>OY970254.1:0-3405000 GCA_963715585.1 uncultured Chitinophagaceae bacterium | reverse complement strand
GTACTAAATATCTCCGGGAGTGAGGCTGCGGGCGATAAGGTCCGTGGCCGAGAGGGAAATAACCCAGATTAGCAACTAAGGTCCCAAATACATGGTTAAGTTAAACAAACGAGGTGGGATTTCTATAACAGCCAGGATGTTGGCTTGGAAGCAGCCACTCATTTAAAGAGTGCGTAACAGCTCACTGGTCGAGAGATCCTGCACGGAAAATAATCGGGTATCAAACCATGAACCGAAGTTCTAAGATTGCTACTACGTAGTATATCGGTAGGGGAGCATTGAAATCTGCTGCGAAGGTGACTGGCGATGGTTGCTGGAGCGATTTCAAAAGAAAATGTAGGCATAAGTAACGATAATTAAAGTGAAAAACTTTAACGCCGAAAACCCAAGGTTTCCTGATCAATGTTAATCAGATCAGGGTTAGTCGGGTCCTTAGGCGAACCCGAAAGGGGTAGCTGATGGCAAGTCGTTTAATATTACGACACCTGCTTTAGATTCGATGGGGTGACGGGGTAGTGAAAAGTCCGCGATCTTACGGAATAGATCGTTAAAGGGTGTAGATATAGGTTGAGTAGGCAAATCCGCTCGACTTGTCGAACCTGATAGTACAGCAAAGCTTCGGCAGCGCTGATAGTGACTGTAATCAGACCTCCGAGAAAAACCTCTAAGTTATGTTTAAAGCAGCCCGTACCGCAAACCGACACAGGTGGGTGGGATGAGTATTCTAAGGCGCTCGGGTGAGCCTTGGAGAAGGAACTAGGCAAATTAACGCTGTAACTTCGGGATAAAGCGTACCGATTTCGGTCGGTCTCAGTAAAATGGTACAACCAACTGTTTAGCAAAAACACAGGGCCCTGCAAAATCGAAAGATGACGTATAGAGCCTGATACCTGCCCGGTGCTGGAAGGTTAAGGAAGGATGTTCGGCGCAAGCCAAAGCTTCTGACTGAAGCCCCAGTAAACGGCGGCCGTAACTATAACGGTCCTAAGGTAGCGAAATTCCTTGTCGGGTAAGTTCCGACCTGCACGAATGGTCTAATGAGTTGTACACTGTCTCCTCCAAGAGCCCGGTGAAATTGTAGTATCGGTGAAGATGCCGGTTACCCGTCACGGGACGGAAAGACCCCATGAACCTTCACTACAACTTTGCATTGATTTTGAATTTTTGATGTGTAGGATAGTTGGGAGACTTTGAAGTGGTGTCGCTAGGCATCATGGAGTCGTCGTTGAAATACCAACCTTTAAACATTTAGAATCTAATCCCTAACGGGAAACAGTGCATGGTGGGTAGTTTGACTGGGGTGGTCGCCTCCTAAAGTGTAACGGAGGCTTGCAAAGGTTCCTTCAGTACGGTTGGTAATCGTACGTAGAGCGTATTAGTATAAGGGAGCTTGACTGTGAGACATACATGTCGAGCAGGGACGAAAGTCGGCTAAAGTGATCCGGCGGTTCTGTATGGAAGGGCCGTCGCTCAAAGGATAAAAGGTACTCTGGGGATAACAGGCTGATCTCCCCCAAGAGCTCATATCGACGGGGAGGTTTGGCACCTCGATGTCGGTTCGTCACATCCTGGGGCTGGAGAAGGTCCCAAGGGTTCGGCTGTTCGCCGATTAAAGTGGCACGTGAACTGGGTTCAGAACGTCGCAAGACAGTTCGGTCCCTATCTGTGATGGGCGCTAGTAAATTGAGAGGATATGACTTTAGTACGAGAGGACCGAGTCGTACGTTCCGCTGGTGTATCTGTTGTGCCGCCAGGTGCAATGCAGAGTAGCTACGAACGGACAGGATAAACGCTGAAAGCATCTAAGCGTGAAACCTACCTCAAGATGAGTTTACTTTTAAGGGTCGTCAGAGACTATGACGTTGATAGGCTATAGGTATAAAGGTGGTAACATCAAAGCCGAGTAGTACTAATTGCCCGTAAGCTTTATTTTTTATTTTTCTTAGGAAGAATAATTATATTTTTTTACTCTACTTTACTTCTTATTCCAATATGTCACCTTATTATTGTCATCTAACTTTTAGTTAGTCCCGACAAAACGCCTTATGGTGGTTTTGCCGAGGGTGTTCACCTCTTCCCATACCGAACAGAGAAGTTAAGCCCCTCATGGCCGATGGTACTGCACAACAATGCGGGAGAGTAGGTAGCTGCCATATTCATTTAAAACCCTTCGATTTATCGAGGGGTTTTTTTATGTACCTACCCCAAGGATTTTAATAATGAACAAGGAATAAGGAATATCGAACAAGGATTGGAGTGCAAACACTTCATAATTTAATCGTTCATGTTCTTTGTTCAATATTTTAATACCTTCATTGCCCTAAAAAAATTTATTTAATTAAATCTATTATTATGGCATCAGTAAATATTTATCTCAATTTTAATGGTAATTGCGAAGAGGCTTTTAATTTTTACAAATCTGTTTTTGGCGGCGAGTTTCCTTATATTGGCCGCTTTGGCGAAATGCCTCCTTCTGAAGGATACGAAGTACCAGAAAGTGACAAACAAAAGATCATGCATGTTTCATTACCTATTGGTGGAGGCACAACAATAATGGGTAGTGATACAGGTGGCCAGTGGGCACCTGGTTTTGTACAGGGAAATAATTTCTCCATATCTGTTAATGCTGACAGTAAAGAAGAAGCTGAAAAATTATTCAATTGTTTAGCTGCCGGCGGAAATGTAACCATGCCTTTAAGCAAAACTTTCTGGAGCGAATATTTTGGAATGTTTACCGATAAGTTTGGAATTGCGTGGATGGTGAGTTTTGACGGAAACATGCAGAAGTAGATTTATTCAGAACAATCTTTACAAATAAATTAAAAAGTCTTTTACCTTGTTCATAGGCGAAAGACTTTTTTAGTTTGAAGAAACACTTGCAATTAAAATAGATGAAAACAAAGTTTTTTATAAGGTTGACGAATGATACATTTGCAGCCCTATAAATTTTCAACATGGATATTAAATACATACAACATATCGCTTCAGAACTGAACTTAAGTCTAAAGCAAATCAACAGTATTTACCAGTTACATACCGAAGGCTCTACCATTCCTTTTATTGCCCGTTACCGCAAAGAAGCAACCGGCAACCTGGATGAAGTTGTTATTGCAAACGTAATTGACCAGGTAAAATATTTTAATGAACTGGAGAAACGTAAGGAGACTGTTTTAAAAACTATTGAGGAAGCTGGAAGGTTAACACCGGAATTAAAAAAACGTATTGAAGATTGTACAAGCGCTACAGTTTTGGAAGATATTTATCTACCCTTTAAACCAAAACGTAAAACAAAAGCAAGTGTTGCAATTGAAAAAGGATTGGAGCCACTTGCAAAATTATTATTTGAACAAGGGCTGCAAAATCCGGAAGCCGAAGCTGCGAAATTTATTACCGAAAATGTAAAAGATATTGCTGAGGCTCTGCAGGGTGCAAGAGATATTATGGCTGAATGGATAGCAGAAAATGAGCAGGCAAGAAATATTGTACGGAAATTATTTACGGAAGGTGCCGCACTTTCATCTAAAGTGCTGACGAGCAAAAAAGATGATGAGGATGCTCAAAAATACCGTGACTATTTTGAGTTTAAAGAACCGCTGGCACAAAGCCCCAGCCATCGCATACTGGCAATACGCCGGGGCGAAAAAGAAGGTTTTCTCATCATGGATATTGGTATTGATAAGGAGCAGGCACAGGATGCGATAAAAAATGTTTTTATAAAATCATCAGGACTTGTGGCCAAACAGGTAGCTTTGGCCATTGATGATTCTTATGTTCGCCTGCTGCAACCCTCTATTGAAACCGAGTTCAGGATGTCAAGCAAAGTAAAGGCGGATGAAGAAGCCATTCGGGTATTTGCAGAAAATCTTCGCCAGCTTTTACTGGCTTCGCCACTGGGACATAAGCGTGTAATGGCATTGGATCCGGGCTTTAAGTCGGGCTGCAAAGTAGTTTGCTTAGATGAGTACGGCGGATTTTTAAAGTACAATACTATTTATCCGCATGCACCGCAAAATGATTGGAATGGAGCCATCAGAACAATAAAAGAATTGGTTGCCGAATATAATATTGAGGCGATTGGTTATGGCAACGGCACAGCGAGTAAAGAAACTGATCAATTGCTGCGGTCAATTGAATTTGGTAAACCGGTCTCACTTTTTATGGTAAATGAAAACGGTGCTTCTATTTACTCCGCCAGTGAAGTGGCACGGGAAGAATTTCCGGATGAAGATGTTACCGTACGTGGTTCTATAAGTATTGGCAGAAGATTGCTTGACCCGTTAAGTGAGCTGGTTAAGATTGATGCCAAGAGTATTGGTGTGGGACAGTACCAGCATGATGTAAATCAAAACCGTTTAAAAGAATCGCTGGATAAGGTTGTGGAAAGCTGCGTGAATTTTGTAGGTGTGGATGTGAACGCAGCGAGCAAACACTTACTAACTTATGTGAGCGGGTTAAGTGTTAACGTTGCAAAAAATATTGTGGAGTATCGTACAAAGCATGGCAGTTTTAAAAGCCGTGACGAAATAAAAAAAGTGCCTTTACTTGGTGCTAAAGCTTTTGAGCAGAGTGCAGGATTTTTAAGAATTCAGGATGCGGCAAATCCGTTGGATAATTCTGCAGTACACCCGGAGAGTTACCATGTAGTGGAAGCAATGGCAGCAAAAGCAAACAGCACTGTACCTGAGTTGATAAAAAACGGAGAGATAAGAAAGCAGTTAAAAGCAAAAGATTTTGTTACTGAAACTATTGGTGAATTTACTATTACAGATATTTTAAAAGAACTTGAAAAGCCTGGCCGAGACCCACGTGCTGCTATTGAAGAGTTTAGATTTGCAGAAGGTGTAAATAGTATGTCTGATCTGAAACCGGGTATGAAAGTGCCGGCCATCATTACCAATATTACCAACTTTGGTGCCTTTGCCGATGTGGGTGTAAAGCAGGATGGGATGATTCATGTGTCGCAAATGGCGAACCGCTACATCAGTGATCCCAACGAAGTTGTAAAGCTTGGTCAAAAAGTTATGGTTACCGTAGTGGAGGTTGATATTCCACGAAAAAGAATTGCACTGAGTTTAAAGGAAAGCGGTGCAACAAGACAGGAGGCTGTTAAGAAGGCATTTAATAAAGAGTTGCCGGTTGAGGAAAAGCAGGTAGCATCTAATCCATTTCAGGCAAAGCTGATGGAGCTGAAGAAGAATTTTAAAGAGTGAGGAAGAAGAGGTTAAGGTTAAGGTTGAGGAAGAGAATTTTATTATTGTGCTGTAGTAATTAATTTCATGCAATGGCTGTAAGCAATCCACACATAAAAAATTTACTTACCTGTATTAATTTAGAAGAACAGGAACAGGTGCAACGCTACAGTTTAGATCAGCAGCACAGCCTTAAAGCTTTAAAGGCAGAAGGTTTGGCACTGCACCCTATTACTGTTACCCGTAAAAATTTTGGCTACGCCGATTATCCTGAGATTAGTTTTAAACTTAGCTACCCGGTTGAAATAAATTTATTTAAAGATGGTGCAGCCATTGAATGTTTTTGTACAGGCGAAGAACCAGTAAAAGGCGTATTGCTGAATTTAGATGGCAGAAGCGGAGAGTTCAGGTTATTTGCACCGGATTTTCCGGATTGGATTGAAGATAAAAATGTGGGTATTAAGCTGGCTCCCGATCAGCGTACCACGTCCATCATGAAAACAACGCTTAACAACCTGGAAGCGAATAAAGAGTTGTACAGGTTGTTTGAAGAGATACATGGTACTGCGCCGGTAAGGCAACAGCAGTTTGAGAAGGAAGAGCAATCTGTCATCTTTACCAATAAAAATTTAAACCCAAGTCAGCAGGCCGCTGTAAAAGCGATGGTTGCCAATAATGAAATGCTGATCATTCACGGCCCGCCGGGAACAGGTAAAACAACTACATTGATTGAAGGCATTTTACAATTGATAGAACAGGGAGAAAAAATTATTGTAACAGCACCCAGCAATACAGCTGTTGATAATATTGCAAAAGGATTAATAGAAAAAGGCGTTGCTGTTTTACGGGTTGGCAACAGCAGCAAAACCGATGCCCTTGTGTTTGCACATACGCCCGAAGGCAAACTGGCAAACAGCCGGGAGCAAAAAGAGATCAAACAGTTAAAAATACGTGCAGAGGAATTCAGGAAGATGGCTTTGAAATACAAGCGCAGTTTTGGTAAGGAAGAAAGAGAGCAACGTAATTTATTGTTTAAAGAAGTAAAAGACATTCGTCTCCAGATAAAAAAATTACAAACTTACAACGAAGAAAAATTATTTGAGCAGGCCGATGTAATATTGGGCACGCCTATCGGTTTGTATGATGCAGACCTGCGGCATTTGAAATTTAATTGCCTTGTTATGGATGAAGCCGGTCAGTGTATTGAACCGCTTGCCTGGTGTGTATTTCCGCTGGCGCAGAAATATATTTTGGCGGGAGATCACCTGCAGTTGCCGCCCACTGTGTTAAGCAATGAAGCTGCCCAGGTTGGTTTCAATACTTCAATTCTAGAGACTGCTGTTAAAACAATGCAGCCAGTCTTTTTATTAAATACACAATATCGCATGCGGCAGCCTATTGCGGGTTTCAGCAGTCAGTACTTTTATGAAGGAAAGCTGATGACAGATGAAAAATTGTTAAGCACTGCACAGCACCTTACTTTTATTGATACAGCAGGTAGTGGTTTTAATGAAGAGCATGGACAGGATGGAACCAGTCTTAAGAATGATGGAGAGCTTCGGATCGCAAATAAAATTATAGAAACCGAAAACATAGATGCTGAGCAAACAGCATTTATTTCACCATACGCCGGACAGGTTTCAGCAGCAAAAGAATCGTTATCAGCACAATTACGCATCAGTACCATTGACAGTTTTCAGGGGCAGGAGCAGCATACTGTTATTTTATCTTTGGTAAGAAGTAATGATGATGGCATTATCGGTTTTTTAAAAGATTACCGTCGAATGAATGTAGCACTTACCAGGGCTAAGGAACAATTGTATGTAATAGGAGATAGCGCTACGCTCGGCAATGATGCTTTCTTTATTGCTTTTTTAAAATATGTAGAAGAGTTTGGAACCTACAGAACGGTTTGGGAATGGGAGTTGTAACTGTTCATAAATCAAAAGACTTATTCTACTGTAGTATGAACTAAATAAAATCATTTTTTCTTTCTCATCATAGTTTGCCTTTAAGTAGTTAATTTTAGAAAAAATAAAAGCGAAATGTCAAAAACAAAAATTACAGTAAACAGCAACGGCTCAATAAAAGTAGAAGGCGATTTTGAGATCGTAGATAAAAACGGTGGCGTTTATAATCTGCAGGGCAGGGAAATAATTTCTATCTGTCGCTGCGGCTTATCGCAAAACAAACCATTTTGCGATGGAAGCCATAAAGGCCATTTTGAACATGAAGCTGTTGCTTTTGATCTGCCACCCAAGAAAGTGGTGTAATATTTAAAATGAAGATAAAAGGAGGATGTTCTGGAAAGAGCTTCCTCTTTTTTACATAGAGGTTCCCGTTATTAAAATAAATATTGCCAAAAGGTTGCAATTGTATTTTATTTTTCAGTTATTTGCCTAGCATTTCTCGATATCCGTTACTAAAACTGTTATCCAATTTCTCAAAACCACTCCCCCGTAAAAACAGGTTTAATTACAGTTGATTAAATGTGTGTTACCATTTTCGTTGTGTTTGCTTGTTTAATCGTAATTAAATTTCATTGTTGCTGGTACAGAAGTATAGGAAATCCCTGTTTTACAGGATTCTTTCTCTTTATAGGCAGCAGTATATTTAGTGTTTAAACTAATCATACCAATACTATTAAAATTATGTTTATGAGAATTATGTCTTTGTCAACTTTTAAAAAAATTACCGCACAGCTGATTGTAATGTTATGCCTGTTTTCTGCTGTTTCCAAAGCGCAAATCACCGTAAATGGTAGCGGCAGTTATGCTACTATAACTGCGGCAATAGCTGCGGCATCGCCCGGTGATGTAATTCAGGTGCCCGCAGGAATTTATAATGAAAACCTGGACATAAACAAATCGCTTAATCTGCGTGGTGCCCAATGGGGTAATTGTGCTTTGTCCAGGACTGGTGCTGAGTCAGTAATCAGCTGCCCGAATGGTATCGGCGTTAATGCAAGCAATGTCACCATTGATGGATTTACTATACAGGATCAGGATGGAGCAAATGCCGCCCTTGCACCCGGATATGGTTTTGCCGTGTACATGGTTCCGCCCAATACAGGCACGCAGTTACTTAATAATATTATCAGGAATAATACACTGGGAACAGGACTTTCTAACGCAGGTTCTTTTCCGGCGCAGGTAAATATTAATTGCAACTGGTATGATGCAAATAATACACCCGGCCCTATTTTCAGGGAAGCCATTTATGCTGATAGTGATATTTCGGGAGGATCTGTTTCTAACGTATTTATTAACGATAATAAGTTTACCAATCATATAGAGGGAGTGGGTATTGATTTTGAAATGATTACTGCAGGTACCAGAGCGGAAAGCATTACCATGACAAACAATTTGTTTGACGGGAATTTAAGGGCTGTAACATTTTATAATGTAGTGTCCTCGCTTTTTTCAAACAATGAAATAAAGAATTCAACGTTTGGTTCTGTTTCGGCAGATTTGAGGATTTTTGGTGGGGCAAATAATTTAATGATTAATAATAATAATTTTGATGGCAGCAATGCCCTTGCTCCTCATGCCATAAGAATGACTTCTGTTGTTGGCCCAAATTCTAACGTTAGTATTTTTGAGAACAGTTTTACGGGATACAATACAAACAACACCGTTTTTCTTGACCCACAGTCTTATATAGGCGGAGCTATACCGGCAACCTGTAACTGGTTTGGTACTGCTGATGCGGCAACTATTGCATCTGTAATAGGTTCTCCGGTATCTTATATTCCATACCTTACCAATGGCACAGATGCATTGCCGGCCTCAGGTTTTCAGCCGGTGCCGGGATCATGTAACGGTACCAATCAGCCGCCAATCATAACTTGTCCACAGAATATTACACTGGATTGTGGTGATGAAATTCCGAATCCGGATGTTGAATCTGTTATAATTTCAGGCTCCTGCCCGGTTACATCAGTTACCTGGGAGGGAGATGAAGTTGCAAACGAGACCTGCCCGGGCAGCTTTACAATTATTCGTACCTATAAAGCAACTGATGCTTGTGGAAATATGGCTACCTGCACACAAACAATTACAGTTGTTGACAATACACCACCCACTTTAACAGTACCAGCAAATGTGACGCTGCAATGTACCGATCCACTACCAATAAAGCCATTGGAGATTAACAGCAGTCCAAATTTTATTGATGGTACTTACAATGTTGGTACTGCAATTTTTGGAGCACCTTTAACAGCTACGCCATTAACAGCCAATGCTGTGATGGTTATTGATGATTACGGTAATCCTTATGATGCCTGCGAAAACATTACTAATAACCTCACAGGAAAAATTGCTGTTATTGAAAGAAGTGGCTGCTCTCAACCAGCAAGCTTTTTTGTCACCAAAGCCTACAAGGCACAACAGGCTGGCGCAGTGGGCGTGATATTTATTTTTAACCAACCCGGTAATTACGTAGTTACCATGGGACTGCCTGCAGGTCCCAATCCAACGATCACCATACCGTTGATGTTGGTATCAAATAGTTATGGCACTACGCTTAAGGCCGAGTTATTGGCTGGTCCTGTAAATGTATCTTTATCAGCACCAACCGTAATAGCCGATGACGCATGTTCGTTTACAGCCATTACGCATCAGCAAACATTTACACCGGGTAACTGTCCATCAAACTATACACTTGTAAATACCTGGACAGCTACTGACCAGTGCGGCAATGCAACCACAGCATCGCAAACCATAACCGGTGTTGATAATACAGCACCAACCTTAACTGTACCGGCGAATGTAACATTGCAATGCACAGATCCATTGCCAATAAAACCATTGGAGATCAACAGCAGTCCAAATTTTATTGATGGTACTTATAATGTTGGTACCGCTGTGTTTGGAGCGCCATTAACAGCTATACCATTAACAGCCGATGCTGTTCTGGTGAATGACGGAACAGGCGGAGCCGGTAATCCTTATGATGCCTGCGAATCTATAATAGGCACACTTACTGGCAAAATAGCAGTTATTGAAAGAAGTGGTTGCAACCCTCCAGAGAGTTATTTTGTAAACAAAGCTTACAAAGCACAACTGGCTGGCGCCGTGGGCGTAATATTTATTTTCAATCAGCCCGGTAACCATGTAGCTACTATGGGACTGCCCGCAGGTCCCAATCCAACAATCACCATACCGTTGATGTTGGTATCGAATACTTATGGTAATACACTTAAGGCCGAGTTATTGGCTGGTCCTGTAAATGTATCCTTATCAGCACCAACCGTAATAGCCGATGATGCATGTTCATTTACAGCCATTACACATCAGCAAATCTTTACACCGGGCAGCTGCCCATCAAGTTATACGCTTGTAAATACCTGGACAGCCACTGACCAGTGTGGCAATGCAACAAGTGCATCGCAAACGATTACTGTAGCAGATAATACACCACCAACGATTACGCCACCGGCCAACATTACTTTAAGTTGTGCTGATCCATTACCATTGGAGCCTGTACATATTAACAGTGCAACGCCATCAGTGGCTAATACCTACAATATCGGCAGGGCGGTATTTGGGCCTCCATTATCTGCCACACCAGTAACCGGTAATCTGATTTTGGTAAATGATGGTGCTGGAAATCCAAGCGATGCCTGCGAAACAATTAGCAGTAGCTTAACCGGTAAGATTGCCGTACTTGACCGTGGTGGCTGCGCAGCACCTTTAGGATACTTCATCAATAAAGTTGCCAATGCACAAGCAGCCGGGGCAATTGCTGTGATTGTGGTAAATAATGAGCCGGGCGATGGTGTATTGGATATGGGGATGCCAGGCGGTCCCATTCCTACAATTACAATTCCCGCAATCATGGTATCAAATAATTATGGCAACGGTTTAAAAGCTGCCATGCTGATTGATGTGGTGAATGTTTCGTTGAGTGCACAAACAGTTTTGGTAACTGATGCCTGCTCTAATTTTGTGATCAGCCATACCGAAAATTTTGTACCGGGTACATGCGATGGTAATTACAGTGTTGTAAGAACCTGGACAGCGACTGATAACTGTGGCAACGCAGCAACTGCTTCTCAAACGATATTTTTTATAGATAATACACCACCAACGATTACGCCACCGGCCAATATTACTTTAAGCTGTGCAGATCCATTACCATTGGAGCCTGTACATATTAACAGTGCAACGCCATCAGTTGCTAACACCTATAATATTGGCAAGGCTGTATTTGGTCCACCATTATCGGCTACACCAGTAACCGGTAATCTGATTTTGGTAAATGATGGTGCTGGAAATCCAAGCGATGCCTGCGAAACAATTAGCAGTAGCTTAACCGGTAAGATTGCCGTACTTGACCGTGGTGGCTGCGCAGCACCTTTAGGATACTTCATCAATAAAGTTGCAAATGCACAAGCAGCCGGGGCAATTGCTGTGATTGTGGTAAATAATGAACCTGGCGATGCTGTATTGAATATGGGCATGCCAGGCGGTTCCATTCCTACAATTACAATACCTGCAATTATGGTATCAAATAATTATGGCAACAGTTTAAAAGCCGCCATGCTTCTTAATACGGTGAATGTATCGTTGAATGCGCAAACAGTATTGGTAACTGATGCCTGCTCTAATTTTGTGATCAGCCATACCGAAAATTTTGTACCGGGTACATGCGATGGTAATTACAGTGTTGTAAGAACCTGGACAGCGACTGATAACTGTGGCAACGCAGCAACTGCTTCTCAAACGATATTATTTGTAGATAATACGCCACCAACATTAACAGTGCCGGCGAATGTAACGCTGCAATGCAGTGATCCTTTACCGCTGATGCCTGTGAATATAAACAACAGTCCAAATTTTATTGACGGAACATATAATTTTGGCTATGCTGTATTTGGTCCACCATTATCGGCTACACCTGTAACCGGTGATTTGATATTGGTAGATGATGCTACCGGTACACCAAGCGATGCTTGTGAAACAATTTTAAACAGCCTTGGAGGTAAGATAGCGGTAATAGACCGTGGGTTCTGTGAGCCACCAACTTCTTACTTTATTAATAGAACAAAAAAGGCACAGGATGCAGGAGCTATTGGCGTGATATTCATTAACAGGGTACCTGGAAATACAATTGTGAATATGGGTATACCTGCTGGCCCTAATCCTGTCATCACCATTCCTGCCATAATGGTATCTTATGATTACGGCAACAGTTTAAAATCAGAAATGCTGCTTGGGCCTGTAAATGTTTCTTTATCTGAACAAACAGTTTTTGCCAATGATGCTTGTTCATTTGCAACCATTACGCATCAACAAACATTTACACCGGGTAATTGTCCATCAAGTTATACACTTTTAAATACCTGGACAGCCACTGACCAGTGTGGTAATGCAACAACGGCATCGCAAACAATTACTGTGGTTGATAACACGCCACCAACATTAACGGTACCAGCAAATGTAACATTACAATGTACCAATCCATTGCCAATAAAACCATTGGAGATCAACAGCAGTCCAAATTTTATTGATGGTACTTACAATGTTGGTACTGCAATTTTTGGAGCACCTTTAACAGCTACGCCATTAACAGCCAATGCTGTGATGGTGATTGATGATGCCGGTAATCCATACGATGCCTGCGAAACGATAACTAATGACCTTACAGGAAAAATTGCGGTTATAGAAAGAAGTGGCTGTACACCTCCTGCCAGTTATTTTGTAAACAAAGCCTATAAGGCACAACAGGCCGGAGCCATTGGCGTAATTTTTATCAATAGTATTGCTGGTGATTACATATTTACTATGGGCTTACCTGCGGGGCCTAACCCAACCATTACCATTCCTTTAATGTTGGTATCAAATACCTATGGAAATACATTGAAGGCAGCTATACTCGCCGGCCCTGTAAATGTATCTTTATCAGCACCAACCGTAATAGCCGATGATGCATGTTCGTTTACAGCCATTACACATCAGCAAATCTTTACACCGGGCAGCTGCCCATCAAGTTATACGCTTGTAAATACCTGGACAGCCACTGACCAGTGTGGCAATGCAACAAGTGCATCGCAAACCATAACTGTGGTTGATAATACACCGCCCACCTTAACGGTGCCTGCAAACGTAACTTTGCAATGTACCAATCCATTGCCAATAAAACCATTGGAGATCAACAGTAGTCCGAATTTTATTGATGGTACTTACAATGTTGGTACTGCTGTGTTTGGTGCACCACTAACAGCTACGCCATTAACAGCCGATGCTGTTCTGGTGAATGACGGAACAGGCGGAGCAGGTAATCCTTATGATGCCTGCGAATCTATAATAGGCACACTTACAGGCAAGATTGCAGTTATTGAAAGAAGTGGCTGCAACCCTCCAGAGAGTTATTTTGTAAACAAAGCTTACAAAGCACAACTGGCTGGCGCCGTGGGCGTAATATTTATTTTCAATCAGCCCGGTAACCATGTAGCTACTATGGGACTGCCCGCAGGTCCCAATCCAACGATCACCATACCGTTGATGTTGGTATCGAATACTTATGGTAATACACTTAAGGCCGAGTTATTGGCTGGTCCTGTAAATGTATCCTTATCAGCACCAACCGTAATAGCCGATGATGCATGTTCATTTACAGCCATTACACATCAGCAAATCTTTACACCGGGCAGCTGCCCATCAAGTTATACGCTTGTAAATACCTGGACAGCTACTGATCAGTGTGGTAATGCTACAACCCAATCGCAAACAATTACTGTAGTAGATAACACAGCACCAACATTAACTGTACCAGCGAACGTAACGCTGCAATGCAGTAATCCACTTCCATTGGAACCATTACATATCAACAACAGTGTTAACAATCAGCCCAGCACATACAATGTAGGTACAGCTGTGTTTGGAGCACCGCTTACATCAACTCCATTAACAGCCAATGCAGAAATGGTAATAGACAATGCCGGTAATCCATACGATGCCTGTGAAACGATAACTAATAATCTTACGGGTAAAATTGCTGTTATAGAAAGAAGTGGCTGTACACCTCCTGCCAGTTATTTTGTGAACAAAGCATATAAGGCGCAACAGGCCGGAGCCGTGGGTGTGATTTTCATCAATAATGTTGCTGGTGATTATGTGTTTACTATGGGCTTACCTGCGGGGCCTAACCCAACCATTACTATTCCTTTAATGTTGGTATCAAATGCTTATGGCAATACACTGAAGGCATCTATACTTGCAGGATCTTTAAATGTTTCTTTATCTGCACCAACAGTAATAGCCAATGATGAATGTTCGTTTGTAGCCATTACGCATCAGCAAACATTTACACCGGGTAACTGCCCATCAAACTATACACTTGTAAATACCTGGACGGCAACGGATCAGTGCGGTAATGCAACGTCAGCATCACAAACAATAACCATAGTAGATAATACACCGCCTGTTGTAACCTGTAAAGCAAATCAAACCAGGCTAACCAATAATGGATATTGTACTTACACCGCTGTTGGTACAGAATTTAATGTATTAAGTGCAACGGATAATTGCCCGGGTGCTGTTAGCTTATCCTATACTTTAAGCGGTGCAACATCAGGATCTGGAATTAGCTCACTGAGTGGCACTATATTTAATACAGGTGTTACAACTATTACCTGGAAAGCTACTGATGGATGCGGCAACTTTGCCACCTGCTCATTTAATATTACTGTAAATGATGACCAGAACAGCACGGGTTATATTATTTATGCAAAATCGTATGCTAAATTTGGAGAAGAGAATGATATCAATGGCGATGTAGGTGTTACGGATGCCAATGGTAGCGCAGAGTTTAAGAAGAACACAGATTTGAATCCTTTCTTTGTAAAAGCTAAGAATATTTCGGTTCAATTACCTGCCAATATAAGTAACCGGTTTTATACTCCTGCAACCGGCGGACCAAATCCTCCATTTATGATCTATAATGGTACTGGCGGTTCCGGTACTTTAAATGTAAATGTAAATGGAACATATAATGGTAACTATAAAAACCTTACTGTTAAAAAAGGTGTAACAGCAACTATTACAGGAAATGACTTTGGCAAGATTAAAATTGAAGAAGGGGCGGTCGTGACTTTTACTGCCACTATTATCAATATGCAGGAAATGTCAGTTGAAAAAGGGAAAAAGAATGTGAACACAACCAATGTTTATTTTGTTAATCCAACTGCCGTAAAGATTTCTGAAAGAGTTACTATTGAAGAAGATTGCATGATCAACGTAAATGGTCCGAAAGTTACTTTTTACCTGAGCGATAATAAAAAAGTTGAGGAGAAATTTAATGTAAACGGTGATAATACTATGATTACATTGAATATAATGATACCAAATGGCAAACTGAAAGTATCGGGCGGGCCCAGGTATGGAACCATGACCGGTTGGTTTATTACAGAGAAAATTGAAAGCGACGGAAAGAAAACCATCTGGAATAAATATGATTGTTTTGTTGAGATACCATTTGCAAAGGGATCATCTGAAAATGTTGAGCCTCAAATAAAAGAAAAATCAATTGAAATAGAAACTCCGGTTGTAGCTGATGTGTTTGCGGTAAAAGTTTATCCCAACCCAACACCCGGTGATTTCAATATACAGGTGATAACTAAAAGTAATGAACCCATTATGGTAAGGATTATGGATGTGAATGGAACACTGGTTCAGGCTTCAACAAAACTAACCAAGCAGGGTTTAATTACCTTGACTAATAAGCTACCTGGCGGAACTTATTTTGTGGAAGTAACCCAGGGGAAAAACCGAAGTGTAACAAAATTGGTTAAGTTGAATTAACCGGGGTCTATAAAACAAAAGCCGCCTTATTGATAATGAGGCGGCTTTTTTATATATAGTTGTAGAGTAAAAACTATTTTTTAAAGAAGCAGGGTAATTTAAAGAACCAGGCTAAAACTTACTGCTGTTCTTTGTAATTGTTTTCCATCTTCTTTTCAATTCTTCTGTCGGGGATAAACCAGATGGCAGCTACTACTACATAAAAGGAAAAGCCAAGCCATGGGTGAATCAATAAAGTCACTATAATACCCAAAAGATACAAAACGACAGAAAGAATGCCTTTTTTATCTTTTCCAATTGCCTGGGCTAATGCAGAATTTTTTCCATGAATGCCGGTAAGGCAATGCGCTAAAATATAATAAGCTACACCGGCCATCATTAAAACAAAGCCATATAATATTACCGGCCATTTGCTAAAATGATTTTCGCCCATCCAGGCAGTAGCGAAAGGAACCAGCGATAACCAGAACAGTAAATGAATATTTGACCAAAGTACAGCACCCGTTACTTTACTTACAACATGCATCAAATGATGATGGTTGTTCCAGTAAATACCAATATAAATAAAGCTGAGTACATAGCTCATGAATATTGGCAACAAAGGTTTCAGGTCTTCCAGAATATCTCCATGCGGCACTTTAATCTCCAAAACCATAATGGTGATGATGATAGCAAGTACGCCATCGCTGAAAGCTTCTAATCTTCCTTTGCCCATAATTTTTTAGTTTGATTGCAATATAATATAAAGGAGTGAATCGTGAGGGGTGAGTTGGTGCTTACAAATCTTCGCTTTGATAAAAGCTCAATAGTAGCAGTGCTGATGAACGGATTGTGACACAACGATGATGCCACAAGGAACCCAAGCTGGTATTTAAAAAATATACAAGCCTCTACAATTCATAACGTGCGTTCTAATAACGATCAACCAACAAAGGTCAACAATTTTTATTCTTCCTTATCTCTTTCAATAATTTTCGGTTCTTCCTGTTTGCCTCTTTTATAAATGATAAGCCCATTTAAAAAATTTCGCAACAACTGATCACCGGCTTCTACAAAACCGGGATGGTCTTCATTACGGAAAAGATCGCCCAATGCACCTTTGGTAATATCAAAATCAACCAGTTTTAATATCTCAACTATATCATCATTGCGTAAAGAAAGGGCCACTCTTAATTTTTTAAGTATATCGTTATTGCTAAGCATATTTTAAATTGATCGGTAAATAAAAAAATCCTTTCGGTAAAGAAAGGATTTTTAAATAAGGTTGTATAATTAAATATTAATAACCGCCTCTGTTGTAACCGCCGTCGCCACCGCCACGGTTTCCACCGCCGCCGTAACCACCACCACCGCCACGGTTTCCACCGCCGCCGTAGCCGCCGCCACTTTTCTTGTAGCCACCGCCACCACCGCCGCCGAAGCTGCGTTTTGGACGATCGCCCTCAGCACGGGGCTGAGATTCGTTAACGATTAACTTACGACCCTGTACTTCAACTTCGTTTAATGCAGCGATTGCAGCTTTAGCAGCTTCATCGTCTTCCATTTCAACAAAGCCGAAACCTTTGCTACGGCCGTTCATTTTGTCTTTCAAAATTTTAGCACTTGTTACAGTACCATGCTCTGTGAAGAGATTCATTAAATCGTCATCAGTCATAGACCAACTAAGATTTCCTACGTAAATGTTCATTGTAAAAACTTTTAAATAAATAAAAAAGAATAATGACTTAGTTGTTACAATGCACTGAATCGGACTTCAAAAAAGCTACTTCAGTCAATAGCGAAAAACTAAAACCATTAATTAACAAAGTAAAGATAGGTTTTTCCTTATAAAATTGCCAATAAAGGGTTAAAATAATTGTAATACACCGGATAAATGGCTATTTACTTAAAATTCAATCAGTTAACTGCTTACTTTATTTGTTTTTGATTAAAAATAATTGCTTATCTTCGAAATTATTCAATGGTAATAACATCAATTCATATCAATTCTGCCAGTTCAGCCACGCCTGAAAGCGCCTGTATTATTATTACCACAACTACCACCACAACCCGTTAGGGTTGTACAATTTCATATCAAACTTTGGGCAAACGCTGTTATCCGGTAAACGGGAACTGGCTTTACATTAATCAATAATCATACATTATATGCAGGTTTTAAAATTTGGGGGTAGTTCAGTTGCAAACGCTGAAAACATAAATAAGGTAGTTGAGATCATTAAAAATAAAAAGGCAGATGCAAAAACAGTCGTTGTCGTTTCTGCATTGGGCGGTATAACCGATTTGTTACTTAAAACAGCTGCGCTGGCCGAAGCAAATGATGAATCTTATAAATTTATTTTAAAAGAGATTGAAGATAAACACCTTGGTACTGTGCAGGAACTGATACCTGTTCAGCAACAAAGCAGCGTACTAAGCCTTGTGAAAAAAATTTGTAACGAGGCAGAAGATATTTGCAATGGTATTTTTTTATTGAGAGAATTATCGGCACGTACCAAAGACAGGATTGTTAGTTATGGGGAATTACTTTCTTCACAAATTATAGCAGCAAAATTAAATGCAGTTGGCTTACTGGCTGAATGGAAAGATGCCAGAGAAATTATTGTGACTGATAGTAATTATGGAATGGCCGCCGTTGATTTTACGGCAACTAATAAAAGAGCATCAACTTTCTTTGATGCTTCAGCTTCTTCATTATTTATTATTCCCGGGTTTATTGCTGCGGATAAAAATAATGTTACCACAACTTTGGGCAGAGGTGGATCTGATTATACTGCAGCCATACTTGCTGCTGCTTTAGATGCATCAGTTCTGGAAATATGGACCGACGTTTCCGGCATGATGACTGCAGACCCAAGATTGGTAAACAATATCAAACATATTCCTCAGATATCTTACCAGGAAGCAATGGAGCTTTCACATTTTGGTGCTAAGGTTATTTACCCGCCAACCATACAACCGGTGATGAAGAAGGGAATTCCGGTTTGGATAAAAAATACGTTTGCTCCTGAAGAATTGGGAACAGTTATAAAGAATGAGGCAACTGCAACCGGCACCAGCATCCAGGGAATATCAAGCATTAATAGTATTGTTTTGCTAAGTTTGGAAGGAAGCGGCATGGTGGGAATACCCGGGTTTTCAAAAAGATTGTTTGAAGCCCTGGCAAATGCATCAATCAATGTAATCCTTATTACACAGGGTTCTTCGGAACATTCGATATGTGTGGGTGTAGATGAACATGCCAGTGCAAAAGCCAAAGACGTTATTGATGCTGCTTTTGCTTACGAGATCGAAATTGGTAAAGTTGACCCGATCATTGTTGAAAACGAATTGTCCATTGTAGCTATTGTTGGTGACAATATGAAGAATCACTCCGGCATCAGCGGTAAAATGTTTTCGGCATTGGGAAGAAACGGTGTAAGTATTCGTGCTATTGCACAGGGGTCTTCAGAAAGAAATATTTCTGCAGTTATCAGCACATCAGATGTAAAAAAAGCCATCAACGTGTTGCATGAAGAATTTTTTGAAACCACTTACAAGCAGGTGAATTTATTTATAGCTGGTTTGGGAAATGTTGGACAAAAATTCCTGGATCAATTAATCCAGCAAAAGCAATTTTTATTGGATAAGTTAAGAATCCAAATAAGAGTTGTTGGTATTGCCAACAGCAAAAGAATGTATTTTAATGAAGAAGGTGTTGATATTGCAAACTGGCAATCCGAAATACAAAAAGGTGAAACGATGAACCTGGCTGAGTTTGTATCAACCATTCAAAATAAAAATCTACGCAACTCGGTTTTTGCAGATGTTACCGCTAATGAAGAATTGGCAACAATTTATGGCGATCTCTTGCAAAAAAGTATTTCGGTGGTTGCCTGTAACAAAGTAGCAGCATCTTCACCTTATGTGTATTATAAAAAACTGAAAGATCTGGCCAACGAATTTAACAGCCAGTTTTTATTTGAAACAAATGTTGGTGCCGGTTTGCCTATTATCGGCACATTAAAAGACCTGTTGCATAGCGGCGATAAAATAAACCGCATACAGGCAGTACTCAGTGGTACTTTAAATTTTGTGTTCAATAATTATGATGGTACAGCAAGTTTTGCATCAGTTGTAAAACAGGCGCAGGACGAAGGTTACACCGAACCGGATCCAAGGCTTGATCTGAGTGGTAAAGATGTAATGCGCAAGATCATGATCCTGGCACGTGAGTCAGGAGAGCAAATGGAAATGGAAGACATCAGCAATAATTCTTTCATGCCAGAAAGCTGCATGACTGGTTCTGTTGCAGATTTTTATGACGCTATGGAAAAAGAAGAAGCATATTTTAAAAAGATACTAGATGCTGCAAAAGCCGCTGGTAAAAAATTAAAATTTGTAGCCAGTTATGATAATGGCAAAGCTGCCGTAGGTTTGCAGCAGGTAGATGAGCAAAGCGATTTTTATCATTTGTATGGCAAGGACAATGTGGTGCTGTTTTATACAGATCGTTATCCAGAACAGCCGTTGGTGGTAAAAGGTGCCGGTGCCGGAGCGGCAGTAACAGCGTCGGGAGTATTTGCTGATATCATAAGAGCTGCAGCTAATTAAACTCATCATCATGAAAAAAATAAAAATAGCAGTTCCCGCAACCGTTGCCAACCTGGTTTGTGGCTTTGATATTTTAGGCATGGCATTAAATGATCCCTGCGATATCATGGAACTGGAACTGATTGATGAACCAATCATCAATATAAAACACACCGATGATTATGGCTTGCCCGAAGCCGCCGAACAAAATGTTGCAGGTGTTGCTTTGCAGGCAATGATAGAAGATTATGGAAACAATATTGGCTTTAATGTAACTGTACATAAAAATATTAAACCTGGCAGCGGACTTGGTTCCAGCGCCGCAGGTTCCGCAGGTGCGGTTGTCGCAGCCAATTATCTCATCAACAATCATTTTTCAAAAGAAGATTTGGTAAGGTTTGCCATGAATGGAGAGAAACTGGCTACAGGTGTTAAACATGCCGATAATGTGGCGCCTTGTATTTACGGCGGTATTACTTTAGTACGTTCAGTTTTTCCATTAGATATTATTTCATTAGCTGCACCCGATTTGTTTGTAACGGTTGTACATCCGCAGATAGAAGTGAAGACAGCAGATGCCCGGCAAATTTTGCGCAAGGAAGTGCAGTTAAAAAATGCCATCAAACAATGGGGTAATATTGCCGGGTTAGTTGCAGGTATTTTAAAAAATGATATTCCCTTAATTGGCCGTTCGCTGGAAGATGTAATTATTGAACCGGTGAGAAGTATTTTAATTCCGGGCTTTGGCGTAGTGAAGCAGATGAGTAAAGAAGCGGGCGCATTGGGTGGTGGTATTTCCGGCTCAGGCCCATCTATATTTATGCTTAGTGAAAATGAAACAATTGCCAAACAGGTTGAGCAAATTATGGGTGAAATTTACACAGCTATTGGTATTGAGTATAAAACCTACGTAACAACAATCAATCCGCAAGGCGTGAAAATTATCAGCAGCGAATAAAGAATCAACCATGAAATATTACAGTCTAAATAAACAATCACCTGTTGTAGATTTTGCAGCAGCAACTATACTGGGGCAGGCGCCCGACAAAGGTTTATATTTTCCTGAAACCATTCCACAGGTAAGTAAAGAACTGATTGATAATATAGAAAACTATTCCAATGAAGAAATTGCTTTTGAAATAATCGCTCCTTACATTGGCGATGCCATTCCGAAAGATGTGTTGGAGAAAATTGTAAGCGAAACAGTGAATTTTGAAATTCCACTGATAAAAATTACGGATGATATTTTTTCTTTGGAATTATTTCATGGACCAACATTGGCATTTAAAGATATTGGTGCAAGATTTATGAGCCGCTGCCTGGGCTATTTTGCGACCCATTCGGCTTCGCTTAAGGCCAACAAAGAAAAAGTAGTAGTGCTTGTTGCAACTTCCGGTGATACCGGTGGTGCAGTTGCCAATGGTTTTTATGATGTGGAAGGTGTGGAGGTTGTTATTCTCTATCCCTCCGGCAAAGTAAGTTCTGTACAGGAAAAACAATTAACAACACTCGGTAAAAATATTCATGCGCTGGAAGTTGATGGCACTTTTGATGAATGCCAGCAAATGGTAAAAGCCATTTTTGCGGATGTTGAACTCAATAAAAAAATAAAACTCACATCTGCCAATTCCATCAATGTGGCCCGATGGCTGCCACAGCAATTCTATTATTTTTATTTGTGGAAACAATGGAAGGAAAAAACAAATCCACCGGTTGTAACCGTGCCCAGCGGTAACTTTGGAAATATCTGTGCAGGATTACTGGCACAAAAATCTGGTTTGCCAATACAGCATTTTATTGCAGCCTGTAATGCAAACGATACGGTGCCTGAATTTTTACGCTCAGGAAATTATCAACCCAAAAAAGCAATACCCACTATTTCCAATGCGATGGATGTTGGCGACCCCAGCAATTTTATCCGCATCATGGAAATATTTCATCAGCAAATTGATGGGTTGAAAAAAACGTTGAATGGTTATACCGTTACTGATGATGAAACTAAAGCAACATTAGTTTCTGTTTTAAAAGAACATAATTATTTACTTGATCCCCACGGAGCCGTTGCTTACTATGCATTGCAGCAATACCTGGCTCAACACCCAGATGCAAAAGGAGTAATTCTTGAAACTGCACATCCGGTTAAATTCTACGATGTCATAGAACCGTTAATAAACCAAACTGTGCCTGTGCCGGAAGCTGTTGCGGAGCAAATAAAGAAACAAAAAGTTAGCACAAAGATCAGTGCAAATACAAATGAGCTAAAAGAATTTTTATGGAGGCAATAAAAAAGGCCCCCGATTTTTTCGGGGGCCCTCATATAAGATCGTAATTAAGAATTACTCAGCAATTACTTCAAATTCAACTTCAGTTTCGTTACCGTTACCAAAATCAATACTTGCTTTAAAAGTACCCAATTCTTTTACTTCATCAATGATTGTGATACGACGGCGATCAATTTCGTAGCCTTTCTGCTCTTTAATTGCACGTGCAATCTGAACTGAAGTTACGCTACCAAATATTTTACCGCTTGTACCGGTTTTAGCACCAATCTTTAAAGCACCATCTTTTAAAACAGCAATTACACTGTTTAATTCGGCCAGTAATTTGGCTTCTTTTTTAACCTGTTGCTTTTTCTTTTCTTCCATCATTTTCATGTTGGAAGGACTGGCTTCAATGGCCAATTTACTTGGAATCAAAAAATTTCTGCCATAACCGTTCTTAACTGTTACCAGTTCATTAACGCCGCCTAAATTGTTTACATCCTGTATTAATATTACCTGCATTTTATTTGCATTTTTACCCAACTACGTTTTAACGCAGCTTTCTCTATTTAAAGGTTAGGGTGGTTAAAAATTTTATTTCAATAGATCAGTAACGTACGGTAGAATAGCCATTTGACGGGCTTTTTTTACGGCATCACCAACTTTACGCTGAAACTTCAAAGAGTTTCCGGTAAGACGGCGTGGCAATAATTTACCTTGTTCGTTAATGAATTTCTTCAAAAATTCTCCGTCTTTGTAATCAATATAATGGATACCCATTTTCTTGAAACGGCAGTATTTCTTCGGACGCTTCTCCTGCTTAATGGCAGTAAGATATTTTATTTCATTTTTTGCCATGAGTTAAGCGGGGGTTTTTTCGTTAGTAAATTTGCCGCCACTTCTCTTTTTCGCATTGTAATCGACGGCGTACTTGTCGAGTGCAGTGTACATGTGACGCATCTGTGATTCGTCACGTAAAAGTTGAATTTTCAACTTTTCATTGAAGCTGGTTGGCGCTTTGTACTCCATTACCCAATAAAGACCGGTGGTCTTTTTGTCAATGGGATAGGCCAGTGATTTTAGTCCCCAAGGGTTGCTGTGCAAAACCTCACCTCCGTTTTCTGTAACGAGGTCGGCATATTTTTTCTGAGCGGCTTTAAATTCCTCTTCAGAAAGCACAGGGGTAAAAATCACCATCAATTCGTAGTTGTTCATTTCCCTGATTGATTTTGTTTTAAAAAATGTTGTTAATCCGTTTTTTCTTAACGGGCAGCAAAGGTAGGGGTTTTGGCCTGTTTTCGGGCATCAAATGGAGATTATTTTAACCAAACAGGATTTTTTTAAGGATACCAGCCGTGGTTTTTCATGGCATCAGCGTGGCGTCGCAATCACTTTATCGGTTGTACTACTATCGGGCTTTACCCATTTGGTAGATTATCCTCTTGTTATCAATACTTTAGATACTTATTTAGCCTTCAACCTGTAAACCGGGTACCTGTTATGTCCCGGCTCGTAATATGGCGAATTTTTGTAAATAAAATCCAGCTGAGCCGAGCCATTGGCCGCAAATTTCTCATCAGCCTTCTTTCTTTCCTCCAGTTTAGCCTTTAAAGCGGGGTCTTTTTTCAATACTTCAGCCGCCAGGTCTTCCCAGCGGTAATCGCTGTAACCTTCTTTCTGCTGTAAAATGCCGTCAAAAAAGTTCCAGGCAAAAAAACTGTCGTCACCGGTAGGTTCCAGCATTTCTACCAAATAGCGGTTGGCGGGTTGGTTTAAGTAAATGATATAATCACCTTTTAGAAACCTTATTTTTTGATTGCCGGCAGTAACTTTTACAGCAGAATTTTTATGGTGCTTCTCATAAGGTCTTGGTATTGCTTTATAATCATCAATATGATAGGCTTCCACATCAATCAGTGTATCATTTTTAAATTGCTGCATCTGCACATTATTCAATTTTAGCAAATCAATCACCCCATACCATCCCTGCGGAATAATATAGGCAGCCGGTGCATCAACAAAATTGGAGGCATTAAATACATTGAAAAATCTTACCTTTTTTGTAAATGGTTTACTTCGGTCGTAATACATTCTGTTCAGCCCGGTAGCATCGCTTGGTTTAAATCCCTGTTCGTACCCCTTAAAAGTTATAAAGGAAAATTTAGTTGTATCAACTGTCCATTTAAACGGAAATGATTTTGCAGCAGCAACTTCAGCTCTTGCTTTTTTACGTTGTGTAATTAATTCTGCTGCATTGATGGAAGCTTTTTCAATTACGGTCAGCGAAAGAGAATAAGTTGAAAGTACCCTGTCTTTATATGGTTTCAGCATGTGCGTTTCGGGCACAAAGCCAATGGTTTGAAATAATGCAGCATAGCCGGAAGAGTACCGTGGCGGATCGTAAAACATTTCCATGCCTTTGTCAGGTGTTTCGGTTTCAAAATTTACGTAAGGTGTCACGTCCCAATTCTTTTCCGTCATTCCTTTGTACAGTTGCGGCTCAAAATTATTTTTCAACCATCCGCCCAACCCGCTGCCCAGCTTGTCATATTGCGTTGTGAGTAAGGTCATCACATGCTGATAATCGGCCCCATCACTAACATGGTTGTCAATTAAAATATCCGGATCAAGCAAATGAAAAATTTGAGCAAAGGTTTTCGATTCCTTGCTGTCATTTTTTGTAAAGTCGCGGTTCAGGTCAAGGTTTTGGGCATTGCCTCTAAAGCCATATTCAAGCGGGCCATTTTGGTTGGCTCGTGAGTAAGAATTACGGTTCAAACATCCGCCAATATTATACACCGGTATAAAAGCCAATGCAACATTATCCGGCAGTTTAATCTTGTTGTTTACAATATCTCTCACCAGCATCATACTTGCATCAATACCATCCGGTTCTCCGGGGTGAATGCCATTGTTTATGAGGATTATAGCCTTGTTTTGCTTGTGCCATTGTACGGCATCAAACTTGCCATCATTACTAACCAGCACCAGGTGCAGAGGATAACCGGCATCACTCATACCCATTTCTTTCACCAATACTTTGGTTGAAATTTTATCTAAATTCTTGTACCAGTCAATCGCTTCAAAATAAGTAGCACTCTCTAAACCATTGGTTTTTTCGAAACGGCATTGCTGTGCATGGGCGGTATAAAAAAATGAAATAAGGATTGATAGAAGAGTGAGCTTTCTCATGCAGTAAAATTTTCGTCAAGCTACAATAATTTTAAAACAATAAAATACCGACAATAAAAAAACCGGACTGAAAATAATTTTCAGTCCGGTTCAACAAACGAGGAACGACTCGTAAGTTACCTAATAATCACAAAAGATTGATTGATCAGTTCAGCAGCGTTACTGATCTTAATGAAATATCTGCCTGCCGGAAACTGGCTTACAGTTAAATCAATACTTCTTTGTCCGATTGCAACCTGCTGCTGCATTATAATTCTGCCTGATAGATCTGCAATGATCAGCTGACTGTTTTCTGTTAATGCCTGTTGCAGCTTTATAACCAGTTTTTCTTTGGTTGGATTAGGGTAAACCAATGCATTGGAGAAATTATTTGCAATGCGTACCGAAACAATTTTACTGTTGCTGAACTTAGCGTCAATATCAATCATTTTTAACCGGTAGAAAACAGTATTGGCTCTAGGAAGATTATTATCTGTAAACGAATAGTTGGCTAAATTCCTGCCGGCTACTTCTCCAATTGTATAAAAATTTGTGCCATCTGTGCTTCTTTCAATTTCATATTTTTTGAAATTGGTTTCAAAAGTGGCATACCATTTCAATAATACTGATTCATTATCTTTTTGCGCTGTAAAATCGGTGATGGTTACCGGTAACAGGCCGGTACATTGCCAGACTTTATAAACATATTCCGGGTGATCAATAAACGGATTCCGGTTTCCCTGTAAAGCAAAAACAGCATTGTTCCTGTTTATTTCTTTGGAACTTACCGGGTCGTTAATATGCCAGGTAAACAACATGGCAATATACCAGCTATCCAAAGCCGGAAAAGTTGTACCATTCAGGATATCGTTGGCATTTCCGTTTCCCTGCCACCCTACTACCAGGTTTTCGTACCGGGTTACCATGTACAACTGACCTCTTGCCAGATCGCCTTTATATTCATTCCGGGGTTCAAATACTACACCACTAAACCCGGGATAAATATTGGGCCCCAGTTTACTTCCGTTTTGCGATGTCCATGTGGGAGCAACTACTTCGCCATAAGGCTGATTGCCCCTTCTGCCATTTACATATCCATCGGTAGGAAAAAGATGATTTATATCTGTGTACATAGGATAAGCATCATTAAACCAGGATTTAGGAAATGAATGCTCCCTGTTATAACAATCGGCTTCTGAATTATAAGAGCCACATTGGTTGGTGCCATACGAATACGTATAAGGCTCAGCCCCTGCGGGATTATCGCTGTACATATCCCACATGATGTCATCCGTATTGGCATCATTGCGGTGCATATCTGTTGTTTGATATGCTGTCCATACTTCTGCATAAGTTAACTGGTGATAATTGGCCGAAATGATATTTGACAGAGCTGTTTTTAATGGTGCACAGATTAATCCGGCTGCGGCATCATAATAACCGGCAGGAATTCCCGAAGGGTCATTGGTTGTTACAGCTGTTCCATTTAAAGAGGTAGTATTATAAAATGGCTCACCGGAACATTCGGCATTAACCGAAAAAACATAAAAATAGTAAGGAGTGCTTACGGTTAAACCACCTGCAGAAAATGAAGTGGTACTGGTGTAATTAATGATCGTGCCTCCGCCAAAAGCCTGTCCTGCAGTATAGGTAGTGCCATTTACAGGGCTTGCAGAAAGTGTGTTGGCAGTGCTGATGACAGATAAATACCTGTTGGCACCGGCGGCTGCAGTAAATGATCCGATAATTACTGTATTGCTGGGTGTAAGTATAAGATTTGTGGGTGCCGAAGGTGGAGTAGTGCAAGCTGGTAAAGAAGCCGTTGTACTGTTATTTTGTAAGGGATTTAACTGAAGGTAGTTGGGGGCACTGCTGCAGTTTTCGCTGTTTAGTGCAAATACATAGTAATAATAAGTTGTTGACGGGGTAAGGTTGATATCTGTAAATAAAGTTGTTGCGGTACTGATAACTACATTGCCTCCACCGATCGGATCGCCTGGTAAATAAAATGTTCCATCAACTGGGCCCGATGATAAAGTGTTGGATAAACTTCTTACAATTAAATATTCATCAACGTCAGGGATGGCAGCATCAAAAGATCCATTGATGGTTGTTGGGGTTGGGGTTAATATTAAATTGGTTGGCTGGTTGGTAGGTTCGATACAGAGAGGGGCGGCAATACCATCAACACTAATTGTAAAATCATCGATACCTAAACCATCATCAGCACCGGATGCATTAAAATCAGTCCACCTTATCCAAAAATCAGCGCCGTCATTTATTGATAAACCGGTAATAATATAAGCAGCAATTACAGTTCGGTTTGCAGCTAAATTTCCATTCAATGCACCAACAGTACCGGCTGTTACCGGTGCAATAAAATCCAGCGTATTGGCGTCAAGCCAGTTACCGGTTAATAAAGTTGTGGCATCTGTACTGTATTGAAAATCCATCCTGTCTTCCCGGGCAGTTAGTCCCAATCGCCATTGCTCACCAGTATAATTAATGGTAATGGAAGTGATGGTGGCGCCGGTGTTATTTGTAAACCGGGCACCGATGGTAGGATTTAAAGAGCCTGATTGAAGCCCACCAAATGCCCTGTCAGTCGTGGGGCTGTTTCCAAAACTATAAGTATCTCCACCTGTCGCACCTCCGGTACTCGCAGTATAAGCAGTATTGCTGTTTGAACCTGTCTCAGCAAATGCCCATCCAGCAGGAACTAAAACAGATGTACCAGTATTTGCCAAACTATTAAAATCCTGACTGTAAGGTGTATTAAAACCGGTTATAATGATCTGGGCATTTGTTATTAGGCAGCAAGAAATGACCAGTAAAAGAATGGATATTTTTTTAATCATATAGAAATGCAAAATCGAAATACAAACTTAAGATTTACTTACCTTAATCACGCTAAATTTTATCAACAAAAAGCCCGTCAATATTACAATTGACGGGCTTTTAATAATATGAAGAACAAAGAATTACTTTGCCTGTGCGTTCACTCTTTTAGCCAGCTTGCTCTTTAAATTGGCAGCTTTGTTTTTATGGATAGTACCACGCTTGGCCAATTTATCAATCATAGAAGCAACTTTTGGAAAAGCTTCTGTTGCAGCCGCTTTTTCGCTTGCTTTTAAATCACGAATTGCGTTACGTGTTGTTTTACCATAATAACGGTTACGTTCGTTACGCTTAGTACTTTGTCTTACATCTTTTTTGGTCGCTGCATGATTTGCCATGAAAATCTATTTTTTGGGCTGCAAAGATAGGGGAATGAATGGATAATTTGATAATGAATATTGAATAATTTTTAATTGCAGCATCTATTTACTTAATTTGAACTTAAAAATAACCATATGAACCGGTACATATTACTCCTTTTGCACGTAATTTCTCTTGTTTTACTTGGTTTTGGCTGGGTTAAGGATATTTTACACATCAATATTTCGGTACATTATATTGTCGATTTTAACCTCTTCAGTGAAAAAAGAAGTGTGCTGGGTATGCTTGAAAAACTATGGACCGACAAAAGTTATTGGCCATTTGTGCTCATCTTCTTATTTGGTATTATTGTTCCTTTAATAAAATCAGGCATCATCTTCTATTTATTACTGGGCAAAAACCCGGATATAAAATGGCAGCGTTTTGTAAGTGCCATCAGCAAATGGGCCATGGCCGATGTGTTCACCATCAGCATATTTGTGGCTTTTTTAGGTGCCAATGCCATGGAGAGTACCAAGGCGTTTCTGCAACCGGGGTTTTACTTTTTTTCGGGATACGTGATTTTAAGTGGCATCGTTGCCATGTTTTGCGGAAAATTATTAAACCCCAAGGCTGTTACTTACTGATCATTTTTCTTATTTCATCAATTTGCTTTTGCAGGCTTTCATTGGTGTTTTTAAGCGTTTCTATCTGCAGTTGTTGTTCCTGCAAACCTTTAATAGCCAATACTGTAAAATACTGGTAATTCACTCCCATACGCTTTTCACCATCTTTTGTTGTTTTTTCACTTACGGCATCAGGGAAAAGTTTTTGAACATCCTGTGCCATAAAACCAATACTTAAAGGATCTGTGTCGGTATTAGTGATGTAATGATATTGATACGGCCGCAGGCTGTTGATGCCGGAAAGTACCACAGGTAAGGATTTGATATCCTTTTTAAGCCTTTTGTCAGATAATACAATGTAATTCCCCGTTGCATTCTGGATATAACCTCTTATACTACCGTTGTAGAAATAATTAAAATCGGGGGCTGTGTTGTTATCCAGGTAAAGGTCCCAATGATTGGTGTTAATGGCTGTTTCGATACCAATACCATTTTGACTGCCTCTTTGTTTTACCTGTAAGCGGCTGTCGCTGGTAGTTGTAAGTGGTTGTTTATTGATGCCCATTTCGCCACTGGTGTTATGTACCCGTATGTTCCAGGCTCCCAATCCATAATTATATACACCCCAAAAATTATCAGTTTCAATACCGATAAATGTTTTGTCACTTGTTCCGGCATTGTCTGTCCAGGTAATACCATGCGCATTGCTGCTGGCCAGGTTTCCTTTAAACCTTAAGCGGCCATTACCAATTTCCAGTTTTTCGGATGGGGCTGTTACACCAATACCCACTTTGGTATCGGCGGTAGCTGAGTTTGTACCATTGATACTACCCAATACCATACTATTGGATTGTGAAACATATGCCTGGGCACCTAGGGCTGCAGCATTGTTTAAATTATTACTGGCAACATCTGATTTGTAACCCAGAAAAGAGTTAAGGTCGCCGGTAGTATTCATACGACCTGCTTCTTTACCAATTGCAGTATTGGCATATCCATCTGTCAAAAAGAATAATGACTGTTCACCTACTGCAGTATTTAGATAACCTGAAGTACTGGTAAATAATGAAGCAGAACCTATTGCAGTATTTTGCAAACCGGAAGTGCTGTTTGCCAATGCACCATCACCTACAGCAGTATTATCACTTGCCTGGTTAGATCCGGGTGAGCCGGTTCCAATTAATTCAAGGGTATTGAACCCAATTGCAACATTCCTGGCCATGGTGTTCAGGCCGTTTGCGTTACCCTGCGACATGGTATTGTTGCCTATTGCCACATTATCATATCCAAAAATATTCTCCTTTAAAGATTTGCTTCCTATAGCCACATTAACCGAAGCCGGACTAATCCCGATGGTCTTGTTCATAGCGCTATCGCCAATTGCAATGTTTCCAATGCCCGTTTGACTGGTAGCAAGCGTAGCATTACCAATTGCAATATTTTTATTGCCACTTACATTTGCATATTGCGATTTATAACCCAAAGAAATATTATCAGAACCCGATCTGTTTAAATAAAGTGCCTGTGCGCCCACACCTACATTAAAATTGCCCAGGCTATCTGTATACAGTGCCGCTGCTCCCAGGGCAACATTATTATTCGCAAATTTGTTGTAGTACATAGCGTAAGCACCCACAGCTGTGTTATTATTACTGGTGGATCCAAAACTGGTATAAGTTACGCCCCTGCCTGCTTTACTACCCACCATGGTATTACTGATGCCTGCACTGTCAAACCTGAGCGCTTCAGATCCTATGGCCACATTATCATAGCCATAGCCCGAAGTAATATTGTTGATACGGGTTAATGAATTCTGGCCTATAGCAACATTGTCATAAGCCTTGGGACTGTTGATCATGGAATTATTGCCAATGGCAATATTGCCAAAAGAATTCCCTGTTATTTTTGACATGGCATCTACACCAATGGCCATATTGTCTGAGTTGGCAGCACTGATTTTTAAAGCATTATTACCCAAGCCAATATTATTGGTACCACTTGTATTAGCCGACAAAACATTGGCGCCAACAGCAGTATTACTTAGTCCTGTTGTGAGCGTGGCAGCCCCGTATCCAAAAGCGGTATTGCCAGCTATTTTCAGGTAACCGGCATTGGAATTGGCCAGTTTAAAATAAAGGTCCTGTGCATCGGTAGTGCCGATGAAATTACTACTGGTTGTACCAGCATTGCCCCTGGTACTCCAGTCTTTACCGGCATCGGTTCCCGATTTAATAAAATACCAGGCCGAACCATTGTAATAGCTAAAAGCAAGGGAATCGGTATCATAAACCAATAACCCTGTTGCCGGTGTCCCAATGCCGGTACGCTGTACCGAATTCATACGCGGAACCAGCATACCCTTGGCTGTACTCTTTACATCCAGTATAGCGCTGGCATTGGCTGTACTTCCATCGGTATTTACTGATAAAGATTGGGCGGTAATCTGGAGCACGGAAAATGAAAGCAATGCACACAATAATAACTTCATAGAGCAGGGTTTTGTTTTTATGAACGATCAAAAAAATGAAGATAAAGTAAAATAGGACCAAATAATACTTTTGCTTAAGATAACCGCTAAAGCAATCTGCTTTCTTTGTACAGGTTTTTAACCGATATTTGCAGCCGGTTTCTGTAGTTGTTTATTTATTTGTAGTGGGCATTTTATCAAAGAGCGATGCCATTGAAGTTAAATAGTAATACTGCGGCCAGTTTCCGGAAATTAAACAGAACAATCAAAAATTCTCAACTTATTTATGAAGGATTTTCAATACATCACTAATTCGCACCCCTCTTATATTGAAGGCTTATACCAGGATTTTGTAAAAGACCCAAACAGTGTTGATGTGGATATGCGTAAGTTTTTTGAAGGGTTTGATTTTGCTGTCGCTAATACCGGCACTACCACTAATGGAACTCCGGTTAATGGCGCAACTGTTTCAACCAACCAGCTTGATAAAGAATTTGGCGTCTTCCGTTTAATTCGTGCCTACCGCAAAAAAGGGCACCTGGTTGCCAAAACAAATCCCATCAGGGAACGCAAAGACCGTCATGCCAAGCTTGAGCTATCCAATTTTGGTTTATCTGAGACAGACCTGAATACAAAATTTGAAGCAGGAAAATTTGTAGGGATGGGAAACGCCTCTTTACAAAGTATCATTGCACATTTACAAAAATGCTATACCGGCCATGTGGGTGTGCAGGTTGGTTATATAAACGACCAAGTAAAACTGGATTGGCTTACAAATGCCATTGAGCAAACAATGCTTAAGCCCGTGCCTTTGCAGCAAAAGAAAAGGATTTTGCAAAAGCTGAATGAAGGAGTGATGTTTGAAAAATTTCTGCATACAAAATATATAGGACAAAAACGCTTTTCGCTTGAAGGCGGCGAAACAGCTATAGCCGCACTGGATGCTATTATTAATGTGGCTGCCAATAATAATGTGGAGGAAGTAGTGATAGGCATGGCTCATAGGGGAAGATTAAATGTGCTTGCCAATATAATGGGTAAAACCTATCAACAAATATTCAGTGAATTTGAAGGAACCAGTCTGCCGGATACCACTATGGGCAGCGGCGATGTGAAATATCATCTTGGGTTTGGTAGTGATGTGGAAACAGCCGATGGCAAAAAAATACATTTAAAATTAAGCCCTAATCCTTCGCATTTGGAAGCGGTTGATCCGCTGGTGATTGGTTTTGCAAGAAGTAAGGCTGATATTTTATACAACAGCGATTATGATAAAATTCTTCCGGTACTGATACATGGCGATGCTTCTGTTGCAGGCCAGGGCATTGTGTATGAGGTTTTGCAGATGAGCAAACTGGAAGGCTATTATACCGGCGGCACCATTCATTTTGTAATTAATAACCAGATTGGTTTTACCACAGATTTTGATGATGCAAGAAGTTCGGATTATTGCACTTCCATTGCAGCCATGGTGCATGCACCGGTTTTTCATGTGAATGGCGATGATGCCGAAGCGGTTGTTAAAGCCTGCGAAATTGCTACCCTTTACCGCCAGGAATTTAACAGCGATATTTTTATTGATATGGTTTGCTACCGCAAGCACGGTCATAATGAAGGCGATGAGCCTAAGTTTACGCAGCCGCAGTTATATGCATTGATTGATAAACATTTGAATCCAAGAGAAGTATATACCCAGTTTTTGATGCAGAACGGCGAGTCGGATGCACAGGCACTTGCAAAAGAAATGGAGCAAAGATTTTTGGCCGATCTGCAGGAAAGACTTGATGAGGTAAAACAAAATCCTTTACCATATAGCTATCAGCCACCCGAACTGGTTTGGAAGAGTTTACGCAAAGCAACTGCTGCAGATTTTGATGCATCGCCGGTTACAGCAATTGGAAATGATGCATTTGCATTATTGTACGACGGCCTGATGAAATGGCCTGCCGACTTTAAACCGCTGCGTAAAGTGGAAAAACTCATCAGCGATAAACTGAAATTATTCAGCGATGAAAATAAAGTTGACTGGGCCACAGCCGAGTTGATGGCCTACGGAAGTTTATTGGTGGAGGGTAAAGATGTACGCATGAGCGGACAGGATGTTAAGCGTGGCACATTCAGCCATCGCCATGCAGCTTTGTATGATGAGGTTACCAACGATGAATATAACAGGCTGAATCATTTTACCCAGACCCAATCGCCTTTCCGCATTTACAATTCTTTATTAAGTGAATATGCAGTACTTGGTTTTGAATATGGTTATGCCATGGCAAACCCAAATGCATTGGTTATTTGGGAAGCACAGTTTGGTGATTTTTGCAACGGTGCACAAACAATAGTTGATCAGTTTATAACCACTGCAGAAACAAAATGGCAGCGTATGAATGGGGTTGTTTTATTACTGCCGCACGGTTATGAAGGACAGGGTCCCGAGCACAGCAGTGCACGCATGGAGCGGTTTTTACAAATGTGTGGTGAGCTGAATTTTGTAGTATCAAACGTTACTACAGCAGCTAATTTTTTCCATTTGTTGCGCAGGCAATTGACTTGGCCTTTCCGCAAACCGCTGGTGAATTTTTCGCCCAAAGCAAATTTGCGCCACCCAGGCAGCTACAGCACAAAAGATGAATTTACAAGCGGAGGCTTTAAAGAAGTTATAGATGATGCAACAATCAATGAAGCAACCGAAGTAAAAAAAGTATTGGTATGTAGCGGCAAAATTTATTTCGATCTGGCTGAACGCCAGCAAAAAGAAAACAGAAAAGATGTTGCTATTGTAAGGCTTGAACAGATTCATCCTTTACCACAAAAGCAACTGGATGAATTGTATAAAAAATACAGCAAAGCCATCTGGTATTGGGTGCAGGAAGAGCCATTGAACATGGGTGCAGCAACATTTTTAAGAATGAATTTAAAAAATATCAATTTTTATATCATCAGCCGCCAGGCAAGCGCAGCAACGGCCACGGGCTACAGTAAAGTGCATGCAAAAGAGCAGGCGCAGATTATTGACACAGCATTTAGTATATAATAACACTAATTATTGCGAATCACACGAATTGTAAAAAATGCCTTTTTAATTCGTGCCTCAAAAATTCGTGTAAAAAAAGAATAAAGTATGTTTAATTCGTTAAGTGAAAAATTAGAATCAGCCTTTAAGAATATAAAAGGACAGGCCCGTATCAGTGAGCTTAATATTGCCAACACTGTAAAAGACATCCGCCGTGCATTGGTTGATGCCGATGTGAACTATAAGATTGCCAAAGAATTTACTGATAAGGTAAAGGAAAAAGCACTGGGCGAAAAAGTATTGCTTGCCGTTAATCCCGGCCAGCAAATGGTAAAAATTGTGCAGGATGAACTGACGGAGTTGATGGGAGGAACAGAAACTGAATTTAACATCACCGGCAGCCCGGCAATTATTTTAGTTGCAGGTTTACAGGGTAGTGGTAAAACAACTTTCAGTGGTAAGCTTGCCAATTATCTTAAAACAAAAAAAGGCAAATCACCATTGTTGGTGGCAGCAGATATTTACCGCCCTGCAGCGATTGATCAGCTGGAGGTTTTGGGTGGACAGATTGATGTACCCGTTTACAGCGAAAGAGAAAATAAAGATGCGGTTTCTATTGTGCAGAATGCCATTAAGGAAGCAAGAGCAAAAAATAAAAATGTAATTATTATAGATACTGCCGGCCGTTTGGCTGTTGATGAAGTGATGATGACAGAGGTGGCTAATATTAAAGCAGCTATCAACCCGCAGGAAATTTTATTTGTTGTGGATAGTATGACCGGGCAGGATGCAGTAAACACAGCTGCTGCATTTAATGAGCGTTTGAATTTTAGCGGTGTGGTACTTACCAAGTTAGATGGTGATACAAGAGGTGGTGCCGCTTTGTCAATTAAATACACCGTAAACAAACCCATCAAATTTGCCAGCAGTGGCGAAAAGATGGATACGCTTGATGTGTTTTATCCCGACAGGATGGCCCAGCGTATTTTGGGCATGGGCGATATTGTGAGTCTGGTAGAAAAAGCACAGGAACAATTTGACGAAAAAGAAGCAGCAAGACTGGAGAAAAAGATCCGCAAAAATCAATTTGATTTTGAAGATTTTAAAACCCAGCTGGAGCAGATAAAAAAGATGGGCAACATCAAAGACCTGATGGGGATGATACCGGGTGTAGGCAAACAGATAAAAGATGTGGATGTTAATGATGATTCATTTAAGGGAATAGAAGCCATGATAAACTCCATGACGATACAGGAACGCCGTAACCCCGATCTAATAAACCCCGGACGAAAAGCCCGTATTGCAAAAGGCGCCGGTAAAGATATTGCCGAGTTAAATGCTTTTTTAAAGCAATTTGAGCAAATGAAAGGCATGATGAAAATGATGAATAAAATGCCCAAAGGAATGATGCCGGGCATGGGAAGAAGATAAAAATTCATCCAGGATTTTGTGATATTATAAAATAGTAGCGGTAAAGAGCCTTAAAATTGAATAAATACTGATTTTACGCTTGATTGTTATACCAATCATAAGAATTGTTACATTTTAATCATTTCTGATTCTATTATTTGGCATTTGAATTGCCGGTCGTTATCTTTGTCCTCCTTTTTTAAGGATAAACCCTATTTAATAACAACCAAAAATTTCTATTTATGGCTGTAAAAATGAGACTGCAAAGGCATGGCTCAAAGAAGCGCCCCTTTTATTTCATCGTAGTAGCAGATGGCCGTGCGCCACGTGACGGTAAATTCATCCAAAAACTTGGTACTTACAATCCTTTAACGGTTCCTGCAACTATTCAGGTAGATCGTCAGAAAGCATTGGACTGGCTGCAAAAAGGTGCTCAACCCACCGATACTGTACGTCGTATCCTTTCTTTCAAAGGTGTATTGTATCTGAAGCATTTACTTCGTGGAGTAAGCCTAGGCTTATTTGATGAAGCTGGTGCCATGGAAAAATTCACTGCATGGACTGCTGAACACGATTCAAATGTTAGCCGTCGCCAGGGAGCCCATAAAAAGGCCCGCAGCGATAGCCGCAATCAACCGATTGTGAAAAAGGTGGAAGCTAAAGTTGAAACTCCAACCGTAGAAGCACCAGCTGCTGAAACTGTTGAAGCTGAAATTGAAGCATCGGCTGCTGAAGAAACCAAAACAGAAGAATAAGTAACCTCTGTTCCGTTAATTCTTTTAAAGTCCTGGTTTTTTACTGGGACTTTTTTTATGAGCCGGGCATTGGTGCGTTCTTCAACTTCATTGGCGTCGCATTCTTGTACTTTGTATCTTTACTCAACATTTAACTCAAACAGTAAAACAAAATAAAAACCCTTTGGGGGCTTGAGGTATGAGTCATTATTTTAAAATAGGAAAACTTGCAGCGAGCACGGGTTTAAAAGGCGAACTTGTTTTGCAGCATAACCTTGGAAAAAAAACGACGCTCAAAGGTTTGGAAGCTATTTTTCTTGAAGAAAAAAAAGACAGCTTTATTCCTTATTTTTTGGAATCAGCCAAAATAAGAAACCATAACGAAACAGTGATTAAACTGGAAGGTATTGATATTGTGGAAACAGCCCGTAAACTTACTCCCCGTGAAGTTTGGATAGAGGAGGCAGATTTTAAAAAATTCGCTGCTAAGTCATCACCCATTGCGCTGCTTGGCTTTAATATTATTAATGAAGGCGAAGACCTGGGCGAAATACTGGAAGTAATTGAACAGCCGCACCAGGTTTTGTGTGCCATACTTTTAAATGGTAAGGAGGCACTCATTCCTATTCATGAAGACAGTCTGGAAAAAGTAGATGCAAAAAACAGGAAAGTGTATGTTAGTTTGCCGGATGGATTGCTGGAGATCTATAAATAAAATCAAAAGTAAAAAATCAAAATTCAAAAGGAGCAACTTAATGATTCAGTCATTTTTGATTTTTGCCTTTTGACTTCAGAAATTTCGGTTTTAAAAACGATATGTCAACACCCCAACGCATCATAGTGCATTTAGACCTGGATACCTTTTTTCTATCCGTTGAGCTGCTCAATCATCCTGAGCATATTGGTAAACCTGCATTTGTTGGGGGAAGAGAAAGGGGCGTAGTTACCTCTGCCAGTTATGAGGCCAGGGCTTTTGGTGTACGCAGCGGAATGCCCAGCCGCAAAGCCTTACAGCTTTGTCCGCAAGCGATTGTATTAGGCGGTAGCCGTGGCGAGTACAGTCGCTACAGCCGCTGGGTTACCGAAATTATTGCTGCCAAAGCACCGCTGTTCGAAAAAGCATCTGTTGATGAATTTTACATTGACCTTACCGGCATGCAAAAATTTTTTGATCCGCTGCAATGGACAATTGATCTGCGCCAGCAAATTATGGATGAAACCAAACTGCCCATTTCATTTGGCATGGCAAGCAATAAAATGATGGCAAAAATTGCAACCGATGAAGCCAAGCCCAATGGTTATTTGCAGGTTCCTTTTGGAAAAGAGAAAGAATTTTTAGCACCCATGAAAGTGAGTAAGATTCCCGGGGTTGGCGCACATACTTATGAAGTATTGAAAGCTATGGGTATTGTTACCATTAAAGACATCAGCGAAAAAACGCAGGAAGAACTGGAAGAACGATTGGGCAAATGGGGTATTGATCTCTGGTATAAAAGCCAGGGCATTCATCATGGCGAAGTATCAAGTTATCACGAAGCCAAATCAATTTCCAGCGAACATACTTTTGATGAAAACAAACTGGATATTGATTTTTTAAAAAGCGAACTGGTAAGACTTACAGAAAAAATTGCTTACGAACTGCGGCAGGATGGGAAAGTTGCAGGTTGTGTTGCAGTTAAGATACGTTATCACGATTTTGAAACTGTGTCCCGGCAAACAACTATTCCTTACAGCTGTGCCGATGATGAATTTATTCCGGTGGTGAAAGAACTGTTTGATAAATTGTATAAGAAAGGAGAACCTGTTCGCCTGCTGGGCGTACGTTTGAGCGAACTTACCAACGATGCCATACAAACCAACCTGTTTGATGACGTTGAAAGAAAAACCGACTTGTACAAAGCTATAGATAATGTTAAAAATCGCTTTGGTAAGAATGCTTTGAACAGGGCATCGTCATCTAAGAAGTAAAATATCTATTTTTGTTTTTCAATCTTTAAAATAACAACTTATGAGTTTAAGATTAGGGGACATAGCTCCCAACTTCCAGGCAAAAACATCTTTAGGCGAAATTGATTTTTATGAATACTTAGGCGATTCATGGGGAATATTATTCTCACATCCTGCAGATTATACACCGGTTTGTACAACCGAACTGGGCCGAACTGCTGCGTTAAAAGATGAATTTGCAAAACGCAATGTAAAAGTACTGGCATTAAGTGTTGACCCGGTAGATAAGCATCTGGGTTGGATCAGCGATATCAACGAAACACAAAACTGTTCAGTTGAATTTCCAATCATCGCAGATGATGACAGGAAGGTTTCTGAATTATACGATTTTATTCATCCCAATGCATCTGCAACGGCAACTGTCCGTTCGTTGGTGATTATTGGTCCCGATAAAGCAGTAAAACTGATCATCACTTATCCTGCATCAACCGGAAGAAATTTTGTGGAAGTGTTACGTGTTGTAGATTCTTTGCAACTTACTGCCAACTACAGTGTAGCTACACCAGCCAACTGGGCTGCTGGTGAAAAAGTAATTGTGGTGCCAGCTGTAAGCACCGAGGATGCGATCAAAAAATTCCCGAAAGGAGTGGAGATAGTAAAACCGTATTTGCGCTATACACCGCAGCCGAATATTGATTAGCCAGGTGTCTGGCCACTACGAATAGTTTTTAAAATTTAAGAGAGCGACTTATCAAAAGCATACAATTTTTTTAAGGGTGTCTGTAGTGGCCTGACACCTACTAATTCTTCTTCAACTGCTGCAGCAATGCCCGTATATCTTTCGGCAACTCAGCTTTCAGGTCTATAACCTTTCCATCTGCATCTGTAAATTTTAACCGGTAGGAATGTAAAGCCAACCTGTTCAGCATCGGCCTCTCTTCTTCATCGTGCTTGCTTAGCTTGTATTTCTTTTTGATGGAAGAAAGCAGCACAGGTTTTCCATCGCCATACAATTCATCGCAGGCAAGTGGGTGGCCTATGTTTTTGCAATGCACCCGTATCTGGTGTGTACGGCCGGTATGCAACTGAAACTGAACCAGGGAAAATGTTTTATTTTCCTCTATCACTTCATAATCTGTGATTGAAGGTTTGCCTCTCTGGTGTACAATGTAAAAACCTTTTTGTACGCCATGTTCAGCAATGGGCGCATCAATGGTTCCTTTTTTGGGCGAAGGGATGCCATGTACAAGCCCCATATAATATTTTTCAATTTCTCTTCCTTCAAAAAGCAGGGAAAAAAATTTATGGGCTGCTTCTGTTTTTGCAAAGATGATGATGCCGCTGGTATCTCTGTCCAAACGATGAACTGTAAAGATTGCACCATACTTTTCCAGCAAAATATCTTTAAGCGATGTTTGTGTTTGCTCCCTATCCGGAATGGACAATAAACCGGCAGGCTTATTTACAGCAACAAACGAATCGTTCTCGAAAACAATTTCAGGATTATACTTTTTCAAAGCTTATTTCTTTTTTGAAGTGTTCATGTATTTCAGCAGGCGTATCTCTTTTTCGCTCAGGTAACGCCATTTGCTGCGCTCTACATTTTTCTTGGTAAGATTGGCGTACATCACACGGTCCAATCCCTTTACATCATAACCAAGATGTTCAAATATGCGGCGTACAATGCGGTTGCGGCCGCTGTGCAGCTCAATACCAATGATTGACTTGTCTTTACTGTCGGCATAAGCCAGGCTGTCAATTAAAATTTCACCATCTTCCAAAGTAAGCCCATCAACAATTTTATCAAAGTGGTTCTTTGTAAGTGGCTTATCTAATTTTACTTCGTAGATCTTTTTAATCTCGTAGCTGGGATGAGAAAGTTTTTGTGTAAGGTCACCATCATTGGTCAGCAATAAAACACCTGAAGTGTTTCTGTCTAAACGGCCAATAGGATAAACCCTTTCTGTAGTAGCTTGTTTTATCAATTGCAGCACCGTTTTTCTTCCCTGCGGATCATCGGTGGTAGTTATATAATCTTTGGGTTTGTTTAATAAGATGTAAACAAGATTCTTGGTAACAAATAATTTTTTGCCATTGTAAATCACTTCAGCTTTCTCCTCAATTTTAAATCCCGGTTCTGTTACCACTACGCCGTTTACTCTTACTTTTCCGGCGCTGATTAATTCTACAGCTTCTCTTCTGGAACAAACACCGCAATGCGCCATGAATTTATTCAAGGGCATAATACCGGTTGGCACATTATCATTGGCAGCAATTGCCTTGGCCGATTTTTGATGGGGTGTTTTTGCTGCGCCACGTGGTTTATCAACTGCGGCAGCTTCGGGAGTTTTACCTTTTGCATTGTCGGCAGCTTTTGTTGCCATACCGCCCTTTTTAGCCTGGCGGGCAAGGTATTCTTCCTTCTTTTTCTCCTCAAAAAAAGCATTCCGTTCTTTACGGTACTTTTTCTTTTCCTGGCGGAACTCTTCTTTAACTACGCTGTTTTTCTTTTTGGGAACAAATTTTTGGAATGGCGACTGGCTCATATTTGAAGTGATTTTGCTGTTTTACAACAGTAGTGAATGGCAAAGATATACTTTTATCGGCTGATTTTCAGGGTTATCAGCTTATCCTCTTGGTTTAATTCCAACAGAGTCAGGTTGAATTATTACCTGTTTTGTCCTCTCCTGGCGCTGATTTCTTGTTCTAAGTGGCCGCTGGCGGACCCTTATTAGAGGCCTGAAAAACCGATGATTTTGCGGTTGTACCAGGTGTCTGCGGGGTGGGATTCTTTGGCCATTTACAACCAAACACATTTGAATTAAAATCATCAGACAAATTAATGCTTTCGTCATGTAGAAGTATTTACATAGTCAGTGATTGGATTGAATAAAATGAGATTGGTTTAATCAAAAAGAAAAACAAAAAAAGCCATTCCTTTTGGGAATAGCTTTTGCTGGTATTGGGGATCTTATTATTTTTTAACTCTTGATCTGTCACCACGGTTCTTCCTCATCTCTTCTTTTTTCTTTAACTGCTCGGGTGTAAATATTTTGTTATGCTGATCTTTTGCCTGGGTTTTTAAAGCCATCATCTGCTCTTTTTTTTGTTCTCTGCTCAGCGATTCATTGTTTTTGATCTGCTCAGCCTTTGCATGATTTGCAGCCTGCTGTGCTTTTAATTTGGTAACCTGCTCATCGGTTAAGTTGAGATTGGTTTTCATTCTATCCAGGCGCTTTGCATAACCGGCTTCTTTTTTAGCTTTATGTTCTGCTCTTAACTGCGTTTGTTTTGCTTTTTGCTCGGCAGTTAACAAACCATCCATTTTGGTTTTTCTTTCTTTAAGGATGGCGACCTTCCTGTCACGCTGTTCTTTTACGGTAATACTTTCATTCTTGTTAAGCTCCTGCATTTTTTTGCGACTGTCTTCGTTGATTGTTTTTGCCTGAGCCTTCTGTGCATCTGTAAAATTTAGTTGTTTGGCCATCATACCTTTTTGGTGTTTATGCTGATGACCTCTCTTACCCATTTTATCCTGGGCATTTACACTAACTGTTAAAGCCAATAAGGCTATCAGGGGAATTAATACTTTTTTCATGTGCTTTTTATTTAATTGTTTATGTATTGACGGGATGTTTACACCAAAGTTTAAAGTGTAAAATGTTAAAGAGGGTTAAAACCTCATTTTAATTTGGGTGATTACCCTGACTTAAATCCTTGCCACAGTTTAGATATTTGTTTTGTCATCCTGAAATACCGGCATCTCCCTTACAAATTTTTAAACAACTAAAACTAACATTATGAAATTAAAAACTCTTTTCGCAGCAACTTTACTCTTTTCTATTGCTTTAACAACCACAAATTGTAAAAAAGTTGTGGAAGATCTTATTGATGATCCAGGTACCGGTGGCGGCGGAACCCTTTCGGGCAACCCGGGTAATCCACGGTTTAACCTGCAGTTCAGCAATGGAAATAATGTAGATCTTGACCTGCATGTACGTACCCCCAACAACTCAGAGATATATTTTGCCAACCCCTCTGCACAAAGTGGTAGCCTGGATGTGGATTGTATCTGCGGCAGCTGCGGTGTAACTGGTAATGAGAATATTTTCTGGACTGATGGGTCGGCACCAAGCGGCACTTACAAAGTATGGGTGTATTATTATGGCGATTGTGGAAGCAGCAGCGCTACTTCTACCTATACGCTCCGGGTAATGCAAAACAGCACCGTAGTGGCTACTTATACCGGCACCCTGTCTAATTCAAACAGAACATCGGCCGTATATACTTTTGTAAAATAAATTTCTCATACGCTTAGTTTTGTTTTAGAATCACCCTGCAGTTATTGCGGGGTGATTTTTATTTCAGGTATGATTATTTTTTATTTGCCAGTTGTCCGCAGGCTGCATCAATATCTTTACCACGGCTGCGGCGTACCCTTACATTAACCCGGTTTTTTGCCAGGTAATCTGTAAACACCTGTGTAGCATCTTCATCCGTTTTTAGGTAGGGAATGCCTGCTACCGGATTAAATTCAATTACATTTATTAAGTGCGTAGGAATTTTGCGGTATACTTTTACCAATTCTTCAGCGTCTTCTATACTGTCATTCACTCCTTTCAAAAGAACGTATTCCAGTGTGATGTCATTTTTGGTTTGCTCATAAAAATAATTGAGCGCTTCAGTCAATGCTGCAATATTGTTGCTTTCATTAATAGCCATGATGGTATTGCGCTTTTCATCGTTAGCAGCATGTAATGATAAGGCCAGGTTAAAACGTACTTTATCATCTCCCAACTGCTTTATCATTTTGGCAACACCTGCGGTAGAAACCGTGATTCTCTTCGGGCTCATCGCCATGCTGTCGCTGGCTGTAATTCTTTCAATAGATTTTAAAACATTGTTGTAATTCAATAAAGGCTCACCCATACCCATATAAACAATATTGGTAATGCCGGTACCATACATTTTTTCGCTCTGCTCATTCAATATGGCTACCTGGTCGTAAATCTCATCAAAGTGCAGGTTGCGTTTGCGGTCCATTAAGCCGGTTGCACAAAATTTGCAGGCAAGGCTGCAGCCAATTTGCGATGATACACAGGCAGTATTTCTTTTTTCGGTGGGAATGATCACACCTTCCAGCAAATGCCCGTCAAATGTTTTAAACCTCGACTTTAAAGTGCCATCACTGCTATGCTGGGTGGCATCTACCGTCATGGTATTAAATTCAAATTCTTCAGCCAGCTTTTTACGCAGCTCAAGCGATAAATTGCTCATATCATCAAAACTGCGGGCATTTTTCTTCCAAAGCCATTCATAGGCCTGTATGGCACGAAATTTTTTATCGCCGATTGATTCAAAATATTCTTTTAGCTCTGCAAGACTTAAGCTACGTATGTTTTTTACTGCTGACATGCCGCAAAGGTACTGCCGGCAGAGCTATTTCAGGCAATTAAATCTATTCTGTAAATGGTATAGATTGTTTGGTGGTAAATTTGTAGTTTCCATCAATAAAATAAGGTTTACCTGTGTGCCAGCAATGGAGGTGCTGGTGATGTATTGGTGGAGATTTCTAAACCTTAGACTGCATATCTTTGCTATAAACAAAGCCGGGTAAAGATTTACTGTACAAGAGTGATTAATTTTTACTCTTTTACTAAAAGACTAAAAATTAATAAACAGCCGTTGCCAATGAAAAAAGATTCAGAAGCCGGGCTCATAAAAAAATTAAATGGAAACAGTTTACATTATTGATTCAATCAGAACACCCATTGGAAAATATGGTGGCGCTTTAAGCAGCGTAAGGCCCGATGATCTGCTGGCGCACGTGATTAGTGTATTGGTAAAAAGAAATGCCAATATTGATGTAAATGCCATTGAAGATGTGATTGCCGGTGCTGCCAACCAAAGTGGAGAAGATAACCGCAATGTGGCCCGTATGGCTGCTTTGCTGGCTGGTTTGCCGCCAACGGTTGCAGGCAATACCGTAAACCGTTTATGTGCCAGTGGCCTGCAGGCCATTATGGATTGTGCCAGGGCAATTGCCTGCGGCAATGGAGAATTGATGATTGCCTGCGGCGTGGAAAGCATGAGCAGGGCACCTTATGTAATGCCAAAAAGTACAACCCCATTTGGGCGTGAGCAACAGATCGTTGACACCACTTTGGGCTGGCGTTTTGTAAATAAAAAACTTGCTGAATTATATTACCCATATACCATGGGAGAAACCGCTGAGAATGTTGCCAAACGCTGGAACATAAGCCGGCATGCGCAGGACGGGTTTGCATTTGCCAGTCAGCAGAAATATGAAAAAGCATTTGCCGAAAATAAATTTGCCGATGAAATAACAGCTGTACAGGTACAAATTGGTAAAGATGTTTTTGATTTTGATAAAGATGAGCATCCAAGACTTTCCAGTATGGATAAACTGGCGCAATTAAAAGCAGCTTTTGCAAAAGACGGCACCGTTACTGCAGGTAACAGCAGCGGCATTAATGATGGCGCTGCGGCTATGTTACTGGCAAGCGAAGCTGCCGTAACAAAATACGGTTTACAACCTATGGCAAAAATTGTAAGCATGGCTGTTGCAGGGGTAGATCCGGCTATTATGGGGATTGGCCCGGTACCTGCTACCAACAAGGCTTTGCAAAGAGCCGGTTTGCAGGTTGGAGATCTGGATCTGATAGAATTGAATGAGGCTTTTGCATCGCAATCCATTGCCTGTATACATGATTTGGGGCTTGATCTGGAAAAAGTAAATGTAAATGGTGGAGCCATTGCATTGGGGCATCCATTGGGTTGCAGCGGCGTAAGAATATCCACCACTTTATTACATGAAATGAAAAGACGTAAAGCAAAATATGGCCTGGCTACCATGTGTGTGGGTGTAGGGCAGGGCTCGGCAATTATTTATGAGGGGTTGTAGAAGTCAAAATTCAAAAGGCAAAAGTCAAAAAAGGCAGCCTTTCAATTGGGTACATTTTTTAATTTTGATTTTTTACTTTTTAAGATAGTCAGCCAGATTTTCTAATGCTACAACTTCCTGATTGCCTGTTGCTAAATTTTTAACAGCACAGTTTTTCTCTTCCATTTCCTTACTGCCGATGATAATTACAAAAGGAATATTTTTCTTTTCGGCGTAGGTAAACTGTTTGTTGATCTTGGTGGCTTCGTGATAAAGTTCGCAGGCAATACCGTTGCTTCTTAATTGTTGCATAATACCAAAAGCAAAATTACTTTCCGCTTCGCCCATATTAAAAAACAGCGCTTTTGTACTTACCTGTACATTCTGCGGAAATAAATTCATTTCTTCCAGCACATCATAAATTCTGTCTACTCCAAAACTGACGCCTACACCTGGGATATTGGGTACACCAAATAAACCGGTAAGGTCGTCGTAACGGCCACCACCGCCAATGCTGCCCATTTTTACTTCTTCAGGAGCTTTGGCTTCAAAAATAATTCCGGTGTAATAATTAAGGCCTCTTGCCAAAGTAAAATCAATGCCGAGGTTTGTATTTTTAGTTTGCTGAAAAACAAATTCTACTTCTTCAATGCCTTGTTTGCCAATTTCACTTGTGCCAATCAAAGATTTTATTTGCGTAAGTTTTTCTTCATTGCTGCCGGTAATGTTCAGGTAGCTTTCTATTATTTTTATCTGGTCATCTTTTAAACCACGTTCCTGTAATTCTTCCTTTACTTTTTCAAGGCCGATCTTATCCAGTTTATCAATGGCAATGGTGATGTCGATCATTTTATCGGTACCGCCGCATAGCTCAGCAAGTGCCACCAATATTTTACGGCTGTTGATCTTTAATTCATAATTCTTCAACCCCAGTTTAATAAAAACTTCGTGGTAAATATTGGCAAGTTCAACTTCATTCAGTAAAGAAAGGCTACCCACCACATCTGCATCGCATTGCGTAAACTCACGGTAGCGGCCTTTTTGCGGCCTGTCGGCACGCCACACCGGTTGTATCTGGTAACGGCGAAAAGGAAAGATAAGTTTGGTATGGTTCATCGCCACGTACCGGGCAAAAGGAATGGTGAGATCGTATTTTAAAGCACGTTCAGTAATATCGCTGCTGCTTTTTCCTTCCAGTAATTTTTCAAAACCGGCTTTCGATTTTTCGATATTCTTTTCGTTGTTAATGCCGTTGTTTAATATTTTAAAGATCAGTTTATCTCCCTCTTCACCATATTTGCCCATCAATGTTTCCAGGTTTTCCATCGCCGGTGTTTCCAGCGGTTGAAAACTATACAGCTCAAAAACATTGCGGATAACAGAAAAAATATAATTCCGCTTTCTTACAACTTCTGCTGAAAAATCTCTTGTGCCCTGCGGTATGGATGGTTTAGTGCTCATAAACGTGAATCGTGAGTGGTGAAACGTGAGTTATTGTGTTGTATACTTTTTTATAATTGCATCGCAATTTCTGTCAATTATTTCAAATACTTCGTGGTAATGAATTTCCGGTCCATTCCACGGATCCGGGACATCTTTTTCCTCTCCAGGAAAAGATTCTTCTAAAAACAAACTTACCTTTTTTGAATCAAAATTATCTTTGGCAATCCGCCGCATATCCTGCAGCACATCATCAGCCATGGCATAAATTAAATCATAATCTTCAAAATCGGCTGCAATAAAACGCCTGCTTCTTTGTTTGCTGATGTTGATACCATTTGCAGCAGCCACTTTTATGCTTAAATGATGTGGTGGCTCACCAGTATGGTATCCGTTTGTTCCTGCGCTATCCACCTGCCAGTTCAACCCTGCTTTTAATGCTTTCTCCTGTAAAATTCCTTCGGCCAGCGGGCTTCGGCAAATATTGCCCAGGCATACCATTAAAATTTTCATGTGGCAAAGATAAGGAGTGCAAGCTACAAGGGGAATAGCCGCAAGGGAAAAGCCTGCTGAACAAAAGCTCTTTTACTTATTCAGCCCCTTGCAGCTATTCCCCTTGTAGCTTTCTTCTTTTATGGAATCTGCAAACTATCTCATCATATAGCTGAACACGGCGCCGGTTTTGATTTTATTTTTCACTTCAAAACCAACCAACATGGAAAAGAATCTTATTCTGAAAACTGATATCCTTGATATCATTTTCGAAAAACGTAACAAATTATACGGGGCTTACGATCTGCGTAAGTTTTACCCAAACCGCCTGAAACTGGCACTGGGCTTTATGTTTATTACTGCCATCAGTTTTTCAGCATTTACTTTTATACCAAAAAAAGATAGAAGTGTAATAACCAAGCCATATGTGTTTGAAGAAGTGGAATTGAAAAAGTTGCATGATAAAATTAAAGAGCCTGAGAAAAAAACGGAGGTTGTAAAAGCCGAGAAAAAACCTGGTGTTAAAGCAACACCTGTTACACAAAAACGGTTTACAAATAATGTAAAGGTTGTGGCCAGTAATGTAAAAGCCGATACCATTGTAACACTGCAACCCAATGATGTTATCAGCACAACAACTTTTGTTGCTACAAATCCAGGTGTGCCTGCAGTGGAGTCTGCTAAAGTTGAAACTGGCGGCGGTACAGAAAAAACCATTCCTGCAATTGATAAAACATCACCAATGAACGGCGATGCAGTGGATGTGTTACCATCTTATCCCGGCGGTATGGATGCGCTAAGAAAATTTTTAGAAAAAAACCTGCAAACACCCGATGAGCTGGAAGGTGGGCAAAGCGTAAGTGTACGGGTAAAATTTGTAGTTGATTACACTGGTAAATTAAAAAGTTTTGTAACTGTACAGGATGGCGGACAGGCTTTTAACAATGAAGTGGTAAGGGTATTAAAGAAAATGCCTGAATGGGTACCAGGTAAAACCAAAGGTGAAAATGTATCGGTATATTATGTAATTCCGGTAAGGTTTGAAACCACAGACTGATTTTTAAGTGATTAATTCAGTATTTTCACCGCCCGTGAATATCATAAATAAAACTTTTAATTATAATATACAATGGCGCTGGAAGAATTCGAAAAAGAAGAATTGAATGACCGAGATAAAAGTTATCTCCGAATGCGCAGCATTATGGACTACGGAATGGGATTGCTGTGGATGGCCATGGGCGTGTTCATGATCTTTATTGAAAAATTCAATTCAGAGCTGGCTACAAGATTTGATCCGAACGCTTTAAAGATTTTTGGAGGGGTTTGTGTTATTTACGGGTTGTTCAGAATTTACAGAGGATATAAGAAAAAATATTTCAGGGACAGATGAGCAGAAAAAAAACAAACCGGGTCATAATAACCGCATTAAGCTGTTTTATGATCCTGTTTTTTATAACAGGATGTAAACACAGCGTGAAAGGCCCCATAGATACAATGGCCACCGGTACCATTCACATCAGCGTGGATGAATCGTTTAAACCGGTGATGGAAGAACAGATCAGGGTTTTTGAAAAATCTTTTCCCAAGGCACATATCATAGCCGAATATAAAACAGAAGCAGATTGTTTTAAAGATTTTTACAACGACACATTAAACCGGATGGTTATTGTAACCCGTGGATTGAATGATAAAGAGGATGCCTATTTTTTAGATACACTCAAATATTATCCGCATTGGGATAATATTGCGAACGATGCCATTACCGTGATTGTTAACAGTAAAAGCAACGATACGCTTTTTACACTTGAAAGATTACGTAATCAGTTAAGTGGAAAAACAAACAGGGAACAAAAAGTTGTTTTTGATGGATTGAATGCAACCAGTACAGTGCGGTTTGTGATGGATAGTATTTTGAAAGGCGAAAAATTTGATACTTCTGTTGTGCAGGCAGTAAAGAACAGCCAGCAGGTAATTGATTATGTAGCTAAAACAGAAAACGCTGTTGGCTTTGTAGGAATAAGCTGGGTTGGAAATCCGGAAGACAGTGCCCAGGTAAAAATGTTAAATAATGTAAAAATTGCGTACGTATCTTGTTTGGTTTGCGATGATAGACCGTTTGTAAAACCAATGCAGGCAAGCATTTTAACAAGGCGCTACCCTTTGGTACGTGGTTTGTATTATATACTTAAAGAAAGTTACAACGGTCTTGGTACGGGCTTTGTAAATTTCTTAAACCAGGAGAGAGGACAACTGATTTTTAGAAGAGCATATTTGGGAACGAGGATGGACTTTGGAGTAAGAAGAGTAAGAATTAACCAGAAATTGTAAAAAGATTATCAGCAATTAATGTAGAAATGTTTGAAAAATTGATATTATTGTAAAGACTTAAACAGCGAAGAAAATGAAGAATTTAAAATTTACACTTATCCTATTAACCGGTTTACTGGCAGCTAATTTCAGTAATGCCCAGACCATTGAAGATGGTAAAAAGTTTTTGTATTATGAAAAATTCATCAGTGCAAAAAATGTGTTTCAGCAATTGCTTACTGCCAATGCAAATAATGAGGAAGCCGTTTACTGGCTGGGGCAAACATTAATTGCTCCGGATGAAGACAAAGATATAGCAGGTGCAAAAGCTGTTTATCAAACAGCGCTTGCCTTAAACCCCAACAGCGCATTATTAAATGCAGGTATGGGACATATTGAATTGCTTGAAGGTAAAACCCAGCAGGCCCGCAGTCATTTTGAAAGTGCCATAAGCCTGAGTGGTGGAAAAAATATAATGGTATTAGATGCTGTTGGTGTTGCCAATGCAGAATTTGACTCTAAATCCGGAGATGCAGCCTATGCAGTTGAAAAATTACAACAGGCTACTACCATGAAAGGCTTTAAAGATGCCCGGATAATGACCGACCTTGGTGATGCTTACCGCAAACTACTGGATGGTGGCTCTGCACAACGTAGTTACGAAGCAGCTTTGGCAATTGATCCTAAATATGCAAGAGCTAAATTCCGTATAGGAAGAATTTACCAATCGCAGGGCCGTAGCCAGGAAGCAATTTATTTACAGTATTATAATGATGCGATTGCGTTGGATCCAAATTACTCACCTGTCTATTTTTACTTACATCAATATTATTATGAAAATGATGTTGTAAAATCTGCAGCTTACCTGGATAAATATTTAGCTGCAAAAGGTTCCGATGAACCTAATGCCTGTTTCCTGAGTGCACAAATGAAATTTGCACAGGGTTTATTTGCTGAAACTGTTACTTCGGCCGAAAACTGTGTAGCAGCTAACCCAAATCCTTATGCAAACCTGTTTGGATTACTTGCCTATGCCAATTTTAAAATAGCCGACAAACGTGAAAAGGATGGTGATTCTACCGGTGCAATGGCAGCTTACGGAAGTTCTAAAATTGCTTTTGATAAATATTTTCAAAAACAAAAACAGGCAAAACTTGGCCCAAGGGATTATTTCACCTATGCAATCGTATTACTGAAGTTCCCGGGGAATGAAGCCCTGGCCGGAAGTTTTATGCAACAGGCTGTGGATCAGGATAGCACAGAAGTTGGTAAAGTCGCCATGTTAAAAGAAGTGGCAACTACGTACGAAAAAAGAAAACAATTCGCCGAGGCAGGGGAGTGGTATAAAAAAATACTGAACGTTAAAAAAACTCCTACCAAAACAGATGTATTTAATGCAGCAAATAGTTACTATCGTATTGGGCAATTTACCCAGTCCGCCGATCTGTATAATATTTATATCCAAAAATTTCCTGAAGATGCATTCGGTTATTACATGGTAGGTAAATCTTTCTGGGGAATTGATACGGTGATGAAATACGGCCTGGCCAATAATTCATTTGCAAAGGCAATTGAAGTTGGGGAATTGTATCCCGACAAATCAAAGATCATCCCGCAGTTGATGGGTAGCTATAAATACCTGTTTGCTTACAGCATTAATGTTTTAAAAAATAAAGAGTTGGCTTTAAGTTACGCTGACAAAGCTTTATTGATTGATCCTAACGATGCAGAAATTAAAGCTAACAGGGAAATGATTGCGCCGCTTACACTTAAGCCTGATACAAAACCGGTGAATACAGCTGATAAAGTGGTAATAGGTACAGACGGCTCAATAAACGTTACGGGCAAAGATGGTTCAACAACCGTAATAACAAAAGAAGGCAAAATAACTACAGTAAAAGATGGTATAACAACCATTATTGAAAATGGCAAAGTAACCATGCTGGATAAGGATGGTAAAGTTATAAATGCTACACCTCCAAGGCCAGGTGCCGGTGCTCCAAAACCACCACCAACCAGAAATGGCACTCCAAAAAAAAAATAGTGCCCGTTAAAAAGAAAAAAGGATAAAACATTCATAAAAACCCCGTTATTAAAAAGATAACGGGGTTTTGTTTTGTAAGCTATTGAATATTGCTTTTGCTACCGTATTTTTGCGGATATTAAGAACCAATTTTCATATGGAGTTTTTCTTATTACAGGCAACCGATACTAATAATGCAGCGAATTACCTGCCCATTGCCCTTCAGATGCTTTTTGCTGTTGGGCTTATAGCCACCATCATTGTAGGTTCAAATCTTCTCGGTCCTAAAAGGGCAACTTCCGATAAATTGCAGAATTTTGAAAGTGGTATACAAATACGGGGTAATGCCCGCCAGCCAATGGCCGTTAAGTATTTTTTGGTTGCTATACTTTTTGTGTTGTTTGATGTGGAAGTGATTTTCTTTTATCCCTACGCAGTAAATTTCAGGGAGCTGGGCTGGAGTGGTTTTATGGCAGTGGTAATGTTTGTTTCTTTATTTATAGCCGGCCTGGTTTATATTTTTAAGAAAGGTGCTTTGAAGTGGGAAGAATAGTCAATTTGAAAATTAACTGATTTGAAAATTAAATGATGAACGTTTTTAGTTTAAAAGTGTTAATCATTACCAAATCATCAAATTAAATAATTAATATGTCTCGTCCGGTACAATATAATAATCACATTAAATTCGACGGTATTCCCGAAGGGTATATGGGAGAAGGTTTTATGGCAACCAATTTTGAAAAAGTGGTGAGCCTGGCCCGTAAAAATTCTATCTGGCCTTTACCATTTGCAACCAGTTGCTGCGGTATTGAGTTTATGGCAACAGCTGCAAGCCATTACGATCTGGCCCGTTTTGGTGCCGAGCGTATGAGCTTTTCTCCACGCCAGTGCGATTTGTTGTTGGTAATGGGAACCATTGCAAAAAAAATGGGGCCGGTTTTACGCCAGGTGTACCTGCAAATGGCTGAACCACGCTGGGTTGTAGCGGTAGGTGCCTGTGCATCTTCCGGAGGAATATTTGATACTTATTCTGTGTTGCAGGGTATTGACCAGGTGATACCGGTTGATGTGTATGTGCCCGGTTGTCCGCCCAGGCCCGAAGCGATTTTAGATGGTTTTATGAAAATACAGGACCTGGTAAATGCAGAAGGATTGAGAAGAAGGCATAGCGACCAGTATAAAGAACTGCTTGCCGGTTACGGAATTCAATAAAAGTAAAAAGTAAAAAATCAAAATTGGACCCTTAATTTTTTGACTTTTTATTTTTGACTTTTGACTTTTTATTTTTGACTTAGTATGACCAACGAAATAGTACAACTAAAACTGACTGAAAAATTTCCCGATCAATTAACCGATTGGCAGGAGCCTTATGGTATGCTGACTTTTACAGCACCCACAGACCTGAATTTAAAAGTACTTCAATTTTTATACGATGATGCAGAACTGAGATTTCAGTTTTTAACTGATTTGCAGGCTGTTCATTATCCCGATAATAAAGGAGCCGAACTGGCTGTGGTGTATCACCTGCATAACCTGGTTGATAATGTAAGAATACGGTTCAAGATATTTGTTGATATTGAAAAGCCCGATGTGTTCAGTGCAACAGCATTGTATCGCTCGGCTAATCATATGGAAAGAGAGACTTACGATTTTTTTGGGGTGAATTTTATTGGTCATCCAAACCTTATCAGGATTTTAAACGTTGATGAAATGGATTATTTTCCGATGAGGAAACAATACCCTGTAGAAGACCAGAGCAGGATAGATAAGGATGATGAGATGTTTGGAAGGGGCTGAAAATTAAAAAATCAAAATTAAAAATTAAAAATAAGCCTTGTTGTAAAAGCTGCTTTTTTTGATTTTTGATTTTTAACTTTTGACTTAGAAGAATTATGAGCGACCATATTTTATTACCGGAAGGAAGTATTGAAAAGCAGACCACCACGCTTAACCTGGGGCCCACGCACCCGGCTACGCATGGTGTTTTCCAGAATATCCTGGAGCTGGATGGTGAGCGTGTGATGAAATCTACTTCTACCATTGGTTACATCCATCGTGCGTTTGAAAAGATTGCAGAACGAAGACCTTTATATCAAATCACCCCGCTTACCGATCGTTTAAATTATTGCTCATCGCCCATCAACAATATGGGCTGGCATATTACCTGCGAAAAATTACTGGGTGTACAAACTCCAAAAAGAGTTGATTACCTAAGGGTGATCATCATGGAACTGGCAAGAATTTCGGATCATCTCATTTGCAATTCAATTGTAGGTGTTGATAGTGGTGCCTTCTCAGGATTTTTATACGTAATGCAGTATCGTGAACTGATTTACGAAATATATGAAGAAGTATGTGGCTCCCGTCTTACTACTACTATTGGGCGTATTGGCGGTTTTGAAAGGAATTTCACTCCTGCGGCATTCCAAAAACTCGAAAAATTCTTAAAGGAATATCCTAAAGTATTAAAAGAGTTTGAAAACCTGTTTACCCGTAACCGGATCTTCATGGATCGTACAATCGGTTGCGGACCTATCTCTGCCGAGCGTGCATTGAATTATGGATTTACAGGCCCAAACCTGCGTGCTGCCGGTGTTGATTATGATGTACGTGTGCACACACCTTACAGCAGCTACCAGGATTTTGATTTTACCGTTCCTGTTGGTACCACCGGCGATTGCTACGACCGATTTTTGGTTCGTAACGAAGAAATGTGGCAGAGTCTGAGTATTATAGAACAGGCTTTTCAGAAAGTGAAAGAATTTAAAGGTGCCGAGGCTGAAGTATTTCATGCCGATGTGCCTGCCTATTATTTACCAGAGAAAAAAGATGTGTACACCAAAATGGAAGCACTTATCTATCACTTTAAAATTGTGATGGGTGAAGCGGAAATGCCTGTTGGTGAAGTGTATAGTTCTGTAGAAGGCGGTAATGGAGAACTTGGATTTTACCTGATCAGTGATGGAGGAAGAACGCCTTACCGGTTACATTTCCGCAGGCCATGTTTTATTTATTACCAGGCATTTGAAGAACTGGTAAAAGGCGGCATGTTGAGTGATGCAGTAATTACGATGAGTAGTTTGAATTTGATAGCAGGAGAAATGGATGCATGATATGAAAAGAATATTTTTATTATTGATCGCTGGTTTGTTTATTACAACAGCAATACATGCACAACAAAAAACGTCTTTTGGTGATGAAGTAGGAACTTTAGATGGAATCATTAAAGCTTACTACGATGTGGTGACGATAAAAAAAGGAGAGAAAGTAAGTTATCAAAGAGATAGTTGCCTGCATGCACCTAATGCAGTTGTGGGGTTTGCAAGAAGCAATAAAAATGGAAAGGCTGATTTGAAATTGGTTTCTTTGAAAAAATTTCATGAGGATTCGGATGCTATGCTGGAGAAGGATGGTTTTTATGAGAAAGAATTGGCAAGGCGGGTGGAAAATTACGGGGCCATTTATCATGTGTGGAGTACGTACGAATCGAGGAATAATGCAGAGGGGCCGGTTTTGGAAAGAGGGATCAACAGTATCCAGTTGTTTTTTGATGGAGTAAGATTCTGGATACTTTCCTGGACCGTAAATAATGAAACAAAAGAATTGCCTATGCCAAAAAAATATTTAAAACAATAATTGAATAATGCAATTTTCTGAACAAAAATTAAATGAGGTAAAGGAAATTATTGCCCGCTATCCCGAAGGAAGGCATAAAAGTGCCTTGCTGCCGGTATTGCACCTGGCACAGCAGGAATTTGGCGGTTGGCTTGATGTGCCGGTGATGGATTATGTTGCTTCGGTTTTAAATATTGAGCCCATTGAAGTGTACGAAGTGGCCAGTTTTTACAGTATGTATAATTTAAGCCCGGTTGGTAAATATATGTTTGAAGTTTGCCAGACAGGTCCGTGTATGTTGAACGGTAGCGATGATATTATTGCTTACATCAAACAAAAACTAAATATTGGCGTTGGCGAAACAACTGCTGATGGTATGTTTACTTTGAAAACGGTGGAGTGCCTGGGCGCCTGTGGTTATGCACCTATGATGCAACTGGGCAAAAATTACCGGGAGCATCTTACCAAAGAAAAAGTAGATGCAATTATTGAAGAGTGCAGGGCAAAGGCTAATTAAGATTGAAAAGTTCATTGACGATATTGTTTTTCTTTTTGGTTGCATTTGCAAGTGCACAAACCGATGAAGAAAAACTAATAACAACAGTTAAAGAATTTCACCAGGCGCTGGTTAATAAGAATACAGTTTCTATAAACCAGCAAACGGATAAGGCGCTGAGTTACGGACACAGCAATGGCTGGGTAGAAAACAAAACGGATATTATTAAAGACCTGGAAACAGGTTATATCAGTTACCAGAGTTTTAAAGAAGACAGCGTTTCGGTTTTGATAAATGGTAATATGGCTAATGTGCGTTTCAATGCAGACATTACTGCAACGATGAAAGCAACAACAAGCAACTTCCATTTAAAAGTATTGGAAGTATGGGTGAAGAAAGGAAAACGTTGGGTGTTATTTGCAAGGCAGGCTGTAAAAAATTAAAAAATCAAAATTAAAAATTCAAAAATGGATAGAATTGAAATCAACCTTTTTGAATTTTGATTTTTAACTTTTGACTTATAAGAATGAGTAGAAAACTATTATTAGAAAAAGCACATGTAGAAAACATCAGATTATATGATGTGTACCGCCGTGAAGGTGGTTACCGCAGTGTGGAGAAGGCATTAAAAATGGCTCCTGCAGATATTGTGGAAGAAGTGAAGAAGAGTGGCTTAAGAGGCCGTGGTGGCGCAGGTTTTCCTACAGGTTTAAAATGGAGTTTTATTGCCAAGCCTGAAGGCGTTCCCCGCCACCTGGTGGTAAATGCCGATGAAAGCGAGCCCGGTACTTTTAAGGACAGGTACCTGATGGAATTTATTCCGCATATTTTAATTGAAGGAATGATCGTTTCTTCTTTTGCTCTTGGCTCTAATGTTTCATATATATACATACGTGGAGAATACCATTGGATCGTTGATATTTTAGAACAGGCCATTGCCGAAGCAAAACACAATGGGTTTCTTGGTAAAAATATTTTAGGCAGCGGTTTCGATTGTGAAATTTATGTTCATCGTGGCGCAGGTGCTTATATCTGCGGAGAGGAAACTGCATTGATAGAATCACTGGAAGGCAAGCGTGGCAACCCAAGAATTAAACCACCTTTCCCTGCAGTAAAAGGTGTCTGGGAAAGGCCAACTGTGGTTAATAATGTAGAAACTATTGCAGCAGTTGTTCCCATCATCAATGATGGTGGTGAAGAATATGCAAAGATTGGTGTGGGAAAAAGTACCGGTACAAAATTAATGAGTGCTTGTGGTAATTTAAATAAACCCGGTGTTTACGAAATTGATATGACCATCTCTGTGGAAGAATTTATTTACAGTGATGAGTATTGCGGAGGAATACCCAACGGCAGAAAATTAAAAGCCTGTATTCCCGGCGGTTCATCAGTTCCTATCCTTCCGGCTAATTTATTATTAACAACAGCCAAAGGAGAAAAAAGATTGATGAACTATGAAAGCCTGAGTGATGGCGGTTTTGCAACCGGCAGTATGATGGGCTCGGGTGGTTTTATTGTGCTGGATGATAACCAGTGTGTGGTAAAACACACTTATACTTTGGCAAGATTTTATCGTCATGAAAGTTGCGGACAATGTTCGCCCTGCCGTGAAGGAACCGGTTGGATGGAAAAAATATTATTGAATATTGAGAATGGAAAAGGCAAGCTGAGTGATATTGACCTGCTCTGGGATATTCAGCGAAAAATAGAAGGAAATACCATTTGCCCGTTGGGTGATGCTGCGGCCTGGCCGGTTGCAGCTGCCATCAGGCATTTCAGGGATGAGTTTGAGTGGCATGTGAAAAATCCGGTTGAGTGTTTAACTGGTAATTATGGATTGGCACATTATGCCGATCCGATTCATGTGCCAGTGGTGGCATAATATAGATTTGATAAGAAAGAAATTATGGCAGACGAAATAAAAAAAGAAGCACCTGCAACTTTTAAAGTAACCATCGACAACATCACAATTGATGTTGCGCCGGGTACAACTATATTAAATGCTGCAAGGCAGATAGGTGGCGATGTTACGCCGCCTGCCATGTGCTACTATAGTAAACTGGAAGGCAGTGGTGGTAAATGCCGTACCTGTTTGGTGGAAGTTGCTGCAGGCTCAACAGCCGATCCAAGGCCAATGCCTAAATTAATGGCCAGTTGCCGCACCACAGTAATGGATGGGATGATTGTAAAAAATATTACCAGCGAAAAAGTAATTGATGCAAGAAATGGTGTGGTTGAATTTTTATTGATCAATCATCCGCTGGATTGCCCCATTTGCGACCAGGCCGGGGAATGCCACCTGCAGGATCTGGGTTACGATCACGGCAAAGAAGGAACACGATACGAATTTAAAAGAAGAACTTTCGAGAAAGAAGATATTGGTCCTTACATTCAGTTGCACATGACAAGATGTATTCTTTGTTATCGTTGTACCTATGTTGCTGATCAAATTACTGATAAAAGAGTACATGGTATTTTAGACCGTGGTGATCATGCAGAAATATCAACCTACATTTCCAAAGCCATTACAATGATTTCAGCGGTAACATGATAGATGTTTGCCCCGTTGGCGCATTAACCGATAAAACTTTCCGTTTTAAAAACAGGGTTTGGTTTACCAAGCCGGTAGATGCCCATCGCAACTGCGAAAATCCAAAATGTTGTGGTAAAGCTACCTTGTGGTTGCGTGGTGATGAAGTGTTTAGGGTTACAGCCCGTAAAGATGAGTGGGGAGAAGTGCAGAGCTACGACGGAAAGCCAGGCTGGATATGCAATACCTGTCGCTTTGATAAAAAGAAAACAAGCGATTGGACTGTAGAAGGTTTGTCAACCATTAGCCGGCATTCGGTTATTGGTGCCAATAAATATGCAGGCCTGGAGATGCCGAACGATACCATAAAAAAAGTATTGAATGGCCGTGATCCTAAATTATTAATGAACATACATAATGTTAGTGGTGTAAATAATCCCAATATTCATTTAAGTGAAATTGACAGGCCGTCGCATAAGGAAGATTTTGCAAAGTCTGGAGAATTTGTAAAAGGTGAGGGAGAATCAACGCAATGGGGATTACCAAAAGAGTAAGAATTATTTTAAAAAACGGATATGCTTTTAGCAATTGATTTCGCATTAATTATTGAGAAACTGGTTTTGATCGTCATAGTTGTAATGGCTTCATTGGTTATTGCTATGTATGCAACGTATGGCGAAAGAAAGATTGCGGCTATTTTGCAAGACAGGCGTGGACCAAACCGTGCAGGCCCCTTTGGTATTTTGCAACCCGTGGCTGATGGCTTAAAATTGTTTTTTAAAGAAGAGATCATACCGGATTTTTCTTCCAAATTTTTATTTATCCTTGGCCCTTCACTTGCTATGCTTACTGCAATTATGACGAGTGCTGTGGTTCCCTGGGGAGATAAAGTGCATTTTTTTGGCAGAGATATTTCTTTACAGATAGCAGATATAAATGTGGGTATCCTTTATGTTTTTGCTGTGGTAAGTATGGGTGTGTATGGTATTATGATTGGCAGTTGGGCAAGTAATAATAAATTTTCTTTGATGGGTGGCTTAAGGGCTGCGTCGCAAATCATTAGTTACGAACTGGCCATGGGTATCACCATCATTGCCCTGCTGATGGTAACCGGAACATTAAGTCTGAAAGAAATGGTATTGCAGCAGCAGGCAGGTTATTGGAACATTGTTTATCAGCCTTTGGGCTTTTTATTATTTTTAATTTGCTCATTCGCAGAATGTAACCGTGCACCTTTCGATCTGTCGGAAGCAGAGAGTGAATTGATCGGCGGCTATCATACAGAGTATTCATCCATGAAACTGGGTTTCTACCTTTTTTCTGAATACATTAATATGTTTGTCAGCAGTGTAATTATGGCTACTTTGTTTTTTGGCGGATATGATATTCCGTTTTTAAATGAGGCCAACTACAATGAAAACTGGATGGCCCTGTTTGGCATACTGGCACTAATGGCAAAAGTTATTTGTTTTATATTTCTATTCATGTGGGTAAGGTGGACCATTCCAAGATTCAGGTACGATCAGTTAATGAACCTCGGATGGAGAATATTGATTCCGATATCATTATTCAATATGCTGGTAACGGGCGCAATCATTTTATTAAAACAAAACAATTGGCATTTTTAATTTCATAAAACGAGTTGTCTCCGCCGGTTGGCGGATGTCGAAGGCGGCTAAATAATAAGTATGCAAGCATTAACAAACAGATTAAAACAGGTAGATCGCCGGAAAATGAATTTCCTGGAGAGTCTTTACCTGGTCGCAATTTTTAAGGGTATGCTCATCACATTCAGTCATATCTTTAAAAAGAAACCAACGATCAATTATCCTGAAAAAACAAGGCCCTTCAGCCCTGTTTTTCGTGGCCTGCATATTTTAAACAGGGATGAAGAAGGGCGTGAAAACTGTACTGCCTGTGGTTTGTGTGCAGTTGCCTGCCCGGCAGAAGCCATTACCATGGAAGCGGCGGAAAGGCAAACAGGCGAAGAAAATTTATACAGAGAAGAAAAATATGCAGCCAAATACGAGATCAATATGCTGCGTTGCATTTTCTGCGGATTGTGCGAAGAGGCCTGTCCTAAAGATGCTATTTATTTAAGCGAAACTTTTGCGCCGGCCGATTACCAACGCAAACAGTTCATTTATAAAAAAGAAGAATTATTGATACCGCACCCGATCGAAAACCCCGAGGCATATAAAAAAGCTTTGGGTAACAGGGCAAAAAAAGAAACGGTTAATTAAAGGATATGAGCATTACAGAAATATTATTTTGGGGTTTATCAGCTTTGGCTTTGTTCAGTGCTGTAATGGTAGTTGCCAGTAAAAGCCCGGTGCACAGTATATTATATCTAATCGTTGTTTTCTTTGCCATTTCGGGCCATTATATTTTATTGAACGCACAGTTTTTAGCCATCGTAAATATTATTGTATACGCAGGTGCCATCATGGTGTTGTTTTTATTTGTGGTAATGCTGATGAATTTAAATGCAGAATCGGAACCCAAAAAACACCGGATGCTGCAGTTTGCCGGATTGATATCAGGCGGTTGTCTGTTCCTGGTTTTAATTGCTGCCATATCAGAAACAGCACAGGCATCCAACATGGTGCAGATGGGCAGTGGCGACAATGGGCTTATCAAAAACCTGGGTATGGTTTTGTTTAAAGATTATGTATTGCCTTTTGAAATCAGTTCGGTTTTATTTTTAAGTGCAATGATAGGAGCAGTGGTAATTGGTAAAAAAGAAAGAAGTTAATTTGATATGGAAATTAAATGGTACATAGGTTTGGCAGTAGCGCTGTTCTGCACCGGAATTGTGGGGGTACTTACCCGCCGCAACTCCATCATTATTTTTATGTGCATTGAGCTGATGCTGAATTCGGTGAATTTATTGCTGGTTGCATTTTCAAAAATGCATGCGGCATCGGCAATTGTGCAAGCCAACCCTAATGTGGTAAGCGATGCACAGATCTTTGTATTTTTTATTATGGTGGTGGCAGCGGCAGAAGTAAGTGTGGGACTGGCTATCATTGTAATGCTTTATAGAAATACACATTCGGTAGATGTGAATTTTTTAAACCGGCTTAAAAATTAAAAAATCAAAATTCAAAAGTAAAAATCGGGCTCTTGCTTCTTTTCACTTTTGGCTTTTCACTTTTGACTTATTTTATGAGTAATATTTTTCAATTAGTTTGGCTGATTCCTGTACTGCCTTTGCTTGGTTTTCTTATTAATGGTCTTGGCAGAAAACAGGTTTCAAAAACAATGGCCGGTATTATCGGCAGCGGAACCGTGTTGGCTTCATTTGTGATAAGTCTGCTTATTTTTATGCAGCTGAATAGTGGCAATGTTCCTAAAGTACCTTTTCATTATTTCGATTTTATAAATATCACGGCACTTAAAATCGGTTTCGATTTCCAGATCGACCAGCTTTCTTCAATCTTCTTATTAATTATTACTGGCGTAGGGTTTTTAATACATGTTTATTCAACGGCCTACATGCATGATGAAGAGCCCAAAGATTTTGCAAAATATTTTGCGTACTTAAATCTCTTTGTGTTTTCTATGTTGCTGCTGGTAATGGGCGCCAACTTTGTAATTATGTTCATCGGTTGGGAAGGTGTGGGGCTATGTTCTTATTTGCTTATCGGTTTCTGGTTTAAAAATACCAACTACAATATTGCGGCAAAGAAGGCTTTCATCATGAACCGTATTGGCGATCTTGGTTTTTTACTGGCTGTTTTCTGGCTGATATCAAAACTTGGCACGGCAGATTACCATACTGTATTTGCAAGTGTTTCTAAATTAACTGTTACAGATATCACCGGTATCACTATGTTATTGTTTGTGGGAGCCATGGGTAAGAGTGCACAAATTCCTTTGTACACCTGGTTGCCCGATGCGATGGCCGGTCCAACTCCTGTGAGTGCGTTGATACACGCTGCTACCATGGTTACTGCCGGTATCTACATGATTGCCCGCAGCAATATATTATATACCATGGCACCGGTTACGCAAAGTGTTGTTGCCATTGTAGGTTTATCAACCGCCATACTTGCAGCCACCATCGCCTTAAAACAAAATGATATTAAAAAAGTATTGGCTTATTCAACGGTAAGTCAGTTGGGTTATATGTTTTTAGCGTTGGGTGTTGGTGCTTATACCGGCGCTGTGTTTCATGTAATGACACATGCTTTCTTCAAAGCCCTTTTATTCTTAGGTGCAGGTAGTGTTATTCATGCTATGAGTGGCGAACAGGATATCCGTAACATGGGTGGCTTGAAAAAATACATGAGCATTACGCATATTACTTTCTTATTAGCCTGTTTGGCAATTGCCGGTATGCCGCCTTTCTCTGGTTTCTTTTCTAAAGATGAGATTTTAGCTGCATCCTATGAAAGAAGTCCATTGCTTTGGGGCGTTGGCGTTGCCGGTGCAATCATGACAGCTTTTTATATGTTCCGTTTGTATGCCATGACCTTCCTTGGAAAATTCAGGGGCACACATGAGCAGGAACATCATTTACATGAAAGTACGAAAGCTATTACAATACCATTGATCATTCTTGCTATCTTATCAGTTGTTGGTGGATGGGTTGGTATTCCGGAAGTCTTTATGCATGGCGGCCATAGGCTGGAAGCATTTTTGGAACCTGTGTTTGCACAAAGCAATGCCTTAACCGAAAAGCATCCTCTGTCGCATGTAATGGAATATACGTTGATGGGTATTTCTGTTGCAGCTGCTTTAGCCGCATTGGTTTTTGCCTGGAGCAAATTCAGCAAATATCAAAAAGTTGAAAAAGAAGAAGCCGGCCTTGGAAAAGTGCTTGCTAATAAATGGTATGTTGATGAGTTGTATGATACCATCATTGTAAAACCTGTACTATCAATAGCAAAATATCTCAACAATATTTTTGAGAAGAAAGGTGTAGACGGTTTTGTAAACGGTGTTGGCAAAGCCGTTAACTACAGCAGCCGCCAGATCCGTTTATTACAATCGGGCCAGGTTGGTATTTATGTGTTAATGATGGTGCTGGGCATTTTGTTATTTTTTATTATTCAGTTGTTTTTGTAATAAGTAGATATGAACCAAAATATTTGGATAACATTTCCTGAGTTGCTCATCTGGTTTCCGTTAATAGCGGGCCTGGTGGCATTTATGATACGTAAGGAAAATGCTGTGAAGAACTGGGCAATCCTGGCTTCATTGATCACGTTAAGTATATCAATTGTAAGTTTGGTCTATGCAGATAATACCAAGCACTTTTACCTCAATAACGTAAGCTATTTCTGGCTCAGGTACCTCGGTAGCAATTTTACTTTGGGCCTGGATGGCATGGGACATATGCTTACGGCGCTTACCGCAGTTGCGTTCCCTGTTATTTTTATTGCTACCAATAAAACAAACTATAAAAATGCAAATGCTTTTTATGGTTTAATGCTGTTAACACAATCTGGTTTAATGGGTGTGTTTACTGCAATGGATTTGCTGGTGTTTTATTTTTTCTGGGAGCTGGCTGTTATACCGGCTTACTTTTTATGCAGCCGTTGGGGTGGAGAAAGAAGAATACAGGCAACGTTTAAATTCTTTGTGTACACTTTTACAGGTTCTCTGTTAATGCTGGTTGGCATCATATATCTCTATATGCATTCCATTCCTACGGCAACTTCCGAACACTCATTTTCTATGCAGGCAGTGTATACCGCCACGCTATCTCCGTTCGAAAAAAACTGTGTTTTTTGGCTCTTTTTTACAGCTTTTGCTATAAAAATGCCGGTATTCCCTTTTCATACCTGGCAGCCCGATACATACGAACAGGCACCAACTGCAACAACTATGGTGTTGAGTGGTATTATGGTTAAGATGGGGGTGTTTGCTGTAATACGTTGGATACTGCCGGTGTTCCCCGATGCGGTTACCAGGTTTGACAATATCGTAATTGGCATTTCAGTTATCGGCATGATCTACGCCAGTTTAATTGCTATAAAACAAGATGATCTGAAACGCTTTGTTGCTTACTCATCTATTGCTCACATCGGCTTAATGTGTGCGGCTATTTTTACAAAAAGCGAAATTGGTTTGCAGGGTGTAATGATACAGATGTTCAGTCATGGCATTAATATAATCGGTATGTGGATAGTGGTTGACCTGATTGAAAAACAAACAGGCACCCGCAAGATTTCAGAGCTTGGCGGTATTGCACATAAAGCACCCGCATTAACAATCTTTCTGGTAATTATTGCGCTGGCAAATATTGCCCTGCCATTAACCAATGCATTTGTAGGAGAGTTTATGATGTTCACCGGCCTGTTCAAATTTAATTTTTGGTATGCCGCTGTTGCAGGCCTCAGTATTATCCTGGCAGCTGTGTATACATTAAATATGGTGCAGAAAGTTTTTTACGGCGAAGCAAACAGTGTTACAGAAAAAATACAGGAAATATCCTTTAATCAAAAACTGATATTGACTGTGTTGGTTGTATTGATTTTCTTTTTTGGGGTTTATTCGCAACCAGTTTTCGATTTAACAAAGGATACGGTATTGAATATAATAACAAGATTAAAATTATAAAACATAATCTTCTCCATTTCTTTCCGGCTTTGCCGCAAAGTATAGAGAGGCCGGGAACAAGTTATGAATGCAATAATATTAACAGCAATCTGGGGAGTGGTGATGATGTTGGCTGGAGCTTTTATTAAAAGCAAAGCCGCACCTAAATACCTGGCAATTTTTGGATTGGCAGTAATACTTGTTGCCAATGGCCTGGAGATGAATTCGGGCATGCCATTCTTTACCATTGATGTAAAAGACATGCTGCATTTCAACAGCTTCAATTTAACTTTCATTAATGTAGCTTTTGGCTGTACACTGCTTTTCTTTTTATTAAGCGGAAGAGATATTGAAAAAGTGGGCGAAAACGTTTCGGAATATTTTGCACTGATATTTTTTGTGCTATGCGGTGTTGCACTCATAGCCACATTCAACTCATTACTGATACTGTTTATCGGTATTGAAATTCTTTCTATTCCCTTATATATTTTAACCGGCAGCGATAAAAGGAATTTAAAAAGCAATGAAGCGGCGTTAAAATATTTTTTAATGGGGTCATTTTTTACCGGTGTTATGTTGCTGGGTATTGCCTTTTTGTATGGCGGCAGTGCAACGGGCTCATTCTATATTGATAATATTATTTCCGGAAACGCCCACATGCCGCCTATGATTGCTATAGGACTGGTGTTGTTATTAATATCCATGTCTTTTAAAGTATCGGCTGCGCCATTTCATTTCTGGACACCCGATGTGTACGATGGCGCACCAACAGTATTTACTTCCTTCATGGCTACCATTGTAAAAGCCGCAGCATTTTTTGCTTTTGTACGCTTATTTGAAAATGCTTTCGGCAGTATGCATACACAATGGCAAACACTTATAGTAATTCTTATTGCCGCCACTTTATTAATAGGAAATCTCACTGCAGTTTTTCAGCAAAGCGTAAAACGTATGCTTGCTTATTCCAGTATTGCACAGGCAGGCTTTATGCTGTTTTCTTTATTTGCATTAAATAACCTGGCCAAAGAAGGGTTGGTATTATACGCTGCGGCTTATAGCCTGGCAAGCATCGGCATCTTTGCCATTTTAATTAAAATGAAAGATTACACCATTGATGGGTTTAACGGCCTTGGAAAACAACAACCTTTGCTTGCTGTTACCGCAACTGTATTTCTTTTATCATTAACCGGTATTCCTTTAACCGCCGGCTTCCAGAGTAAATTTTTTATGTTGATGGCTGCTGTTCAAACCGGGCACCATATCTGGCTGGTAATTTTTGCCGTGCTTTGTGCAGCTATCAGTGCTTATTATTATTTCAGAATTATACAGGCCATGTTCTTTAAAGAAGCTGCCTCAGACACGGTAGTGCTGGCTGATGATATTACGCCTGCTTTTAAAATTCTGCTTATTATTACAGCAATCCTCATTATTGTTTTAGGTTTATTCCCTCATTTCCTGACAAACTGGTTATATTTTTAACGATATAGCGCCGTTTATAAAAACTTTTGCGTCTTAGTTGTATTCAGTTGTTAACTTTAGGTTGAATAACATTATCAATGACTTTTAAAGACACAGTTGCGCTATCCTGGCGCAATATTTCGGGTAATAAATTAAGAACTGCCATAACAGTTGCCATTATTGCATTGGGTATTTTTGCATTGATTCTTATCATCACTTCCATTAAAGCAGCCAGCAACAGTCTTACCACCAGTTTTTCAACTATGGGCGCCAATTCATTTAGTTTGCGGTTTAAAGACCGTAACATACGTATTGGTGGTGGAAGGCAACAGGAAAATAATAAAACCAGCAAATCGGCTTTAAGAGAAAAGAAGAGCAATATGGGTAAAGTAATTACCTATGATGAGGCCCGTACTTTTAAACAGCGCTATCAGTTTCCTGCTAAAGTTGGCCTGTCGTTAATGGGGCCAAGGAATATTGTTTGTAATAACGACCGTAAAAAAACCAATCCTGATGTAAGGGTTTTGGGAGGTGATGAAAACTACCTGGAACTGAACGGCTACGCCATTGCCTTTGGCCGCAATTTTACCGAAACCGAAATTGAATCGGGTAGAAGCATTTGTATGCTGGGAAGTGGTACTGCAAAGAAATTGTATCCCGATAACCCTGCAAAAGCCATAGATAAAGTAGTAAGCGTTGATCATATACCATACCGGGTTATAGCGGTACTGGAAGAAAAAAGTTCAAGCGCATTTTTTAATACCAGCAAAATTGTTATTACCTCTTACAATAATATCCGTAGGTTGTATGCAACACAAAACTCATCATTTAATATAGGGGTGATGGTATCCGATTTAAAAATGATGGATGCTGCCATTGGCGAAGCCAAGGGAACTTTCAGGCCGATAAGAAAGTTAGATGTAAAAGATGAAATTAATTTTTACGTAGATAAAAGTGACAGCATTGCCGAGGCACTGCTTACCAACCTGGGCTTTTTGGAAAAAGGGACAATCGGTATTGCATTCATTACTTTAATTGGAGCCGCTATCGGTTTAATGAATATTATGCTGGTGGCAGTAAATGAACGCACAAAAGAAATTGGGTTGATAAAAGCACTGGGCGGAACCAGCAAAGATATCAGGGCGCAGTTTTTATATGAGTCTGTTTTAATCAGTTTGCTGGGCGCTGTTGCCGGAATAATAGCTGGCGTATTGCTCGGTAATGTGGTGGCAATTCTCTTAAAAACAGGTTTTGTAGTTCCCTGGGCCTGGGTTATTGCGGGCATATTTGTATGTTCATTTGTTGGACTTGCTGCCGGTTTATACCCTGCATATAAAGCCTCAAAATTAGACCCAATCGTGGCTTTACGGTATGAGTAACAACTGCTTAGTTTTATTGTTTTAACCATATTTAATTTGATTTTTTCTAATATTTTAAAGATTTCCGTATCAATTTTATGTAAATAATCCATTTTGGCATCGTAAAAAAATATTTCTAAAATAAATTTTTTGTAGGTTGTAACTTTCAATTAATTATTTAACTTGTGCATCTTGTTTCTATATATGAAAGTGTATTGATGTTGTTCAAGTTAAAAAATCAAAAAGAAAAAAACTTACCCATCATTAAACGTAAACCAAACTTTTTACAAAAACTAAAAACTAGAATTTTATGGCAGAGACTACAGCAACTGTAAAACCAACAACTTCAGTTCAGGCAAAAAAATCGAGCAACATTATTTCTTTAATTGCACCGGTATTATGTTTAATAGCGGGGTATTGTATCTGGAGGTTTGTATTAGGAAACCCGTCAAATTTCGAAAAATCAGGCGAAGGTTGGTTTTGGCCCGAACGTGAGGGACCAAAATCTGCATTAAGTAAAATGTACCTGGGGGGTATTATTGTACCTATCCTGATCGGTACTTTTTTAACCATGCTTACTTTTGTTATTGAAAGGTTTATGACGATTGCAAAAGCAAACGGTACTGGTAATAATGCCGACTTTATCCGTAAAGTGCAATACCAACTGGCCAACAAAAATGTTGATGCAGCCCTGGCAGAATGCGATAAGCAAAAAGGATCTGTAGGGAATGTAATGAAAGCAGGTTTACATCGCTACAAAGAAATGATTGCTAATACAGAATTAACCACCGATCAGAAAGTGATGTCAATTCAAAAAGAAGTGGAAGAAGCCACCTCACTTGAATTACCGATGCTGGAGAAAAATCTGGTTTTCCTTTCAACGATTGCATCTATCGCAACCCTGTTAGGTCTGTTAGGAACGGTATTGGGTATGATCAGAGCCTTCTCTAACCTGGGTGCAGATAGTGGTGGAGCAGGTGCAGCAGCACAGTTATCAGTAGGTATTTCTGAAGCCTTGTACAATACCGCATTGGGTATCGGTACTTCTGCTTTTGCGATTATCTTCTATAATATATTTACTACCAAAATTGATGGTATTACTTATGGTATTGATGAATCTGGCTTTACTTTAACACAAACTTTCTCTTCTCTGTACAAATAATTGTATGGAAAAAAGCAGGTTTTGTATCATTAAAGTATCATTATAAAATTTAAGAAATGCCAAAAGTTAAAATACCAAGAAAAAGCACAACGATCGACATGACGGCGATGTGTGATGTAGCTTTCTTGTTGTTGTCGTTCTTTATATTGGCAACAAAACAAAAGCCGCCCGAGGTACTTGCAGTAAAAACACCTACTTCTGTGTCCAGTACAGCAGCTCCCGAAAAATCAATATTAATTACCCTTACCAAAGAAGGTAAAGTGTTTTTAATGTTGGGTGATGAAACAAAAAAGAATGCAATCATCGACGATTTTAATACCACAAGAAACCTTCAGCTAACTGGTCCGGAACTGGCTAAACTTAAAAAAGCTGAGTATATTGGTTTACCGGTAAATAAATTAAAATCTGCCTTGAATATGACAGAGGAAATTCCGGCCAATTTAATGGACGGGATACCAATAGACAGTACCAATAATGAATTGTCTTTCTGGATACGTAGCATAACCAATGCTTACAAAGGTGAAGACCAGCGTAAGCTTCAGGAAATGATGCTGGTAAAAGGGGATGGCGAAGCCCTGTACCCGATATTTAAAAATGTAAAGGAGGCACTTAAAGCCAATGAGATTTTTAAGTTCAGAATAGTTACAGAGGGCGAAACAGTACCGGTTGGATCGGAATTATATAAAACCGGTAAATCTGAAAAGAAATAATTGCGTATTAAAAATTAAAAAGAATTACTATGGCAGAAATGGATACCTCGTCGGGTGGCGGACACAAAAAAGGACCCGGCGTCAAAAAATCGAAAAAACTTTCTACCCGTGTTGATCTTACTCCCATGGTTGACCTTGGTTTTCTGTTGATCACTTTCTTTGTGTTTACTACAACTATGAGCCAGTCAACAGCTATGAATATGAACGAACCCAAGGATGATCCCAATCAACAGATGAAGGTGAAAAACTCGGGTGCCATGACTATTTTATTGGGCAAAGGAAACCAGGTTTATTACTACTTTGGGCAATTAATGCCTGAAACAATCAGCCAGGATTTTAAAAGCACCAATTTTAAAGGCATTAGGGAACTTATTCTTGAAAAGAAAAAATCTACACCAATAGACGATCTCATGTACATCATTAAATCAGATGAAAAGTCAACATTTAAAAATGCGATTGATATTCTGGATGAAATGACCATATGCAGTGTACCGCCCGGGCATTATGCCGAGGTAGAAATGGTTGATGTAGAAAAAATGCTGATTCAGAAAACCGAAGAAGCAAACGGTATTAAGTAAGGTTTATGGAATTGGAACAATTTTGAATCTAATTTAAAAAGAGATTATAATGGAAGCAAACAAAATTTTAAGTGCCGATGTTCTCGACATCATTTTTGATGGCAAGAACAAAGAATATGGTGCTTATCAATTAAGAAAGGCCTACAAAAAAACACTTACCAAGGCGCTCATTATTACCGGTAGTGCTTTATTATTGATCTTAGCTGGTACTGTGCTGGCTAATATTATTAATGACGACAATGGTAAAAAGAAATTTGATACTTTGGAAACACAGATGGCCGAATTAAAAGCGGATGAACCGCCACCACCGCCACCACCACCACCACCACCACCGCCAGAACCACCACCACCACCTGAAATTAACCAGGTTAAGTTTACGCCTCCAAAAATTGTAAAAGATGAAGAGGTTAAACCTGATGAAAAGATTGAGGAAATTAAGGAAGACCAGGTGATTAGTGTGCAAACCGTAAAGAGTGAAAATACAGTACAGGTTGTACAGGCTCCGGTAGAAGAAAAAGGAACACAGGTTGTGGAAGTGAAAGTGGCAGATGATGAAAATAAAATTTTTACTAAAGTGGAAGTGGAAGCTGGTTTTCCGGGTGGAGAAGATGCATGGCGCAACTACCTGAGAAAAACCTTAAATGCAAATACTCCTGTAGACTATGGTGCAAGTGCCGGAAAATACACTGTTATTGTTAAGTTTGTGGTTAGTAAAGACGGAAGTCTGAGTGAGGTGAAATGCGAAAATGATCCCGGCTTTGGTATGTGTGAGGAAGCAGAAAGGGTAATTAAAAAAACCAAAAACTGGACTCCCGCCATTCAGAACGGACGTAATGTAAATGCATATCGTCGTCAGCCAATAACTTTTGTGGTAGAAGATTAATCTTCAAAAAAATATAGTTTGATCCCTCCGAATTTCGGGGGGATTTTTTTTTGCTCATGCTTGAAAATTTTTCTTTTAAACAGCCAATAAAAACTTACTGATATGCAGAAAGCTGCATAAAATATAAATATGCAATTGGTACTTTTTTTATTGATATACCAGGCAGCTTATGGAATTGCAAAAGTCTTGAGTCTAATTAAAAACTAATTAACATGGAAACAAACAAAATTTTAACTGCAGATATTCTTGATATCATTTTTGAAGGCAAGAACAAAGAGTATGGTGCTTATCAATTGAGAAAGTCATACAAAAAAACGCTCAGCAAAGCAATGGTTATTACTGGTAGTACTTTATTATTGGTTTTGGGTGGAACTGTATTGGCTAACATCATCAAAGATGATGGCAATGCAAGACGGTATGATACAGTTGATACTATAATGGCACAAGTAGATCCGGACAATCCGCCACCACCACCACCTCCGCCACCACCTCCGCCACCAGAGCTACCAAAACTGGATATTAAACAGATTAAGTTTACGCCTCCTGTTATTGTAGATGATAATGAGGTAAAGCCGGATGAAATTATAAAGGACATTGAACCAGACGCAGCCATCAGTATTAAAGATGTGCAAAGCGACAATAAAATACAGATTGTACAGGCGCCCATCGATGAAGAAGGAACAAAAGTGATGCAGATAAAAAAAGATGATGAAGAAAATACAATTTTCACTTCGGTGCAGATTGAAGCAGCTTTCCCGACAGGAGAAGATGGATGGCGTGACTATTTAAGAAAAACATTAAATGCAAATACACCGGTAGATTATGGCGCCAGTGCCGGTAAATACACGGTTATTGTAAAGTTTGTGGTAAGTAAAGATGGAAGTTTAAGCGATATAAAATGTGAAAACGATCCAGGCTTTGGTATGTGTGAGGAAGCAGTAAGGGTAATTAAAAAAACCAGGAACTGGACTCCGGCTATTAATAATGGAAAGAACGTAAATGCCTATCGTCGTCAGCCAATAACTTTTGTGGTAGAAGATTAATCTTTAAAAAAATAATTTTTAATCCCTCCGAAATCCGGAGGGATTTTTTATTTATGTATGGAAAAATTTCATTTAGCCATCTCAATAAAAACTTACTGTTATGGCAGAAATAGAAACAAAAAGATCAGCAGAAAAAAAGAAAAGGTTCAATAAAAAAAGTACCAGGGTTGATTTAACTCCAATGGTTGATCTTGGATTTTTATTGCTTACTTTTTTTGTGTTCACCACAACATTATCTACGCCAATGGCAATGAATCTGGTTATGCCCTATGATAAAGGCCCTGTAGACAATGACCCAGTTTGTGAATCCTGCGTATTAACTGTTATGCTGGATAAAGACAACCGGATAAAATATTATGAAGGTGCTGCTGAAAACAATCCTGCTGTAAAAGAAACAGGCTTTGCACCGGAAGAGATCAGAACAGTATTAATGCAGAAAAAAGCAGATGTAGAAAAGGTACGGGGAAGTGGTGATCAGTTTATACTTATCATCAAGCCATCTGCCGCCAGCAATTTTAAAAACTTTGTAGATATAACCGATGAAGTGACTATTTGCCAGATAAAAAAATATTATGTTGATGAAATGAAAAATGAAGACAAAAGAATACTGCAGGAAAAATAAAACTGCAAAGTTCCCCCTTTAGGGGGCGGAGGGGGCTTATCTTTGCCACATGTCAAATCAGATTTCGGGTTGGGATGATACCATTGTTGCGCTGGCCACACCAACCGGCATTGGGGCAATTGGTGTTATCCGCTTAAGCGGTATAAAAGCCATTGAGATTGTAAATGAATTGTTTCCTTCCAAAGATCTGCACAAACAAAATACACATACCATTCATGTTGGTTTTATTAAAGAAGATGATGTGGATATAGATGAAGTGGTTGTTTCCTTGTATAAAAATCCTAAAAGTTATACCGGTGAAGATGTGGTTGAGATTGGTTGCCACGGAAGCCCTTTTGTGCAGCAACAGGTAATTAAGGCCTGCATACACAAAGGAGCAAGGCTTGCCAAAGCCGGAGAGTTTACCCAGCGTGCTTTCCTGAACGGCAAACTTGATCTTACCCAGGCCGAAGCTGTGGCTGATATTATTTCATCCAACACAGCAGCTTCGCAAAAAACTGCCTTGAATAATATGCGTGGCGGCTTTAGTAAAATTTTAAAAGAACTCAGAGAAAACCTGATACAGTTTTCTGCATTGATAGAACTGGAACTGGATTTTAGCCAGGAAGATGTGGAGTTTGCCGACAGAACAAAATTTTATGAACTGATTGATGGCGCAGGCTCAGTTACAAAAGAGCTGCTGCAATCTTTTCAATTGGGTAATGTAATAAAGAATGGAGTAAGTGTTGCCATCATTGGTAAGCCCAATGCCGGAAAAAGCACTTTGCTCAACACGCTGCTGAATGAAAACAGGGCCATTGTTAGTGAAATTGCCGGAACTACCAGGGATACTGTTGAAGAAATTATAAATATTGATGGAATACTTTTCCGGTTGATTGATACTGCAGGCATCCGTGAACACAGCACCGATGTAATAGAATTGATTGGCATTGAAAAAAGCCGGGAAAAAATAAGTAACTCCGATGAAGTGATTTATATTTTTGACGTGAATACAGAAACCCCCGGTGAAGTGGAAGCCGCTATTGCTTTAATAAGAGAGAAGAATAATAATTATTTACTGGTTGGCAATAAAGCAGACCTGATGGGAGAAGATGCTGCAGCTAAAAAATTTGCCGGAGATGATGTGTTGTTTATTTCGGCCAAAGAAAAGCAGCATATTGATCTGTTGAAACAAAACCTGGTTGATAAAATAATCAAAGGGCACATCAATACAGAAAATACCATCATCACCAATGCACGACATTACGAAGCCCTGCAACAGGTAGATAAGTCGCTTACGGATATTAAAGCAGGTTTGGATAATAATATTCCGGGAGACTTACTGGCTTTGGATATCAGGCGCTGCCTGCATTATATCTCTGAAATAACAGGCGATATCAGCAATGAAAATGTACTGGATTACATCTTCTCTAAATTCTGTATCGGAAAGTAAGCCTGCATTTCTTCTTATGTTTTTACTAGTTTTTAGTAGTATCGCTGCATAGTATGTGGCTTTAATATTTTTTTATTAGTTCTTCTTGCATTTTAGCTTGTTGTTAATTTGGTTACTACTTCAAAAAGGCGGGAATTTAGATAATTAAACTGTAAAAAATGGTACAGTATGATACGGATTGATAGAGTATGATACTTTATGATACAGTTAAATCATCTAAATACTATAAATACTATGAGTAGTAATATCCGAATTGTAAAAATTTGCGGAATCTGTAACAATGAGTTTATTGCCAAAAAGACGACAACTGTTAGCTGTTCTCCGAACTGTGCGAAACGCTTTTACAAGCTTAAGAAACAAAATGAGAAAGTCAGTCAAGCGGAGATACAAAATGCGATAAAAAAGAACCCTAAAGCCTTTTTAACAGAAGATCAGATCAAAGTCATTAACGTAAAACGGTATTTAACTTTGAAAGAGGCGGCTGTTTTGCTTAATATTGCTCCGTTAACTTTGAGAAGGTGGGTTTTGACTGGAAATATGAATTCCCAAAAAGTTGGTAAGAAATGGATATTTGATGCTAAAATAATTGAAAAGTATATCTTAAAGTGATTTTAAACATCACTTGACTTTCGAACAGTTTTGTGGCGAAAATTCTAAAATAATAATTGTAAAGTACTTTATTACTTCTTTGAGAGGAGGTGCTATTTTAAGTTATTAATAGAAGAAACTTCGCTCAGCAAATGCATTAGGGTTGATTACTCAGAATTTATACGATAAAGAAGCAAGTCACATCAACTTTTAACTTGATTAGTTGGTCAATTTGTAACCGTGAAAGCAAACTTGAAACACATTTCAAGTGGCCAATATCACAGAATTTTGTAATGATGGGAGAAAAGTGTATTTTTTGGGTTATAAAATTATTTAAATGAATACGTTAGACGAGATATTTGCATTAGTAGATAATTTCAAAGGATCAAATGAAAAATATCTTATTGATGTAATCGAACCTATTTCCAGGCAATTAGGTCATAAAATTAAAATTATAAAAAAGGGAATTGATCAGAGATGTCTTACGAGAGATAACAAAGTTATGTTGGTTTCGACCATGTATGTATCAAACGGTCAAGAAGTAAAATTTCAAGGACAGTTAATCGACTTATCAATACCAAAACCTGAAACCAAATTTGATAAATTCATTACATTATTACTCCATAAATATTTTAATAGCCCAGATTTTGACACTCTTACTCTTGACCAAAAGGATAAATTCAATGCATTTGTTATAGAGTATTTTTCGAAATGGGGCTATGAAATTGATGAATTAAGTCATAGTTCTAATAATCTGCAAGTTTTATCAGCTCTTGAAGAATTCTACAAAAGATATTTTTCAAATATGAATAAGGGCAAAAATCTAAAAAAGAAAGAACTGGTTGATAGTTTGATTTCATATAGAGAATTAGAATATGAATCTTTTGGAAAACTTATCTCTAACATTGTTGATCAGTATTATAATCTAAATTCTAATGATGTATTTCAAGATTTTAGCAGATTATTTGCACGAAAAACATTTACGTACTTAATAAATCCATTATTATCTAATAATCTTGAATTAATTAAAATACTGGAAAGAATAATCAAGAGTTATAAATCAATACTTGCTCCTATTTCAGCTAATGAAAAAATCGAAATGCGATCAATAGCTTTTAAAGAGTTTTCGAATATTGATGAATTGCTTTCATCTGTCATTACATACAAAATATCTGTAGGATTTAAAAAAGCGATTGAATATTTCAAAGTTAAATGTGATGAAGCGATTGGATTTCAGGATACCGGCGAAGCAAGCATACTTATTACTCCTGATAACAGGACTTATAATTTCGAAAATACTCCAATTTTTGTTCATGCATATATTGAGAATATTGGGACTGGTATTGCTAAAAATATAAAAGTTATTCCCAAAGATGATACCGATACTTTTTTTATTTCACAGGATTTAGGTGAAATTCTTACACCAAAGGAGAGAAGACTAGTAAAGTTCAAAGTGAATAATTTATCTCAAAGCCATTACAATATTGAAAGTTTAAAAATTCAATTTAGACTTCAATGGAATAATGATTTTGATAAAAAGTCCGAGTCTTCAATAATTGATTTTGAAATAAGACAACAAAAAAATGTAAGCTCCCCTATAACTCGGCCATTTAAAAGTTGACAAAATTGTTAACTTTAAACCAAGGAGGTCGATTATGAAAAAAACAAGATTCACCGAAACACAAATTGTAAAAGCTATTCAGGAACATGAAAATGGCAGGGATGCTAAAGAACTCTGCAGAGAGTTAGGTGTTAGCACTGCTGCTTTTTACAAATGGCGACAACGCTATGGAGGATTAGATGTGAACGAACTCAAAAGAGTCAAGGAACTTGAGGACGAGAACAATCGTTTGAAGCGGATGTATGCCAATTTAAGTTTAGTACATGAAGCATTAAAGGATGCTGTTGCAAAAAAGCTTTAACGCCTGATGATAAAGGCAGCTTGGCTGAACACATGATAACCGAACATGGAATCAGTCAACGTCAGGCATGTAAAGTAGTAAGTCTGCCCAGAAGTAATGTGCAATACAAACGTAAACCCAAACGGGATGAACCAGTAATTGATCAGCTTAAAGAGTTGGTAGATAAACATCCATCAATTGGTTTTTGGCAGAGTTATTACAGGATCCGGCGAAAAGGTTTTAACTGGAACCACAAAAAAGTGTACCGTGTATACACAGAAATGAAACTCAATATCAGAAGGCGTTACAAAAAACGCTTACCGGCAAGAGTAAAACAGGCATTGTATCAACCGGCTGCATTGAATGAGGTATGGAGTATTGATTTTATGAGCGACACCTTATGGGATGGAAGGCGTTTTAGGTTATTGAACATTATTGATGATTACAACAGGGAGGTATTACATATTGAAACCGATTTGTCGTTACCAACACTAAGGCTGATTAGGGTGCTGGAGTATTTGAAAGAGTTCAGGGGCCTGCCTCAGATCATTCGGGTTGATAATGGTCCCGAATTTATCTCACACCGCTTAGACATGTGGTGTAAGGAACACAAGATCAGCCTGGCTTTTATACAACCAGGTAAGCCCATGCAAAATGGTTTTGTAGAAAGGTGCAATGGAAACATCAGAAAGGAATTATTAAATGCCTTTGTTTTTAACAACCTGAATGATGTTCGACAAAAAGCGGAGGAATGGAGGCTGGATTACAACTGTTCAAGACCACATCAATCGCTGGGCTTTGTTCCACCGGTTGAGTTTATTTAATCCGTTTCCCATGTTAAACAAAAAAGAAAATATTATACTTTTGAGTGGCACGAATTTAAGGGGAGCTTACACACATAATTGTTGATTCTTTGCCAATCTTTCAACAAAGTGAAACTAAAAAATATTTACTGAAGAGTGTCCGTGATTATTTTTTAGAAGAGTATATTCCTTTTGTTTCATATCTCCTTAAGCTGAATAAACTTGCGCAAAAAATTAAGCAAGATAATAAGGGAATAAATAATCCGATATTAAATTTTGAAGAATTCTATTTAGTGTATGAACAGATTGATCAAGAAAAATTGTAATTAAACGTTTTAATTCGATTTTTGAGCTTAAACGGGATTTATTGAGTGAAAATATTGTTAGGATTAATACTTTCTACCAAAACCTTGTACTAGTCTGTTACTAATTGTTCTAAAACCCTGTATGGAAAAGGGGTTTTACATTCTGTTAGATAATGTAAAGCTTGATTAGCCGGTTGTATTGCAGAAAGTTATTTTAAGACCTAAAACTTTCGCTTTTTTATAAGAAATTGATTTTAAAGGAGTACAAAACATTGCGAATTCTTATTAGGCCTTGAAACTTTCGCCTATTTTTGAGTTGTACGCAATTTTAAAACAACCAAGTAACATAACACTTAAATGACACAATGCCAGTAAATAGAGACAAAGTAGATTTATGGAAATCTGACGTTTCCTTATCAGTAGACTTTTATAACGAATGGTTTATGTCATTCGCACCGAAGGCTTTTAGAGACACAAGAATTGAAACTACTAAGCATGTTGAACTTGCTTTAAAGCAAACGGAGAACTTGACAAATATTTTGCCTGATACTTTAATCAATAACCCATCAGCTTTGTCAATGTTGAGAATGGCAACCTGTCCCCCAATTGCTCGAGACCGTCTCATTGGGCTTTCTGGTGTTTCTCCCAACCTTGTTAAGAGTATGGAAATCTTTAATCGAATTCCGCCTCAGATGAGTAATGAAGAATTAAGAAGTCAACTTTTATTAATTGGTGAAACAATTGAAAAGATGGCAGACCCAGATATTTTTGTTTGGAAAAGCCGAGGCGATAAAGGAAGTATTGAAGAAGTTCATAGAGCTTCAACAATTGTAGCTGATAGACTATGCGGTGCTGTTGCTGACCCAATTATTCGAAATGCACAAGAACAAAGACAATTAAAAGCCATCAAAGAATGGCTTGAAAAAAGAGGCTACCGAGAATTAGCCATGGGTGAAACTTCTGACTTTATATTAATGCCTGCAGGAACATTCTCATTTCGTTTCAATGTGCCTATCAACTTGGAGGATGGAAGACAAGTAAATATTCCTGTTGATGCCCTAATAATGAGATTAAACTCAAAAAAAGGAGATTTTCCTGCAATGTTTGAAGCAAAATCAGCAGGCGACTTTACTAACACCAATAAACGAAGAAAAGAGGAAGCAGTAAAAATACATCAACTTAGAAGGACATATGGCCCTAAAATTAGTTTCGATTTGTTTTTATGTGGTTACTTTGATTCTGGTTATCTTGGATATGAGGCAGCAGAAGGAATCGACTGGGTATGGGAACATAGAATAGATGACTTAGAAAAATTCGATTTGTAGAAAATGGAAAATAAAAATAATTCAGAGGAACAAAGAATACAAATTCAAGTTCTACTTGACAAGAAGAAGAGTCAAGTAGAACGTAATTTATTAGGTCAATTCTCTACCCCAATCAATCTTGCAATTGAAATATTAAATCATGCCAAAACTTTTTTTTCAGCATCGCAAAAAATAAGTTTTCTTGACCCTGCAATTGGTACAGGTGTTTTCTATAGTGCGTTATCTCAAGTTTTCAATGGTAGCCCAATTGAAAAAGCAGTAGGTTTTGAAATAGACGAGCATTATGGTAAACCATCAATGGAATTATGGTCAAACACTTTACTAGAATATAAAATATCAGACTATACAAGAGAAAAATGCCCAATAGACGAAACTGAAAAATTTAATCTAATTATCTGTAATCCGCCTTATGTAAGGCATCATCATTTTACCAAGGAGAAAAATAGACTTAAAGAAATAGTATTCGAGTCTTCTAAAATGGAGCTATCTGGTCTTTCCGGCTTGTACTGTCACTTTTTGGGAATTGCCCATACCTGGATGAAAAAGGACGGAATTGCAGGATGGTTAATTCCAAGTGAATTTATGGATGTGAATTATGGTAAAGCATTAAAAAAGTATCTTCTGGAAGAAGTCACATTAATGCAAATCCATAGATTTGCCCCAACAGACTTACAATTTCAAGACGCTTTGGTTTCCTCTACCGTTGTATGGATTAAAAATACAAAACCACACCATAATCATAAAGTCAAGTTTACTTTTGGTAGCAGTTTAAGCAATCCACAAATAGAAAAGCTACTTGAAGTAAATGCACTTAAAACTGAAAACAAGTGGTCGAGATTTCCAATATTAAATGAAAGAATTATTAATAGTGATGTAAAACTAAAGGACTATTTTACAATTAAAAGAGGCATTGCAACAGGAGATAATAATTACTTTATTTTAACCAAAAAAGAGATAATCGATAGTGGTTTACCTCTATCTGAGTTTCAATCAATTTTGCCAAGTCCACGTTTTTTAAGCGATTTAGTAATCGAAGCTAATAATCAAGGATATCCCAATATAAAAGAGCAACTATTTGTTCTTAACAGCAATCTTTCAATAGAAGAAATAAAATTAAAATATCCAAGTTTATATAACTATATAGAAATAGGCATTAATAAAGGTGTTCCAGACCGTTATTTGTGTAGCAAAAGAAAAATATGGTACAGTCAAGAGTCTCGAAATCCAAGTCAATTCTATTGCACATATATTGGTCGGTCTGAAAATGGTAAAAAGAAAACATTCAGGTTTATTCATAATAAATCTAACGCAATAGTCAGCAATTCTTTTTTAATACTTTACCCTAATAATAGATTATTACAATTGTTAAAAGACAATGAAAATGCAGGAGGGTTAATTGCTGAAGAGTTAAATAATCTTTCTTCAGCTTTAATGATTGAGGAAGGTAGAGTATACGGAGGTGGCATGTACAAAATGGAACCTAAAGAACTAGCTAACGTTGATGCAAAAGGAATTGAGAAACTATTACAAGCAATAGAGATAGGAAAGAAAAACAGCGTACAACATCGTTTTGGCAATATGGCGGCTGAAGTGCTTCTATGAAACGTTTGTGCAAGGTTCAACGGCAGTAATTCTTTTGAACTTTTGTGCTAAATATCCGCCACATCACCAAGCCGAAAAACGTTATAGGCAATTATATGGCACACTTTTACATAGACGATAGCATTCATGACCAAGCTGGTTTTGCAGTTGGCGCATGTGTATATTCAAAACGGGACTTATCACATGAAATTTCCGAAATTCTAACGAACTCGGGGTATGATCCAACTCAATCAGAATTTAAAAGCAGTGCAAATTACACACAAGAGCCACAAATGTCCGACGTTCGAGAAGGAATGAGAAACTTGCTTAGTGACACCTGTAAATTTGGATTAGTTTTTATTCCAAGATCCGAAAGAGAGAATCTTGGTTTTGAATGCCTCAATGGTATAAATCAATTCATTCGTGAAAATGGAATTGTCAATGATATTTCACTGTACTTTGATCAAAGCCTATTCCCGTCAGTCAACAAAGCAACTGAAGCTGCAAGTAAATTAAATCTTCAAAATTGTATTTTCAATTTTGAACAAAACTCAATAGGCATCCAAGGACTTCAATTGGCTGATCTTGTAGCACACACTGCATCTATTATGTTAAAAGCGGAAATGGGACTAATTAAAAAAATGGTGAAATCAGGTGAAAACTCAGGATATGATCCTGACTCCGAGATGGAATTGGAATTTGAAATGTGGGCCTCATTAAGAAATAATTTTTTCCATGAAAAGTCAAAAATAGCAATTGATGATCCTATTATAGATATGACAGCTAAAGTTGAGCCTTATGGATTATATATATCCCAAACTTGTGATGAAGCTTTGACAACTCATATTCGCAACAGATTTGAAAGTGTTTATTTAGGATGTATTCATTAACAACTGCGGCTAATATTGGGTTTTGTGCAAGGTGTGGCTTGACAAACAAACATCAGCCAATTGCAAATCCAGGCTGTGGTTCGGGCTATACAAACAACTTTCAACTTTAGTTCTTAATTTCAACTTTATATTTTCAATCAGCAGCGGTTATGGGCGGAAGAAATACTAATGCCATACCTGCACAAAGCCCTGCTCGTTACTGGTCATGCTAATGCGACAGTGCGACCATTAAACTGACAGCTAAGATTAAAACAAACGTACTATATATTTTGACAACGAGACCAAAAAATAGGAGCAAATTGAATTCAGAGATTATAAGTATTAGCGATTGTGATAAAATTATAATTAATGACTATTTTAGACTCATATGATTTCAATTGCATTCTTTGATACAGAGATTGATCCAAAGAGCCGAAAAATTCTTGACATTGGTAGTGTCAAGGGTGACGGCAATTCCTTTCATTCAAATTCAATTGGTGACTTTATAAAGTTCCTCAACGGGACGCAGTTCATATGTGGACACAACATTCTAAATCATGACTTAAAGTATATACAGAAAGCTGTTACTGAAGCAAAAGTTAGTTCTGCTAATATCATTGACACTTTATTTCTCTCTCCGCTTTTGTTTCCGACAAAGCCATATCATGCTTTGCTCAAAGACGACAAACTACAAACCGAAGACACCAACAATCCACTTAATGATTCTATAAAAGCCAAAGACCTTTTCTTTGACGAAGTTTCTGTTTTCAATCAAGCAGACGAAAAACTAAAACAAATATTTTATTTGCTATTAAATGATAAAAAGGAGTTCCATTCTTTTTTTCATTTCATTACATACACAAGCGGCGACACACAAACAGAAAAGCTAATTCGTGAAAAATTTGATTCTGTTATTTGCAAACAGGCAGACCTTTCAAAAATAATTTCAGAAAATTCGATTGAATTAGCATACTGTTTAGCTCTGATAAATTGCAACAACCGATACTCAATTACTCCACCTTGGGTTTTAAAAAACTTTCCAAAAGTTGAACGGATTATGTTTCTTCTTAGAAATAATCCGTGTCTTACTGGATGCGAATATTGTAATCAAGCGTTGGATATACACAATGGGCTTAAAAAATATTTCGGCTTTGATGCTTATAGAACCTATGCAGGTGAGCCACTGCAAGAGAACGCAGTTCAAGCAGCAGTTGACAACAAATCTTTATTAGCGGTATTTCCGACAGGAGGTGGCAAGTCAATTACCTTTCAAATTCCTGCATTGATGGCAGGTGAAAACGTAAAAGGTTTGACTGTTGTGATTTCGCCATTGCAATCACTGATGAAAGACCAAGTTGATAATCTTGAAAGAGTTGGAATAACAGATGCGGTTACAATTAACGGCTTACTTGACCCGATCGAAAGAGCAAAATCTATTGAAAGAATTCAAGACGGAAGAGCATCCATCCTTTATATTTCCCCCGAATCACTTCGTTCAAAGACAACAGAAAAGTTACTCTTAGGCAGAAAAATAATTCGCTTTGTAATTGACGAAGCACATTGCTTTTCTTCGTGGGGACAAGATTTCAGAGTTGATTATTTATACATCGGAGATTTCATCAAATCCCTTCAGGAAAACAAAAACCTTGAAGAACAAATTCCTGTTTCATGTTTTACAGCAACCGCAAAGCAAAAAGTCATCGAAGACATTTGTGCTTACTTCAAAGAGAAGTTGGGAATCAAGTTGGAAATATTTCCTTCCAAAGCGACAAGAACAAATCTGCATTACAAAGTTTTTGAGAAAGGAGATGACGAAGAAAAATATAACGCAGTTCGTGATTTATTAGAGGAGAAAGATTGTCCGACTATCATCTATGTTTCAAGAACGAAACGAGCAAGAGAGCTTGCAACGAGATTGAGTGAAGATGGATTTAATGCAAGAGCATTTCATGGCAAAATGGAAAGTCAGGAAAAAACAGAAAACCAAAATGCATTCATTGCTGGAGAAGTTCAAATTATGGTTGCCACTTCTGCCTTTGGGATGGGAGTTGACAAGAAAGATGTTGGAATGGTAATTCACTATGAGATTTCTGATTCACTTGAAAACTATGTTCAGGAAGCAGGCAGAGCAGGGCGAGATGAAAATATAACAGCCGACTGTTATGTTTTATTTAATGAGGAAGACCTTAGCAAACATTTCATTTTGCTGAACCAAACAAAACTCAACTTACATGAGATAAAGCAAATTTGGAATGCAATAAAATTCATTACGAAATTCAAATCAAGTGTTCAAAAATCTGCCTTAGAGATTGCAAGGGCAGCAGGTTGGGATGACAACTTGAAAGAAATTGAAACAAGAGTTACAACTGCAATTGCTGCATTAGAAGAAGCTGGCTATGTAAAGCGCAAGCAAAATATGCCAAGAATATTTGCCAATAGCATTTTATCAAAGACGGCACAAGAAGCGGTTGATAAAATCATGGCTTCCCAAAAGTTTAGTGAGGATCAAAAAATAACTGCAACCAGAATTATTAAAAATCTCTTTTCATCAAAGAGCAGAAAGCAAACAAAATCTGACGAAGCAGAATCAAGAGTTGATTATATCTCTGATAATTTGGGTCTTGACATTAAGAATGTGATTTCAGTAGTTAATCTGTTGCGTGATGAAAAGATTTTGGCTGATGCAAAAGATTTAACCGCATTTATTAAAAAGGGAGAGAATAAAAACCGTTCACTTGCAATTACTCAAAGTTATGGGCTAATTGAAAACTTCCTTTGTCCATTATTTGACGAACAAGAAAAATCATTTCACATTAAGGAACTGAATGAACAAGCAGAAGAAAATGGATGTAAAGACGTTTCACCAACCCAAATTAAAATCCTTATTAACTTTTGGGCAATTAAGAATTGGATTAAACGTCATAATAAAGATTATTCAAAAAATCATATCGTGGCAATTAGCTGCCAACCCAAAGAAGAATTAAAAGAGCGATTAGAAAAGCGACACATTTTAGCAGAGTTCATTGTTGGCTATCTCTATGACAAAAGTAATGAATTACTCAAAGATGGAGAAAAGGAGAAAGATGAAGTATTGGTAGAATTTTCGGTTCTTGAATTACAAGAAGCTTTTGGAAATCAAATCCAGTTATTTAAAGTTAAAGCATCCATTGAGGACATTGAAGATACTTTGTTTTATCTCTCACGTATTGAGGCGATAAAAATTGAAGGCGGCTTTCTTGTGGTTTACAACAAACTCACAATTGACAGGATTGAGCAGAACAACCGAGTTCAATACAAAGAACAAGATTATCAGAAACTAAGTCAGTATTACGACAACAAGGTCCAGCAAATTCATATTGTTGGTGAGTATGCTAAGAAAATGATTGACGATTATGCAGGAGCATTACAGTTTGTTGACGATTATTTCCAACTAAACTTCCCGTCATTTCTAAGCAAATATTTTAAAGGCAGCAGAGAGTTTGAAATAACGAGAAACATAACACCTAAGAAATACAAAGAACTTTTTGATTCCTTGTCTGATGTTCAAAGAAGAATTATTGACGACAAAAATTCAAGATACATTGTAGTTGCGGCAGGGCCAGGAAGCGGAAAGACTAAAGTTTTAGTTCACAAATTAGCTTCATTGCTTTTGATGGAAGATGTTAAGCATGAGCAGTTGTTGATGGTAACTTTTTCAAGAGCAGCAGCAACGGAATTTAAAAAGCGATTGATTGAATTAATTGGAAATGCAGCTAACTTTATTGACATAAAAACGTTTCACTCTTATTGCTTTGACTTGTTGGGAAAGGTTGGGACAATTGACAGAGCAGATGCAATAATCAAAGAGACAGTTGAGAAAATTAAAAACAATGAAGTTGAAGCAAGCAGAATTACAAAAACAGTTTTGGTAATTGACGAAGCACAGGACATGGACAAAGAAGAGTTTGAATTGATAAAAGTGCTGATGGAGAAGAACGAGGAAATGAGAGTAATTGCAGTTGGAGATGATGATCAAAATATTTATGAATGGAGGGGAGCAGATTCAGAATACTTAGTGAGTTTTATTACAGAGAAGAAGGCGACTAAATACGAACTCATTACAAATTACAGAAGTAAAAGCAATTTAGTTTCATTCACTAACCAGTTTGTTAAGACGATTGGTAAACGCCTGAAAGAAATTCCGATTGAAGCAAATCAAACCGACAACGGAAAAATTAAAATTGTTCATTACAAAAACGGAAATCTTATCACTCCGTTAATTGACAATATTCTTTCAACAGGGCTTTCGGGAACAACTTGCATTTTGACACATAAGAACGAAGAAGCATTTCAGGTTGCAGGGCTTCTTACAAAAAACGGACAACAAGCTAAGTTGATTCAGAGTAACGACAGTTTTAGCTTGTATAATCTTGGAGAGGTTCGTTTCTTTTTGAATGAACTGAAATTAGATGATGATGTATTTATTATCAGTGATGATGTTTGGGGAAACGCAAAAAGAAAATTGATTGACAGATACAAGTTGAGTTCAAAGTTTGAAATCTGTAATAACCTAATCAAAGATTTTGAAGGAACGAACACAAAGAAGAAATACAAATCCGACCTTGAAGTTTTTATCCGGGAATCAAAGTTGGAAGATTTTGTCAGCACAAACGGAGAAATAATTTTTGTTTCAACCATTCATAAAGCAAAAGGTAAAGAGTTTGACAATGTGTTTTTGCTTCTTGAAAACTTTGATGCAAGAGAAGATGAAAAGAAGCGACAACTTTATGTTGCTATGACAAGGGCAAAACACAACCTGACAATTCACTTGAATGGAAACTATCTTGACAAGATTAAGACCGTTGAATTAGAAAGGATTGAAAACGACAATACATTTCAACCACCAAGCGGATTAGCATTACACCTTTCACACAAAGATTTAAACTTAGGTTACTTTGAGTATGTTCAAAAAAGGGTAAACGCATTGACAAGCGGAGATACAATTACAATTTCAGATGAAGGTTGCAAAAACGAAAAAGGCGAATTGGTTTTGAAGTTCTCAAAGAAATTTCTTGACAGATTAGTAGAGATAAAGAAAAGCGGTTTTGAGTTGAAAGAAGCAAAAGTAAACTACATTGTTTTTTGGACAGACGATGAAAAGAAACTTGAAGTTAAGATTGTTCTTCCTGAATTAAATTTTGAAAAAATCAACAATTCAGATGGACAAATTGACTGACTTTCATAAAAATAGTATACCGATAGTAGCAAGACGGAAAAAAGCACAAACCGCTAACTTGGTATTTTGCCCTACTGGGGCTAACGGAATTGATGTTGATTTATTTGCATCAGTAACAATAGAAAGATTATGAGTGAAATTGTTATTACCCGAAATGAATTGTACGAGCTAGCATGGTCTGAACCAATGCTAACGCTGTCAAAAAAGTATGCAATATCCGATAATGGTTTGAGGAAGGTATGTGTTGGTATGAATATACCATTGCCAAAGGCTGGTTATTGGATGAAGCTAAAAGCCGGAAAAAAAGTCTCAAAGCAATATCTTCCCGAGGCGAATGACGTTAAAACAGAGGTAAAGCTAAGAATGAGAGAGGAAGGAGAAACATATAATAATAGTGAATACTCGGAGTTTAAACAGATTTGCAATGAAGTAAAGACGCTGATTAAAGTAAACAACCTTAATCCATCAGAAAAGCTTTCTACAAATGATCCCCTTATTATTACTGCGAAACAAAGTCTATCTGAAAAGAAAAAAGCATATGGGTTTGAAGGCCTAATTACTACAGGGAATAATACATTGAGAATTGAAGTCTCTGTTACTAATGTTAACCGTGCCTTGCGTTTTATGGACTTTTTTATTAAGGTAGTTCGACTAAGAGGTCATGATATAGAGGCGAACTCTCAGGGCACTTATGTTATAATTAATAGCCAAGATGGGGAAGATGATGAAAATATTAAAATCATCTTTCGGGAAAAATGCAAACGAGTGTTGGTGAAAAATGGTAATTGGGAACACTCTGTGTTACATGCAAATGATATTTTATATTTTAAGTCTGATGGTTATCACTCGGGTGAATGGGTTGAAGGGAAAAAGCAACTTGAAGACCAGATACCCAATATGATAGCAAAATGGGAGTTAAGTGTAAAAGAGTTACATCGATATCACAAGGAATCTCGGGCGCGTAGAGAAGAAGTGGAAGCAATGGAAAGAAAAGCAAAAGAGTTGAAGGAAAGAAAAGAAAAAGAGCTTGTGGATTTTAAGTGTTTATTAGATGAATCTGCTCGTTGGCAGAAAGCAAAGATTCTACGCAGTTATTTAGAAACACTCGAACGGAAAGCAATCGAGACTAATACAAAGTCTCATGAATTTGATGCCTGGTTTGAGTGGGCTAAGAAGAAGGCAAATTGGTATGACCCGATGATTGAAAGTTCGGATGAATTATTAAAGAATATAGATATGGAGCGCCTGGTTTTTAAAATGGAAGAAAATGAGAATAGACTGGGAGACAACAACTTTAATGATTTACAATTCATCGAAAAGATCCGGTGACAAATCGATTTTTGGTATAGCGCCATATTTACCTTTAAGATAGTCTTTGTCAAAAGATGCATCGCTTCTTATTTTCGAATCCCAATTATATAAGTTTGTAACAAGTGAACCATCATACGGGTCTCTCTTCACAAATATCATTTGATCTCTACGTAAATCTTTTTGAAGAATAATATTATTGTGTGAGGTGTATATCAATTGACTTCCTAGAGGATTATTTAATGGGGAATTAAAAAATCTTAGGACAAATAAGAGCAAGTTTGTATGTAGCCTTGCATCCAATTCATCAATCAAAACAACACCTCCATTTTTCAATATTCTTAGTAATGGTCCAAGAAGTAATACAAATTTTTGACTACCCAATGATTCATTTTCTACTAAATCAAAGGAAGTGTAGCCTGCAATTTTTTGATGTTTATATTTTGTATGCTGTGTTTTGATGCTGTAATTATTCAAATCTAAGTCATATAGTGCGGCAATAAAACCTTCATCATAGCCTGCTTTCTGTGCCTTCTCTTTTATCACAGCTTCTATAGAGTAAAAGCTTAAGTCAGATTTACTTATTATGTCAATGATTCGTTTTTTATAGTAAGGAATGTTTAATAAAGATGCGGTATAGTTTAAAATTGATTGATTATTACTATCACTAATTACGATAGTCTTTTCAAACCAAGTAAGTATCTTTTGCGCAGTTGAACTTTTAAATTGCCCGAGATGCGAAATGAATAAAACATTTTCTCTTGCTATTTTAGCAAGCATTTGCACACTACCCTCGGCTTCCATTTTGAAACCTTTTTCAATTTGAATAGTTTGATCATCTCTTTTGTACAAAAGTTCTTCTTTCCTTTTTTCAGTTATATATAGCCATTCAGAAATAATAAATTTCTTTTTAGTTAAGGCAAAGCCATATCGGTATTTACAATTATCAATAAGTATTGTCACTTCAAATAAGATGGGCTTGAGTTCGTTGTCCGGGTCTAGTTTATAAGGCTCTAAGATCGTGGGTTGCAAATCGTTGCCAGATGGAAAAAGTAAAAAATTTCGTACAAAAGTAAATGCTTTTAATATGCTGCTTTTTCCGCTCGCATTTGCACCATAGATTGCTGCAGATTTTAATGTCCTCAAGGGAACAGACGTATTAGTAACAGAGAACGTATTTTCTGGCATCTCTCTTATTGATGCTGCTTCAAAGGAGATGGTAGTGGTTTTTTTAAAAGATAAATAGTTCTCAAAAACAAAATTGATGAGCATTTGCGCTTAATTAAAAATGATAAATACTGAGAAAAATTCTCCTAAAAATACATTTTTCCACCGAATGTGGATAAAAATGGGCGTCTTAATGTCAAATATAGCTCAAATTTGTATTGTTACCGTTTTGTCATAAAGGTTAATGTCTTGTTAAGACATTTTGACGGTAAAAACGAAATGGTACACCTATTGCAGAATAGCGTAATCTATATAAAGGAAGCCCCAAAGGTTTTTCGACGACACTTTGAGGCTCCAGGGATGTAAAAGTAGATTCTTACATCCCAGTTGTTATAATTTGTGCCACAAAAGTAAGTGTTGGATGAATACGAACCAACACTGCTTTTGTAGCTCTCCAGGATGCGAAATACAAAATTCCTGCCAACAACTCTCCTTATTAAATCTACCGGACGCGGCTTTCTCCGCAGCTAAAAACTGGAATTTAAGTCAGAATGCTATTGCAAATGGGTAATGGTAAAACACGTAAAGTGCTTTATTGTACCTGAGTTCAATACCAATACTAAAATACTTTAGTGTAGGCTTATTTTTTATAATTAAAAACAAACAACATGGGATCAGGTACAAAAAATCGAAAAGGGAATGATGCTCCTTTAATAAGGAGACCTAAAATGCCAAATTCGGGCGGTGGTACTATGGCCGATATAGCAGGAACTGCATCATCAGTTTGCATCCCATCTTTTGACCAAAAAATCACTAAATCACTGCTTACCAGAACAGGGGTAAAAGTGCGCCTTCAAAAAAGTGACGATAAGTACTCTATAATGATAGGTAGCAATGTTGTGGGTCAACTCAATCAAAAGTATTCCGCTATAGTCACTGCTTGCGGTGCGATGGGGATAAAATATAGTGGCCAAATTATCGAAAAGAATAACGGTATATATGCAAGGTTTGATCGAATTTCCAGATAGCCCGGCCTCCTGGCCTAAGGACTGTGAAGTGGCCAAGGGTGGATTTCAGCCTTTTATTGATCCAAAAGAGGCTGAGGGCATAACTATGTCATGTGACAACCCATTTCGTCAGAATATTATCACTTGTAAAGATATGTTTAAACAGGAGTTCATTCAGGAAGTTAATGGACTGGCATTAAACTCAAAGCTCGGGACTGAACTTGACTCAAGTCCGGCATATGTACCTCAACTGGATTTTTTAAGTTGTAAGGAGAAGCCATTACCATCAACATTTCCAATTGTTGGCTTGACATTGCATGATTTGGTAGCGCAGGGTATTTTGTACAAAGCTGGTAGATACCACGAACAAGAGAAAATTTCATTTCGCTCACATCTCCTTTCTGCAAACGGCTTTAAAGATAAAAAGGTAATTCTCTTTCTTACCGGAGCGGACACATTGATTGAGTGGATATGGTATAACAGGGTTGAATGCCAGTTATTTGAAGTACTCAAAAAAATGGGTTTTTGGGCGGTTACGGGATTTAATTTCTCTGTTATTGGTGGAGAGTGTCCTTTCGCACAGGCATTGAACATAAAGCGAAGTCTTTTTTCAACTACACTAATAGAAAAGAACGAGTTACTTGCGATCCCTCACGTGTATGCAATCACTCAATATCATATACAGCGGTGGATTAGGTGGTTTATTGCTAACCCTTATGTTAAACTTTTTACAATCAACTGCCAACTGCAGAAGAGTGATGCTGACATAGCACAAGTTATTACAACAACGCAGAGCATCTTAGAAGCTGTTCCTTATTTACACGTTCTTTTGCAAGGATTCCATTTCGACAAAATGGAAAGTCTAGGGCATCTTTTAGAGAGGGTGCACTTTGCTGATAAGGTGGGGGTAAAGTTTGCACAATGCCAAAGAAGAATACAATTTGATCTTGCAGCCGGGAAGCTAAGTGATACAGAAAAAACGGGGTTGAGTTTAAAAGAACTGCTGGAACCAAATGTTATTAACCGCTATCTTTTTGTGGAGTATATGAGGAATAGGTTTACCGGAAAGATCGCGAAGAGAGCTTGATTAGAGATAATTATCAACCATAGAAAAAAAGTAGAATATTCTTTAAACAATAAAAAAATACTATTATGGGAATTGACAAAGTAAAACACTTAGGATGCGTACTGCGGTCGCATAACATTGAAAATAACGCTGACCTCATGGTTGCTTACAGAGCTAAAAGAAATGAAGTACGGGATGATTTAAAAGAAAAATTTAAAGGAAAAATCTACCGAATTATACATTCAGGATCATATAAAAAAGCTACTGCGGTGAACATTAAGTTCGATATGGATATTGTTGTTCCGTTTAAAAAAGGAGAAGATACTCTCGAAAACCTTTACAATAACCTGTATAAATACTTTAATGAGGATTACCGAAAAAAAGACAGCACTTTACTATCAGTCAAGATGCAGAAAGTAGCAATCGGATTAGAGTTTCTGGTCGATGGTCACATACTGGATCTGGATATAGTACCTGGCAGAGAAATTGATAATTATGAAAAAGATGGCGACTTAAATTTGTATGTCAATGAACAGATGGGTTCTTTTGCGAAAGCATCGTATATCAAAACAAATATCCAAAAGCAAATTGATCATATAAAAAATAACTCCATCGCCCGCGATCCGATTAAGCTGTTTAAGGTTTGGAAAAGGAGAAATAACGGACAAATGAAGTCATTTGTAATCGAATTGTTAAGCATTAAGGCCTTTGAAGATTATCAAGGTGATAACGATCATTGGTCTGAATTAAAACATGCCATCGAATATATCAGGGATAACATTAAGTCAGTTACTTTAAAAGATCCCGGCAATTCTAACAACATTGTAAGTGATTCACTTTCCGATTTTCAGAAACAGGGCATCTCAGATACAATGAAATGGATGCTAGAAAGCATTGAGAGTAATGATAAAAACCTAGAGAATTATTTTCCGGTTAACAGCGAATATCCTTGCGAAGACGATAAGCGCTCCGCTTATATAGTTGCGGGTAGTGTTAAGCCAGACAAATTAAATACAAACGACTTTGGATAAAAAAGATGTGAAATTAGTTAACGACCTGCTAAAGGCTAAATCATGGATAAGGATTACCAATGAGGTTGTTAAAGAGGAAGGGGATGAATGTAGGGGAAAATTTGAGATAGACACAGATAAAGGATTACTTCAAATTTCTCTAACTATTACTGCAGATTTTCCTCTGACACCGGCTCATTTTTATTGCACCAATCATCAAGGAATTTCGCATCAGATGCGTAGTGGATTGCTGTGTTTGCTTGCTGCACCTACAAATGAAGTGGCAGACAGGTTTGAGTTGGAGTTGGAAAAATTACAATTGTGGATTGATAAGTATTTTGTTAAAGGCGAAACTGATAAGCACTTTGAGTATTATCAGTTTCCTAAGCAAATGGATATTGAAATGTTGTTCGAAGAGGATACATTCAAGCCGATGCCGAAGAAATCTTTTGGAACCTTTACGTTTGGGTTACTGAATGAGCATACGTTATTAGATAAGGTCAGACGAACATGGCTTGCTAATGATTTAGGGAATCGTAAAAGTAGATGGTCAGAACACTATGATAAATTGAGTAATCAAGGACGGATAGGAATGTGGCTTCTTTTAAGCGATCACCCGGTATTGAACGGAAATTACGCCATGGAAAATTGGGCTGATCTATTAAAAATTATAAGCCCTGAGCAAACTCGGTTTGTTTACGATAAGTATAAAGAGTTACGTAAGACGTCTGCCTATGAACACGGTTTTTTATTATTAGTAGGATATACAATACCAAGCGATGAAGGGCAGGAACTCCATTGGGATACAATATTCGTCTCATTTGATGATTTTCCTTATGGAGCTCAAAAAATCGGAGCAGGTAAATATACACCCTTAGATTTGGGCAAAAGAATCATGTGGTGTAAGTCTGCAAACATAAGTTATAAAAGACTCTTTGGAAGAGGCAAGCTATCCAATAAATTAACTGATGGTAAAGTGTTAATTATCGGTACTGGTGCTATTGGAAGTTCGCTTTGCTTTGCAATGCTGAGGGGCGGCTGCAAAAATATGGAGATAAGTGATACCGACTTTGTTGAGCCTGGCAATATAGCAAGAGGGCATTTTTCGCTTGAAGATAACAATCAATTTAAAGTAAAGATTTTATATGACTCTGCTATCAAAATATCACCCTATGTGAATATAATGCTAACTGCAGGCATTACTCCAATGAGAAAAGATAACAGCAAGTATCCAGAGTTAAAGAAAAGATTAATGGAATTTGATTACATTTTTGATTGTAGTACTGACAAACCGCTTTCTGTTATGTTGGATGGAATGAATTTGAAAGGTAATATTATTAACTTTTCAATTTCCGATGAAGCAAAACATTTTGTAGCAATAACCGGAATAGGCAATATTCACATTACAAAGAGTAATTTGTATGATAGGATTTCTCCGGAGCAAGTCGAACCATTTTTTGTTGCTACAGGATGCTGGCATCCGACATTTAGGGCATCTTATGTTGATATAAATGCGCAATTGATGTATGCTTTAAATGAAATTAATCAGCGACTAGAGAAGGAAGTTGAATTAAATAGTTTTTTTATCATTAGGGATTTCTCACCGAATGGATCTTTAACCTATGAACTCAGTTACAATGTATAGAGTGTATAAAAACAAAGATGGTCTAATGGTCCATATGCCAGAGGGAATGTTTGATAAAATTAAACAGCGTGTACAACAATATTATCCACGTGAATGCGGAGGAGTTTTTGTGGGGCGCATTTCTAGCGATATAGCTACCATTGAAAAGATGATGATGCCCTTAAAAATTAAGAGCAGTCCAGTCTTATTTATTAGAATCGCTGATTTTATAAATAAATGGTTGACTAGAGTGTTTAATAAATCTGAAGGGAGGTCCATTTATTTGGGCGAATGGCATTCTCACCCCAATGGGTATCCATATCCAAGTAGCACAGATTTAAAGGCAATGAAAAGCATATCCGAAAACTCAGATGTAAGGATAACAACGCCTTTATTACTGATTGTGGGATATAGGCAGGAGTTATTTACCGAACTATTTTATATTTATTACAATCAAAAACTTCTTTCTTATGAGAAAATTTAAAAGAATATTTCTGTTAACCTTCATGGCCTTGGTGTGCTCATTTTCAAATGCTCAACGCAGTTTGGATTCTTCTTTTGAGTCGAGGATAAAAAATCTCGAAGAATATAAAGGGAATGTCGAACAGCTTTATAATATCAACGCTGAAAAGCTAACCAAGTATATTGATGAGGAGGTCAGGAAAAAAAGTAGCGACATCGATGAGGCAAAAAAAATCTTAAATTGGTTGTTATACTTAGGTTTGCCCGCGACAATTTTGGCTATTGTGGGGTTGTATTATAATGCAGTGCGTAAGACAAAAAAGCTAATTCAGGAACGAATAGAAAATATTGTAGAACATAAAAGAGAAGAGTTTGTAAAGCTAATTGAAACACAAGAATATGATACGAAGTTGAAAAATACCAAGAAGTTATTGGTGTTAAGTTCAAATGGTATATCTAATGAAAAAATTAAAGTTTTATTTTCCAAATTGAAATTTAAAAATGTAATATACAGAGTAGTTACAGAGTATGCCGCATTTAACGATTCAGATCTTGTAATTTTCAATAACGAAGATGGTTCTTTTAGTCAAGCTATCATAGATGATTATATCACAAACACCCCGGATGAAGACATCAGCTTTGTGGCATATACGAATGTTAACTTAACAAGAAACTCCAGGATTAATTTTTCAAACTCACCGTTCACTTTATATCATAGTGTGTTAAGTACTTTGAAGTATACTGAAATATTAAAAATTGTATAATAATGCTCATTTAAATTTATTTTTGAGTAAATAAAAGCTATAAAATGTCAGAATTAAATATTGGGAAAAATTAATTAAGGAAAACTATTAAATTAGTATTTTTGAAAACATCAATTTCAATTAATGAAGAAAGATGAGATTGCACAGATAATTAACCCTGAACATCCTTGGGTTTACGCACCAACTACTGCACCTACCAAAATAATTATGAATGACGGTAGCATCAAGGTTGGATACTTTCAGTATATTCAAAAATCTGCAGAACTTGAGAAAATAAATAATTATACGTTTGTTGAGTTTGGCGAAAATGCGAATCTATATAGAGCAACTGGTGACCCCAAATATATTACTGAGTTGGAAGGCAATTTGATTGCGGCTGTCGAATATCCTGCAGCCATTGGTAAGGATATTCCATTGGATAGTTTAATGAGGAAAATTAGCAATCTGGTTCTTGAACTCGATAGAAATAACTTAACTTCTTTTGATGCTATATTGTTTGCAGCAAATTTTAGACTTGATTGGGGATTTCATATTAAATCATCCTCAAATGAATTTTCAGCTGGGGAAACAAAGCAGCTCTTAGCTGAAGGGTTATCATTACCTAAATCGGGAATTTGGCAAACAAACTCATTTTCGGATGTAAACAGCGTTACGTTACTATTGGAAGATTTCTTAAAATTGAGTAAACTTAGTGAAAAGCAAATTAGAGAGCTACATAACTTGGTTACTGGGTATAAAAGTAATTATAGAGATTTTGAAGTTTCTATTCACCATCGTAAACCAAGTAAATTCCATTTTACCCCGGCATTTCAAGTCGCCAATGAAATGTCTTCTCTTGTGAGTTGGTATAATGACTCAATTCAGAATTTAAAAACCAATCCCATCATACTGGCTGGAATGTTTCATTATCGATTTGTTGCAATTCATCCATTTTCTGATGGCAATGGACGTATCGCAAGAGTAATCACCAGCCTGATTTTATTGAAATTTAAAATTCCGCCTCCTAGGGTTAGCCTCGATAACAGGATTTTTTATTTATCTGCACTTGAATATGCTGATAACGGTAACTATGAGGCATGGATTCGGTTCTTTGCTAAAGAGGTGCTTAAATCGATTGAGGATTTACTTTCTGAAAATAGATCTAAATAGTATGGATCAACAGGAATTTGATAAGATTCTGGGTGAATTGCAGGAGAAGTACCCACTTCAACCAGCTCCTGTTGGAGAATTTAGCAAGACTAATCTCAAACATTTTTGTAATGACCTATCGGAGTTCATTAATATTTTTCTTGGTCGTTTTGGAGAAAAGTTTGGCTTTTTCTATAATGAGATTCGTTGTACAATAACCGGTGATAAACTTAATGTAGTATCTATTGAAATTGATGCTGATTGCCCTGCACTACTAGATTATTTTGATCAGCTAGATCCACCTGCAAGTATCCGCTTAAGGTTTTCTCTAACTAATTCAAGAGTTCAAAAGTGGGGAAATATTTACAAGGATATATTTATATATTTTAGGGTTGATGATTTCGAAATTCGATATGATGTTCCTGCTTTACAGCCAATGACGAATGCAAAAGCTTACGGATCTAATTTGTATGATATTGTTGAATCTTACCTAGCTCAATTACAAGGTGATTTTCTGCTGAGTATGTCAAATAGGGATGCAAAGAATTAATAATAATCTACTATTATGACTACTATTTCTTGGCAAAATCACTAATACCGTAAAAAGTTACTTTCTGTATCGGAAAGTAATTTTTACATCTTCACAGCAACCTTATTCCGTCTTTCTCAAAACTGATCTTACGTTGCCTGTATAGATTTCCTGTTGTCATTTTAAATGTCTTTTTGCTCATCCCAAAAAACGAATAAATTTCTTCGGGGTCGCTTTTATCGTGGTAAGGTAAATAACCATCGTTCTCTGCCAACAACCTGAGTATCTTTCCGGTTTCATCTTCTACACGGTTGTAACCGGGTTTGCCTGCCGACAGATCAATTCTGTAACGCAGATCGCCGGTCTTGTCTTCGGGATATATCTTTTTTATAAAACCAGTAAACCTATCGCCGGCAGTTATATTTCTGTAAATTTCATTATGGTGTAAAACACCGGTATGCTGGTTATTGATAATGCACACATAGCCAATATCTGTGCGGCGGTAAACAATCAGGTCAACCACTTCCAGTTCTTTTACCGTTAATTCCTCGTTACTTAAAAAGGGTTCTAATTTTTCAGTTGCGGCTAATCTACCCGTTTTTTCATCCAGGTAAATTTTTACCAGGTACTCACCATTGGGTATCATGTTCAGTTGTTGTTTCGATTTAGGAACAAACAGATCCTTCATCAAACCATTATCTAAAAAAGCACCATGTTCAGTTACACTTACTGCTCTTAGCTTTACAATGTCTCCTAAAACACCTTTAGGCTGCTGGGTAGTGGCAATCAGCCTGTCCTCACCATCATGGTATAAAAACACTTTTACCTCGTCGCCAATTTTGGTATTTGCGGGCACAAAGCGTTTTGGTAGCAATATGCCTTCAGCACCATCATCTAAATAAAGGCCAAAATCAACTTCACGTATTACTTTTAAAATATTGTATTCTCCTACTTTAATCATGCTGTGGTTTTGTGGCTGCAAAGGTAGGCTAATAACCCCGACAGCGGTTCTAAACCCTGTCGGGGTTATCGGGCTTTATTCAGTATCTTCACCCGATTAAAAATAAATTACATTGAAGTTTACAGATTTTGGATTTGACGACAGGTTGATGGAAGGAATTGATGCTTCTGGCTATGAAAACGCTACTCCGGTGCAGGAACAGGTTATTCCGCTTATCATGGCAGGTAAAGACGTTATTGCATCTGCCCAAACCGGAACCGGTAAAACGGCGGCTTTTTTATTGCCGCTTATTAATAAGATCATTACCGATCCGCATGAAGACCATACCAACAATGCCCTGGTAATTGTACCCACCCGTGAGCTGGCAGTACAGATTGCACAGCATATGGAGGGGCTTTCTTATTTTACTTCGGTAAGTTCAATAGCTGTTTATGGCGGTGGCGATGGTAATGCATTTGTGCAGGAGAAAAAAGCATTGAGCCATGGTGCCGATGTGGTTATTTGCACGCCTGGTAAAATGATGAGCCATATTAAAATGGGTTATGTAAAACTGGCCGGACTTAAATATTTAATTCTGGATGAAGCCGACCGCATGCTGGATATGGGCTTCTATGATGATATCATGTTCATCATTGACAGCCTGCCTAAAAAAAGGCAGAACCTTTTATTTTCGGCAACCATGCCGCATAAGATAAGAGAGCTGGCAAGAAAAATATTGCACAATCCTGAAGAAGTAAATATCTCTATCAGCAAACCACCCGAAAAAATAAAGCAGGAAGCATTTATTGTTTATGAAACTCAGAAGATACCGTTGGTTAAACACCTGCTTGGTAAAAAAGATTTTAAATCGGTATTGATTTTCTGCAGCAGCAAAATAAGTGTAAAACAGCTTACCCGTGATTTGAAACGTGCCAGGTTCCTGGCCGATGAAATTCACAGTGATCTTGATCAGCCTAAAAGAGAAGAAGTGTTGATACAGTTTAAAAGCGGCAGGTTGCCCATTCTGGTAGCAACCGATATTTTAAGCCGTGGTATTGATATTGATAATATTGACCTGGTTATTAATTACGATGTGCCGCACGACGGCGAAGATTATGTTCACCGTATTGGCCGTACAGCAAGGGCTGCAGCCGAAGGCAGCGCTTATACTTTTGTAACTGTAAAAGAACAGCGCAAATTCATGAGCATCGAAAAATTATTGGGTAAGCCCGTACCCAAGGCAATTGTTCCTGAAGAACTGGGTGAAACACCGGCTTACAATGCTGCTCCTTCAGGGGGTGGTGGTAATAGGAATTTCAACAAGCCAAGGCGCTTTCAAAATAATACAAAGAGGTAAATTTCCTATTCGTATTTTATGTTGATTTAAAGGAATATCCCGATATTTCCTTTCTGTGCCTCCGTGCCTCTGTGGCAAATTATTTCGCCGCCAGGCGAAAGGATAGCTGAGGCCTGCATTGTATATTTGTAAAAACAATTTCCATCAGTTCGCCTGCTACCATATTAACCAGCCCCATTGAATACTTACACGGCGTAACAACCTTTAAGGGCGATCTTTTAAAAAAAGAACTGGAGATATTTAACTTCAAAGATCTGCTGGAGCATTATCCCTTCCGGCATGTAGATAAAACCAAGCTGGATAAGATCGGATCACTCTCTCCCAACAATGAATATGCACAGGTAGCCGGTAAATTAACCCAGTTTGAAATTTTGGGAGAGGGCAGGGGTAAAAGATTAACAGCAAGGTTGCAGGATGATACCGGCGAAATTGAATTGGTCTGGTTTCAGGGTATAAGCTGGATACAGAAAGCCATTGAAGTAGGTCACCAATACCTGGTTTTTGGCAAGCTTGGCTTTTTTATGGGCAGGCCACAAATCGCCCATCCCGAAATTGAAAATTTTACCACACAAAAAGCAGATGGAAAAAATTACCTGGAGCCTGTTTATTCATCTACCGAAAAATTAAAAGCAAAGGGACTTAACGGAAGAGCCATTGGCAAATTAACCTATGCATTGCTGCAGATACTTACCGAAAAAGACCTGCCTGAAAATTTACCGGATTCCATCATCAAACAATATAAATTCATCAGCCGGTTTAATGCCTGCCGGCAAATTCATTTTCCGGCTACGGAAAAGCATTACCAACATGCGGTGCGAAGACTGAAATTTGAAGAACTGTTTTTTGCTCAACTCAGGCTTGGGCTCATAAAATCAACCCGGCACAGGCATAGCAGGGGATTGAGTTTTGATAAGGTAGGCGACCTTTTTAACAATTTTTTTAAAAACTATTTGCCCTTTGAATTAACCAATGCACAAAAAAAAGTGTTGAAGGAGATCAGGAAGGATGCAGGCAGCGGCAAACAGATGAACCGCCTCTTACAGGGAGATGTGGGCAGCGGAAAAACCATTGTGGCTTTAATGATGATGTTGATTGCGGCAGATAATGATTTTCAATCGGTGCTGATGGCGCCAACAGAAATTCTTGCGCAGCAGCATTTCAACAGTATTACAGCTCTTTTAAAAGATATGCCGGTTTGTGTAAAATTGCTCACCGGCTCATCTAAAGGTAAACAGCGCAAAGAAGTACTTAAACTTTGCGAAGATGGAACGCTGCATATTTTAATTGGAACCCATGCTGTGATAGAAGACAATGTGGTTTTTAAGAACCTGGGTTTTGCAGTAATTGATGAGCAGCACAAATTTGGAGTGGCGCAGCGGGCGCAGTTGTGGAAGAAGAATATCATTCCGCCGCATGTGCTGGTAATGACGGCAACGCCCATACCACGTACGCTGGCGCTTACAGCTTACGGCGATCTTGATTATAGTGTGATTGATGAATTACCGCCGGGCAGGCAACCCATCAACACGCTGCATCGTTCGGAAAGTGCCAGGCCGCAGGTAATGGATTTTGTTAAAGAGGAAATAGCAAAGGGGAGACAGGCATACATTGTTTATCCGCTCATTGAAGAAAGCAGCAAAATGGATTACGAAAACCTGATGAAGGGATTTGAGGAAGTGAAATCATTTTTTCCGGAACCTAAATACTGGATAAGTATGGTGCATGGAAAACAAACATCTGAACAAAAAGAAACCAACATGCAACGCTTTGTAAAAGCAGATACGCAGATCATGGTAAGTACAACGGTTATTGAAGTTGGTGTGAATGTGCCCAATGCCAGTGTAATGGTAATTGAAAGTGCCGAAAAATTTGGCTTATCGCAATTACACCAGCTGCGTGGAAGGGTGGGAAGAGGTGCCGAAAAAAGTTTTTGCATATTATTAACAGGGCCAAAAGTATCAAACGATGCCCGGGAGCGATTAAAGATAATGGTGGCTACCAATGATGGTTTTAAGATTGCAGAAAAGGATCTGGAGATACGTGGCCCCGGCGACATAGAAGGCACTAAACAAAGCGGTTTATTAAACTTTAAACTGGCAAACATAGTCCAAGACAAGATTATTTTAGAAGCTGCCCGAAATGCTGCTGAACATATTTTAGAATCTGATCCCGATTTGAATACAGATGAAAATTTACCTGTTAAAAATTATCTGCATCAGCAAAAAGGGAAAACAGCCTGGAGTAAAATCTCGTAACTGAATTATGACAGATTCGTGATTATGCAAAACGATATTTTATAACTTTATTTCTGTAAATTGTAAAAAAGAATACTTGAAAATCTCACTTAAAATACTGCGCTTTTTTATAATATGGTTCTCTTTTGCTTTATGTATGAATCAGGTGAATGCGCAGGTAGAATTTACACAAAATAAAGGCCAATGGGATAGCAGGGTTGAATACCGAGGCGATTTTTCTACAGGTTCTTTCTTCCTGGAAAATGATGGCTTTACAGTGGCAATACACAATGTTGCCGACCTGAAGCTTTTGTCTGAACAAATGCATGGCCACAATACAAATGCATCAACCTTTGGCCAGCCCATCATTATCAATTCACATGCATACAAGGTTAAATTTTTAGGAGGTAATTCCTTTGCACAAAATGTACCCGACAAAATACAACCTTACCACAACAATTATTTTATAGGTAACGACCAAACTAAATGGGCATCTGATTGTAAAATTGTACAGGCTATAAATTATCAAAATATTTACCCTAATGTGGATGTTCGTTATTACAGTGATGCCGGCAAATTGAAGTATGATATCATTGTACATCCCGGAGGTAATATTGATAAAATTGCCATGCAGTATACAGGCGTTGATAAACTGGAAGTTAAAAATAAAGAACTGATGATAAGCACATCGGTTGGTGCTGTTAAAGAACTTTATCCATACAGTTACCAGGTGCAGGATGGACAAAAGAAAACAGTAAACTGTAAGTACGTTGTAAAAAATAATATTGTTCGGTTTAAAGTAACCGATTACGATCCCAATTCAACGATTGTTATCGATCCCACTTTAATTTTTTCATCTTTTAGCGGCAGTACTGCTGAAAACTGGGGGTTTACCGCCACGCCGGCTCCCGATGGTAGTTTTTATGCTGCCGGTATTGCTTTTGGTAGCGGGTTTCCGGTTTCTGCAGGTGCTTATCAAACAGTTTTTGGAGGTGGAATTAATGAAGACCAAACCAACCCGAATGGGTACGATATTGCTATCATTAAATTCTCGGCAAATGGTGCCAACAGGTTATTTGCCACTTACCTGGGTGGTAGCCGAAACGAACAGCCGCATAGTATGATATGCGATGCAGTGGGTAATTTATTTGTTGCCGGAAGATCAAATTCAAACAATTACCCCGGCACACCGGGAAGGCCATCCTCAAGAGTTGATTACGATATTGTAATTACAAAACTGAATGCAGCTGGTACACTTTCTTTAGGCTCTGTAGGCATTGGCGGGTCGGCAAATGATGGAGTAAACATCCGCGGTAAATATGTTGCATCCGATGGTGCTTATGCCACCAGGAGAAATTATGGTGATGATGCCAGAAGTGAAATAATATTAGATGCCTCCGGGAATGTATTACTAGCATCATGTACACAATCAACAAATTTTCCAGTTACACCCGGCGCTTTGCAATCCACTTTTGGAGGAGGAAACACGGGTGAGCCTGGTGAACTAAATCATTTCCCCCAGGATGGCGTAATACTTAAATTTACCTCCGATCTTAGCTCAATATTATTTAGTACTTATTTTGGCGGCAGTGGCGATGATGCCTGTTTTGTTTTAGCACAAAACCCAATTAGCGGCGATATTTATGTAGCAGGTGCAACTACCGGTCCTAATTTACCCGGAAATAAAATAGGAGTAATGCAAGACATATACCAGGGAGGTGTAACAGATGGATTTATTACCCAGATCAAAAATGACGGCTCGGCTATTGTAAGAACAACTTTCCAGGGTACGCCAGGTAATGATATGGTTTACGGTATTCAGTTTGATAAAAAAGGATTTCCATATATCATGGGCACTACAACCGGTAACTGGCCTGTAAATAATGCCACATTCAGCAATGCTAACAGTAAACAGTTTATCAGTAAACTTAGAGCAGATCTGTCTCCTACATATGTTTACTCAACCATTTTTGGTACCGCATCAGCAGTTCCTAATTTATCACCGGTTGCATTTTTAGTTGACCGCTGTGAAAATGTATATGTTTCGGGCTGGGGTGGTGGTATTAATATTGAAAGGGGGTATCCATCTGTCGGCACTGCCGGTATGCCCGAAGTAACTCCCCTGGCTGGAATACCAGCTGCTGATGGACAGGATTTTTACTTTTTTGTGTTGGAGAAAAATGCACAAAGCCAGCTCTTTGGAACACATTTTGGCCAGAACGGAAGTTTAGGTGATCATGTGGATGGTGGTACCAGCCGCTTTGATGCCAACGGAATTATTTATCAGGCATTTTGCAGTTGTGGCACACCTTCCAGTCCTTCTAACAGGTTTCCCACAACAGCAGGAGTATGGTCGGGTACTAACAGAACGCCTAACGGGGATGGTTGCAACCTGGCAGTAGCAAAAATAGAAATGAACTTTGCCGGTATTGGAGCCAGCGTTAAAGCAACCATCAATGGTGTTATTGATACCATTGGTTGTGTTCCACTCACAGTAAAGTTTACAGACACGCTGGCAAAAGGTAAAATGTATATCTGGATTTATAATGATCCTTTCAGCACTACAATAAGAGATACTACATATGCGCCGAATAACTCTGTTTCGCATACTTATAATCAGACAGGCAGTTATCCTTTAATGCTTATAGCTATTGACTCTGCTACCTGCAATATTTCTGATACGGCTTATGTAACAGTTAAAGTGGGTAACAATCTTATCAATGCCGATTTTTCATTTTTTAAATTAGATTCCTGTAATAGTTTGCGGTACCAGTTTGTTAATCAAACAGTAGCTACCGTGCCTAATTATACCAGCCAGAGTTTTCTCTGGGATTTTGGCGATAATACAGGAAAGGTTAGATCAGGTTTCGGTCCCATTAATCACACCTATGCATCGGTAGGTACTTACACCGTTACACTTATAGTTGATGATACTGCTTTTTGTAATGCACCCGATACTGCCATAAAACAGCTCCGCATCAGCCCCAATGTAAAAGCTATATTTTCAACACCCAACCGTGGTTGCGTTGCTTATACCCCTGTATTTAAAAACCTGTCGCAAGGTGGTACCGATTGGATATGGGAATTTGGTAATGGTGATGTTTCAACAGCTTTTGAACCAACTTATACTTACACTACAACCGGTACTTTTAATGTACGCCTGATTGCTATTGATACCAGTACCTGTAATAAACGGGATACATCAGCTTATTTTACCATTACGGTTTTTTCAATACCTACAGCCAATTTCAGCTGGACACCCAACCCTCCGCAGGTAAATGCGTTAACGAGGTTTACCAACCTGTCTACCGGAGCAAACAGGTATTTATGGAATTTTGGAGATGGTGAAAGCTCTACCGCTTTTTCACCCACGCACCAATACAATGCAACTGGTACTTACAAGGCAACGCTGTATGCATATAATGTTGCAAATTGTGTTGATAGTATAACACAGGATGTACCTATTGTAATTGTGCCTTTGCTGGATGTGCCTAATGCATTCACGCCGGGAAAATTTGGCGAAAACGGAGTTGTAAAAATTAAAGGTTTTGGTATTGGTACATTGAATTGGAAAATATTTAATAGATGGGGGCAGGTTGTTTTTGCCACATCCGACAGAAACCAGGGCTGGGATGGCACATTTAAAGGAGCATTGCAACCCATGGATGTGTATACTTACACTTTGGATGTAGAGTTTACAGATGGACAGAAGTTGAGAAAGACCGGGGATATTAGTTTGTTGAGATAAGACGAAAGAGAAGGCTTAATAATAAATAATTGGTAATAAATTTTTGTGTTGAGGATTAATTGATAATTGGAAAGATTTTTGCGACCAATTCACAACTCACGCCTCACGACTTAAAAGAGAATGATCAAAAAAATAAAAATATTGTTGCTCATAGCTTGCAGCTTCCGGCTCGAAGCCTCTCTTCAGGCGCAGGATCTGCATTTTTCACAATTCTTCAATTCACCATTGGTTACAAACCCTGCCAATACAGGTTTTATACCCGATGCCGATTACCGGATTGGTGCCAATTATCGTAACCAATGGAGTTCGGTAATGTCGGTGCCATATAAAACAGTAAGTGCTTTTGCCGATGCACAGGTATTCAGAGACAGGCTTGAAAACGGATGGCTTGGCCTTGGCGGCATGATATTAAACGACAAGGCTGGTTCAGGCAGTTTAACCAGTACAAAAGTATACGGTTCGGTGGCCTATCATCAAATGCTTGGTTTAAGCAGTTTACTTTCTGCAGGCTTTAATATTGGCTGGGCAAACAAACATATCAACGAATCCAAATTAAAATTTCCCGATCAGTTTGACGGAAAATTTTTCGATAGTAAATTACCAACCAGTGTGGTGTTTACAAACAACTATGTAAGTTATATGGATATGCATGTAGGTATGAACTATGCCTATTTTCCTGATGAAAATGTGTACATCAATGCAGGCTATTCTATACAGCACGTTAACAGGCCTAAAGAAACTTTCTTTGGCGATAATTCTGTGCTTGGCCGTATACCTATGCGGCATACCGGTTTTATTAATGGTATTTTTAAATTAAACGACCGGGTTATTGTAAACCCCAACGCTTACTTCTCAACACAGGCAAGGGCTACCGACCTGGTTTTTGGTATCAATGCAAACTATAACCTCTCTCAGTTTGGTGAGCAGCAATTAATAGCCGGTGTATATTATCGCCTGGGCGATGCGATTGTGCCCATGGTTGGTGTAGAAGTAGCTAAAATACAATTTACCTTCAGCTATGATGTTACCCTGTCGGCCCTTAGCAAATACAATGGCTACCGCGGTGCCAGCGAATTCAGCATCATTAAAAAAGGTTTCTATCCCGAAAATGTAGACAGGGCTTCTCTCTGTCCTAAGTTTTAATAAAACAAAAAGCATCCACCGGCGGCAGATGCTTTTCAGTTCTTCAGGGCATGAGTTTTATTCCTTCTCTATTGTCATCTTAAAATGATCTTCTTTGAAATATTTACGGTATTTATCTGTTGTTTTTTCATCCTGTTTCTTACCATCAATATAAAGTTCCTTGTTCTTGTATTCAACGGTAAATCCTGCTTTTGAATTCACGAGCCCGTCCTTTTCCATTTCGGTGAACATTTCTTTGGTAAGTTTCAGTTCATCTTTGGCTTTATCAATACCTGCACGGGCTTCATCCATAATTTTGTTCATGTCAATTTTTTCAATCTCCAGCTTGCTTTTTTCAATTTCCTTTTTTATGGCTTCCTTATCTATATCCTTTAACTCCAGTTTTGCTTTTTCAATTTCTCTGCCGGCCTCGGCCATTGCTTTTTCAATTTCTGTACTTTTAAAATTCAGGTCAACATTTTTAAGTGAAGCGCTTACATCAGCCATCATCTTGTCCAGATCAATGTTCTTTAAACTAAGCTCAACATCTTTCATCATCTTTTCCATATCCACCGCTTTTAAAGCCGATTCCATGGCATCCTTTTGTATTTTGGTAAAATCAATGCCTTTTAATTCAGCATCAACCTCTCCCAAAACCTTATCCAGTTGGCTTTGCAGCTTATCAAAATCTTTCATTGTTATACCTTCTTTATCGGGCAAGGTATCTGTGCTGCAACCTTCGTAAGTAAACTCATCCTCCCCGGTAAACTTGCTGTAACCTACAGGAGAGTCCAGGAAGGACATGGTAATGCCACCAATCAGCAGCATGGCTAAAGTGCCGGTGATGGCTTTTTTGTGTTTTAAAATAAATTGTTTCATGACTATACTTTTTTGTTGGTTAAAAAATGAATACGAATATATTCGTAACAAATGTAGATTTCTCTTTTCTTATTTGCAATCCGTTAAAAAACTTTAACAATTTTACAAGAGTTATCTAAAATTAAACTGTCAGGTTGTACTGAGCTTGTCGAAGTGTTGGCGAAACCGAGGCTATACTAAACTAAGCCGTCTTCGACAGGCTCAGACTGACAGTAAAATTGTTAATGAAGATTTCAAACTGATGCACCTCTTTAAAACGAACATGATTTTATCAACTCACTATTTTATACGATTTTTACACAAATAATGTTACATGCAAACTGCAGCTGGAGTAAAAGGAACTACAACAGGGTTAATAGATCTGTTTAAAAAAATTGCTGGCGATGCTTATGTATTTGCCGATGAAGAAAGCCTGAATAATTATGCACACGACGAAACGGAGAACCTCCATTTTTTGCCTGATATTGTAATAAAACCCAGAACTGCCGAGGAGATCAGCCAGATAATGGTGGTTTGTAATGAACACAAAATACCTGTTACACCACGTGGAGCCGGCACTGGTTTAAGCGGTGGCGCATTGCCACACCTGGGCGGCGTTTTACTCTCCATGGAAAGAATGAATAGCATCATTGAAATTGATGAACGAAACCTGCAGGTAACAACCGAGCCGGGTGTTATAACCGAAGTACTTCAAAATGCTGTTAAAGAAAAAGGATTGTTTTATCCGCCAGACCCAAGCAGCCGGGGCAGTTGTTTTATTGGTGGCAATATTGCCGAGAACAGTGGTGGCCCCAAAGCCGTAAAATATGGCGTGGTAAAAGATTATGTATTGAACCTGCAAATTGTTTTGCCTACCGGCGAAATTATGTGGACCGGCGCCAATGTGTTAAAAAATTCCACCGGGTATAATTTAACACAATTAATTGTGGGCAGCGAAGGAACTTTAGCCATTGTTACAAAGATTGTTTTAAAACTGCTGCCGCATCCAAAATACGATTTGCTGATGCTGGTGCCGTTCAATTCTTTGGAAAAAGCAGGAGAGGCCGTGAGTGCTATTTTTAGAGCAGGCTTTACACCCAGCGCTATGGAACTGGTTGAAATAAACGCTTTAAAAATTGTAAGCAAATTTGTAGATAGTGCCGTGGTGCCGGTTACAGATGAAATGGAAGCTCACCTGATTATTGAAGTAGATGGAAACCATATGGACACATTAATGAGCGAAATGGAAGCTATTGCAGAATTGCTTGTGCAGTTTGATTGTGGGGATGCATTTTTTGCAGATGATGCTCAACAAAAAGCAGAGCTTTGGAAACTGCGCCGCCGTGTGGCAGAAGCTGTAAAGATTGATGGCTACACCATTGAAGAAGATACGGTGGTGCCCAGGGCAGAATTGCCTGCTTTAATAAGTGGCGTAAAGGCTTTGGGGAAAGAGTATGCTTTTGATGTGGTTTGTTATGGCCATGCAGGCGATGGAAACCTGCACATACGAATAAGAAAGCCGGGCAGTATTTACAGTTTAAATAACCCCGATGTGATACCGGCTTTGCAGGCTTTATTTAAACTGGTAAAATCATTGGGCGGCACAATAAGTGGCGAGCATGGGATTGGATTGATACAGAAACCATACATGGATATTGTTTTTGATAAAGCCGGTTTGCAGCTGATGAGCGGAATAAAAAAAGTTTTTGATCCGAATAATATTTTAAACAGCGGCAAAATATTTGATACGGTCTGATACTCAGATTAGGCCTTCTTCATTTTTTAAAATAATAAAGTACACATGAAAAAAATTGTAATTGTTTTTGCATTGATAAGTAGTTTTTATGCAGTTCGGGCCCAGGATGAAGAAAACAGGAGTGATGAAAAAAAGGGAGGGTTTAAAAAAGAAAATATGTTTGTTGGTGGAAATATAAATCTTGGGTTTTCAAACTCCAGCACTGTTTTAGGCCTCAGTCCTTATGTTGGGTACAGCTTAAATAAATATCTTGATGTTGCTTTTTCTGCCAACGTCAGCTACACTTCTGTAAGAGATTATAACGAATACGGAGATAAGATCAGGCAAACCATTTACGGTCCTGGCGCTTTTGTACGGATCTTCCCATTCAGGTTTGTATTTGCGCAGGCCCAATATGAATATAACTTAATTAATTACCGGTATATCCCCGCTAAAAACAGTCCTAATTACACTCCGTTTCGTGAAAGTTTAAATGCCAGCAGCTTATTGCTTGGTGGTGGCTATGCAGGCGGCCGTGAAGGTGTAGGCAGCAGTTTTTATTATTTTTCTGTTATGTGGGATGTGGCGAGATCAAAGAATTCGCCTTATGTTGATGGGCTACGAAGAGCTTTGCCTGTTATAAGAGCAGGATATAATATCGCTTTATTTCAGGGTAGATACGAGCGGGATTAATATTACAGGTGTTCTAAAATTTCTTCGGCTTGGTTAAGCACTACCAGTTTGTCTTCAATTTTATCGTATAAAAAACCTTCGTTTTGCATGGTTTGCGCAAAGGCAAATAAATGGTTGTAAAAACCGGCTGTGTTCAGTATAAATATTTTTTTATCATGAATGCTCAGCTGGTTCCAGGTAAGCATTTCAAAAAATTCATCCATAGTGCCAAAGCCGCCGGGTAATATGATGGCGGCATCACATTTTTCGTACAGCATTTTTTTACGGGTGTGCATATCATCCACAATAATTAGTTCTGTTATACCGGCATGATGATGCTCTCTGTCTTTCAGTATTTCGGGAATAATACCCACTACTTTTCCTTCTTTTTCCAAAACAGCATTTGATACTGCACCCATAATGCCTTTATTGCCGCCGCCATAAATAAGCGTAATTTTTTTTGATGCAAGCAAATGTCCTAATGCTTTAGCCTGCTCTGTATACAAAGGATTATTTCCACTTTTAGAACCACAAAAAACCGCCAGTGAATTTATCTTCATAAAAGTTTATAGTTTATTATTGGCAAAGACACGATATTTTCTCTATTTTCAAGATTATTTTTACATAAACGATTGATATGTCTCCAATTATTTTGTTTTCGTTTGTTATCGGTTATTTTGTTTTGCTGCTTACGGTTGCGTATTTCACATCCCGTGGCAGTAATAACGAATCTTTCTTTATAGGTAACCGCAACAGCAACTGGATGCTGGTAGCATTTGGTATGATTGGCACAAGTCTTAGCGGGGTTACGTTTGTGAGTGTGCCGGGCAGCGTGGGCAGTGGAAATTTTTATTATTACCAGATCGTATTAGGTTATTTGATAGGCTACATGGTTATTGCATTTGTGCTGATACCCCTGTATTATAAAATGAACCTTACCTCTATTTATACTTACCTGGAAAAACGCTTTGGTATTAACGCACACAGGGCGGGAGCATTCTTTTTCATACTCAGCCGTGTGGTAGGCGCCACGGCACGCCTTTACCTGGTGATCAGTATTTTGCAGCTTTTCATTTTTGATAAACTGCATATTCCTTTTATTGTAACCACTTTGGTTATTTTGGCTCTTATTTTATTATACACTTTTGAAGGAGGCGTAAAAACAATTATTTATACCGATACCCTGCAAACAACCGGTATGCTACTTGGGCTGGTAGTTTGTACCATCGTTATTGTAAAAGCAATGGGTACCGATTTTTCAGGGGCACTATCGCTCATGAATGAAAAAGGGTACACTAAAATTTTTAATACCGATTATAAAGCGGGCTCCTTCTTTTTAAAACATATTGTTGGCGGTATGTTCATCGCTATTGCCATGACTGGCCTTGACCAGGAGATGATGCAGAAAAATATCAGCGTAAAAAACATAAAAGATTCGCAGAAGAATATTATGACGTTTACTGCGGTGTTGATGGTTGTAAATTTTTTATTCCTGTTCCTGGGCGGTATACTTTATTTATATGCCAGCACTAATAATATTACAGTTCCGCCGGATGATCTTTTTCCAACCATTGCATTGAGTGACGCTTTCAGCGGAACCATCGGCATTCTTTTTATCATCGCATTAATATCAGCGCTGTTCCCCAGTGTTGATGGGGCTATTACATCACTCACATCATGCTTTTGTATTGATATTTTAGGTATGAATAAGAAAGAGGGAACAGAGAAGGAAAAGAAAAGAACAAGGCTTAAAGTACATTTTACTTTTGCTGTTGTGTTTTTTATTATGGTGCTGGTTTTTAAAGCCATCAACGATAAACTGATCATTGATTTTATTTTAAAATTTGCCGGTATCACTTACGGCCCGCTGCTGGGTTTATTCTCTTTTGGTATTTTAACAAAGCGACATCTTAATGAAAAATTAATATGGACAGTTTGTATTGTGGCACCCCTGCTGGCACTTGGGTTGGATATGCTGAGCAGCCCGGCCTGGTACGAAGCAAAACTGCATGTGTCACTTGGTTTACAAACCATTTCAGAAAATATTTTTCATGGTTACAAAATAGGTAACGAATTAATTTTAATAAACGGCATATTCACCTTTGTGGGCTTATTGTTAATTTCTAATAAAGGTGATAAAAAAGTAGATATTTCAGCGTAACTTTACTGCGTTAGTAAGTGCCATTCTTCAACTTTATTTAAAGTGCAGAATGGCATTTTGTCTACATATGTGAGCAGCAATTTAAAAATGATAACAGCGTTATAAAATGGAACTCATCAACCCACAGGCAGAACAATATGCAAAAAATTACACATCTGCTTTGGATGCTGTGCTTGATGAGATAGAAATATACACGCTCGCCAATCATCCGCATGCACAAATGCTCAGCGGGCATGTGCAGGGAAAAGTGCTTGAATTTTTCAGCAAGATGATTGCGCCCAAAAGAGTTTTAGAAATTGGAACATTTACAGGCTTTAGTGGCTTGTGCCTGGCGAAGGGATTAACCAATGATGGTAAATTAGTTACACTGGAATTAAGAGAAGATGATGCAGCCACTGCAAAAAAATATTTTGTGAAAGCAGGAATGGAATCTAAGATCGATCTGCATGTTGGAGATGCACTCGGCATCATTCCAACCTTGCGGGAAAACTGGGACCTTGTTTTTATAGATGCTGATAAAGTGAACTATATTAACTATTACGAATTAACTTTGCCATCTGTAAAAAGCGGCGGCTGGATACTGGCCGATAATGTGCTTTTTCATGGTGAAGTTCTGGAAGAAAATGTAAAGGGGAAAAATGCAAAAGCGATACATGCTTTTAACGAGCATGTTAAAAATGATGATCGTGTAGAACAGACCATGTTAACCATAAGAGACGGGCTCTTACTAATTCAAAAAAAGTAAAGAATGTACAGGATTGTTTTTACCATATTTTTTTCAATAGCCTCCTTTACGCTTGCAGCACAACGGATTTCTGTTGAGGAATATATTGAGCAGTTTAAAGATATTGCCATCAGTGAAATGAAGCGTACTGGTGTACCGGCGTCAATCACTTTGGCCCAGGGTATTTTGGAAACAGAAAACGGAAACAGCGAACTGGTAAAAAAATCAAACAATCATTTTGGCATTAAATGTAAAAATACCTGGACTGGCAATACCGTAACACATGATGATGATGCAAACGGAGAATGCTTCAGGGCTTATACCAATGCAGCAGAAAGTTACCGGGACCACAGTGATTTTTTGAAAGCCAACAAGCGCTACAGTGCTTTGTTCAATCTTGATCCTGCTGATTATGCAAGTTGGGCAAAAGGTTTAAAAAAAGCTGGCTATGCAACCAATCCCAGGTATCCTGAGCTATTGGTTAAATATATTGAGCAGTACAGCCTGCAGCAGTATACTTTACTTGCATTAAACAAATTGTCTGAAACGGATTTGGCAAAAGCAGAAGCGAATAAAATCGATGTGCCTGTTGAAGTGGCTTTGGAAAATGCTGTTGCGGAAAATGATATTCCTGTTGCGGCGAACGATCCGGACAAAGTATTCAGCGTTAATAAAACCAAATGCGTTTTTATAAAAAAGGGAACGTCTTTATTGGTTATTGCCAATAAACACAAGATCAGTTTGAGTAAGCTGATGGAGTTTAATGATATGGAAGAAGAAGGGCTGCTTGGTAAAGACCAGTTAATTTACCTGGAAAAAAAATCGAAAGCAGGCGAGAAGGGATTTTATATAGTGCAGCAGGGAGAAACTTTGTATGATGTGGCACAAAAAAATGCAATGCAGCTTAAGTATCTTCTGGAGTATAATAATTTAAAAGCCGATTTTAAATTAAACGCAAAAACAAAGTTGTTTTTACAACCGGGTTTTTTGGGTGCTGTTAAAAATGCGGATGGTAAGAAAACCAAAGTACACCAGGTTGGACCAAAGGAAGGATTGTATAGCATTGCCAGAACTTATAATGTTACCGTTCAGCAGTTAAAAGAATGGAATAAACTTGACTCTGACAATTTGAAAGTAGGACAGGAAATAATTGTTTCAAAATAAAAAGATTAACACATGGTTATTCAGGTACTGGATAAAAAATTTCAACCTTATATCAAGGCTCCGCAAATACAGGAACAGATTGATAAACTGGCAAAGCAGATCAATGAAGACTATGCAGGTAAAAGGCCATTGTTCATTGCTATTTTAAATGGCTCGTTCATGTTTGCATCCGATCTTTTTAAGGAGCTTACCATTGATGCAGAAATATGTTTTATTAAACTGGCTTCTTATAAAGGAACAAAATCAACCGGCAATGTAATAACATCTATCGGGCTTGATATACCACTAACAGACCGCCACGTAGTAATTATTGAAGATATTGTTGATACCGGAAAAACCTTGCATGAGTTTTTACCGCAACTGGTAAATCAGCAGCCGGCAAGTTTAAAGATAGCGGCGTTGTTACACAAGCCAGATGCCTTGGTGCATCCGCTTTCGATTGATTATATCGGGTTTAATGTACCCAATAAATTCCTGCTGGGATTTGGACTTGATTATGATGGCCTTGGCAGGAACCTGAAGGAAATTTATCAGTTGGTGGAGGATTAGAGGGGCAGCGCAAAGCATTGAAAGCATATCTTAATAACAGATATTATACTTTTTACAATCCGCTTGCAATTGAAAAAATGTTTTTTCTATATCCTCTTTATATTAATGGCATTTACTGCCAGGTCGCAGTATTATCTCCGCGGCGAAATTAAGGATGAGAAAAACCAGTCATTGCAGAATGCAAAAGTTATGCTGCATTCAACCAGGCACGTTTATTATTCCGGCACTTATGGAGGCTTTGGAATTACTACCAACACTTTATGGGATTCGCTTACGATAAGTGTAGATGGCTACGAACCTAAATGCGTGAAAGTAAATGCCGATCAGTGGCAATACATCACTTTAAAAATACTGCCATCCAATGTTAACAGCAACCGGCCCAAACTCATCTCCGTAACAAAAAACGTGGAATACACTTCCAGGGTAAAATGGTTTATAGATAATGAAACTTATTTTCAGCTGGTAGAAAATGAGTATGTACGTGCAGAAAAATTTCCGAACACCGGCTTTTCATTAAATGTAAATAAAGCTTCGTACAGTAATGTAAGGCGTTTCATCAACATGCACAGCGCCGTGCCTCCCGATGCGGTTCGTACAGAAGAAATGATCAACTACTTTAACCTGCATTACCGTGAACCAAAAAATGGCGAGATTTTTAATTTTGAATCGCAGCTTACTTCCTGCCCCTGGGATATAGAAAAGCAATTGCTCATTTTAAATGTGAATGCAAAAAAGCTGGACCTGAACATGATACCGCCGGGCAATTTTGTTTTTTTAATTGATGTATCCGGTAGTATGGATATGCCCAACCGCTTACCCTTGCTGAAAGCAGCTTTTCAGATGTTTGTAAAAAATCTGAGACCGATTGATACGGTTTCGATTGTTACCTATGGCGGCACAGTTGGCATCTGGCTACAACCTACTGGTGGAGCCGAAAAGGAAAAAATAATAAAATCAATTGAAGAGTTATCTGCCAGCGGCGATACACCCGGCGAAGCCGCAATTATGACTGCCTATGCTTTGGCAAGAAGCACATACAAAGACAAAAGCAGTAACCGGGTAATACTGGCTACCGATGGCGATTTTAATGTTGGCCTTACTTCTGAAAAAGCCATGGAAGACCTGATAACCAAGGAAAGGCAGGGTGGCATTTATCTTACCTGCCTGGGTGTGGGTATGGGAAACTTTAAAGACAGTAAGCTGGCCACACTGGCTAAAAAAGGCAATGGTAATTATGCATACCTGGATGATATTACAGAAGCAGAAAAAGTTTTGGTGAAAGAACTTACCCAAACATTTTTTGCAGTGGCCGATGATGTGTTTATGAATATGAAATTTAATGGCGACCTGGTAAAAGAATACCGTTTGATAGGTTTTGATAACAGAAGAGATGCAGTTGCCGACAGTACCATTGACCTGGAAGGAGGAGAGATAGGAAGTGGTAACAGTGTTCTGGCTATTTTTGAAATTATACCGGCAAGCGATAAACTTTTTAAACCCGATTTAATGCCAAGGGATGTTGTGGCTGATATTGAAATGCGCTACAGTCTTTGTGATGATACAACCCTTCTGGTAACTAAAAATTCCTGCCTTGCTAATTTTGTTGAGTTTAAAAATCTTGATAAAGAATTACAATTTGCAACCGCTGTAGCCATGTTTGGCCTTAAAATAAAGCAGTCAAAATACATTAAACAGGCCGATTGGCTGGATATACAAAGAATTGCAGCAGAATCTTATGATCCGCAAAGTTACCTGCAAACTGAGTTTTTAAAACTGATTGATAAAGCAGAGGATATTTATGCCAGCAAAAAGCGAAAGAAAAATAAATCAGATTAAGAAAACATCTCCCTCACTTTATCAAAAAACGATTTGTCGTTTTTATCGGGCTTAGGCTGAAAATTTTCTGACTGCTGTAATTTTTCAAGCATTTCTTTTTCTGCAGAAGAAACATGTTGCGGGGTCCATACATTTATCTGTATCAACTGATCTCCTTTTTCATAACTGTTTACATTGGGGAAACCTTTTCCCTTCAGCCTGAATATCTTTCCACTTTGTGTTCCGGGTGGTATTTTAATTTTTGCCCTGCCATCAATGGTGGGTACTTCTATCTGTGTGCCAAACACAGCATCAGGTATTGAAATGTGCAGGTCAAAAGCAACATTCAGTCCATCACGGTGCAGTTGTGGGTGCGGTTCTTCTTCTATCAGCACAATCAGGTCTCCGGGTGAGCCACCACGTTCACCTGCATTGCCTTTTCCGCTCAGGCTTAATTGCATGCCCTCCTGCACACCTGCAGGTATATCAATGGTAACTGTCTCTTCACCATAAATTCTTCCATCACCTTTGCAGGCAGTGCATTTGTGTGTAACTGTGCTTCCTTCGCCATTACAGGTGGGGCAAGTTGTTACTGTCTGCATCTGCCCTAAAAAAGTATTCTGCACTCTTCTAACCTGTCCGCTGCCACCACAAGTGCCACAGGTTTGTACACTGTTTTTATCTTTTGCTCCACTGCCACCGCAGGTATTACAACCAACATATTTTTTTACCTTGATTGTTTTTTGTGCACCTTTAGCAATCTCCTCGTAATTCAATTTTATTTTTACACGCAGGTTGCTGCCACGGGTGCCCCTGCTTCTTCCACCAGAACTTCTTCTGCCATTACCGCCGCCAAAAAAACTACCAAAGGGGCTATCATCGCCAAAAATATCTCCAAACTGGCTGAAGATATCATCCATATTCATACCGGCACCGCCGCCATAACCACCACCACGGCCAGCGCTTGTTGCCTGGTGACCAAAACGATCGTACTGGGCACGCTTATCTGCATCGCTTAAAATTTCGTACGCTTCCGCAGCTTCTTTAAATTTTTCCTCAGCCGCTTTATCGCCGGGGTTTCTATCCGGATGAAATTGCATGGCCACCTTACGGTATGCCTTTTTTATTTCATCCTGTGATGAAGATTTGGACACGCCCAGTATTTCGTAAAAATCTCTTTTTGACATTTGTTAGTTTCTGCTATTTTAAAAACTGCGTTGGAATTCAGGTTCCGGTGAAAGGGTTATTTTCCTACAACCACCTTCGCAAAACGTATTATTTTATTGTTGAGATAGTATCCTTTTTCAACTTCATCAACTACTTTTCCTTTTTGCTTTTCAGGTACTTCCAATTCAGTAATGGCTTCATGTTTTTCAACATCAAATTCGGTATTGATGCTTTCCATGGCTGTTAAACCCTTTGCCTGCAATTTGCTTCGTAATTTATTAAACACCAGTTGAACTCCTTCCTTCTGCGCAGCAATATCATTGCTTTCGTTCAATTGTTTTTCGGCCCGGTCGCAGTCGTCCATCACTTCAAGCATGGAGATGATTACGTCCTTACCGGCTGTTTGAATAAGTTCATTTCTTTCCTTTGCATTGCGGCGCTTAAAATTGTCGAACTCGGCAAACAGGCGCAGGTATTTATCCTTTTGCTCTTCCAACTCGGCCTGTAGTTTTTCCAAAACATCTTCGCCGCCTGGGTTGCTTAAATGGGTATTGCCCGGTATATCGGCATCGGCATTAATATTCATTTCTTCGTTTTCGGGGGTAAATATTTCTTTTTCTTCCATATCTGTTTTAAAATTGGTTGCGAAGGTACAACAGTCAAACATTTTGCCAAGGGCTCATTTGCAGTCAAATTGGCAATTATTTGCAAATAAGCAACCCATAACTGCACTATGTATGACACGTATGCTACCTTTGCGCCATGAAGAGCATTTTTTTAAACAAAAAGATAAGCAGAAGAGTAGAAACCGGCCACCCCTGGATATTTGGAAATGAGGTAAATACCGGAAAAGCGCTTGATGCCGCTGCCAAGCCTGGTGAAATTGTAAATGTGTTTACCCACGATAAAAAGTTCATAGGAAGAGGCTATATAAACCCCCAGTCGCAGATTATGGTGCGCCTGCTTACCCGTGACAGGGATGAAGTGATTGACGAGCAGTTTTTTGTTAACCGCCTGCAGCACGCCTGGGCATACCGCCAAAAGCTTGGATATACCGAAAACTGCCGGCTTATTTTTGGAGAGGCTGATGATATTCCACAGCTCATCGTTGATAAGTTCAACGACTATTTCGTTATACAAACCCTGGCATTGGGTATTGATGTATGGAAACCGGCCATTGTAAAAGCCATTGAAAAGATATTTAGCCCCAAAGGCATTTATGAACGCAATGATGTACCCGTGAGGGAGTTGGAAGGGATGGAGCAGCATAAAGGCTTTTTATCTGCCGAATTTGATACCAATATCATTATTACCGAGAATGGTGTAAAGTTTCATGTAGATATTGCCAATGGACAAAAAACCGGTTTCTTTTTAGATCAGCAGGATAACCGCCGGGCAATTGAGCATATTGTAAAAGATGCCGATGTGCTGGGTGCATTTTGCTATACCGGTTCTTTTGAAATAACGGCGGCACATTATGGCGCCAGATCGGTTTTGGGTCTTGACATTTCTCAAAATGCCATTGATATGTGCAACCGCAATGCTGCCTTGAACGGGCTTGATAATATTTGTAAATTTGAATGTGTGAATGCCTTTGATGTGTTGAAAGAATGGACCAAAGAAGGAAAGCAATGGGATATTGTAATGCTCGACCCGCCTTCGTTTACCAAAAGCAGGGCTACTATTAATAAAGCCGTTGCAGGTTATAAAGAAATTAATTTACGGGGCATGAAACTGGTTAAACCCGGAGGGTTTTTAGTAACATCCAGCTGTACCAACCTGGTGCAGCCTGAATTGTTCTTAGACATTATACAAATGGCGGCAACCGATGCTAAAAGAAAAATACGGCAGGTTGTTTTTAATTCACAATCGGCCGATCACCCCATTATACGTGGACAGGAAAATACCCACTACCTCAAATTTTTGATAGTACAGGTGATGTAATTTTTAAAAGAAGGAGATTATTTAACTACCTGGAATTTTCCGGAATCGATGATCTTACCATCCTTGTCCCTGAGCTGGTAAACATAAATACCACGATAAAAATCATCCAGTGGTACAGTTATCATGGGAGGTATTTTGCTGAATTCATTAACCTTCTTACCCATAAAATTGTATATCTGCAGGGAAAAAGTCTTATCGTAGCCATACTGAAATTCAAAATTGATTGCAGTAGTAGCAGGAATTGGATAAGGCTTTATCAGCTTTGCTATGGGTTCGCCCTGTGCAGGGCTTTTTGTTTGAGCAAAAGAAGTAAAATTTATTCCAATAAGTAAAATTAGTATGTAAACTATTTTTTTCAACTAAGTAAAAGTATAGAAAATGTTTTAATTCAGCAATAGTTTGTCTGTTACATTATTTACAATAAATATAGGCTTTAAAACAAAGACCATCTTTTTAGCAAGCCTGTTATTATCCCCAAGCCCGGTTTTAAGCGCTTAAAGCGGCAATTTTCTCATTTATTGCAGTAAAATCAGGTATTTCCCCGGCATTTTCAAGCACCTCGGCATAGGCAAGCATACCATTTTTATCCACAATAAATGCGGCTCTTTTGCTCACTCCTTTCATATCCAGTATCCAATCGGTATACAATGCCCCGTATAATGCCGAAACTTCCTTGTTAAAATCGCTCAGTAAAGGGAAATTGTATTGCTGATCTTCTTTGTATTTGTTTAAGGTAAAAACCGAATCAACCGAAATGCCAATTACCTCAGCGTTTATATTGCTGTAACGGCTTATATCATCTCTTACGGCACATAATTCTTTGGTACATGTACTCGTAAATGCCTGGGGGAAGAATAAAAGCAATACGTTTTTTCCCCTAAATCCGGAGAGGGTAACTTTGTTTTTTCCTGTGTCGTATAAGGTAAATTCGGGGGCAGTTTGTCCAACTGTGAGGTTCATAAATTGTAATTTTTGTAAAGATATATGCTGAGTATTTTACCTAAACAGAATTTATTCTTTTTGGTTCAAATAAAAAACCCCTCTAGAAAGAGGGGTTTTATTGTTATCCAAACAATCCATAAAAACAAAAATCTTTAAGTTGTTAGCACACACGAGTTTTGTTACAGAAGATTATTTACTGATAAATTCATTTGCAAAAAAAGTTAGGGAAATTTTGCGCAAGTTATTTGTGTTAATAAAAAACCGGTAAGATGTAGTGCAAGTGTTTTGTTTCTGCAGGTTTTACCTGGTAAAAATACGTAGGGGAATATTCAGATGACAGGTAATTGCCTTTTATCATAGGGTTAAGTTTTAGTTTTCTTTAGGTTTCAGAGTGGTCAAGATATAAACGGTAACTTTTGTTTTTTATTATAAAATGCTGAAAGATTAAATGACCCGGACAAAAATCATAAAAGTCTGACCAGCCTAAAGCAAAAGCCCTCCGATGTTTCGGAGGGCTTTGTTTATTAAAATATCCTTTCGGTATTAATTATTAATTTTTTGAACCAGTCTTACTTTTTGAAGTTGGTGCAGGTTTTGCTGAGGTTGCAGCTTCAGCAGCTTTTTTCTTTGCTTCTTCAGTTGCCCATTTGTCGTACTCTTCAGCAGCTAAAACATCTCCGGTAATGGTAATGCTTTTCATTTCATCAACACCTGCAAATTTTACAGTAAGATTTTTTGTAAAATGACCAGCATTTGCAGCATTGAATTTTGCAGAAATAAAGCCGGTAGCACCTGGTGCAATTGGAGACTTGGTATAGTCGCCCATAGTACAGCCACAAGTTGGGTTTGCCTGCTCAATAATAAGTGGCTCTTTACTGATGTTTGTAACAATGAACTTTACTTCTTTTGGTTCGTTTTGTTTAAGATAACCCTGGTTAATGGTTTCAGTTTCAAATTTAGCTACATCAGCTACTGTTTTTTGAGCAAACAGTATTGCAGAAAAAGTGAATGCTGTAAGTGAAAGGAATAATTTTTTCATGATAGGTTTAATTTATGTTGTTTAGTTTTTTAAGTCGTTAAGCCCTTTATTTTCGGGAGCAGAGCTGCCCGGGGTTTTCCAGACTTCTCCTTTAATGGTTAATTGCTTGGATTGGGTTTCATTATAAGATACAGTAATGAATTTTGTAAAAGGCCCCTCAGCAGCTGCATTATAACCAACGGTTATTTTAGTGGTTCCACCCGGTGCTATCACTTTATCTTTTTCCCATTCAGGCGTTGTGCAACCGCAGCTGGCATGAATATCACTGATTTTTAACGGCACATTACTTTTATTGGCTACTTCAAAAATATGAACAACCGGTTTGCCTTGGGGAATCTTACCAAAATCAAATTCAGTTTCTTTCAAGGTAAGCAATTCATCTGCCTGGGCAATGGTTAATGTACTTTGTGTGGTACCTGCTGGTGTGGTAGCGGTTTGTGCATGTACTACCGATATTAAACAGATTGCAGACAAACAGGTAAATAATCGTTTCATATTAATTACTTTAGGTTGATGGTATAAAGATAATAAAACGGCTGTATCTGTTATAAATTGTTATCCTGTTAGGAGATTTTTAACAAAGCTGCTCTATAATTTATATTTTTGTTCAAGATTAATCAGGTTATGGATACAAATAACAACAACGATGCTGCTTTACTGGAAAAACTAAGTTTCGAAAATTTTAGAAATGAGGTATTAAAAGATTACCAGTTTGCCTGCCAAAGCAGGGAAACCAGTTTACTGGGCCGCAAGGAAGTGCTTACCGGCAAAGCCAAGTTCGGCATTTTTGGCGATGGTAAGGAAATAGCACAGGTTGCTGTTGCAAAGTTTTTTAAACCCGGCGATTTCAGATCCGGCTATTACCGCGATCAGACTTTTATGTTTGCAAACAGCCTGGCAACAGTAGAACAGTTTTTTTCTCAGCTATATGCCGATCCCGATGTAAACAACGATCCCTTTAGCGCAGGCAGGCAAATGAACGCCCACTTTGCCACAAAGTTTGTTGATGAAAATGGCAACTGGTTAAATCTTGCCCATTTAAAAAATATAAGCAGCGATATTGCACCCACAGCCGGCCAGATGCCACGTGCATTGGGCCTGGCTTATGCTTCCAAAGCTTTCAGAAAAATTAAGGAACTGGGTGATCTCACCAACCTGAGCACAGATGGTAACGAAGTTTGTTTTTGTACCATCGGCGATGCATCAACCAGCGAAGGCCATTTTTGGGAAACCATCAATGCTGCCGGCGTATTACAGGTGCCATTGGCCATTTTTGTTTGGGATGACGGTTATGGTATTTCTGTTCCTAAAAAATACCAAACCACGAAGGCTTCTATTTCAGAGGCATTAAAAGGTTTTCAGAAAAAAGAAGATACCAACGGTGTTGAAATTTATAAATTGAAAGGCTGGGATTATGCCGGCATGTGCGAAATACTGGAACCTGCCATTCAAAAAATAAGAGACACACATACACCTGCAATTTTTCATGTGGAAGAAATAACACAGCCGCAAGGGCATTCCACATCCGGCAGTCATGAAAGATACAAAACACCCGAGCGTTTGGAATGGGAGAAAGAGTGGGATGGATTAAAACAAATGCGGCAATGGATTATTGCCAATGCACTGGCCGAAGAAGAAGAATTGATAAACATTGAAACCGATGCTGTACAGTTTGTAAAAGAAAGCAAACAAAAAGCCTGGACAAGATATATTGAACCCATAAAAACATTGGTTGCTGAAACAACAGGCATGTTAAGTGCGCTTGCATCAGACCCGGCAGTAAAAAAACTTTCAGATGAACTGACAGCCTTACGTGAGCCTATGCGTAGGGATGTAATGAAGACTTTGGCCACAGTATTAGACCTGGCAGGAAATGACACAGCTGCAAATGCAATTCATACATTTTATGCAAAACTAAAAAATGAATATGCCGGCCTTTACAACAGCTATTTATATAATGATGGCCCAAAATCGGCATTAAAAGTGCCGGTAGTAAATGCGTTGTATGCAGATGATGCTGTCAATGTGAATGGCTACGAAGTTTTGAATAAATATTTTGATGAGCTGTTTAGAACGAATAATAAAGTAGTTGCTTTTGGCGAAGATCTTGGCCATATTGGCGATGTGAACCAGGGCTTTAGTGGTTTGCAGGATAAATATGGTGCAGACAGAATTTTTGATACCGGCATAAGAGAACTTACCATTATGGGACAAGGCATTGGCCTGGCTTTAAGAGGCTTGCGCCCAATTGCCGAAATACAATACCTCGATTATTTATTGTACGGTTTACAACCTTTGAGTGATGATGTTTGTACAACTCATTTCCGTACGGCAGGGCAGCAAAGTTGTCCGCTGATTGTAAGAACAAGGGGTCACAGGTTAGAAGGCATCTGGCACAGCGGATCGCCCATGGGCATGATCATTAATGCACTCCGCGGCATGTATGTATGTGTGCCACGTAATATGGTACAGGCGGCGGGCATGTACAATACTTTGTTGCAAGGCAACGATCCGGCGCTGGTAATTGAATGTTTAAATGGTTATCGCTTAAAAGAAAAATTGCCGGCCGATTTGCTGGGCTACACCGTGCCGTTGGGTGTGCCTGAAATTGTAAAAGAAGGTGACGATGTTACGGTTGTAACTTATGGATCTACTTTACGGATTGTACTGGAAGCAACCGAAACCCTTGCTAAAATGGGCATCAGTTGCGAAGTGGTGGATGTACAGACTTTATTGCCTTTTGATATCAACCATTCCATTGTTGAATGCCTTAAAAAAACAAACCGCATTGTTTTTGTTGATGAAGATGTGCCCGGTGGCGCAGCGGCTTACATGTTTAATAAAGTGATGGAAGAACAGGGAGGCTATAAACATCTGGATGTATCGCCCAGGACTATTACCGGCAAAGCGCACCGCCCATCTTATGGCAGCGATGGCGATTATTTCAGCAAACCCAATACAGAAGATATAGTTGCGGTGATAAAGGAAATGATGAGTGAGTAGCTATCAGCCTGATCATTATCAAACCATATGATTGATTTCGGTTTCTTACACGTAATAGATATTTTAGGTACTTTCTCCTTTGCAGTATCGGGCGCTTTTTTTGCTATGGAAAAAAAGCTGGATCCCTTTGGTGTGCTCATTCTTTCTTTTGTAACAGCCATTGGTGGTGGTACGCTCCGTGATATGATGATTGGCAACCTGCCCGTTGGCTGGCTGCGTGATGAAACGGCAACCATTGTAATTTTTATTGGAGCAATAGGCAGTATGTTTTTTGGCCAGTGGCTTAAAAAAATAAATGCCACTTTGTTTTTGTTTGATGCGCTGGGCCTTGGCCTGTTCACCATCATTGGTATTGAAAAAGGAATGGAACTGAATTTTAGTGTGGGCGTTTGCATTGCACTGGGTACCATCACTGCAAGTTTTGGTGGTGTAATACGCGATGTGCTGCTGAATAATGTGCCGCTGGTTTTTCGTAAAGAAATTTATGCGCTGGCCAGCATTATTGGCGGGCTTATTTATTACCTGCTTAAACAAAGTGCATTGAATGATGATGCAGCAAAGATCATTTGTATTTTACTGATACTGATTATCCGTTTGCTGGCAGTTAAATACAAACTTTCACTTCCTGTTGTGTACTCAAAAAATAAAAAAGATGAAACTCACGATTTACCAGGTTGATGCTTTTGCAGATAAACTTTTCAGCGGTAATCCGGCGGCTGTAATTCCGTTGGATGCATGGATTGATGATTCATTAATGCAACAGATTGCCGAAGAAAATAATCTTGCTGAAACTGTTTTTTTTGTACCAAAAAAAGATGGGTTTCATATCCGCTGGTTTACACCCGAACTGGAGATTGATCTTTGCGGCCATGCCACGCTGGCTGCTGCATTTGTGCTGTTTGAATTACTGGGATATAAAAAAGATACCATCACATTTTATTCGCTAAGCGGCCCACTGAAAGTGCATCGTGACGGAAGTTATATTGCACTCGACTTCCCTTCCTGGAAACCAGAAAGGGTTACAGACTATCCCGAAGAATTAATTAATGGCCTGGGCATCACCGAGCATTTGGGTGTTTATAAAAAACGTGATTATATTGTTGAACTGGAAACGCAAAAAGATGTCTTGGCGGTAAAACCAGATCTTACGCTGCTGAATAAAATTGATGTTATCGGCATCATTATCACAGCCCCTGGAACGAACTCCGATTTTGTCTCCCGGTTTTTTGCGCCCAATTGCGGAGTACCGGAAGATCCTGTAACCGGTTCTTCACATTCTCAACTCATTCCTTTTTGGGCAGAAAAACTGGGCAAAGATAAATTGCATGCTTTTCAATTATCTAAACGGGGCGGCGAACTTTGGTGTGAACAAAAAGGGGAGAGAGTTACTATAAAAGGCAAAGCCGTGTTCTACATGAAAGGAGAAATAACGATATAAAAAAAGCCGCTGTAAAACGGCTCTTTTTTATTTAAGATTGTGATAAACTTTTTGCACGTCGTCATCCTGTTCCAGGTGATCTACCATTTTTAAAACATCGTTTGCCTGCTCTTCACTCAGTTCCATGGTATTGGCTGGTATCCAGGTAAGTTCGGCGCTTATCACTTCAATTTTCTTTTCTTCCAAAGCCTTACTCATGTTGCCGTACTCATTAAACTTAGTGCGGATAATCACATTGCCCTCGGCATCTTCTCCAATTTCTTCCAAACCAAAATCAATCAGCTCAAATTCCAGGTCATCTACATTTACGCCTTCGCCTTTAATTTTAAATTCGGCCATGTGCGTAAAACCAAAAGCCACGCTGCCGGTTGTACCCAGCGATCCCTGTCCTTTCGTAAAATGCATTCTTACGTTTGCAACAGTACGGGTTGGGTTATCAGTAGCAGTTTCAACCAATACAGCAATGCCATGCGGTGCATAACCTTCGTACATAACCTCTTCGTAGTTGCTGGTATCTTTTCCCATGGCCCGCTTAATAGCAGCTTCCACACGGTCTTTAGGCATGCCACAGGCTTTGGCGTTGATGTAGCATCTTCTTAAAGCCGGGTTGTTATCGGGGTCTGGGCCACTGGCTTTTACGGCAATGGCAATCTCTTTGCCAATACGGGTAAAATTCTTTGCCATCTTATCCCAGCGGGCAAACATGCTGCTTTTTCTAACTTCAAATATTCTTCCCATAAAATTGTTAATCCGTTAATTGGTTAATTCGTTAATCCGTGGGCCGGGTTGCAAATTTAGGGAAAATCATTTTTTAAAGTGATTTTGAAAATTGTATGATATTTTAAACCGAATGCTCCAATTCTCCGCCGCGGCGGATTAGGGGGTTAAAAGAAAGCGGCATCCGTTGCCGGATACCGCTTCTCCATCATTAACCATCAACTAAAAACTAAAGCCAACCGAAACTTTTACAACCCGGTTATAAGCCGAGTAATTTTCATTTTTATCAAGTTTAGATAATCCATAATCATAACCTGCCTGTAGGTTTATTCCATTCTCAAACTGGTAGCCAATGCCGCCGGTTAAGCCCATATCAATTTTATTAAAGCGCTCGGTAATACCAAAGCCCCGGTTAAAAATATTAATGCCCAGTATGCCCAACTTTGCATTTAAAGTACTGCGTACCAGGTACGAAACCTGCGGCCCTGCGTATACCTGCAAGCCCTTGTACACATTTGCTTTAAGCACCAGGGGCATATCAATGTAATGCTGTTGTACCTGGGCACCGGCATTAATGGCTAATATTTTTAAAACAGGAATCTGCACATCTCCTTTAATGCTGTAGCCCTTTTTCGAATAAGCCAGGCCGGGCTCAAAAGAAAATGTGTTGCTGATGGGGATGTTTACATAACCGCCCAAATGCCAGCCGGTTTTACCTTTGGTAACAACATAACCATCTGTTTTATCCAGCAGGTCTTCTATTACCTGCAGATCTTCGCCCTGCCATTTGGCAAAGTTGGCTCCGGCCCGGATGCCGTAACTGACCTGTGCATGAAGTGAGTTTATCATCAATACGCTGATGATGAAAAAGCAAATTTTTTTGATCATAGTTGGTTGCAGGGTTTAAGAGTCTGCTTGGATTTTTTTTAATTAGAAAATGATGCCATGCTTTTTTATTTTATAGAAGGATTTGTTAAAGGGATTTGTGTTCACCAACGGTTAACAAAAGCAGGGTAGTTGTCTGGCCACTAAGCAGAGATCAAAATTTTATGCCTTTTTAAAAATGCCAAGAGAGTTTAAAATTAAAAGCTCATGTAGTGGCCTGACAACTAAAATCAGTAAGTTTGCTGCACAAAAATGCTATTATGGAAAAGGCTGTTTATTATGCAGATTACCTGCAACTGGAAAAAATTACTGAAGCACAGGATCCCGAAAGTTTTAAGGAAGGAAGAGAACCGGCGCATGATGAAATGCTGTTCATCATCATTCACCAGGCTTATGAACTTTGGTTTAAGCAGATATTGTTTGAAGTGAATTCGGTTATTGATATTATGAACAAACCGGTGGTGAATGATAACAGCCCCGAAATGCAGACCGTGGTACACCGCTTAAAAAGAGTGGTTACTATTTTAAAAGTGCTGGTGCAGCAGATAGATATTATGGAGACGATGACACCGATGGACTTTCTCGATTTTAGAGATATGCTGCGGCCTGCATCCGGTTTTCAGAGTTACCAGTTTAAAGTGCTGGAAGCAAAACTGGGCTTAAAATTTGAACAGCGCTACGGACAGAATTATTACACATCTCAACTGAAAGAAAAAGATATTGCCATTATTAAAGATGCCGAAAGTGGTAAGAGTGTTATTGAATTAATAAATGCCTGGCTGGAAAGAATGCCTTTTATTACCGAAGATTTCTGGAAAAATTACCAGCAGGTGTATGTTGGTAGTTTGGCCGAAGCTGAAAAAAATAATGCGGCAACATTTGAAACCGTTTTTAATAATGCTGATGAAAATGTGGAGCGTAACCTTAGCCCCAAAGCATGTCGCTCGGCTTTGTTTATTATGATGTACCATGGTTACCCCATGCTGGAGCAACCTTTTCAATTGCTGGATACACTTTTGGAAATTGACAACCAGTTAAGCAACTGGCGCAGCCGGCACATTAATATGGTGCAGCGCATGATTGGCACCCGCATTGGTACAGGCGGCAGCAGCGGCGCCGGGTATTTAAAAGCGGCCATGGACAAACATTATATTTTTAAAGAACTGGCGCAACTGAATAGTTTTTTGGTGGACAGGAAGAAGTTACCGGTGTTGGGAAAGGAAGTGGGAGAGAAGTTGGGGTATAGTTTTTAGTTTACCACAAAGGTCACTAAGGAAAAAACACAAAGGGCACAAAGTAATCCTTTGTGCCCTTTGTGTAAAATCTTTGTGTGCTTTGTGGTTAAATTCTAGACCAACTCCTTCAACTTCTCCACCACCGTATCCACTTCTTCCCTGGTATTGTGTTTGCTAAAGCTAAAACGCACGGTTACCTGGTTGGGGTTGTTGTTGATGGCTCGGATAACATGACTGCCCTGGTCCGCACCGCTGGTGCAGGCGCTGCCGCCGCTGGCGCAAATATTATTAATGTCGAGATTAAAAAGTATCATCTCCGATTTTTCTGTCTTGGGGAAACTGGCGCTAAGCACCGTATACAAACAACGGCCCAATGCATCGCCATTAAATGCAATGCCGGGAATATTTTTTTTCAGTTCATCCATCATGTAATACTTCAACGTGCCGATGTAGGCCATGTCTTCTTCGTGGGTGGCTGTTGCCAGCTCAAGCGCTTTGGCAAAGCCAACAATGCCGTACAAATTTTCGGTACCGGCACGCATGTTGCGTTCCTGTCCGCCGCCGTGTACAAATGGTTTTATGCGTACGTTCTCGTTGATGTATAAAATGCCCACACCTTTGGGGCCGTGAAATTTATGTGCAGCACCGGTAATAAAATGCACCGGTGTATTGCGCAGGTCGAAAGGAAAATGGCCAACGGTTTGCACGGTATCACTGTGAAAAATAGCGCCATACAATTTGCATAATTCGCCCACGGCATGAATGTCTAAGATGTTGCCAATTTCGTTATTGGCATGCATTAATGTAACCAGTGTTTTTTCTTCGGCAGCGGCTAATAATTTTTCAAGGTCTTCAATATCTACATGCCCGTTGGGTAATAACTTTACATAGCTTACTTTGGCCATGTCCAGATTATCTATATGCTCCACAGAATGAGTTACAGCATGATGTTCAATAGGCGATGTAATAATATGCCTGCATCCTAAATCCCGTATGGCGCAGGAGATGGCGGTGTTGCTGCTCTCGGTGCCGCCGCTGGTAAAAAATATTTCGGCAGGGTGTGCATTTAAAATTTTTGCAACACTCTTACGGGCTGTTTCAATAGCCATGCGGCTCTCACGGCCATAAGAATAAATGGAAGATGGGTTACCAAACTTTTCAGTTAAGTAAGGCATCATGGTTTCCAGCACCTGTGAATCAAGTGCGGTGGTGGCGGCGTTGTCGAAGTAGATTCTGTTTGAGTTCATGATCTTTTATTATTAGTCATTGGTCATTAGTCATTGCTTCAATGTTGAATATGCTTATGAAAATCGCTGGCCAAATGACTAATGACCAATGACTTTTTTTTCTACATCATCTTCCCAATATCCTGCATCAACCGTTTTGCAATATTATCTGCTGTTGTGGCAAAATTGCTTTCGGCATAAATGCGAATGATGGGTTCGGTATTGCTGGTGCGTAAATGCACCCAGTCGTTATCAAACTCGATCTTTAATCCGTCCTCATCATTTATTGGATGGTTCTTATACAGGTCTTTAATATTTTCAAAAATAGTTTTTACATCGGCCCCGTTGGTCAGCTCAATTTTATTTTTGCTGATGAAATAATCAGGATAAGTGCTGCGTAACTGCCTGGTGGTTTTTTTGCTTTTTGCAAGATGCGTTAAGAACAATGCAATGCCGATTAATGCATCACGGCCATAATGCAGATCGGGTACAATAATGCCGCCGTTTCCTTCGCCACCAATTACCGCATGTACTGCTTTCATTTTATTTACCACATTCACTTCGCCAACCATGCTGGGGAAATACTGACCACCATGACCTAAGGTCACATCTTTCAATGCCTTAGTTGAAGACATGTTGGAAACCGTATTTCCTTTTCTTTTACTCAACACATAATCGGCTACAGCCACCAAAGTATATTCTTCGCCAAACATGCTGCCATCTTCGCAAACAAAACAAAGGCGGTCAACATCAGGGTCAACAGCAATGCCCAAACTGGCATTTTGCGAAACTACGGCACTGCTCAGTTCGGTTAAATGCTCAGGTAGTGGTTCGGGGTTGTGTGCAAAATTTCCGTTCACTTCTTCATTCAATACCACAATATCTTTTACACCCAATGCTTTTAATAAGGCAGGTACAGCAGTAGCACCGGTACTGTTCACCGCATCCACCACAATTTTAAAATTCTGTTTTTTTATTGCTGCAGCATCTACCAGCTCGTATGCAAGCACAGCATCAATATGTTTTTGTAATAAACTTTCGTCTTTACGATATGTACCCAGTTTATCTACTTTGGCAAAATTAAAATCTTCCTTTTCGGCAGCGGTTAAAATCAGTTTGCCTTCATCGCCGCTGATGAATTCGCCTTTATTATTCAGCAACTTTAGTGCATTCCATTCTTTGGGATTATGACTGGCAGTAAGAATAATGCCGCCGGCTGCTTCTTCAAATATAACTGCCATTTCAACTGTTGGTGTGGTACTCAAACCAAGATCAACCACATCAAGCCCAAGCCCAATTAAAGTATTGACCACCAGGTTGCTTACCATTTCGCCGCTTATTCTGCCATCACGGCCAATAACTATTTTTGTATTGTCGCTTTGTTGTAATATCCAGCTTCCGTAAGCTGCTGCAAACTTCACAATATCAACTGGGGTAAGGTTATCATTGGTTTTTCCGCCGATGGTGCCACGTATGCCGGAAATGCTTTTTATCAGTGCCATTCTTTTGCTTTTAAGGGAGGGCAAAGATAAGAAAAGTGAGATAGTTAATGGTTAATCGTTAATAGTTGAGGGGCTGCACAATTTATAGGGTCCACCAATTAACCTTTAACTATTAACTTTGCCGCCATGCAACAAACCTGGTTCAAAGATTGGTTTAACTCACCTTACTATCATCAGCTGTATTTTAACAGGGATGATAAAGAAGCGGAGGCTTTTATTGATAAACTGATCAATTACCTGAAACCGGTGCCGGGAAGCAGCATGCTGGATGTTGCCTGTGGCAAGGGCCGGCATTCCATTCAATTGGCCGGTAAAGGTTTTGATGTTACCGGAATAGACCTGAGCGACGACAGCATTAATGAAGCATTACAATTTCAAACCGACAGCCTTCATTTTTACAAACATGATATGCGCTTGCCTTTCTGGATAAATTATTTTGATTACGCCTTTAATTTTTTTACCAGCTTTGGCTATTTTAATACCCGCCGTGAACATGATAATGCTATACGCACCATTGCCCAATCAATAAAGAAGAACGGGATATTTGTAATGGACTTTTTGAATGTACATTATGCCGAAGACCACCTGGTACATAAATCTGAAAAAGAAATTGACGGTATCAATTTTCACATTACCAAATGGTACGACGAAACACATTTTTATAAAAAGATTGTTGTGGAGGATGAGGCCCTGCGTGAGCCTTTGATATATACCGAAAAAGTGGCCAAGTTTTCTTTAGGCGATTTTACAGAAATGTTTGCCTACCAGGGTTTGCAGATGCAGGAAGTATTTGGTGATTATGGTTTTGGTAATTATGATGTAAAAAAATCGCAGCGGATGCTCATGATTGCAAAGAAGGTGAAAGGTTGATAAGGTGTCTGGCCACTATATATATTCTACAACTTTAAGATTACCAGAAACACAAAGGCTTCATACATTAAAAATCTGTTAGTAGTGGCCTGACACCTGAACTATTTCTTATTATTAATCAGCATCCACCTCGCCGTTTCATACATAGCAGAAGTAAGTTGGGATAAACGGCTTTTTACAGAATCCTCCTGTTGTTTATTTAATACAGGCAGGTTATTGCGAACCGGCACCAGTTCCTCTTTTTTAAACCTGATATTTTTACGGAAAAAATAATCATCATTCACCACACCGATCCATCCCGGTGCATGATAAATAATAAATGCAGCATTTTCTTTTTTGGTTGAATCCAGCAGGTCTCTTCCCAAAGTGGTATTTGAATAAGGCTGCATCATCATTCCTGCAATAGTTGGCAAAATATCAATTTGAGAAACAGCCTCGGGTCTTTTTTGTGGCGATAGCAAGGCAGGTGCATAAAATAGCAAAGGCACATGCTCATCGCTCAGGCGCTGTTCTGTCCAGGCTTTGGGGTAAATGGCAGTCGCATTGCCTTCCACACCATGATCGCCGGTGAAAACAAAAATGGTATTATCAAAGTGAGGCGAACTCTTTGCAGCTTCCATGAATTTTTTTATGCAGTAATCGGTATAGGCAAAAGCATGAAATTCTTTCAGCGATTCAAATCCGTATTTACTCAGCTCTTCATTGGTAATCAGCTCACGGGCAAAATCCTTGTCTTCTTCGGGTATATTAAAAGGGCGGTGGTTATCGGCCGTTTGAATAATTGCAAAAAAGGGTTTTTGCTGTTTAGACAAGACTTCATTTGCTTCCAGGAAAAGATTTTTATCGCTGATGCCCCATACATTCAGCGCTGGAGCTTTGTAGCTTCCCTCTTCATAAACATGCAAGTTGTTGATATTGGCAACGAGTCCTTTAAAATTATTGAACTGGCTTCGGCCCCCGATGAAATAATATTTTTCGTAACCATCAAAATCGTTGATGATGGTGCGTTGGTTAACGGATTCTTCATTGCGTGTAGAAAATTTGGAAAGCTGCACATCAGGTATGCCGGTAATGGTAGCAAAAACTCCACGGGCTGTACCAAAGCTTGGCGTAAAGCAACGCTCAAAGAAAATGCCTTCGTTACACATCTGGTTAAAATATGGCGTGCTGTTTAAAGGGTTACCGCTCATGCTGCTTTTGTACATGCTGAAACTTTCGCAAATAACCAGCACAACATTAGGCTGGCTTTCAAAAGCACGACTACCGGGATGCACAAGCCTGCTATACCTGTTTTTTGCACCACCATTGTTGTCCAGTTGCAGAAAACTGCACATGTCATTGTAATACTCATTTGCCTTGCTGTTGTGGTCGGGATTCCTGAAACGCAGTGTGGTAAAAAAGTTCTGCATTGGATTTAAGGCCAGGTTACTTTTAAATTCATCGTTTAAATCAAAGGCCTTAAAAAAATCAAGTGGTTTTAAAGTGAAAAAACCATACACAAACCATCCCATTAATAGTAATGCAGCAGCATGCCACCTGCGGCGGTATGTAAATTTATGAATGTTCATATTTTTTTCTGCCACATCAACATGCATTCTGCGAAACATCCATATCATCATCATCACAGCACCTATCAACCCAATTAAAATCCATATTACCGGATAAGTCTGCCATACCATCTGCAGGCTTTCACGGGGGTCTTCTGCAAATATTAAAGCATCGGCATTAAGGCGGGCATTGATGTAGGCAAACTGGCCAAAATCGGCACCATAAAAAAACAGTACCAGTAAAGTAGTAATGCCCAGGTAGGCAGTCCACAGTTTTTTACCGCGGTTACTGGTAAATGGCGATAAGCGTGGAAATACGGAAAGCAAAGCAATGGGTAATAAAATAATTGCAATCCAGCGTAAGTCATATTTTAACCCAAGCCAAAAAGAAGGCACGAGGTCAGTTATAGGAATTGAGCCGGGCTTAAAACAAATGACCGTTGCTATGCGAAAAGCGGTAAATATGCACAGGTATATCAGGAATAGTTTTACTATCCATTGTATAGTTTTGGGAACACGCCAACTGATGAGCATAGTTTTAAAATTTCCTTAGCCGAACGAAGTATGCGAAAATACTAAAACTGGTGATAGGAACGCTGATGACACAGATTTATACAGATTTGTGCTGAAATGAAAGCTATTGCTTCTTTTTGTTATTCAATAATAAATACTTGGCCGTTTCGTAATAAGCATCTGTAAGCCTTTGCAGGTAATTCTTTACGCTGTCAGTTTCTTCATTCACCGGCACAGGGTCGTTGCCCGTCATGGAAACAAATTCTACTTTGCCGGTCTTTAAATTTTTAACGTAATAATATTGATTGCTTACCAGTCCAACGGTGTGTACATCATGATCAATAACGAATGCAAATTTTTCTGGTTTGAAAACTGATTTATATTCTGATAAAGGTACCAGTGTATCAAATAAATTACGCCCCATCGAATTGTTGGTGTATGGTATTTTTGCCAGCGATGCAATGGTTGGTAATATATCTATCTGAGAAGCAACTGAACTTATTCTTTGTGGCTTTAATAAACCCGGTGCATAAAATAATAGCGGCACATGCTCACAGGTAAGGCCCTGTTCGGTCCATGCTTTAGGGAAATATTCCAGTGAGCCGTTATAGCGGATGCCGTGATCGCCCACAAAAACAAAAATGGTGTTCTTAAAGTATGCTTCTTTTTTGGCGGCTTCCATAAATTTCTGGTAACCAAAATCGGTGTAGCGGAAGGCGTTCATCTCTTCGTTGCTTTCAAAACCAAAACGCTTTAGTGAATCGGATGAGTAAGAAAGCATTTTAAACTCATCTTTATCTTCTGCCGGAATGGTGTATGGTCGGTGGTTATCGGCAGTTTGAATAACGGCAAAGAAAGGCTTGGTTTGTTGTTTCAGTATCCGGTTCGATTCTAAAAATAAATTTTTATCGCTGATGCCCCACACATCAATCTTTTTGGCAGCATAATCATTCTCTTCGTACAGCTTCAGATTTTTAATATTGTTGGTTAACACGCCACGAATGTTGGCCCAGGTAGCACTTCCTCCTAAAAAATAAAAATTATCGTAACCGCTGAAACTGTTGATGATGGTATTTTGATCTACTGCATTGGGGTTGCGGCTGGCGGTTTTGGGGCTTTCCACATCAGGTATACCGGTGATGGTAGCCCACACACCACGTGCTGTACCATAAGCAGGTGTAAAGCAACGGTCGAAGAAAACGCCGTTCTTACATAACTCATTAAAGTAAGGCGTTGTGTTTAGCGGGTTATTGTACATGCTGCTTTTGTAGGCGCTGAAGCTTTCGCAGATAACCAAAACGATATTTGGTTTATTACCTGCAGAATCAGCAGCAGGATAAACCCTTTGAAAATTTAATGAAGAACTGTCGGGTGTATTTACACCCAGGTAACCGGACATAAGTGGATAATCTGCTCTCACTTTCTTTATATCGTAAGAAGAGTTTCTGAAATTTAAAGTGCTTAAAAAACTTTGAAAAGGATTTAAAGCCAGGTTCGCTTTAAAATCATCGCTTAATGTATAAGCATCGCTCCAGCGTAAAGGGAACTGCCCGATTCTGCCGAAGATAAAAATGCCAAAAATGAGAAAGGAAATGATATACATCAGCACTCCTTTGCGTTTGTAAAAACTGTGTTGTTGCTGGTAATGTGCAAGTAATTTACCAAAACCAAATCTTGCCAAAACCAACAGTAATATAATGGCAATGCCGATCTTCAGCAACGGGTATGTTTGCCACATCATGTTAAAAGAGATGCCGGCATCCTGTAAGTAATTTAAAACGGTGGCGTTAAGCCGTTGGTGCAGGTAATCAAAGTGGTAAAAATCTATTGCCAGTAGCAGTACCATGATGATGAAAAGCAATGGCAGGAAAATATTCCAGAATTTTTTTGCATTAAAATTTTTAAACGGGTTTAAGAATGGGATGGTGCATAACAGCATCATAAATAATCCAATAATGCATATAACACGGGCATCAAACCTAAAGCCCATGATAAAAGCCGAGCCCGAAAATGCTTTACCCGGTGGATTGAATTTCCAGAAAATGATCAGGCGGGAGATGGTCATCACAATCAGCAAAATAAACTGCACCGAAAATATCCAGCGCAGCAGTTTTGGGATTCGTTGTAAAAACAGCATGAACAATTATTTAATGAGTTAACAAATTTAGTTTAATTAATTTTGGCCGGTGCTTATTTAACACACATCTTACATTTAATGGAACAGCTGCTTTCGTACGACAGGCAATTTTTTAAGATCATCAACAATCAATGGAGTAATCCTTTTTTTGACTGGCTGATGCCCTGGTTACGTAATTCCAATATGTGGTATCCTTTGTACCTTTTCCTGGTTTTATTGGTGGTTACTAATTTTAAGAAGACGGGTTGGTGGTGGGTTTTACTGGCAGTTGGTACCATTATCATCAGCGATTTTGTAAGCAGCAGCATCATCAAACAAAATATTATTCGCCTGCGCCCCTGTAACGAACCAGACATAGCTTCCTGGGTACATGTGCTGGTAGGCTACCGGCCACAAAGTTCCAGTTTTACTTCTTCGCATGCCTGTACTCATTTTGCCATGGCTATGTTTTTCTATCTTACCTTAAAAGCAAAGTTTAAAAAATGGCCCGCTTTATTCTTCTTGTGGGCCTTTAGTATATCCTTTGCACAGGTGTATGTTGGCGTGCATTATCCGGTTGATATTATATGTGGAGGGCTAATTGGAATACTTATCGGATATTTGTCCGGCAAATCGTTCAACAAAAGCTACGGTTTAGTTTAAATAATATGTTTGAAATATTTGTTTTAGGATTACTGATCATTATTAATGGGTTACTTGTGATGAGTGAAATAGCGCTGGTAAGTGCAAGAAAGGCCCGGCTGGAAGCTATGTCTAAAAAAGGCGACCTTAAAGCCAAAGCAGCTCTTGAACTGTCGGAAAATCCAGAAAAATTCCTGTCAACTGCACAGATATTTATTACGCTTATTGCCATTTTAACGGGTGTGTATTCCGGAGAAAAATTCGGGCATTACATGAAACCCTATGTTGAAAAGATTGAAATGCTGCAGCCCTATGCCGAAACCATTTCAACAGTAATTATTGTTATCATCGTAACTTTTCTATCTATCATTTTTGGCGAGCTGGTACCCAAGCGGCTGGGCATGTTACGTGCTGAAAAAATTGCACGTATCGTTGCAGGGCCTATGAATGTTTTATCGGTTGTAACCTATCCCATTGTATGGTTGCTGTCTAAAATATCGCAGCTGTTCTTTAAATTATTCAATATAAAAACATCTGCTGATAATTCGGTTACTGAAGAAGAAATTAAAGCCATGGTGGCAGAAGGAAGTGAGCATGGCGCTATTGAAGAAGAAGAAAAAGAAATTATTGAAAGGTTGTTTCACCTGGGCGACAGGAACATTACATCACTGATGACACACCGCACCGATATTGCCTGGTTTGACGGCAGTGAAACGGTACAACAGGTAAAAGATAAAATGGATACGGTTATTTATTCCAGCTATCCGGTTTGCGAAGAAACTGTTGATAATATTAAAGGCATTATCAGCGTAAAGGATTTATTAAAAGCTGCTCCGGATGTGTTATTAAAAGACATTGCAAAGCCTGCTTTGTTTGTGCCTGAAAATAATACAGCATACCAATTGCTGGAAAAATTTAAAGAAACAAAAATTCATGGTTGCTTTATTGTAAATGAATACGGCACACTGGAAGGCATGATAACGCTGAATGATATTTTGGAAGCGATAGTAGGCGATGTGCCGCAAACCGGCCAGGACGAATATGAAATTATAGAAAGAGCCGATGGCACTTTTTTAGTGGATGCCCAGATTCCTTTTTATGATTTTTTAAGCCGCTTTGAAAAAACAGAATGGATGAATGAGGATGACCATGATTTTGATACCCTGGCAGGTTTTGTACTGCATGAGTTAGAGCATATTCCTCAAACGGGTGAAACATTTGACTGGCGTGGTTTTGATATTGAGATTATTGATATGGACGGACAGCGGATTGATAAACTGCTTATAAAAATATCGGAAGAATTAAAAGAGGAAATGGAGGATTAAAAGTTAAAATTCAAAAGTTAAAAGTCAAAACTTGCCTTCTCTTCCGGGTTCGTAAGCTTGGTACTTTTCTTATTCCCGTTTACCGTTGTATGGATAATACTAATCTGTTGTTTCTGGTATTCAAATAAAATATTGTCGGTAATATCAAGCTTTTTTACAGCGACAATGTTGTTTACCTGGTAATAACTTTCAATGCCCTCTTCGTCCTGCTCGTAACCTGAAAACTCTAATACAACAGGCTTTCCATCAACTTTAATCAACAAATGTTTTTGCACATAATCTGCCACCAGTTTATTCATGGCATTTTTATCCCTGGGTTTTAATAAATCAACATAGGTTTTGTAGGTTGCCCTTAATGCTTTTTCAAAATCATCTGTAAAAATTTTACAACTTATTTCCAGTGTTTTGTCTTTGGCATTGTGTTCAATTTCGGTAACACTTACAAATATGGGATGATATGTTGCAGCAGGATTCAAAAGGAGTCCGCCAATCAATAACCACTTAAATAAAATACTTGCCATTTAGCTAACAGGTTGATAAAAAATCGTTTCTTTAAAGATACATTGCAAGACAAAACTAATGTAAACAAACAATTATAATCCGTTTCATGCAGGATTTAGGATTTTATTTTGATCTGGGCTGGCAGCATATTATAGCATGGGACGCCCTCGATCATTTGCTCTTTGTTTTGGCTTTAAGCGCCATCTATCTTATCGGAAACTGGAAACAGGTGCTGGTTTTAATAACCGCTTTTACCATCGGCCATTCACTTACCCTGGCTTTAAGTGTTTATAATATTGTAAGCATCAGCGATAAGTGGGTAGAGTTTTTAATAGCGGGTACCATCATTGTTACTGCGGCTTTAAACCTGTTTGAAAAAAAATATGAACCCAGGTCTTTAAGGTTAAATTATTTTCTAGCATTGTTCTTTGGATTGATACACGGACTGGGCTTTGCCAATTATATCCGCTTCATGCTGTCGAAGAACGGAAGTATGGGCTGGAGTTTATTTGGATTTAATATTGGGTTGGAAGCCGGGCAGATTGTAGTGGTAGCTGGAATTTTATTTTTAAGTTTCCTGGTGGTTAATCAAGCCGGCCTTAAAAGAAAATGGTGGGTATGGGCTTTGTCAATTCTTGCTTTAAGTATTGGTTTTAAAATGGCATGGGAACGTTTCCCAGCCTTGTTATCATAAAAATTAAACACAAATAGTAGAGACATGAAATGAGCCCTAAGGCGAATTCCATGTGACAAAAACAAACAAAAAAAAGAAACACATGAAACAATTAACAGCTTTTGTTTTTTTGCTTTTCATCGGCATCAGTGCTAATGCCCAGGATATTAAAAATAATCCGGGTAGTAACCACGGTAACCGGTTTGAGCAGTTGGGAACCATTCTTCCAACACCCAATGAGTATCGTACAGCCAGTGGTGCCCCGGGCCCAAAGTACTGGCAGCAGCGTGCTGATTATGATATTAACTGCGAACTGGATGAACCCAACCGCCGTTTAATTGGCCGTGAAACCATCACCTACGTAAACAACTCACCTGATGTACTTACTTATTTGTGGTTACAGCTGGATGAGAATGAACATAGCAATACAAATAACTCAGGCTACCAGAGTGGTAACAGCCCTATGCCAAGAGGTATAAGTGAAGATGATATTTCACGTTTTGGCGGTAAGATTGATAAGAACAAAGAATATGGCGTTAACATTACCAGGGTTGCGGATGCAACAGGTAAAGTTCTTACTTATACCATCAACAAAACGATGATGCGTGTGGAATTACCACAGTCACTAAAACCAGGGCAGCAGTATATTTTTAAAGTTGACTGGAACTATAATATCATTGAAAAAGGAAAATATGGCGGCCGTGGAGGATTTGAAAATTTTCCTGAAGATGGAAACGATCTGTTTACCATGACGCAGTGGTACCCACGCCTTTGTGTGTACAGCGATTTTCAGGGATGGCAAAACCACCAGTTTGTTGGCAGTGGCGAGTTTGCTTTAACCTTTGGTAATTTTAAAGTTGCCATGACGGTTCCGGCAGATCACGTGGTAATGGCAACAGGCCAGGGACAAAACTATGCACAGGTTTTATCGCCTGCTGAACTTGCACGCTGGCAAAAAGCACAAAATGCAACTGATGTTACAGAAATAGTAACATTGGATGAAGCAACAGCAAAAGAAAAAACGAAATTAACCCAAAAGAAAACCTGGATATTTAAAGCCGATATGGTACGTGATTTTGCATGGGGCAGCTCACGCAAATTTGTTTGGGATGCCATGCCAGCCATGGTTGAAGGCAAAAAAGTAATGTGCATGAGTGCTTATGGAAAAGAAGCATACTCTTTGTACCGCAAATACAGTACAAAAGCAGTTGCTCATACCATTAAAACCTACTCAAAATTCACTATTCCATATCCATACCCTGTTGCCCAAAGTTTGGAAGCTGCCAATGGAATGGAATACCCGATGATCTGTTTCAACTTTGGCCGTACCGAAAAAGATGCTAATGGTAATTATAGTGCCAACAGCACTTACAGCGAAGGAACAAAAAATGGTATGCTGGGTGTGGTAATACATGAAGTAGGTCACAACTTTTTTCCGATGATCATCAACAGCGATGAAAGACAATGGACCTGGATGGATGAAGGATTGAATTCGTTTGTTGAGTATTTAACTGAAGAATTATGGGATAATAAATACCCGGTTGGTAAAGGCCCTGCATATAAAATTGTTGATTACATGAAGCTGCCAAAAGATGTGCTGGAGCCTATTATGACCAACAGCGAAAACATTATTCAGTTTGGCCCCAATGCTTATAGTAAACCGGCTACCGGTTTAAACATACTGCGTGAGACTATTATGGGCCGTGAGACTTTTGATTATGCGTTTAAAGAATATGCAAGGCGTTGGGCTTTTAAGCATCCAACACCTGCCGATCTTTTCCGCACCATGGAAGATGCAAGTGCCGAAGACCTCGATTGGTTTTGGAGAGGATGGTTTTATGGCATAGAGCCTTGCGATATTTCGTTGGATACAGTTAAATGGGCTGTACTGAATACCGATGTAACTGCACCTACCAATCCCGGCGCATCTACAAGAAAAGTACCGGTAGCAAAACCGCAGCTGAATACTTTTGATGATATTTCCAAGATCAGAAACCGTGAAGACAAGAAAATTGTTTTTGCAACAGATGCCGATCAGTCTTTAAGAGATTTTTACTGGAGATACGACCGCGATCTGGCAAAAGTAGATACCACTCCATTTGAGATTACCACACCTGCCGGAGCAGCTGCAGATAACTATACAGAAGCAGAACGCTTTAAAATAGCCGGTGATAAAAATATGTATGAACTTACTTTCAGCAATAAAGGTGGTTTGGTAATGCCAATCATTATTGAGTGGACTTTTAAAGATGGTACCAAAGAAGTTGACCGCATACCGGTATATGTTTGGCGCAAGAATGAGAATAAAGTGGTTAAAACCTTCCTGAAGAATAAAGAAGTGGTATCTATCAAGCTTGATCCGATGAGGGAAACAGCCGACATCAATACCGATAACAATACCTGGCCTGCTATTTCAACGCCCAGTAAATTCCAGTTGTTTAAAGGTGGCGGCCGTGGGCCAAGAGGCGCTGGCGGCGGAGTAAATCCGATGCTGAAGGAAATTAAATAAGATATTCGCTATTTGAAAATTAAAGATCTGTCCCGCCCAAAAAGCGGGACAGATTTTTTGTTTGAGAGTCCTGCGAATATTTACTTCCCTGCTGAGGTTAATTTCACAAAGCTTTAAAAAAATGGTACCTTAATGTTCCGGATAGTTAAAAACAGTTTTATTATTTCAAAGAAAAATAATTGCAGTATGAAAACTTTCAGCGCCTTTAAAATCCACAGTTTTGGTATCATATCAGTGGTTGCTTCTTTTTTGCTGATTTCAAACCAGGTATCTGCCCAAAGTGTGGCTGTAAATACAACTGGTGCAGCAGCCAACAGTTCATCTATACTGGATATAAGTAGTTCTAATAAGGGAATGCTGATACCAAGAGTTGCATTAACAGGTACAGCTGATGTTGCTACCATTGTAAGTCCTGCCACCAGTTTGCTGGTTTACAATACTGCAACAGTAAGTAATGTTACACCCGGTTATTATTACTGGAATGGTACCGCCTGGACAAAAATGGTTAACGGAACTGCATGGTCATTAACTGGTAACAGCGGAACCGCTGCGGCAACTAATTTTATCGGAACTACAGATAATGTACCGCTCGTTTTTCGTGTCAATAATCAAAAGGCAGGATTGATTGATGTGAACAGTAATCTGTTCCTGGGTTATCAGGCGGGTAATGTAAATACCGCCGTTGAGAATACCGGTATCGGATTTCAGGCCCTTAATGTTAATACCATTGGATCCAGTAATACAGCAACGGGCACTTATGCCATGGCTTCATGTATTGATGGTTATGGCAACACGGTAACTGGTGCCTGGGCACTTGGTTTTAGCAGCCAAAGCGCATTGAATTCTGCATTTGGTTTCAATTCAATGACTCATGTTTCAACAGGATCAAATAATTCAGCACTTGGTGCTTATGCACTGGATGGTTCTCCGTTTATGACAGGAAGCGATAATGCTGCATTGGGATACCAGGCGCTTACTAAAAACTTTGATGGCAACAAGAACGCAGCTTTGGGAAGAGAAGCATTGTATAATAATATCGGTGGTAATGAGAATACGGGCATAGGTTACCAGGCGCTTTATTCAAACTTTAGCGGTAATTATAACACAGCTACCGGATCTCAGGCTCTCCGGGGAAATGGATCCGGAAGTTTTAATGTGGCTAATGGATACCAGGCTCTTATTAACGGAGGCGGTTCCTATAATACTGCTGTCGGTTATTCTGCCATGGGAGCACCGGGAGTTGGTTCCTATAATACTGCAATCGGGAATACAGCACTTTCAAACAACTCCTCAGGAACTGATAATACCGCAGTAGGCTCGTTAGCGCTTACAGAAAACTCCACAGGCTCAACAAACACTGCACTGGGTGTGTTTGCATTAAGGGCTAATCATAATGCCAGCAATAATGTGGCCGTTGGCTATAATGCTTTGGCTGGTACCCAAAATGATGGTAACACAGCTGTTGGAACAAATACCGGCCTCAATGCCAGCAATGGAACCAACTGTACATTCATCGGGTACCAGGCAGGTAACAATTCCGGAGGCCTTACAAATGCAACAGCTATCGGCTATAATGCCACAGTTACTTCAAACAATAGTTTAGTGCTGGGCGATATAGGGAATATCAGCGTAGGAATTGGAATTTCAAATCCGTCCGATGTTCTTCATGTGAAAGGAGGTGGTGAGCACCAGGTAACTATTGAAGCTTATGGCGTACCGGTTGGATTGCTTTTAAAAGAAGCAGGTTCAGATGTTGCCAGAATACAGCATACCGGTAGTTACCTGGAAATCGAGGACTATTATTCATTCAGCTGGGCACCGGTAGGCCTTGTAATTAACCAGGGAGATGTTGGTATTGGTACCACCGGGCCCACCGCTAAACTTTCTGTTAATGGTACTGCCAACAATGCTACCGGTAACTGGGGTGTTTTTTCAGATGAAAGGGTAAAGACAATTACCGGTGAATTTACAGATGGCTTGAATGTTATAAAACAAATTCACCCGGTTACATTTAATTACAATGAAAAGGCACCATACCAAATCAGCAACGAACAGGTGGGTATTGTAGCGCAGGAACTGGAAAAAATTGCACCGTATATGGTAAGTAAAAAACCGTATGATAACTTCAACGATCTGAGGGAAGTGAATAACCAGGCTTATGTTTTTCTGCTCATTAATGCAGTAAAGGAACAACAGGCACGTATTGAAGACCTGGAAAAAACAGTGCAATTATTAGGCCGGAAAATCAAGTAACTGACATGCTTTTCAACTGAACATAATACTATGAAATTTATTTATTCCTTTGTTTGCTTTCTCATTATTACATCTGCGCTGCAGGCAGGTACTGCAGATACCGTTTCTATCTACAGCAACAGCATGCACAAATACATAAAAGCTGTTGTAATAAAACCGGATAGTTATAAAAAGAAGAAAAACAGTTTTCCGGTGGTTTATTTGCTGCATGGATATGATGGCTGGTACAGCAACTGGATAATACGGGTTCCGGAATTGATCAATTATGCAGATGAGTATCAAACATTAATTGTTTGCCCGGATGGCGCAAAAAGCAGCTGGTATTTTGATAGTCCCATTAATACTGCATACAGGTACGAAACGCATGTTGCAAAAGAAGTTGTACATTTTATTGATGCGCATTACCGCAGCAAGGCCGATAAAAACCACCGGGCCATAACCGGCTTAAGCATGGGTGGCCATGGGGCTTTGTTTTTGGCATTGCGGCACAACGATGTTTTTGGTGCTGCCGGAAGTATGAGTGGTGTAGTAGATTTAAAAACAAGTAGAAATAGTTATGATATCAGCCAGCGAATTGGTGATACCATTGTACATGCAAAAGAATGGCACGACTTTACCGTGATCAATTTAATTGAAAATTATACCAATACCGACCTTAAAATAATTTTTGATTGTGGCATAGGCGATGTTTTTATTGATGGCAACCGAAGGCTGCATCAAAAAATGCTGCAGTTAAAAATTGCACATGAGTATATTGAAAGACCGGGTGTACATAGCTGGGACTATTGGAGAAATGCTGTTACTTTCCAGCTTTTATATTTTCAGCATTTTTTCTCGTCAGGCAATTAATTATGCACTGACAGTATCAGCATACATTAATTAACAAAGCCCTTTTTTCTCTGCGTATTTGTTGTGGCCAGACAGCTACCCACCCGAATATGTCCTTCCGTCCCTCACAACATTCTTCTTTCCTTTATTTTTCTTTTCCCATTCCAGCATTTCGGGTGTTTTTTCTACCTCTTTCTTTTTTGCCGGCGGGGCAGCTACTGTTTTTTTATTGTCGGTAGGTGTTTCCAAATGTCCACGATCATATTTTTCAACCTTTACCAGGCGGCCGGTTCCGGCATCATAATATTTCCACTCGCCATGCTTTACACTGTATTGGTCGGCCTTTACAATTTTGTACTCAATAATTTCATTATTGCCTTCGCCATAAACGGCAATGGTATCGTAAGGTGCATCGGGGTCATATCCACGCCAGCTTTCTTCTCTTATCAAATCGCCCAGGTAAGTATAGTATTGCTGAATACCATCTTTGCCGCCCAATTTATATAATTCTACAGCAATAATATCGCCGGTTAAACTGTATTTGCGCCAGATTCCTTCTTTGTTATTGTTTTTAAAAATACCTTCTTCTTCATAACCGGGTTCGCCTCTCAGCGGATCAACATGTATAACCCATTTGCCCTGCTTCATATCTTTTTTATCAATGGCATTCAGGGTATCGCCTTCGCTATTAAGCTTATAGCTTTTATATTGAGCCATGCCGTTTGTAAAAAACAAAATCTGCATGATGGTCAGTACCAACAATTGCCGTATTTTTAAAATCTGCATAAACTGCTTTTTAATTGTTTGCTAATTTCAAACCAAAACTACCACGGATGAAAAATCTTTTCAAATTTACAATAATACTGCTTTTAGTAATTGTTAATTCTGCGCAGGCGCAGGTAAAACCTACCACCGCCGCTGAAAGATTAAACGGTATACAGAAAAGAAAATTGTTAGAGAAAGATACAACGCTCAACAGCATTAAATTCCGCAATGTAGGCCCAAGCATTATGAGTGGCCGGGTAGTGGATGTGGATGTGAACCCGGCAGACCCAACTGAGTTTTATGTAGCTTATGCTACGGGCGGCTTGTGGTACACCAAAAACAACGGGCAGAGTTTGGTGCCGGTTTTTGATAAAGAAAATGTATTTGGTGTCGGAGATATTGCAGTTAACTGGAAGGATGGAATTATCTGGATCGGTACCGGCGAAGCCAACAGCAGCAGATCATCTTACAGCGGCATGGGTATTTATAAAAGTGCCGATAAAGGCAAAACCTGGCAATGGCTTGGCCTGCCGGAAAGTCAGCATATTGGCAAAGTAACTTTACATCCAACCGATAATAATATTGCCTGGGTAGCTGTGCTTGGGCATTTATACTCACCCAGCAAAGAAAGGGGTATTTACAAAACAACCGACGGCGGCAAAACCTGGCGGCAAACTTTATTTGTTGATGAAAATACCGGGGCTGCCGATATGGATATTAACCCAACAAACCCTGATGAGCTTTACGCAGCCATGTGGTACCGCACCCGCCGTGCATGGAATTTTGAAGAGAGCGGTAAAACATCGGGCATTTATAAAAGCACCGATGGTGGTAATAGCTGGAAGCTTGTAACTGCTGCCGGCAGCGGTTTTCCCACAGGCGATGGTTTGGGAAGAATAGGCCTGGCAGTTTTTGCAAAGAGCCCCAATATTATTTATGCCACTTTAGATAACCAGGGCCGCAGGCCCGATACGGCAAAGAAAAAAGTGGATACCAATTATGTACTTAAAAATTTTAAAGATCTTACCAAAGAAAGTTTTGCAAATCTTGATAATAATAAATTAGACAGCTTTTTGGTTGATTATAATTTTAAAGAAAAATATACAGCAGCCAGTGTAAAGGAACTGGTGAAGACCGATAAAATAAAACCCACCGAAATTTATAATTACCTGTTTGATGCCAATACTGCACTGTTTGAAACACCCATTATTGGTTGCGAAGTTTACCGCAGCGATAATGCTGGCCTTACCTGGCGAAAAGTAAATACCAAAGGCCTGAACACCTACAACACATACGGTTATTATTTTGGAAAAATATCGGTAAGTAATACCAATGAAGATAAAATAGTAATAAGCGGATATGATTTATTATTGAGTACCGATGGCGGTAAAACCTTTACAGCAACCGATAATGAAGCCACACACCCTGATTGGCACGGATGCTGGATGAACCCCAACAAAGACAGTCACTGGATTGCTGGTAATGATGGCGGCTGCAATGTTACCTACGATAATGGTGAACATTGGTTTAAAGCCAACACACCATCGGTAGGGCAGTTTTATAAAATAACGGTTGATGATGCAAAACCTTACAATATTTATGGCGGCCTGCAGGATAATGGTACCTGGTTTGGTCCATCTAATGCAAAAGATATTGATCAGTGGGATTATGAAGGCATATACCCCTGGAAGCAGATTGGCGGCGGCGATGGGATGCAGGTGCAGATAGATACAAGAGATAATAAAACTGCTTACACCGGATCGCAGTTTGGTTTTTATGGCCGCAGAAGCACCGAAGGAGGCAAGCGCTTATTTATTTATCCACGCCCCGATCTGGGAGAAGCCAAATACCGTTTTAACTGGCAAACACCCATCTGGCTTAGCAAACACAACCAGGATATTTTTTATTACGGCACCAACCGCTTTCACCGCAGTTTACAAAAAGGCGAAAACCTGGAGCCCCTCAGTGCCGACCTCACCAACGGAGGCACCGAAGGCGATGTACCTTTTGGTACTGCAACAACATTGGTTGAATCGCCCATGAAATTTGGATTGATATATGTTGGTACCGATGATGGAAATATTCATGTAAGCAAAGATGCAGGTTACAACTGGACGAAAATAAGCAGCAGTTTACCAAAGACAGTACAGGGTTTGTATGTAAGCCGTGTTGCTCCTTCTGCTTTTAAAGAAGGGAGAATTTATGTTTCACTAAATGGTTACCGCAATGATCATTTTGGCGCTTATTTATTTGTGAGTGAAGATTACGGAACCACCTGGACACAGCTGGGAACTGATCTGCCGATGGAACCCATCAATGTGGTAACAGAAGATCCCAAAAAAGAAAACATCATTTATGTGGGTACCGATAACGGGTTGTATGCCTCCTTCAACATGGGTAAATCTTTTTTAACGCTCGATAATAACCTGCCCCGTGTGCCTGTGCATGATATGGTTGTTCAGCAGCGTGAAAATGAACTGGTGGTTGGTACGCATGGCCGCAGTATCTACATTACCAAATTAAAAGAGATACAAAAGCTGTATGATAAAATGATGGGAGAGAAAAAATGATCAATGCTATCATCGAAGTTTAGGTTAATTGTTCTGTCAGCCTGAGCTTGTCGAAGGCGGGTTGCTAATGAAATATATCGGCTTCGACAAGCTCAGCCTGACAGCTCATAACTTATGCGGCTGAATTCAAGTACAATTCTCTTTCAAGAAAATGATCAATGCAGCTCAATTGTCTCCACTTCAGGAATATCTTTTAAGGTTAGCTGAATATGTTTATGATGCGCTTTGGCTTTAAAGTCCTGGAAAATTTCCAGCACATCACGGTCAATATACACACTGTCGCTTCCGTTTATTTCAACCACTGAATATGGAGGAAGGCTATCCAGCATTTCCATAAATTTCTTCTTGTTTAAAAAACTAACATTCAGTGCCAGGTCAATGGTAATATGCTTAATATGCCCTTCGGTTTTTTCGCTCATGGTAAATCCTGCACGGTAAGTATGTTTAATTAAGAAGTAAATGGAATAACCGATTCCGATGAGTACGCCTATCAGTAAATCAGTAAACAGAATGGCAATTACTGTAATAATAAAAGGCAAAAACTGTTCACGCCCCTGTTTATAAACCGACCATATCATTTTTGGCTTTGCCAGGTTATAACCCGTGCGGATGAGGATTACAGATAAAACACAATACGGTATAAGATTGATTAGCGGAATGGCAAACAACACAGCCAGCAATAACCAAACACCATGTGTAAAGGATGCCAATTTTGTTTTGGCGCCGGCTTCTGCATTGGCCGAACTTCTTACAATTACAGCCGTAATAGGAATACCGCCCAGCATGCCGCTTAAAAAATTTCCTGTACCCTGTGCCACCAGTTCCCTGTTTTGCGGTGTGATGCGGTTGTAGGGATCAAGTTTGTCGATGGCAGCAATGCTTAACAATGTTTCAAGCGTTGCTACAAAACAAATAACCACGGCATTGCGCCATATTGTTATGTCGGTAAACAGGGCACTAAAACGTGGAAATTTTATCTGTGCAAAAATATCATGCGGTATGCTTACAAATTGATTTGTAGTGAGTGCAAACTGCGGAACATATTGCTGAAAGAGAAAGGCAAGCATCACCCCAAAAAGAACCGTAATAAAAGAAGTAGGTAAAAAACTTATTTTTTTTGCCAGGGTATTTTTCCAAACGTACAGCAGTATGATGGATAAAAGCGCAATCAGCATAACACCGTTTGAGCTGTGTTCATATAAACTGCCAATATTACTGAAAACATGTTTAAAGGTGATGATATTAAACAATTCATTCGACCAGAATTCGGGTTTATCGTAACCGATAAGCGCCGGTATTTGCTTAGACATAAGGATGATGCCGATTGCTGTAAGCATACCCTTAATAACTGCCGACGGAATAAAATGGGTAAAGCCACCCAAACGAAAAATACCCAGTAATATTTGCAGCAGCCCGGCAACAGCCACCGACAAAAAGAAAATTTCTATAGCGCCCAGATCGGTAATGGCAGCCGCACAAATGGCCGTAAGCCCGGCTGCCGGCCCACTTACACTTAATTGAGATTTACTGATAAGTGTTACAACAATACCACCAATGATGCCTGCCAGCAATCCGCTGTACATGGGTACGCCCGATGCCAATGCAATACCCAGGCAAAGCGGTAGTGCTACAAAAAACACAGTGATACTTGCCTTAAAATCGTGTTTAAGAAAAGATAAAAAGTAAAACCTGGATTTGCGTTTTAACAGGCTCATATACCGCAAATTTCGGTAAAATTTATGGGAGGATTTTTTTTATTAATTAAACCGGTGAAGAAGGTGCTGGGAAATTAAACTCTCAGCCAGCCACGAAATGCTCTGCCGGCATAGTAAGATTCAGCACCGTTGTGATAAACAAATACAGTATTGTATCTGCGATCGCAAAAAATGGCGCCACCCAGTTTTCTGATAGCAGCAGGTGTGTTAACCCAGCTTGAAGTTTTGTTATCAAAATTTCCAAGCTGCTGCAACTCCCGGTATTGCTCTTCTGTTAAAAGCTCAATGCCCATATCTGCCGCCATTTTTACAGCACTGTTTTTTGGTTTGTTTTCTTTTCTTTTTTCCAGTGCTTCGTGGTCGTAACAAAAACTTCTGCGGCCTGCCGGGCTTTCTGCCGAGCAATCATAAAAAATATATTCACCCGTTTTTTTATCATAGCCAACAACATCGGGTTCGCCACCGGTTGCTTCCATTTCATTTAGCGACCATAGTTTTTCCGGATCAGCAGTCAGCTTTGCTTCTACTTTTGCCCATTCAATACCTTTATGGCGGTTCATGTTTTTTTCAAAACGGGTTTTTAATGTTTTTAGCAGTGCTGAACTTTGTGCTGCAGGTAATTTCTTTTTAGTTGCCATGATTTAATGTTTTTTATCTGGTTTAATCACATTTTCTAATCCTGGGGTCCGGCATAGCTGGCTCACCAGGCAGCCTGTTTCAAAATTTAAAATTCAAGTTAATAACAAAAGGTCAAATTGCTATGGTCAACCTGTTAGAGAACGAACAAACTTCAACCTTAACCTCAACCTCAACAACACCTCAACCTCAAACATTAAAAATATTTAGCCTCCTATTTCCGTTTTACATATACATTTGTACCTGCATTTTAAAAAATGGCAAATACAACTTCCATAATATTTTATAATTACCCTGGCAAAGGTTTAATTTTTTTCTGTGTCTAAACATGTTAACAAAGTAACAGCAGCCGGCCTGTTGGTTGCTTTAGGTATTATTTATGGCGATATTGGTACTTCGCCACTCTACGTTTTTGATGAGATCATTCATGGCAAGGTAATTACCGAGCTTTTGGTTGTTGGTTCTTTAAGCTGCATCATCTGGACCCTCACACTGCAAACAACCATCAAATACGTTATACTTACGCTACAAGCCGATAACCGGGGGGAAGGCGGCATTTTTTCTTTGTACACACTGGTGCGGCGCAGGCGCAAATGGCTGGTATTACCGGCTATGATTGGAGGTGCGGCCCTGCTGGCAGATGGTATGATAACACCACCTATCTCGGTAACATCAGCTATTGAAGGGTTACGCATTACACCGGTATTCAGTAATATTCAACAGTCTACAATTGTTTATATCGTTATTGGTATACTGGCAATTTTATTTTTCATGCAGCAGTTTGGTACCTTAAGCATTGGCAAACTTTTCGGCCCCATCATGTTTGCCTGGTTTAGTATGCTGGCTGTTTTGGGTATATTACATATTGCAGATGACCTGAGTGTTTTTAAAGCACTTAACCCTTACGAAGCCTTTAAATTTTTAAAAGAATATCCAGGTGGTTTCTGGTTGCTGGGTGCTGTATTTCTTTGTACAACAGGTGCCGAGGCACTTTACAGCGATCTGGGGCATTGCGGACGTGGCAACATACGCAGGTCTTGGATATTTGTAAAATCATGCTTACTCATTACCTATGTGGGACAGGCAGCCTGGTTACTGCAAAATCAAACCGGTAAAATTTATGAGGGTAAAATATTTTATGCTGTAATGCCCGATTGGTTTTTGATACCCGGTATTATCATTGCAACTGCAGCAGCCATCATAGCCAGCCAGGCTTTAATAAGTGGTTCATTTACGTTAATCAGTGAAGCCATCCGCCTGAACCTTTGGCCTAAAATGAAAATTAACTACCCCACAGAGGCCAAGGGACAGTTATTTGTACCCGGTATAAATTTACTTTTATTTGTAGGCTGCGTTGGTATCACTTTATATTTTCAAACATCCAGTGCTATGGGTGCAGCCTATGGTTTAGCCATTACTTTATGTATGCTGGCTACCACTATACTGGTTGCAAACTTTATGGTGCTGCACCGGGTAAAATCGTATCTGATTTATCTTTTCCTGGCTGTTTTTTTAACCATCGAAGTTGCTTTCTTAATTGCCAACCTCGATAAATTCCCCCATGGCGGTTATGTTACTTTAATTGTGGGAGGCGCATTATTTGCCATTATGTATGTATGGTACAGGGCCCGTAAGGTTAAAAACCGTTATGTGGAATTTGTACGTTTAGAAGAATATGTTCCCAAACTGGAAGAACTGAGTAACGATACATCGGTGCCCAAGTATGCCACACACCTGGTGTATTTAACCAGCGCCAACAACCCTAAAGAGATTGAACATAAAATTATTTACAGCATACTCAGCGGTAAACCAAAGCGTGCCGATATTTTTTGGTTTGTGCATGTAGATACTATGGATGATCCTTATACCTGCGAATATTCTGTTGAGCATATTATTCCTAATGATATTATCCGGGTAGAGTTCAGGCTTGGTTTCCGAATGGCGCCACGCATTAACCTGATGTTTAAAAAAGTAGTGGAAGACCTGGTTGCCAACCGTGAAGTGAATGTTACCAGCCGCTACGAAAGTCAGCAGCGTAACAATGTAGTAGGCGATTTCAGGTTTGTGGTAATGGAAAAATTCCTGAGCCAGGATAATGAACTGCCTTTCTTTGAAAGAATAATTATGAAACTTTATTTCTGGCTGAAAGAAATTTCGCTGAGCGAAGAAAAAGGTTTTGGGCTTGAACAGAATACGGTACAGGTAGAAAAATTCCCGCTCATAATTGCACCGGTAAGCAAATTAAAATTGAAACGGATTTATGTAGATGAGGAGGAGTAAAAGATGAAATCAATAACAGTTACTGAACTCAAAACGAAAATTGATAATGCTGAAGATTTTCAGCTGATAGATGTTCGTGAACCTTACGAGCATGAAGAATTCAACATCGGCGGCCAGTTAATTCCTTTAAATGAAATTACCCGGCATATTGATTCAATCGCTATAGACAAACCCGTCATCATCTATTGCCGTAAAGGCATACGCAGCCAGGTAGCCATTCAGCGGCTGCAGGAAAAATTTCCCTTTACAAATCTTATAAACCTGATTGGTGGCACCGAAGCATGGAAAACGCAGTTTGGAGTTTAGGGTTTTGAGTTTGGTGTTTGTGGCAGAATGCTTTCTTTAAAAGATTTTGTGTTTGCAGCAGAATGTTTAATTTAACAGGGTGCAAACAACCCAAAACTAACAACACAAAACTCAAAACACCTCGTTGCTTCAGATCGCTCTCTATATCATAATCGGCCTTGCGGCTCTTTCTGTTATCGTTTATTTTTTACAGGAGAAATTTATTTTCAAACCCGAAAAATTAAAACAGGACTTTGTATATAAATACGATGTGCCATTTGAAGAACTGTTTTTTGATGTAGAGCCAGGCGTACGCATTAATGGTTTGCATTTTACAGTAGATAAGCCATTGGGGCTGGTGCTGTATTTTCATGGCAACAGCCGCAGTATTAAAGGCTGGGCCAAATATGCCAAAGATTTTTATCGTTATAAATATGATGTGGTACTGGTAGATTACCGTGGCTTTGGTAAAAGCACCGGCAAGCGTAACGAAAAAGATATGCTGAACGATATGCAGTTTGTGTACGAAACACTGGCAGCAAAATACAACGAAAATCATATCCTGGTATACGGCCGCAGCATGGGCAGTGGCTTTGCTGCTAAACTGGCCAGTGATAATAAGCCACGCTATTTAATTTTAGATGCGCCTTATTTCAGTTTTAAAAAAGCAGTGGAGCGTTTTTTACCCATGCTGCCGGTGCGTTTTGTACTGCGCTTTCACATGCGTACCGATAAATGGATAACCAAAGTAAATTGCCATACCTATATTTTGCATGGCACCAAAGACTGGCTGCTGCCCATCAGCAACAGCGAAAAATTACAAGCGCTCAATCCACGTAAAATAACACTCATACGCATTCCCGGCGGCGGACATAATAACCTGCCATCCTTTCCGGAGTATCATAATTTTGTACGGGATATTTTGCAATACTAACAAAAGCAAAAGTCAAAATTCAAAACAAGGCAGGTGTCAACTACTTGCGAATTTCTTATAATCTGCAGTACCTCAACTTTCAATTTTCAACTCTCAACTTTCGACTAACTTTGCCTTCTTATGAATCGTAAAAAAATCTTCCGCTGGCTTAAAATTATCATCATCATATACAGCGTCATTGGCATTGCTTTATTTTACCTGCAGGAAAAATTTTTATTTCACCCCGAAAAATTATCGAATGCTTATGTGTATCACTTCAAAGTTCCTTTTGAAGAAGTGAATATCGCAATGAATGAAACGGATACGGTGAACATGATCAAATTTTTTCCGGCAGATTCAGTAAGAAGGGGCGTGGTTGTTTATTTTCATGGCAACCGGGAAAATATTGAGCGCTATGCAAAATTTGCCAACAACTTTACCAAACATGGTTACGAAGTGTGGATGGAAGATTACCCCGGTTTTGGAAAAACTACCGGCCAACGTACCGAAAAGAAAATGTATGAGCAGGCGCTGCAGGTAGAAAAAATGGCAGCGGCAAAGTATGGTAAAGACAGTATTATTATCTACGGCAAATCATTTGGCACCGGCATTGCAGCTTATGTGGCATCTCAATCAAATAATAAAAGGTTGATTTTAGAAACTCCATATTACAGCATCCCATCACTCTTCAGTTGCTATGCGCCCATTTATCCAAACAATAAAATGAGTACATATAAAATACCTGCTAATGAATATTTGGCTGAAGTAAATTATCCCATCACCATTTTTCATGGTGACGATGATGGCGTGATACCTTACCGCAATGCAGCAAGATTGAAAAAGATATTAAAACCCACCGATGAATTTATAACGATTGAAAAAGGGACGCATCACAACCTCAATGATTTTGATTTGTTTAAAAAGAAACTCGACAGTTTATTAAACCTCCGATAATTGTGTTTTGGCTTTGGTAATTTTAAGTGTATAATTTACTCCAACTTTCAATGCATAGTTTTCTTTACTATGGCTTACCGGAAAACCATAAGCAACCGGGTAATTATATTCTGCGGTAATTTCCTGTATCACTTCATACACAGTTTTTCCAAAAGGGCGGTCGGTATCTTTTGTATCGGTAAAACCACCAACAATAAGCCCAGCCAGGTTTGCCAGCTTACCGCTGCGTTTTAACTGGTACAGCAGTCGATCGGTATTGTAAATCTGTTCGCCAATATCTTCTATAAAAAGTATTTTGTTTTTTGTGTTAATGTCTGATGGCGAGCCAATGATATGCGCCAGTAAGCAAAGGTTACCGCCAACCAGTTCGGCAGTGGCGCTTCCTGGCTTATTAAAAGCATGTGCAGCGCAACTGTACTTTGCTTTTTTACCAGTGATAGCGTTACGAAGTGATTTAATAAATTCATTCTCGCCTTCATTAAATGCAGCGGCCATAGGCGCATGCAGCGATGCTGTTTTTATTTTGGTGTACAGGTGGGCATGTAAAATGGTTATATCGCTAAAGCCAATAACCCATTTAGGTTTCTTTTTAAATTTTGTAAAATCAAGCCGGTCAATAATACGGCCCATGCCATAACCACCACGGCCAAAAAGTATGGCATCAATATTTTCATCATCCAGCATGGCCTGCAGTTCATCTGCTCTTTCTTCATCGGTACCGCTAAAATAATTTTTGCTTTTACTGCCAAGCGTTTTGCCCACCATCACATCAAAGCCCCAGCTTTGTAAAGTATTGATGCAGGTTTGCGCTTTTGCAGCATCCATATAACCGGCCGGGCAGGTAATGCCAATGGTGTCGCCTTTTTTTAAATAGGGAGGTATTTTTATCATTGGTAGAGTTTTTGCTGCATGTTTAATTATACAAGTCAGCGGTTTTAAGTAAATTTACAAATACCAAAATTAGCCAATGCGCAGATTATTCCTTAGCTTTTTACTGATCTTAGTAATATTTACTGCAAATGCACAACCACCCTGTAATGGTCCGGGCCGTACAGCTGCTGGTGCCCAGGCGGTATGCGGCAATCTCACTTTTGTTGAAAATGACGTAACACCTTGTACAGGACAGGGCGACCTGCCAAACCCAACCTCAGGTTGTGCGGCGGTTAGTACCGATAATTCACGCTGGTATAAATTTCATTGTTACCAGGCTGGTACACTTGGGTTTTTAATTAATCCAAACAGCCCGGCAGACGATTACGATTGGGAAGTGATGGATATTACCGGTCATGTGCCAGATGATGTTTATACCATGGAACTAAGGGCTTCTTTAAACTTAAGCGGACAAACAGGCGTTACCGGATGTACTGTAGCAGGAACTACCGATATTAATTGTGAAGGCGGAGGGCCGGGAACGCAATTTAACAGGCTTATGAATTTACAAACCGGTCATGATTATCTGATGATGGTTACTAACTGGTCAGCATCACTTAATCCATATACAATTGTTTTTTCCGGTACGGCAGTACTAACATTAAATACGCCACCAACTATTACAAGTGTTGATATGGTCAGGTGCGATCCATCTAAACTAAGAGTAACTTTTTCTGAAGATATTTTATGCAGCAGTATCACTAATTCGGGCAGCGAATTTGGCACCACAATAGCAGGCCAGGTAGTTACTGGTGTTACATCCGATTGCAGTCTGCCGGGAGCATACGGAGTTACATCGCTTATCATTAACTTACAAACACCTATACCAGATGGAACTTATCAATTGGATGTTGATACAAGCCTTATTGATGGTGATATTTTTAGAAATGTTTGTAGACTGGAAATGTTACCGGCAACCATACCATTTACAGTAACAGCCCCCATACCACCTGTCTTCGATTCGGTGCAATACGACAGATGTACGCCCTCGCAAATAAAAGTATTTTACAGTAAACCTATTGATTGCAGTACAATACAGGCAAGTGGATTACAGTACTACATTACAGGCCCATCGCCGGTTTCCGTCATATCAGCATCACCACCATGCGGAGCCCAAAATTGGTTCCTGCTGGATTTGTCGGGACCCATTATTACTTTTGGAACTTATACTTTGCACAACCGTAGTTTTGGAGGATCTACCATTTCCGACACTTGCGGGTTAAACCAAAACAGCAATGATATTATTGCTTTTGATGTGCTGGGGCCGGCATCGGCAGTATTTACCAGCCAGGTAAAATGGGGATGTGTTATGGATACAATTGTACTTTCCCATCCGGGTGGTAATGGCGTTAATTCATGGAGATGGAACTTCAGTGATGGCTCATCTGCTACGGGGCAAACAGTTACAAAGATTTATCCTGTTACCGATCCATCATTTGATGCAGAGTTGATTGTGTCAAATGGCTTCTGCAGCGATACGGTTACCAATAATATTGTGTTGGGAAACTTTTTTAAAGCTGGTTTCAGCAATAACCCGGTTGATTCTTTTTGTGTGAATGCACCGGTAATATTTACTGATACTTCAAGAGGAGCTATCAGCAATTATTTATGGGAGTTTGGAGACCTTACACAAGTCAACGGGCAAAATCCACCAGCACATCTTTATACTGTAAGTAAAAATTATACCATCAAATTAACTGTTACCGATATTCACGGATGCACCGATACAGCGACTGTTACGAGGTTTGTAACTCCTACACCGGTTATTGATTTTACCGGGCTTAATCCACAATATTGTACCGGTAACAAGGTTTTTTTAAGACGAAAAATTGGCCCTTTTATAACGGGATATGTATGGGATAATGGTGATGGTAAAACTTTTACCAATGAAGTAGATGTGCTTTTTTCTTATGCTAATGAAGGCGTTTATACCATTACACTTTCGGGTGTTGATAGATACTGCGGTACAGTAACAGTGAGTAAAACGGTACCGGTTTATAAAGTGCCCATCGTTAAATTACCTGCCGATACAGTACTTTGCCAAAACGAACCAATGCTAATTGGTGTAGCGCCAACTGCTAATTATATTTATTTATGGAACACAGGTGCAACCACATCGCAGATACTTACTGATAATTTTACAAGAGATTACAGGTTAACTGCCGATAACAAAGGTTGCAAAGGAATAGATGCCATGCATGTGAAAGTTTTAACTGCCTGTTTAATAAGAGTACCCAATGCCTTTACGCCAAACAGAGACGGTTTAAACGATCAGTTAAAAGCAGAGAACGCAGATCTTGCCAGGAATTTTTCATTTAAAATATTTAACCGCATCGGGCAGTTGTGCTTTGCAACAAATAATCCTTTGGAAGGTTGGGATGGACGCCTGAAAGGTAACCCGGCAGATACTGGTACCTATGTCTGGATATTGAGTTATACCGATCCATGGAATGGAAAAGCAGTAAAACAAAAAGGCAGCACTATCTTACTACGCTGATGATTATTTTAAACTTCAGTAAGCCTGCATTCATTTAGATGAACGCTTAATGAATGGAGTACACCGCATTTTAATGCAAAATTATTTTTCTGGTGCCCCACCGGAAAATCAAAACATACCGGGTATTTATATTCGGCCACTTTTTCCAGTACAATGTCTTCAATGGTTTTACCAAATTCTTCACCGGGCGTATCAGGCTTAATTTTAAAACCACCAACAATCAGGCCTTTTAGTTTATCCAGTTTGCCGCTTCGTTTTAAATTCCAGAACATGCGGTCAATACTATATAGGTATTCGCCGGTATCTTCCACAAATAAAATTTTGCCTTTTGTATGTATGTCCGATGCGCTGCCAGCAAGCGATTCCAGGGTTTTTAAATTTCCACCCACAAGTTCACCCACAGCAATTCCGGTTCTGTTTTTTTCGTTGGGTGTAAAAAGATATTTCATCCGTTCGCCTGTCAGACATTTGTTTATCGATTCAATGGTTTCTTTTTGTACGGGCTCTGCCATATTCCAGTCGCTGGGAAAACTGTTGCACATTTTTGAATGAATGGTTGCTACCCGGTATTTTTCATTGATGTGCGAATGAAAGATAGTAGCATCACTAAAACCAATGAGCCATTTCGGATCACGATCAAATTTTTTAAAATTCAGCCGGTCAATTATGCGTACGCCACCATAACCGCCTCTTGCAAACAAAATTGCCTTAATGGTTTTGTCATCCAGCATCTGTTGCAGGTCGTTCAAACGTTCATCATCAGTACCACCGAATGTAAAATTTTTTTTGCCAATGGTTTCGCCAATCCTGGCAGTAAAGCCCCATTCTTTTAATTTTAGCAAAGCAGGTTGTATGTCTTCTGTTGTAATAAAACCCGCCGGGCAGCAAATTCCAACCGTATCGCCGGGTTTTAAATAAGGAGGTTTCACTGCAGGAGAATCACCGTCAAAGCTGGTTTTACCGCTGGCCACAGCACCCAAAGTGGCCGCCAGGGGAATAAAAGATGAAAGAAAATGTTTGCGTTTCATACAATGAATTTACTCAAATTTCGGTATTGACCGCTGATTAGGTATTTTTGCACCGCAATGAAACAACCTAAAAGATATTTAATTACATCGGCGCTGCCTTATGCAAATGGTCCCAAGCATATTGGTCACCTGGCGGGAGCATATTTGCCGGCTGATATTTATGTACGTTACCTGCGTGCAAAAAAAGAAGATGTGGTATATGTATGTGGCAGCGACGAACACGGTGCTGCCATCACCATACAGGCCATGAAGGAAAATACCACACCCCGTGAGATTGTAGATAAATACCACGCCATGCTTAAAAGCAATATGGCCGACCTGGGTATTTCTTTTGATATCTATCACCGTACTTCTTCGCCGCTGCACCACGAAACGGCGCAGGAGTTTTTTACTGCCCTCAACAACAAAGGAGACCTGCAGCAAAAAGAAACCGAGCAGTATTACGATGAAGAAGCAAAAACTTTTTTAGCCGATCGTTACATCATTGGCACCTGCCCGGTTTGTGCAAATGAAAATGCTTATGGAGATCAGTGCGAAAAATGCGGTACGTCTTTAAGCCCCGATCAGTTGATAAACCCACGCAGTACTTTAAGCGGTAATGCCCCTACAAAAAAATTAACCACACATTGGTTTTTGCCTTTAGATAAACATGAAGCATTTTTAAGAGAGTGGATATTGACAGAACATAAAGATGACTGGAAAGTAAACGTGCTGGGCCAATGCAAAAGCTGGATGGATCTGGGTTTGCAACCGAGGGCTGTTACCAGAGATTTGGATTGGGGTGTTCCTCTGCCTGCTGATGTGAAAGGTGGAGAAGGCAAAGTGTTGTATGTATGGTTTGATGCACCCATTGGATACATTAGTGCTACCAAGCAATGGGCGCTTGATAATAATAAAGACTGGAAACCTTACTGGGAAGATAAGGATACAAAACTTGTTCATTTTATTGGTAAGGATAATATTGTTTTTCACGCCATTATTTTTCCTGTGATGCTGAAGCTGCATGGGAATATTTTACCCGATAATGTACCCAGCAACGAATTCATGAACCTGGAAGGCGATAAGATGAGCACCAGCCGCGGATGGAGTATTGAGATGGATGATTATATCAACGACTTTGTAAAAAAAGAAAACGGTGGTGAGCAAATGGTAGATGCTTTGCGTTACTACTTAACACAGATTGCACCGGAGACAAAAGACAGCGAATTTACCTGGAAGGGTTTTCAGGATGCGGTGAACAGTGAGCTGGTGGCCATCTTCGGCAATTTTGTGAACCGGGCATTTGTGCTCATGCATAAATTATGCAATGGTAAAGTGCCGCCGTTGCATGCAGAATTGATGGATGATGCGGACAGACAATTGTTACAGGAAATTCAAAATTCAAAAGTAAAAATTGAAAACTGTGTTGAAGGGTATAAGTTCAGAGATGGACTGTATGAAGTGATTGATCTTGCCAGGAAAGGCAATAAATATATGCAGGATAAAGAACCGTGGATAGTTGCCAAGACCTTGGAAACAAATCCAGGGAATCAAAAATTGATAGATAACTGTCTGCATATTTGTTTGCAACTCACCGCAAATCTTGCAGTATTCATCAATCCATTTCTTCCCAATGCAGCAAAGAAAATGTGCTACATGCTGAAAGTGGTTGACAAAATGCTTGATTGGGAAAATGCAGGCAAACCTAAGCTGGTAAGTGTTGGCTATTCTTTAAGGCCACCGGAATTGTTATTCCGTAAAATAGAAGATGAAGAAGTGAAGGAGCAGGTAGAGAAATTAAAAATTAAAAGTGAAAAAATAAAGCAAGCTGCAAAAATGGAAGAGAAAAAACCTGAAACGGAAATTGTTAAATCTGAAATCGCCAATCTGAAATCTGAAATCCAATTCGATGATTTTGCAAAGATTGATTTGAAAGTTGGAACAATACTTACTGCCGAAAAAGTAGAAAAGGCTGATAAACTTTTAAAACTTTCTGTTGATCTTGGTTTTGAAACCAGGACCATTGTAAGCGGGATAGCCCTGCATTTTAATGCCGAAGCTATTATTGGCAAACAGGTGGTAGTTGTAGCAAACCTAGCCCCACGTAAAATGCGTGGTATTGAAAGTCAGGGTATGATTTTAATGGCAGAAGATAAAACCGGCAAACTGCATTTTGTAAATCCTGATACTTTAATTGATGCAGGAAGCGGTGTGAGCTGAGATTAAAAAAATCTGCTTATAAAAAAGCATGAATAAACTTACATAATTCATACTTTTTTACTTAAATGCTGGTTAATTGAAAACCTGTTTAATTATATTCACCTGTTTGGACCTATTTTTGTCTACAGAAAATAAAACTGATAATATGAACAGCAAAAATTTAATACTCGCTCTGTTTCTTGCACTTGCCATGCCGGTGTTTGCGCAGGAACCTGATATGTCTTTAATTCCATACCGCAAAGGCGATTTGTGGGGATATGCAGCACTTGATAAAAGTATAGTTATTACCCCTGAGTACCAGGAAGCAAATTTATTTTACGAAGGATTTGCAGTTGTTAAAAAAGGCGGTAAGTACGGCTATATTAATAAGGCAGGTAAAGTGGTTATTCCAATTAAGTTTTTTTCTGCCAAACGTTTTCGTTTTGGTTTTTATGGTTCAGATACAAAACCCAACCCCAAGGATAAGGCACCTGCTGTACAAAAAACAGTACTCTTTGCAGGCGCTGCACCAGCGGCAAATGGTTATGAAATATGTATCGATACAAAGGGGGTGCAATTGGCTAAATGCCCGGCAATAAGTGAAAACAGTCTTCCGGAAACTAATAAACCCGATTCTGTTACTATTGTATCTAATTACAGTACCATTCAAAAAAGTGACCTGTTTGATAAGATCATAGGAGACTATAAAATTATTGCCGGTGCAGACGAGAACTTATTATATCGCAACCAGGAATAACAACTATGGTGTGTTCAATAATAAATTTGATGTGATTGTGCCTTTTGAATATTCGTTGATTGAAAAGATGAACATTGGCCCAATGGTATACCTGAAAGTAGAAAAGGGCCCTATGAAAGGAATATTATTCGGTACAGGTTCTCCCTACCTGGCTGTAGAAAATTCCAGGCTTCAATATGTAAAGGCTGTTGATGGCAGCAGCTATTTTATTTTTACTAAAGACGGACAAACAGGACTAAAGAATAACAAGTACCAGAATGTAGTTGAAACTATTTACTCGGATATTGTGTATGATGCTGCCGGCGGTTTTATTTTAACTGCCGGCGATGTTTATAAAGGTTTTTACTTTTTAAATCAAACTGTTTTATTACCCAGGTTTGCTGATGTTAAACCATTAGCTGGTGGAAAATATGTTATGGTAAAAACAAGCGAAGGGAAATGGGGCTATGTTAGCAGCAGTTTAATGGAATTTTTCGAAGATTAAAATAAGCGCTACATAATTTTTAAAGAGGCTCGGTTACTGAGCCTCTTTTTATTTAACAGGGTTACTGTTATAATGCGATGTTGTTTTTTGAAGAAATGCTTTGATCCTGATCAATAAGTCATTTAATACCTGCGAATAGTTTTTATCAGATGTAAGGTTTTTACTAAGCGAAATGTCTTTTTTATATTCATACAGATATTCAGCTTTATTGCTGACGGTATTAAAGCCCAATACATAGTTACTGTCAATAACCTGGTACATTGTACCGCCCGGTTTTGAAAAAACATAATTACTGATTGTGCTGCTGTCCAGTAAATTATTTCCGTAAGAAATGATGCTGTCTCTGTAACCTGCCATTGCTAAAATGGTAGCATGTACATCAAACTGGCTTGCCAGGCGGTTAATTATTTTCTTTTTAGCATCAGCTGGATCAAAAATAATGATCGGGATACGGTTTGATGAAATAGCTGTATACGGCCCCAGCTTTCCCTGCGGAAATAACCAGTGATCGGAACAGAAAATGAATGTAGTATTGGCAAACCAGGGTTCTTTTTTTGATGCATTAAAAAATTGTTGCAAACTGTAATCATAATACTGCATCGCTTTCATAGCAATAGTATAATTTTTAGGCGATCTTTTTGCAAAATTTTCCTCAATATCATAGGGATAATGCGTAGAGATATTATACTGAATTGCAAAAAAAGGTTTTTGCTGCTGGTTTATTTTTTGTCTGAAAAATTCAAGAACAGCACCATCCTGCAGCCCCATGGTATGAGCCGGTAAATTTTTGTAACCCGGTATATCTTCCTTGCTGTAATACGCATCAATACCCAGCCAGTTCATGCATTTGGCAAAGCCAAAATTATCGTACTCATCACCTATGCAAAACATAGATTGATAATGCATTTTTTTTAATGCCGTTCCTATGGGGGTAAAGGGCATGTTTATGTAGGGCGAATGATAAAGTGGAATGTCGGACAGTGTTGGAATGCCCGTCAGTATTGCTGTTATGCCCTTGTTGCTCTCGTGCCCATAACAAAATGCATTGTTGAAGAATTTGCTTTTTTGCAGCAGCGAATCAAAGAAAGGCATGTTGACTTTATAAGCACTTGTAGAATCGAAAAAATCATACGGCACACTTTCCATAATGAAAAGCACTATGTTTTTATTGCCGGCATTTGTACTGTTGATGTTGAGTTTTTTCCTGATGGGCATTATAGAATCAGCTTCAGCATCGCTCATATAATTTTTCGGCAGTATAGCTTCTCCTTTTCTGAAATAAGAATACAAAAATGTGTGAAAAGAGTTTTGGACAAAGGGTAGTTGTTTGCTTTGCAATTCAACCATGGGGTATGTAGGTACCAGGTACCTGCTAAAAGCATTTTTAAAAATGAATGATACCACCAACACAATGAAAAGAATGGCAGTAACTAACGTGCAATTATTCCCTCTTATAAAAGCACGGAATAATTTTATATGCATCTTCAACATCAGGTAAATGATTCCTGCAAGGGCAACAAAAAAAATAAGTATGATAAAAAAATGCTGCTGCATCAACCGGTTCCAGGGATGGTCCAGCACATAAAGCAGGTCTGCATTTGCCCGCTGAAAATGAAACCGGAAATAAAAAATATCACCCAGGTTAAGAATCAGGGCAAAGCTGTTTATCAAAGTAAAAAAGGGAATAACGAGCCATGCCAATGCAAGATCGAGCCAGGCCGATATTTTTTCTGTAACAAATCTTACAGCCGTCAGTGTAAATAGTAAAAAGGAATTTATGCCCAGCAAGGTTAGCATATCTTCTGCCAGCGACCATTTAACCAGTTGTAATTTTTCATACCCAGTAATGTTGGTTTCTGTTCCAGTAAATAATAATGGCTGGTTGTACTGATAAAATATTATTTTTAAAACCGAATGAAGTAATAATAAACTTAACAGGAACCAGGTAAAAGGTTTGTTATTTTGCCAAATGGCCTTACCTGAAATGGATAAGTTTTTAAATTTCATAAAACCGTTACTATTTATGCTGAAGTGGATTGCACAAAACAAATATAAGCTAATGGCCTTTATCTTAGGGCTTTACCTGCTGCTAGATGTGCTGCAGCATAAGGGGCAGGCAAGGGTTTTATTTCCAAAAAATTTTACTGAACTAAAAAAGGAAACATTGCTGCCAAAAAGCAAAAGTATCCTCATAAATAAAGATAAAAACTGGCAGAAAGGCGTGAATACCAAAGAGCAGATGAATGCGCTTAGTATGGATGATGCAGGCTTTGAATGTGATATTTATTTTGATACAGCGGCAGGTTCTTTCAGTGTTCATCACGATCCTGATAAAAATATTGGGTATAGCCTTGATAATTTATTGCAGTTGTATCAACAGAAAAAAATGCAGGCTGGTATTTGGCTGGATATAAAAAATCTGGGAGATTCAAATGCGCCGTCTGTTTTACATTCATTAATAGAACTTCGTAACAAATATCAACTGCAAAACAAGATACTGGTAGAGTCAGGCAGGGCCGATCTGTTAACAGCATTTAGCGACAGTAGTTTTTTTACGGCTTACTATGCTCCCTTTTTCAATCCATATAAAATAAGTAAAGATGAAATGAATTCAATGGCTGATAGCATGGCATCGGTAATCAGCAAATCAAAGATCAATGCCTTGTCGGGCTATTATTTTCAATGCAGTTTTCTTAAGCATTACTTTCCTCAATACCCGGTTTTAACCTGGATAGATAATTCCTCCTTCAGCCTGGTAAACTTTCTTTTCCAACGGAAGATAAATGGTGATCAATCAATTTTTATAGCATTAAAACCTTAGCAGGACTGACTTTCGGTTTTTATTTTCCGCTTAAATACAAATGCCTTAATTTCGAATTATCAAATAGTTGTTTAACTAACTAATTTCAGATCATGTCAAAAAGAATAATAAAAAAAGTAGCCGTTTTAGGCAGTGGTGTAATGGGCAGCCGCATTGCCTGTCATTTTGCAGGTGTGGGGTTGAAAGTGTTGTTGCTGGACATACAGCCAAAGGATTTAGCTGCTGATGCAAAGCCGGCTGAAAAAAATAAAATAGTAAACGATGCACTTACTGCGGCCATAAAATCGAATCCATCGCCGGTTTATAATAAAGATGTGGTAAAGAAAATTACCACCGGCAACTTTACCGATAACATGAAAGATATTGCCGATTGCGATTGGGTGATTGAAGTAGTTGTGGAAAGACTTGATATTAAACAATTGGTTTTTGCCGATGTTGAAAAATACCGCAAACCAGGAACCCTCATTACATCCAACACTTCGGGCATTCCCATACACATGATGACGGAGGGCAGGAGTGATGATTTTAAAAAGCATTTTTGCGGCACTCACTTTTTTAATCCGCCAAGATATTTGCGTCTGTTGGAAATTATTCCAACACCGCATACCGATCCGGAAGTAGTTGATTTCTTAATGCATTACGGTGATCTTACGTTGGGTAAAACAACTGTGCTGTGTAAAGACACACCGGCTTTCATTGCCAACCGTGTTGGTGTTTTTGGTATGATGGCGATTATGAATGCCATGGAAAAACTACAGTTGAATATTGATGAAATTGATGCATTGACCGGCCCCGTTGTTGGTCGTCCGAAATCTGCCACCTTCCGTACGGCAGATGTAGTGGGTATTGATACATTGGTGAAAGTAGCAAAAGGTGTTGCGGATAATTGCCCGGATGATGAAGCAAAAGAGATATTCAACATCCCAGCCTGGTTAAATAAAATGGTGGAAAATAACTGGCTGGGTGATAAAACAGGTCAGGGTTTTTTCAAAAAAACTAAATCAGCCGCAGGCGAAAAAGAAATTTTGACTTTGAATTTGCAAACCATGGAATATGGTGCCAGGCAAAAACCAAAGTTTGCAACTTTAGAAGCAGCCAAACCAATTGAAGATCTGAAAACACGAATAAAAGCACTTTGCGCCGGCACAGATAAAGCCGGGGAATTTTACCGCCAGTTTCACTACAATCTTTTCTCTTATATTTCTCACCGCATTCCTGAAATAAGTGATGAACTATATCGTGTTGATGATGGCATGATGGCTGGCTTTGGCTGGGAGATTGGTGCTTTTGAAAGCTGGGATGTATTAGGCGTTGCAAAAACCGTTGAAGCCATGAAAGCCGCCGGTTACAAAGTTGCGGCATGGATTGATGAAATGCTTGCAACAGGCGCAACCTCTTTTTATAAAGTAGAGAATGGAAAGCGGCAATGTTATGATGTAGGCAGTAAAACTTACAAAACCATGCCGGGTGCCGATGTATTTATTGTGATGAAGAATTTTGAGAACGAAACCGTTTGGAAAAATTCAGCATGTCGTACTTATCATTTGGGGAATGATGTTTTAGGGTTGGAATGGTACACCAAGATGGGCAGCATTGGCGGCGAAGTGCTGGAAGGTATTCAACGTTCCATTGCATTGGCAGAAGATAAATACAAAGGATTGGTTATAGCCAATGACGGTGCCAACTTTAGTGCCGGAGCCAATGTTGCCATGATATTTATGATGGCCATTGAACAGGATTACGATGAAATTGATATGGCCATTCGCCAGTTTCAAAATACAATGATGAGGGTAAGATATTCAGGCATTCCTGTTGTGTTGGCTCCGCATGGTTTGGCACTGGGCGGCGGTTGCGAAATGAGTTTGCATGCCGACAGGGTCATTCCGGCTGCAGAAACTTATACCGGTTTGGTAGAAGTTGGTATTGGTGTAATTCCAGGAGGCGGCGGAACAAAAGAGTTTGTTTTGCGGGCATCGGATGAAGTACATGCCGGAGAACCTGAAACTATTCCTTTGCAAAATCGTTTCTTAACTATTGCTACTGCAAAAGTTGCCACATCTGCTTACGAAGCATTTGAACTGGGCATTTACAGGCACGGGCAGGATATAGTAAGCATTAACCAGGGCCGCAGAATTGCAGAAGCAAAACAAGCCGTAATAGAATTGTATGATGATGGTTATGTAATGCCGGTGCAGCGTACAGATATTAAAGTGTTGGGCCGCTCCATGCTGGGAGCTATGCATGCCGGTATCAATGGTATGTGGCGTGGTAATTATGCAACCGATCATGATGTGACTGTGGGTAAAAAACTGGCTTATGTAATGTGTGGCGGCGATCTGAGCGAACCAACACTTGTTAGCGAACAATATTTGCTTGACCTGGAAAGAGAAGCATTTTTAAGTTTAACAGGCGAGAAGAAAACGTTGGAAAGGATTCAATCTATATTAAAAACCGGTAAGCCGCTGAGGAATTAATACCTCGTTTTGCCGGTAATGTTTTTCAAATTTTCTTAAGCCAATCTTAAGCAACAGCTAAACCAATTCAAATACGGGAGCTGCCATCTTTGCTGTAAATTATTTTTATGATAACAGCATCACACCTGCATGCCATGGTTGTTCACTTTCCCATTGCATTATTAATCGTTGGTTTCCTGTCGGCAGTAATTGCCCTTTTTAATAAAAAACCATTTTTCAACCAGGCCGCATTTTACTTATTACTGCTGGGTACTGCAGGTACCATCGCCTCTTATCTTGCAGGCAATGCTGCCGGCGAAGGCATGGAAGGCGGCACATTGGGTAAGGCCATGGAATTACATGAACAGGCTGCCACCATTGCATTGTGGCTCACCTGCATAACAGCCGCATTTTACCTGGCTGTTGCAATTTTTAAATATAAAAAAGGGTGGGTAAAATTTGCAGGTATTATTTTATTTGCAGCAACCATAGCAGCTATTGCCAGAACCGGCTACCTGGGCGGGCAACTGGTATATAAACATGGAGCCGGTGTAGAACTGGCATTACCTGATTTTTCAAACCCCGGCATTGATAAAGATGAGTGAGTTACCAAGCAAAAATTTTCTTTATCTTACCGGTATGAGAATTTTACTGGTAGAAGATGAAGCAGCCATTGCCGGTTTTGTAAAAGAAGGACTGGAGGAAGAAGGCTTTGCTGTTGATATTGCCGGTAATGGCCGGCAAGGGCTTGATATGGCCATGAATAACCTGGATGAGTACGACATTTTTTTACTGGACTGGATGTTGCCGGGTGTAAGCGGCATTGAAATTTGCAGAAGCATCAGAAAAGAAAATAACCAGGTGCCAATCATATTCTTAACTGCAAAAGATACTGTGGACGATACTGTTTTCGGGCTGGAAGCGGGAGCCAATGATTACCTTAAAAAACCTTTTGCATTTGAAGAGCTGCTGGCCCGTATCAGGGTGCTGCTGCGTAATAAATCCGGTGAGCAAAATATTTTTTCATCAGGCCACATACTGATGGATACCGAAGTACACCAGGTAACAAAAAACGGGCAACCTGTTGAACTTACCCAAAAAGAATTTGCTTTGCTTGAATACCTGCTACGCAATAAAGGCAAGGTTTGCCGCCGCACCCGTATCATTGAAAAGATATGGGATATACATTTTGAAAAAGACACTTCGGTAATAGATGTTTTTATCAATGCTTTGCGAAAAAAACTAGACACAAAAGAAAAAGAATCTTTCATACAAACTATACGGGGAGTGGGTTACCGGGTAAATGACGAACAATGAAACTGAGTTTTAAAAAACGGATTGCGGTTTTTAATACATTGGCGGTGGCTATTACAACAGCCATTGTTTTTTTTGTGATATATGCAGTAGTGTATAACAGTTCCTACCGTCACCTGGATAGTGATATTTTACTTGAAAAAGAAGAGATACTGAATACGCTTGACTGGAAAGGCGACAGTATCATCATCAACAAAATGCCCGAGTGGGAAGAAGCTGAGCATAACAAAGTAGAAGTGAATCCTACTTTTATACAGATAGTTGATAACAAAGATCGGATGATATTTAAATCTGCCAACCTGCGATCCAATCATTTTTTATTTGATCCATCTAATGAAAAAGAAAATTTTTTTAACAGCCTGGTTGATAAGCAACGGTTGCGGTTGGGCCAGTTTCCCATCAGGAATGATGATGGCAGACTGATCGGTCAATTAACGGTTGGCATTTCGCAGCAGGAATCTTATTACGTTTTAAACAACCTGCTTATCAGTATCTGTATTTCATTTCCTATTCTGTTACTGGTGCTGTACCTGGTTGTTTATATGACAGCATCAAAAGCTATTGCACCGGTGCAGCGGTTAATACGTGCTGCGGCAGTAATTGATGATTCCAATATTAATGCAAGGCTTCCGTTGCCGGAAAATGAGGATGAATTATACCAGCTGGCAAAAACCATCAATGAATTACTGAACAGAATTGAGACCAGTGTTCAACAGCAAAAACAATTTACTGCCGATGCTTCGCATGAAATACGAACACCGCTGGCCGCCATTCGTGGTACGCTGGAAGTTTTACTGCGCAAAAGAAGAGAGCCCGAACAGTATGAAGAAAGAATAAAAGAAGTGATTACCCAAACCGACCGTTTGAATAGTTTACTGGATCAGCTGTTGCAATTGGCACGTGTAGAGTCTGGATCAATACTTACCAAAAAAGAGCCGGTTGCACTTCATCAATTGATAGAAGCAGCTGCAGCAAAATGGCAAAAAAATATGGCGGATAAAAATACCGGCCTGCAATTAATTATACCGGGCAACATCCTTTTACACACCGATCCTTTTTATCTTGACATTATACTTGATAACCTGTTGAGCAATGCCATTAAATATGGTAAAGAAAACGGGAAAATAGTATGCACCTGGAATGAAATAAATAATACATTGTCTATTGCTGATGATGGCGCCGGCATTGAAGCAGCACAACTTCCATTGCTGTTCGATCGTTTTTACAGAACCGATGATTCAAGAAGCTCAGCGACAGCCGGAAGCGGGCTTGGACTGGCCATTGTAAAAAAAATCGCCAACCTGCTGCACATTAATATAGCTGTAAGCAGTACGCCAGGTAATACTGTTTTCACCCTGCAATTTTCTGCATAATCTTTAGTAAATCTTAAGCAAGTACAAAGACAGCCTAAAGGTGACTGGCTGCATCTTTGTGCAATCAATTATTCATCATACTAAAAATAAAAAAATGAAAAAGTTATTATTTATTCCTGCTGTATTGTTAACCATGGGTAGTCTTTTTATGGTATCCTGCGGTAACAGCAACGGAGATGCAGCTATGAAATCGCCTGCACAAACAAATGTTGATTCAACAAACCAAAAAGAAAAAAATGAGGCCGGTGAAGAAAATGAAAAGAAAGAAGATGAAATGAAGGAAAATGAAAAAGGAGAAACCAATTCAATGGCAAAGCCGGTAAGTATACAGGAAGGTGGTGATGCGAAAGCAAAAACAGTGGAAAATATGCAGGCGGCATTTAAAGGAGAAACAACAGCCAGCGCTAAATATGCTGCGTATGCAAAAAAAGCAGAGCAGGAAGGTTATCACGAAATAGCCTTACTTTTTAAAGCAGCTTCCACTGCAGAAAATATTCATGCCAATAATCACAAAGCAGTGCTGCAGGAATCTGGTATTGCAACACCGGTAATTAAGCCTGAATTTACTGTAAACTCAACCAAATTAAACCTGGAAGATGCAATCAAAGGAGAAACTTATGAAGCAACAACCATGTATCCCGAATTTCTTACAGTTGCCAGTGCTGCCGGCGATCAAATGGCCATGATGAGTTTAACCTATGCTTACAAAACAGAAAAAAAGCACCGGGTAATGTATGAAAATGCATTGACTGCTTTGCAGAATAATACGGTGAAATCTTTACCGGTTGTATTTTATGTATGCCCTACCTGTGGCAATACTTACGAAACAAAAGCACCTGCACGCTGCGGTATTTCTATGACAGGTGGAGAAAAATTCATTAAAATTACTTCACTCTAAAATTTTTAATCATGAGCCAGGTACATCTTCATTTATTGATCACCCACCTTCCGGTTTTTGGTTCTATATTAGGAGCTCTTGTGTTGGGCTATGGTTTGTGGAGCAAAAGTCATCAAACCAAAACTGCAGCTTATTTACTTTTCGTTCTTTCGGGCATTGGTGCAGGCATAGCCTACCTTACCGGAGAGGGTGCAGAGGAAGCGATAGAAGGAATACAGGGCGTATCTGAACAAATGATCGGTTTGCATGAAGAATCAGCAGCATTTGCTTTGGTTAGTCTGGTGATATTAGGGGCTTTTTCTTTGTTTGTAATTTTTATTACCTATAAAAATACAGCTATTAGAAAAACTACGGCATTGATAGCACTGTTCATTTCGCTGGTAAGTTTTGGATTGGTGGCCAGAACCGGATACCTTGGAGGGCAAATCAGACATACAGAGATTACCAATGGAAATATGCAAAATGACGGAGGCGGAGAAAAAAATGAAAAAGATGATGATTGATTTTGTACAGATGAATAAAATAAGAAAACTTTAAACTGATTATCATTCCTAATTTTACATGGAATGATAATCAGTTTAATAAATAAAACCTTTCAATTTTGAAAAACAGTAAAAGTAAAAATCTTCAGACAGAAATTGATGCCTGTTATTTGTATAATAAACTGGCAGAAGTTGAAGATGACCCTACAGTGGCGAATGTATTCAGGCAAATGAGTGAAATTGAAAAAGGACATGCGTTGGCTTTTTTACAACGACAGGGATTGACTGAGCTTCCACCGCCATCCTTCAGGGCAAGGGTATTAAATAGAATAGGAAAAGTATTTGGGTACGATTATATACTGGGTGTGTTAATGGACACAGAAAAAAGTATTTCAACCGCAGTAATTGCTGCCAAAAATAAAAACAAATTACCCATCACCGGCACAGAAGCAAATCATGTAACCATTTTGCGATCGCTGCTGGAAAACGAATCAAAAGTTACAGGAGGTAACCTGGCTAAGTTCGAAAGCAGGCACCGTTCGGTTGGTGGCAATGCATTAAGGGCTGCAGTTTTGGGAGGTAATGATGGATTGGTTTCCAACTTTAGCCTGGTAATGGGAATTGCCGGTGCCACATCTGGCCAAAGCGGTGTGTTGCTCGCCGGTGTTGCAGGCTTGTTGGCCGGTGCTTTATCTATGGCATTGGGCGAATGGATCTCTGTAAAAAGTTCGCAAGAACTTTCGGAAAACCAGATGCAGCTGGAGATGGATGAACTGGAAACAAATCCCGAGGGAGAACAAAAAGAACTGGCATTAATTTATATGGCAAAAGGCATACCGGAAGAGCAGGCACATACTATGGCAGCAGAAATTATGCTGAATAAAGATCACGCTTATGAAATTTTGGTAAAAGAAGAATTGGGTATTAATGCCAACGAATTAAAAGGCTCGGCTATGGAAGCAGCTGTTTATTCATTTATTCTTTTTGCAGTTGGTGCGGTGATACCGGTTATTCCTTTCTTTTTTACCAGCGGTACCACAGCCATTATAATTAGTGTAGCAGGAAGTGCGCTGGGTTTATTTTTAATTGGCTCTGCCATAACGTTATTCACCGGTAAAAGTATCTGGTTTTCGGGTTTAAGGCAGGTGGTATTTGGCCTTGCGGCAGCTGCCATTACATTTGGTATTGGTAAATTGATTGGCGTTTCATTAGCCGGGTAAAATTTTAATGATGCGGTGTCAGCAAACTAAAAATAAACTGATACATTCGTTATTGTAAAACACATCAACGAATGGGAGAAGTGGAACTGCAGCCGGAAAATAAGCTGCTTATTATTCATGCCGCAATTATTATTTACGGCGATGCTGCCAATGAAGCTCTTGCACTTCAGATTGCGACTGATATTGAAAAATTCTGGAACGATGCTGAAGGAAAAGTGGCTATTCGTGATGGCTGGTTTTCAAAAAAAATATTTCATGTGCGGTTTAAAATTGAAGGCAGGTTTGATGGTACGCTTACTCCACAAATAGTTTTTGAAAATACCAATCCCCGCAACAATTATTTTCGTGTAGAAGAATATGCACACGGCGATATATCTTTCGTTGATGAGATCAACTCCAATACCGGGTATTTTAAACTGCAAAACATACTTGACAATTCCACCACTGCAGCGCATGAATTTGGCCATACACTTGGCCTGTTACATCCGGATAACCTTGACATAAGAGGCGAAGGAACGCCCGGTATCATGTATCCACGTGGCACTTTGGTTGATCCGCATTTTCAATACTATCCCGAAGTTGCTGCAGGTGAAAAGGGGGGCACTTTAAATCCATTCACCCGTAAGGTTTTACAAAATGATATTGATAACCTGCACCTGGAAAATCTTGATTTTAATGAAAAGGGCATTGCTGTGGTCGGTAACTTTTCATCTGTATGGCACGAAAAACATTTGCCTCAACAGGATTAACAAAATTCAATTATCTTCATTGCCATTTATATTTTGATCTATGGCAATACTCAGCATTAATAATCTTACAAAAAATTACGGAAAAATAAGGGCGCTTGATAATGTTAGTTTTGAAGTGCCACCCAAAACGGTGTTTGGTATTTTAGGGCCAAACGGCAGCGGTAAAACAACCCTGCTTGGTATTATTATGGATGTTATCAAGGCATCCGGCGGCTCTTTTACCTGGGCCGGTGATGGACTGGCACCAAATGATTTAAGAAAGAAGATTGGAACCCTGCTGGAAACACCTAATTTTTATCATTACCTGAGTGCAGAAAAAAACCTGGCGATAGCAGCCCGCATTAAGGGCAGGGGTGAAGGCGATATTGAAAAGGTATTAAGATTGGTAAATCTTTATGAAAGAAAGGATTCTAAATTCAGTACTTATTCATTGGGTATGAAACAGCGGCTTGCCATTGCAGCGGCTTTATTGGGAGATCCTGAAATTTTGGTTTTTGATGAGCCAACCAACGGGCTTGATCCCGCAGGTATTGCAGAGATCAGGGAACTGATCAGGCAGTTATATAAAGGCGGAAAGACGATCATTATGGCAAGCCATATCCTGGATGAAGTGGAAAAGGTTTGTACACATGTTGCTATTATACAAAAAGGAGTTTTAAAAACGGTAAGTTCTGTAGAAGCATTGATGGATACAACCCACACAAATGCTGCGATAAATGTTTTGATAGACATTGGCGCAACAGATAATGCGGCTTTAAAAAATATCATACAACAACTCGATGGTGTGGAATCTGTAACAGAAGCTGATAACGATTTACACCTGGTATGTACTGATAAAATTACCGGGGAGGCCGTTAATCGTTTTTGTTTTGAAAAAGGGATTGTGCTGAACAAATTAAATGTGAAAAGAAAATCCCTGGAGACCAGGTTCCTGGAAATTACCGGCAGGCAAAGCGATAAATAAAATTCTTAATAATAATTATTCTGTACAATGATCAATCTGTTAAAAATAGAATGGCTTAAAATAAAAAATTACACAGCTTTTATAGTGATGACGCTGTTTTTCATCATAGGTGTGTTTGCACTTAACTATATCGTTTTTATTGTAAACAAAAACATAGTTAAGAACGTACCTGGTGCCGGCCTGGTGTCTTTTTCACCGTATGATTTTGCGAATACCTGGCAATCTACCAGCTATGCAACCGGGTTTATTTTGCTTTTACCTGCCCTGCTGTTATTGATGCTTTTTACAAATGAGTACACCTTTAAAACACACAGGCAAAATATTATTGATGGCTTAAGCAGGCAACAGTTCATCAGCGTAAAAATTATGATGGCTTTGATTTTTGCAACGGCAGCAACGCTGCTTGTTATCATTTCGGCACTTATTTTTGGCTGGGGATCGGGCACTTCATTTTCTTTAAATGGGATATCGTTTGTTGGCTATTTTTTCCTGAAAGCATTATCCTACAATTTAATTGCCATTTTATTTTCTGTATTGGTAAAGCGAACCGGCTTTGCCATCGGTATATTTTTTATATACCTGGGTTCCGAAAACATTGTTTCGCAATTGCTGAATGTGTTAAGCATGAAATTAAAAAGAGAGAATGGCACAGACCTTGGCAATATAGGTGATTACCTGCCGATGAATGCGGCAGACGGTTTATTGGAATTTCCGGATAACCCGATTAAAAGCATGAGTAAGGCCATCATGCCTACAGACTATACCTGGCTGGTATTTGCATTGGCAATGGCTTATCTTATTCTCTTTTATATCTGGAGCCGCCGCAAATTTATTAATGCCGATTTGTAGTTGAAGTAAGATCTTCCATCGCTGCTTCAATGGTTTTAAATGTATATTCAAAACCGGCATCCATTATTTTTTTGCAGTTTACTGTGGTGCTTTTTAAAACTTCTATACTTCTTTGTCCCATCATTATTTTTAAAACAAATGCCGGTACATGCATGGGAATGTAAAATTTTCCTTTCATGGCTTTTGCCAATGTTATTGTAAGCGCTTTATTGCTCACAGGATTTGGTGCTGAGGCATTATAACTGCCGGATAAATTTTCATTTTCAATGCCTGTAATAAACAGGTTGCACAGGTCATCAATATGTACCCAGCTCACCATTTGTTTTCCATTACCTAAAATGGCTGCCACTCCAAAGTGTAGCGGTTTTTTAAATTCAACCAATGCGCCACCATCATTGCTAAGTACAATGCCAATCCTGAATTTTACCAACCGCTTGCCCAGTGTTGTAACCGGCTCAATACCTGCTTCCCATAGTTTACAGGTTTGTCCTAAAAAACTATCATCTGCTGCATCATCTTCTGTAAAAGGTTTAACCGGTTCGGTATCTGCTCCATACCAGCCAATGGCACTGGCACTGATGATGGCTTTAACTTTATTCTCATTATTTTTCAAGGCATCAATAATTAACCTGCTGCTTTCAGTACGACTATCCTGTATTTCTTTTTTGTAAGCAGCTGTCCATTTTTTTTCTACCACGCCTGCCCCGGCCAGGTGTATAATGTAATCAGCCTGCTGCAGGGCGGCAATATCAATTTGCTGTTTGTTTACATTCCATGCTGCATAAACTACACTATCCTGCTGCTCTTTGCCACCGGCATTGCGGGTTAAAATAATTACTTTGTATCCCTTTTTAACCAATACCCGGGTAAGTGCTTTGCCAACCAGTCCGGTACCGCCTGTTATTAATACAGTTTGCTTCATATAAAAAGTTAAAATATCTTATGTAAAAACAAAATTCCGTTCATCTTGTTCAATATATAGTCATTGACTTTTAAATCGTAATTTTAAACTAAAGTTTTACCTGCATGAAACGTATACATCAATTCTTTTTTATACTGTTGTTTAGTTTACCCATTTCAGTCTTTGCACAGTCAGTCGTTGTTTCTGATTTTGACCGGGATGATACCCGGGATATGAATTTTGATATAATCGGAAAAATGAACAGCAATATACTGGTGTATAAAAATATCCGTTCCAATCACAAGATCAGCATTTTTGATAAGGAAATGAATTCACTTGAAACTGTAAAGCTGGATTTTGTTCCCGAAAAAACTTTCAATATTGATTTTGTTGCTTATCCCGATTATTTTTTTATGATCTATCAATACCAGAAAGGTACTGTTCTGCACTGCATGGCAGTAAAAATGGATGCCAATGCAAAAAAAATGAGTGAACCGGTTGAAATTGACACTACCCGTATCGGGGTAATGGCGGACAATAAAATATACACTACCATTTACAGCGAAGACAGAAAGAAGATCGCAATTTTTAAGGTCCAGACCCGCTATCAGTCATTCAATATGCAAATCCTTCTTTTTGACAATGACATGAAACTCATCCGTAAAAACAGGATGTTTGTTGATTATAACGAGCGAAAAGAGAGTTATGATAATTTTTTGCTTGCTAACGACGGCAGTTTCGTTTTTACCTACGCCAAACAATCGGGTAACAGGGATAACAGCGATGCATTAAGCCTTGTTATTAAATCGCCATTACAGGATACATTCTCCTACCGGGAGATTGATTTGAAGGATAAGTATGTTGATGAGGTTAAACTTAAAATTGATAACCGCAATAACCGTTACCTGATTAATACATTTTATTACAAAAAAAACCGGGGCAGTATCGAGGGTTTATTAACCTATGTATGGGACAAATCTGCTGATAAGCTGTATGCTTCGCAGTTTACAGAAATATATGATTCTCTCCGGTACGAAGCAAATTCAGGTGGTATGTTACGTTTTGCTTTGAATAATTTTTTTATCCGCCAGGTTGTTGTAAAAGCCGACGGTGGTTTTATTCTTGCTGCAGAAGATCATTCAACCGACATCCGTGGTAATAATAATTTTAACCGATACGATTATCTCTACAATCCTTACTCACTTTCGCCGGGCAATTATTATTACAATCCTTACAGGGGTTATTACAGGCCATTGAGCAGTTATAATAATCAAAGTACACGTTATTATTACGAGAATATTCTGGTTTTAAGTGTAAGTAAAACCGGCCAGTTGCAGTGGAGTAAAGTGCTGCACAAAAGCCAGTTTGATGATGAGGAAGAAAATTTTTTATCTTTTTCCACATTTAACTCTGGCAGCGAAATACATTTTTTATTTAACAGCGACAGAAAGTACCAGATCATTTCTGACCAGGGCATTGCTGCCGATGGAACCATTACAAGATACCCAACATTAAAAAGCCCTCAGAAGGGCTACCAGTTTATGCCAAACCTGAGTAAACAGACCGGGGCCAGCCAAATCATAATTCCCTGTGCTTACCGCAATAATATTTGTTTTGCCAAGGTAGATTTTTAATCGGCATTACTACCACAGGTAATTACAAACAGTTTTCCTCAAGTAATAATAATTGTGCAATTTTGCCACAGTAATTAACTATTCAACCTCAAGCAATTTACAGGTGACCGGAACTTTTAAAGCCAATAACTCCTATAATAATTTTTTGCTGTTATTATACGGGCTTTTACTCAAGTTTCCCATGTTTCTGCATCCAAAGGTTCCGCAAGCACAACAGATCGACGGATTTTTATACAGGGTGGTATTAAAATCCTTACAACCCGTTGCCGTTTATTTACCATTGATCTTTCCCATCATTACATTTATCCTACTGTTTTCGCAGGCTGTATATTTTAATAAACTGGTAAACGATCAGCGCATCATGCAGCGCCCTCACTACCTTACAGGTATGAGCTACCTGCTCATCACATCACTGTTTTTGGAGTGGAACACGCTCTCATCGCCCCTTATCATAAACAGCTTACTAATTTGGGTATGGTCAAAAATGAGCGGCCTGTACAGTAATCAAAAACCAAAAACAACCTTATTCAGTATTGGTATTGCCATTGGTATTGCTACCTTTTTTTACTTTCCTTCCATTGCATTTGCAGCTTTAATTATTTTTGGCCTGGCCATTACACGGCCCTTTAAACTGGCAGAGTGGCTTATCGCCCTGCTGGGTATTATTACACCCTATTATTTTTTACTGGCCATTGTTTTTTTAACCGATAAATGGCAAGGGTACAAATTCCCGGGCTTTGCAGTTAACTATCCGGTATTCAGTCAATCGCAATGGGCTTATGCAGCCATCATTATTGTTTTAATCAGTTCTATCATCGGTATTTTCTACATCCAGCAAAATTTCCGCCGGCAACTGATACAGGCCCGTAAAGCCTGGAACCTCACATTCCTGTACCTGATGGTGGCAGTTTTTGTACCCTTTGTAAATGCAACGCACAGTTTCGAATATTGGATTCTTTGTGCAGTGCCACTTTCAGCTTTTATTGCGGCCACTTTTTTATATCCGGCTAAAAAATGGTTTCCTGCTGTTTTGCACTGGCTCATGGTAGCTTTTGTAATTGTTATCAGTTACTTCGTCAAATAATTGAAATCCTAATTGTACATTTGCGTAGTTTTTTTTGGAACAAACTTTATATCATTGGTCATCATCGTTGTGTCACTCACTTGTACTGTATTGCAAAATTGAGCAGGCCCAACATCAACTTTTATACATGAAATTTGGCGTAGTAGTTTTTCCCGGCAGTAACTGCGACAGGGATATGATTGAGGCCCTGCAGAATGACCTGCAGCAGGAAGTAATTCAGCTTTGGCATAAAGATAAAGACCTGGGCATGTTCAGCACAGATGATTGTATTGTACTGCCCGGCGGTTTTAGTTACGGCGATTACCTGCGCTGCGGCGCCATTGCACGTTTTAGTCCCATGATGCAAAGTGTTATTGAATTTGCCAACAAAGGGGGGAAAGTATTAGGTGTATGTAATGGATTTCAGATCCTTTGCGAAAGCGGGTTATTGCCCGGTGTTTTGCTACGCAACAGCCAGCAGCAATTTGTGTGTAATAATGTTTTTATAAAAGAAGCCGCTTCAGAGAGCTGTGAAGCCTTAAAAATTCCGGTTGCACATGGCGAAGGAAGATTTTTTGCCAATGACGCTACGCTGGAAACAATGGAAATGCACCGCCAGGTAATTTACCGCTATTGCGATGAAAAAGGGAATATCAACGCAGCCGCCAATCCCAATGGCGCCATCCATAATATTGCCGGTATTTGTAATAAGGAAAGAAATGTTTTTGGAATGATGCCGCATCCCGAAAGAGCTGTGAGTAACGCACTCGGTAATGTTGATGGCAAAAATGTTTTCAATCACCTGTTTGGAATAAATTAACAATTTTAAGGGTTAAACGGTCGTTAAGCCGACAAACCCAAACGCTCTAATTTCGTAAGTTTGCATATGAATAAAATTTACATGAAGAAGATTGTTTTAGCAGGCTTAATGTTGTTTTTTGCAGGGTTTGTGCATGCACAGATAAACAACCCGGTGTTATGGTCCTATTCGGCAAAAAAAATTGCTGATAAAACCTACGAGCTGCACATCACTGCAACAATAACTGATAACTGGCATTTATATGCACAGGATGCAGGCGAAGGCCCCGAGCCAACCACATTTAAATTTACGCCCAACCCGTTAATAAGTTTTGATGGCAAAGTGAAAGAAGTAGGAAAGATGGAAAAATCTTTTGATAAGAACTTTAATTCTGTTTTAAAATATTATACCAATAAAGTTGATTTTGTTCAAAAAGTGAAAGTAAAATCTTCTGTTGCCACGGTTGTAAAAGGCACGGTTAACTTTATGGTATGTAACGACCGGAAATGTCTGCCTCCAAGGGATTTGCCCTTTACAATTAATATTGGCGGCAAATAGAACCGCAGCATAATATTCCCGATATCATGTGTCGGGATTTTTTTTAATAAACCGGTTGAAATTAATTACAACTTTAGTGATGGCTGGTTGTTAAAACGTATCTAACCTCTAATAACCCGTAAATTTGCAGATGATTAAAAGTTACCTTAAAAAGACGGTTGTTGGGATGTTTCTGCTGCTGTTTGCTTTTTGGGCAGATGCACAAATTAATAATCCCGTTATTTGGAACTACACTGCCAAAAAAACAGCTGATAAAACTTATGAGTTGCATATTACAGCATCCATAAATGCCAACTGGCATTTATATGGCCAGGGTAGCGGCAAAGAGATGGAACCAACCACAACATTTACTTTCACAAAAAATCCTTTAATAAGTTTTGATGGCAATGTTAAAGAATTGGGTAAGTCCGAAAAATATTATGACAAAAATTTTAAGGCTGAATTAAAATACTATATCAATACAGTTGATTTTGTTCAGAAGATAAAAGTAAGATCGGCAATTGCCACTGTGGTAAAAGGAACGGTAAATTATGTGGTTTGTAACGACAGGAGTTGTTTGCCACCAAAAGATATTCCGTTCGCAATTAATATTGGTGGAAAGTAAAAAAGCGTTCTTTTAAACAGGATATGATGCATTTTAAAAAGATAGGTTCATTATTAATTGCGGTTTTTGTACTGTTTCAATTTTCAGCAGTAGCCCAGGATTCTGCTACAGTTAAATGGCAGGCAACCGGTAAAAAAATTGCAGCAGGACAATATGAAATTAAACTTACCGGAACCATTAAGGCCGGCTGGCATGTTTATGCAAAATCAAATACAGCCGCAGGCCTGGAAGGATTAAAAATTACTTTTTCAGATTCGGCCATACAAAAAACGGGAGAGCAGCAAATAACCGGCGATACCAAAACCATTGCAGATAAAATTTTTGAAACACAGTCGGAGGTTATTGTAAACAACCTCGTGGTTATACAGAAGATAAATTTAAGTGGTACTATTCCGGCAAAATTAAAAGCAACATTACTTTTTAATACTGCCAACAACGATGCTTTTATTCCTGAAGAAAATAAGATAGAGATTGATATGGAAGGAGGCGTGGATGTATCATCCTCAAACAGAATTTTAATTTCATCTATTGATTTAAAAAAAGCAGTAAATGCATGCGGCGGTACAGGAATCAGTGCTGAAGAATCCGCTTCAGGAGGGTTGGTTACTATTTTTCTGCTTGGTTTCCTGGGTGGGCTGGTAGCTTTAATTACTCCATGCGTTTTCCCAATGATTCCGTTAACTGTATCTTTTTTTACAAAAAAAGCAATATCTAAAAGGCAGGGAGTATTTAACGCTTCATTGTATGGTTTTTTTATCTTTCTTATTTATGTTTTGTTAAGTGTTCCGTTTTATTTTATAGATAGTGCCAGCCCCGAAATATTGAATTCTGTCTCTACAAATCCCTGGCTGAATGTTATTTTCTTTGCAGTGTTCATTGTGTTTGCCTTATCCTTTTTCGGCCTTTATGAAATCAGTTTGCCAGGTAGTATTTCTAACAGAGCTGATGCAAAGGCAGGTACCGGAAATGTAATTGGCATATTTTTTATGGCACTAACACTGGCCATCGTGTCTTTTTCATGCACGGGCCCTATTTTGGGTTCCTTACTTGTTGGGTCTTTAACCGGTGGTGCTGTTCAATTAACTGTTGGTATGGGCGGCTTTGGTTTAGCACTTGCTTTGCCATTTGCATTATTTGCATTATTTCCCAACTGGTTAAACTCTTTGCCAAAATCAGGCGGTTGGCTAAATTCGGTAAAGGTTGTTTTAGGGTTTGTAGAAGTAGCGCTTGCTATAAAGTTTCTTTCAAATGCCGACCTGGTGAAACACTGGGGCCTTTTAAAGCGGGAAGTATTTATCGGCATCTGGATATTGTGTGGCATTGGCTTAACACTTTACCTGCTGGGCAAAATAAAATTCCGGCACGACAGCCCTATAAAAAAACTGAGTAAAGCAAGATTACTGCTGGCTGCTGCTTTTTTTGTGTTTACCATTTATTTAATACCGGGCTTAACCAACACCAAATATGCCAACCTTAGTTTAATCAGTGGGTTTCCGCCACCACTTTGTTACAGTGTTTACCAAAACCCGGTTAACTGTAAAAACTTTGAACCTGTAAAAGATTATGAATTGGCGGTACAAAGATCAAAAGCCGAAAACAAACCAATACTGATAGATTTTACAGGATATGCATGTGTAAACTGCAGGCGTATGGAAGAAAATGTGTGGACAGATCCGGAAGTAAAAGCTTTAATGACTGAAAAGTTTATTCTTGTTTCCCTGTACGTAGATGATAAGCAAAAACTACCCGCAGCAAAACAATTTACTTATACCACCAAAGAGGGAATTCAGAAAGAGATTTTAACCGTTGGCGATAAATGGGCCACATTTGAGACTGAGAATTTTAAAAACAATGCCCAGCCGCTCTATGCTATTTTAAATGGCGATGAAATTTTAATGAACAACCCGGTTGGTTATACCCCGGGCATCAAAGAATACAAAGATTGGTTGCTCTGCGGACTGGATGCATATACAAAATCAAAAAAATAACATTAAAAAACCTCCAAAAAAAATGGAGGTTTTTAGTTTGAATCGGGGGATTACAGATTTTCCTTCTCCTGCAGAGAAGTGTGTAATGAGTTTATAAAGCAATTTGTTTTTCGGTCATCATTTTGCGCAGGTTAATTAAACCATAACGCATGCGGCCCAAGGCTGTATTAATACTGCAGCTGGTGAGGTCGGCAATTTCTTTAAAGCTTAAATCGGCATAATGGCGTAAGATGATCACTTCACGCTGGTCTTCTGGTAACAGATCAACCATTTTCCTTACCTTATCCTGGCTTTGGCCATTCATCATTTTATGATCGGCACCTGGCTCAGAAAAATTCAATACTTCAAAAATGTCGCGGTCATCACTGGTTTTAATAGTGGGCGTACGCTTAACTTTTCTAAAATGGTCTACACACATATTGTGTGCAATACGCATGGCCCATGGTAAAAACTTGCCTTCATCGGTATAACGGCCACCTTTTAAAGTGTCGATGATACGGATGAACACGTCCTGGAAGATGTCTTCGGTCAGGTACTTGTCTTTTACCAATAAGTAAATAGAGGTGTAAATTTTGTCCTTGTAACGGGTTACAATCGTTGCAAGGGCGTTGGCATCTCCTTCCATATATAAATGGATAAGCTGCTGGTCGGTAAGATTGTTCAGGATTTTCATAAACTTCTACAGTTTTAGATTGTTAGGATATTCTTTAACAGGTCCAAAAAGTTGTGAAAAATACGTAGAAGTCTTTTAGATAGGCTTTAACGGCTTTTCATTTTTTTGGATATTGGACTGTAAAAATAAAAGGATGTTTATGAATTAGTATGAGTACTTACGCCCGATCTTAAAGGTTTTTTTACTTAGTAAAACTACGTATGCAGATTGAAGGCCGGTACCGAACTATAAAATAAAACTAACACATAGTTGTTATACAATTTTCTGTAAAAAAGAGCTTTAAGAAAATTTTCACATATTCATTGCAGCACAATTAATGTAGTAATTTTGAGCATGGCCATAGTAAAAGCGAAAGCAAAAACCAAAGAAGCATCGTTAACACAGCAAAAGGATATATACATCAAGGGAGCCAGGGTACATAACTTAAAAAATGTATCTGTTGTAATTCCACGTGATAAACTGATCGTAGTAACCGGTGTTTCCGGTTCAGGTAAATCCTCTTTAACCATTGATACACTGTTTGCCGAAGGGCAACGACGCTATGCAGAAAGCCTGAGTGCCTATGCCCGCCAGTTTATGCAGCGCATGAACAAACCCGATGTGGATTATATAAAAGGCTTATGCCCTGCCATTGCCATTGAACAGAAAGTAATTACCCGTACGCCCCGCAGTACCGTAGGCAGCATGACAGAAATTTATGACTACCTGCGCCTGCTATTTGCCAGGGCCGGTAAAACCATATCGCCGGTAAGTGGTAAGGAAGTAAGTAAAGACGATGTGGCAGATGTAGTGAAAGCCATTGAAAATTTAACAGAAGGTGATAGAGTAGTATTGCTGGTTACTTTTAAGCAGCATGCAAAAAGAAGTATACCTGAAGAGCTGAACATTTTATTGCAGAAAGGTTTTAGCAGGTTATATGTTAACCAGGAAGTGGTAAGGATTGAAGACCTGCTGGAAGCAGAAAAAAAAGCAGCCATAAAAAAAACGGATAAAACCTATTTGCTCATTGACAGGTTGGTAGCCAAAAACTTTGATGAAGATGAACTGCACCGCATTGCAGATTCAGTGAACACAGCTTTTTACGAAGGTGAAGGTGAAATGTACCTGGAAGTGAATAAAGGTAAACTCCTTCATTTCTCCAATAAGTTTGAAGCAGATGGAATTGTGTTTGAAGAACCGGTACCCAATTTGTTTTCTTTCAACAATCCCTTTGGTGCCTGCCCGGTATGCGAAGGGTTTTCGCAGATACTGGGAATTGATCCTGACCTCATCATTCCTGATAAAAGTTTAAGTGTGTATGAAGGTGCAGTAGCGCCCTGGAAAGGAGAGAAGCTGGGTTTATGGAAAGAAGCATTTGTAAAAGCTGCCAGGAAATTTGATTTTCCGATTCATAAACCTATCATTGATCTCACCGAAAAACAATTGGCCGATCTATGGGAAGGCAATGAACATGCAAACGGCATCAATGATTTTTTTAAAGAAGTAGAACAGAATTTATACAAAGTACAATACCGTGTTTTATTAAGCCGGTACCGTGGCCGTACATTATGTACAAGCTGCAAAGGTTATCGCCTGCGGCCCGAAGCATTATATGTTAAAGTAGGCGGAAAGCATATTGGCCAATTGTGCGAATTGCCGGTTAAGGATCTTTATGTGTGGTTTGATAAACTAAAACTGAGCGAATACGATCAGCAGGTTGCAAAAAGAATTTTAATTGAAATTCATCACCGCATAAAAACATTGCTGGATGTGGGTTTGGGTTATCTTACTTTAAACCGTTTGGCAAACTCATTGAGTGGTGGCGAAAGCCAGCGCATTCAGTTAACCCGAAGCCTGGGCAGTAATTTAACCAACTCACTGTATATTTTAGATGAACCATCTATTGGTTTACATAGCCGTGATACGGAAAGGCTGATAAGGGTATTAAAAGAATTACGTGACCTTGGTAATACCGTTGTGGTGGTGGAGCATGACGAAATGATGATGAGGGAAGCGGATCATATTATTGATATGGGCCCGCTGGCCAGCCATTTGGGTGGAGAAGTGGTGGCTGAAGGGAATTATGACGAAATAATAAATAATCCTGAAAGCCTTACCGGTAAATATTTATCGGGACAATTAAAAATAGAAGCACCAAAGCAGTTGCGTAAATGGAACCGCTCGGTAAAAGTAGAAGGAGCCAGGCAGAATAATTTAAAAAATCTGACTGTTGAATTTCCGCTGCAGGTTTTTTGTGTGGTAACCGGTGTGAGTGGCAGTGGTAAAACTACTTTGGTAAAACAAATTTTATATCCTGCTTTGCAGAAATTAAAAGGCGAAGGAGTTGACAAAGCAGGCCTGCATAAATCCATCAGCGGTGATGTTGATTTTATTGCGCAGGTAGAAATGGTTGATCAAAACCCGATTGGTAAATCATCAAGAAGTAATCCTGTTACTTACATAAAAGCGTATGATGAAATAAGAGACCTGTACAGCAAACAACCACTTAGTAAAATGCGTGGTTTTCAACCCAAACATTTTTCTTTTAATGTAGATGGTGGCAGATGCGATGCCTGCAAGGGCGAAGGTGAACAAACAATTGAAATGCAGTTTTTGGCAGATGTGCATCTTACCTGTGATGTATGCGGCGGCAAACGTTTTAAAGAAGAAGTACTGGAAGTAAAATACAAAGACAAAAGTATTCATGATGTACTGGAGATGAGTGTTGATGAAGCCATTGAGTTTTTTAATGCTTCTTATGGAGCTGATAAGAATGGCGTTGATGTAGCTAAAAAAATACAACCGTTGAGTGATGTAGGATTAGGCTATGTAAAACTGGGACAATCATCTGATACCTTATCGGGTGGTGAGGCACAACGTGTGAAACTTGCTTCGTTTTTAGGGAAAGGCAGAACACAGGGCAGCATCTTATTTATTTTTGATGAGCCTACAACGGGCCTTCATTTTCATGATATAAAAAAACTACTGGCTTCTTTTAATGCTTTGATAGAGCAGGGGCATACTATATTGGTGATAGAGCATAATACCGATGTAATAAAAAGTGCCGATTGGGTTATTGACCTTGGGCCTGAGGCAGGGGATGCAGGTGGTAACCTGGTGTTTGCCGGTAAGCCCGTTGATTTAGCAAGGTGTAAGGAGAGTTATACCGGAAAATTCCTTTAATGATGTTTTTGTTAGGATAAAAGAGGGTTTGCACGGCTGTGATAGCAAGTTTTCATAAAGTAACCGTATAGTATCTATAAGGTTACTATGGAGTAACTCTACTATAACTCTACTATAACTCTTCTATAACTCTTCTATAACTCCTCTATAGCTATCTCAATCTATCACTTTCCTTCAAAAGCTTTGAATCTTTATTAATACCCCTTGCAGCAAGCACAAATGCCAGAACGATAATGCTGTTTAAGATGGAAGTTAAAGAATACGTACCCTGTGTAAAAGTTGTTGTTTCACGATAGTATAAAAATATCAGTACAGCTTCCAGTAAAATACCCAGCACACAAAGTTTAAGTTGCAGCGATCTTTTTTTGTAAAGAAAAATATTTATCAACGCCAATACACCAACTGCAATGGTTGTTATCATCAAAAATATGGTTGATGTTGCATTCAATTCATAAAGCGCTGCATCATTTAATTTAGTGCCACTGTAATACGAAAATTTTAAACCTGCAAATGCACAGGCTGCAGCCAGTAATAACCAGAGAGATTGAATTCGTTGTATCATGTTGAAAATTTTAAACAAAATTAGTTTAAATAACAGCAATAAAAAACCACCTGGTAAATTACTGCCAGGTGGTTTTTATTGGAAACAAGGATTATTATTGTTGTTCCGCTTTTATTTAATTGATATCCTCATTTTGGGTGATATTTTTACCTGATACCTGATTTTTATTTTATTTGCTGATTATTCTACAACTACCGGTACCTGATTTGCTGCAGGTTTTTGTATTACTGGTTGCTTATTTACCGGTTTAGGCGGCTCCACAGGCAAAACAGGCTTTTGGTTATAATATTTATCAGTATTTGTTTTTGTATCAATAGTGCTAACCGGATTTGCCATGCCTGGTGTAGCTTTTAAAGCTACGGGTTTTGTTATTTCCTCATCTTTTTGTGTGTTGCCCTGGCTATTACTTTGTTGTGCAGCTGGCTTTGTTTGTAAAGATAAATCTGGTTTAATATTTACGGCAGCAGCATCTGACTCTGGCATTTTGTAAGATGGTTCAATCCGCTTTTGCGTAATGTATGCTGGCAACTCCTGTACTTTATTACCTTTTTCCTGTGCTTTAGATGTGTGGCATATAAAAATTAATACAACACTTATTTTTAAAACATTTACTATCTTTTTCATGATTTTTTTGTTTAGTTTAAATTTTTATTATAAACCCAATTTTGCTTTTATAGCTTGAATATCTTTTTGTGTTTGAATATCTTTTTGTAGTAAAATTTCATTCTTCTTTTTTAATTCTTCAATTTCTTTGGCCTGATTTTCTATTTTTAATTGCTGCTCTTGTATGGCTTTAATGGCAACCACACTCATTCCGCCGTAATCAATCCCATAAATTTCATTAAATTCTTTATCGTTCCCTTCAGTTTTTTGTTTGCTAACTATTTCCGGAAAAAGTGGCTCAACATCCTGAGCAATAAAACCTATTGATTGTAATTTGTTTGGATTGTTTTTTATGTATTGATAGCGAGAAGGAGTAAGTTTCATTACTCTTTCTAAAATGGGTTCTATTGGTTTAATGTTAGTCTTAAAACGTCTGTCGGAAGTGACAGTATATACACCTGTAGCACTATTTATGTTACCAACACTTGTACCATTGTATATAAAATTAAGATTAGATGTAGAGAATTGATATATCTCCCAGCCATTTGTTGCTAATTGATTACGAATGCCAAAGCCATTACCAACTCCCGAAGGGTATTCTAAATCTAAAAAGAAAGTGGGAGTACTTTTATTAATGCCAACTTTAGTTCTATTAGTTGCAGTATTACCACCCAAAACCAAACAGTTGCTGCAGCCTACATCTGCACCTGCACCAATTGCAGTTGCATAAGTTAATGCATTGTTAGTTGCATCTGAACTAGCACCTAAAAAAGTGTTGTTTGTGCCCGTTACATTTGTAAACCCAGCTTGTTTACCAATACCTGTATTGAAATCTGCATTAGTGTTCCATAAGGAGCCTTCTCCAACTGCGGTATTATCACTACCATTTTCTCTTTCTCCCATAGCAAAATTTCCAATGGCGGTATTTCTACTACCAGTTGTATGATCTTTAAATGCCCAGCTACCCATTACTACATTATTATTTCCAGACAGTAAATTTGCGGCTGCACTATCTCCAAATGCGTTGTTATAAAAAGATGAAGTGTTGAGGCTTTTTAAAGCAGAAGAGCCAAAGGCATTGTTTGCACTGCCAGTATTGTTTCGTAAAGCAAAATGCCCTACTGCAGTATTTTCTTGCCCGCTTGTATTGGCAACAAGTGCTTGTGAACCGACAGCAACATTTGCAATACCAATTGTGTTATTTCGCAAAGCCCAATGCCCTATGGCAGTAATATCACTAGCGGTGTTATTTACCAATGTGCTATCACCTACAGTTACGTTATTACTTCCTGTTTGTCCATTCAGCATACTACGTACGCCAACGGCTGTATTGTTTGAACCTGTTCTATTTCCATATAAAGCACCCATACCCACTGCAGTATTTGTTCTGCCTGTGTTATTATATGTTAAGGTGGCTGTTCCTAAGCCCGTATTTTCTATACCCGTTAAATCTGTTCCGCTACCGCCAAATCCTGAGTTAAAACCTATGAAGGTATTTTCTCTGCCTCTGTTATTATAACCGGCTTGTGTGCCTACGGCTGTAGAAAGTTCTACACTATCCATTAATGCTCCTGCGTACCAACCTACTACTGTGTTGTAACCTAAATTGGTTGTGTTTCCAAAACTACCAATCATGGCACCTCTGCCTACAGCGGTATTACCATAAGAGCTATCTGTAAATTCTAATGCACCTACTCCTACCGCAGTATTTGTACTTCCTCGTTTATTATAGCGTAAACTTCTCCATCCCACAGCGGTGTTTAAAGTTCCAATGGAGTCGCTTATCATACTTTCGTAACCAATGGCCGTATTAAAATCGTTGTATTTATGGTTGTACATGGCGTTTGTACCCAGGGCAGTATTACCTATGCTATTAATATTGCTACGTATTGCACTTGTACCAATGGCTGTATTGTAATAGCCACTTGTATCTGCCTCTAACGAGTAATTACCCATTGCTACATTATAGGATGAACCTGATCTTTTATGTGAGAATAAACTATTTGTACCTACAGCTACATTGTCGCTTCCAAACTGGTTATTATACATGGCCTGATAGCCCAACGATGTGTTATAAAAACCGGTTTGACTATTCCTTGCTGCGTAACTACCTACAGCTGTATTAGCACTACCAGTCGTATGGCCAAACATGCTATTGACACCTATGGCAACATTTTCGTTTCCTGTTGCCACACCAGCATAGGTATTTGAGCCTAAAATAGTATTGCCTGTTCCTGTGGTATTAGAAACTGCTGCAGCATCCCCAACAGCTACGTTAAATGCTCCTGCATTTCTAAATAATGCAGCATACCCAATGCCTGTATTATAATTGCCGATTTTATTGCTATCTAATGCCCGGTACCCGACCGATGTATTTCGTTCTGCAGTTGTTAAGTTTGCATTTGCTCTATACCCAACGGCAGTATTTCTGGTACCTGTTGTTAACGAATCCAATGCCTGAAAACCTACCGCTACAGTGTTATCTCCTAAATATTTTTCTAAAGACCGGTAACCCACTGCCACGTTGTTAGAACCACTGGCACTTGTGGTCATTGATAATGCACCAATAGCTACATTAGTATTTCCTGTGCTATCTAAAAATAGGGCATTATCACCCATGGATACATTTTGGGTACCTTTTGTATTACCCACGCTTGCTCCCGAACCCACAGCTGTATTGCGATTACCAGTTGTATTGCTAAGTAAAGCCCAGGCGCCGATACCAGTATTTTCTACACCTGTTGTATTATTTGCCAAACTAATTTGTCCCAGCGCCGTATTCCACCAACCTGTGGTATTGTTTTGTAAAGATGAAGTACCCACGGCAGTATTCCAATTGGCTTCATAAGTAGCCAAAGGTGATCCAACGCCATTGTTTTGCAATGCATATGCACCAATACCTACATTATCTAAACCTAATCTTGCATTTTGCATAGCATTATACCCCATTGCTGTATTTACACCACCCGAGGTATCTTGCGATAAAGCCGCATAGCCAACTGCTGTTTTGTAATTATACTTTTTATTATTGAACAGGGCAGAACGACCAACCGCCACATTATAACTACCCGAAGAATCTGCTTCCATTGCACCTACACCGATTGCTGTATTTTCGTATCCATCTTTATTTGCCCGTAAAGACCTAAAGCCGATAGCAGTATTTATGCTGCCACGTTTACTGTTTTGCATAGCTTCACTACCAACTACAGTATTCCAAAAACCTAAACTATCATTTTCTAATGCAAATGAGCCTACAGCTACATTGCTGTTAAAGCCACTTCGTTTATGATAAGCCATAGCATTAATACCAATAGCGGTATTGCTGGCGCTGGAATCGTTAAAACGTAATGCACTTACACCAACCGCAACATTGTCATAACCGGCCATGTTATCTGCCATGGCATAGCCACCCACCGATGTATTGTAATAACTGAAAGGTCCGTTTATGGTACCGGTTGGCCCGCTTTGCGATGAAAAACCAACTGCAGTATTATACGTGTAAAAACCTACTCCATTTATTTGTTTCAAAGCCTGGTAACCTACTGCAGTTGTACCGCCAATAGAGGTGGCCCTGCCCATGGCACTATCGCCAATAGCAACATTACGCTCCGAAACCCCTGTCAGGGAAAGTGAATGTCTTCCCATAGCTGTATTAGAAAAGCCTCCGCTCAGGCTTTGCCCTGAGCCAAAACCCATCGCCGTATTGGCATAAAACCCAGCCAGCGTATTTACCCGGAGTGATTTGTAGCCCAGGCCGGTGTTACCACTGGTACTGTCAACAATACCGGCAGTCGTATCAAATACCCTGAACTTTAATGCCTTATTATTTTTGCTTCCTAAAAAACTGGTATCGGTAACATTGTTGTTGCCGGTTAATTTCCAGGCGGTGCTATCATTAGCAAAGCCATTGGTATTAATAAAAACCCAACGTGTATTTGGCAAATCATAATAATGAAATCCGATACTATCGGGACCTGTTTGAAAAACGAGTAAACCGTTGGCCGGAGCAGCAATGGCAGTTTTTTCCGTCTTAGTCACCCGTGGTATCAGCATACCCTTTGCTGTACTGGTAACATCAAGTATAGCACTGGGGTCGGCAACTGCGCCTGTAGTGTTGATACTTACTGATTGTGCATTGGCAGAAAAATGTAAAGTGGTTGCAATAGTAATGGCAAACACAAAACGTAAAAATTTTGTCATGATTAAGCAGATAAAATGTAAAAAATAAACAGCCGGGTTTTTGGAAATTGGAAAGTCTTTGCAGGTATTGGGTTTAACCAGGGAGGCTAAAAAAGAAATCTAAATTAATAAAATTTATTTATGCCGCTAACTATTTCACAGATGATTATTTATGAACATCTTTGATCAGGCCTGTTGGGCGTAAAACTAGGCAAATAACCAAATATAAAAAATACCACAAAGTGGTATTAGGAGATTAATTGATGTAAAAAATATGCAATAAAAAACCACCTGCTTTTACCTGGCAGGTGGTTGTTAGATAATAAAATATTTATGGCTTACTGTTGTTTTATAACAACAGGACCAGGCACCAGTGATATCGTTAACTTTTCGGTTAGTACATCTGTTACTATAGCGGGTGTAATCAGCTTTGGCTGCTCTGGTTTAACTGCACTGCTTTTGTCTTTTGTAAACGGCGAAGGGGTTACAGCAGCTGCAACCGGCGCTTCTTTTACCGCAGTCCCGTTCATGGGCTTTAATTCCGGCTGGGGTGATGGTTTATTGGTTATATCACCGGCAGGAGGTGTTTTTACTTCAGTCTTGTTACTAACTTTTGTTTGTACATCCTGGGCATGCAGCAAAGTTGTTGTGCAAAAGCCAACACTAACCAGCAATAATGATTTTATAATTTTCATATTTATATTTTTAAAGCGTTTGTATTTTAGTTATTGATACCAAGTTTTGTTTTTATAGCCTGCATATCTTTTTGCATTTGCTCATTTTTCTTTTTCAGTTCATCAATTTGTTTTTGCTGCTGTTCAATGGTTTGTTGTTGTTCCTGAATGGCTTTAATACTTAATACACTCATTGTTTGATAATCGATGGTGTAAACCTCTTTCCCTTCCTTATCAATTATTTTGTGTACTGCTTCCGGATATACTTTTTCAACATCCTGAGCGATGAACCCTACACTCAAAGGTGCATCAGACTTGTTATCTATGTAATGATATTTTAGTGGTGTAAGTTGCCTTACGGTAGTTAAACCATAATTAAAATCAACAATGTCTTTTTTCAGCCGCCTGTCACTTGCTGTTGTATAATTACCATTGGTATTATTATAAGCACCACGTAATAAACCATTGTACCACAACGTTAAATCATTTGTAACATAAGCCGGAGGCCCGGCAGCCCCGGAGTTGGTAATCCAATATGTCCATCTGTTTCCTGTTATGCTGTTATATAGTCCCAGTATGTCATCTGTTGCAGAAACATTTTGTACCTGAAGTGTACCAAAATTTATACCTGAGGTGGGAGGTCTGTTTATACCTGTGTAGCCGCCGTTGTTTATATATAGTCTGTTTGCATTGCCTCCAGCCCTTAGTTGCAATGAATTATTTGCACCAAAAACTACGCCGCTTCTGATACCTGAGGTATTGCTTGATAGTATGCCGTTTTCATTAGCATCAGGGGTTGACATTTCCATATAAGAATTGGTACTGTGTTCCATCAATATTTGAGTTGCACCATTTGTTATAGCGCCACTTGCACCACTATATACATGCAATTGTTTTGCGGGTGCGGTAGTGCCAATACCCACTGATGTATTTGCCGTAGCACCATTTACGCCGTTGATACTTCCCAATACCAGGCTGTTATCCTGCGAAACCAATGCATTGGCACCTATAGCGGTTGCATTAATGCGGCCTGCAGCATTTACATCGCTGGATGCACCGATGAATGTATTGTTGTTTCCATTTACATAGCTATCTCCTGCACTGGTACCTATGGCTGTGTTGTTATTTGCTGTTGTAGTATTAAATAATGCATTTACGCCTAATGAAGTATTATAAAAACCGGTTGTATTATTAACTCCTGCCTGGTAGCCGACAGCTGTGTTCCACCCACCCCTGGTATTATTGAATAAGGTTGTATAACCCAACCCGGTATTATACAGGGCCGAGTCCAGCGGCGAAGATGCATTCAATCCAACGCTGTTATTTTCTAAAGAACGGTACCCCAGCGCAACAATATCGTTACGTTGATTATTATAACCTGCCCTGCGGCCTACCAAAGTGGTACGACTTGCTGAAGTATCAAAATTTCCTGCAAAATTTCCAATTATCACATTGTCATCTCCACGCAACCTCAATTGCGAGGCAGCATTACCGATGGCTACATTGTTGCTACCAGTGGAATCAGCAAATAGAGCGCTAAAACCAAAGGCATTATTTCTTATACCACTTCTTATCACATATAAACTTTGTCCACCCACTGCAACATTTTGATCCCCTGTACTTCTGCCTGCCACACCCTGGCCAGCTATATAACCAACAAAAGTGTTGTTGCTGCTGGTTACATAATAACCAGAATTGAGACCTGCGCCTGTATTGCCTGATCCATTAGTGAGGCTTCTGAAAGAAGAGGTGCCCATAGCAGTATTATAGTTACCGGTGGTGTCATTTTCCAAAGCAAAATAACCATTTGCTGTATTCCAAACGGCAGATGTTAAACGGTTTAAACTATAGGCTCCTGTTGCCGTATTGCCCCATCCGGTTGAATCGTTACGTAAAGCGCCGCCACCAATGGCGGTATTATCATTTTGCCTGAAAAACCTGCCTGCATCATTACCTACGGCAGTATTGTTGCTGCCTGCTGTACTTTCAAACATGGCTGCATTACCAACAGCCACATTGTTCACGCCTGTTTTATTTGATGTTAAGGTGAAACTGCCCAGGGCTGTATTTGCATAGCCGGTTGTGATACTATCCATGCTGGAGTAACCTATTGCCGTATTTGGATAACTACCATTGTAAACTCTTAAAGCCCTGGAACCAACAGCCACGTTTTGAGAACTGGTTCCGGCGTTTGATAAAGATTTATATCCCACGGCCACATTATCATTGCCTGTTGAAAAACTGTATAAGGTACTGTCGCCAACAGCCACATTTCGGCTACCATTAATTAATGGGCCTCCGCCATTCATTGACTGAAAACCAATGGCTGTATTCTTGGAGCCCTGGTCAATCCGGTATCCGGCACCATAGCCAAGGCCGGTATTTTCGGCACCGGTTGTGCTGCTTCCGGTTGTAAAATTATTATAGGTTAATGCATATGCTCCAACACCCGTGTTGTAATGGTTGCGGTTATAATACCCGGAATTAAACCCAACAAAAGTGGTAACATCTGCAGTATCGTTGCGTACGCCTGACTGCATGCCGATTGCCACATTTAAACTTCCCCTTTTATTTAAGAAGCCTGCGTAACGGCCAACTGCAGTATTATAGTTGCCGGATGAATCAGCTTCCAGTGCGCCTACGCCGATGGCAGTATTTTCAATACCAATTTTATTGTTTCTTAAAGTACGCCAGCCTACTGCTACGTTTAAGGCACCGGCACTGTCGCTGCCCATGGCCTGGTGGCCAATAGCAGTATTTAAATCTCCCTTTTTATGAAAATACATCGCATCTGCACCAACCGAAGTATTATAAGATGCACTATCGCTGTTACGTAAAGAACTTAAACCTAAACCAACATTGTAAATACCGGTGCGGTTAAATTCCATACTGTAAGCGCCAATAGATGTATTGTAATACGTGTTTTTTGATGAATCACGCTGACTATAAAAACCAACTGCTGTGTTCCAGCCCTGGCCTTGTTGCTTGCTAAGGGTTTTGTAGCCTATTGCCACGTTACCAGATGTACTAACGGCACCAGCCAGTGAACTGTCTCCAATAGCCACGTTCTGGGCGCCATCATGAACCCTGCTTAAAGCTTCAACGCCAACTCCTACATTACTATATCCCCATCCCGCAAATGCCAAAGCGCTATCTCCTACAGCTACATTCCTTCCCTCTGTATTGCCATAAATAAAGCCTCCCTGCCAACTCCATAAAGACCTGTAACCTAATGCTGTTGACTTTGGATTAAAATATGCCCCATAGCCAGCTTCTGATCCAACCACTGTCATTCGGGTTGTAGAAACATTGTTGAATGAAAAATACCTGCCTGCCCGGTATCCAACTGCAACATTATTACTATCCCGGTTGCGTTCTCCAGCCAAATACCCTATAAATGTATTATAACTGGTGGTGTCATTAAGAGTGCCCGCCCTAAAGCCCATGAATGTATTGTTTCTGCCCGTGGTAAAGCCAGCATCAGTTCTGTAACCATAAGTAGTGTTTCCAGATGCGCTGTCTAACAAACCGGCCTGTATATTTTTTACCCTAAAACGCAAAGCAGTATCATTAGTAGTACCTAAAAAATTAGATGAAGTGATATTGCTATTGCCGGTAATTTTCCAGGCAGTGCTGTCAGATGTGCCGGATAACCAAATCCATTGTGTTCCATCGTAATAATGAAAGCCTAAACTGTCGGGTAAGGTTTGGTAGATCAATAACCCGATAGCCGGTGTGGCAATGGCATTTTTCTGGGTCTTATCCATGCGTGGTATCAGCATACCCTTGGCAGTACTTGTTACATCAAGTATAGCACTGGGGTCGGCAACAGCACCGGTTGTGTTAATACTTACTGATTGTGAACTGGCAGTAAAGTGCAGGGTGGTTGCAATGCAAACAGCAAGCACCAGACGTAAAAATTTTGTCATAATAAAATGGAGATGATTTTAAAAAATAAACAGTAGTCTTATTGGGGGTAGAAGGCTTTTTTACAGGTATTGGGTTTAACCAGGTAAACTGGAAAAGAAATCTAAATTAATGAAATTTATTAAAGCGGCTAACCATTTGATAAATAATTATTTATTCACAGTTTTGGTCAGGTTTGCAAAAGCTAAATAAAAATAAAAATCAAATTTATTTTGAGCTGATATTTCTTTAGTGATAAAAGTATATGGTATAAAAAAAGCTACCCATTTTGCCGGGTAGCTTTTTTGTAGTGTGGTATTATTTGATTTATAACTTACCTGTTTTTTCCCTTTTTGGGTGGAAACATCTTATCTGTTTCGGGCAGTGGTTTTTGTTCCGGTGCTTTTACTGCTTCTGTTTTATTATCATTTCCTTTAACCGGCGCAGCAACTCCGGTGATGGAGCTCTGCTTCACTGCTGTTTCATGCAGTTTGGCTTCACTGGCGGGTGCCGGCACTGCCGCTTTGTTTTCGGCAGCTGTTTGTAAAACAGGACCGGAAACCTCTGGCGCTTTAGCAGTAACTGCCTGTTGGGCAAAGCCAGCCAGGCTGAATAAAATTCCGATTGATGTGGCTGTTATTTTAAGTGCTGTATTTTTCATTTTAATACTTTTAATAAATGCTTATTGTTTTACAAAACGGTATGTTTCTTTACTGCCATCAGTTTTTGTTATTACTAAGAAATAAGTTCCGGCAGCTATTGGTTGTACATTTAAAACAACCATATTGGCTGCAGGTTTCTGTGATGCAATGAATTTACCATCAGCAGCAAATACCTGTAACAAAGCCTGGTTTACATACGATGTAGGTAATTGTATGTTTAGTACAGTTGATGCAGGAACCGGGAAGATTCTTACCTGTTCCAATCCTTTTTCAAACTTAACCGGCCTTACAGGCGAGTAGGTAAAATTGCCTAACTTATCAAAGATCTTTAAGCGGTAATAGTTCCATCCTGCTGCGGGCGAATTATCAAAATCAATATAAGCAGATTGAGAAAGTTGTCTTGAAAGTACAGTTGATATGCGGCTGTAGTTTGTTGCGTTAAGAGATTTCTCCACTTCATATCTCACTGTTTCCTGCTCGTTTGCAGCTTCCCAGTTCAGGCGTACTTTGTTGCCATCGGCAATGGCGGTAAAGTAAAGCAGTTTTACAGGCAATGCATTGAATTTGCTAAAAGACCCCAGTGTAAACCTGCGCTCATCATAATTATAATTATTGGTAGGGGCGTTAGAGTTTACATAACCGAAAAGACTGTCGGCACCAACCGTATTACCAGTTGCCCAAAGACCGGGTACATCCCAGGTGAAAGGAGGGCGGTTTATGTATTGAGCGACCAACAAACTATCTCTTACTGCGGCAGAAGCACTCACATAGCTTCTTCCTCTCCACGATAAACTTATTTTTGCATCATCATCGGTACTGAACTGGTTGTTGCTGGTAACCTCCCAATATTCCACTTTACTTATATGGTCTATAGGCGGATTGAATACATTGGTACGGTCAAATGGAGTGGCATAAGTATATTCTGCGGTCCAGGTGGCGGTGGTACCATTTACTTTAGATAGTTTAATGGGGGCATACAAACTGTCTGTTTTTCCTACCGGAAATAAATAAAAATTTGAAGCCGGCGTACCAACCACATTGCCGGTGCGGCTGAGCCTGCCATTTACCCAGCTTTTGGTATAACTGCTGGTAGATGAAATGGCATTGATTGCGGTGTTGCTAACCAGCAGACTGTCGTTGCCATAACCGGTTCTTGTAAACACAAAACCAGTATCCAGGTGTAAATTATTTCTTACTTCGCAGGAAGACAGGAGGGTATCGCCGATGGTATTGCGAATGGTTAGATCATAAAACCTGGTAAGGCCATAAAAACTTTGCCTGTTGGTGCCTCCAAAAAAAACATTGCCGGTGCTGGTTACATCCATGGCACCTGCGGCTGTAGAATCAAGCCAGCCTTCGGTTGGGGTTGCAGTTGTCTTAACCAGGTAAATAGAATCGCTGGTAGCTGTCCACTTACTGGTGCCTAAAAAAGTGATACCACCTCCGTTAATTACTGTTTTTGTACCGGCAGTTGTAACAATTTGTACATTGCCACTGGCCCTTACTATTTGCTGGGCATTGGTTTTAGCTGCCATTAAAACTGCAATCACCAAAATTATTCTTCTCATAACTTTTAATTGTAGATTGTATAAAAGTAATCTCTTTTTGTTTAATTTATATCCCCATTTCGGGTGATATTTTATAATGCTTATTTCTGTTCCAGTTTTTCAACTCTTTTTAATAAGTCATCAATGGCTTTTTGTTGTTTGTTGATGATTTGTTGTTGTTCCTGCACTGCTTTTGTTAATACAGGAATAAGCCCGGTATAATTAACTGCTTTGAACTGTACTTCATCACTTAGTTTTTTTCCATTTCTGTCTCCATTTTCATATTGTGCAGGTTGAACAGCTCTGGTTACAAGTTGAGGGAATAACTTTTCGAGATCCTGGGCCATAAACCCAAATTGTTCGCCAACAGGTAAATTCATGTATTCGTACTTTGCCACATCATAATTATAAGACTTGGTTTGTAAAGACATAATCTTTGATAAAGCATTTGCCTCATAGTTTCTGATATTTGATTTCAGCATTTCATCAGAAGGAGTGTAGGTACCGCTTGTAAAAACATTTCCAACGAAATATCCTCCCCAGTTAGTGGTACCTCCACTTGCCGAACCAAATATACCATAGTTGGTAGTTGAAGCACCAGATGCAGTGCCATAAGTACCTACATTAAATGAAGTGCCTCCACTGGATGAGCCAAATACCCCATAATTGCCAGCGGATGCACCGCTTGTTTGACCGTATAAGGCATAGTTGTTTGAAGAAGCCCCACTTACCGATGATAATACCCCATAATTGGTTGTAGCATTTGCAGCACTATTTGCTATATCTGCACCATATTGGGTACCGGTATTGGTAGTGTTATTGCGTAAGTGTAAACTTTTGGTACTATTACCATTAGGAGTGGCCCTGGCTGTAACCTCGCCGGCTAATGCCCATTGGCCTAAAAAGTAACCTCCATATCCCAGGCCCGCTGTAGTATTTTCATTTTCAGCCAGTATTGCGGCACTGCTGCCTCCGGCAGTCACCAAGTTTTCTACATATAAGGTAGCTCCATTTGAACCAACAACTGTTGCATTATTTCCACTGATGTAGGCTGTATTTCTGGAAGGAGAAATATTATCCAATACCTGCAGTTTGGCACTGGATGGTGTAGTAGTACCAATGCCCACAGCAGTGCTGACTGTTGCCCCATTTGTTCCGTTAATACTGCCCAGTATCATTGAATTATCTAAACCGGAGTATGCATTTGCGCCAATAGCTGTTCTGTTAATGGCACCGCTTGCAGAAACGTTAGAAAGATATCCTAATGTGGTATTTGATGTACCTGAAGTAAGTGTGGTTGCGGCACTGTAGCCCAACACGGTATTCTGGCTGGCGGTTGAAGCATTTAGAAAGGCCAGGTTACCGAGTGCAGTATTTTTTGTACCGGTATTATTAAAACGCATGGCAAAAGTACCAATAGCCATATTTTCGCTGGCATTATTGCCATACATGGCGCTGTCGCCAATGGCAATATTGTAACTGTAGGTTGCAGCGTTTGCCAGTGCCCTGGTACCAATTGCCACGTTTCCACTACCGGTACTGTTGTTATACAAAGTTCCCATACCTAAAGCAGTATTACTTTTACCAGTGGTTGTACTGGAAAGGGTGTAAGCACCAATGCTAGTATTTTCAATACCCCGTAAGGTATCGGTGCCACCATAACCTCCATACCCTGCATTACTGCCAACAAAAGTATTCTGGTCGCCTATGTTTTTGAAGCCTGCAAGATTACCAATGGTGGTTGATTCGTTAACATAATAATTAGTGGTTGGAGCCCCATTATATAAACCCGATGCAAAATAACCAACTGCAGTATTATATTTTCCGCCTTTACCAATCATAGCGCCACGCCCAACAGAAGTATTGTAATAAGATGAATCAGAAAATTCATTGGCTCCCACACCAATTGCAACGTTTTCGGCTCCTTTTTTCACATAGCGTAAAGAGCGCCAGCCCATAGCCGTATTATAAGAACCTGCTGTATCATAATACATAGTTTCAAAACCAACAGCAGTATTCAAACCATTGGTTTTATGATTGAACATGGCATAAGTTCCAATAGCAGTATTGGCCCCGCCATCTACATCATTAAGCAGCGCATCATAACCAACAGCCACATTGTCATTTCCAGTTCTGTGGTTGTACAATGCATTTACACCAATGGCTGTATTTACCCAGCCCGAAGTATCCGAACGCAGTGCGCTGGTTCCAACAGCTGTATTCCATGATCCTGTTTTGTTTTCGTACATGGCCAGGTAACCTACTGCGGTATTATAAGTTCCCGAAGTATCATTACGTAATGCACCGGCACCAACTGCCACATGGCCGTAGTACCGGGTAAAGCGTAAAGCATCATTACCAATAGCTGTATTATCATAAGGATAATTTATACCGGATGGATTGAAGGCTTCCATCATGGCTGCATTACCAATGGCGGTATTGTTGATGCCAATCTTGTTGCTCATTAAAGCATAAGCACCAAGGGAAGTATTTGCTATACCGGTAGTAGCACTGTCCTGGCTTGAAAAACCAATGGCTGTATTTGGATAGCTGGCAGTTGCATTCAATAATGCCCGGCTGCCCACAGCCACACTTCCGCTTTGGTTGGTTGTGTTTTTACTTAATGCCCTGTATCCAATACCTACATTATCATTACCCCTGTTTTCACGCATAGCCGAATCGCCAATGGCCACATTGCGTGAAGGAGAAGTACCTGAATAAGTACCTGGCTCAAAAATAGCTCCTGCTTTATAACCCAGAGCCACATTCTGGCTTCCGAATGCATTGCCCGCCATGGCCGCATAACCTATCATCGTATTTTCGGCACCCTGGGTACTAACAGTTGATGTATAAGAATTGACATATCCGGCATAAGCACCTAAAGCAGTTGAGTAATCCCGGCCACTATTGTAAGCAAGGGCAGAATGTCCTACTGCAGTAATGAAATCAGAAGAATCTGCAAAGAAACCTGCACTTCTTCCTACGGCTACATTGTAAGAGCCAGTAGTATCCCTTTCCATAGCACCTGTTCCTATTGCAACATTATCGTTGCCTCTGAGATTGCCAAATAAGGAATTCCATCCCACGCCAACATTGAAACTACCGGATGTATCAGCAAACATGGACTGGTAACCAACAGCTGTATTAAGGCCGCTTGATTTGCTATTATACATGGCGTTTGTACCTAAGGCAGTATTATAATCGCCGGTAAGATTATTTCTGAGTGAAGAAACACCAAAAGCAGAATTGGCAATACCATTTAGATTTTTATTCATGGAAACATAACCCACGGCTGTATTGTAATAGCCCGCAGTATCGCTGCTTAAAGTACTTGCACCAATGGCTGTATTATCATAGTTGCGTGCAAGCCGTAGTGCATCATTACCTACAGCAGTATTGTTTTGAAGGTTTGCCGGTATAGTAGTGTTTACAGCCTGAAACATAGCAGCATTGCCTATGGCAGTATTGTTGTAACCCTGTTTGTTTGATGTTAAAGAAAAACTTCCCATCGAAGTATTGGCCCCGCCGGTAGTAGCACTATCCTGGCTTGAATAACCAATAGCCGTATTGGGGTAAGTAGCAGTGGTATTAAACAAAGCCCTGCTGCCCACTGCTACATGCTGACTGGTTTGGTAACTTTTTGATAAAGCTTTATAACCCAATGCCACATTATCGCTGCCGTAAGAATTAGCCATGGCTGAATCTCCTATAGCCACATTTCTTTTATAAAATAAATTACCAGGATCGTTTCCGTTAAAATAACCTGCTCCAACCAAGGCTGCATTACCCACTGCCACATTATAACTTCCTGTGTTGGCATAATAACCACTTTGGTAACCCAGGTAGGTGTTTTCAATACCCAGGGCCTGATCTGCTTGTAAATAATTATTTAAATAACCGGCCTGGTAACCAATACCCAATATTTTATTCCGGTTACTCCAGGCCAAAGCTTCATAGCCAATACCTATACTGAGGGTAGAGTCATTATAGTACAATGAACTTTGTCCGATTGCTATATTATTGCTTGCACTGTCGTTGGTACGTTGGGCCCATAAACCCACTGCTATATTGCTTCCTCCTTTGCTGGCACTTTCCATTGCCCCCGGCCCAATAACAACATTTGCTCCACCAGTTTTCATACTGTTCATGGCATTATCGCCAATAGCCACATTTTGAGAACCTGTGGTTATACTTGATAAAGTATTATTTCCTACCGCTACATTTATGCCCCCTGTAATGGCCCCGCTGCCAATCATTGCACGGCTTCCAATGGCTGTATTACCGGTGCCGGTTGTAATATTGAATAATGCGCTGTCTCCAAAAGCACTGTTTCTTACAGCAGTTGCAGTTGTATTGGCTCCGGCACCTCCTCCTATAAAATAATTACGTTTGTTGGTATTTAACTGCCCCATCCATAAATTATTCTGGCGAAGCATGAGCGGTTTATCATCCAATGTGCCTAAAAAATTTATAGCAGAATCGGTACCTGCATTACCAGTGGTTAGCCAACCCAAACCTGCATTGGCGCTGGCTGTATCAATCATTACCCACCTGGTGCCATCATAATAATGAAATCCAATACTGTCAGGCGTTTCCTGAAAGATCAGAAGCCCGGTTGCCGGAGTGGCAATGGCATTTTTTTCCGTCTTACTCATACGGGGTATTAATATACCCTTTTGTGTACTGCTTACATCCAGTATTGAACTGGCATTGGCAACAGCACCCGTAGTGTTTACACTTAAAGATTGTGATACAGCAGTTTGTTGTAAAGTAATTGCGAATACGAAAGCAATTACCAAACGTAAAAGTTTAGTCATGATAGGTTTCTAAAAGTTTAAAAAATAACAACGATTCTTTGTCAGGAAATTGGAAGCTTTTTGCAGGAATTGGGTTTTGGCAGGGGAATTAAGACGCTGTTAAATTAATTAAATTTATCTAACCTGCTAATAGTTTGATAAATAATTATTTATTAACAATTATAGATATCAAATATCCGGCAAATCTAAAAAGAAAATAAGATTAAAAAAATACCTCAAAGAGGTATTAATGAATGAGATAATAAAAGAATGTGCATTTGTGATTTGTTGATATATTGGCATAACAACAGGTAGCAGCATCATTTTTTTGCCCCGTTTGTATTTATTGTAAAATTGAAATAACATAATTAACCGCAACAGGGTCTATGGCACCTGCTGTGGTATTTTTAAAACGTATCTTAACTGTGTTAGCTGCCGAAACCCTTGCCCAGGCTATAACAATTCCGGCTTCTATATCCGCCAACGGCGAAACAAAAACAGCACTGTTGCTGGTATTTGCGCTGGCTACAGCTACAGTTATATCAAGCTCGCTGTTGGCAGGAATAGAGCCAACATCAATATTTTGTGTAGTTTTTATAAGTGCATTGTTGACAGAACCTGCTGCTCCTAATTTAAAATCTGCTGCTACATCCAGTATTGCCGAAGGTGTGGGTGTACCAATACCAACTTTGCCATCATTCTTTATTGTTAACCTGGCACCGTAACCACCAGCAGTATTCATCGTATTAAATTGCAGCCTGGTTGGTACAATGCCAGCAGCTACTGCTGCATCAGCATAAATATCCAGGCCTGCAGATAATACATAGTTTGAACCATCATAGTTCATGGTGCTGATGGCTGATAAATAATCGCCATTGTTTACGCTAACCGGTGTTGCCAAAGTTCCCCTGGCATGCTGAAATACAAGGCCGGGTGCATAACCGGCATTATCCACCGCATTTCTGATCAGCAGATCGGTTGGCGCAAGATACCCTTCAGATGCAATTTCAACTTTGGCATAGCCGTAGGTTGAGTTGGGAGTAATGGTACCGAAGCCCAGTGTTTTATTGGAGAAGTCGCCATAAATGATAGGCGGATTTGTACTGTTGTTGGCAATATATAATTTGTTGCTTCCGGTTTCATTATAGCCAGCCTGATAGCCCAGGAAAACATTATTGGTCCCTGTTGTAAGATTGTAACCGGCTTTAGAGCCAAGGGCAGTATTGCCGACACCTGTACTATTAAAAAGGCTCGAATCGCCAATCGCCACCAGGTTGTTTGCAATGCCATTGCTGTATAGTGCTCCACCGCCAACAGCCACATTACTATAACCGGTGGTATTACTTGATAGCGATTGTGTTCCAAAAGCTACATTATTATATCCGGTAGTATTGAGGAAGAGCGCCTTAACACCGAACGCATTATTCCAATAGCCAGAACTGTTGGCATTAAGGGATTGCAGCCCCGTAGCAGTATTCCAGTACCCTGTAGAATTTGAGCTCAATGCCTGGAGCCCGCTTGCCGTATTATTGTAACCCGTAGTGTTGCTGAAAAGTGCCTGCTGCCCTATAGCAGTATTGTTATCGCCCGTGGTATTAGCGTTTAAGGCCTGCAAACCTGTGGCAGTATTGGCACTGCCTGTGGCATTTAACTGCAGTGCCTGAAGTCCCATTGCTGTATTATTATTTCCTGAGGTATTGGAACTGAGTGCCTGTTGCCCAAATGCGCTATTGTTATTTCCCGTGGCATTGGAGTAAAGTGCATTTACACCTGTTGCAGTATTGGATACGCCTGTGGTATTTGCATAAAGCGACTGTACGCCGGTTGCTGTATTATTAAAACCGGTTGTATTTAAAAAAAGCGACTGAAAACCTGATGCAGTATTAGAACTGCCCGAGGTATTGGAATTGAGCGCCTGCTGTCCAAAAGCACTACTATTATTACCTGTGGTATTGGAATACAGTGCATTTACACCAGTAGCTGTATTGAATATACCAGCCGTATTTGAATAAAGCGACTGAACGCCCGTTGCTGTATTGTTATAACCGGTTGTATTTGAAAAAAGCGATTGAAAACCAGATGCAGTATTAGAGCTGCCTGAGGTATTGGAATTGAGCGCCTGCTGTCCAAAACCACTATTATTGTTACCTGTGGTATTTGAATACAGTGCATTTACACCAGTAGCTGTATTGAATATACCTGTGGTATTGGAATAAAGCGACTGCGTACCGGTTGCTGTATTATTATAACCTATTGTATTTAAAAAAAGCGATTGATATCCGGAAGCAGTATTGCTGCTACCAGAAGTATTGGTATTAAGGGCCTGCTGCCCAACTGCGCTGTTTCTGATTCCCGTTGTATTTAATAAAAGGGCATTGGCGCCAACTGCACTATTGCTGGTTCCTGTAGTATTGGAAATGAGTGCCCTTATACCGATTGCCACGTTGTTGAATCCCGCTGTATTAGAGTCCAGCGACCGGAAACCTACGGCTGTATTACCGCTTCCGGTATTCCATCTAAGGGTTTCCATACCTATTGCTGTATTATCAGACCCGGTAGTATTAAATGTAAGGGCCCTTACACCTATGGCCGTATTTCTTTGGCCGGTTGTATTGGTCAAAAGGGCTTGCAGGCCAATTGCTGTGTTGTTGGGGCCGGTTGAAGCAGGGTTCAATGCATCTGCTCCCCATGCTGTATTGGTGGTACTAATATAACCTGACCGCACATTGTTCCTTTTAAAAATAAGATCCCTGTTATCAGCAGTTCCAATAAAGTGATTGGCATTTGTTCCTGTATTGCCACCGGTACGCCAGGCCAGCGAATCGGCATTGGCATTGGAATGCATCCAGGCCCAGCCCGTGCCGCTGTAATAATAAAAGCCTATACTATCCGGTGCGTTTTGAAAAACAAGCAGTCCTGTAGCCGGGGTGGCAATGGCATTTCTCTCCGCTTTGCTCATCCTGGGTATCAACATACCTTTATCTGTGCTATTTACATCAAGTAAGGCACTTGCATTGGCAGTACTACCATCGATATTAATGGCTACCGATTGTGCTTTTACCAGTTGGGCAGATAAAAAAAAGATAGTTGTAAGAAGGAAAATCCGGAATTTCATTGTAATGTTTTTACTGTTATTGTATCAGGTTAATAATAGCTTTTCAAAGGTATGAAGTTCGGGGAAGTTGGAGTTTTTAATGCGTACAAATTCACCATAAACCCTTTGATTTCAGCAATTAACAGGATAAATTCGTCATTCTTTTAAAAAGCACATGATTATTACTGTAAGATGAAAAAAGGGATGAAAAAATTTCTGTAGCTGAAGGTGCAGGATTCCTGGTATGCAAAACCGGAAAACTCCCCGGGGAACCAGAATCAGTGAACTCATAACTGAGCCATCAATTATAGCATGAGACAATACTTACCAGGCCGGATCATAAAAAGAGAAGATGAAATTGTGTAATTACAATTCGGGATATAGAGGAAACTGCTTCATGAATGATTTCACTTCTTCCTTTACAAAAGAAATAACAGCTTCGTCATCAATATTCATCAACACTTTATCAATAAAATCAACCACAGTTTGCATATCTGCTTCTTTCATACCTCTTGTTGTAATAGCCGGTACTCCAACGCGGATGCCGGAAGTTACAAACGGGCTTTTATCATCAAAAGGCACGGCATTTTTATTTAAAGTAATATGCGCCCTGTCTAAAGTTTCCTGTGCTTTTTTACCGGTTATGTTTTTATTGCGGAGATCTATCAGCATTAAATGGTTATCGGTGCCACCAGAAATTAGCTGGTAATCTTTTGCAACAAATGCTTTGGCCATTGCCTGTGCATTGCTGATAACCTGTTGCCCGTAGGCTTTAAAATCTTCTGATAAAATTTCGCCGAAGGCAACAGCTTTGGCAGCAATTACATGTTCCAGCGGTCCGCCCTGTGTGCCAGGGAAAACAGCCAGGTCGAGCAAAGAGCTCATCATCCTGGTATTGCCTTTGGGATCTTTCAATCCCCAGGGGTTTTCAAAATCGTGGCGCAGCATAATAACACCACCACGTGGCCCACGCAATGTTTTATGAGTGGTAGAAGTAACAATATGGCAATGATCAAACGGATCATTTAATAAACCAGCCGCAATTAAACCTGCAGGGTGTGCAATATCTGCAAATACAATAGCACCAATTTCATCGGCAACTGCACGAATGCGTTTGTAATCCCAATCACGACTGTAAGCAGATGCGCCGCAGATAATCATTTTAGGTTTTTCTGCACGGGCTATTGTTTCCAGTTGTTCATAATCAACAATACCATCTTTGGTTACGCCATAATGCAGGGCCTGGTAGGTTTTACCGCTAAAATTGGCCGGACTTCCATGGGTAAGATGTCCGCCCATGCTTAAATCAAGGCCTAAAAATTTTTCTCCCGGTTTCATCACGGCCAGAAAAACAGCACCATTTGCCTGTGCACCGCTATGAGGCTGCACGTTTGCGTACGTGCATTTAAAAATCTCTTTTAACCTGTCAATGGCTAATTGTTCTACCTGGTCTACAATTTCGCAGCCACCATAATATCTTTTTCCGGGGTAGCCTTCTGCATACTTATTGGTTAATGATGTACCCATGGCCTGCATTACCTGTAGGCTGGTGAAATTTTCAGAAGCGATCAGCTCAATTCCATAGCGCTGTCTTTCCAATTCCTGGTTAATCAGATCAAAAACCAATGTATCTTTTTGCATAAGCCTGTTTTAGAAACGCAAATATAAGCAGCATGCAGGATTTTGCTGATGAGGTTATTAACGATTAGTGTATAAAATACACTGATTACCTAAAAAGTACTACTTTAGCACCCGTTTCAAGTTTAAGAAAAAGGATTGTAAACTAAATGTACTGCCCATGGCAGATTAGTTTTAAGCATGAAGGCAATTATCCCGGTAGCAGGCGCAGGTACAAAACTGAGGCCGCATACATATACACAACCTAAAGCATTAATACCGCTTGCAGGTAAGACGATTCTCAGCATCATTGTAGATCAGCTGCATGAAGCAGGCATTAAAGATTTCATTTTTATCATAGGATACCTGGGAGAGAAGATACAGGATTATGTGGAAAAGAAATACCCCGACCTGAATTGTCATTTTGTACAGCAGAATGAGCGTTTTGGTATTGGCCATGCCATCAACCTTACCCGTGAAATAGTTGGTACAGATGAAGTGATGATTGTTTTGGGAGATACAATTGCTGATTATAATGTAAAGGAGATCATTGATTCGCCGGTATCGATGCTGGGAATAAAAAAAGTAGATGATCCAAGGGATTTTGGAGTTGCCGAGATTGAAGAAGATGGATCTGTAAGCCGGGTGGTTGAAAAACCATCTATTCCAAAAAGTAATATGGCCCTTGTAGGTGTTTATAAAATAAAGGAAACAGGCTTTATGTTTTCGTGCCTCGAAAACCTGATGGGAACACATATTAAAGGGTATGAAGAGTTTAGTTTAACCGAGGCGCTTGAATGTATGATGCAGCGTGGGGCCACTTTTAAAGCGTTTAAAGTAACCAACTGGTTTGATTGTGGTAAGAAAGAAACATTGCTGGTTTCTAATGCAACCTTACTTAAAAAATTCGGCGGTAATGTATCAGAAGAACACAACTTTGAAAATACGGTTATAATACCTCCCGTTTCTATAGCCGAAGGTTGCGAAATAAAAAATTCTGTTATTGGTCCCAATGTAGCCATAGGAGAGAATACCTCCATAAATTATACAATTATAAAAGATTCCATAATCGGGTCTTACTCTAATTTATATGAAGTTGTTTTAAACAATTCACTGATAGGCAGTGATGCTGAAGTTAAAGGGGAAAGCCGTAATCTGAATATCGGCGATAATACAGCTATTGATCTTGGCGGTAACAGTAAGTAAAAAATATTTCAATAATAAAAAGGTGGTTTCAATAATTTGAAACCACCTTTTTATATTTTACAACAGGCTTTACTTAACTAAAGTGAAATCCGTTATCGCTCCAGCCGCAGATTATGCCTCCCATAATAGCAAGTGAAACAACCCAATAGCCGGCTGTGATGAAGATCAGTTTCCAGGATTTGTGTGAGTACAAACCATTGATGGCAATTACAGGAAAAACCAGTCCAACACCCAGTAAAGTACCATGCAGTGCACCATGTTTAAATGTTCTGAATGCATTTCCATAATCGGCTAAAAATGCGGCATAAGATGGTTTGGCAAGTTCAGGATCGCCGCCAGTCATACCCAATGCACCAAACTGGTGTATTACTACTACCGGTATGATCATAAAGCTTGCAATGAAAGCGAAAACAAATGACAGCCCGAAAATTTTGGCCATATTTCCTTTTTTAAGCTGCTCTTCTGTTAATCCTTCGGCCTTCATCCAGGCATTACCAAATACTTTTGGATTATACCAGATAAAGCCAACAATAAATGTAGATAATGCTGCAGCTAATGCACTAAGTGCCATGTGTCCAAAGTCCATAATAAGTAGTTTTAGTTCTTTCAAACTTAAAAATAATAATCAACACCTGCAAGTATTTGCACCAGGCATTAGCTGGTTGTATTATTTTATTTTAGATTTTTAAGCCCCTTTTTTTAGTGTTTGTAAAATAAAATCATTTACTTTGCGTTTCAAAGTACTTTCTGTTTGTTAAGTAATTTTAACTGATATTTGAAAATGCTATATGCGTAATTATGCAAAACCGGGTAACAAAACTGTTTAATATAGAATATCCCATTGTACAGGCAGGTATGATATGGGCCAGTGGCTGGCGCCTTGCCAGTGCGGTAAGCAATGCCGGCGCATTGGGTATTATTGGTGCAGGAAGTATGTATCCCGAAGTTTTAAGAGAACATATTCAAAAATGTAAGGCAGCTACCCAAAAACCTTTTGGTGTAAATCTGCCCCTGCTGTATCCGGATATTGATAAGCATATTCAGATCATTATTGACGAAAAAGTGCCCATTGTATTTACATCAGCGGGTAATCCAAAAACCTGGACATCAATATTAAAGCAACAAGGCATAACCGTTGTACATGTAGTAAGCAGCAGCAAATTTGCCCTTAAGGCACAGGATGCAGGTTGCGATGCGGTGGTTGCCGAAGGTTTTGAAGCCGGCGGGCATAATGGAAGAGAAGAAACCACTACGATGGTTTTGATACCGGCTGTTTGTGCTGCAGTAAATATTCCGGTGCTGGCAGCAGGTGGCATTGCAACCGGCAGGCAAATGCTTGCAGCCATGGTATTGGGTGCAGATGGAGTACAGGTAGGCAGCAGGTTTGTAGCAAGTAACGAAGCCTCATCTCATCAAAATTTTAAAAACCTGGTTATCAGTTCTGCTGAAGGAGATACACATTTAGCATTAAAACAACTAACCCCGGTAAGGTTATTGAAAAATGATTTTTTCAAACTTGTGCAGGAAGCTGAAAATAATGGTGCATCAACAGAAGAGCTGCAAAAGATATTAGGAAGAGGCAGGGCTAAACTCGGTATGTTTGAAGGAAACCTTTCAGAAGGAGAACTGGAGATAGGGCAGGTGAGTGCCATTATAAAAACTATAAAACCTGCAGCAGCAATTGTGCAGGAGATGTATAAAGAATATGAGGCTGCATTAAAGCAGCCTATAAAATAATATATATATTTGCGCAGTGTTAAAAATTAATAAATTAACCCCCCAACACATGTTACTAAACCAAGGGCAAGTTTTTACAGGATTTAAAAAAGCGGTTTTTATTTTCAGTATAGTTTTTTTCTTTTTTGTTGATACAGCAAGCGCTCAAAATCCCAAGGATCCGAGCAGCCCGGATGTGCCCGAATTGCCAAAAACGCAAATGCCACCTGCAGACTTGTATAACATGTTGAAAGATAAAAACGGGGAAGCAAAAAAAACAGGCGAAGACGCTAACAAAAAATTAAAAGACCGTATTGAAAAAGACAGTCTTGTAAAAGAAAAGACACCTCAGTCGTTAAATCCTACGGAAGATACTTATGGAATGAACCTGTTTCGTTCGGGTATTGTTGCTTCTCTTACGGAATTATCGACCCCGCCGCTTGATTACCCGATTGGTGTTTATGACCAGATCATAGTTTCGCTCTGGAATGGCGCAGAAGCTACTTTGGATTATACAGTTGCAAGAGATGGTTCCATTTTTCCAACCAGTATTGGTAAAATATATCTGCAGGGCCTCACTTTTGAAAATGTAAGGTCTTTATTAACCAGGCGGTTTAAATCTTATGTGCCGCCGTCTACCAATATTTCTGTTTCAATAGGCCAGCCACGTACCATTTCGGTAAATGTTGCCGGCGAAGTTAAGAACCAGGGTCCGGTAACGGTTTCGGCATTTACCAATGCATTTAATGTTATAGCATTGGCAGGTGGACCAACCAACTTAGCCAACCTGCGTGAAATACAGATAAAAAGAAACGGAAAAATTATTGATGTACTGGATGTTTATAAATATTTAACCACCGGCGATTTTGGAAAACATATTTACCTGGATAATAATGATTTTGTGATTTTACAAACAGTGGAGAAAAAAGTAAAAGCAGAAGGTAAATTCAAACGCCCCATGTTTTACCAGCTGAAAAAAGATGAGGGCATGAAGGCTCTGTTGAAATATTCAGGAGGTCTGGAACGGGATGCATTTTCGAGTGGCGTAAAAGTTTACCGTACCGAATTGGAAAAACAGGTGATACAGGATGTAAATACTACAGCTATTATTAACCCAACAAACGATACCCGATTAAAGAATGAGGATTATCCACTGGTTGATGGAGATATTGTAAAAGTAATTGCGGTAAACCCGGGGCTTTTTAATAAGATTGAAATGAAGGGTGAAATCTCGTATCCAGGCCAGTATGAAGCCAGGAAAGGCGACAAATTGTTTGACCTGATAAACAGGGCCGGTGGAATTACCCGGAATACTTATTTACCAAGGGCCTTTATTTTTAGGGGCGGTGGTGATAGTACCAATATTAAAGCCAGCAGGGTTGAAGTGAACCTGACTGGTGTTACTACCAATGATACTGCCAGTGTTTACAATGTGGAGCTATTTGCCAACGACCAGGTATTGCTTTTTAATACCAACCAGTTTGCCGATAAACAATATGTTGAAATTTTTGGAGAGGTAAGAAAAGAAGGTAAAGTAAACAGGTATGGCGGTATGACTTTGCAGGACCTGCTGTATTTATCAGGTGGTTTAAAACAATCGGCAGAATATGGAAGAATTGAAATATCCAGTGTTGTTGATTTAGACTCTGCCAAGGGCATGCAGCAGCCAACCCGTACTATTTTAAAAACTTTAAAACTTTCGCCCAATATTGATCTGGACAGTGTATCGGCTAAAATTGAATTGAGACCATATGACCAGGTGTATGTGCGTAAGAATCCAACATTTGAATTGCAGCAATTGATTTTAATTAACGGAATGGTTAAATATTCCGGTCCTTATCCAAGATTAAGCAAGTCTGAAAGGCTGTCATCTTATATAGACAGGGCAGGTGGTGTAAAAGAAGAAGCAGATCTAACAGGAGCCATTTTATACCGTAAAAAAACACAATACTTCAGAGAAAATGTAACCAACAAAGTTGCTTCTTTAACTGATTCTTTAGGAAGTATTGTTGTAGACTCTGTTAAAACCAGTATTGCCGAAGTTGCCAAAGAACCTGTAAGCATTGATCTGTATCGTGCCTTAAAATATAAAAACAGCAAGTATGATATTGTGTTGCAGGAAGGTGATGTGATCTTCATTCCTGAAATAAATCCTTTTGTAAATGTAAAAGGTGTTGTACAGTCGCCATTAAAATTAACTTTTGATAAAGAACATACCAGTGTTGGATATTACATTGATAAGGCCGGTGGTTATGGTATCAGGCCATGGCGAAAAAGAATTTATGTAACCTATGCAAACGGAAAAAGCCGCAGAACAAAAAATCTTTTCTTCATGCATTTTTATCCAAAGGTGAAAGAAGGTGCTACCGTAACGGTTCCGTCAAGACCCGAAGGTGCCGAAATTACAGATACCCTTTTGCAGGTTGTGGTATCAGCTATACCGGTTGCCCTTGCTGCATATCTTGTTAATATATTGAGGTAATTCTTTTAAAACATCAGTTACGCCATGAACAGTATAGAACTTATAAAACAGCTCATCAGCCGGCTAAAAAAATACAGTTGGCTTATTGCTATCATTGCTGCAGCATTTGGCGGGTTCTTCTATTATATGGCAAAGCAAAGTGTGTTGATGTACACTGCCAAATCCACGGTTTTTCCATTAAATGGCACAGCCGATGCCAGTCCTGGTTCAACCATCAGTAGTCTTTTAGGTTTGGGTGAAGGCACAAAATCATTTACGGGTGATGCATCTATCAATATTGTAGAACTGGCCAACAGCCGCCGTACCAGAGAAGCTGTTGCCATGGTGAGGATACCATCTATGAAAAACAAAATGGTATCTGAACTTTTGATTGAGGAGAATAACAAGCATACAGGTTTTATGCAGAATACTGTTATTGATCCACCAAAAGACAGCCTGTCGAAGATAAATACCGCCAGTAATTTATTGAAGGGTGCATTTTCTGCCAAGATTAATAAAACCGGTATACTGGAACTTTACTTGATCAACAGCAGTCCGGAGCTGGTAAGGGAAGTGAGTTATATATACATTGATAAACTCTCAGAATTTTATATTGATCTGAAAAAGAAAAAGGCCCAGATCGATTTTGAATTTGCAGTTAAAAAAGCCGATTCTTTGCTGCAGGTTTTGAATCAACTGGATAAACGTGCTATTGCACTGGATGAAAGTACTTTTTTTACAAACGAAGGTTTAAAAAGATATAACCTGCCTAAAATTAACCTGGCCCAGGATAAAGCAACTGTTCAGTCGCAATATTATTATGCTGTAAATAACCGGGAATCGGCAGCATACAGGTTACAGAAAGAAACGCCTATCATCGAAATTCTGGATAAACCCGAATGGCCTTTTGATACGGTTCAAAAATCAACCTTAACATACGTTGTTATGGGTGTGTTTTTGGGCCTGGTCATCGGTATTTTCCTGGTTAGCTGGAAGGTTATCAATAAATACATGGCAGATGAACTGAACAAAGCCATTGAAAAAGCTTCTAAACCAAAAGAACCTTCACTGGTTCCGCAGGAAGAGCCTGTAAAATAATTTATTACTGTTTATTTCCTGAAGGTCCATTTAAGCATTTCTTTCCAGCTTGCTTTTTTACCGTACATTAAAATACCTGTGCGGTAAATTTTTCCTGCCATCCAGGTTGTAAATAAAAAGCCGCCAATCAGTAATACCATCGACAATGCCAGTTGCCACCAGGGTGGCGATGTGGAAATTCTGCCCATCATTACAATTGGTGAGGTAAACGGAATCATACTTCCCCAAAACATGGCATCATTATCGGGCGAGTTTAAATTGCTTGATAAGATTATAAAGCCAAAAATGATCGGCATCATAATCGGCAACATTAAAGATTGTGCCTCCTGCGGATCTTCATTTACCACACTTCCAACAGCTGCAAACAGCGATGAATAAAAAAGATAGCCTCCAATAAAATAAAAAATAAAACAGGCAATGATGAGCGGCCAGTTAAGGCTGCTTACATTAGCCAGTAATTTAGCAGCTTCGTTAAACTGTGCAGCATTGTTATTTACAACTGCCGGATTACTTTGTATCTGTTGCACCTGGCTCATGATATCGCTGGGCAAAAATGCAGTGGCAACAAGCGATAAAGCCGACATCAGGATGATCCATAAGAGCAACTGTGTTAAACCTACTGCACCAATGCCCAGTATTTTACCCAGCATCAGCTGAAAAGGTTTTACACTGCTTACCATCACTTCTGCAATGCGGTTTGTTTTTTCTTCCATCACACCCCTCATAACCATGGCGCCAAAAATAAACATGGTAATATAGATTAAAATACCGCTTCCAAAACCCACGGCATAATTAACACCGGCATTTACAATCTTATCATCATCTCCTTTATTATCTACACTAAAATATTTGGATGATGCTTTTCTAAGTGAATCTAAATATGCTTTATCAATGCCCGATTTCTGCAACTGGTAATTCTGATAGGCCTCATTCAATTTGCTTTCAATGGAATTGATAGTGCTCATCGATGCGGCTTTGGGCGTACGCAAAACAAAATGATGATTGGCGCTGTCATCCAGGTACACAAAACCATCAAAGCCTTTTTTTGTATAGTTTAGGGTATCAATCGTTATGTCAAAAACAAAGTTCAGTTTAGAACTGTCGTTTTTAAGCAGTGGCTTAAAAAACTCAGAGGAGTCAGCGAAAGCGATCCTCTTACTTTTTTCTTCAGATTTTACAGATAAAAAAATACTGCCTGCAATAAATAATACAATCATCAGCGGCAGTAAAAAAGTAGATAGTAAAAAAGTTTTATTGCGAACCCTGGTAACGTATTCACGTTTTATTATGAGCCAGATCTTATTCATGTTGGGTAAATTATAAGTTGATTAAATTTCCTGGAACTGGCGTGCATTTTTGGTGCCTTCTACCAGTTTAATAAATATTTCGTTGAGGGATGGGAACACTTCGCTGAAAGTATTAACCGTTATATTTTTAGAAATAAAGTACTGCAGTACATCATTTGTTTTGGTACCCGGCGCCAGTTTCAGCAATAACTCATCGGGGTTGTGCTTAATTACTTCAAATGCAGGATGCTGTATGTCTTCGGGTAAAATAGTTGCACCAATACGATACATATTTTCTTTAAATTCATTCTTTACTTCCTTTACGGTACCATCCAGTATTTTCTTTCCTTTATTTACCAGTACAATGTGGTTGCATATCTCTTCAACCTGTTCCATACGGTGTGTGCTGAAAATAATGGTGCTGCCTTTTTGCGCCAGGTTAAAAATTTCATCCTTTATTAAATTGGCATTAACGGGGTCTAAGCCGCTGAATGGTTCATCTAAAATAATCAGTTTGGGTTCATGCAAAACGGTGGTTACAAATTGTAATTTCTGGCTCATTCCCTTGCTCAGGTCTTCCACTTTTTTATTCCACCAGCTTTCCATTTCAAATTTCACAAACCAGGCTTTTATTTTACTCATGGCATCTGCCTTGGAAAGCCCTTTTAGCTGAGCCAGGTAAACAGCCTGTTCACCTATTTTCATCTTTTTATACAGTCCTCTTTCTTCGGGCATATAACCTATATAGGCTGTGTCGTTAATGGGGTCAAATTTTCGGCCATTAAAAATAACTTCACCGCTATCAGGATAAAAAATGCCGGTGATCATCCGCAGCAGTGTGGTTTTGCCGGCACCATTGGGGCCAAGCAATCCAAATATGTCGCCCTGCGCAATGTTAAAGCTGATATCGTCCACCGCTTTTTGCGTGGCAAAATATTTTTTAAGGTTTTGTAATTCTAAAATATTCATCAACAGGTATGTTTAATGGTCAAATGTAAATGGTTTTCAAAATAAACGAAATGAAATTTTTAAAGCAGTGCGTATTTTACAAACGGTAAATACAATGGCATTAAAGATACGGTAATAGAGAGGGAGATATTTATGTTGCACAAATTGCAACCTGGCCGGCTACTCTTTCTCCATCCATGGCTGCACTTACAATACCTCCGGCATACCCGGCACCTTCACCACAGGGGTAAAAATTATTTAATTGTGGATGAGTGAGTGTATCATTATTGCGGGGAATACGCACCGGCGATGAAGTACGGCTTTCGGTGGCAACAACTATCGCATCGTTGGTGAAATACCCGGGCATTTTTTTACCAAATTCAATAAAACCTTTGGCCAGTGCCTGGTAAACAAAAGCTGGTAATACTTCTTTTAAATGTACAGATTGAAGGCCGGGCTGATAAGAACAGCCGGGTAAGGAGGAAGAGGTAATGCCATTGCTGAAATCGGCCATGCGCTGCGCCGGTGCAACAAATTTTCCGCCGCCGGCATTAAAACAATTTTGTTCTACCATTTGCTGAAAGCGCATCATGGCTAAAGCATCATTTTTAATTTTTGATTTTTGAATCACATCTTCCAATTCAACCTGTACCACCATACCACTGTTTGCATAGGGGTTGTTTCTTTTAGAGGGGCTCCATCCATTCACCACCAGTTCGCCTGCTGCCGTAGCTGCAGGAGCAATAATGCCGCCAGGGCACATACAAAAAGAAAATACACCACGTTCGTTTACCTGTTTAACCAAAGAATATGATGCTGGCGGTAGATAAGCACCCCTTACCGGGCAATGATATTGAATACTGTCAATTAATTGCTGCGGATGTTCAATTCTTACACCCAGTGCAAAGCCTTTGGCTTCAATTAAAATTTGTTTTTGGTGCAGCAGCTCAAAAATATCACGGGCACTGTGGCCGGTTGCTAAAATAAAAGCATCAGCTTCAAATGAATTTCCGTCAGCAGTTTTCACTGATCTTATTTTTTGATCCTGAACAATAAAATCAACTACTTTCTTTTCAAATAAAAATTCGCCACCGCAATCGGTTATCTGTTGCCGCATGGCAGTTATTATCTGCGGCAGTTTGTTGGTGCCAATGTGCGGGTGCGACTGGTATAGGATGGTTTCTTCTGCACCAAATTGTACAAAGAGATTTAGTATGCGGTCAATATCGCCACGTTTGTTGCTGCGGGTATATAGTTTACCATCGCTGTAAGTGCCGGCGCCGCCTTCGCCAAAACAATAATTGCTTTCGCCATTTATGATACCCTCTTTATTTAATATGGCTAAATCCCTTCTTCTGCTTCGCACATCTTTGCCTCTTTCTAAAATAATGGGTTTAATTCCCTGTTCCAATAAATGCAATGCAGCAAACAAACCTGCCGGGCCTGCTCCAATAATAACCACTTTCTTCTCTGCTTTGCTTACATCTTTAAAATTAAAAGATTGCGTATCCCTTTGTTCAAAAGGTTCATCAATAAATGCCTGCACAGTTAAATTAACCCAAATGGTTTTTGCCCTGGCATCAATGGATTGTTTAAGAATGTGGTAACCGGAAACTGAACTTGTTTTTTTGCCTGTATTGTTGGCAATCAGTCTTTTTACAGCTGATTCATCAACTGCTTCTGAAGGCAGTAGCTTAAGGGAGATTTTTTGTTGCATCGTGTTAGGTAGTTATCCTAAAAACTTATTTGTATATCTGCGAAATCAGTAAATCTTTTAAATCTGCGATTTAAAACGGTAAATCATCCACCGCATCTGGTGGTGTTGCCGAAAAAGTATCCAGTGGCTCCAGGTATTCGCTGTCATTTTTTGAACCGGCACTGGTTTGCAGAATCTGCTCAATTCTCCAGGCATCTAAATTGGTTATATAGTTAACCTTGCCGTCTTTTTCCCACTTGCTGCCCTTTATGTTGAAGTACACTTTTATCTCATCGCCAATGTTTACCCGGTCAATAATGGAGGTTTTATCCTGTACGCACTGAAACTTGGCGTAATTGGTAATGGTGCGCCCATTAATATCTTCCGTTTTTTCAACCGCAAATTCCCTTGTTTTAAAAGTTTCTGTACGTTGTACGGTATCGTATTTGGCAACCAGTTTGCCGGTTAATTCATAACTCATATAAAATATTTAGGAAATCAAAAGTAAATATATTTTTTCTGATTATTATTTTTCCTTTAATTCTTTCTTCTTCTAAAAAAACAATACCTTACCTGTAAATGTTGTAACGCATTGAATTGATCTTTTTTTGACAAAAAATTTTGCCTTGAGGTTGTTTCTAAAAAATATTTTTTCAGTAGCAACATTTTTGAAAATTTATTGCAGCATGTTCATTCAATAAAATGATTCACATAAAAGGTGTATACTGTTTTAAGAATCTTTTTTTTTGAGAACCAAAATAATAATCCCCAACCCTGAAGATGTCAGTACTCTTTAATAAATGCCTGCTGGAAATTAATTCGCTGAGATTTTAAAATAAACAGAAGCCGGAAAATATTACTTCTCCCCAATTTAATATGGCAATAATAAGATAAGTGACATTTCGGGAACAAAAAAAAACCGGCGAACCTGGGCTATATTTTTGAGACGGTTAAACTGATTTTTTGAGAAAGAGCGGTAAATAGTAATTCAATTGCGGGGCAGATTTAGCTGTAAATCAGGCTGGTTGGGCATGTGTATTTTTTGCGTAGTAGCAGGCCGGGTTTTTTGTGGCAGAAGAGGAAGCAGGTTCAAAAACGCATACTGTGATTCCTTAGAAAAAAACAAATGAATAAAAAATTTTTTTTTCAACATTTTATTCGATATTCGCTGTCCTGCCAGATTTTTTTTTCGGTTTACTCTAAAATTAAAATCTAACCGGCAAGCACCAAAAGAAACAATTCTTAACTCGATATATAAATTGCTAAGGAACTAATGGAGAAAGCTTTTGAAAAAGTATGGATTAACTGTTTAGAGATCATCAAAGACATTGTAGAATGGCAGCATTTCAAAACATGGTTTGAACCCATTAAACCCGTTGCGTTAAAAGAAAAAATTTTAACCATACAGGTGCCAAGTCAGTTTTTTTATGAGTACCTTGAAGAGCATTATGTTTCGTTGCTGGCAAAAACATTAAAGAGAGAATTAGGAAAAGAGGCAAGACTGGAATATAGAATAATGGTTGACAGCGGAAACAGTAAAAATAAACCACAAACCGTTGATGTGCCGGGGCAGGGTTACAAATCATATTCAAATAACGAAATGGATTTTCCGCTTGTCATAAATAATCCAGTAAAAAACCCCTTTGTAATTCCGGGGCTTAAAAAAATGCAGATTGACCCGCAGTTAAATCATGCATATACATTTGAAGCATTTATTGAAGGCGATTGCAACAGAGTAGCCAGAAGAGCTGGTAAAACCGTTGCAGAAAAACCAGGCACTACCTCTTTTAATCCTTTAGTTATATATGGTGGTGTTGGTTTGGGTAAAACGCATTTGGCCCAGGCAATAGGTAATGAGGTAAAAAGGCTTCATGCCAATAAGGTGGTACTATATGTAAGTTCCGAAAAATTCATCAACCAATTTATAGATCATGGCCGTAATGGTGCCATCAACGATTTTATACATTTTTATCAGCTGATAGATGTGTTGATCATTGATGATGTGCAGTTTTTTAACCGTGCCGAAAAATCGCAGGATGCATTTTTCTCTATTTTCAATCATTTACACCAAAGCGGCAAGCAATTAATATTAACCAGCGATAAGCCACCAAAAGACCTGGAAGGTGTGCAGGAAAGGCTGCTTAGCAGGTTCCGTTGGGGGCTTAGTGCCGATTTGCAGGTGCCGGATTATGATACCAAGATTGAGATACTTGAAAAGAAGATGAAGAATGACGGGTTGGAGATGCCCCCCGAAGTGGTAAAATATATTGCTTATAATATTAACAGCAATGTTCGTGAGCTGGAAGGCGCTTTAATATCATTATTGGCACAATCTTCGCTAAATAAGAGAGAAATTGACCTCGAATTGGCAAAGAAAGTACTTAGAAACTTTGTAAAATCATCCAGTAAGGAGATAACCATTGATGCTATTCAAAAAATGGTATGTGAATATTTTGATGTGCCTTACGATAAGCTGCTTCAAAAAACACGCAAGCGTGAAATTGTGCAGGCAAGGCAGATAACTATGTTCCTGGCCAAGGCATTTACTAAAAATTCATTAAAAACAATTGGCGAGCATTTTGGCGGAAGAGATCATACCACTGTAATTCACAGTTGCCAAACGGTAAAGGATTTGATGGATACCGATAGTTTATTTAAAGAAAGTGTACTGGAGCTTCAGCAAAAAGTGCATTTAGCGGCCATGTAAAAACCCCCTCCGCCCCCTAAAGGGGGAACTCTGGAGAATACATATTTGAAGAGAATGATTGATTTCATTCTCTTTTTTATTGGTAGCAGATATATTTTTAATCAATTGTTGGCCACAATTTATCCTGAAAGCCTTTGTGATACTCTTGTTTATTTAAGGGTATAAATTTTTCCGTGATTATTTGTACATATTTTCTATTTAGTTTTGGCTTATAACACTTTGAATTGTATTTTTGCCACCCCTTACAAAATAAGGGCAGGTTAGGAGAGGTGCCTGAGTGGCCGAAAGGAACGGTTTGCTAAATCGTCGTACGGGTTAAACTGTACCGTGGGTTCGAATCCCACCCTCTCCGCAAGAGTTCTTATAAGTTTTTTCATTGATCGGGTGTTCCCAATAAACCCATCAAATATTTTTAAGTTCGGGATGTAGCGTAGCCCGGTTATCGCGCCTGGTTTGGGACCAGGAGGTCGCAAGTTCGAATCTTGCCATCCCGACATTACTTCCAAAAAGACAATCTTGCAAAAGGTTGTCTTTTTTATTTTCGGCTGAAAGCCCTGACAGGTAAGCGATTGAGTTGAAGAGAAAGTTTATTTTAGTGGTTCGAACTGTATCGTTTTGCTTATTATATAGAATTCCTTCGGGAAAGATCAAATATTGTAATGTTTGTTTCTTTGCATAATCGCTGGAACACCATATTTCACTGATGTTTTGAACGATATTTAGCCCTTTTTCTACCGCTTTTTCAAGGTTCGAACTGATCAACAGGCTTTTATCTTTTTCATCCACTAATGAACTCTTTTCCAACTCAAATTTCTGTGTGAATTTTTCAAATTGTTCCTTTGAAATTTCATTTAAGACAAACCGTTCTTCCAATTTGTCAATTTGGCCCTGCAGTTCTGTAATTCTTTTACTATCCTGTTTTTTATTGGCAATCTTTTCCTGCAGCTTTTCATCAAGCCCTTTCATTAACGCTGCTTTTAATTTTGGTTTATATTCTACTTTATATTCAAACTGTTTCAGGTGTTCAGCAAACTTATTATTCAGAAATGTGGCTGAAACATTAATTCCTACCCCTTTATCCCGGGCTTTATAGTAATACAAATCTTTTGATTTGTTGTGATATCCGGTGAAAGGGCTTAGGCTGGTTTCGTCTTTTACAAACACTTTTAACGGTAAAGCATCCGTTCTGTACATTTTGGGAACCCCGGACCTGGGATTTTGCTGTGTGATATTATTTGCTTTGATAAAAAGGTCTTCATCAATAAGTGCAGGGTGCTTCCCTTTAGTAAGTTCACCAGGCAGCAAAGAACTTTTGACATACCCGCAATAGAATACATTTGAGAACACCCTACACAGATTTCTAAGTGAAAATTTTAACCCTTTTGTTCGCAGTCTGTCAAGGATTTCCTGATTACTATATTTTCCTTCTGCCTTCCATTTAAAAGCCTGACGTAATACAAGTCCGTCAGAATTAATAACATATTCGTGCTTATCAGCCGTTGCAAACTTATTGAGGTTATTGTAGCCAAAAGGGGTGCTATAAGGCCAGTATCCCTTTTTAAGGATAGATTTAGTGCCAGCCATGCATTTATCCTTCCTCATATCATTATCGAGCTTACTGATAAGCATATAGAGATTTTCCTGAAACATGCCGGTTGGCGTAAATGAATCAACTTCCTGCGTTATTGCTATTATACGTACACCGAGTTTGCGAAGATTCTCCAATAAAAAGATGCCATTAGCACCAGAGCGGGAAAACCGGTCATAACTATAAACCAAAACATTGGCAATGGAATGATCTTTTTTTATTTCCGCAAGCATTCGCTGGAATTCTTTTCTTTCATCCGTTTTCGCAGATTCGAAAGTTCCTCCATACCTTCCTTTTAGTTGATAGTTGTTTTTAAAAGCAAAAAGGTCCATCTGTTCATTTTGCCAGGAAAGACTGTTGCCGTTCTCCATTTGATCTTTTGAAGAAACACGATTGTAACTTATCGAGATATTCCCAGATCTCCTGACTATTTTCCCTCTGTCTTTTGAGAAATGACCGGCAAGTATTGTCTGAATTTCTTTTTCTTTGTTGCTCTGCATGTGATGCTGTGCCATATTGAATGCTTTAACTTATGTCTTTTAGTAGAATTTCGATGATAACAGAAGCCAGTAGTTCAATTTGTGCATCAATGGCAGCGTCTGTCTCATTTGTGGTAATATTTTGTTCTACATCATTATTTTCTTTTTTTAATATTCCACTATCCATAAAAATTAAGGATTGTGGATGAAACCGGATTTGTTCCGTATTACTTCCGTATTAAGAATATGCCTGGTTTGTCCAGTACATTTTTTTTAAAATTTCATTTTTGTTGTTTCTTCGTATAAGAGCAGGTTGCCTTCAAAATTGGAAATTCTGATATTTTGTACTTTTTCCTTATCCAGTATGGCCTGTATTTTTTCTTTCATTAAGTTAATATTCTTTTCTTCAACTACCTCTATCATTACAACTCCCTTGCCATTATCTCCCAGCCGCACACGGACCTCTTTAACACCTTTCTTTTTTAATAGCTCAAGTATTTTAGTTTCCTTATCAGTTAACCGGAATATGTCTTTTATATGTGTTTCTTTAATTCTAGGATTTTTATAAAATTCATTTAATAAGTTGTTAAGCCTGATAGCGGTAAAAGATTCTTCAAACAATGAAATTATTTCTGGAAGATAATCTACTGTTATAGTTTCATTTAATAACAATAAACTACAGTTTCCATTTCTATCTATAATTATTGAGGCAGGATTATTTTTTCGTATAAGGTCAAGCAAAATGATAAAAAAATAATTTGTATGTTTAAATGCTTCTTTATACATCTCCGGATCGTTTTCTATATCTTGAAGAAGCTCGATAGTAAGAGGATCAATTTCTTTTGAATTTTTAAGTTTTTCCAATTCTGGTTGGGATTGATTATTAAAAGCTTCTGGGTCAGTTGAAAACAATATTTCTTTTACTTTTTTGATGTGGTCAATTGGTATAGATAGCTTACGCATTTCAGATATTAATTTAAGCCAGCAATAATCAAGAAACGAAACCTTTACCCAACTGCGGCCTTCATTTTTTTGCACAGATTCAAGCAATCCATTTTTACGCCAGTATTGGAGTTCTTGTCTGGATATTCCAATTTGGCCAACAGAGAATATCGGTTCCAATAAACCATCCAGGAAAGCAAAAAACTGCAGAGGATTTTTCACTATTTGATCCTCCATCCACGAGGAATCCAGATCGTCAAATTTAAATTTTTGCGTTTCCATAGTACAAATATATCTTAAATTGTATAACTTTATACCAAAATTGATAAAAAAGTATAAATATATACATTATGCAAAATCTACCTCTTCAACCAAAACGACAATCAAATCGTATCTATGCTCCACGGAATTGCAAAAAGCCAGATTGTAATATAAGTTTCATTCCCACTGACAAGAGACAAGACTTTTGCAGGCCGCAGCATAGAATTGATTTTAATAACGACTTACGAACCTTAAAGGAACAACCGTTAAAACTTCTTGGAAAAAAGCTTTATCATAATCAGGAAATCCTTAAAAAGATTCACTCAAGTCTTGCAGCAAATGATCGAACAGCATTTAGTATACAATTACTGCAATATGAACTTTACAACTTTGGCATTTACACAGACAGATCCATAAATACTCATAGTGGTAATGAAATAGAGTGGAATTACAACTACGGGATTGAAGTTAATGATACACAAAAAAAGACCTTTATCATTCATCTCAGAAAATCAATACAATAAATATGGAAACACAAACAAGGCCATTAACGCTTGATGAAATGTATTTCAAAAAAATACCAACAATGCTTTTACAAGCACATACGATTCCTGGTTCTATTAATAATACTTTAATGGAGCCGGGTGGTCAGCTCCCCGCAGTAGAAATTAAGCCAAATACTCCGTCATTGGACTTATGTGATAAAGTGTTCGTTGAACCTTCTTTTCCGGAAAAGGCGGGAATATTTATTAAGAAAAACTGGGTTTGGTTGCTGTTGGGCACTGGTGTTATTATAACCTGTATTGTAATACATGAAAAAAACAAAAAGAAGAAACAGCAAAATCAATTACCAATACCTTCTCCATATTAATATAATACTTCCCAATTATTAATAGCCAAGCAACATAAACTCGGGATACTTCCTTACGTATCAATACAAATCAATGCGTATCAATTTATATAGCAAAGCATATAATTATTTGCATTTGACTTGATAAGTTTCACATTAATTACACGTAATAAAATTCATTTGCTATCAATCAATATTTAATTGTTTGGGAGAACATTTAACATGCAAATTTACCAAGTTATAATATCACGTTTTATAGGCAGTTTGTATTATTGTTATTAACAGATTTCGATATTAGCTATTATAATATATTGTCAGACGGTTTCTAATTTGAAGAACCTTCCATTAATGCCATTACAATTACCTAGTTGTGGTATAGTTAATCTAAAAAAGATATTGTAAGTTTGTGTAATGTTAATTTGTGATAACTTGGTCATTTATAATAGGGATAAATGTATCGAAGTATGGACGATTATTAAAAGTTCTACAAGAGGGCAATGTGGGTTTTTATTTTATGTTTTTTTAAATTAAAAAGTATGGAAAGATATTTAACAAAGTCAAGGTTTAAACTGGCACTTGAATGCCCTACAAAACTATTCTATACAGGGAAAAAGGAATATAAGGATACAAAATTGGAAGATGGGTTTCTCATGGCTTTAGCCGAAGGAGGCTTTCAGGTTGGAGAATTAGCCAAGCTATATTACCCATCAGGAATAAATATAGACCAGATTGACCATAATGAAGCATTAGAAATTACTCAAGAATTATTGCAAAATGAGAATGTCATACTTTTTGAAGCTGCTTTTAGATACAATAATCTTTTTGTTCGTGCCGATATTGTTATCAAAAAAGGAGATAATCTTCAATTGATAGAAGTAAAATCAAAATCATACGATCCACATTCTGATAAATTTATTGGAGTAAAAGGAGGGCTTTTGAAAGAATGGCAACCTTACATTTACGATATAGCATTTCAAAAATATGTTGTAGTAAATGTATGTACTAAGTTAAATGTTTCTGCTTACTTATGTCTGACTGATAAAAGCACAACGTCAAGTGTTGATGGGCTTAATCAATTGTTTTTACTTTACAAAGAGGGTAATAGAACAAAAATTCGAGTAAAGGAAATAAAGGACCCAATGACTATAGGAAATAGAATTCTTACTGAAGTAAATGTTGATGAAATCGTTGATAGGATAATTAATGGGGAATTACTACCGAATGAAGAATTTGATAACTTCAAAGTAATGGTGGATAATTATGCAGAAAACTATCAAAATGATAAGAAAATAAAACCAGAAATCCTCGGTAAGTGTAAATCATGTGAGTATAAAGCCAGTAAAGAAGAAATCAAGCAAGGATATAAATCTGGTTTTCATGAATGTTGGACTGAGGCACTGTCATTTAAAGAGTCCGATTTTGAAAAACCACTAATTATTGATATTTGGGACTTCAGAAGAAAGGATGATCTGATGAAGTCAGGCAAATATTTTATGGAACAGGTGTCTAGAGAAGAATTAGAAGGTAAATCTAAATCCAAACCAACTATTGGATTGTCAAGAATTGACAGACAATTTTTGCAAGTTGAAAAAACTACAAGTAATGATATTTCTAATTATATAGATAAAGATGGATTAAAGTCTGAAATGTCAAAATGGAATTACCCACTTCATTTTATAGACTTTGAAACTAGTGCAGTCGCTATTCCTTTTAATCAAGGGAGAAGACCCTACGAACAAATAGCCTTTCAGTTTTCCCATCATACCGTTTACAGGAATGGAACAATAGAACATAGTAATGAGTGGATAAATACTGATAGAGGTAAATTTCCAAATTTTGAATTTATTCGTGAATTAAGAAAAGCATTAGAAAAAGATACTGGGAGTATTTTTCGTTATGCTACTCATGAGAATAGTATACTAAATGCTATATATGTTCAATTGCAGGAATCCTCCGAACCAGATAAAGGAGAGCTTTGTGATTGGATTAAAACTATTACAAAATCAAAGGACGATAGTGTTGAAAAGTGGGAAGGTGGAAGAAATATGATTGACTTATTAGAACTGGTAAAAAAATATTATTATAGTCCATATATGGAAGGTTCGAATTCTTTAAAATATGTTTTGCCTGCTATATTGAATTCAAGTGATTTTTTAAAAGCAAAATATTCTAAACCAATTTACGGTAATGAAATAGTAAGCAAAAACTATACAAATCATTCATGGATTGTTTTTGAAAATGAAAATGTAGTTAATCCGTACAAACTATTGCCAACTATTAATGAAGGTTATGAAAATGAACTTTTTGATACATTAATCACTGATGATAATTCAGGAATTGCAGATGGCGGAGCAGCTATGATTGCTTATGCCAGGATGCAGTTTACGGAGATGAGTGATGAAGAGTCTGAAAGGATTTCGAAAGCACTCTTAAGATATTGTGAATTAGATACATTCGCAATGGTTATGTTATGGGAAGCATGGTATCAATGGTGCAAATAAATTATGTATGCCAAAATCAAAAAATCAATTTTTTAGGCTTAGAATTATAGATTCAGCGCTAAGAAATAATTTATGGGTAAAGTCAAATAAACTTCAAAAGATTATTGAAGAAGAGCTTTTAGAATCTGTTGATGTGCGAACTATTCAGATGGATATCAAAGCTATGAAAGAAGATACAAGATTAGCATTTAATGCCCCAATAGAATACGATAGTAAAAATAAAGCATACCGTTATACAGATAGAGATTATTCCATTTTGAATTTTGCCTTGAACGCACATGATATAAACGCTTTGAAGTTTTATGCTTCTTGTTTGAAAATTTATAGTGAGTATGGTGTGTTTAAAGATTTTTCTAATGCAATCCAAAAAATTGTTGATGGTGTTAGTATTAAGCATTCATTGAAAAAGGAAACAAATCCAGAATTAATAGTGCAGACGGATACCATAGTTAATTCTTTCAACAATGAATATTTAACAATGATTATTCAGGCAATTGATGAGACTAGTTGTATTGCTTTTGATTATCAAAAGTTTGGGGATTTAGCAAAAAAGAAAAGGGATTTGTCTCCATACCTCTTAAAAGAGTATAAAAACAGATGGTATGTTCTAGGATCTCTTGCGGGGAAAAACACCGTTTCTACTTTTGCCTTAGATAGAATTACTTCCCTTGAGTTAAGTATAAGTGGATTTCAAAAAGCGTCAAATTTTGACCATGCAAAATATTTTAAACATTCTTTCGGTATAACAACTCCAAATGAATCTGTTAAGAAAATAGTTTTAGAGTTTTCGACAAGAGAGGCTCCCTATGTTAAATCACTGCCAATTCATTCAACACAAGAAATAATTAAAGAAACTTCTAAAGGCTTACGTATTAGTATTGAAGTAATTCCCTCATATGAACTGTACGAATATATACTTAGCAAAACTCCAGAAATTAGAGTTGTTACTCCTTTGGCTATTGCAAAACATATTGCTACGATGCTTGAACATGGTTTAGGACAGTATTAAAATAAATTTAGAGAATATTTAATGGCGAAAATACAGTTCGCCATTCAGTCATTTCTTTGTACTCTAAAATTGTTTTATGTCTAAAACTAGGGTAGCTGAAATAACTAAATTTCTATTATGGGGTAAGGCTGCAGGGAGATGTGAATATGATGGATGCAATGAACTTTTATGGCAAGACACTATAACCCATACAGAATTTAACACTGCTTACGTTGCTCATATTATCGCTGATAGTTCAGATGGCCCAAGGGGGGATAAAGATTTATCAGAAAAATTAAGGGATAATATTTCAAATTTGATGTTGTTATGTGATAAACATCATCGATTAATTGATAAAGGAGATGTGAAAGGACATCCTGTCCCTCGCTTACATGAGATGAAAAGTAAGCATGAAAAGAGGATTGAATTATTAACTGGCATTCAATCGGAGAAGCAAAGTGAAATACTACTTTACGGAGCTAATATTGGTAATCAAAGTTCCCATTTGACATACAAAACTTCCAGCAATACGCTTGTGCCTGAGTTTTTTCCAGCTTCAAACAGGGCTATTGAGTTAGGGCTGAAACACAGTTCGATTACCGATAAAACAGCACTGTACTGGCAATTGGAGGAAGAACACCTGGTTACCCAATTCACAAAATATGTTTCTCCACGTTTATCACAAGGAGATATAAGACATACTTCATTGTTTGGATTAGCTCCAATTCCTTTATTAGTAAAGCTGGGCACCTTGCTATCAGATATTTATCCTGCTGAAATTTATCAATTGCACCGTGAGCCACAAACATGGAAATGGCAGCAACATCCGGATGACTTTAATTACACTATTGCAAGACCTTCAACAACAGAAAAAATAGTTGCACTGAATATTTCATTAAGTGCTTATATAACTAATGACAGAATAAATGCTGTTCTTGGACCTAACACCTCTATCTGGAAAGTTACAATAGATAAGCCCTATAACGATTTTATGCAAAGCAGGCAGCAGTTATCTGAGTTCAGAAAAATCATGCGTCAGCTATTAAATGATATTAAAGCTACCCACGGACAGAAAACTGAGCTACATATTTTTCCTGCTATGCCGGTATCGGCTTCTGTTGAGATGGGAAGAATATGGATGCCAAAAGCAGATATGCCTATGATGATATATGACCAGAATACTGCAAACGGAGGTTTTGAAAAAGCATTAACAATAAAACATCAATAAATTTTACTTTATGTTAACCTTAGAACAAAAACAACAATACAGTACACTCCTAGAAGAAATAGCCGGAGTACTTGATTTAACAGATTCTCAATTTCAATTAGCTAAAGACAGATATGAAGCTGTTGGCAAGTGGCTATCCAAAGAAGGTTCATCATTGGCAAAATATAATCCTGTTATACTACCGCAAGGCTCTTTCAGGTTGGGTACTGTGATAAAGCCGCTGAAAGAAAATGAGGAATATGACATTGATTTAACCTGCCGTTTGAGCATTCACAAACACCTTATTACCCAGCAGGCATTAAAAAAAATGGTAGGGGATCGTCTGAAAGAAAACGATGATTACAAAAGAATGTTGGATACAGAAAGAAGGCGTTGCTGGAGATTGAAGTATGCTGAATCTACTAAGTTTCATTTGGATATTGTTCCGGCAATTCCAGATGAATATTTATGGCTTATTGTTTTAGGAGTTCCATCAGAATGGGCAAAGCATGCCATAAGCATAACAGATAATAAACACTGGAATTATGCAACGGATTGGCCAAAGAGTAATCCAGAAGGTTATGCCCTGTGGTTTATAGAACGAATGAAAGTGCAGTATAACCTAAGAAGACAGTTACTGGCAGAAAGCCTTAAAATTAAAATGGATGAAGTGCCTGACTATAAAGTGAAAACGCCTTTGCAACTTGCCATTCAAATTTTAAAACGTCATCGTGATATGCGATTTGATGATGAGGAGGATAAGCCAGTATCCATTATCATTACTACTCTTTCAGCACATGCATACCTGAATGAGGATAATCTTTATGATGCGTTAATCGGACTGATTGATAGGATGCCTGACTATATTCAAAATCGCAATGGCATTAGATGGGTTACAAATCCCGTAAATCCACATGAAAACTTTGCTGATAAATGGAGAGAATATCCAATAAGAGAAAAAAAATTCAGAGAATGGTTATCACAAGTTAAAATTGATTTAACAGTAGCCGCACAGAAAAGGGGATTGTATGAAATAGGAGGATTACTGAAGCCACTTTTCGGTGAAAATATCATTAACGAATCATTAAATAACCTTGGTATAAGATTGAAAGAACAACGTGAAAAAGGAGGATTAATGATGGCATCAGGAACAGGAATATTAAATTCAATTGGAGGCTCTATAGTACCTGCCCATAATTTTTACGGAAAAAATGATTAAAAGTAACATACCAATGTATATTCAACAAAATGCTCTACAATTAATGTTTAGAGATAGTTATATAACCATCAGTAGTAAACGGCTTATATGGAAAGGGTATATAACACCTTCACCATTAAGTAATACTTATCAACTAAGGCTAGTATATGAAAAAGGCAAGAATCCCAAAGTATTTGTTTTACAGCCAGAATTATCCATCCCACAAGGAAACAAATTGCCTCATGTTTATTCAGAAGAAAAAAAGCAATTGTGTCTTTATTATCCGAATGGAAAAGAATGGAATGGTAAAAAACTAATTGCTAAAACAATTATTCCCTGGGCGTCTGAATGGTTATATCATTATGAAATTTGGGTTGCAACGGACTTTTGGAATGGCGGAGGGATTCATTTGTAATAAATAGGCTTGAATGTAATAAAATCTAAATGGTTATTTTTTTAAATAATTATTTGACAACATACTTGCAAATAAGAAAATAATATTTTATTATTACATAATATTACTTTAAATAAAACCAAAACGATGCCATGAATTATTACTACTTGCGTCCCAAAAACAAATCAATTTTATTTATAGAAGATAAGGGTCACAGAGATACCGTTATAGATAATATTTTAAAACTTAGAGCTTCTTTAGACAACGGAATTCCCGAAAAAAGACTGCGAGGGAACCTTATACTAGGCACTTGGAATATCCGCGAATTTGGCAATACAAAGTATAATGGTCGTATGCCTGAATCACTGTATTATATAGCTGAAATAATTTCAAGGTTTGATCTGATTGCTATACAGGAAGTGAGAACAGATATGAAAGAGTTTGACCAGATGCTTAGTATTCTTGGCGACAATTATGGCGTTCATATAAGCATAGTTACGCAAGGTAAATCGGGCAACAGCGAAAGGCTGGCTTTTTTATACGATAAGAGAACCGTAGATTTTAAAAATATTGCAGGACAGGTTGTGTTGCCGAAACCAAATAAACCAGTAGATCAGTTTGCCCGTGCACCTTATATTATAAGGTTCCAGGCTGGCTGGATAAAATTCGATATTGCAACTGTCCATATTTATTATGGAGATGATGCAAAGACAGGAGCGAAATATAAAAAAAGAGTAGAAGAGATAGCAAGCATTGTAGAATATTTCTCCAAGAATTATGTTAATGAGAAAGGAAAAAATGAAGCAGACAATATGTTTATCTTGGGAGATTTTAACATTGAAGATACCAAGGCTGCTACTTACAAAGCTGCTACTTCTGCTAAATTTGCGATACCTGATTCAATACTTAATGGAAATCTTCCAGGCAGCAATCAATTACAAAGTAAAATATATGATCAAATATTATATTATAGCAAGTACAACAACATTAAATTTAGTAAAGCCGGTGTATATAATTACTATGATACCGTATTTAATAATTTTGATCTTTACGCAGACAGAATCAATGCGCATTATGGGAAAAAACTTACGAAAAATAAATTTACCGACTTCCGGTCTTACCAGATGAGCGATCATTTACCATTATGGATAGAAATGAAAACTGACCTGGCAGATAGTTACCTGGATTTTATAAAAAAATCAGTTGTGTAACATGATTTTTGATAAAAAGGAATATTTTAAACACTATTGCTGCGATTCAACAAGCAACGGCCATATTGATTATCGTGTAATATTGTTTCAAAAAAAATCCCTTTTTTTGGGAGTTGGCATCTAGTGTGGGTTTCTTAATCTATCCGGACTTCACTGACATGTCACTGAGCTTTCATCAAGAGGTATCTGTAATTAGGTAACCAAATTAAAAGGTGTTTACACTATTTTAAATATCCCTAGAAATTACCACTTTGTGGTATAGGATGAAATAATTTGTCACTGTATATTTGAGAATCTAAAACTTACCAGCAAAGGCATTTTCTCATAAGAGGCAAGCCTTTTTGCTTTCTGTTGTAGATTACAGAGTAGATGTACTTCATTTCAGCACTTTGAATGAGCTGTAGGAATGTGAATACTTTAATAAACTGATTTTAATCTCAATGTTATCCGGTGGCTCGATCAGTGAAGTTTATGATAGCCTTCAAAAAGGCAATTGTGAGTATGTTTCGCAAAGCTAAGCACTAAGTCCTGATATTTTATTGAAAATTTTGGCAACTTATTTCTCAACTAAAACTATAAATATTGGATAGAGAAACACTATTGAAAGAAGCATCTGATCTACTAGCGGTCTTTTCATTAAAAGTTGACAATCTTTCTAAAGCTGGATATCTTTCTGTTAATAAAATTGCGGAAGACATTTACAAAAGACTTTTTAATGAGCTTTTAGACTTGCAATTGGTTAACATCAATACTTTTGAAAGTCAAAATTTCCCTGCTATTGATTTGATTGATGAAGAGAGGAGAATTGCCTTTCAAATTACTTCAGACAACTCAAATGTCAAAGTATACTCTACCTTAGATAATTTTATTGATTACGAACTTTATAGAAAAGTTAATACATTATATATCTATAGTATCTTAAAACGAACTTCTAATTTAAATTCAGAAAGAGTTGAAAAAATACTTTACAAAGTTCCGACAAAAACAAATTTTAAGTTTAAACAAAAATCGCATGTAATTGATAATACTTTTATACTGGAAAAAATCATGGAGCTGGATTTAGAGAAAGCTAAAAAGATTTTAAACATTTTAAAAGAAGAACTAAGTGAGATATATAAACTTTTCCCTAAGGGAAAAGTTATTGGAACTGAAATTTTTATAACCTTTTCTAATGAAAATTATTTTCTAGGCCTTAAGGTTATTGAGGGTCTAATATCAAGAGGTTTTATAGTTTATCATAATTTTATTAAGTTACAGGAAGAAGATGTTCTTGAAAATAGAAAGGACTATGTTGTTTATATTAATGGACCAGGAGAAAAGAAAATTGAAAAATGTTTAGCGATACTTTCAGGTGAATTTTTCAGCGTAAAATGGGGAAAGAATAAATATGATCCAATCTTAAAAAGTGCATTGGAAAGTAATGCAGAGATATTTGTTTATAAAACTAGTAATAACATACTTCCAGCAATCCTTCAGGGAAAAAATATTTTATATGATCCTATCAAGGTTAATGTAAATGATTTTCAGAAAATAATTAATGACTTTAGTGATAAGGTTAACCTTAGTGATAACCTTGGTTTATCTCTTGTTTGGTATAAAAAATATGAGTCTATCATCAATAAGGTATATCCAAATAGCAAAATTGTTAGAATAGCATTAGATGAGAAGAGAGGATTTGAAATATATCATAGCATTGACAAGATAATGAACCAGGAGTGTTACTTTATTTGTTTTCATAGAGGAGCAGAATTGAAACCAAGTTGTGATAGAATTCTGGCAACTTTCCCTAAAATAGGACAATCTGAACAAAAAATTGTACTACTACCTCGAGAGAGAAATTTAGAAGTTAGTAATCGTAGGAAGGAATCATTGGATAACTACCTACGCCCTATTAGCATATTTTTCGTTGAAGATTTTGTCATTAATTGTATATCAACTCAATTTAAAATTGACTATACGCCGTTTGATATAAAGGATTTCGTTGAGCCAACTATTTTAGATACAAGCGAATCAGAACTATCCTATCAATGGCTGCTAGATTGGTTTGATTCGTCAAATAAGCCAATTTTAGTTATTAAAGGTATGGGAGGAGTTGGTAAATCAACCTTAGTACAGAAACTCGCTGATGATTTTAATAATATTAAACCAGATGCTGTTGTTATTTATATTAACTCAATTGAGATATTGACCGAATTAGAACGATTAAAGATAAAAGATCATGACTTTGATCTATACTATTTTTACAATGCGTATATAGACAAAATGCAAAACTTTCATCAAAAAGTTCTTCAACTAGATGATGAGACTTTCAGGGCGGCATTGGATAGCGGAAATATTCTTTTTATCATTGATGGGTTAGATGAAGTAATTGCCCATTTTCCACAATTTAATGTTGATGAGTTTATCAAATCTACACTTAATTATTCAGAGGATTTAGGGAAGGGTAATATTTTAATTACCTGTAGATCTTATTTTTGGACTGATGCGCTAGCTGAAGAAGAACTGCATAATAATTCATCACTTCAACTTGGCGTTGTCAGCTTACAACCTTTCGATGATTCTCTTGCACAACAATTTTTCGAGGCAAAGCTAGCAGTTTCGACTCCTAACCGAAATTCCAGAATAAAAAAATCAATGGAATTGGCACAATCGTTTATAAATCCAAATTTAAAAAATAATGGGAAAAATGAACAAAGTGGGAATAGGTACATTCCATTTGTGCTATCTATCATTAACAATATGATGGAATATGAAGACAAATTAGATCATATTGATAGTAATGATTTTGAAACTAGTTACTTATCGCCGGTAAGTAAAACTGATTATATTACTCATGGAATTTGTTCAAGAGAAAAATCCAAGATTGGACAAATCAGTGTGAACGACCAAATACGATTTTTTATCAATTTGGCAATATCAAGCTATGCAGGAACTAATTTAAAATTGGCTTTTCAAGAATTTGATAATTTGCTTAAGGAATATAATAGCTATTATCATGAAAATGCAAGAGATAGCTTTAAGAGTCACCCCTTATTTAAAAGTAACAAAGAAACCGAAGAAATATCTTTTCGTTATGATTTTCTTACTGAATATTTTAAAAGTATTTATATATCGAGCTTTATTTCTGGTACAAATCAGGATTTCCAATTTGGGAGTTTAACAATTAAATTAATTGCTAATTATGTACGTATTAATTCTGGATTTTCAAAAGAAATCTATTTTCATATTGCCGATTATGATGATGCTATTCATAAGAATATAAAAGAACTTATTTGGAACTGTTATGTATACGACGGGTCAGGAATAACGGAGGATCAGCGAAGACGTGCAATGAGCGGACTTATTGGTATTGCTATATTATTAAAGACTAATAATAACCCACATATTGATAATAACACAGCTTTAGTAAAGGAAATATTCGGAAATGAAAGCGAGATTAACGATTTGCATATTATTGACTACACATTATTTGATGATCATCTAAAAACTGTCTTTGACTTTAGTGGGTTAACCCTCAATAGATGTACATTTGATAACTATGATTATTTCTGGGATTGCAAATTCGATTCTAAAACAAAATTTGTTAATTGTGTTTTTAGGAACCTTAAAGAATCTTGTTTTAAGGACACCGGTTTAATAAAGATAAATTTCGAAGAATGCAATTTAGATGAATGGATTAAAAAAATGCTTGAGGAAAAAGGCTTAGTTGTTCCTAAGAAACAAATTAGTCAAATTAAAGCTGAATTAAAATTCTTTTTAGACACATTTATTTTGAATGGACGTTTTAGACCGATTTCGTTAAAACATAATTTGTCTCAATCTCAAAGCCATCGCAAAAGACTTCTTGAAAACAAGAAAATACTTAAGGAATTAATCGATTTCGGTATTGTTGAACCTTGCGGCGATGATGGAATTACTAGTGATAAAGTACAAATTTCCAAAATCTTTGAAAAAGAAGTCCTTTCTTTCAGCCAAGAAAGTTTAAAATCAAAAACAATATCAGAGGTAATAAGTAAGTTAGCACTTTATATGTGAGAGTAATACTGTTTGGTAATTTTGTGTTCAATCCTAACTAGTCCGATGAAGGCTCTTTATCCATATCTTTATATTAATATTCTTTCCATTTATCGATTGGAAAGCATTTTTTAGTATTTTGAATCTTTCAAACTAATTTATGAGCAAATCCCCATATCATGTTTGTTTTATATTGCTCGGTCTTCTTTTTTATACCTACATTGAAATTGGTTGTTCTTCTGAAAAGAGCCTGTATGATAAAGTTCCATTTACCAGAATTACTTTAATTAGAAATGATACCCTCATTCAGTTCTATACAAAACCTCCTGATGAAAAGTTACCTGAAAGTTTTCCTGAAAATAAATACTACACATGGTACAGGGCCGACAGTATTCTTGTGACCAAAGGAGCATTCAGTGGTAAATTACTCCATGGGGATTATATGGAATTATACCCAAACAAGGCATTGAAACAAAAGGGGAAATACAAAAATGGCATAAAGGAAGGAGTATGGGAAAGCTGGTATCAGAATGGTGATAGAGCATCTGTAATTACCTGGAAAAATGGATTAAGAAACGGTAAGGTTGAGTATTACTCAAATGATGGAAAAATACAGCGAATTACCTTTGAAAATGAAAAAATATTAAGCGATACCACGATTAATAAATTGTAATACTAAATACTGTAAAACCCTGTGCAGACGAACACACTATTAAAACTTAAAGCCCATTCCCTTTTAAGTGCAATAGTTATATCCATAATCATCAGTATTATTATAGGTTCGATGTTGCTGTTGCATTATCATAATAATATTGAGTGGGCAAAATTTAAAAGCAGTGAACGCCTTCAGAGAAATATGCAATCATCCATTAACCTGGTGACCGGAGATTCGACCGGGTACAATGTAATTGGAGAGGAACAGCTTGATCTTTTTGGTAATAATGAAGATTCTGTGCTTATTACAAAAGCATATTGGGGCATCTTTAATTTAGCAAGCGTAAAATCTTTCCAAAAAAATAAAAGCATATCAAAACAATTCTTTTATGGTATTGAGCTGAGTGATACTTTAAGCGCATGCCTGTTCCTGGTTGATCATCAAAGACCTTTGCAGATTTCCGGTAAAACAAGATTAGCTGGAGATGCTTATCTTCCAAAAGGAGGGATTAAAGCTGCCGGTATTGATGGAAAGCAATATGAAGGCAAAGATCTTGTTTATGGGCAGGTTTTAAAAAGCGATACAGCTTTTCCTGCGGTTAATGATTACCTGGTTAAGCTGTTGTATAATAATTTTGAAATAACCCGGAATAAATCTTTTCAAAATGAACACGCAAACAAAATACAAGATTCTGCTTGCAATTCATTTGAAAATGAAATTCAGTATTTTTTTATTAATAAAGAAAATCAGCTTTCAATTCAAAAAATTAAGGGCAAGTTGGTCTTATTTTCGGACTCTTTAATTGAAATTAAAGCTGGTGTAAAGCTGGAAGACGTTATTATTATGGCCCCTGAAATATATGTTGCTGATAACTTTGAAGGAACTGTACAACTTATAGCAAGCAAAATAATAACGCTGGGAAAGCACTGTATATTGAAATATCCCAGTTCGGTAATTCTTTTAAAAGATTCGCTAAACAATTATCAAGGGGAAATTGAAATAGGTGAAAATTCGTTTGTTTCGGGATTATTATTTGCCAATGCAACCCGGACAGATAAAAATAAAAATTCGGTAGCATTAAAAAAGGGAGCCTCTTTTGAGGGTACTGTTTTTGTACATGGATTTTTGCAAATGGAAGGGATGGTTTATGGGACTGTATTAACAGACTATTTTTTATATAAATCGGTGGTGGCAACTTATGAGAACAGCCTGGTTGATGCGGTGATTGACCGTACAAAACTCCATCCAGATTTTATCAGTTCAACTTTAATAAAAATACCGGGTAAACTAAATATAATAAAATGGTTAAAGTAAAAGCAACTACTATTATAGAGACTGTTATTGCAATGACCATTATTCTCATTGTGTTTTTTATAGCAGGAACAATCTTTGTAAATATTTCAAAATCGGGGCTTACAGAAAAAAAAATCAGGGCAGCAGCGGTAATAAATAATTGTTTTGATGAATTACAGGTAAGTGAAACGCCTTATGAAAACACTGAAACGATCAATGGTTTTATAATTCAGACAACAGCAGCAGATTATTCCGGAAGGGCCGGTATTGCCGAGGTTCATTGCCGTGCCTCTGATAGTGATGGAGGAGTAGTTGCGGAACAAAAAAGATTAATAGTTATAAATACCCAGCCAAAGTGAAACGGTTAAGAGCATTTACACTGACGGAATTGATAGTAGTGATGATCATAAGCATCATTACATTAACTACCATTTATACTGTTTACCTGCTGGTAAAAAAACAATACCTGAGAGAATCTGTTAAATCCGAATCATTGAATAATTACCTGCTGTTTAAAAATACATTTACAACGGATTTTAATAATGCAGATTCTGTAATAAGTACCGCTGAAAAGCAATCATTATTTTGCTATTTTGACAGTGCGGTTATAAGTTATGCATTTTCGGAGAAAGCTGTGACCAGGCAATTAAATAACCAGACTGATTCATTTTATGTATTTCCCGGCAACCTGCATATTGGAACAGTTGAAAATTCGGAACTTGTAAACCTGGTTAGTTTTACCGTTGTTCCCCACAAGGATACGGTAACGCTGGTATGCCATAAACAATACGATGCAGCCAGCCTTATAAAAATAAAGTTCAAATAAACTGTATGAGTGGAATTAATTTAAAAAAAATAAACCTTCAGCAACAGCCAGTTACAGAAGGTAAAGCGGATAAAAAACGGGTAGATTTCCCCGGCATACTGAATAAAGAAATAAACCTGTTTGGCAATGAAATAAATGATAAAACAAGAGAGTCTTTTTACCTTGAAATGAATATGTTGCTTTCGGCAGGTATTGATATACGTAATGTACTTGAATTAATTTTGAGTGAAAAACAAAAAAAGAATAAGCAGCTTATTTTTGAAAAGATAAAGCAGGATATAATAAAAGGGGCATCACTTTCAGAAGCTTTGAAAAGCAGCGGTAAATTTTCGGAATACGAATATTTTAGTGTTCAGATAGGAGAGGAGACGGGCAAATTGCCTGAGATATTATCCGAACTATCCGGGTACTATACAAAAAAGATAAAGCAGCGGCGGCAAATTATTGCAGCATTAACCTATCCTGCTATAGTTTCTTCATTTGCACTGATAGCAGTTTTGTTTATGCTAAATTTTGTAGTTCCTATGTTTGCCGATGTATTTAAGCGTTTTGGCGGAGAACTACCCGGCATTACAAAATTCATACTGAGGTTATCCGAATCGGTAAAATCTGGCTTTTGGTATTTCTTTTTTGTTATGTTGGGAATAATTATTTTTTTGGTTACCCAAAAGCGCAAAACCTGGTTCAGGCGTTTATCATCAAAACTGGTTATTAATATTCCGGTAATAGGTAAGCTGATACACAAAATTTATCTTTCCCGTTTTTGCAATTCCATGCATTTAATGATAGCATCAAAGATCAGTATGTTACGTGCTATTACGCTGATACGGCAAATGATCAGCTTTTATCCCATTGAAAGTACTTTACAAAAAGTAGAAGAGGATATTATGCATGGAAAAACCCTTCATGAAAGCCTTGCAGCTTTTAAAATTTATCCACATAAAATGATAGCCTTGATAAAAGCAGGTGAAGAAGTAAATAAACTGGACTTTTTCTTCAACAGGTTATACCGGCAATATACTGATGAGACCGAGCACCAGAGTGCAGTTCTAGGTAATTTACTGGAGCCCTTTATCATTATTTTTTTGGGGATACTGGTTGGTGTTATTTTAATTGCTATGTACCTGCCTCTTTTTCAACTGGGACAAAATTTTTAAAAAATTTGTAAAAAAATATTTGACATTTCAAAAACTTCATATTATTATTACGCAGTAATTGGATTCGTGCAGATTTGAAAACTAATTTTAATCACCCCTTTTGAACAGTCGCACCAAATTATTCTACAACACTATTTTTGGTGAAAAAAACATTTCACCTGTTTGCCTTTTAGCAAAATTCACCAGCATTTCATTACCCCTAAATAAACCTTATGAATCAGAAAAGTCTCTTACCCGGGCTGACCTTATCTATCTTTATTTTTTGCGTTACTTTTTTTCTGCCCCTCCATGCTGTTTCGCAAAATATAGTTAACGTTAATAACCTTACTGGTACAGCAGGTGCTGCCATACCCATCTATAACGTGAGTGTTGGCGATCTGTCGGCATCTGTATCATTGGCCTATAATGCTACAGGAATAAAAGTGGAGGATTATGATTATAGTTGCGGGCTTGGATGGAGGCTTGTGGCTAATGCTTCGGTAAGGCGTGAAGTAAGGGGCTTTCCGGATGATATAGAATATCAGGGAAATTCCAGTTATGCTGTTATAAAGGGCTGGATGAGATCGGGTAACAGCGCCCGGCAAACTATACAGAGTTTGACCTTTAACCCGGTTAATTCAAGCAATAGCTGTGCAGATGAAATTGCCAATGCAACAGCCATTGCTAATAACCTTACTTACAATTACGATACTGAACCTGATAATTTTAGTGTGAGTGCTCCAGGGTTAAGTTGCAGTTTTGTTTTTGACGCATCATCAAACCCTGTCATCAAAATTTCGCCATACAGGGATTATGTGATCAATTATACAACAGACGCAAATGGTAAAATAACAGCCTTTACAATTACAAATGAGAATGGAATTAAGTACTTTTTTGATAAACCAAACTCTGTTGAACATTCTATAGATTTACTTATACCGGGCGTAATTCCAGCTTCTAATAATCCCACAGCACTGGAGGCGTTTAAAAGAGAATATCTGCAATATCGGGCAGATTTTGATTATTCCGGAAATCCCACCGGCACCCGGGTTAATTATCATGACGAGTGGGGGCTAACAAAAATTGAAGATACAAAGGGCAATACGATTACCTATAACTATGAGAATTATTCTATTCAAAATCCTGAGATTTACAGGAGAACCACACATACTGATATTGAAATTCTAACGCCAGACGGTAGTGGAAACTTTATTAAAAAGAAAATATATGGTGTAACCAAAGCAAAAGTTAATTTAAGGTTGCTTTCTATTTCAACTATGCAAATAGGATATGATTTAGGGGAAATGCCGGTTATTGAGTTTACATGGTTAAATCAATCCGAGATGCCAGGAGACCCCATGGAAGAAAAAAAATTAAGGATGATTACCCTTTTGAGAGAAAAAAAAGTATATGAATTAATTTACTCAGAAAAATTTATGACCAATGAAGCGGTGTGGAATGGGTTTGGCAGGTATTTTTTAAAAGCACTTAAGCAGTATAAAACAAATGGTTTATGCAATAATGTTAATACACAGCATGATTTTACTTACTATAATGTTGATTTCTATAATCATAGCTGCTATTGCAAACCATTTAATACAACTACTAACCAGGCTGTTGATACTTTAATTAATGCCCAGGATTACTGGGGATATTATAATGGACACTATACAAATCCGAATCTGAACCCTAAAGTGTATGTTTACCCCGATAATCCTTCTGTTGAATTATTTAAAGTGTATCAAATTCCCAGCTATTCGGGTGTAATGCTTAACTCCGACGCCGACAGAAGCGTTAATCCATCTGTAATAGCATCAGGCTCTCTGCAAAAAATAACATATGCTTCCGGTGCCACAACTGAACTGGAATATGAAAGCAATGAATTTTTTGACAGTGATGTTAATGGAAATGTTCAGGGCTCAGGAATAAGAATAAAAAAAATCACCAATAATGATGGCCTGGGTACGCTGGATGTTACGGAATATAGTTATAACGATCCTGTTAATACGAGTCTGACTACGGGCCGTGCCTTATCTGTACCTAAATTTGCCTTTGCATTTCAAAACACTACAAATTATGGAAGTATTACCGACAGGGTTAAAAATTCAGTTTACCTTACCACTTACGATCTCAATAATGAACCCAAGGATATTATATATGGCAGGGTTACGGTTAAAAGAAGCGGTGTTGGAAAGTCTGTTTACGAATTCAATACCAATGCAACATTCGGGAGTACAGCACTTACTGATTGGGATGAATCAAAAAATTATGTGGCACGTACCACTCTCAGCTCGCCCACACCCTGTACTGCTATAGCCCCCAGCTTCCTGTATCAGAATAATGCAGAGTTGCAATACCCCTTTGCATCCAATGCCAACTATGATTTTGAAAGGGGGCTGCTTAATAAAGTTAGCCACTACAATGAATCAAACCAGGTAGTAGCAAGCGAAGAATATACGTATGAGCGCTCTCATCAAGATCCTACAAAGATTTATGCGGCCAAAATAGATATTATTGGCAATACTACCGCCAATACGATGTATGCTTATGCAAAATATCGTGTAAACACGGTGGTTGATAATTTTATGATCAAAAAAAGATCCAGCCTGTATAATGCAGGCAGCAGTACGCCAATAGTTGATGATGAGACTTATAATTTTACTCTAAAAAATTCCACACTACCCTACCGGGTATTAAATAGTATGGAGAAACAAAATAGTGATGGCTCTACCCTTGTTTCAAAATATAAATATGCCAAGGAATATACTACAGTAGGAACGGGAGGCGATGAAATGAATGAGGCCATAAAGGAGTTTAATAATACCAATAATAACCAGGTAATTGAAACCATCCAGGAACGCATCGATGGCGGTACCAAAACAGTTGGAGCAGTTGTAAATTATTTTAAACTTTATACAATAGGTTGGCAGAATAATACATCAAAATACCTGCCTTATACCAGTTATAATTTTATCAGCCAGACCGGGATAACGAATTTTGTTCCATCCAGTATCAATAGTATCAATGGTTTGGGTGTTTTTACAAAAGATAACAACTATTTAAGTAACCCTGCCAAAATAGATAGTTACAGTGCCAATGGCCTGCCGTTGCTGGTAACAGATAACAGCCGTATCCCTAAAACTGTTTTAACTTCAATGGATTATGGTAATACTGTTGCTGAATTTACCAATGCAAAACCGGCAAATGTAGGATTTTCGGATTTTGATTACGAAACCCCTGCCAATTTTTATATGGGAACAGGCAGCACTGTGCAGGCTGGAGGGCGATATAGTACAAACTGCCTTAATTTTCAACCAGGTACATTTCTTTGCAGGTCTTTGGATAAATCGCCAACTGCAAAAAACCTGATAGTTTCCTTTTGGTTAAAATACGAATCTACCGGATTTACGAACGGGTATATATCTTTATGTGTGCCAAAATTTGGAGGTACCTGTGGCGGCCAATTTACGTGTGCAACAGGCTTTGGTGTAAGCTTTGGTGCAAGCAGCCAATGGAAATATTACCAGTTTATAGTGCCGTGGTCAACACTCAACCCCGCTACCCTTGCATATTCCTTGTCAACCAGTGTTGCTGTTAAGATCGATGATGTAATGATCTATCCCGAGAATGCCAACGTTAACCAGTATTCTTACACAACCAGTTCACTTGCTTCTAATTTACTTACTGCAAAAACCGGTATTAATGGTATAGGCAATTCTTATACTTATGATAATGCAGGCAGGTTATGGCTGGTACGGGACCAATTTGATAATATCATTGAAATGAAAAAGTATAAGCTTGCCAATAGACCTATTCAGCAGATACCTTCAATACACATTGATTATCCGTATGAAACGGAATTGGGCTCCAGTTCAACTTTTTACGCTTATCCGCCTTTTTCATGGGAAACCGGAGATTGCGACGCCCCCCCAATTCTTTATACCTGGGATTTTGGTGATGGTTCAGCAACCAGTACTTCAACTAACATACCTAACACAGGAGGCCGAACCACTATAGGTCATAAATACCTTGCAGTTGGTACATACCAGGTATTTGTTACTGCATCTTCCCCTGGTATGAACAATGTTCCTGCTAACACTCCCGTAGTTACGAGTACAAATCCCCTACCTGTAAAAGTTATAGCGGGACCTCCACCTTGTTATCCCGGTACACCACAAATATGTGCATCCGGTATAATCCAGCGTTCATCTACAGGTCAGTGTACACAAACTTCCTGTACTACATCGCCGGCATTACCCAATACCTGTTTTGATACGTACTTCAAACTTATAGATATTATTGGTGGTACCATTGGCTCAGTGTCTTCAGTAGAATGGCAAATAGCTGACCCAGGAGGAAGTAACTGGACTAACTACCAAACAGGAGGATTTATTACCAGCTATCATTTTCACCCGATACATACCGGATCATATCAAATGCGTGCAATAGTAACTTTCTGTAATAATACTGTTGCCTATTCCAATGCAATAACTGTTTTAAACGGCGATTAAGTAACCCTAAAAAAGCTTTAACCGTATGCAATTTCAGAATATAAAAAGGATAGGGGCGCTATTAGTTGCTTTTCTATTGAGCCATGAGATATTATTTAGCCAGGTAATCTTAACGCAGCCTTCCGGCATGGAGACCTATGTGATCAGAAAGGAATCAGTAATGGACCCGGCATCAATAGCCTCTTTAACGAATGCAGAAAAAGCAAGGAGTATCAGTTATGTGGATGGTTTTGGCCGTCCGATACAAAGTATTGTTGCGGCTGGCAGCCCCAATGGAAAAGATATAGTAAGCTTTGCCAGGTATGATTTGTATGGCCGTCAGCCCAAACAGTATCTTCCTTATGAAGCAGCTACCAGTACCGGTGCTTACACTGCCATGAGTGCTGTTGAAGGTGACCAGTTAAACTTTTACCTTCCCGGTACAGCAGCAGCAAAAAAAATAGCCGGTGATAGTTATCCGTACAGCGAGAGCAGTTTTGAGCCCAGCCCGCTTGGCCGTGTATTAACCATGGGGGGTGTAGGCGATGGCTTTCAGCTTGGCCAGCATTGGAAAACTTTAAGCTACCGCAACAATGTGAGTGGCGATAATGTACATAAATGGGTGTTGGGTACCAATGCCACCAGTACCACCAATTATATAGCTGATGAACTAACAGTATCTGAGGTAGCAGATGAAAACAATCTCACATCCAATACCAATTTTACCTCAAAAATATTTAAAGACAAATTAGGCCGGGTGATCTTGAAGCGTCAGCCCGGTAACCTGGATACTTATTATGTGTACGATAATATTGGCAATATTGTATTCATCGTACCACCCAAGGCCATTGCAAAAATGAATGCTTTAAGTTACAATACCTCCTTAACGCCCCACCTTATTTACCAGTTCTGGTACGATGTAAAAAACCGCATCATCCGTAAAAAAGTACCCGGAGCCACGGAAGTATATATGGTGTACGATCCCCTGGACCGTATTGTACTTACCCAGGATGGCAATATGCGCAACAGTAATGGTACCAAATGGGCCTATGTAAAGTATGATAATGCCAACCGTGTGATCATCCAGGGTGTTTATACACATGGCTCTGTATTAGATCAGCCTAATATGCAGGCTTATGTGAATAATGTGACCTTAAACCCCTGTTATGATGTAGGCAGTACTACCTATTATGAAGAACGTGCGGCTACAGCTTCAGGCTACAGTAACCACTGCTTTCCCATCAACGATACCGAAGAAAGGGGCTATAATTATTTTGATGATTACGATTTTGATTTTGACGGCAACCCCGATTACAGTAAAGAAGACCAGGGCTTAACGGGTGAAGCCATGGCCACCGGCCTTACTTATGGCCTGGCCACCGGCAGCAAAAGAAAAATACTGGGCAGCGGCACCCCCGGCACCTGGCTTGTGGACATAAGTTTTTATGATAAATATTACCATGTAATACAGGTGCGCAGCAATAACCAGCAAAAGACCGATGTAACCGACCATGTTACCAACGTAATAAATTTTTCCGGGCAGGCCCTGGAGGCCAAACAGGTAAAAACCATCAACAACCCCAGCAACCGGAACTATACCCGTGTACTGGAGATAAAGACCCGTTACGAGTATGATGATATGGGCCGGTTGTTGAAAATAAAGCAGACCAATCCTGATGTGGCCGAAGTGACCGTAGCCAAATACGAGTACAATGCACTGGGGCAACTGGTAGATAAAAAGCTGCATAGCATTGATAATGGTGCCACCTACCTGCAGAGTGTTGATATGCGCTATAATATACGTGGGCAATTGCTCAGTATCAACAACAGCGCAAAAAATGTTAATACCAATAACAACGATGAGACCAATGATGTATTTGGTATGGAGATACTGTATGATAAGCTGGATACTGATCTTGGCAATACCCAGAATTATGTTGGTATGATATCGGCCATCAAGTGGAGTGCAGTGAGCCCAGCCACCAATACGGCAGAGCGTAGTTTTAAATACGGTTATGATAACCTGTACCGATTAACGGCAGCTACCTACCAGGAAAAAACCGGCAGTGCCTGGACGCAGAACCAGGGTGATTTTAATGAAATCTTCAGCTATGATGAAAACGGTAATATAGCTACCATGGAGCGGTGGGCCCGTTTTGTGGGCAGTGGGTCCAAAACAAAGATAGACCAGCTAACCTACAGCTATAAGAGCAGCGATTTGGAAAACCAGTTAAAAGATATAACTGACCAGGTAACCACCTATACAACGGGCTATGGTTACCGCAACTTTACCAATACAGGCAACACTGACCCCTACAGCTATGATGATAACGGCAACCTGACCGGCGATCTTAAAAAAGGCACAACCATCAGCTATAATGAGATGAGCAAGCCCACGCTTATACAGATAAGCAGTACTAAAAAAGTAGAGTACATCTATGATGCAGCTGGTACCCGGTTAAGAAAAATAGTAACGGACAACAGCAATGTAAAAACCATAGATTATATGGGTGGGGTTGTAACAGAGAACGAGATACTGAGTTATTACAGTATGGCCGAAGGAAGGGTACGCAACGATGGCGACAACCTTGGATATGATATTGTACCTGTGATGGAATATTTTATAAGCGACCACCAGGGCAATACCCGTGTAAGTTTTGAGCGTGATGCCAATACGGGCCTTGCAAAGTTATCGCAGGAGAACAGTTATTATGCCTTTGGTATGCAGATGGCTGGCAGTTATATGCCCACCAATGCCAACAAGAAGTTGTACAATGCCGGCAGCGAATGGCAGGATGATATAGAAGGGCTGGCTGATTATTACAGTACCTTCTTCAGAGAATACGACCCTGTAATTGGCAGGTTTAATGGTGTTGACCCCAAGAGTGAAAAATTTGAAAGCTGGTCAACTTATCATTACAGCTACAATAACCCTGTAAACTTTAATGACCCAATGGGGGATTATGCTACTTACACTGCACATAGCAGCCCTATGCGTGATCTTGTGGAAAGGGTAATGCAATCTCAAGGTTGGGGAGGCGGATGGTTGAATGATGATGAAGGTAGTGGTGGTGGTGGTGGTGGTGGCGGTGGTGGTGATTCAAGATTTAGTAATGCCAGGGACTTGTTTGAATATATTCAGGTCATGGGAACTAATTCTGTAAATACAACTTATGGTGGTATGTCTGCAGATGCATGGGGTGTGAATGATATGTCAATATCTGAAGTATCAAGTGCATGGAGTTATCTAGGTGAACTTGGTGTTACTGCCGGATATGGAAAACGGGATAGGAGCAGTCGTAATAGTGATGCCGATGCCAGAAAGGCCAAAGGGAGTATTTCTGCGCAAATTTGGTATTATGTTTTGAAAACTAATGACGGTCCTCATTCTTTGGTATATGATCCTTATACTCAGATGATGTATGAAGTTAATAATCCTACCGTCAATGGTCAAGTTGCAGATGGGCTCACAAATTGGTTAGTCGGGGGGGCTAAAGCCCAGGGCTATGCTTATAATATGGGTACTAAAGAGGGTGCGGCAAATTTTTGGCAGTTTAATGAAAGAGGAACTTTATTACTTTCACCGGTGTTAGTATTATATCCTGGTGCAGCAACTGCTTACTTTAAAAGTAATGTTGGTAAACAATTTGATTATAATATTGGTACCAGTAATTGTAAACATTATGTTATGATTGGATTAGCTTTTTATGGAGGTAGTTATATTCCTCCAAAGACATATGCAAATCCGCTTCCTTATTTTTGGCATACGCTTCCTACGCAATATTGGAAACAGGGAATGTTGTCCGGTCCCAAGTCAGTATATAGGGCTATATTTAATTATTTTTTTTAATAAAAAAAACGAATGAAATTTCTAATAGTCTTTATCCTTCTGTTATTTAAATCATGTTCTTCAAACAACGAGGAATCAAAATTGACTGTAACTGATAACAATATGAATAAAAATGAAATTACTTTGCCTGGCAAATTTGTAGTGGTTGATATCCAAAAAGATAGTGGTATTATCTACGACAATTCAAATGTGGGTAAAATAGGATTTAAGGTTGGAAGGTTTGAAAGTACTTATTTCAGTGGGCGTAGATGGATGAATACTACTGACTATTTTGTTGCATCAGAAAATATTAATTCTAAAAACAGAGGCGTAATTAAAGCTAACCTGGTTAAGTTAAATATTAATAACAATTTTATAGACCATATTTATAAGGCGAACGAAGGCGAATTGGCTGAAGATGGGTATTTAACCAAGGATGACCGTCTTTTGTTATTTACAATAACTAAAAGAGGCGATGTAGAAGAAAATCCCTTCGAAGGATTAATGCGAATGAATTCTTTATTTATTATGGATTTTAAAAGCAGGGAGATCATCAAAAAAATTGATAGTGTTGGTATTTATCCGATTTTTTCTTTAGAAGAATCTCCCTGGCTTTATGATGGCAGCGGTTTTATTTACAACATAAATTACGACAATGGAATTGCCGGCAGTGATGAATTAATTGAAAAAAGAACTGCTGCAGGTATTTATATTTATAATATTGTTGAGGATAAAAGAAAACTACTAATTCCTGAAGCTTATTTTGGAATATGTTCACCTGCTGAGTTGAAAATTGCCTATAAAAAAGACCAATCAATTTATTGTTTTAATTTAAAAGATAATTCGACCAAGTTGGTATACAAAGCAGGTAAAAAGGAAAGAGTACGGAATATGCATTGGACACCCGATGGCAAATACATTTACCTGGCATTTTTTAATTATCATTTCTCGGATATACTATTTGATTCTGGTGAAAAATTAATTGAAGTCGAAACAGGTAAAGAAATACCATTCAAACGAATCAATCATGGATTTCAAAGTTATTCCTGGAAATAATTGACTCCATGAAAATGTTGCCGGATCAGTTTTCTTACAACGTCCTGCGAACAACTGCCAGCAGAAAACTATGAACAACTATTTGACTTTTGTAACGAAGCATAATAGAAACCTATCAACATTTCTATGTAAATGAACAAATTAAGAACGGCGATTAAGTAACCCTAAAAAAAGCTTTAACCGTATGCAATTTCAGAATACACAAAGGATAGGGGCGCTATTAGTTGCTTTTCTATTGAGCCATGAGATATTATTTAGCCAGGTAATCTTAACGCAGCCTTCCGGCATGGAGACCTATGTGATCAGAAAGGAATCAGTAATGGACCCGGCATCAATAGCCTCTTTAACGAATGCAGAAAAAGCAAGGAGTATCAGTTATGTGGATGGTTTTGGCCGTCCGATACAAAGTATTGTTGCGGCTGGCAGCCCCAATGGAAAAGATATAGTAAGCTTTGCCAGGTATGATTTGTATGGCCGTCAGCCCAAACAGTATCTTCCTTATGAAGCAGCTACCAGTACCGGTGCTTACACTGCCATGAGTGCTGTTGAAGGTGACCAGTTAAACTTTTACCTTCCCGGTACAGCAGCAGCAAAAAAAATAGCCGGTGATAGTTATCCGTACAGCGAGAGCAGTTTTGAGCCCAGCCCGCTTGGCCGTGTATTAACCATGGGGGGTGTAGGCGATGGCTTTCAGCTTGGCCAGCATTGGAAAACTTTAAGCTACCGCAACAATGTGAGTGGCGATAATGTACATAAATGGGTGTTGGGTACCAATGCCACCAGTACCACCAATTATATAGCTGATGAACTAACAGTATCTGAGGTAGCAGATGAAAACAATCTCACATCCAATACCAATTTTACCTCAAAAATATTTAAAGACAAATTAGGCCGGGTGATCTTGAAGCGTCAGCCCGGTAACCTGGATACTTATTATGTGTACGATAATATTGGCAATATTGTATTCATCGTACCACCCAAGGCCATTGCAAAAATGAATGCTTTAAGTTACAATACCTCCTTAACGCCCCACCTTATTTACCAGTTCTGGTACGATGTAAAAAACCGCATCATCCGTAAAAAAGTACCCGGAGCCACGGAAGTATATATGGTGTACGATCCCCTGGACCGTATTGTACTTACCCAGGATGGCAATATGCGCAACAGTAATGGTACCAAATGGGCCTATGTAAAGTATGATAATGCCAACCGTGTGATCATCCAGGGTGTTTATACACATGGCTCTGTATTAGATCAGCCTAATATGCAGGCTTATGTGAATAATGTGACCTTAAACCCCTGTTATGATGTAGGCAGTACTACCTATTATGAAGAACGTGCGGCTACAGCTTCAGGCTACAGTAACCACTGCTTTCCCATCAACGATACCGAAGAAAGGGGCTATAATTATTTTGATGATTACGATTTTGATTTTGACGGCAACCCCGATTACAGTAAAGAAGACCAGGGCTTAACGGGTGAAGCCATGGCCACCGGCCTTACTTATGGCCTGGCCACCGGCAGCAAAAGAAAAATACTGGGCAGCGGCACCCCCGGCACCTGGCTTGTGGACATAAGTTTTTATGATAAATATTACCATGTAATACAGGTGCGCAGCAATAACCAGCAAAAGACCGATGTAACCGACCATGTTACCAACGTAATAAATTTTTCCGGGCAGGCCCTGGAGGCCAAACAGGTAAAAACCATCAACAACCCCAGCAACCGGAACTATACCCGTGTACTGGAGATAAAGACCCGTTACGAGTATGATGATATGGGCCGGTTGTTGAAAATAAAGCAGACCAATCCTGATGTGGCCGAAGTGACCGTAGCCAAATACGAGTACAATGCACTGGGGCAACTGGTAGATAAAAAGCTGCATAGCATTGATAATGGTGCCACCTACCTGCAGAGTGTTGATATGCGCTATAATATACGTGGGCAATTGCTCAGTATCAACAACAGCGCAAAAAATGTTAATACCAATAACAACGATGAGACCAATGATGTATTTGGTATGGAGATACTGTATGATAAGCTGGATACTGATCTTGGCAATACCCAGAATTATGTTGGTATGATATCGGCCATCAAGTGGAGTGCAGTGAGCCCAGCCACCAATACGGCAGAGCGTAGTTTTAAATACGGTTATGATAACCTGTACCGATTAACGGCAGCTACCTACCAGGAAAAAACCGGCAGTGCCTGGACGCAGAACCAGGGTGATTTTAATGAAATCTTCAGCTATGATGAAAACGGTAATATAGCTACCATGGAGCGGTGGGCCCGTTTTGTGGGCAGTGGGTCCAAAACAAAGATAGACCAGCTAACCTACAGCTATAAGAGCAGCGATTTGGAAAACCAGTTAAAAGATATAACTGACCAGGTAACCACCTATACAACGGGCTATGGTTACCGCAACTTTACCAATACAGGCAACACTGACCCCTACAGCTATGATGATAACGGCAACCTGACCGGCGATCTTAAAAAAGGCACAACCATCAGCTATAATGAGATGAGCAAGCCCACGCTTATACAGATAAGCAGTACTAAAAAAGTAGAGTACATCTATGATGCAGCTGGTACCCGGTTAAGAAAAATAGTAACGGACAACAGCAATGTAAAAACCATAGATTATATGGGTGGGGTTGTAACAGAGAACGAGATACTGAGTTATTACAGTATGGCCGAAGGAAGGGTACGCAACGATGGCGACAACCTTGGATATGATATTGTACCTGTGATGGAATATTTTATAAGCGACCACCAGGGCAATACCCGTGTAAGTTTTGAGCGTGATGCCAATACGGGCCTTGCAAAGTTATCGCAGGAGAACAGTTATTATGCCTTTGGTATGCAGATGGCTGGCAGTTATATGCCCACCAATGCCAACAAGAAGTTGTACAATGCCGGCAGCGAATGGCAGGATGATATAGAAGGGCTGGCTGATTATTACAGTACCTTCTTCAGAGAATACGACCCTGTAATTGGCAGGTTTAATGGTGTTGACCCCAAGAGTGAAAAATTTGAAAGCTGGTCAACCTATCATTACAGCTATAACAACCCTGTTAACTTTAATGACCCCATGGGAGATGATATGGCGGCAGATATGCAAGCGGCATACAAGGCATGGCATGATCCATTATATGGAGACCAGTACGATCATAGAGGCGGCTGGAATTTTGATGGTGGAGGTGGAGGTGGCGGCGGCGGTGGTGGTGGGTTCGGAGGAGGTATTGGTACTTACCATAGCGGTTTTGGCGGTGGAGAGAATTATTATAGGGAGAATTATAGCTATTCGTTAGATGATGGTTACAGCATTTATGAAATGGATGCTGAAGGGAATAAACATCTTGTTGACAGACAATATGGTAGTGTTGTAATGGGAAGTAGACTTATTTCTTTGGGTGCAGGGCAAGGTTTTTGGAATCCTTTCGATGTTGGGCTAATGCAGAGAGGAGGGGGTAGGGGGAATACATTTTTTGATAGGACAAGAGGTGTAACAATGACGGACAGGCGACAAAGTGAGCCAGTTGTTCTTTCTGATAATTTTTGGACTGGAACAATAAGGGTGACTAGATATGAATCTACAATTACTGGGTATAACGGAAAATATGCAACCGTAAATGTAAATTTTCAAAATAAGCAATATGCAAGTACAGAACTTAAAGCAGGCCCTTTCGCTGTGCAATTAAATAATGATTTAACTGTGAGCTACAAAGCAAAAGCTACTTTTGAGGGTGTAACTTATCAATTGCAATATAGAACAAATAGTGAATTTACGTTAGGAGTGTACAATGAAAATATGGGGGTTAGAGCAGGTGTTGATTACTCTTATCAACCAAGAGGAGGAACTATAATTGCAGCAGTTGTAATAGGCGCTGGAATTATCTTTGCTCCGGAAATTACTATACCTGCACTTGCAACTGTGTTAAAATAAATTTTGTAATTTGCAAATTATGAAAGATTCTCAAAAAATTATAAGAATTATTTTTTTATTATTATGTATGATTCCCTTTCTAGGGATTCTTATAGGAGTCGGACGATTATTTTTTGAAATTTTTAAAATAAAATCAAAATCTGGTATATTATTGAGCTGTTTTGGTGTAATAATAGGCTTTCTGTCCACTTTTTTATTTATAAAATTTCTGTTAACAAGTAAATTTATCCGTCCTTCTTTCGCAGATATAAGTGAACAACAGTTAAATGGACTAGTACCTCAAATTGAGTTTTATAAATTACAGCATAATAGCTATCCTGATAGTCTTGAACAGTTAATGAATGATAGTATGTATGTCCCAATAATACAAGACCCGATTTTAGTTTGGAATTTTAAACACGATGGAACCAAAACAACCTACATATATAAAAAAATTGGTGAAAAATATACCATTTTTTCTGTAGGAGTAGATTTGATTCCAAACACGGCGGATGATATTTATCCCACGGTGAAATTGAACCCAAACAATTCTGGCTTAATTAGATGATTGGTGATAGTTGTCTTCTTGCCGCCGTAGGGTGTGTCCAACTGGCGCAGATATGCAGCGCAGTAAATGAGTAATTGCGCATCTGTGCCAACATCACGCTTTTACTATAATGTAACTCTTTTGACATTTAGCTCACTGGAGCATCTTAGGTGGATTATTCGCTACTTAGCAGTCCAACTATACTAGAACCTACGGCAATGTTTTAAAAGTACGCAACTCACCGAGAAGAGAACTGATAATAGTAGTTCCACCTGGCCCTGCAACTTCATAACCAACGTAAGCCTTTACATAATATGTTGTATTAGGTGTTAAACCTGTCATACTGCTTGGAAAACTGCCCCAATCTGAGATGGTATTCATAAAATCATATGTCTGAAAAGTATTAGTAGTTGATAGATCAGGATTGGTAACAATACTGCTGTATATAACACCTCTTCCTCTTACCCTATATAAATTACTGCTGTCTCCAATAAAGCCCCCGCTTGTTGCAGAGGTAGCTGTAATATTAGTAACAGCATTTGTAGAGATAGTTGGCTTGGTTGGCTGGGCAGCAGGCGAGTCGCTTTTTTTGCAGGAAGCAATGATTACTGGAATAGCAATTATTACTGCCCACATGAAGGTTCTTTTAATTGTTTTCATAAATGTAAGTTTAATACTATGAAGATATATTAATTATAATAAAAAAATGCAACAAAAAATATTCAGTGCTAAGTATATTTTCCCTTCATTTAAAACTGGTTACTTCAGCAATATAGTAGTGCCGCTTTTATTAATTATTTGCCCCAATACATTTACGGCCTGCAGTATCCAGACATAGGAGCCAAGGGGTTGCAGTTTTCCATTTATCTTTCCATCCCAGCCGGTACCAAATTGTTTTGTGCTGTATATAAGCTGCCCATAGCGGTTAAATACTTTAAAGTAATTCAGTTGTTTAATACCAACAGGATACGGTATAAGTATATCGTTATTGCTGTTTCCATTGGGTGTAAATGCCGTAGGTACATACACATCAAAATCGGTAACCACTTTTATAAAAACATCATCGGTTGCAACACAGCCACCGGCACTGGTGGTTGTTAAAAAGAATCTTTCATCTTTTGATAAGCGTGCAACAGGGTTAGAAATAGCCGCATTGCTTAAACCGGAAGCCGGTGTCCATGAATACGTTCCGCTACCACTGCCAATACCCTGTAACTGGTAAGGCTGGCCGTAAACAACAATAGTATCGGGCCCGGCATAGGCAAATGGCATAACCACTTCAACAGGTTTTACAAGTGTGGAATTGCAACCGTTTTGTGTGGCTACTGTAAGGCTTATATTATAATTGCCTGCTGTGGTATATTGATGTGTGGGGCTTACCAGGCCCGAGCTGCCACCATCGCCAAAGTTCCAGGCATGGCTTATAATATTGCCAAAAGTATTGGAAGATGAACTGCTGAACAGGGTTATTTTATCGAGGCAGGGAAACTGAACATCAAAAGCAGCCACCGGTTTAGTTTCAATAACAATTGGTTTAGAAACCGGCGCAGCCGCACAACCATGTGCCGATGTTACCTGCAATTGCACATTGTAATTGCCATAATTAAGATAGGAGTGCAGGGGGTCTTTTAAAACCGAAGAATCACCATCACCAAAGAACCATTTCCACTGGCTTACAGCACCTGTAGCATTTACCGAGTTGTCGGTAAATTGTACCGGCTGGTTAATACAGCCGTTCACAGGTGTAAAAACAGTTGTGGGCCTGGTATCGATATAAATTTGTTTGATCATGCTATCGGCATTGCAGATACCACTTGTAGAAATTAAAAGCTTTACATTATAAATACCTGGATTGGTGAAAGTATGTACGGGGTTTAAAATATTCGTTGTTGGTGAGCCATCATCAAAGTTCCAGGTACGTGCAGTGATGTTGCCAACAGTAAGTATCGTATTGTCATTAAACTGAACAGGTTGATTAACACAGGCAGCGTTGTGGTCATAATCTACTGCAAACACGTTGTTAATAGTAATAGATTTACTAATTACAAAGCTATCTGATAATGGCAAGCTGCAAACAGTAGAACTGCTGCGAACTTTTAGTGTAACATTGTAAGTGCCCACCTGCCTGTAGGAATGGTTTACCACCTGCCCTGTGCCAAGTGAACCATCGCCAAAATCCCAGTTCCAGGTGAGTGAGCCTGTCAGGTCGGTAGTGCCATTGAACTGTACATGGCAATCAATAAAGGAACTGGTAAAATTAATATGATTACTCACATCGAAAAAACTGGCGATGTAGGCAGGAAACCCTGATGTAGAAATTTTTCCAGCAAGGTCAATTGCATCAAAAGCAAGGTTACAACCACTGCCATAAACATCGGGATTGTTTATAACAGTAAGCTTTGTGGAAAATGGAATGGCAACAGCAATTCTTTTATCAGGAGTTAACTGAAGACCAACAGGAAATGATGAACCAGTGCTTAAAGTTATTTTGGAAGCATTGATTATAGCTCCATTATTTGAACTTATATCGTACTGATTAATAGTTTTGTTAAAAACTGTTGTAACATATAATAATTTGCTGTTGGGCGAAAATTCAATTCCATATATAAAACCAAACCCGGGAGTGTAACCGGTTAAATCAATAGGATTAGAAAGTACACCTGTACTATTGTCAAAATCGAAGAGTTCTGCCATAGCGACCGGCCATGCGATAGGGATACAAATTTTTTTTCCGTTGGGAGATGCTTTTATTTGGCCACAACCGTTATACTGAGCTGGATCGTAAATATGGCGTGTTCCAACATCTGATATAACAGGTGTTAAATTTAATCCGTTGCAATCAACTTTGTATGCAGTAAATCTATTATTGTCGAGCCCTTTTGTTATAACCCAGTAATCAATGCCATTCGCAGCTTTTACGGCAGTTAATCTTTCGGAAGATGGACTGTATAAATTAATATTTTTTTGGGTAGTTATATTTCCTAAACCACCATCAAGCCGCATATCAACCACAGAATAATTATAACCATTTACAAAATAGTTTTCATTACAATCAGCAGTAAAAATATAGAAAAGGTTAGAATCACCTGGATGCGGAATAATAATGGCAGACTGAGTGGTAGATTGGTTACCTAACAGGCCTGTTCCATTGGGCATTTCTACATGGGTTTTGTTATAAACGCTTATACCATCTGTGTAAAAAAGTAAATTACCACTTTTATTGCATATGCTTGCACAACCTTCAAGTGTATGTATAACACCATCTGTAAGTGCCTGAGGCGGACTTACATTAAAATTAAGCCCGGCACCTTCTCCAAAATACCAAATATTACCCTGCTGAGCGGTGAGCGTGGTTGTAAAACCCGTGAGGCAAAACAAAAAAATTAAAGCTATCTTTTGAAATGAAATCATAAGGTAAATTAGCTGATGTAATATACTAAATAGTTAATATAATTATTGCCTTTTTATCCAGTATTTTTTATCCTGGTATGTTATCTGTATTTTGTCTTTTTTTATTGAGTTGATCTTTATGTTATTTACAACTTTATTAAGCCTGGCAAGTTCATCTTTACCATTTACAGAGATGATGGCGGCTTTTTTGTGTGTGATGGAATTGCTGATGATACCTTTGTATTTTATAAAACTGATATCGGGTTTTACATAACTGCCGGTATTATCTGTTGAAAATTTATTTGTTTCTTTTATCAATGCGCCAGCAGAAGATTCATCAGGAACCGGGTTTTCATCATCTGCGCCAAAGGGATCGGCATAATCAATCAATAAAATATAAGCTTGATAGCTGCTGCTGTCTTTATCTGCAAAGACCGTTCTTTGATGAATAGCCTGTGGAGGATTGGGATTGCTGTTAATATTATTCAAGATTCTGTAAAGCACAGCTCCCCATATTAATGCTACACCCAATAGCAGCAGGTATTTAAAATGCTTTTGCTGCATTGGTTTTACTGTATGGTTATTTTCCTGGTAAAATAAATTGTTTGCGATCCGGCGTTTGTGGCTTTTACCCTCCACTGATAAACTCCGGGTGTTAAAGTGTATGTAAGCAAATTACTGGTAAATGCAGAATCTGTTACAAACCTTACCACAGAATCAAATTTGGGAGATACGATCTGCAATTGATATTTTGCTGCTCCATCTACAGGGTCCCAGGCAAAAGTATTGGTTGTTGAAATGGTTACCAGGTTATCTACCGGAGCAATAATATTGATCTGTTTATCCGTAAGATCGGGTTGCGTAAGTTCTTCGCAACTTCCCAGTGTGCCAGTAAAGGCTGCCAGGCATAGTCCTAAAATATTCAGTTTAAAAGTCTTTTTCATTTTAGAATTAAGTTTTGTAAATATAAAGTACAGGTTAAAATTATTTTATGGCTGTATGGATCTTCCACACTCTTAAAATTGGCTGAACAGAGCCTTCCATAAAATTGCTGGTTTTCAAGTTCAAACAGCAATTTGAGCAATAAGGTATAATTACCTTCTACACTTATTTGGCGGGTGGCTATATTAAAGTTACTGTTTTCTGTTATCTGCATGGGCAGGTATTCGGTTAATTTTAACCTGTTTAGTTTGCAAAAAGAAGTTATAAAGGCAAGTGTTTCTTTGGGTGAGTTTACGGTATCTGCTGTATGGTTTTTAATTAAGTCTGCCACCTTTTTTTCCTGTTGCTGCAGGCCCCGAAATAAATTTATGAAATTGCCTGATTGTTCAGCATTAACAGCATTTTCCTGATATTCTTTATATGTATACCATGTTTTTTTAAATGCATACTGGTAACAGACGAACATAAATATAACTGCAGTTAAGCCGAGCAGCTTTATTTTTTGATTATATGCTAAAAGGTTCCATTTCATTTAAGTATCACTTCAGCACTAAAAATGCCGGTTTCGCCCTGTTTTTTGAACAGGTAGCTGTTTATTTTAGATTGTTGTACGTTTTTTATTTTACTCATTTCTTTAATCCAGGCATCTAATAAAGAAGGGTCGCTGCATGACCCGCTTATCAGGATGGTATCCTGCTGAAAAGTGAACTGTTTTGTATTGTTTGACAATTTTGAAAAAGCCGGATAAATATTAAGGTTGGTAAGTGTAACAGAATCGGGAACTGTGGCCGCAATTCTATCGGCATAAAAACTGATCATTCTGCTGTCATCCATCCAGCCGGTATTTGCCAAAAAATCTTTTTTACTGTTAAGGCTTTTATTCAGCGAATCAAATCTTGATTTCTGCAGTAAAGAAAACTGGTTCTTTGAAAGCAGTTCGTTGTTCTTTGAAAAATAATGGTTGTAAATAAAAAAGTTAAGCAACAATAAGAAGAGAAAAAATCCCAATAAACTTAAGGCATAAAATTTTAGTAAAGCAGCCTGGCTTATTTTTTTCTGATTTTCAATAATACTATTTACCTGAATGCTGCTATTGTTTTTAATACCATGCGACAATAATTTTAATGCAGAAGCATAAGGGATTATAAAATTACTTTTTACATATTCGGTGTCTACGTTTATTTCAGGTTTAACAATAACTTCTTTTTCTTCGGAACTGTTTAATTTATAATCCTGAATCCTGTTGTTATGAATGCTTAAATTGTACTGTGTAGTGGGTATATCTCCTGTGTGGTTAATAAGTTCTGCAATATAACTTATGTCGTAAAAAGCAAGGGACAGGGCTACTGTATTAATTTTTATCTGTGCCAGGTCATCAATAATTTTATCAACTATATTTTTTCGGATCACGGCAATTTCGGGAGTGTCAAATCCTTCAAAATACTGAAATAAAAAATCGTTGGGATTAATGCCCGGAAAAATATCTGAAGGCAAACCGGCAGATATTGTGCCTGTTCTTTTATGAATAACGCCTTTGCCATTAATAACCAGGGCTACCGGTGTATTCTCACTGATTTCGCCTTTAAGCGCACCAATGGTTTTAAGATTATAATATGTTTTTGTTATTACCGCCTTTCCTTTTTCTACTTCAAGCATAATACAGTTGATCAGGAAAGTACTTTCGGACAAGAAAGTTAATTCAATGCCGGCTACTTTTTTTAAGGCAAGTATTTTATTTTTTACCTGCTTAATCATATCAGTAAATAATGGTTGGCCTGATGAATACTACGGATACTACTTTGCTGCTTGATTTAGACCTGGTGCTGAAAAACCATTTTAAAATTGGTATTCTTGACAGAATTGGTATTCCCGATCCATCCTGGGTTTTCTCGGTTCTTTCTATACCTCCTAAAACAATCATTTCGTCATTATGCACTCTTATAATAGAGCTAAACATACTTTTAGATGTTGGTGGTGGGACGTTTAAGGGGGTGCTTCCTATAAAATCTGAAATATTTATATCAATATTTAAAGTTACCTGGTCATCACTTGAAACCATAGGCCTGATATCGATTGCTAAATTAGCCTCAACCGGAATAAATTGCTGTGTTACCACGGTTTGCGGATTTAATGAGCCCAGTACATTTTGAGTGGTTACGGCATAATAACGGGTACTGCCAATACTTAATGTGGCTTTATGGCCATTTAATGTAGATAGTTTTGGTGTTTGCCTCAGGTCAACATTTGCGTTATTTTCCAAAGCCTGCAGCGTAACATAAAAATTAGGCGCAACCCTGCCAATATTGAAAATGTTATTAAGGCCAATCCTATCTATAAAAGAATTGATTGAGTTAGCACCCAGTGTAAAATTAAGGCCGTTTAAAATGGTGCCCCCTGTTTTAATAGAATCGGATACTCCGGCACTGATTCCGGTTTTTACACCTTTCGATTTCTTTATATCCAGCAGAATAACTTCAATCATAACCATTGGAACAAGCCTGTCAATATTTTTTACAAATGCTTCTATTTCGTTTATCTGGGGTGATGATCCGGTCACCAGAAAACTGTTTAATTCCTTGAATTCTTTTATGTTGACCCCTTTCCTGATATTTTGAGGGATAAAAACCAGAACAGAATCAACGGATCGGTATTTAAGTTGTATAACTTTATTAGCTCTTAACCCTTCTTTTTCCCGCTCTCCAATCATATAAACATTACCATCAACCTTGTAAGTATAATCTGTACCCTGCAAAATATAGCTGAGGGCATCATCAAAATTCATATTTGATGTATTGGCAGTAATATTCCCTTTTATATCGCTGTAAATAAAATAATTAATGCCAGCCTGTGCTGTAATGTTTTTAATAATATCAATAATTGGTGTATTCAGTGTATTTAACGAGATCAGCTTTTTCCCATTTTCTCCACCAGAAACTTCGGAAGAACCAGAGACCTGCCCTGCATTTGTTCTGTTTATTTTTTTAACAGTTGTACTCGGATTACCTTCTATTGGTTGTTTTAAAACAAGTTCTTCATCGGGGCCAAGTGCTCCTAATACAAATACATTATCATTAGTTTTGGAAAGTTTAAAATTATTGGCCAGTGAGAGTTTTTCCAATGCGCTATAAACAGGAAGATTTTGAACATAGCCTGTTACCGGCTTATAAAATGCTTCGGGTAAAACCACCACATTTTTATTTGTGAGTTGCGTAATTTTTTTGGCAACTTCTATGAGGGTATCATTTTTTAAATCGAATGAAATGGTTTCGTTTGCCAGGTTGTAATCAATAATTAACTGTTTGGGTTTTTTGGGCAGATCAGCAAGCGGATCCCTATATGGAGAAAAGGTCATTATAGTACCAATAAACTGAACATCGAGGTTATATTGCTTTATAAGATATAAAAGAATGTTTGTTACTTTTTCATTTGCGAAATAGTTTGTTACTCTTTGATTAAGTGAAGGGTCAATATTGATATTAAGATTGTGTGTTGAAGCCAGGCCTCGTAAAAACTCGTGCAACGATCCGCTTGATACTGATAATTCGGCAGTTTGTCTTAAACCGGGTACTGAAGCGGAAAGGTCTTTAAGCCGTTGTTCAATTACCTGAAAACGGTCATTTTGCCCAAATACAGAAATGGCACAAAAAAATATACTAAGGGTAAATAAAAAACCAGCTTTTATTTTCATCGGGTAATAGTAGGGGGCTTATATTTTGTATAGGGTTTAATTAACCAATATAGGATAAATTTCTTCAATAGAAGTTTCTCCTTTTTCAAAAAGGTCAAATGCATTTTCTGCAAGTGTTTTAATTTTCCTTTCTTTTAAAAGAACATCTACTTTGTGATTGCCGGCTTTTATTTCAAAAGCCAGTTCTTCGTCTATATTAATTACTTCAAATATAGCATTTCTGCCCTTATATCCTGTGTTATAGCATTTTCCACAGCCAGTTGCTACAAAATGAAATTCAATATTAACCGGTGGCCTGAATTTAGGAGGATATAATTTTGTAAGGAAAGCCTCTTTTTTCTTGCAATTAGGGCATAATATCCTCACAAGTCGTTGAGCTGCAGCAGTATTTAAAGTGTCGGCAATTAAAAATGATGGAATTCCCATATCAATCAGTCTGGAAACAATTCCCCATGCGGAATTTGTATGTATAGTTGAAAGTACAAGATGACCGGTAAGTGCTGCCCTGATTGCCATATCTGCTGTTTCCTTATCCCTTATTTCGCCAACCATAATAATATCCGGATCCTGCCTTAAAAATGTTCTTAATGCTGCAGCAAAGCTTAAACCTATATTATCTTTTAATTGTACCTGGTTTATACCTTCCAAAGTATATTCGATAGGGTCTTCAATTGTAAGAATATTCCTCGAATCTTTATTCAGTGTTTTTAAAGTTGCATAAAGCGTAGTTGTTTTTCCGGAACCGGTTGGCCCGCAAATGAGAATAATTCCATTTGGGCGTTTAATACCCTCAAGATAGTTTTCTTTATCAAACTGTGTTAAACCAATTGATGATAATTCTACTTTAACCGTATCATTACTTAACAACCTTAAAACTATTTTTTCGCCATAAAGAGTAGGTATTATGGAAACCCGGATATCGATTTTCTGATTTTCTTTTTCAAATAAAATTCGTCCGTCCTGTGGAAGCCTTTTTTCTGCGATATCAAGATGGGCTATAATTTTGATCTTATTAATCAGGGCAGGGTAAAGCCCTTTTTCCAGCAAGTATCTTTGTAATAAAATGCCATCTATTCTTACTCTGACTCTGCAAAATTCTTCATAGGCTTCGATATGTATATCGCTGCTTTTCATGTCACGGGCCTCTTTAATTAAATGAGGTAAAAAATCATCCGGATTTCCTGTATAATAATTATTCTGTGTCCTGCTATCGGATTGACTATTGCTATAATATTTTTCCAATAAATTATTTACATACCCGGGATCTAACTTTTCAATTTTTATTGATAAGCCCAAGATCATTTCAAGCTCCTCTTCAATACCGGAGCCTGCGTTGTTGTCTGCAATACCAAGCATGAGTGTTTCTCCAATCATTTTGATGGGAAATATACTGTAATGCCATGCTTGCTCCGGTGTCAGCTTAGAAATTAATGATTCATCTATACTATAATTAGTTGTTGCCGACATACAATAATATCATGTTTAAAGTAAATTTATCATTATTAATTTCCCAAACTTTATCCTGTACAAATAATGTTGTTAAGAGAAGAATAAGAAACATTGATTGCAATCCAGCCAATGGAATTGTTTTAAATTTACCAGGTAAAATAAGTTTTGCAAATAAGGTATATAGTAATGTGAAAAATAAGCTAAGCAATATAAAGCATACAAAATTTAATGGACTAAAAAGAAACGAAACTGCGATTAAAAAAATAAGATCTCCTATGCCCAGGTAATCCGTTCCTAAATTTATTAACCTTCTGTTTTTTAAAGAAAAATAAAGGGTTAAAATACCATAATTGACAGAAATAATACAAAGGTTAAGAAATGTATTGGTAGCTATATCGTACAAATGCAAATTGGTATTTAATTGCAAAAGTGAAGAAGTTATTAAAATAACTACCAACCAAATCAGGGATATCTCTCTGAATCTAAAGTCCTCAATTATAACCGGGATTAAAACAATTGCGAGTATGAAAAATAATAAATTTTGCATCAGTCTTTAATAACTTCAACAAGCTTTTTATCCTGATCAATTTCCCAAACATTAAAAATTCCGTCTGCATCAAAATCTACAACCGATGTAGCTTTGGCTTTAAATCCTGTTTCAGTAACCTCCATAATTTCAATCCGGTAATTTGCCTGTCCGTTTTCAGTGCTTAACTTCTGTTGCTCAAATGATAGTTCTGATAAATCTTTTGAATATTTTGACTTTTCGAAGAAGAAAGACTTTTCAAGAGTATAGACATGTTGCAATTGTACTTTTGCTTCTGTACTTTTTGCTTTTGTAATGAGTGGTAATAAACTAGGAAGTGCTAATAAAACCAAAATGCCGATTATGATTAATACTACAAGAACTTCGGTAAGTGTAAAGGCTTTGCTTTTAGCTAGAAGTTTTGGGCGATACATATGTTACTAATTAATTCTTCAAAATACGAAATACAATTGAATTTACATGCATATGAAAATAATTATTTTAGAATTGGTTGGCCTTAATTCAGCCTTACTGGAAAGGAACTCATATCTGACAAGGGTAATGTATTAAAGCTTTCTTTTTTTGTCAATTTCTTATCCGGCTTCAATATTGTGGTAGATCTTTCTAATGTTGCCCAATCAATGAGAGATAATTCTTTGACCAGAATCCTGACCTTCTTACATTTTGTCATCTGTATCTATTACTTTTTTTAAAGACAATATTTTGGTGAAACATCCATTAAAATTTTGGAGGTTCCCTTTATTTTTTATTGTCGCAATCAGTGGTAACTTTACATCAATAATTCTGGAATACTTTGTAATCCTTAGAAGGAGTCTCTTTATAAACAGCTTAGAATTTAACCATATTTTTTAGCAAAAAAACGCACAAAAAATTAGTATTTATCAATGAAGTATTTTACATTTGTAACTTAAATCTACTATTTATGCCACAAAGAGTTTTAAGCGAAGACTGGTCTGACTATGACAACAAGAAAAAAAAAGGCGTTGACTCCCGATTTTTCTCCTGCGAGGAGGATTGGGAAGTAGATTATCTTCTAAAGAAAATAAAGAGACATCTAACTACAATAACCGATGCAGAGATTAAGGAAGCAATTGCAAGTTGTTGTAAAACAATTCCGGCACCTCGTCCACGTTTAGAGTTCGTTAAATGCGTATTTAACAGGTTAGACCCGAAAGATCCAAAAGATCCTCCGAAGCCGCCCAAACCACGCGAAGTAGGTAATGAGTAAGCCTTGGTTTGAAGAACGCCTTGCTATTTTTGATCGAGAGTTGAATAGTTTTAGGGATATTGGTATAACCTTCGAGATTGATGAACCGCTAAGGCAAAAAGGAATTTTGCGGATAAAGGCAACTATAAATACTAAATCGGCAGAATTTAATTTAGAAATTGATCAGGATAAACTTGTCTTTAACATTGTTTACCCCGATTCCTATCCTTTTTTTCGTCCGCAGGTATTTGCGGATGATCTGGATTTGCCAAGACACCAAAATCCACTAGAAAAAAATTTGTGTCTGCTCGGACGGCTCACCATTGAATGGGATTCGCAACAAACAGCTGCTGGACTTCTTAGAGATCAGCTTCCAAGACTTTTGAAAAAAGCATTCATCACTGATCAAGATGCCATTAAAAATGATCCCACAGAACAAGCTGAGCCGGTATCGGAATTCTATACTAAGGCCGAGCATCCTGTCTTATTTGACCCTTCATGTATTCCGGAGGCTGATCTTGAATCTAATGCGCCCAGGCTTTTAGCTTCATTGTTAATTGGAAAAGGGGCAGAAAATTTTTTTCCGACAAGATTAGCTGTCTTGGAGACGACTGTAATATCAAGTGGGGAAAAACATGAAGCAATTAAGCCGATCAGGGATATTTTTACATCAAAATTCAAGGGACAGTTATACAGAGTCCCTGAACCGCCGCCTGGTAATCCTAGCCAAATGTTCCCTTGGTTAAGCAAATTACTAAAGGCCAATGGCCAGTCTTTAAAGGTGTCGAACAATTCATTTAGTGTCAATGGAGAAATTACTATTAAATATGTTACAGGGCTTTGTTTTGAGGAAGAAAAGCAGAAAGGTGTAACGGGTTATGGCTGGCTGTTTCATATAGAGATCATATGTAAAAGCAAGCCCGAAAAAGGCATGAGACAGGTATTAAAGACAGTTCAGTTATACGCTCGTTCTTCTGATCCCAAACCACTTTCACATAATATAAGAGCTCCGAAACTGGCTCTTCTTGCAGATAAGAAAGTAAGTATAGCAGGGCTGGGTGCTTTAGGGGGCTTTATAGCAATCGAATTGGCCAGAAGTGGCATTGGATTTTTGGATTTACTGGACAATGATGCTGTAGAGCCTGCAACTACAATAAGGTGGCCAATGGGACTAATGGCCGTGGGGATTAACAAGGTGAATATTTTAAAAACCTTTGTCGATATGCAGTATCCGGGCACAAAGGTAGAGGGACACAACTGGTTACTGGGCACCTTTCAGGTAAATTCGTCGTCTGATAGGCAATTAGAATATCGTGAGTCTGATATATTAGATAAGTTTTTTGAGAACTCTTCTTTAGTTATAGATGCCACCGCGGAATTTGGGGTACATCATCTGTTGTCGCAGGAAGCCAAGAAAAGAGGTGTCCCTTACATTTCGCTATATGCTACGCCGGGAGCCTATGGGGGTTCTATAATGCGACAGATTCCATATAAAACAGGGTGTTGGTCATGTTTTACACATATGGAGAATGATGGTTTATTACTTAAACTCAATGAGGATGCTACTGGCCTAATTCAACCTCCTGGTTGTGGTGATATTACATTTACCGGCACCAGTGTGGATTTGCAGCAAATTTCACTGATGGCAACTAAACTAGCTATTAGTACGCTTTGTGAAGGGAAAAAAGAAGGCTATCCTCCAGTCAACTGGGATGTAGCAAGGGTCAACCTATTTAGTGAAAAAGGAGAGTTTCTTGTTCCTGAGTGGAGTACATATCATCTACCTGTCCATTCATCCTGTTATTATTGTAATTAACTTCATGCGAAAAAAAATGGTCTATATATCTGCAAAACTTGTTTGCCAGATGCTGGAAGAAGTTGAAAAGCGTATACCCTATGAAACAGGTGGCATAATTGCAGGCGAATTAACAGGCAAGTCGCAATGGATGATAACTCATATTACTATGCCTGGTGCTAAATCAACTCACAACCGATTTTCCTATAAGCCCGACTATGAGCATGATGAAAACGAAATCGCCAAGATCTATCGGGAAACAAATTGTAACTCGGTATATCTGGGGGATTGGCATAGTCACCCGAACTCAAGCCCCTACATGAGTGAAAAGGATAAGAATGTGTTAGAGGCCATTGCTAAATCAAAAGAAGCACGAATGCCACATCCGATAATGTTGATATTAGGTACTTCTCCTCTTGAATTTGGTTGTTGGACTCTCATGAAATCGAAACTTTTCGGAAAAGAATTCGTAAATGTGCCGATAGCCCTATTGAAAGCTTGATGCACATAAATTGAGTCAGTCTTTACCATATGTTGATTTTCCTTCATTGTCAGTTTAGCTCGATACTCTCAATTAAGTTCTGAGTTCAGATAAGTGCGAAAAACTAATTAAATCCTGCACAATCTGGTTAGATAATTCTCTGCTCTCTGATTTAGAAAGCGGGGTTGCTTAAGAAAAAATTTCCAGGGTCCTGACCTTTCTCCATTATTTTCTCAGATACAATCAGTTTATTTACTAAAAATACTTTGGCTGAAACATTTTGGTTACGTGATTTAAAATATTTATATGTCAGAAATAAAAATGAGCTAACAAGGAAGTTTCTAAAAACTCAAAATACCAGCAATATCTTCCAGTATTAGGTTCGAACTAGCGGTAGCCATCCCGACACATTATCAAATTGCCTTCCTCTTAATAGGGAAGGCATTTTTGTTTTCAGAATTTTGGTTTGGAACCCGAGGTCGCCCCGATAGCGATCGGGACCATCCCGACGAATCTTCCAATGCAAAGCCCTTCATTTTAAATGGAGGGCTTTTTTGATTTTAGCAAACAATATCATTAATTTCTTACAATCTGTTTTCCGGCAACCTTACCTCAATTTACAGTTTTATTTAGGCAATAATGGTTAAAATTTCAAACTAGGGGGCTTTTTGATTCATACTGCTACAGACAGTGTTATTGTGTTTTATATTCAAATATCTTTAACGGAAGTATTTGTTTTCAACTGATCTTTTCAAAACTGATAGAGTAACAAAAATTTCAGATTGATTGCTGCACTGTATGTAAATCGTGCAAAAAATTAACATTGTAATTGCTAAATCAAAAAAACGAAAAATGAAAAAAACGTATCTCCACCTGGTAGCCGTTTCGTTATTATTTTCATTTGCTGCTTGTAAAAAAGATGCTAATAACGATTCCCAGCCGGCAACTTACTCAGGACAGACCCTGGCCATTTCTAAAACAGTGAATGTAAGCTCACCAACAGTTGAACTATCTCCCGACATAGTTTATTCCACTTATGATCTGGGATCGGCCCTTGTTAAACCGCTGCCCGCAGATTGGGAGGATAAAATCATTTCTGTTTTTATACCCAAAGGTTATATGGTAGTATTTGCAGAAAATAGTGACGGAACAGGCGAGTCTGTTTTATTTGCTGCAACAGTCAGCGATCTTAAGGCTAATTTACCTGCCAGGTTACGCAATAAAGTGTCTTATTTGCGCTACACAAAAATCAATAATCCCAACAAAAAAGGGACATGTTCAACAAATGATGCGGTTGTTCAGGCTTTTGCTTTAGATTGGTATTATGGCTGGAGCCTGAATAAAGGCTCTTACCCGAATCAACAATTCGTTTCTATGACCTGGGGAAAAGGATCCTGTACTGATGCCAATGCGAAGTACCTGGTTGAGCGAAACGATGTTGATCATTTACTTTCCTTTAATGAACCCGATAATGCCGGACAATCTAATATTCCGGTTGTTGATACAGCAGTACAACGTTATAAAATTATGATGAAAACCGGTTTGCGACTGGGGACACCGGTAGTAACACAAGACCAGGCTTTTGGGGCCGGCAGATGGCTTACTGATTTTATTGTGCAGGCACAAACACAAAAAGCCAGGTTGGATTATATTGCCGTGCACTGGTACGATTGGGGAAATCAAACCAATAACGGAACTACTGATTCTCTTACTGCAGAAAAAGTCTTTAACAGGTTTGTTACTTATATTCAAAATGTGCATACGGCATATCCCGATCTGCCTATTTGGGTTACCGAGTACAATGCCAATATTAACCGTTCCTCCCAGGTAGTGCATAAATATTTTATGAGGTTATCATCTGAGTGGATGAATACTACGAATTATGTTGAACGTTATTCGTATTTTTTCCCTACTTCTGTGCCTGCTAATAATCCTGATAATAGTTTAACAGCTGCAGGATTATATTGGAAGGGTTTACCTTCCTCAAAAGCATTTGTTAGTAATATTATTCAGGATGGCATATTGGTAGTACGATAAAAGAAATAAATAAGTGTGTTGATTGTTATACTTGGCCTGTTGCATAATTTGTTTAAATATTCAATGGGGTACTTGTAATTTTTAGTTGTTTGCCTTCCACAAACTTTCATTAACATGAAATATTAAAACATGAGAAAGTATTTTTTTGCATTGCTGTTACTTATCGTTTCAAAAAGCGATCTGTTTGCTCAAACTTATTTGCCTGCACTTTTTAGTGATAATATGGTATTGCAGCAGCAACAAATGGTTTCAATTTGGGGTAAAGATAACCCTCGTACAAAAATTTCTGTATCAGGTAACTGGGGAAAAGCTGCTACGGTAATAACCGGGGATGATGGCGCCTGGAAATTAAAACTACAAACACCTGCAGCCGGCGGCCCTTACACGGTTGTAATTAAAGGAAGTAAAATAGTTACATTGAAAAATGTATTGATTGGCGAAGTGTGGTTCTGCTCAGGCCAATCAAATATGGAAATGCCGGTAAAAGGAAATCCAAATCAACCGGTTATTGGCAGCAACGAAACGATATTAAATTCCCTCAATGATAAAATACGTTTTCTAAATACCCCCCATTCGGTAAGTATAACTCCTTTATACGATGTAAAGGGAGCGTGGAAAAATGCCAATCCATCCACCACTGGAAATTTTGGTGCTACCGCCTATTATTTTGCAAAGAAACTTCAGTCTGTATTGGGTATACCAATTGGGATAATCCAGTCTGCATGGGGTTCTTCCCCGGTAGAAAGCTGGATGGATAAACAAACCTTATCTGCATTTCCGAATAAAATAATACCTGAAAAACTTCCGGATTCTTTTCCCAATAAAACGCCTACCATCATGTACAACTCGATGTTGCATCCCTACATTGGCTATACTATAAAAGGTGTGTTATGGTACCAGGGGGAAGCGAATCGTGATAATGCAAATGAGTATCAGTCGTTATTTTCTTCAATGATAGAATCGTGGAGAAACCAATGGCAGCAGGGAGATTTTCCATTTTATTTTGCACAGATAGCCCCTTTTGAACCGGGAAAAGTAAATGCTGCTTTTTTACGTGAAGCACAATTGAAAACCATGCAAACGGTAAAAAATACCGGCATGGCAGTTACCATGGACATTGGCGAACGAACCGTCATTCATCCTTCGCAAAAGGAACAGGTGGGAAACAGGCTGGCTTATTGGGCATTGGCAAAGGACTATAATTTTCAGGGAGTTTCTTTCAGTGGTCCTGTTTATAAAGCAATGCAAAAAACTGCTAACGGTAAAATTACATTGACGTTTGATTACTGTGAACAGGGATTAACAAGTTTTGGTAAGCCGCTTACCGATTTTGAGATAGCCGGTGAAGACAAAGTATTTTATCCTGCCGAAGCAATGATTAATAAAGATAAAAACGGAGTGCTTGTTGTGTGGAGCGATACAGTTAAAAATCCTGTTAGTGTGCGTTATGCATTTAAAAATTGGGCCGCAGGTTGCTTATTTAATACCCAGGGATTGCCTGCATCATCCTTCAGAACTGATAATTGGTAAAACTTCCGCAAGAATTAATTTGAATAGTATACCCCCCTTTTTTGAATGCATCGTTTCGTTTGTTTTTATCACAAGATTTAGCTTTAAACTGTGCAATAAGAAAAGCTTTGTCATTTCTTACTAAAAGCAGAGTTGTTGTGAATATCCGGTATGCTTAACAAACATAAATAATTGTTGAAATGAAAATTGGTAAAGTATTTATTCTTTTATTTTTATTAGGTTTCAACTTTTCTGTAAAGGCAACTAACTATTATATCAATGCAGCCGAAGGTAAAGATTCAAACAAAGGAACCAGCTCAACATATAGCTGGAAAACCATTTTGCCGTTAAAAAACATTCAATTGCAGCCCGGAGATTCAGTACTGTTTGCTACCGGGCAGCAATTTGCCGGCATGTTGTCTGTTGTTAATGTAAATGGGCTTTTACATCATCCGGTAGTTATCAGCAGTTATCAATACAAAAAAAATACGGTGAAACCTGTTTTAGATGCAGGTGCTGAATTGAATGCCTTGCTCATCCAAAATTCTTCTTTTATAAAAGTAAGCGGTATTGAAATTACTGCAACCATACCTTATCAGCGCAACAGTTTATCAAAAGAAGCAGAAATGCGGTGCGGCATTCTTGTTGAAGTAACAAATGATGATGCATTTCAAAATATCGAATTAAGTGATGTTGTTGTTCACGATGTATACTATAATGCTACCGGATTTACACGTACCGCTTCAGAAACACAATCAGCAAATGGCACACAGAGTTATGGTTGGGGAATTCGCTTCATCAATAATACAAAGACCGGAAAATTAACGGGAGTAAAAATATTAAAGGCGGAAGTATTTAAAGTTTGCCATACCGGGATAAAAGTTACAGCTACTACCAACGGGATTCAACAGTTAGAAATTGCTGATTGCAAAGTGTATCAAACCGGCGGGCCGGGCATGCAGTTTTCGGGTGTAACCAATGGGCGTATTCATCACAATCAAATTCACCATTCAGGTTCAACAGCAGATAGCAGAAACTGGGGAAGGGGCAGTGGTTTATGGACCTGGGGTTGCAGCAATATTATTATTGAAAACAATCGTTTTGAAAATGCCAACGGCCCCGGCGATTCAGCCGGTGTGCATATTGATTACAATTGCAGCGATGTGGTGGTACAGTACAACCTGAGCGCAAATAATGCCGGTGGTTTCTGCGAAATTTTAGGTAACAATTTCAATTGTGCTTACCGTTATAATATCAGCATTAATGATGGGCATCGTGTTAAAGGAGTTAACGGTGCTTTCCAGGAGGGAAAAATTTTCTGGCTCAGCGGTTACCAGGGCAATGGCAAAAAAAGTGCGGGGCCATACAATAGTTATTTCTACAACAATAGTATTTATGTATCGGCCAACATTGTTCCAAAGATGGCAATAAGCAGCAGCGCTGATGGCGTGCTTATTGCCAATAACATTTTTTATTTTGAAGGCGCAGCTAAAATGGTAGCCGGCGATCAGAAAAAAAATGAAGTTGATATTGATGGTGTGCCTAATGTTGTATTTACCAATAATCTTTTTTTACGCCCCGATAACTGGCCTTCAGATTTCCCATTATATGACACAGCCCCAATTATTGGTGATCCTGGATTTAAAAATAAAGGCGGTTTGCAGTTGAATGATTATTTGCCGGCCAATAAAATACTAATGCTAAATAAAGGACTTGCTATTCTGCCAATTCCAAACGATAGTATTGGTTTGAGGATTGGCTTAAAAGCAGAACACGATATTTTAGGAAATGAAATAAAAGGAAAGCCTGACCTGGGCGCCATAGAATTAAACTAAGCACACAAATAGTAAACTAAGATTACCAGTGAAAATAAAAAGAATTCAAAAAAATATAATTGGCTTAGCTGGCCTGTTTCTTTTTGTAATTGCATTTGCGTTTACAAAAAAAACGCAAATGCAAATAGCTGGTAAGGGATATCGCCCCAATGTTATTATCATTCTTACAGATGACCAGGGTTACGGCGATGTGGGGTTTAATGGTTGTACTGATATTCCAACGCCCAATATTGACCGCATAGCAAAAAACGGTGTTGTATTTCGCAACGCCTACGTTAGCTATGCAGTATGTGCACCCAGCAGGGCAGGCCTTATAACCGGCAGGTATCAGGATCGTTTTGGTTACAGCCGTAATCCTTTGTACAAACCTTTTGATTCAACGATCGGGCTTTCGATTACTGAACAAACATTACCCCAACTTTTACAGCAATCGGGTTACAATACCATGGGCATTGGCAAATGGCATTTAGGTGCTCATGAAAAATTTCGTCCATGGAAACGTGGTTTCAATGAGTTTTTTGGATTTCTGGGTGGCGGGCACCGGTATTTTCCGGATGAATACAATATTGCCAGCCAGGATAGTGCAAAAAATGAAGCACAGAGTTACCGCACAAAACTTATCAGAAATGAAACCGTTGTTGAAGCCTCAGCATATCTTACGGATGTTTTATCAGGTGAAGCTGTTTCTTTTATAGAACGAAATAAATCACAACCATTTTTTCTTTACCTGGCTTACAATGCACCACATGCACCTTTGCAGGCAACCGAAAAATATCTCAGCAGGTTTTCTAACATTAAAGATACCAAACGTAAAACTTATGCTGCCATGGTGAGTGCAGTTGACGATGGCGTAGGTACTGTACTAAACAAATTGCAGGAATTAAATCTTACAGAAAATACCATCGTCATTTTCCTCTCAGATAATGGTGGTCCTGAACAGGACAACAGTAGTGACAACGGCCCGCTCAGAGGTGGTAAAGGGTCCTTGTTTGAAGGAGGTATCCGGGTTCCGTTTGCCATGCAATGGCCTCGCAGGATAAAGGCGGGTACTGAGTATAAGCAGGCAATTATTTCATTAGACATATTTGCCACCCTTGCCGCAAATATTGAAGGATCGGGTACACCAAAGAATGCGTTGGATGGTGTAGATATTTTGCCTTACGTAAACGGTATCAAAAAAGGAGCGCCACATGATTTTTTATTTTGGCGACAGTATGATCTGAATAGATATGCGGTGTTGAATCAGTCGGGAATGAAAGAGCTGATTATGAATGACTCCGTTCCGAAGTTATTTAACCTGGTAAATGATATTGGTGAAGAAACCGATGTTGCAGATAAAAACATAAAATCAGTTACAGCATTTGATCAGCAACGAAAGAACTGGGAAACCCAAATGATAGCACCTGTTATTTGGGGATTGAACCAGGAAAAACAGTACATCTCCGGCAAAATGCCGCCACAAAAAAGAATAAGTAACGGCAATCAGAAAGAAGAAAATGAGCCATAAGACATTATTAAATAAAGAGCGCATTAAAATTTATTCAGCAGGCCTGCTGCTGACTTTGCTTTTGCCTGCGTACAGCTTTGTTAATTCCGGTTTTAAAAAAGCAGGCGCAGTGTCAAAACCAAACATCATTATCATTTTAGTTGATGATGCCGGTTATGCCGATTTTGGTTTTATGGGATCAAAAGATTTGCTGACACCTAATATTGACAAACTGGCTGCACAGTCGGTTCGTTTTAAAGATGCTCATGTAACTGCATCAGTATGTAGTCCGTCACGGGCGGGATTATTAACCGGTAAGTATCAGCAGCGCTTTGGTTACGAGTGTAACGAAGGGGATGGTTATACGGGTATGGACACAGCTCAAATAATTATTCCCAAAATTTTACAGCAACAAGGTTACACAACCGCAGCTTTTGGTAAATGGCATTTAGGATTTGAACCGGGACAGCATCCCTTGCAAAAAGGATTTCAATATTATTACGGTTTTTTGAGCGGTAGCCGAAGCTATTTTTACCGCCCTGATAAAGATGACCGCACTGCTGCAAAATCAGCAGTATTGGAAAATCATCAACAAGTAAAATTTGATGGATACCTCACAGATGTGCTGGGCGATAAAGCAGTTGGCTATATCAAAAAAAACAAGCATCATCCATTCTTCATGTATTGGGCACCTAATGCGGTGCATACACCCATGGAAGCAAGTAAAGCCGATCTGGAAAAATTTGCTGATCATCCCCGCCAGAAATTAGCGGCCATGACGTTTGCGTTAGATCGTGCTATTGGAAAAATAATTGATGAATTAAAAAAGCAAGGCTTGTTTGAGAACACCATGATTGTTTTTTTAAGCGATAATGGAGGTGCCAATAATAACCAATCCAGTAATTTGCCATTAAAAGGATTTAAAGGAAATAAATATGAAGGTGGTCAACGAATTCCTTTTTTTATAAGCTGGCCTAAAGGCATAAAGGGTGGAACCAAGTTTGAAGGACTGAGTTCATCACTGGATATATTCCCTACGGCTTTAACAGCAGCAGGTATTTCAGCTAATTCTTCTTTTGGTTTGGATGGAGTGAATCTACTGCCTTTTCTCAACGGGGAAAAACGATATCAGCCACATCAACAATTAGTATGGCGTAAAGATGGTGCAGCAGCTATCCGTTTTGATCAATACAAATTAATACGTGTTAAGGGCGCAGGCGAACGGTTATATGATCTTAACAAAGATCCCGGCGAAACAAATGATCTGCAGTTTGAAGAACCCGAAAAGTTTGCGATGCTGAAAGAAAAACTCATTGATTGGGAAAAAGATAAAATGAAACCGCTTTGGACTGAGGGGCCACTTTGGGATACCATTACACTGATGATACATGATGATTTAATGAACAACCGGAAAGTTCGTGTGCGTAATCCGCAGGAACTGCAAAAATTCCGTTTAATGAATCATCCATAAATAACCTGCTTAATCAAACAGCCTTCTGTTTATGAATCAAAATAATAAAACTCCGAAAAAAAAAAGCCAGCAGCTAAACATAAAACTTGCGTTCATTTACTTTTTACTGCTGGTTATATTTATCCTGTTAATCCGTTTTTGTGTTATATAAAATAGTAGTTAAAAATATATATCCGGCTAATTCAGAATTCATCTAAATTGTAAATCGGAACTAACGATATAATTTACAAATACATTGCTGCGCTGTGTAAAAAAATATGCTTGCTCACTGCTTTTGCTTGCTGTTGCTTCCATTGGTTACGCACAACGGGCAAGCTCCTTTATAAGCATTTCTGATGAGTTGGTTAATAATGAAGTTACTTCTATCATTCAGGATAAAAATGGTTTTATATGGTTTGGAACAAGAGGTGGGCTGCAGCGTTTTGACGGGTATGAAATGAAGCTGCTGAAAAATGATTTTGGAAAAGGAAATAATCTCCTGAGTCAATCTATTGAAGTGCTGCACAACGGTAAAAGAAATAATGTCTGGATCGGAACCAAATCAGGCGGACTAAGTGAATACGATCTTGAAACAGGCAGCATTCGTAATTATATCAACAGTAACGAACATGCTCCCGGTTTTAATGCAGATTATATATTATCCATCCTCGACACGGACAGTGAAAAATTATTTATAGGAACCTGGAGAGGTTTTGAATACCTCGATAAAAAAACAGGCCAGTTTAAAATTCTCAACAGTACCTGGAAAACATTCGACATTCAGCCAGACGGTACAAAGGGTTATTGGTTGGCAACCAGCAGTGGCTTAAGGCATTTAAACAATCAATTGATCAATGATGTAACTTTTGATTTTGGAGTGGCCGCGATAAATATTACTTCCATTGTGATGGATCCAGCACATCATTGTTTGTGGTTGGGTACATGGGACAAAGGCCTCTTTCAATTTAACCTGCAGACAAAGGGTTTTAAGAATTACAGCCTGTTGAAAGACCAGCCCGGATCATTAAGTTCAAACAATACCTACAGAATATTTCTTGATTCAAAAGGAACTTTATGGGTAGGAACCTGGGGCGGAGGATTAAACCGGTTCGACAGGCAAACGGAGACATTCGAAAAAATACATTTAAATATCCCCGGCCTTTATACCAACGATAACCAGATCATCTTAACCATCCAGGAAGATCCGTCGGGATTGCTTTGGGTAGGCACCGACGGTACGGGAGTGTTTAAATTTGACCTTAACCAGAAAAAATTTTTCAATATTGGTTATGAAAATAAAAATAGTTCTCTCTCAGGAAGTACACATGTGTTATCAGTTTATGTAGACAAATTTAATAAACTCTGGATGGGCACCAAAGGTGGCGGCATTCAGTATTCGGCTGATTGGGAAAATTATAAAAAAGTTGATATCAGTGCTGAAGAAATAAATAATCCAGGTTCTTTGCCTTACGAAAGCCGTTCCTTTTTGGAGGAAGGCGATTACCTGTGGGTAGGAACCAATAAAGGTTTGATCCGTATTTTAAATAAAGGAACAAAAGCAGTCACCTCTGATATTTTTATTCCAGACAAGAAAAACACAACCTCTATAAGTGGCAAAAAAATTACCGCATTTGCAAAAGATGCCTTCGGCAAAATGTGGATTGGAACCCAGGAAAACGGACTCAGCTATTTAACGGGATATGATAAAAACAATCAACCGCTTTTTAAAAATTATTTACCCGCCTACGGGGTAAAGGGTGCATTACAAAATGAGCGGGTAAGTTGTTTATTAGTTGACTCAAAAAAACGAATGTGGGTTGGAACTTATAAAGGGCTGCATCTGTATCAGCCGGCAACCGATCAATTCCAGGTGTTTATTCAAACCAATGAGTTTAATCATTCCATTAGTAACAATACCATCCTTTGTTTGGCCGAAGATAAATTTGGCAATATCTGGGCAGGTACACAATATGGCCTCAACAGAATTTCAGGAATAGAGAACGGTAAACTGAATGTTACGAATTACACAACAAAAGATGGCTTGCCGAGCGATTACGTGCATGCAATAATTCCGGACGGAAAAGGGAATATCTGGGCCAGTACCAACAAAGGCATCATCAGGTTTAATCAATCAACAAATGCTGTTGCTGTTTTTGATAAACGAAACGGAGTTCAATCGGTTGTTTTTTCAGAAAATGCATCTTTTAAAGATGCAAATGGTCATTTTTATTTTGGAGGTCTTGAGGGGTTAACTTACTTTTTTCCTGACAGCATTAAGATCAACCGGTTCTCACCTCCCATCTATTTTACCAATTTAAAAATCAACAACCTTCCTTATGAGTTTGGTTCAGAAAATATAGACAGTTCCATACTTGTAAAACCATTTTATGAAACAGAAAGCATCACACTTAATTACAAAGAAAATATATTTTCTATTGAGTTTGCTGCGCTCGATTATCATGCGCCTGATAAAAACGAGTATATGTATAAACTGGAAGGATTTAATAATGATTGGGTATATGCCGGAAAAAACCGTTTGGCCTCTTTTACAAATCTGAAGCCAGGCACTTATTACCTGAAAGTAAAAGCAACTAACAGTGATAAGATATGGAACGAAGCACCTCATGAACTAAAAATAAAAATTCTGCCACCACCCTGGAAAACCTGGTGGGCATACAGTATTTATATTGCTCTGTTTATTTTGCTGCTTTGGTTAACCCGCTACTTTGGCTTAAGGCAGGCTGCTTTAAAAAATCAATTGGCAATTACTAAACTGGCAAGGCAGCAGGAAAATACATTAGCAGATTTTAAGGAACGCTTATTTACCAATATCTCTCATGAATTTCGTACGCCATTAACACTTATTTTAGGCCCATTGGATGATCTGATGCAAAGAAGGAAACTGGAAAAGCCTGTTGAAAAAAGCCTTCGGCTGATACAAAAGCAGTCCAAAAGAATGTTGCGGATGGTGAACCAGTTATTGGATTTTCAAAAAGCAGAAGTGGGTAGTTTAAAACTTACTCCCCAGCCTGGCGAAATTGTCTCTTTCTGCCATGATATATTCACGCTTTTTATTGATGAAGCAAACAGAAGAGATATTGAATATACTTTCCAGGCGGCAGAAAAATACCTGTCATTTACATTTGATCATAACAAGCTTGAAATTATCGTATTTAATATTTTATCCAATGCATTTAAATTTACGCCTAACGGCGAAAAGATTTTAGTGGAAGTAAGCAAGAATGAAAATCAGTTTTGTGAGATAAGGATTACGGACACCGGCTGTGGTATACCTTCAAACGAAACAGATAAAATATTCGACCGCTTTTACAGGGGAAAGGAACAAGATGCAACTACTATTTCCGGTACAGGTATCGGGCTTTCGTTTGTGAAAGAATTAATTGAATTGCACGGTGGCACTATTCAGGTTGAAAGTGATGGCATTAAAGGCAGTTCATTTACTGTAATGCTGCCCCCGATAACAAATGAAATAACCTTCGCCAATTCCGGTGTACAACTGCCGCAAATAAACCAAGATTATCAAACAACTTTAAACTCAACAACTATGTCAGAAGAAATTGAACAAATCAACATGGAGCAGGAGCAGCCCATTATTCTGGTGGTTGAAGATGAATCAGACATGCTTCACTATATCTACGAGATATTATCACCATCTTTCAAAGTAGTTACTGCCACCAATGGTAAAGAAGGCGTGGAGAAGGCATTTGAGACCATTCCGGATCTTATTGTAAGTGATGTAATGATGCCCGAAATGGACGGTATTGAACTTTGCCGAAAATTAAAATCGGATAAAGGTACTTCACATATTCCCATCATTCTGCTTACAGCTTTATCAGATATGACCCATCATGTGCAAGGCATCAGGGAAGGTGCTGATGTGTATTTACCCAAACCTTTTAACTCGCAGTTATTACTGGTGCATATACATAACCTGATCTCATCCAGAAATACATTGAAGGAATTGTATGCAAAAAAAGTATTCCTGGGATCGGGCAATTTTGAAATAAAAACTTTTGAAGAAGAGTTTTTATTTAAGCTGATGAAACTGGTAGAAGATAATATTGCCAACAGTAACTTCAATAATGATGAACTGGCAGGCCTCATGTTTATGAGCAGGTCAACCTTTTACCGGAAATTAAAAGCAGTTACCGGTATGTCGGGAAATGAATTTATCAGAACAGCCCGGTTAAATTATGCTTCTAAATTATTGGAAAGCGGTAAATATGCTGTAACAGAAGCGGCATTTGAAGCTGGCTTTAACGATATCAAATATTTCAGGAAACGTTTCCAGGATCAGTTTGGAGTTAGTCCATCTGAGTATAAAAAATAACAGGTATTTATTTATTGATATTAATTGCAGTGTAATTATTACTTAAGGATTGCTACACTTGCCCCCCCATTTTGAATAAAAATAAAATCTCCTTTGCAGTAATTTAGCAACTGATATGAATTGCTGAAACAAATTGCTTTGCTTTTATTTCTCCTTCAGCCAAAAAACGGGTTTGCGTAAAGTATAAAACGATTGTAAAAATATTGCAATGATAAAATCAATATTGAAATTATTTTCCTTAAAATACAGAATTTGCCTGTTTTTAATTGCTCTGCAAACAACCTACGGCTTTGCTCAAAACACTAATGCCGATTGGGAAAATCCACGGCTGGTAGATGAAAACAAAGAAGCCCAGCATGCCTCTTTTACACTTTTTGAACGTAAGGAAGATGTAGTGACAGATAAAATTGAACGGTCTGTATTTTATCAGTCATTAAACGGCAACTGGAAATTTTCATATACAGATCATTTCAGCAACAGGCCACTTGATTTTTTTAAAACAAATTTTAATGATGCTGCATGGAAAACAATACCGGTGCCTTCAAATTGGGAATTACTTGGTTTTGGAATTCCGATTTATACAAATATCATTTACCCGTTTCCAAAAAATCCGCCTTTTGTTGGCAATGATAACCCGGTAGGATCTTACCGTAAAGAGTTTACCGTACCGGAAAACTGGAATGGCAAAGAAGTGATATTGCACTTTGGTTCTATTACCGGTTGTGCATTTGTTTACGTAAACGGACAAAAAGTAGGCATATCCAAGGCATCAAAAACCGCTGCGGAATTTAATATTACTAAGTATCTGCAAAAAGGAAAGAACCTGCTGGCTGTAGAAGTTTTTCGCTGGCATGATGGCAGTTACCTGGAAGACCAGGACTTTTGGCGCATTAGTGGAATAGAAAGAGATGTGTTTATTTATACGTTGCCATCACTCAGTATCTGGGATTTTTTTCTGAACGCAGATCTTGATACAAAATATACTGATGGCTTGTTTGATGCCAATGTTACGGTGCGGAAATTTAAAGGCAATGTAATAAAGGATGCAGTTTTATCTGTTGAGTTGCAGGATCAGCAAGGAAATATTGTTTTCAGCCAGGAGAAAAAAATGAAGGAAGGCAGCGATAGTACTCAGCAATTATCTTTTAATGGAAAAATTAAAAATCCAAAAAAGTGGAGTGCAGAAACACCTTACTTGTATAATTGCATTATTTCATTAGCGCTTCCGTCTGGTGTAATCATTCATACAACAGGTGCAAAAATTGGCTTTAGAAAAGTTGAAATAAAAAATGCACAGTTATTGGTGAATGGAAAAAAGATCATGGTGCATGGTGTTAACCGTCATGAACATGATGAAAACTTAGGTCATGTGCCAACCAGGGAATTAATGATCAAAGATATTCAATTGATGAAGCAATTCAACATCAATTCAGTTCGTACTGCACATTATCCCAATGATCCGCTTTGGTTAAAGTTGTGCGACGAATATGGATTGTACGTGATTGATGAAGCAAACGTTGAAATACATGGCATGGGTGTGGCTACACAGGCAAATCTTGATACAACAATTCATCCGGCATACCTGCCTGAATGGGCTCCGTCAATTTTAGATCGCATAAAAAGAATGGTTGAAAGAGATAAGAACCATGCATCTGTTATTACCTGGAGTTTGGGTAATGAATGTGGCAACGGAAAGGTTTTTCATGATGCGTATCTATGGATAAAACAGCGTGATAAAAGTCGCCCCGTTCAATTTGAACAATCGGAAGAAGATTGGAATACAGATATAGTTTGCCCAATGTATCCACCTATTCAGCAAATGAAAAAGTATGCCAATGACCTTACAAAAAAGCGTCCTTACATTATGTGTGAATATGCACATGCAATGGGCAACAGCAGCGGTAATTTCCAGGAGTACTTTGATATTATCAAATCAAGTCCGCACATGCAGGGCGGTTTTATATGGGATTGGGTAGACCAGGGTATGAAAACTAAAAATGAAAATGGTAAAGCATACTGGGGTTATGGTGGCGACTTTGGTGCAGGCCATTTGCAAAATGATGAAAATTTTTGTGCCAATGGTTTAGTGGCTGCAGATCGTTCACCGCATCCAGGTATCTATGAAGTAAAGAAAGTTTACCAGGATATTATTTTCAAAGATGTTGATTGGAAAAATGGAACGATTCTTATTCAAAACAATTTCAGTTTTATTGACCTGTCCTCATATCAATTTAAGTGGGAATTGATGCGTAATGGCACTCCAATACAATCTGATACATTTTCGTTCAACCTCCAGCCATCTGCCGAAGGCCAGGTAAAACTGAAGCTGCCTGCAATAGATGAAAAAGACGAAATGATGTTGAATGTATATGCAGTTACCAAAACTGCAACAGCAATGATACCTGCAGGGCATGAAGCAGCCCGTGAGCAATTTGGCGGAAACAGCAAACAGTTTTTTGCTCAAAGCCAAACACCGCAAGGCAAACTGGAAGTAAGTAAAGTTGAGAATATGATCAACTTTAAATCGGGTGCAGTTAGTGGTAGTTTTAACAGCAGGACAGGTAAATTTATTTCTTACCTGGTGAATGATGTATCTGTAATAAATACTTTTCCTGAACCGTATTTCTGGCGGGCTCCCACCGATAATGATTTTGGTAATCAGATGCAACAGAAGTTAGGTTTCTGGAGAAATGCCCATAACCTGTTGCAGCTTGATACGGTAAAAGTAAGTGAGCAAAACAAAGATGGTTTAATCATTGAATGTTTTTACAGAATGAATGCAGTTGATGTGCCTTATACCATTTCGTATCAGCTGTTAAACAATGGTGCTGTAAAACTAACAGCTGCCATCGATCTCCAAAATAAAAAAACACCGGAGATGCCCCGCTTTGGTATGCGTTTAACATTGCCAAAATCTTATGAGCATATTGATTTTTATGGCAGGGGCCCCTGGGAAAATTACAGCGATCGTAATACCTCTTCGTTCGTAGGAATGTACCGGCAAAAAGCAGCCGATCAGTTTGTGAAGAATTATATCAGGCCCCAGGAGAATGGATATAAAACAGATATCCGATGGGTTCAGTTTTATGATGATCAAAAGCATGGAATTAAAGTAACAGGTACACAGCCTGTCTGTTTCAGTGCACTGCCATATATTACAGAGGACCTGGATCCTGGTGTAACCAAAAAACAACAGCACCCTGCAAATTTGAATGAACGTAAATTTTTATCTGTTCAAATAGATTTAAATCAACGTGGCGTGGGTGGTGATAATAGTTGGGGAGCTTACCCACATGCACCTTATATGTTAACGAACAACAAGTATACTTACAGTTATATTATTGAACCTGTTTCAAAATAAAATTTATGAAGAAGATCATCAACCGGTTATTACCTGCAGTACTTGTACTATTGTCATTTGTTACGGGCTACGGGCAAACAACAAAAAACAAAAAGCCAAATATAATTTTGATCTACACCGACGATCTCGGTTATGGTGATGTGAGTTGCTACGGTACTTCAGCAATTGCAACACCAAATATTGATCGACTTGCAAAGAATGGTGTACGTTTTACCAATGCGCATGCAACATCTGCTACCTGCACACCTTCACGCTTTTCATTGCTTACGGGTAAATATGCATGGCGCAAAGAAGGAACGGGGATTGCCCCTGGAGATGCATCGTTGATCATTCCTGTTGCAACAACAACATTGCCGGGCATGTTGCAAAAAGCAGGATACAATACCGCTGTGATTGGTAAATGGCATCTTGGTTTGGGTGATGCAAAAGGTGCAGATTGGAATGGTAAGATCACTCCCGGACCAATTGAGATCGGGTTTAATTATTCATTCTTAATTCCTGCAACCGGCGATCGGGTTCCCTGTGTATTTGTAGAAAATCACAACGTGGTTAATCTCGATAAAAATGATCCGATAACAGTAAGTTACATCGGCCCCGTTGATGCAAATGCGCCAACCGGTAAGAAGAATCCGGAGTTATTAAAAATGCAGCCATCACATGGACATGATATGACAATAGTAAACGGGGTAAGCCGCATTGGCTTTATGAAAGGTGGTAATGCTGCACTTTGGAAAGATGAGGACTTTGCCGATATATTGGTACAAAAAGCTACAGCTTATATCAATCAGCAAAAAACAAATCCATTTTTTTTGTATTTCTCAACACACGATATACATGTACCCCGTATGCCGAATGAACGTTTTGTTGGCAAGAGTGGCATGGGGCCACGAGGTGATGTTTTGCTGCAATTGGATTGGACTGTTGGGCAAATTGAAGGAACTTTAAAAAAGAACGGACTGTTGGAAAATACACTCATCATTTTTACCAGTGATAACGGACAGGTAATAGATGATGGTTACAAGGATGATGCAGTTGAAAAATTAGGTAATCACAAACCTGCCGGTATTTATCGTGGTGGTAAATACAGTGCCTTTGAAGCGGGTACCAGGGTTCCGTTCATTGTTAGCTGGAAAGGAAAAGTAAAGCCTGGCAAAGTAAATGATGCTTTATTCAGCCAGATAGATCTGTATGCAAGCCTGGCAAGTTTAGCCGGTATTGCTGTTGAGAATGGCCAGGCACCTGATAGTAAGGATTATTTACCTGTGTTACTTAATCAAACCAATAAACCACGTGAGTTCCTGGTTGAGCAATCACTAAACTCTACACTTTCATTGGTTGTTGGTAGCTGGAAATATATTGAATCTTCAAAAGGCCCTAAAATAAATAAGGACACCAATACAGAATTGGGTAACGATCCTCAGCCGCAATTATATAACTTAGCAACTGATCCTGGTGAAACAAAAAATCTTGCAGCAACTGAACCCGGTAAAGTAACTGAAATGAAACTGATGTTAGATAAAATAAAACAAAAATAGCCTGTATTGAAACGCTGTATTTCTGATAGCAATTGTTTGAATAGAGTAAACAAAAAAAGTATAAAGCAATGGTTCGCCATCTTCTTGTCTGTACTTGTTACAAATTACAGTTGTAAAGACAGTGGTTCCAAACAGCAAGGTCAAAAAGAAAATGATTCAGCCATATCCTGTATGCATGTTCCATCTAGGTTTGGTAATGGAGCCGATACATCTTCAGTTGCTTTCGGTGGTGTTACTTCTGTAAATGGCATGGTACTTATTCCTGGTGGAAGTTTTGAAATGGGAGGAGATAATGACCAGGCTTCGCAAGATGAATATCCAAAACACAAAGTAAGCGTTAAAGCGTTTTACATAGATATTGCTGAAGTTACCAATGCAGAGTTTCAAAAGTTTATTGATGCAACAGAATATATAACAACTGCAGAACGTAAACCCGATTGGGAAGAATTAAAAAAGACGGTGCCGCCGGGCACACAAAAACCAGCAGATAGTTTATTGGTGGCAGCATCATTGGTATTTAAACCAAGCAATGGCCCTGTTGATTTAAACTATTATATGCAATGGTGGAGTTGGGTTGCGGGTGCCGATTGGAAACATCCTGAAGGACCGGGGAGCAATATTAAAAGTAAAGCAAATTACCCGGTGGTACAGGTTAGCTGGTACGATGCAATGGCTTACTGCAAATGGGCAGGTAAACGTTTGCCAACAGAAGCAGAGTGGGAATTTGCAGCAAGAGGCGGCCTCATCAATAATATTTATCCATGGGGAAATGAACCGGTAAACATGGGCGCCCCTAAAGCAAATAGTTGGGAAGGGAAGTTTCCTTACTTAAATGAAAAACGTGATGGGTTTTTAAAATGCGCACCTGTGAAAACGTATCAGTGTAATAAGTATGGCTTGTTTGATATGGCTGGTAATGTTTGGGAATGGTGCAGCGATTGGTATGACAACAATTACTATCAATCACTGGCTGGCAAAACATCTGTAAATCCCACCGGACCGCAAAAGAGTAACGATCCGCAGGATCCTTACATGCCAAAGAAAGTGTTGCGTGGCGGAAGTTTTTTATGCAACGACAGTTATTGCAGTGGCTACCGTGTTGCAAGAAGAATGAAAAGCAGTCCTGATACAGGACTTGAACATACAGGTTTCAGGTGTGTGAAGGATGTAACAACTAAGTAGCAGATACGACACGATAGATTTTTTATACCCGCTCTGAACCTAAATCGGTCTTCAATATTTATTTGATGAGTTTAAAAGTAAAATATCAAAGGGCATTTATACTTATTGTACTAACAATAGCCTGCGTAATTTCCTCAGCACAAATATTACAACCGGCCACTACACCGAATGCTGCACAAAAGGAATTGATTAAGCGAGGCTATGGTATGTTCATTCATTTTGGTGTTAATACATTTACAGACTTAGAATGGTCCGATGGCTCTACACCTGCAAGTGCATACAATCCTGCCAACCTCGATCCCGATCAATGGGTGCATACTGCAAAAGAAGCAGGCTTTCGTTATGTGTTGCTTATTACAAAACATCACGATGGTTTTTGTTTATGGGATAGCAAGTACACCGATTACGATGTGGCCTCATCCCCGGTTAAAACAGATGTAGTGAAAGCTGTTGCAGATGCCTGTAAAAAATACGGGCTGCAGTTTGCTGTTTATTATTCACTTTGGGACAGGCATGAACCATCGTTTAATGATAAAAATCCACAAGTGTATATTGATTTTATGCTGAATCAACTAAATGAACTGTTTACCAATTTTGGTGCTATTTGCGAAGTATGGCTCGATGGTGGATGGAAAAGAAATCCTGCTGATTGGGGCATTGATCAATTGTATGCATTGATAAAGAAGTATAATCCTAAATGTGCAGTAAGTGTAAATCATACCATCGTAAATGAAGAAGGTAAACGGAAATTCACATTACCTTCAGTGATGACAGAAGACAATAAATATTTCTTTCACTACTTTCCAAGTGATTTCAGGTTGTGGGATCCTAAGATCATTACCAGATTTGATAAAAAGCAATACCTGCATGCAGGCAAGTCTTATTACCTGCCTTATGAACATACCATTTGCCTCAGCAGTCGCTGGAATTGGTTTCAAAAATCGCAACAACTTCCCGTAAGATCATTAGATGAACTGCAGGAATTATTTTACTGGTGTACTGATAATGATAATTCACTGGTGATAAATGTACCGCCGGATAAAACCGGCAGGATACGGGAATATGAAGCGCTTACGGTAATCGAATTAGGAAAGAGATTAGGTTTGTCGGCAAACAAACCTCTGCCTAAAAACGGGAAATTCATTTCTTTATTAAAACCGGCCGCTGCAACCAGTGTATATACAGACAAGGAGAAAACCTACAATGCTTCATTTGTAAATGACGGCAGCCTTGATAGCCGCTGGCTTGCTGCAGATACTTTAGCTGAGTTAACGATCGGCCTCGACCCTGCTGAAGCATTTAATAAGATCAGCATTTTTGAATACCAGGATACTAAAAATTTGGCTGATGGATTTTCGCAGCTAAGAACAGGAAGAATACAGGAGTATAGTATTGACATTTTGAAGAATGGACAATGGCAAACGATCTATTTAGGTACTGAGCCGATGGGTGATTGTAAAGTGATCAGGTTGCCAAAAAGTTTCAACACAAATAAATTGCGATTAAAGATTTTAAAGGCAACTGCACCACCTTCTTTGTTCGAGTTATCTGTGATAAAGCTTTTGTAAAAAAACTGGAAGTCACTTAAGAGCCAGAATCAATTATCATCTAAAAAAGAGAAATTATGTTCAAGGATTTTATAATAATGCTGCCGCTTCTGTTTTTTCAGAATACTAATCAGGCTCAAAACAATATCAAACAGCCGAATGTCATCGTCATTCTTGCAGACGACCTGGGCTGGGCCGATCTTACTTCTTATGGAAGTACATTTTACGAAACACCCAACCTGGATAAACTGGCTTCAAATGGAATTCGTTTTACACAGAGCTATGCTACCTGCCCGGTATGCAGCCCGTCACGTGCAAGTATGATGACAGGGAAGTACCCTGTAAAAACCGGTGTTACCGATTGGATACGTGGCCGGCAGGAAGATGGTAAAGCTATGCCGTATGAAAAATTAATTGCACAGCCAACCGCTTACCAGTTGGCATTGGAAGAAAAAACGATTGGTGAATTTGCTTTAGATAACGGGTATAAAACTTTCTTTGCCGGTAAATGGCATTTGGGTGAAGAAGAAAAGTATTGGCCCGATCACCAGGGATTCCAGATCAATAAAGGAGGATGGAGTAAAGGCTCTCCAACAGGAAAAATAAATGATAGTACCGGAGGTTTTTTTACACCTTATAAAAATCCAAAATTGAGTGATGGGCCTGCCGGTGAATATCTTACCGACAGGTTAACCAATGAGTGTATGCTGTTTATTGAAAACAACAAACAAACACCTTTCTTTTTAATGTATTCATTGTACGCCGTACATAATCCAATGCAGGCGCCGGCTGCATTAATAAAAAAATATGATGCAAAGCAAAAGCAACTCGGCATTCAAAACAAAGACCGGTTTGCAAAAGATGAAGATTGGATGAAGTATGAAAATGGATGGAGAAGAAGACTGTTACAGGATAACCCGGTGTATGCGGCCATGATGGAAAATATGGATTGGAATATTGGTAGAATGTTGGACAAACTGAAGCAACTAAATCTTGATGAGAATACTTTGGTGATTTTTACATCTGATAACGGTGGGTTAAGCACTGCAGAAGGTAGTCCTACAGCAAATGCACCTTTACGTGCAGGCAAAGGTTGGTTATATGAAGGAGGTATTCGTGTGCCGCTGATCATGTACTGGAAAGGAAAGATCGTTGCAGGAACAACTTCAGATTTACCGGTAACCACAGCCGATTTGTACCCAACCATTGCCAGCGCAATTACTAAAAATTATAAAAAAGATAAAAGCATTGATGGTGAAAATATTTTTCAGCAGCTGGCAAAACCACAGGCTTACCAAAACAGAAATCTGTTCTGGCATTATCCGCATTACAGTAACCAGGGTGGTAAACCCGGCTCTGCAATCCGTGAGGGAAACTATAAACTCATCTATAATTATGAAGATGAAACTATGGAACTGTATGATGTTGTAAAAGATATAAGCGAAAAAAATAACATCGCAAATGCCAACAGTCAGATCGTTAAAAAAATGAATAAAAAACTGTTTGCCTGGCTAAAACAGAACGCTGCGCTTTACCCAAATAAAAACCCCAATTATCGGCCCGATAGCCTGAATGGATCTAAAGGCCAGGATGAATAAATGGTTACTACTAGGGCATTAAAACAAAATCAACATTGCTTTGTTATAAATGTTACCACACATTTATTTATATAATTAGTATTGCTGAATTAAATATTTTTTGAAAGAGAAATTTGACTGTTTTGAATGCATTTAGCTAAAACCGATTGAACTGTATACACCGCTTTTTTGAAGCGTTTACATGCCCTGCATTTTAATTTTATTCATTTACTTCGTCTTTGTATTTCTGAATCAAACTAAAACTAAAACGATGCTTTTGCTAAAAAGAAAACTGCTCCCAAGCTTTGGCTTATTTTGTTTTTTCCTTTTAACCAGCCTCCTGGCGTTTTCACAATCTGTTACTGTTAAAGGTACTGTTGTTAATGCAGCGGATAATGCTCCTATGGCAGGTGTGTCAGTCACGGAGCAAGGTTCTAAAAAAGGAACCACTACCGACCAAAATGGTTCTTTTAGCCTGGTTGTATCCGGCAAAAAACCGGTACTGGTTTTTAATAGTGTAGGGTTTAAAGCCTATACAGTAAAATGGGATGGATCAGCTGCTATTGCCGTGAGATTGGAGCCTGCTGTATCCACGCTTGAAGATGTGGTAGTGGTTGGTTATGGTACCCAAAAGAAAATTAATCAAACCGGTGCCACTCAAACCATAAAAATAGATGATGCGGTAAACCAGCCGGTTACCAATGCGGGACAACTGATGGCTGGTAAATTTTCGGGTGTACAAATTACACAGGGAAGTGGATTACCCGGCGCTGATGCAAGCAGTATTGTAATACGTGGCGTAGGCACATTTGGCTCTACAAACCCATTGGTAGTTATTGATAACATTCAATACATAGGCCTGGAAGTTTTCAATAACCTGGCTCCTGCAGATATTGAAAGTATTTCAGTTTTAAAAGATGCATCTGCCAGTGCAATTTATGGTGCCAGGGGTGCCAATGGTGTAATCATTGTTACTACCAAAAAAGGTAAAAGTGGCACAATGAGTATCATTTACAATATGTATACGGGCTACCAGCAGGCAACCGTGGTGCCCAACTACCTGAATGCTGTTGACTATGCCACGCTCAAAAACGAACGTGATATTAATGCCAATGGAGCTAATGCTCCGCTCAGGTATTCTCCGGCAAATATTCAATCAATTATTGATGAAGCAAATCCTGATCAGTATTCCAATACAAACTGGGCTAAAGCAATACTGCGAAATGCACCCATACAAAATCACTATTTATCTTTTTCCGGTGGAAACGATAAAACAACTTACAGGGCTTCATTAGGTTATTTAAAACAAGAGGCTATTGTGAAGGGAAAATTTAAATCACAAAGATTTAATTTTAGTTTGAACCTGAATTCGAATGTAAAAAAATGGCTGACCATTTCCAATATTACAAATGCATACTGGACCAGGTTTAAAGGTCCTACCGGTGGTGCAGGAGCCATCACCGGCGAAACAGGTATCATCAATCAGTTTCAGCGTTCATCACCTACCATTCCGGTTTATTACTCCAATGGTAATTATGGAATTGTAGATGGTTCTTACCAAAATGTAAATTTTAGTTTCCCCGCTACAAACCCGCTTCGCAGGGGAGTTTTGGGCGACTTCACCAGTGATGATATAAACTTGGCAGAACGATTTGGAATAAAAATTGATTTTACCAAACACCTTACTTTTGAAACCAGCGGAAGTGTGAACCTTAGTATTGGAAACGAGTCTGATTTTAATCCCACAGGAATTCTTAATGATTGGGCGGGTAACCTGGTTCAGCTAAACTCTACCAACACCCTGCAAAATAACTCCAGCTTTAATTACAGGTTATTGAATGAAAATATTTTAAGGTATGCAAGGAAATTTGGTAAAAAACATGATGTTTCTGTGCTGCTTGGCCATTCGGCAAGCTATAACAGAAACGATGGATTCTCCGGCTCATTGCAGGGTTTTCCTTCCAATACCTTGCAGGAATTTAACGCAGGTGGTGTACTTAATCCAAATGTGAATGGCGGTGCTTCAGAAGAAGTCAGCCAATCTTTCTTTGGAAGGGTTAACTATATTTTCAACAGGAAATATCTTTTTGAATTTAATTTACGCAGGGATGGATCGGGTAAATTTGGCCCATCCAACCGCTATGGTAATTTCCCTTCAGCATCTGCAGGCTGGAGAATCAGTGATGAGAAATTCATGTCCGGAATAAACTGGATTTCTGAATTGAAACTAAGAGGCAGTTGGGGGATAACCGGTAATGATAATATTGGAAATTATATTTACGATCAAACCTATAATGCCGGACTGGATTATTTTTTGGGTACCAACAGTGTTGTTAACGCAGTAGCCATCACCAACCTGGCAAACCGCACCATTCGTTGGGAAACTGTAGAGCAGTTTGATATGGGCCTTGATGCAGCATTTTTCCAGAACCGGTTAACCTTTACAGCAGGCTATTTTAAACGCAACAGTACTGATCTGCTGTATGCCAATTTTCCAATTCCCAGTACCATTGGTGTAACCAATCTTGCAGCACAAAATGCAGCCAGTATGGTTAATAAAGGACTGGAATTAAATTTAAATTACAGGGACAAGTTTAAGGGAATTACTTACAGCGTAGGAGGAAGCTTAACCAAATTTGCAAATAATAAAGTGACGGGTCTGGGGGATAGAGGTATAGAAACAATTAACACGCAAAGCATCATTCGCATAGGTGTTCCGTTCAATGCATATTATGGTTACAAAGTAATTGGTGTTTTTCAAACTGCGGCAGAGGTAACCAATGCGCCCGTTCAGTTTGGCAGTGTGCGTACAGCACCTGGCGATTTAAAATATGCTGATCTATCGGGCCCTCTTGGAGTGCCGGATGGTGTAGTTAATTCTTTTGACAGAACGGTAATTGGTAATCCTTACCCCGATTTAATTTACAATTTTAACGGCAGCCTTTCATTTAAAGGGTTTGATTTGAATTTTCTTTTCGAAGGTGTTCATGGGTTAGACCGTTTGATGAACAGTAATGGTCAGTTGCCTTTTAATGATGATAGAAATAATGCACTCTCATACTGGACAGACAGGTGGACACCAAACAATCCATCTGCCAAATTACCCCGCCTGGGTGGTCAGAACAATAGTGTGATTTCTGATTTTTATGTACAGGATGCATCTTATACCAGGTTAAAAAATCTGGAGCTGGGATATACCATACCAGAATCTTTTACACGTAAGTATGGGGTTGGTAAACTCCGGGCTTACGTTGCCGGCCAAAATCTTTTAACCTTTACCAAAATGGACAATTTTGATCCGGAAAGGGCAAGGGGAGCCAGTACTGATCAGTTAACCCCGCTTTATAAAATATTTACTTTTGGTTTAAACGTTAAATTTTAATTTATATGAAAAAAGCAATCATCATATTTTTTGCAATAGCATTCACCAGTTGTTCAAAAAATTATCTCGATAAACATTCGCTTGTGCAATTGGGCGAAACTAATTTTTGGCAAAACGAGCAGGATGCAACTTTAGGAATCAATGGTATTTATGATGTTTTACAAGACAGGGCTTTGTATAGCGGTAATTTAAATGGCACTGCCGGTCTTACCATGTATGATGGCTTTGGTGATAATGTTTTTAATAACTATAAATTTGAAGGCCCCGGCAATTTTGTGGAAGCCAATATTGATCCTTCTAATGTACTCTTTAATGTTTTATGGGTATCCAGTTACAAAGGCATTGCCAGAGCCAATACTGCAATCGAGAATATTCCTAAAATACCCGCCGGTAATATTTCTGCAACTGCAAAACAAAATTTACTGGGCCAGGCCTATTTTCTCAGAGCTTTATTTTATATGAACCTGGCTATTTATTATAAAGATGTGCCACTTATTTTAAAAGTGCAATCTCTGGGAGAAGCTTATGTTCCTAAAAACACTTACCAGGAAGTATCTGATCAGATCATTAAAGATTTGAACGAAGCTGTTAATGGGTTGCCTGTTTCTTATGCTGCCGAGCAATATGGCTATGCAACAAAAGGTGCTGCATTAGGCCTACTCGCCAGGTTTCATTTATACAATAAAAATTACCAGGCAGTATTAGATGCTACCAATGCTATGTTGCCTTTAGGTTATACACTTAACCCAAGTTATTCACAGTTATTTACCGAGCAGGGAGAATTTTCTAAAGAGATTGTTTTTTCTGTGCGTTTTAATCAGGATGTCTCTAATAATTCGGAACTGTTTTCTGCTACATTTGCCGGAATACCAAAGGTTGATGAACAACCCATGAAAAACCTGGTGAATGATTATTATTGTACTGATGGGAAACCCATTACTTCCTCTCCACTTTACAATGCTGCAACACCTAAAGCAAATCGTGATCCCCGGGTGGTGGCTTCTGTTTATTTTAGAAATGATGTTTTTCTCATTGATATCAATAAAATTTTTACAGGTAATACGGCCACAACCTTTGGTCGAAAAAAATATACCCGCAATAACAATACCTCATCAACAGGCGTTGCTGTATTTAATCCGGGTGGACAGGATTTCATTATTCTGCGCTATGCAGATGTACTGTTAATGCGGGCCGAAGCAATGATAGAATTAGGTCAGCTATCAACTGCTTATCCATTAATTAACCAGGTGCGTGCCAGGGTAAGCATGCCAACCGTTGAAAGTGTAGAGGGGGCTGGTTTAAGCCAGGCTGCATTACGAAATATTGTGCGTCACGAAAGAAGAGTGGAACTGGCCTTTGAAGGATTGCGGTTTTTTGATTTAAAAAGATGGGGAGATGTTCAGCAGTCATATTTACGGGCAACAGCCGATAATGTTGCTGGTTACAGGCCTACTTACCGTGGCGCAAAATCGGAAGAATTTCCCATACCACTTAGTGAGTTGAGTGCTAACGCCAGCCTGGTACAAAATCCGGTTTGGCAATAAAAATAATTTGAAAACCCATTCAAAAAAACAGCAAGTAAACATGAAGTTGGAAAAATAAAAATGTTCACTTGCTGTTTTAATGATGTTAGTAAGCACTGCTTTATTTTTTTTTCTGGAACAATACCGGTATCATTTTCAACAGTTGATTTTGAATTTAATTCGCAACTGCTTTTATATTTAGTATAATTCACCTTACACATGGTGGGTATACAGGTACAGTACAATAATTTAGTAATGAAGAAACAGCTTGAATCTTCTTTTTTAAATACACACCGTGTGTTGCCATCTGTGATCGTTCGTTCGCCCGGACGGGTGAATATCATTGGTGAACATACTGACTATAATGACGGTTTTGTTTTACCTGCTGCAATTGATAAAGCAGCATATATTGCCATGTCGCTGCGTGATGATGAAGAAATTCATCTAACTGCATTGGATTTAAATGAAACATTCTCCACCACTGTATCAGATTTAAAACCCGTGGGTGATATAAGCTGGCCAAACTATATACTTGGTTCAGCCGCACAGTTCTTAAAAAGGGGAGCTGTATTGCCCGGCTTTAATGCCATGTTATCAAGCGATGTGCCCATAGGAGCCGGGTTGTCATCTTCTGCTGCGGTAGAATGTGCTACCGTGTTTGCATTGAATGAACTTTTGCAAACGAAGATCGATCGCATCAGCATGACAGGGATGGCTCAAAAAGCTGAGCATGAATATGCCGGCGTACTGTGTGGAATTATGGATCAGTTTGCCTCCATGATTGGGAAGAAAGATCATGTAATTAAACTAGACTGCCGCACACTGGAATATCAATATGTTCCGTTTAAACTGGAAGGGATAAAAATATTATTACTCAACACCAATGTTAAACATTCACTTGCATCATCAGAATATAATACCCGTCGCAGGGAATGTGAGCAAGGTGTAACATGGATAAAAGAATTTGAACCAGAAATTAATTCTTTAAGAGATGTTTCAATATCAATGTTGAATAAATATGTTTTACCAGCATCTGCAGCGGTAGACACACGTTGCCGGTTTATAGTACAGGAAATAGAAAGACTGAAAACGGGATGTGAAGATCTGCAGAACGGAGATATTTCTTCTTTGGGAAACAAAATGTTTGCAACTCATGATGGACTTAGTAAAATGTATGAGGTCAGTTGTAAGGAACTCGACTTTCTGGTGGACTTTGTTCGCAACCGTAAAGAAGTAACCGGTGCCCGTATGATGGGTGGTGGTTTTGGTGGCTGCACAATTAACCTTGTGCAGGAGGAAGCTATTGAACAACTGCTTGCAGATATCAAACCGGCTTATGAATCCGCCATGGATTTACAACTTGATCATTACATTGTTTCTATTGAAAACGGAACAGAAATCATTTGATAATGTTTGACAGTAAAGAACATCCACACAAACGGTTAAACATCCTTACAGGAGATTGGGTGCTGGTATCGCCACACCGCATGAAACGGCCCTGGCAGGGGAAAGTGGAATCATTAGCTACAGATGATCGTCCTTCTTATGATCCGGCCTGCTACCTCTGTCCTGGTAACAAACGTTCTGATGAAAGTATAAATCCGGATTATAAAAATGCTTATGCTTTTACAAACGATTTTTCAGCATTGTTGAAAAACACACCCGATGGTGAAATTAATAAGCATGATCTTTTGGTAGCTAAAAGTGAATCCGGCATTTGCAGGGTTATATGTTTTTCGCCAGACCATAATTTAACGTTGCCTTTAATGAGTGAGCATGCCATTGAAAATGTAATTGATCTCTGGCAAAATGAATTTGCTTCGTTATCTGCTAATCCTTCTATTAAATACATTCAGATTTTTGAAAACAAAGGCGAAGTGATGGGGTGCAGTAATCCACATCCTCATGGGCAAATATGGGCATCATCTTCAATACCAGTAGAGCTCATCAAAGAAACTAACCAACAAAAAAAACATTTTGAACTGTATGGTAAAAGTTTACTCAACGATTATGTTGCCATTGAATTGAAAGAGAAAGAAAGAATTGTTTTTGAGAACGAACACTTTGTTGCATTAGTGCCGTTTTGGGCGGTGTGGCCTTACGAAACTTTGATCATCAGCAAAAGGCAGGTTCAATATATTACCCAATTCAGTGATGAAGAAAAAAAATCTCTTGCCGGCATATTAAAAAACTTAACGGTTAAGTACGATAATCTTTTCAATACATCGTTTCCTTATTCTGCCGGAATACACCAGGCTCCTGTTAATGATGGAGAGCACAAGGAATGGCATTGGCATATTCATTTTTATCCACCCTTATTACGCAGTGCATCCGTAAAAAAATTTATGGTCGGTTATGAAATGCTTGCCAATCCACAGCGTGATATAACCCCCGAGATGGCAGCATCAACCTTACAAACTTTGTCAGCAACTCATTTTAAAAATAAAATTGTTTGAAAAATGAGGCATAAGATTCTTGTTACGGGTGGTTTAGGTTTTATAGGCTCACACACAGTGGTGGAGCTGATAAATGCAGGATATGAAGTAGTGATTATTGATGACCTGACTAATGCACAATTGTTTATCCTGGAAAACATAAAAAAAATCACAGGTGTTCAGCCCGGTTTTTATAAAGTGAATGTACAGGATAAAGATCAGCTGCAAGATGTATTTAAGTCTGAAAAAAATATTGAAGCTGTTATTCATTTTGCAGCTTTTAAAGCAGTAGGCGAATCGGTAGCTCAGCCGCTAAAGTATTTTAGGAATAATCTTTTTTCATTAGTCACGCTTTTGGAATGTATGGAAATATTTAAGGTTGGTTCCATAGTTTTTTCATCTTCAGCAACTGTTTATGGCGACCCGGATACACTACCTGTTACAGAATTTACTTCTTTTAAACCAGCGCTTTCTGCTTATGGCAGCACAAAGCAAATGGGAGAAGATATTTTAAGAAAAGTAACTGCAGTTGGTAATTTGAATTGTATCTCACTGCGTTATTTCAATCCGGTGGGGGCACATGAAACTTCATTACTGGGCGAACTTCCAACAGGTACACCCAATAACCTGATGCCAATTGTAACGCAGGTTGCAGCAGGCAAAATAAAGATGTTAAAGGTTTATGGTAAAGATTATAGTACACCTGATGGGACCTGTGTGCGTGACTACATACATGTTACAGACCTTGCGCTGGCCCATGTAAAAAGTTGCGACAGGTTATTAAACAATAAACAGGAAAGTAATTACGAAGTATTTAATGTAGGAACAGGAAATGGAATTTCTGTACTGGAAATAATAACCGCCTTCGAAAAGTATAATGGCATTAAACTAAATGTGGAGATGGGCGATAGAAGAGATGGTGATGCAGCGAGTGTTTTTGCAGATGTTTCTTTAGCTAATGAAAAACTGGAATGGAAAGCTGAAAGGGGAGTGAGGGAAATGGTAACCAGCGCCTGGCAATGGCAGCAACAAGTAAAGTAAAAACTAACATTTAAAAATAATTAAAAACTAATTTATGAACCTGGAGATTATAGATTACTCGATCATAGCCGTTTATTTTCTTTTTGTAGTTACCATCGGTTATGTGCTAAAAAAGAAAATTAAAACAAGCAACGATTTTTTGATGAGCAATAAAAATATTCCGCTCTGGATTACTTCGCTTGCTTTTATTTCGGCCAACCTGGGCGCACAGGAAGTGTTGGGTATGGCAGCCAATGGTGCAAAATATGGATTGTACACCATGCACTTTTATTGGCTGGGTGCAGCGCTTGCCATGATTTTCCTGGGCGTGTTTATGATGCCTTTTTATTATGGCAGTAAAGCCAGGTCTGTACCGGAATACCTGGCCCTGCGGTATGATGAAAAAACACGGGGCTTTAATGCAATTACGTTTGCAGCAATGACTATTTTTTCATCCGGGGTTTCATTGTATGCATTAGCAATGCTGATGAATGTTGTGCTGGGATGGAATTTTGATGTGTCAGTTTGGATGGCAGCAGGCATTGTACTTGTGTATACTTACCTGGGCGGGTTAACAAGTGCCGTATACAACGAAGTGCTGCAGTTTTTTTTAATTGTGCTGGGTATAGCACCCCTTGTGTACATAGGTATGGATAAGGCAGGAGGCATTGAAGGTATACTACACAATGTTGATAATGCAAAACTGCATGTGTGGAAGGGAATGGGCACTGCAGCCACCAATCCGATGGGCGTAGATGCATTCAGTCTTGTATTTGGTCTTGGTTTTGTGTTGGCCTTTGGTTACTGGTGTACCGATTTTTTGGTAGTACAAAGAGCCATGATCTCCAAAAATCTGAATGCTGCACAACGAACGCCAATCATTGCAAGCATTCCTAAGATACTGATGCCTGCCATTGTGATTCTTCCGGGCATTATCATACTTGCTTTACAAAAAACGTCGCCGGGATTTGATTTGCCGGTAAATGCAAATGGCGAAACAGATTATAATATGGTATTGCCAACACTGCTTACCAATTTATATCCCAATGGAATTTTAGGGGTTGGTATCACTGCTCTTATTGCATCATTCATGTCGGGGATGGCTGGCAATGTAACTGCATTTAATACCGTTTTTACCTTTGATATTTACCAGGCTTATATAAAAAAGGAAGCATCCGAAAAGCATTACCTGTTAGTAGGAAAAGCTACCACGGTTGTAGGGATTGTATTATCTATAGCTACAGCATATGTTGCAAGAGGATATAACAGTATCATGGATCTGTTACAACTGGTTTTTAGTTTTGTAAATGCACCTTTATTTGCAACTTTTTTACTCGGAATGTTCTGGAAAAGAACTACAGCAAATGGAGCGTTTTACGGATTATTAAGCGGAACAGCGGGAGCGGCATTGGCACACGGACTAACAACAGCCGAAGGCAAGGGCGGGTGGATCACTAACCTGCATACCTACTATTCCGGAACAAGCCATGCATTTAATATTGCCTGGATGGCTTTTGTTATTTGCTTTGTTGTAACAGTTGTTGTGAGCTGGTTTACCAAACCCAAACCCGAAAATAGCCTGGCAGGTCTTGTTTATAGTTTAACACCCAGGCAAACTGATAAAGCCAAAGTATGGTATAAAAATCCACTCATTCTGGGTATTATAGTACTACTGGCAACATTAATACTTAACATCATTTTTTATTAATTGAGTAAAACAAACAGCATGAAAAAATTATTAGACCTCCGTTTTGTAATCGGCGCTTTTTTTACAGTTGTGGGCTGCTTACTGGTTATCTATTATTTTGTTGGCGCATCGGGTGTTTCAGGCGCTGCTTTGGTCAATATCTGGTGTGGCGTTTTATTTGTTTTGTTTGGTATTGGTATGATCACGCTGTCTTATATACAAAAAATAGATGAAGATTAATGCCCTAAAAATATGCTGGATAAAATTATTGCAGCTGTTAAAAAAGCAGGGAAAGCATTGAAAGGTCAGGTGTTTTAAATTATCAGTTTCCAGTACGATTCTTTTATGGAATAACGAACCGAAGAATTGATACGATCAATCAATACCTTCCGGCATTAGGTTTAAGCAGGCGTTAGCCAACCCAACAATCTGCCAAATTACCCTCCTGTTAGCAGGGAAGGCAATTCTTCCGAAATTTTTACCGGGCCAGATATTGGTTTAAACATCCCGATTAATTATTACTTCGCCAGTCCTGCGGTGTTATACCATACTCCTGTTTAAACACCCTGGCAAAGTAACCGGGATCGTTATAGCCACAATCCAGGGCAATGGAAGCAATACTGTTGTCAGAATGCTTCAACATCTCTTTGGCTTTATTTAAACGAATGATGCGTATAAATTTATTAGGAGAGCATCCTGTTAATGCATCCAGCTTACGGTGCAACTGAGAATGGCTCATGAAAACCATTTTGCACAATTGCTCAACCGTGAAACCAGTATCAGCCAAATGTATTTCAATGGCTTCTCTTACTCTTTTTACAAACTCATCTTCTATTTTATTTTCGCTGATCTGTTCTTCATCCTGCAAAGCAATTTCTGTTACTACATTAGTATTAAGCCCTGCTTTTTTTAAATAAAATTGCTGTAGGTTTTTTCTAAGCTCCAGCAATTTCTTTATCCGTATCAATAACTCTTCCCGGTTGAATGGTTTTTCAAGATATACATCCGCACCTTTTTCCAATCCCTCCATTTTACTTTCCATATCGGCTTTGGCTGTAAGCATGATGATGGGTATATGACTGGTATGTTCATCATTGCGTAATTGCCTGCACAATTCAAACCCATCCACAAAAGGCATCATTACATCGGTGATGATGAGGTCGGGAATTATTTCTGAAGCTATTTCAAAACCTTCCCTTCCATCCTGGCCAACTGCAAGCCGGTAATCGGGCAGGCATGATGCGGTGTATGCTACTACATCCGCATTATCTTCTACCAAAAGAATGAGCGGTTTTTCTTTAGCCTGTTTTTCTTCATCCGGAATTAGATTATTGATTGAAGTGGTATTTATTTGTTTTGATACAGCTTCTTTAATATCCGGATAAATAATATTTTCTGAAGCCTGTATATTTGTTAACGGCAGTGTTACCGTAAACTCCGTTCCTCTGTTGGCCCCGGTTGGCGGGCTTTTAACAGTGATCTCTCCTTCCATTAATTTAACCAGCTCTTTGGTAAGTGCCAACCCAATGCCGGTACCTTCTGTTTTGCGGGTGTGGCTGTTATCCAGCTGGTAAAACCTTTCAAAAATATGTTCCAGCTGGCTTTCCGGAATGCCGATACCGGTATCTTTTACTTTTATGATTAAAGTTGATTTGCCAGCTTCATGCAACCCGTTGTTTTCGCTTACCGTAATGTAAATATTCCCTTTTTGCGGAGTAAATTTTAAGGCATTTGATAAAAGATTAGCAACGATCTGCCTCACTTTTTCAGGATCGTATGCCACATATAGCGCATCCATCCCGGCCAAAAAATGCAATTGCTTTTTCTGGCTTTCGGCCAGCGAATGAAACGATTCAACAATGTAACGCAGAAAATTAATGATATCTCCATTTACTGTTTGTAGTGTCATCTTACCGGTCTCAAGTTTCGACAGATCGAGCATTTCATTTACCAGGTTCAGCAGGCTTTGTCCGTTGCGGATGATCATGTCTATTCCATTATCCAAATGCTGCGGTGGATTGCTTTTAACCTGCTGCGCCATACCCAATATAACAGTCAACGGCGTTCTGAATTCGTGGGTGATATTGGTATAGAGCTGTGTTTTTACGGAGTCTAATTCCTTTACCCTTTTTGCTTCCAGTTGTTCAAAACTTAATTGCGATTTGAGTTTGGCCCGGTTAACACTAAATTTAAAGTAAGCTCTTATACCTAAACCAAGTAGCAGCACATAAATCATATAAGCCCACCAGCTGCGCCACCAGGGCGGCAATACAGTAATCTGCAGTTCGGCAATTTTATCACTCCAGATGCCCTGGCTGTTGCTGCCCTGCACTTTAAAAATATATTTTCCTGCCGGTAAGTGTAAATAAGTGGCTGTACGGCGTGTGCCACTTTCAACCCAATCCTTATCAACACCAACTAATTGGTAACGGTATTTATTTTGAGCAGAAGCAGTAAGGTCAAGAGAAGAAAATTCAAGCGAAAGAATATCCTGTAAGTGCGTAAGCGTAATTTCTTTTGATTGCTCTATGGTATTTTGAAGTACGGAAGTATTATCTCCGGGAGCAATGGGTTGATTATTGATGAGGATATCTGTGATAAATACATTGGGCATAAAACCGGGCACCAGTATTTCTTTGGGATCAAAAATATTTATTCCGTTAACGCCGCCAAAGGCAAGGTTTCCATTTGGTAATTTAGCGTAGGATCCTGTATTAAATTCATCATCCTGCAAACCATTTGCCTTGGTAAAATTATGAAAGACCCAATTACTGCTACTATTGTTTTTTGTTACCATGAGACAAAAAATGCCCTTGTTGGTACTGCCCCATATATTGCCGGCATCATCTGGTAGTATGCCATACACCACATCATCTGGTAAGCCATCTTTTGCGGTAAGATGAAAAAAATCACCGGTGGTTTTATCCAGCCTGTTCAGGCCACCCCCTTTTGTAGCAATCCATAAATATTTATCAGGGTCGATGGGGTCATCTAAAAAGCAGGAAACATGATTGTAGTTGAGCGAATTTCTGTCGTTGCTGTTATTGTAAAACCATTTTACCTGGGCAGAAGCAATATTGTTATAATTTAAAATGACTTTGGCAAAACCTTTTTCTGTGCCTATCCAAAATGTACCCTTTTTACCTTCAAATAAGGCGGTGCAAATAATTTTAGAAGCATCTTTATTTATAGTAAAGCTATCCAGCTTTTCGGTTGCTGTATTCAATAAGGTAATAGCTCCGTCTTGTCCCGGAAACCAAAGGTTTGCTTTACGGTCTTCAAAAAGAGGTTGTTTTTTGCCAAATAACAAATTTGCATTGATGCCGGGCCATGCCTGCAATGTATTAGAAGAAGGAGTGTATTTAAAGTATCCTTTCTCATCGCATTTAAACCAATAATCGCCTGTAGAAGCAATGATAAAATTATCTACCTGGCTTAAGGACGGATTTTTTTTAAAAACATCAGTAATCGTTCCGTCTTCTTTCAGGTTCATCCAGCTATAATCATAACTCACTAAATAAATGCCGTTGCCTGCGGCAGGAATAATCAGGCGGATAGTTTTGCCGCTTGCCTGTGTTTTGAATTTACTGCTTACTGAATTGTATTTGCGCAAACCCCATCCTACAGAACCTGACCATAATATTCCCGACCGGTCAATAATAAACGGATAACATAACCTGATAGTGGTTTTTGGTAAGGGGTCATTCCAGTTTACCGGCTTACCGGGTTCATTTTTATATGCATCATAAAAATGCTCCTCCCGGTGATGATACTCCCAAAGTTTTGATACAGGTTTAAAAATGATATTACCTGCAGGGGTTTTGCTGGTGTTGAATAACGGAAATATATCTTTTCCATCTGATAGGTATAAATTACTATTGATCAATTTACTGCTATCGGGGTTTACATACCCATCATTAAGCAATACTCCATTGTTCAGTTTTATGAAACTATTCTTTGAAGGATCAAACTGGTAAACAGCACCATCCATACCGCCAATCCAGGTAATTCCGTTTGTATCTTTTCCCATTCCGTAAACGGGTGCATCATTGGGCAAGCTAAGCCGGGTAACAACTGGTGAAGCATCTTTTGCAAAAAAATCCTTGCCGGCTTCAATAATATTTAATCCTGCAACATCTGTGGCTACCAATATCCTGCCATCGGGCATTTCCATTATTGATCTTATACCATTACCCGACAGGCTGGCCGGATTTGTATTGCTGTGTGCGATGCGGTAAAATTTTCCACTTTGCTTATCATAGACATTTAAGCCGGCATTTTCGGTGCCGACCCATATGCGGCCTTTGGAGTCTTCAAAAAGTTTTACAATGGTGTTGCTGCTGAGGGAATGTGGATTGTAGGGGTCGTTGGCATAAATTTTAAAACTGTAACCATCATACCGGTTCAAGCCATTTTTGGTGGCCACCCATATAAAACCTTCGGTATCCTGTAAAAGATCAAATATCATTCCCTGCGAAAGGCCCTGTGCGGTTGAAATGGATTCGTAAGCAGGTGGGTTTTGTGCGTTTGCCACAAATACCCAACAGGTTATGAAGATTGTAAGAAATGCCTTTAAGCTGGTAAGGGTTTTATGCATTTGCTTATAAAGATAATCGGAACGCCCATTTTTTATGCATGCTTTAAAAAGAAAATATACCTCATCGGGTAAAATGACGAATTAGTCCTGCTGTTGCACAATTTGTCCGGTTAAATGGGCTGTATGTGCAGTATAATGGTTGATTTCTACTCACAGAAAAGGGTTGTTTGGTAGAATTTTACACTATCACCCGTAGCCGCTGAATACAGCAATCAACAATTTATCAAACCATTCCATTTAACCAATAAACCAATCTAACATGAAACAGAATCTCATTTCCAAAGCAAAGATGTTTTTGCTTCTTTGTATGCTTATTCCCTTTGCAGGCATCAGCCAGACAAAAAATTTAATTTCTACCAACCGGGTATTTCCAAAAGTGGACAAAGTACTTGAGTTTGAAAAAGCACTGGCTGCCCATGCTCAAAAATACCATACGGGTAATGCCTTTTGGCGGGTGTTTGATATTCAATCCGGACCAGATGCAGGTGGCTATCATATTACTGAAGGGCCAACAAGCTGGGAGGCAGAAGATGTAAGGGGTAATTTAGGCGCAGAGCATAACCTGGATTGGAACAAGAATGTGGCCATTTATTTAACAGAAAGGGGGTCAACCGGCTATTCTGTTTACCAGGATTCTTTAAGCACAGTAGCATTGGGTGATTTTTCTGATAAAATTAATATCAATCATGTTTATCCCAAAATTGGCAAGGCTGATAATGTAGTAAGTATGATAAAGAAATTAAAGAAAAACTGGATTGCAGCTGGTGTAACGGTAGCAGTTTATGCAGCCAGTTCTTCAGGGCCTACACAATTCACAATAGTAACAAGATATAAGCAGGGATTAAAAGAAAGAGCCATGGGTTTTCGTAAACCATTTAAAGAATCATACGAAGCTGTAAATGGCGAGGGCTCTTATGCACAGTACCTTAAAGATCTTGCTGATTATGTTAACGAAAGCTGGAGTGAATTACTTTTTTTGCGTGCAGATTTAAGTTCTAAATAAGCTCATTGAATATGGTAAAGTGCTCAAAGCGTAAAGCTTTGGGCACTTTATTAAAACTGCAGCAGCATAGCCGGTCTTATAAAACCTAACTTACAATGAAAGCAATCATCAGCATTCCGCTAAAGCAAAGCAGTGCCATTCCTGCACTTTCTGAAAATACTTTTTTACGATATTTTAATTTTATCGCCCTGTATTTTGCACAAGGTGTGCCCGAAGGAATGTTATTTTATGGCATACCAGCCTGGATGGCCATGAATGGCAAAACGCCCGGCGAAATAGCAGGCTTTGCCGTTGCATGTGGGTTGCCCTGGAGTTTTAAATTTATAGTGGCGCCTCTCATGGATCGCTACACTTATCTGCCCATGGGGCGTAAAAGGCCCTGGGTACTTGTAGGACAGCTGGGATTAATAGCAAGTTGCATAGCCATGGCTTATGTACCCGATCCGTTAAATAATTTAAACCTGTTTATGGCAGCAGGCTTTGCGGTATCGTTCTTTGGTTCTTTCCAGGATGTGGCCACCGATGGGATGGCTGTTGATATTATCCCGGTAAACCAACAAGCCCGTGCCAATGGTTTAATGTGGGGTTCAAAGATCGTTGCCATATCTACCACGCTTGCATTAGGAACCTGGCTGTTAAACAAGTACAATTTTACTACTTCCATACTCATGCTGGCTGTGATGATAAGCATCCTGATGGTGGTGCCCTTATTTTTAAGAGAACGGCAGGGCGAAAAAATAGCACCCTGGACATCCGGTACCTCATCTCCGGAAACTCAAAAGTTACAATTGACCAGTTGGGCTTCTATCTTCAGGTCTCTTTACAGTGTATTTAGTTTAAAAAACTCGATCCTGCTTGCTTCTATTTTGTTCATTGCCCAGGGGGCTTACAATTATATTGAAACATTGCTACCCATTTTTACTGTAAAAGCGCTGAACTGGACGAATGGCAGTTACTCGCAATTCTTTTCCACTGCAAAAATAATAGGCGGCATTGGCGGAATGCTTATTGGTGGCGTTCTTATTGATAAGTTCGGTAAAAAGCGCATGATGAATATTTATTTTTTCAGTATGGTATTTTTTACAACTGTTTTGGCTTTTTCTAAGATCTATTGGAACGACAGCAGTTTTATTTATGCTTTTATGATCCTGTATAATATTGTTTACACATTTGCCTGTATTGGCATTTTTGCCATTGCCATGCAATGTTGCTGGAAAAAAGTTTCGGCAAGCCAGTTTACTTTATATATGACGATTGGGAATCTTGGGCGTATTGCATTGGCAGCACTGATAGGTCCGGTAAAGGCAAATTTCAACTGGCAGATTTCAATTTTTGCCTTTGCTGTTATGATAGCTCTGGCCTGGTTAATTATGCAGTTTTTAAATATCAATAAGCAGGTAGAAAGGGTGGTTGATTTGGAAAATAAAGATGCCAAAACCGGCCTGTTACAGGTAAGCTGATAACAACTCACTAATCTTAATTTAAAAGAATAAAAATTATGAAACGTAGATCATTTATAAAAAATTCGTCGCTGACAGTACTCAGCATCAGTGTTTTTGGCGGCTTAAACTGGAATGGCAAAAGCTTTGAAGGCGACACGCCAACTACAACTGATATTCTTGGACCTTTTTACAGGCCGGGTGCTCCACTAAGAACCAATTTAAGGCTTCCTGATACCAATGGTGCTCCCATTATTTTGAAGGGGAATATTTTTAAAGAAGATGGTAAAACGCCCGTAAATAATGCGTTGGTAGAGATCTGGCATTGCGATGAAAATGAAGTGTATGATAATGCCTCTGACGAATACAAATACCGCGGCGGACAAAAAACAAAAGCAGATGGAAAGTATGCGTTCAAATCTATTTTGCCGGTTCCGTATAAAGCCAACCCAACCGATGAAGCATCCTGGAGGCCTGCTCATATACACATGCGGGTATCTGTGCCCAATCAACAGGACCTCATAACCCAGATCTATTTTAAAGGAGGCAAATATGTTGAAACCGACAAATGGGCCTCTTCTCCTAAAGCTGTAAACAGGATACTCAATATATCCGGGAATAAATCTGGCGAAAGCGAAATTGTTTTTAATGTGATCATGGGCAAAGAAATTCCTCTTGATGAAAAAGTGTATGATAAGGTTACCGGGCTTTTTGATGTTGGCGATAATAATTTTATTGAGTTTATAAAAAATGATGACCTGCTGTTTATGAAACGGAATGGACAACTAATATCAAGCCTGAAATACATTGGTAATAACAGTTTTGAGGGTGGCATAGGCTATCCCATTGCCACTTTTGAATTACAAAAAGATGGAGGGGTAAAAGTAGTTATACAAAGAACAGCGGATAAGACGGTTTCTGGAACAAAGGTTTTAAAATACAATCAATAGCATTGGTTCCTTTAAAAAATTACTTACAAAAAAATAGGTACTGAGTTTATTATCCAATTAAAAGCAATCATACCAACATGAAAAAAAATCTTTCATTTATCACAGCAATCTGCTTTAGTATTATTCTCTTTACTGCATGTAACACAGCAGTTAAAACCAATGATGCAACAGAAAAAGAAAACAAACCATCAACTGAAACACCCGAGTATTTTAACCTGCGCCCAAAACTAGAAAAGGAGTATGGCTACACCCATGCAGTAAGAATTGGCGATGATCTTAAAATTTCCGGCGCAGTAAGTATGAACGATTCCGGAATGATAGTAGCGCCCGGAAATATGGAACAGCAAATGAAGAATTGTTATGCCGACCTGGAAAAAATATTAAAGCATTATGGCTATACCTATGATGATGTAGTAGCAGAAAATGTTTATACCACCAACATGGCGGAGTTTATTAAAGTATCGGGATTTCGTAATTCCATTTATAAAAAACAATTCCCAACCGGTACCTGGCTGGAAGTAAAAGGACTGGCTGTGGAAGGGCAGTTGATCGAAATAGATATGGAAGCGCATAAGACAAAATAAGACCAGGTAAAAGATTAACTTATAATTTTTTTTCATCGTTAATCAAACTAAATGAGAAACAAAAGCGCAGGCTTGCTTGCGATATTGGTGATTTGTTCAGCTATTCTGGCAGCCCAGGTGCCTGTACGTGAAGAACCAAATCATAAAAATGTTTTAGAGAATAAATACATCCGCCTGCTGGATGTGTGGATAAAACCCGGTGATACCAGCCTTTTCCATATCCATGCTACACCTTCGTTGTTTGTTCATTTTACCAGCATAGATGTATGTGTTCAGATAAAGGGTAAAGCATGGACTAAAAATAAAAATACAGCAGGCAATGCTTCTTATACATCTTTCCTTAATGATACCCTGGTACATCGGGTGAGTAATTGCGACACGGGGCCTTTTCATGTTACCGATATAGAAATACTTTCATCCTATAATACAACAACAGCAATTACACCTTTACCATTTAGTGTTTTGTTTGATAATGAAAAGGCAATAGCATACCGCTTAAGCGGTACATCATTCAACGGTCAATTGATTAATGGTCGTGGGCCAATGGTAGCAGAACTGGTTGCAGGAGATGAAGTGATCTGTTATGACACGCAGCATAAAAGATCAACTACCATTAAAGCAGGAAAATATTTGTACCTGGAGCCCGGCAGCGCTTTCTATTTTTCTGCCAACGGAAATGAAAAAACTAATTTGGTACTATTTGAAATTAAATAATGTATCTTTTTATATAGAATTACTTTCAGTACTAAAAAAAGGAAATAATGAGAAAAATAGTCTTGCTGCTTTTTGTAACCCATTGTATAATTACTGTTCATGCGCAACAGCTTTATTTTCCCGGTGCAGATTGGGAGGTAAAAAAGCCCGAAGCATTGAAGATGAATAAAAAATGGCTTGACAGTGCAGTAAATATTGCATTAAACAATGAAAACAAAGTTGAACGTGATTTGCGGATCGCAAACATGAAATCCTACGCAAGAGAACCGGGTTACAAAATAATTGGGCCCATGAAGCAACGTGGCGGGCCTGCCGGCCTGGTCATTAAGAATGGCTACATCGTAGCGCAATGGGGTGATGTAAACCGGGTTGATATGACCTTTAGTGCCACCAAAAGTTATTTAAGCACTGTTGCAGGTTTAGCCATCGACAATGGGTTGATTAAAAATGTAAACGATAAAGTAAATCAATATGTTTGGGATGAATCTTTTGAAGGTGAACATAATTCAAAAATTACCTGGGATCATTTGTTAACGCAATCATCTGACTGGAGTGGTACTTTGTTTGGTTTGCATGACTGGGCCGACAGGCCGCCAAAAGAAGGAAGTATTGATGACTGGAAAAACCGCAAGCTATTTGAACCGGGAACTAATTACGAATACAATGATGTACGTGTAAACCTGCTGGCCTATTCACTATTACAGGTTTGGCGCAAACCATTGCCTGTTGTGTTTAAAGAAAAGATCATGGATCCCATTGGCGCATCTACCACCTGGCGCTGGTTTGGTTACGAAAACTCCTTTGTAAATGTGGATGGTTTAATGATGCAGTCTGTTAGTGGTGGCGGACATCATGGTGGCGGCATCTTTATCAATACATTAGATCATGCAAGATTCGGTTTATTGTTTTTGCGACATGGTAAATGGAAAGACCAACAGTTATTATCTGAAAAATGGATCAACGCAGTACAACAACCTTCAGCAGCCAATAAAAATTATGGCTACCTGTGGTGGCTTAATACAGAGCAGGGGTGGAAAGGCATTTCACCAAAAGTCTATTATGCAGCTGGCTATGGCGGCAATTATATTATTATTGATAAAGAAAATGACCTGGTTGTTGTCACCCGTTGGATGGATGACAGTAAGATAGCAGATGTAATGCGGTTGATTACGCAATCGATTAAAGAAAACTGATCCTAAAACAGAAATGAATAACATTTAAAATGAGCGACATGAAAAAAATATTATTGATCATTGGCATTACATTGTCGCAGCAAATCAATGCTCAATCCTATAAAAAAATACATGCTAAAGCTATTTTGGTAGATACACATAACGATTTCCTGATGAAGGCCGTTGATTTAGGCATAGTGATGGATCAGGATTTAAAAGGCAAAACGCATAGCGATTTAATGCGCTGGAAAAAAGGCGGACTTGATGTTCAGATATTTTCTGTGTATTGTGATGGCGATGCAAAAAAACCCTACGCTTATGCCAATAGAGAAATGGATAGCCTGGATGCGGTGGTATTACGCAACCCGGATAAAATTATTAAAGTATCCAACTACGCCGAAATGCTAATGGCAGTTCAGCAGCATAAGATTGCTGCTATGTTTGGGGTAGAAGGTGGCCACATGATTGAAGACGATCTTGCAAAATTAGATGCACTTTACAAACGTGGTGCAAGGTATTTAACACTCACACATAACATAGCGCCATCATGGGCTACCAGCGCAGCAGATGAAACCACTAAACCCAACCTGCCGCACAAGGGATTGACTGAATTTGGAAAGCAGGTGGTACAAAGAATGAATCAATTGGGGATGATGATAGATGTTAGCCATGCCGGCGACCAGACTTTTTGGGATGTAATTAAGCTAAGCACCAAGCCCATTATTGCTTCACATAGTTCAGTGTACAGTCTTGTTCCGCACCGGCGCAATTTAAAAGATGATCAGATAAAAGCCATTGCAAAGAACGGTGGTGTGATACAGGTAAATTTTAATCCCGGGTTTATTGACAGCAGTTTTGGAAAAAAAGAAAATGCTTTCCTGCGAAGACATTCAACAGAAAATGATTCGCTTTTAAAAAGCGGTATGAGCGACTTCTATGCCATGGATTACCTGTACAGCAAATATGCCGAAGAGACCAATGCCATGCGCCCCCCTTTGTCCATGCTCATCGATCATATTGATTATATTGTAAAATTAGTGGGGGTTGATTATGTTGGCCTAGGATCCGACTTTGATGGTATTAATGTTACGCCGCAACAGCTGGATGATGTTACAACCTACCCTTTAATTACAAAAGCACTGATGACAAGGGGATACGGCAAAAAGAGTATCAATAAAATTCTTGGCGGAAATATCCTGCGGGTATTACAAGCCAATGAAGCAAAGTAAAAAATCTGTTGTATACATACCAAACCAAAACCAACTGAACATGGCAGATGAAAAAACAGGTGAAGGATTAAAACGGGTGGTAGGTGTATCTGGCCTTGCGCTTTCCATTGTAAATGGTGTAATTGGCTCTGGTATTTTTGTACTGCCGGCAACGGTTGGTATTGCCATGGGGGCCTTTGGTATTTTTGGCTATGTATTCTGCAGCATTATGCTGGCTGCTATCTTGCTTTGCTATGCCGAAATTGGAAGCCGGGTTACCGGCAGTGGTGGCTCCTATGCCTACGTGGAAGCCGCTTTCGGAAATTTTACCGGTTTTATCATTAACTGGTTATTCGTTTTAGGATGGGGTATTTTAGGCAGTGCAGCCGTGATGAACATACTTGCAGATTCATTAGCGGTTGTCTTTCCTGCTTTTGCAGATCCACTCATACGTGCAGTTTTATTTTTTGTACTGATCGGTTTTATGGTGCTCATCAATGTTCGTGGAGTAAAACAGGGTATTGGTTTTGTAAAGGGGATCACCATTATTAAATTATTGCCGCTTCTTGGTATCATCATTTTCGGCTTTGGCCAGGTAAAAGGAACTAACCTGCATTGGGAACATCTTCCTTCCATTAAAACATTTGGTGATACCGCTCTTGTATTATTTTTTGCCTTTGCAGGTTTTGAAACATGCCTTGGTGTGAGTGGTGAATTCAAGGATCCAAAGCGAACAGTACCGCTTGGTATCTTGTTAGGAGGTATAACCGTGCTTATTGTGTATATACTTTTACAAACAGTAGCACAGGGTGTACTTGGCCCGGCCATGGCGGAATTTAAAGATGCCCCGCTTGCGGAAGTAGCCAACAGAATTATAGGGCCTGTTGGAGCAAACATCCTCCTGTTTACCGCAGCTATATCATGTTTTGGAAGTACCAGTGCTGATGTGATGGCCACGCCACGCTCACTCTTTGCCGGGGCAAATGATGGGCTGTTCCCAAAATTTCTTGGCAGGGTTCATCCAAAGTTTGCCACACCGCACCTGGCTGTAATAACTTATGGTTCACTGATATTTATTTTTTCAGTCTCAGGTGGATTTAAACAACTCGCCGTGCTGGCCAGTGCCGCTATACTGCTGATTTACCTGGCTGTTATTCTGGCTACCATCAAATTAAGAAAACAAAAACAGGCCGCATCCGAAAAAACTTTCAGGGCACCCGGCGGATTGTTATTTCCGGTAATTGGCATTGCAACCATTGTATGGCTGCTCACCTGCCTGAGTAAATGGGAGGTACTGTCAACGCTTATTTTTATAGCGGTAGTAATCGGGATCTATTTTATGATGAAGGGATTTAAAAATAAAAAACAAACAACATGATAAAAAGAATTTCTTTCCTGGCAGTTATCCTTAGCATTTGTCAGTTGGTTTTAGCGCAGGCAGTTACTGTATATGATGTAGTGCTGGTGGGTGGCCGCGTAATTGATCCGGAAACAAAACTGGATGCAATAAAAAATGTGGGCATCATCAATAACCGCATCGCTCAAATTTCATCTGAACCATTGAAAGGAAAAGAAACGATCAATGTAAGCGGGCTTGTTGTTGCTCCCGGTTTTATTGATTTGCATGTACACGGCCGCAGTAATGTGGAGCAGGAATACCAATTGCATGATGGAGTTACAACAGCTTTGGAACTGGAATGGGGAATTGAACATATTGGAAAGTGGTATGAATCCAGAAAAGGTAAAGCATTAATTAATTATGGAGCCAGTGTTTGCTGGCCTTTTGAGCGGTTTAAAGCATTAGGTAAATACCAAAACGCTGTGGATAGTTTACTACAAATTACCCTGAAGGGAGAAGCAGGCATTGGAACAATGACCAACAGCATTTTACGGGCCGCTAATGAATCTATTTCTCCTGCTGCAATGAATCAAACACTTGCAAATATTAAAGTTTCCCTGGGTGAAGGCGGTATTGGCATTGGTGCACCCATTGGCTATTTGCCCAAAACAAATCCCAATGAAATGTTCCAGGTGTATAAACTGGCTGGCGAGTTGCAGGCCCTCGTGTTTTCGCATGTGAGGCAACCGGATATTATTTCAATACAGGAAGCAATAGCTGTTGCAGTGCTTACAGGAGCACCACTGCACATTGTTCATATCAACAGCATGTCGCTGGGAAATATCGGACTGTCGCTGGAGATGGTAAATGCTGCAAACAAAAAGGGTTTCGACATCAGCACGGAGTTGTACCCTTATACTGCCGGTTCCACTTCGCTGCAAAGCGCCATGTTTGATGAAGGTTGGCAGCAACGACTGGGAATAAGCTACGGAGATCTACAATGGGTGGCAACCGGCGAACGGCTTACGAAAGAAACATTTGATGCCTATCGTAAAACAGGTGGAGTTGTTATTCTTCATGTAATGAAACCCGAATGGATCAAAACGGGTATTGCAGCACCGGGTGTTATGATTGGTTCCGATGGAATGACTTATGCGAAACTGGCTCATCCAAGAACAGCCGGAACTTTTTCAAGAGTACTCGGCAAATATGTAAGAGAAGAAAAAGTGATTGATTTAATGACTGCTTTGGAAAAGATGACACTGCTTCCTGCAAAACGTTTGGAAAATATAGCTCCATCCATGCGTTTTAAAGGAAGGATACAGGTGGGTGCTGATGCAGACATTACCATATTCGATCCCAATACAATTATTGATAAATCAACTTTTGAAAAAGGGCTGGAGTTTTCGGCAGGTATTGAATATGTAATGGTGAATGGCAATTTTATTTTAAAGAATGGTAAAACAGTAGGCAATGTTTTTGCAGGCCAGGCGGTGTATGGGAAGTTTAAAAAGTAAATTTTAAATGAGATGAAAATAACACAAACAGCTCTTCTGTTTATTGTATTGATAAATACATTTTCTTTCAACGTTGCAATAGCGCAAACAGTAAAGCTAAAGTCATCGGAAGGGTATGTACAGACAACTGATTCTGTACGTCTTTTTTACAGACTTCTGGGAGAAGGAAAAGATACCATCGTTATTTTTCATGGTGGCGGATTTGGTTCAAGCTATCTTGTTCCTGACCTGACACCACTTGCAGCTCATCATACACTTTTATTTTTTGACCAACCCGGCACAGGTTTCTCATCTGTTGTTAGAGATACTGCACGACTAAACATTAACCGTTTTGTTCAGGATGTTGAGATTGTAAGAAAGTATTTCCGCATTCGGAAAATGAACGTGCTTGCACATTCCAATGGTGGTATAATGTTTGGCTATTACGCAACCGTTCACCCCGATAATATAGAATCAGTCATTCTTATAAACCCGTCACCTGCTTCTCAAAAATGGAAAAATTCAAATCGGTCGGATAGCATCACTCAATTAATATTAAAGCAAAACAGAAACATTTACAGGTCTGCACCCGCTGATTCTATAAAAGCCTGCTGGGACTATTATGCAGTATGGGCACGTGGAAAATTTCCAACACCAATTCATACAAGAAGAATGTGGGGTGATGTGTGTAATTGTAATCAGCAAAATTTATTGAACCCAATTTTATTTTATCCTATGCAATCTATGGGGAAATGGGACATTACATCTCAGCTTTCAAAAGTAAAAGCAAGGATACTTATTGTTGGCGGCGATAAAGATGAAACCCCTGTTGCCGCATGGGAAGAATGGAAAAATAGTTTACCTAATAGCCAATTGCTGATTATTAATGGAACAGGACACTTACCATATGTAGATAATCCTGCTGTCTTTTTCACCGCAGCAGAACAATTTCTTCAAAATAAGTGGCCAGACAATTCAGTGTTGCAGGCCAAGGCAGTTGGAATTATTTTTCCAACAGATGAAAACGGTTCTGCTTATCTGAAAGCCAGGGCAGCAGTAATAAAAGTAGAGGATGAACTGGTAAGATTAATTAATAAAGCATCATGGGATAGTGTAGCTGCAATCTATGCAACCGATGCTACGATTTTGGCTCCCGGCTCACCGCCGGTGGCAGGACAAAAAGCTATTGCAAGTTTTTGGCATACCGTTTCAATACGGGGAATGCACAGCATCGAATTACAGTTTATTGATCTTGAACAAAGTGGCGACAAATTAATTGCAAGAGGTAAATACGTGATGAACAATAAGCAGAATGAAATCATTGACATTGGAAAATTCATAGCAATTTATAAGAAAGAAAAAAACAAGTGGCGGTTACAAACCGATATGTTTAATACAAGTATGGAAACACGATCACCGATTGAAATGCCTGACTATTTAACATTGCCAAAGAATTAAAACACAAAATGCAACAAGACAAGATCAATCAGCCAGCTACCATTAAAACACGAAATATCATTTTCGGAATGATACTGATGTTTATTATTGTACACATTGGCTTTCATGCTACTTATATAAAAGAATTTCCCGTGTTTCAAAAATACAATTGGCTGCATCATATTCACGGTGCATTAATGGGCAGTTGGGTAACGCTGTTGCTGGTACAACCTATTTTGATTCACAAGAAAAAATTTGCAGCACATCGTTTTTTGGGCAAATTAAGTTATGTGGTTGCACCCTGTATGATTGTATCAATGGTATTCATAGCCAGGTATAATTATCAAACAGGCATTCTTAAAAAATCAGCTGCGGATGTGATGGCCGTACAATCCATAACATGGATGCAAATAGTAATGTTCGTATTGTTTTATTCATTGGCCATTTATTACAGAAAGAATAGTTACAATCACATGCGTTTTATGATTGCCACCGCCATCGTAATGCTTGGCCCGCCAATAAACAGAATTATCTTTAGCTATTTTCCCGATGTACCAACGCTGTATATTTTTCTAATTTCATTATACGTGAAAACCGGGGTGGCTGTTGCTTTATTTTTAAGTGACATTGTAAAAAAGAAGTACTTAAAGCCTGGTTTGATTGTGTTGTTAGCATTTTTATTTTCTGATGTAGTATTTCATGCCCGTTATTCAACTGCATGGCAGGCAGTGGGAAAATTTATAGTGAATATATTTTATTGATCATAAAAAATTATAAAAAGAGTAAAATAAATTCATATTATGCAAAAAGTAAAATTCCTGCTTATCGCACTGCTGAGTGTATTTTCTTTTCAGCTTTTGGCACAAAATACGGTGATCAAAGCGGGGCATTTATTTGATGCCCGAAATGGAAAGATGTTGGATAACCAGGTGATAATAATTCAGCAGGGAAAAATAAAGGAAGTTGGTACAAATCTGAAAATTAATAAAACAGATACCGTTATTGACCTTTCTAACTCGTATGTATTACCTGGCTTGATGGATTGTCATGTTCATATAACAAGCAATCTCTCGTACAGAAAACGAAATTGGAATGATGTTGATGTTACAGAAAGCAATGCTTTGCGTGCAATAAGGGGTTCTATTGTTGGCAAACAGTTTTTAGACAATGGTTTTACAACCATTAAAGAAATTGGCAATGATGCAAACTACGCAACGGCAGATATCATTAAAGCAATCAACAATGGATGGATACAGGGGCCAACAATAATTTATGCCGGAAAAATTATTGCACCTTATGGTGGCCAATCCTGGGGAATTAATCCGGAACATGAACATTTTTGGAATTGGGAATATATTGATGCGGATACTCCGGAAGAAATCATAAAAGCCATCCGAAAAAATATCTATAATGGTGCAACAGTTATTAAGCTGGTAACTGGCGATAATGGAATATATGATGTGGAAGATATAAAAGCGGCAGTAGCTGAAGCAAAAAAGTATGGATTAAAAGTTACGGTTCATGTAAAGATGGGTGGACAAGAAGCTACGAATGTAATTTTAGGCGGCGCAGCTGCTATTGAACATGGTTTTGGTTTGGATAACACTCAACTTCAACTGATGAAAGACAAAGGAATTTTTCTTGTTGGAACAGATTTTTCTTTTGACAATTGGTACGCCTACGGATTTGATTCTACTAAAGCTAAATCATGGGTAAACATAGATGTTGACAGGCTTAAAAGAGCTTATGCAATAGGAACCAGGATGGCTTTTGGCACCGACATAGTTATTGACCTGCCTGGTTTAAACCGTGTTCAGTCAAATCTTAAAGTTTTGGAAAACTGGAAGTTGGCCGGTATTCCGCCATCCTATATTTTGCAATGTATGACAACGAACGCCGCAGAATTATTAGGCATAGAAAAAGAGAGAGGCGCATTAGAGCCATCTTACTATGCAGATATTATTGCACTTAAAAATAATCCTCTTGACGATATCGAAGCAGTCAAGACTGTTCAGTTTGTGATGAAAGAAGGCAAAGTTATCAGGCGAAATTAGAAGAACTAAAACCATCATCAGGTTTAGTAGAAAGAAAAACAGGAAAGCAGAAAATCATTAGAGCAAATAGTTATACTGTAAAAAATTAAAATGAAAAATAAACAAATAATTCTTCTATTTATCGCATTGCTTAATGTATTTGCTTTTCAGCTTCTGGCTCAAAAGAAAAAAAATAATAATGAGCCAGTCAAATCAGCGCAAACCTCTTATGAAAAATACATTGATGACAATAACGATGCTCACTTAAAAGAATTTATGGAGTTGATAGCAATTCCCAGCATATCTTCTATTCCGGCAAACAAACCCGATGTTGAAAAAGCTGCTGCATGGATTGTAAATAAATTAAAAATGATTGGAATGACAACGGCACAAGCATTACCTAGTGACGGAAATCCTTATGTATATGGATGTTGGGATAAAGCACTAGGCAAACCCACCGTTTTAATTTATGCTCATTATGATGTGCAACCAGTAAAAGAATCGGAATGGGATAATCCGCCGTTTTCACCCAAGGTTGTAGATGGTAAAATTCTTGGACGTGGTGCAAGTGATGACAAAAGTGGGGTGATGATAACTATATGGGCAGTGGAAGCCATGCTGAAAACCGATGGAAAGCTACCAGTAAACGTAAAATTTATTTTTGATGGCGAAGAAGAAAAAGGCAGCCCAAGTTTTAAAAATTTTCTTGATAAGAATAAAGATTTATTAAAAGCAGACTTTGCCTTGAATGCCGATGGTAGTCAATACAGCGAAACTACGCCATCAATTTTAATGAGTTTACGGGGTGCAGCCATTTTAGAGTTTGCTATAAAAACAGCCAACACTGATGCACATTCAGGACAGTTTGGAGGTAAAACTCCCAATGCTGCTGTGGCACTATCGCAAATTATTTCTTCATTTTATACCAAAGAAGGGAACGTAGCCGTGGAAGGTTTTTATGACAAAGTAGTACCAGCCACTTTACAAGAAAAAGAAATGATAAAAAAAGTGCCTTATGATGCTTCAAGAGATATGAAAGTGTTAGGCACAACAGCAGAAACGGGCGACACAAGTTTTTCGCCATTGGAAAGAGTTTGGTATCGGCCTACACTTGAAATAATTGGTATGCAAAGTGGATACACTGCAGCAGAAGGACATTCAAATATTATTCCTGGTAATGCCATGGCAAGAATTACCTGCAGGTTAGTAAACAATCAGTCTGGGAAAGAAATCATTGATCTGATTGTGAAGCACATTAACAAAAACATCCCGATGGGAGCAACTGTAACTTATAAATTTAGTAATGGCTATACAAGACCTATGAAATTTCCGGCCAATACTAAAGCGTATAATTATGTATCGGATGTTTTGTTTAAAATATACGGTAATCAACCTTTGCAAATTGGCCATGGTGGCAGCATTGGTCCATTGATAGATATAAATGAAACTTTGGGAATCTATGCCTATTCATTAGGACTGCAACTGGCAGATGAAAGAAAGCATGCTGCCAATGAATATTTAAGGATATCAAGTATTCGCAAAGGGCAATTGATTTATTGTTACTACTTACAACATGTAGCTGACGAAGAAAGCAAATTGAAAAAATAAATAAAAAATATGCATCACTCAAAAAAAATCCGATTTGCAATTTGTTCTCTGTGTACTTTGATCATACTATCATCAACTGCACAATCCATTCTTCCTCCGGCAATGGATTGGCATGGCAAAAGCGAAGATTTAATTGCCAACGCAAATAATCCATGGATAACAGCAGCTGAAAGATCAGGCTTTGTAACCACACCGGATTATAAAGAAACCATGAGCTGGTTTAAAAAATTAGCAGAAGCTTCACCATTGCTAACTATGGTCTCCATTGGTAAATCTGTAGAAGGCCGCGATATATTTATGATCATTGCTTCTACAGAAAAAAGTATAACGGCCGCTGCATTAAAAAATTCTGCTAAGCCATTGTTGCTGGCACAAGCTGGTATTCACTCAGGAGAAATAGATGGCAAGGATGCAGGCATGATGTTACTACGTGATATTGCTTTAGGCAATAAAAAAGAACTGATAAATAAAGTGAACTTTCTCTTTATTCCCATCCTGAGTGTGGATGCACACGAACGTTCTTCACCCTACAACAGGCCCAACCAGCGTGGCCCGCAGAATATGGGCTGGAGAACGAATGCACAAAATTTAAACCTGAACAGGGATTGGGCAAAACTGGATACTAAAGAAATAAGGTCGGTAATAAAAGTTATTAATGATTACGATCCTGTTTTATTTATGGACATTCATGTAACCGATGGTGCCGATTACCAGTACGATGTTACCTATGGTGGTATTGGCAGGCAGGGGTATTCAAACGGTACCCGCTACTGGCTGGAAAATACACACAAAACTTTTACTGGAAAGGATCTGATAGCCAACGGGCATATTCCAGGGCCATTATTAAATGCATTAAATAATATGGATTTTTCGCAGGGAAATATTGTAACCACCGGCGGCCCAAGGTTTAGTGATAGTTATGGCGACCTGCGCCACCTGGCTGCCATACTCGTGGAAAACCACTCTTTAAAACCCTATAAGCAAAGAGTGTTGGGCACGTATGTTTTGCTTGAGAGCACTTTAAAACTTTTAGCTGCCGAAGGGCAATCATTAAAGGAAATTACCAAAGCAGATAAAGCAGTAAGGCTTGCAAAATTTCCTATCGCCTGGAAAGTACCGCAAATGAAAAATACTGTGAGCTTTGATACCAGGGCAAATCCAGCAACTGCAGATGCAACCGTTGAAGCGCCTGATAGTTTGAAATTATTGGGCATTGCAAGTGCAATTCGTAAGTCGCCGGTAACCAATTCGGATTATGTGGAATGGCTGGGCAAAGCAGTAACAACAACCGTTGCTGATTATAAATCAACAGAACCTTTTGACTTTATCACACGTCCCAAAGGATACTGGGTTCCTGCATCCTGCGATGAAGTTATTGCAAGATTAAAATTGCATGGAATAAAAATGGAAACAATAAAAGAACCCCGTGAAGTAATGGTAGAGATGTACAGGATAACCGATCATGTATTTGAAGATGACAATCATATACTTCAGCCCTTTGAAGGGCATATGCAGGTGACCGGAACAGCCAGGGCTGAAAACCGTAAACAATTATTCCCCGCAGGCTCTGTCTATATTTCCACAGATCAGCCATTGGGAGATCTTGCCATGATGTTACTGGAACCGGCTTCAAAAGATTCATATTTCAGCTGGGGATTTTTTTATTCCATTTTTCAACGCACCGAATACATGGAAGCTTATGTAATGGAACCCATGGCAAAAAAAATGCTGGAAGAATCACCTGCGTTAAAGCAGGAATTTGAGGAAAAGAAAACAAAGGATAAAGCATTTGCCAACAATCCGGAAGCTATCCTTACCTGGTTTTACAGCAAGACAAAATATTATGACGAACGCTATTTATTATATCCTGTAGGCAGGGAATTATAACTGCTGCATTTATTTACAAATTAAATACCCAAAATTAACTGTATGACAACATTAAAAAAGAACAGGATCGAAAATATCGACCTGCTTCGTGGAATCATCATGATCATTATGGCACTGGATCACAGCCGCGATTATTTTCACAGTGCAGCACTGGTGGATGATCCGCTGAATCTGGCTACCACCAGTCCATTCCTGTTCTTTACCCGCTGGATCACACATTTTTGTGCGCCCATTTTTTTATTCCTCTCCGGCACTTCTGCCTGGCTGCAAAGCGGCCGGAAAACAAAAAAGGAACTTAGCAAATTCCTGATTACCCGTGGGCTTTGGTTGGTATTGGTTGATCTTACTATTATAACATTAGGCACCACCGGAGATATTCATTTCAGCGTTTTTATTATTCAGACCCTTTGGGCCATTGGTATCAGTATGGCTATCCTGGGGCTGATGATCTGGCTGCCATTTTATGTTATTTTAATTACAGGATTGGTGATCGTATTGGGACATAATACCCTCGATTTTGCAGAAGCTGATCACCAGGGTGCATTTCCTTTTTGGTGGAACCTGCTGCACAGGCAGGGAGCGATCAGTTTGTGGGGTGGGCATAGCTTATTTATATTTTATCCTTTTCTTTCCTGGAGTGGGTTAATGATGCTGGGCTATTGTTTTGGTAAAGTGTTTACAACTTATGAATCAACCCAACGAAGTAAAATTCTTATAGGAACAGGGTTAGGATTACTGGCATTTTTTGCAATACTGCGTTTTACAAATGCTTACGGTGATCCATTGCATTGGTCTGCTCAAAAAAATACCCTGTTTACTTTTTTATCTTTTATGAATGTACAAAAATATCCACCTTCCTTATTGTACATGTGCGCCACCATTGGCCCTGCGCTTATCTTTCTTGGATTGGTGAATAAGACAGGTAGCCGACTTTCAAAAATATTAATTGTTTACGGCAGGGTGCCTATGTTCTACTATATCATTCACTTTTATGTGTTGTGCAGTATCAATATTATACTTTATTTATCACGTGGGCATACTGTTGCCGAAGGATTAAAAGGAGCACCAGGTATGCCCTGGAAATTTGTTGCACCTGGTGAAGGGTATAGCCTGGCTGTAGCCTATGCCATCTGGATATCGGTTGTAATTGCATTGTACCCATTGTGTAAATGGTATGATAAATACAAGAGCAGTCATCCAGAAAAAAAATGGCTGAGTTATTTGTAAAGTGCAATTGCCAGTAAACCGAAAATATTTAATTAAATGAAAAGAATAACGCTACTACTTATTGTTTTTTCAACCCCGGCAATGCTTTTGGCACAGGAGCCCCTAACTGCAAGCCAGCAAATAGTGCAGCAAACTGTTGTTAAATTATTTGATGCTTTATCCAACAGGGATTCAGTTGGCCTGAAAGCCTCTTGCACAGCAGATATTACATTGCATGAATATGGACAGGTTTGGAATATAGATACACTTATTCTGAAAGCCATTACGCTGAATACGGCAACAGATTTTAAACGCACTAATACTTTTGATTTTATCAATACCAACGTAGATAAAACTATGGCATTGGTTACTTATCGTCTTCAGTCAGCAATAACAAAGGATGGTAAACAGGTAACTGTACAGTGGCTGGAATCAGTAGTGCTGGTTAAAACAAAAAAACAGTGGAAGGTAAAACACCTGCATTCAACACTTATCAAACGAAGTTAAAAATTAACCGCAATTCAAATCATAGTACAATCAAAATAAAAATTATGAAAAAACTGACTTTTTTTATTGCCGCCTGCTTTTTATCTGCACCTGGTTTTTCACAAATAAAATTCAGCGATGAAACAAAAAAGTATATTGAGTACAACGACTCGATTACTGTTTTTAAAAATGGGTTGTTGATCGATGGCAAAGGCAATGCCGCAAAACCCCATCAAACAGTCATCATCGGTAATGGTAAAATTAATTGGGTGGGTGATGATGTAAAAGCTGCTATACCCAATGGTGCTAACATCATTGATCTGAATGGCAAAGTAATTATGCCGGGTTTGGTGATGCTGCATGAACACATGTACATATCGGCACATTCCATAGAGCCACGTTATGCTAATCTACGGCAACTGCCATTTACTTTTCCCCGGCTTTACCTTGCTGCAGGTGCTACCACTATCAGAACCTGCGGAAGTATTGAACCCTATTCCGATATCAGGATTAAAAAGGATATTGATCTGGGCTTATTGCCGGGCCCTAACATGGAATTGACTGCTCCGTACATTGAAGGGAAATCTACCAGGTTTCCGCAAATGAAAGAAAATAAAACGCCAGCCGATGCTGCAGCTTTTGTAAACTATTGGGCCGACCAGGGCTTCACTTCTTTTAAAGCATACATGGGTGTAGATAAACCAACATTAAAAGCAGTTATTGATGCCGCACATAAAAGACAGTTGAAAATTACCGGTCATCTGGATATTGTTACCTATAAAGAAGCCGCTTTGTTGGGTATGGATAATCTTGAGCATGGATTTATGGCCAGTACAGATTTTGTTATTAACAAAAAAGAAAACGAACCACCTGTTGCCGGTAGTGCTTATAAAGCATTAAGCAACCTGGATATTAAAAGTGACAGTGTAAAACAATTTATTCAATTTTTAATTGATAAAAAGATGAGTATCACGTCATCATTAGCCGTGTTTGAAGGGGCCACCACCACCCAGCCACAACCCAATCAGGAAGCACTTAATGCGATGTCGCCGGATACAAGGGATTTTTATTTGCAAAGACTTACCACGACCAAATCCGCCAAAGGTCCAACGGTGTATGATAAAGCATTCGCCAATACTACTAAAATGGAAAAAATATTTTACGATATGGGTGGCTTACTTACAGTGGGTACCGACCCAACAGGTAATGGCGGAACAATAGCCGGTTATGGTAACTGGCGGGCTATAGAATTATTGGTGGAAGCTGATGGCTTTACGCCACTTGAAGCTATAAAAATTGCAACACTGAATGGCAGTATTGCTTTAGGGTTTGATAAAACTATTGGAACAATTGAATCAGGTAAAGCTGCTGACTTATTGATTATTGACGGCGACCCTTCGAAAAATATCAGCGACCTGCGTAAAGTGCAGTATGTTTTTAAAAATGGGGTTGGCTATAATTCTAAGAAATTGTTTGATTCTGTAAAAGGTAAAGTGGGATTTAACTAAAAAGAAAGTTGTAGACAAAATTTTATGATGGTTGCTGTTTATTATATCCCTAGTGCAAATGGTATGATAAATACAAGAGCAGCCATCCCAAAAAAAATGGCTGAGTTATTTGTAAGAACTTAAAACCAGCATAGAGATATTGATGCATGAGTACATAAGGGTGTATGCTCATAAAGCCTCACTGATAAAATATCAGTGAGGCTTTTATGTAAAAAATCTATTTAATAATGAATACACCTCCTTTTTGAAATTCTTTTGCGCCATTGCTTCTTCTGTAACTGGCCTGCCACACATAATTCATGTTGCCTGTAAGGCGTCCTTTAAATTTGCCATCCCAGTTTTTGTAGGGATCACGGCTGAAGAAAACGAGCTGGCCATAACGATTATAAATGTGCAGTGTATATTCTGTTATACCTGCAAGATTAGAAAGCGGGCCGGGGCCAAATGCATCATTGTTTCCATCTCCGTTTGGCGTGAAGGCAGAAGGAAAATAAATATCCAGCCTGCAAAGATTTACATCTACCGGCGCAACAATTAAGGTAGTTGCTGCTGAAGTACAAAGAGAGCCTGTAGACCGTACTACGATATTATAATTACCAGGAGTAAGACCACTATACACGGTGTTGGATTGAAATGCAGATCCGTTTAAACTGTATTCAAAGTTCGGGCCTGTAGGTGCACTGATCACAATCGTACCGGTTGGTATTGTACAATTTGGTTGCACGGTAACCGACGCTGTTGCAGCAGCAGGTATTACCGGGGTCGCATTAACGGTTACCGAAGATGCGGCGGAAATACAGCCAGATAAAGTATTTCTTACTGTAACTGAATAAGGGCCTGGAGCAACAGCATTGAAAATTGTTGAAGCCTGGTAAGTGGTTCCATTGATGCTGTATTCCAGGTTGGCTCCCACAGGAGCAGTAATAACAATAGTGCCGGTTGCTGTATTGCAATCCGGTTGTGTTGCTGCAGATGCAGTTGGCGCTGCCGGCCCTGCAGGAACCGGATTAACAGTTACAGAACCCGCAATAGAAATACAGCCTGTTGTTGTATTTCTTACCGTAACTGCATACAAACCCGGTACAACATTGTTAAAAGTTGTTGAAGCCTGGTATGTAGTTCCATTAATACTGTATTCAAGATTAGCACCTGTTGGTGCAGTAATTAAAATGGTTCCGGTTGGTACAGTACAACCGGGTTGTACAGATACCGTTGCTGTGGGTGCTGCCGGTAATGCAACAGGAGCAGCAGTTACCGAATTACTGATTATACTGTTACATCCGCCAACTGTTTGTGTAACTGTATACGTGCCTGCTGTTGTTACTGTTCTTGGGTTACCTGTTCCGGCATCGCTCCAGGTGAGTGTTCCGGTGGCACCGGTTGCTGTAATGGTAGAACTTCCGCAACTATTGATTACAGATAATGTGGGAGCTGCAGGCACAGGCAATGGTGCAGTTGTTACAGCATTACTGATTGTACTTGTACAACCACCTGTTGTTTGTGTAACTGTATAAGTGCCGGCTGTTGTTACTGTTCTTGGGTTTCCGGTTCCTGCATCACTCCAGGTTAATGTTCCGGTTACACCGGTTGCCGTAATGGTAGAACTTCCACAATTATTGGTTACAGATAATGTGGGAGCTGCAGGCACCGGTAATGGTGCAGTTGTTATGGAATTGCTGACTGGGCTCGTACAGCCGCCAGCAGTTTGCGTAACGGTATAAGTTCCGGCTGTTGTTACTGTTCTTGGATTACCCGTTCCTGCATCGCTCCAGGTAAGTGTGCCTGTAACGCCGGTTGCAGTAATGGTAGAACTTCCGCAGTTGTTTACTACAGTTAATACAGGTGCTGCTGGTACCGGCAGTGGCGCAGTTGTTATGGAATTGCTGACAGGGCTTGTACATCCTCCCACTGTTTGTGTAACTGTATAAGTGCCGGCAGTTGTTACTGTTCTTGGATTACCCGTTCCTGCATCGCTCCAGGTAAGTGTGCCTGTAACGCCTGTTGCAGTAATGGTAGAACTTCCGCAGTTGTTTACTACAGTCAATACCGGGGCTGCCGGTAAAGGATTTACTGTAACAGTAACATCCTTTGTTATTGGGCAACTGCCAAAAGTGGTACTGGTAACTGTGTAGATGGTTGTGCCGGAAGGGCTGGCTGTAACAATAGGGCCGGTAGTAGTATTCAGTCCGCCGGGAGGTGCCCAGGTGTAAGAACCAGAACCTCCGGAAGCGGTAAGGTTTACACTTCCGCCTGCACATATAGTTGGTGCAGATGGAGAAATATTTAAAATATTAACTCCGCTGTTCACTTCAATTGTATAATCACATTTATCGCCATTAAAACCATCGATCATTAAATAATAAGTATTACCGGGTGTAAAACCGGTACCGTTTACAATTGTTACCAACGGATTACCAGGTGAAGGATATGGGTAAATATGCGGATAGCATCCATAAGTTGTAACTGGTCCTGAATTGCAGGTGCCACTAAAAAATAACATCTGAATACCGGCGGTATTATATCCACCGGTGGTGGTGGTTGGTACCCATACAGAAAAAGATGCTGTTGCAGATGATGCGACAAATTTTACAAATGAATTATTCTCCAGACCAAAACAGGCATTTAAGCCAGAGCCTGCCCAGTCCTGTACGGTTGTTCCGGAAGTGTTTCCGCATACGCCGCTAAAATCGCACACGCTGGTGGCATTGCTGCACGAAGATGTTCCTGGCAATGTGGTTGAGCAGGCCGGTAATGCAGGAGGTAATGGGGCTGGCGTATTGCTGAATGTGATACTCCAGTTAACCAACGATCCTGCATTGGCAGCAGTGCGCCTGTCTTGTATGCACAGCAACCAGGCTCCGTTTGCATTTTGTCCGTTATTCACCGCACCTAAATATCCTTCGGGAATAAAAGTGCCGGTAAATGGCGCTGTACCTGCTTTGATGGAAGTGGTTGCGGTTGCGGTAAAGCAGGTGCCGGTATAATTGTTTCCACTGCCACCGTTTTGAATGGTAAGCGGTACAGTTGTTCCGTCAGGGGCTGTCATTACAATTTCCAGTTCATCTACATTGGGATGGGTGATGTTCATACAAAGCTGTGCCAACCCATTGGTAGTGTTAATTATACCAACACCAGTAACATTGATAGTAAAACAGGTTCGGCTGGCGCTTGCTCCCGGAATAGCTCCACCTGTTCCGTTGAATGTTTGAGCCTTTAAAAAATTGGTAAAAAGAAAAGTCAGTAAGAGGAGTAAATATGATTTCATAAACAAGCTGCTGAATTGCGCCGGTTACGCAAGTTTTAATTAATTTAAAAAAGTATGCAAAAGAAAGCAATAATTCTCAGTTCTGTACAGTGGCTTTATTGTTTTTGTATTAAGAAAGCAGAGGTTAAAATAATGCTATATCTATAATTTAAGTTGAAAAATTTGATATCCTGTTTTTACTTCAATAATTTTAAATCTGGTTGTGCATATTTATATACTTTAAAATAAATGGTGGTTTTGGTTTGATGCACACCTTCAATTTTGCTGATATCGTTTACAAAATCAACCAGGTGGTTATTATCCCGGCACATCACATCCACTTCCAGATCATAATCGCCCGATGTCATGGCCAAAAAACTTACTTCGGGTAATGTGGCAATCTTTTGTGCTACTTTTTCTTTTAAAGTTGCCGGCCTTACAAAAACTGCAATATGTGCATAGCACCTAAAGCCAACTTTATCCGGATCAACCCGGCCAATAATATTTACGGTTCCATCTTCAATCAACTTATTTAACCGGGTACGTGCCGTACCAACAGATATCTTCAACCTGTCGGCAATTACAGTAAAAGACATTCTTCCATCTTCCTGCAAAATGGATAGTATCTCAAAATCAAGCTTGTCTAATATGGGTGAGCCGTTGTTTGCCATTAAGGTAAAATAAAGCTTAAAAAATGAAAATAATTTTATTTTAGTACATAAAAATACAGTATTTTTATTTTTTAGCTTAATAATTAAAAATAATTCAGTTTACTTATCATGAAATACACCCCGATACAGAACTTCATCAACGGAAAATTTGTAGCTCCGCAAACCCAAAAAACAATGGATGTAATATCTCCGTTGGATGGCACATTATTATCTACGGTTCCCATGTCAACTGCAAAAGAACTGGATGATGCTGTTAAAGCAGCCGCAGCAGCTTTTCCGGCCTGGAGCAAAACGCCCATTAAAGAAAGAGTGCAGGTTTTCTTTCGGTACAAAACATTACTGGAGAAAAATTTAAAAGAACTCGCAGAATTGTGCAGTGAAGAGAATGGAAAAACTTACGGTGAGTCTGTAGCAGAGATAGAAAAATGTATAGAGCTTACAGAGTTTGCAACTTCTTTACCACAGCTGGTTACCGGCGAATTATTGGAAGTAAGCCGTGGTGTAGAATGCAGAACAGAACATGTTGCGTTGGGTGTGGTTGCATCCATTGTTCCATTTAATTTTCCTTCTATGGTTCCTAACTGGACATTACCCAATGCCATTGCACTGGGTAATTGTATGATCATGAAACCATCTGAAAAAGTGCCGCTGAGCTGCGGACGTTTGGCACAATTATTAAAAGAAGCCGGATTGCCCGATGGGGTTTTTAATGTGGTACATGGCGATGTAGAAATTGTAAATGCTATTTGTGATCATCCAAAAATTGAAGCAGTTTCTTTTGTTGGCTCAACCAAAGTTGCAAAAATTGTTTATCAACGTGCCACATCCAATTATAAAAGATGCCTGGCCTTGGGCGGTGCAAAAAATCACCTGATGGTTTTGCCTGATGCCATACCAGGTATGACGGCGCAAAATGTTGCCGCCAGTATGAGCGGCTGTGCAGGACAGCGTTGTATGGCTGCCAGCGCTATGATCGGTGTGGGAAATGTAGATGCTATCATTGATAAGATTTGCGATGAAGCTAGAAAAATTATTCCCGGCGAAAACCTGGGTGCAGTAATTAATAAAGAAAGCAAAGAAAGAATTGAACGATACATCGGCGAAGCAGAAAGAGATGGCGCTAAAATTTTAGTGGATGGCCGCAATGCAAAAGTTGCCGGTAAAGAAAACGGTACCTATGTTGGCCCAACGGTAATTGATTTTGTAACACCAACAATGAGTGTTGCTACAGAAGAAATTTTTGGGCCTGTAATTTCCATCATGCGTACAAAAACGGTTGATGAAGCACTGGCTATTGAAAATGCAAATCCTTATGGCAATGCAGCCAGCGTGTTTACGCAAAATGGTGCTATGGCCCGTTACATCATTGATCATGCAAGTGCCGGAATGATCGGCGTTAATGTTGGCGTTCCTGTACCACGTGAGCCATTTAGTTTTGGCGGTTGGAATGAAAGTAAATTTGGTGTGGGAGATATAACCGGAAAAAGTTCGATTGAATTCTGGACAAAGCTGAAGAAGAGTACAACTAAGTGGAATGCGGAGGCCGGGGTGAACTGGATGAGCTAGAACAGGGAACACGGATGGCACGGGTAGAACGGATAAATACGGATTTTTTTCTGCTATGCAGAAATTAGATACTGTTAGATATGAAACATGAACAAATAACTGAAAAAATTATTCAGGCGTTTTATAAAGTGTATAATACGCTCGGTTATGGTTTTCTGGAAAAGGTTTATGAGAATGCCATGTTTATAGAATTAACTGCATTAGGTTTTAAAGTAGAAAAACAAAAAAAGATAATTGTTTATTATTTTGGAAATATTGTTGGGGATTATAATGCTGACCTTATTGTTGAAGAAACTGTGACAGTTGAATTAAAGGCAAACGAAATTCTTGTTGAAGAAAATGAAAATCAGCTAATAAATTATTTAAAAGCAACAAATATAGAAGTAGGTTTACTATTGAATTTTGGTAAAAAGCCTCAGCTAAAAAGAAAAATATTTGATAATGATAAAAAACCAATGTTAAAGTAAGCATTAAGAACACAGATCATACTGATTGAATGGATTAGCAGGTTTTTTTTATTAAGCAGGCTGTTTAATCCAAATTCTACGAAGTAGAATCAATCCGTTTTCCATCCGTTCAACCCGTCAAATCCGTGTTCAAAAAAATAAAAATTATGAATACAAAAACAATTTCCGAATCAACAGAAATAGTTCAGAATAATTTAGACTACACTTTATTCTCCTGGAGCAAACAAAAAGGCATTGCTCCCATTGCAGTTAAACACGCCGAAGGTGTTTACCTCTATGATTATGATGATAACAGGATCATTGACTTTTCATCGGGACTGATGAATGTAAATATTGGCCATGGTGATCAAAGGATTACTGAAGCAGTTGTTAAGCAAATGCAGGAAGTAAGTTATGTTACGCCAAGCTGTGTTACCAAAGTGCGTGGTGAGTTGGGGAAGAAGCTTGCGGAAATTTGTCCCGGTGATCTTAATAAAGCATTCTTTACTTTATGCGGTGCAACGTCGATAGAAAATGCAATTAAGCTGGCGAGGCTTTACACAGGCCGTCATAAAATATTAAGCCGTTATCAATCTTATCATGGTGCATCTATTGGTGCCATCAGCGCCAGCGGCGATCCACGCAGGATTGCAGTGGATGCACAACAGGCACCAAATTTTGTCCACTTTGATCTTCCTTATTTATACCGCTGGGAATATGGCGAAGAAAATATGCTGAAAGAATCGGTTGCACAGTTGGAAAGAATGATCGCTTATGAAGCACCCGGCAATATTGCAGCTATTTTGCTGGAAGGAGAATCGGGTTCATCGGGTTGTTTGCAATATCCAAAAGGGTATTTAAAAGCAGTAAGAGAAATATGTAATAAGCATGGCATCCTATTAATTATGGATGAAGTGATGAGTGGCTTTGGTCGCACCGGTAAATGGTTTGGTTTTCAAAATCATGATATAGTTCCGGATATGATCTGCATGGCAAAGGGATTAACCTGTGGTTATTTACCGTTTGGTTGCTTGATGGTGAGTGATAAAATTGCTGCAAAATACGATGACAATGTGTTGGCGCTGGGGTTAACTTATTCTGCACACCCCGTAAGTTGCGCCGCAGCTTTGGCAACTTTAAAAATTTATGAAGATGATGGGCTGATTGAAAATACAGTTGCCATGGGAAAATATATGGAAGAGCAGGTAGAGTTGTTGAAACAAAAACATCCATCTGTCGGTGATTTTAGAAACACTGGTTTATTGGGATGCATTGAATTGGTAAAGAACAGAGTAACGAAAGAACCGATGGCGCCATTTAATGCAAAGCCCGATGAAATGGTTGTGATGAATAAAGTAGCTGCCAAATTAAAAGAGCTTGGGCTATACACTTTCGTTAGGTGGAGTTATATTTTTGTTGCACCACCACTTTGTGTAACCAAAGAACAGATTGATGAAGGATTAGCAATCATCAGTGAAGCAATTAAAATAGCTGACGAAAACGTAATGTAGAATTATGAGTCATGGAAATTATGAATGTCGGTTGAGTCATTCATAATTCATCATTCTAAATTCAGAATTATAAGTATGACAGAAACTAACCACGAAACTTCTCTCTACAACGAAGACCTTGCACCCATTGCGCAAAATAAGCGTACCTGGGGAACCTGGAACTATGCTGCGTTATGGATAAGCATGAGCTTGTGTATACCTACCTATATGCTGGCAAGTTCATTGATTGAGGGCGGTATGAACTGGTGGCAATCTATCCTTACCATTTTTATTGGCAATACAGTTGTTTTAATTCCGATGATATTGAACGGACATGCCGGTGCTAAATATGGCATTCCTTTTCCTGTTTTTGCAAGAGCAAGTTTTGGAACAAAGGGTGCAAATATTCCAGCTTTGTTAAGGGCAATCGTTGCCTGCGGCTGGTTTGGTATTCAAACCTGGATTGGCGGGTTTGCTATTTACCAGATGATGAAACTATGGATTCCTTCATTGGCAACTTTGCCACAAATATTTCCTGATTCATTTGGCTTGCAAACCGGCCCGGCCATTTGCTTTTTTCTTTTCTGGCTGCTGAATATGTTTGTGGTCTATCTGGGTGTTGAAAGCATAAAAAAATTACTGGTCTTCAAAGCATTCTTTTTACCATTGGCTGCACTGGCTTTATTAGTATGGGCAATCAATGCTGGCCATGGTTTAGGGCCGATATTGTCACAACCTTCAAAATTATCCGGCCCGGCATTCTGGGCATATTTTTTTCCGGCATTAACAGGCATGGTTGGTTTTTGGGCAACGCTCTCTTTAAATATTCCTGACTTTACACGTTATGCAAAAAGTCAGAAAGCACAGATCAACGGACAGATAATCGGACTGCCGCCATCCATGACATTGTTTGCATTTATTGGTGTGGTGGTAACCTCTGCTACATTTATTATTTATGGCGAAAGTATTTGGGATCCGGTTGTACTGGCCGGTAAATTCGAAAATAAATTATTGGTAAGTATTGCTATGATCGCTGTTGCCATTTCAACTTTAGCAACAAATATTGCAGCTAATATTGTAAGCCCGGCAAATGATTTTGCAAACCTGTCTCCAAAAAAAATAAATTTCAGAACTGGGGGATATATAACCGGAGTTATTGGCATTCTCATCTTCCCCTGGAAATTAATTGCAGATCCCAACGGATATATTTTTACCTGGCTCATTGCCTACTCAAGTTTGCTTGGTCCCGTTGGAGGCATTATGATTGCTGATTATTATTTTATAAGAAAACAACAATTGATTGTTGATGAATTGTATCAACACAGGGGCCAATATGGATTTGGAAATGGTTTTAACTCAGCAGCCATCATATCATTACTGGTTGGTATCATTCCAAATATTCCCGGTTTTTTATTGCAGATAAAATTAGTTTCTGTAACTGCATTCCCGGTTTGGATATCAGGTCTGTATCACTATGCCTGGTTTGTTGGCTTTTTTGTAAGCGGCATTGTGTACATATTGATGATGCGGAATTCTACAACAGGAATTGTAAATTTGGTAAACAAAGAATCTAACTAAGATGTCAATATTAATTAAGAACGCACATATTATTGGCGCTGCCGAAAATTTTACCGGCGATATTTTTATCCAGGGCGAAAGCATTGCTGCCATTGGAAAAAATCTGGATATTAAAGCCGATAAAATAATTGATGCAACCGGCCTGCTGGCCTTCCCGGGTTGTATTGACCCACATGTACATTTGGAAATGCCCTTTATGGGTACATTCAGCAGCGATAATTACGAAACCGGAACCCGTGCAGCTTTGCATGGTGGTACTACAACGGTGATAGATTTCATCCTGCAAAAGCAAGGCAACTCCTTGTACGATGCTTACAATGAATGGAGCAGCCGTGCAAACGGCAATGCTGTAGGTGATTACAGTTTTCATATGGCGGTAACAGACTTTAATGAAAATACCTGCAAAGAAATTGTTGATCTGATAGAAAAAGAAGGCATCACATCTTTTAAAATATTTATGGCCTACAAAGGAGCTTTAATGATTGATGATAAGCAGATGGTTGGATTGATGAATGAAGTAAAGGAACGTGGAGGCATGGTAACTGTGCATGCAACCAATGGTGATATGATTGATTTTTTAATTGCAAAGAACAGGGCTGAAGGTAACCTGGCGCCAATCTATCATTATTTATCTCAGCCCGAAATTACAGAAGCAGAAGCATCGGAACGTTTTGCATCCATTGCAGGCTACACCGGTTGCCCTGGTTACATTGTTCACATGACCTGCGAAGGTGCATTGAATGCTGTACGTAATAATAACCGTGAAAATCAAAAAGTATTTGCCGAAACCTGTATTCAATATTTATTACTCGACGCTTCATTATACGAACAGAATTTTGAAGGAGCTAAATGGGTAATGAGTCCACCGCTGCGGGAGAAGAAAGACCAGGAAGCATTATGGGCCGGCATTAACCAGGGATTGATACAAGTTGTGGCAACCGATCATTGTCCCTTTAACTGGGAGAAAAAATTACTGGGTAAGGATGATTTTTCAAAAATACCAAATGGGCATCCGGCTATTGAACATCGTGTTGAATTATTGTATAGTGAAGGTGTACGTAAGGGAAGAATTACTGCCAATAAATTTGTGGAAGTATTGTCAACCAATCCTGCAAAAATATTCGGTATGTTTCCACAGAAGGGATGCATTGCTCCGGGATCAGATGCAGATATTGTTTTGTTTGATCCGAATGAAGAACATACCATCAGCGCAGCAACCCATCATATGAACACCGATTACTCTGCTTACGAAGGCTGGAAGTTAACCGGTAAAACAAAAACTGTTTTATTAAGAGGACAGGTTGTTATTGAAGGAGGAAAATGTTTGGTAGAAAAAGGAAATGGTAAGTACATTAAGAGAAATAAAGTATCTCAATTAATTTAGAATTATGAATGATGAGTTATGAATGAAAACAAAGACAATATTATTGTTAAGAAATCATACTCATTTGCACTAGAGGTAATTAAAATTTACAAATTTCTGATTAATGAGAAGAAGGAATATGTTATTTCAAAACAGATGTTGCGAAGCGGTACTTCAGTTGGAGCTAATATTCATGAGGCTATTGCAAGTGAATCGAAGAAAGATTTTATTCATAAATTAGGGATAGCGGTTAAAGAAGCAAGAGAAACAAGTTACTGGCTCAACCTTTTAAAAGACAGTGATTACATAGTTGATGAACAATTTAAAAACCTGAATAGCAATTGCGATGAGGTTATTAGAATTTTAAACAGTATTATTTTAACAACAAAAGAAAGATACTTTAAATCAGAGTAAACATATTCATAATTCATAACTCAAAATTCATAATTTAAATAACATGCCAAGAATCATTAAATCAGGTCTTATTCAAATGTCTCTTCCCAAAACAGAAGGAGAAGGAACCATTCCGGAAATTGTAAATGCCATGGTGCAAAAACATATTCCTTTTATTGAAGAAGCCGGTAAACAGGGAGTACAAATTCTTTGCCTCCAGGAAATTTTCAACACACCTTACTTCTGCCCAGGGCAGGATAAAGCCTGGTACGAAAGTGCAGAATCAGTTCCTGGTCCTACAACCGATCTGATGGCAACTTATGCTAAGAAATACAATATGGTCATCATCGTTCCCATTTATGAAAAAGAACAGGCCGGTGTTTTATACAATACCGCTGCTGTGATTGATGCTGATGGAACTTACCTGGGCAAGTACAGAAAAAATCATATTCCGCATACCAGTGGCTTTTGGGAAAAGTTTTTCTTCAAGCCTGGAAACCTGGGCTATCCTGTGTTTCAAACAAAGTACGCCAAAGTGGGTGTATACATTTGTTACGACCGTCATTTCCCTGATGGTGCAAGATGTTTGGGTTTGAATGGAGCTGAAATTGTTTACAATCCTTCGGCAACTGTTGCAGGCTTATCTCAATATTTATGGAAACTGGAACAACCTGCACATGCTGCAGCCAACGGATATTTTATGGGTTGCATTAACCGTGTGGGTGAAGAAAAACCCTGGAACCTGGGTAAGTTTTATGGCAGCAGTTATTTTGTGGATCCACGTGGACAAATTTTTGCGCAGGCCAGCGAAGACAAAGATGAATTGCTGGTGGCAGAATTTGACCTGGATATGATTGAAGAAGTAAGAAGTGTGTGGCAATTCTTCAGAGACAGGAGACCAGAAACTTATGGAAAGTTGACAGAACTCTGATTCTGAATTCCAAAATACAAACAGAAACCAATGATTCAGAATAACAGATTATCAGAAAAACAATACGCCGAAAACTTCAGCGACATTCATCCGCCGTTTGAAACGAAGGATGCAGCATTGGTGGAAGCCAACCGCTGCCTGTTTTGTTATGATGCGCCCTGTATGAAAAGTTGTCCTACAGGAATTGATGTACCTAAATTCATCAAACAAATCGCAACAGAAAATATCAAAGGCTCAGCACATACTATTTTTGTAAGCAATATTATGGGAGCAGGCTGCAGCAAAGTTTGCCCCGTTGAAAAATTATGCGAAGGTGCATGTGTTTATAATTTCATGGAAGAAGAGCCCATCTCCATTGCAAAGCTGCAGCGCTATTCAACAGAAAAAGCCATGGCTGCAAACTGGCAGCTGTTTAAAAGAAAAGAATCAACGGGTAAGAAAGTAGCCATCGTTGGTGCCGGCCCGGCAGGTTTAAGTTGTGCTCATGTTTTATCAAGAGAAGGAATTGATGTAACTATTTTTGAAAAAGAAAGTAAAGGCGGAGGATTGATGACCTACGGCATTGCAGCTTATAAAGTAACGCCACAGTTTTGCGAAGATGAAGTGAATTATATTTTAGGTATTGGTGGCATTGAAATAAAATACAACCAGGAACTTGGTAAGAACATTTCGCTGGCAGATTTGCAAAAAGATTTTGATGCTGTTTATTTGGGAATGGGGGTTGGTCTTGCAAGGCAATTGGAAATTCCAGGAGAAGAATTGGAAGGTGTGGAAGATGCTATAAAATTCATTTACGACATACGGGCTAAAGGATTTGATAAAATTTCAGTAGGCGATAGAGTTGCTGTAATTGGTATGGGCATGACAGCCATTGATGCTGCTACACAGGCAAAGCGGCTGGGCGCAAAAGAAGTAACCATGCTTTACCGTCGAACACAGGATGAAATGCCTTGCACACAGCATGAGCTTGATATTGCCATGCTGGATGGATGTAAGATTGTCTGGCTGGCTTCTCCCAAAGAAATTAAAGGATCTGATGGAAAAGTAAATGAACTTGTTTGCAGTATTATGAAACTTGGAGAACCTGATGCAAGCGGAAGAAGAAGCCCGGTTGATACCGGCGAAACATTTTCTTTAAATGTGGATATGGTGATTAAAGCAGCAGGACAAATGCCATTTGAAAGTTTGGTGAATGAATTCAAAATTCAAAATTCAAAAGGCAAAATAAATATTAAAGATTCAGCTACAAATGTACCCGGTGTTTTTGCAGGGGGTGATTGTGTGAATGGCGGTAAAGAAGTGGTGGATGCAGTGCAGGCAGGTAAAGATGGAGCAAAAGCAATTCTAACTTATTTAAGTATAAATTAAACCACAAAGAACACAAAGTAAATTCACAAAGGGCACAAGGCTCTCTTTGTGACCTTGGTGATAACCTTAGTGGTCTTTGTGGTAAAAAATAAATTTATGGCAAACATCAGCTCAAACTTTCTCGGCATAAAATCTCCCAACCCCTTTTGGTTGGCCAGTGCACCGCCTACCGATAAAAAAATAAATGTACTCCGTGCTTTTGAAGCAGGCTGGGGTGGTGTAGTTTGGAAAACATTAGGCAGCCAGGTAAAAAATGTTTCATCACGTTATTCGGCTTTGAATTTCGGCTCAAAAAAAATGATGGGCTTTAATAATATTGAACTCATCAGCGACAGGCCATTGGATTTAAATCTGAAAGAAATTACTGAATGCCTCAAACTTTTCCCCGACAGGGCCATGATCGTTTCGCTGATGGCAGACAACGATAAAAAGAGCTGGCACGAACTGATAAAAAAAGTAGAAGATACCGGAGCCCATGGTTTGGAATTGAATTTTGGTTGTCCGCATGGCATGACGGAAAGAGGCATGGGCGCTGCTGTTGGCCAGGATCCGGTAATTGCGAAGATGGTTGTAGAGTGGGTGATGGAAGCAGCAACCATTCCGGTAATTACAAAACTTACGCCCAATGTGCATTCGCCGGTACCAACAGGTAAGGCCTGTGTGGAAGCAGGTACCAATGCATTGTCATTAATAAATACCATTCAATCTGTAACCGGTATTGATCTGGATACGCTTGTTCCCAATCCTTATGTTGCCGGTAAATCTGTTTTTGGTGGTTATTGTGGCCCGGCTGTAAAACCCATTGCCTTAAAAATGCTCACTACCATTGCACAGGATGCAACAACATCCAAAGTTCCTGTCTCAGGTATTGGTGGTGTAAGCACCTGGAAAGATGCGGTGGAGTTTATGCTGTTGGGAGCAAGCAATGTGCAGGTTTGTACCGCAGCTATGAACCATGGTTTTAGAATTGTAGAAGATATGTGCGAAGGACTGAATAACTGGATGGATGATAAAGGATTTAAAACGCTGAATGATTTTATTGGCAAGTCTGTAGAAAAAATTACGCATTGGGAAGACCTGGACATTAACTATCATCACATTGCCCAAATAAACCAGGACAAATGTATTCACTGTGGCCTTTGTTATATTGCCTGCGAAGATGCATCCCATCAATCCATCAATTTAGAATATGGCAAACCTTACAACAATTACACTATTAAAGAAGATGAATGTGTAGGCTGTAACCTTTGCCAACTGGTTTGCCCGGTTAATGATTGTATAACTATGGAAGAACATCGGGTTGCGCCTGAATACCTTAACTGGATAGAATTTCAGAAAAAAGGGTTACCCCTGAATGACCACTAATGTGCATAAAAATGTGCTGAACAGGTGCAAAACCTAAGAGTCAAAAATTTGGAAGAAAGATGTTGTATAAAGTATCTTTATTGTCCAATTGAGCGGTAGAAGTTTATATAAAGATTGAAGTCCCTTAAAAGATGGAAGTCGCAAAAAAGACGGAAACCAAACAAGTGGAAAGCATCGGGTTAGAAAGATTATGGAATGAGCAATCAGGAAGTAAGCGATAACTTGATGCTTTTTTTTATGTCCATATCTTACTAACTAAATAACTCCTGCCAGTTCCAGGCTGCGCTTGCTTATCTTTTTGTATTCAACCGTTTCAATAATGGCATCCGGGCAAAGTATCAATGATACACCTTCCTGTTTCCACCAATCAGTAGTAAATAGTTTTTCTGCATGAATGACTGCAACAAGCCAGCTGTGCTTAAACTCATTGTGCCATTCTTCAATCCACTCAAACTCATCTTTATTTATTTTGTTTAGATCATCAGTGCTGATAAAAACTTTTAAATAATAATCATTGCTAAGTACCGTATCGGTCTGGTGATAGATCTTTTTGTACTCGTATTTATAGTTGTAACCCAGTGCCGAAATATCACTCAGCACTGCGGAAGCTGTAGGAAAAGCACCGGCACCCTTGCCTTTAAAAAAATGTTCATCGGCAAATGTACTTTCGGTTGTTAATGCATTAAACTCATTTTGTACATGGTACAGGTTGTCGTTTTGGTTTACAAACTGCGGCAATACAAATGCGGCCAACTCGCCATTTGCTAATTTTTTAGCGGTGGCTACCAGTTTAATGGTTTGCTTTTTTTCTTTGGCTAAAATGGCATCGGGTAAAGCAATGTTCTCTATACCATTAAAAATAAAATCAGTTGGTTTTGCAATTACACCAAAAGAGTGCGCCAGTAAAATGCTCAGTTTGTTTGCTGCATCAAAACCGCCAATATCCAGTTTGGGATTGCTTTCTGCAAAACCAAGCTGTTGAGCTAAAGTTAAAGCTGCTTTAAATTCCAGCTGCTCTTCCAGTATTTTGGTAAGGATGAAATTAGTGGAGCCGTTGATGATTCCACGGATGGATTTCAGCAGGTCATTGTCATAATATTCCTCCAGGTTGCGCACAATGGGCATACTGGCGCAACAGGCGGCTTCATACAAAAATGCTGTATTGTTTTCCTGCTGCAGTTGCAACAGTTCTTCAAAATGTTCGGCAATCATTTTTTTGTTGGCGCTTACAACCGATTTGCCTTTTTGCAAAGCTGTCTTTACAATTTCAAAAGCAGCATCTGCATCGTCAATCAGTTCAACAACTACATTAATACTTTCGTCGTTCAGAATTGCATTTGCATCTGTTGAAAAATTTTCAGCAGCAATGCTTCTTTTCTTATCTGCATTTTTAATGACTATTTTTTTTATAGATGCCTGCAGTGTAGGAGTGGTATGCAGTACATCGTAAAGACCTTTACCTACTACGCCGAAACCAAAGAGGCCGATATTGAGTTGTTTGTTTGCCATGATTTATTGTTCATGCAAAGCCCCAAAGGGGCTAAGCCGATTATGTTTTATTTTTTCGCTTAGATAAAAGTTCAATAATGTTTAAAAAGTACAAGAGTGCGACGCCACTGAAGATTGGCTATGCACTAATGCTTGGCTCAAAATTTTCCTTTTCAATTTTTAGTTTTGAAAATGCCTGTTCAAGGTCAGCTATCAGATCTTCAACCTCTTCCAGTCCAACGCTTAAACGTATCAGGCTATCAGCAACACCGGCAGCCTGGCGCTTTTCAGCAGGAATGCTTTTGTGTGTCATTTGTGCAGGATGACAAAGCAAACTTTTTACACCGCCCAAACTTTCGGCCAGTTTAAAATAATTAGTACTGGTTACAAATGCAGTAGCAGCTTGCTCAGTATCATTTTTTAAAGTGAACGAAACAATACCTCCAAAACCCTTACTTTGTTTTTTTGCTATCTCGTGGTTAAGATGCGTTTTTAAACCAGGGTAGTAAACCTTATCAACTGCAGGATTGGTTTCCAGGTATTCTGCAACGGCCTGTGCATTGCGGCAATGCTGCTGCACACGCAGGTGTAATGTTTCAATGCCACGGATAACCAGCCAGCTATCGAAAGGAGCAAGAATGGCGCCGCTTGCATTTTGTATAAATTTAATTTTTTCACCCAGTTCTTTTTCTTTGGCAACAACAAGGCCTGCAATCAGGTCGCTATGGCCGCCCAAATATTTTGTTGCGCTGTGTACTACAAGATCAGCTCCCAGCGTGAGAGGCTGTTGTAAGGCTGGCGATGCAAAAGTATTATCCACGCAAAGTAAACACCCATGGGCCTTTGCAGCCTGTGCAATGGCCCGTATATCGCTTACTTTTAAAGTTGGGTTGGTTGGCGTTTCAAGCCAGATCAATTTTGTGTTTGGTGTAAGTGCGTTGAAAACATTGGCAGTATCGGTTGTGTCAACATAGTTTACAGTGATGCCGAATTTTTCGTAGATATGTGTGAAGAGACGGAATGCACCACCATAAATATCATCTACAGCTAAAATTTCATCACCGCTTTTCAGCAATTTAACAACAGCATCAATGGCTGCCAGACCGCTGCCAAATGCAACACCTACTTCACCTTTTTCTAACTTAGCAATAATGCTTTCCAGTGTGCCTCTTGTAGGATTGTTGCTGCGGGCATAGTCATAACCCTTGTTTACGCCTGGTGCATCCTGCACGTAGGTGCTGGTTTGATAAATGGGTACGCTGATGGCGCCTGTTAATGGGTCTACTGGAATGCTGTGGATCAGTTGTGTTGCGTTGCTCATTGTTGGTAATTTTTAATTTTTATTAAATAGTGTTAAACAGGTTCTGTTTAATCACTTACCAGTGAGCAACCTTATCGGAGGAGTTTTGTCAGCCGCTGTCGGGGTTTGCAACCGCCGACAGGGCATTAAAAAAGCTCATCCGATAAATCAGATGAGCTTTTAATATTTTTAGAAGTATTATGAAGCTTTGAATCTGACTTATCTCTCCCGTTGTTAAACGAGATGGAATTGGCACCTTTCCCCGAAATGAATCGGAGTAGGTTGTCAAGGCTTCATCGGGCCATTACCCTCTGCCTTTCTTGATAAGTGATAACTAAAGAACTGGTACAAAGATAATGGCGGAATTTTCAAACAACCAAATAAAAATTGCACAATAATTTGTGAAAATCTCCAAACTCTTTTCAGTAAAGGGTTTCAGGGGTTAAATTATTTTATATTTTTCCGCATCCATTCCTCCTGGGAAGCGGCTGTTTGTTCCAAACTAACCTGTTCAGCAATTTTTTCCTGCCCCTTAATGATGGATTTAGATACCATACTATGCTCAATTACTTCATCTTCTTTCATGCCCAGCATTTTCATCAGGGGTATCAGTTTTTCGCTGCCAAAATGTTTAAAAAGAGGCTCATCCATGGCACTGAAAACAATTATTTTTTCAGTGCCCCAGTTTTTGATCAATTCCAGCTCTTTTGTGTGTAATGGATAATGCTCAACAAAAACCGGCTTCTTATTCAGCAGTTTTGATGCATGCAGGTGGTGGGTTTCGGCAATAAGGTTTTCATCAAGTCCTTGTTGTCTAAAAAAATCTTTAAACTTAACCGCAGTATCGGCAAACCAGCAAATGAATAAACGGTCAGGTTCTTTCCTGGCTAATTCGGTACAGGCGTTCATTTTGGCTTTAGTTGAAACATAAGCCCGGTCAACAAAAACATGGTTGTCTGCACCTTCATCCTTCTTACCAAATAAATTAAAAAGCATACATAAAATTGAGATGCAAATTTATGCAACAATGTTCCCTTCAACAAATCAACATTTAATTTGTTTGTATCTTTAGCGTAAGTAAGTACACATGGCGAAAGTAAAAAAAGCTTCTTCTGAAGAAAGTATAGATAAGGATTTTATAGAAGTATTTGGGGCAAGAGAACATAACCTGAAGAATATTGATATTAAAATTCCCAAAAATAAACTGGTTGTTTTTACAGGGGTGAGTGGCAGCGGTAAATCATCGCTGGCATTTGATACCCTGTATAATGAAGGACAGCGGCGCTACATGGAAAGCTTTAGTGCCTATGCCCGGCAGTTTGTGGGCGATATGGAACGGCCCGATGTAGACAAGATCACCGGTTTATCGCCGGTAATTTCCATTGAACAAAAAACCACCAACAAAAATCCACGCAGTACGGTTGGTACGGTTACAGAAATCTATGATTTTCTGCGCTTGCTGTATGCCAGGGTGGGAGAGGCTTACAGCTACAACACCGGAAGAAAGATGGTGAAGTTTAGTGAGGAAGAAATTGTGACCAACATCTTCGAAAAATTCGAAAATAAAAAAATAAGTGTACTGGCGCCGTTGGTACGGGGAAGAAAAGGACATTACCGGGAACTGTTTGAAGACATACGCAAGAAGGGTTATTTAAAAGTAAGGGTTGATGGCGAAGTGCTGGATCTTACACCCAGGATGCAGATTGACCGTTATAAAATTCATGATATTGAAGTGGTGGTTGACAGGCTGGCTGTTACAGATGAAATGCGGTTCAGGTTAAGCCAAAGTGTACAAAAGACTTTGCAGTTGGGAAAAGACCTGATGTTCCTTTTAATAAATGAAGATGATAAAGTAGTGCAATATAGCAAACTGCTGATGTGTGAAGAAACCGGTATCAGTTATGAAGAGCCTTCTCCCAATGCGTTTTCGTTTAACTCGCCTTATGGTGCATGCCCTACCTGCAAAGGTTTAGGCAATGTGTATACCATTGATATGAATGAAGTATTGCCTGATACATCCAAAAGCGTTACCGAAGGTGGTATTGCTCCCTTGGGTGAAGAAAGAGATGCCAGTGTTTTTCAACAGGTGGTTGCTTTTGCAAAAAAACATAAGATCAATTTGAATAAACCTGTAAAAGAATTACCAAAAGCACAACTGGATCTGCTTTTGTATGGCGACCAGGAAATTAACCCCGCATTACAGGTTGACTTAAGTGATGAAACCGTGCCTGAAGTTTTCACCGGCAGTTATGAAGGTATCATTCCTATGCTGAAGCGATGGTTTGGTTCTTCGCAAAGTTCGGAGATGCTGCGTAGCTGGGTTGAAGGGTATATGCAGCTGGCAACCTGTACATCCTGCAATGGAGCCAGGCTGAAAAAAGAAAGCCTTTGGTTTAAAATCGATAAAAGAAATATTGCCGAGCTCAGCAATTTAAATTTAGATAACCTGGCAGCCTGGTTTGATGGAATTGAACTGCGCCTGAGCGATAAACAAAATGCCATAGCCAAAGATGTTTTAAAAGAAATAAGAGAACGGTTACAGTTTTTACTGGATGTTGGCCTTACTTATCTTTCTCTGAACCGTCCTTCTAAAAGCCTTAGTGGCGGAGAATCACAGCGCATCAGGCTGGCAACACAAATTGGTTCTCAACTACAAGGCATCACGTATATTTTAGATGAACCCAGCATTGGTTTGCACCAGCGGGATAACCAACGCCTGATAGCTGCCCTGCGTAATTTAAGAGATATTGGTAATAGTGTTTTAGTGGTTGAGCATGATAAAGATATTATGCTTGCATCCGATTACCTGGTTGATATTGGCCCCAAGGCCGGTAAGCATGGCGGTGAAATTGTTGCCATGGGAACACCGCAAACAATTCTGGATTCCAAATCGGAAACAGCGCAATATTTACTGGGTACAAAAAGTATTGCTGTACCCAAAGAAAGAAGAAAAGGAAATGGAAAATTTATTGAGTTAAAAGGAGTGAGGGGGAATAATTTACAGAATGTGGATGTGAAATTCCCATTGGGTAAATTAATACTGGTTACCGGTGTCAGCGGCAGTGGCAAATCAACTTTAATAAATGAAACGCTGTACCCGTTGCTGAGTAAATTCTGCTACAATTCAAAAGCAAACCCGCTGGAGTATAAGTCAATAAAGGGTTTGGAGCAGATAGATAAAGTGATTGAGATTGACCAGAGCCCTATTGGCCGTACACCCAGAAGCAACCCGGCAACTTACTGCGGTTTCTTTACTGATATAAGAACATTGTTTGCGATGGTACCCGAAGCCAAAATAAGAGGCTACAATGCAGGACGTTTTTCTTTTAATGTAAAAAGCGGCCGATGCGATGTTTGCGAAGGTGGCGGCATGCGTGTGATTGAAATGAATTTTTTACCCGATGTGCATGTGCATTGCGAAAAATGCAATGGCAGAAGATACAACCGGGAAACGCTGGAGATTCGCTACAAAGGGAAATCCATCAGCGATGTACTGGATATGACGGTTGACGAAGCCGTTGAATTTTTCCAGCCGGTTCCATATATCTACCGTAAAATAAAAGTATTACAGGATGTTGGCCTGGGATATATTACCCTTGGCCAGAGTGCTGTTACATTAAGCGGTGGCGAAGCACAACGGGTAAAACTTTCTACAGAATTAGGTAAAAAAGATACCGGCAAAACATTTTATATTCTGGATGAACCTACTACCGGGCTTCACTTTCAGGATATACAGCATTTACTGGAAGTAATAAATAAACTGGTTGACAGGGGCAATACGGTGTTGGTAATTGAGCATAATATGGATGTAATAAAAGTGGCCGATCATATTATTGATATTGGCCCCGAAGGTGGTGATGGAGGCGGCAGCGTTTTATTTGAAGGAGTTCCGGAAGGCTTGATAAAAGTAAAAGAAAGTTTTACGGGAAAATATTTACAGACTGAGCTACAATAAAAAATCCATGTTTCGTAAACATGGATTCTGAATTAAAAAAGTGTAAGAGATGTCAACGAAATTTGAAGATTGTGGTTTCAGGGGTAATCTTTGAATATAAAAATACTCGTAGCTCCTCTTTGGGGTTAAACTTCTGTTGTATCACATACACTTATAAGTTTACTGATTATTTAAAAACTTCAAATACAATAATCAAACAGGCTGTAAAAAGAATTACCGCCTTGTACGATCCCGGATTTAACTGGTAATTGTTACTCATGGTTTTATTTTTAAGTTATGCTATTAATATATTACCGGGCACCTGGTTTGTCTCATTTCCGAGTTTTGATTAAGTGCTCCAAGACGTATGCCCAGCTTCAACACCAGCGAAAAATATGTGTCTCCATCTTTCGAATCACCTCTTTGATTACCGGCAGGAAACCTTGTCATACCGGGAAAAATAATCGGCTGCACTTTATCTGATAATTTATAAGCATTGGCAGCATCGCCAGCCGATAAATATTTACTGAAATCATTCGGATCTATATATTTCTTACTCACATCATCTATATAATCGGTAAATGTTTTTCTGTATAAAAGTTCAGTACTCAGATTTATCCGTTCAGATGCGTAGTACTTTAAACCGGCACCTATTGGTATATTTATCTGTGTTAGCTTGTAAGGCTTGGAGTCAGGATATTCGCTCATGCCCTGTCCTTCCAAACGCAGTGGATGTAATTCGTACCAGGTTTTATTTCCGGCGGCATCGGTTAAAGATCCTTTTGGATTAAAATGAAAAACACCAACACCCAATAAAGCATAAGGCCTTAGTTTGGGTTCATATGTCTTATCCCTTCTGAACATCATGGTTGGAAAAAGTTCCAGGGCAATATATCCTTCTAAAACTGTGGATTTAAAATCAAGATTACGCTGTTTACGGTACAGTTCATTAATACCGGTTGTATTAATAATGTCATCGCTTCCCTCAAGATAAGTAACATCTGCAGCCAGCCTTATACCCAGCCAGCCTTTTGGATAGGCAGTTACAAAAACGCCTTTCATCATTTTTGTGAACTCAAGATTCATGTCTTTGATATCATTGGTTCCTTTACCGGAGTTACCTCCTAAATCGCCTAAAAAGAAACTGGGGCCGAAGTTTAAACCTACTTCCCACTTAACTTTTTCACCGAACATAAAAGCTTGTGAATATGAATTGCTCAGGAATGTGAAGCTGATCAGAAGCAGCAGTATATGCTTCCCCACAAGTTTGTGTAAAAATGGCTTCATCAGAAATCGGATTTAGTCTTTCTAGTTTATTGGATAATTGGTATGGTTATCACCCCAACCTGTTAAAATGCAGGATAAAATATATAACCACAATGGTAAAAACGGGAAACTGTTAAAGATATTGCCCCGAGGGCAAATTATTTATGCAATATCATTTCAATATGGGGAATTCCGTCTTCCAGGTATTCTTCGCTGCTTTGAACAAAGCCCAATGATTGGTAAAATTTTATTAGATAAAGCTGTGCACCAATCTTTATTGCCGCGCAGTTAAACTGGCTGAACGTGCGGCCAATGCTTTCCTGCATCAACAGCCTGCCAGCGCCGGTTTTGCGGTATGCAGGCGAAGTTACCACACGGCCTATGCTGGCTTCGGTATAAGAAACCCCGGGTGGAATGATACGTGTATAAGCCACCAGTTTTTCATTATCCCAGCCGCAAAAATGCAGCGATAGCTGGTCCTTATCATCGGCATCCTGGTAAACACAGTTTTGCTCCACCACAAAAACTTCATTACGCAACTGCATGATGCGGTAAAGTTCAAGTGAAGTCAGATCAGCAAATTTTTTAAGTATCCAGTTTAGTTGCATGGTTATTTTTTTTGAGCCAGGGTTTTGTGCTGCTATTTGGCTGCGGTGGCGTCGCACTCTTGTACTTTAAATCATTGCTGAACTTTAAAGACCTTTTTTTGCATTTTCCATTTTAAATAACATGACTGCAGCTATTGACTTTGCCCTTGTTTTAGCCAGCGCAGCAATCTTACCTTCAAATAAATCATCTACCGTTGTTGTAAATAAATGTACCCAACTTGTAAAATGTTCTTTCTGCAGCGGCAGTTTTTTATTTAAATCATAATGTACTTCCATGGCATTTTTTGTATAAACAGGGTTGTCAAGCAAAATCGTTTCCCAAAAATCCACAATCACCGGAATGTGTTTTTCCCAGTTCATGTGCACCACATCAGTAAAAATAAAACCAATGATTTTATCAGCTTTTACTGCTTCGTAAAATTGCAGCACCATTTTTTCTATATCAGCTCTGCTGCTTATATCAGCTTTCATTTTCTTATTTTAAAAAAGGTAAAATATCTTTAATGGTTACCGGTTTTTGCTGGTCGTCAATTTCAATAACTATACAATAGCCATTGGCTCCGCCTGCTTTTTTTACTGCATCTACTAACTTTTGCTGGTCGCTTTCTATTCTTTTACCATCAACAGCACTCCAGATTTCTTTGGTACACAAACATCCCTGTGTTGGTGTAAACGGGTAATACAATTGCTTTTTATAATACGCAGTATTTACTGTAGTACCATGTGCAATAATTTCTGAACGCCCTGCCTTACCGGCATAATAAGCTTCATAAACGGGGTAATAATTCTTCCAGCTGGCTGGAAGTAAATACCAGTAATTATCACCCAGTAACCTGGTAACCGAGTCTGCAACGTCCGATGATTTTTCGTAAGGCAATACCATTTGTATATTGGTAGTGGGCCCTATAAAACTGCTTTGCGAAACGGCAAAGCCAAATATTTTAAAGATTCCCTGCGGGGTATTGCCATTACTGAGATAACCCGGCATATTGGTGCAGCTGCGTGCCAGTTGTGGCACAGCAAAATATTTTCCGCCAGCATCTTTAATGAAATTGCCATCCTTACCTCTTACCATTACCAGCCCCGGATAATTCCTGTTCTTTTGCTGAAAACTATAAACTACCATTTCGTTGGGTAAAAAAGAACTGCTGATTAAATCTGTTACCGGTGGATGTTTTACAGCTGTTAGCAACAGCTTGTTTTTTAAAACAGTAAAAAAAGGAATTTCAGTTGCAGGCCCGGCCTTCTCCTGCATTTCTTCTATTCGCTTTAGTAAAACAGATTTGTAAGGTTCTGCCTTGTTATTTAAAAAAAGATATTCGCAGCACATGGCAAATAACTTTGGGTCATTTGTTTCCTTTACCAGCGATAGAATCTGAGGAACAAAATCTTTTGGGTAAAGGGGGTATATCACTTGCAGCACAGCTTTTTGAAATGCCGTACTTCTGTATGTAACAGAGTCCATCGCTTTACGTATCCGGGCATCGGTAAAAGCTGTTCTGTAATTCAGTAGTATAATCGCTTCAAAAGCATCCTGCCAGTTTTCTTCAGTCGAATCTGATAGGGGGAGCAGTGAGTTGCTGTTGATGCTGGTTACAAGGTTACGATATTCTTTCGCCCTGCTTTCTTTTGTTGTTTGTTTGGCAAAAGGTGTTGCATCATTTTGTGCAGCTGTATCCAAACACAAAAGGATCAATATAAATACAGTTAATACTTTAGCTCTTGTCATCAGCACAATGTAAAATAAAAAATGCACTCCAGCTAAAGCGGAATGCATTTTTAAAAGGTTAACTATATACTACTGCACATTGGCAGCTAAAAAAGGTTGTATCTTATTCATGGCATCTGTATTGGTAGCTGCATCCCATGGGCCATGGCCCAGCAAAGGATAAAACACATATTGGTTAACAACATTAGCTGAAGTCAATGCGTTTTTTAAAGCAATTGATTGGGATGGATACACTGTTACATCAGTACCGCCCTGTAAAATAATGGTAGGGCAGGCTGCTGCTGTGGTTGCATATGTTAACGGGCTAGATGCTGCATAGAAACTTGGATTACTTGTAGGTGTTGTACCACCCATTAGGGCAACAATTCCGAATTGTGCTGGTGTGCCGGCATAGTCGGTGTACATACCAGCCATATTAGTTGGCCCAAAAAAATCAACAACTGCCTTTATTTTTATAGGACTCTGGTATTTGAAAGCATGTAACAGTGATAAATGGCCGCCGGCGCTGTGGCCCATCATAACAAACTTATCGCTTATGAGGTAAGTTGCCCGGTTGGCATAAATAAATTCAACTGCTGCTTTTACATCCAGTTCCTGTGCCGGAAATGCATTTGTTGCTGGCAGTGCAGCCAAACGGTAATTAACATTAAAAACCGCATAATCCGGTAACCGCTTCCGGATGGAATCAATGCCGGCTCCGTTTAAATCAGCTTTATCTCCTCCTATCCAGGCACCGCCATGCACATAAATTAAAACTTTGGTGGTTGTGGTGGTACGGTTTGCCGGTAAATAAATATCCATTTTTTGCAAAGGATCTGTTCCATAGGCAACATTCATTGATATTGTTTCGGCTACAGGTGTTGGCGTGGGAGTAACCACAGTATCGCTCTTGTTACAAGATACCGACAGCAATAAAAACAATATTGCAACCGGAAAAAGATTTTTCAATTTCATAGCGGGCTTTTTTTTGAAATTTAAAAATACGGAATATTATATGGAAAGTTGAAACGTGTTTAAATATACAGTAAGTCTGTTTTTTTAAAACATCATGCAATTTTCTGCATCAAGGTGAGCCTTTTGTAAATGCTTTCTTCAATTTCAATCAATTCAAAATGGTTACCACGTTCAACAATGCGGCCGTCCTGCAATATTAAAATTTCATCGGCTTCTTTAATGGTACTTAAACGGTGGGCAATCACCAATGTTGTTCTGCCTTCCATTAAATTATTCAGCGCATCCTGCACCGATTTTTCTGATTCGGTGTCCAGTGCAGAAGTAGCTTCATCTAAAATTAAAATGGCTGGGTTTTTAAAAACCGCACGGGCAATGCTGATGCGCTGCCGCTGTCCGCCTGATAAACGGATACCTCTGTCGCCGATATTGGTTTCATAACCATCTTCGGTATCAACAATAAATTCATGTGCATTGGCAATTTTTGCAGCCCTTATCACTTCTTCCATACTGGCATCTGGTTTGCCCAAAGCAATATTGTTAAAGATGGTATCATTGAAGAGTATGATATCCTGCGTAACAAAACTCATCTGGCTTCTTAAAGATTCCATGGTGTAGCCACGTATATCATTTCCATCAATACTGATACTGCCGCTGGTTACATCGTAAAACCTGGGCAACAGATCGGCAATGGTTGATTTACCAACACCCGATGGGCCAACTAGTGCAATGGTTTTTCCTTTTTGAATGGTGAAACTGATATCGGTTAACACCGGCCTGTCGGAATAACCAAAGCATACATTTTTAAATTCAACCAGCTTATCAAAAGATTTTAGCGCCACCGCATTTGGATGATCGGCTACTTCAATTTTTGTATCCAGTACTTCCATGATCCTTTGCCCCGATGCTTCGCCACGCTGAATATTGGCCAGCGCTACCACCATGGCTTTGGCAGGCCTTATCACCTGCGAAAAAATGGCGATGAAGGCAATGAATTCACTGGCCTGTAAACCGGAAGGGTTACCACTCTTGTTTTGTAAAATCATACTGCCGCCATAAATTAAAATGCAGGCTACCACAATTACTCCAGATACTTCGGAAAAAATGGGAGCCAGTTCCCGTCGCTTAAAACCTTGTAAACTGGCTTTGCGGTAAAAATCATTTTCACGGCTGAATCTTTTTACAATAAAATCGGTGGCATTAAAAGAACGGATGATACGCATGCCCATCAAAGTTTCATCAATAATGGTGAGTAAACGGCCGATGGATGATTGCATATCTGTTGCTTCTTTGCGTAATCTTTTGGTGACTGTGGCAATGCCAATGGCAGAGATAGGGATGATGATGAGTGTAAATAAAGTGAGCTTTACAGAAATGGCAAAGAGTGCAATAAAGTAGCCGATCATAATGTAAGGCTCTTTAAACAATACTTCCAGCGAGTTGGCAGCAACGGCTTCAATTTCAAAAACATCTGAGTTCATGCGGGAAAGCAGATCGCCTTTTTTTTCTTTGGTAAAATACCCCATGTGCAGGTAATTTATTTTTTCAAAAATGGCTTCCCGTATTCTTTTTACCAGCAGGGTTCTGGCGCTAACCATGCTGCGCTGTGCAAAGTACCTGAACACATTGGTAAGTACTACCGATAAAACGATCAGTGCTGCAATAAAATATAAAGCATAAACCGGGTTTAGTGTTTTTAGATGGTATACCTGGTAGTAAAACAGGTCTTTAAAATAAGTGGCCGAAAAAGAAAAATGAGGAGCAGTAGCATAGCGTTGTAAGCTTTCGGCTGTCTGGTTATCAAACAAAAAATTTAATAAAGGAATGATCAATGCAAATTGAAAAATGCTGAAGAATACAGCTATCAGTGTAAATCCAAAGAACGGTACTACAAATTTTCCGTAAGGCTTTGCAAATTTTAATAACCTGCGGTATGTCTTCATCTGCTTGTTTAATAATTAAAATAATGAACGGTAAATTTTCCAGTATTCCTGCGCTGCAATATCCCAGTTGTATTCCTTTCCTTTTTGTATGATCTTTTCCTCCATCTTAAAGAGCTTATATTGCTTCATCCCTGCTACAAAAGTTTCTTTCATGTGAGCAGCCGAAAAATTCTCGAAATAAAAAGCTACATCACCGCCAATTTCGGGCAATGCAGTCCTGTCCGATAAAAATAATGGTTTACCAACAGACATGGCTTCGGTAACCGGCAGGCCAAAACCTTCGGCGGTTGATGGCAGGGCAAAAGCATAACAGTTATTGAAGTACCATGATTTTTCATTTTCAGAAACAGGGCCAACCAGTTTTACTTTTTTGGAGATGCCCATTTTTTCTGCCGCATCCAGTATAGATTGATAGTAGCCTACATCATCAATACGCCCGGCAATCACCAGTTCAAGCTGTTCCTGGTCCTGTACCAGGGGTAATAAACTGTGAAAATTCTTTTTGGGCATTACTGTGCCCAGCGAAAATATAAAAGGCTTGTGTGGTTTGTAAGATCGTTTCAGTAACTCTGGTTCTGTAAGTGTGTTGGTACCATTGTGAATAACATGAATTGGTTTGTTTTGTAAATCGCAATAAAAATTCAGGTCGTTACGGGCGTATTCACTGATGCAGATGATCACATCGGCCCGGTTAATGAGTTTCTGCAAACGCCTGAGGTTTCTTTGTTTTTTAAATTCAGATTTTGAAGCGTCGTACATGAAATTGAGGTCATGCACAGATAACACCACTTTAATTTTTTTATTCCTGAAGGGCAGGTAGTAGCTATCCTGGTAAGTGGCATGCCATACCGAGAATTTGTTCAGCAATGGCATCCTGAATTTGTGCAGTTCTGTTTGAGTAAGGTGGCAAATTCCATTGTCAAACAAATATTCAACTCCGTGCGGACTGTAAAAACTAAGTTCTTCAGTGCCGGGTTTTGTAAATTTGGCAATATGGTTACCCAGGTTTAAACAGTAATGGTATAAACCAGTATTTTCATACTTCATCCGTTCACAATCAAATATTATCCGGTTCATCATGTGTTGAAGGGGTTAATTTCCTGAAATATCAAATTGCAAATGTTTATTGTAAAAGACCTCAATTTACAAAAATAGGCTGCCTTACTACTGCAAAAACTATGCAAGATCATTTTTTGAGATGATTTAAAATACAACTATTGAATTTGAGATGCTATATCTTGTATTTTAGGGGGCAAAATCCCCCCAAAATATTTATTGTTGGTATAATTATAGCTGCAATTATTTTTTTAAAAAACGAGTATGTATAAAATTATCCTGGATTGCGATTTGATGCGTTACCGTGATTCGGGGCTTTACCATTATTGCCTGAATCTGGGCACCTATGTTAAACGTATTCTGGATAAAGAAAATGAGGGAAGCATTAATTTTTATGTGCCTGCTGCCGAGAGAGATGTATTTGGATCTGATGCAAATTGCATTATTGAAAAAAAATGGCATCAAAAATTTATAAAGCCATTTTTATGGGATTGTGATATATGGCATGCACCTTTTCAATCGGGCAGGATAGTGCCTGCTGCCAATAAAAAGATCAAAATTCTGCTAACCATTCATGATCTCAATTGCCTGCACGAAGGAAAATCGCTGAAAGAACAAAAGCAAAGTTTACAAAAAACACAGCAGTTGATTGACCGTAGCCATGCATTGGTTTGTATTTCTAATCATTGTAAAAAAGATGTGCTTGAAAACCTGGATGTAAACAATAAACCGGTTTATGTAATTCATAACGGAACACACCAGGTACATGTTCCGCCTGCAAAACCGGCAGGTTATTTGCCTAAAAGGCCTTTTTTATTTACGATGGGTTATGTGAATCAGAAAAAAAATTTTCACACACTTATTCCGTTGTTAAAAGATGAAGGACTTGAATTGATTGTGGCTGGTAAACTGGACGATGCCGATTATGTAAAAAAAATGAAACTGATCGCTGCAAAGGAAGGCGTAGCTGACAGGCTTCATATTCTTGGACCGGTTACTGAAGCAGATAAGGCATGGTACCTGCAAAACTGCCAGGCTTTTTTAATGCCTTCGCTGGCCGAAGGATTTGGTGCACCGGTAGTAGAAGCTATGGCATTTGGCCGGCCTTTGTTTTTGGCTAACAGAACATCTTTACCTGAGATAGGGAGCGATGTTGCTTTTTATTTTGATGATTTCAGCAGCGATCACATGCAACAGGTTTTTAAAGAAGGTATGATGCATTACCGGCAAAACGGATTGGCCCAAAAAATCATGAACAGGGGAAATGATTTTAGCTGGGAAGAAAAAGCGCAGGATTATTTAAAAGTATACCGGTCATTATTATAAAAGAGAAATGTATGGAACAGGCAGCAAGACAATGGAATACCAATTTGGTTTATGACTTTGGAAGAAGAAGGTCGGAATTATGCAAGGCGATGGACTATAAAGCTGATTGGTTTAAGCGTTGGTGCAATGAACTGGATGAACAACCCAATTTTCACCGCAAGCAATGGGAATTTGTTTACATCATGCAGGCATTGTGGGAGCGTGGTTGTATTGCCAAAGATAAAAGAGGATTGGTGTTTGCTGCGGGAACCGAACCTTTGCCTGCCATGTTTGCCAAATACGGTGTAAATATCCTGGCTACAGATATTATGCCGGAGAAAGGAATTGCAAAAGGTTGGAATAATGGTAACCAGCTTTGCTTTGGGGTGGAATCATTAAACACAAGAGGTATTTGTGACGAGGATGAATTTAAGAAAAGAGTACAGTACCGTGCAGTGGATATGAATGATATTCCTGCTGACCTGATTGATTTTGATTTTAACTGGAGCAGTTGTTCTTTTGAACATTTGGGCACATTGGAAAAAGGTTTTCAATTCCTGAAAAATCAACTGAGGACATTGAAACCCGGAGGCTGGTCGGTACATACAACCGAGTACAATGTTTCCAGCAATGATGAAACACAGGAAAATAACGATACAGTAATTTACCGCCAGCGGGATATTGAGCAAATTGTGCATGAACTCAGAAGCGAAGGACATTATGTAGAAGAAGTAAGTTTTGCTTTAGGAGGTTTGCCTGAAGATTTTATGGTGGATACCGAACCACATCAGCAAAAAGTGCATTTGAAATTGCAGGTAGATAAATACGTAGTTACTTCAATCGGGTTGATCATACAGAAGAGATCATAGCGCAGAGCCGATTTCATTAATATACTCACTCATTATATTCTTATTCTCTTTTACTGATTTAAAATAACCAACAGTGTTTATTATATAGGTAACGGCTGACACCAAAAGCAACAGCAGAAATAAAATATAAAACGGCCGTTGCCTTTCCGGAAATGAACTGACATCTTGCCAAAAAGCATAGGCTGCAGCAATGGTTATAAAAAGAACACTCAGCAAGGCCAATATACTGAAGACAAAAATAATTTTACGATAGTTTTCTATCCAGCCTGTCAATGGTGATCTTTCTTTATTCAATTTTAGAATACGGTAGCAAACAAGATCAAAAAGCAGGAAAATGCCAAACCCGAAAAGTATGATCAGCAGTATAAAAACGGAAGCTGAATCAGCAGAGTTGCTGTTTAGCACACCAACAAAGCCAAGGAAGATAAACAGCAGGCCCAGGGCAGCATTGGTAAATATGGAGATCCGGTACATCATTTTAATACTTGTATTTACCCTTCCACAACATTTTTAAAAATTTGCGCAATTCTTCTTCTCTTAAATTTTTACCAGGTTCAAAAAAAGTGGTGCCGCTGATAGCATCGGGTAAATATTCCTGCGGCGAAAAATTGTTTTCGTAATTGTGAGAATACTCGTAACCCTTTCCATAACCTTCATTCTTCATGAGTTTAGTAGGAGCATTGCGTATGTGTAATGGCACGGGCAAATCTCCATGTGTTTTTACAGCGCTCATGGCTGCGCCAATGGCAACCGTGGCTGAATTGCTTTTAGCACTGCTGGCCAAATAAATAGCGCATTGAGAAAGTATGAGTTGCGATTCGGGATAACCAATTTTATTTACCGCATCAAAACTTGCATTGGCAAGCAATAAAGCGTTTGGATTTGCATTGCCAATATCTTCACTGGCCAATATCAACATCCGGCGGGCAATAAATTTTACATCTTCTCCTCCTTCAATCATTCTTGCCAGGTAATATACAGCCGCATTGGGATCGCTGCCACGTATGGATTTGATGAAGGCGGAAATCATATCGTAATGTTGCTCACCTTTCTTATCATACAATGCAATGCGCTGCTGGGCAATTTCCATTACAGCTTCATCTGTAATGATGGCTTTGTTACCTAATGCATCCGTTACCAGCTCTAAAAGATTTAATAATTTCCTTGCATCGCCGCCAGAGATATTGATAAGTGCTTCTGTTTCCTTCAGCTCTATCTTTTTTGTTTGTAAAACTTCGTCATTTTTTATGGCGTGTTGCAATAAAGTAACCAGGTCTTTTTCATCCAGTGCTTTTAAAATATACACCTGTGTTCTGCTGAGCAAGGCACTGTTCACTTCAAAAGATGGGTTTTCTGTTGTGGCGCCTATCAGTGTGATAATACCTTTTTCAACCGCACCCAACAATGCATCCTGCTGGCCTTTATTAAAGCGGTGTATCTCATCAATAAATAAAATGACATTGCTTTGCTTTTTAGCCAGCTCAATTACTTCCCTTACTTCTTTTACGCCCGATGAAATGGCACTGAGCGTATAAAACGGAACCTGTAATGTTTGTGCAATAATATTGGCGATGGTGGTTTTACCCACACCCGGCGGCCCCCATAAGATCATGCTGGGAATTTTGCCGTGCTCTATTGCAGTACGCAAAATACTTCCCTTGCCGGTAAGGTGTTGCTGCCCAACAAGCTCATCAAGCGTGGTGGGGCGAAGTCGTTCGGCGAGTGGAGGGAGAGTCATTAGCTTTTATTTATTTTACTCCTATATCATTTATAAGATCATTTACAAGGATTTTGTTTCTTTTTAACGATCTACTGAAAAATACAAGGTTTGAAATAGTGGTAATACCTAACAACAATAATAGTGATGCAACAATAATCATTGAAAGCATGCTCGGAGATTTTTGTGTACTATCCAAAGTAAGCGCTTGAATAATAGCGATCGATGCTGCTGAAAAAATTATCAATACGATTATCGCAATTAAAACAAAAAGTATTTCCCCTGATAACTTTAAACGCTTTGAAATAGAAATTTGCTCTTTGTTCATCTTGTCTATCCTGAAGCAGATAAAATTAAACCAAATAAGAAAAGCACAACTGAAAATAAAAGATACCCCAATGTCAGATGGCGGATTTGGGTTATCGCCTTTATTTAATAAAATGAAAAATACCAAAAACATGAACAGGAAGCTGAATGCTGAATTAAGAATGATGCAGATCCTGTAAAACATTTTATTTTGCTTTTATTGTTTCAAATCCAGCTTTATCTGCAACTCCACAAACTGCTTCTCATCAATGGTTGACGGTGCATCCAGCATCACATCTCTTCCCGAATTGTTTTTAGGAAATGCAATAAAATCACGGATGCTTTCGCTGCCACCAAGAATAGAACACAAACGATCAAAACCGAAAGCGAGGCCACCATGCGGCGGCGCACCATATTCAAAAGCGCCGAGTAAGAAACCAAATTTATGTTGCTGCTCCTCAGCATCCATACCTAAAGCTGCAAACATTTTTTCCTGCAATTCTCTTTGGTAAATGCGGATACTGCCGCCGCCAAGTTCATTACCATTCAGGATCATGTCGTACGCATTGGCTTTAATGTTGGCATAAGGATGTTCCAGGTATTTATCTAAGTTTTCAACCTTTGGCGAATTATTGATCATCATATCAATATCGCTAGGCTTGGGGCTGGTGAACGGATGATGCCTCGCTACCCAACGGCCTGCACCACCGCCATCCTGGTCCTCCAGTGCAAATTCAAACAGCGGGAAATCCAGCACCCACAATAGCTTAAACTCATCGGCCTTACGTAAACCTAACTGGGTTGCCATATACATACGCAAATCACTAATGGCTTTACGGGTGCGTTCTTCTGAGCCGGCCAATATTAAAATAAGGTCGCCTGCTTTTGCATTGGCTGCTTCGGCAATGGCTTTTAATTTTTCTTCGCTATAAAATTTATCTACACTGCTTTTGTAGGTGCCATCGGCATTTACTTTAATAAAAACCAAACCTTTCATACCTATTTGCGGACGCTTTACCCACTCTGTCAATTCATCCGTTTGCTTGCGGGTGTATTCAGCACATCCCGGAACGGCAATGGCAACAACAGTTTCAGCTTCATCAAAAACTTTAAAGTCGGCACCGTTTATTAAATCTGCACGATCCTGTTTACCAACAAAAACACTTGCAGGCTTTTTTAAATTAAGTATACTGATATCAAAACGAATATCCGGTTTATCGTTTCCATAACGCCACATGGCGTCTTCCCAGGTCATGCGTTCTACTACATCTGTGTAATCAATACCCTTTACATCCTTAAAAATTCTTTTTATCAAACCCTCAAACATGTTCAGAATATCTTCCTGTTCTACAAAGCACATTTCGCAATCTATTTGTGTAAACTCGGGCTGGCGATCAGCACGCAGATCTTCATCACGGAAACATTTTACAATTTGATAGTAACGATCGTAACCACTCACCATCAGCAATTGCTTAAATGTTTGCGGGCTCTGTGGCAATGCATAAAACTGCCCGGGGTTCATTCTTGATGGCACCACAAAATCTCTTGCACCTTCCGGTGTACTTTTAATTAAGAAAGGTGTTTCAATATCCATGAAATTATTTTCGTGCAAATAATTTCTGGCAGAACGGTTTACCTGGTAACGCAGTTCTAAATTTTTCTTTACCGCATTTCTTCTCAGGTCGAGGTAACGGTATTTCATGCGTATATCATCACCGCCATCGGTTTTATCTTCGATAGTAAAAGGTGGTACAGCTGATTTATTCAGAATTTTAAATTCACTAACTGTAATCTCCACTTCACCGGTTGGTATGTTTGCATTTTTGCTGCTGCGTTCATTTACTTTACCGGTAACCTGCAACACAAATTCTCTACCCAATGGATTTGCATCCAGATCGGCATTCAATGCTTCTGAAAATAATAACTGGGTAATGCCATAGCGGTCACGCAGATCAACAAAAGTGATGCTGCCGAATTTACGAACGGTTTGTACCCAGCCGGCCAGGGATACTTCTTTATTGATATCGGTTAATCTTAATTCGCCACAGGTGTGAGTTCTGTACATGGGTGTTGGTTGTTTTTATTAAATTTTACGTTTTTTGGGTTTTACGGATTGCAAATATAAGCCTGTTCGGGAAAGTAAAAGCCCTCCGAGGGTTCGGAGGGCTTTTATTATTTATATCCGCTTTTTAGGAACCGCCGACAGGGTTTTCAACCGCTGTCGGGGTTCTAACGGCTGTCGGTTTTTTAATTCGCTTCCGGCTTTTCACTCTTCTTTGCATCCATCATTTCCATCAGCTTCATACCAAGCAGGCCGTTGATGCCGCCGTCGGTACCGGTTCCACCGCCGATGAGGATATCAGGAATGATCTTGATATTGCCTTTGGCGATCTCTTCGGTTATTTTGTAACGGGTAAAGTTGTCGCCACCCATGGCTTTAACCTGCAGCTCGTAGGCTTCGGCAGTTGATTTACCAATGGCCATAATTTTTTCCGCTTCGGCCAAACCGGTCTTGCTGATCCTTTCGGCATCGGCGCTGGCGTTAAGTTTGGTGGCTTCGGCCTGTGCACCTGCACGGGCCTTGGTTGCTTCGGCTTCGGCATTTGCACGCATTTTGGTAGCAGTGGCTTCAGCATCTACCTGCAGGCGTAAACTGTTTGCATCACCTTCGGCTTTTTTAACAGCAGCATCGGCAGTGCGTTGTGCAATCTCCACACTTTGCTGTGCTTTTACAATTTCTTTCTGCATATCGGCAATGGCCGTTTCTTTTTCCATGCCCTGACGTTTTTCCTGCGCCATACGTTGGGTGCTATAGGTTTTTTCTTCTTCCTGTGCAATCTTACGGTCGGTCAAGGTTTTCATCAATGATTCAGGCGGAACGATATCACCGATCAAGGTATCCACTGCATTTACGTTGTATTCGTCCAGCACTTCTTTCATGTTTTCTTTTGCAGCCTGTTGTCTTTCTTTACGGGTGCTTAAGAAGGCGATCACATCACTATCCTGCGCCGAGTTACGGAAGTAGTTACCAATGGTTGGTTCCAGCACCTGGCTTACCAGGTTGTTCATGCTACCGAAACGTGCAATAACTTTTGGTGCTTCGTTGGCAGGTATATGTATGATCTGCGACACGTCGAGATTGAAAGGGAAACCGTCCTGCGAACGAACTGTGATTGTTGACAGGTTTTTATCCAGTTGATGAGATTCGCTTCTTGTATTTGCCCAGTTCAGCACCAGGTTGGTTGTTGGCACCAGTTCCACCTTCATAATATATTTATTGAAAGGGTATTTACCGGGACCGTAAGGTTCCATCCAAACACCACGCTGGCCCTTGCTTACAATGTTACCGTGTTTAAAACTTTCACCGGTAAGGTCTTTACCATCCTGGCCAATATAACTGATCACCACACCCACATAACCAATAGGTACGTCGGTCATGGGTACTTCTTCAATTTGTATGGCCCATGGGTTAATGTTATAACTACCTGCCAGTACGATGGAAGGTTGCAAACCACGATTACCATCATTTTTAAGGAAGCTGTCGAAATCCTGGAAATTGTTATGCCCTTCGATGTACTTACCTGCTATCTGATTACCCTCAATAGGGTGGCCATCCAAACTGGTAACAATGCCCACCATGTTTTCGTGAATGATAACCATTGGGCTAACGGTAACCGTAAAGGCGTAGATATTTATACGATAAGTACCTGCGGTGATATAGGCAGTTTGTCTACCTTTTTGTCCGCCGTTGTTTAAAAATGCAACAGCATCCTGAAAATTATCGCTTTCTACTTTGCGGCCTAAGATAGCACCGGTGGGTATTTCGGCACCGTCGTTAGAAAGTATAAGCCCGATATTGCCTTCGGGAATTACCAGGAAGGGCTGCATAGTTACACCATACTGCCATGGCCACATCCCCCAATATAATCCCGGCGCAAGCGTTTTACCCTGGAAACCAGCTTCGCCTTTGGTGGCAATAATGCGACCATCGGGCAAAGAACGGTTGGCCCCGAAAAGCACAAATTTTTTGGTAACAAGACCGATCCTGTTTTCTGGTACGATAACCATACCGAACAGGAACCGGAGAATGAATTTGTACAAAACGAGTGAAAATAATATTACCAGTATCCACCAGTAATTAGCAAAGAAATTTGAAAGATCCATTGTTGTGCGTTTTAGTTGATTTATTTTGTTTTGATGCAGTTGGCGTACACTTTGGCCATTGGCCCCACTACGCCTGGTTTATTTACAGGGTTGAATAATTAATCATCAAGCTACTGATAATTATTAAAAATCCTGTTAATAAATCATTACTGAGAATTAATTGTGGAAAACTGCTGGTGGCTTAACCCGCTGGCGAAAGTTGAAGAGAAGGGCAGCAATAGCATGGTACATTTTTCATTAGAGCGAGGCTCCATTTATATTTGAGATGTAAAGATATATTGCGGCAAATTGCTGCACAATAAAATCCGGTAGGGAAGGAGTTTTTACTTTCACAAGTGGTAGAGTATGTATTATGAATGGTAATTCTAGTTATGAATTATAAGCGATGAGTTATGAGTTAGAAAACACGGTGGTTTTTAACACTCATAACTCATAATTCATAACTTATAACTCATCATTCCACCGTCACTCTTATCCCCTCACTATGACTTGTAAACTCCGGTGCATACATACACTGTATGGTGGTAATGCCATTGCTGAAATTACCGGCATGGGTTACAAACATGGGGTACTCAAAAACATAACTGCCACGGGCAAGCCAGCCAAAGAAGAAATTGGTGCTGGCATCTTTGGTGCTTTCGTAATAACCGAGACCGCCCTGGTATTTGTATTCGCTTAAAACATTGGTTGGTTCCATGCAGGCAGCACGCATGTCTTTCATGTGTACGTATTCCATGTCACGGTCAACTTTAAGTTCGATACGCACTTTGATCTTATCACCTACTTTTAACTGTGCACCATCTTCTAAAGCAACCAGCACAGGGCCTTTGTCTGAATTTTTTTCGATGAATAATTTCTTTACCAGTTTTAAAGGTGTTTCTGCGGAAGTTATTTTGTCCAGGTCTTCGAAGTATTGCCAGTAGACGGAGCCCCAACTTGGCGGCATCGAATTTAAATTAGAAGAAAGAGGGGATTGGTATTTAGTTACTGTTATGTTACCCATGTCAGACTTAACATTTTGCCCTTCTATTCTTTCTTTAAAATATCCTGTTCCTGCCTCTGCTCCATCCACCTCGGTTTGAATGATTTTTTTACCCAGTTGAATTGTGATTGTTGGATTAGCTCCGTATCCTAACCAGTCACTACCTCCTAATAATAATGCATAACAAGCTTCTGCTGTGGCTTTGGTTGTTTTCCAGTTTTGTGTTTGCTTTTGTTTTAGCAACCAGGTTTTCAAGTCATCAACAGTTGTGTTGTTCTTGTCAATATCCATAAATGCTTCTATCATCATGGCCTGAGATTCTATTGGAGCCTGGTGCCAGTAATAACCGCCGGTTGTCCATTCTTTCCAGTACATGCCCAATTCTTCTTTGTTGATGGAGTTTTCTTTTAGCGATTTGATGATTGCTTGTGGTGTCACCACATCATTGCTGCGGTGCAGTGCCAAAGCGATCATGGCCTGCATGTACTTGCTGTTGCTGAGCCAGTATTTTTTAGCCTGTCCAGTATAATAATTATAAGCTTTTTGCGAAGCGGCAGCAATTTTATACTCGGGGAAGAAGCTGCGCATGTACAAATACTGAATTTGAATGCTGCTTAAATTATTGCTGCTAAGCTTTGCTTTGTATTTGATAAGGTTATCGTAATCTTCTTTTATTTTTTTATCAAGATAAGAAACGGCTTTATCAATAATGGTTTTGATGGTTTGATAATTATCGCCGGTCAGTGCATTCAGTTTTCTTAAATGGCCAATGCCGGTTGCAATGTACTGCGTCATATAGCGGTCATCGGCGCCGCCTTTAAACCAAACAAAGCCACCGTTGCTGCTCTGCATTTCTTTCAGTTTGTTAAATGCTTTGTTCTGCTCTGCACTCATACGCACCATATCAAACAGCAAGGCAATGTTTTTCTTTTGCTGATTTTCATTCTGTGCATCCAACACCCACGGTGTTTCCTGCAATAAGGCCGATTTTAATTCTTCATTTTTTTGCAGATTGGAAAGTAAAGCAGCAGTATCAACATTCTTCCATTTTTCAAAAACCGCTTTAATTTTTGGCATTGAACGGCTGATATAACTGGCCAATGTATTTGCATAATAACGGTTGAAAGTTTGCTCGGCACATTCGTAAGGATATTCCATTAAATAAGGGAGTGCCTGCACCGCATACCATGCCGGGTTGCTTGTGTATTCAACTGTAAGCGCATGATTGGTGATGGTTGTGCTGCTGCCACTGTTCAATAACTTATCAAACTTAAAAGTTTTTGTGGTTTGATTACGAAGATTGAGTGGCATGCTTTCTGTAACCAACATGCGGTTGGTTAAAATGGGGATGGCCATTTCTTCACCGTCAGAAAATTCTCCGGCTTTTGCAACGATCCTGTACGTCATGGCCGAATTAAAATTGAACGGAATTTCCATCGGAAATTTTACCGCCTGGCTTTGTCCGGCTGCAACGGTAAAATATTGACTGGGAAAAACATTCTTAAACCAGCCATCAACCGGTTTGTTGGTAGCTGCATCCAGTAATTCCAATGTTGCAATACCGGTTACTTCTTTCTCACTAAGGTTTACAATTTTTGCACTGAACTCCATATTGTCACCCTCTCTCATAAAGCGTGGGGCATTTGGTTGCACCATCAATGGCTTTTGTGTGATGGTTGTTTTTTCGCTGTAAGCACTTGCAGCATCCTTGGTATGTGCCAGTGTCATCAGTTTCCATTGCGTTAATGCTTCGGGCATGGTAAAACTAAATTCAATATTGCCTTCGGCATCTGTTCTTAAATCAGGAAAGAAGAAAGCGGTTTCGTTGAAATTTTTGCGGATTTGAATTGAGTTGGTATTTATTTGATTTTTGGTTGACTCTACCTTACCTGTTTTCATATTGAATTTTATAGAATCAGATTGAGATTTAAAAAGCCCATTAGCAAATGTCACCTGGTTTGCTAAAATGGTTTTTGATGATATTACTTGGTCATCTTTTATTTCTTCAATTCTCTCATTCATTACTTTTTGTCCTGGAAGTGGAGGTGGAGCAGCAGAAACGTTCCCTCTTATTCTGATTTCACTTGCAGCACCAAGCTTGGCAAATTCACGATATTCACCATTATAACCTGAAGTTAAAAGTCGATCGTAAGATTTATTTGGAACAGTTAAGTATTCATACTCCCTTCTGTTAAATTCTTCTGAGTTTACTTTTGCAAATCCATTTATGTTCCAGTAAATGGTATTGTACAATCCGGGCCATATATTTGGTCTGTACCAGTTATGTGGTTTAAACTGGTCAAGGCTTGCATCGTACATACCGGCCAGCGTTTCAGCCGCTACTTTTTCTCCCTTATTTCCCGTTATTTTTACTTTCCATTTTTCATTGGCACCGGGTAATAATTTATCACGGAAGGTTTCATAACTGATCTTTAAATCCTTATTACTCCAGGGAATGCTGAAAGCCTGGTTGCCTTTGTAAACACGGTTATGTTTTACAAAAGCATAGCTCATGGCCATGCCACCACGGTCTTGTTCGCCCACAGATACCGCAGATGTCGCAGATTGGGCATTGGTAATGGTTTTGTAAGTTATAGTGTTGGTTTTATCCATTTTACTTAAAGAATGGATGAGCCAGATATTATCAAAACCGGTGGCAATATTGTAACTGATCTGTTCGCCGGGTTCGGCATTTCCTTTTATTACATCAAGTTTTACCGCATCGTAAATTTTTTCGTTGGCTGCACTATTGGTTAGCTGAATATATTTTTCAGCCTTTACCAATTCACCATATTTATCTTTTGTGGTTGCTACAATTTTATACCAACCTGCCTCAACTTTTGAATTTTGAATTTTGAATTTTGAATTCTCAGCAGTAGTGTCAGTTACATCAGAAACCTTATCTCCCAACGGCCATTTACTTTGCTGGTCTTCATCTTTATAAATATCATAAGGGAAATAACCTTCATACTCATTCTTACTCATCATAAACTGGTCGGGCATTTCCCAAAATCTTTCTCTGAAAATTTTTGTGGGCGATATTACCTTGGTTATCGTAACATTCACGGTTGCCTTTTCAAAAATATCGTTCAGGTTGGTGGTGGAGATGTTTAGATTTTTCAGGCTGTCTACCGGCATGGTTTCGGGCATATCAATATTCAGTTGCAGCATCTGGTAAGCCACCGCAACCGATGTATTGCCACTCCTGGTTTCGCCATTGATGTCGGTAATATCAGCACTCACTTCGTAATAAAAAGTTGGTTGACTTTTTTTATCAACTGACTCATCTGGTATCGCCTTAAATTTTATTTTGAATTCACCCTTTGCATCGGTTTTGGTTTCGCCGTTTGTTATTTCCATTTGTTCATTATTACCCGATGGGAAGCCTTTATAATAACCTCCCCAGCCCCACCAGATGGGATAGCGCACTTTACGTACCACACGGTAACTTACTTTGGCACCATCTACATTATTGCCGGCGTATGCTTTTGCAGTACCGGTTACTTCAATACTGTCGTTAACCCGGTACGTGCCTTTGGGTTTTTGTATTTCTGTAAAAAATTTGGGGCGTTTATATTCTTCCACACTAAAGCTTACATAAGATTTTGTGGCTGTATCGTACAGGCTGAAACTACCGTTCATTACACCTTCAGGCAGTTTGAATGAACCTTTATAACTGCCAAATTCATTGGTAGTAACAATCAGCTCAGCCGACTTTTGCCCGTTGGCATCTTTTAACTGTATGGAGGTTTTAAAGCCAGGCACTACAGCACTTTTTAAAACTTCTTTTTCTTTTAAAGTAACGATGCCTTTAAAATATACGGTTTGTCCGGGGCGGTAAATAGACCGGTCGGTAAATAAAAATGTATGTTTTTCAGTTTCCGGAGTATAGCTGTTGTAATTATAGCTTGAATGATTTTCATCCATAAACAACTCATCGGCCCCATGCGTGATCTGCAATAAAAAATTGCGGTAATCCTTGCTTTCTTTCAGTTTGAAAAAACCATTTTTATCTGTTGTATATTTTTCCAGTTTTTCCTCTTCATATTTACTGGAGCTGTAATTGTATTTCGATTCCCAGATCTGCACTGCAGCATTGGCAAGCGGCAGACCATTATCCCGGTCAAGCACATAATAATCGTTGTTGTTGGTATGTATGTAGCTGATATTGCTTACATAAGTCTGTTGCTTTGCAAGAATATTTTTCTTAACCGAAAAATTGGGATCAATACTCGCCAGGATGAAATATGTGCCGTTGGCAAGTCCATCAATTTTTATTTCGGTGCTGTGCTCCTGGTAGTCCTGCAGATCGGGTAGGGCAATGCTCCAGCTTTTTACCGGTTTCATGGTTGTATAAAACTCCCATGTTTTTTCATAATCCCTTCTGTCTGCATTTTTTATTTCTTCCCTGGTAGTTTTTATTACACGCAGGTAAAGTGTTTTGATGTTTTTGTATTTAACCAGGCTGCGAAAAGGTTGCAGCGGCAGATTCACCTTTTCAGTTTCAATATTCAATGAAGGCTGCTCAATTTGTCCTATCGCATTTTTTGCATTAATGCCACCTTCCGATTTTGGAAACCGGGCATAGGCTGTTTCAAATAATTCCCTGGCTCTTTTTATTTCGTACTGGTTGTCAGTTTTTGTAAGTGCTTCATATTGTTGCCCACGTTGTAAATAAATATTGCCACGCAAAAACATGGCCTGTGCAATAGCCGGGTTGTTGGGATATTTTTGTTCAATAGCTAGCAGTGCTTCTTCATACAGCTTTTCTTTGCCTTCTATTACCGCATTGCTGTTTACAAAGTTTAACCGTATCAGGTCTGCATCAATCAATGCATCGGGGTTTGCATCTGTCAAATGAAATTTTATCAGGTCCTGCAACAGCAGCAATGCCCTGTGCTGGATGGAAGCAGTGTCTTTGGTTTTAAATGAAGCTTTACTAAAATCTTCTGCTTTAGCAAATGCAGCTGTATCATTAATCTTAAACTGGTAAGCAGGTTTGATAACACCATCCTCATCATTCATAAAAAATTCCAGTGCACGGTGTATTAAAAAGTCATACAATGTTGGGCGCAGCTGCCGGGTGTTCTCGCCTTTAATAATAATGGCATCAAGCCCATCTAATTTGGTGTTCTTTAAAAGGGCGTCATTCTGTAAAGAGGCTTTGTATAATTTAGTAATAGTAGTATAGAATTTGTCAATGCTCCAGGTAGTAATGTCTTTGCTTTTTTCTTCGGTGAGTTTGGTGCGGTTATAAAATTTCCAACGGTTGTTTTGCAGGTATTGCCAGAACATTTCGGCATGCATGCTTTGCAATATATTTTTAGCCGGGGCCTTTGCTTTTGCAATCAGGGTATCTACAAAAAAAATATTATTCTCCCGGCTGTCTTCTTCCACCATGTTGCGGTATTTGATCTGGTACATACAACTTTTTATCTGCTGGGCATCATTGCCTTCTTTTGCCGCCATATTGTAAATCAGCAGAACCTCCTGCAACGCTGATTTGGTGAGGCCTTTCTTTTCAAAGGCTTCTGCTTTTTTCCAGTTTTTATCGTAATCATTTTTTGTTTGCGCCATAAGGGATACTGATGTGCCGGTTAACATAAAAATAACCAGCAACAATTTTTGTATAAACATAATCGGGTATTTAAATACAAGGTACAATTTGTTAGGGAGCTGTTCTAATACCATGACTAAAATCAGCCCCGTGCACTATGATGAAATTATAAAGTGGTTTGCACAATTCCGGTTTAATTTTTTTCTTTAACTTTTCATTATGGTTGTCTTTTTATGGAACGGCACAACATTTGAATTTACATTGTTATAAAACCTAAACAGCATGAAAAAAACATTTACACTCTTAACAGCTTTATTCTTTTCAGTCATTTTATTTGCACAGTCAAAACTCAGCATATCTGCCAGCGGCAATGCAGATATACGGGTGATGGTTGATGGAGTCAGGTACACATCAAACGGCCGTGATATTGTGATCAGCAATTTGCGGAATGGTAATCATACAGTTAAAATATTCCGTGCCGGTAACGACCGCAACAGGTACAACGGCAATAACAGGGGTAACGGATATCAACTGGTGTACAGCAATAATCTTTTTATAAAACCACAGTACCATGTTGATATTACCATCAACCGTTTTGGCAAAGCATTTGTTGATGAACAAATGATAAGTAGTGGTTATAATGATGATGACGATGACTGGGGTGTAGATAACAATGACCAATATTACGATCGCAGCAGCAGAAGGGTAATGGATAAAGCGGTCTTTGATCAGTTTAAACAAACGCTTAGAAATGAAGTTTTTGAAGATGCTCGTTTGCAAATAGCAAAGCAGTTTGTTGGCACTAATTATTTTAATACAGCGCAGGTGAAGGAAATGCTGAGCTTATTCGTTTTTGAAGAAAATAAACTGGCTTTGGCTAAATATGCATATGATTTTACGGTTGATAAAGGAAATTATTTCATAGTGAACGATGCATTTATATTTAGTGAGAATAAAGAATCATTGATGAAATATATTCAAAACCGTAAATAAAAACAGACTAAACTTTCATGGCTATACTTTAGGCCTGCGTGGCGCAGGCCGGACCGGGGCGAAAGCCCCGGTTTTTTTACAGCCTTAAGGCAAAAAAAAATCCCCCGATACTTATCAGGGGATTAATAAAAATATTTTACTTTTTACTTCTTCATCACTTCAGCCATGGTTTTGCCAATATCGGCCGGGCTTGCTACTACATGAATACCACACTCGGCCATAATTTTCATTTTAGCCGCAGCGGTATCATCGGCACCGCCAACAATAGCACCTGCGTGGCCCATACGGCGGCCGGGAGGGGCTGTTTGACCAGCAATAAAACCTACAACCGGTTTTTTGTTACCGGTGCTTTTAATATAGTTGGCAGCTTCTGCTTCCATACCGCCACCAATTTCACCAATCATTACTATCGCATCAGTTTCATCATCATTCATAAATAATTCAACCGCTTCTTTGGTGGTAGTGCCAATAATAGGATCGCCACCAATACCAATAGCCGTAGAAATGCCAAGGCCTGCTTTGGCAACCTGGTCGGCAGCTTCGTACGTAAGCGTGCCCGATTTTGAAACAATACCAATTCTGCCTTTCTTAAAAATAAAGCCGGGCATAATACCCACTTTACATTCTTCGGCAGTTATAACACCGGGGCAGTTTGGCCCAACCAATCTTGTGTGCTTGCCAGCCAGGTAATTTTTTACTTTCACCATATCCTGCACAGGAATGCCTTCGGTAATACAAACCACCAGGCCAATACCTGCATCGGCAGCTTCCATAATGGCATCTGCTGCAAAAGCCGGTGGCACAAAAATAATACTCACATTGGCACCGGTTGCTTTAACCGCATCGGCCACAGTATTAAACACAGGCTTATCCAGGTGAGCAGTGCCACCTTTACCAGGCGTAACACCACCAACCACATTGGTGCCATATTCAATCATTTGTGTAGCATGAAAAGTACCTTCTGTACCGGTAAAACCCTGTACAATAATTTTGGAATCTTTATTAACTAAAACAGCCATTTCAATTAAGAATTAAAAATTAGGAATTGCGCAAAGATAGGGGAGATGAGGCGATTGACGAAAGGGATATTTTGGATACCGGCTTTTGGGCTTTATGGGGCAGATGTGGCGACGCTCCGTTCGAATGTGGGGCTTTGATTGGGCTTTTATAGAAGCGGAGTATTCAGCTTACTTTAATCCAGCTTATCACCCTTCAACATCTCATCCATATTCCTGTCATCACTAATCTTTCCCTTTGCTTCCAGCATACGCATGTCTTTAGCATCTTGTAAAAATTCTGATGCAAAAATGAATTTATTCAGCCTTTCATTTTTTGAGAAGATGATATCGCTCTTATTGCCCGTCCATTCTTTTTTGCCTTCATACATATAAAGGATGTTTTCGCCCATTTCCATTACGCTGTTCATATCGTGGGTGTTTATTACGGTAGTCATGTTAAATTCACGGGTAATATCCAGTATCAGTTTATCAATTACCATCGAGGTCTGCGGATCAAGCCCCGAGTTTGGTTCATCGCAAAACAAATATTTTGGATTCAGCACTATGGCACGTGCAATGCCCACACGTTTTTTCATACCGCCGCTTAATTCGGCCGGGTATTTTTTATTTACGCCTTCTAAATTAACCCGGTTTAAAACTTCATTAACCCGCTTTAGTTTTTCTGAAAAACTGCTTTTGGTAAACATGTCCAGCGGAAACATGATATTCTGTTCCACTGTCATACTATCGAACAATGCAGAGCCCTGGAAAAGCATACCGATCTGCTGGCGTAGTAATTTTCGTTCCTCAACATTCATATCAGTAAAACTCACGCCATCATAAATAATCTCGCCTTCATTAGGTTCAAACAATCCAACCAGGCATTTTTGTAAAACTGTTTTTCCACTGCCGCTCTGGCCAATAATCAGGTTTGCCTTGCCTGTTTCCATAACATGGCTTACATCGTCAAGTACCACCTTGTCATCGAAACTTTTCTTTATGTTTTTAAACTCTATCATAGAAAGTTGCAAGGGGAGTAGCTGCAAGGTAGAAGCTACAAGGGGAGTAGCTTCAAGGGGCAAGTATGCAGGTTTAACTCCTTTTATTTATTCAAATTTTATATTTTAATTTTTTTTACTCTATCAGGCTTCTCCCTTGCCGCTACTCCCCAGTAACTCATTCCCTCAAAGCTTACGATAGCTTATTTATCAGTGCAATCAACATTTTTTGTACTTCCATACAGATGCCTAATTTTTGCTCACAATCTGTTTTAAAGAAAGGATACAATTCAACTATAGTAAGTAAAGCTGTTTCAACTTCATAAGAACTACCTAATGAGTTTTCAAGAAACAACTTTTTATGAGCATTGGTGGCTTTAGCGCTTCCCTCTGCAATATTAGCCGGAATTGAAAAAGCTGCTCTTCTTAACTGCGAACTCAATTCGTATTTTTCCTCGGTCGGTAACTTTCTGCAAAATTTATGGCAATCAATGAACAATTGAAAGCCTTTTTGCCAAACGATCAGTCTTTTAAAATCTCTCATCTTAATAATTTTAAGGTTAAAAATTATAAGATTTTTCAAAGCTTGAACTACACCCTTGAGGCTACTTCCCTTGAAGCTTGCTATTTATTCAGTAACAATGCCGCCAATACATAATCTGCAAACAATATCATCACACAGCTTACCACTACACTTTTGGTACTGCTGCGGCCAATTTCAAGTGCACCACCTTTTACGTAGTAACCATAATAAGAAGGGATAGTGCTGATTATAAATGCAAATGTGTATGCTTTTACCAATGCAAAAACTACGTTGTAGGGCACAAAATTCAGTATCAATCCCATGTCGTAAGTGTCTGTTGATAAGATACCTGTTGCGGAGCCTGCCAAACGGCCGCCTAAAATGCCAAGTACCATTGATAAAACCACCAGCATAGGAATTGTAATTAAACAAGCTGCAATTTTTGGCATTATTAAATATCCTTTGGTATTAATACCCATAATTTCAAATGCATCTATCTGTTCGCTCACACGCATGTTGCCCAGTTCGCTGGCAATTTTACTACCCACCACACCGGCCAATACAATACAAACCACAGTTGGCGCAAATTCAAGTATAACTGTATCACGTACAATTTGTGCAATGGTGGTAAGTGGTATAAGCGGACTAACCAGCTGGTAACTGGTTTGTACGGCACTTACAGCACCCATAAAAAATGAAATGATGATAACAATACCCAGCGAGCCAACGCCAATTTCAACGCATTGGTGCATGAGCTCTTTCCAGTACATACGCATGTTCTCGGGCCGGGTAAACATGCCTTTCAGCATTAAAAGGTAGCGGCCAAAGTGGTTAAAAAAAAGCATGGTTATGTAAAGTGTATAATGTTAGTTGTACGAATGTAAGATTATTTCAATTGCTGATGGGGAGGTACAATGTACATCTCCATCAGCGTAAAAAATTAATTAAGCTTCTTTAGAAACGCTGCTTTTCCGTTTCCACCATTTACTTTTCTTCACTTCTTCCCTGGTATTGGTTTTGCATTTGGTTTGTGCATCTACAACCGCAATCAATACCATATTAAATATAGAGCGGATCGAGCTTCCCAATTGCAAAACGTGAACAGGTTTATTCAGGCCAAGTAAAATCGGACCGATTGAATCTGTTCCGCCAACTTCCTGTAACAAATTATAGGCAATATTGCCAGCTGCCAGGTTAGGAAAGATGAGTGTGTTTACATCACCACTCAACAATTCTGTAAAAGGATAATTCTCTTTTAAAATTTCGTTATTAAATGCCAGGATGCCCTGTACTTCACCATCGCATATTAATGAAGGATCTTTTTCTTTTACAATTTCCCTTGCCTTGCGTACCAGGTTTGCTTCCGGCGAATCGCTGCTGCCGAAATTAGAATAGGAGAGCATGGCAATCCTTGGTTTGATGTTAAACAGTTTTACTTCTTTGGCAACCAGTAAAGTTATTTCGGCCAGTTCTTCGGAAGTAGGATTAAAGTTCACCGTTGTATCGGCCAAAAACAATGGCCCACGTTTGGTAAACATAATGTACATGCCGGCAATCTTTTTAACGCCGGGTTCGGTACCAATTATCTGCAGCGCCGGACGAATAGTATCAGGATAATTCCTGCTCAATCCGCTGATCATACCATCTGCTTCCCCACTATCAATAAGCATACAACCAAAATGGTTGCGGTCTTTCATTGCTTTATAGCTTTCATATTTATTTACACCCTTGCGTTGTCTTTTTTCAAAAAACAAATCGCCAAACTTTTTTCTTACGTCTTCATGTTGATCATCAGCCGGGTTCATGATGGGCATACCCTCAAGGTCTATTCCGTTTTCATCCGCCAGTTTTCTTATTTTATGTTCCTTGCCCAATAAAATCGGATAAGCAACACCTTCTTCCATCACCAGCTGTGCCACTTTTAATATCTTAATATTTTCTGCATCGGCAAAAACAATACGCTTGGGATCTTTACGTGCTTTGGAGCCGATAACACGGCTTAACTGGTTATCCAAACCTAAACGGTGATTCAGATCATCTACATATTTATCCCAATCGGTAATAGGATATTTTGCCACGCCGCTTTCAATAGCTGCTTTAGCAACCGCCGGCGCCACGGTTGATAACAAACGGGGATCTAATGGTTTTGGAATAATATACGTTGGGCCAAAAGTGATGGTCTTTTCGTTGTAAGCCAGATTAACAATATCCGGCACCGGCGCTTTTGCCAGTTCGGCTAAAGCCTTTACTGCTGCCAGTTTCATGGCTTCATTAATGGCTGTTGCTCTTACATCCAATGCACCGCGGAAAATATACGGAAAGCCCAGTACATTATTTACCTGGTTGGGATAATCACTGCGGCCGGTAGCCATGATGATATCTTTACGGGTAGCAACCGCTACATCATAATTGATCTCAGCATCGGGATTTGCCATGGCAAAGACAATCGGATTTTTGGCCATGCTTTTTACCATTTCCGGACTTACTGTATTACCGGCACTCAAGCCAATAAATACATCGGCATCTTTAAATGCTTTTGCCAGGTCGTAATCCTTGTATTTGGCATCCACGCAAAATTTTTCTTTCTGCTCTTCTACATCCGGCCTTCCTTTGTATAAAATTCCTTTACGGTCAAACACCATAAAATTGCTGTGCTTTGCACCCAGCGATTCATATAAATGCATACAGGCCATGGCTGCAGCACCGGCGCCGTTAACCACAAATCTTACTTTATCTATTTTCTTTTTTTGCAGAATCAATGCATTCAGCAAAGCTGCAGCGCTGATGATGGCTGTACCATGCTGGTCATCGTGCATGATGGGGATCTTGCAACGCTTCTTTAATTCCTGTTCAATATAAAAACACTCAGGTGCTTTAATGTCTTCTAAATTAATACCACCAAAAGTTGGTTCCAGCGACTGCACAATCTGCACAAATTTTTCAGGATCAGTTTCGTTGATCTCGATATCAAACACATCAATATCAGCAAATATTTTGAAGAGTACACCCTTACCTTCCATCACCGGTTTACCTGCCTCGGGGCCAATATTACCCAGGCCCAAAACCGCTGTGCCATTGCTGATAACACCCACCAGGTTTCCTTTGGCGGTATATTTATAAACGTCTTCGGGGTTGGCTGCAATTTCCAGGCAAGGTTCTGCCACGCCGGGCGAATATGCAAGTGAAAGGTCTCTTTGTGTTTTGGCCTCTTTGGTGGGTACTACTTCTATTTTACCCGGGCGGCCTTTTGAATGGTAGTCTAAAGCTTCCTGTTTACGTAAGTCTTTTGCCATAAAATATGTTTACTCCAATTCCAACAGAGTGAATTGGATTGGATTTAATCGGAGATTAAGGTTTTATTTTTTTTGTAACAAGCATTTGTAATTCTATTCAACTTCATTGGCGTCGCACACTTGTACAGAGGTAACGCTATTGAACTTGGAGATGCAATTTAGTTAAATAGCAGATAGCAAACTTATATCAGGGTATATTAGATTTAACTTTAAAACTCCAGGTAACGGCAAATTCTGCTACAATCTCACCTGCTGTATTTCTGCCATACGATTTTGAGGTGATGATCTTTCCTTCATTGCTGAAAACAGCATCTTCAATGGTTCTTTTTATCGCAGCACCATCTTCGCAGGTAAAAACCGTTATGCCGGTTGCTTTTTTCATAAAGTTGCCTTCAATTTTTACCACCAGCATACTTACGGCCGGTTGCCTTTTATGCAGGTGCATCAGGCATAGCAGGCCGGTACTCATTTCGGCAGCCATACTCAGGCAGGCAAAGTAAGTACTCTTAAAAGGATTTTGACTAAACCATTTGTAAGGAACTTTTACCGAGCATTTATCCTCATCAGCATCCACAACCCTTACCCCGCAAAAAAAAGCGCTGGGTAATTTGGAAAGCATGAACAGTTTAAATTTAAACGGATGCTTTATGAGTTGGAGGAATTGGGTGGCGTTTGACATTGAGAATTGTTTGTTGAACATTGATTATTGAACATTTAAATAGAAACTCTCAATATTCAGTTTTACTTTCCATACATTTCAGGATTCAGTGCTCTTGGGCTCCACATCTCCAAAAACGCCTGCACTTTTCTCCTATCGTAACTTTTTTTACCATCTTCCAGGTATTCGCTGTTTTGGGTATGAATGCGTTCGCCTTTTTTATTTAAAATGATGAACACAGGAAACCCAAAACGCTGGGCATAGCCATATTTTGCAAATACAGCTTTATTCTCGTTTTCTTTACTGTAGTTTAAATGGTACCAGACAAAGCTGGCATTAATTACAGAATCAATTTTTGGATCAGCTTTGCAAAACCTGGCAAACTCAATACACCAGCTGCACCAGTTACCGCCGCCCTGCAGCAGTACATATTTATTTTCGGCCTTCGCTTTTTTAACAGCCGCCGCTATATCCTTTGCTGCATCAGCATCGGGGTGGTATAATTTAGTTCCTTCTGTTTGTGCATGACTTACATAAGCAATCAAACAAAATGCAATGACGATCAATTTTTTCATAGTTTATTTTTTAACTTCTACCACACAAAGTACAGCATTCTGCCCGGCATTATTTGCTTTAAAATTTATAGTGCCGCCACTGCCTGCTGCAAATTGTACACCCGATACTGCATTTTGTTTTAAGGCATCGGCCACTTTAGCACCATAATCTGCACCGGTGCTCTTTGAAATAGCATTGTTTACAGCATACCAGTCGATAGCCTGCTTTGTTACTACAATTGCAAACACATCTTTGTTACCAACATTATCGGGTACTAAACTTTTGCCACGTGGAAATAAACGGTAACCGGTGATGCCGCAATAAGGAGAGAAGGCGGTTTTGGTTGCATCTTCTTTACTGGGGTAAGGAAATAAAGTGTAGCTGCTGCCATCGGTTTCCTGCCCAAAAATATAAATATTGCACTCGGTTGAATTTTTTATTTCCATTTTAAATTTGGTGCCCGGTGCAACCGTATTAACGGTTTCAAAAACATTACCTGCTTTTAATTTTAATGGAATGTATTGCTTGTCGTCATTTTTTACCAAGCCAATGGCAGCTTCAAAACCAATGCTGGTTGCTGCACCACGCTTAGGCATTGGGTCAACACCATAAGCTTCCCGTACAAATTCTTTAAAGTCGGCATAGCGAACCCAGCCAATGCCATTTTCACCCCACTCTGGTCCCCAGCTATTCATTATCTGGAATGCCTGTTTGCGGTCGTCGTAACCTATTACACACATGGCATGTCCGCCAAAGCCGGCCTGCGTGCGGTCTTCATCAGTTGGTGCCCACATTTGTTTCCCCATCATGCCCTGCATAAAACTACCGCCAACCATCATACCAATTACAACCGGAGCATCTTTAGCCAGGTGTTCTTTAACTGCACGAACATTAATTCCTTCGGTGCTTTCGCCATCAGTTAATCTTGTAAAGCCGTGTAATTTATTTTGCGTTGCTTTATTTTCTAATGCTGAATTTGGTTGCCTGCTGCAATCCTGGTCATCGTATGGAAAATCGTTATAAGCAACCACACCCTTGGTTGCCATAAATTCCATGGCGTTTTGAATGTATGCACCCTGGCAACCTTCCAAACCAATCTGGTTGTAAACAAAAGCCGGACTATAAGCTGTACTGTTGCCCGGTTGGTTGGTAGATGCAGCTTCTACAATGGTACGGGCAGCATACACACTGCTCCATGCAACGCAAGAACCTTGCTGGCCCTGGTTTTGCCTGTCGGGTGCAAATTTTAATAACGAAACACTTTCGGGTAAAGGGTTTTTTGTATTGTCATCGGCAAGGCCTTCGTAAACATTTGCTTTTTTAAATTGCTCAGGACTAAAACTGTATCCGCTCTGCGAAAAAAGATTTTTTACAACATCTGTGGCACCACCACCAGAACCACTTCTGAAAAAGAAAAAATAAGCTGCACCTGCGGCTACCAATAATAAAAGGATTTTTTTACCGCCACCACCGCCTTTGAATAAAGAGAGGAGCAAGGGTAAGAAAGCCAGCAATCCACCACCACCGCCGCCGGTTGTTCTTCCACCCGAGGTATTACTGTCATCAAAATCCTGTTGATCCTGCGGATCATCTTCCATACGTATTGGCATAATAAAAAATTTAGAGTTTAAAAATAAGGAGAAATTTGGTAAACAGCGAAATCATAACATTCACCAGAATCAGCGATTTTCTTTTTCCAGTATCTCAAACTCCCTGCTCACGCTGATTCCATTTTCATCAACCAATGTAAGAATGTGTTTTCCGGGTGAAGGATTCAACCCAAGCTGATGAAAATTTTGCGTGCTGCCAACAAATTCGTCATCAATGCTCCAGAATATTTTTGCACCTGCACGACGATGCGCTGCAGTAAAAACAGTTTTACCTCTTTCGCCATTTATCTCCAGCGGAACATAAATTTTTGCATCGGGTTGGGGATAAATAATTTCTATGAGTTTTCCTGTTTCTGCAAAGTTGCAACCCGGTTTAAACGGAGGGAGCGGTATATAATCTATGTTGCGCTGCTTGTAATAAAATTCCATGGCAGGCGATAAAATGAACCAGCTTTTGTGCTGCATAACCGATGGAGATTCGCAAGCTTCTGTAACACGATACATTCCTGTTGCATCTAAGTGAATTATTTTATGGTACGCACAAAGCGGAACTTTAATTGCATTGGGCGGCATGAATAAAGTATCTACATCGGGGCAATCAATATTTGCACGGTAACCACTTTGTCTGCACACTGGTACATAAGTAAAATTGTATTTCGGTTTTTCAAACCATTTTGTATTTGGTAAAAATCGGAAAATATCAAACAGTATCGGAGCTGCTGTTTGTATGCCCACCAGTCCCGGCCTTCCTTCGCCATCGGTATTACCAACCCAAACTGCTACCACATTTTTTGGCGTTAACCCAATGGCCCAGCCATCTCTGAAACCAAAACTGGTACCGGTTTTCCAGGCAATTTTTTGAGACGATGAAAACTGCTGCCACAGGCCTTCTTCGCCGGGCCGCATTACATCCTGCATGGCCTGGAAGGCGAACCAGATGGAAGTTGCATCGAGTGGAGGGTTTGTTGTTTGTGGTTTGTTGTTGGTAGTTTGTTGTTTGCTTTTGGCAATAACATAATTAGGTGGATGAAAATCTTTTTGATTAGGGTTGCCATGATTTTTTGTTTGATGGTTTAATGTTCGGGCCATGGATGCATACACACCTGCAAGGTCCCACATGGTTACTTCGCAACCACCGAGTATCAGACTCAGCCCATAAAAATCTGCATTGTTGTTTAAAGTGGTAATGCCTGATCGCTGCAATGCTTCATAAAAGCGTTGATATTTATATTGCTGCAGCATTTTTACTGCAGGCACATTTAAACTTCTTGACAAAGCCTTTCCTGCAGGCACAGCACCGTCATAACTCAGGTCAAAATTCTTGGGCGCATAACTTCCTATTTGCGTTGGTATATCGGGTATGATGGAGTTGGGCAATATTAATCCATCACTTAAAGTAGCTGCATATAAAATTGGTTTTAATGCGCTACCCGGACTGCGTGGTGCTGCTATCACATCCACATCGGCTTCCATTTCTTTGTTAGCCGCATCTTTAATGTTTCCAACATACGCCAATGTATTTCCTGTTTCCACATCAAGCACCAATGCACAAACATTATTAATACCATTGCCTTTTAAAACAGATTGATGTTGCTGCAAGATCACCGAAACATTTTTCTGCAAATTGCCATCTAAAGTTGTTTTGATCTTTGTTTCCTGTTTCCAGGTTTTATTGTCTTTTATAAAACGTTGTAATAAATGCGATGCGTTTTGCGGTAACCGGTAAGGCTCGTCAGGCAAGGGTTCCAGCTTGGCGAGTTCGGCTGCGGCTTTATCAATTTTTCCTACTTGCTGTAAATTATCAAGCAGTGTGTTACGTTTTTTCAACAATACATTCCTGTTTTTGCCGGGATGAACCAAAGCAGGTGCATTGGGTAAAACAGCAAGGGCTGCCATTTCGCCCCAGCTTAATTTATCGGCACTGCGGCCATAGTAACGCCAGGCTGCAGCATCCAGACCAACGATATTGCTTCCAAATGGCGCATTGCTTGCATACAGTGCCAGGATATTTTTTTTGGAATAAGATAATTCCAACCGCACTGCAAGAATGCTTTCTTTTATTTTGTTCCAGATGCTTCTTTTATCATCACGGTTAGAAAGCCTGATCACCTGCATGCTGATAGTGCTGCCACCTTGCACCACGCCCTTGTTCTTTATATTCTTAATAACAGCCCTGCCAATGGCAACCGGGTCTACACCTGGATGCTTGAAAAATCTTCTGTCTTCGAAAGTAGTTATGCAGTCAATGAATTTTTGTGGCACATTTTTATTGTATGGAAAACGCCATTGCCCGTCGGAAGCAATAGTAGCGTTTAATAAGTTGCCATCCTTGTATTCAATTACATAACAGGTTGGTGTATGAAATAATTTTGAGGGAAGGGAGAGCCAAAACCAAATCGATAACCCCAGCGACACAACCAATTTAATTTTTGTTGTGGTGCGGAGATTTTTTATTTTCTGAAAAAATTTGTTCATAATAATATAGAACGCTGATGACACTGATAAAACTGATCAATGCAGATTTTTATCTGCGTTAATCCGCCAAATCCGCGTCATCAGCGTTCCGTTTTTATTGATTCACTACTTCCACCCACTTCCCATTCACCCCGGCTGTAATACTATTATCATACATAGCTTCGCAATAAGTACCCGGCAAGAAGAATCGGCCCAGGTACGATGCATTCAACTGTACATAATAAGTATAAGTTTGATTGCCGCCAATATTGAAATATGTGTACACCCGGTCATCACGAATATCCTGGTAGGTTGATGATGAAGATTTGAATGCACCTTCATCATCAAACATACGGGCATTTAAAATTTCCCAGCCGCTGGGGAATATCTGCGACAATGCCATTTGCGAATAATAACCACGCTTGCCGGGATTGGTGATGGTTACTTTTGCAACGAAATCACTTCCCTGTGGAAGTTTGCTGATATCAATGGCTGTGCCGTTTTGATTTACATAACTTACACTCATATTTAAAACCGCCGGGTTGTTTGTTATTTTGATGCTGTCGCCGGCAAGTGGTTGCCCTTGAATTATCAAACGTACATACAAAGTATTATTGCCTTTATTGTTGATGACTAGATTACTACTTCCTTTTGCAAATAAGATAGGCAGTTGTTTAATGTAAGAAGCTGAGTTGATGTCAATATTTTTTCCATCAACAGTTCCGTTGACAATTATTTTTGCGCCACTTGGATTTTTACCACAATACTTTGCAATGGCAATCAAACTGTAGGCAGTTGTTTGTGTGCTGTACCAATAATCCTGCGAAAGTTTTGCTGCAATGGTTGGTACCAATTCTTTTGCTTTGGCCTTAGCTCTTGCATTTCCGCTTAGCAATGTAAGTGTTTCAAGTACCATTGCCTGGTCACGCAGGTCGGAGCCAAATGTAATGCCCGGGCTTGTGCGTACTTCAAAACTAGTAGCAAGGCCGCTGATAAGATCCAATGCTGTATTCTCCTGGCCAGCCAGTGAATACGCAGCTGCCAATCGCCATTTTGCTTCTGCAGATAAATATTTAAATTCCTTCAAACGGTTCATGGCTCCCAGTTCTGGCGCTTTTGCTAATGCAAGGCCATACAACCGGTATGCCTGTATAAGATCGCCTCCGTAAAAATTATTGGTAGTTGGCACCCAACTGTTTGCTTTGCCACGCTGAAAATTTTTCCAATTCTGCAACATATAATCACTCACCAGGTAACCGTTGTTTTGCGCTTCTACTAAAAAATGCCCGGCATAGTTGGTACCCCATTCATCACTTTCGCCGCCACCGGGCCAGTAACTAAAGCCACCGTCTGGCCGCTGAAAATTCTGTAACCTTGCGATACCGGATTTTACATTCCTGTCAACCTTTGCTTTTTTAGCTTCATCCAGGTCGGTAAGCTGATTTAATACCAGTTGCGGAAAAACAGCTGAAGTGGTTTGCTCAACACATCCATGAGGATATTCTATCAGGTAGTTCAATCGTTTTTGTAAATTCATAGAGGGTACACTGGAAATTTCCAACACCGCTGTGCTGGCTGCTGCCACGCCAACGGGGTTGGCAATTGTTTTCCATTGTTGCCCGGCAGATAAAGTCATTTCTGTTACCTGCGTTACCGGCGGATTGGGATTTCGTATTTCAAGCTCTACTTCGTAATCTGCTTTTTCGCCACCCGAACTTGCCAGCAGCTTCACTTTTCCGATGCCTGTATTTGGTTTAACACGTACATCAAAATAAATCATCTGTTCACCATTCTCTGTAAAGTTTACCTGTTGAGCATTTCCTCCTACCACTTCCAGGTAGGGATTTGCCTGCAGCGATACATTTACTTTACGGATGTTATTCTCCATGGCAAAAACAGTAACCGGCAGTTTGATTGTTTCGCCGGGGCCAAGCACACGTGGCATTGTTGCCAGCATCATCAATGGTTTTTTAACGGCAATCGTTTTTTCTGTTGCACCATAACTGCCTTCGTGAGCCGCAACAACCATCGCTCTTACCGAGCCAATGTATGATGGCAAGGTGAAAGATTGTTTTTGTGTTTGGCCACGGCTTAAATGAAATGGTCCAAGATATTTTACAACCGGCTTAAAACGGTTAGCTGTTTTTTGTTTACCGGGACCGGCTTCATTATCACCACCAATGGTTAAGATCCTTTCCAGGTCGCCGCCCCAGGCGCCAATCACATAATCAAACAGGTCGAAACTTTTTACACCCAGTGCTTCTCTTGCATAAAATACTTCGTGCGGATTGGGTGTTTTAAATCTTGTTAAGTCTAGCAGCCCTTCATCAACAATGGCCACACAGTAAGTCATTTCTTTTCCATTTTGCTCACTTACCGAGAAAGAAACATTTGTTTCTGGCCTGATGCTGCTTTGAATGTTGAGTACAGGTTTCAATACCGTATTCTTATCCTCTACAAAAATGGGAACAGACCCATACATACGAATAGGAAGATCATTAATGGTTTGCGAATGTGGCTGCAATAAACTTACAGTTGCATATACATTGGGCGCCATGCCAGCTTCAGCTTTAAATTTCACATCGGTCTGGCCTTGTTTGGTTTCCTGCCAGAAAGATTTTAAAACCTTGCTGCCGTTTTCAATACTCACCAAAATACGGCCGCCTTTGCTGCTGGGAATTTTTAAAGAAACTTCATCGCCCACATTATATTTTTCTTTATCTGCCTGGAAGGAGAGCATCGAAGCGGCAGTTTGATCTTCTTCACCTGCACGGGTTTGCCAGTAAGCATCTTCCACATAAAAAGTAGAACCGGTTGTGTGGCCGCTTTTCAGATCTTTTACTAAGATCAAATAACGTCCCCATTCATTTTCAGATGTACCGAAGGTCCAGTTACCACGGCCGTTGCTAAGTTTTACAGTTTCGGTTTTTAATAATTTGTTGTATTCATCCTGTGTAAAATTGCTGAGGTTGTCGCCGTTATTATCCCACCACCAGCGCCATTGAATACGGTAGAACTGCACTTCCACATCGTTGCTGCCGGCCAGCAGATTTCCTTTGCCATCAACATCAACGATTTGCACGGTATGCCTTTTTCCTGCCAGTAAATAATCAAATGGTTTTTCGCCATCGGGTAATTTAATGCCTGCATAACTTGCATAAGGACTGTAGGGCATCGTAACATTATCAATGCTGAAACTTCCGCCCGGTTCAAACACCTTTACCATCATATTGGCACTTAACATGCCCGGTGCAGTTTCGTCAATTTCAAAATTTGTTTTTAATGCCGCGTTGCCCTGCTCATCCAATGTGCCTTCGTAAATGGTTTTACTTTGTGTTGCGTAATTGGATGTGGGATTATCAAATTCAAAGCCTGCAAATTTGGGAAACGATGTGCCCCGTGAAGAAAGCGATGCATCAATTTTTGCTTTTAAATTTTTACCCAATGCACCAAACAGCCACTTGGCATTGATGTTACCGGTTTCGGTATTGCCTTTACCCAACACGGGGTCTTTACCAAAGTTCAAATCTATCTTCAGCCTGTTTGGCATAATTGTTTCCACCTTAATTCTTTTTTCAAAAACAGCGCCGCCCACTTTTATTTTTGCCAACCAGTTGCCGGTTGGCGAAGAAGCATCTGTATTGGTTTTAAAAAGATAGAAACCATCTTCAGCATCAGTTTGAACACTGTGTGTATATAATTGGCCCTGTGGGGTAAATAAACTAAACTCAACAGGATGATCTTTTGGTAATTTGCCTTGTTTATCTTCCACAATAAAATTCAGGTACATGGTATCGCCGGGCCGCCACACGCCACGTTCGCCAAAAATAAATCCTTTAATACCGTTCTTCACTTCTTCTCCACTTACATCAAAGCGGCTAAGCGCCAGCGAACTTCCGTCATCCAGTTTTAAATAACCTCTTTCATTTCCTTTGCGGGCAATTAATAAAAATGGTTTTCTTTTTAAATCAATATTTGCAAAACCGTCGCTGCCGCTTTTGCCTTTGTTGATGATGGTGTGCTGGTAATCCATGATTTCAATATCAACACCGTTCATTGGCTCGGTGGTAAGAATATTACTTACGGCAACCACCAGGCTGTTATCGTTGCCACGCTTGGCGGTAAGGCCAATATTGCTTGCCAGGATATTCCTGCTTGCCCAGCGGTCTTTGTTGTAATAAGATTTACTGGTAGGATCATCCCTGCGTTCCCAGTTATAACCAAAAGGGTAATAGCTGTCATATCTTTCCCAGAAAGCATCGTCTTCATCAACGCCATTATTATTTCCGCTTTCATAGTCGCCGTAATATTCTTCTCCTTCGCTTTCCTCAGTTGCTATGGTTGTAGCGGTATCGGTTGATTGATACAAAGAATACTCTGGACGGAAGCCAATGGTTACTTTGTAAATAGCACCCTGTTCAGTTTTTAAATACTTATCAATGTCTAAAGAGAAATGTTGTTTCTTGTGCAGGTCTAAAGTTTTATCATCATCCAGCCTCAATGTTTTTTGAACGATAGGTTTGGCAACTCTTCTCAATTCGTTATTCCCACCCAAATCATTTTCCTGTAAGAATTGCGGCACATTATTTTCGAATATTTTAATAATGCTGATATCAACTGCATTTAAATTGATTGATTCAAAAGGCAATACCAACCTGCCGCTGTTGGGCAGTATGTTTCCTTTGCCATGAATTTTTACAGAAGGCATCCTGTTTTGGAAATTGATGTTGGATGCAAAGCCTTTATCCAGCACATCGCCCCAGGTATTTTTTACACCGGGATTTATATTCACCGTGTAGTTACCATCCAGTTTTCCGTTGCCAAAAACTTTTACTTCGCTTCCGTTGATGGTGTAAGAAATATCTGATTGTCCGCTGATGGTTATCAAGCCATTCAGGTCCTGCCCCACAGCAATCATATCGCTGAACTGTACCGAAGCATATTGCTGTGCCTCATTTACAGCCATCACATCAAGCACTTTAAAATCACCTTCGGCCGGTACTGCTAAAGATGCGTCGCCTTTTGTATCCATGCTCATCGGTTTACCATCCCAGCGCAGATCTACATTGCTCACCGATTTTAAGCGGCTTATATTTTCAATGGTATAACGATGTGTTTTTGCAGCATCATTATGTTGCCAGCTTATTGTAAGTGCATTATTATTTTGAGAAGCAGTGAGTAATTTTTCTACCAGTTTACCATCTTCAATATCGGCGGTTTCCAGTTCACCACTCAGACTCATTTTATTTTTAACGCCGCTGCTTCGCAATCCATCATTACCAACTTTAAAAGAAGGTTTTACTGTTTTCATACTGAATTTAAATTCTGAAAACTTACTTGGGGTTTTGGTTACTTTGCCCAATTTAAATTCTACCTGGTACATCTGATCGGGCTTCAACCAGCTATCTGGTTTAAACTCAATGGTACGGGCATCAATCCAGAATGCTTTTCCTTTTACAGAAGGGGAGATGTCGAACAGGTCTTCCTTCACTGCCTCACCAACGGCATGCGTGGTGTTGGCATCTTCTGCCAGTTTAATGCGGATAGCAGATGTTTTGGAAACAGTACCTGTTGTGTATGCATCGATGTATTTGCTGAAAGCAGGATCTACATCAATCCATTTGTCTTTTTTGCTGCAGGAAAAAAGCAACAGGGTTAAAGTTATGGGTAGCAGGAACTGTAAAAAAGTTGCTTTGAACTTTTTGGTACGACAGCTTGGGTCGAGTTTCATAAATTTGAAGTTGATTGTGAAGTTGGTTGACACTGGTGGATTCACCAATATCGACATTTTTTATTTGCTATGTAAATGTGGAAAGAAAAATTGATATCTCCAATAGCCGAAGAAACTAATTTTAGTTAAAAGATTCGTAAAGTCATTGGGGGCTCAAGACATTGAAAACCGGTCGTTGACAAATGACTTTCTTCTCAGAGCTTTGTTACCGCAACGTTGTAAGTTCCGTTAGTGAGGGAAGAAGTTGTTTGCTGTGTATAACCACCATCGGTTGTCTGAGTGATCTTTACTTTTATTTCCAGGTTTGAAGGGAAGTCGATCTTGTTCTCGTTCCTGATTACTTTGTCCAGTTTTAGGGTATAGGAACAGTTGTCCTGCCAGGAAATTCTGAAACGCACCACGGCTTTTAAGACTTCGCTGGTTTCGGTTTGGTACATGCTGTTACGATCGGCAATGGTAACTACGCCGGCACGGGAATCGGCAATGCGGAATTTGCCTTCACGGAATTTGGTGCAGTCGGGAGTTTGGCTGAAAGCGGTGAAGCCGAAGGCAAGAAATAGTAAGAGAAGGAGTGCTTTATTCAAAATTTAAGTTGATTTAACGTCCACAAAGGCCTAGCCGCCATTATTTTTCATCCTGACAAATGATTTGAAATCCTGTAAAAGCTCAAATGGCTTTTTTAAATGAGAATCTTCTATTAAGTCTCCATATTTTTGAATCACTTCCCCATTTGAAAAGTAAAAATAGCCCTTTTCGCAATCCTTTTTGTTAATACAGTAGATAATGATAAGCTTTATTAGATCTTCGTTATGAAAATAATAAATAAACCTCTGGTAATCCCGAACTTTTATCTTTCTCTGGGTATAGTAGTAATTAATTATTTCAACGGCAAGTAGTTTTTTACTTTCTTTATCTACCCAATAAAATTTAGCTGATGTTGAATCTTTGTTTTTGTATCTAAGTTGCTTGTTGTTGTTCTTAATAATTCTGACTATACTGTCAATACTCTTAACACTTTGTATATTGTAATTACCATCTTGTGCATTAGCGCAAAAGAAAGATAAGCATGCAAAAAAAATCAAAGTGATCTTTTTCATTGAAGCAAATTTTACGATAACTGGTTCCTCAACAGATCCTCAAACTCATCCCTTCTTCTTATCAATTGTGCCTTTCCATCTTTTACCAACACTTCTGCCGGTTTCAGGCGTGAATTAAAATTACTGCTCATTTCAAAACCATAAGCACCGGCATTGTAAAATACCAGCAGGTCGCCTTCCCGTACTTCATGTAGTTTTCTGTCCCAGGCAAATGTATCTGTTTCGCAGATGTAACCGGTTACTGCATAATTCTTTTCTTCTCCTGTTGGGTTGCTGATATTTTCAATCTTATGGTAAGCATCGTAAAACATTGGGCGAATCAGGTGATTTAATCCGCTGTTGATACCCACAAAAGTTGTGGTGGGATTTTCTTTTATAACATTCACTTCGGTTATTAAATAACCTGCACCACTTACCAAAAATTTTCCCGGTTCAAACCAAACCTGCAAATGTTTGCCATCAGGATTGGGATGATTGCTGAAAGCTTCATTTACTTTTTGTGCCAGCAATGGCATATCGGTTTCGGTATCGCCATCTTTGTAAGGCACTTTAAAACCACCACCCAGGTCAATTGATTCCAGTTCTTTAAAAGAAGGAATGATATCGAATAACACTTCAATTCCCTTTACAAAAACGTCTACGTCTTTAATATCGCTGCCGGTGTGTATATGCAGGTTTTGTATGTGCAGGTTGTATTTGCTTACCAGGGCCAGTATTTTATCAAGCTGATCAACCGGTATACCAAATTTACTTTTATCATGACCGGTAGAAACTTTCAGGTTGCCACCACCCATGATGTTTGGCCGCAGCCTGATACCAACAGGATAACTATGTCCAAACTTCTGCCCAAATTTTTCAAGATTACTCAGGCTATCTATATTAATATGTACACCCAGGCTTTGGGCTTCTTCAATTTCACTAAAATGAATACCGTTGCTGGTGTAGAGAATATTTTTTGGTTCAAAACCGGTAAGCAAAGCAAGCTTTACTTCATTAACAGAACTGCAATCTACATTGCAACCAATACTTTTAATGTGTTTTAGAATGTTGATATTGGTTAATGCCTTACAGGCATAAAAAAAACGGGTATCTGTTTGTGCAAAAGCATCAGTAAGCTTTTGATACTGGGCTGTAATATTTGCAGCATCGTAAACATACAACGGTGTACCAAACTCGGTTGCAAGGGTATTAAGTTGTTGGTGTGATAAAGACATGAATCGCTGATTAAAATGATTTTTTTGATTTCGCAGAAAAACAATAATCCCACAAAGACACGAAGTACACAAAGTTTATTAAACAAATATTTTCCTTTGTGCCCTTAGCGGCTTTGTGGAAAATATATTACTCAATCATTTCAACAATCTCCGTAGGCTCCAAATTAGCATTACGCATGGCAATGCCCCTTACCGCATTGGCTGTAAAATCCATAAATGCTTTTTGGGTAATGGCATCATTGCCAACCATGGCCGGTACGCCAATATCGCCACCTTCACGAATGCTTTCTACAATTGGTATTTGCCCCAGGAAGGGGATATCAAATTCTTCCGCCAGGTTCTTTCCGCCGTCTTTTCCAAAAATGTAATATTTATTATCGGGCAATTCTGCAGGGGTGAAATAACTCATATTCTCCACTAAACCAATTACCGGAACTTTTAATTGCGCCTGTCCAAACATGGCAATACCTTTTTTAGCATCTGCCAGGGCAACAGTTTGTGGTGTAGTAACCACAATTACACCCGTTACCGGCACAGTTTGTACAATGGTTAAATGAATATCGCCGGTGCCGGGTGGCATATCAATAACCAGGTAATCCAGTTCGCCCCAATCAACCTCACTCACAAACTGGCGTATGGCGCTGCTCACCATCGGCCCACGCCAAACCACGGCCTGCTTTTCATCTATCAGCAAACCAATGCTCATCATTTTAATGCCAAATTTTTCTATGGGTACAATCCATCCTTTACCATCTGCTTCTCTCATCAAAGGCCTTTCGCCACGTACGCCAAACATAATATGCTGGCTTGGTCCGTAAATGTCGGCATCCATCAATCCAACTTTTGCTCCGCCCTGCGCCAGTGCCAGCGCCAGGTTACTGGAAACAGTGCTTTTACCCACGCCACCTTTACCACTCACCACCGCAATTATATTTTTAACGCCGCTTAAAATGGTTTTTCCATCCTTACGGTTGCTGCTGGTATTGCTGGTAAAGTTTACAGTAACCACTGCTTCTTTATTCACCAATAATTTTACGGCATTAATGCAGGCATTCATAATTAAATCCTTTAGCGGGCATGCGGGTGTGGTAAGCACAACCGTAAATGAAACATTATTGCCATCTATCGCAATGTCTTTAACCATGTTCAGGGTTACCAGGTCTTTACCAAGATCAGGTTCCTGCACATTACTCAGTGCCTTTAAAATATCTTCGTTCGTCATCGTTCAATTATTTGTTAAAAAACCAATGTAAACCGCAAATTTAAACATTGATGCCCTTACTTTGTTTATTAATTAAGGAATGTTGGTATTTTTGGGCCAGACGGTTGTGGTACTATTCAGCTTCATTGGCGTCGCACTCTTGTACTGCATATTATTATTGAATTTTTTTGATGAAGAAACTTATACCATATTTTTTTATTACTGCTTTATTCTTACCTGTTGCCGCCAAAGCCCAGTTTGAAACCTTTAAAGATTCTGTTGTACAACTGTATGGTATTGTAATGACGGCCGATAGCCTGAAGGGCCTTGAATCGGTAAGTGTGGTTGTAAAAGGACAAAACCGTGGTACCATCACCAATAATAAAGGCGTTTTCAGCATTGTTGTTTTAAAAGGTGATGAAGTCGTATTTACCAGTATTGGTTTTAAACCCAAAACAATTTCCATTCCTTCAAATCTGGAAGGGAACCAACACAGCATCATTCAATTAATGGTGAATGACACGGTTTATTTGCCTGCAACCATTATTAAGGCAAGGCCATCCCGTGTACAGTTTGAGCGTGATTTTTTAAACACCGAAATGCCGGATGATTATATTACCGTTGCCCGTAAAAATAATAATGAAGCCACCCGGAAAATATTAGTTGCAAACCTGCCAACAGATGGAAGGGAAGCCAGCAGCCATTATCTGCGGCAAACTGCAAATAAAGCCTACTATGCCGGACAGGCACCTCCCATGAACATCTTTAACCCCTTTGCCTGGGCCGAGTTTATTAAGGCTTGGAAAAGGGGAGATTATAAGAGTAAGAAGTAAAACACCCACACGACAGCCCCTCTGGCCCCTAAAGGGAGAACTTAATGCAGGCAGTATTCTTTTGTTTTTGTTTCTTTGCCATCACAAAGATGTATTAGTATATGACAAATGCTTCGGATAATTCCTCCTTCAGGGGGTTAGGAGGTATCTTCCTCATCGGTTTTATGGGCAGCGGCAAAACATACTGGGGCAAAATTTGGGCTCAGCAAACTGGCCTTGCATTTTACGACCTGGATGAAGTGATTGAAAAAGAACAGGGTAAAACTATTGCTGCCATTTTTGAAAAAGACGGAGAAGATCATTTCAGAAAAATTGAAACGATTGCCTTGAGGACTTTTGCAGAAACCGAAAACTGCATCATTGCCTGTGGCGGCGGCACAGCCTGCTTTAACGATAATATGCAATGGATGAATGAGCATGGAGCAACAGTTTACCTCTCGGCTACGCCGCAATATATTTTTGACCGGGTTTTGGATGATAAAGAAAAAAGGCCTTTGTTACATAAGCATAACGAGGCAGAGCTGTTCTTTTTCATTGAACAAAAATTAAAAGAACGGGAACCGTTTTACAGCCAGGCACAAATCATTTTGCCGGTGAATGAATTAAATGAAAAGAGCCTTCAAACCCTAAATACCAAACCCTAAACTCCAAACGTTGCCATGCACAAAGGATTTTTAAAAACTGCTGCTTTATCAGGTGCCTTATCTGTAATATTGGGCGCATTTGCAGCACACGGCTTAAAGAAAATTTTAACGACCGATGACCTGCAGATATTTGAAACCGCCGTCAGGTATCAGTTTTATCATGTATTTGCATTACTGGCTGCAGGGATATTATACAAAGAATTTCCGGGTAAATTAATGGCATGGGCAGGCAAATTGTTTATTACAGGAGTAATACTTTTTTCAGGATCGCTGTATTTATTATGTTATGTAAAGTACAATCAACTGCCTTTAAACTGGCTGGGGGCAATTACTCCTTTTGGTGGCGCCGCTTTTATTGCAGGCTGGGTATTGCTTTTTTTGGCAGTTGTAAAACGAAATTAAAATGCGGTTACTTTTCTGTGCAGGGTAATTAAAGTGCCGTTTTTATTTTCAATACTGAATTCAACATCAATATCTGCCATGCGCTTTTTCATGTTTTTTAAACCGTTTCCAAACTGCCTTAATTTATCCATATTAATGCCCGTGCCGTTATCCTGAATATATAAAGTGAGGCTGTTCTCAATCCTTACCAATGTAATACTTACCTCAGTAGCTTTGGCATGTTTTAGTACATTGTTCAATGCTTCCTTTACTACCAGAAATACATTTCTTCTAATGGTGCCAATAACCTGTATGTTGGGCAGCCGCTCGGGGATGTTTATTTTACAGGCAACACCAGTATCTTCAAAATACTCGAGTGCATAACTGCGGATGTAGGCTATCATATTACCCAGCGAATCGTTGCTGTTGCTCATACTCCAGATGATGGCATTCATTTTATTCAGCAGGTCGTTGGCTGCAGATGATATTTTTTCAATTTCCGGAATCGGATTATTTACCAGTTTACTTTTTGCCAGTTCACTGTACAGGCTGATGGTGGTCATGCCGGCTCCCAGGTCATCATGCATATCGGCGCTGATACGGTTTCGTTCTTCCTGTTGCGCTGTTATAACGGCTAACTGGTTTTCAAATTCCTTTTTCTCTGCATCCAGTTTTAAAGCTTCCTGTTTTTTTATCTCTTTAATCAGTTCTCTTCTGTTTTTATAGGTTAAGCCTAAAAGAAAAAAGGTGAGCTCCATTACAATACCTGTGTTATAATAAAATAGTGAAGTTTTGTAAATGGCATTTGATTTTATATTCAGAAACATAATTATAAATGAAATTAACGAAAAGAATACCAGCATGGCATTGCCTGCCGCTATGTAGTTAAACAGTTTGTCTTTTTGTTTTAAAGCAAGGTAGATGAATGCAAACCCAAGCAAAAGAAATAAGACTTTCATAATGCTTTCCAGGTAAAACTGGGGTAAAAATGTATCAGTAAAGAAATTCAGAAAAGTAAAAATACCCAGCAACAGCAAAATAAAACGCTCGCCATATTTTAAGATACGGTCAAGCAATGCGTAGTTATTTTTTGTATCCAGAAACCTTCGGGTAAATGATATGTAAAAAATGGTACCAGTAACCAAAAGAAAAAAATCAAAATAAGAATAATAGAAATTATTAAATGTTGTAGATAGCCTTACGATGGTTGAGTTAAAGAAAATCAATAAAAACATGCAGGCTGAATATGCGGCATTGTATAAAAACTCCCGTTTACGGCTGATGATGAAATTGGTTAGCATAAACAGTATCATCATGAGTAATACACCGCTTAGCACCAGGCCAAATATCTGGATATCTGATTTATGCCTGGTTAAAACAATTTTATACTCTTCTAAGTAATCGGCATTAATTAAAACAGGGCTTATGCTGCCCAGCTCTGTTTTCAGGGGCTTTATTTCCAATAAAAATATAGCTGTAGTGCCGGCTGCAAGCTCAATCTTTTTGTAATTGGTAACATTACCGCTATCCTCAACACTAAATGTTTGATCCTGTATTTTGTAAACATTGTACCTGGTAAAATAAATGCCGGGGTTTAAGTAAGCCGATATTTGTTTATTGGTATTATTTTTCAGTAGTAACTTCAGGTAGATGGTGGAGTTGACAGACTCGGGCTTTAATTTTACTCTCGGATAAATAGTTTTAAATCTGTCAAAAGGTTTTTTTAACACTTCCCCGGGCGATAAGGAATTGCTGCTGTCGAAATAAAACTGAGTATTACCAAGCAGATTGCTTTCATTTTTTACATCAGTAATAAAAATGGTGTCGGATACTGCAGCAGCCTGGCCTTTACAAAAGTATCCAGACAATAAAAAAAGTAACAGGGTAATGATCGGTTTCAAATGCAGCCGTTTTTTTCAAACCTACGCAAATTCCGCCAAAGCATATATTTCAAAAGCCTTTTTTTCAATGCATTTGAAGTAATGGTTTTCTATATCTTTGTTACTCATGGCAAACAAACTGAAAACGGCAAAACCCAAAGCACCGGATCCTGATCAATTAAAGCAGGAAAAAGACGAAACCGTAGAAGTTAAGCAATTGCTTAAGGACGAGCGAACGCATAAAATAGCCGGTAGTATTTTACTGCTGCTGGCCTTTCTCTTTTTTATAGCTTTTACCTCTTATTTATTTACCTGGGGCGAAGACCAGGACAAGTTCAGTTACCGCATGTTGCTGGCAAACGATATAAAAGTGCAAAACCTGCTGGGTACTTTTGGCGCTTTTATTTCAGAAATATTTATACGCCACGGTTTTGGAGTAGCTTCTTATCTTATCTGCACCACGTTTTTTGTTTTTGGCATCAATCTTTTTTTTGGTAAGAAGGTTTTTTCAGTTTCCCGAAATATAAAATATCTCATTGTTGGTTTGCCAATTGTGAGTGTAGCCAGTTCAGCCATCTTCCAGGGCAATCCGTTTCCATGGGGCGGAGCAGCGGGTGATCTGATGAGAGACTGGATGTATCAAACAATCGGGCAAATAGGAACCATTGCAGTTTTGGCAGTGGCAGTATTATCTTATGTTATCTGGCGGTTTAACCCGGTGTTTAAATTACCTTCTAAAAAAACTCCTGTTGCAGCCGAAGATATTGTGCCGGTTGAAGAAGAAATTTCTGAAAAAGTTGAATGGACAGATGATACAAAACCTGCAAAAGGAAATTCGGTGAAAGATGTTGGGCCTATGCTGAACATTCCGGTAATGGAAAACACAGCGCCTGATCATGAACTGAATATTGTTGAAAAAGATGAAGAAGAAACGATGCCTGTAATTGTGCCGCCGGTAAAAGAAGAAAAAATAATCCTGCCAGTTACAGAACCTGTTACTTCGGTTTCAAAGCCAGAGAGCGACCTGGCGTTAGAAATTAAATCGTTGCCCGAAAAAATTGAAGAAGAAGAGAAGCCAACTGCGGCAAAAGTTGCAGCCAGCAAGCCTTACGATCCTATACTGGATCTGAGAGATTATAAATACCCAACACTGGATCTGCTGGCCAATCATGGCAGCGATAAAATTGTACAGGATGCCAATGAACTGGAGAATAATAAAAACCAGATCATCAACACACTCAGGAATTACGACATTGAGATACAAAAAATTTATGCAACTGTTGGCCCCACGGTTACTTTGTACGAGATCATTCCGGCAGCAGGCGTAAGAATATCAAGAATAAAAAACCTGGAAGATGACATTGCCCTAAGCCTTGCTGCGCTGGGCATCCGCATCATTGCACCTATACCCGGCAAAGGAACCATTGGTATTGAAGTGCCTAATGCAAAGAAGAGTATTGTGAGTATGAAAACATTGTTGTCTTCTGAAAAATTTCAAAACAACACTTTTTCGTTACCCATTGCTATTGGCAAAAAAATTGATAATGAGAATTTCATTGTTGACCTTGCCAGCATGCCGCATCTGTTAATGGCGGGTGCAACCGGGCAGGGTAAATCGGTAGGGTTAAATGCGATTTTGGTTTCACTTCTTTATAAAAAGCATCCATCGCAATTAAAATTTGTTTTGGTCGATCCTAAAAAAGTGGAACTGAGTATTTATAAAACAATTGAAAATCATTTTTTGGCAAAACTGCCCGGCGAAGAAGATTCCATCATCACCGATACAAAGAAAGTAGTGCATACATTAAATGCACTTTGCATTGAAATGGATAACCGGTACGACCTTTTAAAAGAAGCCGGTTGCCGTAACATAAAAGAGTACAACGAAAAATTTGTTTCCCGTAAACTCAATCCCGAAAAGGGCCACCAGTTTTTACCCTTTATTGTTCTGGTAGTGGATGAATTTGCCGACCTGATCATGACTGCCGGTAAAGAAGTAGAAATGCCCATAGCCAGGCTGGCACAGCTTGCAAGGGCGGTTGGTATCCATCTGATCATCGCAACACAAAGGCCATCAGTAAATATCATTACCGGTACCATCAAAGCAAACTTCCCGGCACGTATTGCATTTAAGGTGAGCAGCAAAATTGATAGCCGCACCATTTTAGATGCAGGAGGAGCGGAGCAGTTGATTGGTAAGGGAGATATGCTTATCAGCTACAATGGTGATATCGTACGTTTGCAATGTGCTTTTGTTGATACACCCGAAGTAGATAAGATCGTTGATTTTATTTCAGACCAACGTGGCTATCCCCAACCATTTTTATTGCCTGAGTATATTGATGAAAAAGATATGGAAGGAAAAGATTTTGACCTCGGCGATAAAGATCCTTTGTTTGAAGATGCAGCCAGGCTGATTGTTGCCAGCCAGGTAGGTAGTACTTCTTTATTGCAACGCAGAATGAAACTGGGTTATAATCGTGCCGGCCGTTTGATGGATCAACTGGAAGCAGCTGGCATTGTTGGCGGCAACCAGGGTAGCAAGGCAAGGGAAGTTTTGGTAAAAACAGAAGCAGACCTCCAGCAAATGCTGGATTCATACACTTAAATACGTGAGACGTGAGTGGTGAATCGTGAGCCGGTGCGTTCGGATGCTCATATCTCACGCCTCACGTCTCACGCCTCACGATTCTATGTCAAAATTTTTATTCATTGGTTTGGGCAATATTGGAACCGAGTATGCAAATACCCGTCACAATATTGGTTTTGATGTGATTAATGCTTTTGTACTAAAGCATGGCGGCAGTTTTAAAGTAGACAGGCTGGCTTGTGTAGCCGAAGTGAAATTTAAAGGCAAACAAATTGTATGTATCTGCCCAACTACTTTTATGAACCTGAGCGGCAGAGCTTTTAAATACTGGTTTGATAAAACCAAAGTGCCGCTTGAAAATACACTTACCATTTTAGATGACCTGTCGCTGCCGCTTGATAAATTCAGGTTGAGGCCCGGTGGCTCAGCCGGTGGACATAATGGATTAAAAAGTATTCAGGAGGTATTGGGTACAGATCAATACCCCAAATTACGGTTTGGCATAGGCAATAATTACCCAAAAGGTATGCAGGCCGATTTTGTATTAAGCAAATGGCTTAAGGCAGAAGAGCCTGTGGTATTGCTTAAGATTGAAAAATGCCTGGAACTGATGGAAAGTTTTATAACAACCGGCATTGAACAAACTATGACAGCTTTTAATAATCTTTCTATTAAGCCATAACAGTCATTATTTAGTAAGACCTTATTGATAATTGTTTTTTTTTAGCTATTTGTCTATATTCGTGCTCTAAACGCAATACCTAAAAAAACGTGTAATGAAGATTATTTGTGTTGGCAGAAATTATACTGATCATGTGAAAGAACTGGGTAATACTATACCCGATGAGCCCGTAATTTTCATGAAGCCTAAGAGTGCTTTACTGCAGGCACACACTCCATTTTATTATCCCGAATTCACCAACGAGCTGCACTACGAATGCGAAATTGTATTACGTGTAAGTAAAAACGGTAAATACATCCAGGAAAAACATGCTTCCAATTATTATGATGCCGTAACAGTTGGTATTGATTTTACAGCCCGTGACCTGCAGGATGAATTAAAAAAGAAAGGACTGCCATGGGAAAAAGCAAAAGCTTTTGATAACTCTGCTGTGGTGGGTAAATTTATACCGCTTACACCTGACTTTAACAGGAAGAGTATTAATTTTTCTTTATTGAAAAATGGTGAAAAAGTACAGGAAGCCAATTCATCTCAAATGCTGTTCAGTATCGACAGGATCATCGAAAATATCTCCAATTATTTTTCTTTAAATATCGGCGATCTTATTTTTACCGGAACTCCCTCAGGCGTGGGAGAATGCGTAACCGGCGATGTACTGGAAGGCTTTATCGAAAAGCAAAGCCTGTTTAGTGTTGAAGTAAAATAACATTGGCCTGACAGTATTTTATAAACCAATTGAACCGCTGCATTAATTGAATCAGCGGTTTTTTATTTATACCTTTACACTCATTTTTCATACACTTCTTTGCTATATAAATGATTGATACAGATATTTTATTAAGAGCCTATAAATTAATGTGTACGGCCAAATCGATGGCCGATACATATGAAGACAACCGGCCCATCTGCAAATATGTACACTCTACAAGTCGCGGCCACGAAGCCATACAACTGGCTACTGCTTTTAATTTATTGCCTTGCGATTTTGTAAGTCCTTATTACCGCGATGAAAGTTTGCTGCTCGGGCTAGGGTTTTCACCTTACGAACTGATGCTGCAACTGCTTGCCAAAGGCAATGATATTTTTACCGGTGGCCGGGAATATTATTCGCATCCCAATTATAAAGGGGATGATAAGCCAAACATCATTCACCAGAGCAGTGCAACCGGTATGCAGGCCATACCAACAACCGGTATAGCACAGGGCATCAAATTTCTTGAAACATTAAGCAGGCAACAGACCACAGACCACAGACCACAGACGTCAGAAAGCATCGGTGGTCCGTCGTCCGTCGACCATCGTCCGGTCGTTATTTGTTCATTAGGCGATGCTTCTGTAACCGAGGGTGAAGTAAGCGAAGCATTTCAGTTTGCAGCTTTACACCAGTTGCCAATAATTTTCCTGGTGCAGGACAATGGCTGGGGCATCAGCGTTACATCTGAAGAAGCCCGTACAACCAATGCCAATGAAATGGTAAAAGGTTTTAAAGGTATTAAACGCATCAGCATAGATGGCAGCGATTTTTTGCAGAGTTATGATGTAATGAAAAACGTGATTGAAGAAGTGCGGAATGAACGCCATCCTTTTTTGGTGCATGCAAGAGTACCCTTGCTAGGTCACCATACCAGTGGTGTACGTAAGGAATTTTACAGAACAGAAGAAGACCTGGCAAAACATTACCTGGATGATCCCGGCCCTAAACTCAGGAATAAATTACTGGAGATGGGTGTTGCAGAAGAAACTTTGTTGAATATCGAAAAAGAAACTGCTGACGAAGTCGCCCATCATTTCCAGGGCGCAACAGCAGCACCCGAACCCGATCCTTCAACCGTAAGCGATCATGTTTTTGCACCAACTCCCATAACAGCAGAAGCCGGTGAAAGAGAACCTGCCGGTAAAGAAAAAATATTAATGGTAGATGCCGGGCTTTTTGCCATAAGAGAAATTATGGAAGACTATCCCGAATCACTTTTATACGGACAGGATGTAGGACGCAGGCTAGGCGGTGTTTTCAGGGAAGCAGCAACACTGGCAGAGCAGTTTGGCGATCACCGTGTTTTTAATACAGCCATACAGGAAGCTTATATTATTGGCTCCACAGTTGGTATGTGTGCGGTAGGCGCAAAACCAATTGTTGAAGTTCAGTTTGCTGATTATATTTATCCAGGATTGAATCAGCTGGTAACAGAAATTTCTAAAAGCTGCTATTTAAGTTGTGGCAAATTTCCTGTTCAAACTTTAATAAGGGTACCCATTGGAGCTTATGGTGGCGGCGGTCCTTATCATAGCGGCTGTATTGAAAGTACATTACTTACCATTAAAGGAATTAAAATAGTTTACCCCAGCAATGCGGCTGATATGAAAGGGCTTTTAAAAGCTGCTTTCCTGGATCCCAATCCTGTGGTAATGCTGGAGCATAAAGGTTTGTACTGGAGTAAAGTGCCGGGAACTGAAGATGCAAAAATGACGGAACCTTCAAGAGATTATATTATTCCGTTAGGTAAAGGAAATGTGGTTTTAGCAGCCGATGATGATTATGTGGACAGTGGCGAAAGTTGCTGTGTAATCACTTATGGTATGGGTGTGTATTGGGCGAAAGCGGCTGCTAAAAACTTTCCCGGGCAAATAGAAATTATCGACCTCCGTACTTTATTTCCTTTAGATGAAGAACTGGTTTTTGCAACCGTAAAAAAGCATGGCAAATGTTTAGTATTAACCGAGGAGCAACAGAATAATTCTTTTGCAGAAGCATTGGCTGGGCGAATTTCAAAAGACTGTTTTAAATATTTAGACGCACCGGTAGAAGTGTTGGGCGCACTCAATTTACCTGCCGTACCCATGAATATAATTTTAGAAAAAGTCATGCTGCCAAGCGCAGAAAAAGTTGCTGCCAGATTAGAAATTTTACTCAACGTATAACACATGAAATTATTAAGTGCAGTTTTTCTCTCGTTATTATCACTCACCGCATTCTCCCAAAATAAAAAAGACTTTACCCAATATGTAAATCCTTTTATTGGTACTGCACAAACAGATACCAACAGTTTATCGGGCAGTGTTTTTCCCGGTGCCTGCGTGCCTTTTGGTATGGTGCAGTTAAGTCCTGATAATTACGATGCACCCGAAGACCCTGCATCGGCTTATAATTATAAAGAAAAAACAATTGTAGGTTTCAGCCATACACATTTAAGTGGCACAGGCGTTGGCGACCTGTACGATGTACTCGTTCAACCCATTACCGGCACACCTTTGTGGCAACCGGGCGATGCTGCAAAGCCACGCAGCGGGTATCGCTCTGCCTTTTCTCATGCTACCGAAAAAGCATCACCGGGTTATTATACTGTTCAGTTAGATGACTATACTGTAAAGGTTGAATTGACGACCACAGCACATGTAGGTTATCATAAATACAGTTTTCCAAAAACCGACAGCGCTTATGTTTTATTCGATCTGGATCATACACTTGATAAAAAAAGACCGTACTGGGTTTGCAAGGTTATTGCTGCACAAATGAAACAGGTAGATGCTTACACCATTGAAGGTTACCGCATTCTCACCGGCTGGTCAAGACTCCGGAAAATTTATTTCGTTGCAAAATTTAATCAGCCAATTCAGCAATCCATTTTAGTAAATGGCAAACGGATTTTTACCGATGCAACTATTGTAAATGGCAACAGCAGCAAAGCAGCATTTCGTTTTAATACCTATCAAAACAACGATGTACAAATGAAAGTAGCATTATCAACAACCAGTGTTGAAGATGCTCATAAAAATTTAACTGCCGAATTACCCGGCTGGGATTTTGAAAAGACTGTAGCCGCTGCAAAAGCCAGCTGGAACAAGGCTTTGGCCGTTATTAATGCCGACGGCACCGATGCACAAAAACAAATCTTCTACACGGGTCTCTACCGCAATTTCATCCAGCCCAACAATCTCGCCAATGCCGATGGCACTTATTCCGGTACTGATTTTACTACGCATAAAGCCATCGACGGCACACATTACTCTACTTTTTCTTTGTGGGATACGTATCGTGCCACACATCCTTTATATACATTAACCGCACCCCAAAAAGATGCCGCCTTCATCAACAGCATGTTGCGCCAGTACAAAACTTATGGCTACCTGCCCATCTGGCAATTGTGGGGCGATGAAAATTATTGCATGATTGGCAACCACGGCATACCCGTAATTGCCGATGCCATGCTCAAGGGCATTAAAGGATTTGATTATGAAGAAGCATACAAAGCCTGCGTTGCTTCATCCACCACCGATCATCCCGGCGCACCATTTACCGTATGGAATAAATATCATTACTTTCCCGAAAATATACAGTCGCAATCCGTTTCCCTTACACTGGAAATTGCTTATGATGATTGGTGCGTTGCACAAATGGCAAAGCAACTCGGCAAAACAAAAGATGCCGCCTTATTTACCGAAAGAGCTACCTGGTATAAAAACCTCTATGATGCACAAACAAAATTCTTTCGTGCAAAAAACGATAAAGGTGATTGGTTAAACCCATTCAATCCCCTGCAATATGGCGGCAACGGCGGCAATCCTTTTACAGAAGGCAATGCCTGGCAGTATTTCTGGTATGTACCGCAGGATATGCCCGGCCTCATCGCATTAACCGGCGGCAACGATGCCTTTAATGCAAAACTAGACAGTATGTTTACCCTGCAGGCGAAGGACAGCGATGTAAATGGCAATGCTTCCGGCTTTATTGGCCAGTATGCACATGGCAACGAGCCCAGCCACCACGTTGCTTATTTATATAATTACAGCGGCCAGCCCTGGAAAACACAATTCTACACCCATAAAATAATGACTGAATTGTACGACAATACCGTAAGTGGTTTATCCGGCAATGAAGATTGCGGCCAAATGACTGCCTGGTACGTTTTCAGTGCTATGGGGTTTTACCCCGTAAACCCTGCCAGTGGCTTATACGTGTTTGGTTCGCCATTGTTAAAACACACCGTACTTAACCTTGCCAATGGCAAAACATTCAGCATTGATGTTACCAATGCAGGCAAAACTTACATACAATCTGTAAAACTCAATGGCAGGCCTTACACAAAGACATATATTAAACATGCCGATATCGAAAATGGCGGAACATTATCGTTTGTAATGGGCGATGAGCCCAATAAAGAATGGGGTATCGGTAAAGATGATCAGCCTTTTAAATAAATTCTCTACAATCTGCAACTTAACTTTTAACCAAATCGCCTATATTTGCACCCCGTTAACGGAATTACAACCAGTAAGGATAGGGATATAACGTCGGGGTAGCTCAGCTGGTTAGAGCATCGGATTCATAACCCGAAGGTCGGCAGTTCAAGTCTGCTCCCCGATACAGGACGGGAATTTTCAATAAAATTTTGAAGATTCCCGTTATTTTTTTCTTCACAAGTAGCTGAAATTGAAGTAACTAACTCAACAAATTTGTTGACATTTCTGGTTAGATATTGGTGTTTTTGAGCATTATAAAAAATACCTTCCGGAAACAAAATTTTGTGCAAGTGACGCTTTCCCTCCAAACCGCTGGAAGTCCATATTTTACTGATGTTTTCAAGCTTTTTAAGGGAGTTTGAAAGGAGATTTTCCAGGTTAGATATTATCAGCTTCCCGCTATTCATTTCTTTGCTGATTTCAAGCAATTGATCAGCAAGATGCTGGTGGGTTAGTTCATACGTCTCCTTATCAATTTGCCCTAATCCAAATCTGATTTTTAACTGTTTTAGCTGACCTTGAGTAGTTGTCAATTGATTTTCAAGTTGTTTATTAGCATTAATGTTATCAGCGTTATAGTTGGCAAATAATTTCGTTAATTGTAATTCAATTAGGGGAGTTATATTACCCGGTAATTCAAATTGGTTAAGTAATTTCAGGAAAAGCTGTTCAGCACTTTTCTTTTTTGAAGTTGGTGAAGTCTTGGCACATAAGCTTACACCTCTGCAATTCAAACAACGGTAATAATGGATATCTTTTTGGTTGTTTTTATAACCTACCATAAATCTGTCGCAGCTGTCGCATCGGAGCAGTCTTGTCAATGGTCTGTCATCAACTTCCTTTTTATGCTGGTAACCTGATGGATTTTTTTGTAAGATTTGTTGTACCCTCATAAAATCATCTATGGATACAATTGCCTCCCAATTACCTTTTATAGGTTCTTCTGCAAGTTTATTAATGCTGATACCACAGTAAAAAGGGTTACGCCACATAGCACTTATCTTTTGAGAATCAATGTTAAATCCCCTGGCAGACAATTTTGCAATAATTTGTACATCACTGTAAAGACCGGATAGCTTCCATTGCCATGCCTCCTTTAACAGTAAGCCTGTTTCATTAATTATGATTTTTTGTTTCTTGCTAAGGAATTTTCCATCCCTAACTCTGGGGCCATAATGATCATACCCAACCGGTGCCTTTGAAAACCAGTTACCTGCTTTAATATATGCCCTCATGTTTGGGATAATAATTTCTTTTCGCTCCATATTTTCCCTGAATGCGTGGAAAAGACTTTCCCAGATGGCAGCCTTACCCCGCTCTGTTGTGGTATTCAAACCCGTACTCACTTCTATTAAATGTACTTTTAACTCATCAACCAGGTAACTTACCAATCCAATGGCACTGCCCCCTGATCTTGAAAAGCGGCTCATTTTATAAACCAAAATGGCGTATGGTTTTTTCCGGCTTTTTTTTACTTTTTCAATCAACCGGGTAAATTCTTTTCTGGTGAAGTCAGATTTAGCACTTTCGTATGTACCACCAAACTCTTCAACAATTGTAAACCCACTTACGGATGCACAATTACGGTTTGCCAGTTTTTGATTTTCAACACTGGAGTTTTGTTCGAATTGCTCCTTGGAACTTACCCTTGTATAGGACCAGACTTCGTAGTTTGCATTAATTAACTTTTCATCGGTCGTGATGAATTTCTGAAAATAATCAAGCTGTTTCATTATCATTTGCTTTATATAGTATTAATGATAGCTGGTAGACAAAATCACTCAATTCTGAAAGTGTTTGATCATCAGTATCCTTGAAAGCAGTAAACTGCTTTATCTCTTCAATTGTTATTTTACATTCCTGACCAGTTGTATTGGTTTCATTTTTTAAATTTTGGTTATACATTCTGTAGCCTGTTGAAGTATCGCCGTGTCAATTGGAAGATACTTTTGCGAATTACAGAGCCGCTTCAAACGGAATCATTATAAGATCTTTTTTTCAGTGTGCGTAAAGGAAAGTGTTTTGCCATCTCTCGTATTTAACTCAATGCCCGAATAATTTTTAAGGCCGAGTAATTCCATTATTTTTTTAGCATCCTCGCCTTTTATTATTCCTTTTTTATCACATTCAATTCTTTCAATTGAATGATCACTTTCTTTAAAAGTTATGGTTATGGCTTTTACATTCTTATTTCTAATTTCTTTAACCACCCTGTATTCATCATCATTTAATAAACCAGAGCTTGTTAAAAAAACATGCTTTTCTTCATCGTCAATAAATTCAAGAATGTAATTTATTAACGGAATATAGAGATGTGGTTTAGCTGCATTAATTTCCCTGATCTTTTCCCGTTCAGCATTATCAGGAGGCATTAAAAATGTAGTAAAGGTTTCATCCTCAAAAATAATAAGTCCGGCTTCTGTTTTATAACTTAAACAATTTTGGATTAATTCGGAAAAATAGCTTGTTTCATTTCTAAACATCATCTGGAGTGCGGGGTACTCATAAACATATTCCATTGATTCAACCAGATCTAACTCCTCTTTAGTAAGTGGCCGTATTTTGCTAAGATTTTTATAATGGTCATAATGAGATTTTAAATTCTTTCCTGCTAAGTTTTCTTTATATGCTTTTGTAAATAGCTCATCATACATGGCTTTCATTAATTTAACTGAACAGCCAAATTTTCTCATGGTCTCTAATACCCTTAGCCATAAATATTCAACCAGATTTAACCGGGCCCATTTACCTTTTTCAATAAAATCAACCAGCCCTTTTGATTTCCAAACCTGAAAGATTTTTGAGTCAACACCGGTATCCTTTAAAAGAAAAACTTTTTCACGCATTAATTTGCCCAAAGCAGCGGCACCTTTTACCGAATCTAAATGAAGTTCTCCTGGTTTTATTTTGTCCATATTCAAATGTAAGCAATAAAATGATAAATAGTTAGTAATTTTATAAAAAAAATATAAAAAAATTATTTATATTTGTTTTTAAAAACAATAATCATATGAATTTCCAATATGCTCAATTAACCTACAACAAGAAGCGGGAATGCCTGCAATGTGGCAAGCCCATCGCTGACCAGAAACATGCAACAAGAATATATTGTGAAAAATATTATGATCAATCTGGCAAAGTTCACGATTGCAAAACCGATTATAATAGAGCCCTGGATGAGCCTGAAAGAAAAATTCATAGCGATCTAATCCGGGATCAAAAGTTTTTTGCAAAACAAATTACGGCAATGATTGCAAAGAAGGGACATGAGGTTACCACTGATGACCTAAATGCATATGATATATCCCTTCCTGAATCACTGAAACTTGAAATAAAAAGTAATGGAATCGCAATATCGCATTTCTTACAATATACTGTCACCTCATATCCCACAACCAATACACATAAAATCACCCACCATGAACAACAATGAATTTATGAATCTTCTTGCTGTAGCAAGTAAAAACCATAATAAAAATAATCAACTGATAATACTAGGGGCGCTGGCCGGTTTAGCAATAACTGGTTGCTGTCTTTTATATTTTAGAAATAAAAAAGCCAATAACAGATATAATGAATTACAAAGGGAACATTGTAACGAAAAAGTACAGACATTAATAACCAAAGCCCAAATACGTCAACTAAATAACTCAATAAGTCAATTGAAGGCTGAAAAGGAAATAAAGTCTGATAATAATCCTGATAATAATACTTCAGCAACACAAGAGACACCCACTGCATAATACAGTGTTTTATATTAATTGCTTCATTTTTTATATTCCCAGCTTATCATTTTTATGTAATTTCTCGTGAATTCACGAGAAATTACATGACTTTACGTGAATTCACGACTATATGCGTGTATTGTTGTGAATTCACGATTATATACGTGTATTGTTGTGAATTCACGAGAATACACATGTTTTTACGAGAATTTATTATAAATATGTAGCCGGATTATATAATCTGCATATAAAAACACCCGGTGTTTTATACTCTATTAAACCTGCCGAATTCTATTTTGACGGCTAAATAAATATTATAGGCAACTGATGGTGGCTTATTGTCCAGTAATATATACGAGGAAACTGGGTTAGATTATGTTTATACCGGATAACGCTGTTAATTTCATTACAGCTAAGGCATATGATATAATGAATTTAATGCATTAAATTGCAAATAAATCATAATACAAAACTAACCACCCTTAATGGCCAAAGCACCACCAAAAGAAAAAAGCATAGAAGTAACCCTGTGGGAAAGCGCCAATAAACTCCGGGGCAGCGTAGAGCCTGCCGAATACAAACACGTAGTACTGGGATTGATATTTTTAAAGTTCAGCAGTGATAAATTTGAAGAGCAACGTAAAAAGCTAATTGCCGATGGCAAAGAGAAGTATGTTGAAATGCCCGACTTCTACAATAAAGACAACGTTTTTTATTTAGATGAAATAAGCCGCTGGAGCTATATCATTAAAAACAGTAAGCAAAACGATATTGCTTTAAAGATTGATACCGCCCTGCACCATATTGAAAAGAACAACAAAGCCCTTAAAGGAGCCCTGCCCGATAATTATTTCAGCCGCCTGGGTTTGGACATTACCAAACTGGCTTCGCTGCTGGATACCATTAACGATATGGATACCCTTAAAGACAAGGCACAGGATATTGTGGGCCGGGTGTACGAATACTTCCTCAGCAAATTTGCACTGGCCGAAGGAAAGGGTAAGGGAGAATTTTATACCCCTAAAAGTATTGTAAACCTGATAGCCGAAATGATAGAGCCTTACAAAGGCATTATTTACGATCCCGCCTGTGGCTCGGGTGGTATGTTTGTACAATCCATTAAGTTTATAGAGAACCACCACGGCAACAAAAAAGAAGTATCTATTTACGGGCAGGAATACACCAACACCACCTACAAACTGGCCAAAATGAACCTGGCCATACGGGGCATAAGTGCCAACCTGGGCGAAAAAGCCGCCGATACTTTTGGCGACGACCAACACAAAGACCTGAAAGCCGATTACATAATGGCTAACCCGCCCTTTAACCAAAAAGACTGGCGGGCTGATAAAGAACTGGTTGACGACCCACGCTGGCGTGGTTACGATGTGCCACCCAAAAGCAACGCCAACTATGCCTGGATACTGAATATGGTGAGCAAACTTAGCGACAACGGTGTGGCAGGTTTTATTTTGGCAAACGGCGCATTAAGCGGCGGCGGCGAAGAATATAAAATACGCAAAACCCTAATTGAAAATAACCTGGTGGAAGCAATATTGGTATTGCCCCGCAATTTATTTTACACCACCGATATAAGTGTAACGCTTTGGATTTTAAATAAAAACAAAAAAGCGCAAAGCAAAAATGTGGGTGACGAAAAGCGCCAGTTCCGAAACAGGGAAAAAGAAATCCTGTTTATGGATCTGCGGCAAATGGGTGAACCATTTGAAAAAAAATACACCCAGTTTTCTGAGGAAGATATTAAAAAAGTAACTGCCACTTACCACCAATGGCAGGCAGAGGTAATTGAAAACATCCCTGAGTTTTATTGTACGGCTAAATATGAGGAAGTAGTTAAAAAAGATTATTCATTGGTGCCCAGCAAATACATTGAGTTTGTAAACCGGGATGAGAATATTGACTTTGATGAAAAAATGCAAAGCTTGCAAACTGAGTTTGCCGATTTGCTGAAAGCCGAAGCTCAATCTAAAAATGATTTGCTAACCGTATTTAAAGAGCTGGGTTATGAGATCAAATTATAAACGCTTAGGTGAATATATCGATCCGGTTGTTGGGCGAAACAATGAATTAGAAGGTTTGCCTTTAGTTGGCTTAAGCATTACCAAAAGATTTATCCCTTCTATTGCAAATACAATAGGCACGGATATGTCAACTTACAGAACCATTTATAAAAACCAGTTTGCCTATGGGCCTGTAACATCAAGAAATGGAGATAAAATCACTATTGCTTTATTTACAGATTATGAAAAGGCATTGATCTCGCAGGCATATATACCATTTGAAGTAAAAGATACCAAAGAACTTTTACCTGATTATCTAATGATGTGGTTTGGCCGGCCAGAGTTTGACAGGTATGCCAGGTTTATGAGCCACGGCAGTGCAAGAGAAATTTTTGGTTGGGAAGAAATGTGTAATACACTTTTACCGGTGCCTTCCCCCGCCAAACAAAAAGAAATAGTAAAGGAGTACAATACCATTGTAAACCGCATTAACCTAAACAAACAACTGATACAAAAACTGGAAGAAACTGCACAGGCCATTTATAAGCAATGGTTTGTTGATTTTGAATTTCCGGATGAGAATGGGAAGCTTTATAAAAGTAGTGGTGGGGAGATGGTTGAAAGTGATATTGGGGAAATTCCGAAAGGCTGGAGATTTATTACAATTCAAAAGCTGATTGACGAAAATATTCTGTTTAATAATCAGGATGGAAATCATGGAGAGATACATCCCAAATCATCTGATTTTGTAAAGGCTGGTATTCCATTTATTATGGCTAATGATATCAATTATGGTACGGTAGATTTAGATAATTGTAGCTTTATTTCAAAAGTCCGATCACAAAAACTGAGAATAGGGTTTTCTAAATCTGGAGATGTATTACTTACTCATAAGGCTACAATGGGGAGAGTAGCTATTGTTCCCGAAATAGTAGATTATATAGTTTTAACACCACAGGTTACCTATTACAGAGTGAAGGATGAAAATAAAATAACAAAAGAGTTTCTTTATTGCCTATTTACTTCCTACGATTTTCAAACAACTTTAATTGGAGAATCTGAACAGTCAACAAGAAGCTATATTGGAATAACAAATCAAAGACTCATAGAAATCTTATTTCCTAACAAGGAATTGTTAAATGCATTTACAAATATTGTAAAACCCATTTTGTGTCATAAAGAACTTGTGACTAAAGAACTAAGTTGTTTGAGAAGGATGTCAGAGCTTCTCCTTTCCAAACTTGCAACAATAGAAAATTAGATTATGGATATAATTTCAAGAATAGAAATAAAACATTTTAGGTCATTTGACGGAGGGAAAGATCAACCCAAGGTTAGAATTGAGGAACTGAAAGATATCAATGTGTTTTCCGGTTCAAACGATTCTGGTAAATCCAACGTTTTACGTGCATTAAACTTATTTTTTAATGATGAAATATCACCTGGGATAAGGCTTGAAAAAGAAAGAGACTTTTCTAAAATTGTTGCCTCAAGGTTTGATAAAGATGTTGCTGAAAGAAAAGAGATTGAATTGGAAAGGGTTCAAAGAATAAATAAAGCTGGAGGTAATGAAAAGCAAAAGGACTTAAGACGTTCAGATGAGGTAATTACAATAAAAATTTATTTCAATAATAGAAAAAAGCAAAGAGGTCTGCCTGAACAGTTTTGGATTTCCAAGACATTTTCACAAAAGAATAATTTTGATGGCGAGTTCAATTATCAAGAGAATTTGAATAAGGCACAAACTACAGCCTTTTTAAAAACTCTTCAATTTGAGTATATACCAGCAATAAAAGATCGGCAGTTCTTTAATTTACTTTTCACAAAACTTCAAACATATCTTTTTGAGAAAGGGGATAAATCACAGAAAAATCGATTTCGTGAATCATCAGAAAAATTTAACGAAATACTAAAGTCAGAAACGAGCGATTTATTTAATAATTTTTTTGACAGTAGCGGAGTCGCAGCAAGCTTTTACATACCCTCAACACTAATTGACTTCTTTAGAACTCTTTCTGTTCAAACAGAAAACGATGTATCATTATTCGATCGTGGTGATGGAGTCCAAGCAAGATTTATCCCAGAAATATTAGATGAGATATCAAAAAACTCTAGTAAAAATATCATCTGGGGTTTTGAAGAACCTGAAAACTCTTATGAGACGAAAAATATCCGCAAACTAAAAGATGATTTTCAAAATAAATATTCAAAGAAATACCAAATATTTATTACAACTCACACTATGGAGTTTCTGGCAATGAAGCGTGAATTTACCAGACAAGAGAGATTAATTATACAAGATAAATCTGGTTCTAAATCTAAAAGAGAGGAAACTTTAAATCGGCTAGCGATTCATCACAGGTCGTCAGATATTTCAATTTACAGAGTATGGAAGCAAAACCATACATCTCTTGTAACTCGTTTTGACGAAAATAATGGCGCATGGGAAAGTATCTGTGATGATTTAGGAATAATTAATGAAGCCAGAATTATTGAATCGTTACATGCCAAAATAGATGAGCAATTACAGCAGATAAATAATTCTGATTTGACATTAAAGCAGCAAAAATTGGTCTTAGATCAAATAAATTCCGAATATCAAATTAGTCTATCTCAGCTACAAACTGCACAGAGTAAAATTGAAGAGTTCACAAAGCCAATATTAGTTGTGGAGGACAAGTATGAAGCGATTTACAAAATTGCTTTTTTAAAATGTGAAAATATAAGCTTCAATAAAAATAATTTAGATGAAGTTTTTTCAGAGAAGTCACCATTCACAATAAGACGGGCAGGTGGAGCAGGTTCAGTAAGAGGATTTTTGAGTATGCTTACGACTGATGGATACGAAGAAAAAAAAGTTGTTGGTCTATTTGACTACGATAAAGAAGGATGTGAAAATTTTTATCAACTTAAAAACAGTTCAGATGGAGATTGGAAAGATGAAATACTTGGAGACAAAAAAACCGGATATTATAGGAAGAGAAAAAAACATCCATGTTTTTATGCAATGTTAATTCCTATCCCAGAAAGATTAGATGGAGTTACCTCGGACATAAAAAATGGAGTTTATACGAGTTTTGTGGAAATTGAAAATTTAATTTCAGAAGCAAAACTTATTGAGCTAAACTGTGTTGAAATGGCTTCTGTTTTAGATAAGAATTATTACAAGGTTAAAGACGGAATTAAGTCAAGATCTATTGATTTATTTTCGAATTTAGAGCAGAAAGATTTTTTGGATTTTATACCATTATATTCAAAAATTATAGAATTATTTAATACTAAATGAAATTCACCGAAGCGAAATTAGAAAAGGCTTTTACCGAACTGCTGGGAAACGAAAACTTTCCCCATCAGTTAGGTATTACTATTTCCCGTTCGGCAGATGAAGTGTTGATAGAAGCAGACCTGCAAAACTATTTGCTGAACCAATACTATACAGAAGATATAACCATAACAGAAGTTAAATCTATTATACTTCAACTAAAATCCCTACCTGCCAGCGACCTGTACGAAACCAATAAAACCATTATGAAAATGCTGGCTGATGGTTTTATTTTAAAAAGAGAGAACAGGAATAACAAAGACATTTACATTGAGCTGATTGATTATAAAGGATTACAGAAGCAGCGAAGGCCTCCGGCGGATCAACTCATTAACCTCGCCGCCGAAGACCAGGCAGAAATTGATAACAACATCTACAAGTTTGTAACACAGCTTGAAATACTCGGTACCGAAAAACGGATACCGGATGGCATTGTTTATATCAATGGCCTGCCACTGGTGGTGTTGGAATTTAAATCGGCCATCAGGGAAGAAGCTACCATACATGATGCATTTAAGCAGTTAACAGTACGCTACCAACGGGACATACCCGAACTGTTTAAATACAATGCGTTTTGTGTTATAAGCGATGGCGTAAATAACAAAGCAGGTTCGTTCTTTGCTTCTTACGAGTTTTACTATGCCTGGCGCAGGGTGGCAGGTTTGGCAAAGGATGTGGATGGTATAGATAGCATGTACACCCTTATACAGGGCATGTTTGAGCATAACCGCCTGCGGGATATTATCCGCAACTTTATTTATATACCCGATAGCAGTAAGAAAAACGAAAAAGTTGTCTGCCGTTACCCGCAATACTATGCTGCCCGTGCCTTGTTCAATAATATTGTAAAAGCCCAAAAGCCCGGCGGCGATGGAAAGGGAGGAACTTATTTTGGCGCCACAGGTTGTGGTAAAAGTTTTACCATGCTTTACCTTACCCGGTTGCTGATGAAGAGTGAATATTTTGAAAGTCCTACCATTGTTTTAATTACCGATAGAACCGACCTGGACGACCAGCTTAGCGGCCAGTTTACCAATGCCAAAAACGTTATTGGCGATAATACCGTGGTAAGCGTGGAGAGTCGGGCTAATTTAAGAGAACTGATACAGGGCAGGCAAAGTGGTGGTGTGTTTTTAACTACCATACATAAGTTTACTGAAGACACTGAATTACTTACCGACCGCAGCAATGTAATCTGTATTTCGGACGAGGCACACCGCAGCCAGGTAAACCTTGACCAGAAAATAAAAGTAACCGAGAAAGGCGTAACAAAAACTTTTGGCTTTGCACATTACCTGCATCAATCTTTACCCAATGCAACCTTTGTTGGCTTTACCGGCACACCCATAGATGCCACCTTAGATGTGTTTGGAAAAGTGGTAGATGCCTACACCATGACGGAATCGGTTAAAGATGAAATAACCGTACGAATTGTGTATGAAGGCAGGGCCGCCAAAGTAGCTTTAAAAAGCGGTGAACTTAAAAAGATAGAAGAGTATTACGAAGAAGCCGCCAAAGCCGGAGCCAATGAATACCAGGTAGATCAAAGCAAAAAAGAAGTGACCAGTATGTATGCCATATTGGGCGATCCTGACCGCCTGAAAGCCGTAGCCGAAGATTTTGTAAAGCATTACGAAAGCCGGGTGCTGGAAGGCGCTACTGTAAAAGGTAAAGCCATGTTTGTATGTGCCAACCGGGAGATTGCTTACGAACTCTATAAAAACATTATTGGCCTTAAACCAGAATGGAATGAAGTAAGGGCAGCAGAAGAAGGAGCGGTGCTTACCGAAAAAGATAAGCGGGAACTAAAACCAATTGAGCGCATAAAAATGGTAATGACCCGTGGGCAGGATGATACCAAAGAATTATACGATTTACTGGGCAGTAAAGAAAACCGTAAGGAATGGGATAGACAATTTAAAAATGAAAAATCAAACTTTAAAATTGCCATTGTGGTAGATATGTGGCTTACGGGTTTTGATGTGCCTTTCCTGGATTCGATATACATTGATAAACCGATACAGCGGCATAATTTAATACAAACCATATCAAGAGTTAACCGCCGTTACGCAGGCAAGAACAAAGGTTTGGTGGTGGATTATATTGGCATCAAAAAACAAATGAACCTGGCACTTAAACAATACAGCGAAGGCGACAGGGATAATTTTGAAGACATTGCAGAATCCATCATCATTGTAAGAAATCATTTAGACCTGCTGGCCAAACTGATGCACAAGTTTGACAGTACCAACTATTTTAAAGGCAACAACCTGCAGCAATTAAACACCCTTAATATGGCTGCCGAGTTTGCACAGCAAACCAAAGACAGCGAAACAAGATTTATGGGCCTTGTGCAGCGCTTAAAAGCCGCTTATGATATTTGCGCAGGCAGCGAACAGCTTACACAAACAGAAAGAGATTACACACACTTTTACATGGCCGTGCGTTCCATAGTATTTAAACTCACCAAGGGCAATGCACCCGATACGGCACAAATGAATGCCCGTGTTCGGGAAATGATAAAAGATGCATTGCAAAGCGATGGCGTGGAAGAGCTTTTTAAAATGGGCGAAACCAATGGAAGTGGTCAGGATATTTTTGATGAAGACTACCTGGCAAAGATTGATAAGATCAAACTGCCCAACACCAAGATAAAAATGTTGCAGCACCTGCTGGCCAAAATGATAGGAGAGATAAAAAAAGTAAACAAAGTAAAGGGTATTAATTTCTCAAAGAAAATGGAGGCGCTGGTAAATGAATATAACAACCGCGATAAAAATGATATTTTCCGAAGCGAAGTTTTTGAGGAAATGGCCGAACAGCTTACCAATATGATCTGGGAAGTACAAAAAGAATTCAGTGCCGGGGATGCCATGGGTATAAACTTTGAAGAAAAAGCTTTTTATGATATTCTGAAAGAACTCTGCATTAAATACGATTTCACTTATCCTGAACCTAAATTAATAGAACTGGCAAAAGCAGTTAAAGAATTAGTTGATGGACAGGCCAGGTTCCCGGATTGGAACAGGAGGGATGATATTAAATCGGCTTTGAAGGTTGGATTGATTTTATTGCTGGATGAATTTGGTTATCCACCGGTGGAGAGAGATGAGGTTTATGTGGAGATATTTGAGCAGGCGGAGAATTTTAAGAAGAATAATAATTAAAGAAAGCATCCAGCTGGCTTAAATGTTCCTGAATGTCTAACAATAAAATTAAATTGATTATGCCAGATTCAATTTGCGATTATTTAGAACCAATGAAAGCCGGCGGTTTCATATTTGAAAAGAAACAAAGATCTCATATGCAAAATAGGGGATGGGAATTAAAATTTATCCACCCCAAGTTGGTTAAAAAATTGCAGAAAAAGGGAGACAAAGTAAGAGGCAAAAAATTTTACATAAAACGATTATCAGATGAACCCAATAGTGAAATTGGTCTTGTTAATGGCAAATTAACACGGCTAAATGAAGCTATCTTCAATAGCCCATCAAATTCTGTTGATTCATTTGATGATTCTCCAGCGTGGGCAAACAAAGAGAAGAATCGGGCATTGGATAAATTACTAAATTCAATCAAAAATTATGTAAATCATCGGTAGTAATGAAAGTTGAATTGAATATAATTCATGTGTTTATAAATTAAATATTATGGTTACTCTCAACAGTTGGATGCCTTTCAGGCATTATGCTGGCTTAAATAATTCTGATAATGTACCCGGTATTTACATCTGGGGGTTTATGGATGACAATAATGAATTCATGCCCTATTATGTAGGTAAGGCATGGAATATAGGTGATAGGTTATGTTCGCATCTTTCAAATATAAAGGGAGGATCCTATACTGTTTATACAAAAGACGATATGTTTAATGCTGATACCGATATTTATATTTATAAACCTAATACTATTGAAAACAGAATAGAGTTTATTTTAAACCCTGCACAAAATAATCTACAGGACCATGTTGATTTAATGATTAAAGGTTTTTATTTTACTTATGTAAAAATGAATGAAAATGATTTTGATCAATTTGGTGCCGACGCAGAAAAAGTAATGCTCAATATGTTTAAAAAATCGAACATTCTTATAAATACAAGGTTTGGAGTCCCAGCAACAGAAATAATAGTAGGAAATCTGTTATTTGGAAAAAATCGCTTAAAGATTATTTAATCCATAACATTAAACTAAATCAATTTACTAATATAAAAATCTGCACAATGCTTAAACTATTAACACTCGCTTCTTTTACTTTCTTATTGTTTTCCTGTAATAATTCAACCGTACAGGATAAAAACAGTGATAAGCAAGCCTCGCCTTTAAATTCAAATAGTTCAAAATTTAACCCTGTAACAATTGAATACTCCAATGAAATTAATGGGTATAAAGTAACGGCAGTATGGTTGTTGCAGAATGCAACAGAAAATGAAGCAAGCGGCCCTGCAATATTGTCTTTTACAAATAGTAAAACAAATGAAGTGTATTATGCTACTCATCATAACTATTCAGTAGCCATAAATAAAGACAACTTAAAATATTTGAAATTTGAAGGATCCGGGGCAACTGAAAAGTTTGTTGGCAATGAAAGTTTTAAACAAACAATAAAATATGTTCTGCCGGAAGTACAGTCAACAGAATTTATAAAAGAAAAAGGATTAAAAGCATATATTCCCTTCTTCTTCAAAGATGTTGATTTTAATAAGGATGAAGAGCTTATTTTGGTTGATAACCACTTTTTTGAAAAAGGAGGGTATAGCAATCAGGTCTATAAATTGGAAGAAGGTTATGAAATGACAACAGCGCCTTTTAATAATTTTCGTAACTTCTACATGAATACTGATATGGAAGGTGCCGCTTATAACCTTACCACAATTGACTACAATACAAAAACAATTACTCAATCTTATATTACCGGTGCAGCAACTGGTGGGGAGGATATTTATAAATACAATGCTGCCTATGGAAATGTTGAATTATTTTCAAAATCAGTTACTGATTGGGATGACAATGCTGGGGGTGGAACTATAACAACCGTTACAGATAAAAATGGTAAGGTGATTAAAAGCACGAAGTCGGGAAAATAAATAGCAGGGTAGAAGCAAGGTCCCTTAGCCTTGGTTTGTGTCTTCACGAACCAGCCCAAAGAGTCGATTTTGAAAAAGTATAATTTCGAGTCATGACAACTCCATTTGTTTTGGTAAAATCTTATAAAAGTGCAGGCATTGCAATTTTATTAACCCTGTTATTCGGACCTGTTGGTCTTTTTTATGCAAGTGTAACAGCAGGCTTAACTATGACCTTCATTATTCCGGTACTGTTAGTAATATTCATTTTCTTAGCAGCATCACAAGGCTATGCCTTCCTGGAATTTTCGGTGATAGTTACTTTACTCATTATTGCTTTTTATTGGCTTATTTGTATTCTGTGGGCTGTAGTTGCTGTAGGGGAGTATAATCGTAAAATAGAAGAAGAGTATTCAAGACAACAAGCGATGCTCAATGATATAAAATATACTGCTACCCAATCACAGCATGCTTCCCGGGTTGACGACAATTCGCAAACCGGGTACGGCTCAAATACAGGTAAACCTTCTATGCAGGAATGGATGAAGGAAAATCCAGGTAAAGGGATCAATGATTATTTTATGAAATTTGGAACCTGAAAAACCTACGCCCTGGTTCGTGACTCGCGAACTGAAATTGCATAAGTTAAATTGGTGCAAGAAGACATGAAACATGACGAGGAATTTTTTATAAGTTTAAATAAAACAAATGATAAACTCAGCTGTTGATCTTTGGAAAATTCTTCAAGAAAAAGGTGGATTGAATGCAAAAGATGCATTTTATGATAAACCAATACTTGAAAATTTAGTAATCAGCTTGGGATTAGATATTACAAAGCCAATAGAAAATGAGCTAATTAAAAATGCTATTTCAATTGAATCTTTTTTATATGCTTTTTTTAAAGTAGTAGAGCCTTACTCTATAATGATGAATGACTTGTTATTTTTCTTTGAACAAGTAGGGATTAAGCACAGTAATAGCAATTTAGATATCGCTTTTGATTTCTCTAAGGAAACTAATGATTTAGTATTCAATTTAGATCATTTTAAGAATTGGACAGAAAGTTGGAAGGAAGTATCAGGATGGTTTTTGGTAAATCATTGGAATTACGAAAGTTTGTGGGACTTAAATAAAATTTTTAGAAAGCACATTCAAAATGATGTTGATCTTAAAAATACTCAATTAGAAAGTTGGAATTATACATATGGTCAATTAAGACAATGGCCTGATAAATTACCCAGTTTGCCTAAAATATTAAATGATGATTTTGGGGTTGTAGTAAATAAGGTATGGGAGATCGTGCAGGAAATTTATAAAGAAAGTAAACAATATGGTTCAGATAGAAATCGACTTATAAAGAATGCATTTAATAATCCTTTGCAAAAACAAGAAGAAAGAGGCCAACTATGGGACTCAAAATTATTAGGAAGATTAGATAGTGATTTATGGATTGATTCATTAATAATGGGAATCTTTCATGTATTAAATACAATGGATCATACAATCAATCCAGACAAAAGGGTACTTCAGTATAATATTATTAGTCAAGTTGAGACTATTTATAAAAAACTGGACAAGACAAATGAAAAAAAGACAACTACTCAAAAAGAATTAGAAGAATTTTTGGATTTGCCCATATGGAAGAAGAGATATGAGTTGTATTCGGTATGGATTTCAACAAAAATTATTTCCGCAATCGGGTTGAAGTTTTTAGAAATACATTTTGTGAATCATACACTGGTGTTTTCATTTGCAGGTACACATCTTGCCTCCAGCAAATCTATTGACAAGCCGATATATATATGGTCTGAGCTTCGTTCACCTTTAGATAGTCCCATTAGTGATCATAGAGAAGCTAGCATACAGCCTGACTATACTATTTTGAAAGACTTAAGCAAATCTATAGATTCAGCTGTGCTTGTTGTAGAATGCAAACAATATAAAAAACAGAGTGCAAAAAACTTTAAAGAAGCATTATTAGATTATGCTAATGGACGACCAGACGCAAAAATTATACTTGTAAATTATGGGCCGATTAAAAAAGATCTGATCGAAGATAAAATCTTAATAGAGGTAAAAGAAAGAATTGTAGCAATTGGAGATATGAGACCAAACAATCTCGATTCAATGAAACAGTTTAATGACGAAGTGAAAGAAGCGCTAAAAATATATTTAGAGGAATTTGATTCTAGCAGTAAAAGTTCCTTAACATCTGACAAAGCGGTGGTGACCTTAACATGGGGTAATTCGCCAAAGGATTTAGACCTGCACTTAAAAATAAAACTTACGGATGGAAATTATAGTGAAGTCGGCTACTCAAGTTTAGGAACCTTATCAGATTTTCCTTTTAGCAAGTTGAATGAGGATATTAAAAATGGTCTGGGGCCAGAAATAATTGAAATAAGCAAATTTATTGATGCAGAATATTATTTTTACGTACACAATTACTCGAATGAAATATCATTTTCGAAAAGTAATGCCATAATAAATTATAGTATATCCAATTTCACAGGGAATTTAATTTGCCCTGGTAATTATGAAAGTAATTATTGGTTTTTATTTAAATTTAATTCTATCACAGGGGAGTTGGATATTCTAAATGAATTAAGAAATAATTCTGAATTTTAAATTTGAAATAAATTCATTTACCCAAATGGCTTAAGTGTTCCTACCCAACTGGCTTAAGTGTTTGGCGCAGGTGTTCCCAACGTAATGTTTAAATTAAAAACGCAACCCCACTGGCTTAAGTGTTTGGCCCAACTGGCTTAAGTCTTTGGCCCCCCAACTGGCTTAAGTGTTAACCCGCTCTAACTCGGGAATTTGTGGAGATTTTTGCGAAGGGGATGGTGGCGTAGGAAAGACAAAGATTGCTCCGCCTTGGTTCGTCGTATGAAGTGGACGATCTAATAAATTGAATTATATTAAACCAATAAAACAACATAAGATGAGCACAACCAAAACGCTTACTCCCGAAAACTGCCGGGAATTACTTACCAGCCAACCGGAAAACCTACAGCATGGATTTGTAACAGGTTACACAAACCTGTTAATTAGCCAACCCCAGTATGGGCAACCAACTGAAACAGATGCGTTCCTTTATCTGAGCCTTCAGATTGAACCAAGCAATGCATCATCAGACATTGCTGTACTGTATATAAAATTTGTACCAGAGCATACATCTTATGAGCCGGTAAGGTATGGCCATAGCAATGGCAACGCAACGAAACCCATTTCGCAATATGCTGCGATGATGGACCTCTTAAAATCAGGCCAAACAAGTGCCAGGAGGATTGAAGTGTTTTTACAGCATAATGAGAATGGAGATAATGCATTGGTGATATTATAATCTCAACTGGCTTAAGTCTTTGGCAAGTGTTCCCAGCGTGAACATTAATTTATAAACGTAATCCTGGAGGGATCACCTTTGTCCCAACTGGCTTAAGTCTTGTGTAAATCGATAGTTATGGTATTACCGGTTTGTGTTCCACAATTGGCTTAAATGTTTGGCATGTGTTCCCAACGCAATGTTGAAATATAAAACTTTCTCATGGTGGGATCCCCTCCCAACTGGCTTAAGTCTTTGGCTCCAACTGGCTTAAGTCTTTAGCCCAACTGGCTTAAGTCTTGGGCGCAGGTGTTCCCTGCAAAAATCATTAAATAAAACCGAAATATTGCAGGGATCACCTGTGTCTATTAATTCCACCGGTTTGCAACCGGATTTTTAAAACCAATAAAAAAAAGCACCCGTACGCCCCCCATGGGTAGCTACTCAATTTTTCCAAATTTATCTGCCGACATTAAATCTTAGTAATTCTTAATCTTAAACTTTCTAAATTCTAATCTCTGCATATCTATCGTTAACACTTCCCCACTCAAAATATGCTCATCATCGCCCAAAATTATCTTAACCACTTCATTAACCTGCAGGCTGCCAACCATACCTGTAACATGGCCAATAATACCTGCGCTGGCGCAATCCATTTCGGCTGCGGCGGCTGTTGCATCAGGAAAAAGATGCCGGTAGGAGGGCCCTTTCTTATAATTAAAGACAGATAGCTGCGCTTCCATTTGCCTAACGGCGCCAAATACAAAGGGTTTACACAGGGCTTTTGTGTGATGGTCTATAATATATCTTGTTTGTGCATTATCGCAGCAGTCTACAATGATATCGTAAGCTGCAACAAGCTCTGCTGCATTTTTTTTGGTAAACCATTCGGAGTAAGCGGTAATATTTATTTCACTGTTTTGGGCCTTTAGTTTTTGCAGGGCAACCTGTACCTTGGGTTTGCCAATATCCGCTTCGCTGTATAGTGGCTGCCGGTGAAGGTTTTTCAGTTCTGCTATATCATTATCTACCATCCCAATATGGCCAACACCTATGGCAGCCAGGCAGGTAAGCACCGGGCAGCCCAGGCCACCGACACCAATCACCAGTACTTTGGCTGCAGCAATTTTTACCTGCCCATCGGGGCCAATGCCGGGCATCAGCATTTGAGAAAGGTATCGTACCGTATTTATCATTTGCGGTTTATCTGGCTGGTGATGGTCTTGTCGGTTATTTTATCATCATCGGCCAGCAGCATGGCTTTACTTAGTATTACAGACAGGCCGTTATCGCCTTCAAAAGGGAGGAAGACATTGCCGGGCATTACATTTTTACCGCGGTCGGGTACAATGCATAGATACTGGTCGTTGGGCTCCATTAAAATATTGGTGCTGCCAATATGAATTTTATAAGTGCGCAGCTTACCCCTTATTACCAGGAATTTGTCCCGCAGTTCGGCAACATTGGCAATCTTTAATCGGGGCACCAGTCCTTCCAAAATACTGCGGCGGGTTTTGGCCAGTTCGGTAAGGTTACCAAAAGAATAAGCCTGCCAGTAGTCGTTATAGCCGGGCAGGCCGCCACTGTCACGCCAGTTAGGATCGTTGCCCACGCTGGCCACACCAACAAAAAGATCAAGGTCACGCAGCACTTCAGAGAGAAGAACAGCCGGAACTTCTATAAGTTCTTTTACAGTGCCGTTTGCCGCATCAATAAAGCGTAACTGGTCGGTAGCAATATAGGTTAAGATGCCGGTATCGTTGGTGGCACCTTCGGCATTAATTTCATTTATCCAAAACTGGGCCTGTAGACCGTATTCTTTAAGATCAGTAGATGCAAACTGGTTATTGCCGCCGTTATCAAAATAACCCATGAGGGAATATTTCCAGCCACGTAATTTAGCCAATGAATTAAACTGGTGCTGTTTTAAAATATGTGCCGCCATCCGGTTGCTATAGGAGGCGGTATTTATTTCGGCATCAGTTAAAATATATACTTCTCTAAAAGCCTGTTTAAGGGGCTGCACAATTTGATGATGCATCATAAAATCCCGCCAGGCTTTTATAGATGCCACGGTTTCAAAAACAGGATGCCATAAAGAAAAACCGGTTTCATCATCCATGCTTACAGCTGTTTCTTCGCTATTGTTGTTAAACCATTTTCCATTTAAAAAGATAAGCGCTTCTTTATTCCCGGCTTTTTCAACCGTCCAGATAATTTTATGGGCTAACCATGACATAAGCCCGTGATCAAAATAAAATTCTTTGAATTTTGATCCGGGTATTGAACGGGTTGATTTGAACATGCGGTCCAGCCTGTCACGTTGGGCACTGGTGGTAAGTTCAACCTGCTTAATGGTATCTTTTATTTTTTTGAGTTTGGCTGCCTGCTTTTCTTTTACAATGCTGGGTATTGCTTTTTGTAGCGAGCCGTCAGGTTTAAACCATTCGAGCGTTGTTTTGCCAACACCACTTATCTGCAACACGGCTTTATAACCTTCAAGCTCGTATTCTTTTTTTGCATCCTGCAGTCCGTGATCATCCACAGCCATGTCTTCAATCTCATGAAGCGAAACACCTTGTTTTGTAGCCGCTTCCAGCAAGTATTTTTCTATCAGGTTTTGTGTGTTGCTTTGTTGTATGCGTAGTTTTAAGCGGGAGAGATGACCTACACCATCCAGCCCTTTTGAGTTGGCAAGTACATATATGCAGGCATTACCAATAGCAGCTGCAGTGGGTCCCTGGCCGGGAATTTTTTTAAATGCCCTGCCTGCCAGTTGTGCAATATTGAACAACGTGGTTTTATCATGAAAATGCACACAGGACCAGATGAATCCTTTTAGCATATCAATATTTGGCGGGGTAAGGTAATGGCTCTCCTGGTAGGTGCCATAAGTGTATGTGTGCTGGGTTGTTTTTTCCTTCATGGTAACGAGGAAAGAGAACCAGTCGTTTAACTGTTGTTTGTATTTATCGGCACCAAAATCTTTGAAGAGTTCTTTAACCTCATCGGTATATTTTTTTGATGGCTTGCTGCCGGATCCTTTTCTGGCATGTTGCATAAGTTTAAACCATTGCTGCTTACCGGCCTCATGCATTGCTTCAATTGTTTGGTTGGCATAATGGCCAAACTCATCATCACCGGTGAAAAAGATTGGTTTAACACCGGTGTTTTCCGGGTTACCGCTAAAAAGCATCGCTTCTATTTTAACCAGAATTTTTGACTGCTCTTTTTCCTGGTGCCTGTGTGCTTGTTCGCTTACCCGGGTATGCAACCTTTGCAGGGTGGTATTGAGGGCCTCAGACAAACCGCGTTCTTTAACCTGTTTTTCTACCTGGTTAACAAGCATATTAACGGGCCAATAAAGAATATGCGTATTGTAATCCTGGAATGAATGAGTAAGAAAAGCTTCAACAATGGTAATGATATCTTCATCATCAAGTACCAACTTGCTTTTAAGCAGGTGTTGTATAAAGGTTGATTCAATATTGGATATTTTGTATCCCTTGTCCTCCGAACTGTAACCCTTTCTGCCCTTATGATATGCATGTATTTTAGAAACAGCTGTTGCAATAAAATTAGCTTTTTGCTTATCGGGCAAGGGTAATAATTTTTCGTTAAAAGAAGATATCTCACTGGCTTTTACCGACCACCAATAATGGTAACCCTTAGCCTGCATTTCATGATAGGCAGTATTTATAATATCATTATACCACAATTTGGTTTCCTTTTCAGTTGGCTGTTCGGTTTCTTTTCCAGCTTCTTTACCAGTACCACCAAGTGCAGATGTTATAAAATTGAATAGTCCCATAGTGAGTACAGTTATCCGCCTACCAGCGGCGTAAGTTTTACAAAACTTATATTGGTATTGGTATTAATGACAACCATCTGTTCCAGCGATTCGGACTGGATATTATCAACCAGCAAAAAGAAGCCGTTTTTCTGAAATGCATCAAGTGCAATGAGGCATTGTTTTTCAGCATCTACTTTTCTTTTTTCTTTTAGTTTAAATCCATTCAGTGTACGTTCGGCATCACCGGGTTCTACCAGCCCTTTAAAATATTCGGGCATTTTATAATTGTACTGGTCCACTTCGGCAGTTACCCTTGCGGTGATGATCTCTTTTACAGTTGTTAATTCGCTGGCGAAGGATACATTGATCTCGTTGGTGGTTTTGCCACCTGCGGTTTCGTCTTTGATGGTTAGGGTAATTGCTGACATAAAATGTTTTTTTAAAATTAGGGAATTATGGCCAATTCTTTATTCATGCCTGCGAAGCGGAATTGTGAAGGCAACAAGCTGCCTGCAGGCAACAGTAATTTTTTATGCAATCCTTAACTTTTTTAATCATAGTTTCAAATCAGCTTAAAACCAGAACTATGTTACGCATCATCTCACTTTGTTTATGCCTGTTGTACAGTATGCCTTCCTGCGTTAAAAAAGCTTCGGCTCAATCGCCCATAACAAGCGCTATACCTGTTTTAAAAGTTTTGGTTGATACCAGCATGATTGCCTTGCAGATAACGAAATTGGACGTTGACATAAAAGTTACCGGCAATATTGCCACTACCGTTTTTGATATCACGTATTACAATGCTACCGATAAAGTGCTTGAAGGTGAATTTGATTTTCCGTTGGCAGATGGGCAGAATATATGCCGCTATGCTCTTGATATTAATGGCATTTTAAGAGAAGGAGTGGTGGTTGAAAAAGCAAAAGCCAGGGTGGCTTATGAAAGTACCGTACGCCGTAAAGTAGATCCGGGACTTGTAGAAAAAACAAAAGGGAATAATTTCCGCACAAGAATTTATCCCATTCCTGCCAAAGGGTATAAGCGGGTGTTGATTGGTGTGGAGCAAACATTGATTTCAGAAAATGGAGGATTGCTGTACCGCCTGCCACTGATGTCGGAACAGGTGATAAAAGATTTTAAAATTACAGCTGCTGTATTTAATCCGGATGGCAAACCTGTTTTACAAAACAATACATTGCCTGGTTTTGATTTCAGTAAAAAAAGCGATAGCTGGGGAGCAACATTTAATGCTACTGATTTTACCGCTAACAACCTGGTTGAAATTTTACTGGCCGAAAATAAAGATGGACAGTTTTACACCGAAAAATTTGAAGGGCAAACTTATTTTTATGGCCATTTACCTGTAGCAGCTGCGTATCGTGATAAACAATATCCGGCCATTGTTACGGTATTGTGGGATATATCTGCTTCGGCTGAAAAGCGCAACATAAAAAAGGAGCTGCAACTTTTGGCCATGTACCTCAAAAGGCTGAATAATGTAACTGTGAACCTGGTTCCGTTTAATATATCCACATTAACGCAGGAGCGGTTCGATATTAAAAACGGCAATACAACCGAACTGGTAAAGCGGCTTGAGTATTTTAGCTTTGATGGGGGTACACAACTGGGCAGTATTGATCTTACACAAATTCAGGATGAAGAAATACTCCTGTTTTCCGACGGGCTGAGTACCTTCGGAAAAAAAGAGATACTGCTTTCTGCCATTCCGATTACTGCTGTAAGTTCGGCCCCGGTTAATGATAATGCTTACCTTAAATTTATTGCCCTGCAAACACATGGCAGGTTTATAAACCTGAATGAAACAACAACTGAAAATGCATTGAATGAAATGGCAAAAGAACCTTTGCAGTTCATTGGTGCTACATTCAATAATGCGGAAATAACTGAGTTCTTCAGCCAGGTAAATACGCAACTGCAAAATGGTTTTTCTTTTGTAGGCATATTAAAAAAAGGGCCGGCCTCGGTAACCCTTCAATTTGGGTATGGTAATAAAACAACCTTCAGCAACACGATTATAATTAAAGAAGATGTTGCTGCCGAAAATGTAAAACGCATTTGGGCAACCACAAAAATTGCCCGGCTCGAACTGGAGTATGAAAAGAACAAAGCTGAAATTACAAAACTGGGTAAACAGTTTTCCATCGTTACCCAAAATACATCGCTGCTGGTTTTAGACCGGGTAGAGGATTATGTTGAGCATGAAATTACACCACCTGCCGAATTGCAAAAAGCATATTATACTTTATTAAAAGAAAAACTAAAAAATAAAACTGATGAAAAAGCAGCTGCATTTGAAGAGGCTCTAACTGCTATGAATGATATGAAGGAATGGTATGCACCAAAGAAACGGCCTGTAACGAACGTCCGTTTTGCTGTTACAGATAGTGTAAGTGTGTCATATTCTGCAAATGCACATTTGTCTGTTGCTTATGCCGATTCAACTGTTGTTGCAGCCCCTAACGGCGCAGCATCTTATTATACAACTACTGCAGATAATACGGTACAGATGCTTTCGCAGGACAAAGCTTCAGCTACTGAGATCAACGAAATGAGATTTACCCCACCCGTGATTGTACAGGATGAAGAAGTAGAAGCCCAAAAATTTGCCGGGTTATCGTCGGGTATACTGGTAAGCGAATGGAAAGCCGATGCCGTTTATTTAAAAGAACTGGACAAAACAACGGCAGCAAAGTATTATGAAAAATACCTGTCACTTAAAAAGGATTACAGCAATCAACCTTCATTTTACGTGGATGTAGCACGTTATTTATTTCAAAAGAATAATAAACAACTGGCATTACAGGTGCTGTCAAATGTAACTGAAATGAAACTGGAAGACCCTGAACTGCTGCGTGTTGTTGCCAACCAGCTTATGGAATTTGGAGAAACAGCATTGGCAGTTGAAGTATTTAAAGAAGTACTGAATATCCGGGAAGAAGAACCACAATCATACCGCGACCTGGCATTGGCATACAATGAAACCGGTAATTACCAGCAGGGGGTTGATCTGCTGTATAAAGTTGCACTGGGCAATTGGGAGGGCAGGTTTTACGGGATAAAATCCATTGCACTCAATGAAATGAATGCTATTATCAGTGCCCACCCCAACGGTTTAAATCTTTCAGGCATTGATAAAAAACTCATCAGGTCAATGCCGCTTGATGTACGTATTGTGATTGGCTGGAGCTCAAATGATTCTGATATCGACCTTTGGGTAACCGACCCTGCAAAAGAAAAATGTTCCTATCAAAATACAAGTACTGGTGCAGGAGGAAAAATTTCAAATGATAATACTCAGGGCTATGGCCCCGAAGAATTTATCCTTAAAAAAGCTGTAAAAGGCAGTTATGATATTGAAGTAAACCTGTATGGAGACAGCAGGCAAACATTAGGTGGGCCCATAACAATCAAGGCTGAATTATTTACCAACTTTGGTAAGCCAACACAAAAGCGCAGCGTAATTAATTGCAGGGTAACTACCGATAAGGAAGTTATTAAAATCGGTACATTGAAATTTGAAAACAGTTTGTAATACTTTGTGTAGCCATCAACTGATCAACTACCCGCTTACCAGTTTATTATTTTCTTATTTTCAGGCGAGTCTCTGCCCTGATTTTGAGCTTAGCCTGCAGGTCTCATATAAAAAATAACGGAAACCCCGTTGAGCCATATGTTGAGTTATTTAAGAAAATAAAAGCAATTAACATATTTACATGTAATTAGCTAAGAGGTTCGGGACGGAGGTGTTCCATTCTTCATTAATTAATGCCCGTCAGCTGGTGGGCTTTTTTATTTTATTAATTAAAGTTTTCATAACTCCCTGCTCTTCAATTTAAAAATGATGTTTATGATGAGTACTATGCTACTATGAATATTTGATGCCGAAATAAGGGTTGCCAAATATGCTTATTTATTTTGTTATATTTAATAATCTAAACCAGGAAGGCTGAAATCATATAAACAAATAAAGCTATTACTTATCAGCTGCATTATTTTTAATGTGGAATGTCATGCACAACAGCAAGGCTTAAAATACTTTACCGTTTCAGATGGTTTACCCAGCAACCATATTTACAAATGTCTTCAGGATAAACGAGGGTTTTTATGGATAGCTTCTGAAAATGGGCTGTCCCGTTTTGACGGGCAGCAGTTTAAGAATTATACAGTAAGTGATGGTTTACCGGATAATGAGATTCTCGATATTTTTTTAGACTCAGCTGAAAGATTGTGGCTCATTCCGTTTAATAAAAGCCCGGCATTTTTTGATACAAAATCAGGTAAAATAATTAATGCAGAAATTTTGCCCGAGCTAGGTAAAATAGAATCAAAGAAAGGATTGCTGGGAAATGTATTGGATGCAAAAAGACTGGCATTTTATGAATATCGAAAGAAAGTTTCAGTATTTGAAGACAATAAAATCAAGTATAGTTTTAAAACTCCCGACGACTTTAACGTTATGTATGTTAAGAAAAGCCGGCATGGAGAAATCATATTATCTAACAAGGGAGGGTATTTAATCCAAAATGGAAAACGTATAAATAGTTTCCCATCATTTTATAAAAAACAAGACGAGTATCTTTCTGTTAATAAAGTAATAGAAAGAGATGGAATCTTGTTTATCGCCAGGGGTGACAGCGTTATCATGCAGATAAAAAATCTCGATGAAAATTTATTGCCAACAATTCTAACAAAAAGATTTCATTTCCGAACATGGAATATTTCTTTATTAAGTAACTGTATTGGGGCAATAGGCAGGAACGGGATTATTTATTTTTTAAATCCTGATAATCTTGAAATAATCAAAGAAATAGATGTTGGCGAAAATATAAAAGACATTACCGAAGATACCGACGGTAACTACTGGGTTTGTACCGATAACAGGGGATTAATTAAGATCAGTAAACCCAAAATCAGTTCAGTATCTTCGGCTTTATTGAATGTAAGCATTTCAGCACTTAATATTGATTCACTCAGATTATTGACTGGCAATAATTCCGGGGATTTGGTTGAGTATACTAATAATCACTTTAAAGCATATAGTTTAATTCCGGACCGGGACAGGTATAATAATATTATTGTAAAAAAAATATTGAAATATAGGAATAAAGATTGTATTGTAAGTTTCAGTGGTCTGTATTTAGGGAGTAAAGGTGTTTATAAAAAATGTACAAACACTAAAGGGTTTAAAGATGCCGACTTTATTAATGATTCAATGCTACTGCTTGGTTCTTATAATTATCTGTATAAATATAATATGCAGTCCGGTAAAATGGATACTTTGGCAAAAAAAAGGATAACATCTGTGGCTGTAAATAAAAACGGAATTTGTTATTACGGATCCAATGATGGGTTATATAAATTAACAGACACCGGATCGGTATATTTCGGAGAAAAAAACAGCATCCTGTCCAATAATATAACTACGCTATTGTGTACATCTGATAATTTGATCTGGATTGGCATGGCTTCAGACACGCTGGTTGTTTTACAAAATGAATCCATAATTCTTAAGTTCCCGATAAAAAATAATTTCCAAGGCTCTATCTGTAAATCGTTAAACAGTATTCGAAGGGGACAGGTTTGGGTAGGAACAGAAAAATCTTTAGGGAGGATTGACTATTCCTTAATTAAGGAAGGGATTGAATATACCTGTAGCTTTTTTAATAAAGCTGACGGGCTCAGTGGTGGGCAGGTCAATGATATCTCTTTTTATAAGGATACGGTATATATTGCTACCACTACAGGAGTTAGTAAGCTTGGTATTAATGCAAAACCAATAATAAAAGACATTCCGGTTTATATTACCAGGTTATGGGTAAATTCAAGAAGCGTTGATGTACAAGAAAGCTATGAATTATCATCTTCCGAAAATAATATTCAAATAGAATTTGCGGGTGTGGATTTAACGGAGTTCAATCCACAGTTTCAGTATAAAATTGACAAATCCGAATGGCAGAATATTTTGGACAATACACTTTTCCTCAGCAGACTGGCACATGGTACATATTATATTCAAATAAGAGCTTTAAAAAGAAATAATGAACCATCCGGACTGATTGCAACTCTTACTATAAAAATAAAAACGCCTTTTTTCCTGTCTCCTTTATTTTGGGTTTTGCTGGCAGTATTATCCACCGGGTTATTTTTCTGGCTGTATAATCGAGGTAAGCTTGCAAAACAAAAAAGCATCTTTCAGCAACAAACGATACTTGAACAGCAACGCAACAAAATAACAGCCGACCTGCACGATAACATCGGCGCCTCACTCAGCAGCCTGCAGGTAAACAGCTCAATTGCAAACCAGTTAATTAATAAGGATATCAAACAAGCTAAGCTTGTACTTAAAAAAATAGAAAACCAGGCAAAAAACCTGGCAGATACTATTGGGGATATTATCTGGAGTATGAAACCCGGCAAAGATGAGTTTATGACCATGAGCAGCCGGATTAAAAACTTTGCCAACGACATACTCAGTGCAACCGAAATTGAATATGAAATACAAATTGATAAACAGATTGACAGCCTTATAAAAGATATTACCGTCAGAAAAAACATTGTCTTCATAACCAAGGAAGCCATTAATAATGCGGTGAAATACAGCAGGGCATCCAGGTTGTTGATAAGACTACAGCTAGAAAAGCAACAGCTTATATTATCAATAACTGATAACGGCATTGGATTCAATGCACAAGAGGCAAGCGGAAACGGTATTGTGAACATGCAAAAACGGGCAGAAGAAATAAACGGCAGTTTTCAATTAAAAACTGCTCCAGCGAAAGGCACAGCAATCAGCTTCATTATCCCCATCCCTTAATTTAATGACAACAGCGAGTGGTTAATACGCAATAAATTTGCAAAATGGCAATACGGGTTTTTATATACGATGATAACAGTGACAGAAGAGACAGTCTGAAAGCTTTAATAACCCTGAATGAAGATTTTAAGTTTTGTGGCGAAGCCGCCAATTGCAAAAATGTCTTACAGGAAATTGAAGATCATAACCCCGATGTGGTACTCATGGATATCAATATGCCCGTAGTGGATGGTATAGAAGGCCTGCGGTTAATCAAAACAAAATACCCCGAGGTAAAAGTGCTGATGCAGACTGCTTACGACGACAGCGACAAAATATTTACCAGCATCAAAAATGGCGCCAGTGGCTATATTCTAAAAAATGATAAGCCACAAAGACTGCTGCAGGCCATTGAGGAAGTGTACCAGGGCGGCGCAGCTATAAACCCCGCCATTGCACAAAAAGTACTGGATTATTTTAAGCCCTCTGAAAAAAAATCGCCCTTAACCCCAAGGGAAAATGAAGTGCTTGCTCTGCTTGCCGAAGGCATGAGCTATAAAATGGTTGCCGACAGGTTAGCAGTAAGCTATACCACCATTAATACCCATACCAAGCGCATTTACGAAAAGCTCCACATCTCCTCACTTGGCGAAGCGATTGCCTGGTATTATAAAAACCAGCGCTGACCCGTCCATATACCTCAAATAGGTAACATTAGATTTAGGGATATTTCATTGAGCTTTTATTTCCACTTTTATGAAACTAAATGCTTGGACTATGTTAAGGTTGAGAAATGTTGCTTTTTTACTGATGCTTTGCTGTTATGGGATCAGTTTCGCTCAAACTACCGGCCCCTCACAACCGGAAGTGCAAAGTTTTCAGGCTGCTTCAATTACCAATATGGTAGAAACATCTACCGGTCAATTTCAATATAACATACCGCTATTTACAATTGGGAGCTATCCGGTAAACATTAATTACAACAGCAGAGTAACAATGGACCAGGAAGCCTCAATGGTTGGTTTGGGGTTTAACTTGAATTGTGGAGCTATCACCAGGCAGGTAAGGGGAATTCCGGATGATTTTAATGGCGACCAATATTTTAAACGTGTTAACATGAAGGAAAATGTTACAAAGGGGATTAATCTTGGTTTTGCGTTGGAGTTGGTTGGCATGAATACAAAAGAAACGGCCAAATTTGGGCTTAACTTAAAATACACTACAGGGTTGTTTTACAATAGTTATACGGGCTTTGGCATCGAAAGTACTTTAGGAGCTGGATTTCATGGTAATTCGGGTGGTTTAAGTGGAAATGCAGGCGTTGGCATTACATCCAATTCTCAACATGGTACAAGTGTTAATCCTTATTGTGGGTTGAGTTACCAGTATAATAAAAACGAAAAAACTGAAAAAGGAGAGAAGTGGAAAAAATCGACAAAGAAAACGGAAGTAACATCAGTTAAAAACAAAACCAGCATAGGCGGTTCCATTGGTTACAATTTTAACTCAACATCATATAATCCTAAAATTGAACTGCCTTTTAAAACCCGTGCTGTAGATTTTTCTGTAAAAGTTGGTATTGCTGGCATGTATATAGAAGGAGCCGGTGATATCAAAGGCTATATAATGAAACAGTCACTGGAAACCAATAAAATTGAAAACCCGGCTTATGGTTTCCTGTATGCCGAAAAAGGTAAAGATATTATTACCGCTTTAATGGATTTTAACAGGGAGAATGATGGTATAATGACTGAAACTAAACCAAACTTACCACTAGCTTACGGAACACCTGATGTGTATTCAGTTACAGGGCAGGGCGTTGGTGGGATTTTTGAGTTGAAAAGAAATAATATTTTTATAGGTTTCGATCCTGCCATGTCTACAAATAATATTAGTGGCGGTTTGGAAATTGAAATGGGATTTGGTACCGGTACACACGTAGGCGCAGATTTAAGATTTGGATATATTGTAAACACCAGTAAAAAATGGAATAATTCAAACAATGAAATTTTAGGCAAGCTGGATTTTACAAGTGTTATTGATGCATCACAAAGTAATAAGGCAATTGCCGAACAGGTTTATTTTAAAAATCCCAATGATGTTATGTTTAACAGAAATCCTGTTTATAATATAACTGCCCAAAATCCTTTTGCCCCCAGGATAAAAACATCTCCTTTCTTTGGAGGTAGTATTAAACCCTATGATATTAAAATAGGCAGTACAAACTATGTCACTAATAATAATACAAAATTCAGTAACGAAAATCGGGACAACAGAACCGATGTAATCTATTATTTAACTGCAAAAGAAGCCAGTGATTATGGAATTGAAAAAACAATTTCCAGCTTTACAAAAAATGATTTTAATGCCCCTCCTCAAATTATCAATAGGGTTGGTAACGGCCGGGCAGATGATCATTTATCAGAACTGATCTGTTTGAAAACGGATGGCACAAGATACGTTTTTGATAAACCTGCATACAATATGGAAAAAAGAGATGTTTCTTTTTCTATCAATGATAATACTGTACAAAATTACCTGGCTGATGCTGATCTTGATATTAATACTCCATACAATCCGCATAACGGTATTGATGAATATATATCCGTAACAGAAACGCCGGCATATGCCCATTCTTTTTTATTAGGGAGTGTTTTATCACCCAATTATATAGATGTAGACGATAATGGCCCTACTAAAAATGATATAGGCGATTATGTAAAATTCAACTATACAAGATTATATACTGATTATTATTGGAGAACTAATAATGAATATAAGAAAGCTGCTGTGGATTTGGGAAACCTGGCAGACCCAAAAGATGGAAAGGCTTTTTATAGCGAAGGCAAAAAGGAAGTATGGTATATACATTCAATCGAATCTAAGAATGAGATTTCCCGGTTTTACTACTCCAACAGGGTTGATGCGATTGAAATAAATGGCAATGGTAAACAATTGCAACAGCTCGATTCTGTTTTACTATTTACAAGGCCGGAAATTGAAAACAATATTGTACCGGTACCTTTTAAAAAGATTTATTTTTCTTACAATACCACAACTCCACTATGTAATGGTGTGCTGAATTCATCTGCTAAAAACAAACTGACTTTAGATAAAGTCTATTTTAAAGATGGAATTTCAAATAAAGGTAAATACAGTGCATATCAATTTTCCTATGACAACAATGCCAATCCGCCTTACAATACAAATGCTACAGACAGGTGGGGAAATTATAAGCCAGATGCACCGTCGCAGTCAGGCTTAACCCTGGATAATAAAGATTTCCCTTTTACAAACCAGGATAATCGTGTATTAGCAGATAAATATGCTGCCTCCTGGTTACTGAAAAATATTACACTACCAGGCGGCGGTAAAATTACAATAGATTATGAAGCCCATGACTATGCTTATGTGCAAAACAAGAGGGCAATGTATATGACGCCTGTTATAGGCGTTAGGTCAGGGTTACCGACAGATTTATTGACTCTAACCGGTACACAATTATATCATGCCGGAGGTCAATCACATAATTTTGTAATTTTTAAACTAAAAAAACAGATACCAGGTACAGTAAGCCCGGGTGCAGCAAATTATTTTGTAAAGACAGATTACCTCACAGATAACCTGGACTCCAAATATGGCAATATCATATCAAGCCAGAATAGCAGTACAAGACCGGCCAATTTGTATGGAAAATTCAGAGTAAGTCTTGGTCCCAACGGTACCGATAAAGAGGATATTCCGGTTTTTTTGGACGTGAAAGATTGCGGGGCTTTACTAATTGGAACCAGTGGTAACTATGAATATGGATATGTAGAACTTAGAACAACTTATACTCAATTCCCCAACATACTAAATGCTAATCAGATAGCTAAAACTGCGTGGCAGTTTACTAAAAACAATTACCCAAGGATTTTATTGGGAATGGATGCAGATCCCGCTTTATCAACAGAAGAAGAAGGAAAGGCATTGGCTGATTTATTTTTCCCGGTTGGTAATATTGTTAAAACAATAATGCAAACAAATCCAAACCAAGTATTACAAAATAAGTTTGTAGCACAGAATTTTGTACCCGATCAATCTTACATCAGGCTTTATGAACCAACCAATTGTAAAATAGGCGGAAATGGAGCAAGGGTAAAGCAAATAACCATCAACGATAATTGGAGTACAATGTCAGCCAGTCCCGATGCCAGCTATACGATAAAATATGATTACAAAAAGGAACAAAATGGTGTTTTGATAAGTTCCGGTGTTGCATCCTATGAACCGGAAATTGGAGGTGAGGAAAACCCCTGGAAACAACCGGTTTTTTTCAATGAAAAAAATGTATTGATGCCGGATGATAATAAATTTATTATGACACCATTTGGCGAATCGCTTTTCCCATCGGCAGACATTAACTATAGCGAAGTAAAAACAACCCAGAACCCAATTGCCAATCCATCAACACAACAGGGTACTGGCTATACCATTAATAAATACTATACATTTTATGATTTTCCTTGCAAAGTTGATCAGACTCAGTTGGAAATGGAAAGAAAACCAAAGATTAGTTTTAGCCTATTAAAAAACATCTCATTTGATTATATGCTTGCTACACAGGGTTATGTGGTAATAACCAACGATATGCAGGGCAAGCCAAAATCAGAAGAGGTATTTGGAGTCAAAAATGGGAGTAGTGAAAATTTAATAAGCGGGAAATATTATAAATATAAAACTGACCAAAATGGTAATTTATTTAACAAAGTAAGATCAGTAGATAAAAACGGAAATATACAAAACCAAAACCAGAACCTAAAACTGCTTGGTGTTGAAACGCAAACTTTTGGCGATGTACGAAGCTTTGAAACAGAATCTTTCTCAGGCAGTGTACACGGTAATTTAGATTTTCAGATGATATCAGCAGTGCCGACTATTGTGCCATCATTTTGGCCCGATTTTTCTTACGAACAAAAACAATATGCATCTTTTTCTATTACTAAACATATTCGAACGCAAGGGATATTGGATAGTGTAATTGCAGTTGATAAAGGAAGCAGAATTTATACAAAGAATGAGTTGTGGGATGAAAAGACCGGGGCTGTTTTGCTCACCCAAACTATCAACGAGTTCAAAGACCCGGTATATAATTTTACTTACCCGGCGCATTGGGCATACAGTGGCATGGGTATGGCAAGCGATAATATCAGCGCAGGTGGTAATGGTAATAGTTTCCCTGCTTCCCGATTGCAAATTGGAGATATAGTGGCAGCCAATGGTACAAAATATGTAATTCAAAATGCAAATTCGTTTTATGCCAGTTCGTTGTATGCTCCAGCCACAATTTTAAGTAATAATACAGATTTTAAGATCATAAGCTCTGGCAGGAAAAATCTTGCCACAACATCCATCGGAAGTACCACATCTCTGATAAATCCGGACAATGGTAACGTGTTAAATATTTTTGCCGGTACAAATGTTATAGACGCAAATGCGTTTGAATTCACAAACAAAATTTCACTTAAATTAACTTGCAATACCTGCAATCAGGCAAGTGGAAATAATTATTTGCTTACTGATCTTAATCTTCAAAAACTTGCCCCCTGGCAACAACTGGCTGCATATAAATTTGTAGCCGACAGAAATCAAAATAATTCCAATCCAGTATTGAGGAAAGACGGTACAATTACGCTGTTTGATCCGTTTTGGAATAACCCTGCACCAGGAGGAATAGTATGGAGTAGAACGGCTAATCCCCAATGGCAGTATACAAGCCGCCTCAGCTATATTGATAACAAAACAAAACCTGTTGAATCTTATAATCCGTTAAAGATTTTCAGCAGCGGCCAGCCCAGTAATATTGATGGTCAAACTTACGCTGTTACCAATAATGCCCGCTATTTTGAAAATTTCTTTGAAAATTTTGAAGAGCAAAGGGATAATTGTAATACCAATCATTTCCAGCTGCCAATATTCAATACATCCCTGCTCGATAATACTACTGCCCATACCGGCTATTATTCCATGAAAACTCAGGTTACCGGCTATCAACAGATTTTATTGCCTGTAGCGCTAACGGCTAAAATGGAAGCAGATACCATTATCGTAAAAGAATGTGCTATTCAATCATTGTCTCTGGTACCCGGTAAGCAATACATTTTTACAGCATGGGTAAAACAAAACAATGCCAACAATACAACTTTGGATTATACCCAGGCAGATGTTACTATTGTCCCCAATGGCAACCCTGGCAATGTTACCTGTTCACCCAAAGGCCAGATCATTGATGGTTGGCAACATATGGAACTGGAGTTCACAGCACCGTCTACGCCAAATGGAACATTTAGCGGGCTTACAATAAAGTATGCACCAAATTGTAACTACGATGATATACGCATTTACCCGGCTGATGCAATAATGAAATCTTATGTATATAGTTACAAAGACTATTCGCTGATGGCGATTCTTGACGAAAGCAACTTTGCTACTTTTTACGAATACGATCAGCAAAAACAATTGAAGCGGGTGAAGAAGGAAACCGAAAAAGGTATCGTCACTATCCAGGAAGTAAACTTTGGTTCATTCAAACAATAGTTTTTAAAACAAACATTAAATGAAAAAAATATTTTCAATACTTGCTTGTTTATTAATAATTACACAGGCGTTATATGCCAGAAAAGATATCTATTCCAGCAACCTGGTATCAGGAAATGCATGGGTAAATGGCCTTGGTCAACCAATAATATTAAATTCCAGTGTTACAAATGGTAAGTCCTCGGTTTTTGGAACTCACATTAATTATAAAAACATAAGCCTGAAGAGTTATGTAAAATTTTTCCTGAACACAGAAACTATCCCACCTTTACTGGGTGCATTTACCGCAACTATTACGGTAAATATTACCTACTATCTGGAAGGGACGACTCCCAATATTCCTCATTCAATGATTAAAACCTTGCAGGTAGATTACAGCCCTGTATCGGGAGCAAAATACAAAAATGTTGATATTGCGCTGATAGATGATGCTTATAAATTTGAAGTCAGCTTTTCTTCAAATGCATTGATAATAAATAATGGAAGTCCCTCGCAAATACAGAAGGATTTTATTTCGATACAAACTTTTACAGAACATGAAAGAGTATATAATTATCTTGACATTTTTAATAATCCCGGAAGCAATACTACCTCGTATACCCCTCCAATACTAACTTCTTACAACAGCAACGATAATGAACTTACACTTTCATGGATTTCTCCATTTCCCGTAGAGGAAGGATATGAACTGGAATATACTTTTGTGGATGACTATGGAGATATTAATTCAACTGCAGGGTTTGTTACTGCGGGTCAATTGACTTTTTCATTCAAAAATAACAGTACCAGAATTCTATTGACAAATAATCAATTTACCATTCCTATGGTTATGGAACATGGTTATTTACTTTATAGAATAAGGGGGTATGGAATGGCCGGAAGCAATTTGGACAGACTGTTTTTCGGCACTTTTCCAAACAACACCGGGGGCAATAATCCCGACCAGGTTTTCAATGTTTTATCGTATCCCTATAAATTTAAAATCGCAGGTAACCTGGTGCATGCAGGTGACCAAATGAACTGGCAATCCGTAACCACATTCGCCGAAGAAGGCAAAAGCAAAACCGTTGTAAAATATATGGATGGTACCATGCGTACCCGGCAAACTGTAACCAGCACCAGCACCGAAAAAAATACCATAGTTGCCGAAACAATTTATGACCGGCAGGGCAGGCCTGCCATAAATATTTTACCGGCACCTGTTGACCTTCCTGCTATAAAGTACTATGCAAATTTCAACAGAAACCAACAGGGACAGCCTTACGGTTATAGTGATTTTGATATACTGAATCCAAATGGTTGCGGCGATTTTAACATAGGTCCATTAAGCAAAAATAGCGGGGCAGGTAATTATTATTCATCTTCTAATCCAAATAAAACTGCTTTCAATGCCTTTATACCCGATGCTAATGGCTACCCTTTTACCAGGGTGACCTACATGCCCGATGCAACCGACCGCGTAGTAAGACAGGGAAATGTGGGAGAAGTTTTTCAACCGGGAAACACAGCAAATAATACGTATCAAAAACACGACACCAAATATTTTTATGCTAAACCCGACCAGCCTAAACTGGATTATCTTTTTGGCACCAATGTGGGCTATGCACAGTTTTATCAAAAAAATATGGTGGTAGATCCCAATGGTCAGGTTTCTGTAAGTTATGTAGATCTGGATGGGAAAACCATTGCAACGGCACTGGCCGGGGAAACTCCTGAAAGTCTAGATCCATTAAGAAGCAATGCTTCAGCTTCTTTTACTGTTGATCTAATTTCGGGTACAGATATGGTAAATGAACAGGACCATTCAATAACCAACAGCCAGGCCTTTACTGTTTCCGGCAATGGAGCATTGTATAAATTTAATTATGCTTTAAATAAAAATACCTACCAGGCTCTCAGTTGTTCAGGCAAAAACTATTGCCTGGATTGTATATACGATTTGGAAATTACCTTGATAAAAGATGAGTGTGGTGAAATTAAATACCAGAATAAAACAACTGTTGGCAACTTAACCAATCTTAATTTTTTATGCCTGGATGCGGGTGCAGAAATTGTTATCCCATTTGATGTTACACTGGATGTAGGAAGTTATACCATTACCAAAAAACTAACAGTAAATAAAGAAGTTGCCGAAAAATATGCCGACAGTATTTTAAATGACCCCAACAATACCTGCTTAAAAACCTTTGATGATTTTTATAATGAAGCCTGGAACAACAGGGATACCAACCGCTGTAAAGAGGCATGCGATGCCTGTATGGCTGAATCAAACGCTGCCGAAACAGCCGCCCTTATTGCAAAGGCAGCTAAGGCTTGCGACAGTCTTTGGTGCCACCCCCAAATGGCTACTCAGTGCGATATTGCAAGAATGAGCATGATTAATGATTTAAGGCCCGGTGGGCAATATGCGGTTTATAAGGATGATAATGGGAACATAAATTTAGGATATAGCCCGGTATCTGTTTTTAACGTAAACAATGTATCGTTTAAAGCAATTCAGTTGGCTGATCCTGCTACCATTCAAAACATTCCTGTAAACTTGCCGGGACAACCAACCCGCACATTAATTAATTATTTGAGTTCCGGTGCTTTGGCACAACAATTATTCAACAACTGGCCCGATGATTTAAGTGGAAAATTATTGTCCCTGCATCCAGAATATTGTTATTTAAAATACTGCAACCTGCCTTTTGTACAGGCCGGTAATGATTTCGATACAAAACTAATGAATGCCAAAACATTCGCAGAAGCGCAAACCATATTCGGCGCTACAAATGTTAGCGGAACCGGTATCAATAACTTCTACGCTTTTGATTATTACTATGCACAGATGGTAGCTCCACCCAGCAGCCCTAATATGAATGTGTCAGCCATCCAATCCGGCATACAAGCTAAGTTTTTAGACTTTACCGGTGCCGGGCAAAACCATACAATTAAAAAAATGGCTTTGTTTTTAGCAAACTGTCCATCCGGCAATGATATTAATAATTGTGCCGCCACCTGGGGTGATGGAATAAATGATGATGCAGAATGGCAGAAATTTGTAGCCCTTTATTTTACAATAAAACAGGAGTATACGCAACGGGCAAGAGATGAATATGTACTAAATGCAACCGGCTGTTGCCCCAACAATTATATTGGTTGTGGCACAGGCAATAACGTTTGCCCACCTCCCATCTGGAATAATAATTTCACTCACATTATTCCAACTGCCTGTAACAATAACAATAATTATTATTACGCTTCGGCAACCAAACGGTTTACCACCATAAACGATATTGATTTCCCAGGAGTTGGTGATCCAACCGAATCAATTTATAACATGACACCACAGGAGCAGGCAAACTATATCCAATCAGACTCTTTAAAATCTCCCTGCCCCACCTGCCCCGAACTGGATGCCTTTAAAATGATGATATGGCATATACAAAGTCAGAAATGGATACACAACGGTGCATATATAAGTCCGGATGCAGTAATAGGGCTAACCGGCGCACTACGCCAACGGCTTTTTGGCTCCATGATCAACCCGGTTGTTGTAATAAATCAAAACAGTATATTTTTTGGAACCCCTGCAAATAATGTGGGCTGCCGTATATCTTTCAATGCAGATACTGCAATCAATTGGCAAACTGCAGAAATATTCCCAACCTGTCTGGAAATACAGGATTATCGCCACGCCAAATTACACATCATGGTAGATGGTGCCTATAAAACAGTTTTAAATTTTACCAGTACCTGCGATGTTTTTTATTGTGATGGCAAAGCACCGGAGCCTCCTAAAGTGAACAATGATTGTAAATGCGATTCTGTTTATAGCAATATAAAATGGTATAACCTTGGGGATATTGTAAAATATAATGATCAATGCTATATCGTATCAAAGGTTATGAAAAATGGAAAACTAAGTCCTGAAACACCCCCTGGAACTAAAGGCTGGTGGCAAAAGCTTTGTGATGTAAAACCAGAAGAAAAATGTACAGATCCATTTATAATTGACTTTGAAACACCCGCAGTATTTGTTACCAGCCTGGGATTAAGTAGTACTTCCCCGGCTGCAGTAAACCGCTACACCATACAGCAATATTATCCTGTTAATAATACAAGCCTGCCTAGTAAGGCAATGGTTACCCATCCGGGAGTAAACAGCCAAATCATATTTGAAAAAACCGCCGCTGTTATTGCCGGCCGGCAATACAAAATATCTTTTGATGCAAGGGTTATTATAGACAGAACTATGCAGTTGCAATTGAAAATAAATAATCAACCTATTAATACTTATTCGCTTAACTGGCAAAACCCGCAGTCCCTTTCTGTTATATGGAACAGTAATAACAGTAGTTCAGTAAAGATTACTATCCTTTGCGTACAGGTGAGGTCAGATAAATTAGACGAGATAGCTATTGACAATATTAAAATGCTATGCATAGGTAATGGTATTTCTTCGGGAGCCGGAGGAGATACTACCGCAACTTCTTCTTCCCGCTATATCCCCCAATCTGTCTGCGGCTGCAACGGCCTCTGCGATGCCAATTTACCATCACCCGAAATGCCTTATATCTCCTGCGATAGCATACAAAAAGATATTGCCACCCAGCAAGCTGCAGAAGCTTTTGCCAGTTACAGGGATTCAGTTTTTAATGCTATACTAAATGGCTATTACGCAAAATGTATGCAATCCATCGAAACTTTCAGCATGGATTATAATGATGCCGAGTACCATTATACCTTATATTATTACGACCAAAGCGGTAATCTTGTGCAAACAGTACCTCCAACAGGTGTAAAACCATTTACCACACAAGCGGAACTGAATGCTGTTACCGCAAGCCGCAACAGCATCAATGGAGCGCCGTTTGTGCCACCGCATATTATGCCCACTACCTATCGCCACAACAGTTTAAATGCTGTGGTATGGCAAAAAACACCCGATGCCGGCGAGAGCGAATTCTTTTATGATGACCTGGGCCGCATTGCAATAAGCCAGAATGCCCAACAAAAAATACCCGTAGCAGGAAACAGTAAAGCAAGTTATACCACTTATGATAAGCTGGGCAGAACAGTAGAAGTGGGTGTACTCGATCATCTTGCCCTAACAACTACTTCGGCAAATCTAAAATCTTTTGCTGCAGACTATATAAACTGGAGCAGTATAATCAGTATTACATCCCGGTCAGAAATAACCAAAACTTTTTACGATAAAGCCTTCCTGCCAAAAATTGATATTGCCTTTGGTAGCAACCTCCAGCAAAACTTACGCAACCGCATCGGCACAGTAGCTTATTTTGCAAAGCATACCGACCTGCCCTTAAACGATTACCAGCACGCCACCCACTACAGTTACGACATAGCTGGTAATGTAACCGACCTGCTGCAGGACTTTGGTACCGCTTCTGATTTTGGTACCAACCCAAACAATATAAAAACCCAGAGCAGGCATATCAATTACCAGTTCGACCTGGTAAGCGGCAAAGTGAATCAGGTAAATTACCAGCCCGGCAATGCCGACCAGTTTTTTTACCGCTATGAATACAATGCCGATAATAAACTCACCAAAGTATTTACCAGTACCAATGGCTTGGTTTGGGAAAACGATGCCCGTTATTTTTATTACAGGCATGGTCCGTTTGCAAGAACAGAATATGGCACCGATCATGTGCAGGGTATAGATATGGCTTACACATTACAGGGCTGGATAAAAGGAGCAAATGGTAATGCTACTGATCCGGGAGCAGATATAGGGCAGGATGGAGATAATGGAAATACAACACCAACAGGTTACCAGGCGCAAAATATAAACACCGCACCAGATGTATTCAGCTACTGGCTTGGCTACCATAAAGATGATTATACCGCTATAGCTAATGGACAGACTTATATACCAGCAGCCATTAACAGTTTACAAACCGGCCCTTACCATACCACAGCAGCCAACTTATACAATGGAAATATCCGTAGCATGTACACCAATCTGCAGCCTTTTGGTGGCCTGGGTATGCATTACAAATACGACCAGTTAAACCGTATAAAAAAACAGGAAGCCTTTGATTTTAGTACAGGCACTCTTATAGCCAACAATGCCTATACCATGCAACTGGAATTTAACCCCAATGGAAATATACAAAGGCTTTTACGCAACGGTACAGTTACCACACCCGCTATGGACGATTTAAAATATGTTTATTATAACGCAAATGGCACATCATATACCGGAGACCCGGCCGCAACAGACGCAACCAATAAACTGGCTTATGTAATGGACGCAGTGGGAAATACAACAGAGCCAACAGACATAGAAGATCAGCCTGTAAATAATTATGATTACGATGCAATAGGTAACCTGATCAAAGATTCACAGGAAGGACTAAGCATTGAATGGAATGTACAGAATAAGATAACTGAAATTAAAAAACCAGGTGGTAAAGATATTTTGTACAATTACGATGCTTTAGGCAACCGGATAAAAAAGACTGTAATGAGCGGTAATGCAGGTATTTCAGGAACTACTCAATATTACGTACGGGATGCCCAGGGCAACACACTGGCCATTTATGAAATGAAGAACGATGACCTGCATTGGGCAGAGCAGCACATATACGGTAGCAGCCGGTTGGGTATCTATAAACCTGCTGTAAATTTTAATATGCCACAACGCGGCATTTTCACAACCCGCAACAGCACCCAATACGAACTAACCAACCATTTGGGCAATGTGCTGGCTACTGTTAGCGATGCTAAATCAATTGTTGCCGGTAATAGTGCCGCCACCTTACTTACCGCTACCGATTATTATGCTTTTGGTATGGCGATGCCGGATAGGAAGTATGCATTGAATAATGTTAAGTTTAGATATGGATTTAATGGAAAAGAAAATGAAGACGAAACAAGTACACAGGATTATGGTTTTAGAATTTATAATCCTGCTTTATGTAAATTTTTGAGTGTTGACCCTTTAACCGAAAAGTATCCAGAATTAACTCCTTATCAATTCGCAAGCAACACTCCGATGCAGTCTATTGATTTAGACGGTTTGGAAGAAAATAATAAAACAAAGCCAGACGCACCACGCCAAAATTCAGGTAACAATAAAAATGAAGCTAAAGGAATGTGCAATGAAAAAATAAAAGAAAATAAAAAGGAAAGCTATGTAGAAGTATTACAGAAGAGTTTTACACTTGTAAACCAAAATGTATTTAACGATAACAAAAAAAAGGAGAACGAACAGCTAAAAAAGGATGAAGTAGCTAAATCAAAATTACCTGAGAAGTACTCAAATTCTAAAATTAAATATAAAGCCAAGTATTTTGTCCAAAGTATGGAAGATTATAAAAGAAATGAGAAATTCTTTAACCCTAGTCAAGAACAGGTTGATGCTGAAAATAACTTAAAAGTCAAATCTGTATTAATTAATCAATTTGGACCATACGTAGGAGGATTTTTTAACTATATGCGTCCGGGCGGGGCATTTGAACAGGCAATACAAAAGATGGGACCTCTTCCAAATAGCCCTTTGAGTGCACCTCAAGCTGTTAAGATTTATAGTAAAAATACTATATTAACAAACAGTTATGAATGGAGTTTTGAATAAGTTGTAATTAGGATTTTTCCTCCTTCCGCCGTTGTTGGTGTGTAGGTCAAGCAGGGAATAAAGCGTACCAACAACAAGTAGGAAGTAACAAACTAAAAAAAATGAAAAAGTCTAAGATTATAAAATTACTATTAACAACCTTTTTGTTTTTTTTAATAGCAATTCCTATACAAGCTCAGCAAAATAAAAAGCCTTTTCAAATATTGCCTACCATCGGCATGCCCATACAATTTTTGTCCAAAGATATTTACAGCGGTAAGCCCCTAAACTTCAGCCAGCAATTTGGTTTGGAGCTGAAGAAAAAAATGAGCAATAAATTTTCAATCAGTTTAGAAGGCCAGTATGGTATTTTTAATTTAAAGCAAAACATAAAAAAGATTTATGGGGCCTATATCCAAAACGATTCATTCGGCAACTATCGTCAATCAACACTACTAAATGGTATTGTAAATTTTAGCTACACTAAGTACAGTAATAACGGTAAGAATATGTTTGAACTGGGCATCGGTGGCGGCATACAACATTTAAAGCAGGGAGCAAATACACTGTCCATGCGTAACCCTTATCAGGCAAATGCATTAACCTCCGTTTACCGGAATGTAGAAGGTAAATCTACAACACCACTTGCACAGTTTACTCTGCAAAATACATTTTACATAAAGCCCTGCCTGGGTATAACTCTGGGTGTAAAAGCACAGTACGCCAAAGCAGCGCAGGTTACCACTTACAAAAAAATGCCACCCAATACAGACGGGCAACTGGCTTATGAACAATTTATCAATTCAAAAGAGATAGAAACAAAACAGCAAAGTACATTTACGCTTATACCTACAATTGGCATCCGCTTTGTTTTTGGTGGTTGCAAACCCCAAAAACAAAGCAATAATAAAAATACCTGCTTTGGGTTGCAATGGCTCAACAAAACAAAAAGAGATAGTTGCTATAACGGAGATACACTAAAGTTTACAATCACACAAACATATAATAATACCACAGCAACAGTTTATGAAATTTACATAGCACCGGTTAATGATCTAAATAATCAGCGGTTGCTTTACAGCTTACCTTATCCTTCATCAAGCTTTTACATTTCAACTATTTTATTAGATGCTGATAAAGAATACACCGTGATTGTAAAATTAAAAAACAGGAAAAAAGAAGAAGAGTGTCTGCAGTATATTACTCCGGTAAAGCGCTGTTCGGATTGTTGTAAGGATGTGAAGCTTCCAAAGTAGCTTTGTGAAAATTGGTGTAACTACGCCACTTTCTGTTCTTTGCTGCGCTCATTACATTCTGCAGCAAAATCCGGTAAAGCGGTGTTCGTCATTCGTCGTCAGCATGTAGATATGCCAAACCAACGTACTATTACAATTTTCCTCGTTAAAAACTTTTTAGGCAATTGTAAAAGTGGGTTGCCCTTTGGGCTACTATTTTAAGGTTACCATAAAATGTGATATGCCTGAATTATAGTGTTGCAAAAAAGGGATCGCTGATCGCTTATCGATGGAGTGGTAATTGATAATAAACACTCCTCAATAGTTTATTAGTTTTCTCCAATGGAAATAATAGATAATTGCTACGACTTACTCTTAAATCAGGAATATTCCAGAAAATGCCAGAAAAATTAATGATTGCAATATGACAATCTCTTTATGTAATTAGTTGGTTTTAAAGAATGCAGAATATCTCGAAATTATCGCGAATAATACTGAAGAAGTAATAAATGCAATACAGAAAAGCCATTTAAATATTAATAGCTGCTATGGGGAATATATATTTTTTCGGAATATTCCGAAAAAATAATGGGCGTTGTTTTATGTTAATTCATTTGGGTAATGGATTAACATCATTGACTAACTATTTAAATTCACGTCTAAAAAAATGCCCTGATGAGGTTCATCTTTAAGAATATTATCTGCTAAGAAAGTTGCCGTAGTAATATATGCTTGGGTAGACAAATTTTCTGAAATAAATATATGGTCTATAGTTTCTCTTAGCTTTTCGGTAGTTCGTAATATGCTAAATTGATCTGTAAATTTTATGATCTCAGATCTGCTTTGTATAACAGATAATTGCCGCCTTTCCTCTTCATAAAATGAAGTGTTGAAATCACCAGCTATAACCATATTTTGGTTAGAAGGTAAAATATGCTGAATATCAGTTTTAAAATTATCAAGCTCAGGGTGAGCTATTTCTTTTTGATATTTTATTCCATAGGTGCCGATAATAGTGGCGTAAATACATAATTCATTTCCATCTATAATAAATTTATGACAAAGCGATGTGTAAGGGTCAATTGTTTCTATTTGAGATATTGATAGATGTTTACTATAAATGCTTGTTCTCACTGGTATTTCCCCTTTTATATATTCCCCGTAATTCAACTCTTGAAATTTTCTATCTGTGGGAATAGGGGTGGTATGATAATGGAAATGATTTTCATTATATTTAAATGAAAAGATATTCTCCGTAATTATTAAAAAATCAAAATCCTGTTTATTTAATTCTGTAATAATTAAACTTTGTAATGATTTTGATTTTTTGAACCAGTCTATATTAATTGTTCCGATTTTCATTTATGTTATTTATGATAAATAATTGTTCGCCAGGCGAAGTAATAAACATAATGGTAATGAAATAATCCGGGATATTCCGGATTATTTCATTTAGACTAGCCAGGTATGTATTATAGAAACTGCCTGTTTTTCTAGGAATGGTAATATTCCGAATTATTTCAGAATCATAATAAATGGGGTATCTATAATTAAATACTTTTTCGAAATATTCCGGAATGTATGGAAACCCGTCATTGAGTACAATGTTGAGTAATGGTTTAATAGAAGTGGAAATATTTCGTTTATATGCTATTATAGGCAGGGGTTCAGGACTGGGGGGTAATCGTATATCGAACCTAGGGGGAAATCTATGAAATTTGGAAGAATTGCGTTGGGGTTCTGACCATCTTTCAAAATGCCGTAAGATCAATAGTTTTAATAAAACATTTTATTCAGTGAAACTAAAATTAATTAAATCCCATTTTTGTTATTCCTGGATCGAATATGCTAAATAAAGGGTTCAAAATATATTTAAATTTTCCTTTCAAATTTTAATAAATCGTTAAGCCCATTTGCACAAACAATTTTGTTGGGTGTACTACATGTATTGCCAAACCATTTTTTTGATTATGGATATCTCAAAATTTTCCAATCGATTGAAACCCCGAGATGCCATATATTATGGCGATAGTAATATTTGCAAATATGAAAAAACGCGAAATAGCGAACTGTTTAATGCTATGAAAATAAAACCTACTGAGGGGATAGAAAAAAGCAAACACCACCATGCCTGTTTTCGTGTTATCTTTAAGAGCAATAAGTAGAACCGCAAAACCAAGGTAAATAATGCTTTCTATCACCTGAACAGGAAACTTATATTTTTCTGAGCTGCAGCAGCCCAATATCCAACACCTTATCTTAGCCAGAGCATATACTGCATTTAATAGAATAGCGACTGTAAACATAAGCAAGCTTACTGGGATTGAGCTACTGATCAAGCCTATAATGTAAAACACTGTGACGGTAAATAAAGCTGCAGTGGTCCAATTGGGTAACATGTTATTGTTGGCATGTTTGCGATTAGTGAATAACGATATCCAGTTTTCAAACCTGGCACCAATGCCTAGCATTGCAACAAATAATATGCTCAGTAGGGAGGATAAAAAAAGCTTCTGCGTTATCCTCAAAAAGAGAAACATTGAAATAAGAAAGGCAACAATTCCTACTGAATATAATAGATTATATCTCCTGATTTTGCTAAACATATATACACATCAGCCGCTGTTAATTAATGTACGGAGATATTCATTAGAACTTTGTTCACTGATCCTGTTGAGGGATGAGTGAAACTGTTGCAGATCCCTGCTTTTTATTACCTTGATAGCGAATTTGAGTAAACCAACATCATCCAGCGTTAATGCTTTTGCCAATATTGATTGTATTCTTGAGCTGTTCAAAATCACATCAGGCAATGAACTTAGATTGGCAACAACAGTAGTTTTTACCGCTAGATCACCCTGTTCAAAAGCACCAGCAAGAAAAGAAGAAAGATCAGCATGAGACTGCATCACCAAAAGGCTTATTACCCTGTTTTTCAGATTGATGTTATCTGTCTCTGAGTATAAGGCATAAAGTATATCAGAATTTGTAACTCTTGTTGCCAGCTCTTGATAAGCAGGCTCAGTTGCGAGCAAGGCCTCAGTTATTTCTTGTTTAGTCATTTTTTTTATTTAATAATTTTTAAATATGGACTCTGCCAGATCGTATCAAGTTCACTTCCTGTAAGGTCAGGAGGTGGCGAAATAATCCCTGAAAGGTTATTTTGAGTCATAATCTGGTAGTCGTTATTAACATGGTTTAATCCGAGCACATGACCAAGTTCATGGGGGAGGACGTAATTATTTATGGAAGTGGTTAATACTGCACTCGGAAAACCTGGAGGGTAAGATGCACAACCGCCATAAGCAGGAATAGTATCATGCACAAAATATACAGCAATTTCATTAGCCGGTAACGGTCCCCTGTAATTTTTATAAAGGTCGTTTTGCTCAAGTGAAGTCTGACCACGTAGGCATGATTGACTTGGGTTTGCCAAACGCAAATCAAGCGTTTGAAATTGAGTGAGATGTTGCAGATTAGTTACTGACTTTACCCGGATCTCTAGGTTATAAGCATCCAACCATACATTGGCGTGATCTACCTGTGTTTGAAAAGGAATAGAGAGTGGATAAATAATTTTTACATGTATATCAATTATTCCCCTGCCTTCCCTTGGCCTCGTCACAGGGCCGCCAGGACAGCATGGATCATCGGTTAATGTGGTAGCCACAGTATTAAAGAAGCGCGATTTAAATGAATTACCTTCATACTTTACAAGAAGCCGCGAATCCATTGGCTTGGTATAATCAACAAGAATTTTAATAATGCCGTCTCCAAATTCTTCTTTAAGGATGGTCTCATTTCCATCTGAATGAAATCTAATACTTTCCATAATAAAGCTTTCAGACAGGCCAGTACTTTCCGGCAAACCTTTTGCGATTACAATTACATTACTGCCTGCTGTAAAGTCCATAATGAGCTCATTGGCAGCAGGTTCAGTAATTTTAATTTTGACTTTTTTGGGGAACTGAAGATATATCTCTTTTAACTGTTCTCCGGTATCGTATAACCTTTCATATAACGTGGACGTATACTCATTGCTTAATATATTCCCTTTGGGTATCAGATTCCCACGCTCAATAAGTTTTTGATTCAGCTTGAAGTTTGATGCTGTAAGGTTCACATAGCTCATTATTACAGATATCGGAAGCACCTCCTGTCGCTTCACAGTGTTAGCTAATATCTTTTGCAATGATAGCATCTGTGCTTTAAACGCACTACCCGGAAATGTAACTACTAAAGGATCTGACATTTTACATGTTTAATTTTAAAATTAGGAATTGAGGTGTTAACTCCAGGCTCATGGATGTTTGGTTTTGCTCAACCGAGTATGTCTGGGTAAAATCAAGCGCCTTTTCAAAACGGCTCAAAAACAGGTTGGTTACTTTTTTAATAAGATCTATGCCGGGAATCCAATCTCCCGTTATCTCAACTATTTGAGGTTCTGTTAATTTATCAACTTGCATAATGATCTTACTTCGCCTTAATACAGAAATAACCACATTCACTTTTGCTTCAACAACTATTTTATATCCGATAGTTACACAGCCAATCTTGATCGAATCACTATACGTATATTGGATGGAGAGCGAAAATGAGGATGGACTGTTGTATATAGGCCCCGAGCTAATGCTTAATCCAAGACGCGATATTTCAGCAGCTACCGCATCCCTGATAAAGTCGTTTCCAAGTTTAATAAGTACGTCGAAACCCAATAGCGGACCAGTTAAAACAGGCATTTTTCGTTTTCCTTTAAAACCGAAGGAGATGTAAATGCGGAGAAATTTTTTGTTTAGGCTGGCGCCATATAAAATGGTTGGCCTTGATCCGATTGTAATATCTCCCATATTGTAACCATAGTTCTGCAATCTTGATTCAATAATAGGTTGCGTAAAATTGAGAAACTTTAGGCCGGTTGAAAGGTTGAATGCATTCTCGGGACAATATGTAGCATTATGGCTTAGTTGGACAATGAGAGCTTTACTTTCATAATCATTATGATTCAGGAAGATACTAGCTGTCAGGTCCACCATTTTTTGTTGGCCCAATACTGTAATTTTTAATGGAATAACTATACCAAGATAGCCGTCGTTCACTGTACTACATGCATCGCTGGAATCAACTAACTTGGCTGTTCCATTCTGGCTCACTTGTATTTCTTCCTGGTTAATATCTTCTGAAAGTATCCGACTGAGGTCGATTCCGCTTCTTTTCAAAAAATACGACACGTCGATGATCGTTTCAGCGTCGTGTCCAATAAAGGCAAGTGTGGATAAGGCAGATCTGAGGTTTTCATTTGCTCTAAAATAATTACCCATCGTTGAACTGGTGGTTTTAAGGTTAGTATAAATATTACCTGTGTCGTCACGAAAGGTTTTAAGTTTTGTTATAGAGCCATTCATTTCAGAGTTGCTATTATCAATTGCACTATTAAGTGCAGTTAACTGTGTTTTTGTTTCCTTTATCCAAGTATCAAAATCTGCCATAAACTTAAATTGTTTCAACTGCTTTTTTAATTTCTTTGGTAGTATCGTCTAATACCTTTAGCTGGGTCTGGTGATTCTTCAATTCATTTTGTGCTGCCCCTATATTTACTGCTGCTTTGTCAACTACGGTTTTTAGTTCTCTCAACCTTGGATTTACTTCAGTTTTTATTTTTTCATCAATCGACATGATGGCTGTGGTAATTTCATCCTGCATTGTTTGAAAATCTTTTTCCAGTTTTTCCACCCGGTCTTCCAGCAGGTTATGTACTCTGATCTCTAAGAGGCAATTAAGGCTACCTACAGGTATATTTGTAGGTGTCCATGCTGAGTCGAACAACCTGCATGGGCCGCTTGAAAAATAGAGCCTTTGTATCTTATCCGGTTCTATCTGGTTTTGCTGAGTTGCATTGTGCATGCGTACTACATTCACCAACGAAACCGGTGCTAAGGAAATATCACGATAAAGGAAATTAAAGATATGTAGATTACCTCCCCAGCCTCCTCCTTTCACATCGCCAAGCTTATTAAGGTTATCACTGAGTGGAGATGTTTCAATAAATTGTTTGGCAATTCCTTTTTCCTTTGCCAGATCAGTAGTACCATAAGCGGCCCCAAGTTTTTCTTCAAGTTCAAGCCATTTGGTAAGCGCTGAAGCATATTGTGACTTAAGCAGCTCCTGGTCTGATTCTGATATTATTTTCTTAAGACTTTGAATAAAAGATGCAGTGAGATCAACGCCATCTGCATAAAATCTTACATCATTACAGCTAATGCCTACAAAAGCACCAGGATGGTGTGGTGCCGGGGAGCCATGGATTGAGAGGAGAAGATCCTGAACAAGGTTCCTGTCAGTTTGGGGAACCGGAAAAACGTATTCGTAATTGTAAGGAACAAAAGTGATTCTTTCAGTAAAGGTTCTTATCAAGTCCATAAAATTAATTGTTTAAACTTTTCTAATTGTTATTTCTAAAGGTATCGCAGTTTATTGTCTATCATCTTATCATAGGAACCTTTAAAGCTGACGTCATTACCAAGCAGTTTTCCTGACCAGGATACCGTTACAGCCCGATAGGTATTGCAAGAAATCTGAGTTCCACATTGTACGTGGGCAACTTTTATATTAGCTTTCTATCAACGCATAAGGGATGTACACTTTTTTCCAAGTATCACCAAAAAAATCAATAGCTAAATTTTTAGCAACGGTAACGAAACCATCGGCTCCGCCCCATTGGTCGGGATAAATGGTTTGGCATCCTAGACTCGAAACTTTGTTATATCCACCACGATGTATGTTAATACCAAATTCTCCTTCATCCGGATAGTCTTTTCCATCAAAACCATCTCTGATGACACTTACAGATCTTCCTCTCTGACAAAGTGCTAAATAGGGCTCAGCTCCGCTTTGTGGTACATGATCCGCAAATTTATGAACCAGCCATAGACCTGTTTGTAATGTTGCTATGCCTTTTTTACCCTTTTCATAACCTTTCCCTTCTTTTCTGAAATTCTTATCACTATAATTTGCTGGATTAGTATTTGCATTAAAAGAACGGAAAACTGGTTCAGAATAAATAAAAATTGCGTCATCATAAATTCCTCTGTCTTCTTTAGTTGGATCGCCCATGGTGCTTAAATAATATCCTCTGACACCAATAATCCATAAAGGATGCTCAGTTAAGTTAACTTCAATTCCTTTTGAATTTAATAAATTCATTAATTCCGCATCGGTCATTTTTGGTTTTGTATCAGGTACTATTCCGATTCTCGGCATATTTATAGATTTTTAATAAATGAAAAATTTTGATAGGAGTTTTAATTTCAGATTAACATTATAAAAATATGCAATAAAATTTGATTATGCAAGGGTAATCTGTGATAATAAAATCTAAACAGAGAGTCCTGACCCGGAAGTAATTACCTTTCTAATCAATGAAATAGTGTGACATAGAGATTTTGGTGAAACATTCTTTAATTCATGATTATTTTTATCGTTTAATGGGATAAAAGTTGTACCCTAAAACAAAAAAAAGTTGTATCAAAAAACAAAAATGATGTTGTATCCTAAAACAAAAGAATGTTGCAAATGCATAATTTAGTTGCTCATGCTATGGCTCTTTTAATTCAACTGTTCAGAATCAAAAACCTCGCACCGTGTTAATGTAAACGTGAAATTCTACCCAGAAAAATTCATAAAAAATTATGTCATGCTTCTGTTATTTTGCTATTAGGGGCTACCGAATATTTCGAATTATTCCGAAAAATTCAATGAACGCTTGTATCATAGTTTAGTGAATTAAAAGAAATTATAAACACCCTTTGTCTACGTATACAGGGTATTTCAAAAAATTCTGGAAATCTTTATAGCACGTTATATAATAGATCGATACGAATTAATTGAGTCAGCTATTGAGCTACTTCGAACCAGCAACGGAAAGAACATGGTTACATATAATTGACGTAATAGGTTCAGGACTGAGCGTGTCTATGATAGAAGATGAAATTATTGTGTTACAAAAAAGAAAGATTTTAGAAAGAGGAACGCACAGTAGTTTGATTGCTCAGAATGGATTTTATAAGAGGTTGGTGGATATGCAGGAGGTGCGGTAAACCTATAGGGTTTGCCGGTCGGCATTGCAGCGCTGCAAACCCTATAGGTTTGTGTTTGGGGTTGGTATCCGCTTTCAATTTACTTCTTTTACCGTATATTAGTAAATGCTTACACGGCATTTAACCCTTTTACTAACGCTTACTGCATTTTCATTTTCCGCTGCTGCCCAAAATGGCGGCTATAGTCTTTTTCGTTCATTTACTGTTGCTGATGGTTTACCAAGTAATCATATTTATACCTGTTTGGAGGATAATAAGGGATTCTTATGGGTAGCTACCGATGCCGGTATTGCACGGTTTGATGGCAAACGTTTTCAAACATTTACAACTAAGGATGGATTGCCGGACGATGATGTACTGGATGTGGTAAAGGAAAATAGCGGCCGTATATGGGTGAACTGTTTTAAACAAAGCCCGGCTTATTTTGATGAGGTACAGAACAGGTTCATCAATGCAAAGCAGGATACGAATCTTGCTAAAGTAAAGGGTAGTGGTACCATATACCTTATAGCTTTGCCAGATGGTGGCGTTATGTATTGGAATGGATATGGGTCTTTTTTCTTTAAAGAAGGGAGATTAACTATATTAAGCTATTTAAAAAAAGATTACGGCGCAGCACTGGTTGTTCAAAAATATAATGAAAGTGATTTTATTGCTTTTGCTAACGGGTCAAAGAATACAAATCCCTCAATAGGATATATAAGCAACGATACTTTTAAAGACACCCTGTCTTTAAAAACTGTGATAAGGGAAAAAGATATAAATGTTGTAATAGATGATGGTAAATTATACCTAACTAATTTTAATGACGGGAAATACTATGTGTTTTCATCTTTTAAAGCCAATCCTCTGCATTGTAAAATGGATTCTGTTTCAATCAAAGAGCCTGTCTTTTGGCGTGGATTTACAGATTCATATTTTAATATAATCAGCCAGAGGGGAAAAATATATGTTTTTGATAAACAAACCCTGAAACCTCTTTTTGAGTTATGCGGTAATTACGCTCCCACATCTCTATATAATGATAGTAAAAAAAATGTCTGGATAAGCACTGTTGATAAAGGATTGCTTTTGTACAAAAAAAAATATATAGAAACATTTCCAACTCCCGATAATTTTAACAATACCCATTTTTTAAGTCTGGCCCAAAAACCTAATGGAGCCATTTTCGCAGGTAATTTTTATGGACAGGTAGTGGAGACAGATGGTAAATATTTTATTGTTCACAATTTACCTTCTGGAAATTCTAATAGCTGGCAGCGTAAAATAATTATTTTGCAAAATAAGGTATTCACATTTAGTGAAGGCGGAACATTTATTGATTTTTCTAATTCCGTTATGAAGCTTTTTGCAAATAACAGTTATGCTAAAACTGCAGCCATATTTAATGACAGTACAATCATTGAAGGCAGGTTGGGTGGATTGAGTGAATTAAATATATTGACCGGGGAAAGAAAACTTTTACCAACATTCAGTAAAAGAACTACATGTATAGGGGTTGCACTCTCAAATATAATATATCACGGTAGTACCGATGGGCTTTACAAATTTGACTATAATAGAAAAAAAGATGATTCACTCTCAAAAAAACATCCTTTACTGGGAGAACGGATAACAGCTGTAAGCAAATCAGCCGATAATTATGTATGGGTAGCAACAGCCAGTAAAGGAGTGCTGGCGCTAAGCAATGATAATGTGGTTAAAATATTTTCCACAGAAAACGGTATCATCAGTAACAGTATAAAATGTATAACAACCGGAAAGCCCGGTGAAATATGGGTAGGTACAAACAATGGTATCAGCATCATCAGGTATATAAACACGCCCAATAATTTTACCTATCAAAACCTTACTATAAACGATGGGCTTAGCAGCAATATCATAAATGAAATGCTTTACAGCAATGATACTGTGTATTGTGCTACCGGTAATGGCATTTGCGCCATACCGGCAAACATCAGCCTGCCCCGTTTTGATATACCTGTGCGCCTGACGGCCGTTGTTATCAATAACAGGGATACTATTATCAGTGATAATTATCTTTTAAAATACAACCAGAATAATATTGAACTACATTTTGCCGGTATTGAACTGGGCGGTCATTTTAATTATTTTCAATACCGTATAGATGCTGATAGTTGGCAAAAACTGGAAGCCAATACATTAACACTTCAATTAAGCAGTGGTAAACATGCTGTTGAAATAAGGGCAATAGATGTGAATGGCAATGCAGGTAAACAACCATTACTTGTTTCGTTTAATATTACTACACCATTCTGGAAAGCAACCTGGTTCTGGATATTACTATTTTTATTATCGGGAGGTTCAATAAGTTGGATATTGAGAAAAAGGGAAATGGCCAAACGGGAAGCCTCTATGCAGGATATGCTGAACCAGAAAAAACTTACAGAGCTGGAACTACAGGCATTAAAATCTCAGATCAATCCTCATTTTATTTTTAATTGCCTTAATTCCATTAAGCTGCTAAGTCACCAGCAACAGCACCAGGAAGCTGAAAAATATTTAGATCGTTTTGCTGCTTTATTGCGTTCAGCTATGGAGCAATCATCCCTGCAGCAGATTACCCTGCATGAGGAAATTCATTTTCTTGAAAATTATTTATCGCTGGAGAAATTGCGCTTTCCCGATAAACTTTCCTATTCTATCGAGATAGACAAGTCGCTGCACCCGCAGGGGTTATTAATACCATCCATGCTGCTGCAACCCTATGTAGAGAATGCCGTTAAACATGGCATTGCTCCTTTAAAGAACCGGCAGGGCCTGGTACAGGTAAGGTTTTACCAAAAAGATAATACACTTATTGCCGAAGTGCAGGATAATGGCAACGGAATAGAAAAACATAACCGTATTACCGAAGGCACCGGCATTGGCATGGCCAATACGGCACGCCGAAGCAGTTTATACAATATAGAAACAAAACTGGTAGACCTGAAAAAAGTTGGTGCTAATTTAAAAGGTACACTGGTGCAGTTAACAATGCCCTTAATAATCAAAACATAATTTGTTATGATAAAAGCAATACTGGTTGATGATGAGCCAAACAATACGCTTTATGTAAAAGCATTATTGAACCAGCATTTTCCCGCTGTGGAAATTTTAGCAGTATGCAATGATGCCAAAGAAGGGTTGTTATTAATTGATGAAATGCAGCCGCAACTTGTTTTTATGGATGTAGAAATGCCGGAACTTAACGGTTTTGAAGTGTTGCAAAAACTGGAACCTTTAAACTTTGAGGTGATTTTTATTACTGCTTATAATCATTTTGCATTGCAGGCATTTGATATTAATGCCGTTGGGTACCTTACCAAACCACTGGAAGTAGAGAAGTTTATTAAAGTAACAGGTAATGCTATTCAAAAAATTGAGCAGGAGCAGATCAACAGGCATTTGTTTAGTGCATTACAAAATGTAACCCCAAAAGAAACCAATCATAAAATTGCCCTGCCCACACAAAACGGCCTGCTCTTTATTCATCCGCAGGATATTCTGTACTGCCAAAGCAGTGGTAACTACACCAAATTCTTTACACATGATGGCCGCAATATTTTAGTTAGCCGTCAACTGGGTGAATTTGAAAAATTATTATCTGCCGATGATTTCCACCGTATTCACGACCAGTATATGGTGCGTCTGCAGTACATCAAAGAATATATTCGTGGCCGTGGCGGCGAACTGGTAATGGAAAATAAAGATACATTGCCCGTATCGGCCAATCGTAAAGATGCTTTTTTACTTCGCTTCGAAAAATGGCTGCGTAAGAGTTGATAACCTAATCCCTTTATTGTGCCGGCTGAAAGCACAATTAAACCAATGGCAGTAAACCACTAGCTGCAAATTACTTGCTGTTGACTAAAGACTATTAACTACGAACTAAACTCTCCTTACATACCTATACACCCAACCTGCATAGCTGTACAATTCCGCTTGCACAAGCTTACATGCCATTGCATATTTACATTATGATACAACGGATAATAATCATAACCCTGTTGTTGGCAGGTATTCATGCAAACCTCATAGCCCAAAAAATTATAAAGGCAGAACTGGTTTTTAAAGGCATTCAAAATAAAGAAAACAACTGGCAGCTCTGTTTTGAAGACAAAAAAAAGAAACCGTATTGTTTTAACGCACAACGAAGCAATACCGAACCTTATATTTTTTACAGCACATCACCAGATGGCAGTTTAAAAGAAAATGAAAAAGTGATGGATACCTGGTTTTTGATCAGTTATACCATTTTAAAAACCGATAAAACCACTGAAAAAATAATAACACAGGTAAAAGCAATTACCGGATTAAAATAAAAATCAAGCACATGAAACGAATACTAATTTTACTGCTGGTCCTTTGTTCATTGAAAACAATGGCACAATATCCCGTTAGCAGTATCAGCATCACACTACCGCCGCAACCCAAGCCAAATACAGGCGATTGGGCCATGCCCTTTATAATTACGGCTCAGGCAAAGCTGGTCAACGGTCAGGTGCCGGGTAACCTAGTAGAAAGCCGCATACTACTTACGATCAAAAAAGACGGGGCAAAATTCTGCAGCGGATTTACTTCGCAGAATGCCCCCATGAGCGTATTCAATGCACCCACCAAAACCTGGTCGGGCGGAACAGCTTTTGCCCTGTTGGGTAATAATTGTTTCATGCCGCCTGGTAATTATGAATTGTGTGTGCAGTTCTTTACATCCAGTATACCGGTAATGCCGTTGAGTAATGAAACGTGCAAGTCTTTTACAATACAAGATGTGAATAATAACCCTGTCAATTATTCGCCACCACAAAACTTAATGCCATTTGATGGCAAAGTTTTTACTCAGCAGGAAGCAAACCTGCCCATGTTATTTAGGTGGACACCGATACTGCCTAAGCCAAAAGACGATGTGCTTTACAAAATAAAAATTGTGGAAATTATGCCCGGGCAATCCAAGGCGCAGGCAATACTTAATAATGTGCCGCTGGCAGAAAAAGAACTGAGGAGCGAAACGCAAACCAGTTTTAAACTGGCACCACGTTGTCATAATTGTGGTTTGGGTTGGTGGGTAGAAGCGTTAAGTGCTGAAAGGGTGCAGGGCAGAGAGCCGAGGAATTTCGGAAAGAGTGAGGCAACGGGGTTTAGTTTTAAAACAATCGAAGAACAAAACCCAATCACCCAAGATCGTGTACTAAGTTTATTGCAACCCGCCAATGGAACAGTAATTAAAGCAGCCGATGTAAAAAAGCCAGTCAACTTCACGTTTACTGTAAATCCTAAACCCGAGCCAAAAGATAACATCAGGTACGATTTGAAAGTATGGGAAGTACCCAATGGTAAAACAGCAGCTCAGGTTATACTTAACGGGGGAGTCCCTGTTATTGAGAGACGAGGCCCAATGATGTGTTGTGTTGGGCAAGTTGTTTCATTGCCACTTAATAGTGAAGGAAAAAGTTTTGTATGGACGATAGTTGAAGTTAAAGAAGGTCCCGTGCAAGGATTAGAAGTAAAACAAGGGAAGTTGTTGTTTAATGAGTTTAGTGTGGAAAAAACGAGCAAAGGAAAAGACACAATACCGAAAAGCTCTATGAGAACTGCTAATGTGACTTTTATTGTTAGTGTAGAATCTATAAACTGTCAAGGGAAAGACAAATCCGGCAATACAAAATACTGGCTCAAACTAAAACTGGATAATGATCCACGTAATAATCCCCCGCCCTATTATGCCAATGAAAGCCCTGATCTGTACTTTGATGACAACTATAATTACAACGTTCAAAATAACCTGAATGTCAAAAATGCCGGTCAGCTTATTCAGGTTTGGGTGCCTGGTACTGGTGGACAGCCTGGAAATCCAAGGCCCGCGTTCTCAATTATTCCTTCTCTTCCTTTTAATTATCCTGTTAAGATCCTTAAAAACACGGAAATCTTCCAGGAGGTTATACTGACGATTCCAGCTGGAGCGACAGCTCCGTATAAGATCAAGGTATTTACCGGTTACGAGGATGATGCGCAAAATCCAAATATAGCCAACACTTCCTGCGAACTGCCCTCTTTGCCACCATGCCCCTGTGATTATTGTGATGATAAGACGATCACCCTGTTTGAAAAAGGAGAACTCACAGAAAGAGACGGGATATTGAACTATGCGGCATCACTCACTATTCCCGGAGTGAAGATCAAGCAACTTAAAGCAGAATTGATCGGGTTCTCCTACGAACCGGAAAACAAGAACAGCCAATGCCTGGTTTGTAATAAGGACGACCGCAGTTTTGGCAACATTACCGGCGGTACTTTAAGCCTCTGGCCCTCCATGACAATGGGAGCCCTTGGATTTGACGGCAACGGAGGCAACACCCGGCATACCATTGGCTGGTGGGGAGGTAATGCGGTAAGTGTGAATAATGCCAACCTTAATATGAATATTTCCCTGCCTCCTTCCACAGCATTGAGTTGTTGTAACATGAATGTGGTTTTCTGTATGCGTATAACATTTATGGATGAACAGTGCAGGAGTTGCAGTATGGTGAAATGTGTACCATGGGTGAGGAAACCTTCAAAAAAAAGTGAAAAAAACAATTAAATCATTATAAGTCTAAAATAAGAAATTATGACTAAGATAGTTTATATATCAACCCTCCTTGTCATTTCCATTTGCGTTGGGTACCAAGGAAAGGCTCAGCTTTTACAAGCAGGTGATTTAGCGGTTACCAACAGTTCTAACATGGCTCCCGGTAATGATCCAGGTACTGCATTTGTTTTACAAATATTCAAGACAAGTAACACTTCCCAGGCGGCATTTGGAACGACCTTCGTTACGGCCCACAGTATTCCGAACTATAAAATACAAAGGCCCAATTGGGTCAGGGATACACTTGGTCAAATATTTGGTATTACCATAGATGATCAGAGGAATATTTATGTAGCTAGGACCAGCGTATACTCTACGGGAAATGTATTTCCAACAGCTTCAAATCCAAATCGAAAAATTTCACCTTTAACAATATGGAGAATTGAAGCAACAAATGGTAACCATAGCGTATTCGCGACAATCCCTCAAACCAATATAAATGTTGATGGAGCTGCGTCAATAGGGAATATTAAATTCTACAATGGAATGATATATGCGACAAATCAGCATGATGGTATGATCTATTGTTATGATGCAAATTTGACAAATCAGACAACGCCTCTTTATACTTTTGATCCTGGGTTTGATAATACAGGAACAATTGGTGCAGGGGCATCAGGAGGAGAAGCTGATTACAGGCAAAATCTTTGGGGGCTATCAATACGAAAAGAAAATTCAGGGGCCAGGTTATATTATGCCAGACTTTCACCTAAACAAATTTGGTCTGTACCGCTTTTTGCAAATGGCTCCTTTGATGCTGCGAATGAAACGATGGAGCTCAATGAATCTATTCTGGGGGGTATTAATTATGTATACATTTCTGATCTGGCATTTTCTGCTGATCAGAGAAATCTATTGGTTGCTGAAAGGAATAAATCTGAGGGAGGAGGTGCGCATGCCAGTAGAGTTTTTGAAATAGTAATTGACAGAACACAGCTTCCAGGTTCCAGAGGTGCAATTTCGGGGCGATATAGTACTGGAGGGAAAATAAACGGTAATTATATAAATTCTTCAGGTGGAATTTCTTATTCACCAACAATAACGAGATCAAATAGGCTCGTTGCCTGTGATACCACTATCTGGGCGACAGCACATGCTATTTTTGTTCCGAGTATGACTCCGGATCCAGTTGATGGTACTAGATACACATATGGATTGCAAGGAATTAGGCACAGGCAATTCACAGACGATCCTTCAAAGAGTTGTATTAATATTGACCTGGATAATGAAATGTCAACGATTAACGATAAGTATTATCTCGGAGATGTAGAAGTGTGCGATAGTATTCTGAATTGTTCAAACTGTCAATGTGGAACCTGGAACCCGGAATATATTATTGAACAAAAGCCAAAGGGTGTGGTGGGCTTGAATGAAATTACTTTCCATAGGAGCCATAGCCAAGTCACTTTTAAATGTGGAGAAATACCTGCCGCCTATTGGTTTGATAATTATAAGTGCAATGGAGATTGCCAGGATTCTGTTGTTGCGCTTATTAAAGAGATCAATGCTAAATATACCCTGCCCATGAGTCTCACTGTATTTAACAGCCTGCCAAAAGGATCCTACACCATCATATTCACCCCTTTTTGTGGAAATCCCAGGCAGGCATGCCCGCCTGATACCTTGTACGTAACGATCGTTTGCGATCCGCCTACTTGTTGCCCGTCAAAGCAACAACTCAGCGCCAATATTAAAGACGGGCAGGCTTTCTTTGTAAATGCAGGTGAGGGAAAATATAACAGTGCAAGCATTGTATTGGCCCTGAATGGCACAGAACCCATGAGTGAGATCAGGATAAACATCGAGGATTTTAAATTAAGTTCAGAAAATCCTACGTGCCTGAATTGCAGGAATTACCCGATAACCTGGGGCAGTTTACTGAATGCCAATGTAAATGGCTCGCCTATGGTTACGGCGCCGGGGAATTCACTGGGCAATGCATCGCTCATAAACGATAACCGGGAATTGATCTATAAGCCGGGTTCATTGATTGATATACGGAATAAGGAGCTGCAATTTGAAATGGCGCTGCCTCCTTTGTCGGAAATAGATTGTTGTAAAATCATGGTTGGTTTTTGTATTAAAGTAACCTTTAAAGACGCACAATGCCGGGAATGTGTCAAGTTGATTTGCGTGGACCCGTTTGTCATGGAAAAAACAAAAACAGGCGGTGGGGGTAGAGGAACAAGAATAAACACGAAAACGACCAATAGCAATTCAAATCAATAAAGCGATGTGGATGAAGATGCGATCTTTTGTAACAATGATTTTTTTACTGTTCTTGATTTCTCTGGTAAAGGGCCAGTTTTTTAAAGGCGAAGGCCGGGTATTACAGGATTACAATGGTATCTATTTTACGCAGGTTTACAATATCCAGGTGTATGGACTGCCTGCAAGGATCGACAGCTTGTTTGGTTTGGAAACGGTTTGCCTGAATATACATCATGCACGAACAAGTGATTTGAAAATTTCGCTGGAATCACCGGATGGCACGAGTATCTGGCTTACAAACCGTAACGGGAGGGATACCGGTAAAAACTACTTCAATACCTGTTTTAATGCTGAAGGGAAGAACGGCTATATCCATGAGGCAACGGCTCCGTTTACCGGCGATTTCATACCAGATGGAAGAATGGAGTATATCAACAATGGACAGGACCCCAATGGATATTGGAAACTGATCGTCGAGGATCTTAAAGAAGGATTGAGTGGGGAACTGGATTCTTTTTCACTTCAATTTGGAAATCATCCTGCCAGATTAAAGGTTATTAAGCGCTGTTCCTTTGAAAACCCTGAATTATGCCTGTGTGACGGAAATAAACTGAATGGAGATATGTTACCAGATCTGGTCATTATTCCAGCATTCACACAAAACCAGGTATTTGAATACCCATCTAATGATTCCCTGTATCCGGGCCAGCTGAAATTTGCCGCTACCATTGCTAATATAGGGTATGGGCCAATGGAAATACGAGGTAATAACAAATGGTATTGCGGTGATTCAATGGCCAATGGAAATGTGAAATGCGGAAATGGGCAAAATAGCAGGCTGCAAATCGTTCAAAGGATTTATTATAAAGAAAATGACAGAATGCTTTGGAGAGATGTTCCGGCAGGGACTATGTACATGGAAGACATGCCGGGTCATAACCATTATCATGTTGATAACTGGGTTGAGTTTCGTTTGGTAAAGAAGAAGGGAAAAAACAAGGAAATAATTGTCACGAAAGGGCATAAAGTAAGCTATTGTTTATTTAGTACAGGAATTTGTAGCAGTGCGGATCAATTGTGCAACATGTACGGTATGCATTATGACCAAAGTATGCCAAACTATGGCCTAGGTAGTTATGCCGATTGCAGGATTGAAAAACAGGGAATCACAGTTGGTGGATATGATACGTATGGCATGATGTATGAAGGCCAGTACCTAAACCTTCCTAAGGGTTTAAAGAACGGGGAATACTGGCTAGAGATTGAAATAGACCCGGATCACAAATATGTAGAAAGCAACCGAAGCAATAATATTTTTAAAATGAAAGTAAATATTCAAAAACAATAATCATGAAAAAAATACTCTTCCTCTTTTTAACAGCATTTACAATAACCGTCTCCGCCCAACCCCCAGACTATTTCTCTACTGATTGGGACGTAAGTTTTTCATCCGACATGAAAACAGCGATACTGGTACCGTCAATCAGTATGCCTGCACTCAATGCCAGGAGGTTTAATTTTAAAATAGGCCCAGGAAATGTACTTACAGAATCTTTTTCGATACCTGGATTGAGTCCCGTAACCTGGATGTATAAAATAACCCCCAATCCCAATAAGTTCAATCTTTATAAAAATAATGTAGCATGGGGTTTTACTTATCTATCTACCAAAAACGGGAAACATTTTTATAGTATGAGCCTCACTTATAAACGTGATAATCAATTTGCCACACTCTTCACCAATCCAATCATTAAGAACAGACAATTCAGTTTTGATGTGCCTGCATACACTTATAAATACAACTATACGCTTTCAAAGTATGGTGCTTACTGGTACACAGGGCCGATCAAGGAAAGTGACCCCGATAATACTTATTCAAGGGGGCTTTATGCTTTAAATGGTAACACACTTTATTATCTCCCGTTGCTGCTTACTTATGATAATACGAATTTTACCTGTTTGAGTTTTGATTATGCACATGATGCGATTCTGAATACATCAGTTACTCCCGCCACTATAAAAGTTGGTGGTTGGAATTTTAGTGAAAGATGATCAAAGGTATTTTAATTATTAATGCTAAAATAAGTATAGACAATGTTTAGAACACTTAAGGCGCTGTTAGTTTTGGCAGGTACTTTTACCAGTGTGAACGCATACGCCCAGACAACACCAAAAGTCTCCGTCTCCGGCAACATGGGCATCTCTTACGAAGGCTACGGATTAAACGTAAACCCCAAAACACCTTCGTTTTATACACCTCGCCGCCCATGGAACCAGGTTAGGTTTACCATTGCACCGCAAATTAAGATTGGCAATTTCAGCCTGCCATTCAATTTTAATTTTGCAGCCATACCTACCAATTTTGCCGGGCCATCAGGAGGATTGGGAGCATTGGGGAGTCAAAGTTTTGGCCAGTTTATTACCAACCCAATGAATAATTTCTCCATCAACCCAAAATACAAATGGGCAGAGTTGCAATTGGGTACACAGTATCTTAACTACAGCGAATTAAGCACCGGCGATATTGCTGTGTTTGGTGCCGGGTTCGATCTTAAACCCAAAGGATGGATACTTAAATTTTTTACCGGCACTTCGCAGCAGGGCATCAATGCATCAATAAGTCCGTTAGTGCCGGGCGCATATAAGCGCAGCAACTGGATGGCGCAGTTTGGAAGAGAAAAGGAAGGAAAATATAAAATGGCATTTACTGTAGTGAAGGGAAGAGATAAATTTAGTAGTGTTACAACTCCGCCATCAGTTAACCCGCAGGAGGGTGTTGTTTTCAGCCTTATCAACAATGCTTATTTTAATAAAGGCTGGTATGTAGAACTGGAAGGAGCACACAGCATATTTACAACAAATACCAATTCGGGCCCGCCGGTGATTGGTGGCGCAAGTTCACTTAAACCATTTATTACAGCTTATTCATCTACCCAAAAAGATTATGCATTTACGGGTGGGCTGGGAAAAAAATCAACCAATTTTGATATTGGCTTTAAAACAAAATATTTAGGTGCCGGTTTTATAACCATGGGTTATCCGTACCAGCAACCTGACAGGCTCGACCTTACATTAAACACCCGCTTTAATGCCTGGAAAGACAAAGACAAAAACTATAAAATGAATGTGGTTGCCAGCATTGGTAACCGGGTAAATAATATGAGCGGTACATTGGGCAGCCGGGCCAACCAGTTTTTAGGTAACCTCAATTGGTTTACACAGTTTAATAACCACTGGAGCCTGAATGTGAGTTACAATAATTTTGGATTTAATACCAGTGGTGTTAGCGGTGGTTTTGCTTCCATAAAAAATGTAAGCAACGACCTGGGCATAAATCCAACATTCACCTGGAGCAATAACAAAATGAGCCATATGCTTAGCATGAGCTATAATTACAGCAAGTACAATGAAACGGTTACACCGCCTCCATACACAACACCGGTAACAACCAATAACAGTACGCATACAGCGTTGCTTACTTATGTACCAACTTATTTTACCAAAAAAATTACGCCCGATTTTAGTTTACTGTATTTCTATAACCAGGTGCCGGGCTTTAAAGTGAGCTTGTTTACCATCAGCAGCGGACTGGGTGTCCCAATGGCAAAAGATAAAATAAACCTGCGGGGACTGTTGCAATACACACTAGGTAAAAACGGCAGCTTTAGCAGCAATAATAATTTAATAGCAAGTATGAATATAGAATATGCCATTACCAAAAAATTAAACTGGAGCACTTTTATGACAACCAACTATTTTAAATATGGCAATGAATTAGGTGTGCCATTGATAGGCGCTAATTATTTGGAAAGTACTTTACGCACCGGCTTAACATACCGTTTTAAATAATCAATACATACTTACACTCTCTGCAGATAGATATGAAGTGAGAAAAAAATAAAATCATGAAAAAAATAATCATAACAGTCATAACACTTTTTGCCATTCAGTTTGTGGAGGCGCAGTTGGTAAATATTAACCTGGTGATGAACCCAAGGCCTATTGCAAACATCAGCGGCTGGTCAGGCAGAAGAGATGTACTTACTTTAATAGCTACACCACAGGCACAGGGTGGGGCACGAAATGTAAAAATTAATACAATCATTAAAACAGCCGACGGAACCATTGTGGCTGTTACCGATATGCAACGGGCACCGGTTAAAGCATTGGTACAGGGCGGCACTACTATTTTTTATGCTGTAGATGTAGTTAATATGCAGGCCATGGTTTTTACAGGCAGTTTCCAGGATAAATTAAACCGCACCGGTAAATTGCCTGCAGGTAATTACCAGATCATTGTGAAGCTCGATTCGACAAATCTGCCAATTGAATTAAGCAATACACAAACTAAAGTATTCTTCTTGTCGGCCACGCAACTACCGGTTTTAATAATGCCTGCTAATGAAGCGGTTTTACCTGCAGCTGCTGCTCAAACTGCTATTACCTTTCGCTGGACAGCATTGGTGCCAAGGCCAACAGAGCTGGTGCATTACCGGGTACAGGTTTTTGAAGTAATGGCCAATCAAACACCCATGCGGGCATTAAGAAGCAACCAGCCATTGCTTAACCAGGAAGTGGTTGGTACCACGCAGTATATCTGGCGACCGCAGTTAAGTTTTATTGCTGACTCAATAAATAAATTTGTCTGGACGATACAATCGTTCGATAATAAAAATGAAATTATTGTCGGTGAAGTGCCAAATGGTGAGGGTAGAAGTGAAGCAAAAGTGTTTACTGTATCATCTGCTACAACAGAGCGGTTAGGAAAAAGAAATAACGGGTTATAAAATTGCTTCGCTGATTTTTTTCTCATGCTTAGTTTGAATACGGGGTTGCAAAGTGTAACCCTGTATTTTTTAAAAATAAATTTTTGCCCCTCTATCAACCCCATCGCATTTCCCCCTCGGGTCAATAACCGTTGTAATTTTTATACTGCCGCCAACATCTGGAACCGTATACAAAACAAACGCACCTTCAGCAACTAATTTCTTAACGTAGTTTTCAATTTCTTAAATTGAGTAATTGGTCTCTTTAAAATATTTCGAAAAATTCCGAAATATTTTTACTCTGAGATACAACCTCGAGAATTGCCTGTAATATAGGGATAGGAACCTGTTGAGTCATCTGTTGAACTACTTAAGAAAACGAAAACAAATAGCATATTCACATGTATTTCATTTAATAGGTTCGGGACGGAGGTAAATCTAAAATTTTTGGAAAAGTTGTTAAACAGGGTACTGACCTTCCTTCATTTTGCATTAGAATCAGTTAGTTCTGGAAGATAATATTTTGGTGAAACATTTTTGTCGTTTCTTAATCACTGCTCAGTAGGTAAACAAATGAGAAAAACTGATAAAATCCTGAATAATTTGGTTAGATAATTTTACAGGTTTCGATACTAAGCCTAAGTATTTAGATATAAATAATTGGGGCTTTTTCTTTTCTATATTGGTTGGATGTTTTAATAACACAGTTAACAGATTAGTTAACAAAAAGTACTTTTTATTCCGTCAATCCATCACTTCATAAATACTCATTGCACTGGATTTGTTTTTTAAACTTACTTCTCCCACTTTACGGCAAATGAATGATTCTTTTACTTTTTCGTAGCAACTTTCATTGATCACGATCTGGTTGGGGCCGGCAACAGATTGTAAGCGTTGTGATGTATTCACCGTATCACCAATTACGGTGTAATCAAGGCGCCGCAAACTTGCTGAGCCAATATTACCCGATATCATTTCGCCACTGTTAATACCAATGGAGACCTGCGGGGTAAAAGATATCTGTTCTAACGCAGGCAAGTTTTTTATTTTATTTCTTACTGACAGGCAGGCATCTATCGCTCTGTCCAGGTGATATTCGCCACGAAAGACAGCCATTACAGCATCGCCTATAAATTTATCAATATAGCCACCCTGTGCAATGATCTCTTTTACCATCACATCAAAATATTTATTAAGCAAGCTAACCACGGTATCCGGTGGCTCATTTTCGCTGATGGAAGTAAAACTGCAGATATCCAGAAAAGCTACCGTGGCTTCTACGGTTTCATTGGCAACCAGTGAAGATTCAAATTCCCGTCCGCCCATAAAATTCAGTACGGTTTCATCCACATACATTTTAAGGATATTATTTTCCTTGATGGCTGCCATCGTATCTTTCATCTGCTGCACATGCCTGATGGTTTTTTCCATCGTAAGATCCAGGTCTTCAAAATTCACCGGCTTGGTTATAAAATCAAAGGCACCCCGGTTCATGGCGGTGCGTATATTTTCCATATCGCCATAAGCTGATACGATCACCGATTTCAGTAAACCGTTTTGTTCGGCCAGTTTGGTAAGCAGGGTAAGGCCATCCATTTCGGGCATATTGATATCGCTGAGCACCACATCCACATCTGGGTTTTGCTCCAGCTGTTCCAATGCATGCCTGCCATTGATGGCAAATACAAATTCATATTGACGGTCGCGTATCTTTTGCCTGAACTTCTGCTTGATCAGCACTTCCAGATCTGTTTCATCATCAACTACTAATATTTTCGACATCAGTTTATATTGTTTAATTTTTCTTTTAACAAAGTAAATTCAAGCGGCTTGGTAAGAAAATCATCTGCACCCAGTTGCATGGCCGTGTCATAATTCTCTTTATCGCCGTAGGCGGTGATCATCATCACCAGGGGTGGCGGCTTGTGGTATTTTTTCTTGATTTCTTCCAGCAGCTGCAGGCCGCTCATGCCGGGCATGTTGATGTCTGATAAGATCAGTACGGCTTCATGTTCGTGCTGGTTAAGATACACCAGGGCATCTTCGCCTGAGAAGGCAAATACAAATTGCATTTGCCCGTCCCTGATCTCTTTTCTGAACCTTTGCTCAAAAAGCACTTTTACATCCTGTTCATCGTCAACTACTAAAATTTTCATTTGCTGCGTTTAAGGTTTATTTGGTAAGATAATAATAAATTCAGAGCCTACACCTTCTTTGGTTTCCACTTTCAGTTCACCGCCATGCCCCTTGGTAACAATATCGTAGCTCATACTTAATCCAAGTCCGGTTCCCTGCCCGGTGGGCTTGGTGGTAAAGAATGGTTGAAATATTTTATCTAAAACTTTTTGATGGATACCATTGCCGTTGTCGGCAACCTTTACCTCAACCTTGCCATTTATTTTTTTTGTACTTACTGTAACTGTGGGTTCATAGCTTTTGTCACCCTGAGCTTGTCGAAGGGTCTTATTTTCATCCACCACATAAAATGCATTCGTAATTAAATTCAAAATCACCCTTCCAATATCCTGCGGAATAATATTGATATTACCAATGCTTGCATCAAAATCAGTTTTCATGGTGGCATTAAAGGATTTATCCTTTGCCCTTAATCCATGATATGCCAACCTCAAGTATTCATCAGCCAATGCATTGATATCCGTTGGTTCTTTGGTTGCATTGTTTGTACTACGGCTGTGTTGCAACATGCCTTTTACAATAGCATCGGCTCTTTTGCCGTGGAAATTTATTTTTTCTTCATTGCTGATCACATCATCTGCAATTGCATTTACTTCGTCAAGATTTCCTTTTTTGATCTCATCTTTTAATTCAATTAGTAATTCTTTGTTTACCTCCGAAAAGTTATTAACGAAGTTTAACGGGTTTTGAATTTCATGGGCAATGCCTGCGGTTAGTTCACCAAGCGAAGCCATTTTTTCTGATTGAATCAATTGCTGCTGCGTAGATTTTAAATCAGTCAGTGTGTTTTCTAAAACAGTATTTGCTTTTTGTTTTTGCCGGTTGTTCCGGTAGAGTATCATACCAATTGCAAGAAAAACTGCCAGCCCTGTCAGTAATGTGTAAGTCCGGATCTTATTCTGACTTTCTATCTTTTCTTTTTCCAATTCCTGTAACCGGAGTTGTTCATCAAAACCTATATTCTGTATCTGCTTTATTTTTTCCAGGCTCAGCAATGAGTCTTTCGCATCCGTAGCAAGCTGCAGGAAAAAAAATGCGCTATCCGGTTTTTTTTGGCTCTTATAAATAGTTGCCAAAGAGTTATAAGCCATAATAAGGTAATTTACACGACCTGTAATTTGGGTCGTAGCCAAACCTGATTTTGCATAATAAAGCGCAGAATCATTTTTATCAATGCTGTTATAATAATTGGCCAGCGCTATATATGTACGTCCTATACCGGCATAGTTATTTTCTTTTTTACTTGATTGTAATGCACTTAAATAATTTCCCAATGCCAGTTCCGGTAATTTTTTTGCCATGTATATGTCACCAATACTGGTAAAGGAACTACCCCGATACTTATTATAACCTGCCTCATCTGAGCAGGCAAGGGATTTTTTATAGGAAGACAATGCGGAATCCAGCTTATGCTCTTTTAAGTATATTCCACCCAACCCCCTGTAAGCCTGTGAAAGCAGTGTTTTGTCATTTATCCTGAATGCAGTTTTTAAACAATCCTGCAGGGATGTAAGCTCCTTGTCACGATTCCCTGTGGCGTCATATAATCCGGCGGCATCACTTTGAATAGTAGCCAACATACTTAAACGGGCAAATTCAGGAAGCTTGCTATCCGTAAATTTTGCAATATTCCAGATGCTCTTTTCGCAATCACTGTTTTCGGCTATTTGTAATGCTGCATTATAAGATTTTAAAGACCGGGCATAGTTGCCCTGATTATTTGTTATGATCGCTATCAGATCATATGCATCCGCTTCCCATAATTTTAAATTCAATTTCTTTGCAAGTGGCAGGTCTTTTTCAACAAAAAATAAGGCACTGTCGGAGTTGATATCTAAATAATAAAGTGCAAGCTCTCTATAGGCAGTCATTCGTAACGTGTCATTACCATTTTTATTTAACGCTACCCGTAAACTGTCAGCTTGTTTTTTTGTTGGCTCCAAAAAAAGAGGATTCACCTGGGCTATGGAAAAGGCAGGCACTAAAACGAGTAACAATATTTTAAACAATAATTTCATTTTGCAATTTATGTTGTTGGTAATTGAATAATAAACTCACTTCCTTCTCCTTCCTTCGTCTCCACCCTTAACTCCCCACCATGTGCCTTTACAATATCATAACTTAAACTCAACCCCAATCCCGTTCCCTGCCCCGTAGGCTTGGTGGTAAAGAAGGGTTGAAATATTTTGTCTAAAACTTTTTGAGGAATACCGTTACCGTTGTCGGCAACGGTAACCTCAACCTTTCCATTTATTTTCTTTGTACTCACGGTAACTGTGGGTTCATAACCAGTTGGATTTTGCTTCTTCTTTTCATCCACCACATAAAACGCATTGGTAATTAAATTTAAAATAACCCTGCCCATATCCTGCGGAATGATATTGATATTGCCGATACTTTCATCAAAATCAGTTTTCATCGTCGCATTAAACGATTTATCTTTTGCCCTTAACCCATGATAAGCCAACCGTAAATATTCATCAGCCAATGCATTGATATCGGTTGGTTCTTTTACACCGCTGCTGCTGCGGCTGTGCTGCAGCATGCCTTTTACAATGGCATCGGCACGTTTGCCATGGAAAATTATCTTTTCTTCATTGTCGGTTACATCTTTTGCCAGGGCCTTCACTTCATCAAAATTTCCTTTTTCTATTTCTTCATTCATCTCGGTCAGTAATTCCTTATTTACTTCCGAAAAATTATTGACAAAATTCAATGGGTTTTGTATTTCATGGGCAATGCCGGCAGTGAGTTCACCGAGGCTGGCCATTTTTTCGGATTGAACGAGTTGACTTTGTGTAGATTTTAAACTGGTAAGGGTTGTTTCTAAAACTTTGTTTGCTTTTTGCTTTTGACGGTTATTGCGGAATAGAATGATTGCTACCAACAGAATACCACTCAGCAGGGCAATCAAGCCAGCCGTAGTCATTTTATTTGCATAAGCTGTTTTTTCGTCATCCACTTTTTTTAAGCGAAGCTGTTCATTGAAAGCGAATTTTTGATAATTGGTAAGGCTGGTTATTCTTGCATTTTTAAGACTGTCATTTAATTTGTTTGATAATTTTTCATACTTAAAGGCACTGTCTGTTCTATTGTTTACTTGATTTGCATTGGAAAGGCATTGGTAAGCCTGTAACAAAGAACCGGGCAAGCCTGTGATCCGGGCTGCTTCTAATGATTTGTTTGCATAGAACAGGCTTGAATCTTTACTATTCTGCCTGCCGAACAAAAAAGATACGCCGACGTAAGATGAGACCAGTGACCTGAGATAGTTATCTGCCTTGTTTATGGCTATTGATTGATGCGCAAAAATAAAAGCAGAATCCCACATTCCTTTTCCGGCATAGGCTCTCGCCAAATTTATTAACGAATTTCCGGTTCTTCTGAAACCGGCTTTAGCTGCAAAGGGGAGCCCTTTGCTGGTGAGCATAATGGCGGAATCAGGTGGTGAAACACCTGCTAAGCTTGCATAACCAAGAAATATTACTTTACCATTATTGATAGACTCTCCTAATTTTACCGCTTCCACGTAGTATGCCTTTTGCTTTTCCAGTTCACCTAATGCACCCCACAAGTTTCCCATCATCTGATAAGTCATGGCTAAAATAGAGATCCGGGCATCATGACCATTTTCGGAATTGGAAAAAGTCCATGGCCTCCAATTATCCGATTCATTTTTTTCATCTTCTGCCAATTTCATGGCTTCCGAATGGTATTCGTAGGCTTTCATAAAATCGCCTAACGTTACCAGGCAATATCCTGCCTGGCTGTATGCATCGGCTTGCCATAATCTCCTGTTTAGTTTTTTAGCCAACACCAATTGCTGTTCATGAAAATATAATCCGCTGTCAGCTATAAAATCCTGGTAATAAAATCCCAGGCTGCGAAAGGCTGCCATTTTTAAAGTGTCATTCTTTTCTGTTTGTACAGAACGTTTCAGGCTATCGGCCTGCTGTTTGTTTACGTATCCCCAGGTAGGGTCTTTTTGCGCCATTGAGAAGAATGGGAGCAGAGAGAGCAGGAATAGTTTTATAAATGTTTTCATTATTTAGTTAGTTGGTAATTGTATAATAAATGTTGAGCCTTCGCCCTCCTTTGTATCCACCTTTAACTCACCACCATGCGCTTTCACAATATCATAACTCAAACTCAATCCCAGTCCTGTGCCCTGCCCCGTAGGCTTGGTAGTAAAGAAAGGTTGAAATATTTTGTCTAAAACTTTTTGAGGAATACCGTTGCCGTTGTCGGTAACCTTAACCTCAACCTTACCATTTATTTTCTTTGTACTCACCGTAACTGTGGGTTCATAACCAGTTGGATTTTGTTTTTTCTTTTCATCCACTACATAAAATGCATTGGTAATTAAATTTAAAATAACCCTGCCCATATCCTGAGGAATGATATTGATGTTGTCAATGCTTTCATCAAAATCTGTTTTCATGGTAGCATTAAATGTTTTGTCTTTTGCACGCAAACCATGATAAGCTAAACGTAAATATTCATCACACAAAGCATTTATATCCGTTGGTTCTTTTACACCACTACTGCTGCGGCTGTGTTGCAGCATGCCTTTTACAATAGCATCGGCACGTTTGCCATGGAAAATTATTTTTTCTTCATTGTCGGTAACATCTTTTGCCAGGGCCTTCACTTCATCAAAATTTCCTTTTTCAATTTCTTCATTCATCTCGGTTAGTAATTCCTTATTTACTTCCGAAAAATTATTGACGAAGTTTAAAGGGTTTTGAATTTCATGGGCAATACCTGCGGTGAGTTCTCCAAGGCTTGCCATTTTTTCACTTTGTACCAGTTGTGATTGGGTGGACTTCAGCGATTCAATTGATTCCTGTAATTGCTGTGTGCGGTGATTTACTTTTAATTCAAGCACTTCCTTTTCATGCCGCAATTTTCTTTCCCTCCATTTGCTGAAAATTCTTAAAGCAACAAGAAACAGCAGTGCATACAAAGTATAAGCCCACCAGGTGCGCCACCAGGGTGGCAAAATGGTAATGGTAATGGATATTCCTTCTTCATTCCATACTCCATCGGCATTGGATGCTTTTACACGGAAAATATATTTCCCCGGTGAAAGGTTGGTGTAGGATGCTTTTCTTTCCTTGGAAGGTGCCGACCAACCCTTATCATAATTTTCAAGCTTCCAGCTATACAGGTTGTCTTCTGAACGCAGGTAATGCAGGGCTACAAAATCAAAACTCAGATTCTTTTGCCAGTACTTCAACTCGATATCACTGGTATAAGCCACCGACTGTTTAAAAATAGTTCCATCCGGTTTTGAGTACACAGAATCATTGATGGTAACCTGTGTAATTACGATAGAAGGTAGTGAAGTATCTTTTTTTAGCAGGCTGGCCGGTACAATATGGTTAAGGCCATTCCTGCTCCCGATCCATATATCACCATTACTGGTTTTTATATTAACATAGAATCTGTCATAAGACTGGAAGCCATCTTTTTCAAAATAGGAAGTAAACGATTTATTTTCCGGGTCAAATACCGATAATCCTCTTTGTGTGGGTAACCAAAACCGGCCGGAATCATCTTTAGTATTTTCAAAATTGGAACCACCATTTAAATCATTTTGCAATAAGCCTTTATTTTCGCCATAAGCTGTGAATATTCTTTTTTCAACATCAACAGATATAAGACCTTCGCCTGAATACGTGCCAAACCAGGGATTACCTTTTTTATCTACTATAAAACTTGACATAGAAGTTGGCGAACCTTTAGCATTATAATACCTGACAAACTTGTCCCTGGCATAGTCGTATAAATTCAGGCCTCCATCCGTACCAATCCACAATCGTTGTTTTCCATCTTCTGTTAAAAAATGTATTTCATTGCTGCTGATAGAACTGCTGTCGCCGGGGATGGGCATATAATGTTTAAACCCATCTTCTTTTTCATTCAGGCGGTACAGACCAAATTGATTATCTCCATAATCACCCAGCCATATATTGCCCCTGGCATCCTGGTAAAAAACATCGATCTGTTTACTGGAAAGGGAAGCAGGGTTTTTATCATCGGGAATATAGCTTTTTAATAACTTGCCGGTATTTTTATCCAATACAAAAACCCCTTTATCCCTGATTGAAAGCCAAAGCCGCTGTTGCTTATCAATATAAAGAAAGGCACAATTATTTATTTCAGCCGGATTATAAAAAAAACGCTTGAAACTGCCGGTTGATTCCTGCCATTGATTTAGTCCATTATTAGTAGATACCCATATTTTGCCATCCGCATCTTCCTGTACAGTTACAATCCTGTTATTGCTGAGCGATGTTGCATTTTTTGGGTCATTTCTGAACACCCGGAAATTATCCTGGCCAGGCTGGTAAATGGCCAGTCCGCCATTGGTGCCTACCCATAATCTTTTTTTACTGTCTTCAAATAAATACCGGATACTATCTGAGGGCAAACCGTTGGGTTCATCCGCACGGTAGCGGAAAAGATCCATCTGTTGTTTTTTTGGCGCCTGTTTATATAAACCGGGCCTGGTGCCCAACCATAACAAGCCTGTACGGTCTTCTAAAGAACGATAAGGCGCAATTGGGTTTGTTGGTAAAGGATTATTTCTGAGATTAAAATTGTAATCGTAGAGGCTGAATGTTTTTTTAGCAAACTGATAATGTATGAAAAAAGTAGGTCTTTGAAAATTAGCACCACCTACCCATGCCTGAAACAAGATGCCTTCTTTATTTTGAGCCGTAACTACAACGAACTGTATTGCCTGGATCCCTTTTTGAAAAGGGAGCGGGCCGCTGCCATAGGTAAAGGTTTGAATGTTATCGGAGGAAGGGTCAATCAAAGAAATGTTGCCTTGCCGGTGTGTTAACCAAATTTGACCATTCAAATCTTCAATCGCGTAAAAAATAGAATCAGCTATTCCACTGGTAACGGCTGGTTGGTGAACATAACTTTTTACAGTTTTTCCGATCTTACTATCCAAAATATAGAGGCCATGAGAACCGGTAAGTAATAAGCGGCCAGCGCTTCCTTTACTAAGTTGTCTGAGTGTATCTACTATGCCTGATTGCAGGAAATCCTTTCCGGCCGGGATTATGATTTCAAAACTATCTTTCTGCCGGTTCAACCGGTAGAGATTTTTTTTATTATCCAGCAGCCAGATAGTACCGGATGATTCTATCGTACCAAAACTTTTCAGAAAACGATTTCCACTATTTATATCATCAACCGGGTACTTTTTTATTGCACCGGTTGCGGGGTTAAGACGGCACATAAATAACTTTCCTGTTAAAGATGAACCATTCTTGAACCAGATATTTCCTGCTTCATCTTCAAATAACAAGATACTACGAGTTTCATCTGCACTTTGAGTAGTATTTCCGGCAGGATAATAATTTTTGAATTTTTCAGTCAGCGGGTCAAAGGAACTAACTATACCTTGTCCTCCGGTTTCACCAATCCATATCTTACCATCCTTTGCTTTTAACAGTCCTCCGCCTAAATTTCTTAATTGCAAATTGGTCGTATCCATTTTATCGGAAGCCTGTCTATACACTTTAAACTTGTAGCCATCATATTTTACCAGGCCATTTTGTGTGCCAAACCAGATAAAACCCTTGTCATCCTGCAGCGGGGTTATTGCTATTTCTTCCGGCAGGCCTTCGGCCACGCCATATTTTTCAAAGGGGATTTTATTTTGCTGGGCAAAACAAATGCTTGCTGCTACAGCAAGAAGGAGGGTGCATGTTAGTTTCTTTATCATTGGTTTATTTAAATCGGTAATTGAATGATGAACTCAGTCCCTTCATTTTCTTTTGTCTGTACTTTTATTTCTCCACCATGTGCTTTTACAATATCATAAATTGTCTGAATCACGGATTTAAATGGATTTATGGATTGCACAGATTTCATTTTAGAGTACAAGTCTTTTAAAGGTTAAACTTTTGCTTCCAAAATTGATTAATAGACCAACTTCTAATTTGTATGCTTTTAGGTAATTCAGCACTTGTGCCAGGTGTACATCCTCCAGTTGGATGATTGCTTTTAGCTCCACTAATACTTTTCCTTCTACAACAAAATCTGCTCTTCTTGTTCCAATTGGCTCCTGCAATGCTTTATAAAATATATCCTGCTCAATTTCCCTGGCAAAAGATAATCCTGCCTGAGATAATTCCCATGCAAGGGCTCTTTGATAAATAACTTCCTGGAATCCATTTCCAAGAAATTTGTGAACTTCAAAAGAAGCTCCGATAATTTTTTCAGTTATCTCTTTATATTTTAATTCTCCTGGCATACTATAAATCTGTGTAATCAGTTAATCAATTTAAATCCGTGATTCAGACAACAGGTAATTGAATAATAAATTCACTTCCCTCACCTTCCTTCGTCTCCACTTTCAATTCTCCACCATGCGCCTTTACAATATCATAACTCAAACTCAATCCCAAACCAGTTCCCTGCCCGGTGGGTTTGGTGGTAAAGAAGGGCTGAAATATCTTATCCAGTACTTTTTGAGGAATGCCATTGCCGTTGTCCTCAACGGTAACCTCAACCTTTCCATTTATTTTCTTTGTACTCACCGTAACTGTGGGTTCATAACCAATAGCATTTTGTTTCTTCTTTTCATCCACAACATAAAACGCATTGGTGATTAAATTTAAAATAACCCGGCCAATATCCTGCGAAATGATATTGATGTTGCCGATGCTTTCATCATAATCTGTTTTCATAGTTGCGTTAAATGATTTGTCTTTTGCACGCAGGCCATGATAAGCCAGTCTTAAATATTCATCAGCCAGTTTATTAATATCGGTTGGTTCTTTTACAGCTGTACTGCTTCTTGAATGTTGAAGCATTCCTTTTACAATGGCATCGGCACGTTTGCCATGGTGATTTATTTTTTCTAAATTCTGTTTGATATCACTGGCAATCGCTTTGGCTTCTTCCATATCTCCCTTGTCGATCTCCGCATTCATCTCATCAATCAATTCATTACTTACTTCACTGAAATTGTTGACGAAATTCAACGGGTTCTGTATCTCGTGTGCAATACCTGCGGTAAGTTCTCCGAGAGAAGCCATTTTTTCTGATTGTATTAATTGCTTTTGAGTAACCTGTAACTCTGCTAATGCATCTTCTGCTTTTTGCTTGGCTTCTTTAATGGCTATTAAATCCTGCTCTGCCTGGTCTGCATGTGCTTCGGCAATTTTCAGATCATTAAAACGGGTGAAAGTGAGGTTGAACACAGCAGCAAAGCGTTCCAGCAGCAACAGTGTTTCTGCCGGTTGTTCTTCTGGTGAAGCCATGCCAATAAAGCCTTTGCTGAAATAAGCAATTTCCTGAACCCTTCTTTTTTGTTCCAGTCCGCCTTTAAACGGCACGCCCAAACTGGTAAGATAGCGGAAGTAATTTTGCAATTCTTCCCCCTGCATATCAAGTATCAGCGACTTTTGTTTATCCCTACCTTCAAACATTTTCAATAACGTGGCATTATCATGCATGTTTGCCGTAAAAGCAGTGCTTACTTTAGCACCGTCTTCATCGGTTATCCAGAATTCGCTGTTGGCTTTTTTATCTTTAATAATAGCGATGTACAACCGGTTGGGCTCAATGCCCAACGCTATTAACTGCTGAAATAATACGGCAGCTGTTTCGGCCAGTTCATCACTTTTCTGCATGGCCAGCGTACGGCTTCGTACTCTTTCGAGAGCCGCTTCAATCTGTGCTTCCCTTGCCTGTGCTTCTGCTTTTTGCAGATCCAGAAAACGGGTATAGGTTTGCTGGAATACTTTTCCAAAGCGCAGCACTGTTTTGTTCTCTTCATCTGTATAGGGAACAGCTGTAAAATTCTCGATGTACAGTCCCACATCCTCTAACAATACGGTTGTTGCTGCAAGTCCGGGACAGTTTAAATAATAATCCCTGGATGTTTCCGGTAATCCCGGAACATAGGATAAAAGTTCCTGGTAAAATTTATTCTTTTCTTCAAAATTCAAATGGGTGGTAAATATATCTGTACTTTTTTCCTTTGCTTCTTTAAATTGATTTGCCCACACCGACTCAAAATATGGATGCGATATTTTAGCAGGAATATCCTGGGCATCAGCGATCCAAAAATGCCAATCGCCTCCCGGTGTATAGTCAACCACAAAACCTGCGTGGTCAAGATCAATATTTAAATGCCTGAGTTGCTGATAAACAATTTGTATTACTTCTTTTAGCTCTTCACTTTTTTGCATGCCCATCGAACGGCTACGAACTCTTTCCAAAGCTGTTTCTATCTCTGCTTCCCTGGCCTGTGCTTCTGCTTTTTGCAGATCAAGAAAACGTGTATAGGTTCTTTCAAATTCAATGGCAAAGCGACTGAGTATCTTTTTTTCATCTTCAGCCAGATCGGTTGCAACCATTACACCAAAGCAACCATATTTCATGAAAGCTTCAACATAACATAAACCGCCGGCAAAATATTCCGGTTTCAAATGTTCAACTCCATCGATCAACTCTTTCCATACAGCAAAATAATTTTCAACAGCAGCAGGCGGTACATGGTATGAATAAACGGGTTCACGGCTTTTCCAGTCAGCGAGGCATTGTTTTGTTGCAGGTTCATTCCTGTCGAGCGGGTAATTGATCGCCTTACTTTTAAAATAATTTGAATTACTTTCGGCCCAGGCAGCCCAGAATTTATGCTGATCTTTTTCCTCATCAGGCAACCATAAGAATGAGAATGCTGAATGAATGCCCAGCAACAAAACCTGTTCGTGAAAAACACGTAAGCTGTCATCGAGTTCACTTGAATGCTGCATGATCATACTTTGAGTACGGGTGCGTTCCAGTGCCGCTTCTATCTTTGCTTCCCTTGCCTGTGCCTCGGCTTTTTGCAGATCAAGGAAACGGGTATAAGTTTGTTCAAAAACTTTAGCGAAACGTTTAAAGACTTCATGCATTTCAGGGAAATGCTCATAGGTTATAAAGATCAGGTTACCGTAAGCGAAATTAGCAAGGTGATCTATTTGAAATTTTGGTAACTCAAAGCCTGAATCCAACATACTTTTCAGTAAATCACCAACTCCCGGAAGTGATAGCATATACCGATAATGATCCGCCTGTTCTTTACCTTCTTTTTCATATACAAAAAGATCATCTCCCCGCTTTCTTGATTCATCGAACCGCATAAAAACCGGATGTTCTGTTAGGGGGATATTGCAGGGAGAGGGTGATATAATACCATCCGGGCTTCCCGGATAATACGTAAACTCATCATCACCAATATTCCAGATATTAAATCCACAATTCCATTGGGGCACTCCCAACGATTTAACCTGTTGGAATAAGACTGTAGCGACATCCACCAGCTCTTCGCTACGCTGCATGGCCATCGTTCTGCTTCTCACTCTCTCTAGTGCGGCTTCTATCTGTGCTTCTCTTGCCTGTGCTTCTGCTTTTTGCAGATCGAGAAAACGGGTATAGGTTTGTTCAAATACCTGTGCAAAACGTTTAAAAATAGAAGACTCTCCACAAGGCTTTTCTGTAATTACAACAAGGTATCCTTTAGAAAAAAAGGCGCAACTTAATTGTTGCCAGACAGGTTGCAGAATCCCTGCTTTGCTCTGTGCATTAAAAGCTGCATTAGCAGAGGGGATTGTCATCAGCCATTTATAATGCTGTTGCAATGCTTCACCCTCTATTACTTCTTCGTAGTAGGATTCGTCATTTAGCCAGGCTTTGTACATATTATTGTGCAGCGGATCTCCCACATTTGGCAAAATGAGATCAGGCATAAATCCATTTCCACCACTCAGCCACCATTCATCTACTGTTTTGTTTCTGTCGCATAAAACAAAACCACAGGTCCAGAGATCCGGCACCAGCATATTTAGTTGCTGAAAAAGCAAAGCGGATGTGTCGGCAAGATCAGTACTCTTTTGCATTGCCATTGTTCTGGCACGAACCCGTTCCAATGCCGCTTCGATCCTTGCTTCCTTTGCCTGTGCTTCTGCCTGTGCTATATCTGTATATCGCTGGTAAGCAAGTGTAAAAACATTCCTGAAACGTTTGAGTACAACAAGCTTTTCACCGGCAACAACATTGAATGTTGAGATACCAATGGAGCCGGTACCGATGGAATAGAAATAATAATACAATGCATCTGCCTGTTCAATTCTCGGGTCATCTTTTTCACCTATATTTTTCCGGAATGTTATCATGTCTTCCAGGTCTTTACCCGTATAGTATGTTTCAGAAAATCCATCTCCACTCCTGATCTGCTTTATTTGCTTTTCAATTAAAGGATGAATATTGTAGGTTAAATGATTAATGCTTTTACCGATCTCGTCTGAATAATCATAATTTACAAAAGTTTCATTTTCGTCATCATGAATATTGATCATGGCATTCCTGATCTCTTTAAATCCCAGGCTATTCAGTTCTGCATATAGTACTTCGCAAATGCCAGTCAGTTCTTCGGCTGTACGCATGGCCATGGCCTGTGCCCTTACCCGTTCAAGCGAAGTCTCTATCTGTGCTTCTTTTGCCTGTGCTATGGCTTTTTCAATATCTAAATACCTGCGGTAGGATAAATCAAATACTTTTAAAAAACGTTGAAATAAATTCAACTCATCCTCACTTAAAGGATTATAGGTTGATATGCCTAATGCAACGGGCCCCAACGAATGCCAGTAATAGTTAAGCGAATCTGCATTTTCCAGATACGTATCAATAAAAACATTCGTGGTTTTCTGATACTCAAGCCAATCTTTAACCTCCTTGCCTTTAATACTTGTACTATAAATCTCTCCACTGCCTTTCAGCATTTTTTCTGCAAAATCGTTTGCAATTTTATGGTTGGTATAAAGCGTCTCGGTAATAAATGTTTTATCATGTTTAGCATAAAATTCATAGTTCATATAAGTGCCCCTGGCCTCGTAAAATATGGCCGTTTGCACATTGCGAATATCTTTTACCCCCAATGATTGTAACTGAAGTGAAATGGTTTTGCATACCTTCAGCATATCATCAGGGTTATTCATGCTCATGGCAACGGTTCTTACTCTTTCGAGTGAAGATTCAATTTCCAGTTCCCGGTTTTGCGCTTCTACAGCTTTTCTTTTTTGCTCCAGTTCTTCAATGGTTTCTTCCAAAAGAATGGCAGTGGTGCGTTTTACTTTTTCTGTACGGTCGAGTTTGAAAGTGGTGATCTCTATTTCTTTGTCAACTTCCTGCACTGATTTCGTCAACGCATTTTTTTCATCGTCGCTTAAATGTGCCGACTGCTGAATGGAATCTAATAATTGCTGAAGCTTTTGATTCATTTATTTTTCTTTTATTGCTACACAACAGGTGGTTAAATTATGCATCTCTAAATTTCCACCGGTGGCTCTTCCCAGTTCGCCATTGCTGAACATACCCGCCATAGGTACATTCCACACATTTTTTATACCTTCCAGTTCCATATTCATCATGGGGCCAAATGAAAGCACCCTGCCTGCACAGCTAAATACCAGCAATGCATCAGCTTCGGGCATTTCAGTCAGTTTCAGATTTTCAACTCCCTTCACCACTTTTTCCATTACATCCAGGTCGGGCTGCACAGAGAATTTTACTTTAGAGCCCTGGGGTACCGTGCCGCTGGTGTAAAATGAATGATCATTCCAGTCAATCATCAGGCCCGGCCTCATCACCGGATCTCCTTTTTCTCTTTGTAATTGCAATGGAAGATTGGCTGCTATTTCCAGTAACAGGTCCTGGTTATCGGGAGATACATTTTGAATGCCTCCGTATTTGGCGGTGATGTCAAGCACCGGTATATTGTCTACAGTATAAACATGGTTCCCTTCGCTTTTTGTTACTGTCTTTTCGGTGCCTATTGCTTTCCATCCACAGGTGGCAATACCTTTTACATGAAGTTTTGCTTCATCCAGTGCTATACATAATATGGCCTGTTTACTATCTTTTCCGTTTGTAAAAACAAACTGTTCGGAAAATGAATAATCATCGCCTGCACAGCCGCCAAACAGGTTTACTGCTGTGCCCACTACATCTTCAAACCCACGTAAAATTTCTTCACCGTCTACTGCCTGGTGACTGAGGCCAACTAAAAAAGCAGGGGTCGGAAATTTGTCCCGGGCTTTTTGGGCAATGCCTGTTGCAACTTCACGATAATTGCCGGCAGCATATTCTTCAATATAGATCTGGAAATGTGCTTTGTTCATGTCAAGTAAAAGGATAGCTGCTGATCCTTTCTCGGTTACTTCGTCAATAAATTCCCCATTGGTGGTGCAGCCAAAAATGGCAATACCTGCAGCATCCAGTAATTCGCAGATGGCTTTTCTATCCTGGCTTTTTGAAATAAAGCAGATGGCCAGTGTGGGCTTAAAACCCCGTCCGGCCGGGTCATCCGGGCGGGCATCGGCCATACTTTCTTCGAGTGCTGTTTTAATTGCTGCAGTTGATTTTCCTTTGATAGATTTAGCTTGCATAATAATATTTTATAGAAAATGATTTCTAATTAACAAGGGATGGTTTTCTATAAAATACCGGATAGCTCTTATGCTTTATTACTGATCAGATTTTGTAAATAAGATTGCTTGATATGTTGCTTGTTCTCTTTACAATAGCTGGTAAAATAATGATGTGCTGTAAGGAAATTAATTTCGGTCTTATTCCAATCTTCTTCGGTCAATAAAGGATTTAAAGCATTAAGCTCTTTAAATAAATTATTGGCCGATATAGCTGCATTGGCAGTGCCCAGGTATTCCAGGTCTGCATCGGCCATAATTTCTTCCAGTTTATTTTGGGGCGATTGCGGAATTTTGGTGGCCATGATCATTCCGCAAATTGTATCGATATCATCTATGGTATAGCCATATTCCGGCAAATATTTCCGGGCAAGTTCACAACTTGCTTCCTCATGTCCTTTATAAGTATTTATATAACCTGTATCATGCCAAAGGGCAGCCGCCGCTAATAATTCCAGTTCCTTTGGCGTGCAGTTTTCCTGCCTGCCAATTTCCTGCACCTTATCCATCACATACAAAGTATGTTCGTAATTATGATAGTAATAATTAGCCGGAATTCCGGTCTTTAATAATTGAATCACAAGATCATTCAGCTGTTGGTTAATGTGCATGTGCTTTTGCTTTTAAAATTCCGCCGGATGCTTCTTTGATACTTTGCACATATACAAATGCTTTGGGGTCAATAAGCATAATGGAATCCTGTATCTGCTTTATTTCTAACCTTGTTACAATGGTTACAATGATCTCACAATCTGTTTTAATGTCAAAGCTATCCGGCAGGTAACCCCGCTCACCTTTATATACCGTAATGCCTTTACCCAGTTCGTTTACCAGCAGATTTTTTATTTCATCCTGCTGTGCAGAAACAATATTCATGGCAGTATATTCTTCAATGCCATCTACCACATAGTTGGTGGCACGGGTTGCGGTAAAATAAGTGATGATGGAATACATAGCGGTTTCAATCCCAAACTGTAATGCAGCCACTGCAAATATGATGCAGTTGATCAGCATGATGATCTCACTGTTTGAAAACCCTGTTTTCCTGCGGGTAAAAACAGCAATTACTTCTGCACCATCAATTACGCCACCGCCCCTGATTACCAGGCCTACGCCGGACCCCATCAGTATGCCTCCGAAAATAGCAATCAGTAATTTGTCTGTTGTAATAGGGTTTATATCTATCAGCAGCAGGCCCGCTGCTAATATCAGCACGGCTATGCAGGTTTTAACAGCAAATGTTTTTCCAATATTCCGGTATCCCAGGTAAACAAAAACCAGGTTAAGGGCAATAACAAGGATGCTGATATTGATATGAAAGATCTCATGAAGTAATATGGATATGCCGGTAACCCCTCCATCTAAAAAGCGGTTAGGTATCATAAAGCCCTTCATGGCAAATACAGCCAGGCTACTGCCAAGTATAATGTATAGGAAGCTTTTAATACTGAATACCTGGTTCCAATTAATGCGGTCGTTTTTATACTTTTTGGTCATTTGTAAAGCAGCTGTTTAGGGTTACTAATATACTCACTATTTTTATATTATTCAGGTATTCAGTTTTATAACCCTTTAGCATAGCCCAAAACAGGCTTGTGATGCAAGTTGTTTACTGCAATGTTATACTTTTATACCGGCAGCAGAATAAAATTCAGAACTTTCATCAGCAGGTTCTGGCCGACCATTTAAAACAGCTGAAACCGGGCTTTTAACACTTACCTTTAAAAAGTATACTGGTCAATAACAATGAAGAAAATTCCCATTAGACAAATCAGTTCATCAGATAGAGAACAAGCCACAGCAAGTTTTACAATACGTAAGGTTGAGGATTTGCTTGCCGGCAAAGATTTGTTTCACGATCTGCACCGGCATGATTTCTTTTTTATGCTGGCTTTACAAAATGGAAAAGGTATTCATGAAATAGATTTTACAAATTATGATATCTCTGACAATGCGGTTTTCTTCCTGCGGCCTGGCCAGGTACATCAACTTCAATTGAAAGCGGGGAGTACCGGATACCTAATGGAATTTAATAACGAATTTTACCATCCAACTGACAAAGTCTTTGCTCAACGATTACGAAAAGCAAGCAATAGAAATTTTTGCCAATTGGAGATTAACAGGTTTGAAAAACTGTATTCGGTGTTAACTTATATATATCAGGAGCATAATGATAAGCAGGAAGGCAGTCAGGATATCATTAAATCTAACCTGGGTATTTTTTTTATCGAACTTGTAAGGCAAAGCCAGGATCCTGCAAACGCTTCAGCAAATATTACTCCTTATACACAGGAACGTTTTGAGGAATTTTCAGCGTTGCTGGATAAGCACATTACAAACAGCAAGCAGGTATCTCAATATACTGCTTTGATGAATCTATCTCCATATCAGCTTAATGAAATTACCAGGTCGGCAGTTGGTAAAACAGCCTCTGAACTGATAAATGAACATATTATTCTGGAAGCCAAAAGATACCTGCTGGCTACGCCCAATCAAATAAAAGATATAGCCGATCTGATCGGTTATGAAGACGTTTCCTATTTTATACGGTTCTTCAAAAAGCATACCGGACAAAGCCCTGAAGCATTCAGGCATAATTTCGGATAAGTCCTGCACAACTACATCATTGTCCTGTCATAACACTTACCGGTGAAATTACTTTTGTAAAAATTAAAATTTACAAAAATGAAAATTATCATCGTAGGTGCAACAGGTACCATGGGAAAGTATCTAACCAGTGCATTTGAAAAAGAACATGAAGTAATAAAAGCTGCTTCAGCAGGTGGAGATATCCTGGTAGATATAACCTCCACCAAATCCATTGAAAATATGTTCAAACAAGTGGGTGCTTTTGATGCACTGATCAGCACAGCAGGTCCAACATTTGTGGGCCCCTGGAAAAAAATGGCAGACAAAGAGTTTCGGCAAGGTGTGGAAGGTAAAATGATGGGGCAGATTAACCTGGTACTTATTGGGCAACATTACATAAATCCTAAAGGATCATTTACATTAATTACCGGTGCCTTATCTCATGATCCGCAGAAAAATTTTGCCAATGCATCAGCAGCAAACGGAGCGGTAGAAGGGTTTGTAAGGGCTGCAGCAATAGAACTGGAAAACGGTATCCGCATTAATGCAGTAAGCCCTACAGTTATTGAAAACTCTCCTCAATATTTTCCGTACTTCCCGGGGGATATTCCTGTAACGATGCAACAACTGGAATTTGGATTTCGTAAAGCTGTATTTGGGGCCAACACCGGGCAGGTAATTAAACCATATTAATTCTTATCTTGAACAGGCATCGCAGGGCAGGCAACTATTAGTGTGTAAAATGATTAGTAATTAAACTTCTAATTGTATTCATCATGAATAAATCAATTGTGTTTGTTTTTTTGGGAATTCTCTTTGTCTTCGGCAAACAGGAAACCTTTGCTCAGCCCTGCGGTACCAGGCAATTGGATCCAAGAGTAGCATCATTCTTAAAAATGATCGGCTACCAGGATATGACCATAGATCAACTGCGTAAAGTACCCATCAACCAGATAAAATATGCCGGCCCGCCACTGATACCTTATCCAAAAGAAGACGTAGTAAGAATTAAAATAACGGCCGACAGTATTCCTGTTTTAATTTTTAATCCTGCTCATGCACAAAACCTGCCCATCATCATTAACTATCATGGAGGAGGTTTTATAGCACCCTTAATACCAGGGTTAGAGCATTCACTTTGGGAGGATGCAAAAATCTATGGAGCTGTTGTTTTTGCTGTTGATTACCGGGTAGCACCCGAGCATAAATTTCCTGCTGCTGTTAATGACAGTTATGCTGCATTTAAATGGATTGCAGAACATGGCGCAGAATTTGGCGGCGATACCAGCCGTATTGCATTAATGGGTATCAGTGCCGGCGCCAACCTGGTTGCGGTAATAAGCCAGAAAGCAAAAAAAGAAGGCATCAGCAAAAAAATAAAATTACAGATCATGAATGGGCTTCCGGCAGATTGCCGTCCGCAAAATATGGAAGCATCGGTTTCATACCAGGAGAATGCTGTTGGATATTTTCAAACAAAAGCAGCCTGTTATTTTGCTATCGAAAACTATGCTCCGGGCCAGTACAACAATCCGGAAGTGTCACCCATGCTTACAGAAGATTTGTCAGGATTGCCTCCAACTGTTATTATTAATGCAGAGTTTGATCCGCTGCGAGACGATGGTATTTTATATGCAGCAAAACTGCGAAAGGCAGGTGTACAGGTTTGGGATGCATGTTTTGCCGGACAAATTCATATGTTACTGGGATTACCGCCTGAGGCAAAAGAGATAAAGGAATATGAGAAAATGATTGCAACTGCTATGAAAGAAAGTTTTAAAAAATAAAGAATAAGTTTCTTCCGGGTTTAGTACATTTTTATATGCTTTATAAATGCTGTTCTTTATTGCGAAGCCTATTGTTTTTCCTTTAATAATTTGTCAAGTTTTTCCTTTGTTTCCGGAATTTGTTTAAGCGTTAAAGTTTTTTTGAAACTTGCTATGGCGTTTATTTTATCCCCTTTTGCCAGGTACAGATCTCCCAATCCATCATAACAATTAGCCGTTTCGGGATAGTTAGTAATATTCAGTTTAAACAATGCTTCGGCCTTAATAAATTGCTTTTGCCTTAACATATAGTATCCAAGACCATTAACCTGGCTTTCATCTGGTTTAACCAGATAACCAATTTGCTCAGAAACATTATTATAGTGTGTTACAAATAATGAATCCAGTTTAAAATTGGGGTCCTCTAATTCACTATTATAAATTTTAAGTTTGTAATAATCAAAAATAAACCGCAGGGCATCATACTCCCCGATCAACCGGACGGAACCGTGATCGTCATTTTCATAAAATGCGTGTCTGAAACGCAATTGATTTGTTTTGTTTTTGAAAATATCTTTAATGAGTTCCAGGTTGCTGCGAATAAGTTCGGTACCCTCAGTAGTATCTTTTTGAACTTCCAGCGTATCCATTCCCTTTTCCATCCGGTTTGCCAATGCCATAAACAATGTTTTCCCTTTATAATTTGTATTTGATAAAATCATCTTTGCTTCTGTTACAATTTGCTGATCGTTCCACCATAAAGCGCCGTCAAGAGAAACATAGGCATCGAATAAATTTGGATGATGTATTAAAGTGTTCACAACAGTAAGCCCGCCAACAGAGTGACCAATGAAGATCTTATAAGAAGCTGTTGGATAATTTGATTCGATGTTTGGCATCAATTCCTTTTCGACGTAACGCATGAATTTTTCGCCTTGGCCAACGATGCCAGGCATTTCCTTATCTGTACCAAATGTCAGGTCCGTCATCCGGGCAGGATGTAAAATTCCGACTACGATCATTGGCGGACATAGACCTGCATTACTCATGAATTCAGTTATACTAACAACACTATTAAAATTTGCATCTCCGTCTAATAAATAGATAACGGGGTAACGGCCTTTACCGGTATTTTCATTTCCACCATTGCTGTTTGGAATATGAATCCACACAGTTCGCTGCGAACCTAATGTTGTTGAAGGCATGGTTTTTTCAAACCCGGAAATAAAAGGGCTGCCTTGCTGCGCCCTGCTCAGAAGTCCTATGGATAAAAGGATAACTGAGATATAAATTCTTGTTCTCATTTTTATTTTTGATTTATGATACAAACTACTCCCTGCTTTCAGCGCCTCAAAGGCCAAGCCGATGTAAGATACAGCAAGTACAATCATTCGCTTTCCATTTGTATCAAACATCGGCAGTGATTACCGAAGGTCTGAAGCCTTTAACGATCAGATAGAAGCCCAGCGAAAATTCAAATAGTGCAACCGGAATTGCGAACAACCCTGTCGATGGTGCATGTTGCCCGATGAGACCGAATTGTATAGCAAAGTAGCCAATGAGCAGTACGGGCCCTCCAACAATTCCAATCAGCGAAAGGCCCCGGGGTACCAGGCGTGAATGGTAGAGCAGGAAGCCCAGCAACAAGTCGTTCAAGGCGGGCATAAAGCTTTGCCCAAGCAGGAAGATGCGGTCGTACAAAGTGATAAGTGTATGGCTGGTTACCAATGCATTTGTACCGGCGCCTTCCTGCCGTAAGTTTACAACTGATAGAATAAAGGCCACGCCGACGAACATGGTAACAGCTTCCACGATTCTGGAAGCAACGAGCCCCAGTGCAAGCCCTTCACTTTGCTTCCTGAGTACCGTATACAATGCAATTGCTGTTCCGATACCAGCGAGTGCCACAATAATCTCCAGCAGGCCACCAATTATAGCGGCAGTATCTGATCCGGAGCCGGTTATATAATCCGGTCCATGTATCGGACTGTAGAGAGCAAGCGTTGGGATGGAGATGAAAGTGAGCAGGTACAATATGCCTGCAATCAATGAGGTCTTCCGCAGTGAGTTCATCGGTACCCGTTCTGTTGATTCATCCCTATTGATTGAGGTATTTTTATTTGTATTCATTTTTTTATTTTTTAAAATTGATCAGCTGTTTTTTTGTGAAACGATACACAACACTGAAGTGAAGAGCGGCTGAATATTTTACCTTCTTTTTAGTGGATTCGTTTTCCAGGGTTTGGAAAAATGAACACTGATCATCAAGGCCCTGTTATAAATTTCCTTGTTATATGAGATATTGGTTAAACCATAATTATACCTGATATCCAGCGCAATTCTTCTTTGTTTAAATGGCAATTCAACACCGCCACCCATCTGAACACCTGCATCAAAACGCTTAAAGCCTTCAGCTGTGTTTTTAAAGGAAAGTTTCGATGATATGTCTTCAATTTTATTGGTGCCGCTAATATTATAAGCGATGGATGGTCCGGCATTTACATAGAATTTGCCAAAATGAAAACGGGCTAAAACAGGTAATTCAACCGTATTTAGATGAATGCTGGATTTGTTATTGGTTAACGAATTGTTTACCTTCAAATTGCCACCTTTTCTAATAAAGTACACTTCGGAAACAACAGAAAACCCTGCAGTAACTCCTGCCTGAAATGATGCGCCGGCCTGGATGCCGTTGGCCGTTTTTTTATAATCGGCCAGGCCGCTGTTAGCGTCTCCGTAGTTGAGGTTTGTGGCTACTACATTAATCATCAGGTCCAGGTAAGTTTTTGCAGTTTTTTTGCCATCGGTTTTTTTTGTTGCATCCGGTGCTTTCGTTTGACCAAATGTTGCTGCTGACAGGAAGATCATACTCATGACAAGCCCGGTTTGTACCATTTTTTTCATAATTTTTTTGTTTTAATTTTTTGTGTTTGATTAATTAAAGCAAATGTATATGACTGTTTGTGGGCCTGCAATTCAGCTATGCAAAATAAGGGAGTATGTCTGCCAACAGGGGTTTTTAATCTTCCAAATTTCAGCAGGTTTATGCTCTGCTGTTAATGAGTTGAAGGAAAGTTTCTTTGTATGTTTCTGAAACGGGGATTAATTGATCTGCAATTTTTATTCTGCTGCGTTCAATAGATTCTATTTTATTTATAGCAACCATATACGACTTATGCACCCTGCATACCAGGTGTACAGGTATCAGCTGTTCAAGTTCATTAAAGCTCTGCAAAGTCATGATCTTTTTATTTGAAGTGTGAATGCGCAGGTAATCTCTCATACCTTCTATATACAGGATATCGCTGATCATGATCTTTTCGAGACGGTTTTCAGTTTTTACGAAGATAAAATCCAATTGCTTTTCTGTAATTCGTTGGTTTAAATTCTCCTGTGCTTTATTTACAGCCTGTAAAAAGCGGTTAAAAGTAAACGGCTTTAACAGGTAGTCTGTGATATGCAGTTCGTAACCCTTTAAAGCATATTCCTGGTAGGCCGTTGTAATAATTACCTGGCTGCTTATTTTAGAGCTTTCCAATAATTCAATACCCGATAATTCATCCATATTAATGTCCAGAAAAAGTACATCCACTTTGTTGTTGTTCAGGTAGGTTAAGCCATTCAACGCATTGTCGAAAGTTGCACTTAAATTCAAAAAAGGGACCTTGTTTACAAAGTCTTTTGTTTTTTCAAGCGCCAGCGGCTCGTCTTCAATAATGATGCAGGTATATTTATCCATTGGTAATCGTTAAGTTTACGGTGTATAGTTCATTTGTTTTATTCACCTCAAGCACATGTTTTTCCGGGTAAATAAGCTGCAGTCTTTTTTGAATCAACTCATTGCCCAGGCCGCTATCAGGTTGCCGCACAGCGGGTTTGGAGTCAAATTTATTTTCACATACCAGTTGTATGGTCTTATTACTTATGATGATATGGACGGTGATGGCATTTTCCAGTTTCTTATTGTTGGTATGCTTAAAGGCGTTTTCAATAAACGGGATAAAAACCATCGGGGCAATCATCTTATTGCCGATAATACCGGTTACCGAAAAGTGTACATAATTGGCATTGGCGGTTCTTATTTTTTGCAGGGCAATATATTTTTCTATGTATTCAATTTCCTGTGAAAGCAGAATTTTTTCGGACATGGTTTCATAGAGCATAAACCGCATGATGTCGGATAATTTATTCAGATAGTCTGAAGCTTCAACGGCATCTTTTATGATGAGCGCATCTATATTATTGATGGTGTTAAATAAAAGATGCGGATCAAGTTTTGATTTTATCAACGCCAGTTCCATTTGATGATTTTTTTCCTTTAAAGCTTCTTTAAGTTTTTTTTCATTGTACCAGTTGATAAACCCTTTTATGACCAATGCCACAACACCAGATATTGCTCCAATCAGGGTCATGGCACTTATCACTATAATAGCGGTAGATCTGCCGCTTTTACCGGCTTTATCCATGTCTGTCATATTGCCTGATTCTATTGCATAACGAATCAGGATATAACTGATGAGAGCTGCTCCTGTAGAAATTAAAATGGCATGAAATACTGAAAGAGAAATTCTTTTGTGCTGCAGGTATTTAGGAAACAATAGAAAATAATAGGACCAATATGAAATAACCGAAGGAATAAATGCAAAAAAGAAAAGGTTTTTTATGGCATTTAATATCCTGGGGCCCGGGTTAGCTGCATGGGCACTGCTTCTATAGTAAACAGCTAACATAATCGCTATCAATACGAAGTAGCAGGTCCAAAAACCTGCATGCAGCAAAACAATAAATGATTTCTTCATAATTTGGAGTACCCGACTTAAGTGAATTAAAGGTGCCTCTTTATTTTGGCTTTGAAGAATATGAATATGCAAACGGGCTGAATTCGTCTGCAAAATGATCCGTTGTTCCAGATCGCCCGGCTTTCGAAGCTACTCCATCCTTTACCGGGATGTTATAAAGGATATAACATATCCAATTGGGTGTTCAGGTGTACTTTCAATTAAGTGCTGTTTAACTTTACGTTTATCCTGTCATGCTGACCTCACCTGCAAGTATTATTGCCGAATCATTAAAATAAATCTTCAAGAAAATAATCAGCATGAAAACAAAGATGAGGCAGATGCGCTTAAAGCCATTGCAAAAAATGCCATGGTAACCATTACCGGAAAAATTGCAAAGGAAAGCGGTGGTATTGAGTTAACTGATTGTAAAATTCCGGAGTAAAAATTTCACTGCCCATATTGTGAAGCTTGTTTTTAAAAGACCCGGGTAATCAGGTTTTTTAATACCTTTTACATTACTTGTAGTTGAGCTGATAACTAATAAAATAATCCCAAAACTGCCATAGCTCAACTCCCTCAGTAACTTCCTCACAGTAAAATCTTCCATCATTACAGTAAAACCTTACATTGGCTATCCTGCCGTATGGTTATAATTTGAAGTCCTGTTTTGCAGGGTTTTTTCACGTTGGTGAACTTTTGCAGGCAAACGATTGTAAAACGGTTGTGTTAACGGATAAGATTGCTGTATGCTATTGATGTTATTTTCAAAGATATAATCTTGCACAAAGCCATTGTAGTCCCGTTTGGTAAAATAGTTTAATTATTTAATGGAGAAGGTTTGTATAAACTTATCTGCTTACTGTAATCCACCATGTTTGAAAAAAAATATTTTGAAGAATTTGAACTGCAGGAAACCCGTCACACTAAAGAACGGGCAATTTCAGCAGCCGATATAGACTTTCATGCAAAAGAATCAGGAGATTATTTTCCGCATCACATGGATGAGGAGTGGTGTAAAACACAACCCTTTAAAAAACGCATTGCACACGGCACATTAATTTTTACAATCGCCATTGGCCTTTCAGCCGATTTTGTAAATGAAGCATCCATGACCTATGGTTACGACAGGCTGCGTTTTATAAAACCTGTTTTTATAGATGATGCAATAAAAGTTACCGTAACCATATCAGGTAAAAAAGAGCATAAAAAACCAGGGTTTGGATTGGTAACAGAGCTGGTGGAAGCCTTTAACCAGCACAATGAACTCGTAATGGTTTGCGAACATATTTTATTGGTAAATAAGAAAGGATCATAAATATAATGGCAGCAATTATTTTAAACGGCATAACATGGGGACACAGCCGGGGCATTACGCCCTTGCTGGCAGCTTCGCAGCGTTATACCGAATTGCATCCGGAGGTTGAGGTCAGGTGGAGTAAAAGAACCCTGCAGGAGTTTGCCGATTTTCCTATTGAAAAATTAACTGAGCAATACGACTTACTGGTTATTGATCATCCCTGGGTTGGCTGTGCCGCTGCAACAAATTGTGTATTGCCATTAGATGAATATTTACCTGAAGCATATTTGCAGGATCAGCTAAACAATTCAGTTGGCTATTCTCACCAGAGTTATAATTATAAAAACAAACAATGGGCTTTGGCTATTGATGCAGCAACACCTGTTGCCAGCTACCGAAAAGACCTGTTTGACAGAAGTGAATTTACTGTTCCGCAAACATGGCAGGGGTTGATAGCTTTGGCAAAAACCGGTGTGGTCGCCATGCCGGCCATTCCGATTGATATGCTGATGAATTTTTACAGCTTTTGCATTGCACATGGGCAAATACCTTTTGCAAATGAAGAAACAATTATTGATGAAGTAACCGGTGTAGCAGCTATTGAAACTATGAAGGAATTGTATGGGTTGCTTGATAAAAAAATGTTTAACTGCAATCCCATAGCTGTTGCCGAACTGATGAGCACAACAGATGATTACTGGTATTGCCCTTTTGCTTATGGCTATTCCAATTATTCAAGAACAGGTTATGCAAAAAAACTATTGCATTATAAAGATGTGGTAACATTTAATAATCATAAACTGCAAACCACTATTGGCGGAACCGGGCTTGCAGTTTCAGCTTTTAGTAAATATAAAGAAACTGCTATTGATTTTGCAGCCATGGTTGTTTCGGGCGAATGCCAGCGCACATTGTATGTGCAACATGGCGGTCAACCGGGGCATCGCAGTGCATGGCTGGATGCAGATGCCAATCACTTAACGCATAATTTTTTTGCAAACGTTTTGCCGGCCATGGATAATGGTTATACAAGGCCCAGGTATAATGGGTATTTGCATTTCCAGGACCATGCAGGATTGCCTTTGCAAAAATGCATTCTGGAAAATAGTAGTGCCATTAATGCTTTGAACGAAATGAATGAAATATACCAACAAAGTCTGCTTCACAAAAAAACAAGCATTGCTGTATGATGAACCTGCCTTTACAGGGATTAGTGGTGTTGGAGTTCAGCCAATATCTTTCCGGGCCCTCGGCTGGCCTGCGTTTGGCAGACCTTGGGGCACGTGTAATAAAAATAGAGCGCCCCGGTAAAGGAGATGCAGGCAGAAAATTAGCCATTAAAAATATTTGGGTAGATGATAACTCTTTGTTGTTTCATACCATCAACAGAAATAAAGAAAGTTTTACTGCCGATCTGAAAAATGCAGATGATTTGGCGGTAGTAAAAAAATTAATTGCTAAAGCAGATGTGCTGATACATAATTTCAGGCCGGGCGTGATGGAGAAAACCGGTTTGGGTTATAATACTGCTAAGCAAATTAATCCACGATTGATTTATGCAACTATCTCTGGCTACGGAAATGAAGGGCCATGGAAAAATAAACCGGGACAAGACCTCTTATTACAATCTATGACCGGCCTTGCTTACACCACAGGCAATGGCAGCAATGGCCCAGTGCCTTTTGGCGTTTCAATTGCCGATATTTTGTGTGGCAGTCAACTGGTGCAAGGAATATTAGCTGCATTAATAAGAAGACAAAAAAGAAATGAAGGCGCCTTAATTGAAGTAAGCTTGCTGGAATCAATGCTCGATTTTCAGTTTGAATTACTCACCACTTATTATACAGATCATAAACAGCCGCAAAGAAGTATCATTAATAATGGACATCCATTATTAAGTGCGCCTTATGGTATTTATAAAACGGCAGATGGTTACCTGGCTTTGGCCATGATGGATATACAGGTGCTTGCCAATGCCATTTCATGTCCAGGCCTGGAAAGTTTTTCGCAGGAACAGGCATTTGCTGAAAGAGACGGGATTAAGAAAATATTAGCTGCTCATATCATTACCCAAAAAACACAACACTGGCTGGCGGCTTTGCAGGAGCAGGATTTGTGGGCAATGGAAGTGCTTGACTGGGAAAAGATGCTGCAACACGAAGCTTACAAAATACTGGAGATGGAGCAGGTGATTTATGCAGGCGACGAAAAAATATTTACAACAAGATGCCCCATTCGTATTAATGGCGAAAAATTGTATGCTGATAAACCGGCACCGCAATTGGGAGAGCATAATGAAAAAGTAAAGTGGGATTTTTTAATTGCTGAATAGAGTTAAATGTTTTTTATAAAGTGAAGTTGTGTATTTATGTTCCGTAGGAACAATAGGTGGGTAGAAAGAATTATAATATTGTATTTAAGTCCCGTAGGGACGACAGGTGCTTTTAGTAAAACACAGTTAAAGCTCAATAAAGAAATAAAGTACAAGAGTGCGACGCCAATGAAGTTGAAGAAAGAAAAAATGCTGGGTCCAAAAAAGAAAAAATGAATTTATTAGAAGACATCATTGTTATTGATTTCAGCCAGTTTTTATCTGGCCCATCGGCAGCTTTGCGGCTGGCAGATATGGGTGCACAGGTAATAAAGATTGAGCGGCCGGGCGTTGGCGATATTTGCCGGGAGCTGTATGTTTCGGATGTGATGATAGAAGGTGAATCAACTATTTTTCATGCCATTAACCGTAACAAGCAAAGCTATGCGGCTGATCTTAAGAATGCAGATGACCTGGAGAAAATAAAACAACTGCTGGCTAAGGCAGATGTGATGATGCATAATTTTCGTCCGGGTGTAATGGAACGCATTGGATTGGATTATGAAACAGTAAAGAAAATAAATCCTTCTATAATTTATGCAACTATAAGTGGCTATGGTAATGAAGGTCCCTGGCAGGATTTGCCGGGACAGGATCTTTTATTGCAGGCTGCATCGGGCCTTACCTGGTTAAATAATAATAACAATGAAAGTCCCACACCGATGGGTGTTGCCGTGGTGGATATTATGGCGGGCACACATATTGCCCAGGGAATTTTAGCAACCTTATTTAAAAGAACCATTACCGGCGAAGGCGCACTGGTGCAGGTAAATATGTTTGAAAGTATCCTTGATTTTCAATTTGAATTATTGACTTCTTATTATAATGATGGCAGGCAGTTGCCGGTTCGTAGTGCCATCAACAGTGCCCATGCTTATATTGCGGCACCTTACGGCCTTTATAAAACAAATGATGGTTACATTGCATTGGCAATGGGAGACATTGTGCAACTGGCAACGCTTTTGCAATGTGAGCCGATGAAAAAATTCAGTGACAGTAATGACTGGTTTGAAAAAAGAGATGAGATAAAAAAAGTACTGGCAGATCACCTGCTGACAAACAGTGCCACATTTTGGTTGGCAATTTTAGAGAAGGCTGATATCTGGTGTGCACTGGTGATGGATTATGATGAACTGGTTAAACAAGATGGATACAAAATACTGGATATGGAAATAACCGTAAAAACCAGTAATGGACTTAACATAACAACAACAAGGTGCCCGATAAGGGTAGATGGGAAATTATTAATTTCGGATAAAGGAGCGCCGCAACTGGGCGAACACAACGATGCTATTGATAAACAATTTGAACTGGAAAAAATATTCCAGGAAAAATAATTTCAGAATTAACTTCATCTCCTGCCATGCAAAAAATAATTGATACACATATTCATGTTTGGAATTTTGATAAAGCTGCCTATCCATGGCTGGATGGCAATACTTCTATCTTAAACAGAACATATCATATTGAGGAAATAGAAAACGAAAGAAATGCAGCAGGAATTACGGAAGGTGTTTTGGTTCAGGCATCAAATAATGTAGAAGATACCAACTGGATGCTGGAAGTTGCAGCAAATACTGATTGGATAAAAGGAGTTGTTGGCTGGTTGCCATTAATGGATACAGCAGCAACTGAAAAAGCTTTGGATAAATACAACAGCAACAGTTACTTCAAAGGTGTTCGTCATTTAATTCATGATGAAGCTGATCCGAAATGGCTCTTACAGCCGGTTGTACTTGACAGTCTGAAAATTTTAGCTGAAAGAAATATTACCTATGATGTAGTGGGAGTGTTGCCGCAACATATCGAAACTGTTTTACAAGTTGCAGAACAAATTCCCAATTTAAAAATGATATTTGATCACTTAAATCAGCCACCCATGAAGACCAATGAAAGATTTGGCACCTGGGGAGATCTGATGAAAACTGCTTCGCAGCATAAAAATTTCTTTGCTAAAATATCGGGGCTTGGTACAGCAACTGCTAATCCTGATAGTTGGGGTGAAGAAGATATCAAACCTTATGTATCGTTTGTGCTGGAAAAATTTGGAACCGACCGTTGCTTTTGCGGAGGCGACTGGCCGGTATCTTTATTAGCCGGCAGCTATACTAAAACATGGACGACCTATCAATCAGTCATCAATGAATTGCTGAACGAACAGGAAAGCGAAAAAATATTTTACAACAACGCTCATCAATTTTACAATCTCTAAAAAGCAAAGCAGCCTAAAATGGAATTACTAAACGGCGTTTTATTTCATGCAACAGGAGCATCCAGTGCTGCGCTTTGTTATACCCCTGAGAAAAAAGTTGTTGGCTGGAGCTGGCAAACCTACTGGCTGGCACAGGCTTTTATTTGCTGGCTGGCGCTGCCGGTTATCATGGCGTTTATAACTATACCGCAACTGATGACAGTTTTGCAGGAAGCGCCTTCTTCTGCCATGATCAGTTCTTTTTTATTGGGCATGGCTTATGGTGTTGGTGGTACTGCATTTGGTATTGCCATCCGCTATGTTGGTTTCTCTTTAACCTATGCCATTGCGGTTGGTATCAGTTGTGTGCTCGGCACCTTATTACCACCATTGGTGCATGGTACATTGGGAGATGTTTTAAAAAGTAACGGCGCTTCTTATTTAATATTCGGAATAGTATTAGGCGCCATTGGTATTGCTTTATGCGGCCTCGCCGGAAGAAACAAAGAAAAAGATATTGAGAAAACACAGGATACCAAATCAACTTTTTCATTGGCCAAAGGCTTGCCACTATGTTTGCTGGCAGGAATTTTATCGGCACTCTATGGTTTTTCTTTAGACCAGGGACAACCCATTGCAGATGTGGCTGCAAAATATGGTGCAGATAATTTCCAGGGTAATGTTATTTATATCTTTTCTAATTCGGGTGCTTTTGTAACTACATTATTATATTGCCTCTATTTACATAACAAGAATAAAACTTTTAAACAGTATGCTGCTGCAGGTTCCGGTGGCAGTCTTGCAAAAAATTATCTACTGTCTTTACTTACCGGTGTATTGTGGTACGGACAGTTTTTCTTTTACGGCCTCGGGCATGTACGTATGGGCAATTATAAATTTACTAGCTGGGCCATTCACATGATCATGCTGGTATTATTTAGTTCGGTTGCAGGTTTGGTAATGAAAGAGTGGAAAAATTGCAGTGCTGCCACAAGAAGATTGTTAATATTGGCATTACTTGTTTTAATTGCTGCGGTATTATTACTAACTTATGGTAATTACCTGGGCGGGGTTTAGGCTGTCAGCCTGAGCTTGTCGAAGGCGGTTCCATTTGCACCGGGTTCGACAAGCTCACCCTGACAACATTCTAAAAATTGAATAGTAAGAAAAGTATGCTGTATGATATTTCATTATTGTCTAAAAATATTCCGATATACATTATTGGTGCCGGTGGTATTGTAAACACCGCACATTTACCTGCTTACAAAATTGCAGGTTTTAATGTGCAGGGTATCTATGATATTGATAATGCAAAAGCTTTTGCAACTGCAGCCAATTTTAATTTACCCCATGTATTTACCAGTGTGCAGGAAATGCTTGCGCATGCTCCTGCAAATGCAGTATTCGACCTGGCTGTGCCGGGCTCAGAAACAATAGCATTGTTGCATCAATTGCCTGTAGGATCAACAGTGCTATTGCAAAAGCCCATGGGCGAAAATTATACCGAAGCAAAGCAAATACTACAGCTTACGCAGGAAAAGAAAATGCTGGCCGGTATAAATTTTCAATTACGCTATGCACCATATATTATGGCTGCCAAAGAGCTCATCAATAAAAATTTACTGGGAGAGTTGAATGATATTGAAGTGAATGTAAATGTGTACACACCCTGGCATATCTGGGATTTTTTACAGGTAGCACCAAGGGTGGAGATTTTATACCACAGCATCCACTACATCGATCTGGTAAGAAATTTATTAGGCAAACCACAATCTGTGTATGCCAAAACAACGAGACATCCTGCAATGCCTAAACTGGCTTCTGTACGCAGTAATATCATTATGGATTATGGCGATATGGTGAGGGCAAATATCCTTACCAATCATTGTCATAATTACGGTATACCCAAACAACAGTCTTATATAAAAATAGAAGGAAGTAAAGGCGCCGTACTTATAAACTTTGGTGCATTAATTAATTATCCACGTGGAGCCGCAGATAGTTTTGAATATATTTTACTGGAAGAAGGCAAAGAATCTCATTGGCAGCAAATGCATATTGATGGAAGTTGGTTTCCGCATGCTTTTATCGGCAGCATGCATGAAATGTTGCAGGCTGCAACCGGCGAAAAGGCAAGGCCTGATAATCATGTGGAAGATTGTATCACTACCATGGCCTGTATGGAAGCGGCTTATCAAAGCAGTGAGCAAGGTGGGGTTAGCCTTGATAGCATTTTGTGATTTGTCTTCGTGTTTCTTTGTGTCTTAGTGGTTTAAATAATATAAAATGAAAAGAATAATCTTTATAGTCTTTGCTTTTATTCAGCAAACATCATTTGCACAGCAGATCGCTTTTCCGGGTGCAGAAGGTTTTGGTAAATACGCCACCGGTGGAAGAGGCGGAAAAGTTACTGCTGTCACCAATCTTAATGACAGCGGTGAAGGAAGTTTCAGAAATGCTTTGGAACAATTTCCCGGAGAACCGCTTACAATCATTTTTAAAATTTCCGGCATTATTGAATTGCAATCTAAAATTCAAATCAAGCGCAGCAACTTAACCATTGCCGGACAAACAGCACCGGGCGATGGAATCTGTTTAAAAAATCAATCTCTAATTCTCAATGGAGCATCTGCAAAAGGCAATCATGGAAATATAATTATCCGTTTCATCCGTTCAAGGCCCGGTGGCACCGATAAAAAGGGATTGTATGGTTACGATATGGAGAACTGTCACGATGTAATTGTTGACCACTGCAGTTTTAGCTGGGCCAATGAAGAATGTGCCGCTATGTACGATACAAAAAATACAACCGTACAATGGTGTATCGTTAGCGAAGGTTTGTATGAGGCCGGCCATCAAAAAGGTCATCGTTCCTATGGTGGTGTTTGGGGCGGACAGTATGCCAGCTATCACCACAATTTAATTGCCCATCAAAACAGCCGTGCTGTTCGCTTTAATGGAGCCAGGGCGCATGATACAATCGCATTGATTGATTACCGCAATAATGTTATTTACAATTGGGGTAATGCCAATGCCTGTTATGGCGGCGAAGTAAATATTGCCGGTGGTGTTTCGCAGGTTAATATTGTAAATAATTATTACAAGCCAGGTCCTGCAACCGCACAAATAGAATTAAAATTTGTTCATGCTAATTATAATGCAAAAGAAGCAAAAGGCACTGGCCAATGGTACCTCAGCGGTAATATTATGGAAGAGAGTAAGTCGCTTACCAAAAAGAATTTTAAAGGACTTGATCTGGCAGAAGAAGGTTATCCCAAAAAAGCCGAAGCAAATAATCCTTTCCCAATTACTGCAGCAATACCCGAACAATCTGCGGCAGATGCGTATGCAGCGGTATTGAAATATAGTGGAGCAGTTTTACCTAAAAGAGATGCAACAGATGAACGGGTTGTTAATGAAACCAAAACCGATAAAGCAAGCGGTAAAGGTGTTTTTGGCAAACCCGGCATTATAGATTCTCCTGAAGCTGTTGGTGGATGGGCTGAATATAAAACTGCTGCAGCACCGGTTGATACAGATGAAGATGGCATGCCTGACGAATGGGAGAAGAAAAACGGATTGAATCCTGCTAATGTAAGTGATGGAAACAAAATAGGAGCAGATGGGTTTACGATGTTGGAGAAATACCTGAATGAACTGGCAGTTGTTAAATAATTTTTGTTACAGGCAGTTGTTTTTCATGGCATCATCGTTGTGTCACTCACTTGTACCGCATACCAATAATGAACAGTAAAGACCCTTGCAGATAAATTAGTAATGAATAAATTTCTTTTCATAATATTTCTTTCATTTTGTAACTGTACAAACGCACAGGTTGGGTTTGCAGATAAAATAATAGCACCTCGTGCTAAATTCGGCATACTGAAAATACTGGAGGTAGAAAAACAACTCGGTCTTCAACAAAGCGCTCACAACATCAACTATGATTATAAACCCGGCCCTAAAGAAGGTTATACCATCACTACTGCAAATAACAAAACTAAAATAACCGGAAGCGATGAGACCGGTTTATTATATGGCTGCCTGGAATTTGTATCTCAACTCAGGAAATTAAAAACCTATCCTACAGCATTAAATATTGCAGAGGCCCCCGAAATGGTTCTCCGTGGCCAGTGCATCGGCATTCAAAAATCTACTTATCTCCCCGGCAGAAATGTGTATGAATATCCTTACACACCCGAAACCTTTCCGTGGTTCTACGATAAAAAATTATGGATACAGGTTTTGGATTCAATGCTGGAGAACCGCATGAATTCTTTATACCTCTGGAACGGCCATCCATTTGCCTCATTGGTGAAATTGAAAGATTATCCTTATGCCGTTGAAGTAGATGATGCCACTTTTAAAAAGAATGAAGAGATCTATCGCTTTATAACCACCGAAGCTGATAAGCGTGGTATCTGGGTGATACAGATGTTCTACAATATCATCGTATCTAAACCATTTGCCGAGCATCACAAAATAAAAACACAGGAAAGAGAAAGGCCCATCATTCCATTGATTGCCGACTACACCAGGAAATCCATTGCAGCATTTGTAGAGAAATATCCAAACGTAGGTTTAATGGTCTGTTTGGGTGAAGCAATGGAAGGTGTTGGTAAAGATGATGTGGAATGGTTTACCAAAACAATTATACCCGGTGTAAAAGATGGATTAAAGGCTTTAGGAAAAACAGAAGAACCTCCTATTGTTTTACGGGCGCATGATACCGATGCACCTTCTGTGATGGAAGCCGCATTGCCCATCTATAAAAATTTATACACCGAAGCAAAATTCAATGGCGAGGCATTAACCTATGCAAGGCCCAGAGGAGAATGGGCAAAGCTGCATAAAAAATTAAGTTCACTGGGAAGTGTGCAGATCGAGAACGTGCATATACTTGCGAACCTGGAACCTTTTCGTTATGGCTCGCCGGATTTTATTCAGCAATCGGTTGTGGGGATGCATGAAGTGATGGGTGGCAATGGTTTGCATCTCTATCCACAGGCATCTTACTGGGACTGGCCTTACAGTGCCGATAGCGTAAAAGGAAAAAGATTATTACAAATTGAAAGAGACTGGATATGGTACAAAGCCTGGAGCCGCTATGCCTGGAAAGCAAACAGGAATAGGGAAGATGAAATAAATTACTGGAGTAAATTACTGGCAACAAAATTTGGATGCAGTAATGCCGATGGCAGAAAAATTCTGGCAGCTTATGAACAATCCGGTGAGATTGCGCCCAAGTTATTACGTCGCTTTGGAATTACAGATGGCAACCGCCAGACATTAACATTGGGAATGCTGATGACGCAACTCATCAATCCATATCGCTACGGGTTGTTTACATTATTATATGATGCTGAAAGTCCGGAAGGAGAAATGCTGATTGATTATGCTGATAAAGAATGGAAACAACAAAAACACATTGGCGAAACACCGGTACAAATTATTAATGAAGTGAAGCTGCATGGCGATAAAGCAGTGCAGGCTATTGCAGCCGTTGAAAAAAACATCAAAATAAATAAAGCAGAATTTGAAAGACTAAAGAATGATATGCTTTGCTATAAAGCAATGGCTTATCACTTTGCAGAAAAAGCAGAAGCCGCTTTGGTTGTGTTGCGCTATAAATATTCCAACGATATTAAAGACCTGGAAAAAGCATTGCCGGTTTTAGAAAAGAGTATAAGCAGTTACCGGCAACTGGTAAATTTAACCAAAGGCACTTACCTGTATGCCAACAGCATGCAAACACAGCAACGCAAAATTCCCATGCGTGGGGTGGATGGTACTTATAAAAACTGGTTTGAGATGTTGCCTGTTTTTGAAAACGAAGTAACCAGGTTTAAACATAAAATAGATTCGCTGAAATTTAAGGCTACAAACCTGCCAGTGAAAACAAATGCGTTAAAGAATGCAATAGTTACAATTTTAAAAAGCCCAACAGGTAAATATATACTGGATACCCTGGCCCAGGTATTTGCCGATACCGGCTTTGTAATACATGACTATGCACCTGAACTGAAACATTTGACCGGCCTTCAACACTCTTTTAGTGAACAGATGAAACAAGGCACCGAAATTAATTTTACAACAGATAAACCGGTAAAAATATTGGTAGGTTTTTTTAAACCAAAGCAGGCTACATTTACAAAAGACAGTATCTTTTTAAAAGCCCCCGAGCTGGAAACCAATGCCAGTGCCAATGATTACGGCCAGGCAGAAACAAAGATTGCCAACGGTATAGTAATACTTGGTTTGCCGCCGGTAAATATTCACTCCTATAGTTTTGCGGCAGGAAATAATACATTAAAACTGGCTAAAGGAGTTTGCCTGATCCTTGGTTTTGTAGATGGAGATCAGGTCATTACCTTATACGATGCCGGATTAACAGAAGGCGGAAAGAAAAAAGAAATTGATTGGTTGTTTGATTAAAAAATTGGTATGAAAAAAATAATAGCGGTAACATTATTGGTTTGTTGCGTAAGTGCAATAAATGCACAGCAATATTTTGATGTAACAAAATACGGTGCAAAAAAAGACAGCAGCGCCAAAGCAACCGCTGCCATTAAAAATGCCATTGAGGCTGCATCCAAAACCGGTGGAGGAACTGTTTATTTTCCTGCGGGTAAATACTTAACCGGGCCGATTCATTTAAAAAGCAATATCACCATTTTTATAGATGCCGGTGCCGAGCTGCATTTCAGCGATGATTTTGATGATTACCTGCCCATGGTGCAAAGCCGTTACGAAGGCGTGGATGTATTTAGTTTCTCTCCTTTGTTTTATGCATACGGAGCAGAAAATATTGCTATTACCGGCCGTGGTAAAATAAACGGACACGGTAAAAAATGGTGGGATTATGCACTCACTTTTTACAAAAACCAAACTGCAAGAAATAAATACCAGTTATTGTTCGATAGCCTGAACAAAAACATTTTGTTGCCCGACGATCCAACACAAATGACACGTGGTTTCTTGCGTCCGCCTTTTATACAACCACTGTATTGCAAAAATGTTTTGATAGAAGGCATCACGATTACCAATTCACCTTTCTGGACGATCAACCCTGAGTTTTGTGAGAATATTACGGTGAATGCAGTTACGATCGACAATCCGCTTTCGCCCAATACAGATGGCATTAATGCAGAGTCCTGCAAGTATGTGCATGTGTCCAATTGCCATATTAGTGTGGGCGATGATTGCATTACCATCAAATCGGGTAAAGATTTGCCGGGCCGCACCAAAAATATGCCTGCCGAAAATTATACCATCACCAATTGTACCATGCTGAATGGTCATGGTGGTGTGGTAATTGGCAGCGAAATGAGTGGCGGTGTAAAAAAGATAGTGATCACCAATTGTGTTTTTGATGGAACAGACAGAGGCATCCGTATTAAAACAACCAGAGGCCGTGGCGGCGTGGTGGAAGATATAAGGGTAGATAATATTGTGATGAAGAATATTAAACAACAAGCCATTGTACTGGATATGCAATACACAAAAGCAGCAGCCGAACCTTTGAGTGAGCGTACACCACAATTCAGAAACATCAGGTTGAGTAATATTACTGCTTATACCAAACAGGCCATGTACATAAATGGTTTGGATGAAATGCCTGTGCAGGAAATTAGTTTGAATGATGTGGTGTTTGAAGCAGAGACTGGTATTGTAATTAAAAATGCAAAGGATATTGAGCTGCATAATGTGCGTGTGAATATAAAAACCGGCAGTGCATTACAGGCCGATAAAGTTGAACGTTTGGATATAGATGGGTTGGTATCTGCAAAGCCAATTGCTGATGTTCCGCTGATCAAACTGAATAATGTGCAGGATGTAATGCTGCGAAATTGCTGGCCGTTTGCTGGTACAAAAATATTTGCAGCCATAAACGGGCCCGAAACAAAAAATGTAAAGTTGAGTAATAATGAATTGGGAGAAGCAAAGGTTGTTTATGGAGAGGAGGTGAAGAAGTGAGTTGGTGGTTGGTGGTTGGAAAGAATTTTAAATTTCAAGGTATGTATTTTTGCTCCGTAGGAGCATTAGGTGGGTAGAAAAATATGAAACGTATTTTTAAGTCCCGTAGGGACGACAGGTGCTTAGGGAAAAAGTATTTCATAAAACACAATTAAAGATCAACAAGGATATGTAGTTGAACGGAGCGTCGCCAATGTCGCCTCATAGCAGCACCAATGATGGTTAACAAAAAAAAATATTTTATTGGGGTCATACTTTTATTAAGTGTGCATGTAGTGCTGTCCCAGGATCTGAAACTCTGGTACAGCAAGCCTGCAATTAAATGGACAGAAGCTTTACCGCTTGGAAATGGAAGAATTGGTGCCATGGTTTTTGGTGGTATTGAACAGGACAGGATACAATTCAACGAAGAAACATTGTGGACAGGTGAGCCAAGAGATTATAACCGCAAAGGAGCTTACAAATATCTGGATTCTATAAGGCAGTTATTGTTTGCAGGTAAACAGAAAGAAGCAGAAGTATTGGCCGAAAAAGAATTCATGGGCACAAAAAGCAGTGAAGGAAAAAAAGCGGCATGGTTAAAATCTGTTTTACAATTTAGCGATCCTGCTGCAGAAAATTTTGATGACAGTAAATGGAAAACCATGGCCGTGCCATCTTACGATGGATGGGAAGTGGTTGGCTTTGATGGTTTGGATGGGGCTGTTTGGTTAAGGACCAGTTTTGAATTACCTGCATCGTGGGAAGGAAAAGATCTGCAGCTTGACCTTAACAAAATACGGGATTATGACCTGACTTACGTAAATGGAAAACAAATTGGTACACAACAAAATGGCGAACAAAGAAAATATATAATTCCAACATCCCTTTTACATGCAGGTAAAAATATGATTGCTGTGCAGGTGATAAATTTTACTGATAAAGGCGGCATTGCAGGATATAAAGACACTGCAAAACATATTGCTGTTTATCCTGTTGAAGATGAAGCAGCTAAACTTTCATTAAACGGCCAATGGAAATATTTTATACAAAACGATGAACCGCCTCCAGTAGGAGCTTACCAGGCCAGCTATCAGCCTTTTGGCGATTTGTTTTTAGAATTTAATAATACAGCAGCGGCAACTAATTACCGGAGAGAACTGGATATCAGCAATGCAATTGCTTCAACATTTTATTCATTGAGCGGTATTGATTTTAAACGGGAATATTTTATTAGTCAGCCTAACCAGGTGATGGCTGTTAATTTAACTGCTTCAAAAAAGAAAAGTATAAGTTTTAGTGCTGCACTAAGCAGTCCGCATAAAAATTTTGTTGTAAAAAAAATAAACAGCAACACCATTTCACTTTCGGTAAAAGTGCGTAATGGCGTATTGAGAGGAGAAAGTTACCTGCAAATAAAAGCAACGGGAGGTTCTATCAGTGTTGTTGATAATAAAATTGTAATTGCTGATGCAGATGAAGCTACCTTGTATTTAACTGCCGGCACCAACTACAAAAATTATAAAGATGTTTCTGCAGATCCTGTTAAACCATGTACCGATGCATTGAGATCTATTGCTGCAAGATCTTATCAGCAAATAAAAACCGCACATATAAAAGAGTACCAAAATTATTTCAATAACTATTCAATAAACCTCGGGAAAACTAATATCGAAGATTTGCCTACCGATACCAGGTTAGAAAATTTCGCTTCCTCCAATGACCCTTCCTTTGTTGCTTTGTACCAACAATACGGAAGGTATTTGTTGATCTCATCCTCAAGGCCCGGTACCAGGCCTGCAAACCTGCAGGGTATCTGGAATGATCTGCTTACACCGCCATGGGGAAGCAAATACACCACCAATATAAATGTAGAAATGAATTACTGGCCGGCAGAGTTATTGAATCTTTCAGCCATGCATCAGCCATTGTTCACCATGATTGATGAATTATCGCAAACCGGTAAGCAAACGGCAAAAGAACATTACAATGCACCGGGCTGGGTGCTGCATCACAATACCGACATATGGCGTGGCACGGCGCCCATCAATGCTGCCAATCATGGCATCTGGGTTACTGGTGGTGCCTGGCTTTGTCAGCATTTATGGGAGCATTATTTGTTTACGCAGGATAAAGCATTTTTAAAAAACAAAGCCTATCCTTTAATGAAGGAAGCAGCGTTGTTCTTTAATTCATTTTTAATTAAAGATCCGGTGACAGGGTTTTTAATCAGCACGCCATCTAATTCTCCCGAACAGGGCGGATTGGTTGCAGGGCCAACTATGGATCACCAGATCATAAGAACACTTTTTAAAAATGTTATTGCTGCGGGTGAATTATTAAATGTTGATGCATCGCTTAGAAAAACTTTAAAAGAAAAATACAAACAGATCGCTCCCAACAAAATTGGTAAATACGGGCAACTGCAGGAGTGGATGCAGGATGTAGATGATAGAACAAACAAACACCGGCATATTTCTCACCTGTGGGGAATGTATCCTGGTAGCGAAATAAACCAGGATGAAAATCCCGCCATGATTAATGCGGCAAAACAATCATTGTTGTATCGTGGTGATGCTGCCACCGGTTGGAGCCTTGGGTTTAAAATAAATTGCTGGGCAAGGGTTAAAGATGGTAACCACACTTTTAAAATGATACAGATGCTGATGAGCCCGGTAAAAGGTGGTGCAGGCAGCTACCCCAATTTATTTGATGCACATCCGCCGTTCCAGATAGATGGCAACTTTGGTGGTGCCGCAGGCATTGGCGAAATGTTATTGCAAAGCCATACAAAATTCATCGACATACTTCCTGCATTGCCCGATGCATTGCCCGATGGGGAGGTGAAAGGCATTTGTGCAAGAGGCGGATTTGTTATTGATATGAAATGGAGTGATGGAAAACTTGTAAAATTGATTGTTACATCGAAAGCAGGAATGCCCTTGCTCCTGCGTTATAACAGGCTTGTGAAAAATATTGAAACTATAAAAAACGGAGTTTATACATTTGATGCTACGCTTAACAAACTATAATTTTTTTTGTGGGACAAGCATTTGTACTACTATGAGACGACATTGGCGACGCTCCGTTCAAATTTTTGTTCATTGTTCAGCATTAAAGATCTTTTTACTTGTTTGTGCCTTCGTGTCTTTGTGGTTCAATTCTTTTTCGCAGCGGCAGGATATTCTTCTTAAGAACAACTGGCAAACCAGACTCAATAACACAACCCAATGGAAACCGGTGAACATTCCCCATAACTGGGATGATTACTATGGCTATAGAAGATTGCTCCATGGCAACCTTCATGGAGATGCAAATTATAAGAGAGAGATAGTTATAAAGCAATTGAAGAATGGGAAACGCTTTTTCTTATACTTTGAAGGCGCAGGTAGTTATACAACTGTTTTACTGAATGGTAAACATGTAGGTAGTCATGCAGGCGGCAGAACTACTTTTACACTGGACGTGACCGATGTTATTAAAACAGACGGAACAAAAAACATAGTGGAAGTAAAACTGGCTCACCCGGCAAACATCAAAGACCTTCCCTGGGTTTGCGGTGGCTGCAGTGAGGATCGTGGTTTTTCCGAAGGTTCGCAACCGCTCGGTATTTTCAGGCCGGTTCATTTAATTATTACCAATGATGTAAGGATCGAGCCTTTTGGTATTCATGCCTGGGCAGATATTAAAAACAATACTGCTTCTTTATCTGTCAATACCACTTTAAAAAATTATTTGCAGCAAAACAGACAGGTTAGTATTGTTAACCAGTTGGTAGATGCAGCAGGTAAGGTTGTAAAAGAAATTACAACGCAACAATCTTTAAAGGCAAAAGATTCTATTACTGTTTTGCAAAATAAAATTGAGATTGATAATCCAGCTTTGTGGAGTGTGGAAAATCCTTACCTCTATAAAATTGTTTCTGTCATCAAAGAAAATAATATTGTCATTGATAAAACAGAAACTGATTTTGGTTTCCGAACCATCAACTGGAAAAATGCCAGTCACCAGTTTACTTTAAATGGCAAACCTATTTTTATAAATGGCATTGCAGAGTATGAACACCTGCTGGGACAAAGCCATGCTTTCAGCAACGAACAGATCATAGCAAGGATGAAGTGGATACAATCGGCAGGCTTTAATGCTTTCAGGGATGGCCATCAGCCGCATAATTTATTGTATGGTAAACTCTGCAACCAAAAGGGAATCCTCTGGTGGACACAATTATCGGCACATGTCTGGTACGATACAAAAGAGTTCAGGGATAATTTTAAAACATTGTTGAGAGAATGGGTGATAGAAAGACGCAACGATCCATCCGTGATCTTATGGGGGCTGCAAAATGAAAGTAAACTTCCCAAAGATTTTGCAGAAGAATGTACAGCACTCATCCGCTCACTAGATCCAACAGCATCATCCCAACGCCTGGTAACCACCTGCAATGGCGGCGAAGGTACCGATTGGGATGTGCCGCAAAACTGGACAGGTACTTACGGCGGTAATCCTGCAACCTATGCACAGGATCTTAAAAAACAAATACTGGTTGGTGAATACGGTGCATGGCGTGCAATTGATTTACACGCAGAAGGTGGCTTTGTGCAAAATGGTATTTTAAGTGAGGATAGAATGACACAGTTGATGGAACAAAAAATTCGTTTGGCGGAAAGTGTAAAGGATAGCGTGGCCGGTCAATTCTTCTGGCTGCTTACATCGCACGATAATCCCGGCCGTGTGCAGGGCGGCGAAGGCGCAAGAGAACTGGACAGGATTGGTCCGGTGAATTACAAAGGTTTGCTTACACCTTGGGAAGAACCGACGGATGCATACTATATGTTCCGCAGTAATTATGCGGATAAGCATAAGGAACCGATGGTCTACATCGTTTCGCATACCTGGCCCAACCGCTGGATGAAACCGGGAATGAAAGACAGCATTATTGTTTATTCCAACTGCGATGAAGTGGAATTGTTTAATGATTTAAATGGATCGTCTTTAGGCAGAAAAAAGAAAAATGGTATAGGAACACATTTTCAATGGGATAATGTAAACATCCGGTATAATGTGTTGAGCGCTGTTGGTTATATAAATGGAAAAATTGCTGCCACAGATGTAATAGTGTTGAACCATTTACAGCAATCACCAAATTTCAAAGATTTTAAAGATAGATATGCCTCTTTGTTAAACCCTAAAGAAGATTATAGCTATGTTTATCGTATTAATTGCGGTGGGCCGGCTTATAAAGACGAAAACGGGAACAACTGGCAGGTCGATAAAAATTTTGCAACATCATGGACAAAAGATTTTCCGGAAGTACCGGAAAATTTTGCCAGCCAGCGAAGGACATTTTCTCCAATTAAAGGAACAAATGACTGGAAACTGTTTCAAACTTTTCGATATGGCAAGGATAAATTGAAGTATGAATTTGATGTACCGGAAGGTGAATATCTGGTGGAACTATATTTTATTGAACCATGGCTGGGTATTGGCGGCGGCATGAAGGCAAGCGGCATGCGGTTGTTTGATGTAGCTGTTAATGGTAAAACGGTGCTGAATGATCTGGATATCTGGAGCGAAGCAGGAACGAATACTGCATTGAAAAAAGTAATTAAAACAAAATCAGTTAATGGAAAGATTGTTATTTCTTTTCCTGAGAGTAAAGCTGGTGAGGCAGTAGTATCTGCAATTGCCATTGCGAAGAAAGCGGTGGAAGCAACAAGAAGAACTACTACGAGAAGAACAGGAAGTATGATGAAATCCTGGTTTGATATAGGAGATAAATTATTTGCAGAAGATAATATTGAGGTTAACTCTCTGCCCTCCAATCTTTTTGGTGCAGACTGGGTTCAGTTATATAACAGGGCGGCAATAAAAGATTTTAGTTTCCACTCTTATGGGACTAATGATTTATTTATTGCTATAAAAGCCGGTTCCGATACAGCTTTTATAATGGGATTTGAAAATACGAACACGAAAATCATCACTGATGAAGGTGGCGGAACGTATTACAAAGTTTACCGCAGGCGTTTTGCAGATGCAGATACCATGACTCTCAATATTAATTCGAATATGATTGTTTGCAGGCAACCGGTAACCGGCATGCAGCCAGCCTTCGATCTGAAGCCAATCACATCTTACCGAACTAATGTGGCCATACCTGGAGAAGGAGTAGTTAAAGAAAAATTTGCTGGTCGTGAATGTGCAGTATTTAAATCAAATGATAAAGCAACCATTGAATGGCTTGTACAAACCGGCGTTGCAGATATTTATGCTATTACTATGAAATATTTTTATGGTAAAGAACAACCGGTAAAAGGAAGGATACAATTAATAGGAGCAGGTAACAGCATGATGCTGGATGAACCGGTTGACTTTACTTTTACCCGTGAGGGAAAATGGAACCAGTTTACAGTGAATACACCCGGAATGATCAATGCAGGAAACTACACCGTAAAACTGATTATTGAAAATGCGATTGGTTTAGCCGTAAGTGGAATTGAAATACAATAAATAACTGAAGGGATAAATGAAACGATTGCTGATTTATGGTATGCTTGCTTTGTTTGCAATTGGTTTGCAGGCACAAAATCTTTCGGTTGATAAACTCACCTGCTGTTACCGCATAAATCCATTGGGTGTAGATGTACAGAATCCTATATTGGGCTGGCAACTGTTTTCCAGACAAAACAATGTTTTACAAACAGCCTACAGGATACTGGTTGCAGATGATTCTGTATTGTTAACAAAGAATATTGGCAATACCTGGGATTCAAAAAAAACACCAAGCTCTTCTTCTATACAAATAAAATACGCCGGCGAAACTTTGCTATCGGCCAAAAAATATTTCTGGAAACTGATGGTATGGGATAATAAAGGAAATGAAGCAGCAAGTAAGATCGCCAGCTGGCAAATGGGTTTGTTTAAGGAAGCTGATTGGCAAAATGCAAAATGGATTGCTTATGAGAACTTGCCTGATTCTTTAAAGATCGTTCCCGCAGAACATGGCAGCGGAAAAAAAGAATGGGGCAAGCGGCCGGATGTATTGCCATATTTGAGGAAGTCTTTTTCTGTTTCAAAAAAAATTAAACAGGCTACAGCTTTTGTTTGTGGACTTGGGCAATTTGAAATGAGCATCAATGGAAAAAAAATAGGCGATCATTTTTTAGATCCGGGCTGGACGAAATTTGACAAGCAGGCACTGTATGTAAGTTTTGATATCACCGGTTATATGAACAGTGGCAACAATGCCATTGGTGTAATACTTGGCAATGGATTTTTTTATATCCCCGGCGAGCGTTACCGAAAAATGACCGGAGCTTATGGTTACCCAAAAATGATTACAAGGATATTTATTGAATATACAGATGGTACAGCCGATAATATTGTGAGTGACGAAAGCTGGAAAACAGCGCCTTCGCCCATTACCTATTCCAGCATTTACGGCGGAGAAAATTATGATGCAACACTGGAGCAGCCAGGTTGGGATACACCCGGCTTTAATGATGCCAACTGGAAGCATGTTGTATTAACATCATTGCATAAATTGATTTCTCAAACAGCCGAACCAATTAAAGTAATGCAGGAACTGGAGCCATTGAATGTAAAAGAAATAAAAAAGAATAGCTGGATGTATGATATCGGGCAAAACCTTTCCGGCATTCCGCAAATAACCGTTAACGGAAAAGCAGGCGATACCATTCGCATCACCCCGGCAGAATTATTAAAGGAAGATGGAACGGCTAACCAGAAAGCGACAGGAAGTGCAAGTTATTATCTGTATATATTAAAAGGAAGCGGGGAAGAAATATGGCAACCCCGTTTTTCTTATTATGGTTTTCGTTATGTGCAGGTAGATATCTTGCCAAATAAAAAAAATGAAACCGCCACAACCTCAACAAAAGTAACAGCAGTAACAGCTTTGCACACGAGGAACAGCGCTGCAACAACAGGCTGGTTCAATTGTTCCAATGAATTGTTTAATAAAATAAACAGTCTTATTAAATGGTCGGTTAACAGTAATATGCAAAGCATATTTACCGATTGTCCGCACAGGGAAAGGCTGGGCTGGCAGGAGCAGTTGCACCTGATGGGCACGGCTATTCAGTATAATTATGATATTCATACACTGAGTAAAAAAATAACAGCAGATATAAGAGCAGAGCAAAATGCAAACGGATTGGTTCCATCCACAGTTCCTGAATACACAGAGATGCATTTTGCTGATGGCTATTTCAGAGATTCCCCGGAGTGGGGAAGTAATGCCATTCTTTTTCCGTGGAGTTTGTATCAGTGGTATGGTGATAAAGACGAGTTGACAAACAATTATGCTGTCATGCAAAAATATGTTGATTACCTGCGCACGAAGGACAGCAGTTATTTACTGATGTATGGTTTAAGTGACTGGTACGATCTTGGCCCCAACCGGCCGGGCTTTTGCCAGCTTACACCCATGGGGTTAACAGCCACTGCTTATTATTATAATGATCTTGTTGTAATGAAAAAGATTGCAACATTGCTGGGCAAAAAAAATGACATAGTAGAATATGCACAGTGGGCAGATACGGTGAAACTGGCTTTTAATAAGATGTTTTATCATGCCAATACAAAACAATATGGCAGTGGCAGCCAGACATCTAATGCCATTGCAATTAGCATGGGCCTGGTAAATGATAAAGATAAAAAAGTAGTGATCGAAAATATTGTAAAAGATATTGAGCAGCGCAATTACAGTTTAACAAGCGGCGATATTGGTTTTCATTACCTGCTGAAGGTCTTGAATGATGCTGGCAGAAATGATATCATCTTTAAAATGAATAACCGTACCGATGTACCAGGCTATGGTTACCAGATAGCGCATGGTGCAACAGCACTAACAGAATCCTGGCAGGGGCTGCCCATTGTAAGCAACAATCATTTAATGCTTGGACATTTGATGCAATGGTTTTACGAAGGGCTTGCCGGAATATCACAAGCTGTGAATAGTGTAGGTTACAAAAATATTGTTATCCGTCCTCAGGTTGTGGGCGATATTACACATGCTGCTGCAAGCTTTCAGTCGCCTTATGGCGAAATAAGATCCGCATGGAAAAAAACGGGCAACAGTTTTGAATTGAACGTGACGGTACCTGCAAATACGACAGCAACAATTTATCTGCCGGGTACAATCAGGGCGGTTAAAGCGGGTTCAGGCAATTATAATTATAAGGTTACACTAAAGTGATTTTAAAGTGAAAAAAAAATATCGCATTTTATTTTTTGTATTGCTGTTGTTGCAAAATTCATTTGCACAATCGCCACGCAGTATTGTTGATTTTAATAAAGACTGGAAATTTTATCTGGGCAATGACAGCACAGCCAATGGGATAAATTATAATGATGCAGACTGGAGAAAATTATCCTTACCACATGACTGGAGTATTGAAAGCAATTTTATAAAAGATGCTCCTGCCACCAACCAGGGCGGCTCCTTACCGGGCGGCATTGGTTGGTACAGAAAAACATTTACAGTTCCTGTATCATCAAAAAATAAAAATATAAGTATAGAGTTTGATGGCGTGTATAAAAAAAGCGAGGTTTGGATAAATGGACATTATCTTGGCAAGCGGCCTTATGGCTACAGCAGCTTTACTTACGATCTGACAGCTTTTTTAATTTTTGATAAGCCGAATGTTATTGCGGTAAAAGTGGACAATAGCCAACAGCCGGATTCAAGATGGTACACCGGCAGCGGTATTTACAGGAATGTGCGGTTGGTTATTGTCAACCCAGCAATATCAGTGAAGCAATGGCGTGCATTTGTAACTACTTCTGATATTAGCAAAAGTGAAGCAACAATAAATGTTGTCACAAATCTCACTAGTACAACTAAAGGCTGGAAATCGTTTTCGCTTTTTTTTGATATCTATGATAATAACAAAAAATTGATTTCTGGCGGAGATAAAAAAACGGGAAGTATACTCAGCTTTTCAGGAAATACTGTTCAGCATAGTTATTCCACCAACATCTTCAATCCAAAACTTTGGTCAGTTAATAGTCCTGCCTTATATAAGCTGGTGGTAAGGGTTGTAAGCAGCGGAAAACTTATCGACAGTTATGAAACCACTTTTGGCATACGCTCATTTTCTTTCGATGCACAAAAAGGTTTCTTCCTCAACAATCAACCTCTAAAAATAAAAGGCGTTTGCATGCATCACGATCTGGGTGCTTTGGGTGCCGCATTTAATTACCGTGCAGCAGAAAGACAATTACAGATTTTAAAAGAAATGGGTTGTAATGCTATTCGTGTTTCTCACAATCCTACAGCACCGGAGTTTTTAGACCTGTGCGATAAGATGGGTTTTTTAGTAATGGATGAGGCGTTTGATATGTGGCGTAAAAAGAAAAATAAAAACAGGTACGATTATCACCTGGATTTTGATGAATGGCACAAAAGAGATCTGCAGGATATGGTGCTGCGTGACAGAAATCATCCTTCTGTTTTTATGTGGAGCGTTGGCAATGAAATACGGGAACAGTTCGATAGTACCGGCACCAGCATAACAAAAGAGTTGGTGGATATTGTAAAGAGGCTGGATCCTACCAGGCCTGTTACATCTGCATTAACAGAAACAATGCCCGAGAAAAATTTTATTACCAAAGCAAATGCGCTGGATGTGCTTGGGTTTAATTATAAGTATTATGATTACGCTGCATTACCGAAACGCTTTCCTGGTCAAAAATTTATTGCTACAGAAACAGCTTCTGCATTGGCCACAAGAGGTGTCTATGAATTTCCATCAGACAGTATGAGAATATGGCCTCCCGATTATAAAGCACAAGATACTTTTGTGGGCAATAAAGATTATACCGCCTCAGCTTACGACAACACTTTTGCTTACTGGGGTGGTACGCATGAGAAAACCTGGCAGGCAGTAAAAAAATATCCGCACATGGCCGGCATTTTTGTATGGAGCGGTTTTGATTTTATAGGAGAGCCGTTGCCTTATCCAAATTTTCCTGCAAGAAGTTCTTACTATGGTATAGTTGACCTGGCCGGCTTTCCCAAGGATGTATATTATATGTACCAAAGCGAATGGACCAACAAACCGGTGCTGCATATCTTTCCTCATTGGAATTGGAAGAAAGACGAAGTTGTAGATGTATGGGCTTACTATAATAATGCAGATGAAGTGGAATTATTTTTAAATGGAAAATCTTTAGGCATCAGAAAAAAAATAAATGAAGAACTGCATGTTATGTGGCGGGTGCCTTTTGAAACCGGTACTTTAAAAGCCATCTCCCGAAAAAATGGTAAGACAGTTTTGGTAAAAGAAATTAAAACAACCGGTAAGCCCGCCAGAATAGAATTAACGGCCGACAGGAAAATAATTAAAGCCGATGGTAAAGACTTATCCTTTATCACCGTAAGGATTTTAGATAAGGACGGTAACCTGGTTCCTGATGCAGATGATCTTATCAATTTTTCTATTTCAGGCAACGCAAATATTGCCGCAACCGATAATGGATACCAGGCAGATACTACATCACTTACCAGTCATAAAAGACGGGCCTGGAAGGGTATGGCCCTGGCAATTGTAAAAGCATCCTTAAAAAAGGGGAATAGTACATTAACGGCTCAGGCAGCAGGCTTGCCACCGGCAACGATTGCGCTGAAGATAGCTGAGTAAACCCGCTGCTGGCTATTTTAAGATATTGTTAATTTCTTTTGAAAAAAGTAAAATCTTACATCTTTATAGCAAAACCTTACATTGTTATGGCATGTACGTACCTGTACCTTTAATTTGATAAATGAGCATTTTATGCTGTTCATTATCTAACGATTAAAATACGCTTAATGAAAGGTGTTCAGCTTGCTAAAAGGAATATTCCATCTGTTGAGGTTGTTAAAAGCAACCGGGCCTGCCTTTTCATCCGTTCCATTAAAACTTATCTTTTATCCGAAACAAAAAAATGCCTTCTGGCCGTATTATTATTGTGCAACACTTTTATCTATGCACAACAAAATATGGCAACTGATACCGCTTATCAAAGAGTAATTGCCGAAAGAACAGCTAAAATTGTAAACACGCTGGAAATTACAGATGTTACAAAACGTGAAAAAGTGCAGCAACAGATTGCTGATCAGTATATCAGTTTAAATGCCATACATGATGAAAGTAAAGCAACGGTAACAGCTATTAAAGCAAAACCACTTTCAAAAGAAGAGATAGCAGATGCAGTAAAAAAAGAAGAAGAAAATAAAGCTGATAAATTAAAGCGGCTGCATACACAATTTATCGGTCAATTAAAGAGTACACTAACCGAAGCGCAGATTGAAAAAGTAAAAGACGGAATGACTTACAGAATATTACCGGTTACCTGGACAGCTTATATGGATATGCTGCAAAAACTTACCCAGGAACAAAAAGATAAAATGTATGCCTGGCTGGTTGAGGCAAGAGAACTGGCTATGGATCAAGGTTCCAGCGATGCTAAACATGCGGTGTTTGGAAAATACAAAGGGCGTATCAATAATTATTTATCTGCTGCAGGATATGATATGAAAAAAGAAGGTGAGGAGTGGGCTAAAAGAATACAGGCAGCAAAAGAAGCTAAACAAAACTCAAACTAATTTATAAACGATTTATTTTTCTAAACCAAAGCTATATGACAAAGCATCTTTTAAAGAAGGCACTGCTCCTTCAGTTTTTTGTACTGCTAGGCTGCCTGGTATTTGCACAGCAAAAAACCGTTACCGGTAAAGTGCTGGATGCAGAAGGTAAACCTTTGCAAGGGGTTAATGTTGGTGTTAAAGGAACGACTACCAATACCCAAACCACTGCCGATGGTTCCTTCTCCATTGTTGTACCTTCTAATCAATCGGTACTGAAGTTCTCAAGTGTTGATATGCTGTACGAAGAACAAACAGTTGGCACAAGAACTACCATAACGGTAAAAATGGAGAAGAACACTAAAATGATGAATGATGTGGTGGTGGTAGGTTACGGCACTAAAAAAAGAGTTAATGTGCAAGGTGCGGTATCTACAATTAAAGCAGCCGATATTGAAGATTTGCCTGTAGCAAATCTTGGTACTGCTCTTATTAACAGGGTGCCGGGTGTTTCGGTAAACTATGCATCTGGTAAGCCAGGTTCAACCACCGATATTAATATCAGGAATTCAACAGTGTTCAGTGGTACGCTTAATGGAGCCGGAACGCAGCCATTATATGTAGTTGATGGTATTGTTGTAAACCCTACTACTTATAATCAATCGCCTAATCCCGATTTCTTTGAAAACCTGGACGCAAGCCAGATTGAGGACATTACTTTCCTGAAAGACGCCTCTGCAGCTATTTACGGTGCTGCCGGTGCTAAAGGTGTGGTATTGATAACAACTAAAAAAGGTAAAGTAGGTAAGCCAAAACTTTCCTATAATGGTTACTATGGATTTTCAACCGATGCTGTTAAAGTTAAAACCATGAGTCCTTATGAGCATGCAAAAATGCTGAATGATGGAATTGACCTGGCTGGTACGGGAACAAAGTTCACCCAGGCAGAATTAGATAAGTTGAGTGCAATGCCTAACAGGAGTTGGTATGATGATCTTTGGGAAACCGGTAAAGTAATGAGACACACATTAACACTTTCTGGTGGTTCTGACAGAGTGACTTTTTTTGCAGGTGGCAGTTATTACAGTGAAAAAGGAAATATCGGAAAAATAGAAGTGGATAAGTATAGTATCAGAACAGGTATGGATGCTAAGATAATGGATGGTCTTACTGCTAATGTAAGTTTCTCATCAGATTTTAATCATGAGGAAAGAGCAACTTTAAAAGGTGCCAATCCCGAAACTGATGATCTTACTTTAAGAGCTTTATATCTTACACCTAAATGGGTGCCGTCTTCAATTAAAGGGCAACCAACAGCGTGGAGCGGACCTAATCCTCCCGGCAACTGGAGTATGTTAGGCCTGTTCAATTCAGGTAATTATACCAGAAATAAATCGCAGGGCTTAAGTGTTAATGCATCTTTAGAATATAAACCCAGCTTTTTAAAGGGCTTTACTGCCAGAATTCAATACGGCAGACTGAACAGAAATTCAGCAGATAAACAATATTACCCATCTTATAAAGTAGCAAACTTTGTAAAAGCCGGACAGTTGTATACAGATTCTATAAATGCTACAACACCAACCACAACAATTACCAATAGTAATCAAATGTCTGAAGGCTCAACTGTTTCAAGTAGTTACCAGTTGATTGCAACATTAAGTTATGCCAAGAAGCTTAAGGATCATGATTTTTCTGTTATGGTGGGTATGGATCAGGGCCATGCAGAATCCAGGAATATCTTCTTAACCAAATTCCAGCAGTTGGTGGCTGGTGTAGATGAATTCTGGGCTTTCAGTAACGACCCGACCAGTGTTGCTTCAATTACCGATGCAATCAGAAATCCACAGAGCACAGAATTTGCAAAGCGCTCTTACCTGGGAAGGCTGGACTACTCTTTTAAAAACAAATATTATTTAGAATTTATTGGCCGTGCAGATGCATCTTCTAATTTTAATCCTGATCACAGGTGGGGATTTTTTCCAACCGTTGGTTTAGGATGGAAGGTCAGCGATGAAAAATTCTTCAGAAATGTAAAATTTGTAAATTATCTTAAGTTAAGAGCAAACTATGGTATGGTAGGAGAAGACAGGGTACAAAACAAAACTTATGTAAGCCGGTTTACGCAAACAACAGGTGTTTTAATAGGAAATGTTTATACCAATGGTCTGGATCCTAATTTATATCCTAACCCCGAAGCAACCTGGGAAAAAGCAAGAACTTTTAACGTCGGTTTTGATGCTACTATATTAAGAAGTAAAATAAATATCTCTGCAGATTTTTACCAGCGATATACTTTTGATGCGTTTAACTCACTTGATGCATCAGCCAACCCTCCCACAGCCGGTTTAATTAACCCTGTTAAAAATTATGGTAAGGCACTTTCATGGGGTTCTGAATTTTCAGTAGGTTACCGTACAAAAATCGGACGTAACTGGGGACTCAGCACCGATGTGAATTTTGGATGGAGCAACAGCCAGGTGCTTAATCAGTATTATTCACCTGCCTTTTTTGGTTTATTTGGAAACCAGGGTACCAATAACCCCATTGGTAAAGACCCACGTTATGTTAATGGAAGTAATTATGGTTATATATACACAGGTATAATCAGGTCTCAGGCGGAAGTAGATGCCATATTGGCCCAAAATCCAAACTATACCATTGGTGGGGCAGTACCAAAAGTAGGGTTTATGAATTTTAAAGATGTAAATGGGGATGGTAAGATTGATGATAATGATATTACCCTGATGTATGATAAAACTGCATCGATAATCGGGTTTGGAATTACTATCGGTATTACTTACAAAGATTTTAAATTACAAACCAACCTGAATCTAACAATTGGAGGTAAAAAATTCTATGACACGGAAGCAAAGAAAACACCTACCACCACTCAGAATGCACCAACTTTCTGGAACGACCACTGGACACCCGATAACCCCAATGCAGCATATCCAAGATATGATGCTCCTTTGGCAAAAGAAAATTCTACTTTCTGGGCTGTAAACGGTACACAAAGCAGGATCAATAATATGGTGCTTTCTTACACACTGCCTAAAAGACTTTCTGCAAAATATAAAATACCCGATTTCAAACTGATGTTAACCGGAACAAATTTGTGGAGCCTTTATAATCCTTTAAAATACAAAGATCCTTATACCAGCAGTTTTGCCAGCTATCCTACTTTAAGGACGCTGTCGGTAGGATTAAATGTTAGTCTGTAAAAACAATAAATAATAAACATTATGAAATACTTAAAATATACAGGAACCACTTTAGCAGTCTGCTTGTTATCAGTTGCTATATTCACATCCTGCAAAAAAGATTTTTTTGAAATAAAAGATACCAATGGCTTTGAAGTTATAGGTTCTTTTGAAGATGAAGGAGCCGTTGGGTTGTTTTTAAACAGAACCTATGCCCTTGTTATGCCCCAATGGCCAACCATTGGCGGTATTCACAATACATCCGACGAAACAAACAGTGCGAATACTGCATTTTTATATGGTACATTAAATGAAAATTCGGTTACTGATATTGGTACAGCTTCTGGCATAACAACCAACAGGTATTCAGATATACGCCGTTGTAATGTAGCGATCGACGGACTTAATACAAGTGTAACATTATCAGAAGGTTCAAGGAATACCCTGAAAGGCCAATTCTTTTTCTTAAGGGCTTATACCTATTTTAAACTGGTACGTTTATATGGTGGTGTGCCACTGGTATTTCATGCACAAGGTGTAGATGATGATAATTTACAGGTACCTCGTTCAAAAACCAGTGAGTGTATAGCGGCTATAGCAAGCGATCTGGATTCTGCTGCTGCTTATTTGCCTCCTACATGGTCTGCCGCTGAAGCAGGAAGAGTTACAAAAGTTGCCGCTCTGGCAGTAAAAGCTAAAGCCTTATTGTATTGGGCAAGCCCGCAGTTTAATCCAACCAATATTGCAAGTCGTTGGACTGATGCTTATACTGCAAACAAAGCAGCTTATGATGCCGGTGTTCTATATGGGTATGGCCTTTTTAACTCCTACGCTAATATTTTTTTAACAGAAGATAATAAAGAAATTTTACTGGTGAGAAAATATAACACTTCCAAAGACTTAGGAACAAATCTTGAAAACGTTACACGTCCGTTTTCTGAAACCACCGCAGGTAGCGGCTCTAATCAACCAACCTGGAATTTGGTACAGGCGTATCTTATGAATAACGGCCTGCCAATTGCCAATGGAGCATCGGGTTATAATCCTACACAGTTTTGGCAAAACAGGGATCCACGTTTTGCTGCAACAATTGCCTGGAATGGAGATGCATGGGCTTTAAGTGGAAAAGCTACACGCAAGCAATGGACTTACACCGGCGTTTTAGACGAATCTGCCGCAACTATACTTACAGGGTTTTATTGCAAAAGATTATGTAATCCCACTTTATCAGCAGCCCAGGCGGTTTACAATTCAAACTCAGGTGGTGGAAGCGGTATGGATTGGATAGAAATGCGTTTTGCAGAAGTGATCTTAAACCTGGCAGAGTGTGCCAATGAAACCGGTAATCTTGCGGAGGCTAAAAATATGGTTCGTTTAATAAGGCAAAGAGCAGGTATTGCAGCCGGCGCCTTTGATTATGGTTTATCTGTAGCAACCGATGTTGTTTCTATGCGTAGTCTTATTTTAAATGAAAGGCAGATTGAGTTTGCAATGGAAGGTATGAGAAATTTTGATTTAAGAAGAACCCGTAATTTAAGTTTGATAACACCAAGGTTGGCTTATAAAGTTGCAGTTAAAGCTCCTTATTACCCCGGACTAACCCGCTCAGGAGCATTACCTACTGATATCTTTTTAGATAAACCGGATGCATTTGGTGTAAAACCAAGGGACACGGCCAACTTAAGTAACATTGCAACATATACCAAGATATTTGTTACACCGGTTGTAACAACTTCATTGGAAGGCTCAAATGCAATTAGCTTACCGGATAAATATTATGTGTATCCTTTACCTACACTGTTTACCCAGGTACCTGTTATTCGTCAAACGAATGGCTGGTCTGGCGGAACTTTTGATCCTTACCAATAATTAAAATAGAGACTTTAAAAAATTGATTATGAAAAAATATATATTGGTCGCTGTTTCAATGGTGGTTTTATTCAGCGCATGCGTAAAAAAAGCAGATACAGTAGATGGTAATTATGCCAGTGTAACACTTGTAAATGCCGGAACAAATTATGTTACCGAAAATGTAACAGTAAACTCCAAAGACAGCATTTTTTTTAGCTTTACCATTACATCCGACAAGGAAATGGGATTTGTAGGAGTTCAAAAAAATCCGGTAAACCAAACAGCCTTTCTGGTAAGAGATACTTTGAACTCAACAAACAAACATTCTTATACAGCTGTAAAAAAATTCAGAGCAGATAGTATCAACGGAAGCTATATATACAGAATTGCAGCACATGATGCAGCAGGTGTATATATTGGCCACAAGGATATTATTATTACGGTTAAAACTGACTTCGATTATTTTGTAGCACGGGTGTTACAGGTGCCGGATTCAACTGCCAAAACAAATACCTGTTATATGGCTACCAAAACCGGAACAACTTACAGTTATACCACCGGGGCCAGTAAAAGCGCCGATATAGATTTTGGGTTTTATTATGATACAACCGGAACGTTAACGGCCACCACTGCCGATGATGTAAAATTTTCTGTGTATGCGCTGAGTGCGCCACAGGTTCAGCTATCATATTATGATATCAGCAGCTGGACAAAGAATGCTACCATTATGAAAAAAGCAACATCACCGGCGTTCAATACATTAACATCTGCCGCGGCATTGAGGTCTGCAGGTAACACCAATTTGGTTTCAGGTGCTTCCGGCAAGGCTACTTTACTGGCAAGCAATAACCTGGTTTTCTTTAAAACAGCTGCAGGCAAATATGGATGTATGTTTATTTTGTCTATGAACACTACCTCAAATGGTGCAGCAAAAGAAAATTACATAACAGTAGAGGTGAAGATTGAAAGATAATATTTTAATACGCTTATAATATTAAAAAAGAGAAAGCGAATCACTTTCTCTTTTTTTAATCTTTTAAAATAGTAAAACAGGCAACAGTATTTTTTTATTTTGTCGTCTAATAGTGTTTAAACAAACAGGTACAATGAAAAATAATTTAAAAAGAATTTTATTGTCGGCAATTGTTTTGATTGCTGCTGATACTGTAAAAGCACAATACCCGGATATTCCTTCGGATGTGCAAAAAACTGCAGACTCTTTAATGCGTGCTGCTGTTGCTCATTCAGATTCTGCCTGGGCTATTGCATATCCTGTTGTGCAGGAAGAAGCAGCAAAATATCAACGTCCTTATGTGCCCTGGGCAGCCAGGCCCGTTGATCTTCCACAGGCAGATATTCCCGCATTTCCGGGTGCAGAAGGCGGCGGTAAATTTAGTTTTGGTGGTCGTGGTGGCAGAGTGATTGTTGTAACCAATACCAATGATGATGGTCCCGGTAGTTTGCGTTGGGCTTGCGAACAGGGCGGTGCAAGAATTGTAGTTTTCAATGTATCGGGTATCATCCGTATTAAAACACCCATCATTATAAGAGCACCCTATATTACCATCCAGGGACAAACAGCTCCTGGTGATGGTGTGTGTGTTGCAGGTGAATCTTTTTGGTTAAACACACATGATGTCATCATCCGCTACATGCGCTTTCGCCGTGGCGAAACATGGGTGGGCAGAAGGGATGATGCGATTGGTGGCAACCCGGTTGGTAATATTATGATAGATCATGTGAGTGCAAGCTGGGGGTTGGATGAGAACATGAGTATGTACCGCCACATGTATAACGACAGTACACCAAATTTAAAAGCCGAAGCAAAATTAGGTACCGTAAATATCACCATTCAAAATTCAATTTTCTCTGAGTCACTTGATACCTGGAACCATGCATTTGGCAGTACATTAGGTGGAGAGAACTGTGCATTTGTAAGAAATCTTTGGGCCGATAATGCAGGCCGTAATCCTTCTATTGGATGGAATGGCATTTTTAATTTTGCAAACAATGTAGTGTTCAACTGGGTACATCGTTCTACTGATGGTGGAGATTATACAGCCATGTATAATATCATCAATAACTATTACAAACCCGGTCCGGCTACACCCGATCAAAGTAAACCAATAGCACACCGCATATTAAAGCCGGAAAGCGGCCGCAGTAAATTAGGATATGCAGTTTATGGAAGAGCTTATGTAAATGGCAATATTGTTGAGGGTAATGAAAGAGTTACTAAAGATAATTGGGATGGTGGCGTGCAGGTAGAGGAGCAACCCGATGCAGGTAAATACAAAGACAAAATGAAATGGAATAAGCCATTACCAATGCCTGAGTTCACAATCATTCCTGCATTGCAGGCAAAAGAATTTGTTTTGGCAAATGCAGGTGCTACACTACCCGTAAGAGATGCGGTTGATAAAAGAATTGTAGAGCAGGTTAGAACAGGTAAGATTACAGTGTCGGATAAAGTGGTACCACCAGCAACACAATTTAAACACCGCCGCATGTCGCCTGATTCTTATAAGATAGGCATCATTACAGATATTTCGCAGGTGGACGGCTATCCTGATTATAAAGGCACACCTTACAAAGATTCTGATAATGATGGAATGCCTGATGTATACGAAACAAAAAGCGGGTTGAATCCAAATGATGCAACTGATGCAGCAAAAATTACAAAGAGCGGTTACAGTAATATTGAAGTATATTTAAGCAGTGTTGTGGATATTAAAAATGTAAAACCAGCTTCGCCGGTTAAGAAATAATAATTACAATTAAAGCGAGGGTTTTATTGAATGTATAGCGAAGCTGAACTTTATTCAATAGCATAAAAAATATACGGCTCGGTAGTGAATATAAAACAATCATACAAGCAACTCTTTCTCATATCAGCAGTAGTGTTTAGTTTGCAGCAGGCTTTATTGGCGCAAAAAACTTTAAAGCCTGCTCCTTTATTTGTAGATAAAGCCAAACTGCTGTACACACCCGATTCCCTCGGTAACCGGATTCCTGATTTTTCTTACTGTGGTTATAAAGCATCTGAACAACCAATTCCAAATATAGATATAAAAATAGTTGTGCCTGTTGTTAAAGGCGATGCAACACTTCGTATTCAATCAGCATTGGATTATGTGGCCGGTTTACCGGTTGATGCAAACGGTTTTCGGGGAGCTGTCTTACTGCAAAAAGGAAGGTATGAAGTTTTCGGACAGTTAAGAATTACTGCATCGGGTGTTGTACTTCGTGGAAGCGGAATCAGCAATGGAACTGTTTTATTTGGCGCTGGTACAGGAAGGCAGGCATTGATAAAGATTGTTGGTAAGAATACCATTCCCCGTGATTTAACAGGTTTGCAAATTACAGATGCTTATGTACCTGTGAATGCCATGAGTTTTCATGTAACTCCTTTCATTGCGATTAAAGATCATTCTAATAAGATAATTATTCGCCGCCCATCTACGCAAAAATGGATCAATACTTTGGGAACAGAAATATTCGGAGGCGGAATATCTGCCTTAGGCTGGAAGCCGGGCGACCATGATCTCTTTTTCGATCGTACCATTACAAAAATTGAAGACAGTACTATTTTTATTGATGCACCAATCACTACCGCATTGGATTCAAATTATGGCGGCGCATCTGTTTATTTTTATAATGATAATGGCCGTATAAATAATTGTGGTGTTGAAAATATGAAACTGGTTTCTACCTACGATAAAAATAATTTAAAAGATGAAGATCACCGCTGGAATGCCATCAACATAGAAAATGCAGAAGATGCCTGGGTGCGGCAGATCAGTTTTGAAAATTTTGGTGGATCTGTTGTGAGTGTTTTAAAAACATCAAAAAGAGTTACGGTAGAAGATTGTAAATCAGTAAACCCCGTTTCGGAAATTGGTGGACAAAGGCGCTATACTTTCTTAACTACCGGTCAGCAAACACTGTTTCAACGCTGCTATGCTGAGTACGGCTACCACGATTTTGCAGCAGGTTACTGTGCTCCCGGTCCTAATGCTTTTGTACAATGCGAATCTGTTTTACCATACAGTTTCAGCGGCGCAATTGACAGTTGGTCATCTGGTGTTTTATTTGATGTGGTTAACGTAGATGGCAATGCATTGCGTTTTGGTAACCGTGGGCAGGATGCTAACGGCGCAGGTTGGGCAACAGCAAACAGCGTATTCTGGAATTGCACTGCTGCAAAAATTGATTGTTATAAGCCGCCTACTGCCCAAAACTGGTCATTCGGAAGTTGGGCGCAATTTAATGGTGATGGTTATTGGGGAGAATCAAATAATACCATCACGCCCAGAAGTTTGTATTACGGCCAACTGGCTGCAAGATTAAATAAAAATGTTGATGGGCTTGCCCGGTTATTGTACATCCCTACAGAAGCCAGCAGCAGTCCATCCATTGAAACAGCACTGGAACTTACAAAGCAGGCTGGTAAATCACGAAAGCAATTGAAAGAATGGATTGATGAAGCATCGCAAAGAAATCCGCTTCCTGTAAATGCAGCAGGAATTAAAACCATTGACGAGGTAGGAATAAAAAAAACAACTGTAGTTGCTACAGCAGCTCCATTGCTTATCAACCATGGCTTATTGGTAAGGGGTGATGAATTAGTATCGGGTAAAAGACAAGGCGTACAATGGTGGAACGGCGGTGTGCAAGGCAAAGATCTGCAACAGGCCAAAGCACATATCACCCGCTTTGTGCCTGGACGAAGTGGTAAAGGGCTGACTGATAATTTGAATGAAGTGGCAGCGGAAATGAAAGCAACCAACACCATTGCTATTGAACATAATTATGGTTTGTGGTACGACAGGAGAAGAGATGACCATCAAAGGGTAAGAAGAATGGACGGAGAAGTTTGGCCGCCGTTTTACGAATTGCCTTTTTCAAGAAGCGGACAAGGAATTGCCTGGGATGGATTGAGTAAATACGACTTAACAAAGTACAACCCGTTTTACTGGGGCCGTTTAAAACAGTTTGCAGACCTGGCCGATCAAAATGGATTACTGCTGGTTCATCAGAATTATTTTCAGCATAATATTATTGAGGCAGGAGCACACTATGCCGATTTTCCATGGCGCACTGCCAATAATATTAACAACACAGGTTTTGTTGAGCCGGTTAATTATGCCGGTGATAAGCGCATATTTTATGCAGAGCAGTTTTACGATATTTCAAATCCAGTTAGAAAGGAGTTACATAAAAAATATATTCGCCAGTGTTTAAATAATTTTAAAGACAATAATAGTGTAATACAATTGATTGGAGAAGAGTTTACCGGCCCAACACATTTTGTAAAGTTTTGGCTGGATGTTATTAAAGAATGGGAAAAGGAAACCGGTAAACATCCCATCATAGGGTTAAGCGTTACTAAAGATGTACAGGATTCCATTTTAAATATTCCTGCCTATGCCGCCCTTGTTAATCTGATAGATATACGTTATTGGCATTACCAGGCCGATGGTACAGCTTATGCACCCAATGGTGGCCAGAGTTTAGCACCCCGCCAGCAAGCCAGGTTATTGAAGCCAAAGAAAACAAGTTTTGAACAGGTGTACCGTGCGGTAAAAGATTACCGTGATAAATATCCGGGCAAAGCAGTTGTTTACTCAGGAGATAGTTATCCTGAGTTTGGAATGGCTGTATTTATGGCCGGTGGAAGTTTGCCTGTATTGCCTGCAAATACAGATGCAACGATTTTAAAAGCAGCAATTGGAATGAAACCTGTGATCTCCGTCAATGCGAATGAATATATTTTAAGTGATGGAAAGAATAGTATTGTTTATAATACAGAAACAAAGAAGTTGGAGAGAAGATGATGACTCCGCAGGAGTTTAAAGTGGGTAGAAGATGAAATAGAAATCAGAAAAGTCTGGTAGGGACGACAGGTGCTTTTGCAAAACACAATTAAAGTTTAATAAAGAACAAAATGTACAAGTGAGATTCTTCTTTTCTTTTACAAAAAGAAAAGAAGAACAGAACAAAGTTCACAATGATGCTGACCAAAGCTTACCTGTTTGTCCCAAAAAATAAAATGAAAAAATATTTTACCATAGCGTTATTGTTGGCAACAGTTATTTCTAATGCACAAATGCAGCCATTAAAAATATCAGCCAACAGAAGATATTTTACAACCAAAGATGGTAAGCCATTTTTTTGGCTGGGTGATACAGGCTGGCTGTTATTCAAAAAATGCAAAAGAGAAGATGCCATCAAATATCTTGATGACAGAAAGCAAAAGGGCTTTAATGTTATACAGGCAATGTTGCTGCATGAACTATCAGTAGCCGATGCGTACGGAGATTCAGCATTGATTAATATGGATGTATCACAGCCAGATATTACCCAGGGAAATAGTTTTAATAAAAAGGCCGAGTATGATTACTGGGATAATGTTGATTATGTAATTGATGAAGCGGCAAAGCGAGGCATTTATATGGCATTGGTGCCGGTTTGGGGTGGTAATATAAAAAATGTTTCTGTTGAGCAGGCAAAAAAATATGCTGAATTTTTAGCTGACAGGTATAAAAACAAGATCAATATTATTTGGCTTAACGGCGGTGATATAAAGGGCAGCGATGGTTTAGAGAAATGGAACATGATTGGTAACACAATCCGTTCGATAGATAAAAATCATTTGATGACTTTTCATCCCCGTGGCAGAAATTCTTCATCAACCTGGTTTCATAATGAGCCATGGCTTGATTTTAATATGTTTCAGAGTGGACACAGGCGCTATGACCAGGATACTTCTTCAAATGAAAAACTGCATTATGGAGAAGATAACTGGCGCTATGTAAATGTTGATTATGCATTAAAGCCGGTAAAACCAACTTTTGATGGAGAACCTTCTTACGAAAATATTCCCCAGGGCCTGCATGACTCGGCCGAAAAAAGATGGACAGATGCAGACATCAGGCGCTATGCATACTGGGAAGTATTTGCAGGCGGCTGCGGATTTACGTATGGTAATAATTCGGTAATGCAGTTTTACCGTAAAGGCGATAAGGATATGAGCTATGGTGCCAATAAAGATTGGGATAGTGAATTGAATATGCCGGGTGCAGGGCAGTTGAAATATTTAAAACAGTTGATGTTGGGTAAAAGTTATTTTGACAGGGTGCCGGATCAGTCATTGGTTGTTGATAATGGCGAAAAGTATGACAAGGTATTGGCAACAAGAGGTAAAGACTATGCAATGCTCTACACATACACCGGTGACGATTTTAAGGTAGCGTTAAACAAGTTGAATTTTAAACCTGGTAAGGCAAAATGGTTTAGCCCCGCAGACAGCCAGGTGGTTCCAATAAAAGACTATCGTTATGCAGCAGAAAAAAAATTTAACCCTCCCGGAGAAAAGGAAAATGGCAATGACTGGGTATTGATACTGGAAAAATAATGCAGAAAAGATTTGTAACGATATTGTTTGTGTTGATTGTATTTACATCGTGTTCAAATAAGGTTTACCTGTTCACATCGTTTCATGAACCTGCCAATGAAGGGTTACGGTTGTTGTACAGTAAAGATGGCTATCATTGGAAAACTACAGATAGTATTTATTTGAAACCAATGATTGGGAAAGATAAAATAATGAGAGACCCATCTATGTTGCAGGGGCCCGATGGAACCTTTCATTTAGTTTGGACAACAGAGTGGAAAGGTGGAAATGGTTTTGGATATGCATCTTCAAAGGATTTAAAGAATTGGACTGAACAGCAATACATTCCGGTAATGCAAAAGGAATCAACAGTAGTAAATGTTTGGGCACCAGAATTATTTTATGATGATGTGGCCGGACAGTATATCATCATTTGGGCATCAACCATTCCTTTTCGTTTTGAAAAAGGAGTGGAGGCGGAAGATAATAATCACCGGATGTATTATACCACTACCAAAGATTTTAAAACATTTACAGATACGAAATTATTTCTTGATCCCAAGTTCAGTGTGATAGATGCGGTGATTGTAAAACAAAAAACGAATGATTATGTGCTTGTGTTGAAAGATAACACAAGACCGGAAAGAGATATTAAAGTGGCTTCTTCAAACAGTCCATTGGGGCCATGGGTCGATATATCAAGGCCATTTACAGAAAAGTTCACTGAGGGGCCGGCTGTTGCCAGGGTGAAAAACGGCTATTTGATTTATTACGATGTTTATCAGAAGAAAAAATATGGCGCAAGCTTTACACAAGATTTTAAAAGCTTTGTAAATGCTGATAGTTTGATCAGCGTGCCTGATGGGCATAAGCATGGAACAGTTTTGCAAGTGAATAAAAAATATCTAAGGGCATTGCAATGAAAAAATATTGTACAATATTATTTTTAATAACAGCATTTAATATAAATGCGCAGGATACAGTCCGCTACATCGGTTCTGCTTTGTCTAATGTTGATTATCATCATGGCCAATTATCTCCCGCTGTTGGTGTACACAATATTCAAACCATGCGTGCCAACCGGTCTTACGATGGGCCTTCAAGCTGGACCTATAATCACCAACCCATGCTGGCCTATTGGAATAATACATTTTATCTTGAGTATTTAAGCAACCCGGTTGGTGAACATGTTTCCCCAGGAAGAACTGTTTTGCAAAGCTCAAAAGACGGATATAGTTGGTCAACGCCGGTTGTGATTTTCCCGCCTTATAAATTAACTGACGGTACCGTAAAAGCCGGTAAAAAAGATTCGGCTAAAAATACATTTGCTGTAATGCACCAGCGCTTTGGCTTTTATACCAGTAAGGCCAAAAAATTGTATGTACTTGGATATTATGGAATTGTGTTGGGACAAAAAGATGATCCGAATGATGGCAATGGAATTGGCAGGGTTATAAGAGAAATAAAAGCCGGCGGAACTTATGGCGATATTTATTTTTTAAGATACAACCATGGGTTTAGTGAAAAGAATACTGACTATCCATTTTATAAAAGTGCTAAAGATGCGGAGCTGATAAAAGCCTGTGAAGAAATATTGAACACGCCGTTACTGATGATGCAGACAGTTGAGGAGGGCGACCGTAATGATCCGTTGATTCCTTTGCACAAAGATTTTAAAGCATTTAATTATTATCATTTACCTAATGGCCATGTGGTGGGGCTTTGGAAATATGCTTTAACCAGTATAAGTAAAGATGAAGGTAAAACATGGCAGTATGGGCCGCTAAGAGCTCCCGGTTTTGTAAATGCCAATGCAAAAATCTGGGGACAAAGAACCTCCGATAAAAAATACGCTACGGTTTACAATCCTTCAGAATTCAGGTGGCCACTGGCTTTGAGTGTAAGTGATGATGGGTTGAATTACAAAAACCTGCTGCTGGTAAATGGAGAAATAACATCATTACGTTATGGAGGTGCATATAAGAGTTATGGCCCGCAATATGTACGGGGCATTCAGGAAATGGATGGTACGCCACCCGGTGGAAATATGTGGGTTACTTATAGCATGAACAAGGAAGATATATGGGTAAGTAAAATTCCTGTTCCAATAAAGGATAAAATAGAAGCAGATGTTAATGATGTGTTTGATAATAAAAAGGATGGAGAAGAATTGAAAGAATGGAATATTTACAGCCCGATCTGGTGTAATGTGGGCATTGAAAAAAAAGTGGATAAAAAAGTATTGACATTGCACGACAGCGATCCGTTTGATTATGCAAAGGCGGAGAGGGTTTTTCCAAATGCGAAGAAAGTTGCCGTAGAATTTTCGGTAACTGCACAGCAGAATAATTATGGCCAGTTACAAATTGAACTGTTGGATGCAAAAGGAATGCCTTGTTTACGCCTGCAATTAGATTCAGCTGGAAATATTTTAACCAAGCAGGGGTATAGGAATAAATCTTTGGGTAAATACAATGCCGGTGAAGTATTGAATATAAAAATTGAACTGAATACTACAACAAGATTTTACACTGTTACTATCAATGGGAAATCATCCAGCAATATCTGCTTTGCACCTGTATCTTCTGTTGAACGCATTGTTTTCAGAACAGGGGAAGTGAGGCGTTTCCCAAATGCAGATACACCTACCGATCAGGATTATGATTTGCCCAATGCAGATGCAAAAGATAAGGAGGCAGTATATTTTATTCATGCACTTAAAATATCTGTGATAAAATAATTGATGCAAAAAAAACTTATCATATTAATTCTGATTGCCTTTGCAGGTTATAATTGTTTTGCACAAGCAAAAGCAAAACCATTTGTTTTAAAAGCTGGCAATTTTAAACATTATGTTGACTACTTCAACAAAATGGAAGACGAAAATATTGTGCAGGCCATACCCAATACACAAAGCTGGGACTGGATGCAGCAGAATATCCCTTTGTTTGAATGCCCGCAGCAAAACTTCGAAGAGATATTTTATTACCGTTGGTGGACGCTACGGAAGCATATTAAAAAAACGGAACAAGGATTTGTGTTTACTGAGTTTCTAATACAAAGAAGTTACGCAGATAAATATAATTTAATTGCGAGTGCATTGGGACATCATATTTATGAAAGCCGCTGGCTGCACGATAAAAAGTACATGGATGATAATTTGAAAGTATGGTATCGGGGTAATGGTGGCAAGCCGTTAAAGAAGCTTCGCTTTTACAGCAGTTGGAATATAGATGCGATTTACAATCGCTTTTTAGTTACCGGTGATAAAAAATTTACAACTGATTTGTTGCCAGACCTGCAGGCGGATTATATAGCCTGGCAAAATGAAAAGCAATTGCCTGGAGGCTTATACTGGCAGTACGATGTAAGAGATGCAATGGAAGAAACCATCAGCGGCGGAAGAAAGGAGAAAAATTCGAGACCGAGTATTAATGGATACATGTACGGTAATATAATGGGGCTGTCTTCAATTAATGATTTGGCAGGAAATTATACTGAATCTATAAAATATGCTGCAAATGCAACTGTGCTGAAAATTTTTATGCAGGAAATGTTATGGCATAAAAACCATAATTTTTTTGAAGTAAGAAAAGAACAGGGCGATACATTAGCCAATGTAAAAGAAGAGATCGGTTTTATTCCCTGGTATTTTAATATGCCCGACAGTAATTACAATGTAGCCTGGAAAAATTTAATGGATACAAAAGCCTTTTGTGCGCCATTTGGAATTACCACTGCAGACAGAAGTCATTCACAATTCCGTACACATGGCTGCTGTAAATGTGAGTGGGATGGCGCTGTGTGGCCTTTTGCTACATCGCAAACATTAACAGCTATGGCCAACCTGCTCAATAATTACAAACAGAATTATGTAGCCGATTCAAATTATTTTTCGCTTTTAAATACATATGTAGAGTCGCAGTATTACCGTGGCCGCCCATACATTGGCGAATACCTGGATGAAAAAACCGGCTACTGGCTTAAAGGTGATGAAGAACGCAGCCGTTATTATAATCACTCAACTTTTAATGATCTTATTATTACCGGCCTTGTTGGTTTGCGGCCAAGGGCTGATGATACGATTGAAGTACATCCATTATTACCGGCTGGCAAATGGGATTGGTTTTGTTTAGACAATGTTTTGTATCATGGGAAAATTATCACTATCGTTTGGGATAAGACAGGTTTAAAATATAAAAAAGGAAAAGGCTTAAGTGTTTGGGTGAATGGAAGGAAAGTGGCATCAAGTACAATTCTGGAAAAACTAACAGGCAAACTTTAGCCTTTGTGCTTCTTCGTGTCTTTGTGGTTTAAAAAGTTGAAAATCGTTATTCAGTACAAGTGTGCGACGCAACGATGATGCTATGAAAAACAAAAGCTGGTCTCAAAAAAAAATAATTAAAATGTTGAAAACATTTTTACATATTGCTTTCTACAGTTTGTTTGCTGTTGCCACACATGCACAGCAAACGGAAAGAGTATACCTCTCCGGCACCGGCCCGGCAGATACCAGGCAATGGCAATTCTTTTGCACCGGCGGAATGAATGCTAATAAATGGACAACGATTGCAGTGCCCAGCTGCTGGGAATTACAGGGTTTTGGTAAATATGATTATGGTTTTGCAAAAGACAGCGTAAGAGGAAAAGAGCAGGGTTTATATAAATACAATTTTAGTGCGCCGGTGACGTGGAAGTATAAAAAAATTAATATTGTTTTTGAAGGTGTGATGACAGATGCAGAAGTAAAGATAAATGGACAGTCAGCCGGAGAAATTCACCAGGGTGCTTTTTATGCATTTAAATATGATATAACAAAACTGCTGAAATATGGCGAACAGAATTTGCTGGAAGTAACAGTCTTTAAACATTCATCTAATCAATCGGTGAATGAAGCTGAACGGAAGGCAGATTTTTGGATTTTCGGAGGAATATTTCGTCCGGTGTGGCTGGAAGTACTACCAGTTGAGCATATTAAAAACATAAAAATTAATGCACAGGCTGGTGGTAATTTCAAAACAGAATTCAGATCAAACAGCATTGTTAATTATACCGCTGTTGTAAATATTTACGATGCAACAGGTAAATGGGTTGATTCTTTGATAGCCGGTGATTATGGTTCAGCCACCAGTTTGCATATCGGTTCAAAGAAAATAAAGCATGTTGTTAACTGGACGCCGGAAACCCCTGTAAGGTATACTGCAGAATTTATTATTTATAAAAATGGAAAACCGGTTCATATTGTAAAAGAAAAATTTGGTTTCAGAACAATAGAACTAAAACAACGTGATGGTATTTATGTAAATGGTGTTAAAGTAAAAATGAAAGGAGTTAACCGGGCTCCGTTCAGGCCGGAGACTGGAAGGACATTGAGTAAACAGAATAGTATTGAAGATGTGTTGCTGATGAAGGATATGAACATGAATGCAGTTCGCTGCAGTCATTATCCGCCGGATGATCATTTTTTAGATGCCTGTGACTCGCTGGGGTTATTTGTAATGGATGAACTGGCCGGCTGGCATGGGAATTATGATACAAAGACAGGCACAAAGTTGCTGAAAGAAATGATTGATTATGATGGCAACCATCCATCCATCATTATGTGGGCCAATGGTAATGAGGGAGGTCATAATTTAGAACTCGATAAATATTTTACAGATTTTGATTTTCAAAAACGCCCTGTTGTACACCCCTGGCAATTATTTAATGGGATAGAAACACAACATTACCGTGAATACAATTATGGTATTGGTAATTATGAAAACGGCAAAGAGATTGTAATGCCAACCGAATTTTTACACGGACAATTTGATGGTGGCCATGGTGCTGGACTGGAAGATTACTGGGAAAAAATGTGGCGTGATCCTTTAAATGCAGGTGGTTTTCTTTGGGATTTTGCCGACCAGGCTGTGGTAAGAAAAGATAAAAATGATTCGCTGGATACAGATAAATTCAGAGCAGCAGATGGTATTGTTGGTCCGCACCACGAAAAGGAAGGAAGCTATTATGCTATAAAGGAAATATGGAGTCCGGTTTATTTTGAGCGAAAAGAAATTACTGATGATTTTGATGGCAAGTTAAATATTGAGAATAGGTATCATTTTACTAATACTAATCAATGTAGTTTTAGTTGGGAACTTAAACGTTTTATTGTACGTTATCCAATGGAGGAAACCGGAGTGATAAAAGCACCGGATATCGCTCCAAGTGAAAAAGGTGTATTGCAATTAAAATTGCCACCAGACTGGAAAGCTTATGATGTGCTTTATGTAACAGTGAAAGACCCTTACAAGAGAAAGTTATTTACATGGAGTTTTCCTATTAGCAGCCTGTCTAAAATTGGAGATAGAATGATTGTAAGAGAAAGTGATGCAAAAATTAAAGTACCTGTTGCAGATACAACAGCCATATTAGTGCATGTGAAAGATGTACAATTGATGTTTAATGAAGTAGATGGTACATTAATGAATGTTAGAAATAAAAGCGGTGTAATACCATTCAACAATGGTCCGGTTGTACAGGAAGGAGCAAATAATTTCAAAGGGATAAAAAAATATTTTGATGACGATAACTATATCATTGAATCTGCCTTTGATAAAAAAGAAAGTTACAATACATTGAAGTGGACAATTTATCCTTCAGGTTGGATAAAACTGGAAGTGCGATATTTTCCCGGAGCCTATTTCACCAATTTTGCCGGTGTTAATTTCTCTTTCCCTGAAAAAGAAATTAATGCGGTTGAATACATGGGTAACGGGCCTTACCGTGTTTGGAAAAACCGTATGAAAGGAAATAAGTTCGGTATTTGGAATAAAGAGTATAACAATACAGAAACCGGTGAATCTCCATGGAAATATCCTGAGTTTAAAGGTTATCACTCAAACATGTATTGGTGTAAATTTATTACAAAGCAACAATCATTTACGGTGTGTACCGAAAATGAAAATTTATTCTTCCGCTTGTTCACCCCAGCATGGAAAACCGATCAATGGCATAATTACGAACCCTTATTTCCATCCGGCGATATTTCTTTTATGCAGGGCATCAGCAGCATTGGCAGCAAAACACAGCTTAATGAAACTACCGGCCCGATGGGGATGAAAAATATTTTTTATGATTATGAAAAAGATCCATCAAGAGCATTAAAGATGGTATTGTATTTCAATTTTAATAACTGATAATGAAGATAAAATTTCTGATAATATTTTTGTTAGTGGGATTAATTTCGACTGCACAGGTCACTATAAAAAATCTGCGCTGCGAAATGCTTGTAAACCCATTGGGTATTGATGCTGTGCAACCAGGATTTAGCTGGCAACTGGTGAGTGATAAAAGAAATGTGGTTCAAACTTCTTACCAGATTATTGTAAGCAGCAGTGAACAAAAATTGAAAGCCGGAGATGGTGATGTCTGGAAATCTGCAACAATTAACGACAGCAAATCTTTATTGGTCAGTTATGGTGGCAAGCCATTAAAATCTGCCACAAAGTATTATTGGAAAGTAAGTGTGGTTACAAATAAAGGAGAAGCTTTCTGCAATGAAAATGCTTTTTTCTCTACAGGCTTATTGAATGCCGGTGATTGGAAAGCAAAATGGATCGGCTATGATAAAGCTTCAGCGTGGGATAGCATCACACAATGGTCAAGATTATCTGCCAGGTATTTAAGAAAGGAGTTTAAAAATACCTTGGCAGTAAAAAGAGCAACCGTTTATATTTCCGGTTTGGGTATGTATGAATTGTACATCAATGGTAAAAAAATTGGTGACCAGGTTTTAGCACCCAACCCAACAGATTACCGTAAATCTTTTTTTTACAATACGCATGATGTAACCAATGCAATTCAAAATGGTAAAAATGCCATTGGCACCGTTTTGGGCAATGGCCGTTTCTTTACTATGCGTCAAAAATACAAAACGCAAAAGCATAACACATTTGGCTATCCAAAATTATTATTGCAGTTAGATATTGAATATGACGATGGTAGTAAAAAAACAATTGTAAGTGATGAAAGCTGGAAACTGAATGTGGACGGGCCAATAAGAACAAACAATGAATACGACGGAGAAGAATACGATGCAACCAAAGAATTTTATGGTTGGAGTAATGCAGGATTTAATGACAGCAGATGGTTAAAGCCTGAACTTGTAGCTGCTCCTGCCGGAAAAATTGTTGCCCAGTTCTCGGAGCCGATGAAAGTGATGCAGATAATCAAGCCTGTATCAATAAAAGATATTGGCAACGGAAAATACATTTTAGATATGGGCCAGAATTTTGCAGGATGGTTAAAGTTGCAAAATATAAAAGGGGAAAAAGGAGATAGAATCAAACTTCGCTTTGCAGAAAGCCTCAAAGCTGATGGTGAATTATTTACTGCTAACTTAAGAGATGCAAAAGTAACCGATGTTTATGCTTTAAAAGGAACGGTTGTAGAAAATTGGGCACCTTCTTTTGTCTATCATGGATTTCGTTATGTTGAAGTAACAGGCTTCCCTGGTACGCCAACTATAAATAATTTTGAAGGCCAACTGGTTTATGATGATCTGGAAACCACCGGCTCTTTTCAAACCTCTAATCAAACAATTAATGCAATTTATAAAAATGCCTGGTGGGGTATTGCATCTAATTATAAAGGTATGCCGGTTGATTGTCCGCAGCGTAATGAGCGCCAGCCCTGGCTTGGCGACAGGGTGATTGGTGCCCAGGGAGAAAGTTACATGTTTGGCAACGCAAACCTGTATGCCAAATGGATGGATGATATACAACAGTCGCAAAAAGAAGAAGGAGCCATACCTGATGTAGCGCCTGCATTCTGGAATTATTATTCAGATGATGTTACCTGGCCCGCAGCATTCATCACCATCAGCAATAATTTATACAACCAGTTTGGCGATATAAAACCCATTCAGAAAAATTACGCTTCCATGAAAAAATGGATGTGGTACATGCGTGATAAATATGTAGTGAATAATATCATGACAAGGGATAAATATGGTGACTGGTGTGTGCCACCTGAAAACCTGCAGCTCATTTTTGCAAAAGATTCTACCCGGCTAACAGATGGTAAATTAATTGCCACAGCTTATTACTACAAATTACTGGCTTATATGCAACGCTTTGCAAAACTTACCGGTAATGAAGCCGATATAAAAGCGTACTCAGAACTGGCTGATAAAATGCGTACCGCTTTCCAGGATAAATTTTATAATCCTGAAAAAAACAATTACTCAAACAATACCATCACGGCAAATTTATTACCACTGTATTTCGGCATCTGTCCCGATTCTTTAAGAGATAAAGTGTTTGAAAATATTTATCATAAAATTCATGTAGAAAGCGGGGACCACATCAGCACGGGTTTAATTGGTACACAATATTTGTTTCGTGGACTTACTGAATATGGCAATACCGATCTCGCTTTCAAACTGGCTTCCAATAAAACTTACCCAAGCTATGGGTATATGGTTGAAAACGGAGCTACTACTATTTGGGAATTGTGGAATGGCAATACAGCCGCACCAAACATGAACAGCCAAAATCATGTGATGATGCTGGGCGACCTGATCACCTGGTTTTATGAGAACCTTGCAGGCATAAGAACAGATAAAGAAGCTGTAGGTTTTAAGAAGATAACAATGAAGCCATCTTTACCGGCTGACCTGCAGTTTGTAAATGCATCTTACAAAAGTGCGTATGGCTTAATTAAAAGCGAATGGAAAAAAAATGAAGCAATATTTGAATGGGATATTTCCATTCCAGCCAATACTTCTGCAAAAATATTCATTCCCGCAAAGTCAGAAGCTGATGTGTTGGAAGCAGGTAAGGCTTTATCAGATGAAATTAAAATAGTACAATGGAAACAAGGTGTTCTAACAATAGAAGTACCAAGTGGCAACTATCAATTTAAATCGGTTATAAAATAGAAATGAAAATAAAATTAATATACGGATTTTTTTTTCTTTTTTGTGCATTTAATGCATCTGCACAAAACAAATGGAAGAAAGGTATACTGGTGGATGAATTTATTTTTGATACAGCCTCCTTTCCGCAAAGCCATGCCAGTACCATTGCAGAAACACCCGATGGTTTGATTGCTGCGTGGTTTGGCGGTACCAAAGAAGGTAACAAAGATGTTTGCATCTGGACAAGCCATTTGGTAAATGAGAAATGGACAGCACCGCAAAAAGTTGCAGAGGGTATTATTAATGATACAACAAGATATGCCTGCTACAATCCTGTTTTATTTTATGCCGATAATAACGAGCTGTTATTGTTTTATAAGATCGGCCCCAATGTTGCCGGCTGGACAGGCTGGATGATGCGTAGCAAAGACAACGGAAGAACCTGGAGTAAAAGAGAAGCATTACCAGATGGAATCCTCGGTCCGATAAAAAACAAACCCGTTTTAATAAATGGGGTGTTGCTCTGTCCTTCAAGCACCGAAAAAAACGGATGGAAAGCACATATTGAATACACAGCTGATTATGGAAAAACCTGGACAAAAAGCGAAGCTATTAATGATGGCAAAACTATACAGGCTATTCAACCAAGCATTCTACAATACAAAGATGGCCGCCTGCAGATATTATGCCGCAGCCGCAATACAACCATCAACGAAAGTTGGAGCAGCGATGACGGTAAAACATGGACTGAAATGAAAGCTTCTGCATTGCCCAATAATAATTCGGGCACCGATGCGGTTACTTTAAAAGACGGCAGACAATTGCTGGTGTATAACCATGTGCTGCCGGATTCAAGCTGGGTAAAAGGCAAGGGGCCACGTACGCCGCTGAATGTGGCCATATCAAAAGACGGGAAAAAATGGTATGCCGCACTGATACTGGAAGATTCACCGGTCAGCCAATACTCTTATCCTTCGGTGATTCAATCAAAAGATGGAATGGTGCATATTGTTTATACCTGGAGAAGGGAAAAGATAAAGTATGTAAAGATCAATCCATCGAAATTAAAGTTGAAGGAAATAAAAGATAAACAGTGGCCAGGTGTAGTGGTAAAAGGAGGGAAGACTTCAGATGATTAAGCGCTTTAGTCTTTGTGCCTTCGTGGTTAAGAAGATGAATAAACTTGTTTAAGTACAAGTGAGATTCTTCTTTCTTTTTACTAAAAAGAAAGAAGAACAGAACAAGTTCACAACGATGTCGATAGCAGTGCAAAAGCCGGTTACAAAAAATATGATTGCATAGATGAATAATCTTCCCATAATTGATATAGCCATAATAATTGTTTATCTGCTTGCCATGTTGGGTATTGGTTTTTATTTTTCAAAGAAGAATAAGAACAGCGAACAATTCACCAAGGCTTCCGGAAAAATTCCCGGGTGGGCAATCGGACTTTCTATCTATGCAACATTTTTAAGCAGTAATACTTTCTTAGGTAATCCCGGCAAAGCCTTTGGTGGTAACTGGAATGTTTTTGTGTTTAGTATCTCTATGCCGCTTGCAGCCTGGGTGGCAACAAAATATTTTGTACCATTTTACAGGAATACAGGAGAGGTATCTGCATACACCAATTTAGAAAAACGTTTTGGGGCCTGGGCAAGAACATATGCAGTAGTTTGTTTTTTGCTAACCCAGTTTGCAAGAATGGGAACTATCTTTTTCGGTATGGCATTAAGTCTGCAGGCGCTTACCGGGTTTTCCATGCAAAGTATTATGATCGTCATGGGGCTTTGCATAATCATCTACACTGTATTAGGCGGTATGGAAGCGGTGATATGGACGGAAGTAGTGCAGGGTATCATCAAAACATTGGGAGCATTACTGATCCTGTATTTAGTAATCAAACAGATTCCGGGCGGATTTACCAAAGTAATGGAGATAGCAAAGTCGGATAATAAATTCAGCCTCGGAAGTACAGCTATTAGTTTTACTCAACCTACATTCTGGGTGGTGTTGCTATACGGTTTTTTTATCAACCTGAATAATTTTGGGATGGACCAGAATTATATTCAACGATACCATACAGCAGCTTCCGAAAAACAGGCTGCAAAATCTGTCTGGCTTTGCGTTTGGATGTATGTACCGGTATCGCTGTTGTTTGTTATCATTGGTACATCGTTGTATTCTTTTTACCAGATACAACCCGATTTAATTGATCCGGTAAAAATAAAACTGGCAACAGAAAAACTGGGAGCATTGGCTACACCTGAACAAATACAAAGCCTGGCAGCATCATTTAAACCTGCCGATTATGCTGATAAAGTGTTGCCGCATTTCATGGTAACAAAAGTCCCTACCGGACTTTTAGGTTTGTTGGTGGCTGCAATTTTATCCGCCGCTATGAGTACCATCAGCAGCAATATGAATGCCAGTGCAACGGTGTTTACCATGGATATTTATAAAAAATATTTTAAGAAGAATGTGAATGATAAACAACAATTATTTTCTCTCCACATGGCTACCGTAGTTTTTGGTTTGATTGGTTTAGGCGCAGGCCTGGCCATGATAGGCGCCAAAAGTTTACTGGATACCTGGTGGAAACTCTCGGGCATTTTTGCCGGCGGAATGTTGGGTTTATTTCTGTTGGGTTTGATAAGTAAACACACAAAAAATGCAGAAGCTATTACCGCTACCATCATTGGGGTGCTGGTTATTTTGTGGATGACTTTCAGTGATAATATAAGTGATCAATACAGCTTTGTAAAAAGCAGCCTGCACAGCAATATGATTATTGTAGTAGGTACACTCACCATATTTTTAACAGGATTAATCCTGACTAAAATAAAACAGCGAAAGCAGTAAAGTGCAGGATTGTAAACGATTACAGAAATTCTAATTTTGAGACAATGAAAATATATAAAACAACCGGCGGTAAGATTATTGAACATGAAGGCAATGGATATGTATCAACTATTGCTGATTGGGATGAACTGATTAACCGGGATGATTTGTTTTCTTTTTTGCAGGATCATGTTACGCAACTGCAGGTTGTTACAGATAAAACCTGGCTGCATCAGCAAACAATATTGGCACCCATCGGTACACAGGAGGTCTGGGCAGCAGGCGTTACGTACCTGCGCAGCAAGGTTGCCCGTATGGAAGAAAGCGAGCAAAGCGGCGGTGCAACATTTTATGATAAAGTGTATGATGCAGAGAGGCCCGAGATTTTCTTTAAATCAAACCCACAAAGGGTTGTGGGCACAAATAGTAACGTTCGTATCAGAAAAGACAGCACCTGGGATGTTCCCGAGCCGGAACTGGTACTGGTAGTAAATTCTTCCAGTAAAATAGTGGGATATTCCATCGGAAACGACATGAGTAGTCGTAGTATTGAAGGAGAGAATCCGCTGTACCTGCCGCAGGCAAAAATGTATGATGGCAGTGCGGCGATAGGGCCTTGTGTATTGGTAACAGAAAAACCAATTTCGCCTTCAACAACGATTGCGATTTTAATAAAAAGGGGGGAAGAGAAAATGTATGAAGCTTCCACGACGATTGACCAGATGAAGCGGACGCATGAGGAACTGGTCGGGTTTTTATTCAGGGAATATGCTTTTCCTACGGGCGCTTACTTAATGACAGGAACCTGCCTGGTGCCGGGAAATGATTTTACCCTGAAAAGCAAAGATGTGATAACGATAAGCATTGAAGGTATTGGGACATTAAAAAATACAGTAGCTTAAATCTAAAATAATGAACACAAATAAATTTGTTCCGGTGATGATAACGCCGTTCAACTTAAAAGCAAAAGTTGACCTGGATGTGGTGAACAACCTGGTGGATTTTTATTTGGCCGCAGGCGTAAAAGGTTTTTTTGCCAACTGCCTCAGCAGCGAAATGTACAGCATTACCGAAGATGAGCGCCTTGAATTAACGCAACACATCGTTCGCTATGTAAATGGCCGTGTGCCTGTTGTGGCAACGGGTTCGTTTGGTTTATCCATTTACGACAAGGCAGAATTCACCAAAAAAATATACAACACCGGCATTGATGCTGTGATATTAATTACCGGCCATTATGCCAATGTAGAAGACATTGATGATGTGCTGCTGAAGAATTTTGATCACATGTTCAAACTCACCGGTAATATTCCCCTGGGTATGTATGAATGCCCGGCACCTTACAAAAGGGTCATTGGTACCGATACTTTTAAAACACTGCTTTCATCAAACCGTTTGGTGTATCACAAGGATACTTCCATCGATCTTGAAAAAGTAAAAGCCAAAATCGATATTGTAAAAGACACAAATAGCAGCCTTGAATTTTTTGATGCACATTCTCCCAATGCTATGTACAGTTTGCGGATGGGTGCAAAAGGCATGTCATCCATCAGCGGTAATTTTTATCCCGAAATTTTAGTGTGGATGGTGAACAATGCAACCGATCCTGCAAAGCAGGAAGAAGTAAAATGGCTGCAGGCCGAGATAAGCCGTGTAGATCCGCTGATACATATAGCATACCCCATGAGTGCAAAATATTTTTTGCGTAAAAGAGGTTTGCCGGTGCGTACAATCAGCCGTGCTACGGCATTGGAACTTACGCCTGAACAAAAGAAAACATTGGATGAAATACACGATAGTTTTAAAACATGGTGCGAAAGGCTGGATATTAAACCGGTAGATGTTGAACAAATGATGTTACCAAAATATCCGCTTGATGCGGCTATATAATTACATGGCTCCGGCCTTTAGGCCGGAGGAAAAGATAAGGTGGAAAATGGGCTTTAGCCCGACTAATGGCTTTTAGTAGTTAATCAAATAAAAAATGACCGAACGATTGCAAATTATATTCCCCGGTAAATTAGTTTTTGGTAACGGCACTTTGCCGCAGTTAGTTGATGACGTGATTGCATTAAAACCTTCTAAAATTTTTATTGCCACTATTGAACCATTAAAAAATTCATTGACTGATTTTATAGCTTTACTGCAAAAAAACGGCATTGAAATTTTAACCGATACTTCCATTGTTGCAGAACCTTCCTTTGCAGATTTTGAAAAACTCATGCAAATAGTAACACCTTTCAATCCTGATGTGGTGATTGGTATTGGTGGCGGAAGCGTGTTGGATATTGCTAAACTTGTAGCAGCTCAGTTGGATAACAAACAGGAGTTAAAGGATTATGTAGGCATCGGTTTATTAAAAGGCAGAAAAAAGAAATTGATATGTGTGCCAGCAACTTCCGGTACCGGCAGCGAAGTGTCTCCCAATGCAATTTTGGTAGATGATGAAAACCAAAAAAAAGGAATTATCAGTCCATTTTTAGTTCCTGATATTGTTTATGTTGATCCTTTATTAACGATAAGCGTACCGTCTGCAATAACTGCTGCAACTGGGTTGGATGCATTAACGCATTGCCTGGAAGCGTACACCAATAAATTTGCACAGCCATTTATTGATATGTATGCTTACGAAGGTATGCGGCTGATTGCAGCGCATATTGAAACCGCTGTAAAAGACGGAAGCAATATAGAAGCAAGAGAAAAAGTAGCGATGGGAAGTTTGTTGGGTGGTTTTTGTCTGGGGCCGGTTAATACAGCAGGCGTGCATGCATTATCATATCCGTTGGGAAGTATGTTTCATCTGCCACATGGGTTATCAAATGCTTTGTTATTGCCTTATGTGATGGAGTTTAACATTCCTTCATCACCAAAGCGATATGCGGATGTGGCTGTTGCTTTAGGTTGTGATAGAAAAGAGGATGATGTTGCAACAGCATACTACGGCGTTCAGAAAATACGGGAACTGGTACAAGCCTGTGGCATTCCTGCAACACTAAAAGAAGTGAATGTGCCGGAATCATCCATTCCACAAATGGCAGCAGATGCGCTGAAGATACAGCGGCTCTTAAAAAATAATCCAAGGGAAATAACAGAGCAAGACGCTATTAATATCTATAAAGCAGCATATTAATGAGTAATGAAAAAAAATATAAGGGAATCATTGTTCCGGCTATAACGCCGCTCACAACTTCTTTTCAAATAGATGGAAAAGCAGTCGAAAAGATATTCAATGAATTTTATCAGTACAATATTTCACCATTCATATTGGGTACAACTGGTGAATCTGCATCTTTGTCTAACAAGCAAAAAACTGACTATTTAAAAGCCGCTGCAAAAAATAAAAAAACTGACTCAGTCTTATACGCCGGTATTTCATCTAATGTATTTGACGAGTCTGTTGAGTTTGCAAAACTCTGTGCAGATCATGCAGTAGATGCAGTGGCCGCTACTTTACCATCTTACTATGCATTAAATACTGGCCAGATGCAGCAATATTTCGAAGACCTGGCTGATGCTATTCCTTTGCCTTTGATTATTTATAATATTCCTGCTACAACGCACATGAGCATACCGCTGGAGGTTATTGATGAATTAAGTATGCATCCCAATATAGTTGCAGTAAAAGATTCTGAAAGAAATGAAGAAAGATTAATGAAATCACTGGAGTTATGGAAGGAGCGAAGAGATTTTGGCCACTTTTTGGGTTGGGCTGCAAAGTCTGCCATGGCTTTAATTGGCGGCAGCGATGGCCTGATACCAAGCACTGGAAACCTGGTTCCGGAAATTTATTCAACCATGTACAATGCATTTAAAGAAAGTAATTTTAAAGAAGTATATGCCATGCAACAGTTGAGCGATAAGTATGGAGAGCTGTACCAGAAAGATAAAACTTTGGGTGAAAGCCTATGGGCATTAAAAGTACTTATGCATGAGAAAGGGCTTTGTAAAGCTGTAGTAATGCCTCCATTACAACCGTTGTTGGATAGCGAGGCAGAAAAATTGAAAGTAGCATTTGCTGATATTAAATAATGAGATATTACCAACCCCGACAGCGGTTGCAACAGACTCTTAAAAAAATAAAATGAACGATAAACCAATTATAGCCATCACCATGGGCGACCCCGCCAGTATCGGCCCCGAGATTGCCATCAAAGCATTATTGCAGGAAAATATTCATGCAATATGCAAACCAGTTTTAGTTGGTGATGCAAAAGTATTTGAACAGATCAACACTTTATTAAAACTCTATGCCAAAATAAATGCCATTGACAAAGTTGCCGATGCAAAATTTGAATTAGGAACTGTTGATGTACTTGATCTTAAGAATGTGGACATGCGCAAACTGGTCTTTGGCGAAATTTCTGCCATGTGCGGCGAAGCTGCTTTTCAATCTGTGAAAAAAGTAATTGAGCTGGCACTGGCAAAAGAAGTAGATGCCACTGTTACCGGCCCTATCAATAAAAAATCGATCAACGAAGCCGGTCACCATTTTGCCGGGCATACCGAAATTTATGCTCACTTCACCAATACAAAAAAATATGCCATGCTATTGGTGGAAGATAAAATGAAAGTGATTCACGTCTCCACGCACGTTTCTTTAAGACAAGCTTGTGACCTGGTAAAGAAAGAACGCATTTTAGAAGTGACAGAATTATTACGTAACGGCATGATAAGTCTGGGAGAGAAAAATTTAAAGATCGGTATTGCAGGCCTAAACCCACATGCAGGCGACAGCGGCTTATTTGGCACAGAAGATGACCAGGAAATATTACCGGCAGTTGAAGAACTAAAACGATTGGGTTATGATGTAGAAGGGCCGGTGCCACCAGATACCATGTTTGCCAAAGCGGCCACGGGTTATTACGGCGGCGTGGTTGCTATGTACCACGATCAGGGACATATTCCGTTCAAGCTCACAGGCTTTAAATGGAACTCAGAAAAAAATCAGATGGACAGTGTGAAGGGAGTGAATATTACCATGGGCTTACCCATCATCCGCACATCGGTAGATCATGGAACCGCATTTGAAATTGCCGGCAAAGGGATTGCCAGTGCCGATGCCATGGTGCTGGCTATTGAAAGTGCTGTGCAATTAAGTAAGTACAGAAAGGAAAATAATTTATAATAATGATTGCAGTTATTGCAGACGATTTTACCGGTGCAGCAGAATTGGCTGGCATCAGTCTGCGTTATGGATTGTCGGTTTCTGTTCATTTGGATAATAATATTGATGCCAATGCAGACGTGGTCATTATTTCTACTGACAGCCGTTCTATGCAAAAAGCGGCCGCTATTTATTGTACAGCCGATGCAGTGGAAGCAATTGAGATGTATGAGCCATCATTAGTGTATAAAAAAATAGATTCGGTTTTACGTGGTTATGTAATTGATGAAATAAAAGTGCAGATGGAGTTAAGCGAAAAAAGCAAAGCCTTTATCCTTCCTGCAAATCCATCCTTGCACAGAACAATCAGCAATGGTGAATATTTTATCAATGAAAAAAAAATAACGGAAACAGCTTTTGTACATGATCCTGAATTTCCGGTAAACAGTGCAAATGTTACAGCAATGTTGCAGGATGAACAAGTACATGTTTTAAAACATAATGACTGGTTGCCTGTTGAAGGAATCGTGATTGGAGAGGCTGAAACTGCAACAGATGTAGAAGTATGGGCAACAACAATTGACGAAACCTGGATGCTGGTGGGTGCCAGAGATTTTTATACCGCTTTGCTTGAGAAGAAATATAAGGCACAGTCGCAACAAAAAATAGATTTGCTATCGCCGCATCTCTACGTATGCGGAACTGCTTTTGAAGAAAGAAAACAATTTATCAGGAGTTTGAATTGTTGTGCTTATATACCTGATAATATCAGCGAAGAATGGTTGCAGGAAACGGGTACTATAATTAAGGAACAAGGTAAAGCAGTAATTGCCATTGATGAATCAGATGAACCTGCTTTAACATTAAGAGCGATAATGGCGAAAGCTGTTGCAGCAATTGTAGCAAGAGAAAATGTAAAAGAAATTTTTATTGAAGGTGGTTCAACCGCCGCCGCAGTGCTGGAAGAACTGAATATTAAAAAACTTACACCTGTAAATGAATTAAGCAGGGGCGTGGTAAGAATGAAAGCCGGTGATTTATTTATTACTGTAAAACCTGGCAGCTACCAATTGCCGGACGAAATAATAAAACTGTATTCATAAACCCACTTTGTGTCCTTTGCGCCTTTGTGGGATAATTTTTTCGCAGAAAAAATAACGATTGCCAATGAACCACTTACACGCTATAGATTACACAATCATCCTGCTTGTCTTGGGCGTTACGCTTTACCTTGGCTTTCGTTTTGCCAACAAACAAACCACCACAGAAAATTATTTTCTATCCAAAGGGAATTTTCCTTCCTGGGCGCTGGGTCTGTCATTATTATCTACACTTATAAGCAGCAATACTTTTTTAGGATATCCCGAACAGGGTTTTCAATCCAATTGGATCTACCTGCTGCAAGGTTACATGGTGCCAATCGTGTTGTTGGGTACTATATGGTTTATTGTACCGCTTTTTCGTAAAGTGATTGGCTTAAGCACTTACGAATATTTCGAAAAGCGTTTCGGAAAATTTGCACGCTATTATTCATCCTCATCATTTATTATCAGGCAGTTTGCCGGTATGGGCTCAGTGTTAACCCTGGTAGCATTGGCCATTTATAAGTTAACAAATATTGATCCTGTCATTATTCTGTTATCCGTTGGCTTCGTGTTGATCATCCTTAATTTAAAAGGCGGTATGCAGGCTGTAATATGGCTCGATGTATTCCAGGGATTTATGTTATTTGCGAGCGGGTTTATTTGCTTAGGTATATTGCTGTTCTCCATAAAAGGCGGCGTGCCGGAAGCTTTAAGAGTTGCAGGCGAAAATAATTTAACCGGTTTTGGGCCTTACGATTTTAAATTCGACAGACTTACTTTTTGGGTCCTGGTGATCAATGGTGCATTTTATGCCATTCAAAAATATGCTACTGATCAAACAGTCGTGCAGCGCTACCTCACAGCCAAGACCGATAAGTCGGCTATCAAAGCATCCTTAATGGGTATTTTTCTTACCGTTCCCATCTGGACGATCTTTATGTTCATTGGTACAGCCTTATTTGTTTACTACAAGCAAAACCCACTACCAGTTGAAGTTACAGCCAAAACTGTTTTTCCTTATTTTATGATGAGCAATTTGCCAACAGGTGTAATTGGTTTTATTGTTGCTGCTTTAATAAGTGCTGCTATTTGCAGTTTAAGCGCCGATATTAATTCAAATGCAGCAGTGGGAATGGAAGACTATTATAAAAAATTCCGGCCCGGTAAAACGGATAAGCAAAATTTGTACGCCAGTAAAATGATGGTGCTGCTATCCTGCTTTTTCGCAATAGGCATGGGGTATTTTTATTTAAAGTTCAGCAGCGGCGGCATCATCGATTTAATATTTACCGTGTATGCAATTTTCTCCGGCGGTATTGTAGGCATATTCCTGTTGGGCATTTTTAGTGCAAGGGCAAACCGTCAAGGTATCAACATCGCCATCATTGCCTGTATTTTATTTACCACCTGGGCTTTTTTAACCAGCACGCCCATTGGTATAAAAAATCCCAAACTACTGCTGGATTTAGGTAATTTTAATTTTACGCATCATAAATTAATGCTGGGAGTGTACAGCCATTTGGTGGTGATTGTGGTTGGTTACATCGCCAGTTTATTTTTTCCAAAACCTGTGCTGCAGGATAATTTATTATACAGCAACTGGAAAGCAAACAGAAATAATTAAGAGATCATGAAAAATCAAAAGTCAAAAGTCAAAAGTCAAAAATCAAAATTTAGAGTAGGGCTCATTTTTTACTTTTTACTTTTTACTTTTTACTTTGTCCAGGCGCAGCCCAATACAGATAACCAATACTCCAAACCACTAAAAGAAGTCCTGAACGATGTTCAAAAAAAATACGGCATCACCATAAAGTTTGCCGATAGCATGGTTGCCAATAAAAAAGTTACCTACGCAGACTGGAAATACCGCCCCGATGTAGATGTAACTTTAGAAAGCATATTAACACCGTTGGAATTAAAAGTAAAAAAGGAAGGCGATAAAAAATACAAACTCAGTGTGTATGAATATTATCGCTGGCAGCCTGCCGAAGGCTGGGCTGAGTTAGACAGAATTGCAGCGCAATACAAAACTGTTGCAGAATGGGAAGCAAGAAAAGCAAATCTGAAACCCTGCATAAAAGAAGCTTTACTATTAACACATCTGCCGGCATTGCCTAATAGTAAACCAATCACAACCGCACAGAGAAAATACGATGGCTATACAGTTGAAAATATAGCTATTGAAATTTTACCCGGTGTTTGGATCAACGGCTCTTTATACAAACCTGCAAAGTACAAGGGTAAGATACCCGTAATATTAAATCCTGATGGGCATTGGGATAAACAACGCTACCGTGCCGATTGCCAGTACCGCTGTGCAGCCTTTGCAAAAATGGGTGCCATGGCTTTCAGTTACGATCTGTTTGCCTGGGGTGAATCTCTATTGCAATTTAAAACGGAAGATCATCGCCGCAGTTTGGCAATGACGATACAGGCTTTGGGCAGCATTCGTATTTTGGATTATTTGCTGGCACAAAAAGATGTAGACACAAACCGTGTTGCTATTACCGGCGGCAGCGGTGCCGGAAGCCATTCGGTTTTAATGACTGCATTGGATGACAGGATAAAAGTTTCTGCACCGGTTGTTGCCATTAGCTCTTATTTTTATGGAGGTTGCCCTTGTGAAAGCGGTATGAATATTCATAGTTGCGGGGGCAGAACCGATAATGTTGAAATTGCTGCCATGGCTGCTCCTAGGCCGCAGTTGCTCATCAGCGACGGCGGCGACTGGACAGATAAAACACCCGAACATGATTTTCCTTATCTGCAAAAAATGTATAGCTGGTATGGTAAAAAAGATGATGTGCAGAATGTGCATCTTCCAACTGATAAACATGATTTTGGTATTACTAAACGTTTGCCGCTGTATAATTTCATGGCAAAATATTTAAACTTAAATATCAATGCCATACAAAATGATTCGGGTAAAATTGATGAATCAAAAATTACCATTGAACCCGAACAGGCTATGTATGTTTTTGGCGTTAAAGGAGAACTGCTTCCTCCAAATGCCATTCATGGTTTTGAAAACCTGGAAAAAGTATTTGCAGATGAAATACAAAAAGCAAAATCCAACCAGCGTTACAAAATAGGATTGATAGATCTGATGTTATTAAAGCGTCAGAAATTGGGTGCCATTACGTTGACCGCACAATTAAAAGCCGATGGTGTGGAAGTGGATATGGGCGGATTGGGAACCCGGCCAACATTTGATAACCAGTTGTTGACCGACTCTGTAAGAAATCTATTTTTAAAAACTGCCAAAGAAAATAATGTAGAGATATTTTCACTGGCGATGACCGGTTATTATGCCCAATCTTTCTGTGGAAGAGAAGAATATAAAAAGAGTATTGAAGATTGCATTACCACCATGAAACTGATGAATGTAAAAACTGCTTTTCTTCCATTGGGTGTGCAATGCGACCTGAAGAAGACTCCGGCAGTAAGAGATTCTGTAGTTGCCCGTTTGAAAGTTGCCGGTATAATGGCGCAGGATGCAGGCGTGGTGATTGGTATTGAAACCGCCTTATCTGCCAAAGAAGAAGTACAGTTATTAAAAGAAATAAATTCACCGGCCATAAAGATCTATTTCAATTTTTCCAATTCTTTAAAAGAGGGCAGGGATTTGATAAGTGAATTAAAGATTTTAGGTAAGGATAGAATTTGTATGATACACGCCACCAACAAAGACAGCGTTTGGTTACAGAATGATCCGCAGATTGATATGTACAAGGTAAAAAAGACCTTAGATGAAATGGGTTATACCGGCTGGCTGGTTATTGAGCGTAGCCGGGATGCAAAGAAAGCTTCTGATACAAAATATAATTACGGAGCGAATACAGCTTATTTAAAGAAAGTGTTTCATTAACCGAATGGGTTTATTTACGCTTAGATAAAAGCTCCCAAATGGTATGTGGTACAAGTGAGTGACACAACGATGTTGCCATGAAAATCAAATGTTCGTCCCCAAAAACAAATAGTAAAATCTTCCATCTTTTTAGTAAATACATACCATGTTAAAAGGCTGGTATATTGGTAAATTGTACATCTTAACGCTATGTGGTTGTAATTTTTGGCACATTAATTATTAACGATGAAACGATTGCCCCAATGCTTCCTGGTATTGATACTGTTGATTAATTTTCCTGCAAGGGCGGCAGATATTTTTGTGGCAACAAACGGCTCCGATTTAAATGATGGCAGCAAAGAAAAACCATTTGCAAGCGTGGCTGCGGCATTACGCAAAGCAAGAGAGTTGCGGCGTTTGAATGATGCAACTATTGCAAACGGCATTCACATTATTATAGAAAAAGGCATTTACAATTTATACGAACCGATAGTTATACGGACTGAGGATGCAGGCACCGCTTTAAGTCCAACTTACATAGAAGCCGCAACAAATGAACGCCCGGTTATTAGTGGAGGATTTACGATTGGCAACTGGAAGTTGCTAACTGCAAAACCTGCAGGACTTCCGGTTGCTGCACAGGGCAAAGTGTGGGTGGCCGATGTACCGCTTGCCGCAGGAAGATTGTCCGAATTCAGGCAATTGTGGGTGAATGATGTAAAAGCAGTAAGAGCAAAAAGCATGAACGGCGATTTGATGGATCGCATTTTAAGCTGGGATAAAAAAGAACAAACCTGTTGGATACCCACACCCAAAACTTTACCGGCACAAAATGTGAATGCTGTTGAAATGTTCATTCATCAGTGGTGGGCCATTGCCATTTTGCGAATAAAAAAAATGGAAGTGCGTGGCGACAGCACTAAATTATTTTTTCATCAACCCGAAAGTAAGATACAAAGTGAGCATCCCTGGCCGGCGCCGTGGATAAGCAAAGAAACAGGTAACTCGGCTTTTTATTTAACCAATGCTCTGCAGTTTTTAGATGAACCGGGAGAATGGTACCTGGATATTATCAACCATAAAATTTATTACTGGTCAAGGGCAAATGAAAATATGCTTGCAGCGAATATTTTTGCACCCTCGCTGGAAACTCTGGTAAAAGTTGAAGGCGTTGTTGACCGTCCGGTAAGCTATGTTTATTTCAAAAATATTTCTTTTCAGCACACGGGCTGGCTTCGTCCTTCGCAACAGGGGCATGTGCCGCACCAGTTGGGTTTGTACATGACAGATGCATACAAACTGCGTCCGCCGGGCACTAAGCTTAATCCAAATTTAGATAACCAGGCATGGGTTGGCAGGCCGGCAGCGGCTGTTGAATTAAAATATGCCGCACAAATAAAGATAGAGAACTGCAGGTTTGAACACCTGGCTTCAACAGGATTGGATCTGTTAAGTGGTACTAAGATGACAAGTGTAACAGGAAATTTGCTAAAAGATATCGGGGGCAATGCTATACTAGCCGGAAATTTTGGAGACGAAGGCAGGGAAATTCACTTGCCTTATTATACCAGCAACGAAAACGAAATTTGTGCATTCAACCGGATAGAAAATAATCTGATTACAAATATTGGAAATGAGGATTGGAGTTGTGCAGGTATTGCCGTTGGATTTGCAAAAAACATGTCGGTAAAACATAACGAAATAGAAAATGTGCCTTATTCAGGAATCAGTTTGGGCTGGGGCTGGACAACCGAAGAGAATGTGATGCAATACAACGAAGTGCAGGCAAATAAGATACACCACTTTGGAATGCATAATTACGATTGTGCCGGCATTTACACACAAAGTAAGCAACCCAATACCCACGTTACTGAGAACAATATTGACAGTGTTTACAAAGCGCCTTACGCTCATTTACCAAGTCATTGGTTTTATTTATATGCCGATGAAGGCAGCAGTGGCATTGAGTTTACCAACAACTGGACTCCCACAACAAAATATTTACAGAATGCCAATGGTCCTGGTAACTGGTGGAATAACAATGGTCCGCAGGCAGGTGATAGCATAAAACAAAATGCCGGCATAGAAAAGCAATATCAATATTTGCTGGCGAGTAAAACTCCTAAGGTAAATTTGCCCATTAATGTAGAGCATAATGAAGTGATTGAAATAATAACAAAGCCTGGTGAAACTTTAGACCTACAAAAACTAAAAAACATTCTGCTTCAAAATAAAATGGATACGGCTGCCATTTACCAATGGCAAAACCATTATGTGATTTTTGATAAAGTAGTAGATGCAGGTGTAATGCAGGGACGTTTACAAAATAATTTTCCAAATACTGAAGTGAAATTGTATCCCGACCTGTTTTATGAATTCAACCGGAAATATTGTAATGACAAAAGCACGGCAAAAGAATGGGATCATATCCTGCTTACCTGCAATTTGGTAGCTGATAAAAAGTTACAGCAGGAATATCTGAATTACCACGCCACACAATTTGAAAAATGGCCGGAGTTATCAAAAGGTTTTTGCAATGCCAGTTTTCAGCAATTGCTCATTTACAGGAATGGGAGACAACTGGTTTTGGTTATCAGTATTCCTAAAGGAGAAAGTTTGGATAAACTGAATCCGAAGACGACAGAGAATAATCCTAAGGTTGATGAATGGAATAAAATAATGGGTAAATACCAGGAAGGGATTGAAGGAACTAAGAAAGGAGAGACCTGGGTGTTTTTGAAGCGGCTTGAAACCCCCTAACCCCCTAAAGGGGGAACTGAACCCTATTGGTGCAACAGGAATCAATTATTGAACTTAATAATTTGAAAAATGACTGATAAAAAAATAGAATCTTCAAATCTAAGTTCCCCTTTAGGGGACAGGGGTTGTATTTTAAACATCGGAATACTCGGTTTAGGCGAAGGTCGCAGCACCATCTCTGCCGCATTGCAGAGTAACAAGGTTAATTTAAAAATGATTTGCGATGCGAATAAGGATTTATGCATAGAGCGTGCCGATGAATTTAAAATGTACGAATACACAACCGAATACCAGGAAATGCTTGACGATGCAGAAATTGATATCATCGCCATTTATACACCCGATCATTTACATGCTGAGCATATAAGTATGGCATTGAAAGCCGGCAAACATGTCATCTGCACCAAACCTTTTATTGATGATCTGGGTAAAGCAAAAGAACTGATCGAATTACAAAAGAAAACGGGTAAGAAAGTTTTTGTTGGGCAAAGCTCACGTTTTTTTGAACCATATAAAAGACAGCGCAAGGATTTTGAGGAAGGAGTTATTGGAGAATTGATAACGATTGAAAGTCATTACAATGCCGATCATCGCTGGTTTTTGGAAAAGAAATGGGCATTGGAAAAATCATTCAAATGGTTGTACGGAGGATTAAGTCACCCGGTTGATTTTATAAGATATTATTTACCAGACATAGAAGAAGTGATGGGCTATGGTATGATCAGCAGCAACGGAAAAACTGCCGGTTTAAAAAATGAAGACACGATGCACTTTATTTTTAAAGCTACCGATGGCAGGATCGCAAGAGTGAGTGGAAGCTACACCGGCCCAACGCAACCAACAAAAAGAGACAGCGGCATGAGTTGTGTGTTGCGTGGTACATTGGGTGCCAGCCAGGCAGACTATCACGAACTGCGTTACGCTGTAACAACAAAAGAGGGCGAAGAAAAAGTAATTCACTGGGGCGATAGTACTTTAAAATATTATTTCCGTTTTGAAGGTCAAAGTCACCATGCAGGCGAGTATCAGAATTACCTGGAATATTTTGCTGAAAGTATTGAACAAAATTTTACTGCTTACCCCGACCTGCAGGAAGGCATTGGTACCGTTGCATTGTTGCAGGCGATGGATAAAAGTTTACAAACCGGTATGCCGGTTAAGGTAAAAGATATTTTAAAGGAATACGGATTATAACCACCAAGACACGAAGGCACAAAGATGCACAAAGTCTTCGTGTTGCTTTGTGTACTTAGTGCCTTTGTGGTTTAAATTTTAAGGACAAACAATGAATAAGATCTACGATAAACTCACTTCGCTTGATTTTGCTATCGTTGCCATTTACCTGGTAGCACTGTTGATCATTGGTTACATTGCCAGTTTCAGAAATAAGAAAAAAGACGAAACCCTTTTCATGGCAGGCAATTCACTCAACTGGTACAATATCGGTTTCAACATGTGGGGTACAAATGTGGGCCCATCTTCATTATTGGCATTTGCAAGCATTGGTTACACCGCAGGTATTGTTGGCGGAAATTTTGAATGGTATGCCTTTGTTTTTTTATTGCTACTGGCCATGGTGTTTGCGCCAAGGTATATTGCCAGTAAAGTAAGCACCATGCCCGAATATATGGGCAAGCGCTATGGAAAAAGTACACAGGATATTTTAGCAGGTTACGCATTGATTAAAATATTGATCAGCTGGCTTTCCTTAGGTTTATTCAGTGGCGGAATTTTGGTGCGGCAAATTTTAGGAATTCCCATGTGGCAATCCACCATTGTGCTGGTAGCATTTTCCGGGTTATTCACTTTTATGGGCGGGTTAAAAGCCATTGCAAAAGTGAATGTATTTCAAATGATATTGTTGATTGTTGTTTCTCTTACATTAACTTATTTGGGATTAAAAGAAATAGGCGGCCTAAGTGCTTTGTTTAATAAAACACCAGCTAATTTTTGGAACCTCACACATCCTGCTTCTGATCCAGATTATCCCTGGCATGCAATTTTGTTAGGCTACCCGGTTTCGGCAGTTGCATTTTTTTGTACAGATCAAAGTATGGTGCAAAGTGTACTTGGTGCAAAAAATTTAAAACAAGGGCAGCTCGGTGTAAATTTTATTGGCTGGCTTAAAGTGCTGGCGCTGCCGATGTTTATTTTACCAGGTATCATCTGTTATGTGTTATATCCAAACCTGGGCGATGATAAACTGGCCTACATGACGATGGTTACCAATTTATTTCCTGCGGGGTTAAATGGGTTGGTTATTTGTGTGTTGATAGCCGTACTGGTTGCAACAATTGGTTCATCTTTAAATGCATTAAGCACCGTGTTTACAAAAGATATTTATGTAAACAACATCAACAAAAACGCATCCGTAAAACAACAGATCAATGTTGGCCGCATGGTGGTTATTGCAGGTTGTGTACTGGCTGTACTCATGGCCATAGCATTGGATAACATACAGGGCAAAACACTGTTCGATATCTTTCAATCAATACTTGGTTATTTGGCGCCGCCACTTGCAGTAACATTTTTGTTAAGTGTATTTTGGAAACGTACAACAAAACTGGCTGTTAATTTAATCTTATCAGCAGGTTCTGCTATCAGTCTTTTTACCGGCATGTTAAATTTATGGATATTGCCACCCAATCATCAAACGGGCGATAACACCTGGTGGCCACATTATTTTTTAGTTTCCTTTTATTTATTTGCTTTCCTGTTTGTATCGGCTATTGTAATTTCTTTGGCAGATAAAAATAAAGTAAAAGCAAGTATTGAAGAAAACGAAATGCCCAAAACCAGCAGGCAGGTAAAAATATTATTCGCTTTATTAGGCCTTGTAATTTTAAGTTTATATCTCATTTTCAATTTTCATTAATTATGAATAAAGTTTTTTCTTTTGATCCCGGCTTTAGTAATGCTATGAAACTTCATTGGCGTCGCACTCTTGTACATTTTTTTCTTTACTCATCTTTTTCCAAAGCGAAGAAAACCTTTGTGCTTCTTTGTGTTCTTTGTGCCTTTGTGGTTCAATCCAATGCACAAACCTGGATCTGGTATCCCGGTGATTTTGAGATCAACCTTGCCAATAAAATGCAGAACAGAAGAACCGATCGTAATACTTTCTTTCCGCCCTTCTGGAAAATTGATGCACATTATGTACTGATGGATTTTCATAAAGTATTTGATTTGAAAGTGCCAGAAGAAATTACTGTGTATGCAGAAGGTACTTTCAATTTAAAATTAGATGGTAATGCAGTAGAAAGCGGTGTAAATAAAATAACGGTTCCTGCAGGTAAACATAAAATAAATGTAAAGGTCTGGAACCAGGCAAATGTGCCCGCTGTATTTGTGCAAGGCAAAACTATTATGAGCGACGCAAGCTGGCTGGTAACTTTTGAAGACAAGGAATGGATAGATGAAAGCGGAAAGACTTCCGACATCTCTGCAACAAAATGGCTGAATGCCGGCAGCTGGAATTTTAATTCACCAACACAATTGCCTTCTCAATTTAAATTACCTGTAAGGCCGATAGCGGCTGTAAGCAAGACCTTAAATAAAAACGCCACGCTGGTTGATTTTGGTAAAGAAACATTTGGATTTATCAAACTGCATAATCTTAAAGGCAACGGAAAAATTTCCATCTATTATGGCGAAAGCAAAGAAGAGGCGTTGAGCGAAACGGATGCAATGACGCTTGACAGGCTTACCATCAATCGATCGGCAGGCAGGGATTCGGTGATGCCGCTATCAAAAGCATTTCGCTATATCAATATTGTAAAGGAAAGTGGTAATATTTCTTATGACGATGTAAGTATGTTGTACGAATATGCAGATGTAAAACAGCGTGGAAGCTTTACCTGTAACGATCAGGAAATAAATAAAATCCTGGATGTTGCTAATTATACATTGGAACTGAACACCCGTGAGTTTTTTATTGACGGTATTAAAAGAGACCGTTGGGTTTGGAGCGGCGATGCATTGCAAAGCTACCTGATGAACTATTATTCTTACTTCGATAATCCAACGGTAACAAGAACCATACAGGCTTTGCGTGGTAAAGATCCGGTTACGGCACACATCAATACCATTGTGGATTATACATTTTACTGGTTCATCAGTGTGTATGATTATTACCTGTACACCGGCGATAAAAAATTCATTGAACAGATCTACCCCAAAATGCAAACCATGATGGATTACTGTCTCAGCCGCCGTAATAAAAATGGTTTGATAGAAGGTTTATCCGGCGACTGGACTTTTATTGACTGGGCCGCCGGCCTTAGCAAAAAAGGAGAAATAAGTTTTGAACAAATGTTATTTGCCAGAAGTTTGGAGGCAATGAGTCTGTGTGCAGATATCAACAATGATAAAACCAATGCAGCAGATTATAAAAAGCTGGCAGCGGATATAAAAGATAAAGTGTTCTCTATTTACTGGAACAAAGACAAGAGCGCTTTAGTACACAGCCGGGTTGATGGAAAACAAACCGAAAATGTAACCCGCTACGCAAATATGTTCGGCATCTTCTTTAATTATTTTACAGAAGAGCAAAAGCAGGCTGTTAAACAGCATGTGTTGCTAAATGATTCAATCCAAAAAATTACCACACCTTACATGCGTTTTTACGAGTTGGAAGCTTTGTGTGCCATGGGTGAACAAACCTATGTGCTTAACCAGATGAAAGACTATTGGGGCGGCATGTTAAATTTAGGTGCCACCAGTTTCTGGGAAGAATATAATCCTACAAAAAAGGGAACAGAACATTTAGCCATGTATGGCCGTAAATTTGGTAAAAGCCTTTGCCATGCATGGGGCGCAAGTCCGATATACCTGTTAGGTAAATATTATTTAGGTGTTACACCAACTGCACCTGGTTATAAAACCTACACCGTGCAACCACAATTAGGTGGCTTGCAGTGGATGCAGGGTAAAGTACCCACACCAAACGGGGATATAGAATTATATTGCAGTACCACGCAAATAAAAATTAAAGCAGCAAGAGGTGTTGGAACTTTAAAAGTAAAAAGTAGCATCAAGCCAACAGGAACAGACATGCTGGTGAATAATTTGGGAGCAGATATGTATGAAATAGTTGTACAGTCGGGAATTCAGTATACCATAAATTACAAATCTCTGTAGATGAAAAAATATTTTTTATCAATTTCTCTGATCTTATCAATCGTTAATGCATCCGCACAAAACGGCCTGGTAAATAATAACGCCAGCCAGCATGCAAAATTTACCAGCGTTGGCATGGCAGATGTTCGGTGGACAAAAGGTTTTTGGGCAGAGCGGTTCCAGGTTTGTAAAGATTCTATGGTGCCGCATTTGTGGGCAACATACACCAGTAAAGATTTCTGTTATTCCTTCCAGAATTTCAGGGTGGCCGCCGGGTTGGATAGCGGCCGTTTTCGTGGCCCTTCTTTTCATGATGGCGATTTTTATAAAACACTGGAAGCAGTTGCGGCATTGTACGTTTCTACAAAAGACAAAAAGCTTGATTCGATGATGGATGATGCTATTGCTGTAATTGCCCTGGCTCAAAAAGAAGATGGTTATATCTACACCAAATCCATTATTGAGCAAAAGAAAACCGGCAATACAAAAATGTTTGATGACAAGCTAAGTTTTGAAGCCTACAATTTTGGCCACCTGATGACAGCCGCCTGTGTACATTACCAGGCAACCGGCAAGACAAGTTTGTTGAACATTGCAAAAAAAGCAACAGATTTCTTAATTCATTTTTATAATAACGCTACACCTGAACAGGCACGTAATGCAATTTGTCCTTCGCATTATATGGGTATTACGGAAATGTACCGCACTACCCGGGAGACAAAATATTTAGACCTGGTAAAAAAATTAATTGATATCCGTGGTATGAGCGGAGGTAGTGATGATAACAGCGACCGCCTGCCATTCAGGCAAATGAAAGAAGTGAATGGCCACGCAGTAAGAGCCAATTATTTATTTGCCGGCGTTGCCGATGTGTTTGCAGAAACAGGCGATACAAGTTTGCTGCACACATTGGATCTGATGTGGAATGATGTAGTGAATCATAAAATGTATGTAACCGGAGGATGCGGCGCTTTGTACGATGGTTTATCGCAGGAAGGGATTTCTTATAAACCAGATTCGATACAAAAGATACAGCAGGCTTATGGTAAAGATTACCAGTTGCCTAACAAAACTGCTCACAATGAAACCTGTGCTAATATCGGCAATGTGCTCTGGAACTGGCGTATGCTGCAGGTTACCGGCGATGCTAAGTATGCTGATGTGATGGAACTCTCTTTGTACAACAGTGTATTAAGCGGCATCAGTCTTGATGGTAATAAATTCTTTTATACCAATCCGCTGGCGGCATCAAAAGATTATCCTTACGATCTGCGTTGGAGCGGTGGTCGTTCAAAATATATCAGCAAGAGTAATTGTTGTCCACCAAATACCGTACGCACTATTGCCGAAGTGAGTAACTATATGTACAGCATTGGCGAAGATGGTTTGTATGTAAATATGTATGGGGGAAATGTTTTGAAAACAGAATTACATGATAGTGCAAAGCTTATATTAGAACAGGTTACTGATTATCCATGGGATGGAAAGATTGTAATTACTATAAAAGAGTTATCAACGGCATCAGAAAAAATACATTTCAGAATTCCGGCGTGGTGTAAAAAGTATGATTTAAAAGTAAACGGTAAGTTGCCATGGATGTACGGCAAAAAAGATGGATATATTTCAGGCAATATTTATAAAGGTGATAAAATTGAATTGACATTAGATATGCCTGCAACATTATTAGAGAGTAATCCACTAGTGGAGGAAACAAAAAACCAGGTAACTGTAAAGCGTGGCCCCATTGTTTATTGCCTGGAGTCGGCAGACCTGCCAAATCAAAATGTATTTGATGTCATCATTCCTACATCAATAAAATTGCAAACCATAACTATGAAAATTGATATCGGTAATGTAATGGCCCTTACCGGTGAAGCAAGGGTGTTGCAAAAATCTGATTGGAAAAATAAATTGTATAAAGAAGTGAATACAATATCAACCCCAATAAAAATTAAACTGATACCTTATTATGCATGGGCAAACAGAGGCCAAACAGATATGACGGTTTGGATGCCATTGATGAGATGATGATTAAAATTCAAAAATGAAAAAAACACTTTGCATATCACTTGCTTTTTTTTGCCTGTTATTCACAACTCATTCCTCACAAGCTCAGCTTGTTGACAAAACACCTGCTGCTATTCCCAATGCACCATCCGTATACAATACAGAGCCATATGACGATCCGGCAATCAGTGGTATCAACAGGGATGCATCAAGAGTTACTGCTTACTCTTATGAAAATATTACTGCTGCGTTAAAAAATGATAGAGAGAAAAGCGGCAGGTATATCTCACTAAACGGCGACTGGGATTTTTCTTTTGCATTAAAGCCTGGCGATGAGCCCAAAGATTTTTATAAAGGCAAAGTGACTGGCTGGAAAAAAATACCCGTGCCTTCCAATTGGGAAATGCAGGGTTACGATAAACCAATTTATAAAAGTGCGGTATATCCTTTCAGGCCGGTTAATCCGCCATATGTTCCTAAGGATTATAATGGTGTTGGTTGTTATCAGCGTTCATTCACCGTTCCGGCAGATTGGAGAAGTAAAAATATTACCCTGCATTTTGGTGGTGTAAGCTCTGCTTATAAAGTTTGGGCCAACGGAAAATTTCTGGGATATGCAGAGGATAGTTTTCTGCCAAGTGAATTTAATATTACACCTTACTTGCAGGATGGAGAGAATATTATTTCTGTCTGGGTAATTCGTTGGAGTGATGGAAGTTTCCTGGAAGACCAGGATCAATGGCGTATGAGTGGCATTCACCGGGAAGTGTATTTAATGGCAGAGCCGAAACTTAGAATTACAGATTTCTTCTATCAAACTAAATTAGATAAGGAATATAAAGATGCTACATTAAGCATTCGCCCACGTATTGAAAACCTTACTGGTAAAGAAATGCCGGGCTATAAATTAAAAGTACAACTGTATGATGCCAGCGATAAACCAGTTTTAGAAAAGCCTCTTGAAAAATTAGCCGATCAGATCATCAATGAAATTCATCCACGTCTCGACCAGGTAAAATTTGGTTTGCTGGAAACAAAAATTATTAACCCAAAAAAATGGAGTCCGGAAGAACCCAATTTGTATAAACTGGTTTTAAGTTTGGAAGATAGTGTTGGAAATATCCTTGAAGTAAAAACATGCAAACTCGGTTTTCGTTCAATCGAGTTCAGAAAAAGCGACAGTAAATTACTCATCAATGGTAAGCTTACATATCTGTATGGTGTTAACCGTCCCGATCATGATCCGATACTTGGCAAGGCATTAACAAGAGAAATTATTTTCAGAGATGTAAAAACGATCAAAGAATTTAATTTCAACTGCATCAGGCTAAGCCATTATCCCAGCGATCCCTATTTATTAGACCTCTGCGATGAAATGGGCATCATGGTTATTGACGAAGCCAATTTGGAAACACACGGACTTGGAGGAAAATTAAGTCATGATGCAAAATGGACGGGCGCTTATATTGAACGCATCAGCCGTATGGCATTGCGTGATAAAAACCATCCTTCCATTATTTTCTGGAGCCTGGGTAACGAAGCCGGCAGCGGCCCCAATCATGCTGCCATGGCGGGTTGGATACATGACTTTGATATTACCCGTCCTTTGCATTACGAACCTGCCATGGGTAGCCCGAAAGAAGAAGGTTATATAGATCCATCAGATCCAGAATATTTAAAAAGCAACGATCACAGTCACCGCATCCAAAATCCACTCGATCAATATTATGTTGATATGATCAGCAGGATGTATCCTTCAGATTATACAGCACCATTGTTAGCCAACCAACCCAATGGAGATGATCGTCCGATCTTCTTTTGTGAATATGCACATGCCATGGGTAACAGTGCCGGTAACCTAAAAGATTTTTGGGATCAGTGGAGAAATACAAAACGCATTATTGGCGGTTGCATTTGGGAGTTTAAAGATCAGGCGTTATTGAAAAAAGATTCCGCAGGAGTTGAATACTATGCCTACGGCGGCGACTTTGGTGAAAAATATTTCGACAATTTTACCATCAAAGGAATTGTAAATGCAGACGGTGAACCTAAAGGAGTGATGTGGGAATGCAAGCGCATCTTTCAACCCATACAAAGTGAATTGGTGGATGCAGCAAAAAGATTAATTAGAGTAAGTAATAAAAGTTTGATTAAAAATACACATGACTATAATCCTTTGTTACTAATTAAAGAAGATGGCGCTACCATCGTTGTTAAGGAGCTTCCGGGGCTAAGTATTGAGCCAGGTAAAGACAGCATCATCAGTATTGCTGCTTACCTGCCACCAATGAAGTCCGATGCTGAGTATCATGCTACACTTGGGTTTAATCTCAGAAAGGAAGAATTATGGGCGCACAAAGATTTTGAAATTGCAGGCAACCAGTTTTTGTTACAAGAGGCAACGTCAAAGCCATTAAGTATTAACTCTCCCGCACTTGTTTATAAAGAAGAGGAGAAAGGCTATACATATAGTGGAACAGACTTTAAAATAACAATAGATAAAACCAATGGTGCATTATCTTCTTATATATGGAAAGGCAAAGAGCAAATTTATGCACCATTGCTCCCACATTTCAAAAGGCCTTTAACTGATAACGATCGCCGTGGATGGAAACCAAACAGAAAACTGCGTCAATGGTATGAGGCTGTTTTGAAACTTGAGGGAGTTTCCTTTGGTAAATTTGATGGGGACACCGGTTCCGGACTTACACTTTCTGTTAAATACAGTTTGATCAATGACAGTGCCGGTGTAAATGTTACTTATTATTTTGCGGGCAACGGTATTGTAAAAGTAGATTACCAATTGACTGTAAAACCAGGCCTGCCCAACATACCAAAAGTGGGTATGCAAATGGGCATTGAAAAAAGCTATGATAATATTGAATGGTTTGGTAAAGGGCCACGGGAAAATTATATTGATAAGAATTATGGCGTGGATGATGGCTGGTATAAATTTCCGATAAAGAATTTTATGGAGAACTATGTAGTGCCGCAGGAAAACGGTAACCGTACTGATGTACGCTGGATGTACTTACACAGTATACCGTTTAAAGATGGGGTACTGATTGTAGCGGACAGTTTACTCAGTATGAGTGCATGGCCTTATACCGAAGAGAATATTCAAAATACAAAGCATACTAACAAATTAAAAGATGCAGGGTTTATTACGCTGAATATAGATCTGATACAAATGGGTGTTGGAGGTAACGATAGCTGGAGCGATGTGGCAGCACCATTGGAAAAATACCAGATTCCTGCAAAAAATTATCATTACTCATTTTACATCGTTCCTTTTAATGCAAAAAATAAATCTGCTGGTGAAAGAGCAAAAGAAATTAAGTTTTAGGTTAACCACAAAGAGCACAAAGTTTTACACAAAGGGCACTAAGGTTTTCTTTGTGTTCCTTGTGTTGTCTTCTCTTTGTGTCCTTTGTGGTTCAACACTTCAGGCTCAACAAAAAGAAGTGCCGCAAACAGTCATGCAGCAGATATATGATGAAGTAAAGACTCCTTACAAATATGGCCTGGTTGTAACACCTGAAAATGAATCCAAAAAAATAGATTGCCCTTCTGTTTTTCGCAAAGGCAATAGCTGGTACATGACTTATATTCAATTTGATGGAAGAGGCTATGAAACCTGGCTTGCAAAAAGTAAAGATCTATTGCAATGGAAAACCATAGGAAAGATTTTAAGCTTTGGCGATACAACCAATGCCGATGCAATGGAATGGGATGCTAATCAGAAAGCCGGCTATATTGCTTTGCAGGATCACAACTGGGGCGGTTCTTACCAATTACAAAAGTTCCATAAAAAATACTGGATGAGTTATATTGGCGGTAAAGAAAAAGGGTATGAAACCGGCAAGCTGAGCATTGGTATTGCCAATACAGACAAAGATATTACGCAGCCACATATCTGGAAAACTTACGATCCTGTTTTATCCATGACAGATATTGATGTGCGTTGGTGGGAGAATAAAAAACTATTCAAGAGTACCATCATCTGGGATAAACAAAAAATATTGGGCCATCCTTTTGTTATGTATTACAATGCCAATGGCGATACCAGCCACAATACACCCAAGTGGCGCTGGTTCGAAAGGATTGGCATGGCAGTGAGCGATGATATGATCAACTGGCAACGTTATCAAACAGATCCGGTAGTGCATCACAAAATTGGAATCACCGGTGATGGGGTCATTCAAAAGATAGGCGATGTATGGGTGATGTTTTATTTCGGGGCTTTTTGGGAAGGCAGGAAAGATGCTTTTAATCGTTTTGCCTGCAGTTATGACCTGGTGAACTGGACAGACTGGAATGGCGATGATCTGATCAAATCATCAGAACCTTATGATGCAAAATATGCACACAAAAGTTTTGTTGTAAAATGGAAGGGCGTGGTGTATCATTTTTATTGTGCGGTAGATGCAAAAGATCACCGTGGCATTGCGGTGGCCACATCTGTTGATAAAGGAAAAACTAATGTTACATTTACAGGAACAGAAAAATAAAACGATTGCTGCAATTGAGATATACGGTTAAAAAATATTGTTACTTTTTCTTTTTTCTTTTATTATCCTGTGCTGTTCAGGCGCAACAAAAAAAAACTGTTGACTTAATCGAACAGAATTTTCTCAATCCACCAGAATCTGCAAAGCCCTGGGTGTTCTGGTATTGGATGCATGGCGCTGTTTCCAAAGCAGGCATCACTGCAGATTTAGAAGCCATGAAAGAAGTGGGTATTGGCGGAGCTTACCTCATGCCTATAAAAGATACTTCATCAGCAATTCCTTTTCAACCCACCGTAAGACAATTAACACCCGAATGGTGGGGCATGGTAAAATTTGCCATGCAGGAAGCAAAGCGGTTGAATTTAAAATTGGCCATGCATGTAAGTGATGGCTTTGCATTGGCTGGTGGGCCGTGGATCACACCTGAATTGTCTATGCAAAAATTGGTATGGACAAAAACATACATCAAAGCCGGAACTAAAGAAAGTATTTCGTTAGAGCAGCCAAAAGCCAACGAAGGGTTTTATAAAGATGTGGCTGTGTTTGCATACCCGGCTAATTCTAAAGATGCATTTAGCGGCACCGTACAAATACCAACAGTAATTGCAAGCAATGGCACAAAACCGCAGTTCCTATCTTTTCCTGCAGCAAATAATAAACAAAGTTTTAAAAGCGATACGGCCTGCTGGATACAATATAAATATCCGCAACAATTTACCTGCCGCTCTGTAACCATTCATGTTGGTGGCAACAATTACCAGGCGTTGCGATTTATTGTGCAATCAAGTGACGACGGTGAAAATTTTACAACCATAAAAAGATTAGAGCCTCCCCGTTCGGGCTGGCAAGATACAGATGAAGATTATACATTTTCCATTCCACCAACATCAGCAAAATATTTTCGTTTTGTGTATGATAAAACCGGCACAGAGCCCGGAGCAGAAGACCTGGATGCAGCCAAGTGGAAACCTTCATTGAAAGTAATGGGTATTTATTTGTCTGATGAACCGGTTGTCAATCAGTTTGAAAGCAAGAATGGTTCTATGTGGAGAGTGGCTGCAAATATAACTGAAGCAGAGATTCCCGGCAGCTCTGCAGTTTCCTTAAAAAATATTGTTGACCTGTCCGGTAAAATGAATGCAGCAGGAAACCTTCGTTGGACAGTACCTCCGGGTAACTGGGTAATCGTTCGTATCGGCCATACTTCCACCAGCCATACCAATGCAACCGGCGGTGCAGGTGCTGGTTTGGAATGCGATAAATTTAATGCTACTGCCATTAAACTGCAGTTTGATAATTGGTTTGCAAAAGTATTCAGCAATACAGATTCTGTGCTGGCAAAGAAGGTACTGAAAGTTTTTCATGTAGACAGCTGGGAATGTGGCAGCCAGAACTGGAGCAATAATTTTACAACAGAGTTTAAGAAAAGACGAGGCTACGATCTGATGCCTTATTTGCTGGTGATGACCGGCGTGCCGGTAACAGATGCTGCCACTTCAGAAAAAGTATTGCATGATGTAAGGCAAACCATTGCTGAGTTAGTGAACGATATTTTTTATGCAACATTGAAAAACCTGGCACATGAAAAAGGTTGCAGCTTCAGTGCAGAGAGTGTAGCACCTACCATGGTTAGCGATGGCTTACTGCATTATAAAAATGTGGATATGCCCATGGGCGAGTTTTGGATAAACAGCCCCACGCACGATAAACCAAACGATATGCTGGATGCCATTAGCGGGGCACATATTTATGGTAAAAATATTATTGGTGCCGAATCCTTCACTTCCGTAAGAATGAACTGGGCCGAACATCCCGGTAATTTAAAAGCGGTGGGCGACAGAAATTTTGCATTGGGTATTAATAAAATGGTGCTGCATGTTTTTACACACAATCCCTGGATGGATAAAAAGCCCGGAATGACCTTAGATGGTGTCGGTTTATATTTTCAGCGTGACCAGACCTGGTTTAAACAAAGCAAGGCGTGGATTGATTATTTAACAAGATGCAGTGCATTGTTACAATTGGGAAAACCAGTAGTTGATATTGCTGTATTTACCGGCGAAGAAGTACCGCGGCGTTCGGTATTGCCGGATAGATTGGTAAGTACTTTACCAGGCATATTTGGAAAAGAAAAAGTTGAAGCAGAAAAAAAACGTTTAGGAAATATTGGCCAGCCTCTGCGACAAATTCCTGATGGCGTTTCTCATTCAGCAAATATGGCTGATCCTGAAAACTGGATCGATCCTTTGAATGGTTATGCTTATGATTCTTTTAACCCCGATGCATTGATGATGATGAGTGTGCAAAATGGAAGGGTAGTGTTTCCGGGTGGAGCCAGCTATGGAGTTTTGGTTTTTCCTGATAAACATCCGATGCAACCAAATAATACTTTGATCTCTTTGCCTGTTGCTAAAAAAATATTGCAGTTGGTAAAAGATGGTGCTAAGATTATCATGAGTAAAGATTATTTATCTGGCATTGGTTTAAAAGATAACAGCAGTAATGTAAAATTGGCGCTTGATCAACTAACCAAGGCGGATAACAAGAGCAATATTAGTTTTACGCCTTACACCGATCCCTCATTTATAAAAATAGGTGTACAGAAAGATCTTGAAGTAGAACGGAATACTTACAGTATAGCCTGGACACACAGGAAGATCGGTGATGACGATATCTATTTTATTTCTAATCAAGGAAATAAGGCACAATCGGTAAATCTTTTATTTCGGATCAACGATCGCCTGCCTGAAGTATGGGATCCCGTTGATACTTCCCGAAAACATCAGCTATTTGATTCAGATGTGATCAATAGCAGAACTTTCATGCGAACGTGGTTAGTAGCAAATCAGTCAGTTTTTATTGTGTTTAGAAAAACTACTAAACCAGTTCCAAATAAACTTATTAGTGCCGTTTATTTTCCTCCGGAAATTAGCAGTAAATGGAAATTAGAGTTTATAGAAAAATCTGTTTCGCCGAATCCTTTAATTGAATCAAAAGGTTTAAAAAGTTGGACAGAATACAGTGATACTTCCATTAAATATTATTCCGGGACAGCTATTTATAGTAAGACATTTACTATTGACAAAGCGAAAGTACCAATGCAGGGGTATGTTGAATTTGATTCTATTTTCAATATTGCAACCATTAAGGTAAATGATATTGATTGTGGTACTTTATGGACAGTACCCTACAAATTAGATATTAGCAAAGCATTAAAACAAGGCGAAAATAAAATCGAAATTTCTGTAACCAATACCTGGCACAACCGATTGATCGGTGATAATCTTTTACCTCCAGAAAAAAGAATTACCTGGACTACTGCACCATTCCGCTTAAAGGATAAACCTTTATTACCTGCAGGAATTATTGGTGAAGTGAAAATACAAATCAGGAAATATTAATTATCCCAAATATAAAACCTGACCGATAAAACTTACCAATCATCCGTCCTGAAACTGCTAACAGGATAACCTTCCGTACTAAATAATTCGCCCATAATAAAATCCTTAAAAGCATATCGCACTGCAACCGGTGTTGCCACCTGTGGTGATGATACCAAAATTGTTCCCCTGGAAATAATTGCCTGTGCCGGGTAAAAATTCTTATCGGCACCGGCAATTTCAAATTGGGTAATAGGTTTGCCAAAACTGGTTAAACCATTACCTGCATTTTTAAATTTGATAGTAGCTATACTTCCGTTGATGAGCAACGAATCGAATAACGGGCTTTGATAAGCAAATCCTTTAAAAGCATAACTATCTCCCAAAGCCAGGTAGGCAAAGCGTTTGCCAACAATCTCTTTATTGGCAGGATGAATGCTTTTTTCTTCACCGGCATCCATCAGTACAACCATATAGCCGCCGGGTATTGCAGCCAATGCTTTACGCTGTGCATCCCGTAAAAGAGCAGAATTTATTCTGGGGTTTGTTTTACCCTGTGGATACATGCTGTTATCATACGGGGCTATCTGTGCAAAATAAAACGGAAAATTTCCCTGTCCCCATTCATTGCGCCAAAATTGTACCATGGCAGGAAATAATTTTTGATACTGATCCGGCCGGTCGTAATTGCTTTCGCCCTGGTACCAGATGCAGCCTTTAATGGTATAGCCGCTTATCGGATGGATCATGCCGTTGTATAAAGTCGTTGCATTTTTATTGTTCAGTTTTTCTGTGCCTGTTGCCAATGGTACAGCAATCTCCGGAAAAGCTTTTAACGATTCAGCACTCATGAATGCTTCTGCAGGCGACCCACCATAGCTTACATTGATAAGAGCAACCGGTATTTTCAATTGCTGCTGCAGCAATCTTCCAAAATAATAAGCCGTTGCAGAAAAATTACTGATGTTCACAGGGTTGGCATTTTTCCATGCCGAAGATTTGCTGGTATCTTTTATTTGCCTTTCTACTGCACGGGGTACAGTATAAATTCTGATCTGATCATTTGTAGAATTAAAGATAGCATCGTTAGATCCGATAATGGGCTGGTCTTTGTAGCCCTTCATAGCCATTTCCATATTGCTTTGCCCGCCGCAGAGCCACACTTCGCCAATTAAAATATTATTCAGGATAACCGGCTCGCCATCAGAAACAATAATGGTATAAGGTCCGCCAGCCGAAGGGGTAATAATTTGTACATTCCATTTGCCCTGATCATTTGCTTTTATGGTATAGTTTTTTTTATTCCACGAAGTGGTGATCTTTATTTCAGCTGCCGGTGAAGCCCAACCCCATATTGCCGCATTGGTTTGTTGCTGCAGCACCATTCCATCACTGAAAAATGAAGGTAATTTTACCTTGGCAAAGACAAATCCGGGGAGTAATACAAATACCAGCAGGCATACAATTATATTTTTTCTGATAGCAAACATGAAGGATCGTTTTCTTGAATTACGAATATAAATGAAAATTTTACCACCACTGTCCGGTACTGTCATTTACGGTTAATAAGGTGAAATTTGTACCAAATAATTATGTAATTTTCATGTTCTAAATTACCAATGCGATTGCATGAAAGATAATAAAGACAATAAAGAAGGGTCGCATAAGAATATCTGGTATGGCAGTGGCCGCCAGCGGATAGAGATACCGAAAACCATTCTTAAATCGAGGGTGCAAAATAATCCATTGCTTAAGCATTTGCATATCTGTTCCATTGGTTATTATCCCAAGGCAAAAGAGCATTATACTTACCGGAAAAAAGGGTTGCCTGAAAATTTTCTTTTTTATTGTGTAGACGGGCATGGCTGGTATAAAATTGACAACCAGCGATATGAAGTTGGGCCCAATGAATTTTTTATACTCCCTCAAAACAAAGAACATGCTTACGGCAATGATGCTGATCATCCATGGAGTATTTACTGGATACATTTTGGTGGTGATGGACTGCCGGCGTTTAATGAAACCTTATCTGTACAAAAGTATTTTAAACCTTTTCATATAAAAAACAATGCCGAAACCTTTGCTGTATTTACTAAAATATACAAAGCATTGCAATTGGGTTACAGTATTGATAATTTGTTGTTTGCCAATATGTGTTTTACGCATTTTATAACATTGTTTTTGTACAATGCCAGGCACAATGAAAGTTATGAAGTGGAAAAGCCCGACTGTGTGGACCTGGCTATCCTGCACATGCAACAACATTTGGATGAAAATATTTCATTGAATGAATTGAGCAAGCAGTATAATTATTCGGTCTCCCGTTTCTCAAACCTGTTTAAACAGAAAACAGGCTATGCGCCCATCGATTATTTTTTGCAGATGAAAATGCAGAAAGCCTGCCAGGAGCTCGACTTCACCAATCAGTCAATAAAATTAATAGCATTTAATATGGGTTTTGATGATCCGTATTATTTTTCAAAAAGATTTAAAACGATCATTGGGGTATCGCCTAAAAAATACCGGGCGATGAAAAAAAGTGAATAATTTATAATGATCAGAAAAATTCTTCTCCATATTTTATTTGTGTTTAGCGGTATGCAGTTGCATGCGCAAACTTCCGGCAACAGCTATAATATTATATGGAACAGCCAAAGTAAAAACCCATCTGAATCAATGCCCTGCGGCGGCGGAGATATTGGAATGAATGTGTGGGTTGAAAATGGGGAGCTGCTCATCTATGTAAACAGAAGCGGAAGCTATAATGAAGACAATGCATTGATGAAGGCCGGGAGGATAAGAGTAAAATTATCTCCCAATCCCTTTGATGGCAAGATATTTAAACAGGAATTGCATTTGCATGAAGGCTTTGTAACTGTAGAAGGTGAAAGCAGTAATATAAAAGCCACAGTTAAAATCTGGGCCGATGTTTTTAATCCTGTTGCACACATTGATATTTCATCTGACAAAAAAATAAATGTAGAGGCGGCTTACGAAAGCTGGCGCTACCGGGACAGGATAATTAAAGCAAGAGAGAATTATGCCAACTCCTGGAAATGGGCGGCACCCAAAAATAATGTTTATAAAAAAGACAACATTGATTTTAATGCCAATGAAGTATTGTTCTATCACTACAATTCGGCTGAAACAATTTTTGATACAACGGTAGCACAGCAGGGAATGAATGCAGTAAAAGATCAGTTGTATAATCCATTGGCAAAACTTGCATTTGGCGGGGCTTTTGGCGGCAAAGGATTTGCGCCCGCCGGAACTTACGAAGGCAATTATGTAAATACTGATTATAAAAGCTGGACAATAAAAAGCAAGGATGCTTTAAAAAAACATGCGCTTAGTTTGTACCTGCATACTGCACAGGTAAATGATATTGAAACCTGGAAACAGTCTTTGGATTCATTAAAAAAAATTGTCGCTTCAGAGAGCAAATCCGCCTTCTTAAAATCTCAGCAATGGTGGAAACAATTTTGGGACAGAAGTTTTATAAAAATTGATAATGCCAATCCAAATTCAAAAGCCTGGGAGGTTGGTAGAAATTTTCAACTCTTTAGATACATGCTTGGCATCAATGCAAATGGTAAATGGCCTACAAAGTTTAATGGAGGTTTATTAACTGTTGATCCGATTTATACTGATACCGGAAATAAAAACCTCACACCCGATTACCGCAACTGGGGCGGCGGTTTACACACAGCGCAAAACCAGCGACTGGTTTATTTTCCAATGATAAAAAATGGTGATTGGGATCTGCTGCAACCGCAACTTGATTTTTATACAAGGATTTTAAAAAATGCAGAATTGCGCAGCAAGGTTTACTGGAATCATAGTGGAGCCTGCTTTACAGAGCAGATGGAAAATTTTGGGTTACCCAATTTTGCAGAGTACGGGCAAAAGCGGCCTGCTGGTTTTGATAAGGGTGTGGAGTTTAATGCCTGGCTGGAATATGAATGGGATACTGTATTTGAATTTTGTTTGATGATGTTACAGGAACAGGAATACACCGGTAAGGATATTACTGACAAGATTCCTTTTATTGAAAGTTGCCTGCGTTTTTTTGATGAGCATTATCAATACCTGGCAAAACAGCGTGGTATTAAAGTGTTGGATGGAAAAGGAAAATTGGTTTTGTATCCCGGAAGCGGAGCCGAAACTTTTAAAATGGCGACTAATTCAATATCAACCATTGCAGCGTTGCAAACAATTACTGTAAAGCTGATAGATGTGTTGAGTAATAAATTATTAGCGCCTCATGGTGTAGATTCAACATTAATAAAAAGGATCAGGTACCTGGCAGAATTATTTTCCCGGATTCCGGATATAAGCTATAGGGATTTTAACGGGCACACAACCATTGCTCCTGCTAAAAGCTGGGAGCGTACTAATAATGTGGAATCAACACAATTGTATCCTGTTTATCCGTGGGGTATTTTTGGCGTGGGCAAACCTGGACTGGATACAGCTTTAAATACATTCAGGTACGATACCACTGTACTAAAATTTAAAAGCCATGTAGGCTGGAAACAGGATAATATCTGGGCGGCAAGATTGGGATTAACTGACGAAGCCTGGAAACTTACTTCGGCAAAATTGCAGAATTCGCCAAGAAGATTTCCTGCTTTCTGGGGGCCGGGTTTTGATTGGGTACCGGACCATAACTGGGGTGGCAGCGGCATGATTGGCTTACAGGAAATGTTATTACAGACTGATGGGAAAAAAATAATGTTGTTTCCTGCCTGGCCAAAAAATATGGATGTGCATTTTAAATTACATGCACCTTACAATACTTTGGTTGAGGCTGAACTGAAAGGAGGGAAATTGATTAAGCTGAATATATTTCCGGAGACCAGGAAAGCAGATATTGTTTTGATGTCAGGAATAACTGAGTGATCAAAGTCTTCTTGGGATTCGTTTTTAATAATTAAAATAAACTATGTTACTATTAGGTATTGATCTGGGCACTTCCTCTGTAAAGGTTTCTGTGCTTGATGCAGATTCACAGCAGTGCATTGCTTCTGTTCAGTACCCGGAGGTAGAATTGGATATCATTTCTGTTCAGCCAGGCTGGGCAGAGCAAAGTCCTGGTCTTTGGTGGGAGAATGTGAAACAGGCTATTATTAAATGCAATGCAACCAATTTGTACAATTCAAAAGACATTGCTGCAATAGGTATTGCTTATCAAATGCATGGGTTGGTTTTGGTTGATAAAGACCAGCAAGTTTTAAGAAACTCCATCATCTGGTGCGACAGCCGTGCTGTTGAAATTGGTGATGAAGCTTTTGCAAATATCGGAACAGAAAAATGTTTGTACCATCTCTTAAATTCTCCTGGAAATTTTACTGCTTCCAAACTGGCATGGGTCAAACAAAATGAGCCCGCTGTTTATGCAAAGATTGATAAAGTGATGTTACCTGGCGATTTTATTTCCATGAAACTTACCGGAGAAATTACTACAACGGCTTCAGCTTTATCAGAAGGCATATTCTGGGATTATCACAGCAACAGCATTTCTGCAGACATAAATAATTATTTTGGTTTTGATCAGTCATTGTTTCCGCAGGTACAAACTTTATTTGCATCACATGGTTTATTAAAAGAAACCGTTGCTGCCAGTTTATCATTAAAACCGGGAATACCTGTTACTTATAAAGCCGGCGATCAGCTTAACAATGCACTTTCGTTAAATGTTTTACAACCCGGTGAGGTTGCAGCAACGGCAGGCACCAGCGGCGTAATTTATGGTGTAAGCGATCAGTTGGAATATGATCAGCAATCACGCATCAATAGCTTTGCACACGTTAATCATCAAAATGATAAAAACAGGATCGGCATTTTATTGTGCATTAACGGCGCCGGTATTTTTAACCGCTGGGTTAAAAACCTGGTAGGTATTAACCGCAGTTATGCTGAATTAAATGAAGCGACTGCAAAAATAACTCCCGGTTCCAATGGCTTGCTGGCACTGCCTTTTGGCAATGGTGCAGAACGCATGTTGAATAACCGGCAGGTTGGTGCACATTTTCAAAATCTTGATTTTAATATACATACCGATGCTCACCTGGTAAGGGCTGCACAGGAAGGTATTGCATTTGCATTCAGGTACGGGTTGGATATTATGAGAGAGAATGGAATGCATCCATCTATCATCCGTGCAGGCAGGGCCAACCTCTTTTTGAGTGATGTATTCACCCGTTCATTTGTAAATGCCACACAAACGGCCATTGAGTTTTATGATGGCGATGGTAGTTATGGCGCAGCACTGGGTGCAGGTATTGGTGCCGGAATTTATGTAAATGCAGCAGATGCATTCAGCAACAGAAGATCGGTGGATTGTATTGAACCGGAAGAAAAAAATAACAGCGAAGCATTCTACCAGGAATGGAAAGTGTTATTAAATGAAAAACTAAATATCGAAACAAACATATTATTATAGCAAACAAAAAATATAAAGATGAAAATTGTAACCGGAGAAAACGAATTTTTTAAAAACATTCCCCAGATAAAATATGAAGGAACAGGAACTGATAATCCTTTAGCATACCGCTGGTATGATGAAAATAAAATAGTGGCCGGCAAAACCATGAAGGAATATCTACGCTTTGCCTGTGCCTACTGGCATTCCTTTGTGGGCAGCGGCGCCGATCCTTTTGGTGAGCCTACACACATTTTTCCCTGGGATAAAAAGACAGATGCAGTTGAGAGAGCAAAAGATAAAGCAGATGCAGCATTTGAATTTATCACCAAACTGGGATTACCTTTTTATTGTTTTCATGATGTGGATGTGGTTGATTATACCAACGATGTGGCCGATAATGAAAAGCGCCTGCAGGCAATAACTGCTTACTTAAAAGAAAAGCAGGATGCAAGTGGTGTAAAATTATTATGGGGAACTGCCAATCTTTTTTCTAACAGAAGATACATGAATGGGGCAGCCACTAATCCTGATTTTCATGTGCTGGCACATGGTTGTGCACAGGTAAAAGCTGCTCTGGATGCAACGATTGCTTTGGACGGAGCGAATTATGTTTTCTGGGGAGGAAGAGAAGGGTATATGAGTTTGCTGAACACAAATATGCAAAGAGAGAAAGCGCATCTTGCAAAATTTTTACACACTGCAAAAGATTATGCAAGAAAGAATGGCTTTAAAGGTCAGTTCTTCATCGAACCAAAACCCTGCGAACCTTCCAAACATCAATATGATTACGACAGTGAAACGGTAATTGGTTTTTTACGCCAGTACGATCTGTTAAATGATTTCAGTCTGAACATTGAAGTAAATCATGCAACGCTTGCCGGCCACACCATGCAACACGAGTTGCAGGTAGCTGCCGATGCAGGTTTGCTGGGCAGCATGGATGCAAACCGTGGCGATTATCAAAACGGATGGGATACAGACCAGTTCCCAAATAACATCAATGAACTGACAGAAATTATGCTGGTGTTACTGGAAGCCGGAGGCTTTAAAGGCGGCGGTATCAACTTCGATGCAAAGATCCGCAGAAATTCAACAGATGCTGCCGATCTGTTTTATGCACATATTGGTGGTATGGATGCTTTTGCAAGAGCACTGATCGTTGCAGATAATATTTTGCAAAGATCAGATTACAAAAAAATACGCACAGAACGCTATGCATCTTTTGATACCGGAAGAGGAAAAGAATTTGAAGAAGGGAAATTATCGCTGGAAGACCTGAGAGCTTATGCTATTGAAAACGGAGAACCGGAAATAAGAAGCGGAAGGCAGGAGTATTTTGAGAATATTATTAACCGGTTTATTTGATGTTTCTTGAATTTCTTTAAAGGGAAGAGTAAACCTGCATTAACAAAAATAAATTTAGAGATTATGATGATGGAGCAAACCATGCGGTGGTACGGACCAAATGATATCGTTAGTTTAGCCGATATACGGCAGGCAGGTTGCACCGGCGTGGTAACAGCCCTGCACCAGGTTCCGGTAGGAGATGTGTGGAGTATAGAAGCGATCAATGAGCGCAAAAAAATAATTGAAGCTGCAGGCCTTACCTGGACGGTGATTGAAAGCCTGCCGGTGCATGAAGACATTAAAAAGCAAACTGGTGATTACCTGCAATACATTGAAAATTACAAAACCAGTTTACGCAATGTGGCAGCCTGTGGTTTAAAAGTGGTTACCTATAATTTTATGCCCATACTGGATTGGTTGCGTACAGATATTTCCTATACCATGGCCGATGGAAGCAAGGCATTGTATTTTGAACGTGCTGCTTTTATTGCTTTCGATCTTTTTTTATTGAAACGTCCCGGAGCAGAAAAAGATTATACTATTGAAGATATTCAAAAAGCAACAGCAAGATTTGAGCAGATGAACGGGGAAGAGAAAGAAAAACTGTTTCGTAATATGATGCTTGGCTTGCCCGGCAGCGATGATGCATTTACACCGGATCAGGTACTTACTGCATTAAAAAATTATGAAGGAATCAATGCACAAAAATTAAAAGAACATTTGTTTTATTTTTTAAAACAGGTGGTGCCGGTTGCAGAAGCATGTGGATTAAAGATGGCCATTCATCCTGATGATCCGCCATACCCGGTGCTTGGTTTACCACGTGTGGTAAGTACCGAACAGGATGCGCTGGATATCATCAACTCGGTACCATCGGTTGCCAATGGTTTATGTTTTTGCAGTGGCTCCTACGGTGCCCGGGCCGATAATAACCTGGTGAGTATGATACAACGTTTTTCCGATAACATTCATTTTCTGCACCTACGCAATACCAAAAGAGACAGCGAAGGAAATTTTTATGAAGCTGATCACCTGGGAGGCGATACCGACATGTATGCTATTGTAAAAGAAGTGGTGTTGATGATGAAACGGAGAAATGTATCCATCCCCATGCGGCCCGATCATGGCCACCAGATGCTGGATGATCTGAATAAATCAACTTATCCCGGATACAGTGCTATCGGCCGTTTGCGGGGATTGGCAGAACTGCGGGGGCTTGAATTAGGAATCAGCCGTTCGCTTTAATTCTGTCTATTGCTTTTTCAATCATGTCAATTTTGCTGCACAGGCTAACCCGTACAAAATTGTTTCCGGCACTGCCAAAAATCCCGCCCGGTGTTATAAAAACATTTGAATTGTAAAGCACTTTGTCGCTTAATTCAAAACCATCTTTGTATGCTGCAGGTATCGATGCCCATACAAACATGCCTGCTTGTGTTTCGTCAAAGCTGCAATTCAACAGGGTTAATAATTCAAATACTTTCAGTCTTCTTTCTTTGTACACTTTGTTCAGTTCATCAAACCAATCTTTACCTAATTCCAAAGCTTTTACTGCGGCCAATTGCAATGGTAAAAACATACCGCTATCCATATTGCTTTTAAAACGCAGTACTTCTGCAATCTTTTCTTTGGCGCCCAATAACATACCAACCCTCCAGCCCGCCATGTTATGTGATTTACTCAATGAGTTTAATTCAATGGCAACATCTTTGGCTCCATCAACACATAGCAAACTCATCGGATTCTCATTTAAAATAAAACTATACGGGTTATCATGCACCAGTAAAATATCATGCTTTTTTGCAAAAGCCACCAGGTTTTCAAATACCTGTTTTGTTGGCAATTGCCCCGTTGGCATCTGCGGATAGTTTACAAACAAACCTTTAACAGGCTTGTCTGCATTTTCTTTTATCAGCATTTCCAATTGCTCAAAATCGGGGTAATAATTATTTTCTTTTTTAAGTTCATAAAATACAGGCGCAGCACCCGAAAGCTTTACTGCACTGGCATAGGTTGGATAGCCGGGGTTTGGTACCAGTACACTGCAACCTTCATCAAAATAAGTCATACAAATATGCATAATGCCTTCTTTGCTGCCGATCAGCGGCAATATTTCTGTTTCAGCATCAAGTTCAATAGCGTAATTTTTTAAATACCATGTTGCCATGGCATTTCTTAATAAAGGGCTGCCTTTATAATTTTGATATGCATGCGTGGTTGGTTTAGATGCTTCTTCAAAAAGTGTTTGTATTACATTGGGATGTGGCGGCAGGTCAGGGCTACCAATGCCCAGGTTGATCACCTGTTTTCCGGCTTTGTTCAATGCATCGATCTCTCTTAGTTTTTGCGAAAAATAATATTCGTTAATACCATCTAATCTTTTTGCGGGCTGCATGTTATTTGTTTATGTTAATTATATGATCGGGTGTGATACAGTTACAAACTGCTTACTTTCCATTTTTATAAATGCCCAGAATTTGAAGGCTGTCTGTTTTATCTTTTATTATTTCCAGCGCTTTTGCAAGTTGCTGCCTGCTTTCAAACTCCAGGTCGGCATGAAAGGAATATTTAAAATCGCTGCCCGGTATGGGCATTGATTGAAGTTTGCTGAGGTTAATGCCTGCATCGGCAATATTGCTTAAAACCCTGGCCAGGCTTCCCCTTGAGTGGTCTGTATGAAAATTGATAGATGCTTTGTTTGCATTTTCTATATCCTGCACTTCTGCTGCTCTTTGCAAAACCAAAAACCTGGTGTAATTATTTTTCAGGGTGTGAATATTGGGTGCAATGATATCCAGTTGGTAAATTTCTGCAGCCAGCCTGCTGGCAATGGCAGCAATATGTTTGCTGCGGTGTTGATGCACATGTTTGGCGCTTAAAGCCGTGTCTTCTGTTTCAACGAGTTTCCAGTTGTGTTTATCCAAATACTGATCGCATTGTAATATCGCCATCGGGTGCGAATGTACTTCCCGTATATCTTCCAGTTTTACACCGGGGTTTACCATCAGATTTTGCCTGATATGCAGATATACTTCGCCGATTATTTTCAGCTTACTTTTTTGTAAGAGGTTATAGTTAGGCAGAATACTTCCTGCAATGGAATTCTCAATAGCCATGATACCGGCATCGCTCTCGTTTTTATGCTCTGCAATTTTTACCACTTCTCTGAAAGTGGAACAACAAATAGCATTTACCGGCTCACCAAAAAATTTATTGGCCGCTTCCTGGTGAAAACAACCTTCAAAACCCTGTATGGAAACTTTAACTGCCTCTTTTCGCATTGAATATATTTATGTATTGTTTTTATTTTTTGTTGCGGTTAAAAACCTTCATGGAAATTAAGTATTTTCACTTGTATTTCGGTGCTTGCTACTCATTTTAAATTATTAAACCCACAAAATGGATCATTCATCCAACAGGGCGTTGCAGCATTTCCGAAGTGATGTAGGAATCAGGTTTCAGCTCTACAATAGTTTGTTTACTTCTCTGCCCTTTCACCGGATAGAAAAAACGGGTATTTTATTATCGTTACTCTTATCTAATTGCGAGGAAGGATATTTAAAAAAACAAAGTCCGCTTACTATCATTGATGATTTCTTTAAAAAACATACCACCTATATTTCTGATAAAGAAAAATTAGACCTGCTTTTTCGTTTTGTGCAATACGCCGAAAGGCAGGTGGTATTATTTGATGCACTGGAAGATGCCGCTTTCGGCCGGGTGCATGATATGAACGGCCCGGGTACTTTAAAACACCTGGAATCGGAAGTGGTGAAATTTGAAAAGATTGATGCACTTACAGAAAAACTAAAAGATTATTCTGTACGGCTGGTGCTTACAGCGCATCCAACACAATTTTATCCGGGCTCGGTATTGGGCATCATCAATGATCTTTCCAAGGCGTTGATGGAAAACAATACCAACCAGATCAATGTATACCTGCAGCAACTGGGTAAAACAGCTTTCTTTAAAAAGCAAAAGCCAACACCGTTTGATGAAGCAGTAAGCCTGGTATGGTTTTTAGAAAATGTTTTTTACCAGGCAACTGGCCGTATCATCAACTTTTTTAAGCAGCAGTTTCCGGGTTCTTTGCCGGAAAACAATCCGGTTATTAAAATGGGTTTTTGGCCGGGCGGCGACAGAGATGGTAATCCCTATGTAAATGTGTCAACTACTTTACAGGTGGCTGAAGCCTTGCGTGGCAGCATTATCAAGTGCTATTATCTTGATGTAAGAAGAATAAAACGCCGCTTGACTTTTGAAGGAGTAGAGCAGGTTTTGGCGGGGCTGGAGAAAAAGCTGTATGAAAATATTTTTATCCCCGGTATGCGAACAGACCTTAGCCGCAAGGAAATCCTGGAAACGCTTTATGGTATCAAAGAGACATTGATATATAAACACAACAGCCTCTTCCTGCATTTGATTGAAAGCCTGATCAACAAGGTTTTGATCTTTGGTTTACATTTTACATCGCTGGATATACGGCAGGACAGCAGTAAGCACGGCAGTACTTTAAACAGTGTTGCCTTGCTGTGTGATAACCTAGGCGAAGGTTACGCTGCATTACCTGATGATGAAAAAATTCAACGCTTAATACATGCCAAACCTTTAGTACCAGCTTTAAAACTGAATGACGAGGTTGAACAGGATTGTATTGATGTAGTAAGTGCAGTAAAAACCATTCAGTATAAAAATGGAGAAGAGGGATGCAACCGCTACATCATCAGTCAATGCAACAGTGCATTGAATGTGATGGAAGTGTATGGCCTGTTTTTATTGGGAGGCTGGCAGGCAGCAGAACTTACGGTTGATATTGTGCCCTTGTTTGAAACGATTGAAGACCTGCAGCATGCAGCTTCCATCATGAGAGAACTCTACGAAAACGAAACATACCGTCAGCATATTCAACGCCGAAAAAATAATCAAACCATTATGGTTGGCTTTTCGGATGGCACCAAGGATGGTGGATATATGATGGCGAACTGGAGTATTTACAAAGCCAAGGAAGAATTAACGGCGCTGTCAAGACAATATAATATAGATGTTGTTTTCTTTGATGGACGTGGTGGACCGCCTGCACGTGGTGGTGGTAAAACGCATAAATTTTATGCATCGATGGGCAAGAATATTGCCAGTAAAGAAATACAGTTAACCATACAGGGACAAACCGTAAGTTCAAACTTTGGAATGATAGATGCTGCACAATACAATATGGAGCAGCTGGTAAATGCCGGCCTGTTTAATGCTTTGTTTTCTGATAAACCAAATACACTGGATGAAGAACAGGAACAATTGATCAGCGACCTGGCAACAGAAAGTTTTAATGCTTATTCAGCTTTAAAAAATCACCCGGTGTTTTTGGATTACCTGGGACATGCAAGTCCGCTGAAGTTTTATGCCGAAACAAATATCGGTTCACGCCCGGCCAAACGTGGCGGCAGTGGCGGAAAGCTGAGTTTAAAAGATCTGCGGGCCATACCTTTTGTGGGCGCCTGGAGCCAGATCAAACAGAATGTTACCGGTTATTATGGTGTGGGCTCGGCATTAAAAAAGGCAAGAGAAAATGGCAAACTGAATGAGCTTAAGAAATTATATAAAGAGTCTTTATTCTTTCGCACGCTGATCGATAATTGTGAGATGTCGATGAAGAAATGTTATTTCCCTTTAACTTTTTTCTTAGCCAATCATCCTGTGTATGGCGAAATATGGAATGATATTTACAATGAGTTTGAACGCACCAAAGAACATCTCTTTTTACTTACCGGTAATAACGAACTGATGCAGGACTACCCGGTTGAACAGCTATCCATTCAAATGCGTGAGCGTATAGTTTTACCACTCATCACCATTCAGCAATATGCTATAACCCGTGTGAGGGAAATGGAAGAGAAATTGATTAATAACCCGGAACGTGATGTTTTTGGAAAGCTGGTGATGCGTTGTTCATTTGGTATTATCAATGCGGGAAGAAATTCAGCATAAAAAAAAGAGCCCTCTGTAGAAACAGAAGGCGTTTTAACGATTGCTTGCTATATGAAAAGTTTAAATCAATCTGTCATCAGAATGAATAAATAGCTGCCACTAAAAAGCTGGAAGCTGATTTTTTAAATGCACCGCTCTTATTGGTAAATAAAATAGCTTTACTGGTATTATCTATTCTGAATTCGGGAATGAAAATAAAACCACCTGCTTTAAAGTTGGCAGATAGCGTTGCTGCAAAAATATTTCCGCCTTCGCTGGCTCCACTGAATACTTTGTATTGCTTTTCGTCACTGAATAATTCGGTACGCAGTGTAAGTCCCAGCCATGAATTGGGATCGTAATTAAAATATAAAGCCGATCCCCACCAGCTTTCTGCCTTAATGTTTTTAGCTCCGTTCCATATTTTGGTTGAATTGACGGTGCCGTTATAACCAATATTGAATTTCTTGCCAAGTTTGGCTGTTACTACCGCATCTACCTGGTTTGTCTTTGCAGTATCGGGCGATTGACCACCTACATAATTCAGGTAAATGCTTATCGCATCAGATGGTTTAAAACTGTACTGCGCAATAAAGAATTTACGGTTGATCTGGTTATCCGGAATCACCCTGTAATCTGTTGCATTGGAAACACCCACCATCAAACCATGTTTGCCTTTTGTAAATTCTGCTTTTATACCGGTGTGAGAAAAAGGCCCGTTGGTAAACATATAGCTCATGCTGTAATTGCGGTTTAGTTGCGGATCAAGTAATTCGTAACCAACATGTGTGCCCCAGGTACCCAGGGTTAATTTTATCCAATCGGTTGGCGCATAGCTTACATACAATTGTTTGATGGCCTGTGTTATACCATCATCTGTATAAGAAAAATCTTTTGCCCTTGGGCCAAAACCCAGGTCGGCAACAGCACTTACTTTTCTTCCTTTGTGCTCAAATTTTACACTGGCCATACCCAATGCAAACGTATTGTGGGTTTGTGTAAAGCTGGTAAAACCATTGGCCTTGGTATTGCCAAAATCAACCTTGTAATATGCATCAGCCGAGCCACTGATCACTAAGAACGGTTCTTTTTTTGATTCATCAGGCGGTGGAGGAGGAGCAACGGTGCCTGTATCGGCCTTTGGTAAATTTATAGATGCAATTTGAGCAAATGAGTTGTTTATTGACAGCACAAATATGGCTGCCACAAATATTTTTTGTAACATTGTAATACATTTTAGATGTTAAGAAAAGGGCACAGCAGGAATAAACTTTTTCCAGAAAGGTTATTCCAATAACGCAGTGCCTTTTTCGATTTTGTTTACTTAAAGTTCCACTGATTTTTCTTCAAGAATGCCGTTGTTGTGTACCAGCAAAGTTCCCTGCATGTATTTTTCATCATGCTGAGAAGCATCCAGGCCTTCTTCTTCATCTTTTTCGCTGACACGTATTGGCGCAACAAAATTGATGAATTTGAATATGGCCCACGAAACTGCAAAACTGTATCCGGCAACAATGCCCATGGCTTTTAACTGTGTAAAAAAGAAAGTAGGATTGCCATAGAAAAGACCATTTGGTCCCCCGGCAATGCCATGAACAGCAGTGCTTGCAAAAACACCGGTCAGCAACATACCAACCATACCGCCCAAACCATGACAAGGGAATACATCCAGTGTGTCATCCAGTTTTGAACGTTGTTTGATGCCTACGGCAATATTAGAAACGATGGCCCCAACAAGGCCGATGATAATACTTTGCGGAATGCCTACATAACCTGCAGCAGGCGTGATGGCAACCAGGCCAACTACAGCGCCAATGCAGAAACCAAGTACAGAAGGTTTTTTACCTTTCAATACATCAAAGAACATCCAGGCTAAACCAGCAGCAGATGCTGCAGTTGAAGTAGTACCGAAAGCATTTACTGCTAATCCGTTTGCACCCAGTGCAGAACCTGCATTAAAACCAAACCAGCCAAACCAGAGCAACCCGGTTCCAATTAAAACATAAGGCACATTGGCCGGTGGTATTTCTTTATTATCTAAATGAGATTTTCTCCGTTTTAAAACCAGAGCACCAGCTAATGCGGCACAGCCTGCGGTGATGTGTACAACAGTTCCGCCTGCAAAATCCCAGGCGCCCATTTTTGCAAGGAACCCATCGGGGTGCCAGCTCCAATGCGCAACCGGTGCATACACCAGCAGGGCAAAAAGCACAATGAACAAAACGTAAGATGTGAAACGGATACGTTCTGCAACTGCACCTACCACCAGGCCCGGTGTAATGATGGCAAACATCAATTGAAACAGGGAAAACAGGGTTAATGGAATGGTTGGTGCCCCAACCCAGGGTGCTCCGCCTTTTACACCATTGTAAAAAGCAAAAGTAGTTGGGTTACCAATAAAGCCGCCGATAGATTCGCCAAATGCAAGGCTGAATCCGCAAACGACCCAAAGCACACCCACAATACCTGCAGCGACCACACTTTTGATCATGGTAGAAATTACATTCTTACGGTTTACCATACCACCGTAAAAAAAGGCAAGTCCCGGTGTCATTAAAAACACCAGTGCGGTTGATACCAATACCCAGGCAATGTCGGAAGAGCTGTACTGCGTTTCAGTAGCTCCGGGTACATAATCAGCCGCCGGTTTAATAAACATAGCAATGATAGCAACCGCAACCAGAAGAATGAATGGCAGAATTTGTTTTGCTTTTACTGTACTCATAATCTTAAATTGGGTTTAAACATTAAAAAATAAAATAATAAAAACTATTTCAGTAAAGAAAACCAATAAAATGGATAATTCATAAAAATTTAACAGATATTTTTAAACAAAATGTGGAAATCTCTGTGATTTATTTAAATAAACACAGATAATAATAAAACTTATATAAAATTGAGGGCTGATCTAGCCTATGTAGAGATGGAGAGACTTATCCCTGGATTCTAAAGTGCTCATGCCGTTGATCAGAAATTCATCCACTTTACGGGCACATTCACGCCCTTCGCTGATGGCCCAAACCACCAGGCTTTGTCCACGGCGCATATCGCCGGCAGTAAATATTTTGGAGATATTGGTACTGAATGCTGTTTCAGATGCATTTACATTTCCCCGGGCATCCAGTTCTACACCCAGTTCGTTTATTAAACCAATATGTTGGGGATGAACAAAACCCATGGCGAGTAAAGCCAGTTCACAAGGGATCTCCCGTTCGCTGTTTTCAACCTCCACAAATTTGGCCGGGCGGCCATCAACAATTTTCCATTCCAGGTCAACAATTTTTAAGGCGGTTAAATTTCCATCTGCATCGCCAATAAATTCTTTGGTGGCAACGGCCCATTTACGATCAGCACCTTCTTCATGAGAACTGGTTTCTTTAAGCAACATGGGATAGTTTGGCCAGGGCATAAATTCATCTCTTTCTAAAGGTGGTTTGGGTAACAATTCAAATTGAGTTACCGATTTGGCACCATGCCGGTTTGAGGTACCCACACAATCGCTGCCGGTATCGCCGCCGCCAATCACCACCACGTTCTTTCCGGTTGCCATTATTTCTTTGTATAAAATATTGCTTTCAATATTTTGGTTAGATAAAAAATCTTTACCGGCAACACGCTTGTTATTTTGTTTTAAAAAATCCATGGCAAACTGTACACCATTTAATTCCCTGCCGGGGATAAATAAATTCCTGGGCGTAGTACTGCCACCTGCCAGTACAATGGCATTGTACTCACGCAGTATATCATTAATGCTGATGTTTACACCCACATTGGCCAGGCATTTAAAAACAACGCCTTCTTCTTCCATTAATTTTATTCTTCTGTCAACCACCCATTTTTCCAGCTTAAAATCAGGGATGCCATAGCGCAGCAATCCGCCTGGTGCATCATCTCTTTCGTAAACAGTTACCGCATGGCCGGCATAATTCAATTGTGCAGCTGCCGCCAGTCCGGCAGGTCCCGAGCCTATTACAGCTACTTTTTTACCTGAATACAGGTTTGGCTTTTTGGGTTTTACAAATCCTTTTTCAAAAGCAATTTCAATAATATGCTTTTCAATTTCTTCAATGGCAATGGCCGGTTGGTTGATACCCAGCACACAGGCGGTTTCACAGGGTGCAGGACAAATGCGTCCGGTAAATTCCGGAAAATTATTGGTTGAATTTAAAATATCGTATGCTTCTTTCCAATCCTGGTTATACACGGCATTGTTAAATTCGGGTATCACATTTCCCAAGGGGCAACCATGATGACAAAAAGGTACACCACAATCCATGCAGCGGCCAGACTGCTGATTTAATTTTTCATCAGTATATCGCTCAACAAATTCTTTGTAATGCTGAAGCCTTTCCTGAACCGGTTGTTTGCCCGGAAGTTCTCTTGTAAATTCTTTAAAGCCTGTTGGTTTGCCCATGGTGTTAGGTTAATTAGTTAATCCGTTAATTCGTTGATCCGTTGGTTGCAATAAGTTAGCAAATTAAAAAGCTGTCAGCCTGAGCTTGTCGAAGGCGGTGTCCCTAATGATCTCAACCCGGCTTCGACAAGCTCAGCCTGACATTCCTGGTCTCAAAGCAATTCCTTTACAGGTTACGCATCTTGTTTTATATGCTCAGCTCTCTGCAACAAAATTTTTTTATAATCCTTTGGAAATACTTTTACAAAATGCCGTAGCTGATTATCCAGGTCATCCAGGATAAATTTTGCTACCGTGCTGCCGGTGTACTGAAAATGTTTTTGCAGCATGGTAAATATCTCGTTCTTATCATTCAGATCACAAGCATCCAGGTCAACCATCTCCATGTTACAATTGGCTGCAAATTTTTCTTTGATATCATACACATAAGCAATGCCACCACTCATACCTGCTGCAAAATTTCTTCCGGTATCTCCCAATATCAACACAGTGCCGCCGGTCATGTATTCACATCCATGATCACCAATTGATTCCACCACAACCCTTGCTCCCGAATTACGTACCGCAAATCTTTCGCCTGCCTTACCTCTTATAAAAGCCTCGCCGGAAGTGGCTCCGTACAATGCCACATTGCCAATGATGATGTTTTCTTCAGGAATAAAAGTTGCAGTCTTATCAGGGTAGATGATGAGCCTGGCACCGCTTAATCCTTTTCCAAAATAATCATTGGCATCACCTTCCAGTTCCAGCGTAATTCCTTTGGTGTTGAAAGCTCCAAAACTTTGTCCCGCAGTACCACTAAAGGAGAACTGGATGCTGTTATCGGTCAAGCCTGCTGCCCGGTATTTTTTGGTGATCTCATTCGATAAAATGGTACCAACCGTACGATCCGTATTTTTTATTTTGAAAGAAGCTTTTACTGTTTCGTTGTTTTCGATAGCCGGTTTAGCAGCTTCCAGTAATTTCCAATCCAGGCAATCTTCCAATCCATGATCCTGCTCTTCACTGCAATACAGCGTAGTGTATGCTGCGCTTTCTTCTTTATACAAAATGGGAGAGAGGTCAAGATTTTTATATTTCCAGTGATCAATATTTTCTTTCACTTCCAGGTCACCCACCTGCCCGATCATTTCATTAACGGTGTGGTAACCAAGCTCAGCCATGATCTCTCTCAGTTCCTGCGTGATCATTTTGAAAAAATTAACCACATGCTCTGGGTCACCTTTAAAACGGTTTCTTAATTCCGGGTCCTGTGTAGCCACGCCAACCGGGCATGTATTCAAATGGCATTTACGCATCATGATACAACCTTCCACCACCAGTGCTGCAGTTGCAATGCCCCATTCCTCGGCACCAAGCAAAGCCGCAATGGCAACATCTCTTCCGGTTTTTAATTGTCCGTCGGCCTGCACCACCACACGGCTGCGCAATTTATTTTTTACAAGTGTTTGTTGTGTTTCGGCAAGGCCAAGTTCCCATGGTAAGCCGGCATGTTTGATAGAACTCACCGGTGATGCACCGGTTCCTCCATCATGCCCCGATATTAAAACCACATCTGCTTTTGCCTTGGTAACGCCGGCAGCAATAGTGCCTACACCAGCCTTGCTCACCAGCTTCACACTGATCCTTGCTTTGCGGTTTGCATTCTTGAGATCATAAATTAATTGCGACAGATCTTCAATGCTGTAAATATCATGATGCGGTGGAGGAGAAATTAATCCCACCCCCGGCGTTGCATGACGCACTTTTCCAATCCAGTCATCAACTTTATGTCCGGGTAATTGCCCACCTTCACCGGGCTTGGCACCCTGCGCCATTTTTATTTGTAACTCATCTGCTTCAGTAAGGTATAAACTGGTTACGCCAAACCTTGCCGAGGCAACCTGCTTGATGGCACTTCGCATCGAATCGCCATTCTCCAGCAACTCGTATCTTTTTTCATCTTCGCCACCTTCGCCGGTATTGCTTTTCCCGCCCAGGCGGTTCATGGCAACAGCCAGCGTGGTATGCGCTTCCCAGGAGATGGAACCAAAACTCATAGCTCCGGTTGCAAAACGTTTGTAAATATTTTCTGCAGGTTCTACTTCGTCAATATTTATTGAAGGCCGGTTATTTTTAAACTGGAATAAACTTCTGATGGTGCATGCTTTTTCACTTTGATCATTTACCAGCTTTGAATATTTTTTGAATGTTGCGTAATCATTCATTTTTGTTGCATGCTGCAACAGGTGTATGGTTTGCGGATTAAATAAATGAAACTCTCCTTTTCTTTTCCATTGATACAAGCCACCAACCGGTAAACGGTCAGTAGGAATATCTTTTTTATTGAAAGCAAAGAAATGTTTTGCCAGAACTTCTCTTGCAATTTCATCCAGTCCCATGCCTTCGATACGTGAAATGGCACCGGTAAAATATTTATCTACCACTTCTTTATTCAAACCTAATATCTCAAATATTTGTGCGCCCTGGTAAGATTGTAAAGTGGAAATACCCATTTTAGAAAATACTTTCAGCAAACCATCATTAACAGCCTTGGTATAATTTTTCTTTAATTCATCTTCGGTTAAATCAGTTTTAAACTTACCTGTTTCTTTCATATCCCGGATGGAAGAAAGCGACAGGTATGGATTAACAGCCGTTGCACCAAAACTTACCAGGCAGGCAAAATGATGTACTTCCCAAACATCGCCGGCTTCTACAATAATACCCACTTCGCCACGCATGCCTTTGCGGATGAGGTGATGATGCACTGCAGCTGTTGCAAGCAGGGATGGTATAGGATGCATGGGTTGAATCGATCGCCCTGTCCTGCAATATCAAAACTTTAAACCCATCTTCCACGGCTTCTACTGCATAATTGCAGATACGGTCAATGCCCTTTTTTAAAGAGCCGGGTTTTCCATCTGCTTTAAAATAACATTGAATGGTTTTTGATTGAAATAAACCGGTATCAATACTTCTTATTTTTTCCAAAGCATAGTTACTAAGCACCGGATGTTTTAGTGCAACACTGTGACAGGTCAATGGATCTTCCTGCAACAGGTTACCGTTATTGCCGGCAAATGTTGCCAGCGACATCACCAAACGTTCACGTATCGGATCAATCGGCGGATTGGTTACCTGTGCAAATAATTGTTTAAAATAACTGCTCAGATGTTGCGGTTCATCACTCAGCACTGCTAATGGAACATCAGTACCCATGGAGCCGATCGGTTCTTTTCCATCTAAGGCCATCGGTGCAATAATAGTATCCAGGTCTTCTTTTGAATAACCAAATGTTTTCTGGTATTTAAAAACCTGCTCATGTTCAAGATGCGTGAACATCACCCTTGGTTCGGGTAATTCTTCCAGTCGTATCTTATATTTATTCAGCCAGTCGCTGTAAGGTTTTTGTGAACAGATATCCTGTTTTAATTCTTCATCACTGATGATCTTTCCTTTCTCCATATCCACCACAAACATTTTTCCGGGCTGCAATCTTCCTTTTTCAATAATGGTTGATGGATCAACCGGAAGTACACCCGTCTCTGATGCCATGATAACACGGCCATCGTTGGTAACGCAATAACGTGAGGGGCGAAGGCCATTCCTGTCTAATGTAGCGCCGATAATTTTTCCATCAGTAAATGAAATGGATGCAGGGCCGTCCCATGGCTCCATAAAGGAAGAGTGAAATTCATAAAACGCTTTTTTCACCGGGTCCATTTCTTCATGGCCGTCCCATGCTTCAGGTATCAGCATCATAATAACATGCGGTAAGGAACGGCCTGCATGTGTAAGCAATTCAATAATATTATCCAGGCAGGCAGAATCACTCTGGCCGGGCGTTACCGTTGGTAACAGCATTTCCATTTCTTCCTTGCGAAAAGAACGGAGAAGTAAAACCTTTCTCACTTGTCTTCAGCCAGTTTAAATTTCCCTGCAGTGTATTGATCTCGCCGTTGTGTGCAATAAAACGAAATGGCTGCGCCAGTTTCCAGGAAGGAAAAGTGTTGGTGGCAAATCTTGAATGCACCAGGCCGAATGCGCTCACCAGTCTCTTATTTTTAAGATCAGGAAAATAACCACGTACCTGCAGGCTGGTCAACTGTCCTTTGTACACAATGGTTTTGTAAGAAAGCGAAGCGATATAAAAACCAATATTGTCTTTTCTTACGGTACTGTTGATGATATGTGATGTATAATTGCGGAGTACAAATAATTTTCTTTCAAAGTCATCGGCATTGCTGATATGATCGGGACAGGCAATGAAAACCTGTTCCATTTCTGGCTCAACACTCAAAGCTGTGGGGCCGATGCCATCTGTATTAACCGGCACTTTTCTGAAAGCTAGAATTTCCAGTCCTAGTTTTTCAGCGCTGCGGTTTAAAATATCACGGCACTCTTCACGCAGGCGTATCTCTTTAGGAAAAAAGATCATGCCCACACCATACTTGCCATAGCAGGGAAGATGTACGCCCAGTTTTAAACATTCATCAAAGAAAAATTCATGCGGGATCTGTATCATGATGCCGGCACCATCGCCTGTGTTTATCTCACAACCGCAGGCACCGCGGTGTTCCATATTTTCCAATACGGTTAATGCATCAGAAATATGCTGATGAGATTTGTGCCCTTTGATATTGGCTACAAAGCCAATACCGCAGGCATCATGCTCAAAAGATGGATCATATAATCCGGGTTGGTTCGCCATTGTAGTTAGTTTTAATTTCTGATGAACAGACTTTCTTAAATAGCAAGCATTCGTTAGCAAATCGTTTTCAATGGGGTAATGGATTAATCTTTCAAAACTTACTTTCACTTTTGAACTGTCAGCCTGAGCTTGTCGAAGGCGGTATAAATCAGCAGGTTTCTTTTGAACAAATCCGTCTTCGACAAGCTCAGACTGACATTCTGATTATTTATCGCTTCGTTAAATCAAATACCCAAACAACTGGTCATCTTTATTTATCTCCGAAAAACCAATATTGGAAGCCTGCATATTTTTTAATAACAGGTCATAATCAGTGCGGCTCTGCAATTCAACACCCACCAATGCCGGTCCGTTTTCTTTATTCGTTTTTTGCATGTATTCAAACCGGGTGATATCATCTGTTGGCCCCAATACATTATTTACAAACTCTTTTAAAGCGCCGGGTCTTTGTGCAAAGCTGATGAGGAAATAATGTTTCAGTCCTTCGTACTGCAGGCTTCTTTCTTTGATCTCCTGCATGCGGTCAATATCATTATTGCTGCCGCTTACAATGCAAACCACATTCTTCCCTTTTATCTGATCGGCATAATCATCCAATGCGGCAATCGACATGGCACCTGCCGGTTCCACCACGATCGCATCTTCATTGTATAATTTTAAAATGGTGGTACAAACTTTTCCTTCGGTCACCAGGTGCATATCATCCAGCACATCTTTGCAGATTGAAAAAGTGATATCGCCCACACGTTTTACAGCGGCGCCATCTACAAAGCGTTCAATGCTTTTCAATTCAACCGGGTGGCCTGCTTTCAATGCTTCAAACATGGAAGGTGCCCCTTCAGGCTCCACACCAATTATTTTTGTTTTGGGTGAACAGGTTTTAAAATAAGAACCAACACCTGCACTTAACCCGCCGCCACCAACAGGTATAAATAAATAATCTACATCCGATTGATCTTCCAGTATTTCCACACCAACAGTTCCCTGTCCTTCAATGATACGTAGATCATCAAAGGGTGGAATAAAAATCATTCCATTTGCTTCTGTAAATATTTTGGCAGCCACAGCACAGTCATCAAATGTATCGCCCACCAGTTTTATCTCTACATAATGCTCACCAAACATTTTTGTTTGGGTAACTTTTTGTTTGGGTGTGATGATGGGCATAAACACAACACCTTTTATGTTCAGCTTTTTACAACTGTACGCAAAGCCCTGTGCATGGTTGCCAGCACTGGCGCATACCACACCTTTGTTTAACTGCTCTGCAGGCAATGAACTCATCATATTGTATGCTCCCCGAATTTTGTAGGAACGTACAACCTGCAGGTCTTCCCTCTTCAAAAAAATATTGCATTGGTATTTCTTTGAAAGACTCTGATTAAACATGAGTGGCGTGCGGTTAACAATTTTCTGTAACCGCTGCGCTGCATCATGAAATGACAGTTTAAAACCGGTATGGGTGCTGGTTTGCATCTTATTTATTTAACTGCTTCTTCTTTCGTTTTTACAGTCAGGCCTGTTAACTGGCTCTTTGTTTTCTCTTCTTTTGAAATAAATGAAGTTTGATTTTCGGGCCTTAAACTTCTTACAGTCTTACCCGCCTGCCACAATTCACTTTCACGCAGTTCTTTCAATTCTTCTTCCAGTTTTTCTCTGTAATCAGCTTTGCTGTTGCTATCAATAGAACGTTGTGATTCTTTGCCGGTGGCAACACTATCATACAATTCAGCAAACACAGGTGCAGTTGCATCACGGAATTTCTTCCACCAGTCCAATGCACCACGTTGGGCCGTGGTAGAGCAGTTGGCATACATCCAGTCCATACCATTTTCTGCAACCAATGGCATTAATGATTGTGTAAGTTCTTCAACTGTTTCGTTAAATGCTTCGGAAGGAGAGTGGCCCTTTGTACGCAACACATCAAACTGTGCAGCAAAGATTCCCTGTATGGCTCCCATCAATGTTCCTCTTTCTCCTGTAAGGTCACTGTATACTTCTTTCTTAAAATCAGTTTCAAATAAATAACCGCTGCCCACGGCAATACCCAGCGCAACCACTCTTTCAAAAGCTTTGCCTGTTGCATCCTGGAAGATGGCGTAAGAACTATTAAGGCCACGACCCTGTAAGAACATTCTTCTTAAAGAGGTACCGCTGCCTTTTGGTGCAACCAAAAATACATCCACATCTTTTGGAGGAACAATGCCGGTCTGCTCGTTAAACGTAATACCAAAGCCATGAGAAAAATATAAAGCTTTGCCCGGTGTTAAATGTTTTTGCACAGTTGGCCATAAAGCGATCTGTGCAGCATCGCTCAGCAGGTAACAGATGATGGTTCCTTTTTCCAGCGCTTCTTCAATTTCAAATAAGGTTTCGCCGGGAACGAATCCGTCAGCTACTGCCTTATCCCATGATTTTGAATTTTTTCGCTGACCAACAATTACGTTGATGCCATTGTCTTTTTGATTAAGAGCCTGTCCCGGCCCCTGCACACCATAACCAATAACAGCCACGGTTTCTTTACTCAATACTTCCTGTGCTTTGCTTAAAGGGAATTCATCCCTGGTTACTACGTTTTCTTCAACGCCACCAAATTTTAATTTTGCCATGATTTTGTTTTTTTTGTTCCCATCTCCGCCTTGGCGGGGATGAAGTTGGTTTGAAATTTTAGTTCTTTAATTTTATAATGATGCCTGCACCTAAGTTCCCCTTTAGGGGACAGGGGTTGTTTACATACTGAAAACTTCTTCATGTTTATCCAGGAATTCATTTTCAATTACCTCTTCTCCCGGTTCTTTTTTCTCAAACTCTTTTAGCCTTTCATGAAAATCGCTGCTGCCTTTAATGATGGCGACCCGGGCACTGCGGACAAATTCGATCAGGCCATAAGGCTCCAGTACTTTCAACAGGCCGTCTGTTTCTTCACGCTGACCGGTTGTTTCAAAGACGGTATAGTCTTTACGAATGGCTACAACCCTGGCGCCATGCTCCCTTAACAGCCTTTCCACTTTTACTTTTTCTGCAATGGCGTCGGTGCTCACTTTATACAATGCCAGTTCCTGCCATACAATCTCATCTTCGGTATTGTAATAGGCTTTCAAAACTTCCACCTGTTTTTCTATCTGCCTGCAAAGTTTTAAAACCACGTCTTCCATTTCATTGATGACGATGGTAAAACGATGCACACTGTCAACTTCGGTTGGCGATGTATTCAAACTGTCGATATTGATTTTCCTTCTTGAAAAAATAATGGCGATACGGTTCAATAAACCGATCTGGTTTTCTGTATAGACAGTAATTGTATATTCTCTTTTACCCCCAACCCCTAAAGGGGAGTTACCGGCATTGTATTTTATTTTGTCTGTCATCGCTTTTAAAATTTTATCAAATAAAACATCCATGTTCCCCTTTAGGGGTTAGGGGTTATATTTCCTCTTTACTTAAAACCACTTCCGAAACTCCCTTGCCCTGCGGTACCATCGGGAACACATTATTCTCTTTGCCTACCATCACTTCCAGTAAGTAAGCACCCTTGCTGTTAAGCATGGTGTGCAGCGCATTCTTTAATTCTTCTCTTTTTGAAACTGATCTGCCGGGAATGCGGTATCCTTTGGCAACCTGTACAAAATCCGGGCTGGTGATATCCGTAAATGAATAGCGCTTTTCATGAAACAGTTCCTGCCACTGGCGCACCATGCCGAGGAACTGGTTATTAAGAATTAATATCTTCACATCCACATCAAACTGCATGATGGTGCCCAGTTCCTGTATTGTCATTTGAAAACCACCGTCACCTATAACAGCGATCACCGTTCTTTTTTTATCGCCAAACTTGGCGCCGATAGCAGCCGGTAAGGCAAAGCCCATGGTGCCCAATCCTCCGCTGGTGATATTGCTTTTGCTCTTGTTGAATTTTGCATAGCGGCAGGCCACCATCTGGTGCTGTCCCACATCGGTTACCACAATAGAATCTGCATTGGTGAGTTCATTGATCATGTTGATCACTTCACCCATGGTGATACTTTCTGTGGTTGGGTGCAGTTCGTTGCGGATGACTTTTTCTTCTTCTTTCTTTTTGCAGTCATCAAATTTTTGCATCCATTGCGGATAAACTTTTCTTTCAATGGCTGCAGTAAGCAATGGCAATGTTTCTTTGCAATCGCCCCAAACAGCTACGGTTGTTTTTACATTCTTATCAATCTCTGAAGGATCAATATCAAGATGTATAACCTTCGCCTGTTTGGCATATTTATCCAGCCTGCCGGTAACACGGTCATCGAAACGCATCCCGATCGCTATCAGTACATCACATTCGTTGGTCAATAAATTAGGGCCGTAATTACCATGCATGCCCAGCATACCCATGGCCAGCGGATGTTCTGTAGGAATAGCGCTCATGCCCATGATGGTCCAGGCAGCAGGAATACCCGACTTATCTAAAAATGCAAGGAATTCTTTTTCGGCTTTGCCGAGAATAATACCTTGTCCGAAAATTACAAATGGCCGCTCGGCTTCGTTGATGAGTTTAGCTGCTTCCTCTAAATATTTTTTCCGTACGATAGGATAGGGGCGGTAGCTGCGGATATGATCGCATTTCTCATAACCATCATAATCGAAGATCTGCAGCTGTGCATTTTTGGTAATGTCTATCAACACAGGACCAGGCCTGCCGCTCTTGGCTATATAAAATGCTTTGGCTAACACAGCAGGAATTTCTGTTGCATCAGTTACCTGATAATTCCACTTGGTAACCGGTGTGGTAATGTTTATTACATCTGTTTCCTGGAAAGCATCTGTACCTAATAAATGAGCAAACACCTGTCCCGTTATACAAACAACGGGAGTCGAATCGATCATGGCATCTGCAAGTCCGGTTACTAAATTAGTTGCACCCGGACCGCTGGTTGCAAATACCACGCCCACATCGCCACTGGTTCTTGCATAACCCTGTGCAGCATGTATAGCGCCCTGTTCATGACGAACCAGGATATGATTCAGCTTATCATGATAATCATACAAGGCATCATAAATAGGCATGATGGCACCACCGGGATAACCGAAGATGGTAGACACATTCTCACTAATCAATGCTTCCAGTACGGCAACCGATCCGCTAACGCCAACGGAAACCCCCTCCGCCCCCTGAAGGGGGAACTTTGCACTCTGCGGTTTTATGGCTTCTTTTACTTCTTCTACTGCTTGCATAAAAAATATATTTAGTTCTTACCTTTTATTTTACTCTCCAAATTTTTGGGCCCCAGGTTCCCCCTTTAGGGGGCGGAGGGGGTTTTGTTACTCATCTGTAACACAACCTTCCGCCGCTGTCTTAACACATCTTGCGTATTTGAACAATACTCCGTTTGTTGCTTTTAATGCGGGTTGCTGCCATTTTGCTTTTCTTTCATTCAAAACTTCATCAGTAACTTTTAAATTCAGTGTATTATTTACAGCATCAATTTCAATGATGTCATTGTCTTCCACCAGGCCAATTAAACCGCCGTCAAATGCTTCGGGTGTAATATGCCCCACCACAAAACCATGGGTGCCGCCGCTGAATCTTCCATCAGTTATCAGCGCAACCGATTTGCCCAAACCTGCGCCGATAATGGCTCCGGTGGGTTTCAGCATTTCGGGCATACCGGGTGCACCACGTGGACCGATGTATCTTATCACTACCACATCACCTGCATGCACTTTGCCTGATTGTATGCCTGCGATCAGATCTTTTTCGCCATCAAACACCCTGGCAGTTCCTTCAAAACGTTCTCCTTCCTTACCGGAAATTTTGGCAACGCTGCCACCGGTGGCCAGGTTGCCATAGAGTATTTGTAAATGCCCGGTTGCTTTTAAAGGCTTTTCCAAAGGCAGGATGATATCCTGCTTTTCAAAATCCAGGTCCTTTGCTTCTGCTAAATTTTCAGCAACGTTTTTACCGGTTACGGTTAAGCAGTCACCGTGCAATAAACCCTTGCTTAATAAATATTTCATTACAGCTGGAACACCGCCATGCTTATGCAGGTCTTCCATCAGATATTTTCCGCTGGGTTTAAAATCTGCCAGTACCGGAATTTTATTGCTGATGGTTTGAAAATCATCCTGCGTTAATGCAACGCCCACACTTTTTGCAACAGCTATCAAATGCAGTACAGCATTGGTGCTTCCACCCAATACCATAATAACCGTGATGGCATTTTCAAATGCCTCCCTTGTCATGATGTCTTTGGGCTTGATATCTTTTTCCAGTAAAATTTTTATGGCTTTGCCGGCATCAATACATTCCTGTTGTTTCTCTTCGCTCAATGCAGGGTTGCTGCTTGAGTAAGGCAGACTCATACCCAGTGCCTCAATGGCGCTGGCCATGGTATTGGCGGTGTACATGCCGCCGCAGGCACCTGCACCCGGACAACTATGTTGCACGATCCCTTTAAAATCTGCTTCGCTAACATTGCCGGCAATTTTTTGTCCCAGTGCTTCAAAAGCAGAAACGATGTTGAGGTCTTCGCCTTTGTAATGACCGGGAGCAATGGTTCCGCCATACAACATAATCGACGGACGGTTCAGTCTTCCCATGGCCATTACAGAGCCAGGCATATTCTTATCACAGCCCGGAACGGTGATGAGTGCATCATAATATTGTGCCCCTGCATTGGTTTCAATGCTGTCCGCAATTACATCCCTGCTCACCAGGCTGTAACGCATACCATCGGTACCCATGCTGATACCATCGCTAACACCAATGGTGTAGAAACGTAGTCCCAGCAGGCCTTCGGTAGCATCCACACTTTTCTTTACTTCCGTGCTCAGGTCATTCAAATGCATATTGCAGGGATTACCATCCCAGCCCATGCTGGCAATACCTACCTGCGCTTTACTAAAATCTTCTTCGGTAAAACCAATGGCATAATACATGGCCTGTGCCCCCGGCTGTGTAACATCCTGTGTTAACGTTTTTGAATATTTATTCAGTTCTGCCATGATGCTGTTTCTAATGTTGGTTTATATTCCTGTTGTAAAACTTTACACTTGTATGCTTTTTGAATTTGTGCACTCAACGAATCTTCCCAGTTCATTGGAAATACTGTTTCATCTAAAGAAGCCAGTTCAACCACTTCCGCAGCCGTGCCGCAATAAAAAGCGGTATCTGCTTCTTTCATTTCATCTGCGGTGAAAAATTTCTCTTCAACCGGGATATTCAGTTCTTTACAGATCTCAATAACAGTTGCTCTTGTAATGCCGGGCAGGATATGTCCTTTAGCCGGTGTAAACAACACGCCATCTTTTTCATAGAACAGATTGGCACCGGGGCCTTCAGCCACATAGCCATTGCTGTCCAGCAACAAGGCTTCATCAAAACCATGGTCCTTTGCTTCCTGGCAGGCGAGGATGGAGTTTACATAATGTCCGCTCACTTTTGCATCAATATGAAATGCTTTTGCATTGGGGCGCTGGTAAGAGGAAGTCATCAGCCGCATCTTATTGGCGAGATATCCATTCGTCCATTCCCATACCTGTATGGTTAAAAAACATTCTTTTCCTTTTGATAAACTCATGTTGGGAGAGCAGATCACCAATGGACGCAGGTAAGCATCGGTAAAATTATTTTGCTTTAAAACTTCGTAACTCAGTTCAGTTAGTTGCTCCGTTGAATAATTAAAAGGCATCTTCATTACTTCGGCAGAATGTCTTAGTCTGTCGTAATGTGCTTTGGCTTTAAATATTTTTGTGCCGCTGCCAACCGGGTAGGAGCGTATGCCTTCAAATACGGCATAGCCATAGTGCAGCGACTGGCTATACAGGCCTGTAGCGGCTTCTGCAGCTTTTACAAACTGCCCGTTGAAATAAATTACCGTGTTCTCGTTGTAGTACATCATTTGTTTTGTTGTTTACGGGTAATAAAAAACCCGCCTTTTTTGGAGGCGGGTTGCGTATATTTTTTTAGTTTATAGTCATGCACCACCTCCGTGAGAAGAAGATATAATAATCACGATCGCAATAATAATTGCAATATGGGCTGTGATGATACTATATGTTTTTTTCTTCAACATGAAGGATGTATGTTTTCGTAAATATACACCCGCCGTTTCAATAAAAGAACTCAGCAAGCAATGTTTTTTACCCCTAACCCCTAAAGGGGGACAATTATGTTTTATTATTTGTTCGTCAGAAATCAGAAAGTCTTTTTCAATTTGAGCTCCAATCCCCCTTTAGGGGTTAGGGGCTTATATGATCGTCGATTTACTAAACTCCATATTCGACTTTCTTACAGAGCCCGGAATATTTCCATGAATATGTTCTGTTATCAGTTCTCCCAATGTAGAGGTACTGTAAGCATTCATCGGGTCAATATCCCTGGTTACAAAACCATTGTTTAAAGCCCACTCAACCGCCTCTCTTACACTGGCTGCTTCTGCTTTCATATTTAAATGATCAAGCAACATGGCTGCTGAAAGTATGGATCCTATTGGGTTTGCAATGTCTTTGCCTGCGGCCTGCGGGTAAGAACCATGAATGGGTTCAAACAGGGCATTGCCTTTTCCAACAGATGCCGATGGTAATAAACCCAGTGAACCGCTGATGACACTGGCTTCATCACTAATGATATCGCCAAACATATTTTCTGTGAGTATCACATCAAACTGTTTTGGGTTGAGGATGATCTGCATGGCAGCATTATCAACAAACATATAATCAACAGCCACATCAGCATACTGGCCTGCCAGTTCCTGTACCACTTTTCTCCAGAGCCTGGATGTTTCCAATACATTGGCTTTATCTACCAGCGTTAATTTCTTTCTCCTGCTTTGTGCCGACTGAAATGCCAGGTGTGCAATGCGTTCAATTTCTTCACGGCTGTACACACAATCATCTGATGCTGAGTTACCATCTGCGCTGATCTCTTTCTTGCCAAAATAAATACCGCCTGTCAGCTCCCTGAAAATGATAAAATCTACGCCTTCAATATTCTTTGTTTTTAAGGGAGAAAGATGATGCAATGACCGGTAGGTAGTTACCGGACGGATATTGGCATACAGCTGTAATGATTTGCGCAGCTTCAGCAAACCCTGTTCGGGCCTTAGTTTGGCGGCAGGGTCATTGTCGTACTTTGGATGCCCGATGGCTCCAAATAAGATAGCATCACTTTCCAGGCAAACTTCAATGGTCTCATCAGGTAAAGGGTTGCCGGTCTTGTCAATGGCATCTGCACCCATCAGGCAATAGGTATATTCAAACTCGTGCCCGAATGTTTGTGCAATGGCATTTAACACATGTACCGAAACCCTGGTTACTTCCGGTCCAATGCCATCTCCTTCAATTACTGTAATCTTTTTTTTCATAGCGAATTGTAAAGCGGTCTTTATATTTTAAGAATGTTCTTTTGTTTTGTATGGCTGAGTTTAAAAGTTGTCAGGTTGTACTGAGCTTGTCGAAGTATTGTCGAAACCGGGGCTATTTTAGTTTAACCCGTCTTCGACAGGCTCAGACTGACAGTAAAATTGTTCGCAAGATTTCAAACTGTTCCATTATAATGTTGTTTCGTATTTTTCTATTGCTGCAATGTTGCTCAGTAAAAAATCAATATCATCGTAGCCATTCAGCAGGCATGTTTTTTTATAACTGTTGATGCTGAAACCTGCTGACTCACCGGTACTGTTTATTGTTATAGTTTGTTTTTCGAGGTCAACTGTCAGTGCTGTTTCATTATCCTGCTCAAATATCTTTTGCAGAAATTCATCTGTAACCTGCACCGGCAGTATGCCGTTATTCAATGCGTTGTTCTTAAATATATCTGCAAAGAAACTTGATACCACCACCCGGAAACCATAGTCCAGTAAAGACCAGGCTGCATGTTCACGGGATGAGCCGCAACCAAAATTCTTTCCTGCCACCAGTATCTCACCACTGAACTGTGTTTGATTCAATGGGAAGTCAGCCCTCGGTTTTGCTTCATCATCATTTTCATAACGCCAGTCACGAAAAAGATTCTTACCAAAACCATCTTTGGTTGTTCCTTTTAAAAACCTTGCCGGAATGATCTGGTCCGTATCGATGTTTTCGATATTGATCGGAACGAAGCGGCTTTGTATGATTGTTAGTGCCTTCATGTTTATAAGTTCTAAGTAATAAGTGGTAAGTAGTAAGTTGCGGCATGTGCAACATTCCTAATTCCTAATTCTCAATTCCTAATTTAATAATGTTCTTACATCTGTTATCACCCCCGTTATAGCCGCTGCTGCTGCTGTAAGCGGACTCGCCAGTAATGTTCTGGCGCCTGCTCCCTGTCTGCCTTCAAAATTGCGGTTGCTGGTGCTGATGCAATATTTACCAGCCGGAATTTTATCTTCATTCATACCCAGGCATGCAGAGCAGCCCGGCTGACGAAGATTGAATCCTGCCTCTTCAAATATCTTATCAATGCCTTCTGCAATGGCCTGCGCTTCTACCAGCTTGCTGCCGGGCACGATCCATACTTCCACACCATCGGCTTTCTTTTTTCCTTTCACAAAATCGGCCACCATACGCAGGTCTTCAATTCTGGAATTCGTGCAACTGCCGATAAATACATAATCTATTTTTTGTCCGAGGATGGCAGTGCCCTGCTGCAGATCCATATAAGCAAGAGATTTCGCCAGGCCAGATCTGTCATTCTCATGTATTGTTGCTGTTGTTGGTATTTTTTGCGATACGCCAATGCCCATACCGGGATTGGTGCCATAAGTGATCATGGGCTGAATATCTTCTGCATTGATAAATATTTCTTTATCAAATACTGCATCCACATCCGAAAATAATTTTGTCCATTCCTGCATTTTTTTATCCCATGCTTCTCCCTCCGGTGCAAATTGTCGCCCTTTAATGTATCTGAAAGTTGTTTCGTCTGGCGCTATCAATCCGCACCGGGCACCCATTTCAATACTCATATTGCAAATCGTCATTCTTGCTTCCATGCTTAATGCACGGATGGCAGAACCTGCAAACTCAACTGCATAGCCGGTTGCACCGCTGGCTGTTATTTTGGAGAGAATGTATAAAACAATATCTTTTGATAGTACGCCATTTTTCAATTCACCTTCCACACGAATGCGCATCAGTTTTGGTTTGCTTTGCAAGAGGCATTGCGTAGAAAAAACCATTTCCACTTCGCTGGTGCCAATGCCAAAAGCAATGGAACCAAAAGCGCCATGGGTGCTGGTATGACTATCACCACAAACAATCGTCATGCCCGGTTGTGTAATGCCCAGTTCGGGGCCAATCACATGCACAATGCCCTGGTATTTGTGGCCGAGGCCATATAATTCAATGCCGTGTTCGGCACAATTCTTTATTAATGCTTCAACCTGTAAACGGCCCAGTTCTTCTTTAATAGGAAGATGCTGATCAATAGTTGGTACATTATGATCGGCTGTAGCCACCACCTGTTTAGGACGAAAAACCTTAATGCCTCTTTTATTCAATCCTGTAAAAGCCTGCGGACTGGTTACTTCATGAATAAAATGTTTATCAATGTATAACACAGAAGGCCCGTCATCAATGGTTTTAACGATGTGCGACTCCCAGATCTTTTCAAATAATGTAAGGCCCGGGCCGACACCCCCTCCTCCTCCGCCAGCTGGCTGAGGAGCTTGAGAGTCAGCGTATGTATGATATCTTCCTGAATTCATTCTTTTTTATTTCTTGTTTCTTGTTACTTGACTCTTGATACTTGATTCTTATTACTTGTCCCTTATTCCCTTTTCCCCTTGTTGCTTCTCACGCTACTGCTGTCTTTGTCTGATAATGGCTTGCCATAAAAGTCAGGTCCGCATCTTCCACTTCTTTCTTACTATCCGCTACTTCTAAAAAGCGATTGTATAAAACATCGATATCATTCCTGTAAAATTCAAAGCCCAGTTTTTGAAAACGATAGGCCAGTGCACTGCGGCCACTGCGGGCCGTGAGTACAATTTTTGAACTGTCGGCACCCACCGATTCGGGGTTAATGCTTTCGTAAGTGAGTTTATCTTTCAAAAATCCATCCTGGTGAATGCCCGATGAATGAGAGAAAGCATTGCTGCCCACAATGGCTTTGTTTGGCTGCACAGGCATACGCATGATATCGGATACCAGCCTGCTCATCGGGTTTAGTGTTTCGCTTTTGATACCGGTGTATAATCCTAAACTTTTATGTTGCTTAATGATCATCGCCACTTCCTCCAGCGACGTATTGCCGGCTCTTTCGCCCAGGCCGTTGATGGTACATTCAATTTGTCTTGCACCGGCAATAACGCCTGCGATGGCATTTGCGGTTGCAAGGCCCAGGTCATTGTGGCAATGGCAGCTGATGATGGCCTTATCAATATTGGGTACATTGTTTACTAGGTAAGCAATCTTTTCGCCGTATTGGTGCGGTAAGCAATAGCCGGTCGTATCTGGAATATTTACCGTGGTGGCACCGGCTTTGATAACTGCTTCAATAACCTGTGCCAGGTAATCATTGTCGGTACGGCCGGCATCTTCTGCATAAAATTCCACATCATCGGTATAATTTCTTGCCCAGGTTACACATTGAATGGCCTTTTGCAGAATATCTTCCCGGGTAGAATTGAATTTTGAAACAATATGGTAATCCGATGTACCAATGCCGGTATGTATCCGGGGGCGTGCTGCATATTTTAATGCATCGCCTGCCACTTCAATATCTTTAAGCACCGCACGGGTTAAAGCACACACGGTAACATTCCGCACAGTTTTGGCGATCTTATTTACCGATTCAAAATCACCGGGTGATGAGATCGGGAACCCGGCTTCAATAATATCCACACCCATGTCCTCCAGTTTCAGCGCCAGCTCCAGCTTTTCATCGCTGTTTAATTTACAGCCCGGCACCTGTTCGCCATCGCGGAGGGTGGTATCAAAAATGTGTATTTTTCCGTCGCTCATAATTAATTGTATAAATAAGTAAGTAAAGAAACAGGCTGCTTATATTTGTAAAAAGGGCAAACAATTGCCAATATGATAAACCTGCAAGACCAAATTAGCCTGATAATGTCTGCAACGGAAATCAAAATAGGGCTGTGTTTACAGTTTTTAACGGCCCTTGTTTATCACCAAATCCTGTACTGTAAAGGGTTTTAAATTTTTTGAATTACAATGCCCAACCGCTCCACAGATGCCTTGTTTCAACTGGTTAAGTCGCTCGAAAAGAGTGAGAAGCGGAATTTTAAATTATTTGTTACCCGTAACACTGATGCTGCCGACTTAAAGATCATCCAGCTTTTTGATGTGCTGGATAAGATGAACAGTTATGATGAAAAGCAACTTTTACAAAAAGCAAAGAGCATTACCAAGCAACAGCTGAGCAACATAAAAGCCAGTTTATACAAAGAGATACTGAGCAGCCTGCGGCTGATAAAAGATGACGAGAACATAGATATTCAGCTGCACGAACAGATGGACCATGCCCGTATCTTATACAATAAAGGCCTGCACCTGCAAAGTCTGCATGTGCTGGACAGGATGAAGAAACTGGCAGCCGCACATCACCAGGTTACCTACCTGATGCAGATACTGTTCTTTGAGAAAAAGATAGAATCGCTGTACATTACCCGCAGCCTGGAAGACCGGGCCGATGTACTTATTAATGAAGTGAAACAGGCCACCGGTAAACTGGTAAGCATCACCAACCTGAGCAACCTGGCGCTAAAATTATACAGCTGGTATATCAAGCACGGCCATGCCCGTACAGCGCAGGACGATGCCGATGTAAAACAGATATTTAATGCCGGCCTTCCGGCAGATACAACCGTTTGCAGCAGCTTTTACGAAAAGCTTTACCTGTACCAAAGCTACTGCTGGTACGCTTTTATACGGCAGGACTTTTTAATGTACTACCGCTACACCCAGAAATGGGTTGACCTCTTCATTGCCGAACCCATGATGGTGGAAGTGGAAACAGCGCATTATATTAAAGGCATGCACAACCTGATGGGGGCGCATTTTGACCTGCGTAATTATAAAAGGCTGGAAGAAGCCCTGGGCCAGTTTGAACAGTTTGCCACCCGCCATGTGGTGCTAAACAATGAGAACAACCTGATACAAACCTTTGTGTACCTGTACACATCCAAACTGAACAAACATTTTTTAGACGGCACTTTTACCGAGGGCCTGCAGTTGGTGCCTGCCATTGAAGCCAAGCTAAAAGAATACGAACTGTATTTAGACCGCCACCGGGTGCTGGTATTCTATTATAAAATTGCCAGCCTGTATTTTGGCAGCGGCGACAGCGGCAAAGCCATTGATTACCTGAACAAGATCATCAACTGGAAGGTTGACCTGCGTACCGACCTGCAGTGTTACAGCCGCCTGCTGCACCTGATTGCCCATTATGAGCTGGGCAATTTCGACCTGATGGAATACCTCATCAAATCGGTTTACCGCTTTATGGCCAAGATGGAAAACCTGAGCGTGGTGGAAGAGGAGATGTTTACTTTTTTACGCCTGTCCTTTCATTTATCTGCAAAGAATATAAAACCCGAACTGGAAAAATTACTGCACAAATTAAAGCAGCACGAAAACAACCGCCTGGAAACCCGTGCCTTTTTGTATCTGGATGTGATATCCTGGCTGGAGAGCAAGATCAGCAACCGGCCGGTGCAGGATGTGATAAGGGAGAAGTTTTTGGCTACGCAGGGAAGATAAGTCCGTGCCCAGTGAAATATGTACCCATTTTATTTTTTTTCTTTTTGTACCAAAATTTTAAATCCGTTTTTTGTACCGGTACATTTTTGCTATTCTAAATTTTGGTACATTTTTTTTAAAAATTCTATCGGACCTGTTTTGTACCAATTTCTTTGGTCCGCCCGGGCCTCGTGCGGAAGCCAGCCTGCCATGCCGGGCGGGCCCCACTGGCGCAAGTGTTCCCAACACAATCATTAAATTCGAACGTAAACTCTGTGGGATTACTTGGGTCTATCAGTCCTGGCGGTTTGCAACCGCGGTTTACTGTAGCGAAACAATAAAGAGACATTTACACAATTAGCATCCACACAGAGCAATAAATAACAGTGGCAGTAATAGAAAAGAGATTGCTTTTATTTTAGGTAAGTGTATGCCGCGGTTACAAACCGCTAAAATTACCCGGCGTTGGTGTCCCCACCAACCGGACCCAATTGCCGATAGAACTATGCTTTTTTACAACTGAATTGAATAATTATTTTGTGCTACAGGTAGCTGTCTCCACCAAGGGAACTAAAAATTTCAGCACCAAAATTAAAAACCATTGATTATCAATGCAATAACCTATTCCGAATACGTCCGTAACTGGTGGATACCCGTCTACCTACCTATTCCGAATAGGTCTGAAACTGGTGGGTACTCCGTCTACCAACCTATGCCAATAGGTTGGTAGACAGGTTGGCAACAGGTTATTTAGTGGTGATTACCCCTTTGTTTGTGTATGCAGCACAGGTTACCTGGGTATGGCCCACCAGTAAATGACCCTATGAAGACCCTCTATTTAACCTATAAACATAGGTAATCTTGCCTGGTATCCACCAGTTCCAGACGTATGGACATCCCTTCCGCCGCTGCCGCCCCTATATAAAACACCCGCAAGCCAGCTTACACACCAGCAAATGCAGCCGTCTTTTATTCTACCGGCTGGCATCATCACCAACCGGAACCCATTGCAGATAGAACTATGCTTTTTTTACAACTGAATTGAATAATTATTTTGGTTGGTGGGGACACCAACCGATAGGCAAAAGTAGGTTTGTTGTCCTTGCATAAATTGCATAACCTCTTATTACAAAAACCATACAGCTTTGAAGCTATAAACATTGTGTGTATATTTATAAAACAATGAGAGTTTTTTCATAAACTCTCGTTGCCTGCAATGCTTCTTTGATACCTGTAAGACAAACCATGAATTAATTAAACGAACCAGACTATGCAACGCCATACTATAAATATAATAGCCAGATACACGATCTTTCTTTCTCTGATTCTTTTAGTTGACCCGATACTGGCTCAACGCCCAAATATTATTTATATTATGACCGATGATATGGGTTATGGTGATCTGAGTTGTTATGGGAACAAAAAAATTATGACACCCAACCTGGACAAACTGGCTTCGCAGGGTGTAAAGTTTGTGAATGCTTATGCCGCCGCACCAGTTTGCACCCCCACCCGTACTGCCCTGATGACGGGCCGCTACCCTGCCAAACTATCACTTGGGTTAATGGAGCCGCTACGTAGTCCGAAAAAAGACAGTGCTTATGGGTTAACCAATGACATTCCTTCTTTAGGTATCCTGATGAAAGCAAGTGGGTACGAAACCGTTTTGATTGGAAAATGGCATTTAGGTTTCATGCCTCAGCATAGCCCAACAAAAAATGGGTTCGATTATTTTTTTGGTATCCATAGCGGCGGTGCCGATTACATCTCACATAGAGGCGAAAATGGAACACGGACATATGACCTGTATGAAAATGATTCGTTGGTTTATACAAAAGGTTATCTGACAGATCTGTTTTCTCAAAGATCAGTTTCATTTATAAATCAAAAACACAATAAGCCATTTTTTTTAATGATAACCTTCAATGCCCCGCATTGGCCCTGGCAGGGTCCTAATGATTTTGCTTATCCTGATTCAACAGACTTTACCGCAGGTGGCTCCCCATCTGTTTACGCTGCCATGATGAAAAGTCTTGATGATGGGGTTGGAAAAATAATGGAGGCCCTGGATGCATCACAACTAAACAACAATACCATAGTGATCTTTACAAACGATAACGGTGGTGAAAGATATTCTGATAATGGAGGTTTATCAAAGTCTAAAATGACGCTTTGGGAAGGTGGGATAAGAGTGCCTGCCTTTGTAAGATGGACTGGCAAAATAAATGCCGGCATTACTACACAACAAGTGGCAATTACTATGGACTGGACTGCTACAATTCTTAAATCAGGAGGTGCAAAAGCTGATAAAAACTTCCCGTTAGATGGTATTGACCTGATGCCGGTTTTGACAGGAAAATATAAAGATATAGACAGGACACTTTACTGGAGAACATTTCAAAGGAGTAAACACAAAGCAGTAAGGGATGGAAAATGGAAATACCTGCAAGATGAAAAAGGTGAATACCTTTTTGACCTAAGTGTTGACCAGGAGGAAAAAAATGACCTTAAGACCCAGGAAAAAAAGAGGTTCGAAGAAATGAAAGTGAAATTAGCTACATGGGAAAAAACTGTATTGCAGCCAATACCGCTATAAGTGGATAGCACTTTCTATTCTCTACCGGTTGGTGTCCCCACCAACCGGAACCAAATGACTCGTCCTAAAAAAACTGCCACCTGATCACCATTACTTCATAATAGTCACATAACCTGCAACAGGATCTCTTCCGCTGCCGATCTCAATGATATAATAATAGGTATCAAAAGGCAGTGGTTTGCCTTTAAGGGTGCCATCCCATTTGATGTTATATCCTTTTGAACTGAATACCAGTTTACCGGCTCTGGTAAATACCTGTACACGGCAATCGGGATAATCATTTAAAAAATCGATCCTCCATTGATCATTGATGCCATCCCCGTTCGGCGAAAATGTATTGGGTATCGGAGGTATTCTTAACAGTTTCACAAATACCTGGTCATTCGTCTGGCAGCCACCCGGCCCGGTAACGGTTAGGCGGTAGGTCATATCAGCTTTGGGATTGGTGACCCTTGGCCTTAGTATAGTATAGCTGGTTAAATATTCAGGTGGTGTCCAGGCATAAGACAGGTCGGTAGTATTGCCCGAAGCTTCTAATTCAACCGAACCGCCTTCCAGTACTTTTTTATCGGGGCCTGCATTTGCCAGCGGGTATGCAAATACGGTTAATTTAAAACTGGTATTGGCGGTAACACAATTACTTCCATTGGTAGTAATAAAATAAGTGGTTTCATCAGATACTGCAGTCGGTGCTCCTGATATTACCAGTTGCAGCTTATCAACTACCTGGTAGCTGATACCGGGTGGCAGATTGGCGATGATGTCTACCCCGGTGGCTCCTCCACCTAAATTGAAGATGATGGGTTTAATGGAATCGTTAACACAAACAAATTGCACATCACTGCCGGGCGAATTGGGATTTAAAGAAATGATATGATCCGGCTTTACGGTAAGCACAACATTAGTGGTGGCGGGTGTGCAGGTAGTGCCACCGGTTTGTATGGTAAAATTATACGTATAATCAAAAGGCAATCCCCCTGTTGAGACAGGTGCGCCGGTAATGGTTACTATATTACCGGTATCGGAACTACCGGCAACCGAATAGGTTAAACCAGGTGGCAGCAGGGGTATGCTTACATTGGTAGCACCAATCAGTTTATAAATGATCGGCTCTATCGGCTTGTTTATACAAACCGTTTGGTTGATGGTAGCTGCGGCAGATTGTAAGGTAATGGTTGCTGTTTGTATAATATTGATCGTTTCTTTTTGGTTTGTAATGTTACGGGTACAGGCGGTACCAGCCGGGCTGGCATTTCGTACGCCCACCAGTTCGTAATCAAACGGTCCCACCACATTGGTTGGTACCGGTATGGTTATAGATGCATTGGTACCTGCCGTTGTTACTGTTTGTGCCGGCAATGCACCATTGATGGTATAAGTAAAAGTATAGGGTGTTGTACCTCCTGTACCTGTAAAACTAACAGTGGGGTTGTCGGCAGAGTTTACACATTCAAGTGTATTAGATGCAGCAATGGTGGCATTGGGTATATCGGGCAGGTTGATCATTTGCACGATCGTATCGCTGATGCAACCGGTTGTAATGATACTGGCATGCCTTATTCTTTTGATGCCGGGTGTTGTAAAGGTGTGCATGGCTGTACGCATGGGCACAGCCGGATTGGATGCATTTGAATATACCGTTGTTGTTGGCGGTGTTGTTGCCGGATCATAGAATTCCCACCATTGCCGGTAAGTGGCTTTTGGGGTTTGCGGGGTGGTTTCTGTTACCGTAACCGGATCTGCATAGCAACCGGGGTTATCATGCGTAAAACTGGCAGGAGGTGGATCAATTACTTCCAGGTCAAAATCTATTAACTGTTCAGATCCGCAACCTGATGAGTTAGGCGTATAGGCTGTTATGCTTACAGGATAAGTACCCACCGTTGGAAATGAATATAATGTGGGCAAAGAATACCAGTATACAGGCAGGCCGTTCACCAAACGTATGGAATCGGGGCCACCGGGGCCTGGTACACAAGTAGTGTAATGTTCGGTAACCATCGCCGGACTTGGCGGACCAGGCAGCGCTGACAGATCCCAAAGAATAGAATCTACGCAATACGGGAACGATATTTTAAACCTGAAGGGTGCATTGGCACAAACCGTTGGTGATGTTTCAATGCCATATTCCGGTTGAATGATCACCTGCTGGTAGAGGTCTTTAACATTGGTGCCGGCAGAATAGGCATAGGTTTCCGCATTGGCATACCCATAAGCAATGGCATTAAAACCGCTGTCCGATTTTAAAGAATGAGATGTTTGCGGGATATTATTTAAATATAAGTAAGAATAATTAGGGTCTTGCGGATGCGTTACCCAGGTAGCTAAAGGAGGTAATGGCCCTCCGTCAAATGTAAAAGATGAAAGCGCAGTGCCTGCATTTTTCATGATCACATGAATATAATGCTCGGGGGTAAATGGGGGCGTATTGGTCAACTGGCCCGTGCTTATTAAGGTAACATCTGCTATATTTTGCTCTACCGGATTCAATATCACCATATCCGGGTCATACGGATTAACATTACCCTGGCAAGACATACTTGTAAAATACTGCGACACACAAATGACAGAGTCCGATTCAATTAAGTTAGGGGTGTTTGTATTGAATTCATAAAAATTATTGATAAAAGAACCCGCAGGTATTACAGCTCCGTTAACGCTTACAATAGCTGTAGGTGCCGGCCTTATGATTCTGTAGTAGTTTCTTAGTCTGCCGGAACTGGGTACAGTTAAATACTTCCTGCCCCAGGTGGATGCCGGGTAAAGTTGCTGATACAGATTATCGGCACCATTACCACATCCTCCTATTAAAACCCTGCCGCTGCCTGAAAATACCGCAATTCTTTTACAGCCGCCCGACCCGGATGCCACCGACCGGATGGATGTACCCGTGAGATCCGATCCGGTATTGCCGGTCAAAGCTCCTAATACCTGGTATATTTGTCCTTTATTCAGGTTGATGGTGTTTACAGAATTGGCTGCCCATCCGCCTGCAGTCAATTGGGTGGGTATTACTTCAATAACGGTATTGTCTTCAACAGCAATGATGGTGATGAAATTATTGGCATTGGCACTTGCAGAGATCTGGGTATAGCTGGCCGCATAGTATTGCTTGCCCAGTACATTGGTAGGTAAACATAAAGTAGCGGCACTGGAAACCGCCTGTGTTGTAAATGAATAAACAACAATAGGCCTTACAGCAGTTATATGTATGGCTTTACCGTTAAATAAACCATTACCTGCACCGGCAGGTCCACTGGGATCATAGGTGAAATAGGTACTGGGAATGTTCACCGTTGTGATCTGGTTAGCGGTTATATTACCGGCTGTAATTACACCTGCCCCATAAGCCTCAATAGAAAAAGTTGTATTTACATCCGAAGTCATAGATAAGGTCATCGTAGGTGGGTTGTTGGCTCCCATCCCGTAATGCCAGCCTGAAGTGACCCAGAAATCCTTGCCCTTGTTACTGAAGTCCTGGGCAGATACGGTTAAAGCTGTAAGTACAGAAAAAATTACAAGAATTACTTTGCGCATGTTGTTTGTTATATGATTAAACACATTTAGAAATATGCTAAAATTACTTTGATTTTAACTGTAAGGGTGTAACCAGGGATTTTGCAAACAAACGAGGACTGAAAATTACTGAAAAAAAAGCAGAGTTATGAAAAATAAAACAGCACCCTTCGTTTTTACCCCCCCCACGGACCAGGGCAAGGAATGAATTGAATTACAGCCTGCGTATCACTTACTCTACCGGTTGGTGTCCTCACCAACCGGAACGAAACAGCCGGCGCAATTTCCTTATTTTTATTCTATGAATATTGAACATAAAAGGCAGGGTCAAATGGATATAGCTATATGCTATTTCTACACCGATACTATTTATGAATTCAAACACCTGCTTAAAGATGATGCACTGAAAATGGTTTGTATTAACTCATGGAAATACCTTGTTGATAATAACCTGATAAGGATATATGGCTATGTAATCATGCCTAATCATATTCACCTGCTTTGGAAAATACTTTCGTTAAATGGTAAGGAGAGCCCTGCAGGCAGTTTTGCAAAATATACGGCACACCAGTTTAAGAAAATACTGGCGGTTAAGGATCCTTTGTTACTGCAACAATACAGTTCTTCCAAATCAGACAGAGCATATCAATTTTGGAAAAGAGACCCACTGGCTATTCCATTGACAAGTGAAAAGAATTTATTGCAGAAGCTTGATTATATCCATAATAATCCGGTGAGAGAAAAATGGCAATTAGCTGATATACCAGAAAATTACAGGTGGAGCAGTGCAGGTTTTTACGCAGGAAAGCCAGACGAGTTTGGGATATTGACGCACTTTGCTAAGTAGCCATTTCGGTTGGTGGGGACACAAACCGATAGTGTAATTTATTGCAGAAGCTTGATTATATCCATAATAATCCGGTGAGAGAAAAATGGCAATTAGCTGATATACCAGAAAATTACAGGTGGAGCAGTGCAGGTTTTTACGCAGGAAAGCCAGACGAGTTTGGGATATTGACGCACTTTGCTGAGTAGCCATTTCGGTTGGTGGGGACACCAACCGATAGTGTATGAATTGAATTACTGCCTGCGTATCACTAATTTCGTTCAATGATTGTATACTTGTATAAACTATGATGAACGAGATACCTGTTACCGGAGATCAGATTCACTGTGTGAGCAATTTTGAAGAATTGGTTTCCATGCCTTTTGATGGGGCCATGAATGCGGTTTGCTGGAGCCGTACACTAACCGGCAATTTTGAAGAGATCGTTCATAAGGTAACCCTCAACGAAAATATTAGGGTGCTTGATGAGGAGGATCTGCTGGCACTTAATTTAACTGATGAAGGGAAGCTTGCCCGTGAAATACTGTTACATGATTTTAAGCTGTTGAAAGCTTATGGAGCCGCTCCCATGCTGAATGTGATCAGGTGTTATGACAGGGATGATGACTGCCCGTTTTTTCCTACGGATGTTTATTCTTTTCATGTTGACCGCTCCCCGGTTGCAACGGATACTTTTTTATGCACGTATTATGGCGAGCCAAGTGAGCTATTGCCCAATGATCATGCCACGCAAAAAGTGCTTGTGCCTGAAATACGTGATGAACTTAAAAAACTGTACGGTGGCGCAACAGCTGGTTTTGAAACATTTTTAAGTGAGCATTTTTTTGATCTGCACTACCAGGCAACAGCAGCAGCCATGCCGGTTAACCTGGGCCTGGGTAATATGTGGAGATTAGCCGTTGATCATCCGGAAAGCCAGGTGCTTCCCTGTGTTCACCGTGCGCCGAAAGAAAAGGCAGGGCAGCACCGCTTATTGATGATCTGTTGAACGCCCGGCTTATGTTCCGGCGGGGTTTTGCAGAAACATATTTTAAAATAAAAACAGTGAGTTTACGAAAACCCCCTAAGATAAGTTTAAAAATAACCGGATGAAATATTTAAAGAAAACCTGGATCAGGGTGCTTGTAAGTTTAATAGGTGGCGGTATGGCAACCGAACTTATTCATATTTCAACAGGCGATCCCAACAGGCCCATGACAGTAAATCAATCTTTGCTCTTTGCTGTTATTATATTTGTAATCCTGGAGATCATTGTGAGAATCGCAGGTAATAACTAAGACTTTCGCCCCGGCAGGGTTTCGCAGAAAAATATTTTTAGAATAAAACAGTACGTTTGCGAAAACCCCAGCTGAGACATAAACTTCACCAAAATGGAATGTAAAGGGATACGATATGCATTTACAGCAAAGCCCTGGCAATATGTTGGGCCCCGTGGGTGGTACTTTATTTCGGTTCCCAAAAAACTGGCAAAAGAAATAAGAAATACCCTTAAGCAGGAAGAGCAGGGCTGGGGGCGCTTGCAGGCAACAGCAAAAATCGGCAGCAGCGAATGGAAAACCGCCATCTGGTTTGATACAAAACTGGATACCTATCTGCTGCCTCTGAAAGCAGAGATCAGGAAAAAAGAAGATCTTGCAATTAATAAAATTGTGAAAGCCTTTTTGTGTATTTGATTTAGCGCATTGCCATCGTTTGAATGGTTATACAATAAATAGAAAATAGCATACTGGGTTTGCAGGAAGTTTTTTTTTGTCACCTTTACATTCTGGCAGCAGATAAGATGAAACCAGGCAATACAGATGAGAGCATTTTTAGCCTATGGAAAGAAAACAATTTATAAAAACAGTCGCCGCCGGCGCATTGAGTATGACAACACTTGCAGCATTTAAAAATTTTACTGATAGTTTAGAACATACGGAACAATTAATGCCTGTATTATTTGTGGGCCATGGCTCGCCCATGAATGGAATTGAGGACACAGCTTTCAGCCGCAGGTGGACACAGATGGCCAAAGAAATTCCGGTACCCAAAGCCGTGCTGGTTGTATCGGCACACTGGTTTACCAAGGGCACAAAAATTACTGCCATGGATTTTCCAAAAACCATTCATGACTTTGGTGGTTTTCCCCAGGCGCTTTTTGATGTGCAGTACCCGGCGCCCGGCAATCCTGTGCTGGCAAAGGAAACAGCAGGACTGATACATTCGGCCAGGGTTGAATTAGATCACGACTGGGGACTTGATCATGGAACCTGGACGGTAGTAAGGCATATGTATCCCAACGCAAACATACCGGTGCTGCAGTTAAGTATTGATTACACAAAAGGTGCTCAATACCATTATGAACTTGGCAAAGAATTGTATGCTTTAAGAAAGAAAGGCGTGCTGATCATTGGCAGCGGTAATATGGTGCATAACCTGCGCATGGTAGCCTGGGATAAACTGAACGAAAAAGAATATGCCTATGACTGGGCAACCAAGATGAACAGCAAATTTAAAGAGCTGATACAAAACGGCGACCACCCCGCATTGATCAATTACAGCGCTTTGGGTAAAGAGGCCATGCTGGCTATTCCTACGCCGGAGCATTACCTGCCATTGATGTATACATTGGGATTAAAAGATAAAAAAGATGCGGTGTCTTTTTTTAATGATACAGCGGTTGGTGGTTCACTCACCATGACCTCGGTAAAACTTGGGTAGATTGATATCAGCAATGCTACAACCCAAATATCTTATCCAACTCAATAACCTGTTTTCCGCTTGTAAAAACTTTGGGTGCCTTTGCCAGTTTTTCGGCAAGTAATGAAGTGGGTAAAGGACGAAACTTTTTGAATAAACCTAAGGTATTCATAAAGTTTAACAGGCCGGCCATAATGCGTTCTCCAAACCTGTCTGTATCTTTTCGTAACAATAACCCCGGCCTGAAAATAATATACTGATCAAATGCGAGTGCGTTGATATCGGCTTCCAGCTTGCCTTTCATTTTAGAATAAAAAACATTACTGGGAGCGGATGCTCCATAGGCCGACAACAAAACTGCTTTTGGAATTCCGTTTCTCCTGGCAATCTCAGCAAATTTCAATGGGATCTCATAATCAATATGCCACTGTTTATCTTTGGAACCTGCTGCTTTAAGGGTGGTTCCCAGGCAGGAGAACCATACATCTCCTTTGATCTGTTCAGACTGTTCTTCCAGTCTGTCAAAATCAGTCAGGATCTCTGATAATTTGGGATGGACTATTCCACTTGCACGACGTACAAATATTACCACTGCTGTATAGTCCGCATCATTCAGCAATATTTGTACAAGGTCTTTTCCGGTAGCACCGGTGGCTCCTATGATAAGTGCTTTCATAATCTCTTTTTTTTCTTTACTATTTAATTAAACTTAACATTCTTTTGCCAATTTCTATGATGCCTTTCAACTTGGTTGGCTCTGTTGCCAAAGTTTATGATCAGTAGCTGTTTCTCTGTCAGCTTTGTGCGTTCCTGCCAACAGCCAAAGTTAAAGAAGGGTTTAACTGACAGCTGTCATTATTATTACCAATGTATGTCATTTTAGTCTGGTAGATTTGTAGATAATTTTACTACGAAGAAGAAAGCATGTGGTAAAAGGTTTAGCTTTAAAATAATTTTTATGAAAAAGATATTGGTAGCAACAGATTTTTCGCAGGCAGCCGGTAATGCTGTTACTTATGCAGTTGATATGGCTTCGTCAATTAATGCAGAGCTTTTATTATTGCATGTAGTGCAAACGCCCATTGGTTTCAGCGATATGCCCCTGGTTATGGGCCTGGAAGATATTATGCGTAGTTCTGAAACGGATATGCAAAGCGTGAGAGAAGAATTGTTACTTAGAACCGGAGGGAATATAATTATTGAAACAGAAGTGGGTATGGGCGGCTTTTTTGAGGAATTGAAAACTGTTTGCGAACGTGTAAAACCATATGCGGTAGTAATGGGCAGCCAGGGTAAAACTGCAGCGGAGCATTTAATGTTTGGTTCTCATGCTGTATATACAGTGAAGCACCTGGCATGGCCTGTAATAACTGTACCACCAAATGCTGCTTTTACTGCGGTTAAAAAAATAGGCCTGGCCAGCGATTTAACAAAGGTTATAGAAACCACGCCTTTTGAGGAAATAAAAATGCTGGTAAATGATTTTAATGCCGAACTGCACATTCTGAACACCGGTAAAAAAGAAGTGTTTGATGCGGATATAGTTTTTGAATCGGGCCTGATGCAGGAAATGACCATGGCATTAAAACCAACTTTTCATTTTATTGATAATGAAAATACGGATGAAGGGATCATGGATTTTGCAGAAAAAAATCAGATTGATTTGTTGATCGTGCTGCCACATCGCCATAATTTGCTGACTGGTATTTTTCATAAAAGCCATACCAAACAATTGGTGCTGCACAGCCATGTTCCGGTTATGTCAATACATCAATAGCAAACTATTGAGCAAAAATCTGCTGAATAATTCTTATTTTGGGTTATGCCATCTATCATAACTATTACCTTCAGCCCGTGCATTGATAAAAGCACATCTGTACCTGCCTTATTTCCCGAAAAAAAACTGGTATGCAGTAAACCCAAACTGGAGCCTGGCGGTGGCGGTATCAATATTGCCCGGGCCATCAAAAAACTGGGCGGTTCAGCAACGGCTATATTCCCATCCGGTGGTTACACCGGTAAATATTTTAATCATTTACTTGAAAAAGAGGATATCAATTCCGTTATCATTGAAACCGGAAATGAAACCAGGGAGAATATTATTGTGGTGGATGAAGCAACCAACAATCAATACCGTTTTGGAATGCCGGGAACCGAATTAACAGAAGCAGAATGGAAAAAATGTTTGCAGGCGGTAGAAGGAATAAATGAGGTGGAATTTATTATTGCCAGCGGTAGTTTACCTCCTGGTATGCCTGATGATATTTATGCCCTGCTGGCTAAAATAGCCAAAAGCAAAAATGCAAAATTTATTGTGGATACATCTGGCGCTGCTTTAAAGCATGCTGCAGCAGAAGGGGTATATATGCTGAAGCCCAATCTTGGTGAATTAAGCAGCCTGGCTGGCAAAAAAGAGATACAACCGGATGAAGTGAAAGCTATTGCACAAGATATTATTGCCGGAGGGAAATGTGAAGTAATGGTTGTATCCATGGGCGCAGCCGGGGCTATGCTGGTAACTGCTGACATGGCCGAAATATTTAAACCCCCTGCAGTTGAGCGTAAAAGCACGGTTGGCGCCGGCGACAGTATGGTTGCCGGAATTGTTTTTTATTTAGCGCAGGGTAAAAACCTGCTGCAAGCCATACAGTATGGCGTGGCATGCGGTACTGCTGCTACTTTAAATGCCGGCACCGAGTTATGTAAAAAGGAAGATGCAGACAGGTTATATGCCTTGATTCAGACTTCAGATTCCTGATGAGCATCAGTGAAATTATTGAGGGCCATCATTCTTAAAAGGTTCAAATATTTTTATCTTGCAAATATCAATAAACATTTAAATCATTTATTATGAACACAAGTGGTAAAATACTGGCTGCTGTTGCCGCAGGTATTGCGGCCGGTGCTGTGTTGGGCATTTTGTTTGCCCCCGATAAAGGTTCTGAAACCCGGAGAAAGATGAATGAAAAGGGTAAAAAATTTGCTGATGATGTAAAAGACAAATTCAGTAAGGGTAAAGACAAATTCAATGATCTTAAAGAAGACTTTGAAAAAAAAGTAAAAGAGACCGTGGAAGAATTTGCTTAATAAACTAAAATGAATTTTTAGTAATTGATTAGTAAAACAATCAACATGGAAAAAGCATTTGCCAAAGTGGAAGAACTGGCAGATAACATAAAGGAATATGTAAACACCAGGATAGAGGCAGTAAAATTAAATGCAGCAGAAAAGAGTTCAGCTATAATAGCCAATGTAGTGGCAGGATTGATAGTTATAACTTTTTTTATGTTGTTTTTTCTTTTCGGCAGCATTGCATTGGCTTTTGGGCTGGGCGACTGGATTGGAAAAACCTGGGCAGGGTTTTTAATTGTGGCGGGGTTATACCTGCTTATTGGAATAATAGTGTGGACAGCCAGGGTAAAAATTATACAACTGCCTGTTATGAATGCATTGATAAAGCAATTATTTGGCGAAGACAATGAAGAAGATTAAAAGCATAAAACAATTAAAGGCCGAAAAAAAACTGATGAAGCAACGCCAGGCAGAACTGGAGGATAAGATACGCAGCAACTGGTCAGCATTAAAAGAAAACCTGAGGCCGGTGAATATTGCTAAAGACACTTTGAACAGCGTGTTGAAACGTAAGACAGATAATAACCTGTATGGAGACGGGTTTGTAAGAAATGCCCTTACATACGGAGTAACCCTGCTTGTAAATAAATTACTTAATAAAGTAAACAGTAAGCGGGGCAGGCGTTTTGAAAATGATATGCCTCCAGAAAATTAAATCACCAATAAGCTGTGAAATTAATTCCGGTTTTTTCTTTTTATAATCAGTTGAATTTCCCGTAAACATCTTCATAAAAAAGTACCCGGCCTGCAGAATCTATACCGGCCGGATTGTACCATACCACCACAGGCATGTGCCGGGTTGCATGTACTGCTATGGGCGACTGGTTTCGTAAACATCCTTTCTGTTCAAGTGTATCTATTGCAATGCTGTTATTTGTTAGAAGAAGATGGCCCATTTCCATGGGTTTTTGCATACGCATGCAGCCATGACTTAAGTAGCGCCTGTTATTTTTAAAATATTTCTTGCCATTGGTATCGTGCAGGTAAACACCAAAGGGGTTAGAAAAATTTAGTTTTAATAAACCCAATGCGTTATCACAACCTGTACTCTGGCGTATTAAATAGGGGAAATAAGAACTGCTGAGCGAATGCCAGTTAATGGCATAGGGATCTACTATATTACCTGCGGCATTCAGTACCTGGTAATTGCCGGTATTAATATAGCCCGGATTCCTTTTTAATATGGGTAGTATCTCTTTGGTAGCAATACTGTATGGTACATGCCAGTAAGGATAAAGTACTACTTCATCAACCGTGCTGATTAAAGTTGGAGTAGGGGTAGATTTTTTTCCAACCACCATCCGCATGTCCAGCAACACTTTATTTTTATCGTACACTTTTAAATATGCTGCGGGAATATTAACCACAATAACAGGTTCAATCTGTACCATGCAGTTTAACCACCGGTAATAATTGAGAGATGTATTGAGTTGTACAGATCTGACAGCTAATTTTGTATTCAATTGCTGCAATAAAGCTGAACGGATTACACCGTCAGGCAGCTGGTTAAATTGAATTTGAATTTCTTTTACCTTTTTTTTCAGCATGCTGTCGGGTAAATTAAATATGGCATTATCAATTATACCCAGCTGGTAAAGTTTTATTACCAGGGGCTGATTGGCAGTTGTTACTTTGTTTGAAGTAATTGTTACCTCGCTGAACCCAGGCTTGCTCATGATGCTGTTAAACCATCTGATTTTATTTTCAAGTACGGCAATTTCAGGTAATGTGCCGGTAATTTGTGTAACCATTGACTGCAGTGCATTTGCAGAGACAGACTCAGCCAGTAATTCCGGAATATTATGACAGGCCGGCATGTATTTAAGCCCGTTGTAGCCAAAGGAAGGCTTTGCATTGCCATAGGCAAGATCGGTGTAAAACTGTATAGCAGTTTCAGTGAATTTAATTTCTGCCTCAAGTGAATCTTCTGTTTTCTGCAGTAAAGTATTTTTATTCCGGAAAGACTGTATAAAATTAAAACTATAATCTTTTTCCTGTAAACCCACCGCAGCTGATGTATTCAGCGTTGTTAAAAAAACAGAAAGATTTTCTGCGTTACTCTTTTGGATCCAGGCTGTCTTATAATTAAGCCTGGTATAAAATTCAGTCAGTTTATTGTTTGCAGCATATTTGCTTATAGCAATGAATTTCCGCAAACTATCAGGAGTGATTTGTGCACTGAGCGAAGCGCTTATAAAACCAAACAGTATGATAATGTATAGATGTTTCTGGTGAACGGATTTCACAGTCTATAAAATATTAGTTGAAAGAAATTTATGAAAATCGAATTTTAATTTACCAAATTGTTTTTCAGTATTGTTGATGTTCCGCTGTAGCCTTTTTATTTTTATGGCCATTTTCTTTAAAATCTTTTCGTCTTTACAGATCTCAGCAACCGGTATTTTTTCCAGGTCTGTTACTTCATTTCTGAGCAGCATAATCAGGTTGTCTTTCCTGATGAACCGGGTTTGAAATCCATCTACTTCTTCCAGTAAATAGATGTCAAATTTGTCTTTAAGAATTTCAGACAGCCTGTTTTTCATTTGTATATTTTCTTCAGTCAGATAGTCCAGTAATCTTTTCCAGGAATTGATCTCGTACTGCAACTGTTTTATTTTAAGATTAGGCATTGGATGAACTGTTTAATGCAACCGGGCTTAACGCCGAATCGCATGATGTTTGGAATATTCATTAACAGTAAAGGTATATTGTACAGGTTGCCGTATAAATAACCTGTATCAGTTTAAAAACTGACAGTAGTCAATAAAATGTATGAGTGTTTGTATAAGTAAAAGCCCCTGCATGTTTTGCAGGGGCTTTAAGCCATACGGTAGCTGGCTTATTTAACAGCGATGTTTTTCGCTGTAAGTTTTTTAGCTGCTTCTTTGCGTGGCAAAGAAATTTTTAAAATGCCATTATCATACTTCGCATCTATTTTTTCCCTGTTGATCTCTTCGGGTAATGTAAAGCTGCGGCTGAAAGACGAATAGTTATACTCTTTACGGGTAAACTTTTTATCTTTTTCCTCTTTGCTCTCTTCTTTTTCAGAGCTGATGGTAAGCATATTTCCCTCTACATCAATCTTAAAATCATCTTTTTTCATTCCGGGTACAGCAAGCGATACTTCATACTCATTTTTATGTTCGGTAATGTTTACAGCAGGTATATTCATGGCTGTTCCCCATAAGTTGCTGTTTCCGTTATCAAACCATTCATTCCATGGTTTAAAGTAATCGTCGAATAAAAATGGCATTCTTTCAATTGGTTTATTTATTGCTAAGGTTCCCATAATTACCTCCTCTTTTTTTAAGTTTTAAAATATTATTTACCTAACAAAATTATTATGGGAGCCATCTTAATTCAAGAATAGTAATCAGTGAAAAGAATGAATATAGTCAGGCTGACAAAACTCATGTTAAATCAGTGCAGTTTAATTCCTGAAAAATCACAGAGGCTCACCTTGCTTTCTTTAGATTGAAAGTTACTAAATAGAGTATGAAACGGATTGTTTCATAAGCCCCCCAGCGAAGTAATTGCGTGATAATATTAGTTTGCTGTTTATGCCGCTTTTCGGTAATGGCAATACAATCGGCTTCTATAATCGTTTCCAGTAAGTGTTCCATTTGTATAGCAAGGCCGGCATTGTAAACATCAATATTTAATTCAATGCTGGCATGCGCACTCAGGTTGTTGATATTGTATGAGCCGATGGTCATCCACTCACTATCGCAAACCGAAACCTTGGCATGTAAAACGGTGGGTTGATATTCGAACAATTCTATTTTATTTCTGAGCATCCAGTCGTACATCCAGCGCTCGGCATATTTCGATAGCATTACATCAGAAGTGCCTGCAGTGATCACCTTTATTTTTACACCACGCCCGGCAGCATTTTTCAATGCCCGCCTGATTGCTTTGCCTGGTAAAAAATAACTGCATATAATTGTTATATGCGATTTTGCATGCCTGAACATATCAATATAAGTTCTGGAGATTTCATTTTTCCTCCTTATCCAGTCATTTCTCCGCATGATCAGTTTGCTCATTTCTACATCTTTAAAATTAAATACAGGGAGCTTTTCTTCGCATGGGGTTAATCCCATTTTGGCAGGAAAATCATTCCAGGCTTTCCAGCATAATACACAAAGGTCCCTCGCTATTTCTCCTTCAGCATACAAAGCAAAATCAATCCAGGCGGGCTGGCCGGGCAAATCATTGTAGCGGTTGGAAATATTGATGCCACCCACCAAAGCCATTTTTGCATCAACAACAAAAACCTTATGGTGCATGCGCCTGCCAAAATAAAACTGCTTGCTTTTAAAGAATGGCTCAAAAAACCTGAACTGGATACCGGCATCCTGTAAGCCTGCAATAAACTTTTTTGATATAGCCTGCGAAGCATAACCATCAACCATTAAAAAAACGGATACCTTTTTCCGGGATGCTGCTTTTAATGCTTCAATTACCAAAGCGCCGGTTGTATCATTGTCAAAAATATAAGCCTGCAGGTGTATACTTTCAGTTGCCTGGTTGATGAGATTGATAAGCAGATCAAAATATTCTTTTCCCCCACGTACCAGTTTTGCCTTGTTAAGGCTGGGTGCAGGGGTTATAGTTTTATTTTGATACATCTGTAGTTTGTTTATTGCTTTCAGTTGCAAATTATCAAATAATAATCCGTAAGCAGGTTTTATTGCTTTAATACAATTTGTTTAAGGGCTTTTCATTTAAAAATCAGAGTTATTAATGCAATTTAAGCTATGTTAAAAGCTTACTAAATTGAGCCCGGTGATGACAGCTTACAAATAAACCTTTTAGTTTTGCATCAAAATCCGGTATTAATCGTTCAAGCAGTTTATTCAAACTACAATTTGATTTTTTTCAACCCAACCACTGTACATTCTGAATTAAATTATTAGATCGGTAAAACGATTTATCATGGTAAATATATTCTGTATCATCTATAGAATATGCCAGGGACATTTTATGGTGTATTGGTAAGTAAAAATTAATAAATAATTAAACAAGAAAAACGATCCTATGAAAAAAATATCAGCTTACTTAATCAGCGACATGTACAATGGCAGGTATGGCAGCCTTGGAAAAGGCTCCTTGTTTTTCCTGGTAATCCTGTTTGCTGTATTCCTTCACATGCCTTTTGTTTTTGCTGCGGGTAAAGCAAAGATTGAGATGGCCAGGCTAAGTTCTGTTACACATGAGCCGGTATCTTCAAACGCTTTATCCGGCATAAATAAATTTGATGATAATACCATAACACTGGCCTACGATAGTATGGGGCTTGATAAAATGGGATTATCTGAAAAGGCATTTAATTATGCATTGAAAGGATTTAATTACCTGGTGCAACACGGTAAACTTGCAAAAGACAATATTATTTCCATTGTTGATTTTTCATTGCCTTCATCCAGAAAAAGATTATTTGTAATTGACCTGGATGATCACCGGGTTTTATATAATACCTATGTTGCACATGGCGTTAATTCCGGAAGAGAGTATGCCAACCAGTTTTCAAATACACCCTCCAGCTATAAAAGCAGTTTAGGTTTTTATGAAACCCTGAATACTTACATTGGCGGACACGGATATTCATTAAGGCTTGATGGATTGGAAAAGGGGATAAATGATAATGCCAACAGCCGAGATATTGTAATTCATGCTGCAGATTATGTAAATGAATCAGTCATCAGGTCGCAAGGTTATATTGGCCGCAGCTGGGGTTGCCCGGCATTGCCCGAAAACCTGCATAAGCCAATCATTGATAAAATTAAGAACGGCAGCTGTTTGTTTATTTACAGTGCAAATGATGAGTACCTGAAAAAATCCAGGATCATCAATGCTTAGTTAATAAACCTGTCGGGACAAAGGGGTGTCAGGCTGAGCCTGTCGAAGCCGGTGAAAATCTCTGGTGACCCGTATTCGAGAGGCTCAGGCTGAAAGCTTTTATTGTTTGATAATTTAATGAGATAGCAGTTGGTTCTGCTTTACAGCATTTTTTTGATGAGTTTCCCCAGCATCATCAGGCCATAGTCTACATCATCATTAAAGGGCTTGCCAAAACTGATGCGTATGCAGTTTGAATAATTATTGCCTGCCGAAAATATTTTACCGGGCACGATGGATATATTATGCTTCATGGCTTCGGTACGCAGTTTAAAGGCGTTCACTTTCTTATTCAACTCCAGCCATAGTATAAAACCTCCGTGCGGCCTTGATACTTTTGTATCTGCAGGAAAATATTTTATGATAGCCTGCACATAACGTAAACTCTGTGTATGCAGGGCTTTTCGCAGATTCTTTAAATGAAATTCGTACCGGCCATGTTTTAAATAATGGGCAATAGCTGCCTGCGTAAGTGTAGGGCTGCTTATATTTTGTATCCGCTTCAATTGTTTAACGGTATCAAAAAATTTGCCGGGTATAACCCAGCCAATGCGGTAACCGGGCGATAGTGATTTTGAAAATGAAGAACAATGCATTACCAAACCTTTGGTGTCGTAGTATTTGCAATTCCGCGGCCTGGTTTTTCCAAAATACAATTCGCCGTAAATATCATCTTCAATTAAAGGGATATTGTGTTTGGTAATGATCTCCACCAGTTTCTTTTTATTTTCATCGGGCATGCAACAGCCTAAGGGGTTATTAAAGTTGGGAACAAATACACATGCTTTGATGGAAAATTTCTTTATTGCTTTTTGTAAATCATCCAGGTCAATACCGGTAAGTGGATCGGTTGTTATCTCCACTACTTTCAGATCGAGGCCTTCTATTGCCTGGTTAATACCAAAATAAGTAGGGCTTTCAACAGCAACTGTATCACCGGGTTTTGTAACGGCTTTTAAACAAAGATTGATGGCTTCGAGGCAACCGGCGGTTATGATAATCTCATCCGCTTTGATGTTGGCGCCCCAGTTAAAAGCAAGTTTGGAGATCTGTTTACGCAGCTCAGGATTGCCCAAAGTATGTTCATAATCCAGGCAATTGTGTTTTGTGTTGCGTAAGGCATAGATGGCCGATTTATTCAGTTTAGCACCAGGTAATAAAGCAGCATCCGGCACAGCCAATGCAAAATTGGTAATATTGGCAGCGGCAATATCGCTGTAAATAGAAGCAATCATTTCTTTTACACTTACATCATGCGATTGGGTTTCCTGCTTTACCTGGTTGGGCAAATCCGGAAAACGCCTGTGATTAAAACGCACGTAATATCCTGACTTTGGTCTCGACTCAATCAGGCCCCTTCCTTCCAGGTGGTAATAAGCCTGAAAGGCAGTGCCCATGCTAATTCCGTACTCATTGCTTAATACTCTTACCGATGGCAGTTTGTCACCAATACGCAGCACTTCTTCTGCAATCATTTTTTCCAGGCCATCTGCTACCTGTATGTAAAGATGATCGTCTGAGTTGAATGTTTTTTTCATACTGTTTAAATCTGATATAGTCAAAATTACTAAATCTGAATCTGTTTTATTCGGTAAAAATGCACAAATTTTGTCCTGTCAAAAAATCTAAATTGAAAATTTATGGAAATCATTGCAGACATTCCCGTACGTAAAACAAATCAATCCAGGATTGATGAAGTGGATTTTAATAAACTTGAATTTGGTAAATACATTGCCGATCATATGCTGGTATGTGATTACGCCGGTGGCGAATGGAAGCAGCCACAAATTGTACCTTATGCAAATCTTTCTTTAAGCCCATCTGCATTGGCCCTGCATTATGGGCAAACTGTTTTTGAAGGGATGAAAGCATTCAGGACACATGATGGCCGCATCAATATATTCAGGATGGAAAAACATTACGACCGTTTTGTAAAATCATTACAAAGAATGTGCATGGCTGTGCCACCCAAAGAAATATTTATGGATGGTTTGATGCAGCTGATAAGCCTGGATGAAGCCTGGGTGCCAACACAACAGGGCCATGCACTTTACCTGCGGCCATTTGTGTTTGCCAGTGAAGCCAGGTTTGGTGTAAAAGTATCAGATGAATACCGCTTTATAATTTTTACCGGTCCGGTGCCGGCCTTATATGCCGATCCTATAAAAGTAAAAGTAGAAACTAACTATATTAGGGCAGCCAGGGGAGGAACAGGTTTTGCAAAATGCGGCGGTAATTATGGTGCTTCTTTTTTACCCACACAAAATGCGAGGCTTGCAGGTTACGACCAGGTTTTATGGACAGATGCCAAAGAAAATAAATTTATTGAAGAGAGTGGAATGATGAATGTGATGTTTGTAATTAATGATATATTGGTTACTGCGCCATTGTCCGATTCAATACTGGATGGAGTTACAAGAGATTCCTTATTAATCCTTGCCAATGATCTTGGTTATAAGACAGAAGAAAGAGCGATAGCAATAACAGAACTGGAACAGGCTTTTAAAGCGGGCACCATTACCGAGGCATTTGGTGCAGGTACGGCAGCGGTTGTTGCACCTATTAAAACTATAAATATTAATGGTATTGATTTTGTGCTGCCGAAATATGATGATAACAAACTGATGTTTAAACTAAAAAATAAACTGGAACAGATACGCCTTGGAATTGATGCAGATGTGCACGGATGGAATTTTATGATCTGATCCTTTTAATTTTTAAGGGCTGTTTATTTTATCAACAAAAAAAACCTCTGGCATTTTTTTTGTTATAATCATTGTTATTATTTCATCCCTTATTTTATCCTGAATCTTTTTATTGTTAACCATTAAAATTTAAGTTGATGAAAAAACTTACAGGATTTGCATGCCTTGCTGTTGCTGCAGCATCATTATTATTTTACTCCTGCCAGAAGGACGTATCAGTAAGTAACGAAAATATTCTGCCCGGTATGAATAAGGTCTCGGTGTACCTGACGGATGGTCCTACGGATTATCAAAATGTATTTATCGATATACAAAGAATAGAAATAAAACTGGATACATGCAGGCACAATGATGATGATGACCACGAACATGGCGGTTGTGATGATGATCATGATTCTTTATCAACCCGTTGCCAGGTCTGGGATACGTTGAATATTAATGCAGGGGTATATGACCTGCTGACGCTGCGTAATGGTCTTGATACACTTCTTGCAAGCGGATTTGTGCTTAATGGAAAAATTGAAAGGATAAAGATCACCTTGGGTACAAATAACAGCGTTGTGGTTGATAGTATAAGATATCCATTACACCTGTTAAACAACCAGCATTTTGTTTATGTAAATATCGGGCGTGATCACCTTGATATGATAACCCAAAATAGTCTTCGCTTTTATCTTGACTTTGATCTGCAAAGATCCATTGTATTCATCGGCGGGCAATATTGGTTAAAACCGGTTTTAAAACCTTTTGGCAGACATAGCAGCGGAGCGATACAAGGTAAGATAAGGCCTGTATTTTCTGCTGGTTTAATTAAGGCCTATAATGCAACCGACACTGCTTATGCATTACCATGGTGGCACGAGGGAGAGTTTAAAATAAGAGGACTACGGGATGGAACTTACAGTTTGTTTGTAGACGGTATTAATGGTTACCGGGATACCACTATCAATAATATTACAGTAACCCGGAATCATGAAACAGATCTGGGTACCATACAGTTGAATCAATAAGCCATTTTTTTGAAAATATTAAAAGCCGGTATAACCGGCTTTTAATATTTTATACTAAGAGTGGTTGGTAATTATTTTATTCTGATTTATGCCCGATATATTTTTTCCATTTTTCAATCACGGCTTTCATGTCATCGGGCAGTTCACTTTCAAAATGTACGGGCTTTAATGTTGTGGGATGAATGAAGCCGAGTTCCTTTGCATGCAGTGCCTGGCGCTTGCACAGATCAAAACAATTATCAACAAACTGTTTGTATTTGGTAAACACGGTTCCTTTTACGATCCTGTCGCCGCCATAAAAATCATCATTAAAAAGCGGATGGCCTATCAGCTGCATGTGTACCCGTATCTGGTGTGTGCGGCCTGTTTCCAGCCTGCATTCTATCAGCGTAACATAGTTAAAGCGTTCCAGTATTTTGTAATGCGTAATGGCATCTTTGCCATGATCACCATCGGGGTAAGCCGTAAAAAGCTTGCGAAATCGCTGGTGCCTGCCTACATGTGCAATTACGGTTCCTTCATCTTTTTCCATATCGCCCCAAACCAAAGCAATGTAACGGCGGTGTACCGTATGATTAAAAAACTGTTTGGCGAGATCGCTCATCGCTTTCTGTGTTTTTGCCATTACCAGTAAACCGCTGGTGTTTTTATCTATGCGATGCACCAGGCCAAACCTGCTGAGTTCGCTTTCATCGAGTTGAGGAGTTTGTTGTTTTAAATAATAAGCTACCGCATTTACCAGTGTCCCGTTGGGATTGCCGCTACCGGGATGCACAACCATGCCCGCAGGTTTGTTGATGATCATTAAACTGTCATCTTCGTATTGAATATTAAGCGGAATATTTTCGGGAAGAATTTCGGAGCTTTCCGGTGAGCGGTTATCAAATACAACGATGTTATCAAACGGCCTTACTTTATAATTACTTTTTACAGGCTTTTCATTCACCAGCACCATTTCATTATCAATACCCTGCTGAATTTTATTGCGGGTAGCACCTTCAATCCGGGTCATTAAAAATTTATCAATGCGAAGCGACTCCTGGCCCTTGGGAATGGTTATTACCAGCTTTTCATACAACTCCTCAATTTCCGGTTGTTCATCTTCAATTTCTATTATTTCTTTACTCATCAGTAATAAGGTTAATGGTTAATGGTTGTCCGTTGTCCGTTGTCCGTTGTCGGCATTCATTTATCTTTGCAAATTAAAACATTGCAGTGGATAAGCAGAAAGTGATATTTAAAGACCTTGGAATTATTGCATATAAAGCAGCCTGGGATTACCAGGAAACATTGCTTAATGATAATGTGCAAATTAAATCAGCAATACGGAATGCTTCACTCACCAGTCACGACTCGCCACTCACGACTAACAACTACTTTCTTCTTTGCGAACATCCTGCAGTTTATACTTTAGGCAAAAGCGGCAAAAAAGAAAATGTATTGTTGAATGACGATGAACTGGCCGCCCATGATATTGCTTTTTTTAATACCAACAGGGGAGGAGATATTACTTTCCATGGTCCGCAGCAGATAGTGGGGTATCCTATTCTGGACCTTGAGAAATATTATACAGATATTGGCAAATACCTGCGTAACCTGGAGGAAATGGTGATTTTAACTTTGGCTGAATACGGTATAAAAGCCGGAAGAAGCAAGGGCGAAACGGGTGTGTGGATTGATGCAGCAATACCCGGCAGGGAAAGAAAGATATGTGCGATTGGTGTACGTTGCAGCCGTTGGATAACCATGCACGGCTTTGCACTGAATGTAAATACCGACCTGGGATACTTTAATCATATCATTCCATGTGGTATACAGAATAAGCAGGTTACATCCATGGAAAAAGAACTTGGATATACTGTTGATTACAACGAAGTGAAGGAAAAAATAAAAAGAAATTTTGAAAAAATTTTTGAATCAGAAATGACCGGTTGATTATTTTGTTTTCTTTTCTTCACTTGATATATAGAACTTATTCTCCTCCAGTAAAAGATCATTCTTATATATTTCAAACTGGTACCATCCCCCACGGATAAAGTTTACTTTTTCAAGAATAAAATAATCATCCGGAGGATTTTTTATTTCAAACAGCAGTTTATAATCTTCAGTTAAAAACCTGATAATATAGTTGTTCTCCTTTACGTTGGTAAGGTTGGTTATAATATTATTATCCTTGTCTGTATAAATGCGCTTGCTTGGGTATGTATTTGCCTGGCTGATGATATTCTCCGGAACTTCTGCCGGCTCAGCTTTTTTTACAGTCTTATCAGCCTTATCAATCTTATCAATCTTGTCAACCTTATCAACTTTATCAGCCTTATCATCTTTCTCAGATCTAACGGGGGCTTTGTTTTTATTTTTGGCAGAAAGGGCTTCTGCCAGTTGTTTTTGTAAACTTAATTTTTCTTCCTGCAGCTGATTGTTTTTTTCGTGCAGGGTATTTATTTCCTGTATCAGCCTGGTATAATCAATTGCTGTACTTACTTCGGGCCTTTTTGAAGGAGTAAGGATATAGCCTGTATCGAAACCGATAAACAAACGGTAATAAACTTTATTATTTTGTAACAATGAATCGGTAAAACCATTCACCGGGTTTTCCGGGTTTAGTATAGATGCGATGCTGGAAAAATTCTTTACACTATCATAAGACCGCTGAATGCTGATACCTTTTACGGTCTTTTTATAACGGTTTTGCCAAAAAATACTGGCCTTTCCATTGCTGCTCTTGAGAGTAAAATCTGGTAATGTTGCCTGGCCAAAAATACTGCCGGCAAACAGGATACCGCAAAATGTGAATAGAGAATATAGTCTACGCATAGGTTGAATCAAGTTCAAAACAATAATGAGTTTAAAGGTAAAGATTTATTTCCCTGCAACCCCCCGGTATGAAGACATAAAATTTTGCTCCCTCTTGTAAATGTATCATTTTTAATGGCATCAATAGTTCCAAACAGCATTTTGGCGGTGTAAACAAAATCAAGCGGCAACCGGTGCTGCTGCCAGCAATCGTTCATGAATTGTATCAGCAGCTCAGATCTTTTGGCATAGCCTCCAAAATGGTAATTATCTAATACCAGCAGGTTCTCAAATCCAGCTTCTTTTCCTGTTAACTGAATTATGTTGTTTTTAATGTCTGTAATGCCCTTTAAAACCGGAAAACCAACAACAGTCTGTTCACGCCTGGTTGCCATCAGTATACCGGCCAGGGTAGTTGCTGTGCCGGTGGCTGTGCAGATATGTGTATAGCTATTGTCTTTTACTAAATCCATAATTAATGCAGCACCTTTTGCACCCAGCGGATGGAATCCTCCCTCGGGTATAATTGTACATTCGCCATACACAGCCTTTAAGTTGTTCATAAAAGCAGGATCATCTTTTGCAGCATATTGTTGCCGCGAAATAAATTGCAACTCCATACCATCCTGCAGGCATTGTTGCAGGGTATGAGAAAGTTGTTCAGGCTTTTCTCCTCGTACAATGCCAATGCTTTTTAACTTCAAAACCTTGGATGCATAAGCAGTGGCTGCCAGGTGATTGGAATAGGCTCCTCCAAAAGTTAAAATTGTTTTATGCTTGCTGGTAAGTGCTTCTTCTATAAAATAATGCAGCTTAAAAAGTTTGTTGCCCGAAACAAACGGATGAATTTTATCCAAACGCAAAACTGATACGCTAACCTGTTTCTCGGCAAACAGATTAGCATGCAGTTCTTCAATATTGGCTTTTGATGTATCAAAAAGCATTTGGAATAAAACTTAAAGGTTTATACTATTTTTGCCCTGCAAAAGTCAACAAATAATTTTTCAATTGTTAATTTAATTAAGATGCAACCAACCCTTTTAATTTTGGCAGCAGGAATGGCCAGCCGTTACGGAAGTATGAAACAGACAGAAGGCTTTGGCCCCAGCGGCGAAACCATTATGGATTATTCTATTTACGATGCCATCAGGGCGGGTTTTGGCAAAGTGGTTTTTATTATTCGCAAAGATTTTGCCGAGAGTTTTAAAGCAAGCTTCGAACCCAAATTACAAGGAAAAATTAAAACTGAATACGTTTACCAGGAAATGGATTCTTATTTAAATGGATTGGAAAAACCGGCAGACAGAACCAAGCCCTGGGGTACCGGCCATGCAGTACTTTGTGCAAAGGAAGTAGTGAAAGAACCTTTTGCTGTGATAAATGCCGATGATTATTATGGTGTAGATGCTTTTGTAAAAGCGGCTGATTTTTTAAATAACCAATGCGATGAAAAGCATTATGCCATTATCGGGTACGAACTGGAAAGAACTTTGAGTGATCATGGATCGGTAAGCAGGGGCGTTTGCCAGGTAGATGATGATTATAACCTGGCCAGCATTAAAGAAAGAACAAAAATTTATAAGGAAGATGGCGTTATCACTTATGAAGATGAAACTGGAAAGCATACCGTACCTTCTGATTCAAGTGTTTCTATGAATTTCTGGTGTTTTCACCAAAGTTTGTTTGACACAACAGAACAACTGTTCCTGGATTTTGTAAAAGCAAATACCGGAAATATTAAAGCCGAATTTTTTATTCCCATCATTGCCGAAGATTTTATGGATAATCAAGGTGGGCATATCAGCGTTATTCCTACTTCATCACAATGGTTTGGTGTAACCTATAAAGAAGATGCGCCGGTGGTGAAAGCCAGTGTAGATAAGCTGGTTGCTGATGGGGTATATCCGGCTTCGCTCTGGCAATAAGTATACCGATCAGACATTAAAATTATACTGTCAGCCTGAGCTTGTCGAAGGCGGGTTTACAAATAAAAGAGGCTCTTTTCCAAATGGCCCCGGTTTCGACAAGCTCAACCTGACAGCTTTTATTGGATGGTTTTAATGTCTAATCGGCATAAAAAAAAGCTGTTGAAGAATCAACAGCTTTTTTTTATTTGTTTTCCCGGGTTATTAGTTTCCAACAACCATAAATACAAAGTCTTCCATTTTCTTCACCTGCTGTTCTCTGTCCAATCCTTTTAAGCCAGTATTGTTGGGTAATTTTATACTTAGGGTGTCGCCTTTTTCTTTAAGCGCATCCAGTAATTTGTAAATATTTTTTGATTTTGCAGCAAATACAACACCATCTGCTGTTGAATTTTTTGAAGTAATGATGCCGATGATTTCGCCACGCTTATTCAATACCGGGCCACCACTATTACCTGGGTTTACCGATACGGAAACCTGGTATGCAGTAGAGTCGCCACCATCACCGGATTTGGCACTTACATAGCCTTCGCCATATACAATCTCGTTGCGTGGGTAGCCCATTGTAAATATTTGTTCTCCCAGGTTCGAATTGCTCTTATTGATAGAATAAGGCAGGTTCAATATGGTTTTAAATGCTGTATCTGTGATTTTCAAAATAGCCAGGTCGGTATTTTGATCTGTATAAATAACTTGTGTTGTAAAGTATTCACCCTTGTTGTTTTCAACAAAAATTGTTTTCATCCGGTTTACAACGTGAGCGTTGGTAACAATAAACCCCTTGCCATCAATTAAAAAACCTGTTGCCCTGAAACTAAGATTTGGGTTTTTGTTCTTGATATCATTGCTGTTGGCTATAACATTTCCTAACTGGGCTACTTTCTTTTTAGTATCCTTGATCTCATCTACCAGTTGAGTAATATTATTATTATCAACCTTTTTGTTGTAGGTACTTATCGATACTGTAGTAAGTATTGAAACCAACCCTGCAATAGAAGCAGCCACAGCAATGCTGCGTTTGTATTTTTTCCAAAGAAAAACAACTTTGGCTTTTCCGGTCAGTTGTTTTTTGCTGATAAAACCTTCCTCGGTCAGTTTATTTTCAACTTCGTATAAACTGTGTTTAAAGGCCTTAATATTGGCCTGTTTATCCAGTTCATGAAATAGGAAAGTATGCTCAACCACCAGTTGGTCAATTTCAGGGTTCTTTTTACGGATCTCTTCGAAAAAAGTTTTCTCCTGCGTTGTCATTTCGCCCTTCAGGTAACGCTCAACTGTTTCTATCAATAATAATTCATCCATGTTAATTCCCGTTTTTATATTGTGCAAAAAACAGCTTCTTTAACCGCACCAGGCATTTGTATTTCTGGGTTTTGGCATTATCTGCGTTGGTATATCCAAAATCTGCCGCTATTTCCTGCATATTCTTTTTTTGTAAATAATAGGCATCCAGTAAACTTTTACAGGGCTCGCCTATTTTATTCATGGCCGCTTCCATTAAAATGAAATCGGTATTGTGTTTTTCATGCAATTCCAGGTCTTCTTCTACCGCAACTGTTTCCTCTATATTTTCTACCAGGTTGCCATATCGCTGCAATTGGTGCAATCTTTTTAGCCAAAGCCGCCTGCAAACCGAGTATATATAAGTTTTTAACAGGCAGTTCAACTCAAAATTTCCTGAAACAGCTTTTTCATAAATAACAATCATCGCCTCCTGAAAAATATCCCTCGCCTCGTCGCTATTGCCGTTATTGTTAAGTATAAAAGACTGAATGACAGGATAGTTATCACGATAGATTGCTTCAACCACCGCCCGGTCATTCAGGGCCAAACCCTCCAGTAATTGCTTTTCCTGTTCAAAATTACTCACCTGCTATATATTTATTAATACGTTTAGGTACAATTTGTAACCCTAAAACAGCGAAAATAAACTTTTTAAAAAAACTTGGGTTACCTTTTATCGTTCCGGGTATAAATATCAAATTATAATTTTAAAATTTAAACAAAACACAAAATGAAAAAAGTAATCTTAGCTTTAGCAATTGTATCTGTATCTTTTGCTGCTTGTAATGATGGTGCAAAAAAAGAAGAAACTACAACTACTACTGACACTACAACTGTAGTTACTCCTCCAACATCTGATACAGTTAAAGTTGTTACAGACTCAACTGTAAAAACAACAGTTACTACTGATACTTTAAAGAAGTAATTCTATACCGGTTGATCGCTTGTTTTAACGCCGGTAGTAAAGATTTTTAAAGGACAAGCAATCTGATTTTGCCCCGTTTATTTATAAACGGGGTAATTTTTTGCCATATAAATCAGAATCATTACTTTTGATTTACAAATGACAAACAAAAGCACAAATACCTGGTTTTATTTTAGCTATTATTTTACAAATAGACCGGGGGCCTTTGTTATAAACTGAACTTAAACAGACTAACATAAAGACATCCCCCGATTAAATCGGGGGATTTTTAATTTATATGACAGTAACAATAATTGGTACGGGACTTATTGGATGCTCTTTGGCAAACAGGCTGAGGGAAACCGGCTTTGCTAAAAAAATAATAGGGCTTGATAATAAACCGCAAAATGTACAAACAGCACTGAAACTTGGGTGGATTGACGAAACCCTGCCTTTGGATGAAGCGATAAAACAAAGTGAATTGATTGTTATTGCCATTCCTGTGGATGCAACACTTGAATTGCTGCCGGGCCTGTTAAGCAAACTTGATAAACAGGTATTGATGGATGTAGGATCTACCAAAGAAATTATATGCGGTTCGGTAGTTAATAATTTAAACCGCGGCAGGTTTGTGGCAACGCATCCCATGTGGGGAACTGAAAAAGATGGCCCCGAAGCGGTTGTTAAAGATGCTTTTGAAGGAAGGGTAGCAGTGATCTGTGATAAAGATAAAACGGATGCTGATGCTTTGGCACTGATAGAAAACTTATACAAAACCATCGGCATGCAATTGGTTTATATGGAATCGGGTGTTCATGATATGCATGCTGCTTATGTAAGTCATATATCTCATATTGCTTCTTACGCACTCTCCCTAACTGTTTTAGAAAAAGAAAAAGAAGAAGATGCCATTTTTGAACTGGCCAGCGGCGGTTTTGAAAGTACGGTTCGTTTGGCAAAAAGTAACCCGGCCATGTGGGTACCCATTTTAATGCAGAACAAAGAAAATGTACTGGATGTATTAAATGAACATATAGTGCAGTTGAGAAAAATAAAAAGCTGTTTGGAGAAAGATAATTTTACTTATTTACAGGAATTGATGGAAAATGCAAATAAGATCAAAAGGATTTTAAAATAAAGTAATGATTTATCGTGAAGCAGAAATAAGAGATATTGCGCAAATTCAGTTTGTCAGGAATGCTGTCAAAGAGAATATGTTGTCTGATCCTGCCCTGGTGCCTGATAAAGATGTAGAAGAATACATGATGAGAAGAGGAAAGGGCTGGGTTTGTGAAGTTGATAAAAGAATTGCCGGGTTTTCAATTGTTGACCTGGTAGAAAATAATGTGTGGGCACTGTTTGTGCATCCGGATTTTGAAGCCATGGGCATTGGAAAAAAACTACACCAGGTAATGATGGATTGGTACTTTGTTCAGACAAAAGAAAAAATATGGCTGGGTACCGACCCGAAAAGCAGGGCAGAAAAATTTTACAGAATGCAGGGCTGGAAAGAAGTTGGCGTTCATGGAAAAGGAGAAATGAAATTTGAAATGGATTTTGAAACCTGGTCTGCCCATGCCTAACCATTTAAAAATTTAAAAGATAACTGTAGATAAAAACTAAATTAAATTTACAATGCAAACTGAAACACAAACGATGAAAGCATTAACGCAGGAAAAATGGAATAAGCGGCCATTGATCATTAGCGGTCCTTGCAGCGCCGAAACAGAAGATCAAATGGTTGAAACGGCAACACGCCTGGCTAAAACAGGTAAAGTAGATATGCTGCGTGCCGGTATCTGGAAACCCCGTACCAAACCCGGTTTGTTTGAAGGAAACGGTATTGTTGCTTTACCATGGCTGGCAAAAGCAAAGCAAATAACCGGCCTGCCAACAACAGTTGAAGTTGCCACAGGTAAGCATGTGGAAGATGCATTGAAATTTAATGTGGATATGCTTTGGATTGGTGCCAGAACCACCGTGAATCCATTTAGTGTGCAGGAAGTAGCCGATGCATTGCGTGGTGTTGATGTGCCGGTATTGGTAAAAAATCCGGTACATCCCGATCTTGAATTGTGGAGCGGTGCCATCGAACGGTTACAGAAAGTTGGAGTAAAGCAGTTAGGGATGATACACCGTGGATTTTCATCTTACGGTAATACCGAATTTAGAAATGCACCTATGTGGCACCTGCCTATTGAAATGAAGAGAAGGTATAGTGATATGCCGCTCATCTGCGACCCATCGCATATTTGTGGCAACCGCAGTTCATTACAATCTGTTGCTCAAAAAAGTATTGACCTTGATTTTGACGGTCTGATGCTGGAGAGTCATATTGACCCTGATAATGCCTGGAGCGATGCCAAACAACAGGTAACGCCGGAAAGGTTACTGGAGATGCTTAATGATTTGGTTTGGCGTAATGAAACTACCACCGAACAGGAATTTATTACAGCCCTCACCACTTTGCGTGAGCAGATAAACCAGGTAGATGATGAATTGCTTACCCTGCTGGGGCAGCGAATGAAACTGTCTGATAAAATTGGTGAATACAAGAAGAACAACAACATCACTATTTTACAAACCAACCGGTGGAATGATATTTTGGAAAGAGCCTTTAAAAAAGGAGATGCACTGGGACTCACCAAAGAATTCATCACAAAATATTTTGATGCCGTTCACCTGGAAAGTATTCAGCACCAGAATAAAATAATGAACTCCTGATCTTTATTTACAGAAATCAACAATATGCATAAAGCTGAGTATACATTTTCGCAAAAAACAGTAAGCTGTTATTTTGATGCAGATTTTGAAGGCATAAAAGATTTACTGCAGGATGCCTGGACCGTTATCATTACTGATGAGAACCTGTACAATCTTCATGCAGAAAAATTAGCAGGCTACAGGGTAATACAAATAACAGCAGGAGAGGAATACAAGAATCAATTCACTGTTGATTCCATTATTGAAGAATTACTGTTAATGGGTGCCAATAAAAACACGTTTTTAATTGGCCTTGGCGGCGGTGTGGTTACTGATATTACCGGTTACGTAGCAGCTGTGTACATGCGTGGAGTAAAATTTGGTTTTGTGCCAACATCCATTTTAGCCATGGTAGATGCTGCAATTGGCGGTAAGAACGGCATTGATGTAGGCGTATATAAAAATATGATTGGCACGATCCGCCAGCCCGAATTTATTTTTTACGATTACAGCTTTTTAAAAACATTGCCTGTTAAAGAATGGGTAAATGGTTTTGCAGAAGTGATAAAACATGCCTGTATAAAAGATGCGTTGCTGTTTAAAGTGCTTGAAAAATATTCGCTGCACGAATACCAGGCCGACAGCACTTTAATTGCCGACCTGATTGAAAAAAATGTTGCCATAAAAACGGCTGTTGTAGTTAATGATGAATTTGAAACAGGCGAAAGAAAGTTGTTAAACTTTGGTCATACCATCGGCCATGCCATTGAAAACCTGCATGGCATACCGCATGGCCACGCTGTAAGTATCGGTATGGTTGCAGCCTGTAATTTATCGGTGCAGCTTAATAATTTTCATGCCGATGATGCAGCAAAAATTGTAAGGCTGCTTGCCAGGTATCATTTACCGGTTGATGTGGAAACTGACCACGCAAAAGTATTTGAGGTTTTAAAAATGGATAAAAAACGAACCGGCGATGGGGTGCAGTTTATTCTTTTAAGCACTATTGGCAAAGCCGAAATAAAATACATCAGTTTATCAGACCTTGAAAAGCATTTTAAAGAAATAGTATAGTGATCGTTACCATTAAGCCTTCTGCCATTTCCGGAAACATTGTTGCGCCTGCGTCTAAAAGCAGTATGCAAAGGGCCTGTGCACTTGCATTGCTGGTCGATGGAGAAACAACTTTACTTAATCCAGGAAAAAGTAATGATGACCTGGCTGCACTTGATATCATTCAAAAGCTTGGAGCTGCAATTATTACTAATTCAGATGGAAGCATAAATATAAACGGCCCGGAATTTAGAAGCTTCAAAGTTCCCCCTTTAGGGGGCGGAGGGGGTGAGAAGGGGCGCCTTTTAAATTGCGGTGAAAGCGGCCTCGGAATCCGTATGTTTACTCCCATCGCAGCATTATCAGCTTCAGCAATTACCATTACCGGAACCGGCAGTTTATTAAAAAGGCCCATGCATTTTTTTGATGAGATATTTCCTCAATTAGGCATTTCAATTGAATCAAATAACGGGCATCTGCCCATAAAAATAAAAGGTCCCTTACAACCAGCTGATATTACCATTGATGGTTCGTTAAGTTCGCAGTTTTTAACCGGGCTTCTAATTGCTTTTGCAAAAGCTGCTACAAAACCGGTTACCATTTCTGTAAATAATTTAAAAAGCAAGCCCTACATTGATCTTACTTTACAAATGATGAAGCAGTTTGGGTATGAAGTTGAAAATGATAATTATGAAAAATTTCTGATCAAACCACCAACCACAAACCACCAACCACAAATCTATGCCGTGGAAGGCGACTGGAGTGGCGCAGCATTCTTATTGGTTGCCGGCGCTGTTGCAGGCGGAATAACAGTTAGCGGACTGGATGTTTTTTCAACCCAGGCAGATAAAGTTATTTTACAGGCATTGATGGATTGCGGTACAAATATTTCGATTGAAGAAAAACAGATAATCATCAATACTGCATTGGGTAATCATGGAAAAGCTTTTCATTTTAATGCAACTGATTGCCCCGATCTTTTTCCTCCATTGGTTGCCCTGGCAGCTTACTGCAATGGCACTACTGTAATTGAAGGAGTGAGTCGCCTGCAACATAAAGAAAGCAACCGTGCAATAACTTTACAGGAAGAATTTGCAAAAATGGGAGTAGAAATAATTCTGCAGGATGATCTGATGATGATAAAAGGCGGCGAAGGAGTAAAAGGTGCTAAAGTATTTTCTCATCACGATCACCGCATTGCCATGGCCTGTGCGGTTGCTGGCTTGAGGTCTTCTGGTACAACTATTATAACAGATGCTTTTGCCGTAAACAAATCATACCCTGACTTTTATCAGGATTTAATAAAATTAGGAGTTAACTTAGAAATTGGTGAGGGTAGTTTTAACGACGCATTTAATCAATCTTAATTAGAAAGAAATGAACTCATTCGGCCGCATATTCCGTGTACATATTTTTGGCGAATCGCATGGCGATTGTGTGGGAGTAACCATTGATGGTTGCCCGGCAGGCATGCTATTGTCTGTTGAAGATTTTACAGAAGACATTGAGAGAAGAAAACCCGGAGCCAAAGGAACTACTCCAAGAAAAGAAGACGATATACCACAAATAAAGTCCGGTTTATTTAACGGCAAAACAACCGGCGCACCCATTACTATTTTATTTGAGAATAATAATACCCGCAGCGGCGATTATGAAAAACAGCGTGCAGTACCCAGGCCGGGGCATGCTGATTTTGTAGCATCGGCCAAATTTGGCGGCAACGAAGATTACCGTGGCAGCGGGCATTTCAGTGGAAGATTGACAGTTTGTTTGGTGGCGGCAGGTGTTGTAGCTAAAAAAATATTACAACCCCCTCCGCCCCCTAAAGGGGGAACTGGGGTCTTAATAACTGCCAGCATTTTAGAAATAGGCGGGGAGACTGATTTAGAAAAGGGTTTACAAAAAGCCATTGATGCAAAAGATAGTATTGGAGGCATTGTTGAATGTAAAGTAAGCGGTTTGCCTGTTGGATTGGGAGAACCATTCTTTGATTCTGCTGAGTCATTAATAAGTCATGCGGTATTTGCCATACCGGCTGTAAGAGGGATAGAATTTGGAACCGGCTTTGCCGCAGCAAAAATGTTTGGAAGCGATCACAACGATGCTATTGAAGATAAGGCTGGAAAAACATTTACCAATCATGCAGGTGGGATTGCAGGCGGTATAACGAACGGCAACGAACTGGTTTTTCGCATTGCTATCAAACCAACTTCATCAACACCCATTGAGCAGCAAACTTTAAATATTGAAACCAATACGGTGGAAGGGTTTTCTGTAAAAGGCCGCCACGATCTTTGTATTGCACTGCGTGTGCCGGTTATTGTAGAAGCTGTAACTGCTTTTGTATTGGCAGACCTGCTGTTACTTGAGCAAAAAACTCCCCGGGTAATTGTTTAATCAAGCAAGCGCCGGTGATAATTTATCTGTCCTAAATGATAACTTAAATGGGCATACAAATGCATCAGCATATGCATGTTGCTTACAATTGCTCCATGCTTTTCCAATGGAAAATCTTTTTCCATATCAGCATCAGATAATTTAGAAAAAGTATTTTTCACAACTAATATGCAGTTGTCAATATTAATTACCAGGTCCTGGCGGGGAATATTTTTTAAACTGAATTCATCATCTCTATACCTTACGTAACCGGTTTTTCCCAATGTGGTACCTATAAAATGGTTCAGGTTGCCAATCAGGTGCAGGCATAAATTTCCGGCAGTATTGCTGATGCCCTTTTTTAAAACCCACAGGTTATCTTCATCCTTGTATAACTCCATTTCAGTTTTCAGCCTTTGCAGGTCTCTTTCAAAAAGCTCACTTAATGCACTGGTTATCATAATTTTTCTGTTTATTTTTTGATGGCTTCGAAATCAATATAAAAACTTGTCTACAAATTAACAGCAAATGAAAACGAAGTATTATCTTGTTTATAAGTATCAGCCCCTTGGCTATCCGTAATGAAAACAGAAGATCAAGTTACAAATATTTAACCCGATATATGTTAAACGCACTAAACCAATTCCGGTATTTTGCAATCTGTATCATTTTTCTTGCAATATCATGCACCAATCATAAGAGCGGTGAAGATAAAAGTTTAATTACCAACCCCAATGCCATGAATAAAGAAGTGGCTGACCAGATAAATGCGGCATTGGATAAAGCTACTGCAAATACAGGCAAAATAGATGACAGTACCCAGATAGCTTTTTACCAGATTGTTGAGCAGTTTTATAAAAAAGATGATTATAAACCTGTTTGGAGCAGTGCAGAAAAATGGTTGCCACTGGCCGATTCTTTATACCGGTTTATTAAGGATGCAGAAAACGAAGGGCTTTTCCCCAATGATTATCATTTCAAACTTTTAAAAGTATTAAAAGATACATTAGACAGAGATTCGATTGCACGCATGAATGTAAACTTCTGGATAAAAGCTGAACTCCTGCTTACAGACGGGTTTATGCATCTTATTAAAGATCTGAAGCAGGGCAGGTTGCAGCCCGACAGTTTATCACTGAATAAAGATTCTGTACTGGTTGATAAATTTTTTATTGCTACGCTGAATGATTTGTTGGAGAAAAAAGATTTCAGCGGAACGCTCATTTCGCTTCAACCCAAACATAAAAACTACTGGGAGCTTAAAAAGGGAATTAAAAAATTTGTAGACAGTATGGACAGGCGTGTTTTTACTCATATTGTTTATCCGTTTAAAAGAGGCGATGCAAAGGATTCGCTCTATTTTATTAAGCTTTTACAAAAAAGACTGGTAGAAAGTAATTGCCTGTCATCGGCTGCTACATTACCCGATTCAGCTGCGTTAGCAACTGCCATAAAAAAATACCAGTTGCAAAAAGGTCTGAAGGCGGATGGTAAATACGGTAAAAATATAATTGCAGCACTAAACAGTAATGATGTAGAAAGATTTAAAAGAATAGCTATTACATTAGACAGATACAAGCAACTGCCTGCAAAAATGCCTGATAAATATATCTGGGTTAATCTGCCTGGGTATTACCTGCGTCTGATAAATGCTGATACGGTTGTGTTTGAATCGAAAGTTATTTGTGGCAAGCCGGAAACCAGAACACCTTTGCTTACTTCCGAAATTTCAGATATCATCACTTATCCAACCTGGACGGTGCCTACCAGCATTATTGTAAAACAATATTTGCCGAAACTGAAAAACAATCCGAATTATATTTCCCGGCTTGGGCTGAAATTAATGAACAATAAAGGCGAAGTGATTGATCCCGGTTCGGTTAACTGGAGTAAATATTCACGGGGCATTCCATACAGGGTGGTGCAGGGCAGTGGCGATAATAATTCTTTGGGTGTCATCAAATTTAATTTCGATAACCCTTATGCTGTTTATTTACACGATACCAACCAGCGTTATCTCTTTAAAAATGCATCACGTGCATTAAGCCACGGATGTGTGCGTGTGCAGGAATGGGAAAAACTGGCTTATTATATTGCCGGTAACGACAGTACTTTAAGCAAAAGAAGAGACTCGTTGAAATATACTGCAGATTCAATACGAAGCTGGATAACGCATAAAGAACGACACATGATTGATGTGAAAAATCATATACCATTGTACATCCGGTATTTTTCCTGCGAAGGGAAAAAAGGCGAAGTAGTATTTTATGAAGATATATATGGCGAAGACAGGCAGCTGATGGAAAAATATTTTGCAAAGAAGTGAGAACTGCTGACAATTAATTTAATGCTATCTTTAAAAATGTGCATGAAAGTAATATCTTTTAAATACATATTGGCAGTTCACATTTTTATGGTGATCTTTTTTGCTTTTACCATGCTGCCTTCATCTGTAAATGCACAAAAAAAAGAAACAGTAAGTAAAGACAGTCCTAAAAAAGCAACCAGGGTTTTTTACGGGCAGGCCAGTTTTTATGCCAATAAATTTAATGGCAGGCGCACTGCAAGCGGCGAAACTTTTGATCAGAAAAAATTCACCTGTGCCTGTAATGTTTTACCATTGGGTACCTGGGTTAAAATAACCAATTTAAAAAACAAGCGAACAGTGATCGTAAAGATCAATGATCGTATTCATCCAAAAATGCGAAGAGTTGCAGATTTATCGAGAGCAGCGGCTCAAAAACTAGGCTATATTTCAAGCGGACTTACCCGTGTTAAAGTGGAGGTGGTGGATAAAAAAGCAATTCCCCGTTAATTGTATGTGTCATTTTTGCCATATAGGTTGATTTTTGGGGGATAATATAGTTGTAATAATATTTTATGTTTTGAAGTTAAGCAGCTATTTTTGTTGCGATTTAGAAAATTAACTATTATGAAGAAAATCTTATTAGCATTTATAGGCTTCGGCCTGTTTGTTTCATCTTTCGGACAAGGTGAATATAAAAAAAGACCGTCATTTGGAATTCATTTCATTTTGAATGATTTCAAAACTGCTCAAAGTATCCGATCTGCGGGTTTAGCAAATACTGTTAACTCAAAAGTTTGGCACAGAACCAATGGCATGACTGCCGGTATGGCAATAAGCTATTTGCAGGGTATGAATAACAATCTTGATTTTGCGGGTTCTTTGTCTGGCTCTTTTTTAAACTACCCCAATTCAAAAACAATATCTTACGATCCGCTTTTATTGCTTGAAGGAACTGCAACACTCAACTTAAAATTATTATCTGATAAATATATTCTGAATCCTTTCCTTACAGCTGGTATTGGTGGTTCGAAATTTGGCGGATACTATGCAGCATTTTTGCCATTTGGTATTGGAGCCCAGGTGAAAGTTGTTGATGAAGTTTACATCATGCTTAATTCACAATACCGTGTACCGGTTACAGAAAATGCATCTTATCATTTCTATCATAGCCTTGGTGTCGTAGCTCCTTTATTTAAAAAGAAGGAACCGGCTCCTGTTGTAGTTCCAATTCCTGTTGTAGAGCCTCCAAAAGACAGGGATGGTGATGGTATTATTGATTCACTTGACAGATGCCCTGATGTTGCAGGTTTAGCTTCTTTGCAAGGTTGCCCCGATAGAGATGGCGATGGTATTACCGATGCTGAAGATAAATGCCCTGATGTGCCAGGTTTAGCCCGTTACCAGGGTTGCCCTATACCTGATACAGATAAAGATGGCCTGAATGATGAAGTTGATAAATGCCCAACTGTTCCGGGTGTAGCCCGTTACCAGGGTTGTCCGATACCAGATACTGATGGTGATGGTGTAAATGATGAAGAAGATAAGTGTATCAACGAAAAAGGCCCGGCTTCAAACTTTGGTTGCCCTGTTATCAGCGAAGAGATTATCAAGCGTGTTAACTTAGCAGCTAAAAATGTTTTCTTTGCAACAGCAAGCGATAAATTATTAAAGCAATCTAATAAGAGGTTGGATGATGTGGTTACTATTCTGAATGAAAACCCAACTTACAAAGTACAGATTGATGGCCATACTGATGCTCAGGGTAAAGATGAATATAACCTTGACCTGAGTAACAGAAGAGCTGCTTCAGTAAAAGCATACTTAGCTAGTAAAGGTATTGCTGAAGGCCGCTTAAGTTCTACCGGTTATGGCGAAACCAAACCAGTTGCCGATAATACAAAAGCTGCCGGCCGTGCACAAAACAGAAGAGTAGAAATGACTTTGAGCAACTATTAACAGGTTCTTAAAAGATATAAAAAATCCCTCCGAGCATATCGGGGGGATTTTTGTTTTGAGCACTGCAGTCAACTGGTTACAACAGAAATAGACGCTAATGTTGCCACGATGTGGCTTTTAAATTATGACTCGTTCTAAAAAAATAGGTTAGATAAATCCTTTAATAATAATATCTCCTGTAATTGCAGGAGATATTATTATTAATACCCGTTTTATTTATGAATTATTATACTGGCAGATAAACCGGAAATATCAATAATCATTTGCCGGCTTTGCCTTCACCGGCTTTTTAGTTTTATCTTCTGCAGGCTTTTGAAGCGGTTGTGCTGGTTTCTTATCTTCTGGCTTTTTCGATTTTCCGGTATCAGGTAAAGCAGCACCAGGTATCTCGCTTTCAATTTTAATGTTTTCATCGGGTTTATTATCCGGTGGCGGAGGTACATTAAAAAAATCATCGGCATTGCCATTACCTTCATCAATGGTGGTACTATCGCCTTCTTTAAAATACTTATCCATATTCGCATCAGCATAGATCGGGTCATTGGTTAGCTCTACCGGTTTTTCAAATTTGGTTATCTTACCATAGCCCAGTTTCTTATCAGCATATACCTTACTCATAAAAATGCCCCAGCCCGGTGCCGACATCTCGGCTCCACCCGCCGTACCTGAATAGATCTGTATAAACGGATCATCGCAACCTACCCAGGTGCCCGCCAGCAATTCGGGCGTATAGCCAATAAACCAACCATCGGCATTGTTGTTGGTGGTACCGGTTTTACCGGCTTTTTCAACCGGTATATTATAACTGTTTAACCTTCTGCCGGTACCAAATTTTATTACGCCCTGCATTAAAGTTGCCATGGTATAAGCATCCGACTCGGCAATTACCTGTTTTGAAGCGGAAGTAAATTCTTCCAGCATATTGCCGCTTTTATCTTCAATGCGGTTCATAAGTATGGGCTCGGTATTTAAACCTTTATTGGGAAACATGGTATAACCCTGCAACATTTCCATCAGCGGAATTTCGGCAGCACCCAATGCAATTGAATAGTAGGGTGGAACCTTGGTTGTAATGCCACAGGTTTGTATAAATTCAATTGTTCTTTTTACACCTACCTGGCCTATCAAACGCCAGGCTGCAATATTTTTGGAGTGAGCTAAACAATAAGCAACCGTACCGGCACCGCCCGATATGGTTTTGCCACCAAGTGTTAATGCACCTCCGGGAATAACTGTTTCGGGAGTATAACCGGCTTCATCAATGGCTAAAGTATAAACAAAGGGTTTGAAAGTTGAACCAACCTGCCTCATTTGTGTAACGTGATCAAACTTAAACCACTTAAAATCTATGCCGCCAACCCAGCATTTAACTTCGCCGGTATGAGGATCCATAGCGGCAAAATTGGTTTGTAATATCTGCTTATGATATTTAATGGAGTCGAAAGGTGTCATCACGGTATCTTTTACTCTTTTTGCATTCCAGGCAAATACTTTCATTTTTACCGGGATGTAAAAAGTCTTTTTTATATCTTCTTCCGATACACCGTCTTCTTTCATACTCTTCCAGCGGTCGGTATATTTAAATGCTGCTTCAATAATATTATCGTGTCCCTTCCACATCCTTTTACCACTGTTTTTCATAATCCAGTCCAGCTTTTTCTGAATAACCGGCATATGCTGTACAACTGCTTCTTCGGCATATTTCTGCATGCGTGAATCAATGGTGGTATATATTTTCAAACCATCCCTGTACAGATTGTAAGGTTCCCCGGTTTTAGGGTTTTCGTGTTTTTTACACCAGGCTTTTAGTTTATCGCCTAATACTGAACGGAAGTAAGGCGCTATTCCTATATTTTCATCAATTTTTTTGTAATTGGTTATTAAGGGCTTGGCTTTAAGTTTTGCTGCATCAGCTTCAGTTAAAAAATGCTGTTTACAAACTGCCATCTGGTTTATTACTGTATTTCTCCTGTCGATTGAAGCTTTTGGATAGCCGATAGGATTGTAAATAAATCCTTTCAACATACCAATCAATACAGCAGCTTCTTCAATTTTTAAGTCCTTGGGTTCTTTTTGAAAATAGGTTATTGAAGCATTGCGGATACCGTAAACATTACCCCATGGTGCCCTGTTCAGGTAAAGGGTAATGATCTCTTCCTTGGTAAAATTCCTTTCCAGTTTAACCGCCACAATCCATTCTTTTATTTTTTGAACTCCCCTGGTGATAACATTGCCACGTCCCTGGCCCAACATTAACTTAGCTACCTGCTGTGTAATTGTACTGCCGCCGCCATCCTTACCCAGCGTAACTACAGCACGTAGAAAGGCTTTTGCATCTATACCGGAGTGATCATAAAAACGTTCATCTTCTGTGGCAATTAAAGCATTAATGGCATTGGGTGATATCTCATTATATTTAACTTCGCTCCTGTTCTCTGTATAATATTTTCCCATCAGTATACCATCGCTTGAATATACTTCACTGGCCAGGTCGGCTTCGGGATTTTGTAACTGCTCTACAGAAGGCATTTTACCAAACACGCCAAAATTGGCAAGAGCAAACAGGAGTATGACGAAAATAAATCCGCCAATAAATACCCGCCATAAAATTTTAACTGAACGCTTCATGTATAAATGATTTGAAAGTAATCGTATTTGTAGTTACCAAACATACAATTGCCTAAAACTAATTAAAGCAATTAAAACAGTTTAACGATTGTTGTTAAAACCTGTTTGGAAACTGTGTATTTAACAGGGCTTTATAACCTGCTATATTTTTATTGGTTTTAAGCAATTGCAGATTTGCTTCTGTAATAATTAAAAAAGAATATTTATTGGCCGGTAGCCAGGATATTTCTGAAGCGGCATCCTTTTTTATTTTGTTATAGTAAACCAATGCTGCTGCTGCATCCGGGAAAGAAGTAATAACCAGTAAATTATTATCTGCATCCAATGCGTCTTTATTGATGTTAATGGGTTGGCCATAAAAATTCTCACGGTTATACCTGATGAGGGCATTGCGGGCCTCAGTTATATATACCTGGTCTACTTTATTCAATACCATCAATACATGGTGCGGAGCATTAACTGCCATAACAAATGGCCCGCTGGTTAATGGCGGTGCAACTTTGGCAACTGTGTCTTTTATTACAACCGGCGCTACAGGTTTGTTAATTGGCTTTGGTGTTTCGGGTGCTTTTAACTGGCCTTCTTCTGCTCTTGTAACCTCCAGGCTGGTCAGGTATTTTTCTATCTCGGCCCTTCTTTTCAGCACATCAATCATGGTTTCTGCTTTTTCTTTAAGCGGAGATGCAGGGTTGTTGCTGATGATCAGTTGCAGGCCTTTTATAGCAGCACTGTCATCCCTGTTTTTTACATGATGGAGTGCTTCAATGTACAACAGTTGAGGAGTCCAGTAATTTACGCCATACAGGCTGTCGGCTTTTTTCTTTTCAGCCATTGCTTTTTCAAAATCGCCTTCAATAAACAGGTTGTAAATATCCTCGTATAATTTAGTGGCTTCGGGGTTTTGTGTTTTAGGATTTAATGCTGCAGGATTATTCAATTTTTTACCGGCAACAGTGTTTGCATAATTCCCGTTCAGTAAATCTTTATAATAAGCCGCTTTATCTTTCAGCCCAAGTTTTGTATAGCAGAAATAAAGATTAAGATATACATCGCCTTCAAGCAAACGGCTGGGGAAGCGTTTTAAATAGTCTTCGTAAGTATCTGCGGCAAGTTGATATTCTTCCAGGTCGTTTTGATAGGCCTGCGCCAGTATGATCATGTTTACCGCAATAATGTCATTGCTTTCCTTCAGCCGCTCTTCGGTTAAAGGAATATCTTTCATCAGTACATCAAAAGTAACTTCTGCGGCACCGCCGGCATTGGGTGCCCCACCTGCATTTTTTCCGCCGGCTTTTGAATCTCCTTTATCGCCGACCGCTACCGGAGTTGTATTATTAATCAACCCTTCTGTAGCAGCCTTACGCCGCCAGTTATCTATGTTTACTCTTTTGCCCCACCTGGCTTTAAAGTCGCTAAAACCCCTTGATTTAAGTGAGTTGTTATTGAAATACCATTCTCCTTTGCTGTTGTTTTTTTCAAAAAGATCAACGGGTTGCTGATTATTGTTATTAAAAGGAGAGAGGTCGCCACCGCCACCGGCATTACCATCATCTTTATAACCTTTTTCCTTACGTAGTTTGCGTAGTATTTTTTTAAGATATTCATCTCTTTCAGCAGCAGGCATCAGGGCAATGCGTTGTACACTATCTTCTTTTTCAATGGCAGTAATGGCAGCAGCTATTTTTATTAATGCCTCTTTTCTTTGCTGAACTGCAGCAATCTGTAAATTCAACAGCGAGTCGGGTCCGTTTTGTAAACTGTCGTACATAGCTGCGGCAAGTCTGTATTGCTTGCGGTTGTAGGCAATATCGCCCAACTTTAGAAAAGCCCTGTTTTTATAATTGATATTGCCTTCGTTATACTTCAGGCTTTTATTTAAAAAAGCAATGGCAGCATTTGTATCGGGCTTTTGCAGCGATAATTCTCCTGCAGAATAATAAACAATATCGCGGTAAGCTTCATACTTATCACGTCTTCCCATTTTTGCAAGATTATCAATTGCCTTATCAAGCTCTTTAGGATTGCCGCTTGTCCTAAGCATTTTTGCATCATTCAGCCTGGCATGAATATCCATTAGTGGATCAACGGTATGTTTGGAAGCCTTGTCATAATAAGAAGAGGCCTTATCAAAATTGCCATTCTTTTCATAAAGCTGTGCCAGTAAAAACTCCCAGCGTGACTGATCCTGTTTATTATCGGCAGTACTTAAAGCTCTTTCAAGATGCTTTGCCGTACTGTCGTAAAAGCCTTGCTTAAAAAACCAGTATGCATTTACTTCAGCCAGATCGTTGCGTAATCTTTTAGGTAAATTAGGGTCAACCTGTAACGTGTTTATGAGGCCGCCGGATTCTGCAAACTCACCTTGCTCTATTAAAGTACGTGCCAGCCAGATTATAGCTTCGTTGCGGCTTGGCGGCAGCGCTGTAAGCTTTTGTAAAATATTTCGCTTTTCTTTATTGGCAATTGAAATAGAATTGGTGCCAACTATACGGTCATCATCATCATTTTTTCTTTTGCGGGGAAAAAGGTTGTAATTGATAAACTGAAAAGTCATTAAAGCCGAATCAAAATCTTTACGGTAATAATAGGCCTTACCTATCAGCATGTACATATTATCAATCCAGTCGTTACGCAGATCATGCAATAAAATACCCGCAGTAGATGTAAGAATAACCGAGTCGAGTTCTGTTTTTTGCGCAGATGTGCTCTCCAATGTGTACGGATAAAAAGCCAGCATATTTGAATAATCATCTTTCAAACTCATCTTGGCACGGTCAACAACTGTATTCACCTTGTTGTTGGCATTAAAGTAATAATTGTAGTGGGTAATATTGTTTTGATAAATATTCCTGGGTACAGTAAATTTTTTATCGGCAGTTTTTTCCGAACCCAGTTTCCTGTTCTCGAATTTTTCGGGTTTCTTTTGTTTGCCAAATGGCTCAAAGGTCCAGCTTGGCTGGCATATTGCCGGCATTGAAAATACAAGCAATATCAAAAAAATAAATAACGGGCTTTTAGTTCTCTTCAGCATGAATCAAAAGGTTGAATAACGGGGCTAAATATCGGTTATTTTTGGTAAATCAAGCTTATACTGACCTCGTTTTAATTTAGTTTAATAAATATTTAAGAGAAGGGTTGCCACGGATTGCACAGATTTTCACGGATTATTTTATTTGCTTCGCAAATGTTTATTGCCACAGAGACAAAGAAACACGGAATAAATACGCTTTCTTTTCTGTGTTTCTATGGCAAAAAAACTATGCAGTAGTTATCAAAGTTCAATTAGTTTGTATAAGTGATATGCTTATACAGCCTTTTAGCCTTTTTTAGATTGCTTTTTCGCCTGCATTTCCTAATTTTAAGGTTCAACAAAAAAATATGGCAAAACTTGATGCCAACAGCACTTTAAAACGTTTACAAAACCGATACAGGCTGGTGGTTATGAATGAAGATACCTATGAAGAGGTAGTAAAATTTAAACTTAGCCGTTTGAGTGTTTATATATTTTTAAGTACGGTTTTTGTTGTTTTGGTAGGACTGATCATTGCTTTGCTGGTTTTTACCCCGTTAAAATATTATCTGCCAGGAACGGGCTACGGAAACGCCAAACAGATGAAGGAGTACAAAATGCTTAAGATGAGAACTGATTCTATGGAGCAGGCATTACAGTATAAACAAAAATATTACGACGATCTGCATAAAGTACTAAAGGGAAATCTTCCGGTTTTGGACACCCATAAACTTGATTTGCCCAAGGTGGAAAATATAAAAGAGTAATTTTTAGAAAACTAAAACTTAGCTATATGTTTAATTCAAAATCCAAGTCATCTTTTGATACAAACCCAGCCAGTGGCAGTACCATGATTGGTGCCGGAACAACCATCAATGGCGATATGGAAAGTAATGGAGATATACGGATTGATGGTATTTTAAAAGGCAACCTTAAAGGAAAAGCAAAGATCATAATTGGTGCAGATGGAATTGTGGAGGGTAATATTGAGGGTTTACAGGCAGACATAATGGGGCAGGTTACCGGCACTATTAAAGTACAGGAGCTTTTGTTCCTGCATGGTAAAACCCAGGTGAATGGAGACATTTATGCGGGAAAACTGCAGGTAGAACCTACAGCTGTTTTCAATGGCAGCTGCCATATGGGTGCCAATGTGGTTGAACTTAAAAAAGAAGTGGCCAACGCCATTAATCTATAAAAAACATTTAATGAACTTTAGTTTTAAAGCAGTACTTCCTTTAATAATTACATTTTTGGTTTTAACCGCCATTATTTTTGCAGGCAATATTTTTTATAAAGAAAAAGGGATAGATTACCTGGTGCTGATGGGAGGAAATTGCCTGTTTTTTTTGATCAGCCTTTTTGTTTTCAGGATGCAGTATGTGGCCATGTACAACAGCAATCCCAATGTTTTTATACGCAGCGTTATGGGCGGCATGATCATTAAAGTGTTTGCCTGTGTAATTGCTGTGGTGGCCTATTATTTTATAAGCAAGGGTGCTTTTAACAAGCCGGCTGTGTATGCATCTATGGTTATTTACATTGTGTACCTGGTGGTAGAAGTAAGAACCATTATGAAACTGAACAAAACAAAAAATGCCTAAGCAGGAAGCCCCGCTTTTACAGTTACAAGATTATTTGCCCGATGGAAGTTTTGACAAAGTGCTTTACTACCTGCAGCACCATAAAGTGCATCTTACCATCAGCCGTAAAAGGCAAAGCATACTGGGCGATTACCGCCATGCACATTCAGATAAAAATCACCGCATCAGTGTTAATGGCAACTTAAATAAATATGCATTCCTCATTACTTTATTACACGAACTGGCGCATCTTTTCACGTATGAGAAATATGGCCACCGTGTGCAGGCCCATGGCAGGGAGTGGAAGGATGAGTTTGGAAAAATACTGGCGGAATTTTTATTGAAGAAAATATTTCCAACTGATATAGAAAAGGCTTTGTACAATACCCTGCGTAACCCTGCAGCCAGCAGTTGCGGCGATGAGAAATTGCTAAGGGTATTGCATAATTACGATGAGAAACCAGCCGGTGTGCATTTGGTTGAGCAATTGCCTGAAGGAACATTATTTTCTATTAAAGGTGGCCGCATTTTTAAGAAAGGCGAAAAAATAAGAAAGCGCTTTAAATGTGTGGAAGTTAAGACAGGAAAGTTTTATTTGTTTAGTGCGGTGTATGAAGTGCAGTTGGTGTAATATGATTCTTACAATTCTTTTATCATCCACACATCGCAACCGGTATGACCGCTGCTGCCCTGTGCAGCCGGCAAATAGCTAAAGCCCAGTTTTTCATACATGGGTATGGCAATGATTAATTCGGGCATGGTTTCTAAATATATTTTTTTGTAACCCATTTCTTTGGCTGCAGTGATGCATTTTTGCAGCAAGGTTTTTCCCAATCCTTTGCCACGTGCTTTGGATGATAAATACAGTTTCACCAGTTCACAAGTGCCTTCGGGTAAATTGGCTGTTGGATAAATACCGCTGCCTCCCATAATTTCTCCTTCCAGCGCTGCCACAAAATAAATACTGCCAGGGGTTTTAAAAACTTCGGATAAATGATCGGTTGTTTCATCAAAATAAACAGTGCCGGGTTTATTGGCCTTAAATTCTGTAAGGGTATCCCTGATGATTGTTGCCAGTGCTTTATCATCGCCGGGTTCTATGGTTCTTATAAAAAAATCCTGCATATTTAAAAACTGATTGTTCATTCAAACCTAAGCAAATTATTAAAATGTTGAACAAGATTGATATTTGATTGTTATTCCGATTGTCATAACAACATAAAATAAATCATTTAGTTAATACGGTTTAGGGAAAATCAATTATTTTCGGGAATCTTATAACAAACAGAAACTTGCCTGATACATTAAAATATAGCGAAGAGGAATTGGTGATGTTGCTGCAAAGCAAGGATCAGCAGGCATTTTCGTACCTGTACGATAATTATTCAGCTGCTTTAAACGGTATCATTTATCGCATGGTTGAAAACCGTGAGTTGGCCGAAGATATTTTACAGGAAGCTTTTGTGAAGATCTGGAATAATTTCTCGAGTTATGACACCGGCAAGGGGCGTTTGTTTACCTGGATGCTGAATATTACCCGTAATCTTACCATTGACACATTACGCAGTAAAGGCTATAAAAAACAGGGCAAAATCTCAAGCGATGAAAATTCCGTAAGTAATTTAACCGATGACGGACGTATGGCAGAGCGCTTTGATGCGATGGGAATCAGAAAACAACTGGTAAATTTAAAACCCGAGCAACGAAGTATAATTGACCTGGCATATTTTAGCGGCTATACACAGGACGAAATTTCAAAAGAAATGGGAATACCTTTGGGTACTGTTAAAACACGAATGCGGGCTGCTATTATTGAATTAAGAAAAATGTTAGAACATAATTAAATTGAACGCACAGGAAATCATATCATCAGGCATATTGGAGCTTTATTGCATGGGGCTTACTTCGGCAGCAGAAACAGCTGAGGTAGCTGCATGGGCCAAACAATATCCTGAAGTAGCAGCTGAAATTGAAGCCATTCAATCAGGTTTGGAAAGCTATGCCCAAACACATGCGGTTGCACCCGATCCATCTGTAAAAGAAAAATTATTTGCAGCCATTAATACAAGTACAGCTGCACCGGTTATTAATTTAAAGCCTGATGAAAAAACAACCGCAAAAGTTTCTTCTATTTCTCCGGCCTGGAAATACGCAGCTGCAGCCAGTGTAATCTTACTGGTGGGAAGTCTTATTTTAAATTATACTTACTATAATAAATACCAATCGGCTAATAAACAACTGGCATCAACACAAACCGAGTTGCAACAGCAAATAGCATCGGCTCAATCGATGGATACTGCCATACGTGTGATGGGCGATATGCATGCAACACAGGTTGTTGCCAAGAGTATTGATACTACAGCCGACATGGGGGCCAAAATTTACTGGATGAAAAATACCAGCGATGTGTATATTGATCCTGCCAATTTACCAAAGGCACCCGAAGGCAAACAGTATGAATTCTGGGCAATCGTTGAAGGAGCCCCTGTTAACGGCGGTGTTATCACTACCGAAATAAATGGTAAAAAAGTGCATGTTCAGAAAATGAAAAGCTTTGGTAAAGTGCAAGCATTTGCGATCTCTTTGGAAGATGCCGGTCCTGCAAAAGCAAAACCGGATAAAGTGATGGCTGTGGGTAGCAGCATATAACTATTTTGCTTCTTAATAAATATTTTTAAAAGGGCTGTTCTAACAGCCCTTTTTTATTTTGCGCCATGCTGATAAAAAATCTTCAAAAATAAATCCAACTCTTTTCATCTGCCGTACATCATGTTGAAATCAATTTTAAAAAATAAAATCAACATTATGAAACAGATCAGAAAATTCCTTTTTGTAGCAGCGGCAGTTATGTTTGTAAATGCTTCTTATGCTCAAATGGACAAAACAGTGATGGTTGGCGGAGCAGCCATGTATCCATCAAAAAACATTGTAGAAAATGCCGTTAACAGTAAAGACCATACTACATTGGTTGCTGCTGTTAAAGCTGCCGGCCTGGTAGAAACTTTACAAAGTGCAGGTCCCTTCACCGTATTTGCACCAACCAATAAAGCTTTTGAAATGTTACCTGCCGGAACGGTAGATAATTTATTAATGAAAGAAAGCAAACCAGCATTAACAACTGTATTAACCTATCATGTTGTTGCAGGTAAATGGAATGCATCAGACATAGCCAAACTGATTAAAGATGGTAATGGCACAGCGCAGGTGAAAACAGTTGCCGGTAAAAATTTATGGATATACATGGAAGGAAAGAAGGTTGCCATTAAAGATGAAAATGGCGGTGTGGCTTATGTAACCATTAAAGATGTAAACCAAAGTAATGGTGTGATACATGTTATTGACCACGTACTGTTACCCAAAATGTAAGCAAGCTAAGTGTAAATGTTAGTTTAAGAGTTAATAATGAAAAAGCCCTGCTGTTTTTACAGTGGGGCTTTACTTTACAATAACAGGTTATTATTTTGCCAGTAAAGAATAAATAGCCGTGTCAATAAATTTATCCCTGAAATAAAAATCTTCCTTAAAATATGCTTCTCTTATAAAGCCCGCTTTTTCAAGCAGCATTCCGGAAGCTGTATTATCGGGGTTGATATGCGCTTCAATACTGTGCAGTTTCATTTGGTTAAATCCAAAATCAATGGCTGCCAACAGAGCTTCTTTCATAATACCCTTGCCCCAAAAACCGGGATGCAGCATATAACCGATCTCCGACCGGTAATGTTGATTGATGATTCTCCAGAAACCAATATTACCTATTAATGTGTCGGGTTTATCCTGCAAAGCAATGGCCCACATTACACTTTCATTGTTGTCAATATTTGCATTTACTTTTTGAATAAATTCAAGTGCATCTTCCAGTGATTTTGGCTTCTCCCGGTCAATGTATTTCATCACAGTATCATTCGATCTGAGAAATAATAATTCAGGTGCATCTGCATCTGTAATTCTTCTGAGTAATAATCTTTCGGTTTTAATTTCCGGAAAAGGGGAGAAGTTTAGTTCAAGCATACAACAATGATTTCATTGTAATTTAAATCTTTTTAAATTCTGCAAATAAAAAATCCCGCCTGTTCAGCGGGATTTTTTATTGTGATGTTTTTCCAGGAAATGGTTTGTATAATAATTAATGGCGTATTCTTGGGCGTGGTGGTGGTGGCGGCACCAATAACACCGGCCGTGGCGGCGCAGGCAATACTACTACACGAGGTGCAGGCGGTGCTGGCAGATACCGGGCATGCGTTGCATAATAATGCTTTTTGCCATGCTTGTAATAATACTTTCTTTTTTGTGCCGAGGTAGAAAGGGATAATCCTATCGTAACCAGGCTAAATAGAAATAAGAATTTTGTTTTCATGATGTAGATAGTTTATTAGGTTAAACAATTATTTTTCTTACACCACAAAACCAATAATAATGCCAGAGTGAATTGAGGCTTATGATTTTAAGGCGGATCCTCGTTGAGACATTACTGAAAATATGTGAATTATATAAAAAAAGCATAGCCGGATGCTATGCTTTTTTTATATAAGTATTAGAATAAACAGATCAGGCCACAGCTTTATTCACCAGCTCGGCAGCTTCGCTAAGCTGAATGGCGCTTTGCACTTTCAATCCGCTTTCGTCAATTAATTTTTTTGCTACATCGGCATTGGTGCCCTGCAGCCTTACAATGATCGGGATATTGATATTACCAATTGACTGGTAAGCATCAATTACTCCTTGTGCAACCCTGTCGCAACGAACAATACCACCAAAAATATTTATGAGAATTGCTTTTACTTTAGGGTCTTTTAAAATTATTCTGAAACCGGCTTCCACAGTTTGCGCATTGGCAGTACCACCTACATCCAAAAAGTTGGCAGGTTCGCCGCCACTTAATTTAATCATATCCATGGTAGCCATAGCAAGGCCGGCACCATTTACCATGCAACCTACATTACCATCTAGTTTTACAAAATTCAGGTTGTATTGTCCGGCTTCCACTTCGGTAGGGTCTTCTTCGCTCAGGTCTCTTAACACTGCAATATCCGGATGACGCATTAATGCATTGTCATCAATATTCATTTTACAATCCACAGCAATAATTTTATCATCGCTGGTTTTAAACAACGGATTTATTTCCAACATGCCGCAATCAGAACCTACATAAGCTTTATATAGATCGCTTACAAATTTTACGCAGTTCTTAAAAGCCACACCACTCAATCCTAAATTAAAAGCAATTTTTCTTGCCTGGAAGGGTTCCAGATTTCCGCCCGGGAAAACCCATTCTTTAAATATTTTTTCGGGCGTATCATGCGCTACATCTTCAATATTCATTCCACCCTCGGTACTGTACATAATTACATTTTGCCCCTTGGTTCTATCCAATAAAATAGACAAATAAAATTCCTTTACGGGGCTTGGGCCCTCATAATAAACATCCTGTGCTACCAAAATTTTGCTCACTAATTTACCAGCCTCACCGGTTTGAATGGTTACCAGTGTGCCACCTAAAATATTTTTAGCAATTTGTAAAACTTCTTCAGCAGTTTTAGCAACAGCCACACCACGTTGTTCGGTACCGGCAATTTTTCCTTTACCACGGCCACCGGCATGTATCTGTGCTTTTATAACTGCAAACTTACTTCCGTACTGGGTATGAATTTGCCTGTAAGCCTGCTCTGCCTCGCCGGGCGTGCTGCAGGGTATACCTTCCTGAACAGGAACATTGTATTTTTTTAAAAGCTCTTTGGCCTGGTATTCGTGAAGATTCATAAAAGAAAAATTTTTGCGAAGATAAGAAAGTGTTTTGAGTTATGAGTTTAGGGTTTTGGGTTCCCGGCATTTAATCTTTAATCAGCTTCATTGGCGTCGCACTCTTGTATATCATATCCATACTCAGCCTTTATCTCAGCAACCTGGGAAGTTAATCCTCAACCTCAACCTTAACCTCAGCCTTAGGCCTCAAACTCTCAACTTTCCTTTAACAATATCTTACCTTACCTTTGGCACTTAAAATTGATTAGTATATGATGACAAAAATTAGCGAAGCTGTTGCGTTTATTAAAAATATTTACAGCGATAAACCGGCAGTGGGTATAGTTTTGGGCAGCGGGCTGGGTAGCTTTACCACCGAAATAAATATTGAAAAAGAAATTCCCTACGGCGATATTCCTCATTTTCCGGTAAGTACGGTTGAAGGTCACAGTGGTAAACTGATATTTGGTACACTGGGTGGCAAAAAGATTGTAGCAATGGCAGGCAGGTTTCATTTGTATGAAGGCTATTCATCAGACCAGACAGTTTTTCCAATCAGGATTTTAAAATTTCTGGGGATAGATACTTTGCTGGTAAGCAATGCAGCAGGAGGTGTTAATCCTTCTTTTCAGGTAGGCGATTTAATGATCATTACAGATCATATAAGCCAGTTGGCACCCAATCCACTGATTGGTAAAAATTATAAAGAACTTGGGCCAAGGTTTCCGGATATGAGTGAGCCGTATAAGAAGTACCTGATTCAAAAAATGAGGGATATAGCGGCCGAAAAAAATATTAAATTAAGAGAAGGGGTTTATGTAGCAGTTACCGGCCCTACATTTGAAACTCGTGCAGAATATAAAATGATACTTACACTGGGCGGCGATGCAGTAGGCATGAGTACTGTGCAGGAAGTAATTACAGCTGTACACATGGGCCTACCGGTTTTTGCCATGAGTGTGATAACTGATGTTGGCATACGGGAAGAAGAAAATGTAATAACCCATGAAGAGGTTTTGCAGGCTGCCAAAGAAGCAGAGCCAAATTTCAAGGCATTATTTTGCGAACTGATTGCACAATTATAATTAGATTGATGAAGCAGATTATTGCCCTTATAATATTGGTTTTTTGTTTTCAGTTTGTAAATGCGCAGCAGCCGGATTTTATTAAGGTTGCAGGCGACAGAGTGAAAAGTATTGGAGGTGCAACTTCGGGTGGCTCAAAAGATACCATTGGTTTTGTGCATCGTGATGATAGAAAAGATTCTATATCCATCACGTATAAATATCTCGATTCTATCCGCAGCATTCCTTTCGATTCATCCATCAACGATTTTGATAAATACTTTACGGTTCCGTCATCTTATGTATACCTGGGTAATAACGGCGCAGCAGCATATTCCTTAATTTATAAACCTAATGCCAGGCCCGGTTGGGATGCAGGTTTTCATGCATTTGATATTTACCGGTACACACTGGAAGAATCGAAATTTTATAAAACAAACAAGCCTTTTACGCAACTCAGTTATCAGCTTGCATCCGGTAAAGAGCAGGTCATCAGGGCACTTCACACGCAAAATCCCAGGCCAAACCTGGGCTTTGGATTTGATTACCGGCTGATAAGCGCTCCCGGATTTTTTAGAAGTCAAAATACCAATCATAAAAGTTACCGGTTGTTTGGTAACTACCAGGGCAAGCGTAAAAGGTATGCTGCATTTGTTATTTTAGTGGGCAACACCAACAAAGCTTCTGAAAACGGAGGCATAAAATATGACAGTTCATTATCTAACCCAAACCTGAGCAAGCGATTTGCGGTTGATGTAAACCTGTCGAATAAAAATACAGCCGAATTCAATCCGTTCAGCACAACAATTACTACCGGCAACGTTTATAAAGACTTTACCTTTTTTGTACGCCAAACCTACGATATTGGTAAAAAAGATTCCATTGCTGTTAACGATTCTACAACCGAATATTTATTTTATCCCAAACTAAGGGTGCAGCATAGTTTTGCCTACAGCACTTATAATTATTTATACAGAGATGACCTGGCAGATTCTGCCATTTACAGAAACTGGTACGACACAGCTGTGAAAATCGGGAAAGACAGTTTTTTTGTAAAGGAAAAATGGTCGGTGATGAGTAATGATATTACTTTACTGCAGTTTCCTGATACAAAAAACTCCGGACAGTTTATTGCTGCCGGTGTAAAGTTTGAAAATATTAAAGGAGAGTCCATCACCGGAACAAGAAATTTGTACAACTTTCTTATTCATGGGGAGTACCGCAATAAAACCCGCAACAAATTATGGGATGTGCTTGCCAAGGGAGAGTTTTATGTAAATGGCTACAATGCCGGTAACTACAGTGCCTACGCAACAATTGCCAGGCATATTAATAACAAGTTAGGCGATATACGTTTGTTTTTTAAAAATGTAAACCGATCACCTTCTTTTATTTTTGATAATGCTTCGGGCTTTAATTTTAATAATCCCGGCCGCACAAAAAAAGAAAATATCATTTCATTTGGTGCCGATGCAGGTAACCGTTTTATCAGTCTGGGTTTTAAAAACCATATTATAACCAACCTGGCATATTTTACCGATTATTATCATACAGCACAAAGCAGTAAGGTCATCAACCTGCTGCAGATCTATGCTTCTAAAAAAATAAAACTTACCAAAAGGTGGAACCTGTATGCCGATATTACTTTTCAGCAAACAGATGGCAGTGCACCAATAAAAGTACCTTTACTGTTTACCAGAACCCGCTTTGCCTATGAGGGCATATTCTTCAAAAACCTGAATTTAAGTACCGGGGTAGAAGCCAGGTATTTTACGCCGTTTGAGTCTTATAATTATTCTCCGGTAATGGGACAGTTTACACCACAGGATACCTTTAAACTAAAAAACCTGCCGGACATTTCTGCCTTCTTTCATTTTCGTATCAAATCATTTACCATGTTCATCAGGGCCGAGAATTTGAACACGGTAAGCTTTGCCAATGGCTTTGGGTTTACAAACAACAATTTTGCTGCGCCACATTATCCTACCCAGGGCTTTATATTGCGTTTTGGTATTCGCTGGGGTTTTGTGAATTGATTTCAGGCTCATTCAGCGGATGTTAAAATTTAGTCTCCCTGATATTAATCATTGAATTTGCTAAATACTGTTGTAATTTTGTGTTGCAAATGAAAAAGATATATATCGGCATATTGGCGTTTGTTTACATGGCTGTTTCTTCGGGAATAGCTTTGGAACTGCATTATTGCATGGGCGATAGAGCCGGTATTGATTTGTATGGCTCTTCATCAGATACCTGCGGCAAATGCGGCATGACGGAAAAGGAAACCGGTTGCTGCCACGATGAGTTTAAGTTTTATAAAATAAGTGACTCCCACAAAACGGTCACAAACGATATCAATCTTACAGCTCCATCAGTTGCAGTATTTAGTGATTTTTATGTGTACAACTGGCAAATGCCCGACAATACTGCCTTAACGGCAGTTGATAACCACTCTCCACCAGATTATACGGGGCCTTCCGAATGTATAATGAATTGCGTTTTCAGAATTTAGAATTGATATTGAATTTGTACAGTACTAACAATGCTTAGTGCTGTGTATGCTATTTGCATATTTATTTATTCAACATCAAAATTTTTATACAATGAAAACAGTATCATTATTTGCTGCAATAATATTCAGCATATTTAACATCAATACATCTACAGCACAAACAGCTAAAACCGAAACCATTAAAGTGTGGGGCAACTGCGGTATGTGCAAAACCACTATAGAAAAAGCTGCAAAAAAAGCCGGTGCAAAAACTGCCAGCTGGAATGAAGACAGCAGGGAACTGAAAGTTTCTTATGCAGAAAATAAAACATCCTCAGCAAAGATCCAGGAAGCGATTGCAAAATCAGGTTACGACACACAGGATTTTATAGCCATAAAATCAGCCTACGATAATTTACCCGGCTGTTGCAAATACGACAGGAAAGAAGCAACAGCTTCTGCAGCATCATTTGCCTGCCCCATGAAATGCGAAGGAGATAAAACCTATGATAAGGCCGGCACTTGCCCAAAATGCGGAATGAATTTAAAGGAGAAAAAAGCACCTGAGAAAATGGAAGCAATGAATATGTACAGTTGCCCCATGCATGCAGATGTAACCAGTGCCAAACCCGGCAAATGTCCAAGTTGTGGTATGGATCTGAAACAAAAACAATAAGCATCTTAATTACAAGGTGTAATTAAAAATGCCATTAACAACAGTTGCAGGTAAGCAAAACCTGCAACTGTATTTACTGTTTTGGATTTATACCCGGCCCGAAATGATCTGATTACGATTCAGGACAGTGTTATTTTAAACACTTTATTTTATGAAACCGCTACAATATGTATTGGTACTTTACCTGGTTTTTTCAGGTATAGTAACCCATGCTCAGAATAAAAACTTAGCCACAGGCGATACAGCCATATCATTTAAAGTACATGGTGTTTGTGAACAATGCAAAGACCGGATTGAAAATGTATTGAAAGTAAAAGGGGTGAAGTCTGCCGTGTGGGATATGGAATCGCAACAACTTTCATTGGTATACAATCCTGCAAAAATATCTCTTGATAAAATTGAGAACAGGATCGTTGCTGTTGGGCATGATCTTGAAAATAAAACAGCAAAAGTTTCTGTGTACAACGCTTTACCCAAATGTTGCCTTTACCGGGCCATGGAGACCGCTAAAAATGAAATGAAAAAAGATACAGTGGTGCAACAGTTGCAGGAGATAAATTACACTATTGATTCTTCAGTTAAATCCACTCATCGTATTTCGGAACCGGGATCAGTACAAGTGATAAAAGGAATTGTTTTGGAAGATGATAACAAGGGTAAATTCAAACCGCTTTCCAATGCAAGTGTTTACTGGCTTGGTAGTTTGAATGGCGTTATTACTGATAGTACAGGGTTATTCAGTATTGTGCAGGATGGCAGTAATCACAACCTCGTGGTAAGTTATGCCGGTTATAAATCTGATACACTCAGTGTGCATGAAAGCACCGAGTTAAAGGTCGTGCTGGCATCAAACAAACAGTTAAAAGAAGTTACTGTAAGCTCGAGGTTGAAAACCACTTACGTAAATAATTACAGCCCCATAAGAACCGAGACGATGTTGGGCAGTGAGTTATTAAAAGCAGCCTGCTGTAACCTCAGCGAAAGTTTTGAAACCAACCCTTCGGTGGATGTTTCTTATAATGATGCGGTAACAGGTTCAAAGCAAATTCAGTTACTGGGATTAAGCGGTAACTATACACAGCTTACGGTTGAGAATCTGCCCGGACCCCGTGGTATTGCAACGCCGCTGGGTTTAAATTCTATTGCAGGTCCGTGGATAGAATCTATTCAATTAACCAAGGGTGTGGGCTCTGTTGCCAATGGTTATGAAAGTATTGCAGGGCAGATAAATGTAGAACTAAAGAAACCAGAGAACAGCGAAAAATTACTGGCTAACCTGTATGTAAATGATTATGGCAAAACTGACCTGAATCTCAATCTTGCAAAAAAAACAGGAAATAAATGGTCGGTTGGTTTGTTGCTGCACGATGATTTTTTATACAATAAAAAACTTGATTTTAATAAGGATGGTTTTCGTGACCAGCCAACCGGTAACAATTTAAGTTTGATCAACCGGTATAAGTTTGATAACAGTAAAGGTGTATTGGTACAGTTTGGAATCAAGGTTTTACAGGATAGAAAAACAGGCGGTGAAACCCGTTTTGATCCTGATCTGGATAAGAATACAACCAACCGCTACGGACTTGGAATTAATACCGAACGCTACGAAGGTTTTGCAAAAGTGGGTTATGTTTTTCCTGCAAAAAAATATAAGAGCATCGGATTCCAGGCAGCAGCTATCAGCCATAACCAGGATGCTTATTTTGGATTGACGAAGTACAATGCAAAACAAAAAACTGTCTATGCTAATTTAATTTATCAATCTATCATCAGTACAACGATACATAAATTCAGAACGGGTTTCAGTTTCCTGTATGACAAGTATGATGAGAAATTTAAGGCCGGCAATTATGCAAGAACAGAAGTTGTCCCTGGCATTTTTGGCGAATATACATTTACGCCCAATGATAAATTCAGTGCGGTTGTTGGTTTACGGGCCGATCATAACAGTTTGTTCGGGTTCTTTGTAACGCCAAGATTAAATCTGAGGTACGAGCCCGTTAAAGGAACAACCATACGTGGAAGTGTTGGAAGAGGCCAGCGCACTGCAAATATTTTTGCGGAGAATACAAGCGTGTTTGTAAGTGCAAGGCAGGTCAATATCATATCTGCTGCTACAGGGAAAGCCTACGGCCTTGATCCTGAAGTAGCATGGAATAAAGGAGTGAGTGTTGACCAGAAATTTAAATTGTTTGGCAACGACGCTTTGTTTACTGTTGATTATTTCCGCAATGATTTTACCAACCAGGTGGTAGTGGATGTAGAAGATGCAAGAGCAGTGAAGTTTTATAATTTAGTGGGCAAGTCTTATTCCAACAGTTTTCAGGCGGCATTGAACCTGGAGCCAATTAAAAAGTTTGAGATACGCCTGGCATACCGGTTGTTTGATGTAAAGACAACTTACAGTGGTAAATTATCAGAGCGTCCGCTTATCTCAAAGAACAGGGCTTTTGCCAACCTGGCTTATGCAATAAGTGGTTTTAAGTTTGATTATACTATTACCTTTAATGGCAGAAAACGGTTGCCCGATACGCAGGCTAATCCTGCAATGTATCAGCAACCTCAATATTCGCCCGGTTATGTGTTGATGAACACCCAGGTATCAAAAACATTAGGTAAAAAACATCCACTGGATATTTACATAGGTGTAGAAAACCTGGCTAACTATTTTCAAAAGGATGTTATTGTAGCAGCTGATCAGCCTTTTAGTCCGTACTTTGATGCCTCGATGGTTTGGGGGCCGGTTAACGGGCGGATGTTTTACGGCGGTTTGAGATATACGATCAAATAAAGAAAATGAAAAAAATATTGTTATTTATATTGTCCTTATTTCAAAAAAAGAATTGTTGTAAATGAAAAATTTATTTTTATCGCTGATGATCCTGTTGTGTTCATCGGTTGCACATGCACAGCTCAGAATCGGAGAATCGGTGCCCGAAATTGAATTGATGAGTAAAGGAGACAGCATAGTAAAACTTTCATCATTCAATGGTAAAGTGGTGCTGATTGATTTTTGGGCAAGCTGGTGCGGCCCCTGCAGGGCGGCTAATCCTTATGTTCAGAAATTATATAAGAAATATAAGGATAGTGGCTTTGAAGTGTTTGCTGTATCACTCGATGTAAATAAGCCGCTTTGGTTGAAAGCTATCAGAAAAGATAAACTGACCTATACGCAGGTTATTGACGGCGATGGCTGGATTTCGAAAGTTGCCGAAAAATATTATGTAGATGCTTTACCAACTAATTTTTTATTGGACAGAAAGGGAAAAATAGTCGCAATAAATTTAGAAGGAAAGGAACTGTTTGATAAAGTAAAAGAACTGGTGCAATAACTATTTCCCGGTTTTAAAACGAATAGAGCCACCAACGGCGATGTACCAATCAGGCGCAGCCTTGCTTATACCAAAGCCGGAAGAAAGATCTATTTTAAAATTGGGATTGATGTAATAGGCAATGCCGCCATCCAGGCTGTGTTCAGGATTATTTTGTTTGCTGATAAAACCGAAAGCCTCAATATAACCATACCACTTTTCATTTAAATTAATGCCCGGTGCAAAAGTATATATCCAGGTGGCTTCTTTATTTACGCCATCCCACTCTGCACCTACATTATAGCCCAATCCAATTTTTTTGGTAAGGCTATGCTGCATGGTAAACCTGAAATTGGGTGCCAGGTGATCTACCTGAAAATAATTAGATGCCAGTTTTGGAATTCCAACATGAAAAATCAACGAAGTTTTGGGTAGTAATTTTTTTTCTTCCCACAGAGCGATCTTTGCGCCTATTTCAACAGGTGTAAGGCCGCTATTGCTTTGCTTTATAAGTGGGTTACTAATATCTGTATTGGTTTGTACAGTTGTAATTAATCTAAATTCAATTCTTTTACTGATACCATATTTGCTTAACAGAGTAGGGTGTTGAAATTCATTCTCAGCGGCATTATTTACCTGTTTGCTAAATCCTATTTCAAACTGTAGCCATTTTTTAGGAACCAAAACGGCGCTTTCTGTCTGATCGGGGCGATCGGTATCAATTTTTTCAACTTGTGCAAAACAGTAGTTTACAGAGGTAACCAGCAGTAGTGAGATTGTTATCAATTTAATCATGGCACTAAAATATAAATTAGTCTTGTCTAAAAATTAAATTAAAGATAAACAAGTTTAACAAACCCGCAAATTGTTTGTAAAATAAAGGAGAATGATTACTTTTTAACCATAGCTACACCGGCTATCAGGCTTTCCAGGTTTTTTTCTTTGCAAAAACTGTTGCTTATTTTTTCGGCAGCATCTAAAATCTGTTGTATGGTTTTCTGGCCTGCCCCTGCAAGTTTATAAGCCTGTGCCAGTGCATCTTTTTCTTTGGTTTTAGATGTTTGCAACAGGGCTTCTTTAATCACTTCTACCTTCAGGCCACTGTCTTTTAAATTACCCAGTTCGGCAATCAGCCAGCTTAAAGCGTAAAAACGGTTTTTATCAAACAGTAAAAAATATTTTTGCTCTGCAGCATCGGGTAAAATATTGTAGGGTGATGTTTTTACAGCCTTGGTTAAATATTTGACAAGGTGCTTTGGCGTTGCAGTTTTAGGGCTGCTTAACTGAATACAGCCTCTTAAAGCCTGGGGGTAAATACTCAGCCAACGTATCATTCTTCTGAATTCGTGCAGGTCATTTTCTACATTGGTAAACTGAAAATCTTTTTCATTAATAAACTCAAGTATTTTATTTATAGAAGTTATATAAAACTGCTGAATACTTTTTATATCATCATTTTCATCCTGCCAATCGGCCTTGCCAAGTTTTTTCCTGATCTTTTCAATTCGGTCTGCATCATCTCCCAGCCAGTTGTTTTCATGCAGTATTTCATTCAGGCTTTGAATTTTTTCCCGGCTTTGTGCCTGCAGGTAATCTGTAATAACGGTAGGAATTTTTTTATTAGCCACAAATTCTTTGGCAAATGCATCGTAATAATCTATCTGGCCAATGGCATCTTCCAAAAGCTTAAGATGCTCTTTAATTTTGCTGAATTTCTTTTTATTGTGAATGCCTGCATACATTTTAGCCAAACCTTCCAGCATGAATAATGGAGTACGGGCATTATTTTGGTACAACCATAATGCCGGATTTTTTTGTTTGGAAGATTTTGTAATCAGTTCTTCTAATTTACTCAGATGATACTCAAATCTTGCTTGTCCATTTTTCATATGCTGTATTTTTAAATTTCGCTTAGATAGTTCCCTTTTTAGGGGACTTCAAAAAACGCTACATTACCACCAACCCATTCTTTGTTCTTATTATACCGTGTGCCAATCATTTTTCCTTTACTTAATCTTGCCAGGTTATGTACTCCAACAGGTCTATCCCATCCTTTTTTCCAGAAATAAAACAGACGTATCTCTGCTTTGGCAGGCTCATCGGGCGTTTCAATCACATCGGCGTATTTTACTTTCTTTTGCAGTATCCAGTTCTCGGGGTCTTTCACTGCATCAATATCTTCAGGCGTAACATCAATTACCACACCCATGCCTGCAAAAGAGAATAAAGGTTTTAACACATAATTCTCCAGGTCGGCAGGCATTTGTTTCAACTCATTTAAAAAATAAGTTTGTGGTACATATGGGTTTTCTATAAAAGGTAAAGTGAATTTGCTGATGCGGTAAAACCAGTTTGGATGTGGTGCCCATTCCACATCATAAGGCTTTGTCAGATCAACCACATCGCCCAGGTCGTCTTCCTGTTTTTGCAGGTCATCGAAAATAACGCGGTTGTAAATTCTTTTGATAGGTGTTTTTACTCCGTTATTATTGTAAAATAATTTATCGCCTTCTGCAATTAATTTGGTAAGACAAACCATTTTAATCCCCAGCAACTGTTCGGTACAATAAAAATCAATACGGGTCTTTTGTTTCTCCGGAAAAATTTCGAGCAGTATTACATTTTCTGGATCAAGGTCTCCAATAATAATATCCTTCAGCAGTTGAATGTATGTTTCTTTATTATAGCCATTTAAATAAGGCGAAAAATTATCGGGCAGTTCTGCATACTCAGCAGTTAACTCCGAATGAAATGCCTGGAAAGCATACAGCGTAGGGAATCCCTGCATTTCAATCAACTGTGGCTCCAGTTCTCCAGCTTCGTTTTCACAAATGCCAAAATCAAAAACCAGGAATTCGGTATGGCTGCTTTCGTCGGGTACTTTTACATTGGCCGGAATGCCACGGTCGGTAAGTGAAATAAACTTAGGGTCAACAATTACATCTATAATATCTTCGCAGGCATTCAGCATTTTTGCTGTAAAATCTTTTGGTATAAATACCGGTGTTTCTGCATTTCTAAAATCAAGCGAACCGGGATGCAGGTTTTCCAGTTTAGCCATATAGGCATCATATTTCTCTTTGGTAAAGTTTGCGTTGAATTTTTTTCTTAATTCTTTTATCATGTTAAATACGGCGTTTAATTATTCTTTTGGTTAGAATAAAATTAGCCATAAAAATCCATTAAATAAAAGGGTTCTTAAACCTCCACCAGTTGCAGGTTTCCTATTGCATGCAGCAAAAAATTGGGAAGTATATGTGAATAGGTCCAGGTGATTTTTTCAGGATCGTTTAAATGCTCGATCATAGACTGCCATTTTTCCCGGCCATAATTTTCGATAACGGTTTTTTTCTTTTCTTCGGTTTGCAGGTGCAAACTCATACCAATGGCATCGGCCTCGGGATGAAACTGGGTGCCAATCATATTTTCGTTAAACCTGATTGACATTACGGCTCTCTCAAGCGGGATATGCGGTCTCTCTTTTTCAATGGCTAAAATCGAGGCGCCCATTTCGTGCAGTTTATTATGGTTGGGCTCTGTAACCTGGTAATCACGGCTGTCAACGGCATAAAAAGGATCTTTTAAACCATCAAATATCAGTTCATATTTTCCATCATTTAAAAGGTGCATGGGGAAGATACCAAAGGCAGTACTTTTTCTTTTGCCCACTTTGGCAATATTATAATGCCTGCATATTAACTGGAATGAATGGCAGATAAAAAACACCTGTTTTTTTTGAACATTGGCTTCGTTATTATTCCAGTGCTCCACTTTATCTAACCAGTTAAAATAAACTTTTTCCCATTCATTGCCTTCGCTTTCTAACGGGCTGCCGGGGCCGCCGCTGGAGATATAAATATCATAACTGAGATCTGGAACCTGTTTTTCCAAACGCACTTCAAATTCATCCCAGGTTAAATCAAGGTGATTGGTTTCGCCAAACTGGTTGAGAATTTCACGGATACAACGCATGCCCTGGTTGGCAAAGCCTTCATACATATCCAAGATGGCAATACGGATGGATTTTTTTTCTGTCCAGTTCATATACAAACATAACAATTTTTTAAAAGCAGATGTTTTACCCTTTCCTCTATATTTATTAACGGTTGTGGATTAAAAAAATTACTATAAGTTGATGAACGGCAATAAACTGATAGAATTCTTTAATTCGTATGACCAAACTCATGGATATAGCCTGACTTTTTGAGCAACTTGTGTACCGGTAAATGATATAAAATGGAACAGAACTATCATGACATAAGGCCTGTTCAAAAACTGTTTAATTATTGTACAGACTGCAAGCCCAAACCGGGTTCAGCAGCAGAACTGGAAGCATTTGCCAGCATTCAATTGGGATTGTGTAATCAGTTTGAATTATTTTTTCCGGATAACCTGGCTTTTAAAACGATTGTTGTAATTCCCAGCCTGTCGCTCGACCAGGAAGTGCTTGCCAAGGTTAAAGGTTCATTACACTACGAAGAAAGATTACTTTGTTTGCTGATGTTGCTGCGCATGCCCAGGGCCAATGTGATCTATGTCAGCAGTATGCCCATTGATCCTGTGATAATTGATTATTACCTGCACCTGTTACCCGGTATAACCGGTTATCATGCCAGGGAACGGTTAACATTGATACCCTGTTACGATGCTTCGCCCATTCCACTCACCAAAAAGATCCTGCAAAGGCCAAGGCTGATTGAACGTATTAAAAAAGCAATTCCTGCAGGTAATGTAGCGCATATTGCCTGCTTTAATACAACGGGGTTTGAAAGGTCTTTGTCGGTTCAACTTGGTATTCCCATTTATGGCTGCGACCCCTCGCTGATTTACCTGGGCACCAAAAGCGGCAGCCGCAGAACTTTTATGAAAGCAGGAGTGCCCGTTCCAACAGGAGCCGAAAATTTAACGGGGTATGATGATATCGTGCATGCTATTGTAGCATTAAAGGATATGCATCCGGAGATCAAAAAAGCCGTTGTTAAATTGAATGATGGTTTTTCCGGTGAAGGAAATGCTGTAATGCAATACCCCGAAGATCTTTGCGGCAGAGAACTGGAGGAATGGTTAAAAGAAAACCTTATTGATATACTGAAACCGGTTTCACCGGATATAAGTATAGATATGTTTCTTGAAAAATTTATTTTGATGGAAGGTATTGTAGAGGCTTATGTAGAAGGTAAAGAAAAGACTTCGCCTTCGGTGCAATGCCGCATAAATCCGAAAGGAGATGTAGATATCATATCAACCCACGACCAGGTTTTAAGTGGTGATGACGCACAGGTTTTTGAGGGAGCACATTTTCCGGCAGATGAACAATACCGCACAACCATTGCACAAATGACACGCTGCGTAGCAGAAGTTTTAAAACAGGAAGGTGTGATCGGCCGTTTTGGTGTTGATTTTATTTCAGTAAAAGAAAATAACAAGTGGACACATCAGGCTATTGAAATAAACCTGCGCAAGGGTGGCACTACCCATCCGTTCTTAATGCTGCAGTTTTTAACCAACGGGCATTATGATGAAGCAAGTGGTATTTTTGAAACACCTAATAAACAGCAGCGGTATTATTTTGCATCAGACAATGTGCAGAGCAATACCTACAAGGGTTTAACGCCACAAGACCTGATTGATATTGCCATGTTTCATGGATTACATTTTGACGGAGCCACACAAAAAGGAGTTATGTTTCACATGATTGGAGCCTTATCTCAATACGGAAAAATGGGCATGGTTTGTATTGGCTCTTCAAGAGAAGAAGCTTATTCCCTTTATGTAAAAACCATTGCCGTGCTGGATGCTGAAACGGAAGAATTAAAAAGTCAAAATTAAAAAATCAAAAGGTTGAACACAGATGTCCTGTTCTTTTTTTGATTTTTTAATTTTGACTTTTAACTTGCTGCTCTATCTTAATAAAATCACTGTTCCTTTCATTTCCACCACGCTTCCGTTTACATCAATACCTTTTATCATCCAAACGTAAGTGCCCAATGAGGCAGGTTTGCCTTTCAGTCTTCCATCCCAGCCCTGCAGCCATGCATTTGTCTGGTACATCAATGCACCAAAGCGGTCAAACACACGGAAGTATTCTGTGCTCCTGATACCCACAGGTGTTGGGAAGAAAACATCATTCAATCCATCACCATTTGGTGTAAAGGCGTTGGGTAAATAATAGGTTGGCCCTTCATAGGCTTTTACAAATATGGTATCATCATCAGTGCAGCCAATTGCATCTGTTATACGTACATAAAAATAGGTATCGTTATAAATTATTGCCATTGGGTTTGCAATAAACGGATTGTTTAAAGGGCCCACAGGGCTCCAAACAAAATCAGTTGCATTGCGGCCAGTGGCCATCAATTGATGCTGCCTGCCCAAAATAGCATTGGTATCGTTACCGGCAAATGCCACCAGCTCGGGCTGCATGGTTACAATCACACTGTCGGTTACAGAAAAATTACAACCGTAATTATCAGTTACCGTTAAAGTAAACTGCCGGGTAGTATCCAGTCTTACCCCCGTTACCGCAGTATTGGGGCTGGTTAAAGAATCCGGCGGGCTCCAGGCAAAATTTACAGTGCCCGATAAATTGCTGGCGCTGCCAAACAGCGTGGCGTTTGTTTTGTAGCAAACGGTTGTATCCTTACCGGCATTGGCTACTGGTTTATGCAAAACATTTACAGTGATGGAATCGTTTCTTGTGCAAATGCCCCACTTGGCAGTAAGGTAATATTTTGTAGTATCGGTTGGTGTAGCAATGGGTGTTCTTACTGTATCAAAATTTAATGTTGGTTTTGGGGTCCATTTAAAAGTATCGGTTAATGCATTTGTTTGTGGTATTAATGTGATGCTGGTTCCAAAACAAATGGTGCTGTCGGCGCCCAGTTCAAGGCGCATGGTATCAATTAATGTGATGCTGACAGGCGGTAAGTTCGCAGTGCAGTTATTTGCATCTTTAGCCCAAATGTTGTAAGTACCAACGGGTAAGTTATTAAAAACGTTCGAAACCTGATAGCTTGCACCCCCATCAATTGAGTATTGGTAAGAAGGCGTTCCTCCCGATGCTGTTACGTCAATACTACCGGTATTGTTTCCGCAGTTTGTATTTGTAACCGTCGGTGCCAGGCTTATAGGTGTTGGCTCCGTAATAGTTGCAGGAGTAATGCCTGAACAAAAACTTCCTCCCTCCCTGGCTCTTACTGTATATGTACCTGCTGGTAAATTAAATACCGGAGAAACCTGCCAGTTAATTCCATCAACACTGTATTCATAAGTTGGTCCAACGGGGGTTAAAACTGTAATGGTTCCATTGCCTCCGTTACAAGGGGCATTTGTAGCAGTAGCTGTTACGGTAAAAGGGGCAGGTTCTCTAAGTATGTTAACTGTGTCGTGGGCAATAATATCAACTGCCGGGTTGTCAAATTTTTCATACACAGTTCTTACTATATAATTTGCCGGATCGGTGGTTGGGCATACGTTTGGAAAATCTACATCAATGATACCATTGCCCGAAAAATTAACAACAGCGCTGCTGTAAGGAACTATCACATTGCCTGCAAAGTCTATTAATTCTACTCTTTTCAGTAAACTGGCTGCTACATTTCCTGTGGGTACAAAACGCCAGCTTTCATTCATATTTACAGATCCCCATGGCGGATCAGTAGATCTTCTGCCTGGTGCCATAATACCCAGGTTCCGTGCAAAGTTTTGCAGGCCTATCATTCCCTTACCAGTATTCCATCCGGCACATATTTGTTTACTCTGTATAAAAACCTCAATGATTCCAGTGGATTCATACAAAACAATCTGGTGCGTATTTTCTATTAAGCTGGCACAGTTAAACAAGGGTACTTTATAAAATGAAAAAACAAATCTTCTGTGTGGTGCTGTTCCTATTATGTCGTACTTAATTTGTTGAGTTGGAGATGTGGGTTCGCTGGGATCCAGATCGTGATAGGGTCCCATAATTAAAGCCCGGTCGTATGAAGCAGTAGGTAAATCGCCTAACATCTGCCAATGAGAAGTGCCGCCGGCAAGGCTCACATCAAAAGATATATAACCATTTGTACTTACAACAACAGAATTATAAACAGTACCAAAGAAAGGAAAATTAAAACCTAAAGGTATCACAGCAGAGTATCTGTCGTCAATATTAAGTGTAATAGGATTTCCCGGGGCACCCGGATCTACATAAGGATTAAAGCAGGCGCCCGGCGTACCTGTTAGCGGGTTTATAGAATATGTTGCACCTGAAGCAAATTGCCTGAGGTCACAGGTTTTTGCATGTAAAGAAAAACAGACAGTAGGGCAACTGATGGTAGTATCTCTTGAACACTGAAAAGAAAATATATTTTGTGCTTTTAAGCCAGAAACAAAAAATATTATGGTAAGCGTAAGTAAAAGTTTCTTCATTGCAGTATAATTGGCAGTTTTTGTGCTCTCAAGATAATTAAAATCTTTCAAACGCAGTCTGCACCTACAAAGAGGTTACGCACACATTATCATATATTAAAATTTCCACCTTACAAAAGCCTCCATGGCAGCGTATTGGGTAAGGCCCAAGCGGGCATACAACTGTGCAGTATTTGCATTGCGCTCTTCGGCACGCTGCCAGAATTCACGGTCATCACTTCCCTGGAAAGGCACACTGTCTTTTTGCGACTGGTGTATAAAAATACCATGGCGTTTTTTCACCACCTGGTCCGGGCTCATGGGTATGGCCATTTCAATTTCGGTAATATCCCATTCCTGCCAGGCGCCTTTGTACAGCCAGAGCCAGCAGTCGTTGATCCATGCAGCACCTGTAGATTTTATTCTGTGTAAGGCTTCAATCACCACATCAAAACAAACTTTGTGTGTGCCATGCGGATCGGCAAAATCGCCTGCGCAATAAATCTGCTGCGGTTTTATTTCATTCAACAGGTCAATGGTTTTCTGCACATCTGCTTCACCCATTGGATTTTTTTCGATGGTGCCTGTCTCATAAAAAGGCAGGTTCATAAAATGTATCTGTTCATTTTTCAACCCAACATATTTACAGGTGGCTTTGGCTTCGCATCTTCTAATCAATCCTTTAATGGCACGTATGGCTTCGGTGTCCTTTTCGCTGCTTGTTTTTATTTTTAAAAAAGCGGTGGCTTCATCCAGTATATTTTTGCTCTTGGTTTCATCTATGTCAAACATACTTTCGAAACCTACAGCAAAGTCAATAAAGCGGGTTACAAACTCATCGGTAACTGCAATATTGCCGCTGGTCTGGTAAGCCACATGTACATCATGTCCCTGGTCGTGCAGGCGCATGAAAGTACCGCCCATGCTGATGATATCGTCATCGGGGTGAGGGGAGAAGAGCACCACTTTTTTTGGGAATGGTTCATTTCGTTCAGGATGATTGGTGCGGTATTCAGATACTTTTCCGCCCGGCCATCCGGTAATACTGTCTCTTAATAAATAATAAACCTGCAGATTTATTTCATAAGCATCACCTTTTTCTACCAGCAGGTCGCTGAGGCCATTATCGTTGTAATCAATATTAGTTAAACTTAAAACGGGCTTATTCAGTTTCATTGCCAGATTTACCACGGCACGTTTTATCATCGTGTTGGTCCACTCACATTCGCCTGTAAGCCAAGGACTCTTAATGCGGGTTAATTCGCTGGCACATGTCTCGTCAATTACAAACATGCAATCATCATGATTCTGCAAAAGCGAAGCAGGCAGATCTTCGGTATCAATATCTTCCACCGCTTTTTTAATTACCGGGGCTTTTGTCTGGCCCCAGGCCATTAAAATTATTTTTTTAGATTTTAAGATGGTATTGATGCCCATGGTGATGGCCATACGTGGTACCTGTGTCATATTACCAAACTCGTAGGCATTGGCAATGCGGGTGCTGTTATCTAAACTGATCAACCTTGTTTTTGAGTTGATACTGCTGCCGGGTTCGTTAAAACCAATGTGGCCATTAACACCAATGCCCAGTATCTGCATGTCAAGTCCGCCTGCATCTTCAATTTGTTTTTCGTAACTGATGCAATGCTCTTTCACTTTGTCTTTTGGTATCATACCATCGGGCAGGTGATAATTATTTGGGTCAATATCGGTTTGCTCAAATAAATTCTTACGCATGAAATAATGGTAACTCTGCAGCGCATCTTTATCCATGGGGTAATACTGATCAAGATTGAAGGTGATGACATTCTTAAAACTCAGGCCTTCTTCTTTATGCATACGCACCAGCTCGGCATATAATGTTTTGGGCGATGAACCCGTTGCCAAGCCAATGACAGGTTTTTTACCTTCGGCTTCTTTTTCTTTAATAAGTGCTGCAATCTCTTTGGCAACAAATGCAGAGCCCGAGCCGGAGTCGGGAAATATTTTTACCGGAATTTTTTCGAGAGAATCGGTGAGGTCTATTTTAGTCATATGCAACAGGAGTTGTATAAAATTACAGCATTATTTTTTTACCGAAAGTATTTATTGCCGGTAAGCCGGGAAGACGTTTTGCTTATTTCCAGGCTTACCGGCTGATTTTTTACAGCACTTCAATCTCATCTACAAAAAGCCATGCAGGGTTTCCCGAACCCGGATTACCAACGGGAATAATGCCATAATTTTTTGCTGTAACTTTTATATACCGGCATTTTTGGTTGCTGCCAACAGTGATCGTTTTGGCACCTTTATCTTTTACCGGATCAACAAGCTTTGTTTCTTTCGGAAATTTTTTCAGGTCTGCTTCTGTAAAATCTACATCGGGGATATAAGTTACTTCCACCTGCGATGGTAAATATATCCAGCTTCCATTTTGTTCAAGTACATGAACGGTAACCTGGCTGATATCCATTTCATTTTTAAGATCAATGATCGCATCCATATCAGTTCCGTTAAATCCTAAAAATTCGGATGACCTGGCAATGCCTTTTTCATTTTGCACACCATTAACCAAGGTAAAAGCACCATCGCCGGGATATTTTTTATCGGCCTCAGTTTTAAGGGTAATTTTTTTGCCGGTGGCTTTGTTGAAACTGAATGATTGACTGATTTTAGCAACTGTTTGCCAAACATCCATTCCCGCAACTTTCTCAGTCGTGGGTACATCAAGTCTTGCAGAAATCGTTTTTGATTCATTTATCTTAATTGGGCTTGTGTAAGGGTTATAAGCATACTGCGATTTCTCTGCCTTATAAATAGAGGCACTGGTGGATTTGCTCTCAAGTTTCCACAAAACACCATCATAATTTTCAGTCGGCATTACTGTCGCCTTCAAATCATAATACGCCTTGCTATAATTAATCCCCTGCTTATCCAATCTCTCAAAAATTACCGGCAATCTTCTTTCAAAATCTTTCCAGTCTCTTTTTTCTTTCGGGCTCCATAAAACCTCACTCAGTGCAGTTATGCGGGGGAATAACTGGTATTCTATATTCCGTGTATTGCTCTGGTATTCTGTCCACATATTGGCTTGTGCACCCAAAATATATTTTCCTTCTTCGGCATTCAGTTCTTTAGAAACCGGTTCGTAAGCATATACATTTTCAATGGGGTTGTAGCCACCAAATGTTACACTGTCTTCATTTTTACTTTGTGTATGATCAAAATAAACCGGGTTGCCGGGGGTCATGATTACCTGGTGTTTTTGTTTGGCTGCTTCAATGCCGCCTTTTTCGCCACGCCAGCTCATTACAACTGCATTGGGTGCCAGGCCGCCTTCCAGTATTTCATCCCAGCCGATGATTGTTTTACCTTTGTTGTTCAGGTATTTTTCTATGCGCTGCACAAACCAGCTTTGCAATTCATGTTCGTCTTTCAGGTTATTGTCTTTCATTCTTTTCTGGCATGCCGGACAGATCTTCCAATGTGTTTTTGGGCTTTCATCTCCACCAATATGAAAATATTTTGAAGGAAAGAGTTTGATCACTTCGTCGATCACATTTTCTAAAAATTTTAAAGTGGAATCTTTTCCTGCGCAAAACACATCATCAAATACGCCCCAGGTTTCCTGCACTAATTTTATTCTTCCGGCTTTTTGTTCATCCATACTTTTTTGTGAGATCATCTTTGCCGGAATTTCTGTTGGCTTTGCCGGAAAACAGCTCAGCCACGGATAAGCTGCAATGGCGGCACTGCTGTGACCGGGCATTTCAATTTCAGGTATCACTTCAATATATCTCTCCTTTGCATATTGAACCACTTCTTTAATTTCGGCCTGGGTATAAAAACCGCCATAGGGTTTATTGTCGTTGCCTTTACCGGGGTAGCGGCCAATAAGTGTTCCGTTTCTCTGTGCACCAATCGTTGTTAGTTCCGGGTATTTTTTTATTTCAATGCGCCAGCCCTGGTCTTCGGTTAAATGCCAGTGAAAGGTGTTGAATTTATAAGCGGCTAAATAGTCAATATATTTTTTTACAAAAGAGACCGGGAAGAAATGACGGCAAACGTCGAGGTGCATACCGCGGTAGGGGAAGCGGGGATAGTCTTTAATTGTACAATTTGGAATTACAAGTTGATTTTTTGCATTTACTGTTACCATTTGTTTAAGGGTTTCAAATGCATAAAATTTACCTAAAGCCGTACCATCGATATATATATGATTATCTTTTATTTCCAGTTCATAATAACCCTTTTCTTTTTCTATACTTTCATTGGTAAAGGTGATTTGTGTGATTAAGTTAATGTCAGGCTTGCCTTTGTGCTGAAATCTTTTTGTACCGTAAGTAGTTTTTAAATATTCCTCAAATACCGCTTCGCCATCATTTGGTCCACTGTCTCCCATATTGTTGAGCATAAAACTAATTGGTTCTTTCAACACAGAAAATCCTTTACCCATCTTAACTTCAGCTGGTGTAGGCACAATATTTAAGTTCTGTCCAACAACAATTGAACAATTAAACAATAAAGCAATCGCTAATATTTTTCTCATAGTGTATCTTAATTCTTTAAAACAGGTAAAATGATCTTACTCGCATTCGCCGCATCATGATAAATTTTTATCGTTGCTTTTTGAAAATCGCTGTCATCGCATTTATAGATGTCAACAAATTTTTGCGGGTTCCTGTCGGCTAAAGGGAACCAGCTGCTTTGTATCTGTATCATCAGCTTATGGCCTTTCTTAAATGTATGCGCCACATCAGGTAGTGTATATTTCACTTCAGTTATTTTGCCGGGAGTAAAAGCTTCCGGCTTTTCAAAACTGTTGCGGTAACGGCCTCTCATTATCTCGCCACGTACCAGCATTTGGTAACCACCCATAGGATATGTCTGCCCATTTCCTTTCCCAAAATCTTTTTCATCATATTTATATTCATCCGGAAAAACATCAATCAGCTTTACTACAAAATCGGCATCAGTTGTAGAGATGCTTACTTTTAAATCTGCTACTAATGGCCCGCCGAGTGTGAGGTCATTCTCTAAAATACCAGAAGTAAATGTCAGCACATCAGGCCTGCGGCTTGCAAAGCGCTGGTCATCTGTCATGTATTCTCTCGTTCTGCCTAAACCAATATCTTCTGTATATGGAACAGGGTGTGCCGGATCGCTGATGTATTCCTCAAAATTATATAAGCTTGCTCTCCCTTTCCTGGTTGTATCCATTCCAGGCAATTCTAATTTTACATCATTACCGGCCTCTAAATAAGCATTTGCGAAAATTATATTCTTCGAAGGCCACTCATTAAATCTTCTCCACTCATTTTCGCCGGTAAAGAAAACATTTGCTTCGGCAATATCATGTACCGTGCCTTTCAACTTTAAATAAAAATTAAAGAAAGGGAATTCAATATTTTTTTGGTAGAACTCACTTGTCTTTTTTCCAAAACGTACATTGCCCAGATAACTGCCATCACTACGGCCGCCCCAGCCACCATGAAACCAGGGTCCCATCACCAAACGGTTATCGGTGTTTTTACTTTTTTCTTCAATGGCTTTATACAAATTCCAGGCGCCAAAACAATCTTCGGCATCAAAAGTGCCGCCCACAACCAGCATGGCCGGTTTAATATTGGTTACAAAATTGCGTGCATTGCGTGCCTGCCACCAGGCATCATTATCCGGATGATTCATCAGGTCTTTCCAAAAAGCAACACTGTCGCCCATAATTTTGCTGAAGTTTTTTAAAGCGCCGGTCTTCAAATAAAAATCATAATTATCCTGCGATGGAACACGAAAGCCGGGAGTCCAGTCTTTGGTAGGTTTGGGCCTTGGCAAGCCAAAGCCACTGTAAAAACTAAAACCATCCATCAGCATAAATGCACCATTGTGGTGAAAGTCATCGCCCTGGAACCAGTCGGTAACCGGCGCCTGCGGACTCACCGCTTTCAATGCCGGGTGGCCGCTGAGCGCTGCCATGGTTGCATAAAAGCCGGGGTAAGAAATTCCAAAACAACCAACACGTTTATTATTGTAAGGCACATTATTTACCATCCATTCAATGGCATCGTAGGTATCGCTGGCTTCATCAATTTCTTTTCCTTTTTTATTTGGGTTGAAGGGCCGCACATCCACAAACTCTCCCTCGCTCATAAATTTGCCACGTACATCCTGTATGGCAATAATGTATCCTTCTCTTAAATAATTGATCCAGTAAGATTCATAAATACGTGGATTGAATTTATCTTCTCCGTAAGGTGAGCAGGTATAAGGTGTACGGTTTAATAAGATAGGGTGCTTTACCGTAGTGTCCTTAGGAATATAAAAAGCAGTGAACAAATTGATGCCATCACGCATGGGCAGCATCTTTTCAACCTTATAATAATTTTCACGTACCCAAAGCGAATCGCTGTTTTGGGCAGTAATATTTGTTATAAACAGGATACTGAAAAGCAGCAGGCAGAAATATTTTTTCATTTCATAATTATTTGAGTGCTAAATTTAATGAAACAATACCGTTTATGAGTACAAACAGGGATGAGCTGATCAATAAATTTTATTCTTCGTTTCAAAAACTTGACTACGCAGGTATGAACAGCTGCTATGCTGATGATATTGTTTTTTTTGACCCTGTATTTGGATTATTAAACGGTGATGAAGCAAGAAGCATGTGGGAAATGCTTTGCAAAAATGCCAAAGATTTTTCGCTTACCTACGGTAATATCCAACACCTGGATGATGAATATAGTACCTGCGACTGGGTGGCTACCTATACTTTTTCAAAGACCGGGAAAAGGGTTGTCAATAAAATTAAAGCCAATATGCGTTTTGCAGATGGTAAGATCGCAGAGCACAGTGATGCATTCAGCCTGCATAAATGGAGCAGCCAGGCATTGGGTTTCAGCGGATGGCTGCTGGGCTGGAATAGTTTTTTTCAGCGTAAAATAAAGAACCAGGCTAAAAAGAATTTATTGCAGTTTATGAGTAAGGATAATTAAAAAAATATTTTATCATTTAATACTTTAACTGCTTTTTTCCCCTTCAGGGGATTGAGGGGCTTAAAACTTTCAATCATGGCACATTTATTTGATTACATTAACTGGATAGCTGTAATAGTTGCTACCCTGGCTTATTTTGTACTGGGCGCATTATGGTATTCCAAACTTTTATTTGCCAAACGCTGGATAGCTGACCTGAAAATTGATGTAAATAATCCGGATGCGAAAAAAGGAATGGGGATGATGTTTGGCGGTTCGCTGGTTTTAATGTTTGTTCAATGCCTGGCTCTGGCAATTCTTGCCGGTAAAATAGAAAACATTACTGCTACCTGGATGAGCGGAGCAAAACTGGGAGCCCTTACCGGCTGTTGCTTTAGTGCTGCTGCTGTAGGCGTAAACTACCTGTACGAAAAGAAACCGGTAAGTTTGTTTTTAATTAATGCCGGCTATGCCATTGTTGGAAATATTATTGCCGGTATTATTATTTGCTGCTTGAATTAGGGTACAGTTGAAAGTTGAGAGTTGAAAGTGATACCTTAACTCTCAACTTTCAACTATCAATTATTCAACTGTAGATACTTTAACCGTATTGGTTGCCAGATGCAATTCAACCGGGGTGCTTCCGGTGTTTATTACCACATCTCCTTTTTCTACAAAGCCACGTTCTTTTAAAATATTGATCTGGTCAAAAATAATATCATCCAGGCTTTCTTCTTCGGCATAATAAAATGCCCTTACACCCCAGCTTAAACTTAATTGAGCCAACAATGTTTTTTCTTTACTGAAAATATACAAAGGGGCTTTTGGCCTGTAGCTGCTTAGCATAAAAGCGGTGTAGCCACTTTGCGTCATTCCAATCAAGGCACGTGCATTGGTATCGTTTGCCAGTTTGCAGGCGCTGTAACAGATGGCATCGCTTAAAAAAGAAGGGGAGTGGGGTTGTGGCGAAAGAATATCATCACGGTTATAATCGTACACCGTTTTTTCAACTTCCAGAATGATGCGTACCATGGTTTCTACAACCTGCACAGGATATTCACCCATGGCAGTTTCGCCGCTGAGCATTACTGCATCGGCACCTTCCAGCACAGCATTAGCCACATCACTTACTTCACTGCGGTTTGGTTTGGTGCGGTCCATCATGCTTTCCATCATCTGCGTAGCCACAATTACCGGTTTGGCACGGTGCATACTTTTGCGGATCAGTTCTTTCTGTATAATAGGTACCTGCTCTACCGGAACTTCAACCCCCAAATCGCCACGGGCCACCATAATGCCATCACTTTCTACAATAATGTCACGTATGTTTTTTAATGCCTCGGGCATCTCAATTTTTGCAATAACTTTTATTTTACTTTTTTTGTCGGATATTATTTTTTTCAGTTCAACTATATCCTGTTTTCTTCTAACGAATGAAAGCGCCACCCAGTCAAGGTTATTTTCAATAATAAATTCAAGATCGGCATAATCTTTTTCGGTCATCGAAGGCATGGTCAGTTCCGAATCGGGCAGGTTAACGCCTTTTTTGGGGAGCAACGTACCGCCAATGGTAATGCTTACCAGGATCTCTTTTTCATTCAAAATGGATTTAACCTTTACTTCCATTTTACCGTCGTCCAAAAAAATACGTTCGTCAACTTTTACATCGGTGGTAAGGTTTGGATAAGAGACATATACTTTGTCTTTTGTGCCAATTTGTTTTTCGGTACTGAAAATAATATCGGCACCTTCAACCAGTTCCACCTGTCCGTTTTCAAGATCGCCCACCCGTAATTTCGGGCCCTGCAGATCGCCCAAAATGGCAATATTAATTGGCTGCGATTTGTTGATAGTGCGGATATGTTCAATGATCTCTTTTTTATTTTCGTAAGAGCCGTGAGAAAAATTCAGCCTGAAAACATTCACGCCGGCTTTGGCCAGTTCAAGCAATTTTTCAAGCGTATCGCAGGCCGGGCCAACAGTAGCTACAATTTTTGTTTTTTTCTGAGAGTGTGCAATGCCTGCTTCTTTATCCATATTATGATGCAGGTATTTGTCAATGTTTTTGCTCATTTATTTTGTGGGTTGATTTATTAATGTGTTTTGGTATTAGCTGCAAGTTACAAGCTTCAAGGGGCAGATTTTATAAAAGGAGTGTCGTCTGAATTTAATTACTTCCCCTTGCAGCTATTCCCCCTGCAACTTTCCTTTACGTTGCCAGTATTTTAACGATCTTCAGCCATTCTTCACTGATGCGTTGCTTTTTCTTGATGGCTTCATCAAGCGGTATATAATTAATTTTATTATTTACAATTCCGATAAAAACATTGTTCCTGCCTTCTACCAGCGACTCAACTGCATGATATCCCATGCGGCTTGCAATCAGCCTGTCGAAACAACTGGGCGAACCACCACGTTGAATATGACCTAAAATACAAACCCTTACTTCCAGCAATGGCATGCGTGATTTTAACACCCTGGCCACTTCATTGCCACCGCCAAATTCATCGCCTTCGGCAACAACAATTAAATTAACCAATTTACGCCGCCTTTCTTTTTCTTCAAGCTGTGTAATGATCTTTTCAATTTCTGTTTTGCGTTCCGGTATCAGAATATTTTCGGCACCGGTTGCAATGCCGCTGTGCAGTGCAATATAGCCGGCATCACGGCCCATTACCTCAATAACAAATAAACGGTCGTGTGCATCGGCAGTATCACGTATTTTATCAATAGCTTCAACGGCGGTATTTACAGCGGTGTCAAAACCAATAGTAAAATCGGTGCCTGCAATATCTTTATCAATGGTGCCGGGTAAACCAATGCAGGGAATATCAAATTCATTGCTGAAGATTTGTGCACCACGGAAGCTGCCATCGCCGCCAATGATCACCAGGCCATCAATACCATGTTTTTTTAAATTTTCGTAGGCTTTTTTTCGCCCTTCGGGCGTAAAAAACTCTTTACAGCGTGATGTTTTTAAAATAGTACCGCCACGCTGAATGATATTGGCCACACTGCGGCTTTCCATGCGTATAATGTCATCTTCCACCATACCGGTATACCCACGCATGATGCCAAAAACTTCCAGTCCATGATGTATTCCTGTACGTACAACAGCCCGTATACAGGCATTCATACCGGGGCTGTCGCCACCCGATGTAAGTACTCCAATCTTTGTAACCTTCTTTTCCATCTGCCAAAAATAAGGCAAATGCTTTGATTTTATGTGTCGAAAATACACAGTAACTGTGTCAAATGCCTGTTTATAAGTTTTGAACGGGTATTTAGAATTTGCACCAGGCGTAATATAATATTCGGCAAGTCAAATTTCCTATCTTAGTAAAAATTTTTTTTATGAAATTACTTTTAACACTAACTGCACTTCTTTTTGCAGCAAATACAATGGCACAATTTACCTACCCAACTACCAGAAAAACAGAACAGACCGATACCTACTTCGGTACAAAAGTGAATGACCCTTACCGCTGGCTGGAAGATGATAAAAGTGAAGAGACCAAGGCATGGGTTACAGAAGAAAATAAAGTAACCTTCGGTTACCTGGATAAAATACCTTACCGTAAAAATTTTCAGGAAGCGATTGAAAAAGTTTTTAATTACCCTAAATATTCTGCCCCGTTCCGCAATGGCGAATGGTTTTATTTTTATAAGAATGATGGATTGCAAAACCAATCGGTACTCTATCGCCAGAAAGGACTGGATGGTACTGTGGAAGAAGTAATAGATCCCAACAAACTAAGCAAAGAAGGAACCACAAGAATGACAGTTTTTAATTTATCCAAGGACGGAGCTTATGCCATCGTAGGTTTAAGCGAAGGTGGCAGCGACTGGCAAACTTTTTATGTACGGGATATGGCCACCGGTAAAAACCTGGATGATAAAATTGAATGGGTAAAAGTAAGCGGTGCGGCCTGGGAAGCGCATGGCTTTTATTACAGCCGCTATCCTGCACCCGTGCAGGGTGCCAGCGCATTGAGTGTAAAGAATGAGAACCACCAGGTCTGGTATCATAAAGTAGGCACGGCGCAGAGCGCTGATAAACTTATTTACGAAGACAAAAATAATCCCCTGCGTTTTCATACTGCCTCTACCAGCGAGGATGAAAAATTTCTGTACCTCACTTTAAGCGACCGTAGTAAAGGCCTTGATGGTAATGCGATCTACGCCATGGATCTTACGGCGAAAGAAAGAAAATTTTATCCCGTTGTACCGGATATAACAAATGATGATTATGGCATTATAGAAAATACTGCCGACAAATTTTTAATACAAACCAACGCTGGAGCTCCCAACGGAAGAGTGATTGCGGTTGATATTAAAAACCCCGATCTGAAAAAAGCAACCAACATTATTGCTGAAACAAAAGAACCGCTGCAAAATGCAAGCACAGGAGGTGGAAAATTATTTGTTTCTTATTTAAAAGATGTTACTTCCCGTACCTATGTGTACGACCTGGGCGGAAAGCAATTGGGAGAAGTTAAATACCCTGCATTGGGCAATGGCAGTGGCATGGGTGGTGATCGTGATGATAAATTCCTGTTCTATGTTTTTACTTCTTTCACTTTTCCTCCTACTATTTATAAGTATGAAGTTGCAACCGGCAAAAGTTCAGAATTCCGTAAACCGGAAGTCGCTTTTAACCCGGCCGATTATGAAACCAAACAGGTTTTTTATACATCAAAAGACGGCACAAAAATTCCGATGTTCATCATCAGCAAAAAAGGCATTAAGAAAGACGGCAGCAATGTTACTTTATTATATGGTTACGGAGGATTCAATATAAACCTGAATCCCGGTTTCAGCGCTACGTTGCTGCCCTTCTTAAATGCAGGCGGTATATATGCCCAGGCTAACCTGCGTGGTGGTGGCGAGTATGGCGAAGCATGGCACAAGGCAGGCATGCTGCTCAACAAACAAAATGTATTTGATGATTTTATTGCCGCAGGCGAATACCTCATCAAAGAAAAATATACCAGCAGCGCCAGGCTGGCCATGCGTGGTGGCAGTAATGGCGGTTTATTGGTTGGTGCGGTAATGAATCAGCGGCCCGATCTGTTTAGAGTTGCCATACCGCAAGTGGGAGTTATGGACATGCTGCGCTTTCATAAATTCACTATTGGCTTTAACTGGATAGCTGATTACGGCAGCAGCGAAATGGATGAAAAGAATTTTAAAAATCTGTATGCTTTTTCTCCGCTGCACAATATCAGTGCTTCGGCAAACTATCCATCTACATTGGTAACAACAGCCGATCATGATGACAGGGTAGTGCCTGCGCATTCATTTAAATACATTGCTGAATTACAGGAAAAATACAAAGGCAAAAACCCGGTGCTGATTCGCATTGATACCAACAGCGGCCATGGCGCCAGCAATACCAAAAAGAATATTGAAACCACAGCGGATATTTATTCCTTTATTTTTTATGAAATGGGAGTAACGCCGAAATTTTAGTTACCTGCTTTCCGGTACGGGATATTTTTAGGAGAACCCACTTTTTTGTTTTTTATTACAAAAAAGCGGGTTCTTTATTTAAGGCCGTGGATCAACCCAAATGGTAGATATGAATGTAGCATCGTTATAAAAATTCGGATGAGTGCCGTCACCACCTCCGCCAATTCCTCCTGAAGGTGCGAAGAGGTAGTTGCAATGCTCATCTTTCAATTCATTGTACCTGTCGCAGCAACCATGATGATACAGGTAGACTTTATTTCCCTGGTATTTATAGGCATCAATCCTGTTATAGAGCGAACCTTTTGTTTTTACCAGCGAAGAGTCTATCTGTGCCTGCATGCAGGGTGAAATTTTTGGAGCACATTCATTTTTTTTACAACCGATAAAAGCAAGTAATGCAAATGAGAAGATAAAATATTTAAACATAGCCAGAAGTTTTTTTAATTAAGACAATTATTTTTAACTGGTTGCTGCATGGATTGAATTACATCCTCTCCGGCACATTAATTCCCAGCAACTGCATCCCACTCTTTAAAACATTTGCAGTTAATAAAGATATTTTTAACCGAAGCTGTTTTTTATCTTCTGTTTCTGCATTGGCAACAGAAAGCTCTGAGTAAAAAGAATTGAATGTTTTGGCAAGATGGAAAACATAATTGGCAATAACAGATGGGTTGTGCTCCTGCGCAGCCTGCTCTATTATGGAACCATATTGCTCTGCAACAACTATAACTTCTTTTTCTGCATTCAGTAAATCATTGTCCGTTGTCTGTTGTCCGTTGTCCGTCGTCATAACTTCTGCCTGCTTTCTTAATATGCTTTTTATTCTTGCATACGTGTACTGCACAAACGGGCCGGTAAATCCATGAAAATCTATACTCTCGGCCGGGTTGAATACCATTGTCTTTTTAGGGTCAACACGCAGCAGGTAAAATTTCATAGCACCCAAACCAATGGTATTGTACAATGCTGTAAGTTCTTCTGCAGTAAAATCTTTTACCTTACCCAGTTCTTCGGTATGTTGCTGCGATGTGGTGATCATCTCTTCCACAATATCATCTGCATCCACCACGGTTCCTTCACGGCTTTTCATTTTGCCGCTGGTTAATTCCACCATACCATAACTCAAATGATAAATATTATCGGCATTGGGCATGCCCAGTTTCTGGCAAATTAACTGCAGCACTTTCATGTGGTAGTTCTGCTCGTTGCCAATTACATAAATGCTCTGGTCAATTTTATATTGCTCGTATTTTTGTAAGGCTAAACCAATATCCTGTGTTATGTAAACCGAAGTGCCATCGCTACGCTGCACAATTTTTTCATCCAGCCCTTCGGCTGTAAGATCAATCCAGATACTGTTATCGGGTTTTTGATAAAACACTTTTTTATCCATGCCCTGCTGCACAATATCTTTTCCCAACAGGTAAGTGTTGCTTTCGTAATAAGTTTTGTCAAAGTCGGCGCCAATGCTGTTATAGGTAACATCAAAACCTGCATACACCCAGCCGTTCATGGTTTTCCAGAGTTCCATCACTTCCGGTTTTCCATCTTCCCAATCAAGCAACATCTGTTGCGTTGCTTTCATAATGGGAGCTTCTTTCTCTGCTTCGTCTTTTGTTTTGCCGGCAGCAATCAATTCAGCAACCTGTTCTTTATAAACATCATTAAACTTTACATAATACTCCCCAACAAGATGATCGCCTTTTACACCGGTACTTTCAGGCGTAGCGCCGTTGCCAAACATCTGCCAGGCAATCATGCTTTTACAAATATGTATACCACGGTCGTTTACAATGCAGCTTTTCACCACTTCGTAACCATTGGCTTTTAAAATTTCAGCCACACTCCATCCTAAAAAAATATTTCTTAAATGTCCCAGGTGCAAAGGTTTGTTGGTGTTTGGCGATGCATATTCCACCATTACTTTCTTCCCATTCAATGCTTTTTTGCCGTAGCAGATATCGTTGTAGTTTTTATGGAGCAGATCCTGCCAATAAGCATCAGCCACGGTAAGGTTTAAAAAGCCTTTAATAATATTGTAAGCTGTAAAAAACTGCGGGTAATTTTTAGTAAGATGATCACCAAGCTGGTTGCCGATAGCATCGGGTGATAATTTCAATGATTTAACCAGTGAGAACATCACCACGGTATAATCTCCCTCAAATTCGGGCTTGGTCTGGTTTATCTGAAAATCCTTATCTGTAAAGGATTGATTGTATAAAGCCGATAAACTTTCGATGGTGCTTTTCTGTAAAATGCTGACTATTGACATGCGGCAAAGATAATCGGCAATTGGCAATAAGCAATTGGCAACAGCCTCCTAAAGGGCGTATTGTGCTCTACAAATCTAAAATCGGCAATCTAAAATCCAAAATCGAACCCTATCTTTGCGCTCTTTTTTACAATTATGATAAGTGCAAATAATATAACCCTGGCCTATGGCAAACGGGTTTTGTTCGACGAAGTGAACATCAGTTTTACCAAAGGAAACTGTTATGGTATCATTGGTGCCAACGGAGCCGGTAAATCTACTTTTTTAAAAATTATCAGTGGCGAAATTGAACCCAACAAGGGAACCATTGATATTACGCCCGGCGAGCGCATGGCGGTTTTAAACCAGAACCAGTTTGCTTTTGATGATACCACCGTTTTAAGTACGGTAATGATGGGCCACAAAAAAATGTGGAAGATCATGCAGGAAAAAGATGCCCTGTATGCCAAAGAAGATTTTACCGAAGCCGATGGTATTAAAGCCGGCGACCTGGAGCATGAGTTTGGCGAAATGGGCGGCTATACTGCCGAAAGCGATGCCGCTACTTTGCTGAGCGACCTGGGTGTGAAGGATGAACTGCACCAAACGCTGATGAAAGATATTGCAGCCAACATTAAAGTAAGGGTGTTGCTGGCTCAGGCCATTTTTGGCAATCCCGATATTTTATTGCTGGATGAGCCTACCAATAACCTGGATGTGGAAACCATCAGCTGGCTGGAGAATTTTTTGGCCGATTATCAGAATATTGTGTTGGTGGTAAGTCACGACCGTCACTTTTTGGATGCGGTTTGTACCCACGTGGCCGATGTGGACCGTAGCAAGATAAAAGTGTACACCGGTAACTATTCGTTCTGGTACGAGAGTTCTCAACTGGCGGCCAGGCAGCTGGGCGATAAGAACAAGAAGATGGAAGACAAGCGCAAGGACCTGCTTGAATTCATTGCCCGTTTCAGTGCCAATGCCTCTAAAAGTAAACAGGCCACATCCCGTAAAAAGGCTTTGGAAAAACTGGTTATTGAAGAGATACAACCGAGTAACAGAAAATATCCCGGCATTATTTTTAAGCAGGATAGGGAAGTTGGTAATGAGATTTTAAAAGTTGATAATCTTAAATTACAGATTGAAGGCAAAACAATTTTCGACAGGATAAAATTTGATATTCAGAAGGGCGATAAGATTGCGTTCCTTAGCCGTGACCCGATTGCACTTACCAGTTTTTTTGAAGTGATAAACGGCCGCATGAAAGCAGACAGCGGAACCTACGAATGGGGTACAACCGTTACCACCGCTTATTTACCCAACGATAACAGCGAATATTTTGAAGGTAGTCAGTTGAACTTAATGGATTGGTTGCGCCAATATGTGCCACCCGGCACCAAGGATGTGGATGAGGATTTCTTACGTGGCTTTTTAGGCAAAATGCTTTTCAGCGGCGATGAAATTTTAAAGAAGACCAATGTGTTAAGCGGAGGTGAAAAAGTGCGTTGCATGATCAGCAAGATGATGCTGCAAAACCCCAATGTGCTTATTCTGGATGAACCAACAAACCACCTCGACCTGGAGAGTATCATTTCTTTCAACGATAATATGGTGGCCTACAACAGTGTTATTTTATTAACCACGCATGATCACCAGTTTATGCAAACCGTTGCCACCCGTATTATTGAGCTTACACCAAAAGGTATGATCGATAAACTGATGACTTACGATGAATACCTGGCCGATGAAAGGGTGAAGGAAGCGAGGGAAGAACTTTATAGTTAGTATGAAGTTATAAGTTGTAAGTCATAAGTTTGGTCAGCCTCTCAGTACTTACAACTTACAACTTACGACTTACAACTTATAACTTTTGAAAAAAGACAAGATCATAGCGTTCATCGATTTTTTTTATCCGCCGTTCCGCAGGTTTATGCCGGAACAGACTTTTCGTTATGCAGCCTGTGGCGGAGCCAATACCGTATTAGGACTGGCGCTTTTTAAAATATTACTGGTATATGTTTTTAAACTCGAAAATGTAGAGCTGGGCTTTTACACTTTAAAACCACACAATGCCGCTCTCTTCATTTCCTTTTGTGTAAATTTTGCAGTTGGGTTTTTACTGATGCGCTACGTAGTTTTTGTAGATTCTAATTTAAGAGGAAGAATTCAGCTTTTCAGGTACGGCTTATCATTTGTGTTTAACCTTGCACTTAACTATTTTATTCTGAAGATATTTGTAGAGATGTTTGGCTGGTGGCCGTTTTTAAGCCAGTGCATTACCACGGTTATCATTGTTACCATCAGTTATCTTAGCCAGAAACATTTTACATTTAAAACTAAAAACAATTAGGAATTATGAATTAGGAATTAGGAATGCCCATGCATACTGGCTCCTGATTCATAATTCCTAATTCTGCATTCCTAATTCCCTATAATCTTCTCTCACCGGCGTAAACACATCAATCACTTTGCAGGCAGTAACAGCTTTGGCTCCATGCAAAACATTGGAAGCAATAAAAGCGCCCATGCCCGGCAGCAGCAATTGTGTTTCTCCATTTAAAGTAAATTCCATTTCGCCTTCTAAAACATAGGTCCATTGCTCATGCGGATGGCTGTGTATGGGTGCAATTACACCGGCTTCCAGGCTTACACATCCGAATGTGGACTGATCGGAATGCTCCATTGCACTTTGTATACCCGGAAAAATAGTTGCTTTGTTTTTTGTATTGTAGTTGATGAAAGCCATGATTTGTTTTTATATTTTCAAATGTAATGAATTCGTAAGATAGCAGCCATGTTTGGTGCTTTTGCAGAAAACAGTTTGATAATAATAAGATCCTGTAAATCTGTCTAATGAGCGTTCCCGAAAAGTCGGGACAGGCAATCCGTGTTCCATCCCTGCCAAAATTGCACAAATTCCCAAATGGCATAATCATTGCCAAATACCATTGAACAACAAAAATTTATATCATGGGAAAGATCATAGGAATTGACTTAGGAACCACCAACAGCTGCGTTTCCGTTATGGAAGGCAACGAGCCGGTGGTTATTGCAAATGAAGAAGGGCGCCGTACAACCCCGTCGGTAGTGGCTTTTCTTAAAAATGGCGAGCGTAAAGTGGGCGATCCTGCCAAACGCCAGGCCATTACCAACAGCCACAACACCATCAGCAGCGTAAAGCGTTTTATGGGCCGCCGCTTTGATGAAGTAACCGAAGAAATCAGCCATTGGAGCTATAAAGTGGTAAAAGGTGACAATAATACCGTGCGTATTGACATAGATGGCAGACAATATACCCCACAGGAAATTAGCGCCATGGTGCTGCAGAAAATGAAGAAAACGGCCGAAGATTACCTGGGTGCCGAAGTAACCGATGCGGTAATTACCGTGCCTGCTTACTTTAACGATGCCCAGCGCCAGGCAACCAAGGAAGCCGGTGAAATTGCCGGCCTTAATGTGCGCCGTGTGGTAAACGAACCAACCGCAGCCGCTTTGGCTTATGGTTTGGATAAAGGTGGTAAAGACCATAAAATAGCCGTATTTGATTTGGGTGGTGGTACATTCGATATCTCGGTATTGGAACTGGGTGATGGTGTATTTGAAGTAAAAAGTACAAACGGAGATACCCACCTGGGTGGTGATGATTTTGATAAAGTAATCATGGATTGGCTGGCTGATGAATTTAAAGCCGACGAAGCCATCGACCTGCGTAAAGACCCAATGGCTTTACAGCGTTTAAAAGAAGCATCAGAAAAAGCAAAGGTTGAACTGTCTTCTTCAACAGAAACAGAAATTAACCTGCCTTACGTAACAGCGGTTGATGGTGTGCCCAAACACTTGGTTAAAAAATTAACCCGTGCAAAATTTGAAGCACTGGCCGACAAATTATTTGAGCGTTGCTTAAAACCATGTGAGCAGGCATTGAAAGATGCCGGTATGCAAACATCAGAAATTGATGAGAGTCATCATGGTGGGTGGCAGCAGCCGTATACCTAAAGTACTGGAGATAGTAGAAAAATTCTTTGGTAAAAAACCAAACCGTGGTGTTAACCCCGATGAGGTAGTAGCAGTAGGTGCGGCCATACAGGGTGCAGTACTCAGCGGCGATATTAAAGATGTATTGTTGCTGGATGTTACACCACTTAGCCTGGGTATTGAAACCATGGGCGGTGTAATGACAAGATTGATTGACAGCAACACCACCATCCCAACCAAAAAATCGGAAGTGTTCTCAACTGCCAGCGATAACCAGCCCGGCGTGCAGATACATGTATTACAGGGCGAGCGCCCCATGGCCACACAGAACAAGAGCCTGGGTATGTTTAACCTGGATGGCATACCGCCTGCACCACGTGGTGTACCGCAGGTAGAAGTGATATTTGATATTGATGCCAACGGTATCTTACACGTTACCGCCAAAGACAAAGGCACCGGTAAAGAACAAAAAATACGCATTGAAAGCGGCAGCGGCTTAAGCAAGGAAGAAATTGAAAAGATGAAGAACGATGCCAAAGCCAATGAAGAAGCTGATAAACTGGAAAAAGAAAAAGTTGAAAAAATAAACGGTGCCGACAGTTTAATTTTTCAGACAGAAAAGCAACTGAAAGAATATGGCGACAAGATACCTGCCGATAAAAAAGGCGCTATTGACAGTTCTTTAACCAAATTAAAAGAAGCACACAAAGCACAGGACCTGGCAGCTATTGATACAGCCATGACCGAAATGAACGCCGCCTGGACAGCCGCCAGTGAAGATATGTACAAAGCCACACAAGATGCAGGTGGTGCACAACCCGGCGCTGAAGGCGGTGGTGCTGAACCACAGCCGCAGAATAGCGAAAGTAAAGTGGAGGATGTGCCTTTTGAGGAAGTAAAATAAGAAATGAAAAATAGAAGCCCTTGCAGAAATGCAGGGGCTTTTTAAATTAATAAATAGTAAATGCTTATGGGTAGAAAATGTTTTATATCATTCAAGACTGAAGACATTGATTATAAAAAATATATTCAAGACGTTTTAAAAATTGATATGGTAGATAAATCTTTAAATGAACCTATTAATTCATTTGATGAAGACTACATAATGCAGTGTATTCAGCGAGATTATCTTTGCGATTCTACTGTAACAATTCATTTGATTGGAGCAAATAGTTCAGAAATTAAAGGGACATTCGAGCAAAGGTTTATAAAACGTGAACTACAAGCTTCGCTTTATCATGGAGTTGGGAATACTCAAAATGGAATTTTAGGTATCGTTTTGCCCTCAATGACTCAAGCTATATTTGGAGAACAATACTTATGTTCATGTGGAAAGAGCCCTGATGTTGTATGGATAAATGATTGGACAGTTATTAAAGAGTTTAGTTGTAATTATTATGTTCAGAACAGTACAAATACAAAATGCTGTTGGGAAGACGAAGAGAGATATTGTATTTTAGCCAAATGGGAAGACTTCGTAAAAAATCCAGAAGAATTTATAGAACAAGCTTATCAAAAAAGGTTTAGTGATATTTCCAATAAAACTAAAGTTCGTCCATACTAAGCTTAGACCTTACGCCGTCATCGGTCTCCGCGATTGCCTCGTATTATATTCTGCAAACAATTAAAAATCTAAAGTTCTAATCTATTTTAAAAAAAGATTTGTTGTTGCAGGAAATGGGGTATTAAAACTTGGTTGAAATAAGAATAAGGGTTTAGGCCATTTAAACTCATCTGTGGCATAATTTTCAACAGCCTCAAAGAAAGTATTCCATGTTCCTTCTGGGAATGCAGCAACATGAAAGTGTAAGCTCCCCTTAAATTCGTGCCACTCAAAAGTATAATATTTTCTTTTTTGTTTAACATGGGAAACGGATTAAATAAACTCAACCGGTGGAACAAAGCCCAGCGATTGATGTGGTCTTGAACAGTTGTAATCCAGCCTCCATTCCTCCGCTTTTTGTCGAACATCATTCAGGTTGTTAAAAACAAAGGCATTTAATAATTCCTTTCTGATGTTTCCATTGCACCTTTCTACAAAACCATTTTGCATGGGCTTACCTGGTTGTATAAAAGCCAGGCTGATCTTGTGTTCCTTACACCACATGTCTAAGCGGTGTGAGATAAATTCGGGACCATTATCAACCCGAATGATCTGAGGCAGGCCCCTGAACTCTTTCAAATACTCCAGCACCCTAATCAGCCTTAGTGTTGGTAACGACAAATCGGTTTCAATATGTAATACCTCCCTGTTGTAATCATCAATAATGTTCAATAACCTAAAACGCCTTCCATCCCATAAGGTGTCGCTCATAAAATCAATACTCCATACCTCATTCAATGCAGCCGGTTGATACAATGCCTGTTTTACTCTTGCCGGTAAGCGTTTTTTGTAACGCCTTCTGATATTGAGTTTCATTTCTGTGTATACACGGTACACTTTTTTGTGGTTCCAGTTAAAACCTTTTCGCCGGATCCTGTAATAACTCTGCCAAAAACCAATTGATGGATGTTTATCTACCAACTCTTTAAGCTGATCAATTACTGGTTCATCCCGTTTGGGTTTACGTTTGTATTGCACATTACTTCTGGGCAGACTTACTACTTTACATGCCTGACGTTGACTGATTCCATGTTCGGTTATCATGTGTTCAGCCAAGCTGCCTTTATCATCAGGCGTTAAAGCTTTTTTGCAACAGCATCCTTTAATGCTTCATGTACTAAACTTAAATTGGCATACATCCGCTTCAAACGATTGTTCTCGTCCTCAAGTTCCTTGACTCTTTTGAGTTCGTTCACATCTAATCCTCCATAGCGTTGTCGCCATTTGTAAAAAGCAGCAGTGCTAACACCTAACTCTCTGCAGAGTTCTTTAGCATCCCTGCCATTTTCATGTTCCTGAATAGCTTTTACAATTTGTGTTTCGGTGAATCTTGTTTTTTTCATAATCGACCTCCTTGGTTTAAAGTTAACAATTTTGTCAACTTTTAAATGGCCGAGTTATAGGGGAGCTTACACTGCCCCTGTTCATATCTACCAAATTGGGCTCTGGGAATATCGTGTTCATACGCAAAGTATTCATAACTGGTGTGTCCTTCCTTAATTCTTAGGGTTTTAATTCTTTTGCCCAGTTTCTTAAGCAAATCCTCAGAGGTCAACTCATCGGCCTTCTTTTTTGAAGTGATTTTACCTTTGCTTTTCATGAAGTAAAATAAAACAATAGGCTCCTATTAGGTTACCACTTATAAATTCCTACTTATAAGTAGCTTTTTTAATTTAAATCATTATATTTGAAAGAGGAATTGACATCCTTTGTTCATACGTAATTACTAGCGTTTAAAGCTGCCCTAAAGGATAATACTCCTTATTTTTTAAACCTAAACTAAATGCATCATGAAAAGGAATTTTTTATGCGCACTAACTATCTTAAGTTCAACAATAACCCTATTAGTTAGCAGTTGTTCAAAAAGCGACCCTGCTCCAATTCCACCTCCTGGAGGTGGCGGTGGAACAGTAACGGCTACTTTGACTGTTTCAGCTGCTCCAACTACTCCACTGTGGAATGCCTCCAATACCTGGACTTTTACAGTCTCTAGCACCAACGCCACCTCTGTAACAGCCACTGTTAACAGTGTTTCCCAGACAGTTTCTGGTACACAGTTTACGGTAAGCAACTTAACTGAAAACACAGAAATCGTGTTTTCAACAAATGTTGGGAATGGTGTTGTTACAGCGACTCCGGTTCCAAGGACCGTTAATGTAGTAAAGCCTAGGCTGACTATTTTGGCCAAGGATATTCCTGATGGATGGTTAAATGTAGCCAGACGAGATTCTGCATATAGTGGAACAACTTGGTTCACTTCTACCAGCCCTGGTTATCTGTTCTGCCCTAAGTGGAAGTTCGATATTGATAACAGTTGTACGCTGATGAACATCCAAAATGGTTGTGGTTTACCTGGTAACAGTCCGAATTACAATGTGCTAAACAGTGACGAAACAACAATGTTTGTTGGTCAAAGAACCTTTGTCATCGTAAGTTTGACCAATACGACATTTATTATCCGGGATTACGGTTCAACTGTTTGTACTGAAAGGACTTTTACACGGTAAAGGCTAAAAAATTTATCTTCCCTCCGAAAAGGGGAGTTTTTTTATTACGCCACACAAAACCCCTGACTCTGTCTGGGGATGAAGTGGCTGACCGAAGGTCTCACGAAGTGTGACTAGGATACCACCCACTGGCGCAAGTGTTCCCAACAAAAATCATTAAATCCAAACGTAAACTTCGTGGGATCACTTGATGCCGTTTAATTCTGCCCCGATTGTATCGGGGATTTTGGAAAACAAATGTTGAATTTTGGCCCCGGCCACCAATGGTAGCATGAAGATTTTGCTGCTGTTTGGTATTTCATAAGTCCTCCCTTTTTGCACGGTGGGAATTTTATATCAAAAACCGCCTTTTTTTTAACCAAAATCGTGGAATAATTTTAATTATCCCTGGTATAATTAAAGTAAAACGTAGAATAATTATAATTAGGCGGGTATTAATTATAATCAGGCGGTGAATAATTAAAATTAATCACCGATTAATTTTAATAAGGAGGGTAATAATTTTAATTAGGTAGCGATTTTGATTAATTATTCCACGTCTAACTATAAAAAATTGACGGGTTTTAATTATTTTTTCCCACCTCAGGATAATTATTCCTAAAATCTCTGCTTAAATCGCCGTTGGTCGGGAGACCAAACGGCGGCAGCTCATTGCGCCAATAACCCATCATAGCCATATTGTACAAACCCCAAGTGTATTTACCGAAAAAACAGGGCAGTTTCACTAATAAAAATCAGCCAAACAGGTTATACATTTACAGTAGCTTTTTAATCCAAAATATACCTCCATGAGAAATCTTGCTGTTTTTTTAATCATCATTTTCTTTTTAATTTCCTGTGCCCCATCTGTTACTGTACAGCAGGCGGCCAACCGTAATTACAGGGGAACCAGGGCTATAAAATAGATCTTTTTGCAGCTATAGGTATTCCTCATTTACCCACAAGCCAATTATTGCAGGGGCAAACGGCTTTATCCCAAACAAATAAAAGATCATTTCAACATCCGGTTATAATACTTGCCAAATGCAAATTTGATTGTATATTTATTGGGCGTTAATTTCTGAAAATGCAAACCTTTTTGGTTTGCATTTTTGTCTGCTTATTAAAATTTAATAGTGTTGAAATATGTCAACTGATGCACAAGCCCCTGTGGCAAATACACAGCCCACCTGCCTGGTAAAAGACATACAGTTTTTTACAAAACAGGATTTTTTAAAACACAAAGCATCCATCAATAAATACCGTACCCGGTTTGAGGCAGGAGAGATCAAATACATGTACTGGGATATTGAATTGATAAACCTGCTGTATCAAAAACAAAACAACAACGTTACCATTAAAGTGCGTTGTACGGCACTTACTACCCGCAAGGAAATGTATGGCGCCGAGCAAACCATCAGCTTTAAGTCTTCCGAAATTTCAACCATCGCTTCCAACTCCTGGGGTACCGGAACCCCTGATTATTGGTTAGCCGACCAATACCTCTGGGAAGTGCTTATCAACAATGTGGTGGTACTTTCAAAAACCATCATTATAGATAAACTGGGTGTGGTAACAGCGCAGGACAATCCTTATTTTGAACTGGTGGAACTGAAGCTTTTTCCCAGCTATGCCGATTACCGGGAGAACAAAGAAGGTTACCGCTACCTGAACCAGTTGAGCAGCGCAGAAACCCAATACCTTGGGGTTGAATTATCATTGAAAAGAAAATTCATCGATAGTAAAAGCCTGGAGTTTAAGCTGAATGTTATTGATATTGCCAGTGGCTTTTTGTTTGCAAGTGCAAAATATGATTCTTCTTTTGCAGCCAATCCGTCTCCGCCGGTAGAAAATGTACGCTTCAGTTATGGCTACGCCGACCCGGGTTACTGGAAGAACGGAGCCTATATGCTTTATGTAAATTTTATGGATGTAACGATCGCATCGGCACAATTTACTGTGGGCGATGCGGAGCAGGCAGGTTCCTTACAGCAGATCAACCAGGCTGCTTTAAGCCAGCTAAAGAATACAATGGCAGAAAAACAGGAAGCCACCATGGAAGCTTCACTGGAAGCAGCACTGACCGAAGTGGATAAGCTGGTGGGCATGACCAGTGTGAAAAAGAGTATCAAGGAAAATATTGAGTATTTAAAGTTTAATAAACTGCGTGTTGAAAAAGGATTTGCAGATGACGGGCAAATAGGGTTACACAGCGTTTTTACCGGTAACCCCGGCACCGGAAAAACCACGGTTGTGCGCCTGCTGGGAAAAATTTACCAGGCCATGGGCCTGCTTACCAAAGGCCATGTGGTAGAAGCTACCAGGGCCGATGTGATCGGCGAATTTATTGGCCATACGGCTCCTAAAGTAAAAGCTATTATTGAAAAAGCCAGGGGCGGTATTCTTTTCCTGGATGAAGTGTATGCACTGAGCAGGGGAGATGACAGTAAGGATTTTGGTGCCGAAGCCATCGAGATTATAATTAAAGAAATGAGTGATGGTCCCGGTAATATTGCCATCATTGGCGCAGGCTATCCCAACGAAGTGAATGCTTTTCTGAATTCCAACCCCGGATTGAAATCAAGGTTCAGCCAGGGATTTCATTTTGAGGATTACATGCCGGCCGAGCTGATGCAGATAGCCCAGGTTGCCCTTAAAAAAGAAGAAGCCACACTGAGTGCTGAAGCTGAACAGGAACTTAACAAAAGGCTTACCAACCTGTACCGCAGCCGTGACAAGAATTTTGGTAACGGACGCCTGGTGTTTGGTATCATTGACGAAGCAAAACGATACATGGGTATTCGTTTGCTGAAAAGGGAGAACCTTGAAAATCTTTCGGCAGAAGAGCTGAGCAAAATAGAGTTGGATGACCTGGCGAAAGTATTTGAAGAAGAACAAAAGAATAAACTGGAACTGATCATCAACCAGGCCGAACTGGATGAGGCGTTGCAGGAACTGGATAATATGGTGGGACTTCACCAGATCAAACAGGAAGTTAGAGACAAAGTTACCCTGGTGCGTTATTATATTGAAACAGGTAAAGATATTCTGAATAAATTTTCGCTGCACGCTTTGCTCACCGGTAATCCCGGTACGGGAAAAACCACCATGGCAAGATTGCTGGGTAAAATTTATAAAGCCCTTGGCCTGCTGGAGCGTGGGCATGTGGTGGAAGTAGACCGCCAGAACCTGGTGGCAGCATATGTTGGGCAAACCGCATTAAAAACTTCCGAAGCCATTAACCAGGCGATGGGTGGTGTGCTTTTTATTGACGAAGCTTATTCACTTTCTGATAATGGTGATAATGATTTTGGCGGCGAAGCCATTGAAACCCTGCTGAAAATGATGGAAGATAAGCGGGGAAAGTTTGCTGTTCTTGCTGCCGGTTATCCGGATAACATGAACGAATTTGTGCGATCCAACCCGGGTTTACAATCACGTTTTGATGCTACTTATGCGCTGCCCGATTATACTTTTGAAGAACTGTTTGCGATCGCTCAAAAACTGCTGGCCCTGCATGAGCTGGTGTTACAGCCGGATGCAGCCCAGCACCTGTCGGGTTACCTGCAGCGTGCCTATGAAAACCGGGACAAATTCTTTGGCAATGCACGTTTTGTAAGGCAGTCGGTAGAAGCGATCGTTACCAAACAAAATCTGCGCATGGCTGCCTTGCCCCGTGATCAGCGAACGCCCGAAGGAATGCAGCAGGTATTGCTTGCAGATGTGGTTCATTTACAGGAGAGCGAAAAGAAAGATAAAAGATCTCCTATTGGCTTTAAAACTTATAGTTCATCATAAACCTAAAACTAAACTTCAATGAAACACATTCCCGCACTATTATCTGATAGTTTTGCCAAAGGCTACAACATTAAACTGCTGAATGAAAGCACCTATGTATGGGACTATCCGCTGCTGTATAACGACGGCAGTAACCGGTTGCAATTTGTTTACCTGGGCGAAGTAACCCTGCTTGAAAAAGATTACCTGTACATCCGCAGCTTTATTGCCGATTTTAGTGATAAACTGAATGCCATGCAATTATTGCGTGAAGCTGACTTTGGTAACCTGAGTTGTATTTGCCTTAAGCCCTACACCAAATCAGACGGAACACAGGTAGAAGGTGTGTATGCACAATGTGTTTTTCCGGTGGAACTGGCACAGCAAAACAAACAGGCTTTTTTGGATGTGGTACATGAAGTGGCAAACCGTGCAGATGCTATTGAAAAAAAATACCTGGGGGTGGATAATTAATATGATCAAGTGATATAGGGCTGCAGAGTAAACTATTGATTCTCTGTCATGGTTTGTGTATGAACAAACCATGGCAGAGAATTTTTATTTATTATCCTCATACCCCGTCTCCACAAACATTCCGTTCTTAACAATAAAACTATTTTTACCAACTTTTAAAATTTCTCCTTCTTTTAACCCGGCCAGGTTGTACAGGTCGCTTTCCATTACATGAACCGAGCCATTGGTTTTTCTTGCCAGGTTCAGGTAATCAATATTTACATTAAACTCGGTGGCGCCGCAAACTACAACCCTTACCGGTTTGGTAAGATGCTGCATCAGCACTTTATCTTTTATAGGTGCCCAGTTGTCGGCAACCATCACCTGGAATTCCATTTCGGGAAAATCTTTTTCTGCCTTCAGTAAAGCTTCAATATTATTTTCGGGATAATCGCCACCGCCGCCTTTAAGCATGGTTGCTTTCATTAAATTTTCTACTTCAGCATAACTATTGCAGCTTCTTGAATAAATGCCGCCGGTATTGCCTAATTTTTTATCCTTGTCGGGCATATTATCACCGTCGTTAAAAAATACAAAGTTTTTTGCCAGGCTGCCAATAGCATTTGATTTTATCCATAACAAAACCTGTGCGGTGTATTTGTACATGCTGCCGGTAACATCTACCACAATACTGGCTTTTTGCCATTGTGTTCTATCCAGAATTTTTAAAATGCTGGTATCGGGTATCCTGTTTATTCTGGTAACAGTCACTGGCTTTTCAGTAACAGTAATTGTCTTTTTAGGAATGAGTACCTCTTCGCTAACCCAGTGTGGGTAATAGATGCGTATAGCTGTTGAGCCCTTAAATTCTTTATACTCCGATTTGTTTATTAATCCTTCGCCCAAAGCATCTTTGGGATCACGAACGATGAAGGAATCCAGCGGAGATTTTTTTGGCGTATCGTAATCTAACGAAGCAATGCCGCCCCTGCCTACTTGTATATACCATTTTCCATTTTGAAATTTGCGGGGCCTTTGTGCATATATTCTTTCCAGGGCAGCAGTTGCGCTGTCTGTTTTTTTAGTTACTGCTGGTGGTTTTACAACAGGTGCTACCGAACCTGTTTTTACAATTTCCTCCAGTTTAACCACTTCTTTTTTTGCGTTATCTGATGTTTGTTTTGGCCTGAACTTTACAATTAAACCATGAAACATCGTCATTGCTTTTTCTCTCAAAGCACCATCGGTTTGCTGAAAGAAATTTACCTGCGACAACTGGCCTTCTTCAATAAACGGAAAGCGTTTTAAAAAAGAAGCAACCCTGGTTTTATTCAGCGATACCAGTGATGCATTGATGGGGTAGTCGGTGCAGGCAACATCAATAAAAATATCACCGCAGGTTTTTAATCCTGCTGTGTCTCCATAAACATTCAGAATATTTGAATAACCAAAAGGCATTTGTATAATAACCTGTCCGGGTTTGTTTATTTCTGCAGGCAGGTTATACTTTTCAATAAAAACAGTTTTTTGGCAAAAACTTTTTGTAGAAAGCAGGAGTATAAAAAGGGTGAGAATATATTTTTGCACAGGCGATTGATTATACTGCAAGTTAATATTTTTATAGAAACACTGCCGCGGCAGGTGAGTTATGTTTGTGTGGGTTTAATCCTTCGCACATGTTGGCTAGCAGTTATCAACGAAATGCTGTAATCTTTAAATATTTTATTATCTTAGAAAAAAATATCTTTTGGCCGGTTTACCAATGGCGGTTGCTAAACTGATATTAAACAGAATGCAGGAAACTGCAGTTGAATTAAACTTTCAAAAAACAAAAATGTATATGAATAAAATTATTTTTACCGTTTGTCTGCTCTGCCTGGGCATCAGCGCTAAAAGCCAGGATGATAACATGACAGCTATACCCGGGGCTAAAATGTATTTTTCCGATAAACCCTTCGGTAACAATCATGATGGCAGCAAGACCTCTTTTAAATCGAGTGATTTTATTTACGGACGTATAGAACTTAACAACCAGACCCTGCTGGATGCTTTTAAGATGAGCAGTATCAAAACAAAATATTATTACCTGCGCTTCCGGTTAGGGTCATTTAAAAATGGTGAACAGTTGGGTTCTAAAAATTCATGGGAATACCTGCTCATAAAAAATGAGGAAGATGTAAAAAAGAACTATCTCAATTTTGATATATTGCCAAGTCCAACAGCTGCTACCAGCGCCATGTGCGGCCTGGAAGATTTTACCAGCAATATTGCAGGCGGCCCGCTTTATTTTATCATCAATCAATCTTCATTTCCTGATGATGGTGAATATTCCATTAAGGTTCAGTTGTTTTTAGAATCCGTTGATGGCTGGGGCAAGCAGCAGGATCCTGAAAAATGGCCATCTGTAAAAGACGAATTCAAATTTAATTTCAATTCCAATGATATTCAAACCCTGAAGAAAAACGGAGAGGCAGGAGATGAGCTTGTTCGCAAGAATACTTTCCGCTTGTCTAAACTTCCTGATTATTTTTCAAAACCCAATACCCTCGGTGATCCCATGCTCACCAATGCAAATATAAGTGCGGTATTAAAAAGAGATCTGCCTTCGGGTAATATGACACTGCTGAAATTTGCCGTGGGTAATTACACAGGTCCCTTGTGGCAGGTAGAAAAGAATGACCTGGGGCTTATTCTTCGGCGCTATGTTACACCCGATATAAAAATTGCTTACAAGTTTGAGAACGATTGTTATGTGGGCTATGCCCGGCTTTGGCAGGAGTATGTAGGCGGAGGAAAATACGGGCCGTTGATCGTAGGGTCGAGAAGCTGCAACAGTTGTGGCGATAAGATAGATTGCAGCCTGGTAAAATAAACAGGGCAAATAAATAAGGTTTAAAACAGAGGTAATACAATGCCTCTGTTTTTTTTATTTCAATGTTGTAAAAATCTTCACCATTAAAAATCCGAAGCTAAGTATAAAGCTGATATACTCCAGTTTACTAAAAGGCGGCCGAAATAAAAGAAAGAACCGCAGTGGTAAATAAAAAACAAACAGGCAAATAATGGCCAGGTAAGGGGCTGCCATAAAACCTGGTTGCCAATGTTGCAAGGCCATCAATAAAAATGCATAGCTAAAAAAGAAGAATGCAATAAGCACTGCGGCATTGCATAGTTTCAAAAGAGCAGATTGTGAAATGTTATTTGGTTTTTTGTCACTTACACTATTTGCTACTATGCCCATAAATGTAATGAAGTAAACTGTAGCTCCTAAAATAAATCCTGTATCTGTTACTCCCATTTTTTTTACCGCCGCAAACGGAACAAGCCACCAGCAAAATGCAAGGCAGCTGATAAAGGCTGATAAGCCCATAACAGCACTTTCAAAATAGGATAATGAGTTTTTATATTTTACCATGGCATCTGTATCTGCTAAAGCGGTAAAGAAGGTGTAGCAACCAAGGCCAATGGCTAAAATATTCAACCCCATTAAAATGGTGCAGGATAAAGCCAGGTGCTGCTCTTGCCATGCCATCAGGGGGTCAAGCAAAGCAAAGTACAGTATCAGTAAGATTATATCGGGTATAAATTTATCCCAATTCAGTTTTGCGCCGGGTATGTTTTGCGTGGGTAAAGACATAAGCAGTTGTGTTTTATCGAAATGACATTGCTAAAATTCTATTTTACCTTTTATGAACAGCAGTGTGGTTAATGCCAGCGTTACACCATAAGCTATAAATGCAGCCTGGTATTCGCCACCTTCCAAAACTGATAAGGGATAAATGAAGAGTGCAGCAGTTACCCAAATTAATATGATTGCACTCCACCGGGTAAATTCATTTTTAACCGTTGCATACCCAACCGTTTTTGAATAACTGAAGAAAGAAGCAAAAACACCGCCCACACCAAAAGTTACAATAAAGGCAGCAGTAGTATAAAAGCGTGCATAGAATACAGCAATCACAATATCAAATAAACTGGTAACAACAAACATCAGCATGATGATACCCAGGCCAAGCAGCAGCGATATTAACCGGTTTTTTAAATTCATTAAACAATTTATTATTTTTTCTTTAAACAAGTTTATTAAAGAAAATCTTTTTTACAAATTATATGGGCTGTGAGTCATTAAAACCAGCTTTAGTGATAAGTGGAACGGTTATTGCCTGTATACTGTTAAAAACAGGATACTATGAAAAAAATAATATTGGTTGCATGTGTAGCTGTTATGGCTATGGTTTCATGTAAGAAAGATAACACAACTTCAAATACAGATATTTGCACAACAGCCATGGTACATTACGGGGGAGATCCGCTTGCCGATGGCCTGGGTTGGATACTGGTTACTGATACTGCCAGCGGGCAATATGAAGTTGCCGATAACCTGGATGCCTCTTTTAAAACTGAAGGGCTGATAGTTGATATTTGTTATTACAAGACCAATGTGGATTTTATTTGTGTTTGTCCGCCGCCGGTGAAAAAGAAAATACACCTCACTTCTATCAGGTTACATTGATATGTTTCTACTCATTTTAAAATATTGGTAATTACAATATAGACTTAACCCCCATTTGTAAAACGGGCGGGTACTTTTGTTTACCCAAAAGCATCGTTAACATTATATTCCACGTATTTCAATATCTTTAACCCACTATTCAAGCTTAGCTATTTACCTATCCATGATTAAACGGGCTCCTTATATTTTATTTTTATTCACAGCCCTTATATTTTTTAATAAACCACTGCTGGCGCAGGATGATCCCACAAAAAATGATACATTTTTTCTGGCAAAAAAAAAGGGATTGTTAGGCAGATTTGGCAAAAGCATTTCCCGTACACCGCCCGATGAAGCTCCTGCAAAAATTGAAAATCCATTTTTAGCATACAAGGGAAAAATTATACGGTCGATAGAAAGTGTACAATTGGGATTTCAGTATGATATAGACGACACCAGCAGGATAAAAAATGATTTTGGAGTAAGAATAGCCCAAACCTTTCATAAAAACTCTACAAAAAATGTAATTGAGAAAAATCTTTTTTTTAAAAAGGGCGACCGCTTATCGCCCTACCTGCTGGCCGATAATGAAAGATATTTAAGAGAACTGGTTTACATTAAAGATGCCAGGATATTAGTAGACTTTGCAGATGATAATACTGATTCGGTAGATGTGGTGGTGTTAACCAAAGATATATTTTCAATTGGAGCAAGACTTAATATAAGCAGTAAAGACAAAGGCAGAATTGAATTGCGGGAAGAGAATTTTATGGGAAGCGGTAGCCGTGTTTTGGTAAGTGGTTATTACGAAAACCCCCGCTCGCCTAAAACGGGTATTGGCGGCGAGTTGATAAAACGCAATATTGCCGGCTCTTTCATTGATTTGATTGCTGGCTATCAGGATTACGGAAATGCTTTCAGCAGTGACCGGAACCAGGAAACTGTTTTTTATACCCGGCTTGAAAAACAATTGGTTACTCCTTACATACCAAGCACCGGCGCATTGGAATGGGCCTATCGGCGTACAAGGAATGTATTTAATACAGATTCTGTTTACCGTGACAGCATTAAATATATCAACTACAGTTTAGATGCCTGGTTTGGTTATAGTCTTGATCGTAAACGTTCGCTCTACGAAAATAAAGAAATACGTGTGCACCGTTTTGTTGCCATACGGGGTTTCAGGCAATTCTTTCAGGTAATTCCAACAATATATAAAACTCAGTACGACTCCCGGTTTACCGACTTTACCGGTGCACTGGCATCGTTGAATATTTTCAGGCAGGTATTCTACAAATCAAGTTTTATTTATGGGTTTGGCAGAAAGGAAGATATCCCAGAGGGTTTTAATGTAGCCGTAACGGCCGGTTATGTAGAGAAGCAAAATATTAAAAGACCATACAGCGGTATTGATTTATCGCTGGCCAATTTCAGAAAAAAAGGATTGTACGTTAATTATACTTTAAGGATCGGCGGGTATTTTTACCGCAAACGTTTTGAGGATATTGATTTTCTGTTTGATATAAATCATTTTACACGCCTGCGTAAATTTAAAGCCAACTGGTACAACAGGGTGTTTATGAGTACCGGCATAACTGCCCAGGCTAACCCGGTTTTAAACACACCCTTATACCTAAACAGTGATTTTGGGTTACCTTATTTTAATAATGGGTTACTTAAATCCGATTTAAGGGCAACGGCAAAAGTAGAATCGGTTTTTTATAATACAACTAAAATACTGGGATTTAGATTTGCGCCATTTCTTTTTGGCGATGCTATACTACTTAAACCTACAAAGATGGGTTTAAAACAAAGTGATATTTTTACAGCCATTGGTGGCGGTGTACGCACCCGAAATGAAAATCTCACATTTGGCACTATTGAATTAAGGGGGTATTACTTTCCGAGAACGAATGGGAATATGAAAGGATGGAAAGTGGAGGTGAACAGCAATATCCGCTTTAAATTCAAGAGCAGTTTTATAAGCCGCCCCGATTTTATTATCGCCAATTAAAAAGCCATTCGCCCAAGGGACGAATGGCATATAAAGATTTTTAATAAAAACTACATCAAATCAAGCGCCAGCGCAAAAAACGTAACATTAAAAGGCAGCACCATTGAAACCCACGAACCATAAGGTGAGTATAATACTACAAAGAATAACACAACAGAAAGTAGAAATAATATCCAGTAAAGGCCCGTTCTTTTTTTGGTTGTTTCCATTTTAATTATTTTTGGCAAATATAAGGCAGAACTTTTTATCTGGCGCATTTTACAGATTTGATGTTAAATTTTTTCTGTAAAGTGGTATATTGCCGCCTCTTAACCCTTCAGGATGATCTTACATTTTTATTTACGCTATTCAACCAAATTTGGCCAGGCAATTTTTGTTTCGGGTAATATTACCGTTTTGGGCAATGATGATAGCACAAAACCTTTTGCACTTACCTACCTGAACGACCAGTTATGGCATGGCAGTGTGGAGGTTGATCCTAAAGATATGGATGAGGCTATTTGTTACCGGTACATACTGAAAGATGAGAACGGGGAACTGACTACCGAGTTTGGAAACGACCGCATTATTGAACCAAATAAAACAAAAGCATCAAAAATTGTAGCATACGATACCTGGAACTATGCCGGAGAATATGAAAATGCTTTTTTTACTGCACCCTTTACCGATGTTTTGCTGAAGCGTAAAGCTGTAAAAGAAGCTGTTGCAAAAAAGCATGTAAAAGCTTCACATCAATTTAAAATAAAAGCACCGCTGCTTAAAGAAGATGAGATGATCTGTATTAGCGGATCGGGCGAAGTTTTTAATGACTGGGACAAAGAAAAAGTTTTGCTGCTTAGCAAAAAAGATAACTGGTGGACGATTGAACTGGACCTTAGCAAAGCTGATTTTCCCTTTGGTTATAAGTATGGTATCTGTAGCAGTACCGATAAAAAATTTATAAAATTTGAAGATGGAAATAACCGGGTATTGCTTAATGAGGATGGTGCCGATGCATTTACTGTTTTACACGATGGTTTTGCAAAACTGAATAATGTAAACTGGAAAGCTGCAGGCGTGGCCATTCCGGTTTTTAGTTTGCGCAGCAAAAAAAGTTTTGGTACCGGCGAGTTTAACGATCTTAACCTGCTTGTAGATTGGGCAAAGAGAACAGGTCTTAAAATGATACAGTTGCTGCCGGTTAACGATACCACGGCAACATACAGTTGGAAAGATTCTTATCCATATTCAGCCATATCTGCCTTTGCATTACACCCGTTGCTGTTAAATATTGAAACCGTTGCAGGCAAAGAAAATGCAGCAGTGGCTACTGCACTTGCTGCAAAGCAGGAGCAGTTAAATAAACTGCCTGAACTTGATTATGAGGAAGTGGTTAAAATTAAAATTGAAGCTATACATAAATTGTATCAGCTTCAGAAGACGGATTTCAAAGATGATCTGAAGTATATGACCTTCTTTGAATTTAACCGTCACTGGCTGGAACCCTATGCAGCATTCTCTTACTTAAGAGATAAATATAAAACGGCAGATTTTTCTACCTGGAAAAAAAATGCAGTTTATGATGAAAGCGAGATACAGCAACTGGTAAGTCCGCTGCAGGATCATTATGATGAAATTGCCGTTCATTATTTTACGCAGTACCATTTGCACCTGCAGTTAAAAGCGGCGACTGAATACGCTCATAAGAATGGTATTATTATTAAAGGCGATATTCCCATTGGCATTTGCCGCAACAGCGCCGATGCATGGGTAGAACCGGGCCTGTATCATATGAATGAACAGGCAGGTGCGCCGCCGGATGCTTTTACGGCCAAGGGACAAAACTGGGGCTTTCCTACCTATAACTGGGAGGCCATGCAAAAGGATAATTTTACCTGGTGGCGCAAGCGTTTTGATCAGATGAGTAATTATTTCGACGCTTTCCGTATTGATCACATACTCGGGTTCTTCCGCATCTGGAGCATACCGGCACATGCCGTGGAAGGAATTATGGGCAGGTTTATACCAGCCATCCCGGTTTCTATTAATGAGTTATTTGCAAAGAGTATCACTTTTGAAAGATCACGGTATACAGAACCTTATGTAACCGATTCAATCCTCATCGACCTTTTTGGAGATAAAAAAGATGTGGTGAAAAAAACTTTTTTCAATGGATTGAAACTGAAAGAAAAATTCAACACACAACGTAAGGTAGAAGCCTATTTTAAAACTGATAAAACATTCGATAATAAGATAAAGCAGGGTTTGTATGATGTGATCAGCAATGTGATATTTTTTGAAGTGCCGGATTCAAACGGCCAGGAATTTCATTTCCGTTTTGGGATGCAGGATACGTATTCTTTTAAAAACCTGGACAGGCATTCGCAAAAAGAATTGTCAGCCATTTATGTAGATTACTTTTTTCACCGACAGGATGAGCTGTGGAAAAAAGAAGCCATGAAAAAACTACCGGGCTTAAAAAGCAACACGGCCATGCTGGTTTGCGGCGAAGATCTGGGTATGGTACCACATTGTGTGCCTGAAGTGATGGAGCAGTTGGGCATTCTAAGTCTGGAGATACAACGCATGCCTAAAAAAACCGGCAGCGAATTTTTTCATCCCAATGATGCGCCCTATCTGAGTGTGGTATCACCATCTACACACGATATGAGTACCATACGTGGCTGGTGGGAAGAAGATAATTTTAAGACCAAGCATTTTTATAATTACCTGATGGGACAGAGCGGCGAGCCGCCTGTTTATTGCGAAGCATGGATCAATAAAGAAATTATTCTGCAGCACCTGTATTCGCCTGCTATGTGGAGTATTTTTCAGCTGCAGGACCTGATGGGTATGAATGCAGATCTAAGAAGAGAAGACCCGAATGATGAAAGGATCAACATTCCTGCAGAAGCTGAGCACTACTGGAATTACCGCATGCATATTAACCTGGAAGACCTGTTGAATGAAAAAGCTTTTACAGAAGAACTAAAAAATTACATTAAAGAAAGCGGAAGGTGATTTAAAAATGACTGCCTTAATTAATAAGCTGTCAGTCTGAGCTTGTCGAAGACGGGTTTATTAGATTTCACCGGGTTCGACAAGTTCACCCTGACAAACTTCTTAAATTCGACTTTTTTATATAGCAAGCCAATACAGTCCGCAATGAAAGTACAATACAAAACATACAATCTTCCTTTTAATCATCCGTTCACCATTTCCAAAGGCACAAAAACACATCAGCCAACATTGATTGTTGAGCTCGATTTTATGGGCATAAAAGGCTACGGCGAATCGCCGCCCATTAAGTATTACAACATCACGGTTGAAAAAATGGTGGAAGATCTTGAGCGTAAAAAAATATTTGTAGAAAAATTCGCCTTCTCCGATCCCGAAAGATACTGGCATTACCTGCATCATTTGTTTCCTGCCAATCCCTTTTTGGTTTGTGCTTTGGATATGGCCGGTTGGGATATTTATGGCAAACTGAAAAGAAAACAACTGCATGAATTGTGGGGGCTTGATATTGCTGCAGCACCCTTAACCGACTTCACCATTGGTATTGATACCATTGAAACTATGGTTGAAAAAATGAAAGAAAAACCCTGGCCTATTTATAAAGTAAAAGTTGGAGTAGAGGGTGATATGGAAATGATGGCAGCATTGCGCAAACATACAACTGCCGTTTTAAGGGTTGATGCCAATGCCGGATGGACACTGGAACAGGCACTGCAAAAAATTCCTGTTTTAAAAGATTTGGGAGTTGAATTAGTAGAACAACCTTTGGCAAAAGATGACTGGGAAGGCATGAAAGTATTATTTGAAAAATCTTCATTGCCTTTGATTGCGGATGAAAGCTGTGTTGCAGAAAATGACGTGGAAAAATGCCACAATCATTTTCATGGCATCAATATAAAATTAACTAAGTGCAGCGGTATAACACCGGCAAGGCGCATGATAACCAAAGCAAAAGAACTGGGTATGACTGTGATGGTGGGGTGTATGAATGAGAGTTCGGTTGGTACAGCCGCCATTGCACAACTTGCACCCATGCTGGATTACGTAGATATGGATGGTACGCTTTTACTGGCAGAAGATACTGCCGAAGGCGTTAAATTTGATTTTGGAAAAATTCTGTTTAATGATCTGCCCGGATTGGGCATTAATGTTCAGTCATTCTAAATTTTATTTGGCAATTCAATTCATCGCCCTTTACTTTGTGCAACAAATGAAGCAAATAATAAACATACATCATCATCATACACTACCGCCAGGTAAGTTATGTTGATATGTATGCAATGAAGCATATTCTCAAAAGGGCTTACTGAAAAGTAAGCCCTTTTTTATTGCGCCAAACTCAAATAAAATAAAACATGTTAAAGATCGCTGTTCAAAAATCGGGAAGATTGTACGAGGATTCTGTTAAACTTTTAAAGGAATGTGGCATTCAGTTAAACAATGGCCACAAACAACTGAAAGCTGTTGCCGAAAACTTTCCACTGGAAGTTTATTTTTTACGGGATGATGATATTCCGCAGTACGTGTATGATGGTGTTGCTGATATTGGCATTGTGGGAGAGAATGTTTTGCTTGAAAAGGCAAAGGATATTGACCTGGTGTTTAGATTAGGCTTTGGCAAATGCAAGCTAAGTATTGCAGTGCCTAAAAATATGCCTTATCAAACAGTTGCCGATCTGGATGGATTAAAGATCGCCACTTCCTATAGCAGTATACTTCAAAAATATTTAGTGGAAAATGGATGCAACGCAGAAATTCATGAGATCAGCGGCTCGGTTGAAATAGCGCCGGGCATAGGTTTGGCAGATGCCATCTGCGACCTGGTAAGCAGCGGCAGTACACTATTCACCAACGGTTTAAAGGAAGTGGAAATTATTTTAAGATCAGAAGCGGTATTGTGTGCCAATAAAGATCTTTCTGAAGAAAATACAGCCTTGCTTGAAAAATTATTGCTGCGTATTAACTCGGTTAAAACTGCAAAGAACAACAAGTATATCATGTTAAATGCGCCCAATAGTCAGTTAAAAAATATTTTTTCATTGTTGCCTGGTATGAAAAGCCCAACCGTGGTGCCGCTTGCAGAAATCGGCTGGAGCAGTGTGCAGAGTGTGGTTAATGAAAATGATTTTTGGGATGTGATAGAAAAATTAAAAGGATACGATGCTGAAGGTATTTTGGTACTGCCAATTGAAAAGATGATTGTATAACTGATTAACAACTCTACAATGAAGAACATTTATATAAACCCGGAGAAAAGTACATGGCAAAATATTCTGCAAAGGCCGGCTTTTGATTACAGGCAACTGGAGAAAAAAGTATCTTCCATACTTGAGGATATAAGTAAGAATGGTGATGCGGCTGTAAAGAAATATACTGAACAGTTTGATGGTGTAACCCTTACTGAATTTGCAGTTACCGAAAATGAAATAGCCAATGCAGCCGCAAACCTGGATATTGAATTGAAAGCTGCGATTGAAGTTGCAAAAAATAATATTACTGCATTTCATAACTCACAAAAAGAACCGGTAATAAAAATTGAAACGGCTACAGGTGTTGTATGCTGGCGAAAATCTGTTGCCATTGAAAAAGTTGGTTTATATATTCCTGGAGGCACTGCTCCTTTGTTTTCTACTTTACTCATGTTGGGTATTCCGGCTGTGCTGGCTGGTTGTAAAGAAATTATAGTTTGTACGCCGCCTGGTAAGGACGGTAAAATCAACCCTGTGATTTTATATGTTTCAGAATTGATCGGCATAAAAAATATTTATAAGATTGGTGGTGTGCAGGCAATTGCAGCCATGGCTTACGGCACCCAAACAGTACCAAAAGTCAATAAAATATTTGGCCCGGGCAACCAGTATGTAACCTGTGCAAAGCAATTGGTTAACGCAACCGGCGTGGCTATTGATATGCCTGCCGGACCAAGTGAACTGGCCGTTTATGCAGATGAAACTTGTAATCCTTCTTTTGTTGCTGCCGATTTGTTAAGCCAGGCAGAGCATGGTGCAGACAGCCAGGTATTGTTGGTTGCATCGTCGCTTTCAATTATGGAAAGTGTACAGGATGAAATTGAAAAGCAATTATCTGTTTTACCAAGAAAAGCAATTGCTGCACAGGCATTGCAAAACAGCGCAGCAGTCATTATGGAAAATGTTGCAGATGTTTTTGATCTGCTGAATGAATATGCGTCTGAGCATTTGATTATTGCATCTGACAATGCTGATGAGCTTGTAGCAAAAGTTATAAATGCCGGTAGTGTTTTTCTGGGACACTATTCGCCCGAGAGTGCCGGTGATTATGCATCTGGTACCAATCATACACTGCCAACCAATGGAAATGCAAAAGCATACAGCGGTGTATCGCTTGATAGTTTCGTTAAAAAAATAACTTTTCAGCAGATAAGTAAAGACGGGATAACAAATATTGGCAAAGCCGTTGAAACAATGGCAGCTGCAGAGGGGTTGACTGCACATAAAAATGCAATAAGCATCCGGTTAAATGCAATAAATAATTAAAAATGAAATTTGAACTCGGGAATTTAGTAAGGGACAATATCAAAAACTTAAAACCCTATTCTTCTGCAAGGCATGAGTTTACGGGCAAAGCATCAGTGTTTTTAGATGCCAATGAAAATCCATTTGGATCTCCACTGGATGTGGGTTATAACCGCTATCCCGATCCTTTGCAATGGCAATTGAAATTTCAACTGGCAAGAATCAAAGGAGTGCCTGCCGAAAATATCTGTATTGGCAATGGCAGCGACGAGATCATTGATCTTGCTTACCGCATCTTTTGTGATCCCGGTAAAGACAATGTTATTATTTGTCCGCCAACTTATGGAATGTATGCTGTTAATGCCGATATCAATGATGTTGAAATACGAAAAGTAAATCTCACAAAAGCATTTCAATTGGATGTTGAAGGCATTATGCAGGCGACAGACAGCAATTCGAAATTATTATTCATCTGTTCTCCCAATAACCCAACCGGAAATAATATGAACCGGACCGATGTTGAATTGTTGTTGAATAATTTTCCGGGGATAGTTATCATTGATGAAGCCTATATCAATTATTCAAAAGAGAAAACCTTTATACAGGAGTTGACGGAATATCCCAACCTGGTTGTAATGCAAACCTTATCCAAAGCCTGGGGGCTGGCGGCTTTGCGGCTGGGCTTGTGTTATGCATCTATGGATATAATTGACCTTTTTAATAAAGTAAAACCACCGTACAATATAAATGATGCTTCACAGCAAATTGCTTTGGAAGCATTGCAGCATACAGAGCAGGTAAACGAATGGATCAGAGAAGTAGTAAAGCAGAAAGAATCATTGGTAAAAAAGCTAAGTCATTTTTCTTTTGTAAAAACTATTTATCAATCCGATGCAAATTTTATTTTAGTAAAGGTAGATGATGCAGAAGTTCTTTATCAATACCTGGCTTTAAATGAGATTGTAGTTCGCAACCGTAGTAAAGAACCCGGCTGCGATAACTGTTTACGCATCAGTATTGGCACACCTGCAGAAAATAGAAATTTATTATCAGCCTTAAAGAAATACAAACCATGAAAAAAGTATTATTTATAGATCGAGACGGCACTTTAACTAAAGAAGTACCGCCCAGTTATCAGCTGGATGATTTCAGTAAACTGGAATTTTATCCAGGTATGTTTTATTACATGCGCAGGATTGCAGAAGAACTCGACTACGAATTGGTAATGGTTACCAACCAGGATGGATTGGGTACGGCATCTTTTCCCGAAGAAACATTTTGGCCACTGCAAAACCTGCTGATGAAAAGCCTCGCAAATGAATCTGTAATTTTTGCTGAAGTAATTATTGACAAAACATTACCTGCAGACAATGCACCAACACGTAAGCCCGGCATAGCACTGCTTTCTAATTACATCAATAATTCAGATTACGACCTGGCAAATTCTTATGTTATTGGCGACCGCATTACAGATATGCAACTGGCAAAAAATTTAAACTGTAAAGGTTTGTGGCTGAATCAGGATTCAACTTTAGGCCAAATTGAAACTACTGATATCATTCATGATTTACGAAAAGAAGTGATTGTGCAGGAAACAACCAGTTGGGCTGATATCTATAATTATTTAAAATTACCGTCACGAATCGTCACACACCAGCGCAATACCAATGAGACAAAAATAATGGTTGAATTAAACCTGGATGGAAGCGGAAAAGCAAATAATAAAACCGGTTTGCCTTTTTTCGATCATATGCTTGACCAGGTGGCCCGGCATGGAAATATTGACCTGGCCATAACCTGCATTGGTGATCTGCATATAGATGAACACCACAGCATTGAAGATACCGGTATTGCACTGGGAGAAGCATTTGCAAAAGCCCTGGGTGATAAAAAAGGGATAGAACGTTATGGTTTTTTATTACCTATGGATGATTGCCTGGCGAAGGTGGCCATTGATTTTGGCGGAAGAAACTGGATTGTTTGGGAAGCCGCATTTAAAAGAGAAAAGATAGGAGAGATGCCAACCGAAATGTTTTTTCATTTTTTTAAATCGTTCAGCGATGCTGCCAAATGTAATTTAAACATTAAAGCCGAAGGAGAGAATGAACATCATAAAATTGAATCCATTTTTAAAGCATTTGCCAAAGCAATAAAGATGGCTGTTAAAAGAGACATCAACAATAATTCACTGCCATCAACAAAAGGGGTTTTATAAATGAAAGTAGCTATCATAAAATATAATGCAGGTAATGTACAAAGCATGCAGTATGCTTTGCAGAGAATTGGAGAGGAGTCGGTGGTTACTGATGATACAGAAATAATTCAAAAAGCTGATAAGGTAATTTTTCCGGGAGTTGGGCATGCTGCCCCGGCAATGGAATATTTAAAAGAAAGAGGGTTGGATGAAATCATACTCAATTTAAAGCAACCAGTTTTGGGTATTTGCCTGGGCATGCAGTTAATGTGTAAACATTCAGAAGAAGGAGATACGCCATGCCTGGGAATATTTGATAGTGAGATAAAGCTTTTTAAATCTGATACATTTAAAGTGCCCCAGGTTGGGTGGAATAATATTTATGATTTCAAATCTGTTTTATTTAATGGATTGAAAGAAGGAGATTTTGTTTACACAGTAAATAGTTATTATGCGGCATTATCCAGCGATACCGTGGCAAAGACTGATTATATTTTTCCTTACAGTGCAGCATTGCAAAAAAATAATTTTTATGGGGTCCAGTTTCATCCGGAAAAATCGGGAACATCTGGAGAAACTATTTTAAAAAATTTTATACAAACTACATGAAAATTATTCCTGCAATCGATATTATCAACGGCAAATGTGTGCGCCTCACCAAAGGTGATTATCTGCAACAAAAAATCTACAGCGAAAACCCGGCAGAGGTAGCCAAACAGTTTGCCGGTGCTGGTTTTAAACGATTGCATATTGTTGACCTGGATGGTGCGAAAGCCGGAAAGATCATCAATATGGCTATTTTGGAACGCATTGCAGCTGCTACAGATTTGGTGATTGATTTTGGAGGAGGTGTAAAGCATATCAGCGATGTGGAAGCTGTACTTGGTGCCGGTGCTGCTATGGTAACCATCGGCAGCCTGGCGGTAAAACATCCTGAAACGCTGGAAGAATGGCTGATGGAATTTGGTGCTGATAAGTTTTTTATAGGTGCCGATGTATTGGATGAAAATATAAAGATCAACGGCTGGCAGGAAGATGGAGGCGTTAATATTTTTGATTTTGTGGGAAAGATGATTAGCCTTGGAGCAACCAATATTTTCTGTACGGATATTTCAAAAGATGGAATGATGCAGGGGCCGTCAATTGAACTGTATAAAAAAATAATAGCTCAATATCCTGAAATTAATTTAACAGCCAGCGGTGGTGTGGGTAATATTGATGATGTAAAAAAGTTGAAACAAGCCGGTTGTTCCGGAGTGATCATCGGTAAAGCTATTTACGAGAACCTGGTGACGTTGGAAGAACTAATAATTCATAACTCAAAATTCATATTTTAAAACATTGCTTACAAAAAGAATCATACCCTGCCTGGATATTAAAGATGGCCGCACGGTTAAGGGAATAAATTTTGAAAACATTCGTGATGCCGGTGATCCGGTAGAATTGGCTATGCTGTATTCTCAACAAGGGGCCGATGAACTGGTTTTCCTGGATATAACTGCAACGGTTGAAAAAAGAAAAACATTGGTTGAGCTGGTGCAAAGAATTGCTGCCAATATCAATATACCTTTTACTGTTGGTGGCGGAATCAGTTCGGTTGATGATGTGGCTGTTCTTTTGCAAAACGGGGCTGATAAAATCTCTGTAAACACTGCAGCGTATAGAAATCCGGCTTTGGTAAAAGAGCTGAGTAATGCTTTTGGCAGCCAGTGTGTGGTTTTGGCTATTGATACAAAGAAAGAAGCAGATGGTGAGTGGTATGTGTATTTAAATGGCGGCAGAACAAAAACAGAAACTAAAACAACAGCGTGGGCAAAACGGGCAGTTGATGCCGGTGCCGGCGAAATATTATTAACCAGCATGAATAACGACGGTACTAAAAATGGATTTGCGCTGGATATAACTGCAGCATTATCCGGTTCTTTAAGTGTGCCCGTCATTGCATCAGGCGGGGCAGGAGCACTTGCTCATTTTAAAGAAGTATTTGAAACGGGCAATGCTGATGCAGCTCTGGCTGCAAGCATTTTTCATTATAAGGAAATTGAAATACCAGCATTAAAACAATATTTATCTCAGCAAAAAATACCGGTAAGATTATGACAGTGAATTTTAAAAAATATTCTGATGGGCTGGTGCCTGCTGTAATTCAGGATGCTGAAACCAATAAGGTATTGATGCTTGGCTTTATGAATGAAGCAGCATTGGCTAAAACAAATGAATTGCAACAGGTGACTTTTTTCAGTCGCAGCAAGAACCGCTTATGGACCAAGGGAGAAGAAAGCGGCAATTTTCTTTTTGTAAAAGAGATTAAAGTTGATTGTGATAATGATACTTTACTGATACAGGTAAATCCTGTCGGTCCCGTTTGTCATACCGGTGCAGATACCTGCTGGAATGAAAAAAACGAACCAGGCGATTTTTTATTTCAACTTGAAAATATAATTACTGACAGAAAAAATAATCAGAATGAAAAATCGTATACCAGTTCCTTGTTTGAGAAAGGCATAAATAAAATTGCACAAAAAGTTGGAGAAGAAGCTGTTGAATTGGTTATAGAAGCTAAAGATGATAATGCTGATTTGTTTAAGGGAGAAGCTGCCGATCTTTTATTTCACTATTTAATACTATTGCAGGCAAAGGGTTTCAAGCTGAATGATATTATACAGGTTTTAAAAAGCAGGCATGCGAAGTAATATATTTAGGCAGCGTTCAGTTAGTTTCTACTTAGTGTATAAATTGACGCAAAGGCTTATCACAACAGCTTCGGGGTATTAAATATTTTTTTAAGTGTAAATAAAATTATTAACTTTCATAAAATATCTTCTCATGAAAAAATATAATCTCACTTCATTCTTACCTGTACTTTTATTTTCAATCTTTATAACCGGCTGTAATAATAATTCAGATACAAAAGATATAGATCCGATTACAGAGGCAGCAACGGGCCATCCAGCCTGGAGTGCCCAAAGTAATATTTATGAAATAAACCTCAGGCAATTTTCAGGTGAAGGAACCATCACAGCATTTGAAAAAGCATTGCCGAGATTAAAAGATATGGGCGTGGAGATATTGTGGTTCATGCCCATTACACCCATTGGTTTAGAAGGAAGGAAAATGACTGAAAAAGATATGGGCAGTTACTATTCAGTTAAAGATTATAAAGGCTTTAATCCTGATTATGGAACCATGGATGACTGGAAAGCTTTTGTAAAGCATGCACACGAAATGGGTTTTAAAGTAATTACCGACTGGGTGGCCAATCACAGTGCACCTGATAACCACTGGAAGACGGCACATCCCGATTTCTATGTAAAAGATTCATTGGGAAAATTTGTTTCGCCTTACGACTGGACCGATGTTCTTAAATTAAATTTTAAGAACAGGGAACTGAGAGACAGTATGATTGATGCGATGAAGTTTTGGGTAACCGAAACGGATATTGATGGTTTTCGTTGTGATGTAGCCGGTGATGTGCCGGTTGATTTCTGGAAAGAATGTATTACTGAGTTAAGAAAGATCAAGCATGTTTTTATGCTGGCTGAAGGAGAAAACCTGGATCTGTACACTGCAGGTTTTGACGAACTCTATGCCTGGAACATGATGAAAGTAACAACGGATCTATATGCCGGGAAGAAAACTGTTGTGCAGTTTGATTCAATTGTTAAAGCAGAAATTGCACAATACCCTAAAAATGCATACCGCTTGTTCTTTACAACCAACCATGATGAAAACAGCTGGAATGGTACCGAGTTTGATAAGTATGGGGATGCGTATAAAACTTTCGCTGTTTTTTCTCAAACCATGTACCAAAGTGTGCCGCTTATTTATAATGGACAGGAAGACATGAATAAAAAGCCCCTAAAGTTTTTTATAAAAGACACCATACCCTGGACAGGAAAAATGGAGATGGCTCCTTTTTACAAAACGTTGCATAATCTTCGTAAATCAAATGTAGCATTGGCTGCAGATGCTTCGTATAAAAAATTAGTAAGTACTGCCGATAGTTCCATCTTTGCCTATCAACGGGAGAAAGACGGGCACAAGGTTGTTGTTATTCTCAACTTGTCAAAACAACCACAAAAGTTCAGCATTAAAGATGCATCCATTGCAGGAGAGCCGCTGAATGTTTTCCTGGGTACAAAGGAAAACATTGATGCAGCTCATCAGTTCAGTATAGAGCAATGGGGACATATTGTTTACGATTACAAATAAAAACAGTTCGTTCTTTTAAGCAATCGCCAGAATAATTTTTGTGAGGTAATTATTTATTGTATTTTTAGCGTAGTGTATTTTTTACACAATTGCTTCATTTACTAAAACGATTGCTATGTCTGAAATTGCTCAATGGGAAAAGCCCAAACTAAGTCTTTCACAAATCATAAACATGAGTGTTGGTTTCTTTGGGATCCAGTTTGGCTGGGATTTACAAAGGGCTAATATGGGGCCGATCTATGAACACCTTCATGCTAACGCAGATGATATTCCTTTACTTTTTCTGGCTGCTCCATTAACAGGGTTACTTGTTCAACCCATCATTGGTTACATGAGCGACAGGACCTGGCATCCAAAATTTGGAAGAAGGCGCCCTTATTTTTTAATTGGTGCAATCTTTAGTACCATCGCTCTTGTGTTTATGCCACACAGCAGTGTTCTTTGGATGGCTGCAGGGTTATTGTGGATCATGGATGTTTTTGGTAATGTTGCCATGGAACCTTTCAGGGCATTTGTTGCTGATAAGTTGAATGAGAAACAACGTACACAAGGTTTCGTAATGCAAAGCCTGATGATTGGTTTGGGAGGGAGTATTGCATCAGCCTTGCCTTACATGATGACCAACTGGCTTGGTATGAGCTCAACAGCAGAGAGTGGCGTAATTCCTGATAATGTAAAATGGAGTTTTTACATCGGTGCATTCTTTTTCTTATCTGCTGTTTTGTATACCGTACTTACTTCAAAAGAATATCCTCCACCAGATTTAGGTTTTAAAGAAAAGGTACAGGAATCCAACAGGGGATTTGGTGGTGGCATAAAAGAGATTTTTGAGGCAATAACAAATATGCCCAAAAGAATGAAGATATTATCATTGGTACAGTTTTTTACCTGGCCGGGATTATTTTTAATGTGGTTTTTCTACAATGCGGCTGTAGCCAGAAATGTTTTTCATGCTACAGATGTAACAGATCCGCTTTATGGCGAGGGTACAAATTTTGGAGGATTAACGCTGGCTTTTTATAATGTAGTAACATTTGCATTTGCTTTTGTACTTCCATCCATAGCCAATAAATTGGGCAGAAAATTAACACATAGCATTTGCCTGTTGTGTGGTGCAATTGGCCTCATCAGCGTTGCATTTGTTGAAAATAAATATATGCTGTTTGGTTGTATGACCGGCGTAGGTATTGCCTGGGCCAGCATCCTGTCAATGCCTTATGCTATGCTAAGCGGCGTACTGCCCGAAAATAAGATTGGTGTTTACATGGGTATTTTTAATTTCTTTATTGTGCTGCCGGAAATTATTGCCTCACTTGGCTTTGGCTGGGTTATGAAAAATGTATTAAATAACGACAGGCTTGCGGCTGTGCAGATAGGAGGTGTTTTAATGATCATAGCGGCAGCCATCTGTTATTTCTTAATAAAAGAAAAAGATTAAGTATGAAAAAGATTTTGTTCTTCGTTTTTGCGGTAATGTTTTTTGTTGCAGCTTTTGCACAGGAAAAATATGATTGCTACCCCACACACTGGTGGGCAGGCATGAAATGGAATAAACTACAGGTAATGGTACATGGAAAGAATGTGGCCGATAATTTTCCGATGATAAAAATGGGACCGGAAGGAGTTAAGCTGGCAACAGGAGTCAGGCTCACTAAAATTAACCGGGTTGAAAATCCTAATTATATTTTCCTTGACCTTGCTATCGATGCAACTGCAAAACCGGGTAAGTTCAATTTCCCTTTTGTAAAAAATATGGATTTGTCTTATGAATTGAAAGCCCGCCGTACCGGTAATGGATCAGTATTTGCACAAGGTGTTACTTCGAAAGATTTTATGTACCTCATCATGCCAGATCGTTTCAGCAATGGCGATGAAAGCAACGACCGGGTTCCGGGAATGAGAGATCAAACTTTAAACAGAGATACTGTTTTTAACCGTCATGGCGGCGATTTGAAAGGCATACAAAATCATCTTGACTACCTGCAATCGCTTGGTGTTACAGCATTGTGGCTTAACCCGGTAATTGAAAATGATATGGATGACCGTACCGAACATGGTTATGCATTTACCAATCATTATAAAGTAGATCCCCGGCTGGGCGGTGATAAAGCTTACATGGAACTGGTTGATGCGATACATAAAAAAGGTATGAAGGTTATCCAGGATGCAGTTTATAATCATGTGGGTATTTATCATTTTACAGTAACAGATGCACCGATGAAAGACTGGTTGCATCAATGGCCATCTTTTACGCAAACCAGTTACAAAGATCAAACACTTTTTGATCCGTATGCAAGTAAGGCTGATTCTAAAATAATGTCAGATGGCTGGTTTGTAAAATTGATGCCCGATCTGAACCAGGGTAATCCTTATGTAGCCAATTTTTTAATTCAGCATGCTTTGTGGACAGTTGAAGAATTTGGTATTGACGGATGGCGTATTGATACCTATGCTTACAACGACCTGCCTTTTATGAACCGATGCAACAAAGCTTTGGAAGATGAGTATCCAAAAATTACTTTGTTTGGCGAAACCTGGGTACACGGTGTGCCCAATCAAAGTTATTTTGTACAAAACAATTACAATATTCCTTTTAAAAGTAACCTGCAGGCACCTACCGATTTTCAAACCCTGTGGGGTATCAGCGATGCTATGACCAAAGATTTTGGATGGACTGATGGCGTGAATAAATTGTACACTGTACTGGCCCAGGATTATGTGTATAAAGACCCGATGCGTAATGTGATCTTTTTAGATAATCATGATATGGCCAGGTTTTATTCAGTGGTTAATGAAGACATGGAAAAATATAAAACAGCTGTTAACTGGTTGCTTACCTGCAGGGGAGTACCGCAGTTCTATTATGGAGGAGAGATAGGCATGACGGGCACTACAAGCCCCAACGATGGCTATGTACGTCAGGATTTTTTGGGAGGATGGAAAGCAGACAAGGTTAATAAATTTATAGCTGCAGGCCGTAATGCAAAAGAGAATGAGATATGGAATCATATTTCAACACTGGCAAATTATCGCAAAAAATCATCGGCCATCACTACCGGTAAAATGATGCAGTTTGTACCGCAGGATGGAGTATATGTTTATTTCAGGTATGATGATAAACAAACTGTAATGGTTGTGATGAATACAGCAAAGGAGACTAAAACAATAGCATTGAAAAGATTTACAGAAAGAACAAATGGTTTTTCTAAAATGAAAAATATTAATACCGGTACAATAACAGATATAAAAGACTTTAGCCTTGATTCATACAGAAGTAATGTGTTTGAATTAATAAAATAAGCAGGCTGGCAAATCTTTTTTGGCGAATTGCAATAATGTGTTATTTTTACACATTAAATGCCTGCTACATGAAGAAAGCTCTCCTTTCAATCGTTATTCTATGTCTTGTTTTTTCGGTAAATGCCCAACGCCTGTTGAGCTGGACGCCAGAATTTCCGGTAGATAATTCCAATTTAAGTTTTACCGTTGATTGCAATAAAGGCAACCAGGGCTTATTGAATTTTGAAGGAGGCAATTCCAGTAATGTGTATGTGCATGTTGGTGTAATTACTAATTTAAGTACCGGCCCCACTGATTGGAAATATGTAAAATTCACCTGGGGTACAGCTGATCCTTTGGCAAAAGCTACGCCCCTTGGCGCAAATAAATACCAGTACACTATCAACAACATTCGTGCTTTTTTTGGTGTTCCAGCCGGGGAGACCATAAAAAAAGTTACAGTCATTTTTAGGAATGCAACAGGTTCACTTAAGCAGGTTAATTCAGATGTAAGTGATATGTACTTGCCTGTGTATGGTAGTTCGGAATATGCTGTACGGCTGAATCTTCCACCATTTGAGCCCAGGTATATACCATGGGTAGAACCCTTGACTGTGGCTGTTGGCGGAACTATCAGTATTACCGGTGTTGCATCAGCAAATTCAAATCTTACCTTAAAACTGGATGGCACTACTATAAACACTGCTGCCACTGCCAATACCATTTCTGCCAATCCAACCATTGCAACAGCCTGTACACACCAGGTATTTCTGGAAGGGAATAATGGTTCAGTAACCGTAAAAGATTCATTCAGTTTTTATATTGCTCCGGCATCTAATGTAGCACCATTGCCACCGGGTGCCGTTGAAGGATTAAACTATAATCCAAACAATACTGCCGTAACATTGGTCTTATATGCACCGGGTAAAAATAATGTGGTAGCCATTGGAGATTTTTCAGGCTGGGCCAATCAGTGTATTTACCAGATGAATAAAACTCCCGATGGAAATTATTTCTGGATAACATTAACAGGCTTAACGCCCGGCCAGGAATATGGCTATCAGTATTTAATTGACAATTCGATCAGGATTGCAGATCCATACACACAAAAAGTATTGGATCCGGATGATCAGTTCATCAACGCAACAACTTACCCAGGGCTGAAGCCTTATCCAACAGGCTTAACAACCGGACAGGTCGGTATTATTCAAACAGCAGAACCACAGTATACCTGGCAGGTAAATAATTTTGCGAAGCCAGATAAGAAAAATCTGATGGTGTACGAATTACTCATCAGGGATTTTACTGCAGAACATAGTTATCAATCTTTGATTGACTCTTTGCAGTATTTAAAAAACATTGGTATCAATGCTATTGAGTTAATGCCCATTAATGAATTTGACGGCAATGAAAGCTGGGGTTATAATCCATCTTTTTATTTTGCACCCGATAAATATTATGGCACAAAAAATAAGTTGAAAGAATTTATTGATAAATGCCATCAAAATGGTATCGCAGTGATATTGGATGTTGTGTATAATCACTGTACAGCCAACGCTCCGCAGGCAAAAATGTATTGGGATGCAGCTAATAACAGGCCGGCACCCAATAACCCCTGGTTAAATCCGGTAGCACCACATGCGTATGCTTTTTTTAACGACTTTAATCATACTTCAACAGCAACACAATACCTGGTTCAACGCTCATTAAACCACTGGCTGTCGGAATACAAAATTGATGGATACAGGTTTGATCTTGCCAAAGGATTTACACAAACATCCAGCAATACAACTACCATTGAAAATTATGATGCCAGCCGTGTGGCCAATCTGAAAAGATATTATGATGGTACGCTTCCTACTTACCCCGGTACTTATATGATTTTAGAATTCTTAGGAACACTGCCTAGCCAGGAAGAACAGGAATATGCAGCACATGGCTTTATGTTGTGGGGCAATAGCAATTTTACATACAACCAATGTACAATGGGTTTTGTTGCTACTTCAGATATTTCTGCAATTTCGTACAACAGTCCGCAGCGTGCATTTAATAATCCGGCAGTGATGGGATATATGGAAAGCCATGATGAAGAACGCAACATGTACAAGAATATAACTTTTGGTAATTCTGCAGGCAGTTATAATGTTCGCAATCTGAATACAGCATTGGCAAGGGTAGAAGCGGCTGCTACAGTTTTCTTTACAGTACCAGGCCCTAAAATGATATGGCAGTTTGGAGAAAGAGGTTATGATATACCGCTGACTTTCGGCGGATCGAATGTAGCCAACAAACCACCTCATTGGGAGTACATGCTTGTTCCGGAAAGAGTGCATTTGTATAATGCCTACAAGAGCATCATTCAACTAAGATTAAATAACACGGCTGTTTTCAATAACACAAGTTTTACCTACGATTTTAACAGCGGACTTGTAAAAGTTTTTCAAATTGCCGATCCAAATGCTGCTGGCAAAAAAGTAACTGTGGTAGCCAATTTTGATGTGGTTGCACAAACTAAAACAGTTACTTTTCAATCAACAGGCGATTGGACAAATTATATAAGTAATGGCACAGGTACCGGCCTGAATGGTGTTACCGGTAGCAATTTTAATTTAACTGCAACATCGCAATCAATAACATTGCAGCCCGGCGAATACCATATTTATGTGAGCATTCCGGTATGTGCAACTGCTACACCAACTGCAACAAGCCCAATAAACTATTGCCAGAATGCAACAGCATCGCCGCTGCAGGCAACGGGCACAAATTTACTCTGGTACACAACAGCTACCGGTGGTACAGGCAGTCCTACTGCACCAACACCATCTACAACAACCATTGGCAGCACAACGTATTATGTAACGCAAACCATTGGCAGTTGCGAAAGTGCACGTTTGCCAATTGTGGTAAATGTAACAGCAAATACACCTGCGCCAACTGTAACCAGCCCGGTTAATTATTGCCATAACGCTATTGCTTCACCACTGGCTGCAACGGGAACCAATTTGTTATGGTATACAACTGCAACTGGTGGTACCGGCAGTGCAACAGCACCAACTCCTTCAACAACAACTATTGGAAGCGTATCATATTATGTAAGTCAAACGCAAAGTTGTGGCGAAAGCCCAAGAGCTGTAATTGTTGTAAATGTATCGGCTGTTCCTGCTGCGCCAACAGTAACCAGCCCTGTAACTTATTGCCAGAATGTTACTGCATCTGCATTAACAGCAACAGGCAGTAACCTTTTGTGGTACACAGTTGCAACCGGTGGTACCGGTAATGCTACAGCACCAATACCATCAACTGCAACAGCAGGTAACACTACCTGGTATGTAAGTCAATCTAATAATGGTTGCGAAAGTCCACGTGCTGCAATAACAGTAACTGTGAATGCTGCACCAGGTATGCCAACTGTTACAACACCTGTTACTTATTGTCAAAATGCAGCTGCGGTTCCTTTAACAGCAACCGGAACTGCGTTATTATGGTACACCACTTCAACCGGTGGTATCGGCAGTGCAATTGCACCAACACCTTCAACAGCTACAGCGGGCAGCACCAATTATTATGTAACACAAACTATTGGTGGTTGCGAAAGTCAGCGGGCTGTGATTGCTGTAAACATAACAGGATTACCTGCTGCACCAACCGTAACCAGCCCGGTAATTTATTGTCAGAACGCTACATCAGTTGCTTTAACTGCAACTGGTACAAACCTTAAATGGTATACAACAGCAACAGGAGGTTCCGGCAGTGCAACAGCACCAACGCCGGCAACAACTACAGCAGGCAGCACCAGTTATTATGTAAGTCAAACAAACAATTGTGGCGAAGGGCCAAGGGCAGTGATAAATGTAAATGTAACTGCAACACCACCTGCACCAACTGGGTTGAATGCAACAAACATCACGACCAATTCGGTTGTATTTAACTGGAATGCTACTGCCGGAATTTTTTATTCGGTTGATTACAGGGCTTCAACCACAGGAGCCTGGATAAATGCGGCAACAGGAATCAATGGCGGTTCTGTTTCAGTAATAAATCTTACGCAGGCCACTTTGTATGATTGGCGTGTAAGTGCAAACTGTTCTGCAACGCCGGTTAACAATTATGCAGCATCACAGTTTAGTACATTGGCACACAACAGTCAAATAGCCAATTTAAAAGATGGTTATGGTTTAAAAATATCGCCAAACCCGGTAACCGGAAATGCAATAGTTGATTATATCATAGCTGATAACGGAAGAATGAGTATTGAAGTGTATAATCCGCAGGGGCAGCGAGTACAAACACTATTAAGTGCCAGCCAGATAAGAGGCCAATATCAAATAGCCGTTACAAGTCAGTTTAGTATGCTTGCAAAAGGAGTTTATTTTCTTGTGTTGAAGCAGAATGGGAGAGGAAACGTAGTGAAATTTGTAAAATATTAATAACGTAATTTTTTAAAAATGCATATGAGTAAATCCAGTCATACCAGCCAGGCACAAGCCATCAAAACATTATCTGCCATTCAATCAGAAGTTGAAAGCATCAACCGGATTGCTTTATCTGTTGACTGTGTGATTTTTGGATTTGATGAAAACAAACTGAAAGTACTGTTAATACGAAGTGACCTGAAAAAATTTCAGGGAAAGTGGTCTTTGTTGGGAGATCTCGTAGATCCTGGCGAAGAACTTGATGAAGCAGCAAGCCGTATTTTAAAACAAAGAACCGGGCTTGATGATGTATATATGGAGCAGGTTAAAACCTTTGGAAGCTTAAACAGGCATCCGGCAGGAAGAGTTGTTACCGTAGTATATTATTCACTTATCAATATCCAGAATCATAAATTAAAAATACTGGATAATGAGCTTCACTGGCACGATGTTTACGAAATAGAAGAACTGGCATTTGATCACAAACAAATTCTGGATTGCAGTTATGAACAACTGCAAAGACGTGTTCAGGAGCATCCTTTGGCATTTAGCCTGTTACCCAAAAAATTCTCTTTGCGTGAACTGCAGAATGTGTACGAAGCGATATTAAATATTAAAATGGACAGGCGGAATTTCCGTAAGAAATTCTTTGCAATGGACTTTTTGGTGGATATAAATGAAATGGAACAGGATGTTCCGCACCGACCGGGCAAACTGTATAATTTCAATTATAACAAGTACGAAAAGAAAAAGAAAAAGTGGGTAGGGATTGATTTTTAAAATCAAGGTTGTAATTGTAATCTGAAAAAAACTGATTAACAATGGGTTACAAAAATGGTGTTTAGCGTTTAATTTTTTTTATTCATTTTTTTTTAACAAATAATTGTAGGTCGGAAAAAAGTCTTATATTGTGTACTTTATACACATTCTATTTGTGTATTTTATACATATTCATGTTTTGTTTATGTAAATGTTTGGAATTCGATTGCTAATTTTAAAAACGAAAAGCTTGTTTTATGAGAAAGATCTTCAAAAAACTAATGTTGGCCTCCGTCATGTTCTTTTTGTCTGTGGCAGCATTTTCTCAAAATGTGGTTACCGGAAAAGTAACTGATTCAAAGGACGGGACTCCGGTTTCCGGGGCAACCATAACTGTAAAAGGAACAAAAACTGCAACGCAGACAGCGACAGATGGTTCATTCAAAATCAATACAACATCAACAGGTGTTTTGGTAATTTCTTCTGTAGGCTTCGCCCAGCAGGAAGTGAGTATTGCCGGCAAATCTTCTGTTGATGTTAGCCTGGTGCAGGTTAACCAGCAGTTGAATGAACTGGTCGTTGTTGCATACGGTACAAAACGTAAAGGCGACTTAACCGGCTCTGTTACATCAGTGTCTGCCAAAGATTTTCAAAAGGGTGTAGTAAACTCTTCTGAACAATTGTTACAGGGTAAAGTAGCCGGCCTTGAGGTTACCACTGGTGGCGGCGCACCGGGCGGAGGAAGTAAAATTCGCATCAGGGGTGGAGCTTCACTTAGTGCCAGTAACGATCCATTGCTTGTGATTGATGGATTTCCTGTTGAAGGTAATGGTCTGCCTGGCTCTACAAATCTTTTAAATACAATCAATCCGAATGATATAGAATCAATATCTGTATTAAAAGATGCATCTGCAACGGCTTTGTATGGATCAAGAGCATCAAATGGTGTAATTATTATTACAACTAAAAAAGGAGCAAAGGGTAAAGTAAGATATAATTTCAGTACGCAATTATCAACTGGTGTAGTAGGAAAAACAGTTAAAGTATTTACAGGCGATGAGGTAAGAGCAATTATTAATGCTGATGGTAATGCTACTTTTAAGGCATTGTTAGGTTCCGCCAATACTGATTGGCAAAAAGAAATATATCGTACGGCTTTTGGCTGGGATAATAATATAAGCGCCAGTGGTGCTTTTAAAAATATTCCTTTCAGGGCTTCAATGGCTTATTTAACACAGGATGGGATTTTAAAAACGGATAATTTTAAACGCTTTACCGGATCGTTAAACCTGAGTCCAAAATTTTTAAATGATCATTTAAGCGTTAACCTCGCTTTAAAATATAGTAATACAAAAAATAATTTTGCAGATCAGGGAGCGATAGGATCAGCAATAGCTTTTGATCCTACACAATCTGTAAGATCTACCAATGGTAAATTTGGGGGATACACAGAATGGCTGGATCCGAACGGAACCCTGATGGCACTTGCAACACGAAATCCTGTTGCTTTATTAAACCAACGTGACAATAAATCAAATGTTAACCGTTTTATTGGTAACATACAGCTTGATTATAAAATACACTGGTTTCCCGACCTGCATATTTTATTTAATTTTGGAGTTGATAATGCAAAAGGTAGCGGTAATGATAATATTGACTCTGCGTCTGCAACCAATTACCTTACCGGTGGTCGCAAAACATATTACGAGCAAAAGAAAACCAGCACCATAACTGACATACAGCTTTTTTACGCTAAAGAGATAAAAAAACTTAAAACAAAAGTTGATGTGTTGGTTGGACACAGTTACCAGGATTTTGTAACATTCAGCAGTAGTTTTCCATCCTTTAGTTATAGGCCAATTGCAGATCCTAACAACCCACAAATGAAAGATACGATTGCAGGTACTGCCTTGGGCACAGGTAAACCAGAGTGGCGTTTAGAATCCTATTTAGGCAGGGTAAATATTACAGTGGCAAATAAATACCTGATAACAGCATCACTTCGCAGGGATGCCAGTTCCAGGTTTTCACAAGATAATAGGGTAGGTTATTATCCTGCGATAGCAGCAGCATGGAAATTAAAAGATGATTTCTTTAAAAATGTAAATGTTTTAAACGATCTTAAACTGAGATTTGGCTGGGGTTCAACCGGTAACCAGGATGGGATTGATTATTATTCTTATTTACCTTACTACTCCCAAAGTAATAGTGCTGCTCAATACCAATTTGGTAATACATTTTATAGTTTCCTGCGTCCTTCTGCTTATGATCGTACCAGGAAGTGGGAAACTACAACTACAACCAATCTCGGCCTTGATTTTGGCTTTCTTAATAACAGAATTTCCGGATCGGTAGACTATTATTTCAAAAAAACAAAAGATCTTTTAAGTGTTGTTCCCATAGCTGCGGGCGCCAACTTTAATATTGAACTGTTAACTAATGTGGGTAATATGGAAAACAGAGGGGTTGAATTTACACTTAATACAACGCCTGTGAAGAAACAAAACCTGCAATGGGATTTTGGTTTCAATTTTACATACAATACCAGAGAAATTACCAACCTGTTAAAGCAACAGGATCCTAACTTTACCGGGATTCCTGTGAGTGGAATATCTGGAGGTACAGGAAATAATATCGGCAGACTGGCAGTGGGCTATAGCCCAAATGTATTTTATGTTTTCAAGCAGGTTTACGATCCGGCAACTGGCAAACCAATTGAAGGATTGTATGAAGATTTAAACCGTGATGGAGCAATTGACCAGAAAGACCGCTACTTTTATAAAAAACCTGCATCAGATATTTTTGTTGGTTTGAACACACAGGTTACTTATAAAAAATACTCTCTGGGAATTGCCGGTCATGCAGCAATCGGTAATTATCTGTACAACAATTTCAATTCAAATAATGGTGTGTTAAGGCAGCTTAAAAACCCAATCAATTTTATTGGTAACGCATCAGCAAATTACCAGGAAACCAATTTCTCAAACAACCAGTATTTATCTGACTATTATATTGAGAATGCATCTTTCTTCAGATTGGATAATATTAACCTGGGTTATAACTGGGGAAAAATAATGAAAGGGAAAGCCAGTCTGCGTATTGCTGCAAGTATTCAGAATGTATTTATTATAACAAAATATAAAGGTCTGGATCCTGAGAATGCAAATGATAGTGGAGTAGATAACAATATTTATCCAAGGCCACGTACTTTCTCTTTAGGATTTAATTTAGATTTTTAAATATTAAACAACGATTGATATGAAAAATAGTTTATTAAAATATCTGGTATTTGCGCTGATTGTAACCATAGTTGCAGCTTCCTGCGCCAAGAAGTTGGATCTTTTTCCAACAAACGACCTTACACCTGAAAAAGCATTTTCAACCGCAGCCGGTTACAAAGCTGTGCTTGCAAAAATTTATGGCACGCTTGCTATAACCGGTAATACAGGCCCCGCAGGTAACCCGGATATAAGCGGTGGTTTGGATGAAGGATCGCAGGTTGCATTTATCAGGATGTTTTTTAACTGTAACGAATTGCCAACCGATGAAGCGGTTGTTGCATGGAACGACCAGACTATCCAGGATTTTCATGGTTTAAAATGGACCAGTGCAGACCCTTTCTTAAAAGGAATTTATGCACGGCCTATTTACAATATTACACTGATAAATGAATATATGAGGGAGAGCACTGACGCTAAACTTGCTGAAAGAGGCATTAGTGGCACAGATGCAGCAGATATAAAAAAATCGGTAGCCGAAGTACGTTTTTTACGTGCTTTTAATTATTGGGTAATGATGGATTTGTTTGGGAAATCTACTTTCATTACAGAAGATGATCTGGTAGGAACAGGATTGCCAAGAGAAATAAACCGTGCCGACCTGTTTGCTTACATTGAAAAAGAATTGAAGGCTATTGATGGGGATCTTGCACCGGCAAAAACAATTGAATACGGTAGGGTAGATCAGGCTGCAGCATGGGCATTGCTTGCACGCATGTATTTGAATGCAGGTGTTTATATCGGGGCAACAAAATACACTGAGGCTATTTCGTACGCTAAGAAAGTAATTGCAACTCCTTATACTTTATATACGGGATATCCAAAAGTATTTATGGCAGATAATGATAAGGCAAAAGATGAATTTATGTTTGCAGTTAACTGCGATGGTTTGCGTACGCAGGCTTATGGAAACACCACTTTCTTTGCACATGCAGCCTGTGGCGACGAAGGTGTGCAATATGGTGTAGGTGGAGGCTGGTATGGGTACAGATCAACTTCAGCATTTGTAAATCTCTTTGCAGACCTTACCGGAGCTACTGATAAGCGAGCTTTGTTTACCACATCGAAATATGGTACAAGTCCTGCTCAGTTGACAATTACAGATTTAAGCAATTTTGACCAGGGGCCACACGTACAAAAATGGGTGAATGTTCGTTCTGATGGTGGACCGGTATCCGATTCTAAAAAAGAATTTGCAGATATTGATTTTCCGATATTTCGCTTGTCGGAAATGTACCTGATTTATGCAGAAGCGGTTTTACGTGGTGGTACTGGTGGAGATGCAGCAACTGCTCTGGGTTATATTAATAACATACGTACAAGAGCTTATGGAAATGCTTCAGGTAATATTACAGCAGGCCAATTAAATCTTCAGTTTATTTTAGATGAAAGAGGAAGAGAATTATATTGGGAAGGACACCGCCGTACAGATTTAATACGCTACGGATTATTAACATCAGGTACCTACCTGTGGCCATGGAAAGGTGGTGTATCATCAGGTACTGCTGTTGATGCCAAGTATAATATCTTCCCCATACCGGCATCCAATATTGTTGCCAATCCTAACTTAACACAAAACGCAGGTTATTAATAAAAAAATAATAAAAACTGTTTTATATGAAAAATTTTATAAAATTACTTTTCGGTACTGTCTTTATGGCTGCGATATTTTTATCCTGCAAAAAAGATGAAAACCAGGTTTTTTTTCAGGGTGGTACAAACCCTGTATTCAGTGCCTCATCAACCGCCGCATTGGTTTTGGATAAAGCCAATAAAGATAACCCTGCTGTAACATTCAGCTGGACAAATCCAAACTATCAGTTTAATACGGGTATAAGTTCACAAAACGTAACTTATATTTTACAGGTAGATACTACAGGAGCTAATTTTGCCAATCCTAAAATGCAGGAGAGTGCTATAAGTAATAATTTAAGTGTAACGCTTACAGTAAAAGAGTTAAATACTTTTTTAACAAAAATGGAACTGAAGGCGGGCGTACCTCATAATATGGAGTTCAGAATCAAATCTACTTTGTTAAACGGAACTGTTCCACTTTATTCTAATGTGCTTAAAATAAGTATTAACAATTATCTTGATTTTGTAGTTGAACCACCCGGAACTCCAAACCCTGTTCCTTTTCAGTATGCCGATGGAAATCTATGGATTACAGGTAATGCCGTAGCATCTGATTGGGCTAATCCTTTACCTTCTCCTTATGATGTTACTCAGAAATTTACAAGAGTAGGAGGACCAACTGATGTATTACATTACCAGGCTAACATAACTTTCAATGCTACCGGTGGATATAAATTAATTCAAACACAGGGTAATTGGGAAACGCAATACCATGCTATTGACGGAACGGCAAAACTTTCCGGAGACTTTGAGAAAAGGAACAGTGATCCACAGTTTCCTTCTCCCGGAGCTGGTTTATATAAAGTTGAAATTAATTTTCAAACCGGAACATACAAGTTGACCAAACAATAAGTAAACAAGATTGCTACAATGCTAATTAAAATATTTTATATGAAACAAATTTCAAAACTTATCCTGGCGTCGCTGGCGTTAATGGTAATTTTCTCTGCCTGTAACAAAACAGATAATCTTACCAAGGTTGATGCGCTGCCTGTTTATCAGTTAGGGGTATCGCCGGTTTTAAGCAGTTCAACTGCAACAGTTGCACCAACATTGGCCGATTCAAATAATGCAGTTATTAATTTTTCCTGGACAAATCCAAAATATTCCAATGATTCTTCTACAACCAGATATATTTTAGAAGTAGATTCTACAGGAAAGAATTTTGTCAACAAAAATTCTAAAACCGTTATTGGTGTTTTAAATACATCACTTACCGGAAGAGAATTAAACGGCATGCTGCTGAATCTTGGATTTAAACTTGGCGTTTCACAATCAATTGATGTGAGACTTATTTCTTCTTATAATAACAATAACGAAAGGTATACAAGTAATGTTTTAAAAATAATGGCTACGCCTTTTCCCGATCCTGCAGTTTTGATTTCGGCAAATGCTTCTGTAGTTTGTACATTGCCCAATGCGGCATTGCTGTCCAATACTTTTTCGTGGACAACAGCCTTCAAGAATTACTCAGGACCTATCACTTACTTTTTGCAATACGATTCTGCAACCAAAAATTTTGCAAACATCAAAGAGCTTCCTGTTAATTCGGCCTTTTTTACTAAGGCATTAAACCAGGATACGATGAATTTAACTGCATTAAATTCTGGCATACCCGGTGGTAATACCGGTAAAGTAGAATACCGTATTAAAGCAGTAACTGCTTTGGGTGCTATATCTTATTCAAATACTGTAGGGGTAACTATTACCAGCTATGTTCCTATCCTCAGGGTTTATCTTCCGGGTGGTTACCAAAGTTCTACCGGTAATGGAAATGACTGGGATCCGCCAACGGCTCCTGAACTGATCAGAGACCTGCGTGCATCTGTATTTAATAAAATGTACTACATCTATCTTTTCTTACCAGCCAATGCAGAGTTTAAAATTACTATTGGCCGCAGCTGGGCTATAAATTATGGAGGTTCTGGTGGTGTATTATCTGCCGGCGGTGCAAATCTTTCTGTACCAACTGCAGGATTCTACAGGGTATCGGTAAACATCAGTACGCTTCAATATAATATCACTGCAGGTCGTATGGGATTTGTAGGCGGTGCTACCGGTGCCGGCTGGAATCCTCCAAATGTTTTCCCTAACTACGCTTTAGGTAATTCTGCAACCAACCTTTTTGTTGGTTTAACTGATTTTACAACCGGTGGTTGGAAATTAATTGATGCTGATCAATGGGATAACGGAAGCCAGTCTGTTACTGAAACCAGGAGTTATGGATCTGCAGGCGCAAGTGGAAGTGTAATGGGTGTGAATGGTCCTAATTTTCCGGATATTACTACAGCAGGCCGTTACAGGGTAATCTGGGACGGACGTGACGTTAACAATATTAAATACGAAATGAGCCCTGCTACAGAAATGAGGATTGTGGGTAATGGCATGACTGGTATTCCTGATTGGAATCCGGGAGCATCACCACAAATGACTTATGCAGGAAATGGTATCTGGACAAAAACACTTGCATTAGATGCCAATGAAGAAATCAAGTTTCTTGCCGGTAATGATTGGGGTGCCTTTGATTATGAAGATAACAGCGGACAAAGCCAGGGTGTTGGTACGCCAAGAAAAATTCAATGGGCAGGTGGACCTAATTTTAAAACACCTACCACTGCGGGTACATACACTATAACACTTAATGAAAACCTGCAGACAGTTACTATTAACTAAGCAGTTGTTTATAATCTAAAATAAAAATGCCACTTTGAAAAAAGTGGCATTTTTATTTATCTCACTGAAAATTTATAGGAGGTTGTTTGCCTGTATTTTTCTCCGGGCCTTAAAATGGTATTAGGAAAAGAAGGCTCATTGGGGCTGTTGGGATAATGCTGTGCCTCCAGGCAAAGCCCGGCATATTGAATAAAAGAGGATTTGCAATTATTACTTTCGTTATCAAAATGAAGTGCATTGCCTGAATAGAGCTGCACAGCAGGTTCTGTAGTAAGCATTTCCATAAAGCGTCTGCTTAACGGGTCATACAATTCAGCTGCTTTATTATTGCTGCTGTTCAATATCATGTTATGATCATAACCTCCGGCAAGTTTAATGTCTTTTCCTACGGCTTTTGCATTGCTAAAATCTATGGGTGTATTTTCTAAAAAAGCCAATTGCCCTGTAGGAACTAAGTTTTCATCAGCTTCGGTGTATTGACTGGAAAAGATGCTTAACTCGTGATTTAAAATAGTAGGCTCTTTGCCTGCCGATAAATTAAAATAACAATGATTGGTTAAATTAACCGGCGTTGGTTTATCTGTGTGTGCTGTGTAATCCATTATTAATTCATTGTTCGAAGTAAGTTTGTAAATCAATTCAATATTTACATTGCCGGGAAAACCTTCTTCACCGTCTTTGCTTAGATAAGTAAGTTTTAAACTGCAATCATCCTGCTCTTCAATATCCCACCACACTTTATCGAAGCCTGTAATGCCGCCATGTAAACAGAAATTTTTATGATTGCTTTTTAGCTGATATGCTGTTCCATCCAACGTAAATGTAGAATTGGCAATGCGGTTGGCATAGCGGCCAACGGCGCATCCATGAAACTGATGACCGTTCTGTATATAACCATCAAGCGAATCAAATCCAAGAATTACATTGCCGGGTATTCCGTCTTTATCGGGTGTGATAATCCGGGTGATGGTAGCTCCGTAATTAATAACCGTAACCTGCATACCCGTTTCATTGCTGATGGTGTAAGCAGAAACTGCTTTGTTTTCAAAATTGCCAAAGGGGTTTTTAGTAATGCCTTTTTTCATTTTACAGGTATTTTAGTTATTGCATTTTACTGGTTCCGTTTTCGATAGAAACCTGGTAAACAGATAATGCAAGATTCATTTCTTTTTGATATGCAGCACTGATCTGTTCAACCAGTTTCTCTACTGCATCTTCTTTTATCAGATTGATGGTACAGCCGCCAAAGCCACCACCAACCATCCTGGCACCTGCTACATCTTCATTATTCTTTACATAGTCAACCAAAAAATCAAGTTCCCTGCAGCTTACTTCGTAATCGTATTGCAGGCCATGATGCGTTTCAAACATTTTTTTGCCAAGCGATTTTACATCACCTTTTTTCAGATCATCACAGGCACCTAGTAATCTTTGGTTTTCCTGTACCACATATTTACATCTTTTAAAAATCAGCGAATCAACACCTGCTACATTATCTTTCAGCATGGCCATGCTTACATCTCTTAAACTTTTTACGGCCGGATTATTTTGTGCAATGATAGAAATACCTTCTTCGCATTGTCTTCTCCTGGTATTGTATTCAGATGAGGCCAGGTTGTGTTTTACATTGGTATTGAACAAAATAATTTTATACCCGGTAAGATTGATGGGAACATATTCATATTCCAGTGAACGGCAATCCAGTTTGATGGCGTTATCTTTTTTGCCAAACATACTGGCAAACTGATCCATAATGCCGCAATTAACACCTGCAAAAACATGTTCGGCTTTTTGTGCAAGCGGCACCATCTTCATACGGCTTAAACCCAATTCAAAAATTTCGTTCAATGCAAAAACCACTGCACATTCTACAGCTGCAGAGGAGGAGAGGCCTGCGCCGATGGGGATATCACCGTCAAGCACCAGGTTAAAACCGCCAATGGTATGGCCCTGCTTTTGTAACTGGTCTACCACACCCAAAATATAATTGGGCCATTGTATGGATGCAGGTTTTATATTTTCGGTATCTGTTGTAAAGCTTTCATTAAAATCTCCGGCAAACAGGTTAACCTGGTTATCTGTTCTTTTAGTGATGGCAACAAAAATACTTTTATCAATGGCTGCAGGTAAAACATAGCCTTCGTTATAGTCGGTATGTTCACCCAGTATATTTATTCTGCCAGGCGAACGGAATACGGTTGGCTGCTCTGCAAATTTTTCAGTGAAAACAGCAATTATTTTTTCTAACATCAAAATTATTTTAAATGAAGTACTCTGTTTTATTTCTTTAAATATTTATTACTGATCTCGTCGTAAATTAAAAGTAACTCATTTGCCTTACCATTTCTGTCAAAAAAACGTTCCCAGGTACTCAGCGGCTCCCAGATACAGCTTCCTTTGCCACGCCCATTGGCAACATTAAATGATAATTCGTTCACTTCTTTTTTTACGTGAGAGTATTCTACCACAATTACATCTTTGTTATACCTGCGTGAAAGATCATCGAGGTTGTATTCCAGGTCGGCCAATGTATTATGCCATTTTGGATAATAAGATAAGCCAATCACATCAAATTGAACACCACGGTTGATCATGTTGTCGATAAAGAATTTACTTTCATCATTTTGTCCGCCCAGTGCAATGTGCAGCATAATACTTGTAGCTGGCGAAACAACTTTTACACCCTGTATACCTGCAAAAAATAATTGAGCAAGGCTATCAAAATTATTTACACTTCCATGCGGCCATATCATACCGTGATTGATCTCGTTGCCAACCTGTACCATATCAGGCGCAGTGCCCTGGTCTTTTAATGCCTGCATCACCATTCTTGTGTAATCATACACTGCCTGCTTTAATTCATTGATAGATTTTCCACGCCATGCTTTGGGCATATACTGCTGCTGCGGATCAGCCCAGTAATCGCTGTAATGAAAATCAAGCAATAATTTCATGCCGGCATCTTTGGTTCTTTTTGCCATTTGCAGGGTATGTTGCAGATCACAAAATCCTTTTTGCGGAGAATAACCGCTGTCACGGGCGGGGTCATTAAAAATACGTAGCCGCACATAATTCAATCCATGGTCTTTTAAAATTTTGACCGCATCTTTTTCTTTCCCATCCAGGTCATAAAATTTCATGCCTTTGTTTTCCAACTCGGGTAAAAAGGAAATATCAGCCCCCAGCATTTTATCAATTGGCGTTGCTTTAAAAGGAAGTATTGGAAATGTATTGTTCGATAATTTAACATCAGTAACAGTTGAGGTTTTAATGGTCATTATATCTGTTGAGCCGGTCCATAAACTATCAGTCTTTGCTTCAAAATGAATCATGGAAGGAGTAATGCCTGTTTGTACTATTACCTGGCATTTGCCATTAAATAAATGCCGTTGTGCAGTTGTATCAAAATATTTATCCTGCTCATGGCTGCTGGGGTCGCCGTTGCCAACACCAATTATTTTTCCATCTCCCCGCAAAGAAAAACGAATGAGGTTATTTGCATCAGGCACTTCACGGCCCTGCCTGTCAATAACACTGATGTTTATTATCGTTGCATCTTTTCCATCTGCCAGCATGGTTGTTTTATAAGGACTGATGACAACTTCTGCAGGTTTACCAGTCGTTTCAATTTTGGTTTGGAGTTTTTTACCTCTTTTGTAAGCGATAGCTTCCAATGTACCCGGTGCATAATTCACCATCCAGTTTAAATGGCCGTTGCGGGGCATATCTTTTTTGCCTAAACTTTTTCCATTCAAAAATAATTCTACATTATCTGCATTGCTGTTTACCCAAACATCAATGGGTTCACCTTCTTTGCCGGGCCAATTCCAGTGTGGCGAAATGTGCAATACATCTTTATCTGTCCACCAGGATTGATAGTAGTAATAAATATTTTTTGGAAAACCGCAAGCATCCATAATACCAAAATGCGAACTGATATTTGGCCATTGAAACGGTGTGGGTTCGCCACGATAATCAAGGCCGGTCCAAACAAATCCACCCAACCAATAATCATTTGGTTCAGCAAGTTGCCACCAGGTTTCAGCAGTGCTTGCCCACCAGGGTGCGGTAATATCCTGGTCGGGAACATAACCGATAACAGAATCTTTTACATACTGTCCACGTGTGGTAACTGTACTTCCCATCTCGGTACCAATAGTGGGTTGGTTGGGATGATCTTTATGATAATCTGCAACAGCAAACTGGCGATAATTAAAACTCCTTACAGGTATCACTTCATTTATTCCTTTAAATTGGTTGCCCATATCTGCAGCATATGTACTCAATCTTGTTGGATCAAGCTCTTTTTGTTTGGCCAACAAAGATTGAGCAATTAATTTTCCTGTGCTGTTGCCCTGCACCCAACCTTCCTCATTTCCTATCGACCAGATGAATATAGATGCACGGCTTCTGTCACGTTTTAGCAGCCATTCAAAATCCTGCATGTATTGCGGGCTGCTGTTGAGTAACCTGTTCTCATTCATTACCAGCATACCCAGGCTGTCACAGGCATCCAGCAATTCTTTGGTGGGCGGATTGTGACTGGTACGGTATGCATTGGAGCCCATCTGTTTCAATAAAAAAATACGGTAGTACTGCAGGTAATCGGGTAGTGCGCTACCAACACCGGCGTGATCCTGGTGGTTGTTGGTGCCTTTTAGTTTTATATATTTTCCGTTGAGGAAAACACCTTTATTTGTGATGTTGACTGTTCTTATTCCGAAACGAATTTTATCTGTATCAATTATTTTGCCAGCTGATTGTACAAGTGGAATAACACGGTATAAGTAAGGATCTTCAAGTGACCAAAGCCTGGGGTTGGTAATTTTTACAGATTGCTTTACGGTTGCTTTTTCATTGATAGCCAATGAAACCGGTTTTGAAATTGTCTCTCCAATTTTAAGCCCATCCCTGTTTGTTATGATGGCAGAGACAGAAATATTTGCAGTGCTGTAAGATTCATTCTGTAGGGTAGTTTCAACATAAACCGTTGCTATGTTTTTTTGAACATCGGTGTAAACAAACACCGGGTTTTCATCGAGGTGTACTGTGTTATATTGATTTAACCATACGTGGCGATAGATACCGGCACCTTCATAAAACCAGCCTTCATATTGTGTTGCATCAACTCTTACAACCAGCGTATTTTCTTTGCCATAGTTAAGATAATTACTGATATCGTAGGATGCACCAACATAGCCGCTTTTATTGTTGCCCAGGTAAAATCCATTCACCCAAAAGCTGGCATCTCTGAAAATACCATCAAACTGAATTTGAAAACGCTGACCCGAATCTGAACGGGCAACGGTAAATTTCTTCCGGTACCAGCCAATGCTTGTTTCGGGATAATCGCCACCCACGGGCTTATAACCATGCGACTGAACATCGAAGCTTGGCGAATTTGCAAAAGGTAATTCTACCGCCCAATCATGTGGCAGCGAAAGTTTGCGCCAGCTGCTGTCGTTGAATTTGGGATCGATGGCTGTTTTTTGCGCAGCACCTGTTTTAGCAAAAATGGTTGCAATGCTGTAGTTGAAATCTTTCGACGGATCATTGGCATTACCTAAAGCAAATTTCCAACCATCATCAAAATTTATTTTTTTTCTTTGTTGTGCTTTAGCAGCAAAAATGCAGCAAGCAAACAAAAGTATAAATGAAAAGAAAATTTTTGTACACTTCATAAGTCCGCATTTATCCTGTTAAAAGTTTAATTAAAAGCATTGAGAGCAATGGTTGTTTTGCCTGCATTATCAAATGCGCCAAGTGTATACCCCTGCCAACTGCTGTAAGCTTCGGGTTCCCAATAAAAAACGCCCAGTCCTTTATTGTTGTTTACAGTTTTTACTTTAGCTAAGAGATCTGTTAAAAACGAATTGCAGGTTGCAGCCTGGTCCCAGCTCATACCCACTTCGCAAACCATAATTTCCGATCCATACCGGACAACCATATCATTCATGTTGGCCAGGCATTGGCTATTAAGTGTAGTCCAGTTTGCAGTTGATGGATATAAGGACATGCCGATCACATCCCACACAGCACCATTCGCTTTCAGTCCATCCAAATTCCACCTGAACAAAGCATTGTCGTATCCGTTTGAAATATGCACCATTACTTTTGTTGTTGAACTTACTGTTTTAACCGCATTGTATCCGGCTATAAAGAACTTTGCATAGTTAGCCATGTTTACAGATGCTTTTCCTTCGGGCCAAAGCATGCCATCATTGGTTTCATTGCCAACCTGTACCCACTCGGGTGTAATGCCATTTGTTTTTAAAGTATTCATTACAGCCAGGGTATGATTATAAACAGATGTCTGCAATGTGGCAACATCTTGTCCGGCCCAGGCAGCTGGTTTTGTTTGCTGGCCCGGATCGGCCCAGCTATCGCTGTAATGGAAATCAATCATGATCTTCATGCCAAGTGCCTTTGCACGTATAGCTTTGGCAACTACATCTGCTGTATTGCACCAGCCGGCAGCAGGGTTTACCCAAACCCTTAACCTGATAGAATTTACGCCGGTATTTTTTAGCAGCAGCATACATTCCGTTTCTGTACTGCTGCTGTTGTAAAATTTTTTTCCTGCATTTTCCATTTGTGTAAGCCAGCTAACATCTGCTCCTTTGATCAGGGATGAAGTAGGAACGGGAGTTGGAATATTTGTTGTGCTTGATTTTGTACAGTTAAGGCTGGTAAAATGCAGTAGCAGTAAAAGCGAAGTGATTTTCAATTTCATAAGTAATGGCAATGCTTTTTAGTAGTATTAAGCAACAATTAAATTATCATTAAAAATTGATAAAACCGGCTTTTGATTATTTTATTTTAGAATTTTAAAAATAAAATCTATAAATGTGTATAATATACACATTAAGTTGTAGATTTACCTTCTAAAACGATTGCTATGTATTTTAAAAAAGTTGCTTTTACTATTATCTTTCTGTTTACCGTTGCTTTTAGTTTTGCCCAAACAAAAACAACAGTAAAATCTCCCAACAAAAATATGGAGCTGAATTTTTGGCTTAATGATATAGGGGCGCCTATGTATTCAGTTTCGTACAAAGGCAAAGAAGTGCTTCTTCCTTCAGCTATGGGTTTTGAATTAAAACAAACCATGAGTAATGAAGCATTACCGGCTTTGAAAGATAACCTGGAAATAACAGCATCAACTCAATCAGCTTCAAATACCAAGTGGAAACCGGTTTGGGGCGATGTAAAAGAGATCAGTGATAATTACAGCCAGCTTGCGGTTAGTCTTTCACAAAAGGGCGACAAGGCCATTCGTTTTAATATCATTTTTAAAGTGTTTGATGATGGCGTTGGCTTCCGGTATGAATTTCCAGAGCAGAAAAATCTTGCACACTTTATTGTGTCTGAAGAAAAAACTGAGTTTCATTTAACAGGAGATCATAAAGCTTTCTGGATTCCAGGCGATTTTGACAGCAATGAGTTTAATCCAAATGTAACAAAGCTGAGTGAAGTTAATGGTGAAGATCCTAAATATGCAGCTAATATTTTTGCACACCAGTTTTTTGATAAAGATGCTGTACAAACTCCGTTAATGCTGAAAACAAATGACGGACTCTACATCAATATACATGAAGCAGCATTGGTAAACTATCCTGCCATGAACCTGCATATTGATAAATCGAATTTTACTTTATCATCTGTTTTGGTACCAGATGCATTGGGTAATAAGGCATACTTGCAGGCGCCTGCGAAAACGCCATGGCGCACCATTATTATTTCAGATAAAGCAACAGACATTCTTGCTTCTCATACAATCCTTAATCTGAACGATCCTTCTGTTATCAAAGATCCATCATGGATAAGACCAACAAAATATGTGGGTGTTTGGTGGGAGATGCATGTTGGCAAAGCGACCTGGGATTATGCTGGCAGTCAGAATGCCACAAGTTTTGATGCAGCAGGTCTTAAACCTACCGGTAAGCACGGTGCAAATACGGCCAACGTAAAACGTTATATTGATTTTGCGGCAAAACATGGGTTTGCAGGTGTTCTGGTAGAGGGTTGGAATACCGGTTGGGAAGACTGGTTTGGTCAATACAAAGAAAATGTTTTTGATTTTGTTACGCCTTACCCCGATTTTGATGTAAAGGGTTTGCATAAATATGCAGCATCAAAAAAAGTAAAACTTATCATGCATCACGAAACTTCTGCATCGGTTACCAATTACGAACGCCAGATGGATACAGCTTACCGCTTTATGAAAGCGAATGGTTATGATGCAGTAAAGACAGGCTATGTGGGCCATATCATACCAAGAGGAGAGCATCACGACGGGCAATGGATGGTAAACCATTATGTACGGGTAGCACAAAAAACAGCATCGTATAAAATTATGCTGGATGCGCATGAACCGGTAAGACCAACAGGCTTAAGCCGTACTTATCCAAACTGGCTGGCCTGCGAAGCTGCACGTGGCATGGAGTTTAATGCATGGAGCGAAGGCAACAGGCCAAACCATGATGTTATCTTGCCCTTTACCCGTTTTATGGGCGGGCCAATGGATTATACTCCTGGTATTTTTCAACTTGAATTAAATTACTGGGATAAAAATAAAAAAGAAACCATACACACAACATTGGCAAAGCAACTGGCATTGTATGTAACTATTTGCAGTCCGCTGCAAATGGCTGCCGACTTACCGGAATCTTACGAAAAGAAAATGGATGCATTTCAGTTTATAAAAGATGTGGCTGTTGATTGGGACGACAGTAAATACCTGGAAGCCGAGCCCGGCGAATATATTACCGTAGCCAGAAAAGCGAAAGGAAGCAATAATTGGTTTGTTGGCTCCATTACAAACGAGAACGGCCGCAGCACTAATGTGAACCTTGATTTTTTGGATGCAGGAAAAAAATATACGGCTATTATTTATGCCGATGCTGCTGATGCAGATTATAAAACGAATCCGGCTTCATATAAAATTACCAGGCAGGTAGTTGACAGTAAATCTGTCCTAAACCTGAAGCTGGCCCCCGGCGGGGGATGTGCAGTGAGTATAATGCCGGTAAAATAAGAGAAGATTTAATATTGATGCCTTGCAAATTTATTTGCAGGGCATTTTTTATTTGCGCTTGCAATAAATATCTGAACTTTCAACAGGTTCTAATTCTTCCATATTTATGTTGTTGGAACTTTTTTTACTGCCCCAGTTAAAAATCTTTTCAAAGAATGGAAGCAACTTGTTATTCTTAATCATGCTCAAAAAATATACTTCATGTTCTTTTTCCTTAATGCCCATTTCATACAATACTGCATCATGTTCTTTTATACCAAGTTGATTAAAGAACTGTTTCATGCGAAAATATTCACAAACATTACCACTCTCTAAACTGCCGGCAAAGTAAAAGGGCATAAACCAGCCAATGATATAACAGCTGAATGAAATTATTTTTCCAAGAATATGAAAACGAAATTCATACCATTTTGAAACAGGTATACTGTATTGATTCATTATTTGCAGTACTTCACTGCGGTGATTCCACTCATCCATCTCTATTTGTCTGATGGCCTTTTTTTGTATTGGGTCTTTAACAGAACCTGCATGGCCCTGGTAAGCAAATGCAGCTGCTTTTTCGGCAGAGTAGGCCCTTTGCAGCAAGTCAACTAATTCTTTATGGTTAAGTTTCACCGACTTATTTTTTTGTAAATATAAATGAGTGAAGCTAACTCAACAGAAAAAAATAATGTTGTACATTTAATGAAATCAATTTCACAATGAAAAAGCTTATCCTTTTCTTTTTGCTTGCTGTTTCAATTTCAGTTCAGGCTCAAAAGATAACCGGCTGTGGTTTTAAAGTACCACCGCGTTCTTTGCTTAAATCAAATTTTGCTTCGGTTTATGAGGCAAAGGATATTTTAAATAATATGCTGGACAGTATTAAGTGGAAAGAAAACTTTAATGTACGTGAAGAGAACGGTATCCGCAATGCTTATGCCACTATCATCCGCAATTCCCGCTGGATCATTTACGATAATAATTTCCTGGAAGATATAGATGCCTATTCGGCCACCAAATGGGCTTCAATAAGTGTATTGGCGCATGAAATGGGGCATCATTATTATAATCATGTTATAAGCAACCAGGGAAGTACACCTCCAAAAGAAATTGAAGCCGATGCATTTTCGGGATATGTAATGTATAAACTTGGTGCCAATCTTAACGAATCGCTTGCAGCCATGAATGCCATTGCAACCGACCAGGCCAGTTCCTCACATCCTGCAAAAAGAGATAGATTAGCGGCTATTACCCGTGGATGGAACACTGCGAAAGCCGAAGTGCCGGGTAATACCAGTGGCAACACAAATCCTAACCAGGGAGGTAACTCCGGTGGTAATCCTTCAGGAAACCAGGGTGGTAATTCCGGCGGAAACCCGGGCGGAGCAGGCAATACAAACCTGCCACCAGTTGATGATCCCAGTTGGATAAGTTTGACCATACAAAGCACAAAAACACAAACTGTTCAATTAAGCGATGATGGAAAAACCTATCAGCCTGCCGAAATAAAAGCAGGAGAAGCATTTCTTTTTAGATTTGAAATTTACCAGTACGGTTGGCTTAAGCTGCCATACTTTAATGGTTTCAGAACTTATAAACTGATGCATGGTAAAGATTATAGCATACTCTGGAACCGGCGTTCAAAAAACTGGACCGTGGTGGAAGTTCCGAATTAAAATAAAAAAATATTATAAAAAAGGTTTGTAGAGATACAGACCTTTTTTGATGCCATTAATGATTCAACGGCCTTTTCTTTATCATGCCACCTTTTGTATCTCTCACACTGTTCATTACTATAAAAGCATCTGGCGTTATTTTTTTAATTTCTGTATTTAGTTTGTTCAGCTCAAGCCTGGTAATTACGGTGTAAATAATATCCACTTCTTTTGTTTCGCCACGTTTGCCATAACCACGTTTACCGTTGTAAACTGTTACGCCACGGCCCATCACATGTATGATCATCTCTCTTATTTCTTCGCTGTGCGATGATACAATGGTAACGCCAATGTATTCATCAATACCTTCCACAATAAAGTCGAGGGTTTTTGATGCAGACAGGTAGGTGATCATAGAATACAGCGCAATTTCCATAGATAAAAAATATGCAGCAGCCGAAAATATGATAACGTTTATCACAATGATGATATCGCCGATGGTAGTGCCCAGCTTGCGGCTTAAAAATATGGCAAGCACTTCTGTACCGTCAATAACGGCACCACCTCTTACAGCCAGGCCAATACCTGAACCTAAAAAGAATCCACCGAATACAGCAACCAGTAAATTGTCGTTGGTTACATTTGGAAAGCTTACGGTTGCCAGGCAAAGCGCCAGCCCTGCAATGGCTAAAGATGTTTTAATGGCAAACTGTTTGCCCATTACTATATAGGCAAGTATGATGAAGGGAATATTTACACAAATGATCAGAATATACAAAGGGATTTTTGTTACAGCAGATATTAGCAACGAAATACCGGTTGCACCACCATCTATAAAATGATTGCTGAGCAGGAAGCCTTTGAAACCAAAAGAAGCGGCAAATATACCTATGGTTATAAGCAACAGGTCTTTAAAATGCCTTTTCAGCGTTATCAATAGTTCTCTATAACCCTTTGCCCTCTTGTATGGCGAAAGGTTTTGATTTACAGCTTTTTTATTTTTTAATGTTGTTTGTACAACAAGTTGCGACCAGAATGGGTTCATATACCTGATTTTAATTTGTAAATGCCCGATCTTAAAAACAGGACCGGACTATACCGGTCCTGTTTAAAATACTATTTTTTTTGCGCAACAGCCTCAATTTTTTTATTGATAAGGCTGCACCATTTTTCTGCCTGTTGTAATTCACCGGTTAACATGGCTCCATCGTACGCCATATTAAAAAAAGGAAACGCCATTTCTCCTTTCTTTTTGTCTTTAAGTTCAAACACCAGTTCAAGTTTCTCTGTAAGGGAATAGTTGCCGTCTTCATTACTTTGGGTTCGCTTTATGTTAGCCACCCGGCATTTTTCTGCTTCAGCAAGTGTTACCTGCTCACTGGTTTCTCCATCTGCAGTTTTTTTGGCAAAGAATACCACATTGGCAGCTTCATCCATACCAATGGAAGTTGTACCCCAGGTATTGAATTTTGAAACGGTTAAATTGTTTTTGCCTGCCTGCTGTTTAAGCAGCAGCAGGTTTTGTTTTTCTCTTTTTTTGGTGCTGATGTTTAATAAAATAAAAGGTACCGAGCAAAGCAGTAAAAAAAATACGGCGGTAAGTATTGTTCCTGTATCTATTGTCATGATTGTAGTTTTTATAAATGCATAAATGTTACAGCCCTGCTATGCAGGCTGTATTAAATAAAATATGTGGCCTTGCTTATTTATAACAAGGCAAATGAGAATAGATTACCAGAAATAGTGGAAAGGGAAAATGATGTCGGTATTTTGTAACCGAACCAGCAGTTTATGGGAATAAAAACTGTATTGAGAAAAAGTATGAACAAGAATCTGTTCTGTTACAGTATTGACAGCTGAAAATTCTTTGAATGTATTTTTTACAGTAACGGGGTTGCTGTGATTACAAACAGTAACAGCATTTTCTGTTTGTACCGTGTGCTGAAAGGATTTGGCAGAAAGGCTATGGCTATAGCTTTCTTTTTTTGTGCTGCCCTGTTTTGCAAATGCCGCATTGCCATTAAAAGCTATGCCGCTGTATAAGCCTATGGTAAGGCAATACAGCAGTGCAATGCTGATCAATCCGGTTATTTGTAATGATTTTTTCACAAAGCGAAGGTACGATTTTTGAGCGGTATTTGTTTTTGCTATTACCAGTAATAAAATAATAAAGCTGTAGAAATAAATATTTTAACTTAGTGAAAACAAATTTTATGTTCCGATACATTATTTATGCGGCTATACTTTTAGTACTTGTGGGTGGATATTTAGTTGTGCGTAAAATGATGGACCGCAGCGTAGAAAAAAATACCGATACGGAAGTGGTGAGAGAAAATGAAGAGTACCTGGGTACCTGGGCTTCTAAGTCTGATAGTGGATTTACCATGTTTCGCCTTCACCGTGATGGAAAACTTACTTACCATTTGGTGCATTATCCCGGCACTGATACCACAACCATCCGGGGTAAATATGTTTATGCCGGCGTTGAGGGCGGTAACGATTCTAAATATTTTCCACGCTTATATACATTTACAGAAAAAGGAGACACTCTCTTCAATTATTATGTACGTTATCTTACTAAGTACGATATGACGATTGATAAGGTTGATAAAATGATACTTAGCCCCAACAATGTTTTTGATACATTGGCTTTTACGTTTTTCCGCATTAAACAATAACCACGTAAACAATCATACGATGAAATATTTTTTGCCCTGCACCTGCTTTATTTTTTTGTGCTTTTTTACAGCCTGTAAAAGCAATTCTAATAAACGTGCAGTAAGTCTTGAAGAACTTGATAAAGTAACAACAGCAGAACAGCAGGCAACGCCCGGCCCGGGGCGGAGCATATTAACTGCAAGTGAATTGATTGAACTCTCGGCCTGTAAAGATTTGCCCTGTGTACAATTGTTTATGAAAGACCGCAGCAATGATTTTGTGCATGCAAAAAAAGGTGAGTTTGCAAGCCAGTACCGGTCTGCTGTTACAGATACATCTGGTAACAGCCTGGTTATACCCATGTCTACATTGTATGTTACGGTTGATGCAGGAGCCGATTGGCGCATGGCTCATACAGTTCATACCAGGGCATTAAGCGATCAATTGCTGCAGGAATTTGCTGCTGTAAAATTCCTGATCACCGATTCGGTTTACAGTAATAAAAGCGCAGGATTTAAATATCATTACCGCTCTGCACAATACCCCGGTTTGGTTTTATCTCAAACCAAAACATTTACACCCTGGCGTGCAAGAGGATTATATTATACTGTTACCTGGCCTTGTTATGTTTTTGAATTAAATAAAGCAGAATAGAAAACAATTGGCAATGCAAGTGGTGGTTACTGGCTTACGTGTAGATTGAGAATATCAATCTTGGTGAGAAGATTTGCAAGGCGCAAGTAAAGCTCAATAAAGATTTACTGTACAAGAGTGCGACGCCAATGAAGCTCAATAGCAATTCAGATGTCGGGTACAAAAAATGTATTGAATTCGCCGCAAGGTGAAATTCTTTTTAAAATCTTCCCACAATTTTAAAATTTACCAACCTCGGTGTTAACCGGTTTGGCAATGCATACACATTGTTTGCAAAGTCTTTAATGAGCTGAAAGGAGATGGTATTGCGGCGGTCGATTAAATTAAACACTTCAAAACTGGCCCAGATATTTTGAAAACTGCGGAAGGGACTGTGGCTGCGGCGCTTGCTTTGTTCGCTGAGCAGTTGTGCGCTGAAACCTGCATCTACACGTATGTACGGCTCGATGATGAGTGCGTTACGATATTTTGTACTGTTGGGTATATTGTAACTCATGTTGCTGCCGTACAACATGTTTAAATGGAACTTAAAATTTTTGTTGGTGGTAAGATAATCTTCTAAATATAAACCGGCAGTTATTAAACGATCGGTAGGGCGGCGCACAAAACCTATATTGTTTTTAATGCTGTCAACAGCCACCTGGTCGGTGCTGTGGGAGTTAATAATTTCACCAGCTGCATTTTTATACTGGTAATAAAAATCATTGTCAAGGTTTTCTTTGGTTTGCATGATGCCGATACTAAACCAGCTTTCGGCATCTTTTACCAGCTCGCCAAAAAGCCTTGCTTCAAAACCGGTGGCATATGCTTTGGCATTGTTGTTACCGGCATAGCGGATCTTTACATTGTCGATATCATACACATCAACACTGCTCATACTTTTGTAATAGGCTTCGGTGCTGATGCGGAAGGGGCGGTTGCCAAAACCTTTAAAATTATAATCTACACCGGCAACTACCTGGTAACTTTTTTGTGCAAGTACATTGGTGTTTACAGTGCCATTGTAACTGCGTAGCTCACGGTAAAATGGTGGCTGGTGGTACGCACCTGCGGCCAGTTTTACAACCATATCTTTTTTCCAGTTGGGTTTAAAGCTGAACTGTACACGTGGGCTTACTAAAAATTCTTTGTTGAGCGAATTGTAATTGTAACGAACACCGGCCTGCAGGGTAATATTGCGGTTGTTTTTACCAAAGTGAATATTATCCTGGATATAGCCGCTGTATTTTTGAATACTGAGATCGGCTGTGGAATTTATTGATTTATATAAATTTAGTTGCGCCGGATTATAGGGGAGAGAATAACCGGCGCTGTCCTGGTATTCCCATTCTTTAAGCCGATCGGTAATATTGGTTTGCTCAATGCTGTTGCCAAACTGTATGACATGTTTGCCTGCGGTGTAACTGCCTTTTACATTGGCATTGTACACATTTATAGTAAGCTCATTGCGGCCATAGTTTTGGTAATAGCCTGCACCCAGTGGATTTACAATTTGCCCGTACGTGCTGCTGGTTTGGTCAAAATCACGATCACCAAAAAGGTAGGCGCCGGCAATGTCAAAGTTTTCGCTTTCTTTATTTTGAAAACGGCTCACCATCCACTTTAGTTTTAATTTTTTGTTGGGAGTGTGTACCAGGCTAAGGCCGATGAGGTTTGTTTTGTAACCATCGTGTTCCTGTCCCTCAAATGAAACATCCAAACCAAGGTTGGCGGTAAAGAAAGGAGAGAAGACTGAAGTTGTTTTTTGTACGGACTCCGGGAAGAGTGAGAATTTTGAAACAGAATATATGCCCAATAATTCCAGCTGTATTTTATTGCTTATCTTATAAGTGATGAAAGCCTGTACATCTGATGAAGATGGAATATAAGCGCCAACTGTTTCCTGACTTTTTAATAAATTTTTATTGCTGCGGTTGCGTACACCAAGCAGATAACTGATCTTCCCTTTTTTTGCAGCACCTTCCAGGTGCATGCCTTGCTCCAGTAAACTTACGTATGCCGAGCCGCCAAATCCTGATGGATTTTTGTATTGAATATCCAACACGCTACTCATCTTATCGCCATACTTTGCCTGGAAACCACCGGTATAAAAGTTTACATTTTTAGCCAGCTCGGGATTGATGAAACTTAGGCCTTCCTGTTGTCCGCTGCGAACCAGGTATGGGCGAAAAACTTCAAAGTCGTTGATGTACATTAAATTTTCATCGTAATTACCGCCACGTACACTGTATTGCGAAGTGAGTTCGTTATTGCTGCCCACCAGTATTTTTATCAGAGCTTCCACACCGCCGGTTGTGCTGGGTAAGGTGATGGCATTCTTTGGATTTATTTTTACGAGGCCGGTTTCGGTGCGTTCTTTTTCGGTGCTTACTTCCACGGTTTTTAGCGTTTGACTGCCCCGTTCCATTTGTATGGTTACTTTTTCTTCTTCATCTATGCTGAGGTAAAAATTCTTTTGTAATTCATTATAACCGGTAAAAGAAAATACCAGGCCAAATGATTTTGATGCAGGAACTTTTATTCTGAAATAACCGCTGTCGTTTGTGGTAGTGCCCGATTGCCTGCCAAGAATTACAACAGAAACCCTGGCGATGGGATTGTCGTTTTCGTCAACAACCTTGCCGCTGATGAAGGCAGATTTGGTTTGAGAAAAAGCAATAAGAGCAATAAACAGTAAAAGGATAGTAAGGGCTGATCTCATTATATGAAGATATATATTTTTGTATGTTTTGCAATGTCTTTAATTTACACTTCAAAATTAATAAAGTGATAAAAAGAATATTTACTGCAGTTGCTGTTTCGGCATTTATTTTATCCTGTAATAATGCCGGTGATAAAAGCGGATCAATGAAAGATGATCCGGTAAATGTAAGTGTGAAGCAGGAAAAGAATAAGGATCTGGTTTACCTGGATACTGCAGAAAATATTTACAATATCCTTTGCCAGGATTGGGTTATGGAAGATGATGCTGAGAGCCTGGAGGGAATGACAGAAAGCTCGCAGATGGAAATACCTTATCGCAGTTTTTGTTTTTCAACCAAGGGTACATTTGTGAAAAATCCCCGCAACAGTTTTGATTATGGTACCTGGCAATATGATGATGCAACAAAAACCATAACCATCAACAACAGTATAGAGAAGGGCAAGGATGTTTATAAAATTGCAAAAATTGCTTATGATGAAATGACACTGGTAAATACCGGCATTGGCAGCGCCACCAATTTAAAATTTATTGCACCGGGCAAGCGTTATAAAAATGCCAATGATGAACCGTATAGTTTAGAGAACAACCGCTGGCGCATAAAACCAACAAGTAAAGAATCAGATTCTGCCATTCATCAGCGGTTGAAGGAGAATCTTTATTTCTTTATACTGTTTTATAAAAGTGCATTGGCTAAGGAAGATAAAACTGTTTCTTTCTGGGGTTTGCCCAGTTGCTTTAAATGGTATGGCGGTGCCATTTTTATAAAAAAGAAAGATGAACTGAAGGATAACTGGATCAATTGTTTTTACAATAAAGACCAGGCTATGCAGGCTTATGCACTGGCTGATAAATTGCTAAGCCAGAAATACAACTGGCCAAAGGGAGAACAAAACTGGCTGAAGCTGAACCTGGCGGTGGTTGAGCTGATGTATAAAAAACTGGATGAGGTAAGGTGATTGCAACCTCGTTGTGATAATACTTTCAATTGCTGGAGTATAGTTTTTTTGAAACCATTATTTTTGCTGCGTGAAAACAATGCTGCTCATATTCAGTATTTACCTGCTGGCGCTGCCCGGCATAGCCTGTGCAGTAACTGATGTGTGCAGCGATGAAGCGGAGCATGTTGTTACGCAAACAGATAATCATACAAGTAATGAAGATGAAGAAGATTGTGGCAATTTTTGTACCTGCTCCTGTTGCGTGCATATTGTTTCTGTAAATTTTCAAGCTGCTGTTATTTTAAATGAAAAGCAGCTGTTTAAAAACAAACAGCTTTCTTCTTACTACAGTATTTCTCTTCCATCTAATTATTTTGGAAATATATGGCAGCCGCCAAAGATGAGTTAGTTTACAGAACAGAAACTAATCATTTTATTTTAAAATAATTTTAATGCAAAAAATAATTGCGTTGCTTTTGGCAACCTTAGTTGTATATAGTGCAGGTGCACAAAATAGTTTTACAGCAATCATCAAAGACAGTAAAACACTTCAGCTTTTAAGCGGTGCCAGCATAGTTTTAAATAATAGTGCTATTGTGAGCAATGCAGACAGTAGCGGCATTGTGGAGTTAAATAATATCCCGGACGGAAAGCAAAGTATTTCATTCAGTTTTACAGGATACGAAACGGTAACTAAGGAATTTGTTTTTCCACTGGCAGATAAAAATACTAGCACAATTCTTTTAACTGCTTTTGAAGAAGATATGGAAGAAGTGATTGTACAAAGCACACGTACAAGCCGCACCATTGCCAATACACCCACCCGTGTTGAAACCATTGATGGCGAAGAACTGGATGAAAAAAACAACATGCGGCCCGCCAATGTATCAATGCTATTGCACGAAAGCACAGGCCTGCAGGTGCAGCAGACATCGGCCACCAGTGGCAATGCCAGCATACGGGTGCAGGGACTTGATGGAAAATACACCCAGCTTTTAAAAGATGGTTATCCCAACTATGGAAATTTTGCCAGCGGGTTAAGTGTCCTGGAAATTCCTCCACTAGATCTGAAACAGGTGGAAGTGATAAAAGGCCCGGCCTCTACTTTATATGGCGGCGGTGCCATTGCGGGAGTGGTAAATTTTATTTCAAAAATGCCGGGAGAAAAACTGGAAGCTGATTTGATGTTTAACCAATCGCATATTGGGCAAACAAATGTTGGTGCATACATCTCAAAAAAGAAAGGAAAATTCGGATTTAGTTTTCTGGGATTGGGAAATTTACAGAAAGCCTATGATGTAGATAAGGATGATTTTTCGGAACTACCCAGGAGTAAAAACTTCACCATTAATCCAAGATTGTTTTTTTATCCTGATGCATCCTGGAGTATTATGTTTGGCCACAGCTATACCTGGGGATGGAATACCGGCGGCGATATGGTCCGGATAAAAGGAAACGGAAATGCACAGCATACTTATTTTGAAGAGAACAGTACGGTAAGAAATACCACTACACTGGAGGTTGATAAGAAATTTAAGAGCGGTAATAAACTAAAACTGAAACAAAGTCTTGGTTTGTTTAACAGGGTGATCACTTTACCTGCTTATGCTTTTTCGGGTTTTAATACCAATAGTTTTACCGACTTATCGTACCTGGTAAAAAAGAAAAAGCATACTGTTATAAGCGGCGTAAATGTTGTTTATGATAAATTTAAACACCGCAATATGAGGGTTGTAGATGCACAGACATTTACTGCGGGTGGATATATACAGGACACCTGGGATGTAACCAACAGGGTGATTTTGGAAAGTGGTTTGAGAGTTGATAATATGAATTTTAAAAATGCAGGCTACACAAAAAATCAAACTTTTGTTTTACCGAGAGTATCGGCCTTGTTTAAGATCAGTAATAAGATAAGCTCCCGTATTGGCGGAGGCCTGGGTTATAAAACACCCACTGTTTTTACGGAGGAAACAGAAAGGCTGCAATACCAAAACCTGCAGGCATTGAATAATGTAGAGGCAGAAAGGAGTGTTGGTGGAACTGCAGATGTTAATTTTAAAACAAAGGTGATTGATGGTCTTATTTTTAGTATTAATCAAATGTTCTTTTATACAAGCATCAGTAAGCCACTCGTATTAGGCGTTGATGGATTTGGTAATTATTCTTTCTCCAATGCATCCAAATCTGTTACCAGCAGTGGTTTTGAAACAAACCTTAAATTTATTTACAAAGAAGATCTGAAATTGTTTGTGGGCTATACCTATACCCATGCTAAAGCAGGATACCTGTCAACCAACCAGTTTTTACGGTTGCTGCCAAAAAATAAACTCAATCTTACCTTGATGTATGAGAAGGAAGATAATTTTAAACTGGGGCTGGAAGGTTATTTAACCGGCAACCAATATCTGAATAATGGAACCAAAACGCCTTCTTTCTGGGAGTTTGGTTTTATGGCCCAGAAAACATTCAGAAAAGTATCGTTCTTTATCAATTTTGAAAACTTTACCGATCAGCGGCAGAGCAAATACAAAAAGGTTGTTAATCCGCCGCACAGTAATCCATCGTTTGATGATATCTGGAATCATACGGAAGGATTTGTGGTGAATGGAGGAGTGAAGATCAAATTCTAAGTGAAAAGTAAAAAGTCAAAATTCAAAAGGTATAATATCACCTTCTTTTGAATTTTGACTTTTTACTTTTGAATTGTGTTATAAATTTTTTAACGCAGCAATCATGGCTATAGGATCAGCAGCTTTAAATACCGTGCTGCCTGCAACCAGCACATCTGCTCCGGCATCAATTATCGATTTTGCATTTTCCAATGTAACGCCGCCATCAATTTCTATCTTAACCTGTAACGAGCGTTCATCAATCATCTCCCGCAGTTGTTTTATTTTAAGCAATGTGTGTGGGATGAATGATTGTCCGCCAAAACCCGGGTTCACACTCATTAAACAAACCATATCAATATCTGCCAGTATATCTTTTAATGCATCAACCGGAGTGTGCGGATTAACAGCCACGCCTGCCATCATTCCCAAACTTTTTATTTGTTGTATGTTGCGGTGCAAATGCGGACAGGCTTCAATATGCACCGATAAAATATCGGCACCTGCTTTTTTAAAAGCCTCGGCATAATTGCCGGGCTCTTCAATCATTAAATGCACATCGCATATTTTGTTGGTGGCTTTTCTGAAAACCTCCACAAACATGGGCCCGTAACTGATGTTGGGAACAAAGCGGCCATCCATAATATCCAGGTGATACCAGTCGGCGCTGCTTTCATTCAGCATTTTACATTCAGCTTCTAAGTTTAAAAAATTGGAGGCGAGGAGTGAAGGGGCGATGATTGGCATTTGAGTTAATAGTTAATGGTTGATAGTTGATAGTTGATAGTTGTCTGCTTGATGAAGCAAAGTTAATTCATAATTCATCACTCATAATTCATAATTATTTCGCTCCTAATCTTACCAATGCTTCCTTCGCTTCAATATAATCGGGAGCATATAATAATGCCGTTTTATATTCTTCTATTGCATCATTGGGTTTGTTCAGTTTTTCAAGGCAGCGCCCCAGCCAATAGTAGCCTTCATCAAAATTATTCTGCAGGGTGATAGCTTTATCTAAAACAGTAACAGCATCTTCGTATTTGCCCATATCGTATAAAGCAATTCCTTTTTCACGGTAGGCAAACATGTGGCGGTTATCAATGTTCAGGCATTTGTCAAAAAACGTAATCGCATTTTTTTTGTCGCCGTTATAATTATAATAAAGTCCTTTAATAAAAAGTGCTTCTTTTTCTGTTTCGGGTTGCCTGGTTTTTATTAAAGCTTCTGCAATCAGGAGTGCTCTTGCATTTTTTATTTGTGCATATAAAGAACCCAGTAAAATTAAATAACGGGGAGATGGGTTTAGTCTTAATGCATTTTCAAATGCTGCGATAGCATTCAGTGTGTCTTCATTTTCAAAATGCAAAGTTGCTTTTATATCCCAAAGGCGTGAATTTAAACTGTCTTTTTGCAAAGCATCATTTGTGGTTGCAACGGCTCTGTCATAATCGGCACTATCGCGGTAAAGTTGTATCAATTCTTCTTTTAGTAAAAGCAATTCAGGGAATTTTAAAATAGAGTCTTTTAAAATATTTTCACGGGTAGAACCAGATGCAGAGCCTGTTTCGCTGTTCTGTTTTGCATGATCCTGGTTATTACAGGATATGATTATCATCAGCAAAGACAGCCATGTAAGTATTAATTTCATCATGATGCAAAAATAAGCACTGCATCCATCAAGCAGATGACAATTTCCTGACAATCTAAAATTTAACATAAATTACTTTTGTGATGAAAATATAAAACAAATGAAAAAATTACTTTTTGTTACGGTGTCAATAGCAGCTTTTGCTTTCCTGCTTTCGTTTAAAATAAATACAGCAGATACAACGATCAGAGTTAATAATAATGACAGCCTTTTATATGTTGGCGAAAAACATTTTGCCAATATGCAGCAGCTGACTTTTGGTGGCGATAATGCAGAAGCTTATTTCAGCTTTGATGGAAAGTATATCATCTTTCAAAAAACAAATCCAAAGGAAGGAATAGATTGCGACCAGATATATGTAGGAAAAGTACCGGCACCTGGCGAAAAATTTGAGTATAAAAGAATCAGCAATGGTAAAGGAAGAACAACCTGTGGTGCATTTTTAAAAGACGGCAAACATGTGGTTTTTGCATCCACACATTTAGATGCCAATAACTGCCCTCCTATACCAGACAGGGCAAAATATGGTAATAAATATATATGGCCTTTGTACAGCAGTTATGATATTTTTATGGCTGACCTGGATGGCAATATTGTAAAGCAACTTACAAATAGTAAAGGTTATGATGCTGAAGCAACCATATCTCCGGATGGAAAACAAATGTTATACACCAGCACAAAAGATGGCGATATTGATCTGTACATAATGAATTTGAAAACAGGTAAGGAGAAAAGAATTACCAGTGCACTTGGTTATGATGGTGGCGCATGGTTTAGCCCGGATGGTACCAAAATTATCTGGCGTGCCAGCAGGCCGAAGACAGAAGCGGAAGTAAAAGAGTATAAAGATCTGTTGGCCGAAAATTTAGTAGCGCCAACCAATATGGAAGTGTATACTGCTAATGTGGATGGCAGCAATATTAAGCAGGTTACCAGTTTTGGCAATGCCAACTGGGCTCCGGCTTTTATGCCTGATAATAAAAGAATTATTTTTGCAAGTAACCACCAGAGCAAAAGAGGTTTTCCTTTCAACCTGTTTATTATAAATGAAGATGGCACTAACCTGCAAAAGATATCTGCTGAAAAATCTTTTGATGCTTTTCCAATGTTTAGTCCTGATGGGAAGAAGATAATTTTTTGCAGCAACCGCAATAATGGCGGCACCAGGGATACAAATATCTTTATAGCTGATTGGGTGGAGTAAAAGGTTAATCCGTTAATCCGTTAATCCGTGTGGAGTTCAAAATAATCACCAGCTTTCAAGATATGTATTTGCAAATTATCAATGTCTTTTGTAAGATTGATTAGTTCTTCCGGATCGCCGGTTAGCTGGTTATAAGTACCATAGTGAAAAGGGATTACCTGTTTTACATTCAGCAATCTTATCGCATGAGAAGCCTCTAATGGCCCCATCGTATAGCGGTCGCCAATGGGCAACGCAGCAATAGTTGGTTTATATATTTCTCCAATGAGTTTCATGTCGCTAAAAACACAGGTGTCGCCTGCAAAGTAAATACGCACTCCATCAGATAAATGCAAAATAAATCCCACATTCATGTGCGGAAACCTTGCCTGACTCTCTGTTATATTGATATGTGAAATGTGAAAACCATTTACCATGGTTACGCTGACATTCAGGTCTTTTAAAAAAATCGTACCCCCAAGATTCATAGGTTCAATACAATTTAACGGGCAGTTATTTTCAATCAGGTACCAGCGTACCATCGGGTTGGCTATAATTTTTGTCTTGCCATTTTTTACAATGTCCAGCACTTCCAGGTCAAAATGATCATCGTGGCCATGGGTGATGAGGAAAAGATCGGTGTCATCAAATTTTTTAAGATGCGCAGGCATGAATTCATTGGCGCTGAGCCATGGATCAACAATGATGACCTTGTTTTCGGGAGTAGTTACTTTAAATGTTGCGTGGCCCAGTAGTTGAATTTTTGTTGCAGACATGGAGTGTATATTTTTTGCAATTTATCTGTTTCCCAGTTCAATCACTTCGGCATCTTTCATTTCGGTGCCATCAATCACAAAACGTATTATCGTTCTCACTTTATGCCAGCCCTGTTTACCAGCTGCGCCGGGGTTCATCTGCAGGCAATTCAGTTTATCATCGTACATGATCTTTAAAATATGTGAGTGGCCGCTGATGAATAGTTGTGGCCGGTGAATCAATATCTCTTTTTTGGTTTCGGGATTATATTTTGGAGGATAGCCGCCAATATGCCGCATCATCACTTTTACGCCTTCGCACATAAAAACCAGTTGCTCCGGAAATTCTTTTCGGATGTCCTGTCCGTCTATGTTTCCGTAAACGCCTTTTACTATTTTTTGCTGCCTTATTTTATCTGCAATCTCTATTGTTCCAAAATCCCCCGCATGCCAAACCTCATCACAGTCTTTAAAATGTTCAAAGATGTTTTCATCCAGGTAATGATGGGTATCAGCAATTAATCCAATTCTTGTCAAGTTTTGTATATTTATTAAGTGTAAATTTACAATACAAATTTAACGAATGCCTTTTCACCGAAACTTTACCTATTATATTGATAAGCGCAGCTGGAAATATATTTTTCTGCTTGCTTCGCTGGAACTTTGTGTCAGTTAAGAATCCTCATCGATTTTATTTTTAATTCTTCATTTTTAATTCTTAATTACTATGTCTCATTATTATACGTTGGGAAAAATTCCACATAAACGGCATACACAGTTTCGCAAGCCAGATGGCAGTTTATACGCCGAGCAATTATTTTCTACCGAAGGTTTTTCAGATGATTATGCATTGCTCTATCATTGTTATGCACCAACCATGATCACCAAAACGGATGATCCTATTGATGTTTCGCCCAGGGTGGCCGAAGAAAAAATGCTGAAGCACCGCAGCTTTGAAGGCTTTAAAGTGAAGCCGGAAGTTGATTATCTGCAGAGCCGTAAAGCTGTATTGGTAAACACTGATTGTCATATTGTGCTGGCCGCTCCGCAAAAAAGCATGACAGATTATTTCTATAAAAATGCCGATGCTGATGAAATGATATTTGTGCATGAAGGGACCGGCACGGTTAAAACACAATATGGCGAACTGCCATTCGGCTATGGCGATTATATTGTATTACCAAGAGGTACCATTTACCAGATCGAATTCAATGATGAAAAGAACCGACTCTTTATTGTTGAATCTTTTTCGCCACTTCGTTTTCCTAAACGGTACATGAGCAAGTATGGACAGCTGATGGAGCATGCGCCATTTTGTGAAAGGGATATCCGCACACCACAAAACCTGCAAACCATTGATGAAAAAGGTGATTTCCTCATCAAAACAAAAAAGAAAGGGATTCTGTACGGATTACATTATGGAACACATCCTTTTGATGTAATAGGATGGGATGGCTGCTGTTATCCCTATATCTTTTCCATCCACGATTTTGAACCCATAACCGGCCGTGTACACCAGCCACCACCTATCCATCAGACTTTTGAGACCAATGCCTTTGTGGTTTGTTCTTTTGTGCCCAGATTATATGATTACCATCCCGATGCAATTCCGGCTCCCTATAATCATAGTAATATTGATAGTGACGAGGTATTATATTATGTTGCCGGAGAGTTCATGAGCCGAAAGCATGTAACGCAGGGGATGATCACACTGCATCCTGCAGGCATACCACATGGGCCACACCCTGGTGCTGTAGAAAAAAGCATTGGTGCTAAAGAAACAGCAGAACTGGCGGTGATGGTTGATACTTTCCGGCCGCTGCAATTAACTGTTGAAGCTTTGGAAATTGAAAATGAGGGCTATGTAATGAGTTGGGCTGAGTAGAGAATCGCCTTTGGCGAATTCGATTTTGAGTTGTTGGAGAGTTGAAAAAAATAACTATTTTGTTTACTAATCTAAAACAATCAAATTATGTCAACTTATTATCCCCTAAAAGCCGGCAACAGCTGGACTTATAAGACAAACGACGGCAGCACTTTTACCAATAAGATAGAATCTGAAGATAATGGCGTGTTTAGCATGTCTAATTCAACAGTACCAAATCTTACACAGGTAAAGAAAGACGGGAACACCTTTTTTACTGATAGTTATGAAGCCGGTAATATGCAGCCTTTTTTAAAAGATGATGCCGCTGCAGGCGATGCCTGGGAAATAAAATACAAAGCCAATACCATCGACAGCGTTTTGAATGTTGTGATTAAATCAACTGGCGGCACAAAAGATGTAGAAGGTAAATCTTATTCAGATGTGATGGAGATGGAAGGCACGATGAGCTTTATCGTTAATGGCAGCGTTTTTAATGCCGGCACAAAATACCAGTGGTACTATGCAAAGGGTACGGGGCTTATTTTAACCACATCAACCCTCGGTGATAATATCCCATTAATAAATTGTACTATTTAAGCATGGTTATTTTTTATTAAAAAATCTGTCTTATATTTAAAGCACAAAACAAAATGCTATATGATACAATTCAATGAAATTAAAGTAGGGGATTACTTAATAGCTGATAATGACGGCGATAAGAAACAGGGTGAAGTTACAAACCTGAATGGCAATGAGAAACAGGTTTGTGTAGATACCGGAGCCCAGGAGTTCTGGTACGAAACCAACCAACTGAGCGCTATACCGCTTGATGATGACCAACTGACCAAACTAAAATTTCACAAGCAGGAAAATGAGGATGGTACAGTTAAGTATATGAAGGGAGCTTTCAGGATGATGTTGCCGGCAAAGGATGATTTTTCGAAATTTGAGGTTTGGTACCGTGATGAGCACCGGAAAATTATGCAACCCATTAATGTGCATCAACTTCAAAATCATTTTTATGATATGACCAAGGTGCATTTAAACGATGAATCTTTTGATTAACAGGGAAAATTTTAAAAAATGCCTCAGACAGACAGCTGTTTGAGGCATTTTTATATAAGGTGCTGTAAATGATTTAGAAATGCCGGTTTTGCAATTTTAATATTTTGGGCAGCTTTTTTCAAAAATCCCTGTTTCTGAAGGCCCAAAAGGCAATAAAACTCCACATTGCCTCTTTTTTTGTGGAAAAACCATGGAATTGTTGGTAATTCAATTCCTTTTTTGCCATTAATTAAATAATAACTCCTATCTTTGCGCTCCAAAAATTATGGCTAAACAGGCACTTATTAAACAAGATGGAGTAATAATTGAAGCGTTGAGCAATGCTATGTTTAAGGTTAAATTAGAGAATGATCACGAGATTTTAGCCACAATTTCCGGAAAAATGAGGATGCACTATATCCGTATTTTGCCAGGCGATAAAGTGGGTGTGGAAATGAGTCCTTATGACTTAACAAGAGGCAGGATCATTTTCCGCTACAAGTAAAGAAGAATTATTTAGTAATACAATAAAAACAAAGAACCATGAAGGTTAGAGCTTCAATTAAAAAGCGCAGTGCAGATTGCAAGATCGTTAGAAGAAAAGGCAGACTGTATGTGATCAACAAAAAAAATCCTCGTTTTAAGCAAAAACAAGGATAATTAAAACTAAAGTCTAAAATCAAAATCTAAAATAAATTATGGCTCGTATTGCCGGTATAGATTTACCAAAAAACAAAAGAGGCGAAGTTGGCCTTACTTACATTTACGGAATTGGCCGTTCTACTGCCCGTTATATTTTAACAAAGGCAGGAGATATTGATCATAACAAAAAAGTTAATGAGTGGAACGATGATGAGCAAACTGCCATCCGTAACGTAATCAATAACGAGTTTAAAACCGAAGGTGCTCTACGTAGTGAAACCCAGATGAACATCAAACGTTTACTGGATATCGCTTGTTACCGTGGTTTACGTCACCGTAAAGGTTTGCCGGTTCGTGGACAACGTACACGTACCAACAGCCGTCAGCGGAAAGGTAAGCGTAAGACAGTTGCAGGTAAAAAGAAAGTAACTAAATAATAATTTGTCCCGGTAATTTACTTTGCCGGGAACAATTTTTTATAAGACTTCAGTAATTTGAAGCAATACCAGATAGCCCCGAAGTCGGCAGGAGGATTGGTTCAGTCCCGGTTAAAACCTGGATCTATTTTTTAAAAGATTACCTATCTAGATTAAATTATGGCAAAAGCACAAGGCGCAAAAGCAGCCGCTAAAAAAAGAGTAGTAAAAGTTGACAGCTACGGCGATGCACACATTACTGCAAGTTTCAACAACATCATTATCAGTTTAACCAACAAGCAGGGCCAGGTAATCAGCTGGAGCAGTGCAGGTAAAATGGGTTTCAGGGGTTCTAAAAAGAACACACCTTATGCAGCCCAGATGGCCGCAGCAGATGCAGCTAAAACCGCTTTGGATGCAGGTTTAAAAAGAGTTGATGTATTTGTAAAAGGACCAGGAAGCGGCCGTGAAGGTGCTATCCGTTCTTTATCTCAAAATGGTATCGAGATCAACATGATCAAAGACGTTACACCTTTACCACACAATGGTTGTCGTCCTCCAAAGAAAAGAAGAGTATAAGAATGCAGCCGGTAGTTGCCGGTTTGCAGTTATTTCATAACTGGGTACATCATTAAATTTTAGATTTTTAAGATGTTGTACCGTAACTAAAAAATCACAATAAAAATTATGGCACGTTACACAGGCCCCAAAACAAAAATCTCCAGGATCTTCGGAGAACCCATTACAGGTAATGGAAAATGGTTAACCAAGAACAGCAACCCTCCGGGTATGCATGGTGCTAATCGCAAGCGTAAAACTTTAGGTGAATATGCTTTGCAGCTGAGAGAAAAGCAAAAAGCAAAGTATACTTATGGTTTGCTTGAAAAACAATTCCGCAAAACATTTGATGAAGCTGCACGCCGTAAAGGTGTTACCGGTGAAAATCTTATTAAATTATTAGAAGCCCGTTTGGATAATACTGTATTTCGTTTAGGTATTGCACCAAGCCGCCAGGCTGCACGCCAGTTGGTATCTCATAAGCACATTACTGTAAATGGTGAGGTTCTTAACATACCTTCTTACAGCTGTGTAGCAGGAGATGTTATTGGTTTAAAGAATAAGAGTGCTGCAAACGCTTCTATTGCTGGTAATTTACGTGGCAAAAATGCCAAGTTTAGCTGGTTAGAGTGGAACGAAACTGCATCGCAGGGTACTTTTATTACTTATCCTGAAAGAGAAAGTGTTCCTGAAAATATTAAGGAGCAACTGATCGTGGAATTGTACTCTAAGTAATAACGGGAGGAGCTGAATAAAGCTCAACCGTACAAGAGTGCGACGCCAATGAAGCTGAACAAAAAACTTCAGCTTGGTACAAAAAATTTTAAACAATAAAACAACAAAATACAAATGGGAATTTTAAATTTTGTTAAACCAGATAAAATCGTTCTTCAGAAAGCAACCGAGTTTGAAGCCATCTTCGAATTCCGTCCGCTGGAACCAGGTTATGGTGTAACTATCGGTAATTCTCTTCGCAGGGTGTTGCTGAACTCTTTAGAGGGTTATGCTATCATCGGTATTAATATTGCCGGTGCTGATCATGAGTTTGCTACTTTAAAAGGTATTACTGAAGACGTTACTGAAATAATCTTAAACCTGAAACAGGTTCGTATTAAGAAGAAAGTTGAGCATGAAGTAAACGTGGAAAAAGTTACACTTTCTATCAAGAACAAAACTGAATTCACTGCAGGTATGATCGCTGAAGCGTCTCCTACATTTGAGATCATGAATCCTGAATTGCTGATCTGTACTATGGACAGCAGTGCTAAACTGGATATCGAGATCACTATCGGTAAAGGCCGTGGTTATGTTCCTGCAGAAGAGAACAAAGAAAAGAATTCTCATTTTGGATATATTCCGGTTGATGCTATTTACACGCCGATCAAGAACGTAAAATACGCTATTGAAAATACCCGTGTGGAGCAACGTACCGATTTTGAAAAACTGATCATGGAAGTGGTTACCGATGGTACTATTCACCCGGAAGATGCTGTAAAGCAGGCCAGTCGTATCCTGATACAGCACCTGATGATCATCACTGACGAGAACATTACTTTTGATACTAAAGAAGATAAGAAAGAAGACCTGGTTGATGAACAAACTTTACAATTACGTAAGGTGTTGAAGACTCCATTAGAAGACCTGGATCTTTCTGTACGTGCCTTCAATTGCTTAAAAGCTGCCAAGATCAATTCATTAAGCGAACTGGTACAATACGAGCAGGAAGACCTGATGAAATTCAGAAACTTTGGCCAGAAATCTTTGAGTGAAATTGAACAGGTTTTACACGAAAGAGGATTGAGCTTTGGAATGGATCTGAGCAAGTTGAAATTAGATGATGAGTAAATAATTTGCCAATTGGCTATTGCCGGTTGGCTTTTTTTATAACAAGTAGTCTGTAATTCCTGACACGGTACAGACGAATTTAAAAACTAAAATGTCATGCGTCACGGAAACAAAGGGAATAATTTAAGCAGAACGGCTTCTCACAGAAGAGCCCTGTTAATGAACTTAGGCTGCCAGCTGATCACTTATAAAAGGATCACTACAACCCTGGCTAAAGCAAAAGCTTTACGTGTTTACATTGAGCCATTGATCACCAAAACAAAAAATACAGCAAGTAAAGAAGCGATCATGCACAATCACCGTATTGTGTTTAGCTATCTGAACGATAAAGCTGCAGTTAAAGAATTGTTTACTGTAGTGGCTCCAAAAGTTGCTGCAAGGCCAGGTGGATACACTCGTATCATCAAATTAGGTGCAAGAACCGGTGATAACGCTGAAATAGCGATGATCGAACTCGTTGACTTTAACGAGATCTACGGTAAAGGTGTTACTGCTGCTGCTGAACCAGCTAAGAAAACACGTCGTGCTGGTGGTGCTAAGAAGAAAGCTGCTGATACAGAAGAAGCAACAACTGAAGCTGCTGCTGAAGAAACAACTGATACAGCAACTGAAGAAAAAGCATAAGTTTGAAACTAACAGTTTATATAAGGCTCCGATATTTTTATCGGAGCTTTTTTTATAGTATTAACAATGTGAGAAATTTTATTTGTTCATTTTAAAGTGGAATTAGTTTCTTTGCAAAACCTTTATACATTCATGTCTCTTTCTCAAACAACCCCAGCCATTTTAATTTTAGCCGACGGAACAGTATTTAACGGCACTGCTTTTGGTAAAATTGGTACTGCAACAGGCGAAATATGTTTTAACACCGGTATGACGGGCTACCAGGAAGTTTTTACCGATCCCAGTTATTACGGCCAGGTTCTCATCATGAATAATGTACACATTGGTAATTACGGTGTAAAAGCTGCAGATGTAGAGAGTGACAGTGTGAAAGTAAAAGCCGTAATTGGCCGCAACCTGGAAGAAAAGTACAGCCGTTTTATGGCCGATGCATCTTTGCAACAATATTTTGAAGCACAGGGTGTGGTTGCCATTGATGGTATTGATACCCGTGCATTGGTGGCTCACATACGTACACAGGGTGCGATGAATTGCATTATATCTTCAGAGATAACAGATGTAGCACAACTGCAAAAGCTTCTAAGTGAAGTGCCTTCTATGGATGGACTGGAACTGGCATCAACAGTGAGTACGCAAGAATCTTATTTTTTAGGTGATGAAAAAAGTGACCTGCGTATTGCAGTGCTTGATTTTGGCATCAAGAAAAATATACTCACCTGCCTGGTGGAAAGAGGTGCTTATGTAAAAGTGCATAATGCAAAAACCAGTTTTGAAGAACTGGAGCAATTTAAACCGCATGGTTATTTTATCAGCAATGGCCCCGGCGATCCTGCACCGATGGATTATGCAGTTAAAACGGTAAAGCAAATATTGGCTGCAGATAAACCATTGTTTGGTATTTGCCTCGGGCATCAGTTGCTGGCACTGGCCAACGATATTCCTACTTTTAAAATGCACCACGGCCACCGTGGATTAAATCATCCGGTAAAAAATATCATCAGCGGAAAATCAGAAATTACCACACAGAACCATGGTTTTGGTGTTGATCCAAAAGCGGTAAGGGTAAATGACAATGTAGAAATCACTCATGTTAATTTAAATGATGATAGCATTGAAGGTATTCGCATAAAAGATAAAAAAGCTTTCTCTGTACAATATCATCCCGAAGCTACGCCGGGTCCGCACGACAGCCGGTATTTGTTTGATGAGTTTATTGACCTCATAGAAACCCCCTCCGCCCCCTAAAGGGGGAACTTTGGAGTTCATTAATCAAAACTCTTTGCTATTTTGCAGGTTATTATTAACCAAAAGCTTTAAAAGCCCCTTTAGGGGTTTGGGGTATGAAAATCGCAATCATTAACGGGCCTAACTTAAACCTGCTTGGTAAACGTGAAGTGGATATTTATGGTGGAGAATCTTTTGATAATTATCTGAAGACGCTGCACGACAAATATGCTAATATCGAAATTTCCTATTTTCAATCTAATGTAGAAGGGGAGTTGATCAACGAAATTCAGCGATTGGGTTTTAGTTATGATGGCATTATTCTAAACCCCGGCGGCTACACACATACTTCTGTTGCACTGGGCGATGCGATTGCAGCCATTACAACTCCGGTAATTGAAGTACATATCTCCAATATTTTTGGAAGAGAAGATTTCAGGAAACTGTCTCATGTTTCCGGTAAAGCAAAAGGCGTTATCAGCGGTTTAGGGCTGAAAGGATACGAACTGGCACTGGAATATTTTCTGTAATTACATGGTTCTGATGAAATAAAACAGTGCAAAAGCAACAACAAAAATCACCACAGAATACATAATGATCCCCGGCGTATTGGACTTGCCTGTTTTACTGTTAAAAGTGTACTTGCAATCTTCGCATTTAGTGTGATGCAATAGCCTGGGTCCCAAAACACCGCCCCACCAGGTATATTTTACTTTAGATATTGTTTTGCTGCCGCATTTTGGGCAACCCGTTTCATTTGTAAATTCGTTGAGTTTATCCTGCATAAAATAGTTTTGTATAAATAAATGTACAAACTAAAAACTGACAGTTTTAATTTTTGAATATCTTTTTATTTTACAAAATAACCCGCAGTAATAATGCATAACCGGTATCTTCTTTTGGATTATCGGCAACAGTAACCACATGCAGCCCGGATGGAGACCATACTGTAAAGAGGTCGCCTTTTTTGTGCTTTACCATTGCTTTATCAAGCTCAGGTAGCATAACACCCTGTATAAACCAGCCCAGGTCGCCACCTTTAGCAGAAGATTCAATATCGGCACTGTAAATGCTTGCCTGTTCCGAAAATGTACTTGTTTTGTTTTCTATTTTCCACATAATGTTAAGGGCAAGCGATTCGGCAAAGCTCTTTTCAAAAACCGAGGTGTCAATCAGTATGTGTTTGATATGATAAAAGGTATTAGGAGCTTTTACCAATATTTTTACCAGTATATTTTCTTTTTTAAAAGGGCCATAGGTTTTGCCTACTTTGCCATTGTAAGCCAGGCTATCAGCTTTACCCATAAATTGTTTAGTGCTTACCACAGTAACTGTATCAATAAAATATTTTTTCTTCAGTACATATTTTACAAAGCCAATGGGGTTTTGGGTGGTGTCTAATATCTTTTTTATCTGGGCAATGTTCTGGCTTTTAGCAGAGAAAATAAAACCGGCAAAAAAGAAAAGTAAAAGATTTTTTTTCACATCTGAAATTTGATGGGTAAAGATAAGTGCAGCTCTATTTATTTTTTAAATTTTTGTTGAGTATTTCTTGTAGCTTTTTTTCTTCATCTTCCCAACTGCTGAATCTTATTATTCCATTGGGATCAATTAAATATAGGGACGGGATGGGTTTATTTCCGAACTTATTTCTCATATCTGCATTTCCAAATATATTGGTCCACTGCATTTTTAATTCAGAAATTTTTTTAATAAAAGCTGTTGAATCTCCATCGCAAGACACAGAAATTAATTCTAAATCCTCAACTTTATAATCTTGCCTGATTTTTTGTAACATGGGTATTTCTGCTAAGCAAGGCCCACACCAGGTGGCCCAAAAACTAAGTAAAACATATTTACCTTTAAGTTGGCTCGACGAGACTACATTTCCTCTGTAATCATTTGCGACAAATGATGGTGAAGTTTCCCCTGATTTGATAAAAAGATTCCCTTCTATTAATTGTTTAAGATTTTTGCCTTCAAAACTCTCTTTAAATTTAGACGGAAAAGCAGCATTAAATAACTCGTATAATTCGAGTTGATTTGTTCTTAAAAGTTCATTGACTATATTTAATCGAAAATACCAAAAATAAAAATATTTATCACCCCTTACTTTTATATATTCCATTGCTTTAAGTGCCAATTCTCTTGATGAATTATTATAGTTTTTTACACTTGTATCGTTTTTGAACAGGTTATATTGAACATCAAAATACTTGTTGGTCTCAAATTCTTTTTTGCAGGATTCTTTCAGATCAATAAACTCTTTACCATTATCTACATCAATAGCATTTTTTAGAATATAATTGGATAAAGATTTTTGTGCTGAATCTGCAGCTTTAAAAATTACATACCCTGTTTTTAAATTTATTAAAAGCCTGAACCAACTGTTATCAGTTTCATATAAAATTGATACTGTTCCGTAAGTCGCAACTAAATTTCGTTTTATTATTGTAATATTTTTCTCAAAAATTACATCTATTATTTTTTGTTCCAGCCCGTCATCAAAGAATATTTTTACATTTTTTGTATCTATTTTTTTGGGAAATTCAATTTTGAAATTTGTAGTATTACTTGCATTTATATTTTGAATGAATATTAGACAAGTAAGAATAATTGAAAATAATTTATGCATAGGGCTTAGTTTGGCAAGTTAAAAACTTGAAGGATAAAGATATGGTTTAATAAAGAAGACAGCCTATGGAAAGCTGTCTTCTTTAAACATTAACAAAATGTAACCAGATTATTTAATTTTTCTGAGTACTGATTTCACCTGCTTCTTCATCACATCCAGATCGGCAAGTTGCTGTTGTATAAAACTATTATCTTCTAACCGACCAATCACTTTATTCATTTCCTCATTGGTATCATAAACCATTTTACGGAAAGGGTTGCCATAATCTTTTGCACGTGAATCAAAAATGCCTTTGCACATCCATTCTTTGGTTTCAAGTGCCTGTTTTAATAACACTTTGAGCAATACCGGAGTAAACTGCCTGGGCGTGATATTCAGTATTTCAAGCAGTGAAGTATATGCATGATTTAATTTATCAGCAGTATAGGCAATACCCTGCTGCCTGTAAAAATCATGCAGCTCAACCCAGCTTTTTACTTTACCCGATTTAATATTACGCTTAACATTTTCTGTTTCTGATTTTTGAATCAGCTGCCCGCCAACATTCAGCCATTCGCTGCGTTGTATTTTGGCCGAAAGCGTTTTCTTCAATGCTGCAAAATCAGCAAATTTATTATTGTTGATATGCTGCAGAATTTCCATCACTCCATAATACCTGATAAGCTCTTTATAAATTAAAATGGCCTGTGGTACTTTATGTAATTCAGTATTTCTTTTTGAATTTTCCCAGCCGGATACAATAGCAGTACCGGCATCATCAACCTGTAACTGCTCCAGTATTTTAAGTGCATCAAACATTTCATTGATGGTATCCGGCGCCAGGTAATTATATTCTATATGCTGTATCTTTTCTGTTCTGCGGTCACGGGCATTATACTTCCATTCGTTGCGTGCAAGTGCATACATGTTGTACATGAACCAATAGCCGGGAATTACCACCAGCTTATTATTGGTAACATCATTGCTTACCAGGCTAAAAGGTATTTGAATATTCAACTCGGCCGGAAAATCGCCTTTGGCAATAATGGTGAATGCCGCAAATTTTGAATTGTGTTTTAAACTTACACAAAGGCCCGGCCAAAAGCCACGTCCGGCAATAATTTCACCATCTGCCGCCCGGCTGTTGTGATTGCTGCCAATGGTAGCACCGGCAGCTATATTGCTTTGCCCCATTACCAATGCTGCACATAAAAATGAATTATTGTGATGCTGCTCATGCGAAGGAAAGATCAATGAATTTAGAACCTCGCAGCAGGAAATAGTTGAGTTATTACCAAGATAAGAGTTGATCAGCCTGGCGCCATATTTCAATTGTGAATGAGATGCCATTACAAACCTTACCGCTTTTACCCCATAAAATATACGGCAGCCATAACCTACAATACCATTTACCAGTTCGCAGCCTTCGCCAATCTGCGATGTTCTTTTTTCATCACTGTTAACGGTTATGTTTTTTAATTTATTGGCGCCTTTAAAATAAGCATCGGTGCCCACCCAAACATCTTTGATGATCTTACAGTTTTTTATAACTGTTCTGTCGCCAACCTTGCCATAGTAGCCACGCTGTTTATCATAGCGCTTCTCTGTAAATTCTTTAAACTTATTCAGCAATTCATCATCTTCCCTGTACTTGCTCCAAAGCCAGGCATCGCCTGCCAGCATACCGTTAAAAGGAATAACACTGCGGCCTCCAGCTTCATTGCACAATTCCATCCAGGTTCTTACTTTTTCATCTTCGCCGTCTTTTAAAATGCCATTACCAAATTTTGAGTAATCGGTGGTAGCCAGCTCATTTACATTGGCTATCATTACTTCGTTGCCAATAATATAATGGCTTAGATAATTTACATTATCAATGCAAACATTATTTCCAAAATCGCTGCTGATGATTGTGCTGTTGTAAAGCCCCACTGCCATGCGCAGATTATGAAACTCTAAATAAAAGGGTTCTAATTTTCCAATGCGAACGAGGCCATAAAATTTACAATTCCTTACCAGTTCAGGATTGAACTGCTTTGCAACAAAGATCTTATCCCAATCATCTGATGTGTTGCGGTTGCGAATGAGGGTTTCAATATCCTGCGCAGTAAGCTTGCGGTAATCAATTCCATTCTTATTATGCAGGTTCCTTAAATGGTATTCATCCTTGCCTTTGGGAATATATTTTTCATCCACAAAGTTGTAGCCAAGATTATTAACCGGATGTTTTTTGATGATGTTCATGAACGAATGGATAATTGGGTAATTGATAATGGATAATTCATCCAGGTAATTGCTGTATGTTGATGTGCAAGCCAATCATTTTTCATTTCTTCAAGTTAAGATTAACTGAGAGAAAAAAGAAATCCTGCATCAAAAACATTATCAATTATCCATTATTAAATTATCCATTCACTCTCTTATTCTACAGTAACTGATTTGGCAAGATTCCTCGGTTTATCTACATCCACACCTTTGGCAATACCCACATAGTAACTTAACAGTTGCATGGGGATTGTACTAAGCATCGGTGCAATAATTTCATCTGCTTCCGGTATGTAAAATACATCATCTGCCATGCCCGGAATTATTTCGTCGCCTTCTGTAATTACAGCAATCACTTTCCCTTTGCGGGCTTTTATCTCCTGTATATTGCTAACAATTTTTTCGTGGTACGAATCTTTAGTAGCAATAAATACAACCGGTAAATTTTCATCAACCAGGGCAATGGGGCCATGTTTCATTTCAGCTGCAGGATAGCCTTCGGCATGTATATAAGAGATCTCTTTTAATTTTAAAGCACCTTCCAGTGCAATCGGAAAATTGTATCCACGGCCCAGGTACAATGCATCAGACGCACCTTTGTACTTTAATGCAATTGCTTTCAGTGCATCGGCATTTTTTAAAATGGCATTTACTTTTTCAGGTACAGCATCCAGCTCAAGCAATAAATTTTTATAGCGTTCATCACTGATGGTTCCTTTTTCTTTTGCAATTTTTAATGCCATCATAATTAACACTGCCAGCTGGCCTGTAAATGCTTTGGTAGAAGCCACACCAATCTCCGGGCCTGCATGTGTGTAAGCACCCCCATCGCTGATTCGGGCAATGGATGAACCAACCACATTCACCACGCCAAAAATAATAGCGCCGTTTTCTTTGGCTCTTTCAATAGCCACTAAAGTATCAGCCGTTTCGCCGCTTTGCGAAATAGCAACAATAATATCTCCCTTATTTACAATTGGGTTACGATACCTGAACTCAGATGCATATTCCACTTCAACCGGAATCCGGCAAAGCTCTTCAATAATATATTCGGCCAGCAATGCAGCGTGCCAGCTGGTACCACAGGCAACCATAATAATGCGTTGCGCATTTTTAAAATGCTCAATATTATTCTGAATGCCGCTCATGGTAATAGTGCCGGCGGTTGCATCCAATCTTCCTCTTAAACAATCATGAATGGTGCTTGGCTGTTCAAAAATTTCCTTCAGCATAAAATGATCGTAACCGCCTTTTTCAATTTCGGCGAGCTCCATATCAAGCTTGGTAACAAAGGGGGTAATTTTTTCGTTACCCAGGTTTTTTAATATCAGTTCATCGGGTCTTACAATGGCCAGTTCATAATCATTTACATAAACCACTTCCTTGGTGTATTCCAGCATGGGCGATGCATCTGATCCTAAAAAATGTTCGCCTTTACCAACACCAATCACCAGCGGACTTCCTTTACGTGCTGCAATGATCGTATCCGGACTATCAGCATCCAGTAACAAAATAACATAAGCGCCGGTAACTCTCTTCAAGGCAACACGTACTGCTTCTTCCAGGTCGCACTGGTTATTCTCTTTAATGTCTTCAATAAAATTCAACAGCACTTCAGTATCAGTATCGCTGGTAAAAACATAACCTTTATTACTCAGTTCTTTTTTCAGCTGAGCATAGTTTTCAATAATGCCATTGTGTATCATGGCCAATTTGCCGCTGGCCGATGTGTGCGGATGAGCATTCCTGTCGCTGGGCTCGCCATGGGTGGCCCAACGGGTGTGGCCAATGCCGGTATGTGCATGCAGGTCCTTTCCCAAAATGGATTCTTCCAGTTCTGCAACACGGCCTTTCTTTTTGTAAACTTTTAAACCGCTGTTAAGCAAAGCCACACCGGTACTGTCATAGCCCCGGTACTCCAGTCTTTTTAAACCGGTAATTACAATCGGGTAAGCTTCTTTTGGGCCTGTATAACCAACAATTCCACACATATAATGATGTTTTGCCCCTATCCCCTAAAGGGGGACAAGGATGTTTTATTTTTATTTTTGAACCCAGCTTTATTAATCCTATCCAGCTTCATTGGCGTCGCACTCTTGTACCTTATCGCTATACTGAACTTTTATTGTAGCGGTTGGGTAAAATCTATCGTGCAATTTAGCAAAAATGCACTCATTTAAGCATTTTGCAAACTAAACTTGGCCGTATTTTCAATTGATTAACTTAAATTGAATAACCAAAATTGCCGGTATGAAATATTTATTCATTTTCTTAGCCCTGGTTGGTTTACAAAATAGTGCAACCGCACAGCAGGAACCAACAGTTACCAAAATTTTTATTGTGCGCCACGCCGAAAAAGAAGCAGGCAAAGACCCCTTATTAACCGCAGCCGGCAATGCCCGTGCCGGCGATCTGATGCGTACATTACAAAATGAAGGCATTCAAAAAATTTATGTAAGCCAGTACCGGCGCACACAAAATACCGGCGATAGTTTAAGACTGCAATTAAAAATTGATACGGTGCATTATGCCGCAGATACGGTTTGCGATAACCTCATCAATTCCATTATGGAGCATAGCGACTTTGGAAAAACCATTTTAATAATTGGTCACAGCAATACCATTCCACAAATCATCAGAAAGCTTGGCGTAACCGATTATCCTTACGGAGATTTACCTGACAATGATTTTGATAATTTATTTGTGATCACTTATAAGAAGGAAAAAGCAAAGCTTAAGGTGATGAAGTATGGGGCTAAATCAGGGGCCTCAGCGGCGATGCAGTAGTTGATGGGATATAGAACAGGCACCCTAATTTTCCAACTTTTTAATGAACAAAATGAGTTTAACCATAAAGGACATTATTGCTGACACAGATTTGTTTCAGGATGCTGACATTATTTATGCCCAAAGAATCGATGGTAAATTTTTAAAAGAATCGAAAGTCGTGATACTTGCTCTCACAGAAGAGGAAAAGGATATTAGTATTGAAGAGACGATTAAAACAAAATGCCCGGGTTTTGATTATTTTTTAGAGGCACGTGTTTTGAATGATCTTATGTTTGACCTTGAAGATGAAAAGCCGCCTTTAGATCTGGATAAGATAATAGAATCTATCCTTCACTATATTGAGTTCAATGAATAAACCCCGGATGTTATAAAAGCACCCCGCTAAGGAATAAATACGCCACCGAAAAATAAATAATGATACCGGTAACATCAACCAGTGTTGCCACAAACGGTGCAGAAGAAGTAGCCGGATCTAATCTCAGGCGTTTTAAAAAGATAGGTAACATAGAGCCTGCCAATGAACCCCACAAAACAACTCCCAAAACAGAAACGCCTGTAACCATTGCCAGCAGAAAAGTATGTCCACCATAAAGATGTGGTTCTATATAACTCCACATAAAGGTTCTAAGGAATCCGACGACACCCAATATTGCACCCAGGGCCAGTCCGCTTTTCAGTTCACGTTTAAAAATAGTGAACCAGTCCGAAATCGTAATCTCTGCTTTTGCCATTGCTTGTATTATCAAAGTAGATGCCTGGCTTCCACTATTACCGCCGCTGGATATAATGAGTGGCACCAGCATGTTCAGCACCAGCACTTTTTTTATTTCATCTTCAAAAAAACTCATGGCACTGGCGGTAAATAATTCGCCCACAAATAAAATGACCAGCCAGGGAGCCCGCTTGCGTATCAGTTTCCAGAAGGGCATATCCAGGTAAGGTTCATCCAGGGCTTCGGTACCACCAATCTTTTGTATGTCTTCACTATACTCTTCTTCGGCCACCCAAAGAATATCATCAATGGTTACAATGCCCAGTAAGATATTATTGTCGTCTGTTACCGGCAACGCCACACGGTTATTCATTTTAAAAACTTCGCTGGCCATTTCCTGGTCGTCGTTAACATGCAAGGCTATAAAACGGCCATCCATTATTTCTTTTACTTTTGTCTGCGGCTCCGCTAAAATAAAATCTCGTATCCTGATGTCATCCAGCAATTCATCCGCTTCATTAATTACATAAATAACATCAATGGTTTCGCTGCCACGGGCATGTTTTCTAATAGTTTGAAATACTTCAGCCACCGTGTTCTCTTCATACACATACACATAATCCGGCGTCATTATCCTGCCCATGCTGTTCTCAGGGTAACCAAGTAATTCCAGCGTATCTCTGCGTTCATCAGGGTCTAATGTTTTTATCAGGTCACGTACAATACTGTTGGGCAATTCTTCCAGAAAGGCAACACGGTCATCGGCTGGCAGTTCGTTCAGCAACTCCGTGGTTTTAATGGATGGAAGATTCTTAATTATCCTTTTTTGGGTAGCTAATTCGATGATCTTAAAAACGCCTGCTGCACGATGAATTGACAGCAAAGAAATGATCTGGCATTCGTACTCCTCATTTTCGTAGATAAGGTCGGCCACATCACTGATATTCTGGTCATTCAGGAATTCCTGTATGGCCAGTTGATTCTCCGAAGCGATCACTTCTTCAAACTGCTGCTGTATTGATATTTCGTCAACTTCGCTTTGCATCGGTTCTTTGTAATTAAATTGCAGTATAATTGTGACGCAATTTACCCCATTTATTATTAATGAAATGTTATGCTGAAACCTTATTTATTTGTTGATGATACCAGCGGAAAGGGTAGGGGTGTGTTTACTCATGAACGCATTCCTGCCAATACTGTAATTGAAATTGCACCGGTAATTGTGATGGAATTTTCAGACAGGGAACATCTTGATAAAACATTATTGCACGATTATATTTTTGAATGGGGAAAAGAAAAAGATAAATGTGCCATGGCACTTGGTTTAATACCGATCTATAACCACAGCTATAAAAGCAACTGCGAATATTTTATGGACTTTGAAGACAGTTCCATTATGGTTAAAACAGTTAGAGTAATTGAAAATGGCGAAGAACTTACCATTAATTACAACGGCGATTGGAATGATGGTAAGAAAGTTTGGTTTGATGTTAAAAAATAGGGCGCTACACCAATGGCTCCTGCTGGCTCATACAATGAAAGCTACCAAGGCCCCAAATGATTTCGGTAGAATCTATTCCAACAACTTCACGATCGGGGAAACAGTTTTGTATGATCTGTAAAGCTTTATCATCCTTACTGCAATTAAATACCGGCACAATTACCGACTTGTTGGCAATGTAAAAATTGGCGTAGGAGCAAGGCAGGCGCTGATCATCATAAACTAATTCGTCAGGCATCGGCAGTTCAACAATATTTAACTGTTTGCCGTTTAATAAACGCATCTCCTTAAGTTGTTGCAGATTGTTTTGTAAAAGCTGATAGTTTTCATCGGCCTTATTTTCTTCCACCACAGTAAGTACGGTGTCTTCATTTACAAAACGAACCGTATCATCAATATGCCCATCAGTATCATCACCTACAATACCTTCTTCAATCCATAAGATTTGTTCTACACCATAATAGTCGCACAAATATTTTTCTATCTCTTGTTGATTTAAATGTGGATTGCGGTTTGGGTTTAATAAACACGCACTTGAAGTCATTAAAGTGCCTTTGCCGTTAAATTCAACAGAGCCACCTTCCATTACAATGCCGGGGTAATAAACCGGCAAATTATAATGGTTGCCGATTAACGTTGGTATATTATCATCCAGGTCGAATGGTGGATATTTATTACCCCATGCATTGTATGCCCAATCAACAATAACTTTTTTTTGTGCTGCCTGTGGGTTAATTAAAAATGCCGGGCCATGATCCCTGCACCAGGCATCATTGGTAGGGTGAAAAAAGAATTCAACTTTGGAAAGATCAACATCCGCCTGTTGTAAATGCCCTACAGCAAAGTCTTTCATTGCTGCATCATTTACATTGATACAAACTTTTTCTCCTTTGGTTAATTCCTTTACAAACAAACTGTAGTAAGGAAATATGGTGTGTATCTTTCCCGGCCAGGAAGCTTCTTTATGCGGCCAGCTGAGCCAGGTAGCAGCATGAGGAGCAAATTCAGCAGGAAAATAATAGCCAAGTTCTTTGGGAGTCGGGTTGGTCATTTCTTAATCAATATATCTTTTGATAATGGGTTCGTAACTGTCAATTCTTCTGTCTCTTAAAAATGGCCAGTGGGTGCGGTACCTGTCTGTTTTGGAAAGATCAAGTTCTACTACTTTTACTTCTTCAGCATCGTGTGGTGCTTTGTATAAAATGGTTCCGAAGGGATTTGATACAAATGAGCCGCCCCAGAATTTCATGGCGCCATCCTGCTCAAACCCAACGCGGTTTACACTAACAACATGCACGCCATTTGCAATGGCATGGCTGCGTTGTATGGTTTGCCAGGCATTGTATTGCTCGGTATTGGTTTCTTCATCCTGCGATGTAGCCCAGCCAATGGCTGTTGGATAAAATAATATCTGTGCACCCATCAATGCAGTTATACGGGATGCTTCAGGATACCATTGGTCCCAGCAAATAAGAATGCCGATCGTTGCAAATTTTGTTTTGAAAACTTTATAACCCAGGTCGCCGGGCGTAAAATAAAATTTCTCATAAAAAGCCGGGTCATCCGGAATGTGCATCTTACGGTATTTACCCAGGTAAGTACCATCTGCATCCAAAACCGCTGTGGTATTATGATACAGGCCTTCGGTCCTTTTTTCAAATAGAGAAGCAATAATTACTACGCCCAGTTCTTTTGCAAGAGTGCCTAGTTCATCGGTTGTAGCCCCAGGAATGGCTTCTGCCAAACTGAAATTATCATGATCTTCCACATCGCAGAAATAAAGCGAAGTGAATAATTCCTGCAGGCAAACGATCTGGGCTCCGGCCGCCGCAGCTTCTTTAATTTTTTCCGTGGCTTTAATGAGGTTTTGCTTTTTATCTGCACTGCAACTCATTTGCACAAGGCCTGTTTTTACTTTTGGCATATTTGTATGTTGTTGCCGGCAAAGATAAAATATTATACAACAGCTGCAGAAAACTTTACACCATTAACCGGCAGCAGTAGCATAAATAAAAAGCGAAGCCCATTGGACTTCGCTATATTGAGAACATAGGAAATTTCTTATGCCTGTTCTATCAACTGTATCTCTGCTGCAATTCTTACTTCGTCGCTCACTACCACACCACCGGCTTCTGTTACAGCACCCCATGTAAGGCCAAAATCTTTACGGTTTATTTTTCCGTTGATAGTAAAACCAGCCTTGGTATTGCCATACGGGTCTTTTACAACACCACCAAACTCAACCGATAATTTTACATTTTTGGTTATATCACGTATAGTCAGGTCGCCATACAATTCAAACGAACCATCGTTATCTACATTTTCAGATTTGGTTGCTTCAAATTTGATTTGCGGAAATTTTTCTACATCAAAGAAGTCGGCACTTTTCAGATGTCCGTCTCTTTGTTCATTGTTGGTAGATATTGAATTTACATCAGCCGTAAAACTCACTTTGGCTTTTGTAAAGTCTTCAGCTTCGGTTTGAGCCAAAACGGTAAAAATGTCGAAACTACCTGTCACATTAGTGATCATCAGGTGTTTGATCTTGAAGTGAACTTCGCTGTGTGTGGGGTCTAATGCCCAGGTTTTAGTTGCCATGATTTTTAATTTTGAGTGCAAGTTACTAATTAATGTTTAAACATTGAAATTTATTTTTGAAAGGAAATGTTAATGTTATTTCTGCAATAATCAAACCTATTATAAGCTGTCAGGTTGAGCTTGTCGAAACCGGGGTTTAAATAAAAAGCTGCCTGTATTCTAAAATAACCTGCCTTCGACAAGCTCAGGCTGACAGTTTAATTTTACTGTCTACCCGTATTAATACAAAAAAAATCCCCTCTACACTGTGTAGAGGGGATTCTATGTAAACGCATAAAACGTATTATTTGTTCGCTTCAAACTCCCTGCGAATGATATTTAATGCCGCACCGGCCTTAAACCACTCGATCTGCTGTTCGTTATAAGTATGATTTACATTGATGGTATCGGAAGTTCCATCGGCATGATGAAATACCATTTGCAGCTGTTTGCCGGGTGCAAAACTTGTTAAACCGATAATATCAATGCTGTCATCTTCCTGAATTTTGTTGTAATCTTCTTTATCTGCAAAGGTTAAACCCAGCATGCCCTGTTTTTTCAAATTAGTTTCGTGAATGCGGGCAAATGATTTTACAAGTACTGCACGAACTCCTAAAAATCTTGGCTCCATGGCCGCATGTTCCCTTGAAGAGCCTTCGCCATAGTTTTCATCACCAACTACAATTGTTCCAATACCTGCTGCTTTGTAAAAACGCTGTGTTGCAGGTACAGGGCCGTATTCGCCATTTAACTGGCTTTTTACATTATCAGTTTTTTCGTTGAAAAAATTGGTAGCACCAATCAACAGGTTATTGCTGATATTATCAAGATGGCCACGATATTTAAGCCACTTTCCTGCCATGCTAATATGATCGGTGGTGCATTTACCTTTAGCTTTTATCAACAAACGCAAACCTTTAAGGTCTGTACCTTCCCATGGAGCAAAAGGAGCCAGTAATTGAAGTCTGTCGGATGCAGGCGAAACGAGTACCTGTACGCCGCTTCCATCTTCGGCCGGAGCCTGGAACCCTGCATCTTCTACCGCAAAACCTGTTGGAGGTAATTCATAACCTGTTGGAGGATCTAATTTTATTTGTTCTCCTTTATTATTGGTAAGTGTATCAGTTAATGGGTTGAAGGTAAGATCACCTGCAATGGCCATGGCTGTTACTATTTCCGGACTACCAACAAATGCATACGTATTCGGATTGCCATCTGCACGCTTTGCAAAATTTCTGTTGAAAGAATGAACAATGGTATTCTTCTCTGCTTTTTCTGCACCAACCCTTGCCCACATGCCAATACAAGGACCGCAGGCATTGGCAAATACCGTTGCGCCTATCTTATCAAATACATCCAGGAAGCCATCTCTTTCAATAGTGTAGCGAACCTGTTCGCTACCGGGTGTAATGGTAAACTCAGATTTTAATGTAAGCCCTTTATCTGTTACCTGTTGTGCCAGGCTTACCGCACGGCTGATATCTTCATAAGAAGAATTGGTGCAACTGCCTATTAAACCAACTTCAATTTTTGTTGGCCAGCCGTTCTTCAAAGCTTCTTCTTTCATTTTAGAAATAGGTGTAGCCAGATCGGGAGTGAAGGGGCCGTTCAAATGTGGCTCTAATTCTGATAAATTAATATTGATGACCTGGTCAAAATATTGTTCAGGATTTGCATACACTTCAGCATCTGCAGTTAAATGTTCTTTGATGGCATCTGCAGCAGTGGCAATATCTTCACGGCCGGTTGCTTTCAGGTAACGGCTCATGCTTTCATCGTATCCAAAAGTAGAAGTGGTGGCACCAATTTCGGCACCCATATTACAAATGGTTCCTTTACCGGTACAACTCATATTTACTGCACCCTCGCCAAAATATTCCACAACCGCACCGGTACCGCCTTTAACGGTAAGAATACCGGCAACTTTTAAAATCACATCTTTTGGAGCCGTCCAGCCATTTAATTTACCGGTAAGATTAACGCCGATCAGCTTTGGCATCTTTAATTCCCAGGGCAATCCTGCCATTACATCACAGGCATCTGCACCACCAACACCAATGGCAATCATGCCCAAGCCACCGGCATTTACGGTGTGGCTATCAGTACCAATCATCATCCCGCCGGGAAAAGCATAATTTTCCAACACCACCTGGTGAATAATACCAGCGCCGGGTTTCCAAAAACCAATACCATATTTATTACTAACCGATGCTAAAAAATCATATACCTCGCTGCTTTCATGCACAGCACGGTCAAGATCGGTCTTGCTATTCACTTTAGCTTCAATCAGGTGATCGCAGTGAACGGTAGAAGGAACCGCTACCTTGGTGCGGCCGCTCTGCATAAACTGCAACAACGCCATTTGTGCAGTGGCATCCTGCATAGCAACACGGTCTGGCGCAAAATCTACGTAATCTTTTCCTTTTTCATAAGCAGTAGTAGCTGCTCCCTGCCAAAGGTGGGCATACAATATTTTTTCGGTAAGGGTAAGCGGTTTACCGGTTGCTTTACGGGCAGCGTCAATACGGGCGCCAAAGTTGCTGTACAACTTTTTAATCATGTCAATGTCGAAGGCCATGGGAATAATTTGGTGATTTGATAATTAGCCAATTTGAAGATGGGGGAGCTGTTTGAGCAAAAATTATCTGAATAATCATCAAATTTTCAAATTTCCAAATCTTCAAATCGGAATGTTGCAAATTTACGAAAACTGAAGCATTTTTTAAAGCGCTTTGTTTTTACCTTAAAATGTGTTTAATTTAGCACTATGAATAAGTTCAAACATTTTATTGAGTGGCATGTATTTGGTGTATGTCAGGCCATTGGCGAAAAAATGGGCATTGCTACTTCAACCATCCGCAAGTATTTTATCTATATGTCATTTATGACTTTGGGGTCGCCACTTATTGTTTACCTGTTTGTAGCTTTTTGGATGAATATTAAGCGATATATTTTGAATGCGAGGAGAAATCCGTTGAGGTACCTGTAAAATCAAAATTCAAAAGTAAAAAGTCAAAAGGGCTTCTTTTACTTTAAGGTTCTTTTTTTTAAATTTTGACTTTTGATTTTTGCCTTATAACGCTTTTCTGATCCTCACCAATTTCTCCAACAAATTTTCCAGCAGATCAAGTTTCAGCATATTGGCACCATCACTTTTTGCCACAGCAGGGTTAGGGTGTGTTTCAATAAACAACCCATCGGCGCCGGTTGCAATGGCAGCTTTGGCAATGGTTTCAATTAGTTCGGGATTACCACCGGTAACACCGCCTGCCTGGTTTGGCTGTTGTAACGAATGGGTGCAATCCATAATTACAGGCACATTTATTTCTTTCATCCAGGTAATGTTGCGGTAATCAACTACCAGGTCGGTATAACCAAAAGTATTGCCCCTTTCAATCAATCCCACTTTATCATTTCCGGCAGCATTAATTTTTTCAACAGCAAATTTCATGGAAGGGCCGCTGAGGAATTGCCCTTTTTTTACGTTCACAATTTTGCCGGTTTTTGCAGCAGCAATTAAAAGATCAGTCTGGCGACAAAGAAAAGCCGGTATCTGTAAAACATCCACATATTCCGCAGCCATGGCGGCTTCTTCGGCCGTATGAATATCTGTTGTTGTGGGAATGTTGAATTTTTCTCCAACTTTTTTTATCAACTCCAAAGCATTTCTGTCGCCAATACCTGTGAAGGAATTGGCTGAAGTACGGTTTGCTTTGCGATACGATGCTTTAAATATATAGGGGATTTCCAGCTTGGCACAAATGCAGGCAACTTTTTCGGCAATACCCATCACTACTTCTTCACTCTCAACCACGCATGGGCCGGCGATGAGAAAGAAATTATTATCGTTATACTTTTGATTGGCGAAGAGATCTTTTAAATGTTTTTCCATGGGGCAAAGTTACAATATTCAATATGGAATATTACATTTACACTTTAGAACGTCTTGCTATGATAAAAGAGAAAATATTAGTTATTGGTGCCAGCGGGCAAATAGGAGTAGAGCTTACATTAGCCTTACGTAAAATGTACGGTAATGCCAATGTGGTTGCATCCGATCTGCGTGAAGAAAATGACCTGCTGAAAGGTACCGGCCCCTACGTGAGCCTGGATGTAATGAACAAGGAAATGCTGCATGTGCAGGTAATACGTCAGAATATCACACAGATATATTTGCTGGCAGCCATTCTTTCTGCCACCGGCGAAAAAAATCCCAACCTGGCCTGGAGCCTGAATATGCAGAGCCTGCTGAATGTGCTGGATATTGCCCGTGAAGAAAACCTGCACAAAGTTTACTGGCCATCTTCTATAGCTGTTTTTGGACCAACATCGCCCAAACAAAACTGCCCGCAGCAAACCGTTATTGAACCGGTAACGGTTTATGGCATCAGTAAATTTGCCGGTGAATTCTGGTGTAATTATTATAACCGCCGTTACGGAGTGGATGTAAGAAGTTTACGCTATCCGGGGTTGATCAGTTATAAAAGTGCACCTGGTGGCGGAACAACAGATTATGCTGTTGAAATTTTTCATGAAGCACTGGAAGAAAAAAAATACGAATGTTTTTTGCGGGAAGATACTTACCTGCCCATGATGTATATGCCTGATGCCATACGTGCTACCATTGAACTGATGGAAGCAGACGCATCTAAAATTTCTATCCGCACTTCTTACAATATCTCAGGCATGAGTTTTTCTCCAAAAGAAATCGGGGCTGAAATTGAAAAGCATATTCCAGGTTTTTCGATGAGTTATAAACCTGATTATCGCCAGGCCATTGCCGACAGCTGGCCGCAAAGTATTGATGATGCAGTGGCACGTAATGACTGGGGCTGGAAAGAAGAATTTGATCTGGAAAGAATGACGAAGGATATGTTTGAGAATCTGTGAAAGTAAAAAAGCAAAATTAAAAAGAAAAAATATAACCTGGCACAGGGTGGAGATTAATAAAATGTAAGTTCTCCGTTTTGATTTTTAAATTTTTACTTTTGACTTATATTAATTTATGCTCGTAAGCATATTTCACCAACCCGATAACACTGCTGGTATTAGTTTTTCGGAAAATATTTTTTCGATGGGTTTCTATAGTGCGTTCGCTCAGGAATAATTGTTCGGCAATTTGCTTATTGCTCAATTCTTTTTCTATCAGTTGTATGATCTCAATTTCACGGGCAGTTAAATGGGCTTCAGCATTTTCCTTTTTCATTTCGCTGGCCCGGCTCATTTCATGTAAAACTTCTTCGCTGAAATAAATACCACCGCCGGATATTTTCTCCAATGCATTTACCAGTTCCTGCTTGCCAATGTTTTTTAAAACATAGCCAGAGATATCTGCATCATCAATCATCTGGTTAACCAGGTCGCCCTGGCCGCTCATGGAAAGTGCCAGTATTTTTATTTCAGGAAATTGTTGATGAACCAGTTTCGACAGTTCAGCGCCATTCAGGCCGGGCATCATTACATCGGTTAGTAAAATATCAATTGATCTTTTTTCAATTAAAGAAATCATTTCAAGTGGCTGGGTACATTCAATCACCACTTCAAACTGGTCATGGCCATGCAACAAAGATTTTAACCCATCAATTACAATCTGATGATCATCTACAATGCCTAAAATTATTTTTTTATCTTTCATGTGGTGTTACTGCCGGTGTAGGGTGCAAGTTAATTTTTTTAGCCCGCAATTGGTACATGAATAGCTACCAACGTTCCTTTGCCCGGCGAACTGTCAAAATCAACAGTGCCTTTTAAAAAGGCAACCCTCGAACTGATATTTTTTAAACCGATTCCTTCAAATTTTTGTTTATCAGTAATGTCAAATCCACGGCCATTGTCTTCAACAGTTGCAGCAATTCCATCTGCATCTTTAATCAAAGATATATCAAGGTTATTTGCTCCCGAATGTTTTATCACATTGTTCACACATTCCTGTATCACCCGGTATAAAACGGTTTCGGTATTGCTGTCAAGCCGCTCTTGTAAACCTTCCGTGTGCAGGTTTATTTTAATGATGCGGTTGTCAATCTTATCCAGGAATTCCTTTACAGCGCTTGCTAACCCGCTTTTCAGCAGGGCATTGGGCATCATCTGGTGACTCACACTTCTTATCTCTTTACAGCTTTCATCTACCAGGCCAATCAGTTTTTCAAAAGCTATTTTCTGTGTCTCATCCTTAAATTGAATATCGTTCTCAAAAGCCGATAAATTCATTTTTGCTGCACTCATCATCTGGCCCACGCCATCATGCAGCTCGGCAGCAATACGTTTGCGTTCATTCTCTTCGGCATTGATGATGGCCCTGGTTGCAATGTCCTGCTGCTTCATCACTTCGGCCTGTAAATGCATCCTGTTTTGTATCTGCCTTCTGTAGTAAACACTGAATCCTGCAAAGATGATCAGCACGGTAACGGCTATCAATCCCCAAAGCAGGTAATTCTTTTTTGTGATCTCGGCATCCTGTAGTTTTAACTGCTGCTCTTTTTTTTCTGTTTGATATTTTGCATTCAGCTGTTCAATCTGTTTCATCTTATCGCCCGAGTATATTGAATCTTTAAGGGCGGCCTGCTTTTTATAATATTCCAGCGAAAGGGCGTAGTTTCCTGTTTTTTCTGCGATGGTGGCCAACTCTCTGTAGTTTGCCTGCATTAGTTCTGCATAATGCATTTTAACTGCAAGGATATTGCTGAGGTTGTATTGTTCGGCAGCCTTGGTATAATTCCCCTGCTCTTTATACATATAACCAAGGTCGCTGTAACTTAATGCAGTTGCAAAACTGTCTTTTAATTTTTTACGCAACTCCAGAGATTTAACTAAATAATCTTCGGCCTCAGTAAATTTTTTCTGCAGGGTATAAACTCCTCCTAAAAAATTATAACTGTATGCAATGCCCACATCATCTTTCAGTTTTTCACGAATGGCAAGTGAGCTCTTATAGCGTTGAATAGCTTCGGCAAAATCTTCCTTGTATTCAAACACCACACCCGACTCGTTCAGGATGGTCGCCATCTCACTTTCGTTATTCAGCTTTTTGTAAATCTCATAAGCCTCATTATACATTTGCAGAGAACGGTCAAGGTCCCTGGTTTTGCGGTACAGTTTACCCAATTCATTTAAAACACCTGCTTTTACTGAACGGTCTTTTACTTTGTTTGCAATTTCGAGTGACTTGTAATAATACACCGCCGCACTATCATAGGCGCCTTTAAAATACCAGGAAAGGCCCAGATACTTTTTTAATTCACTTAATGACGCATCGTCCTTTAATTTTACAGCCAGGGCAGCCCCTGCAATTGCTATTTCCTGGCATGCATCAAAATCTTTAAAGATCAAAGCGTTTGCAAGAGCTTTGTAAGCATTTATCTTTTTTACATCATTGTTATTGAATCTTATGATAAACCGCAGACTGTCGATGCTGGCCGTTTGCGCAGGCATAATCAATGCTTTGGCAAGCAAAAAAAAGAGCAGTAAAGTTTTTTTGAATTGAGACATGCCCATTTTTATTTAAGATAAGCCAAGTACATCTTTCATGCTGAAAATGCCTTTTTTATTACAGATATATTCGGCAGCCAAAACCGCACCCAACGCAAATCCATTTCGGTTGTGTGCCGTGTGTATGATCTCAATATCATCAATAGGAGAGCTGTAGGTGATGCTGTGTGTGCCCGGTGCAGGGTCTTCCCGTTTGCTGATGATGGGCAATGCTTCCGGATCAGATGTTTCATCATTCACCCATTTTTTTTTCGTCGGTATTTCCTGTAAGATCTGTTCAGCCAACGTAATGGCCGTACCACTTGGTGCATCTTTTTTTTGCGTGTGATGAATTTCCTGCATGCTGATGGCATATTCAGTATGCCCGTTCATCAACTGCGCCAGTTTTTTATTTACTTCAAAAAATATATTTACACCCACACTAAAATTGCTGGCATATAAAAAGCTGCCGTTTTTTTCTTTGCAAAAATTGGCTACTTCGGCCCAGTCTTCCAACCAGCCGGTACTGCCGCTTACAACCGGGATACCGGCATTAAGGCATGTAAGAATATTTTCTTTGGCACTGTGCGGCCCGGTAAATTCTATGGCCACATCGCATTGCAGCAAATTTTCTTTTGTAAAATCGCCCATGCTGTCAATATCTATTTTTAAATCAGCCGTGTGGCCTCTTTCAAGTGCAATTGCTTCAATAGTTTTACCCATTTTTCCATAACCGATCAATGCAATTTTCATTGTAAAAATTAAAAGTGTAATAAATGCTTTCCTGAAAAATGAAGATAATTATTTTGAACGGTTTTTTCCGATGTTGAGCACAATACTTATGCCGTTGGTGTTGGCAAGTTGGCTGTAACCCGGCTTTATCTGTAAACTCAAATCATCGCTTACATCAAAAGTTTTAAGATGTGCATCAACCGTGGCATCCACCACATTCAAGCCCCAGAAAAGAATGAAGAACAGAACCGTATAATCAACATTCTGACGCACCTGGTTTCTAAAAGTTTTTATCCTGTCGGGCTGGTCTTTTACTGAAAAGTAAGGTTGCGGTATTTCTGAATCGTTCGTAGGGTCGCCATCAATGGAGTTTAAATAGGCATTTTTGGCTTCGTTATACTGCTTTACATTTCTAAAAAAGATATAGGTAGTTGTACCCAATGCTGCATACACCACCGGAATTTTCCAATACTTTTTATTAGTTGCCTGTCCCCATCCAGGTAAAATTGCAGATCGGTAGGTTGCAATACGAGGACTATATGCTTTAGATGTATCGGGTTTAGAAAATATATTGGTGTTGCGCTTTTGTTTAGCAGTTGCGGGAGTTTTTTGTGCAGATACCGATGTACACAAAAAAAACGAACCGGTAAAAAGGAGAAAGGTAAAAGCTTTTAACATTAAGATACGTTGATATTAAATTTATCAAGCAAGGCATTTAATTCTTCAACAGAGTAGTACTCAAATAAAATACTGCCGCTGCCTTTTTTACCGTGTTTCATTTTTACACGGGTATTAAAGTTTGATGCTAAATTATCTTCAATCTTTCTAAAATTTTCTGGCAGCGCTGCTTTTACAGCAACTTTAACAGCCGGTGTGTATTGCTTTCTTACCAGTTCTTCTGTTTGTCTTACAGAGAGACCACTCTTTTTTATTTCATTAAAAATGTACAATTGTTTATCAACCACATCAACATTTATTAATGCCCTTGCATGGCCCATAGTAATAACGCCGGTACGTACTGCTACCTGTATATCGGGAGGCAATTTAAGCAGGCGAATGTAATTAGCAACAGTACTTCTTTCTTTGCCCATTCTTTCGGCTACCTGTTCCTGTGTGTATTCCAGTTCATCCATCAGGCGCTTGTAGCTTAATGCAATTTCAATGGCATTCAAATCTTTGCGCTGCAGGTTTTCTAAAAGCGATAGCTCCAGCAACTGGGCGTCGTTTGCCTGGCGTACATAAACCGGCACATCTTTTAAACCAGCAATTTTTGAAGCCCTGAAACGCCGCTCGCCCGCAATAAGCCTGTATTTGCCGCTGGGTAGTTTTGATACTGTAAGGGGCTGAATGATGTCGTGAATTTTAATGGATGCAGCCAATTCATTTAAAGCATCGGTATCAAAATCGTGACGGGGCTGCTTGGGGTTTACCTCAATCTGGTCGAGCGGAATGCGCATGGATACAGAAGCCTGCTCCACCACTTCGGGTTTTAAATTTCCGGCGGTGTTCTTTAAATCGGCATCAATGTTCTGTAATAAACTTCTTATTCCTTTTCCTAAAGCGTCTTTTTTATTTGGCTGAGACATGTATTCTGTTTGTTGTTTGTAGTTTGTTGTTTTTGGTTGTGTAAATTCAGGCATGATGTTGTTAACTACAAACCACAAATCATTAAACCTGTATTTTATTGTATTATCCTTTCTTCTTCTTTTATTTTGGTCATATTGTTTTTCTGCAAAATCTCTTTGGCAAGGTTAAGATAGTTTACTGCACCCTTGCTGTCGGCATCATACAAAATAACCGGTTTGCCAAAGCTTGGCGCTTCGCTCAAACGGGTGTTGCGGTGTATAATGCTGCTAAAAACAATGTCTTCAAAATGACGGCGCACTTCACTTACCACCTGGTTGCAAAGGCGCAGGCGGCCATCGTACATCGTCATTAATATGCCTTCTATCTTTAAATCGGTATTAAGCCTGTTTTGTACAATTTTGATGGTGTTTAATAATTTACCCAAACCTTCTAATGCAAAAAATTCGGTTTGTACAGGCACCACCACACTGTCGGCCGCTGTTAATGCATTTACAGTTATCAATCCCAGCGATGGAGAACAATCAATAATGATGAAATCATAATTATCACGGATGGGCTCCAGTATTTTTTTCAAAACAGTTTCCCTGTTGGGGTAATTTATCATTTCAATTTCGGCACCTACCAGGTCAATATGCGATGGCAGCAGATCTAAAAAAGGAATATCCGATTTTAAAATAATATCCTTGGCCAGTGCATCATTCACCATGCAATCGTACAGGCTTTGCGTAATATTATGCAGGTCGAACCCCGTACCGGTGGTACTGTTTGCCTGCGGATCGGCATCTACCAACAGCGTCTTATATTCCAGCACGGCAAGGCTTGCCGCCAGGTTTATAGCCGTAGTTGTTTTACCTACCCCGCCTTTTTGATTTGCTACACCAATAATTTTCGCCATGTGTTCGTTGTTCGTTGTTGGTTGATAGTTGTTCGTGGAGCAGTCCGGTAAATGAACAACTATCAACGGCCAACGGTTTTAAGAGTGCCAAAGATAGACTTCCTGATCTAATAAAATATTTTCTGCTCCCAACCGTCTTTGTAAAAAAAGCTGGTCTTTCTGTACAAATTGCTGTCAGGATGGCAAATTTAACCATTCGGCATAAAATTGGACAACAAAGAAGCATCTTAATTGTAATATTGGATAATTAAGTTTTAAAAGCAGGCAGTTTTATGGTCACAATTATATCGGGCACAAACCGAAAACACAGCAATACATCCAAAATAGCGAGCGAATACCAGTTGATTTTACGTGGAAAAGGCATTGAAGCCGGAATACTTTCGCTGGAAGACCTGGACCTATTGCATTATAACACAGCATTTGAAGCCATTGAAAATGAGGTTTTAATACCCACCAGTCATTTCATCATTATTTCGCCGGAGTATAATGGCAGTTTTCCGGGTGTGTTGAAAATGCTTTTCGATACCAGCCGTTCACACGAAATATGGTTTCATAAAAAAGCATTGCTTACCGGCGTTGCAACCGGCAGGGCCGGAAACCTGAGAGGCATGGATCACCTGGCCGATGTGCTGAATTATGTGAAGATCACGGTGCATCCAAATAAACTTCCCATTTCGGCTGTAAACAGTGTGGTGGGCAGTGATGGAAAAATTATTGATAACAACACGTTAAAAGCCATCAACCAGCAATTGGATGAATTCATTTTATGGGCATCTTTGCAACCGCAAGCATCAAACCACTAAACAATAAAACCTTTCCATGCGTACACCATTAGGAGTTTTCATCGTAGTAGTAATCCTGCTTTTGATGGATACTTATATTTTCCAGGCTATTAAGGCGGTAAGCCAGAATGCATCACCTAAAATAAAAGTTGTTATTTATTCAATTTACTGGACACTTTCTGCAGTTGCCGTTGTTTGCTTTATACTATTTGTGTTTACCGAGCAAAGCTTCATGGGTAAGAAATTCAGGACTTACCTCTTTGCAACTTTTATTGGCCTGTTTATGGCTAAACTGGTTGCCATTGTTTTCTTTTTGATAGACGATATACGCAGGCTTATTCAATGGATATCGGGAAAATTATTTTTTAAAGATACCGATGTAGATGCTATGAGTGGCGATGGTATCAGCCGCTCTGTTTTTTTAAGCTGGCTGGGCCTTGCTGCCGGTGGAACCCTCTTTGGAAGCCTCTTGTACGGTTACAGTAACAAGTATAATTACAATGTTAAGCGCATACAATTGGCGTATGATAATTTACCAGCTGCATTTAAAGGGCTAAAGATTGTTCACATAAGCGATATACACAGCGGCAGTTTTACCGATAAAAAGGCAGTGGCACATGGGGTTGAAAAAATACTGCATGAAAAAGCCGACCTGATCTTATTTACCGGCGACCTGGTGAATGACCGCACCAGCGAAATGGAAGATTACATGGATGTGTTTAATAAACTGAATGCACCGCTTGGTGTGTACAGCACATTAGGCAATCACGATTATGGCGATTATGTGAGATGGCCCTATAATGGTATGAGTAAAGAGCAGAATCTTGAAAATCTTAAAAAAGTACATGCCGACCTGGGCTGGAAACTGTTAATGAACGAACATGTTGTTTTAGAAAAGGGCGGAGCAGAGATTGCTTTATTAGGTATAGAAAACTGGAGCAACAAAGCCCGTTTTCCCAAGCACGGCCGTATGGACCTGGCACACCCAGGTACCGAAAAATATCCTTTTAAAATACTGATGAGCCACGATCCCAGCCATTGGGATGCACAGGTGAAACCACAATACCCCGATGTGGACCTTACACTAAGCGGCCACACACACGGTATGCAGTTTGGTATTGAAATACCTGGTTTTAAATGGAGCCCCGTGCAATACATGTACAAACAATGGCATGGTTTGTATGAAGACGGCAAACAGAAACTGTACGTAAATCCTGGTTATGGCTTTCTTGGCTATCCCGGCAGGGTGGGGGTTTTGGCCGAGATTACCGTGATTGAGTTGGTGTAAGAAATTAGGTTTTGCTTTGCAAGCTAAGACTGTGTTTAACTATCTGCAACAGCAAATAAAACTTAGCGGACAACCGCACTTTTTCCCATTTTACTTGTTATAAAACCGTGAGTTTTTATTAGCTCCAATAATTTTACAGAGATAAAATTTTACATAAAGTGAAGAAAATAATAGTAGTTGTTGGTGCCACAGGTAATTTAGGTGGAAAAATAGTAAATGCTTTGTTGGCAAAGGATGCAGAAGTCAGGGCTATTGTGCGTTTAGAGACGGACACTAATAAAATAAAACATTTAGAACAAAAGGGGGTTAAAGTATTTCAGGTTGATACAAGTATCAAATCGGAAATCTCAAAATATTGTATAGGTGCAGATTGCGTTGTTTCGGCATTAGCTGGTTTAAGAGAAACTATAATCGATGCTCAGAAAATTGTATTAGATGCTGCTGTTGAAGCAAAAGTAAAAAGATTTATACCCAGTGATTATTCAAGCGATTTTACAAACTTGATTGTTGGGCAAAACAGGAATTTAGATTTGCGCAGAACTTTTCATCAGTATCTGGATAAAGCGCCAATAAAAGCCACTACTATTTTTAACGGCCCATTTATGGACTTGCTCACAACCGATATGCCGTTAATTATGTTTAAAAACCAACGCATCCTCTGTTGGGGTAATCCAAATCAAATTATAGAATTTACAACAACGCATAACATTGCGGAATTTACAGCCGAAGCGGCTATGGCTATGGATAATAACACAGCAAGATATTTAAGAATAGCAGGAGACAGATTATCATGTAGCGATTTTGTAAAATTACTTTCAGAATTGACAGGTAAAAAATATAAACTATTCAGACCAGGCGGCATTAGTCTTTTAAATATAGTAATTAAGCTAACAAGATTTTTTTCACCTTCAAAAAATGAACTTTATCCGGCCTGGCAAGGAATGCAATATATGAGAGATATGATGGAAGGCAGAGTTGTTTTTCAAAAGTATGATAATGACAGATATGCTACCATAAAATGGACAAAAGTAAAAGATTTTTTGCTTAAAGAGGCACTACATAAAAGATAAGCGAATAAAAATCCTCATAATAAAAAAAGCCGGAAAGCCGGTAAGACGTTTTGAAAATTAATTCCCGTCTTACCGCCTTCACGGCATAATTAAAATCAACTCTTATTTAAAACTCCTTCTTTCCTTCGGAGCATAAATTCTCTTTCTTCCTTCTGCAGCTCTGTCGCTTCTGCCGCCTTCATCATTAGGTCTTTTAAAACCGCCATCAGCCTCATTCATACGCACTGTGCGGTTGTTGTAACGTTTGCCATCAATAGCTTTTATCATGGTGCCTGCAACATCCTGGTCAATCTCAATCCAGCTGTTCATATCACGCATGTCTATCTTGCCAAGTACTTCTTTTTTCAAATCACTTTCATCTAAAATAAATTGTAAAAAGCTGGCTTTGTAAAAACCATCTTTGGTACCCAGGTTAATAAACAAACGGGTGTAACCACTGTTGCGGCTGTTAAAGCTGGTGCGCTCTTTACGGCTGCCATTCATATCACCACCGGTTCTTTCAACGGGCCTTCTATCACCACGAATATCACTCTTGTTTAAATCATCGGCATGTTCGTAATACTTTAAAAAATGACTGAATTCCAATGCGGCTACTCTTTGTAAAACTTCTTCCTTGCTGATGTCAGCAAATTTCTCCATCAGGTCGGGCATGTAAGTTTCGTAGTCACCATGACTAACATCGGCCTGCATTAATTTATCCATAAAATGGAAGAATTGTTTGCGGCAAACATCTTTACCAGATGGTACATCTACTTTATGAAACTGTGCGTTGATCATTCTTTCTAAAGATTTGATCTTATAGCTTTCCCTGCTGTGGCAGATAGATAAACAGATACCTGTTTTACCTGCACGGCCTGTACGTCCGCTACGGTGTGTGTACACTTCCATATCATCAGGCAATTCAAAATTGATAACATGGGTAATGCCATCCACATCAATACCACGTGCAGCCACATCGGTAGCAATTAATAACTGTAAATTTTTACTGCGGAAACGGCCCATTACTTTATCACGTTGTTGTTGCGATAAATCGCCATGCAATGCTTCAATCTCGTAACCCGATTTTGCCAAACGCTCAGAAACTTCCTGAGCATCTGCTTTGGTACGGGTGAAGATGATACCATACATGCCTGGGTTAAAATCGATCAAACGCTTTAATGCTTCGTAACGCTGGCTTGCCGGCACCACAAAAAACTGGTGATCGATATTTACATTACCGCTGTTCTTTTTACCAACAGTAACCTCTTTAGGGTTTTCCATGTAGTTTTTGCTGATGGCCCTGACTTCCGGTGGCATGGTAGCACTGAATAACCAGGTACTTTCACGGTTAATTGTATTCTTCAACACAAAATCAATATCATCTCTAAAGCCCATGTTCAACATTTCATCGGCCTCATCCAATACAACGTATTTTACTTTTTGCAGGTCAATCGCCTTTCTTTCTATCAGATCAATTAAACGGCCCGGTGTAGCAATAACAATGTGTACACCTCTTTTCAGGTTGCGTATCTGCATCATAATGGATGCACCGCCATATACCGCTTCGGTAACGATGTTCTTATTGTGTTTTCTAAAATTTTCCAGGTCGTTGGTAATTTGCAAACACAGTTCACGTGTTGGGCAAACAATCAATGCCTGCGGATGGCGCTGTGTGCCATCAATTAATTGTAAAAGGGGTAAACCAAAAGCGGCGGTTTTACCGGTGCCGGTTTGTGCCAGTCCGATGAAATCGGTGGTACCCGATAATAAAACAGGGATGGCTTTTACCTGTATTTCTGTGGGGGTTTCAAATCCCAGGTCGGTAACAGCTTGTACCAATTGTTCGTTCAGGCCTAAGGCCTCAAATGCATTCATGTAAATTGTTTTGCGATAGCCACATGTAATTTCCGGATAATGCTTAACCCTGTTAAGTACCGGAATGTCATGCTTTGGCCGTTGATAAAGTACAGGGAGATCAAATCATCCCGAAAGAAAGTCTATTTGCAACAGCAACTGAGCATGTCATGTAATTCTCAGTTTTAAATAATGGGCGCAAAGGTAGGCTATTTATTATCATTCTTGGCATGAAACGGAGTATTTATACAAATAACCCCTGCAAATCACCTCAAAGCCAGTAGTTTTTATAAACTATTAAACTAAATTTGGTTTTCTATATCTAAAACCAGCTAACTCAACCTTTATGCTTAAATACCTGCTGTTGTTTTGTTTTTGGTTTATAGGCTTGTCTGTGCATGCACAAACAGATTCACTTACTAAAGATGAAAAGCGTGCGCTTGATTCGATGTTTAAGAACGATGCGTTCATTAACCTGATGATGAAAAAGGATAAGAATTACCTGGATGTAAGCATTGGTATAGGCAATGGGGCTTTTAGTGAACATAACAATGCAGCAAATGCAACCGAAGTTAACAAACAGCTGATTTATACACCAGCCGTAACCTATCGTTTAAAGAATGGTTTAAGTTTTGGAGTATCTGCTTTTATTACCGGCGACAGCAGCAACAAGCCTGAAATATACCAGGGAGCCCTGACAGCCGGTTACGATTATTATGGCAAAATCATTTATGCAGGCGGTAGTTATACCAGGTATCTCAGCAATCAAAATAAATACAACAGCAAATCGCTTTACCAGAATGATCTGTTCGCTTACATAAAACTGGCAAAGGGAATATTGCAACCGGGCATCACCCTGGGATATGTAACCGGCAAGTACAAAGAAACCAACTTTGTAACTTTTAAAAGGCTGATTCATTTACCCAACCCGCCACCCAACGGAAGGGATACGCTGATAATAATAACCGGAAGAGATTCAACCGATAATAAAACCAGTTATTTTTCTACAGCAGCCACCGTAGGGCACGATTTTGTATTCTACAATGTATTTTCAAAAAAAGATGAGTTTGATTTTATTCCCACACTTATCCTGAATATGGGCAGTGATAAATTATCGCAAACACATACCAACAAGGTGTTTGACAGGCCTGCTTTAAGCAGTAGAAAAAAATCTGATTTCAGTAACAAATTCCAGGTACAGTCAATTGCTGCATCGCTTGATTTTACCTACATGGTTAAAAAGTTTTTTATACAGCCCATTGTTTATTTTGATTATTATCTTCCGGAAACAACAGAGAACAGGTTTAGTGCTATCTTTTCTGTAACAGCAGGGTTTTCATTTTAACAAATCTTCTCTTAACATAAGTTTGTAATTTTAATAAAGCTATTGGCATATTACTTGGTGCATAACAGCTAACTAAAAATTTTTTATTGTATGAAGACAAAACTTGTAATCCTCGCAATTTTAATTATTACCTGTGATGCAGCAATTGCACAAAAAATACACGTTGGTGTTAAAGGCGGTGCCAACATCAACAAACTAACCGGCAAATCATTCGACGATCAGTTTTCATTTGGCTACCACGTTGGTGGATTTTTTTCGGTAGGCCTTGGTAAAAAATTCGCCATTCAGCCCGAAGTTTTATTTAACCAGGTTAATGTAGATACATCCAGCAATTACAGTGCTGTGTATCAGTTTAACAAAGTAAGTAAGGTGCAGCTGAAGTATTTGAGCATACCAATTATGCTAAATTACAAGCCTGTTAAATACCTTACATTACAGGCAGGTCCTCAGTTTGGGGTACTAACCAATAAAAGTAAAACACTGGTACAGAATGGTAAAGATGCATTTAAGTCTGGCGACTTCAGCATGTTGGGTGGTGTACAGGTTAACATATCTCACCTGAATATTTATGCACGTTATGCAATAGGCCTGAGTAATCTGAATAATATTGATAATAAAGAAAAATGGAAGAGCCAGAGCATTCAGCTTGGTGTGGGGCTTACTTTATAATTTTTATGGACGTATGATGGTGAGAGAGCCATCTGCGTTTAGTTTTACAATAGCAGACGGTGATGCTGCGGTTACATCATCCTGGCGGTGTTGCACTATATAGTCAACACCGCTTTTTATTTCAACATCTATATCTTCAAATAAAGCGGGTGCAGGATAACCCGAAATATTTGCCGAAGTGGAAACAAGCGGTTTGCCAAAGCGGTTTATCAGCTGTTTGCAGAAAGTGTCTTTGGTTATACGTATGCCTACAGTACCATCATCCTGTATCATATTTGCGGCCAGGTTGGTACCGCCTTCATAAATAAATGTGGTTGGCTTGTGTATGCCTTTTATGTAATCAAATATTTTGGGGTCGGGCTGTGTAACATATTTCGAAATTTCTTTTTCATCTGCCAGTAACACGATCATGCTTTTACCATCCTGTCGCTTTTTTAATGCATAAATTTTTGCAACAGCCGCCGCATTAGTAGCATCGCAGCCGAGGCCCCAAACGGTATCGGTGGGGTAGAGGATAAGTCCACCTGAGTGTAAAACGCTTAATGATTCTTCAATGTCGGTATCAAAATTCATAACGTATTTAAAAATTGATTTGCAATTTACGATAAAGCATGTTGAACTGCGGCAGTTACCAGATTTTCATCAAGCCTTACCAAACATTGCGGCACACCATAAATTTTGCAGGTATTGCTTACGCAAGGCTCGCAGGCCAGTTGCCCCAGCCTGATGATTGTGCGGTTATCTTTATTGTAAGGGGCAGTATTGTTTTCGTTGCCGGCCCCAAACAATACAATGGTATGCATACCCAAAGCATTGGCAACATGCGCCGGCCCGCTATCGGTGGTTAATACAGCCGCACTGCCGGCAAACAGTTGCAGCAGTTCAGCCAAATTTGTTTTACCGGCTTTATTGGTAATGTTGTTTTTATCGGGCAGCGCATTAAAAACTTTATGTACAAAATCAGCTTCTTTATTACTGCCCACTAAAATTATTTCGTTAGGTATTGCATGGCGTACAGCAGCTATCATGCTGATCGCTTTTGCTGCAGGCAACCTGCGTGATACTGCTTCGGAATTAATATTGATCACCACCGCATTCCCTTTCACCACATCATCGGTTTTTAATTGTACCGGCGGCACTGCTATTTCTTTTTTGGTGAACTGGTTTAAAAGATCAATATATTCCTCTACCCGGTGTAAATCTTTTTGTTTTGTGTAGGTGTTTGTTAAAAAAACAGACCGCAATTCTTTTTTATAACCAACCCTTTGTGTTGCACCTGTGGCATGGGCCATCATGGCCGATGAAAAAGAATCGGGCAGGCAAAAGAATAGATCGTATTTTTTTTGTGCAGCAATCATTTTGCCAAACTTACGCAAACCGCCAAGGCCTTTATAGTCTTCCTTCGAAAAAATAAAAGCCTGTCTGTGCGCCGGAAAATAATCCAGCAAAAAATCAATACCCTTTTTTGCCACCAGGTCAATAGTTGCAGCGGGGTATTCATTTTTTACGGCCTGTACAAAAGCCGTACTCATCACCATATCGCCCAGCCAGTTGGGCAGGCGTATTAGAATATTCATGGGTGTAAAATACATTCAATTTTAAATATGGAGGAGCCAATGCTCAAATTAATTAAGTTTGCAAAAAACAAAAGCATGGAATTAAAAGAACAGATACTGGCTGCATGGGCCAACCGCGATCTATTAAAAGAAGAACTATATGCCAATGCAGTACGCACTGTTATTGAAGAAGTAGATAAGGGCCGTTTAAGAACTGCTGCACCAGTTGACGGCGGCTGGCAGGTTAATGAATGGGTAAAACAGGCCATACTTATGTACTTTGCCATACAGCAAATGGAAACTTTTACTTTACCGCCTTTTGAGTTTTATGATAAGATGAAACTGAAATCGGATTATGCATCGCTGGGTGTTAGGGCTGTTCCGCATGCTGTGGCAAGATATGGCGCTTTTCTGGGCCGCAACGTGGTGCTGATGCCCAGTTACGTAAACATTGGTGCGTATGTAGATGAGGGCAGCATGGTAGATACCTGGGCAACCGTGGGCAGTTGTGCACAGATAGGAAAAGGTGTACACCTGAGTGGTGGCGTAGGTATTGGGGGTGTGCTGGAACCACTGCAGGCCAGCCCGGTAATTATTGAAGACGGATGTTTTATTGGCAGCCGTTGCATTGTGGTAGAAGGGGTGAGGGTAGAGAAAGAAGCTGTGCTGGGTGCTAATGTAGTATTAACCCAATCAACTAAAATCATTGATGTTAGTGGTGCTGAACCAATAGAAATGAAAGGTATTGTTCCCGCCAGAAGTGTGGTGATACCGGGCAGTTATACCAAAAAATTCCCTGCGGGTGAGTTTGGCGTGGGCTGTGCATTAATTATTGGCCAGCGCAAACCAAGTACCGATCTTAAAACAAGTTTAAATGATGCGTTAAGGGATTTTAATGTTTCGGTGTAAACTTTGCAGAGTTGATAGTTGAAAATTGAAAGTTGATAGTTAAGTGATAATATTTAATGAGTTCTACTATATTTGCAAACTGTTATTAACCGAAGGAACTTTCAACTATCAACCTTTAACTTATAACTTTTTCCGCCCAGATGGCGAAATTGGTAGACGCACTGCCTTCAGGTGGCAGCGTTCGCAAGGATGTGCAAGTTCGAATCTTGTTCTGGGCACAAAGCCGTTTCATTATTGAAACGGCTTTTTTATTATGTATCGTTTGCAAGGATTTGCCCCGATTTGCAACGGGATTACGGGTACGAAGCCAGAGCTTAATAAATTTCAGCTTTTATATTTTCCTATGCAACATAAGACAAAGGAATGCTGATATTTATGCTGGTTCCTTTGTTATTCACAGAATTAATTTGAAGGTTACCTTTTAAAACCGCTACTCTTTCTTTTATGGAGTTAAGACCAATGCCAGCTTTTTTCTTTGTTTGGCTAAAACCTATACCATCATCAATTACCTGAAGTATCAGGCCTTCAATATCCTGGTAAATAAGAATGGAGACATGATGTGCTTTAGCATGTTTAAGTATGTTTATAATGGCTTCCTGTATAATATAAAGTAACTCAATCTTCATCTTTAATGGTACTGATGTAAGTGCGTTATCGTCAATTTCAATTTCTTTTTTGTATAAGTCTCCGGGCAGGCCATTGTCAAGTAAAGTTTGAATTCTTCTTTTAAAGGATAATTCCATCTCCTGATTAGACAGATTGTACCAACTGTGGCTTTTACTCCTGGTTTTTTCATATAATTCAGACATATTTTTACTTAGTGCTGTCAGCCTCGTTTTCGCAGTTTCATCTGTTGAATTTAATATTTCAGATTCTATTTTTGTTTTTACAAAAGCTATATTTCCTGCAAGGTCATCATGCAGCTCCATACCCAGCCTTTTTTGTTCTTCCAGTTTGGCAATGCGGTTTTGTTCTTCCAGTTCTGCAATTTGTATTCCACTGGCTGTATTCAAATCATGAACCCGCTGTTCCATTTCTTTTCCCTTTTTGCGAATTTTTGATGAGAGCACAGATACACTGGCAATTAACAGTAAAACAATAGCAGTTATGGTTATGTATAATTTGCGTTTTTGCGACTGTGTTTTCTCCAGGTCTTCCCTTGTATCTTCTGCCAGTGCCTGTGCATACATATTGTTACTGATGTCAACTGTTCTTACAGCAAAAACAGAGTCTTTAATTTTTGATGATTCCACACTTGCCTGATAAGCGGCTTTATAATCTCCTTTTAAAGCCATCAACCTGCCCTTTAATTCAGAGGATACTGAATGGTCGCCAATACCTGACATAGCACTGTTTTCAAAAGCTATTAAAGTGTCCAGGTATTTGGCAGCACTATCTGCTTTTTTATATTCCAGGTAATTATCAACTAAATGAATGAGAACATTAGCCTGAAATCCAACCTTCCAGCCTTTTACCCCCGAACTGGTAATCTCTTTCGATTTTAATATGTAAGAAATGGCAGCAGCATAATTCTTTCTGGCTCTCATCTCAAACTCATTTATGATGTAGTAATAGGCGGTGATCCGCTCAATTAAATTGTTATCACCGCCAAATTTCAGCTTTACAGCATTATATATTTTATCTGCTAACGCTCTTACTTTAGTAGCATTTATGCTGTCTGCCTGAAATGCAAAAATGTTGGCTTGTGCCTGCATAACCAAAAAAGCATTCCTGATGGTAGTTATGGGGACACTGTCTTTTTTAATGCCTTCCGGAAGCCACTCAAAAAAAGGGAGGTTTTCTTTATATGATTTTATCCCTTCAAACTTATCGCCGCCTCTTATTCTGCCGTAAATTGAATATTGCCTTCTGAGCAGCGTGAGGGAATTTATATATGGAACCACTTTTTTTAACTCTTCTTCTTTTTTTTCTGCATAATAAATACAAACCCCTGCCAGATTATTTATGTACGCATTGTCCGACAGGTAATCATAATAGCTCACACGAAAGCGGTGAAGCTTTTTATTATTCATTGCAATTTCTTTATAAGTGCTCAGCCTTACTTTTAATAATTTGTCTCCAACAATTTTTGGTGACGAGGAAACGTATGAATCAATTTCTTTTAAATAGGCAGTATCGTTTAATTTGCCCGACTTTAATTTTACCAGTAATGAATCCCAGATCTTTATATTCTCTTTCGGGGTTTGCGCATGTGTACAAAGAGGGAACAGCAGGGTAATGGTAAACGCAAAAATTGTAAATAATTCAGGTCTGAAAGAAAAAATCATAATGCAGTATTTAAGTAAAAACTTTTTCGTGAACCAAAAAGCAGTACTATTAATTTATGTCAACTTGTTTTCATAAGCATATTTAACTAGCTCGGCTGCAGAATGAAGATCGAGTTTCGACATAATACTTCTGCGGTGAGCCATAACTGTAGACGGGCTGATGAGTAACTTCTCTGCAGTTTGAATAACCGTGTTTCCTGAAACTATCATTTGTAATATTTCCAGCTCTTTTTTTGTGAGCGGACTTCTTTTTTCTTCAAAAAAACTCGTTGCAAGTTTGGCACTTATATCAGAACTGATATATTTTTCTCCATTGTATATTTTTTTTAAAGCGATTTTCATTTCATCAACACTAACAGCTTTAGTCAGGTAACCATCAACCCCAACAGCCAGGTATTCTTTAATTACCGGAATTTCAATTATCGTACTTAGGATAACTATATTCAGCAATGGGTAATTCTTTCTGCAATCGCTTATAAAATCTTTTACGTTATACCCCGGCATTCTTAAATCTGATAATAAAAAATCGTATTCACCAGATGCCAAAGCTGTTTTCGCTTTTTCTACCGATTGAAATTCATTAATAACCGCATCCGGTAAAATTTTTGAGAGCAATTCACTTAATCCCTGGGTAAACATTATATGATCATCTACAAGCATTATTTTGAGATTGTTGATGAATTCAATATCAGGCATGTTGCTTAGATTAATTAAAGTATTAAAATTGTAGGAGTGGTTTTATTTAAAAGTACATAAGAAATGAGAATCGGTATAATTTTTTTGGATATAATACCCGCAAGATCAGATGAGGTTATTTTTAAAGGCATATTTTACCAGCTCAACGGCTGAGTGCAGGTTCAGCTTCTTCATAATATTTCTGCGGTGCGACATAATTGTATAAGGGCTCAGGTGCATTTTTTGCGCTATTAAATTTACTGTATCACCGGTAGCTATCAGCCTTATTATATCCAGCTCTTTGCCTGTTAAATTTCTTTTTTCGGAATATAAAAAATTAATGGTTACCCTGTTACTCAGCTCTGTACTTATGTATTTTTCTCCCTTGTAAACTGTTTCAAGCATTAGCTTCAGTTCAGAGCAGGTAACAGCCTTGCTTACAAAACCATCAACACCTGCATTAAGGCATTCTTTCATGACGTTTACATCTACTACAGAACTTACAATAATCAGCAACAGGTTCGGATAATTGGCTTTACAAAATTTAGTGAACACTTTTACATCTGTATCAGCAATCAGAATGTCAAATAATAAGAACTGGTAATTTTTATTTTTCAGTTCAGCTTTTGCTTTTTCTACGCTGGTAAACCAGCTAACATAATTATCAGGGGCCGTTATTCTGAAAATTTCTTTAAGGCCCAAACAAAAAATTTCATGCTCATCCACAATCATTATTGCTGTACCGGGTATTTCTATTAATTCCTCCATTTTAAAATTTATGCAAAGGTCTTGGTATGCGGCATAGATAAAAATAGTCTGCATAGACTATATACATACGCTGTAAATAGTATAATAAACATCTCATCAGTCTATTTTTCAACTTATTTCCAAATTAGATATTTGCACTCGATTCAATCAGTAAAAATACTGTTGAGTTAATGTTACAATAAGTTTATGCTTCTGTAGCTTTTATATTAAAATAGTCTTTGACTTGCATTTTAAATCAGGACAAAAAAAATAAAGAAACAAACCTTACACAAATGATGAATTCAAAGAGAACTGATCTTTTTGAATTCAAAAAAAAATCAGAAATGAAAAATTTTACACAATTACTAAAAAAAATAAGCACTATATCAGGCATTGCCATTTTATTGCTTTCTTTCAATATTGTAAAGGGCCAAAACGTAGCAGGCTTTGGTTATACATCCTATACCAGTATCAATGCCGGCACCTGGACTTATGGCATTGGTTCTAATCCTTTCACCGTAACATATTCAGGTGATGTATGGGATAGGACACAAGGATTAGCAACCTATGCTCCTGTGTCTATACCTGTAGCGTTATCAAATTATGTACAGCCCGTAAATATGTTAGAATTGGGAGCTTTTGTAAACGGTGCACCTTCAATTGCGCTTTTTACCTTTGCTTCACCTCTGCCTGCAGGCACAGTAATGTTTATACAAGATATTGATGCACTCGAATCTTTCACTTTCGAATTCCTGGATGCTGCTGGCGCTGCTCTAACCCCAGGTTCCATCGGAACGTATAACTTGTCCAATCCTGCACGTTCTACTGTTACATTTAATCCTACTAATCTTACTGTAACGGCAATTGACAACGTTAATTATGGCGAATCGTTAAGTGATTTTGTTATCTCCAGTAATTTAGTTAAGAAAGTAAGAATTACACAAATAGCAGGCAGAGATAACCTTGCCTCATCCGGTACAGCTGAATTTTATTTTGCCACTGCTCCTGTCCTTTGTGCTATTAGTGGCAATATTTGGAACGATGTAAACGGCAATGCCATCAACGTCAGCGAAAACCCAATCACAAGTGGCGTGTGGGTGAATTTAGTTGACCCGGTAACACATGATGTAATTCAGTCGGTGCAGGTAGATGCGTTGGGTAATTACAGCTTTACCGGCTTAGCTCAAAATACCAATTATCAAATTATACTTACTAATACTAATCAAACTGGTAATTTAAACTTAATTACTGCAGCTTTACCAACGGGCTATCAGGCAACAGGTACTAATTTAGCTGGTGTGGCAAATACGGCAAATAATGCTGGTGTAATAACAGTAAATACCGGTACAGGTGGTTTAACCAATCAGAACTTCGGCATACAACAGCCACCAACAGCGGTAAGCAACGTGCTGCCAATACAAACAAATCCTGGCGGAACAATCAGTGTACCTGTACCGGCAACTTATTTTGATGGCAATGATCAGGGCGGTGGTACAGTTGTAAGTATTTTGATTGGCAGTTTTCCAACAAATGCAACCAGCATAACAATTAATGGCGTGCTATATACAGCGGTAACCTTCCCTGTGGGCGGTGTTATAATACCTACAGATATTAATGGCAATCCAACACAAATCATATCGGTTGATCCAATAAATGGTAATAATTCTGTGGTAATTACATACAGGGCAATTGATAACGCAGGAGCACTCAGTGCGCCAGCTACAGTTACCCTTCCGTTTAATTTTTCTTTACCACTGAAGCTTATATCGTTTTCCGGCATGGCCCGAAGCAGCGATGTAATGCTGAAATGGGTAACGGCAAATGAACAAAATGTTGCCTGGCATATTATTCAAAAGAGTAGTGATGGAGTTAACTATGTTGATATTTGTAAGGTGGCAGCACGCAATTCTATTACGGATACTTATACTGTTTTAGATATACATCCTTACGCCTGTAAAAATTACTACCGGTTAAAATCTGTGGATATGGATGGGGCGTTTTCTGTAAGCAATATTATAATTGTGCAATACAAATGTGATAAAGTAAGTGTGATTGCATATCCAAATCCGGCAAGTACACAGCTTAATATTAGCGGATTAAATGCAGGAGAAGTGGTGCAACTGTATAGTGCAAATGGAAGTATGTTAGTTACACAAAAAGTAACTGCATCAACACAGCAATTAGATATGAGCAAGTTTGCAACAGGCATGTATGAAGTGACAGTTTTCAACGGTACCGAAAAAATATTTACAACAAAAATTATTAAATACTAGCTGAAGCAAAGGCTTTTTTGAAAAAAATAAGCTCTGCCCGGGTAAAACGATCATAACAGGTTAAGCGGTGTTTAAAATCCATATCCCAAAAGGTCAGTCCTATATCATTGTGTTAAATCATCCAATGTCCACTATCCAGATAAAGGGTAAGATAGAAGGGGAAAACTATTCGATCTCCCTCAGGTTTATTTCAATAAGAGAGCCGGTTTCTACCGGCTCTTTATTTTTATAGTGCTGTCATTTTATAGCCTTTTTGGTCTTCCCTCAACTGGAAAATAGCATTACTTCATTTACTTGCCATCCAACCATTTTCATTTAATTTTGGTCTTTATAAAACGACAAACCCTTTCAATGAAAAAACAATTAGTAATACTTGGCCTGGCAATGGCTTTTTGTTTGCAGCTTACTGCACAAACCTATAAAATTGATACCTCAGCCATAAACTTTGAAAATCAGCAACGGCCCTGCTTTACAGTTAAGTACGATGCTTCACCCAAGACAGTAAAAAAAGCATGGGATGATTATTTTAAAAAGACCTACGATGTAAAAGTGAAAGGCATTGGTTTTTTAACCAACAAAGAAGTAATTACCGCTACTGATATTACCCTGGTGGCAATTTCTGATAAAAGGATGAACATGTATGCCAGTGTAGTGGATGCACCGGGCGACAGATCGGAGCTGAGTTATTTCATGAGTTTCGGTTACGATTTTTATATTGGCCCCGATAAATACCCGACCGAATTTGCAGCCATGAAAAAGATTCTGAATGATTTTAGTGTGGAATTTTTAACTGATTACTATTATTCAGAAGCATCACGAATGACCAGCGAAATTAAAGGGCTTGAAAAAGATATCAAGAAAAATAACAAAGACATTAAAAAGAATACCAAAAAAGCCCGCAAAGAATCTAAAGAAGTAGCCAACGGATTAAGCGCTAAAAATACTTCGATGCAGATGGAAAACGACCAGGCCAGGAAGAAGATAGAAGAACTGTCTAAAGCCATTGATGATATTAAAGTAAAGCAGGCTGGTGTTACCAGAAATTAAATCATGTCCTCAAGTCAATATGAAAAAAGTATTATTGAATCGATAATATTAACATCTCCAATAAAAATAGAGACAGTAACGGATATTGAGGATTTGGGGATGTATGCTTTTAACGAAGAATATTTCAATAAAATATGCGGTGTATTGGAAAGCGGACAATATTCCGAATTGCCGATGGTTGAAAAAATTAAAGAAAAGCATTTTGATGATATAACAGTGATCCGCTTTAAGGATGGCAATGAAGATATTTACTATGCTATTATTTATGATTCATGGGCGTTAGAGCAAAATCCGGAGGTTATGAGAATTTATCCTTTTGTAGGAACAGCCACGCTTTAAAAACTGTCAAACTCAAGCTGACTACTCAGTTAATTAATAACTACAAGTAAATCCCAATCACCAATGCCACCATACAAATGATGGTGAGCAGTATCAGCAGCGGCATTATAAACTTAAACCAGGTTTTCAAACTGATATTTACCATTGCCAGCGAAGGAAGTATCATACCCGTGGGTGCCAGGAAGGACATGAGGCACATGCCATACATATAAGAATTTACAATTTCCCGTCCGGGAACATTTACTAAAATAGCCAATGCACCAATAATGGGCATGGTTAATACCGCCATGCCGGAAGAGGATTGTATGAAAATAGAAAAGACAACATAAAATAATAGCAACCCCAGGATAAAGAATGCAGGTTGTATACCCTGTACCATATTGGCTGTATAATACAATATGGAATCACTTACATGCCCTTCATTTAATACAATGGTAACGCCCCTGGCCACACCAATGATGAAAGCAACCGACAATAAACTTTCTGCACCTTTAATAAATTCACGGATAAATATTTTTTCATTCAGCCTGGTTATTACTGCCAGCAGGATGGAAGAGCCGAGAAAGAGTGCCGACATTTCTGTTGTCCACCAATCTAAAAATACCACGCCGCCAATCATGGTTAAAAAAGTGGCGATGTAGATGAACAAAAGTAATTTGGTTTTCCAGTCCAGTTTGGGTGTACTGGTTTCGTTGCTGATGTTTACTTCATACAATGGTTTTACTTCGCCATCAATTTTATGAACCAGTGATGCGGTTGGATCTTTTTTTATTTTGGCAGCATACCTTAAAATATACCAAACCAAAATGGCAGTAACAATTACCCAAAGAACCAGGCGTTCTGTCAATCCATCCATCCAGTTAATACCGGCGGCATTGGATGCGATGATGACAGAAAAAGGATTGGAGAAAGCAGGCAGACATCCTATAGAAGTACCACCAAAAATAATGGCCAGCGGCACCAGCAGATCGTAGCCTGCAGCCAGGAAAAGCGGCACCAGTATTGGATAAAAAACAAGTGCTTCTTCTGCCATACCATACGATGCAGCAAAGAAAGAAAATACAACGGTAAGGATAGCAATGAGCCAGTGCTCCCGGCCCTTCATGCTATGCGCCAGCCAGGTAATGCCCTTGGTCATGGCACCGGTTTCGTTAAACACAAACATAAAGCCGCCAATGATTAAACAGAATAAAATGATATCTACACTATCCATAATTCCTTTGATGGGCGCCTGTAAAATGGGGATGAAACCCTGCGGATTTCTTTTTTGTTTGGTGAATGAGCCTGGCACCGATACCGGCTTGCGTATCTCTCCTTTGATAAATTTTTCTACTTTAATTTGTATGCCCAGGCTGTCTAATGTTTGCTGTGTAAGCGGCAATGCGATTTCATTGGTATCGGTAACCATGGTAAATGTTTTACCGCTTACAGATAGTTTATTGTATTGCCCTGCCGGTAACAACCAGGTGCTGATGGCCGCCAGAATAATCACGATCATTAAGATTGGAATAGGACCGGGGAAAGATCTTTTGGTTGCCATGTGTTTTTTATTTTTCTAATTGTTCAATTGTTTTCTTCGCCGCTGCCAGTCGTATCTTTTTATTCTTCTCTACCAACTTTGCTGTAGCCCAATGCTCAACTTTATGATGAAGCGGTACCAATAAGGCCGCAATACAAACCAATGCCAGCAACATTAATATTGGCGAATGATGGGTTACTCTTTCTAAAAAAGGATGCAGTAATAAATTGAGGAATTCAAATACGATCAGCAAAGCGATCACACCAAAGAACTCGATAAGTTTGGTATTGGTGATAAAACTACGGCTGAGGAGTAAATAAAGACTAACCAGCACTATAATGCCAAGAGCTATTAAAGCGTATTGGATATTTTGTTTTCGTTCTTCATTTGCTTTTATTTTTTCTAATGCCAGTTCCTGTTGCCGCAGGTCCTCTTCAAAGGTCATTAACATGATCTGCTGGTTGGCTTTGCTGCTGGTCAACGAATCATTGGCAGTTTTTAAAACCTTGGCATATTTTAAGGTACTGTCGCAATTCGTTTTTTCATAAATATCCGTGAGCATTTGCGCAGGCTTGTTGCTCAGGTAAAAGAAAGGGGTATTATTTACCGCGGCAATTGCTTTTTTTGCATACAGCGCACAGGAGTCTGTCTCATGCACAGTCTTATAATGTTCAGCCATGAACGTGTACAACAAATTCATGTACCTGTTGTATGGCTTTCCTGCTGCTTCTTTTTGTGCCATATCAAAATACGTAACGGCAAGTGGCGCATTACCCATCCTGCTTTGCACAGCACCCAGGTTTAGCAATGTTAAGAACAATAAACGGTTGTCTTTGGTCCTGTTGATATATTCATAAGCCTTTTGAGAACTGATCAAAGAAGAATCTAAATTGTTATTTAAAAGATAGACCATGCCTAAATTTGCCAGGGGCCAGATCTTAACTGCTTCGTTCTTCCCTTTTTCAGCATGGCTGGAAGAAGACAGATATATTTTAATTGCTTTTTCATATTCGCCACGGTCTTTGTATATGTGGGCCATTTGATTTTCAGCCATGGCCCAAAGAGAAAAATTCCCGGTTTTTTCTGCAAGGGCTACTGCTTTATGGTGATAGTCAAGGCCTTTGATATTGCTGCTCATTAAGCGGTATCCATGCCCCAGCATACTATAAGCAGCTGATTCCTCAAGAATGTTTTTATCGATCTGTGACTGCTTCAACAGTTTTAAACCAATTTCAATAACCAGGTTAGGACTGTTGTTAAACTCATTGGTGTGAAGGGTTTCAAACAGATCAATTTTTTTATCATCGTCTTTTTCAACAGCTATTTTTTGAATGGTTGAATCAATGTCCCGATTTTGGGCAAAAGCAGTTTTTACAAAAAGCATCGGGACTGTAAAAAAACAAAAGAGCGTTATTATTTTTTTCATATTCTAAGTTTGATTATTCTCTATTATTTTTTCACTGTTTATTCTATTTATTTTATCCTGTTATATTTTTTCAAAACATCAATTACCAGTTTGTGTGGAAGGCCATAAGCTTTGTTGCCATTAATGCCTTCCATCGTTTCTGCAGCTACCATCGCATTAATAATGGCTTCTTCTGTAGCCTGTACGGTTGCTTCAAACAATGGGTTGATCAGGTCATTGGGCAATTCATCAATCTTTGTAAAATTTTCTCTTTGAAAAGCACCAGGGTTGGCAGTAGAAAAGGCGATGAAAATGTCACCAGAGCCATTCGTACCCCTGCCACCAACAATACCAATAGCGAGTGAAACCCTGGTAGCAATTCTTTTTAACTGGTGTGGTAACAATGGCGCATCTGTTGCTACAACAACAATTATAGAACCATCACCTGGCTGATAAGATGGCGGCGCTTTAAATTCATAATTCATGGTGTCTTTCAATTCCCTGCCAACAGGCGCACCCGCAATGGTAAAATTATTTTTACCTCCAAAGTTTGATTGCACCAAAACACCAACAGTATAGGCAGAGTCTTTAATTTTTATAACCCTTGATGCAGTACCGGTACCTCCTTTAAATCCCAGGCACATCATACCTGTCCCCCCGCCTACATTACCTTCTTTGATGAAACCGCTTTTTGCACTGTCCAATGCTTCAAACGCATTGCTCTCCTTTACATGAAAACCGTAAATGTCATTTAAAAAACCATCGTAGGTTTCGGCCACAACAGGGTAGGTGTACCAAAAATCTTCTTTGTACCATCCTGTTTTTACAAACCATTTCAACACTGCATCTCTTACCACGCCCACGCTGTTGGTATTGGTGATCATAATTGGACCTTCCAAAAATCCTGATTCGGTTAGCCAGGTTGTACCCGTCATTTCGCCATTGCCATTTAACGAATACCAGTTACCAAAAACCGGGTTATTGTTTCTGCCTCTTGGTAAAATTGCTGTAACACCTGTACGGACGGGGCCCTTGCCCCTGATATTTTTTCCACTGCCGGAGATGATGGTGCTGTAACCAACTTCCACACCTTTTACATCGGTAATGGTATTGAATTTTCCGGTGGTGCCGTCAAAGGGAATTCCGATATCCCGGGCACGGGGTTTTTGGGCAAAAGCATTCAACTGAACAAATAATAAAAACAGCTGGCTGTATAAGAGGACTCTTTTTTTCATTGTATGATTTTTTTGATCTGAACAGAAATGACATGTAAATCTTTATCTCCAATTATTTTATTCCAGGTGATATTCTTTTTGCAGGTATTCAATCAATTCAGCTCCGGTTATTTTCAATGTTTCATCATTTGTAAGCATCCCTTTTTTTGTACCGTGCATATACACTGCAAAAACGGAAAACTCCCGTAATAATTCATTATCGGTTGTCCGTAATGCAGGATTGTAGTTTAATCTTTTTATCTCGTCCTTTACTCCTTCCGAACTCAGAAGAAGCATCGGGTCAAAAATCTTTGCTGCTACTTTTTTATATTCTGTAAATTCTGTTTCATTAATCGTTTCCAGCAGGCGGGTGAGGGGGAATTTTTCATAATAGGTCATGATCTTGTTTGAAGTATTCAGATTCCTGATAAGCCTGAAATTGCCTGAGTTCTTGAGTTGTTCAAAAGTGCGGTTGTTGGTTGATAAGGGGCTCAACCTTGGTGCAATTCTTGCCAGAAAATATAAGTTGCCGGTATTGTTGTTCAGTTGTGCAGGAGTATTTAAAATGTTGATTAAGCTGTCCATCATGGAAAGACCATTTTTTACATGTTCAATATGTTTTGATAAAACTTCCTGGTCACTTTTTAAATCAGCAACCAGCGATTGGATATATTGTTTTTCCCGTTGATGCTCAATAACATGCTCCAACTGGTACTCTGCCAGAAATCCGCAGAACACGGCAAGGAATAACATTAAGAATTCCCAGAAATAATCTTTCCAGGTTTTCTTTCCGTGGGTGGCGTGGGCGTGGTGGTGTACTTCCATGTCTTCTGTTTCTGGTTTGTAGTTTGTGGTTTGTGGTTGCTCAACTTCGGGAATTGCTTCAGCAGCAGGTACAGTGGTTTTTTCAGTTGAAGGATTATTCAACAGTTGATCTGTGTTTGATTCCATTTCATCTCCCGGGATTTCTTTTGATACTTCCTGTTCCATTTTTTATTTGATTTCATAATTTTTCTTAAGCAGTTTCAATAAGCAAGTAGAGGCTGTTATTAACTCCTTGTTTCTGCGAAGACTATTCCGTAAATAGAATTTTCTGAGTGCACACCAATTGCTATATTCTTTCAGTAGTTTAGGGTCATCAGTAAAAAACTGAGAGTTTTTAAAAATATCCAGGTTATTGGTTTTGAAACTGCCATCCCGTCTGAAAATCCCTACTTTCCCTATATACTCGGTTACCTTATCAATGTCAATAAATTTCATTTGTATTTTTCTAAAATCAAGTAACGTTTCATATGATCCTGTGGAATAAGTTTCATATTCTGATACAAGGTTGCTATAATATTTAATGGTATCAACCAGTTCATTGTCTTTGAAATATCTTAATGCACCCGAGTTCAGTAATTGCTTTAATGTTGATTCGTTGGGAGGATAAAATGGACCTGCAAATGCATAAACACTATACTTATAAGCTTCGGCTGTTTTCTCTTTTAGTTGTACCGGATTTGCCAGCAAAATGATCAGACTGTCAATGTATAAGGAACAATAATTAGATTGTTCGATGGTTGTATTAATAAAAGCGGTATCTGTTGCAACATCTCTGTGAAGCGAAACAGCAAATTCTGCTGCCCGCTGCTTTTCAATATAATGCTCCAACTGATACTCTGCCAAAAATCCGCAGAACACGGCGAGGAATAACATTAAGAATTCCCAGAAATAATCTTTCCAGGTTTTCTTTCCGTGGGCGGCATGGGTGTGGTGGTGTACTTCCATTTCTTGTTTGTTTTCTGGTTGTTCAATTGTTGTAACTTCTTCTTCAGGCATAACAGTTTCCTCAGCAGGAATTATTTCTTCCGGCTGTTGTCCGTCGTCTGTCGCTTGTGGTCTTTTTATGTTTTCTTCTTCACCCATATTTTTCTTTACCGGTTTAATTTTTCAGGTATCTGAATAAAAATGCAGCAGCAAACCCAATGATCAAATAAATAATAAACCTGATGATGCGATGCTTCATTTTTTTTCTTTCACTTATTGGTTCTTCATTTCAATTTTATCGCCGTTTCCTATAAACCAGGCTTTCGTCCTCTTTCCTGCGTTATCAATTTCAAATTCAATAAAACGGCTGGAGCCGTCTGCATAAAAGAAACGGGTATTTGATTCCGGTTTTAGTTCAATATCAGGTGAACCCTCCCGGTGGCGGTATAATTTTCCATCTTTTTTAATGAGTTCAATGGGGCCGCCAGCCATGTATTTTCCTACATAATTATCCAGTACGGCAATATCTATTTTTACTTCTTTAGGTATATATGGAATTTGTACCGGCTGGTCGAACATGATGGAGGAAAGTGATGTGCCTAATGAGGTTGAATTAGAACCGTTGTTTGAGATAACGACAACACAAATATCATCATCCGGGAAATAACCGAGGTAGGAGGAAAAACCGGGAATGCCGCCATTGTGTGATACCCGTTTGTGTTTTTTTAAACTGTCGATGCCAATGCCGTAACCATAATTGTTTTTATAAGGCCTTAGCATTTTTTGGGTACTTGCTTGCGTAAGCAACTGGTTGGTATGTAATGCTTTTGTCCAGCTGTAAAGGTCGTCAACAGTTGATACCATGGCACCTGCGCTGAACGGCCCTTCCATAGAGATATACGTAGCGTGCTGCCAAATACCTGCATCGCTTTTATCATATCCTTTTGCACGGTAAACCAAAACAGAATCCAGTTTATCCATTGATGTGCTTTTTAGCCCTGCTTTCTTAATTACGTTCTCCAGTAAATAATCACTGAAGTTTTTTCCAGATGCTTTTTCAACAATTACACCCAGTAAAAAATACCCCGAGTTGCTGTAATTCCATTTGCTGCCCGGCGAAAAATCCAATGGTTTGTTTTTAAACAGGGCAATCATAGAATCGGTAGAAAGCGGAAGAATTGCTTTGGGCCAGAACTCAGGCAGGTCGGTATAATTTTTAATACCCGATGTATGGTTCAGCAGCATGTGTATGGTAATACTGTCGCCCTTGGGATAATCAGGAATGTATTTACTGAGTTTGTCATCAATGCTCAGCTTGCCCCGCTCGGCCAGTTGCAGAATGCATACAGCGGTAAATTGTTTGGTAACCGAACCAATGCGGTATTTTGTTTCATCTGTATTGGCAATATTCCACTCTCTGTCGGCCAGGCCAAATGATTTTTTGTAAATGGGTTTTCCTTTCTGCATAACGAGTACTGTGCCGTTAAATTCCTTTACTTTAAATTCTGCCTGTGCGTAATTATCCAGTAATGCCGGATAATTTTTTTGTGCTGTCATGGTAATTGGCAGCAACAGGATGATGATGATCTTTTTCATGATGATCGTTTTTTATTTTTTACGATGAAACTGTCTGTACTTTTTTAAGCGGCTGCCATTTTTTATAAGTAGCACTTCGCCATAGCCATTCAAGCGGTCCGTAGTTAAAATATTTTAACCAGATGGTGCTGAGGATGATTTGGATGATAAAGAATCCGATTCCAAAGAAAGTATAATAGAAAGGACCAATGGTTCCACTTAAACCAAGGCCTGGGCCCAGGAAAACAAAATTACCAACAAGTGATTGCAGGATATAATTGCTGAATGCCATTTTACCAACAGGTGCCAGTACCGGCATTAATTTTTTACCGGCATTGCTTTGAAAACTTAACATGAATATACCAACATAGGCCATTGCCAGCGGTACCACACCCAGGGCATAAAAAATGGTTTGGTATAGCCCGTTTGTTTTTAATTGCCAATAATCGCCCATGTAGTAAGTCATATAGCGGGCCAGGTAAAAATTGGCAGGAAGGCCAATAAGCAGTCCCAGGGCAATTACCCAATAGATGATCTTTTTATTTTGGGCAATGTTTTTATAAAAATCTGAACGGCCCAGTGCGTAGCCAATTAAAAACATACCCAGCACTTTGGGTACACGGCTAACAAAAAATAAATAGCCATAGCGGTAGAAGAAACCCGAAATATTTCCTTTCAAAATATCCCACCAGTTGGCATGTTTGGCAAATTCGTAATACTCGGCTTCAGAGGTAATACCAGTTAGTTTAGTATCCAGTTTTTGCCCGGTGCTGAATAAAAAATCTGACGGTGCATTCAACCAATGCCATTGCGATTTGGCCGCATATAAAAGTATAGGCAACATAATTAAACTGGCACCTGTAATCAATAAAGTCTTGTTGGAGAATTTTCTGCAAGGCAACAATAAAAAACCAAGCAGTGCATAAAAGAAAACAATATCGCCGGTCCATATTAATAAATGAAAAGCACCCAACAGCAGCATGAACAGCAATCTTCTTTTAATGGTTGGCATTGCATCGGTTCCTTTATCTAACCCTCTTTTTAACTGCAGGGCAATGCCCCAGCCAAATAAAAGGCTAAAGATGGAATAAAATTTTCCTTCAATAAACATGTGATGCAGGAAGCTCATTTTATGATCCCAGCCTTGTGTTAAAAAAGGACCGGTTGCATGGGCCGATTCGTTGTAACCGCTGAAGCCACTACCCAGGTTGGCAATAAAAATGCCCAGTATGGCAAAGCCTCTGAGCACATCCATAAATATTTCTCTTTCAGCAGCCTTTACGGGCGATAGTGTTTGCATGCAGTTAAGTTTTGGTAACAGATCCGGGTAGCCCGGAATGTTTCTTAAAGAAAAGCATTTACGGGCATATTACAAAGCATGGTGCAACAAAAGAGTGGGGTGGGTTTATTTGGGCTTGTATTCAAAAACCAGTACGGCATTTTCTTCCAGGCTGGCACTGGCAAATAATTCGTAGCGTTTGGTACCGGCAGTAATAACGATAAGTGCGGTATTGGGCGGTATGCTGCCGAGGTTTTCGGCAAATAAAGTTATTTCGTGGCGGGTTTGTTTTTCATCCAGTTCTATATTCAGTTCAATCCCTTTTTCTGATAGTAGCTGATGCGTAAGTAACATTTTACCATTGTACAATATGCTTACCGTATCGCCATCCATAATGGCATTGTCGTACACTTTTAGGTTAATGGTCTTTACATCTACCTCAATGCGGCTTTGCTCTTTATTTTTACGTTGAGCAAGTGTTTTGGGAACTGCGATGGTATCTTTTTTAATTTCAACAGGGGCTACAGCTATTTGTGATAAACTATCTTCAGGCTTTTCAGGTGTAATTACTTTTACAACAGGCGGCACACTGTCTTTTGGAGACGTAATTATTTTTGATAAGGTATCTGTTTTCTTCCTGTCTCTGCCAATACAATCTTTCATCAGTTCAATTATTTCATAAGGCTGATCTGATACTTTTTTTAAGTGAACATAATTGGATGAATCAACCTCCAGAAATGGATTATTTTTTGATTTATTAAAAAACGAAAATACTCTTGAAGCAATGGTATCCATAAAATTTGAAAATGGGTCTTCTTCTACTTCAGGAGGCGAATCTTCCAGTATCACAAACCCACCTTTGATTTTATAATACAATTGTAAGTTCATCAGAGAATGGTCCTTTGTTTTTTCTAAAAAATATTTGCCATCAATAGTTAGTATTTTTTCCCATTTATCAAAGCTGCCTTCAAAAAAAGCCTTGCAAAAGCTATTGGTATCTTTTTTTACATAATCACGGGTATAGCCACATATTTTATTGCCTGTTTGTAAAATGTTCAGTTGCAAAAACTGATCGTTGCCCAAATCACCCTCCCAGGTGCCTGTTAAATTTTGTGCCGGTAAATTAATTGTAAGTACAATCAGCACCAGCGAAATGATATATCGTTGTTTTGTGGAAAACATTGCTGATTAAAAATAAAAGAAAAAATGCAGTTAAAATGTTAAGCCCTGGTGAAATGATTGATACAAAGCTGGCTGGGAGAAAACTATGCATTCATCAGGTCAACCAGCTCATTAATAATCCTGGTCAGTTCTTTTTTACGGGCTTTCACCTCTTTCATGTTTTCAAAATACATCATGCGCCTGTCTTTGTAATCGCCTTCCAGCAGGGCTGATTTTATTTTTACAATGGCAGGATGATGAAAGATAAGATGCACATGCTGCTTTGCCTTTACATGAATAGTGGCCAGGTCGTCAACATAAAAAAAGCTGGGTGCATTCCATTTTACCCTTTCGCAAATTTTACGGTTTGCTTTAATGATAGCCCTTACGGCTTCTATTTCAGCCTTAAGCGGATGCTCAAGCTGCTGCAGGAATGCATTTACTTCTTCTGTTCTGTTTTCGGTATTCATTTACTATAAATTACAGCTTAACCCTGTTTAAAGCTGCTGTAAAATTTATAGTAAAGTAACATTTTTTATTTAAACAACTTAGGCCAGTTTATATCTGCATTCTTTTTAAGGGCGGGTTCGTTCTTATTCCAGTCTTTTAAAGTGTTGGTAAAATACCTGTTGTAAAAAAGGTACAATCTGCCATTCAGTATTTTAAATGTTTCGGGGTCAACAGTAACCTGCTCGCCATTTTTTCCCATGGCATAAGCACACCAGCCGCCGTATTCAGGCTCGTATTTAAAAGGCGCAGTTTTAAAGGCTTCTTTATTAGCGTCAGATGAAAAATAATACAGAATACCCAGGTAAGATACCGCCAGTTCTTTCTTACCTTTTACCGCTTTGTTTTGTGTAAAGTAAGCAACCGGGTCGTAACCTTCTATAGCGATGCCATTTTCCAGGTTAAAATGTTTTTTACGTAAACTAGCTGCATCCTGGGCTGTAACTGATAAACTGAAAGCCGCCAGTGTAATTAAGCTTAAAAGATATTTCATGATTTATTATATTAAAAGTGTAAAATTATATTTTGGAGTATGTGTATGCTGTCGTGTAGATGACACGGAAATAAACTTTACATTTAATTAACAGCAGCAAACCTATACTGTGGTATTTACGTAAATTGTGTGATAAGGTTTAAATTATTTAACGTGTTTATTTTAATGATGTCGTGCAGCAGACAATGTGATTTTAAAAGTTGAACTAAGATTGCATTTAAAAATATACGTATGAGTAAAACGATTTTTATCTGGGTATTGAGATTACTGGCTGCTGTTATTCTGCTGCAGACTTTATATTTTAAGTTTACAGCTCAACCTGAATCGGTACAATTATTTACAATACTGGGCATGGAGCCATGGGGAAGAATAGGAACAGGAGTGGCTGAATTGATAGCTTCTGTACTTATTTTAATACCCCGAACCACATTATTGGGTGCTTTAATGGGATTGGGGTTAATGGCGGGAGCGATTTTTTTTCATCTTACAAAATTGGGCATTAACTTTGGCGGAGATGCGGTTTTGTTCATATATGCAGTGATTGTATTTGTTTGCTGCCTGGCCTTAATCATCATCTACAGAAAAAACATACCTCAACTTTTAAAACTGAAATTTTGACAACAGTTTTTTTAAAATCTATTGAAGCTTTAAACAGCCTGGTACATGTGCTGATGCAATTACCGGGTTTAAACAGTTATTCGGCACCCTGTAATGCATTAAGTAATGCAACTATTGGCCAGCATACCCGTCATATTATTGAGCTTTACCAATGCCTGCTGGCAGGTTATGTTACGGCCGAGATAAATTATGACAACCGTAAAAGAAATACTTTGTTGGAAAATGATATTACTGCTGCTGTTGATGCCATAAAAGAAATTCAGGTGAATCTGCAGCAGGCCGATAAAACAGTAAAGATATTTTGTGAAGACACTGATAATGCTGTTTATATTGAATCAAATTATTACCGGGAGGTTTTATATAACCTGGAGCATTGCATACACCACCAGGCATTAATTAAAGTAGCGTTGCTTTCCATTAAAGATATCCAGATTGCCGATGGCTTTGGCGTGGCTCCATCAACCTTACAATACCGGCAACAATGTGCACAGTAAGTTTTGTACGGGTAAATGATGCAGTAATTATTACTTCAAACAGGGATGAACATGTACAGCGTGAAAATGCTGCTGCGCCTGGCTTTTATCTGCTACAAAATAAAAAAATCATCTTCCCTAAAGATGCCCGTGCTGGCGGCACCTGGTTTGCTGCAGGCAATAACGGGGTAGTTGCTGTATTGCTGAACGGCGCTTTTAAAAAACATACTGCCCAACCTCCTTACCGCAAAAGCAGGGGCTTAATTCTGCTGGAAATTATTGAAGCAGATGAACCACTTTCCTTTTTTAAAACAATTAACCTGGATAATATTGAACCTTTTACTGTTGTGCTTTATCATTTTGGTTTGTTACATGAGTTAAGATGGGACGGAAATGATAGACATGAAAAAGCACTCGATATTGCTGGCAATTATATCTGGTCATCAGCTACTTTGTATACTGATGAAGTGATTGAACACCGCAAAAACCTGTTTGACCGTTTCATTCATTCAACTGACGTTATTACAGCAGCAACAGTTCATGATTTTCATGCAAGTAATAATGGCGATGACGAAAATGGTTTTGTAATAAGCCGGCAAACCGGTATGAAAACATTCAGTATTACACAAGTAGTTGTACAAAACGATGCCGTAAACTTTTCACATGCAGATCTGTTACAGGAAAAGCGCTATACAGAAAACATGCATATCAATCATGCCACAATAAAACTATAAGTGAAGAAATTCAAACTGTTTATTCATAAGCTTACGCACTGGGAGTACTGGTCTTTTGATGTGGTGTATATACCCATGTACTTTGTTTGGTTTTATTATTCGGCCAAAGCCAGGTCTTTTTTCTTTTTTAATGCAGCCAATCCACGCATTAAAAATGCAGGCTTCCTTATGGAATCAAAGAAAGAGATCTACGATATTATTCCGGAGCAATACATTCCTAAAACATTATTTTTTAAAGACGGAACTGCTGCTGCGGAAATTCTACAGGCAGTTGCAGCTTCGGGTATTTCATTCCCCTGCATTGCCAAGCCGGATATGGGCGGAAAGGGCAGAGGCGTACAAAAAATTTATGAACTGGAAGAGATTGCAACCTATGCCGGTAAAATAAAAATGGATTTTCTGGTGCAGGAATTTATTCCTTATCCCGAAGAAGTGGGAATATTCTACTGCCGCATGCCCGACAAGCCCAATGGCTTTATCAGCGGCATTGTGGCTAAAGAATTTTTGATTGTAAAAGGAGATGGTGTTTCAACCTTAACACAGCTTGTTGAAAAAGATCCACGCTATCATTTTCAGCTGGCAGCTTTGCAAAAAATTTATGGTGAAGAATTAAACAGCGTGTTGGAAAAAGATGAACTGAAAAACCTGGTGCCTTACGGAAACCACGCCCGTGGTGCCAAATTTATTGATGTTAGCCATTGGGCAGATGAAGTTTTTACAAAAAACTTTGACCAGGTATGTAAACAGATACCAGAATTTTATTTTGGCAGGCTGGATGTGATGTACAGTAATTTTGAAGACCTGAAAGCAGGTAAAAATTTTTCTATTGTTGAGCTGAATGGTGCCGGCAGCGAGCCCACACATATTTACGACCCAAGCCATTCATTGTTTTTTGCCTGGAAAGAAATTGCCCGGCATTTTAAATTGCTTTGTGCCATCAGCATAAAAAATCACAAAAGAGGCTTTCCGTACTTAACGGTTAAAGAAGGTATGCAGATGTTTAAAGAAAACAGGGCTGTTATGAATAACCTGGATCAATTTTAATTAAGCCAAATTGTATGACTAAGAAAGTAAAAAGCAGATTGAAGTGGAGCCTGCTCATCTTTTTATTTTGTTGGATTGTTATGGCACAGAGCTGCATGAAATTCCGTATCAGCGACAGCAAGGCTAAGGAAGAGTTTACTCAAATGGGTTTACAGGTCAGTTTTCATTATACTGATGTTAATGAGTCGGGCTTGCATTATGTAAAGACAGGAGCAGATACATTACCCACTTTATTTTTTGTACATGGTTCGCCCGGCAGTTGGGATGCGTTTAAGATTTACATGATGGACACAGAACTGCTGAGGCATTTCAGGATTATTTCGGTAGACAGGCCCGGCTTTGGTTACAGCAGTTTTGGTACGGCTTTTAACCTGGAAGAACAATCTTTACTTATCAACCAGGTAATTCAAAAAGAAAACAATCAAAAGCCTGTACACCTGGTTGGGCACAGCATTGGCGGGCCGGTAATTGTACACCTTGCTCAAAATCATCCGGAGGAATTTGCATCCCTCACCATACTGGCAGGTTCCATCTCTCCTTATGAAGAACCCAAGGAATACTGGCGTTATCTTTTTATGTATACCCCTTTAAAAGTATTGATGCCCGGAGCTTTTAAACCATCAAACGACGAGATCATTTATTTTAAGAAAGATCTTTACCACACAGATACCATGTATGCAGCATTAACAATGCCCGTAACTTTTATTCATGGCGATGCCGATAAATTTGTTACCGTAAAAAATGTGGAGTATGGTAAAAAGAAGCTGGCTAATAATCCAAATGTAAAAGTCATCATCATTCCTGGGGCAAGCCATTTTATACCCTGGGAACATTTTGATCTGATAAAGACACACTTGCTTACATTAGATCAGGGAAATAAATGAGAAGGTTTTCAGGGTGAGATTGTCGAACCCGGGTTATTACAATGACACCGCCTTCGACAAGCTCGGGCTGACAGCCTTTTAAAACAAAGCGAAACTCAACCCTCACCAATCCTTTTCAACCCGGCTACATCATTAATCAAGATCTCTTTTTTTGTTATGTTGATGATATTTTCTTTTTCAAACTGATTTAAGGTGGTTGTTACAGTTTGTCTTGAAGATCCGATGAGTTTGGCAATATCATCATGCGTTAAAAATTTATCAATCACAGCTGTGTTATTCTCCATGGCCTTTTTATCTTTTGCCAGCTGTAGCAGCAATTGCGCCAGCCTGCTTTTTACATCTTTATTTAAAATGTTTAACAGGCGGTTTTCTACCTTACGCAGTTTATTACCCAGGTGAAAACTAAAGGCAATAGCCATTTCTGGCTTGCGCTGCAGGATGCGTACGAAATCTTCCATGGTAAAAGCACAAAGGCTTACATCGCTTTTATAAGCCTGAGCAAATTCATCCTGGTCGTTGTTTTTTTCTAAAGTAAGCTGCCCGAAAACCTCGCCTTTCTGAATGATCTCTTTGATCACTTCGTTACCAGCTTCATCAATGTAACCGAGTTTTATAAAACCATCTTTGGCAAAATAAAGTTTGTTGCGGTTCTGGTGCGGAAAGTAAATGTATTCTCCACTGGCAGCTTCTACATAATTGTGCACCAATGCCAATTCTACATATTCTTCTTCGGTAATATGCTCAAAAATATCAAACCCTCTTAGCAGGAGTAAAGTTGAATCGCAGGAGTTTGAGTCATTCACGGTATTTATTTTTTCTCAAAAATAAGGGAAGCAGAGTTCATACAATACCGCAGGCCGGTTGGCTTTGGCCCATCGTCAAATACATGGCCTAAGTGAGCACCGCAGCGGCTGCAGTTAACTTCGGTTCTTTCCATGCCATAACTGTTATCGGTAATTTCTTCAACGTTTGCTTTTTTAATGGCCTGCCAAAAGCTGGGCCAGCCGGTGCCGCTTTCAAATTTAGTTGCAGAGCTGAACAACTCCTGGCTGCAGCACACACATTTGTAAATTCCTTTTTCGTGGTTATCCCAGTAAACCCCGGTGTAAGCACGTTCTGTTCCTTTTTGGCGGGCTACCTGAAATTGCAGCGCTGTTAACTGCTTGCGCCATTCGGCATCAGTTTTTGTAACTGCGTACTTTTTTGATTGTGCATTTGCCGCAGATATGCAGCACAACAAAAAGATGGATGTAATAAGTTGTTTCATGTTTATGATTTGTAAAAGATACGCATTTTGAACTTTTCAGGTTTCAAAATACCATATCCTTTAACAAAAAAATTGGAAATAAAGTTTACTGCTTAATAAAATGCCGGGCATCTTACTTTGTTTACAGAAGAGTTTTCACTTTTAGTGAAACCTTTATAAGAAAGGGTTACTTCAAAAGAACCCCTGAGTTGTGAAGCCGTTTTTAGTTTACTTATATTAACATCGTAGTTAAATCCTAAACCTAATTTATTGTAATCTATTTTAACTACCGGTATTAATGCATCTTTCTGGCGATAGAATATACCACCGGTTAAAGCAATTTTCTGATCTTCATTATTATTTAAAAAATCATGACTCAACATTAACCCTCCCTGAATTTGCCTGGCACCACCCTGCATAAAATAATCTGCATACAAAATTATTTTATTTACATCGCTGAGTGATTTTGACAAGCCTGCATTGACCACATATTTTGGGTTTAAAACAATATCGTATTGTTTTTGAAAAGCTACTTTTGGTTTTAGTATATGAAACATAGCAGCTCCCAGGTAAAACCTGGTGTCTGTGCCTGCAACACTGCTGAAAGTAAGGCCGGCGGTAAGATCCCAATAAGTAGAACCGGTATTTGTAAAAACCTGTTTTGTAGGATTTGTTGAACTGTATGATCCGTTAACAAACTGGTCATCAAAACTTAGTTGAGATGGATCGAAACGCTGCATTACCGGGCCACCCATAATACCGGCAGAGAGGTAGGTATCTTTTTCACTGTTAAGCGACTTATGAAAATTGAGTACCGGGAAAACCTGTGTGCGGCTGAGTTTTGAATCTCCCGCAATGTCATTGGTGGTTTGCAGGCCAATGGTAAAAAAATCGTTTGAGTTTTGCCTGGTTGATTTTTTGTATTCCAGTCCGAGAGCAAAAGTGCGGTATGGCGTGGTAACACTTTGCCATTGGTTTCTGTAAGCAGCTGATATTGCATAATCACCGGAAAATATGCCGGCCAATGCAGGGTTTCGCAGGAGCGGCAGTTCGTAAAACTGCGAAAAATTAATATCCTGGCAGGCAGCTTTATCTGCATAATTAAGCAGAAAAAAAATGAGCAGATATTTTATTCTTGTTTTCAATGCAGTAAATTATTTTAATAAAGTTGTGTTGCCTTTATAAGTGTATTTAATTCCATTATCACAAACCACTTCGGCAGTAAAAACAAATACATCAGGCGTTGCCGGAACACCTCTTACTTTACCATCCCATCCATATTGTTTGTCGTTGGGGTTGAAATTTGTTTTCTGAAAAACCAGTTCGCCCCAGCGGTTAAAAATGCGGAAATTAGTTACAAAAATCCCTTTACCCCGTACCATCAGCACATCATTCAATCCATCTCCATCGGGTGTAAAGGCATTGGGCACAAACACCTGAGAGTTTCTGCAAAATGTTGAAATAGTAATATTGTCCCTGGCAATACAGCCATAAATATTGGTTACAGCAATATTATAGGTTATGTCATTGGTAACTGTTAATACCGGCGATGGGCAGTTTGTACAGCTAAGCCCGGTTGCCGGTGTCCATGCCCAGTTAGCTATGGGCCCGTTTTGAATGGTAGCATTAAGATTGGTTACTGTACCTGTTGATAAATTAAGATCAGGTCCAAGCTCTACAGTTGGATTTGGATCAACCCTTAGGATAACAGTTTTTGGTAAACCAGTACATCCTTTAGCAGATGGAGTAACAATGATGGTGGCATTAGCAGGAGTTGAACCAGTATTCACAGCATTGAATGATGCAATATTACCCGTGCCGGAAGATGCCAGTCCAATGGAAGGGTTGCTGTTTGTCCAGTTAAAACTTGTTCCGGTAACATTGCCGGAAAAAGCTATAGCATTGGTAGCAAACCCGTCACAAACTCTTTGATCGGCAGGTTGTACCACATTTGGCGTTGGGTTTATTATGATTGTAAAATTTTGTGAGGGGCCGGGGCAACCATTTGCCGATGGAACTACTGTAATAGTGGCCGTTACGGGGGTATTGGTTGTGTTTATTGCCGTAAAAGCCGGTATATCTCCCGTGCCACTTGCTGCCAGTCCAATTGAAGTGTTATCATTTGTCCAGTTGTAACTGCTGCCGCTTACATTGCCGGTAAAATTTACAGTGTTGGTTGTTGCATTATTACATAAAGTCTGATTGGGCGGTTGCACCACATTGGGTGTAGGGTTTACAGTAATTGTAAAACTTTGTGCTGTACCCGTACAACTGTTAGCCGAAGGCGTAACAATTATAGTTGCCGTTACCGGGGCATTGGTTGTGTTAGTTGCTGTAAAAGAAGGAATATTGCCGGTACCACTTGCTGGCAAACCAATTGTGGTATTATCATTTGTCCAGTTAAAGCCCGTACCGCTTACAGTCCCTGTAAAATTTATTGCATTGGTCGTAGTGGCATTACATAAAGTCTGGTTAGCCGGTTGTGCCACATTTGGAGTTGGGTTAACTGTTATGGTAAAACTTTGCGAAGACCCCGGGCAACCGTATGCTGTTGGTGTAACAGTTATTGTTGCCGTTACCGGAGCATTGGTTGTGTTAATTGCCGTAAATGCTGGTATATCACCAGTGCCGCCTGCCGCTAAACCAATTGACGTATTGTTATTTGTCCAGTTAAAGCCAGTGCCGCTAACAGCACCTGTAAAATTTACAGCATTGGTTGTCGCAGCATTACATAAAACCTGGTTGGCTGGTTGCACTACATTTGGCGTTGGGTATACAGTAATAGTAAAACTTTGTGCCGGCCCCTGGCAGCCATTTGCAAATGGGGCTACCGAAATGATGGCAATCACCGGTGCATTGGTTGTATTAGTTGCCGTAAATGATGGAATATTTCCTGTGCCACTTCCAGCCAAACCAATGGAAGGATTATTATTACTCCAGGTAAAATTGGTGCCACTTACAGCACCTGTAAAATTTACTGCATTGGAAGTGGCAGCATTACATAAAGCCTGGTTAGCAGGTACTACTACATTAGGTGTTGGGTTTACAGTAATTGTAAAACTTTGGGCGGCGCCCGGACAACCATTTGCCAGTGGTATAACAGTTATAGTTGCAGTTACCGGAACATTGGATATATTAATTGCAGTGAACGATGGGATGTCGCCGGTACCACTTGCAGCCAAACCAATTGAAGTGTTATTATTTGTCCAGTTGAAAATTGTACCGCTAACTGCACCGTTGAAATTTATAGCACTCGTTGCTGCAGTATTACATAAAACCTGGTTGGCAGGTTGTGCTACATTTGGAGTTGGGTTTACAGTAATTGTAAAACTTTGTGAAGGACCGGGGCAACTATTTGCCGAAGGCGTAACAGTGATAGTTGCCGTTACAGGCGCATTGGTTGTATTAGTAGCTGTAAATGATGGTATGTTTCCAGTGCCACTTGCTGCCAAACCAATAGAGGTGTTGTTATTTGTCCAGCTAAAACCAGTACCACTCACTGCACCTATAAAATTTACAGCATTAGTAGCTGCATTATTACATAAAATCTGGTTAGCCGGTTGCACTACATTGGGCGTTGGGTTTACAGTAATTGTAAAACTTTGTACAGTACCCGGGCATCCGTATGCTATTGGTAAAACATTTATAGTGGCAGTAACAGGCGTATTGGTTGTATTAATTGCCGTAAACGATGGTATATCCCCCGTTCCACTTGCCCCCAAACCAATGGAGGTATTATTATTAGTCCAGGTAAAACTGGTTGCAGCAACAGCCCCTGTAAAATTTACCGGATTGGTAGATGTGGCATTACACAAAGACTGATTTGCAGGTTGAACTACATTTGGTGTTGGGTTTACAGTAATTGTAAATAATAGTGCAGGACCGGGGCAGCCATTCGCTGTTGGTGTTACAGTGATCAATCCTGTTGCAGGCAAAATACCGGGATTAGTACCGGTGAAAGAAGGTATATTTCCATTGCCACTTGCTGCCAGGCCTATTGAAGTATTATCATTAGTCCAGTTGAAACTGGTGCCACTTACATTTCCTGAAAAATTTGTTGCACCAATAGTACCGTTATTACAAACGGTCTGGTTTGTTGGCTGTAACACATTTGGTGTTGGGTTAACGATAATGGTAAAGCTTCTTATGGCACCGGGGCAACCATATGCTATTGGTAAAACATTTATGATGGCAGTAGCCGGTGTATTAGTCGTATTAATTGCCGTAAATGAAGATATATTACCTGTTCCATTTGCTGCCAAACCAATGGAGGTGTTAGTATTGGTCCAGCTAAAACTGGTTGCAGCAACTGCACCGGTAAAATTTACCGCATTGGTTGTTGCGGCATTACATAGAGCCTGATTAGCCGGTTGTACAACGTTTGGTGTTGGGTTTACTGTAATTGTAAAAAAACGTGCAGGACCAGGGCAGCCGTTTGCTGTTGGTGTAACAGTGATCAATCCTGTTGCAGGCAAAATACCGGGATTAGTACTGGTGAAAGAAGGTATATTTCCATTACCACTTGCTGCCAGGCCTATCGACGTATTATCATTGGTCCAGCTGAAAGCGGTTCCGCTAAGTGAGCCTGAAAAATTTATTGAACCAATAGTTCCGTTATTACAAACCGTTATATTGCCAGGCTGAGCAACATCTGGTGTTGGTTTTACAGTAATGGTAAATGTTTTTGAAACACCCGGACAAACACCATCAACGGGAGTTACAGTAATAGTGGCCACAGCATTAACACTGCCAATATTAACAGCTGTAAAAGCAGAAATATCTCCGCTACCGCTTGCTGCCAGGCCAATAGATGGATTGTTGTTTGTCCAGTTAAAAGATGTGCCACTTACAGTACCTGAAAATGTTATAGCATTGGTAGATGTTCCATTACATAAAACCTGACCTGTGGGTTGTACAACATTAGGCGTTGGGTTAACGGTAATTGTGAAAGTTTCAGGCGATCCGGTACAGGTAAGATGAACTGGCGTAACTGTTATGGTGGCAATCACTGGGATAGTGCCATTGTTGATTGCTGTAAATGCAGCAATGTTTCCAGTGCCGCTTGCAGCTAAACCAATAGAAGGATTATCATTGGTCCAATTAAAAACTGTGCCCGGCGGAGTTCCGGTAAAGTTTACAGCACTGGTTCTAACACCGTTACACAAAGCCTGGTTTGCCGGTTTAACTATTGTAGGAATAGGGTAGATAGTAATTAGCTTGATAGCATTTCCATGGCATCCACCAACCATTGTTACATCAAACGTTACGTTATAATTGCCTGGTATAGTATAAGTATGCGTTACAGTGTCGCCGGTAGCCGTTGAGCCATCCCCAAAATCCCACAAGGTAGTTAACGAAGGCAGGTTCCTGTTGTAAAAAGTAAATGTTTGCGGGGCGCATCCATTTGCTGCCGACATATCAAATACTGCATCAAAGTCTCCATTAATATTTACCATCAGCGTATCCTGGCAACCGAAGTTGTTAAAAGGTATCATTTCTACCCAAATAATGGTATTAATTGCCGGACCGGGATTCATGTTTAATTGCTGGCCGGTACCCAATAAGGTTGTAAAATCAAAGTTCCACCAGTTATAAAATTCAAATCCGGGAGGTGCAGTTAAAGTAGTTGCATTGGGAGGTGTACAGTCATAATGTACCTCAACTGGGCTTCCGCAGGTGCTTTGCACATCTACATATGCATAACCCCAATGGCCTCTTCTTACACAATCTGCAGTTGTAAATTCCAGGTACAGTGTTTTACCGCCATACCCACGTAAGCTGTAAAATACAGAAGCCCACGATTTATACATTACTGTGGTATCTACTGTAGATCTGATAAAGCCCGGAAGGCCCGATGTAGCAATATATTCAAATGATGCACAGTCAATAGAAGTATTGGTGGCCGAATCGATCAGCCTGGATATAAATCTTGGTTGTGTCCAGATGGTATGGCCTGGATCTTCAAAAACCACCGCATAATCATACTTGATGGAAAAATTGGAGTCATTTAATGGAACATGAATGGTATAACTGATCCGTTCTGCCTGTGCACCTACACTGGTGTTACCAAGCTTTACAGCAAAATTACTGCCATCCGGAGGATTGATCGGAAACAACCCAAAAGGATCGAGTGCTGATGGAATTGCTCTTGGATAAATAGTATGCCTGCCTGGAATTGGCGCAGACGGCGTTACAGTTATTACGTTTGTAGTACCAACAGAATCTACATCGCCGGCAAAACAATTCCAGTTGGTAAAATCTCCAAACTCAAAACCTAAGTTATCGGGGCAGGGTGCTGCAAGATTATTTAAATTTGGCTGCCACGGGATTTGGTTACCGGGCCTGGCATTCAATCCGCTCCATATTATTTTACCATCCGGAAATAAAATTCCTTCTTTATCTTCTTTCGTAACTTTAGCAACGCCGCTCTTAAAACCATAGCAAACGGTTATATCCAGTTGTTTAATTATTACGCCTTTATTATTTAGCAGCCACCATTTTTTGTTACCGAATGCTACCGTAACAGTTGCTTGCTCAAAATCAAAAACAATGTTGTATTTAAAAGGGATTATCACTTTTCCAGTTACATCAATGAATCCCCACAAATCATCTTTTTGAACAGCACTACGTTGATTTGAAAAATTTCTTGCGCCTTCAAATTCAACAGGAGCAATCAGTTTTCCGCCAGCATTTACAAATGAAAATTTATCATTTCGTAATACCCTTGCAAAATCATTTACATAGGCTTCAGCTTCGTCGTATAGCGCAGTGTCAACAGCAATACGGGTTTGCCTGTTTACAAACCGGAATTTGGAATCCGGAGTTTTTACGGCAATAACAGGGGGTGCTGGCTTTTGGGCAGCTATTAGATTAGAGAAGAGTAAAAAAATAAAAGATAAAAATATTCTCATTCTGCGTTGAATTGGTATATCGGATTTTTTCAATGCGGGTTGAGTAAATTCTATCAGGGTGGTATGATAACGGTTTAAGAGCATATATAGTATATGACTTATGGATTTTATTTTTTCTCTCAACAATCTGATTTTAAAAAATCAGAAAAGGGGGTAAATAAATTTGCCTGCCATCACTAACAAAGGTAGTAAATTAATTATATCAGGAAAGGGGGCAGTGATGAACAAAAAGCCGTGTTTAAGTGTTAATTTTACATCCTAATTTAAGAACATGAGTGTACTTAACCAGATAGCCCAATACTTATACCTGAAGAAAAAAGACCCTGATGCGCCCAAATCGAAATGGGTTGGTTATATGCATGGTATAAACAGGTTATCCATTTTATTGTTCCTGCTGGCTATGATTATTCTGGCAATTAAATTACTTCGGTAATTTGGCGAGGTAGGTGTAAATACTTTCGGCAGCATTTGCAGAAGCATGACCGCCTTTGCTTAATAAATTTTTAAGCGCTGCATAATCGTCTTTCAATTGCTGTTGTTTTGTTTCATCTGTTAACAGCAGGCTCAGTTCACGTTTCAGATTTTCAACCGTTAATTCATCCTGTATCAATTCCTTTACTACTTCTTTATCCATGATGAGGTTTACAAGCCCGATGAATTTTATTTTTATGAGGCGTTTGGCAATCTGGTAACTGAAGGCACTTCCTTTATAACAGATCACTTCCGGTACAGCAAACAAAGCTGTTTCTAATGTAGCAGTGCCGCTTGTAACCAATGCGGCTTTTGATTGTACCAGCAGTTCATAGGTTTTATTTACAACCGAAGAAACATTTTTGTAGGGAGCTAAAAGCGATGCATAAAAATTCTCATCAAGTCCCGGTGCTTTGGCCACTACAAATTGATAGTCGGGAAAATGTTTTGCCACTTCCAGCATGATGGGGAGTTTTTTTAAAATTTCCTGCTGGCGGCTGCCGGGGAGTAGGGCTATTATGTTTGTTGTTTGTTGTTGGTTTGCTGTTTGCTGGTCGCTATTCAAAAACTCATCAACCACCTCCACCAGCGGATGCCCAACATACTCTACTTCGTATTTCCATTTTTTATAAAACTCTTTTTCAAATGGTAAGATGACGAGCATTTTATCTACACATTCTTTTATCAGTTTAACCCGGTTCTCTTTCCATGCCCAAACCTGCGGAGAAATGTAGTAGATCACTTTTATGCCCTGTTCTTTTGCCCATTTGGCAATGCGTAAATTAAAGCCGGGATAATCTATCAATATGATGACGGTTGGCTGGTACTGCTGTATATCTTCTTTACAGAATTTTATATTCTTTAAAATGGTGCCCAGGTTTTTTATCACTTCTAAAAAACCCATAAAAGCCAGTTCTTTGTAATGCTTTACCAGCGTAGCTCCGGCGGCTTCCATCTTATCGCCACCCCAGCAACGGATGTCGGCAGTCAGATCTTTCTTTTTTAGTTCTTTGATAAGGTTACTGCCGTGTAAGTCGCCACTTGCTTCTCCGGAAATAATATAATAACGCATGGCTTAAAGTTATTTTTTTTGTTCTCAGGAAAACAAAATAAAATCATGAAAAAGTTTTAATACACAACACCAGCACACCATACGCACAGGTAAGTGCAAAAATGCCTTTGGCGGTTTTATCTTTTCGGCTGTTTATATAAATGGTAAATAAAACGGCATTCACCATTAGTGCAAGGCTTAGTGCCACGCTAAATGTGCGGTGGCCCTGCTCACGCCACATATATTCAAATGTGTTGGCAAAAGTGAACGACTGGAATTTTGTCATTTTAAAAATAATGACGCCGAGTATTGGTCCAACAAAACCGAGGATGGCGCCAAAAATAAAATTGTCTTTCTTAAATATCATTTAAATAGTTTCTTTTTATCCAGTAATTTTTTCAGGGTGTAGTTGGTAAGGTCAAATTCAACCGGCACCACACTTACATAATTATTTTGCAAGGCCCATACATCAGTATCCTGTCCTTTATCAAAATTGATGAATTCGCCGGTAAGCCAGTAATATTTTTTACCGTGCGGATCAAGGCGTTCGTCAAACTCTTCCTTGTATTTTGCATAAGCCTGTTTGCAAACTTTGATGCCCTGTATTTCTCTTTTAGGCACCGAAGGAATATTTACATTAAGTAACAGATGCTTGTCTAATTTATTTTCCAGCACGGTTTTAATAATTTTCCGGGCATAAAAAACAGCAGCAGAAAAATCTGCGTCAAAACGATAATCAAGCAACGAAAAACCAATACTGGGAATACTTTCAATAGATGCTTCCATGGCCGCACTCATGGTGCCGCTGTAAATTACATTAATGGAATGGTTGGCGCCATGGTTAATGCCACTGATACAAAGATCTGGTTTGCGGTGCAGTATCTTATCAACAGCAAGTTTAACACAATCAACCGGTGTTCCTGATGTTTGCCAGGCTTCTACATCTCCAAATAACTCAACCTTATCCATCCGTAGCGGATTACCAATGGTGATGGCATGTCCCATACCACTTTGCGCTTTATCGGGTGCTACCACTACCACTTTGCCAAGGCCTTTTGCGGCTTCTATTAAATTTCTTATTCCGGGAGATGTTATACCGTCATCATTTGTAACCAGGATAATGGGTTGCTCTTTCTTCTTTGCCATGTATGTTCAAATCAATTTAAAACTGAGGGAATAATTGTCGTGCTATGCCAGGTTGTTTAAATGGCCAGGGTATCATTAATAAAATTATTATTAACGCTATACCGAAATAAATCAGTGTGCGTTTGTGTTTTTGTGCATCAGTACCGCCACGTTTTACCATGCTGCGGCCAACGTGTACCAGCAACCAGGCAATGATCATCATCAATGCATGTTCTACTGCAAAATAACGCTCCAACGGGTCTTTCATAACTGCCCCCATGCCGCTTTTTACTTTTTCGAACCACATGCCTGTGAAATACAAAATAAGGCCCAGCAGCAACTGAATATCGCAGCTGATCATAAAAAACAGGCTCACTTTATTATCGCTGCCTTTATATTCTCTTTTGGAAATTACTGCACCCAATGCAGCAAAAACCGCCCATACGCCAAAAAGCAAAACTGCCCAGCGTAGAATGCTATGTATTACAAGTGTATAATTCATATAAATAAGTTTGATGCAAAAATAAGGTCTTGTTCTCACAGATTACACAGATTAACACGGATAAGAAAATAATCTGTAAGATCTGTGTAATCCGTGGCTAAAATAATCTCTGGCGGTATAGATTTTTAAATGGCAACAGCTTTTGAACTAAACCCCTTAATTTAGTAAGCACAAAACTAATTTTATGCAAATCGCCAAAGCCTTCCTGTCAGCAGCCTTGCTGTTTGTTTCCATAACTGTTACTGCCCAGAAAAAAGCAGAACCGGTTGCCAAACCCAAAGCAGCCGACTCCTTAAAAAATATTTCGCTTGCCGGTTTACAATTCCGAAGTGTAGGGCCTGCCATTACTTCGGGCCGCATTGCCGATATAGCTGTTAATCCCAATAACCATAGTGAGTATTATGTGGCCGCAGCAGCAGGTGGTGTTTGGAAAACCAGCAATGCCGGCATAACCTACAACCCGGTTTTTGACGGAGAAGGATCTTTTTCAATTGGCTGTTTGGCTATAGACCCAACCAACACCAATGTAGTTTGGGTGGGCAGTGGCGAAAATAACAACCAACGTGTGGTGGCTTATGGCGATGGTATTTATAAATCGGAAGATGGGGGTAAGAGTTTTAAGAATATGGGTTTGAAAAACTCGGAGCATATTGGCCGGATAGCTATTGACCCTACCAACAGCGATATTGTGTATGTGGCTGCTTATGGCCCAGTGTGGAAATCAGGTGGCGAAAGAGGGATTTATAAAACTACCGATGGTGGTAAAACCTGGAAACAGGTTTTAAATGTGAGTGAGCATACGGGTTTTAATGAAGTGATGGTTGATCCACGTTTTCCGAATATTGTATATGCAGCCGCACATCAGCGCCAGCGCAAAGTATTTGCTTATATCGGGGGCGGGCCTGAGTCTGCCTTGTACAAAAGTACCGATGGAGGCATCACCTGGAATAAAATGATGAGTGGATTGCCCACTGATAATTTAGGCAGGATCGGGTTAAATTATTCTCCTGTAAATCCGGATGTATTGTATGCAGTGGTAGAAGCACCGGAGGGCAAGGGCGGTGTTTTTAAAAGTGCCGACCGAGGTGCCAGCTGGGAAAAACAAAGTGGTTTTTCAACCAGTGGTAATTATTATCAAAAAATATTTTGCGACCCTAAAGATGTGAACAAAATTTTCATCATTAATCCATACATGGTTGTAAGCAAGGATGGCGGCAAGAATTTTACAAACCTGGGCGAAAAAAGTAAACATATCGATAACCATGTGATCTGGATAAACCCATCCAATACCGATCATTACCTGGTGGGTTGTGATGGCGGCGTTTACGAAAGTTATGATGCCGGTGAAAACTGGAGCTTTAAAGCAAACCTTCCGGTAACACAGTTTTATAAAGTAGCAACTGATAACGCTTTCCCTTTTTATCATATTCATGGTGGTACGCAGGATAACTTCAGCATTGGCGGGCCTTCCCGTACAATCAGCTCAAACGGTATCTTTAATTCCGATTGGTATTTTACCAGCATTGGGGATGGTTTTGAAAGCCAGGTAGATCAAAGCAATCCGGATATTATTTATGCAGAATCGCAATACGGTGGATTAGTACGCTACGATAAAAAAAGTGGCGAATTTTTAGATATTAAACCAGTTGAACAGGAAGGGGAAGCTGCTTACCGCTGGAACTGGGATGCACCAATGCATATTTCTAAATACGATAATAAGCGATTGTATTTTGGTGCCAATAAATTATTTAGAACCGATGACAGGGGTAATACCTGGAAAATAATCAGTGGCGATTTAAGCAGGCAGATAGACAGGAATAAACTGGAAGTGATGGGCAAAGTGTGGAGTGTGGATGCAGTTGCAAAAAACGGAAGTACCGATATTTACGGCCAAACAACCAGCATTGCCGAATCGCAGTTTGATGAGAATACTATTTATGTTGGAACCGATGATGGCTTGATACAGATAACAAACGACGGTGGTAAAACCTGGACAAAAGTTGATGGCATTGCCGGTGTTCCGGAACGGACTTATGTAAACCAGATCATCTGCTCTCAACATGACAGGAATGTTGCGTATGTAACTTTCAATCATCATCGCTATGGTGATTTTCATCCTTACGTGTATAAAACAACCGATGGCGGCAAAACATGGAATGCCATTCAGCATAATTTACCTGAAAGAGGCACGGCTTATACCATTGCCGAAGATCATGTAAATGCGAATCTCTTGTTTGTTGGTACCGAGTTTGGTGTTTATTTTACAGTTGATGGCGGGCAGGAATGGATACCGCTTAAAAATGGCTTACCAACTATTTCTGTAAAAGATATTAGTATTCAAAAAAGAGAAAATGATTTGGTGCTGGCAACTTTTGGCCGTGGTTTTTATGTGCTGGATGATTATACACCCCTGCGTAATTTTAAGAAAGAAGATCTTACCAAAGCGGCAACTATCTATCCTGTAAAAGATGCGCTGATGTTTATAGAATCAATACCGCTGGGTGTAAGAGGCAAAGGTTTCCAGGGAGAAAGTTTCTTCACCACACCTAATCCTAGAGTAGGTGCCGTGTTTACTTACTATTTAAAGGAAGATATTAAAACCCTCAAAGAAAAAAGACGTGAAGCTGAGAAGGAAAAAATTAAAAAAGGCGAAGCACCTTACTATCCTTCCATTGATTCTTTACGTTTGGAAGATGAACAACCGGCGCCGCATTTATTATTTATAGTAACAGACGAAAATAACAATGTGGTACGCCGCATAAAAGCACCTGCAAAAAAAGGGATGAGCCGTATTGTTTGGGATTTTCGCTATGCGCCTTTTGGCCCGGTTGATTTAACGCCATTTGATGAATCGAACGCATTCAGTTCGCCAGAAATTGGTTATATGGCTTTGCCAGGTAATTATAAAGTATCGCTTGGTAAGTTTGAGGATGGAGTTTATTCAGAGTTGGTTGCTGCACAGCCATTCAAAGCAATAGCTCTTAATAATGCAACGTTGCCCGCAACGGATAAGAAAGCCCTGGATGATTTCTGTAAGCAGGTTGCGGAATTGCGAAGAGTAAGTACAGCGGCAGATGCATACCGTGGCGAAATGGTCAATAAGATCAAATACATAAAACAGGCCGTTATTGAAACGCCAAAACTGCCGGCTGATATTTCCAAAACAATTGCAGCGCTCGAAAAAAGATTAACCGATGTAAATACAAAACTGAATGGCGATGCAACTTTGGCAAGAAGAGAGTTTGAATCTTCACCATCCATTAGTGGTAGAATTGGATCAATTGTTGGTGGCTTGTGGTCAACTACGGCAGCACCAACCACCACCTTTATCAGCTCTTATCAAACAGCTGCCAGGCAGTTTACACCGGTATATAATGAATTGAGATCAATAGGCGAGGAGATAAGAAACCTGGAGAATATATTGGAAAACAATAAAGCGCCTTATACTCCGGGCCGTTTGCCTGAGTGGAAAGGGAATTAAACCAGGCAGATATATTAACCACTAAGAACACAAGGGTTTTCCACAAAGAGCACAAGCATTTTTCTTGTGCTCTTTGTGTTTTTTCTTTGTGTGCTTGGTGGTAAGAGTTAAAAATAAATTTTGTCAAACTAAAATAATTAGTATATTTGTGCTAATCAAATTAGTTGTACCATGTCAATAGCAGGACAAAACCTCAAATACTTACGCAAACTCCGTGGTTGGACACAGGAAGAATTTGCAAACAAACTCGGTATCAAACGTTCTTCAGTTGGTGCTTATGAAGAAGGGCGTGCAGATCCGCAGTTGAGTGTACTGGAAACACTGGCAGATATTTTTAAGTTAACGCTTGACGAGCTTTTACTTAAAGACTTAAGCAACCATGCAGACAGTTATCTTGGCCGTCGCCGCCAGCAAAAAATGATGGCGGTAGATCGAAATGTTATTCACTTTGTTCCGGTAAAAGCTGCAGCGGGCTATTTAGCCAGTTATGCCGATACTGAGTTTATTGATGAGCTGAATACATTCACTTTACCCATGCTTGCCGGTGGTAATTACCGGGCCTTTGAAATTATTGGCGACAGTATGTTGCCTACGCCCAGCGGCAGTATTATCGTTGGTGAAAAAGTTGATAATACAAGCGACATCAAAGACAGCCAGGCATATATTGTAGTTAGCCGCAACGAGGGTATTGTTTATAAAAGAGTTGAAAAAAACGGACGTAGTAAAAACAAATTAACCCTGGTGAGCGATAACCCGCAGTACCAGCCATACCAGGTAAACGCCGAAGATGTGGTGGAACTGTGGCAGGCACAAATGGTAATAAGTAAAGTAGCCAGCCAGCAGCGCTGGGATATGAATTCACTGGCCAGTATGGTAAATAACCTGCAAAACCAGGTGAGTACTTTGAAGAAAAAAATGAATTAGAAAGTTGGCTACAGATTTCATTGATTAACCCGGATGCAAACAATCTGTGTAAATCAGTGTAATCTGTGAGAAAAAAATCGCAGAAAATCCATGAACGCAAAGGAATTATTGATATTGAATTTTGAAGAGATAAGGCGCAGGAGTATTAAAGTTTGGAAAAATATTTCGGAAGAAAATCTATACTGGAAACCAGATCCCGGAGCAATGAGCTGCTTTGAAATGATACGCCATGTACTGGAGTCGGAGAATGTGTTTCATCATATTGTATTACACCGGGGAGTTATTGGTGATTATGTAAGCCCCTTAACCGGCAACCCTTATACAACAGTTGATGATGAATTAAGAAATGCACAACCTTACCGGGAAAAATTTTTAAAAATGATACACGGCCTCACACAGAAAGAACTGGTTGAAGTGTACATAACCCGAAAAGAGAAAAATCAGCACCGAAAACTGGGTGATTATTTATTGCGTATTGCTTATCACGAAGCTGTGCATACGGGACAACTGCTCGATTATTTACGCACATTGAATACACCCAGGGCAGCCATATGGGATTAGCTTTTATCTTTACCACATAACTAAAACAGCAACCAGATACATCGATTAATAATTAAAAAACACAGTTATGATTAAACTTCAGATCATTGGCAATCTTGGTAAAGATTGCATTGTAAAAGAGATCAACGGTAAACACGTTATCAACTTCAGTGTAGCACATTCAGAGCGCTTTAAAGACGCACAAGGAAATCAAAAAGAAAGAACAACCTGGGTAGAGTGTGCTTATTGGACAGACCGTACAGCAATTGCCCCTTACTTAATGAAAGGAACAACCGTTTATGCAGAGGGTACGCCCGAAGCTGACGCCTACACCAACAAGGAAGGGCAGGCTGCAGCTACCTTACGTATGCGGGTACAAAACATTCAGCTATTGGGTAGTAATAAAGAAGGCCAGAGTACCCAGGGGGCAGTTTCAAACTCCGGTAATGTCAGTAATAACGGCATGAGTACAGCTCCGGTTGTAAGAACAGAACCAGCCAATACATCGGCGCCGGTTGATGATTTACCATTCTAACGTTATTTTTTTTCAACAGAAACATTGTTTTTGTTTCCCACGAAGCTTCAAAGCACACAAAGAAATTCGATTAATAATACTTTGTGTTCTTTATGACTTTGTGGGATTTTTTTATCTGCTACTTTTCAATATGTTTTATCTTGTGCAAAACGATTTGTATGAAACGTAAAATAATATTGCATTCATCCTTTTTCCTCCTTTTGCTTGTGAGCTTGCCTAACCATATACTCCTGGCTCAAAAAAACTTTGTACAATATGTTGATCCGTTCATTGGTACGGGAGGTCATGGACATACTTATCCGGGTGCAACACTGCCACATGGCATGGTGCAGTTAAGCCCTGATACCCGGCTGGATGGTTGGGATGGTTGCGGTGGTTATCACTATTCCGACAGTTATATTTACGGCTTTACCCACACACATTTAAGTGGCACCGGTGTAAGCGACTATGGCGATATTCTGCTAATGCCCATGCGTGGCGAACCTTCATTTGATAACAAAAAGTACGGCTCAAAATTTTCTCATGACAATGAAAAAGCCACTGCAGGTTTTTATTCTGTAAAACTGGATGATGATAATATACTGGCAGAGTTAACGGCTACTGCCAGGGCGGGCTTTCACAGGTATAAGTTTCCGGAAGCAGATAGTAATTTCATCATTCTTGATCTGAAACACCGTGATGAAGTGATTGAATCTTCATTAAAGATCATCGACCTGCATACTGTTGCAGGCATGAGGCGCAGCAAGGCCTGGGCCAGTAACCAGTATGTTTATTTTGTAATTGAATTTTCGAAACCTTTTATTAATAAAGGCTTTTGGAAAGATGATAAGTTATTGACATCAGGCGAAAATGATATTAAAAATGCAAAGAACCTGAAAGCCTTTTTTGAGTTTGAAAATAGTAATGTGATGGCTAAAGTGGGTATTTCATCCGTTAGTGCAGATGGAGCCAGGAAAAATTTAGAAGCAGAGATACCATCCTGGGATTTTGATAAGGTAAAGCAGAATGCGGCAGACATTTGGAATACCGAACTCAGCCGGATAGCCGTAGAAAGCAATGATACCAAACAACTCCGTACTTTTTATACAGCTTTATACCATACGGCTATTGTGCCTAATATTAACCAGGATGTTGACGGGCAATACCGTGGCAGGGATAATAAAATTCACCAGGCAACAGGCTTTACAAACTATTCGGTTTTTTCGCTGTGGGATACCTATCGCGGGGCACATCCATTATACACTATCATTGATAAAAAAAGAACACTGGATTATATACAAACATTTTTGGCGCAATATCAGCAAGGAGGCAGACTTCCTGTTTGGGAACTTAGTAGTAACGAAACCGATTGTATGATCGGGTATCATAGTGTGCCTGTAATTGTTGATGCCTATATGAAAGGCATTGATCAGTTTGATACAAAGCTTGCACTGGAAGCTATGAAGCGCTCAGCTACCTGGAATCATTTTGGATTACCGGCATTGATCGATCACGGGTTGTTGGAAATGGATGATGAACATGAAAGTGTAAGTAAAACTCTGGAATATGCTTATGATGACTGGTGTATTGCACAGTTTGCTAAAAAACTTGATAGCCTTTCAGAAGATTATACCAACTATATTAAAAGAGCCCAGTCGTACAAAAATATGCTTGACACCGTAACGGGTTTTATGCGTCCACGCAAAAACGGAAACTGGGTTTCGCCCTTCGACCCACGGGAGGTGAATAATAATTTTACAGAAGCCAACAGCTGGCAATATTCTTTTTATACACCACAGGATATAAACGGCTATATAGGGATGATTGGTGGCAGAAAAAAAATGGAACAAAAACTGGATAAATTATTTACCGAGAATTCTAAAACAACCGGCCGTGACCAGAGTGATATTACCGGGCTTATTGGCCAGTATGCACATGGTAACGAACCCAGCCATCATATTGCTTACCTGTACAATTTTACCGGTGCTGCCTTTAAAACACAAGCCATGGTACACCGTATTATGAAAGACATGTATCATGATACACCAGACGGGCTGGAAGGCAATGAAGACTGCGGGCAGATGAGCGCCTGGTATGTACTGAGTGCTTTGGGTTTTTATCCGGTTACACCGGGAACTACTGACTATATTATTGGTACACCTTTATTTTCTTCTGCAACAATAAATTTAGAGAATGGGAAAAGTTTTACCCTAAAAGGCAATGTAGGCGATAGTAATTATTATATACAAACTGCAGCATTAAACGATAAGCCCTATTCAAAATCTTATCTATCTTATTTTGATATTTTGGAGGGCGGTACTTTTGATTTTACGTTGGGTTCAAAACCCTCTGCATTTGGTAGTATAGATCTTCCCTCAACTGAAATTGCAGATAATAAAATAGTGTTGAACCCAGTGATTGATGGAGGCAGTATGACATTTAAGGATCCAAAGCTGGTAAAGATAAGTTCTGCACAAAAAGGTATGCTTTACTATTACACTACAGATGGTACCGTACCAACCAAACTCTCAAAAAAATATGTTACAGCTATACCGGTTAAGGAATCTACAACTATTAAGGCTATTGCTGTAAATGCAAAAGGTGAAACCAGTTATATAACAACTGCCAGTTACAAAAAAATGCCTAATAACTGGACCATCAAACTGAATACTGTTTACGAACAACAATATGATGGAGGTGGCGCAAATGGCCTGATAGACGGCATACATGGAGAAGTTGACTGGCGCAAAGGCAATTGGCAGGGTTATCAAAAAACAGATATGGATGTGATTATTGATCTGCTGAAACCAACAGCTGTTTCTGCTGTAACTATTGGACTGCTTCAGGATACCAGATCCTGGATCATAATGCCCAGGCAGATCATTATTGAAGTATCTGACGATAATAAAGTTTTTAAACAGGTGTATGTTGGCGAAAATTTTCTACCCATTGAAGATCTGAATGCACAGGTAAAAAATGTAGAAGCAAACTTTAGTTCTGCTACTGCAAGATATGTTCGTGTAAAAGCCCTGCAATATGGAAAAATGCCTGCATGGCATGAAGGTGCAGGTGGCGATACACATATTTTTGTGGATGAGATTGTAGTTAAGTAACAGCAGCGCAATTGCAAAGCAAAGCTTGCTGTAAAATTATTTACACGATCGGTCATTGCTCTTTAATTGAAACAATTGCTATATCTTTCTTTACCAAAACTTAACCAATTGCAAAAGATACTGCTGCTTTTTAGTTTATGCTTTTTTGCTGTTGTTACATTTGCACAAACGCAGGCGGCAGACTCAGCCTCCAAAACAAAACCCGATACAGTAAAGCTGGGAATTTATGTTACCAGTATACATGATATAGATTTTAAACAAAAGGAGTACAATATCAATTTCTGGATATGGCTTAAATACAAAAAACGTGAATTTGATTTTGTACGCAACCTGGAAATTCCCAATGCCAAAACATTTACTACTGCTTATACCACCATTGACAGTTCGGGTGAATTAGTTTACCTGCAAATGAAAATGCAGTGTACTATGAAGGATTCGTGGAAGATAGATAATTTTCCTTTTGACAGGCAAACACTGCGTTTGTCATTTGAAAATTCGCAGTTCGACTCAACCAAACTGATTTTTGTTGCAGATACTATCGGCGCCAATTACGATGTACGTACTGATAAAAATGGTAAACTGAATAACAACCGGGTAATGAATGGCTGGCTAATTGATACTTTTGAAATGAGTACAAGAGGAAGGGAGTATAAAACGGCATTTGGTGATGAATCAATGAATGCAAACCCACAGGTTACTTACAGCGCACTTCGTATTAAGATTGGTATTACCCGTGAAGCTTCGGGTTTGTTCTGGAAGATGTTTCTGGGTATGTATATCGCTTTTATGATTGCGTTCATTTGCTTTTTTATACATTCTGATGGTATGGATTCGAGATTTGGTTTGAGTGTGGGGTCCATCTTTGCAGTTATTGGTAATAAATACATCATTGATTCTTCATTACCCGAATCAACTTCTTTCACCCTGGTAGATACATTGCATGGCCTTACGCTTACTGCCATATTTTTTGTGATCTCGGCTACAGCTTATTCTCTTAAGCTGGTTAAACAACAAAAAATGGCCAAGGCCAAAAGATTTGATATGATCATGGCTGCAGTGCTTTTTATAATTTATGTAAGCATGAATATCTGGTTTATTTATGAGGCAAGTAAAAGCGGGTAAGTATTTTAAATACTGTTACCAGGTTATTGCAGATCAATCAGCACTTTTGCATTTTTTTGTTCGGAAGATGAAATGAATATCTCGTATCTTTTTTTACCTGCGGTGATGACCATTAAAGAAGTGTTTGGTGGTATCCTGCCCAGGTTATCGGCCACCATCACCAACTCGTGATGTGGATTTGTTTTATCTACTTTTATTTTTACGGTAACCGGCTTTGTAGAAATTCCTGCACGGCTTACAACTAATTCATTATTGTGATAAATGCTTACGGTATCACCATCTACTTCGCCATTATCATACAACTCAATAGTTAATTCTGTTTCTTCGGTAGTAATTTGTTTTATGATGGGATTGGCCCTCGTTTCAATTACATTGGGTACCGGGGCTACAAAAGTTTGCGTAATGGGGTTGGTTGTTTCTGTTTGTGTAAACGGTATAGGTTGCGAACACAGGTTTATTTCAATATCATCCAATGCAAAATCATTTCCGCAGCCACCGGGTGTAAGGTCTTTCATTTGCAGTGATATTACATCGGTGTTGGCAACCATTACAAATTCGCCGGTATAGTTTTGCCATGTGGGAACATCAGTTTGTTTAATCTCTCCGGTTTTAAAACTGCTGATTATTTTATCGTTTGCATGCACTGTAATTTCAATTACAGGTGGTGTAGGTGTGCAGCCACTGGCATATTTGCAGATATTGGCAAACCAGCCCGAAACACGGTATTGTGCGCCTGGCTTAAGACCCGTAACTGTAAGTGCAAAAAAATCGCCTGACTTTTCAGATGCATTTACGAGCATCATTTTTCCATTTACATCACCAGGTGTATGGTCTTCTGGTAAACTATGCCATTTACCTTCAAAGCAATTGGCAGTGCCGGTTGTAAAACTGTAGAAGCCATCGTTGGGGCAGGAGCCGGTTGTCTTATTGTAATTTTTTAAATTGTACATAGTGGGTGCACCGTCTTTTGTAATGCTGCCAAAGTTTAGGGTAAACACGGGGTCTTTATAAATACAGTTGCTGTTTTGTGCCTGCAGGTGACTACTAATCAGCAATGCTAAAAATATAGTGGCAGCAAAACAGGTATTGATCAATTTCATAAAGCGGCTGATGAGGTAATAAAGATAGGCAATGTTAAACCTATAAGATTTTCCTTCCTACAAAAGCTTGGCTGCAAGCCTGATAGGTTTTTTAAAATGGCTGTTGTTGTTTTAATTTTTCAAAAGTGATCGATTTTATTTTACTTTTTTTCTTGCCCAAAAAAGTAACAAAAAAGGGCCCCCGAAATCGATTACATCCCGATTTCGGGTTGGTACCCTGATTGGGCTTTTGTACTACTGTAAACTGGAAATTTGTTCCCTGATGGGTAACAGCTCAGTTATTGAATTTCTTTTTGGAATATGGAAAGCAAGACTATGTTTTGAACCAGGGCTGCAAACCTGATAGGTTTTTTAAAATGGCTGCTGTTGTTTTAATTTTTCAAAAGCGATAGCTGTATTTTTTATCCTCCTCTTATTAAAAACCAGTGCTGCCCTGCCTTTAGCACTCAGGCCATTGATACCAGCAAGGCCCTGTATCATCCATTTGCGGTTTTGACGGTTTCGGCTGTTCCAGTTGTGGGCAGTAATTTTTTTATGACTGAAAATATACCAGTGCGGTTCTTTTATAAGCTGGTAACTGTGTGCATAGTCGGTTATGTTGGCAGCCCAGTTATAAAAGGTTTGCAGGGCCGGCGAAGTAGCCGGGTCTATAATATAATGAACTGGTTCTCCTGCTTCCATCACCTGCAGCAGTGTGGCTACATGGTAGTTCCAGTTTTGTTTTAAACCACCCAGGTGGTTCTTTAAATATTTACCGCTAAACACCCATGCTTTGTAATGCGGTATACCCCATTGTTGCAGCAGCACACAAATGGCATCGGCCCTGGCCTCACAACCATTGTTGGTTTTGGTCCAGTTAAACAATGGTTGTGTAGCAAAAAACTGCATAATAATTTCGGCCTGCTGTTTTGATACAGTTTTACTGCTGTCGGTAATATCCGAAAGCTGGTAATCGAAAAGTGTTGGAATAATTTCTGTATTTGTCATTGGGTTGAAGATAAGATAAAGAGCTGATAGCAGCGGGCAAACTGTATATAGAAAAAACGTCCCGAAATAACGGGACGTTTTTGTTTGAAGCTTAACCCGGAGTTAAGCAGGATCCAGTATTGTGTTTAGCGTTGTGGCCTGGCCCTGTTTAATTATTATACCTGTTTCTGTTTTTTCTTTAAAGCCTGTAGCTGATATAGTAATTGAATATGTGCCTGCGGGGATCGGTTTTATTTCGTAGCTGCCGGTTGGGTTGGTGGTAGTTTTAATGCCTGTATCTTCCAGCAGTATTAATGCACCTTTTACAGGTAAGTCATTCTGCGAACTTTGAACAGTGCCTTTTAATGTTGTTTTTGATTTACCGGGATCAATTATTATCCTATTGGCTTTGTAGGTGGAAACAAAATCGGGGTTGGTTGCTTTGAAACCAACTACTGTTTTATCCATCTGTTCTTTTAAAACGATGTCGATCTCTTTGAACAGGGTTTTCATATTTTCCCTGATGGTCTTTTTTTGTGCTGCTGAATTGCGGGGTGTTGGCACTTTTACCTGATAGTTGTCTATTTCGGTTTGTAATGCGATGAGACCAGCTGTTGTTAAGCCATAGGGAGCCAATGCTGCCAAATTTGCTATGCCCAGATCTTTGATGTTTTGACAACGTGGTGCCATCAGGTCGTCTTTGGTTCTGAGCAGATCGGAATAGGAGAAGTTTACTTCCTGCTTTAGCTTGTTGTTTGCCGTGGATGAAGCAAAGGCAAAGATGGGGGCGGCGATATCGGTAGTTAAGCGGCATAGCGTTTTTTTTGCTTCGGACTTATCTACAGTAATGCCTTTTGTTACGAGGTCTTCCTGCTGTGTTGCAGCAATGATTGCACTTAGTTTTACGTTGAAAACATTGAGTGCGGTTTCGAAAGCGGGTACGGCTGCAATGATAGCTGCGTTATCGGTGCAGTGTTTTTGGGTAGCCCGGTACATGTTGAGTTTAGACTCCTGTGTTGCGTTCATAGTAGTGTGTTTTAAGATTAATTAATAATTTTTAATAAACATGTTTAAAGATAGTAACCTGATTTATTAAATGCAAGAAAAAATTATATAAATTTTTGTAAAAATATCCTTTGTAGTAAAGGTCTGTGTGTAATGTTATGAGGCTTATTTATGAAAATTGCCGCTATCTGCAGAATCTTAATTGGCTATTTACAGGACATTAATACTAATTTATTTACTAATAATATTTAGTAATACGAGATAAAAGGCAATTGCTGAACCTGAATTGCTGCATGTATGAACTTAAATGCTTATTGTTAGACAGGAAGACACGATTGTTAGACCTGAAATGTTTATTGTTAAGAATGAAAAGTTGATTGTTAAGCAATGCGACTTCATTGTTGTCAGTTAAATTGACATTGCGGCAGCCTGCGTATTGATTGTTAGACCTGAACTGGTTAATGTTGAAGGTGAAATGTTTATTGTTAGACACGAAATGTTGATTGCGAAGCATGAAATGTTCAATGTTTGGGGCTGAAATTTGATTGTTTGAAGTGGAGTGTTTGCAGGTAGTTGATTTTCAATGAGTTTTACTGGAAAGATTGCTGAAAGAGATAAAAATCTCGAAACCAGGGCTTCCTCGTCTCTGACGAGGAAGAGATAGCGAGACGAGGACCAGATGACATATTTGTAAAAAAACTAAAATTTGAGTGGAATTATTTAATGATATAAGCTAAATTACAAGTAATAAGTTCTTTGATACTTAATATAGCAAGCTGATTAACGGTTTTGACTATTATCCGTTCGGGATGAACATGCCGGGAAGGAAGTTTAGCGCAGGAACTGGGTACAGGTATGGGTTTAATGGAAAGGAGAAATCCCATGAAATTACCAATGATGCTTATGACTTTGGAGCTAGAATTTATGACCCTCGTTTAGGTAAATGGCTAAGCGTTGATCCATTACAGCAGAAGTATCCAGATTTATCTACTTACCAATTTTGTGCAAATTCCCCAACTTCAGCAAAAGATCCTGACGGAAGATTAATTATTTTCATTAATGGTCTCTGGACTCCGGGTACAGGAGTCAATGCCCCTCTAAGGCCGTACTGGGTTGCAAGTGATCCCAACTGGATTCGAAAAGTACAGGATAGGATTGGAGACCATGCAAACCCTTTATTCTATGATGGTTCATTAGGCGGGGCTTTCGAATTATTTAGTCATGGAAAAATAAACAACAATTCCGCTGATGGCAGAAAGCTTATGGGCGAACTTCAAGGCATGCTTGATGCCCCTTCAATAATTAAAAATCTTAAGGCAGGGGAAACAATTAAAATTGTTACAAATAGTATGGGGACTGCTTTTGCCAGAGGATTTACCAAAGGTGTTTTAGAATATGTTGATGCGCAAAATAAGCAAGTTGACGCACATAATAATCCTATTCTTGAACAAATCGGTTCGCTTGAAGTAGATAATTTATTATTAAGGTTAAGTATAAAAACTGAGCCAAAACCTATTCCACAGTTGACAGAATATACACCTGGTGAGAAAAAAGCATTAGAGCAAATCGGAAAAAATTCGCAAAAAATAGGTGAATTACAAGCTAATCTGAAACCTAAATTAAGTGTCCAATTTGAATTGGAAGTGGATTTAAGTTCACACCAAGTTGAATATGCTGATGAGAATGTGAAAAACAACTATTACATGACGACAGATAATCTCTCAAGTTTGGAAAAAGCATTTGTAAATCAAAAAAATATCAAGGGTGCAACAAATTTAGGGAATATGTCAGTTCATCATTCAAGTGGAGCTAATCCAAACAGTTTCCCTTCTTCTAATACACCAGATCCTAATCCTCAGCCACATTAATAAGCTAATGAAAAAAATAACATTTTACTATACTTTTTGTAACATCTTAATTGTAATTCTACTTGTAAGTTGTAATGGGAGAATCTTGCCTAAAAAGAGTTTTGTTTTTGATAAACAATTTGACAGCTTGTTCAGAGCTATAAGTAAGTCTGATACAATGTATTTTGAAAACAGATATAATGGAATAGATACTTTTGTGTTAACTAAGATAGATTCAATTACCCGTGATCGTGTAGATTGCTTTATGTGCCCTAGGTCTGCCAAATCTATTTTTCGTAATTATAGGCAACATACCAATACATTTCAATTTGAAACCAAGATTGATTCTTCGCTTACTTTTAAAGAAGAAGATGCTTTGGTAACTATTTCTATATTCCCAGATTCTAACTTAAATACAGCTTACATTTCTTTCAAAAACTTTCGATGTGATATTACAAAAAGCTTAGGAAGTACTTGTAAGGATACATTAATAATCAATAATCAAAAGATTACAAGTTTCTATGTATTTAGCTCAACAGCACCCACATTGATAACAGAAAACTCAGATATAATATCACTTATGGTTTCTTTAAACCAAGGTATTATAGCCTATAAGGAAAAATCAGGGATTCTACGACGACGCTTGTTTAACTAGAATGCCAATGCAATATAAAATCCTACTTACACAATTAAATGATTGGGTCAGGCTAATGATAATATTTAGTCACAAAATAAAAACCGTCAACTGTTTCTCTTCATCATTTTCCACCGATGTCGGTGTTGTAAAATGTTCGTAAGCCAACACATCCCCTCGTGAGCTGCCGCCGCCTTGTCTCCGACAAGTGGCATAGCACCGAAAGGCTGCCCAATTTATATAAATTAGTGGGATGAAAACTTATCCCGAATATTGGCCACAATTTTATACTGCCACAATTAATAACTGGCAACACCTGCTTGAAGACGATAAGCATAAAAATATTATTGTTGATAGCCTGAAATTTTTAGTAACAGAAAAAAGAATTGAGTTAAACGCTTTTGTCATTATGAGCAATCAAATCCACTTGATATGGCAACCAATGTTTGGGTTTACTCCTACAGATATCCAGTCATCGTTTATGAAATATACTGCACAACAGTTAAAGCGCTCACTCACTAAAAATAATATTGAAGCCCTTGCCACTTTTAAAGTAAATAAATACGACCGTGAGTATCAATTCTGGAAAAGAGAGCCGCCTGGTATTGAAATGATTTCACATGCGGTGTTTGAACAAAAGCTAAATTATATTCATTATAACCCTGTAAGAGCGGGCTTGTGCGTTAACCCTGAAGACTATTATTATTCATCAGCCAGGTTTTATTATGATGAAAGTGATAGCTTCGGAATGTTAACACATTATTCTGGTAATTAACGGTGGGCTTGTACTGCCCGCTTGTCGGAGACAAGGCGGGGGCGTTCACGGGTTGGCGAACACCCACAGTGGCGAAAAATTTCAGGCACTCAATAATTGTAGGGAGGTGCTCATTGTCCTTATTACACATCTGTATTAAACTTACCAGTACGAAAATATAAATGAGGACTAGGCTCAGATTTAGGATTATGAATAATATTAGCTTTTACAAGTTCTTCAAATTGTTGTTCAAATTTTGCATTCTCCATTAATGTGGGGTATTTTTTTCTATCTATGATTGTAGAAAAAAAATCTTTTATCCTAAATAAATCAAACCCATCACAACTATTATTAGGTCCGAAATCTATGTCAATATGATTGTTAGGATATTCAAAATAACAACCTGAACCATGAAATTTATAAAATACATTTTCAACTACCCCCTCCTTTGGTATTAATTTCAAAACCTTAGCTCTTAAAAAAGTTTCTTGTCCGCTATACAATTGTTTTAATAAAGAACAAGAATATTTAGCACATACTAAATATTCTTCAATCAACATATCCAGTTCATTATAAAATTCTCTTAGTGGCATATTATTACTAGTTTGAACCTGTAGCTACTTTATTAACTATTTTACTATCAATCTTTACCTTTCCTACTTCTGCGGCCGCTTGAATAACATCGCTAGCACTATTATAACCTTTTGCCTTCAATTGTTCAGTTGTCAAAACATTGTATCTAACTTCCGTTCCTGTTCTTATTGCTGCTTCTAATCTATGGTGTCCATCTATGACATATAATTTATCATTGATACTTGCTACATCTACAGGCGCTAATCTACCTCCATTATTGATTATTTTAATATTTTCACCAACTGTTCTTGCTGCTTTATTCCCGCTTATTGTTTCTGTCCGTATAAAATCGTAAGGCTTGGCTGATTTAATTGTAGTTGCAGAAGATCTGTTATTCCATCTTCCAATAAAATTTTTGACTTTTTGGATTTCCTGAGCCGACACATTTACTCTTTGCCCACTCGCTGCAGCTGTTGTTTCATTATTGACAACACTTTTAGCCGCTGCACTACTACCCATCGCTGCTTCATTCTTAACCAATTGTTTCTCCAATGCTACGGTAGGAGAAGGTTTAGTACTTACGCCTACCGACTTATGAAGAATTATCATTGTTGTCAAATTCTGAGCAGCCTCTAACCTATCCATTTTCCCATAATCAGAAGAAGCATTGTCCTCGCCTGTAATTATAACAGAAGCATAATAAATCGGATTACAATTTCTATTGAACGAAGAACCGAAACTATGAAGAAACCCATCGTCTTTTACTGGATTTGAAGGCCTACTAATCCAATTCATTAAATCGCTAAAATTATAATCCATCCAATTCTTTGATTCTTCTGCTCCATCTAAATCAATAAACTTAATTGGCTTGTTTCCTGCATATGAATATGGTGTATAATGTGGGTACTCTTTAGTTAAGGGGTCAACACTCAAAAACCTCCCCAACCTTGTATCATAAATTCTCAGTCCATAATCTTGTTGGTTTCCCTCACCCTTCACCTCATTATCATTTTCCTTTCCATTAAACCCATACCTGTACTCACTTCCATTGGTATACTTACGACCTGGCTGCATCATTCCGAACGGATAATAGTCAAAACTGTGAATCAGTCTCCTATATTAAGTATCAAAGAACTTGTTGAAATGTAAGTTAACCATTTTTGGATAAAATATTTTTTAACCAAAAAATTATCAATCATGACAACAAAAGTGTATGCCCTTGTGCCGCTGTTTGAAAAATTTATTAAATACAGCTACAAAGGGAAAAGACTAAAACCGGATGGTAACCGTATAAAACCACAAACAGTAGATAACTATGTTTATGTGTTACGTTATTTACAGGAGTATGAGGAAAAGTATGAAACAGTACTGCGTATAAAAGTGATGAGCAGCCACAACAGGCGTATGCTAGTTACTGAACGCAATTACTGGAAAAAATTTTACCTGCAGTTTACCAATTTTTTGTACCACAAAAAAAACTGCTATGATAATTATGTAGGTACTGTAATAAAAGTTATCAGAAACTTTTTTAGTTTTTTAAATAAGGAACTGGATATTGTGACTGGTGCATTTTACAAGAGTTTTTATGTGTGCAGGGAAGAAATACCGATTATTACGCTGCTGCCGGAGCAATTACATTTTTTAATAACCAACAAGGTATTTGAAGCGGGACTTAGCAAAACACTACAAAAAGCCAAAGATATTTTTGTAGTAGGGTGTACGGTTGCATTAAGGGCAGGAGATCTTTTTGCAATTAGATTTACTGATATTGAACAGGTAGGGCCACATTATTATATGCAGGTTAAAACTATAAAAACGGGAAGCTTTGTGCGTATTAAATTACCTAACTACGTAATAACTATTATTAAAAAATTTGAGGGTGTGGCAAGGGGAAGAAAAACTGTTTTTCCACCTGTGCCCCGAACAAGATTTAATAACCAGTTGAAATTAATTGCAAAATTAGCAGGCTGGACGAATATTGTAAGGCGGGAACGTTCGAAAAGGGGCATGTATAATACCAGCGCAGGAAAAGCTAAAACTGCGCCACGCAACTTTTGCGATTTGGTTTCATCGCATATTATGCGGCGTACGGCGATTACTACCATGCTGATGCTGGGTATGAAGGAACCAGCGGTAAAGAAGATTTCGGGCCATGCAGATAACAGCAAACATTTTTACCGTTATGTTAATCTTGTACAGAGTTACCTGGATAATGAAGTGGATGTGGTTTTTGAAAAGTTAGTTGCGATAGGATAAATCACAAAAAAAAGTCCCCCGAAATTTCGGAGGACTTTTTTATTAAATATCTATAAGAAATTAAACTTCAGGTTCAACCCTTCCTAATTTTCTTGCAAATACAACTAAGTGTACTACAGCAAATGCAAGTGCTATATAAAGCAATGTTCTGTCGGTATCAAATCCAACAGTATATTGATGTAAAAGACCAGCAACAATTAGTAAAAGACAAAGCACTAAGCTCGTTATTCTGGCAATTTTCATACCTTTTCTGTTATCGGTACCATTACCCAGGTGACTGTGTTTGGCACCATATACCAGGTAAATATCCATACCGATAAGCATCCAAACCAATAAACGGATCCAGGTATCCATAGGTAGGAACACCATCATGAATAAACAAACAACAATGCCTAAGATTGGAACCAACGGAACTAGAGGTGTTTTGAATGCTCTGGGTAGTTCTGGCATTTTTTTACGCATTACCCATACACCGATACATACGAGTATAAATGCAAACAGGGTTCCTATGCTGGTCATTTCGCCTACAACACGTGCAGGTACAAATGCCGCAAAAAGGCTTACAAAAACCATGAACAATAAATTGCTTTTTGCGGGTGTTTGTGATTTTGGATTTACGGATGAGAAAATTTTTGGTATCAAACCATCTTTACTCATACTGAAGAAAACACGGCTTTGTCCCATCAACATTACCAATATAACAGATGCATAGCCTGCAAGTATGGCAACAACAATGGCACGGTTAAGCCATGGATAATCTGGTGTAACTACACCTGCTGCATCGGCTGTACCCATGTGGTCAATAGCAATGGCAACGGGGGCAATACCATCTTTACCGGCGAAAGTGGTGTAGCTGGTAACACCTGTCATAACGTGTGCAAATAAAATATACAGCACCGTACAAATGGCCAGCGATCCTAATATACCCCATGGCATATCACGCTTAGGGTTTTTGGCTTCCTGGGCTGCTGTACTTACAGCATCAAAACCAATATAGGCAAAGAATACAATGGCTGCAGCACGAATGATACCGCTGAAACCAAAGTTGCCAAAAGTGCCGTTGTTATCGGGAATATATGGATGGTAATTATCGTTGTTAATGTATTTCCATCCCAGGAAAATAAATACCAGAACTACGGTGATTTTCAGTCCAACAATAATGCCGTTTACCATAGCGCTTTCCTTGGTTCCCTTCATTAATAATAAACTCATTAATACAATAATGAAAACCGCAGGCAGGTTAATGATACCGCCGTCCCAGGGGCCTACGGTAAGACTTTCGGGCAGATGAATATCAAAGCCAGCAAGGAATTTTACCAGGTAACGGCTCCAGCTGATACCTACTGTGGCGGCGCCAACAGCATATTCCAGTACAAGGTCCCAACCAATAATCCAGGCAATAAACTCGCCCATAGTGGCATAAGAATAAGTATAGGCGCTACCGGCAACCGGTATCATGGATGCAAACTCTGCATAACATAAACCTGCAAAAAGACAACCTAAAGCCGCAACTACAAATGAAATGGTGATGGCTGGCCCGGCATGATTGGCTGCTGCCATACCGGTGATGGAAAATAATCCGGCACCAATGATGGCGCCAATTCCCAATGCAATTAAACCGCCGGCGCCGAGGGTTCTTTTTAGCGTATGGCTGCCTGTTTCGGATGCTTCATTCATTAAAGCTTCCATTGGTTTTCTTACGAATAAACTCATGTCAGTTTGGTTTTTGTTTAATTTAATGAAACTGAAAAATAAGGAATAAATTCTTAAATAAACAACCACTAATACTTTTTGTTGGTCACATGCCTATAACAGCTTTTTAATATTATATTGCAGTATTAATTGATTGTTATGGAAATACAGCATCAACCAACAAAAAAAAGCAGGCTTACATTATATATACTGATTGCCATGGTGGTTGGTATTATAACCGGTTATTTTATACACGAAAATTATGAGGCAGCTACCATCAAGACATTTTCGGATAATGCCAAACTGCTTACCACCATATTTTTGCGTATGGTTCAAATGATTATTGCACCTATTGTATTTGCAACCCTGGTGGTAGGGATTGCCAAACTGGGTGATATGAAAACCGTTGGCCGGGTTGGGGGTAAAGCTATGCTTTGGTTTGTTTCTGCATCATTAATTTCATTAAGTCTGGGCCTTATTCTGGTAAACATTTTTAAACCGGGTGTTGGGGTAGATATTACCAACACCGATATGGCAGCTGTAAACGACCTGCTTGAAAAATCGAAAGGATTTTCTTTGCAAAAATTTGTGGAGCATGTGGTGCCACGCAGTGTGATTGAAGCCATGGCTACCAATGAAATTCTTCAACTGGTAGTGTTCTCGGTTTTTTTTGGTGTGGCAATCACCGCCATTGGCAAAAAAGGCGAACCCATTGTTAATGCACTCGATTCTTTAGCACATGTAACACTTAAAATGGTTGGTTATGTCATGTACCTGGCACCCGTTGGTGTGTTTGGCGCCATGGCTGCTGCTATTGCAAAAAACGGTTTGGGTATCCTGATAACTTTTGGGTACTATGTTGGCGAATTTTACCTGGGCCTTGCAGTACTCTGGATACTTTTATTGTTTGTAGGCTATCTTTTTTTAAAACACAGGTTGCGTGTTTTGCTTCGCAGAATAGCAGCACCAATGTCAATTGCATTTAGCACTGCCAGCAGCGAAGCGGTTTATCCCAAACTGGTAGAAGAAATGGAACGCTTTGGATGTAATAATAAAATTGTAAGTTTTGTGCTGCCACTGGGGTATTCTTTTAATTTAGATGGAAGCATGATGTATATGACTTTTGCCAGCATGTTTATTGCACAGGCATTTAATATTACATCTATAACCGGCGATGTAACACAGCAGATAATTATGTTGCTGGTGTTTTTGGTTACCAGTAAAGGTATTGCCGGTGTGCCCCGTGCATCGCTGGTGGTGGTGCTGGCAACAGGCGCCATGTTTGGGTTACCACCAGAGGGTGTGGGTTTAATTTTAGCTATTGATGTATTTTGCGATATGGGCCGTACCATGACCAATGTTTTAGGAAATGCTTTGGCAACCGCAGCAGTAAGTAAATGGGAAGGGCAATTGGAACACGGCTAATGATTGGCGAAGATACCAACCATGGCGAAGGACATTGGAACATTCATAATTTTTTAAATTAACAGATGCTGGACTTTCTCTTACTCGATTTTCACTGGACACAACTTTTGCAACCGCAATGGTATATTGATAACGGAGGTTTATGGTTTGTGCTTTTTATTGTTTTTGCCGAAACCGGTTTGTTTGCCGGTTTTTTTTTACCGGGTGATTCATTGCTTTTTGTTGCAGGTATTTATGCACATGAAATGAATGAAAAAACACACGAACCTGGTTTGGGCTACCAGTTTCTGAAATATTTTGGTATTGATAATAATCACAGTTACTGGCTTGACCTGTTTGTATTAGTCGCTTTAATATCTCTTGCCGGTATTATAGGAAATGCTTTGGGATACTGGATAGGAAAAAAATTCGGGCATGGCATGTATAGCTGGCGTGACAGGTGGTTCTTTAAAAAGCGTTATTTACATGAAGCACATGATTTTTATGAAAAGCATGGCGGAGGTGCCATTGTATTTGCCAGGTTTGTTCCCATCATCAGAACATTTGCGCCATTGATTGCAGGTATTGTAGATATGAATAAAGCTAAGTTTACGTTCTATAATATTGTTGGTTGTGTTGCCTGGGTTACTTCTATGATATTGGGTGGCTTCTTTTTACAAAAATGGTTACTGGCATCTTACGGGTTTGATCTGAAAGAACACCTGGAGATCATTGTAATTGGTATTGTATTGGTTACTACAGCGCCTATTTTTATTAAATTGTTTTTTGGCAAAAAGAAAAAGGTTGATGACACAGTCGCAAAATAAATCTGCATCTATTTTTAACATTGCTGTTGTGGTAGCCGCACTGGGCTACTTTGTTGATATTTATGATCTGCTGTTGTTTACTATTGTAAAAAGATCAAGTGTGGTGGCAGTAGGAGCCACTGATGCAACCCTGCTTGCAGACAGTACAAAAATTATTAACTGGCAAATGCTTGGCTTATTAATTGGCGGAATTGTATGGGGTGTTCTGGGTGATAAAAAAGGCAGACTTTCAGTTTTATTCGGTTCTATCATTTTATACTCTGCAGCAAATTTTGTTACAGGATTTATTCATACAGTTGATCAATATGCCTGGTGCAGGTTTGTTGCAGGACTTGGATTGGCAGGGGAGTTGGGTGCAGGTATAACGCTGGTAAGCGAATTGTTGCCAAAACATAAAAGGGGAGTGGGCACTTCATTGGTAGCAGGTATTGGATTATTTGGTGCTGTGGCAGCGTATTTTACATATCAATGGACAAATGAAGACTGGAGGCTTTGCTACAAAATAGGTGGTGGACTTGGAATTCTTTTATTATTTCTCAGAATAAGTGTGGCAGAGTCGGGAATGTTTAAGCAATTAAAAGAGACCAATGTACAGCGTGGAAATTTTTTAATGTTTTTTAATAATGCAAAGCGGTTTAAAAAATATTTTCTTGCAATTCTAATAGGGTTGCCAACCTGGTACGTGATTGGTATTCTGGTAAATCAAAGCGACAGATTTGGTAAAGCTATGTTTGGAAGCACAACAATCGATTCGGGCCGCTCCATTATGTTTGCTTATACAGCCATTGCCATCGGCGATATTTTAATTGGCTTTGTAAGCCAGTATTTTAAAAGCCGTAAAAAAGCATTGCTGTTATTTTATGTGCTTACAACCGTTTCATTAATCATCTTTTTCAGCGGGGTAAATAATTCAGATTCCCGGATGTATATCATTTGCGCTCTATTGGGCTTCAGCACAGGTTTTTGGGCAATTTTTGTAACCATGGGTGCCGAGCAGTTTGGTACAAACCTCAGGGCTACGGCTGCCACAACTATTCCTAATATGGTACGTGGTGCACTTCCTTTAATAAACCTGTTGTTCTTAAATTTATTTCAAAAAAACTGGCAGTGGTCTTTAATAAATAGTGGAATTGTTACCGGAGTAATTGTTCTTGCGGTAACATTTATTGCATTTTATTTTACCGAAGAAACATTTCATAAAGACCTTAACTATACAGAAGGCGAAGAAATGCTGCCTTAACTATAAAAATATTTGTGGCAAAATTTTTAATCATACGTTTCTCATCTATCGGCGATATTGTGTTAACAACGCCGGTGATCCGTTGCCTGCGTAGGCAATACCCCGATGCGGAAATACATTTTTTAACCAAGCAGGCATTTAAGAATATTGTTGAGCATAATCCATACATCAATAAAATTCATACACTGGGCGATAGTTTTGAACTGATGCTGCATGAACTGGCTACAGAAGAATATGATTACATCATCGACCTGCACCACAACCTGCGTACCCTTCGTATTAAAAAGCATTTAAAAAATGTAAAGTCTTTTTCTTTTAATAAGCTGAATGTAGAAAAATTTGTACTTACTAATTTCAAAATAAACACGCTTCCAAAAAAACATATTGTTGACCGCAATTTTGAATGTATAAAAGAATTGAATGTTGAAAATGACGGCATGGGATTGGATTATTTTATACCCGCTTTTGACCAGGTAAAGGAAAGCGACCTGCCCCTATCACACATGCATGGATATATAGCTGTGGTAATAGGCGCTGCGTTGGCAACAAAAAAACTTCCAATGCATAAATTGAAGGAATTGTGTACGGCTTTAGATCATCCTATTATCTTACTGGGCGGAAAAGAAGATTATGAAGATGGAAAAGCCATTGCACTGGTTGATGAGATAAAAGTTTACAATGCCTGTGGTAAATTTAATCTGAACGAGTCGGCAGACCTTGTTAAAAAATCGAAACTGGTAATTACACATGATACAGGCCTGATGCATATTGCAGCGGCATTGCAAAAGCCCATTATTTCTGTTTGGGGAAATACTGTGCCCGCTTTTGGGATGTATCCTTATTATGGTAAAAAATCAAATGTTTACTATGATGTTATTGAGATAAATAAATTGTGGTGCAGGCCCTGCAGCAAGATCGGCTATAAAAAATGCCCCAAAGGACATTTTAAGTGCATGGAAAAAATTGCTGTTAATGATATTGTAAATCTGGCTAAGCAACGGTTGAAGAAATAAGAAAAGCTGTTGTTTTGGGTTCTATAGTATAATTCGTATGACTAAATATATTCTACTGATTTTTTTTGTGCTGGTAGCCAATACCGCAGCTGCTCAGCTTACTGTTAACATACAATGGCAAAGTGTGAAGCCCGGGTATACAGGCGATACTATTCATTATGATGCCGACCGTAAGCTTACCTGGGCCGATTTTAAAGGTAGGCCCGATGCAACCAGTCCAGCAGGAGCTATAACCGAATCCGGTTTTGGATATCGTATGAGTATGAATTCTTACAACAACAAAACAAGCATTTACATTACCGTTTTCTGTTACTTCAATAAAAATAAATCATGGGTTAAAAGAGGTATGAAAACTAATTACGCCCTCTTGCATGAGCAGCACCATTATGATATAACTTATATTAACACCTGCCTGTTTATTCAAAAGCTGAACGCAGCAAAGCTGACCAAAGCGAATTTTAATTCACTGGTTGAGAGCATTCATGACGAATGTTTTGCTGCACTTGAAAAAATGCAGAATGAATATGATGGCGAAACATCTAACGGAAGAATAGAAGCCGTGCAGATGCTTTGGAATAAAAAAATTGATACACAGCTGGCAACGCTCACTACAAATTAACAATCAATACCGGAATTTTTAATTCGTGCCTTACCGTATTTACAGTTTCTCCATAAATAAAATCTTTTATTCCGGTATGCCCGTGTGCCCCCATAACCAGCATATCGGCATTAACACTTTTTGCAATCCGTACAATTTCTTTAGATCTGTTTTTGTATCCCAAAAAGCCTTCGGCTGTAAAACCACGGCTCTGCAATTGCGAAACATAAGAGTCCATGCGTTCTTTATCTTTCCTCGATTCATAATCATCACTTTCATGGCCAAATAATTTTGCGGAAGCACTTTCAACAATATGTATAAGCAGGTAATGCGTATTTTCTTTTCCTTGCCCAATTGCATAAGCCAACAGCTTTCCATCATCCTCACTAAAGTCGAGTGATATGGCAATTTTGCTGAAGCTTGGAATTACCAGTTCGTTAAGTGTATTAATTTCCGGGTGAATTTTTATAGATGCAGCAGCCTTACCAACTTTTGTTATTAGCGGACTGATGATAATATACACCAGCAGTACCAGGCAGATGAGGGCTACTAAACTTACCAGTATTTGTTGCCATAAAACTCCATCAGTAAATACTTTGCTCATTTCATTTACCAGCATTTTTAAATTTAAAAATACCAGTACAGATGCAATCAGCCATGCCGCTATTTTTTGAATGTTGTTGATGGCAAATTTGCCCATCGTTTTTTTATCGCTTACAAAATGTATCAGCGGAATAATGGCAAAGCCCAATTGCAAACTTAAAATAACCTGGCTCAGTATCAGCAGTGCATCCACATTTTCCTCGCCGTAAATAACAATAACAATCAGGGCTGGTATAATTGCCACCATTCTTGTTATCAATCTTCGCAGCATGGGATTGATGCGTAGGCTCAGGTATCCTTCCATAATTATTTGTCCGGCCAGCGTTCCGGTAACGGTACTGCTTTGTCCGGCGGCTATTAATGCAACAGCAAAAAGTACCGGCGCTACATTTCCTAAAAACGAAGGGAGTAGGCGGTGTGCTTCTTTAATTTCTGCCACATCAGAATTACCCGATGTAAAAAAAACTTTTGCTGCCAGAATTAATATGGCGGCGTTTACAAAGAATGCAAGGTTTAATGCAATGGTAGTATCAATGCGGTTAAATTTAATTGCCTGCTTAATTCCAAAATCGGTGCGGTCAATTTTTCGTGTTTGTACCAGGGCAGAGTGTAAATACAAATTGTGTGGCATTACGGTGGCACCAATAATACCAATGGCAATATACAATGCTTCCTTGCTCATGGTGGTTGGTATAAAACCACTGGCAATATCCGCAATTGCAGGTTTCGCTAAAATCATTTCAATTAAAAAAGAGATACCAATAACACCAACCAGTGTAATTATAAACGCTTCCATTTTACGAATACCAAGGCGCTGTAAATAAAGCAACAAAAATGTATCGAGTACAGTTATAGAAACGCCCCAAACCAATGGCAGGCCGGTTAATAACTGAATACCAATGGCCATGCCCAATACTTCGGCAAGGTCGCAGGCGGCAATGGCTATTTCTGCAAGTATGTATAAAACAAAGTTTACTGCTTTGGGATAAGCTTCCCGGTTTGCCTGCGCCAGGTCACGGCCTCTTACAATTCCTAATCTTGCAGAAAGGCCCTGCAGCAATAATGCCATCAGGTTACTCATCAATAAAACCCAGATAAGGGTGTAACCGAATTTACTGCCACCTGCCAGGTCGGTTGCCCAGTTGCCGGGGTCCATATAACCAACACTTATTAAATAAGCCGGGCCTAAAAAGGAAAAAGCCTTCTTCCATCCTGTTTTTTTTGTTGTAGTATCAACCGACTCATGCACTTCACTCAGCGAAGTATCATTGTTTGTTTTATTGAACATCATGTACAAATACATTTTTAGCAACCTGCTCACTAATGATGCAGGCATTTTGTTTTGAAACTTTTATTTCCAGCGATCCATCAAATTCAAACTTCTTAAGTACCGTAAGTTGTGTGCCGATGGCAATGTTATAATGCTTAAGCATGTCAAGCATCTGCGCTGTCTGGTTGCCTACCGAGCTTACTGTTACATTCTTTTTAAAAGGTATTTCTGAAAGGCTTTGTTGTTTGATGACAGGTATTTTACCATTTTTATCCGGTATAGGATCTCCATGCGGATCAAAAGAAGGGTTGCCCAGAAAGTTATCAAGCCTTTGTACCAGTTCCTCACTACTGATATGTTCCAGCTCTTCGGCAATGGGATGTACTTTGTCCCAATCAAATTTTAATTTTTCCACTAAAAAAAATTCCCACAACCTGTGTTTGCGCACTACATCCAGCGCAGCTTTTTTACCGGCTTCATTTAATTTAAAGCCTTTGTATTTTTCATACTGCAACAGTTTCTTGCTTTTTAGTTTTTTAAGCATGTCGGTAACTGATGCCGGCCTGGTCTGCATTTCGGCAGCCAGCGAGTTGGTATTTACCAGCCCGGTTTCCTGCTGCAGGTGAAAAATACCTTTAATGTAATTCTCTTCGCTTGTTGTAAAACTCATAGTGGTGAAAATATAATTTAGACAAATCTAAAAATATAATTTCGGTTACCAAAATATTTATGCGGCAAATAATCCTGCTACAATCAGTAAATTGGGTTCAAATGTGTTTTTTATGCGTAAGAATATTGGCTCCGGTTCTCCCTGGGAAGATATTGTTGGTTATTCACGGGCAGTAAGGGTTGGTAATATTATTGAAGTGGCCGGAACAACGGCCATGAATGGTGATGTACTGACTGGCAGGGGGGACATGTATGAGCAAACTGTTTTCATTTTAAAAAAAATTGAAAAAGCATTGATGGAAGCAGGAGGAGGTTTGACGGATGTTGTACGTACAAGAATGTTTATTACAGATATTTCTAAATGGGAAGAAGCAGGAAAAGCCCACGGAGAATTTTTTAAAAATATAAAACCGGTTGCTACCATGGTAGAAGTTTCGAACTTAATTGACCCTGACTTGTTGATTGAAATTGAAGTTACTGCTATACTGGGAAACGGATAATGTGTATTATTTACATATTGATTTGTCTGAAATTTCCATTAATATTGCGACTTAAACCAATTTTAACCCATTATGAATTTTTCTTCTTTTAAAGTGCCCTATCCGGTTGATGAGCAATACAGTAAGCGTATAGCATACTTCTCTATGGAATTTGCGGTAAGTCAGCCATTGAAAATTTACAGCGGCGGCTTAGGCTTTTTAAGTGGCTCTCACATGCGTAGTGCATACGAGTTGCGCCAAAACCTGGTAGGCATTGGTATTTTATGGAAATACGGATATTACGACCAGGCCCGTAACCAGGATCAAACCCTTCAGGTGCAATGGAATGAAAAGATCTACAATTTCCTGGAAGATACCGGCATTAAATTTCAGATAGATATTCATGAGCATCCGGTTTGGGTAAAAGTATGGTACCTGAATCCTGAAACATTTAAATCGGCCCCATTATTTTTATTGAGTACAGATTTACCGGAGAACGATTATGTTTCTCAAACCATTACCCATCGTTTGTATGATGCTAATGTGGCAACCAAGGTAGCCCAGTTTATTTTGTTGGGTGTAGGCGGTGCCAAATTAATGGATGAGTTGAATTTTAATCCTGAACTATATCATCTGAATGAAGCACATGCTATCAGTTCGGCATTTTATCTGTATAAGAAATATGGAAGCGTTGAGGATGTAAAAAAGCGCCTGGTTTTTACAACACATACACCTGAAGAAGCCGGTAATGAAAAGCACGATATTTTTCTTTGTGAAAAGATGGGCTATTTCTGTGGCATGAAACTGGAGGATGTAAGAAAAATAACCGGCATGGAAGGAGACCTTTTCAATCACTCACTGGCAGCATTGCGTTTTGCAAAATTAGCCAATGGTGTTAGCCAGTTGCACGGCGAAGTGAGTCGTCAACTTTGGAAAAAATACGATGGTATCTGTGAAATAAAAGCCATAACCAATGCACAAAACTGGCATTACTGGGCCGATAAACAGTTGTATCGTTTTATGGATGAAAACAATGAAGATGGATTTATTGACCGTAAAAGATATTTGAAGAAACGTGCTTTTGACGTTGTGGCCGATCAAACCGGTAAACTTTTTAAACCCGATGTGTTTACTATTGTTTGGGCACGCCGTTTTGCCGGTTATAAGAGAGCAGAATTGCTTACACGTGATCAGGAAAGATTTGAAGCGCTTTTAAATAATCCCAAATATCCCGTTCAGATCATCTGGGCCGGGAAGCCTTACCCGGTTGATTATCCTGCCATCAGCGATTTTAATATGCTGGTTCACCTCAGCAAAAAATACGATCATGTAGCAGTATGTATCGGATACGAACTGGGGCTTAGCAAAAGATTAAAGCAGGCATCTGATTTGTGGTTAAACAATCCGAGGGTACCACGTGAAGCCAGTGGCACCAGTGGTATGACGGCAGCTATGAATGGCGCTGTAAACTGCAGTACCAACGACGGCTGGATCTGCGAATTTATTAATCATGGTAATAATGGATTTGTAGTGCCACCAATTGATTATGAAAACATAAGTGTTCATGAACAGGATGAGTATGACCTGAATAAATTGTATGAGATACTGGAAAACCAGGTATTGCCTTTGTATTATGATAACCCCGATGTGTGGCGTGAAATAACGAGAAACGGCATGCGTGATGTTCGTTGGCAGTTCGACAGTAACCGGATGGCTAAAGAGTACTACGAAATTCTTTACAAATAATTTAAAAACATCCCCTAAAACAGGGGATGTTTTTTTATGCGGTAATTTTAACCTATGGAGCAATATTCAAAAAGACTGGAAATACGTTGGGCCGATCTTGATCCCAATTTTCATGTGCTGCATTCAAAGTATTATGACTTTGGCGCTTACTGCCGCATGGCATTTTTTACTGAGCATGGTATCACAACTGCGGTGATGATGGAAAATAGTATCGGGCCAATCCTCTTTAGAGAGGAATGTATTTTTAAAAAAGAGATAAAATTTGGAGATGAGCTGGAAGTGTTTTTAAAACTCAGCAAGTGCAACGAAGATGCCAGCCGCTGGAGCATGGTACATGAACTGTGGACAAATGGAAATACACTGGCAGCACTTATTACCATTGATGGCGCCTGGTTAGATACGAAAATTAGAAAATTAGCCAAACCTCCCGAAGTTTGCAGTACTGGCATTAAACTCATTCCGAAGGCAGATAATTTTAATCAATAATTCCGGTAATTGTCTTTTTCCCGACATTGGTTGTACAGGAGTTCAGATACTTTTGGGTAAATAATTTAAAGTATGAAAAAAATAACACTGCTATTTCCTTTTTTACTGGCTCTTTCTTCTCTTGCTTTTGCACAGGCAGAAACTGTTTATCCAGAGGGGTTAAAAGTGGGAGATACTGCTCCTGATTTTTCGGTTAAAGACCAGGAAGGTAAAACGATCAACCTTAAAAAGGTATTGCAAAAAGGACCGGTTATTATGCTTTTTTACAGGGGCCAATGGTGCCCTTATTGCAATAAACAAATGAGCCGTTTTTCTGATTCCTTATCTATGTTAACTGCAAAAGGTGCGTCAGTGCTGGCTATTACACCAGAAACAGCAGAGAACGTAAAAAAGACAATTGAAAAAACAAAATCAACTTTTCCTGTAGTTGAAGACCAGGGATTGGCAATAATGAAAATGTACAAAGTGAATTTTGCTGTTGATGAAAAAACGATAACAAAGTATAAGGGATACGGAATAGATTTTGATAAGGCAAATGGTGCTAACGGCGCTAATCTTCCGGTGCCCGCAACTTATATTATTGGTAAAGATGGAAAAGTAAAGTACGTGTTTTTTAATACTGATTACAGAAAGCGGGCTTCAGTTCTTGAAATACTCAATAGCCTTTGATTTAATTTTTTAAAAGAAGTGTTGCAAATAAATAACTTTGCAACACTTTTTTTATGCTTAGTGCCACCGTTAATTTATACAGAAACGCTTACTCCGGTTTAACCCGCCGCATATGGATGCTGGCCATTGTTATGCTGATCAACCGGAGCGGCACCATGGTTTTAGCCTTTATGACACTCTACATCAGTCATATTGGTTACTCCACCAAACTGGCAGGTTTAGTGGTTGGTATTTATGGTATAGGTTCTTTGCTTGGGGCATTTCTTGGTGGAAAAATAAGCGACCGCTTTGGCTTTTATTATACACAGTTTTTTTCTTTACTCTGCGGTGGTATACTTTTTATTGTGCTGGGGCAAATGAAGAGTTATATGGCTATTTGTATCTGTACTTTTTTTCTGGCAATGGTGAACGAGTCTTTTCGCCCTGCAAATGCAACAGCTATTGCTCATTACAGTACCCCGCAAACCCGTACCCAGGCTTTTTCCTTAGTACGGCTGGCTATTAACCTGGGCTGGGGCATGGGTGGAGCCCTGGGTGGTTTCCTGGCAGTTGTAAATTATCATTTATTATTTTGGGTAGATGGATTTACAAATATTATTGCCGCTATTTTATTATTGTGGTTATTACCCAGGGTAAGCCTGGCGCAACAACAAAATTTGCACCTAACAACGGTTAGAAAATCTAAAGCAAAACCTCCTTATGCCGATAAAATATTTCTGTATTTTATTGGCTTACAGATATTATTTGCCACTTGTTTTTTTCAGCAGTTTACAACCATCCCTTTGTATTTTAAAACAGGTCTGCATATTAGTGAATCATGGATAGGGCTTTTGCTGGCCATGAACGGAATTATTATTGCACTTTTTGAAATGGTAATTGTTTTTAAACTGGAAGGATGGAGGCCCTATCTCCGGTTAATGACCTATGGCTCTATCATTATGGCCATATCATTTTTTATGCTCAATCTGCCCTACATGCATGGCTTTGCAGTTGCTGTTTTATCTATGGTATTAATAACGATTGCTGAGATGGTTGCTATGCCGTTTATGAACTCTTACTATATTTCACGAAGTACTGAAGGCAACCGGGGACAATATGCAGCTTACTATACCATGGCATGGAGTGCTGCACAAGTGATAGGCAGCACCAGCGGTACACAAATTTCATATGCAATAGGATTTAATAATCTATGGTGGATCATTGGAGGCATTTGCCTGCTTAACGCAGCAGGTTACCAATGGCTGTTCTCAAAAAAATAAGCTTATTTATAAATCGTAGTTGTGGTTGCTTTTGCACTGATCGGCATATCCTGTCCCATCATTGGAATGCTGCCGGTAATATCAGCAACACTAGTCCTTTTCTTAACCAGGCCAGTTGATATATCGGTTATGATTTCACCATTTGTTTTAGTCTCGCTCTTTATATTAAATTCCATTCCCTGAAAATCGAGCTTATTTACTGCATTCATTACAATATTGGATTGTATTGTAGCTTCATTGCCGGAAATTGATTTAAGCGTATATGTGCGTATCGTTTTCATATCCTTGCCCGTGGCAGTATCAGCCCAACTGTCTCCAATTGATTTACCCTTCGGTATCATTTCAAATGCACCCGAAACAATTGCATCATCCGAGGCATTGTCTGAAAATATTTTCATCAGATCTGCAACAGGGTTTGTTTCTTCATCATCACCTTTCTTCTCTTTTTTCTTTTCTGTAACAGCCAGTCCGGTCGTGTTGTCAACGGTAACATCAACAGCCTTATTTAATTTGTCGTCAAATATTTTAGCCATTTGCTCATCATTGCTTGCTTTATTTTCAGAATCATAATTGGTAGCCTGCCCCATCATGTTTGAGGTCATCTTTAGTCTTGTAAGGGTACTGCTGATGATATAGTTGCTGGCATTACTGCTTTTTACTTCCAGCGCATTCACTGTTACAGAGTTGCTGGTCATTTCCATACCCATTGTAAGGCTGGCTTCAATATCAATAGTGCTTTCCACAACTATTTTCTGGCCGTTGTTAAGCTTTATTTTAGCTGTTTCTGAGCGTTTGCCTGTAGCGGATGGCTGTGCAAAAGTTAATCCTGAAATTACCAGGCAAACAAGCAATGTGTAGATTCTTTTCATGTTTTGTTTTAATTATGCTGTAAAATTATCTATAAACAACATACGGGCTTTAATTGTTTATAGTTTTTGTAAAAAATTAGGAATTAGACTGCCTGAAGGGCATAAAATAAGGGCTACTCAGTTAAGAATAGCCCTGAAAGGTTTTGATGTTTAGGAATTATCCTACTACCTGCACATTAACTGCGTTCATTCCTTTTTTGCCTTCTTGCAAATCGAACTCAACGCTGTCGCCTTCTTTAATATCGCTTATTAATCCACTTACGTGAACGAAAGTTTCTTTGTTAGAGTCATTGTGCTTAATAAAACCGAATCCTTTTTCAGAATTGAAAAACTTAACGGTGCCTTGTTGTTTGTCCATTTTTTGTATTTGTATTGTATTAATAAAGTGCAAATATAGTCTTTTAGGGCTAATTGAGTAGATTTTATTAATTGAAACTGTTTTTGCAGTTATTTTCAGTATAAAACGGTACTTTTATAGCTATTCTTTACCTGCCTTTTTAAAGTCTTAAAATAATTTTTTATGCAGAATAAGCCAGCCACTGTAATTACAGGAACCGGTTGTTATATACCAGATTTTGTTAAAACAAACCGTGATTTTACCGGTCATAATTTTTATGCCGAGGATAATAAGATTTTAGATATTGAACCGCAGATCATTGTAGAAAAGTTCAAAAAAATTACCGGTATAGAAGAAAGGCGTTATGCAGACTCTAACATCGACTCGTCTGATATGGCAGCCATTGCCGCCCAGAGGGCGATTGAGGATGCCGGCTGCGACCCCGAAACCATTGACCAGATCATTGTGGCACACAATTTTGGAAATGTGATTAAGCATACCATTCAAACAGATGCTATGCCAGCTTTGGCTGCAAGAGTTAAGCATGCATTGAAAATAAAAAACCCTTCCTGCATTCCTTATGATATTTTATTTGGATGTCCCGGCTGGATACAGGGTGTAATACAGGCAGATGCTTATTTTAAAGCAGGCCTTGCAAAAAAATGTTTGGTGATTGGCACCGAAACTTTGTCGAGAGTATTGGATATGTACGACAGGGATAGCATGATTTTTTCCGATGGGGCAGGAGCCTGCATACTGGAATTAAGGGACAGCAGTGAAACCCAATCGGGTATTTTAGGCAGCAGCGTGCAATCGCATTGCGGGGATGAGGTAAATTATCTGAATTTGGGAAAATCTTTTTATCCTGATTCTGATCCACGAATCCGTTATATAAAAATGAAAGGGAGAAAAGTATATGAATATGCCATGAAGCATGTGCCCGAAGCGATGAAAATTTGTCTGGATACAAGCGGGATAAATATTGATGAAGTGAAAAAAGTGTTTATACACCAGGCCAACGAAAAAATGGACGAAGCAATTATTGCAGCGTTGTATAAATTATATGGTATTGCAAATGTTCCCGAAAACATTATGCCTATGAGTATACATAACCTGGGCAACAGCTCGGTGGCTACTGTACCTACTTTGTTTGATATGGTAAGAAAAGGATTGATGCCTGAGCACGCATTACATGAAGGCGATGTAATTCTGTTTGCTTCTGTAGGCGCAGGTATGAGTATTAATGCTGTTTGTTACCGGATTTAGCAAAGAATTATTTATCCTGTCAACAAGTCTATTAAGTAATTAATACATACAGATTTAATAAATTGGGTTAAGAGCCTTAATTAGCCTACATTTGCAAGAAATAAGTATATGGTAAATGAAATGATCTCAAAGTTTTTAGAGCCTGCTCACCTGGCTAAAACTGCAATTAAAATTGAATTTAAAAAGCGAAACACCATTGTTGGTATTTTTATTGATTCAAATGATTATGAAGACCTGAAGGCAAAAAATTTCTGGCGTATAGTTTCTGAATCAAATATTCCGGAGTGGAAAAAAACAAATGATAATAAACTTGCTAAAATCTTCAGTGGCTCAGAATTCACCAGAATTACAGTAGCTAAAGAAAAGAAAGAAGCAGTAGCATAATAATGATTGTGAGCTGATAAAAAGCTTTGTAAATAAAAAGGACACATGTTACATGTGTCCTTTTTATTTATTCTCTGTTTAACTAAAAGTTTCTTCCGCCGGCACCCCTTGCTTTTGGTAATTCTTTTCTTGGGATTTTTTGATCGAGTTGAGCTGTGTTATAAACAAATGCAGTTATAATGGTTGCAGCCTGTTTCAGATCTGCAGGCACCAGGTGATCATACGTATCCATATTGGTATGGTGTGTACGGGTATTGTATTCTATCTCATCCTGTATAAACTGGAAGCCGGGAATGCCAACGGCATCAAAAGCCTGGTGATCTGTTCCGCCTGTATTATCAATCGTTACGGTCTTGGCATCCAGGTCGTAAAATGGTTCCAGCCATTTTGAAAAGATGGGGCCTGCTGCAGTATTGCCCTGCAAATAAATACCTCTGACTTTTCCGGTGCCATTATCTAAATTATAATAAGCTGAAATTTTTGCATGATCCGGTTTTAAAACCATATCAGCAGGATCGGCAAAATGATTTTTTACATAATTGCGTGAGCCATGCAGTCCCTGCTCTTCACCACTCCATAAAGCAATGCGAATGGTTCTTTTGGGTTGAAGGCCGGTAGTTTTTAATATGCGTACCACTTCCATCATTACTGCACAACCCGCCGCATTATCTGTTGCGCCGGTTGCGCCCTGCCAGCTGTCTAAGTGGCCACCAAGCATTACGATCTCATCTTTTAAAACCGGATCGGTTCCGGGAATTTCTGCCACTACATTATATCCTTTGATATCCTTATCATAAAATTTGGTCTTTACATCCGCTTCCATTTCTACTTTTTCTCCTGCTGCAACCAGGCGCTGTACTCTTAAATAATCATCACTGGATAACATGATCCAGGCATAATTATTTTCTGCGCCTTTGTCAACCGAGCCACCATTTTGCACAAACAAAGTCCCATCATTACCTCTGCCATTCATACTTAAAACCAAGGCTGGCTTTTCTATGTTGTAAAATCCATTCATCTGCCGGGCAAGAGCCTGTTGCTGTCTTCTGGCAGCCATCGCTTCCGGGCTTACAGTTCTTGCACCCCTTCTTTGGGCAGTATCAGGTTTTGAATTGGCCATTTTGGTAAGCTCTTCTTCAGTAAAACGTCCTCCATCTGCAGTAAAAGATGGCTTAAGCGTATCCATTGAATAGAACATTACAATCTTATCTTTGATCTTTCCTGAATAATTCTGATACAACTCTGCTGAATCTTTTGCTCTGATAAGTATTACATCACTGCTGATTATTTTTTTACCCGGTGTACTTCCTGTCCATGCACGTGGTATGGCAATTATGGGTGTGTAATAGGGTGCAGTCATGGCAATGTAGCAGCGGGTTTGTTCCCAGCCTGTACCAAAATCTCCCCAAGGTTCTATGGCTGCATTTACAAGCCCCATTTTTATCAACTCATCTTTTGCCCAATTAGCTGCTCTGAAAAAGCCGGGAGAATTGGTAAGCCTTGGGCCACTCACATCCGTTAGGCGAAAAGCAAAATCCATTACTTTGGAATTGTCAAGCCCTTCCTTTCTGATCTTTGATACAGCATCAGTTTGTGCAAAGAGTAAGTTGCCCGACAGGCAGCAGATCAATGCAAACACAAGTTGTTTTCTCATGATAATTAGTTTAATGATTGAAGCTTTAATTTACGCTTATAAAAATTAGTATGCAACCAAATTGTGATGAAGCCTTAAATAATTTTTGTGCCTGGCACTTCCATAATCAGATTTTCTCCATAACAACCGGCTGGTGTCTGGTAACCAACTTTAAAATTTCCTTCCAGTATTTTTTTGGTGATGAGTAAACTGCTGTGGGCAGTTAATGTATACCCATCCAGGCAACTGATACAAGCGGTTATTTTTTCTCCGGATGCATTACATGCTTCGCCCCAAACCAGGCTGCTGCTATTTTTCCTTTGTTCATCACTTGGGCCGGCTGGTTTAGCTTTTATTTTTTTACGGATGATATTGCGTACAAATTCTGTTCTTAGCAACCAGTTAAATGCCCATTGAAATTTAAGTATGCGGTAAACTTTAGGTGCCATACCGGTGTAAGTTTCTATATTGGGTATGCTGGTTGTTGTATATGCTGTTGAAATATCTCCCCAGGGAATGGTCATTACAAATAATTTTTTCTCTCCAAAATCAACCCACATCCCTTTTTGTCCTAATGGCTTTCTTGCAATTTTACCATTTTCCCTTACAGCCCCACCTTCGCCAATTTTACCGGCCATGGTTGTAGCGGTACCATGAGACAAGCCGCCACCAATAGAAGCGAATGCCAGTTTTAAATGCGAAGCATCAGGCATTTTATTTTTTAACTGTAATGCAATGCAATCTGTTGGTACCACATCAAACCCAACGCCCGGCATTACCATGATATTTTTTTCTTTTGCAGCAGCATCATATTTTTTCAGCATTTCAAAAACAGAAATGTCGCCATTGATATCAATATAATGAACACCGGTTTGCAAACATGCTTCTATCATTTGTTTGGCTGTATATAAATAAGGGCCTGCGGCATGCAATACCAGTTTAACTTCTGATAATGCATTTTCTAATGCTTCTTTATTATCCAGATCAATAATGCGGTAGGGCAGTTGTAATTCATCTGCAAGCGGTTTTATGTTTGCTTCGGTTCTGCCGGCAAGTATGGGTTGTAAATTATAAGTTGCAGCAAGCTTAGCAATGAGTTTACCGGTATAACCATTTGCTCCGTATAACAGAAATTGATTTTGCATGATGAAATGTACAATATTTTGTTAGTAAGATTAATAAAAAAAGTCCAGCCTGTTTCGGACTGGACTCTTACTGTACACCAATTTTTAGTGTTATGCTTTCTCTTCCATATAACTTTCCATTGGTTCGCAGGTGCAAATAAGGTTCCTGTCGCCAAAAGTATTGTTGATACGGGCAATAGAAGGCCAGAATTTATTTTTAGTTACATAAGCCAGCGGAAAAGCCGCTTCCTGCCTGCTGTATGCATGATTCCATTCGTTGGCACAAATAACCTGTTGTGTATGTGGTGCATTTTTTAAAGCATTGTCAACCTTATCAGCTTTGCCATCTTCAATGGCTTTTATTTCATGATAGATGCTGATAAGTGCTTCGCAAAAACGATCCAGTTCTCCTTTGTCTTCACTTTCAGTTGGCTCTATCATAATAGTTCCCGGAACAGGGAAACTCAGGGTGGGAGCATGAAAGCAATAATCCATCAGGCGTTTGGCTACATCTTCTGCTTCAATACCTACGCTAACTTTAAATGGCCTCAGGTCAACAATAAATTCATGTGCACAGTATCCATTGCTACCTGTATAAAGGATGGTATAAAACTTTTCAAGCCTTGCCTTCATGTAGTTTGCATTCAGTATGGCGTACTCTGTTGATTTTTTAACACCTTCGGCGCCTAACATTTTTATGTAGGCATAACTGATAAGTAAAATACTGGCACTGCCATAAGGGGCTGCACTTACAGCCGGTATATTTTCTTTAGTAGATTTTAAAGTGTCGTTTACATTATGTCCCGGTAAAAATGGTTTCAATTTATCATTAACACAAATGGGTCCAACACCTGGTCCGCCACCGCCATGTGGTATGGCAAATGTTTTGTGTAAATTCAAGTGGCAAACATCTGCCCCAATCATACCCGGACTGGTTAACCCAACCTGCGCATTCATATTGGCACCATCCATATAAACTAAGCCGCCGTTATCATGTATAAGCTGGCAAATATCTATGATGCCCTCTTCAAAAACACCATAGGTACTTGGGTAAGTAACCATCAGTGCCGCTAAATTATCTTTATGCTCTTCTGCTTTTAATTTCAAATCTGCAACATCAATGTATCCTTTATCATCACTCTTTACCACCACCACTTTCATACCAGCCATAATTGCACTGGCTGGGTTTGTGCCGTGTGCAGATATTGGTATCAATACAATATTTCTATGGCTCTCATTTCGGTGTGCATGATATGCCCTGATGGTAAGCAGGCCAGTATACTCGCCCTGGGCGCCACTATTAGGTTGTAATGAGCAGGCTGTAAAACCTGTTATCTCCGATAAATAAGCTTCCAGCTTTTCAATCATGTGTTGGTATCCTGCTGTTTGCGCTGCAGGTGCAAAAGGATGAATAGCACTGAACTCAGGCCAGCTAACCGGCATCAATTCTGTTGCTGCATTTAATTTCATGGTGCAGCTTCCTAAACTGATCATAGAAGTATTTAGACTCAGATCTTTATTCTCCAGCGATTTGATATAACGCATCATTTCACTTTCGCTGTGGTGTGTATTAAAAACCGGGTGTGTTAAGTAAGCTGAAGTTCTTTTGCCAAATAAAGCATCTGCTTCATCAAAAAGCAGGCTGAATTTTTTAGAACTCACTGAACTGAAGATTGCAGCAAGATTTTTTTCAGTTTCACCAATATAATTGCTGGCAACTTCATCAACAGATAAACTTACAGTGCCATCAGCATTGTAATGAAAGTTTGCCTGGTTGTCTTCGGCAGTTTTTTTAAATGCGTTGATATCTGTTACTTCAAAAGTGATGGTATCAAAAGTATCAGCAGTTAATACTTTTACACCAACGCTTTCTAATCCTCTTGCAATGGCTGCCGTTAAAACATGAATACGCTGTGCGATTTTTTTCAATCCATGAGGGCCATGATATACAGCATACATGGCAGCCATATTAGCAAGCAAAGCTTGTGCAGTACAAATATTGGAAGTTGCTTTTTCTCTTTTAATATGTTGCTCTCTTGTTTGCAAAGCCATACGCAGGGCACGGTTGTTCTGTGCATCAATACTTACCCCAATGATACGGCCCGGCATGCCACGTTTAAATTCATCTTTCGTTGCAAAGAAAGCCGCATGCGGCCCGCCATAACCCAGTGGCACACCAAAGCGCTGGGCAGAACCAACTGCCACATCCGCACCCAATTCTCCCGGAGGTGTTAATAAAGTAAGCGCCAAAAGATCAGTAGCCATTACCACATAACCATTCACTGCATGAACTTTGTTTATAAAATCACGGTAATCTTCTACCGAACCAATATTGTTGGGATACTGAACGATGGCGCCAAAATAACTTTCATCCAATGCAGCAGTTTTGTAATTGCCATAAACCAATTCAATACCAATTGGTGTTGCTCTTGTTACCAGCACTTCTTTTGTTTGTGTAAAAACATATTCATCAACAAAGAATTTTGGCGACGCAATTTCTTCCGATTTATTTTTTTGATGAAACAACATGGCCATGGCTTCGGCAGCGGCAGTAGCTTCATCCAGTAAGCTGGCATTGGCTAATTCCAAACCTGTTAAATCGCAAACCATGGTTTGGTAGTTCAATAAACTTTCCAAACGTCCTTGCGAAATCTCGGCCTGGTATGGCGTGTATTGTGTGTACCATCCCGGGTTTTCAAAAATATTGCGCAAAATAACACTGGGCGTAATGGTATTGTAATAACCCTGGCCTATATAAGTTTTAAAAATTTTATTTTTTGCAGCAATTTTTTTCAACTCATCCAGGTACTCAAATTCTGTTTGCGCAACCGGAAGTTGTAAAGGGCTCTTCAAACGGATGGCTGCCGGAATTGTTTTGTCTATCAATGCATCCAGGCTATCAATGCCAATCGTTTTAAGCATCTCACTGGTTTCGGCATCATTTGGGCCAATGTGTCGGCCTGCAAATTCGTACTGTTGTTCTTTAAAAAGATTCATATTGCTGCGGTGGTTTTATGCTCCCGTTTCCTGAAAGGAAAATTGGAGTAGATTATGTTTTACTTTTTTTGTGTACCAAACAGAAGAATATCTATTTAGCTTCATTGGCGTCGCACTCTTGTACATTAAATCTTTGTGCAGCTTTTTAAAGCCCGATTTGGTGCCGCAAATTTACGAAAACACAACAAGAGTTAATGCTAATAAGTTCGCTACTTTTGCCCTGTGGAAATTTAGGGGATATAAACCGTAAAACACCTGCACAAATGGAAGAGGAACTATTGCAAAATTGGGAAAAGAAATCGGCCGATCATCAAAAACTGTACAAGCAGTATTTACACCGTGCCGACAAAAGGAAGGTGCTGAAACTATTGCCAGAGCTGCATGACGAAGCTTTTGAGAAAATAGACTGCCTGAAATGTGCCAATTGCTGTAAAAGTTATTCGCCCCGGTTTAAAACACCCGATATTAAACGTATTGCCAAATATTTAAAGATGAAGGAAGGCGACTTTATCAACACCTATCTGTTTGTTGATAGTGAGGGCGACTATGTTTTAAAATCAAAACCCTGCCCTTTTTTGGGTGCCGATAATTACTGTACTATTTACGAAGAGCGTCCATCAGACTGTCACCGCTTTCCTTATACGGATGAAGATGTGTTAATTAAGCGGCAACAGCTTACACAAAAGAATAGTAGTTTTTGCCCTGCTGTTTATTATGTGCTGGAGAAGTTAATTGCACTTAAATAAAACAGCTCTTTTATTTAACGATAGATTGTCTTACATTGTTTATCTAAATATTTTACGTTATGCCAAAGTATGTAATTGAAAGAGAAATCCCAGGTGCCGGTAAACTTTCTGCAGATGAGCTAAAAGCCATTTCCCAAAAATCCTGCAGTGTTTTGGATAAACTTGGGTCAAGTATTCAATGGGTTGAAAGTTTTGTTACCGAAGACAAAATTTACTGTATTTACAATGCCCCTAACAAGGAGATCATAATGGAACATGCCATGCAGGGCGGTTTTCCTGCAAACAGGGTCGAGGAGGTTAAAAATATGATCAGCCCTGTTACTGCTGAATAGAAGTGTAGGGCCACTACGAGCATAATTTAAATTCATGAACTTTTTATTACTCTTGTAATCTTAAAATTACAAAGTAATAATTGTGGCCAGACACCTGTTATTTCACTGCCAGCTCGGTGTATGCAGCGCCCAGTGGTCTTTCTATGCCGCTGCCTTTCCATTCCGGTGAGCCGGGAATTTCCTGAGCCTTTAATATTTCTTCTTTTGTTTTACCTAACCTTATTTCGCTTTCTGTAAATTTTAAAACATTGCCCAGGTAATCGCCAAAGGCCTTTAGGTCTTCCGGCTTTAATAACACATCGTAACCTTCAGCAGCATGGCCGCAAATAAACTGTGTGCTCTTGTCAAAAGTGGCAATGGCTTTATCTAACAAAATTATCCAGTTGGCAATATTGGCGCCGGATGTTTTGTCAATATACGGATGGCGGCGGTTAAAAACCAGGTCGCCCATGTGTACAATATTGGCTTTCTCAAAATGTATCATACTATCACCATTGGTATGGCCTGCGCCAAAATAATGGGCTTTGATGGTTTCCTTATGCACTTTGGCACTCCAGCCTTCTTCGCCAAAAGTAATATCTGGGATGTGGAATTTATCGGCAGTCAATTTTTGTTCACCAGCTACCCTTAACTGGTTGGCTTTTGAGTTTACATGCGCCACCACATGTTCTGCTAAACCTTTAAAAGCAATATTGCCTCCGGTATGATCGCCATGATGATGTGTATTGATAAGATATTTAAAAGGTTTGCTGTTCTTCTTTTTCAACTCTTCAATTAAATGCCCGGCTGTATCCGGAAATTGGGAATCTACCACCACAATGCCTTTTTTGGTAAGCAGAAATGCAATGGTGCCACCTTTTTCGGTAAAGATGCCGATATCATCTGTAAGCATTTTTATTTTCCATGCGGGATCAAATAAAAAAGAAGCCAGTGAACTTTGATTAAGTAAGGCAAGACCTGCAAGGGTTAAGCCTGAATTGCGTAGGAATGATCTGCGTTGCATAATGGTGAGTTTTGGTATTACAATTTACTAAAGAATATGGAAGCCTGCATTTTTTATTTAAACACAATGGATAAAGATTTGTTCACAGGAATAATGAACATCCGCATAATTATAGATTTTGAATTGCGATTCTTCTTTTCTTTTTGAGCTGCTTAAAATGGGTAGGTGTTAAGCCCGTTACTTTTTTAAACTGTGTTGATAAATGTGCCACGCTGCTATAATGTAATTTATAGGAGATTTCTGTAAGCGTAATGTCTTCAAACATGATCAGTTCTTTTATTCGCTCAATTTTCATAGCAATAACATATTGCTCAATCGTAGAAGCCTCTACTTCAGAAAAAAGATTTGCTAAATAGGTATAACTGTAATTCAGTTTTTTGCTGAGGTAATCAGAAAAATTCACGATTAATTTTTCTTCGGTGTGGTAAACATAGTCAACCACCACTTTTCTTATTTTTTCAATAACGGCGCCCTGTTTGTTTTCCAGCAATTCCAGCCCTACTTTCTTAATTTTATCATTCAGCTTTTTCTTTTCTGCGTCAGTAAGGTCTTCTTTGGTTTCTACTTCACCCAATTCTACCTTCAGGGGTTGTATTTCCAGTTCTTCCAGCGCTTCCTTTACAACTACTTTGCAACTTAAGCAAGCCATATTTCTAACATAAAGTTTCATCGGGTAAGTTTTAAAAGTTTAGCTTGATCAGCAAATATAAGCCTACTGCTTATTCTTTGTAAGGGTACAATATTTTAAACGCCTCATAAATACTATTGTGTAAAATAGTAGCGTGGTTTTCTTTTGGCAAAGGCATAAAATCAATTTTCATATTTTTTTTGCCAGAGTTTTTGAGAGCCTTCACCAGGCCGGCAGCGCCCTCTTCCATTTCTTTACCTTCGGCACCAACCGAAACATACACCCATTTTTTGTTGTCGGTTTGGCCGGTAAGCAGGGCAGGGGCCTGTTTCAATAAAGATTCATCATCCCACCAAAGGCTGGGACTTACAATAATATAGTTTGAAAAAAGGTCAGGTTTTTTCAACAGTATTTCTGATGCAACCAATCCACCCAGCGACTGACCGATGAGATAGGTGCTGTCGTTTGTTTTGTAACTGGCCTTAATGTATGGTTGTAATTCCTTTTCAAGAAAATCAATAAATTTAGCCGAGCCACCGGTTGTTGGATATTTTTTTTTCTGAGCTTCATTTTTTGTAGGAAAAGCAAAATCTCTTTTCCTGTCAACATTGGCAATACCCACAATGATGGTTTTGGGCATATTAAAAGTCATGTTGTAAAACTGCACCAGTCCAACAACATGCAGAAAATCTTCGCTGGCCGAGCCATCCAGTAAATAAATAACCGGGTATTTCTCTTTATCGCTGTAGCCGTCGGGCAAATAAATATTTAATGTTCTGTTTTCAGCAAGGATTGTAGATTTTATGGTCTTAATTTCTCCAATGCTGAAAGGTTTTGCTGTTTGTGCATTTAATGTAAATGTGCAAAGCAGGCAGATTAAGATTGTTAAAATTCTGTTTGTCATTTTAGGTTTATAAATTTTTTGTCTTCTGAATTTATTTAAGTTCAAGGCTATCTAAGAAGTTCTTTATCGCACTTATATTTTGGCTTCTGTTATCATGCATAGTACCGTGTCCGGCACCTTCAATCATAACAAATTTAGAATTGGGGACTAAACTCTGAAAATATTTTACTGTTGCCGGACGGGCTTCATCAAATTCGCCTGTTATAAAAAGTGTGGGCACTTTAATGGTTTTTAAACTTTGTACCCGGTTGTAATTAATAAGGGTTCCGGCTGCAGTAAATTCTGTTGGCCCCCACATATAATTATAAATAAACTCATTGCCTTTTGCAGTTGATGTATCCAGTTCACTTGTCAATTTTGTCTTTCGCACACCAAAATTTTTATAAAATACTTCATTGGCATTTTTATAGGCTGGCGATTTATAGTCGTGATCTTTTTCGCCTGTTTTAATTGCCAGTTGAATGGAATCCGGCAATGTACTGATAAGTGTATCGGCATCAGCTTTCCATAATGATGTGCTAAAATAAGGGCTGTTAAAAATGATGGCCTTAATACCTTTCGGGTATTTCAGGTAATATTCTAATGCTAAAGCTGTGCCCCATGAATGGCCATGTAAATAAAATTCTTTCAGTCCTAATGAAGTTTTTAGCGCTTCTACCTGTTCAACAAAATTTTCAACTTTAAGTAATGTGGTGTCGGTATGATAGCCAGACCGTCCGCTGCCAAGCTGATCAAAAATAATGACCGGCCTGTCTTCGCCTAAAGAAGCAAACTGATAAAAAGATTTACTGGTGCCACCTGGTCCGCCGTGCAGCATAAGGATTGGCGTTTGCTTACCTTCTCCTAAAATACGGTACCATATTTTTCCTCCTTTTACGGTAACATATCCTTCTCCGGGTTTTAGCTGGGGTACAGATCTGCAGCCTGAGAATAAGGTGATAATAATAAATGTAAATAGGGTTGCAAAGACTTTAGCGTTGTTGATGTGTTTCATTTATTTGCATTTGATGCATAAATATACGCAAGCGATTTTTATCAATGAGAATTCAGCTAAACACAATTAAAGTTCCTTAATGGTATGCCGATGAACGGATTGATTATTAAATTCATTTCCACTGGAAATAAATTTAATAACAGAACAAGTTCACAACGGTGATGCCATGAAAAACTGTGGCTTGTATCATTATCATTTGTTCTTAATTCAAGGGGATAATTTCGGTCGTTCCTCCCTCGTTATGTCGTTCAATATTCGAGCTTCCTCAACTTGGGAAACTTAAGCCAGGTAGCTGTTACAACTAATACGGACATAGCGCCACCAAAAATAATGGCTGGTAAAGTGCCAAACATACGGGAGGTAACACCGCTTTCGAACTGGCCCAGTTCGTTGCTGCTGTTTATAAAAATTAAATTGATGGAAGAAACACGGCCCCTTAATTCATCGGGGGTATATAATTGCAGGATTGTGCCACGTACCACCACACTCACAGCATCGCAGAGGCCGGCAGCAAGCAATGCCATAAAGCTTAACCAGTAAACTTTTGATAAACCAAAAATGATGATGCAGATGCCAAAGCCTGCGACTGATAACAACATTTTTAATCCCTGTTTGCGGCGCATAGGATATTTTACAAGCAGTGCAACAATGATGAGACTGCCCAGGTCCATGGCAGCATTTAAAAAGCCATAGCCCACAGCATTTGTATGTAAAATGGTTGACGCCACTTCGGGTATAAAAGCACTGGCTCCGCCGAAAAGTACGGCAAAGAGATCTAAAGAGATCACGCCCAGTAAATTCTTGTTGGAGAAAACAAAAGAAAATCCTTTTTTAATGGAGGTGAGCATGGGCTCCTTTTCCAGGTTTTGTACAGGAGGCTTGGGATATAACTGTAAAGCAAAAATACCCGCAATTAATATTAATGTAGCAGTTACAAAATAGGCATTGGAAATACCGATACCTGCAATCAACAATCCGCCTACGGCATGGCCACCAATAGATGAAATAAGCCAGGTGGATGAATTGTAAGAGATGGCTTTTTGTAATTGTTCACGGGGAACAATGGCCGCAATCATACTGTTAGCCGATGGGCCGGCAAAAGAACGGATGATGCCGGTACAAAAAACTACTGTTAAAATTACGGTAAGCTGTGTGGTATTACTGAACCCAAACCAGGGCAGGCTTACTAAGGCCAGGGTAATGCCACATATCATGTAACAGGCATACGACCAGACGAGGATATTTTTTTTGTTGTGCTTATCAATATAGTGACCGGCATATAAAGCCGCAATTACGGCGGGTACAAATTCGGCAAGGCCGGCAAAGCCTACCATGTATGTATTTGCTAAATGAAAAACCTGGTAAATAACGATGGTGGTTATCATACGCAGACCCAGCACAAAGAATAATCTTGCAAAAATAAAATGTTGGAATTCTTTGGGTAGTTTGCTGCTCATTTGTAATGATTAGGGCAAAGTTAAATAATGTTGCCCATCTTCATATTCTTTATCAAGTGCGTTAATAATAATTTTCATATGCTCCTCATTACCCAGGAAATCGGCATTTCCGGCATCTACATAAAGTGTTTTAATATTGTGCTGTTTTATGTACTGGGTATAGGTTTCCTGTAAAGTAAACAGGTAATCGTTTGGAATGGATTGCTCATAATCACGATTGCGTTTTTTAATGTTTTCCTGCAGCTTTTTTACTGGTGTGTGCAGGTAAATAACAATATCGGGTTGTACAATCTGTGGATTAATGATCTCGAAAAGTTTTTGGTACAAACGAAATTCTTCATCCGGCAAATTTACTTTGGCAAATAGTAGACACTTGGTAAAAAGATAGTCAGAAATGGTTATGTTCTGAAACATGTCTTTTGTCTGCAACAGGTCTTTCAGCTGCTTATATCGTTCTGCCATAAAAAACAATTCCAGTGGAAAAGCATACTGGCTGGGGTTTTCATAAAATTTGGGTAGAAAAGGGTTGTCAGCAAATTCTTCCAATATCAACCGGGCGTTAAAATGTTTGCTTAGCAAGTGAGCCAGTGTGGTTTTACCGGCACCGATATTTCCTTCTATAGTAACAAAATTATACTTCATACGCAGATAGAACTGCAAAATAAGCGGAAACAGCTTTTATGCTCTTAAAACTTTTTCACATTTAGTACATCAGGGCAGTTAATAAGAAGCTGATGAACTGTTTTGTTGAGTACAGGATGTTTCAGGTTAGGTGATAGCTGGTTGAGTGGTACCAGCACAAAGCGCCTGTTCTGGATTTGCGGATGAGGGATGCAGAGATGTTCCTGTTCAATTATTTCTTTGTTGAAAAATAAAATATCAATGTCTATCACCCTGGGTGCATTTTTAACGGTTCTGATACGCCCCATTTTTTTTTCGATATTTAAAATGGTTTGCATGGTTTGCTGGGCCGATAATTTTGTTTCAACAATAATTACCTGGTTTAAAAAATCGGGTTGTTTGGTATTGCCCCATGCTGCCGTGCTGTAAAGACCCGATTGACGGATTACTTTACCGATTTGCTTTTCTATTTGCGCAACAGCTTTTAATAAACTGGCTTTGCTGTTGCCCATATTGCTGCCGAGAAGGAGGTAGGTATTATTCATTATTTTTTCAATAATCTTATATCAAGATCAAAAGGGGTTGATTCTTTTATGGTTATTTTTTTAAAATCTGTATGAGCAGGATTTAATAAATAATTATACTCATCTTTTACAATTGCCGATGGCATTTTTAAAATAGCCTCTTTGCCTAATTCTAAAAATTTTGATCCTATGAATTGAGCATATTCAAAATCGGTATACCATTTTTCTTTTAAACCGGCTTGTGTGATGAGTTTAAAAGGAAGGTTGTCCGGAACTTGCAGTTTTAACAGGAAATAACCGGGAGGAATATAATTTTTATCAGCATTCACTATAATTTCTAGAACTGCCAGGGATATATTCTCTGAAGTATAAATAGCCGGGTATCCTGGATGATTCCACCTGCCACCAAACAATTTGGAGCCGGTACCACTTAGATCATCTTTAAATGCTTCAATCGCCAGTCTGTAAATAATCATGCTAAAATGCCGTGTTGAATCCTTCCCAATTGGGTTAATATTTTTTGGATGCCTTCATACGAAGTAAGCGAGCTAAATGACAGGTTTCCTTCCAGCATATATGGGTTACGCTTTAGCCAATTGTAAAAATTCTCAACCTTGCCAAAAGTAATCTTACCTTCTTTTATTACTTTTTCAATTTGAACGGCACGTTCAGCATTGATAGGAGCAAAACTGCCGTTATTTTTTGCATAACGTTGTAATGTGCGCTCGCTTACATGAAGTATAGAAGCCCATTCTGCCTGCGTAAAGGGAGTTTTATCGGCAATTTTTTTAAATTCGCTGTAGGTAAAATCTTTTACCTGGGGTAATGCCTTTACACTGCGGTAAACAGGCATTGGTTCTTCTATTTTTGATACGGAATTACCTTGTTTGTAACTGGTGATTTTTACCTTTTTTTTCATCTGTCTGACATTTGTCATACAAATATACGACACATGTCGGAAGCTTGCAAATTTTTTTGAATCCTTTTTTACCAATAGCTTTACGCCTCAATTAAAGCAGCTTATGCAAAAATACAGCCAGGTTAGAGCCATGCTGGCCATTACCAAAGCCAGTTTAAGAGCTATTTTCAGGAGTCCGTCGGCAGTTGTGTTCAGTTTTGTTTTTCCATTTATTTTTATACTGGTATTTGGTTTTATTGGCAATGGAGGCGGAGTTCCGGTATATAAAGTTGCGATTGACAAAAATTGCGACACTGCAAATGCATTATTTGATTCCATTAAAACAAGCAAACGTATAAAAATTGTAAGGTTTGCAACTGATGAAGAATTACGATCTAGCCTGCTCAAAGGTAAAATAGCCGGGGTTATTAAAATTACCAGGCCAACCGATTCTGCTTCAGCCTATCAATACACTATCAGCAGTACCAGTGCCAGTGATGATAAATGGCCGCAGGTATTGCCTATTTTAAACGGCATCAGCGATGAGATTAATAATGCAAAATTTGCCAACAGGCCTGCATATGTTAAAGCGGATCCTGTGCAGCCGGTAAAAAGAGAAGTGGTAAGAGAATATAAAACAATTGATTTTATTCTTCCGGGACAATTAGGTTTTTCACTGCTGAGCTCGGGCGTTTTTGGAGTAGCCTTTATGTTTTTTAACCTGAGAAATACTTTAGTGCTCAAACGTTTTTTTGCAACACCCATCAGCCGTACACATATTATTTTAGGCGAAGGTTTGTCAAGAGTGATATTTCAGATGGTTACTGCTATAGTTATCATCCTGGCTGGTTATTACATATTTGGATTTACATTGGTAAATGGATTTAGAACATTAATGGAAATGCTGCTGCTGAGCTTTATAGGCCTGGTAATATTTATGGGGCTTGGTTTTATAGTAAGCGGATTGGCAAAAAGCGACAGCACAATACCGCCTTTAGCCAACCTGATAACATTACCGCAGTTTTTATTGGGGGGCACATTTTTTTCGGTAGAGGCTTTTCCAAAATGGTTGCAACCCATTTCAAAAGCATTGCCGCTTACACACTTAAACACTGCCATGAGGGCTGTAGCTTTTGAAGGACAGAATTTATGGGATGTGAGAACCGAAATTGGTATTTTATTAGTATGGGGCATTATTGTTTACATTGTAGCCATCAAAGTTTTTAAATGGGAATAGTATGAGGTTATTTAAAGGGTTTTTTATAGTATTGGCTGGCTTGTTTATTTTTATAACAATTCTCTCCTTATTTATTCCATCAAAGCTGATGGTTACCAGGGCTGTAGTGATAAACGCCCCTGCTGGTAAGGTTTTTAGCGAAATAAATAACCTGCAGAACTGGAAGCACTGGCAACCGGTTTTTATCAATGATTCTGCAAAAATTAAATTTAATACAGGTGCTGATGGGGTAAGTAATTCCTGCGAATGGGATTCAAAAGGCAAAAAAAATACAGTAGAAATAACAAGCAAAAGCAATAATTCAATTGCTGCCATTTTAAAACGATCGGGAGAAAATGATGTACAGAATACAATCAGTGTTTTGCCTTTAGCTGACAGCAACCAGGTTCAGGCAGAATGGAATGTACTCATAAAATTAAAATGGTATCCCTGGGAAAAATTCTATGGTATTTTTATTGAAAAGATAAGCGGGCAAGGATATGAAGATGCATTGAATAGTTTAAAATCTTATGCAGAAAGTAACTAAGCAGGAAAGCTGATCTTTCCCATTGCAACTGCAGGAATTCCCGGTAATTTTATTTCAGCAGCTGAAACATCACTGCATACACTTTCATTAGCCAGTAAGGCAAACAATACTGCTTCTTTTGCATCTGGATTTACGCCGGTTTCAGCTGTGCTTTGAAAAGTGCAGCCAGGTAATTGTTCCTGTAAATGCTGCATCAGTAAAGGATTATGAATACCACCGCCACTGCTGAATATTTTAATGCTGGTTTTACCTTTCAAGCAAGCTTTAATTGCAACAACAATCATATCGGCCGAAAATCTATTGAGTGTGGCCATGGTATCTGCTGCAGATAATAATGCTGTGCCGCCTGTTTGTTTTGCTTGTTGCAAGTAGATCAGGTTAAATAACTCGGGGCCGGTTGTTTTTGGGAAATCCTGTTTAAAGAAATCATGTTCTTTAAGTGCAGCTAATAAATCTTCATTTACGGTGCCGGCTTTTGCAACCTGCGAATCTTTATCAAATGAACTTTCAGGAAATTGTTCCTGCATATAAGCATCCATCAATGTATTACCCGGCCCTACATCTGTACACAAAATATTTTCATCACCGCCGGGTAAAAAAGTAAAATTTGCAATGCCGCCGATATTTAACAAAATCCGGTCTTCGCCTTTTTTGCTGAAAAGTATATGATCTCCGTAAACCGCCAGGGGAGCGCCCTCGCCACCAGCTGCAATATTTTTTTGTCTGAAGTCGCTGATGGTGATGATGCCGGTTGCAACAGCCAGGTGATCACCATCTCCAATTTGTAAAGTGGCATTACCGAATTTTTGTTGCTGATGTAATCTTTGCGGCGCATGATAAATGGTTTGTCCATGACTGGCTATCAGATCAACTTCCCTGCTTTTAATATTCCATTTTTGTAAACAGGTATTTATCATTCCGGCATGCTGTAAAGCTATCCAGGGGTTAAGCAGGCAAAGCTTTTCAAGGTCAATTTGTTTTTTCGAAAAAACATTTCTTACCTCATTTTTAAAATCATCGGTATAAGAAACAGTTTCAAACTTCAGCAACTCCAGTTTAGTGTCTTGTCCACAGCCTTTAATTTTGCATAAGGCAATATCCAGCCCGTCCAGTGAAGTGCCACTCATTAAACCAATGATCAGCCTGTAAGGCTTATCTGCAAGATTGTAAAGCTTTTGAATGCCAGGGTTCATACTAATATTTAATGAAATTCAGATTGCGTTTTATGCCTTCAAACTTAGCTCTTTTAAGCGGAGAATTTTTAAAAATGGTTTTGAAAGATTCTTCAGTCAATTCTTCCCAATCGCTGGTTGAGAAATTTAATATTTCCGAAATTGGTGTAAAACTGATCTCTGAAGTTGTTTTTGAAAAACGGTTCCAGGGACAAACATCCTGGCAAACATCGCAACCAAACATCCAGTTATCAAATTTACCTTTCTGTGCTTCAGGTATCAGTGCATCTTTAAGTTCAATGGTAAAATAAGAGATGCATTTACTACCGTCAACTACTTTGTCTGGCAATATGGCTTCAGTAGGGCATTCATCAATACACTTTGTGCAGGTGCCGCAATAATCTTTTACAAAAGCATTGTCATAGTTTAATTCCAGGTCAATAACCAAGGTTGCAATAAAAAAAAACGAACCACTTTGTTTATTAATCAGGTTCCCGTTTTTGCCAATCCAGCCAATACCCGCTTTTTGCGCCCATGCTCTCTCCAGCACCGGGGCACTGTCAACAAAGCCACGGCCATTAATTTCGCCAACCTGATCTTTTATGTTTTGTAAAAACAGTTTCAGTTTAGACCTTATCACTTCATGGTAATCATTCCCCCATGCATATTTAGATATTTTAGGAGCAGCTTCGGATTGTTCTTTTTCCGGAAAGTAATTCAGTAATAAAGTAATAACCGATTTTGCACCGGGTACCAGTTTTGAAGGATCTATCCGCAGGTCAAAATGATTTTCCATGTATTGCATGTTGCCATGCATACCCTTACTGAGCCATTGTTCCAGGCGCCTGGCATCTTCATTTAATAATTGTGCTTTGGCAATTCCACAATAATCAAAACCAAGGTTAGTTGCCAGTTTTTTAATCAGTTCAGTATGTTTTTGAATTACGCTCACTGATCGTCTGTATCTTCTAAATGCAGTTTATGAAAAAAGCGGTGTGCAATGGGGGCAATTAAAATACCAATGGTACTTATAAATGCTACACCACTAAATAAGGCGTAGAGCGATGCAAAAACTTTGGCAGTATTGGATAGTTCTATACACTCATCAATCATTGGCCCCATGCCGCTTAAAATCATAGAGGCATTCAAAAGGCTGTCGTACCAATCCAATTCTGGTATTGTTAATTTATATCCCAGCACACCAATCAACAAACAAAACAGCATTATGCTTGTCCCAAAAATGGCATTCTTCCAAAGCCGCCTGTAATAAACTTTAACGGGTGCTAATTTTGTTTTTTTATGATCAGCCATATTTTGCATTTCTATAAAAATACAAAAGCCCCCGAAACTTCGGAGGCTTTTATTTATTTATCAATTTGCCTAAAAATTAATATCGTAACCTAATGTGCCAATCAGTTCAAGGTATCCAAAACTATGATTTACTTTTCCATTGCCTGCGCCCAGCGCATTTACATAATTTGCAAAGCCAACTTTAGCAGTTCCTTCTAAAAATAGATGTTTCATAAAAAACCACCTGGCACCACCTTCGGCACCAAAACAATAACCAGCCACATGAAAACGATTATCAACCCTTTTGTTGCTTAGCGTAATATCTGTTTTCGGTATTAATATGCCTGCTCCTGCTTTCCATAAAGCAGTAAAAACCGGGCGCCTGGCATTCCGTTTTAGTTCGTATTGCCGAACATAATTGATGTGATAAAAATTAGCTCCGTTGGTGTGTTCAAAATGAACCTCGTTAAAAGCAAATGAAGTGTCTTTATCAAAGTAATCATTACCAATATGACCTTTGGCACGTACTACCTGGTCATTGTAAACTATGTATTTGGTGTGATCAAAATTAATCTCAATGGCTTTTGTATGTTTTTTATTCAGGTAAAAACCAACACGGTAATTGTACTGCGGTACAGACACTTCAAGTGGCTTCTTTACAATTCCATCTAAATCGCTTCTATCGTGCGCTTTGGCTTTGTAAATTGTAAAATTGTGAGGAACACCATTTACAACACTATTGAAATGTATATTACTTTTGGTAAACCATTCTGTGTTGTAGCCCCATTGGAGGTACATACCTGATAGTAATTTACTTTTTTTCTGTGCCGTGGCTGTAAAAATAAGGCCGCTCAGTAAAACTGAGCCAATCAGTTTTTTCATTATTTTGTTTTCCAGAAGAGTACAATCTCTTTCCTGTCTTTTGATCTTTAAATTCTTTTTTAATTCCTGCAAATTTAAGTTATCCAGTTAAAAATTTAATAAACTCTTTTTACTGATAAATTATCAGTTTTCCTTTGTCTAATTGGTACGGTAAGGATAGCCTGCAACAATAGCAGGTAAACCTTTGCGGGTGTGCTGATGCGGCAGCTTACATTACACGGATATGCCATAATTGCGTATTTAAGCTATTGGATTGAGTTTTGCGATGGTATCAGAAACAAAACAAAATGAGTTTACAAAATCTAACCATAAAATCGCAGGAAATACTGCAGCAGGCCCAGCAACTGGCTTTTACTGCCGGCAATGCAAATATTGAAACAGAGCATCTCTTAAAAGCAATGTTGAATGACAAGGATTCGCCTATTGAATATTTGCTAAAAAAGAACAACATCAATGTTAACTATGTTGATGAAAAACTGAATGCTGCCATACAGAAGCTTCCGAAAGTTTCAGGTGGAGAACCGGCACAGGCTTTAAGCCGTGATGCCAATAATGTTTTGTTACGTGCCACAACATCTTTAAAAACATTTAAAGATGAATTTGTAAGTGTAGAGCATTTATTGATTGCCTTATTGCAGGGAAGCGATAACACCGCAAAATTATTAAAGGATGCAGGCCTTACTGAAAAAGGTTTGGTTGCTGCCATTACCGATCTCAAAAAAGGCTCAACTGTTTCATCCCAAACTTCCGAAACACAGTTTAATGCATTAAATAAGTATGCAAAAAATCTGATTGAAATGGCAAGATCGGGTAAGCTGGATCCTGTTATTGGCAGAGATGAAGAGATAAGAAGAACCTTACATATTTTATCAAGAAGAAGCAAGAATAATCCGATACTTGTTGGAGAGCCTGGTGTTGGTAAAACCGCCATAGCAGAGGGTTTGGCTATGCGTATTGTAAATGGCGATGTGCCCGAGAATCTGAAATCCAAAATTATTTACGCATTGGATATGGGGCAATTGATTGCCGGTGCAAAATACAAAGGCGAGTTTGAAGAACGTTTAAAATCAGTAGTAAAAGAAGTAAGTACCAGTGATGGGCAAATTATTTTATTTATTGATGAAATACATACATTGGTTGGTGCCGGCGGTGGTGATGGAGCCATGGATGCTGCCAATATTTTAAAACCTGCATTGGCAAGAGGAGAACTGAGGGCAATTGGCGCAACTACCTTAAGTGAGTATCAAAAATTCTTTGAAAAAGATAAGGCGCTGGAACGCCGTTTTCAGAAAGTGATGATTGATGAGCCAACTATTGAAGATGCCGTTTCCATTTTACGGGGATTAAAAGACAGGTACGAAAGCTATCACCATGTGCTGATAAAAGATGAGGCAATTATTGCTGCAGTTGAACTATCGAGCAGGTATATAACCGATCGTTTCTTACCCGATAAAGCCATTGATCTGATTGATGAAAGCGCAGCCAAACTACGCCTGGAAATGAACAGTATGCCCGAAGAACTGGACGAATTGGATAGAAAGATACGCCAGCTTGAAATAGAACGGGAAGCCATTAAAAGAGAAAATGATGAGCACAAGCTAAAACAGTTAAATACCGAAATATCCAATCTTTCTGTTGAAAGAGATACGTTTAAAGCCAAGTGGCAACAGGAAAAAGAGATCGTAGAAAAAATACAGAATGCCAAGGCTGAAATCGAAAACCTCAAGTTAGCTGCTGATAAGGCAGAACGTGAAGGAGATTATGGAAAAGTTGCCGAGATCAGGTATGGTAAAGTGCAGGAACAGGAAAAGATTGTAGATGAATTTACGGCCCAATTAACGGATAGTACGGAAAAACGCCTGCTTAAGGAAGAAGTGGATGCAGAAGATATAGCAGAAAATGTAGCCAAAGCTACCGGCATTCCTGTAATAAAGATGATGCAGAGCGAAAGGGAAAAATTGCTTCATTTGGAAGAAGAACTGCATAAAAGGGTAGTAGGACAGGAAGAAGCGATTGAAGCTGTTTCCGATGCCATCCGGCGCAGCAGGGCGGGTTTACAGGATCCCAAAAAACCCATCGGTTCTTTCATTTTCCTGGGAACTACAGGTGTGGGTAAAACAGAATTGGCAAAGGCCCTGGCCGATTATTTATTTGATGACGATAGTATGATGACCCGGATAGATATGAGCGAATACCAGGAAAAACATGCGGTGAGCAGGCTTTTGGGTGCACCTCCGGGCTACATTGGCTACGAGGAAGGTGGGCAGCTGACCGAGGCTGTAAGACGCAAGCCATATAGCGTAATTTTGTTAGATGAGATTGAAAAAGCACATCCTGACGTTTTTAACGTACTTTTGCAGGTATTGGACGATGGCAGGCTGACTGATAACAAGGGTCGTATGGTTAACTTTAAAAATACGATCATCATTATGACTTCAAATATGGGCAGCCATATTATTCAGGATAATTTCGAAAATGTTTCCGAAGATAATAAAGAAGAAGTAGTGCAAAAGACCAAAACCGAGGTTATGGCCTTGTTACGCCAAACCATACGTCCGGAGTTCTTAAACAGGATTGATGAAGTGATCATGTTCCAGCCTTTAATGAAAAAAGAGATCAAGGGCATTATCAGGTTGCAGCTCGATGGTTTAAAACAACTGGTTGCAGCAAACGGAATCAATTTACAGTTCAGCGATTATGTTTTCGACTTTTTAGCTGAGAACGGTTACGATCCCCAATTTGGAGCCAGGCCTTTAAAACGCCTTATCCAAAAGGAAATTGTAAACCAGCTCAGCAAAAGAATACTGGCTGCCGATATAGATAAAACAAGGCCGGTGTTGGTTGATGTGTTCGACGGAACGGTGGTTTTCAGAAATGAACCCATCAAAGAAGCTGCACAAAAGGAAAAGAAAAATTAAAGAGCGTAATACATTTATAAAAGTTGTTTATACAACAGGTAAAAGACAAATACTATGGCAATGAAAGTAAAAGAAGTGGTAGAGATCATCCCACCAAAAGATGTTTTTGTAGGTAACCCCGATGCAGCAGTAACCCTGATGGAATTCGGAGAATATGAAAGTGAAGATTGTGCAAAAGCTAATGAAGTAGTAAAGAAATTATTGGAAGAATTTGAAGGTAAGATCAGGTTTCAGTTCCGTCATTTTCCAATGACGAGGATTCACCAACGCTCCATGAAAGCAGGAGAAGCCGCAGTGGCAGCTTCGCAGGTAGGTAAGTTTTGGGAAATGCACAATATTCTTTTCGATAACCGCCGCCAGCTGGGTACAACCAGTTTAAAGCTGTATTCAAAAGAAGCCGGTATCAGCAATAAACATTTTCTGGAAGAACTCATCAATTCAACTTATGGATGGCAGGTGCGTAACGACCTGAATGAAGGCATTGAAAAAGGGGTAAGGGATGTTCCTGCTTTTTTCGTTAATGGCGAAATGGTTGCAGGTAAAGCCACTTACGAAAACCTCAGCAAGGATATTAATGCTGCCTTAAAAAAAGTAAAGAAAAAAGCCCCGGTAAAACAAAGGGCATAATTTATAAAAAAGCTTCAATGAAAATTGGAGCTTTTTTTTACTCCACCTCCACATAATACAAAACAAATTCCTTCCCGTTAACAAATACTGTCAGCGGGCCCGAGTCTGCATCCTGAAACTTATAGGTAAAACTAAGTACACTTCCCGAGTTGGAATATTCAATTTCCTGAACCTTATATTTTTTCTTTTCACCCACACCTAAAGCTACCTTGGTTATCTCTTCAGTGCTTTTTAATGTAAAACTGAACTTTACCGCCTTATTCACTTTAGCTTTTATTTTACCATCGTTTGGCGAAAGTTTTTTAATTCCCAATTCAATTGCAGCTGCTCTCACAACCGGCATATCAAAAAAATCTTTTTTGCTTTTTGGGCCGCTGCCCAGTTTCCAGGCGTTGTTATCGGGGAAATGCTGCAGGTTAAAAGTTTCTTTTTCTGTAAAGAAATAAGCATCTGTATAAGCTTTCGTAAACTCTTTCATATCTCCATTCAGGTAGCCGCTGCCAAAAGCAGGATCAACATAATACCAGTCTTCGGGGCTTTGCCCCAATTGCACCACAGCCCAGCTATGGTTGATCTCTTCGTCATTTTCACCTATCTGCTGCGTGTTATACTTAACAAAGCCATCTACAGTAAGGCAACGGATATCGGCACTGCTGCACATATCCTGAAACAGGTTGGCAAAGCCAATACCGGTGGCTTTGCGTGTTAGCAAAACATCTGCAGGTGTATTCTTTAATTTATTGTTGTTACGGGTTGATTTAACGTCGTAAGTGATGTTGTTGGCTATCCAGTAGTAAATAGCCCTTGCTTTATCTATTTTATCGGTAAACTTATTGCTTACCACATTATTGATAGTACCCATACTCATACTATCCAGGGGCCCCAGGCTTTTTACATAAGCATCAATAGCTTTAAAATCGCGGCCATTTGTTTGGGCAGATACATTAAATGCAAGAAAAGTAAATAGCGCTGGAAGGATATTTCTCAAAAGATTTTTCATGATTTAAAATTACGTATCAAAAAGTTAAGATTTTCAGAAATGAATTAAGTCATTGGTCATTGAGTTATTGGTTATTTATCTAAGCGAAGAACTGAAGCCTAAACCATTAGAATTATGAATGGCTAATGGCCAATGACTCAATGACCAATGACTAATAAGCAATGACTGGTTTACTTAAAATCAAAAAGGGTAGCGGTAAAAACGCCTCTTTCCCTGGGTTTAAAAATGGCTTTCCAGTTGCCAACATAGCGTATAAGTGATGGCACAAGATACTCCCCGTATTTTGTCATCACCACTTCCATCAGCACTTTAAAATCATATACACCGGCACTGTAGCTTAGTGAATAATTACGGGCTACCACTTCAAAAGTCTCGTCATTAAACCAGGTGGTCATTTCATCTACCACCACATCACTCTTATTTTCAGGCTTTACTTGTTGGGTAAAAACGTAACAACTGGTATTTTTAAACATGCTGAAATCGATGCTCATATCGTATTTATCGGCAAGTTCATCATCGTAAATAGCGGTTTTATTGCTGATGAAGGGAAGGCCGTTTATTCTTTTGCCGGGATTAAAAAAAAGCATTTTTAATTGCTCTTTATTTTTCTCCAATCCGGATTTTCCTTTTGTACTGAAATCCGTTCCGGTTACAATATTATTCTCGCCGCAAACAGAATCTTTTGTAAAAAAAAGTGAAGCATACATTTGTGCTGTGTAATAATTAAACTGCCTGTTCTCATCATAAATATCGCCGGTAACCTCTTCTTCAACGATTTGCATGCTGCGGCAATTATTGCGGCGCAGTTGTTTGGTGGTACTTCTTAAGCCTGCTTTCATTTTACCATCACCATCATTCATACGTATATCGTTAATGGCTGTAAAGCCCAGTATATGCAGGTTGCGGAAGGCTTTGTAAAAACTGGTGTCGTTTTTTATACGGTTAATAAAGGCAGGTACGTTCAGCTTGTTATTTACAACTACTTCACTTAGTGTTATGGCTTTTTTACCTACAGTTAAGATACTGTCATTTTTTTGCTGCGCAGATAAGGGTATAGAAAATAATAAGCAAAAAAAAGCAGGCATGAAATATTTCATGCCTGCAAGGTATTAAGAAAGTACTAAATGATTTTAGCCATTTATGCTTTGTGCACCGGTTGGTGTAGCAACTGGTTTTGCTTCTGCTTTTTTAGTATCAGGAGCAACACTTCCATCATTTGTTAATTTTTTATCAGCTGGTTTAGCTGCTGGAGTATCCAGTACGCTACCGCTGATATCAACTTTTTTAGCAGCTGCTTTTGCAGGAGCTACATCACTAACGCTTCCGCTGTTATCAGCTTTAGCAGTAGATGGTTTAGCGATAGGGCCCTGGTCAAGACTACCACCTGTTGTAGCAGGAGTTACTTTTTTATCAGCAGAAATTTTAATGTCAGATGTTGAAGAACTTAAGTTTGCATCAAAACTAACACCTTTACTTTCTGGCTGGCTGTAAGATTTAGGATCAAGATATTTACCTTTTTGTGAAGCAGGTTTATCCTGAACTGCACTAAATGGATTCATCTTCATCCTTGCATCATTACGAACACCTTTTACTTCCCAGCTAACTTTTACATTTGGCTGGTTGGTAGCAATTTCAAATTTGTTGTTGCTGATTTCTTTGCTAACCATTGCCTGGGCAAAAGTTCCGCCAACCACAGTTAACTGGTAACGGAAATCTTTGTTGATAGCTTCAAAATATTCAGGAAGGCTTATTGTTGCTTTACCTGATGCATCTGTAACCACGTTACCACTGTAAGAATTCAATACTTCATTACTTTCTACAGCAGCATGCATTAAGGTTTTGTTGGTTGGGTCAAGTGGATAGTCCATAGTAAAGGCTTTAACACCCAAAGCTGTGAAATCGCCATTAACTACAACTTTACCAGTTGTGTTTTCAATTCTCATTCTTTCACCGCCACCACCAAGTTCAAAAATCTGGTAGTCATCAGTACCCGGGTTGTTACGTGTGTTCCACTGGTTAACACCTGCTTTTACAAAACGTAAAGCAGCATCACCATTTTGTCCGTCAATATCAATAACAGAGAAAGTAGAGCTCGATTGTACACGTAAGCCGGTTGCACCACCATGTAATACATCTAATTTGTAAGTTGGGTTGGTTGTTTGACCAATACCTACGTTACCGGTTCCATCCTGTATAACCATGCGGCTTCCACCACCACCTAATTCAAAAATTTCTAAATAATCATCAGCAGGGCGGTTACGCATGTTCCACTGATTAACGCCTGCTTTTGCAAAACGTAAAGCAGCATCACCATTTGCAGCATCAATATCAATAACAGAGAAAGTACCGCTTGAACGGCTGCGGATACCGGTTGCACCGCCATGTAACACATCTAATTTATAAGTAGGGTTGGTTGTTTCACCAATACCTACATTACCAGTACCATCCTGTATAACTACACGGCTTCCGCCACCACCAAGTTCAAAAATTTCATAATAGTTATCAGCCGGACGGTTACGTGTATTCCATTGGTTAACACCATTGGCAATAAAACGTAAAGCAGCATCACCACTTGCACCATCAATATCAACAACAGAGAAGCTGCTGCTTGAACGGCTGCGGATACCGGTCGATCCACCATGTAACACATCTAATTTATAAGTTGGGTTGGTAGTTTCACCAATACCTACATTACCAGTTCCATCCTGTATAACCATACGGCTTCCACCACCACCTAATTCAAAAATTTCATAGTAATCATCAGCTGGGCGGTTACGTGTATTCCACTGACCGGCACCAGCTTTCTGGAAACGTAAAGCAGCGTCACCATTGGCAGCATCAATATCAACTACAGAGAAAGTTCCGGTTGATTTGCTACGGATACCGGTTGCACCACCATGCTCAACATCTAACTGATAAGCAGGAGATGTAGTTGCACCAGAGGTACCAATACCTACAAAACCAGTTCCATCCTGTATAACCATACGGCTTCCGCCACCACCTAATTCAAATATTTCTAAATAATCATCAGCAGGGCGGTTGCGCATGTTCCACTGGCCGGCTCCGGCTTTCTGGAAACGTAAAGCAGCATCACCATTTGCAGCATCAATATCCACAACAGAGAAGCTGCTGCTCGACTGACTGCGGATACCATTTGCTCCTGTATGTAAAACGTCCATCTGGTAAGCAGGTGTAGTTTGAGTAATACCCACAAAACCAGTACCATTGTTAATGGTAACATTAGCTGGTAAAGAGTTATTTCTTACAATCTGGTAATCGTTACTGCCGGGAGCATTACGCACATTCCAGCGTGTTGAACCTGCACTTTGATAACGCAAAGCAGCATCGCCGTTTGCAGCATCCAGATCTATAACAGAGAAAGCTGCAAGAGATCTTACGTGCAGACCAGTAGCTCCGTTATGGTTAACATCTAAAGCATAAGCAGGAGCAGCAGTACCAATACCTACATTGTTACCAGGCACCGGGTTTATTACAAATGGAGTCCATGCAGAAAGATTGCTGTTGTGACCACCAATTGTTGCTACCCCGTTTAATTCTCCCAGTATTGCTGTTGCAGTTGTATTACCAAATGCTCCACCGCCTTTCCAGTTTAAAGGACCACTACCAAAACCTCTTACCATTACACCTTGTGCATCGGCAGTTGTAGGGCCCACAGATAAAGTATGTTGAGGAGCAGTTGTTCCAACTCCCACATTGCCATTATCCAATAACCTTGCAATTGAAGTACCTGCTGAATTAGAGAAATCCATTCCACCAGTACTAAATAACTGTAAAGGAGTGAAAGTAGATCCTGGAATTTTAGTGATACCAAAAGTAGTACCATTTACATTCATTCTCCATTCCATACCACTTGTTGTATTCTGTATTCCTATTGCACTTTTCCATATTCCAGTACCGCTTACAACAAGTCCGGCACCTGGAGTGGTAGTACCTATTCCTACATTTGTTCCATCATCAAATATCTGTGAGTTACTTAGCGTAGTTCCATTTGGATTCCATTTTGGTAAAAAGTTTAAAGTACCAGAACCACTTGCCAAACCTATTGCAGAAGCATGTTGCCAGGTTGCATCACCTGCTGCATTACCTGCTAATAATTTAAAAGAATTGGGAGGATTAGGAGCACCTTCACCAATACCTGTTAACTGTAAAGCACCTACAGTTTGTAAAGCTTTAGCCGCAGCATTGGTATTAGCTGCTCTTAAAGCATATCCTGTACCAACTGTTGTAACTTCTAAAGCGTTTGCTGTATTGGCTGCATTTGTAGCCTGAAATAAGCCTGCACGGCCTAAGCCAGCCTGATTACTTTGAACGTTGTTAGAAGTATTGGCAGCATTTGTTTGTTGAAACAGAGCTGCTCCATTAGTACCAGAACTAACACCACGGATAGCCCAGCTGGCACCTGTACCATTAGTGGTTGCTCTTAATGCATCAGCAGTACTGGCTGCATTATTAACTGTAAAATTACCGGCAAAACCAGTACCTGTATTAGTAGAGTTTACAGTAGTGTTAGTACCGTTAGAGAATGCATCAACAGCAAAATTAGCATTGGCTGCATTGTTGATGGTAAATGTACCCGCTTTACCAGTACCTGTATTAATTGCCTGTACCGCATCACCTGCGCCGTTTGTATTGGCTGTCAAAGTAGGAGCCGTATTTGCGGCGTTTGAATTTGTAAATGAACCTGAGCTATTAGTCGATGAAGAACCACTAACACCTATTCCTGCAGTACTTGTACCATTAACACCAATACCATTTGGTGCAGTACCATAAACACCCCAGCCGCTTCCTGCCTGACTACCATAAACACCTATTCCTAAACCACCGGTGCCATTATTAACACCTCTTACACCAGCCGAAAAGCCACCTGGTGAGGTAGAAGACATAGTTCCCATTATTGCAGTAGCATTAGCATCTGTGCTGGCACTGCTGCCAGTTACAGCACCTAATGTTCCTGTTGGAGAGGAATTGGTCATACCAATTAACTGGCTTGCCGGAAAATTAAATGTTTTTATTAAAGGGAATAAAATTTGTGGATTAGGATAAGTACCTGTTAAATCTCCGCCGGCTGGCCCTACAGGCGCAGCAGCAGCAGCATATAATGAATAAGGTACACTAACCAGTTGGGTAGATCCTACATTAAAATAATTTGTTCCTCCTATAGGATCAATTTCAACCTGTAAATATTTGGTTCCGCTGCCAACTCCAAAAGCTGTCCAGTTTATACCGGCAATAGTACCGGTAGTTGTAATAGCTCCGGGGCTTCCTACCTGCACGTTAAACAAGCCAAATGCATTGGTTGTCACGTTCCTGGTTTCAGTATAAACCGGTGTGCCCGTTGGGCCTCCGGCTAATATACTTAAACGCAAACCAATTGGCTGGCTTGGCAATACATTACCAACTGTGTTACGGGCCACACCCTGATAGTTCAACAGGTTGGGCGACTGCGCTACAGCCAATAACGTAACTAAAAAAGCTGTTATCGTTAATAAAATCTGTTTCATGTGTTATTTAGTTTTAGTTTTTAGGTTTTTTATCAATTTTACAAAAAGGCTTATTTAATTTTTATCACTTTAAAAGCGCCTTTTTTAGCCACTGATGTTCCTGTGGGCTGCAGGTGAATGTTCAGGAGGTACATGCCTGATGGATATTGGGTAAGGTCCCATCTCTGGATGCTGCCATTACCAAAATAATCAAACTGTTTGGTACCCACATATCTTCCTGACTCGTCATAAAGATTCATGATTACCTTTCCTTTTTGTTTACTGAAGAAATCAATCTCAATAACGTTTTGTGTTGGATTCGGCAGTATTCTTATCTCATCTTTGCCCCATACTCCGGTGTTGTTTACAGTGGCCGGATTGTGGGTGTTCGGTTGCAAAATACCATTAGTAACAAAAACATTGGAGTTGCCGTCAGTCATGGTATTGATAGCCATAGACTCGCCAAAACTCCACTCCACACTGTAATACGTAAAAATATACGTACCACCGGTGGTGTTTAGTGTTGCAGGTGTAATACTTTGTGCAAACGAACCGAGAGAGAAAAAAATACCAACTGAAAAAAATAATAGTCGTACTTTTCTCATAAGCGATGTTTAAATGGTGAAAATAAGCTGGTTAATTTTTGTATTATGATACTAAATTAGGGTATATATTTGGATTGTGCAATACTTCAAAGTGGGTATTTATAAAAAAATATTATTTGTGGATAAGTAAATTAATATCAATACGTTAGAAAGCGGCCAATCAATACCGGGTTGGGCGTCTTTTTGTACAGGCAGGTATAAATGAATTGGGGTTTATTTGGGGAAAACCATCCGGTAATCTACTTTAATCCTTCCCTTGGAAATGTCATCCAGTTTGCGTTTCATCAATTTCCGCTTGAGTGGCTTCAGGTAGTCAATAAACAATTTTCCTTCAATGTGGTCGTATTCATGTAGTATAACCCTTGCGGTAATACCGTTGAAGGTTTTGGTGTGTGTATTGAAATTTTCGTCCTCAAATTCCAATGTTACTTCTTCGTTACGCATTATATCTTCCCTTATTTTAGGAATGCTCAGGCAACCTTCATTATAAGCCCATTCTTTACCATTAAGTGCTACTATATGGGCATTGATGAATACTCCCTTATAGCCGGGAGCATCGGGATAGTCGTCTTTTTCGTCTTCTTCCTGGTTTTCAAAAATCTGCTCGCTGTCCATTACAAAAAGACGAACGGGAGCATTGATCTGGGGGGCAGCCAAACCTACACCATTACTATTATACATGGTTTCCCACATATCTGCGATGAGTTTATCCAGTCCGGGATAATCGGGTGTAATATCATCGCAAACCTTTCTTAAAACAGGCGAACCGTATGCTACTATTGGAAGAATCATCCTGCAAATTTAGGTTAAATGGACTGAAGATATTCCTGGAGGATGATGGTAGCGGCAATTAAATCAACATTTTTTTTGTCCCGGCGGTCTTTCTTTTTCATGCCCATTTCCAGCATAGCGTCTTTGGCCATTTTAGAAGAATATCGTTCATCCACAGTTTTGAGCGGCATTGCGGGGAATTCTTTTTGTATTTTTTTGATAGCGGCTTCCACCAGCGGTGTGCCATGCGTATCGGATTCATCCCAATTTTTGGGCAGGCCGATGATGATGAGTTCAACTTCTTCCTGCAATAAATATCTTTTTAGCCAGGGGATCAGTTCCCGGGATTCAATAGTTTCCAAACCGGTAGCAATGATCTGCAAAGGATCAGTAACTGCCAGGCCGGTTCTTTTACCGCCATAATCTATTGCAAGTATTCTGGCCATGTTTATGATAAGAATAAATCGAGTATTACAAAGATGGCGAAAACAACCGACGCAATGCCATTGGTGGTAAAGAAAGCCATATTTACTTTTCTCAAATCGTTTGGTTTTACCAATGTATGCTGATAAATTAATAAGCCACAGAATATTATTACGCCAATCCAATACCACAATCCAAAATGACCATAAACACCAGCATAAATAACACAGGTTGCAGACAATACATGCAACAGGTTTGAAACCATCAATGCTTTTGATTTGCCCATAGCTGCCGGTATAGAATGTAGTTGATTGATTTTATCAAACTCTTCATCCTGCAGGGCATAAATAATATCGAAACCACTTACCCAAAATAAAACACTGAATGAAAAAAGAATGGGTAACAATGCAAACTGGCCGGTTACAGCCAGGTAAGCACCAATAGGAGCCAGGCTTAAGCCAACACCCAAAACCAAATGGCATAGTGCTGTAAAGCGTTTTGTATAACTGTAAAACAAAACAACAAACAAAGCCACCGGCGATAAGTAAAAACAAATTTTATTGATGAAGAAAGTGCAGGCAATAAATAAAATGCAATTGGCAATTACAAAAAACAATGCATTGTTTGATTTGATAACGCCGGCAGGAATTTCCCTGATTGCAGTACGTGGATTTTTTGCATCAAAATTTTTATCGAGCCAGCGGTTAAAGGCCATGGCTGCAGAACGGGCGAAGATCATGCAGAGGATGACTAAAAAAAATATCCACGAGTTACCTAAGAAAAATAATCTTGTTTTTGAGGCTACTGAAAGATTCCAGGGTTCAAATACCTTAATATGTGGAATCCGATCTAAACTTTTTATTCCCAAAAAAAATCCAATCAATGCAAAGGGCATTGCAAAAATGGTGTGGGAGAATTTTACGAGGCTTAGATAGTTTTTTATTTTGCTCACTTGATGCTTTAATATTCAATTTTACGATAAACGGCTTCTTACAATTTCCCAAAGTACAACACCGGCTGCCGTTGCAATATTTAAAGAATGCTTCATACCCAGTTGTGGTATTTCAATACAGCCATCGCATTGTAAAATGGTTTCCTGCTCTACACCGGTTACTTCGTTGCCAAAAATAACAGCAATTTTTTCATTTGGTTCAAATTGCAGTTTTTGAAGCATGAGACTATTCACAGCTTGCTCAATGGCATACACTTTATAACCATTTTCTTTTAAGGCTTTGATGGCTTCGGTTGCATTGGTAAAATGTTTCCAGTCAACACTTTCTTCGGCGCCAAGAGCGGTTTTTTTTATTTCTTTATGTGGTGGAACACAGGTGTAACCGGTAATGTAAATAGCTTCCAGCAAAAATGCATCGGCTGTGCGAAACACGCTGCCAACATTGTAAGCACTGCGGATATTTTCCAGCACAGCAATCAGTGGTGTTTTATCAGACTGCTTAAATTCTTCAACCGTTTTGCGGTTGAGTTCGTCCATTGAAAGTTTTTTATTTGTTGTTGCCACAGATTATTTTTTATTTGCCACGGATTTCACAGATTTACACGGATTTTTTTTCGTGAGATTTAAATTGATGCACAAAGGTATGCGGTACAAGTGAGTGACACAAGGATGATGAGTTAAGAACAAAAAGCTTGTCCCAAAAAAAGTAAACACGGTCATCGCTTCAATCTTCTCCACAGTTCCCCCTTTAGGGGGCGGAGGGGGCTAAATCATCTCACTCTGCAACAAAGGATTTTTTACCGCATCTCTTTTATCGGCAAAGGCTTTTGCAGCTTTTATAAAATGTACAAAAATTGGTTGCGGATTTTCTACCGTGCTTTTCAGTTCTGGGTGATATTGTACACCAATAAAGAATGGATGATCCTTCAGTTCAACAATCTCCACCAAACCTGTTGCGGGATTTTTTCCACTGGGGGTTAAGCCTGCATTTTCAAAATCAGCTATATATTTATTGTTAAACTCCCAACGATGGCGGTGGCGCTCACTTATTTCTTTTGTGCCATAAATTTTATGGGCAAGACTGCCTTCCTGAATTTCGCAGGGATATGCTCCCAGGCGCATGGTGCCGCCCAGGTTTACAATATTTTTTTGCTCTTCCATCAGGTCAATTACCGGGTGGGTTGTTGCTTTGTCCATTTCGGTAGAATGTGCATCTGTCCAGCCAAGTACATTTCTTGCATATTCAATAACTGCCATTTGCATGCCTAGGCAAATTCCAAAGAATGGCAGTTTATTTTCCCTGGCATATTTTACTGCAATGATCTTTCCTTCCACACCACGGTTCCCAAAACCAGGTGCTACCAATAAACCATCCAGGTCTTTTAATTTTTCCTGCACATTTTCATCGGTAATAAATTCGCTGTGTACATTTACGATCTGCACTTTGCATTCGTTAATGGCACCGGCATGTATAAAAGATTCCAGGATGGATTTATAAGCATCCTGCAACTCAATATATTTTCCTATAAGACCAATCTTTACTTTGCTCTGTGGGTATTTCAGTTTATCCAAAAATGCACGCCACTTGGTAAGTTCGGGTGCTGCATAACCATTGATCTGTAATTTTTTCAGCACGATCACATCCAGGCCTTCCTGCAGCATTTTTAATGGTACTTCGTAAATAGTACTGGCATCCATAGCCTCAATAACTGCATTGGGTTTTACATTGCAGAAAAGAGCAATTTTTTTCTTCAGGTCTTCTGTAAGCGGATGTTCGGTGCGGCAAACAATTACGTTTGGATGAACGCCTTCCTGGCTAAGCATACGCACACTGTGTTGTGTGGGTTTTGTTTTTAATTCTTTGGCCGCTTTTAAATAGGGGATAAGGGTAAGATGCACCACCATACAATCTTCTTCGGGCAGTTCCCACTGTATCTGGCGAACGGCTTCTACAAAAGGTAAACTCTCAATATCACCTACGGTACCGCCAATTTCTGTTATAACAATATCGTATTTGCCGCCCTTGCCCAGCAAAAGCATTCTGTTTTTTATTTCATCAGTTATGTGTGGAATTACCTGCACGGTTTTCCCCTGGTAATCGCCAGCTCTTTCTTTATTAATTACGGTTTGGTAAATGCGGCCGGTGGTAACATTATTGGCCTGTGATGTCGGGATGTTTAAAAAACGTTCGTAATGGCCAAGGTCAAGATCGGTTTCGGCACCATCGTCGGTTACAAAACACTCTCCATGTTCGTATGGGTTTAAAGTACCTGGGTCGATGTTGATGTAAGGATCAAATTTTTGTATGGTAACTTTTAAACCTCTTGCCTGCAGCAGCTTTGCAAGAGAAGCGGCAATGATGCCCTTACCTAATGAGGAAGTAACACCACCGGTTACAAAAATGTACTTAGCCATAAAAAATAATTTACCAACCCTTCCCTTATTTTTTGGGAAAGCCGGTTGCCGTTAAAAAATATGACCAGAAAAATTTGGGATTAAATCTTGGAGGTCGTGCAAAGATAGGAGGAATATTTGGGGGGAGGAAATTTGAAGAGAGGTTTGTAAAAAAAACTTTAGTTTTATAACGAAAAAAAATAATAGCACTTGTAAACCCTGCCCCTGCTATGAGAATAATTGTATTTATAATACTTGCCCTTGTAATATGCAGTCCGGTTGTGGCGCAAATTGAATCCAAAGCAATAGACTTTAATAACAAACTGGAAATAAATCTGGAAAAGGAAGTTTTTACACATTCATTCAGCAATAGTTTTCATTCTGTACATGTAATTGATGTGAGAGACGATACAATGGCGGTAGGTTATCATTATCTTAAACCAGGAGATGCAGTCAGATACCTGGTGCAACCCTCGGCTTCGCCAAAGAAGAAGGATAATGATATTTGGTCGAAAGTATATCATTGTTCGCCTGCTTTAAGCTACGGATTCGCCGAATGGATAAATGAATACCTCCAATGCAAAAAAAATGAATCGGTTAAAAGCAAATTATTAATTGTGGTAAAGAAATTCTGGCTCTCGTCAGAAGCAGATGAAATTCGTTATGAAAACGATAAAATAGGACAGGCAATGAATGGATGGGATGCCGGTGTTTTATGCAAACTTGAATTTTACCTGGAAAAAGACAGCGTGTTTTTTCCATTGTACAGAATTGATTCGGTCTTTACTTTTAAAGAAAGGTTAAACGATTACAGGGGAACCAGGTTTGTTGATAATGCAGGTTCGTTTGTTATATCTGTATTGAAATCTTCATTAGAAAAATTAGCAGACATAGATACCGATGAAGTAATTGCAAAAAGAAGAAAGTTGTCATATAACGACATATACCTGGCATATCACAGGAAGATGGATGTTCCAGTATTAAAGGCTATAGATCTCAAAAAAGGCGTTTATAAAACTTTCGAAGAATTTAAGTCAAACGCTCCTTCAATAATTGATTATGAATTCAGAAAGGGAACAGCAGGAGATGTATTGTATGTAAAAGAAGAGGGTTCCGAATATCCAACAAGAGAGGCTTGGGGATTTTGTGATGGGAAAGATATTTTTATTAATTCCGGCGATAAGTATTCAAAACTTGTAAGGAGAGAGAATACGTTTTATTTCTTTGGAGTTAAGGGGATGACTCAAAAGACTAAAAATGATTTTTGGACCTCATCTTCCTTAAATTATATTTCAGGTAATGGCCCTAAAAAGACAGTATATAAACTGGATCTTAAGTACTATCAAATAGATATGGATACCGGAGAAGTGTATTAATCCTTAAGATACTTATTTTACTTCTTAAATTAATTCGTTCATGAAAAATATATTTCTGCTAATAGTTTTTTCGGGTATTAATAACATGCTTTGGGGGCAGAACCGTGAAATTCTTAAAAAAAATAAGTTCAATTCCGACACCTTTAAAGACTATGAGGTTGAAGTTAAAAAGAAGTGGTTTGACAGTATTAAGATCAATTTTCCGGCCGATATAGAATTCATTGATGAAAGAGCGGATAAAAGTAAATTGGGTTTTGTAAGAATGGGTGAAGCGAATTCTTTTTTCAACCTGATTTTTCCGGAGCAAAGTATTAAATACATTAACTCCCGCTTTCATCATATTATTAAGCCAACAAACAGCAAAACCAGGGTACAGATAGTAATCAGGCATATGTGGATGTCGCAAATAATAACAAGATCTACTTCTATACTTACTGATAAGGCCTATTTAATATATTGCTATTTTAAAGCAGATTATTACCGGGAATTTGACGGCATGCTTCAGTTTGCCGGGGAACTTGATACCGTTTTTAATATGAAAAAATGGATGGGGCATGGTTCTGATGACCTGATGAAAAAAACATTGATTACTGCTCTGACTTATTGTGATAGCCTTCGGGCATCATCAAATGCTTATTACCCAGTAAAAATCTTGACTGATTCTCTGAACAATCAGTTTAATTATCCGATTCTGCAAACTCAATTACCAAAAAAGGGTATTTATTTTAGTTATGAAGATTTCCTGAATAATAATCCCAGGGAAGTTGATTTTGAAATATTGGAAGATAGAAATGAGTCGTTTTTGTTTTGCAAAAGTCTTGATACCAGTGTTACAAATAAAGCCTGGGGATACTCAGATGGTAAGGATATTTACAAGCATTTGAACGATAATTATTACAAAATGAACAGGGTTCAAAATACATTTGAACTGGCAGGCCCAAGAGCGATCAGAAAGCTATACACAACCGGGGAAGTAATTTATAGAGCGGTGCTTAGCTCTTTTTTTAATGGATTAGCCGGAGGAGGGATGGGCTTTTTTATGATGATGACCGATGAAAAAATAATGAGAGAACTGGTGCCGTACCAGTTAAATATCAAAGAAGGCACGTTCTACTAACCCTTCACAATCTTATTATAACTCGTAGCTATTCCTTTTATTAATGATGAACTAAAACCCTGGTGTTCCATTTCATTCAATCCTGCAATGGTACAGCCTTTGGGTGTAGTTACTTTATCAATCTCCTGTTCGGGATGTGTACCTTTTTGTAACAACAGATCGGCAGCGCCTTTTACAGTTTGTGCTGCAATTAAATTGGCTGTTACTGCATCAAAACCAATTTCGATACCACCTTGTATGTTTGCACGTATATAACGCATGGCGTATGCTGTGCCGCATGCACCCAGTACGGTTGCGGCATCCATTAAGTTTTCATTGATGACAACCACTTTGCCTAAAACTGAAAACAGTTCTTTTACATAAGCCGTTTGTTTTTCGGTTGCATTGGTAACACTTATACAGGTCATACTTTCCTGTATGGCAATGGCGGTGTTGGGCATGGCACGAAAGACCGGTAATTTTTTCTTAATGATCTCTTCTATATCTTTTATCAGTACACCAGTAACAACTGAAACAACAATATGATTGGGCGTTAACTCCTTTTTAAAACTGTTCAGCACTTCTGATACCTGGTAAGGTTTTACAGCAAGAATAACCAGCTCACTTTGTTTTACTGCTAAAGCATTATCCGATCCGGTACGTATGCCTTTTGCTTCCAGGTTTTTTATGGTTGCCGTATTTCTTTTGGTAACATGTATATCTGCTGCTTTGCAGAATTTGCTTTTTAATAATCCTTCTGCAATGGCGCTGCCTAAATTTCCGCCGCCAATAATGGCAATTTTAACCCCAACCCCTGAAGGGGCTTTTGTACCCTGCTGATTTTTACTAACTTCTTTTTTCAATTTTTCTTTTTTAATAGAATGAATTTTCACTCAAATAATTCCGTACATAATCATCTACACCTTTTTCTAATGAATAAAAATCTTTTGTATAACCGGCGGCTTTTAATTTATCCATACTTGCTTCGGTAAAGTATTGGTATTTATCACGGATGTCTTCAGGCATGTCAATGAATTCAATATTGGGCTGCAGATCCAATCCTGCAAAAGTTGCTTTTACGAGATCATTAAAGCTTCTGGCTTTGCCAGTACCCAAATTGTAAATGGCAGAAGCTGGTTGATTTTCCATAAGCCAGTAACAAACTTCAATCACATCTTTTACATAAACAAAATCACGTAATTGCTCACCATCTTCATATCCTTCTTTATGCGATTTGAATAATTTTACCTTTCCGTTTTCTTTTACCTGGTTAAAAGAATGAAAGATAACGCTGGCCATTCTTGCTTTGTGATATTCATTAGGACCGTAGACATTGAAAAATTTTAATCCTGCCCAAAAAGGCGGGTGATCTTCCTGGTGCAGCATCCATTTGTCAAATTCATTTTTTGAAATGCCGTAAGGATTTAGCGGATGAAGTTGTTCTACAATATCGTGATCATCATGATAACCCAATTCTCCTTCGCCATAAGTTGCGGCAGATGATGCATACACCAATGGTATATTATTGATGGTGCAGTAATTCCATATTTTTTGAGAGTACTCAACATTTAAATGCTGATGAACTGAGTAGTCAAATTCAGTGGTGTCTGTACGGGCGCCTAAATGAAAAACAAAACTAACGGGCGGGTTTTCTCTTTGCACCCAGTTAAAAAAATCTTCACGCTCAACCCGTACCAGGTATTTTTTGTGCAGCAGGTTTAGTTCTTTTTCTTCATCATCAAACTCATCAACTAAAATCAGGTTTTCAAATCCTTGCTGGTTTAAAAAACTAACCATACAACTGCCAATGAAGCCTGCTGCGCCTGTTACTACTATTGTTGAATTTTTATCCATAATTTTTATAATGCTGCCAATGCATGCTCACTCTCATGTCCTGCCAATAAATTAGCAATTGCATTTTCATATTTTTCTTTCCACTGAGTTACAGTTCCCCAATCTTCTGCATTAATTTTTATATTACCCGAAGTAACTTTTCCTAAATAAGTAACCGTCATTTCCATTTTCTCCAACAGCATACTAAAATCATTCCTGTTTTCTTTTGAAACTGAAACAACCACACGGCTCTGTGCTTCACCAAACCAGTAAGCATCGCTTCTTATATCATCAGCATGTGCTTCCACATCAAATCCAAGGTTGCGGTTAAAACAACTTTCAATCAGGGTTACAAACAAACCGCCTTCACTTACATCATGCGCCGAGTTCACCAGCTTTTTATGTATCATTTTACTTACTTCATGCTGCACTTCAAATTCTTCATTCAAATCAAAATGCGGGCAGGGAGAAAATTCCACACCGTGTATTTTGTGTAAATATTCCGATGAGTTGATATCGTTGCGTTGTGTGCCTACCAGGTAAATCTCATCATCTTCCTGTTTAAAATCCATGGTCATTTTATCGGCTACATTATCCAGTACGCCTACCATACCAATGGTTGGTGTAGGATAGACAGCGCCATCAGGTCCCTGGTTGTAAAAGCTAACATTACCACCGGTTACAGGCGTATCAAATTTTATACAGGCTTCGCCCATGCCTTTAATGGCATGTACAAACTGATAGTAAACTTCGGGGTCAAAAGGATTACCAAAATTTAAACAGTTGGTAACGCCCAACGGCTGGCCGCCGCTGCAAACAATATTTCTTGCAGCCTCTGCAACCGCTATCATAGCGCCTTTGTAAGGATCTGCAAAAACATAACGGCTGTTACAATCTGTTGTTAAAGCCAACGCTTTGTTTGTAGGTTTTGCCAAAACAATGGCTGCATCACTTGGAGCATTGGTGCTTGCATTGCCGGTGCCTACCATGCTGTCGTACTGCACATAGATCCATTTTTTGCTGGCAATATTCGGTATCTGAATTATTTGCTCTGCAACTGATTTCAGATCTGTTGGCACAGCAATGGTTGCAGCATCAAATGCTTTTATCTTCTCAAAATATTTCGGTTCGCTGTAGGGCCTGTCGTTTTGCGGAGCACCGCCACCAAGTACCAATTCATAAGCCGGTAATGTAGCTTCTAAATTTCCATGCATATAAAATTGCAACATGCCGTCATCGGTTACTTCACCAATTTCGCTGCAGGGCAGGTCCCATTTTTCAAAAACAGCCTGTATCAAATGTTCTTTTCCTTTTTCGGCAACCAACAACATACGTTCCTGGCTTTCGCTTAACAGCAATTCCCAGGGCTTCATATCTTTTTGGCGGGTTGGAACTTTGTCAAGATCGATACGCATTCCGGCTTCTCCCTTGGCACTCATTTCTGATGTAGAGCAAATGATTCCTGCCGCACCCATATCCTGCATACCCACTACAGCGCCGGTTTGTATCACTTCCAGGCAGGCTTCCAGTAATTTTTTTTCCTGGAAGGGATCGCCCACCTGCACCGCTGGCAAATCTTCGGCACTGTCAGCCGTAATATCTGCCGATGCAAAACTGGCGCCGCCAATTCCATCTTTACCGGTTGCACTTCCTACAAAAAAAACAGGGTTACCTTTTACATTGCCGGATGTTGCAGAAACGGTTCCACCATTTTTTAAAATACCAACACTCATGGCATTTACCAAAGGATTGGTATGATAACATTCTTCAAAATAAACCTCACCACCAACCGTTGGCACACCAAAGCAATTGCCGTAATGACCAATGCCGTGAACTACACCAGCCAATAAATGTTGTGTTTTTGCCTCAGTTAATTTTCCAAAGCGTAAAGAGTTTAAAGAAGCGATGGGCCTTGCCCCCATGGTAAAAATATCGCGGTTAATACCGCCAACACCCGTAGCTGCTCCCTGGAATGGTTCGATAGCTGAAGGATGATTATGTGATTCAATTTTAAAAACAACACCGTAGCCATCGCCAATATCCATCAGGCCTGCATTTTCTTCACCGGCTTTTACCAGCATCTTTTTTCCATCACGGGGTAAAGTTTTTAACCACTTGATGGAGTTCTTGTAACTGCAATGCTCACTCCACATGGCGCTGAATGAACAGAGCTCGTTGAAATTGGGTGTACGACCCAGTTTTTCTTTTATCAGCTCAAATTCTTCTGCTGTTAATCTTAATTGCTCAGCTGTTTTTACTGTTATTTCCATAAATATTTGATGAAAGGCTGTGATGAAATGCAAAGGTAACATCTGGCGGTCTTTTATCCCGACTCATAAAAGCAAATATTTTAACTATCTTCCCACACCGAAAATTTATTCAGTTGAATTACCTCTTATTTGCTTTTTACCTGGTTATTTTATGCTCACTGATGTTGCGGGTGCCTTTTATTAAAAATGCCGGTATCAGCAGCGGCACTTTGCTTAGCCTGTTTTTGCTTAAGATCTTTGCCGGTATTGCCATTGGCTGGATAGCTATTCATATTTACGGGCCCGGAAATGATTACTGGGATACCAACGATTATGCCCGGGAAGAATTTCAACTATTACAAACAAATCCGGTTAAATACCTTATCAATATTTTTACTTCCAGTTACCAGGGCGGCTATGGAGGTATGTTCAGCTCAGGCAATTCTTATTGGAACGACCTGAAAGGAAATATCATTATCAAACTGGTTTCTGTCTTTAATATTTTCAGCCGGGGCGATTATTATATTAACAGCCTGTTTTTTAATTTCATCATCTTTTTTGCCCACGTAATATTATACAGGCTGTTCATTAAAATTTATCCCGGCAGACAGGTATGGGTAATCATCGGGAGCTTTCTTTTGCCTTCTACCCTTTACTTTTCATCCGGTATTCATAAAGACGGGCTGGTGCTTTTATTGATGGCTGTGGTGATCTACAGTGTTTATCAATCTCTAACTAAAAACAGCTTTACCATAAAGCGTTTGTTTTTTATACTGGCCGGATTAATCTTGCTTTTTTTAGTGCGGAATTTTGTTTTACTGGCTTTGCTGCCGGCTTTATTTGCCTGGATACTGGCTGCTAAAACCAAATGGAATGCTGCGCTGGTTTTTACCTCTGTTTATCTGCTAAGCGGCTTGGCGTTTTTTAACATTAGCTCCGTCACTGCCAAAATAAATCCACCCGAAATCATTGTACAAAAACAGGCAGCTTATAAAGGCCTGCCGGTTGCTGCAACTCAAATTGAATTGGCAACATTGCAACCAAATGTTAAAAGTTTTGCTGCCAATGCACCGCATGCATTGGCCCATGTTTTATTGCTCCCTTATCCGGGTCTGCAACCTGTAAAATCTCTTTTGCCTTTTAGTTTTGAATTATTTTTTTACCTGTTTTTGCTGTTGCTGTTGATCTTTTTTAGAAGAAAGGATTATTTGCAAGCAGATAAGTCGCTCATGTTTTTTACTGTATTTTTTATCCTTACTGTATTCCTGTTTATCGGATATATCGTACCCAATATAGGCTCATTAGTAAGGTACAGAAGCCTCTACTTACCATTTATTATCACCCCAGCTTTATGCTGTATAAATTGGAAAAAATTCGAAATGTTTCCTTGAATTTAAAAATAATTGCATGTTAATTATTTTTCCACATTCCGGCATTTTTTAAGGAATAACCCGAAAATTTATTGTTTTAAAGAAGGATTTAATGTTTTTTTGCAGCTTAAACTTCATAAAACATGGAATCTTTAAGATTTAAAGCATTAGACAATCTAAGTAATGGCCTTCCAAAAGTTAAGGTAGAAGGTTCAAAAAAAATAACTGCCATCTTTAATGAAAATGTATTTACGCTGGAAGCTGCCCGTAAATACTTAAGCGACGAAGCTTTTAAAAGCCTGAAAGCTTCTGTTAAAGGCGGAAAAAAAATTGACCGTAACATGGGCTCTCAGATTGCCAACGGCATCAGGGCCTGGGCAGAGGAAAAAGGTGTAACACATTTTACACACTGGTTTCAACCGCTTACCGGTTTATCGGCCGAAAAACACGATTCGTTTTTTACTTTAAAATCTGATGGCACACCCATTGAAGAATTTGAAGGCGCTGCATTAATTCAGCAGGAGCCCGATGCATCTTCTTTTCCCAATGGTGGCTTAAGGGCAACATTTGAAGCCCGTGGTTACACAGCCTGGGATCCTTCTTCACCTGCTTTCATCATGGAAATAGGACAAGGAAAAACTTTGTGCATTCCAACCATCTTCATTTCTTACACGGGCGAATCTTTAGATACAAAAACACCTTTGTTAAAAGCCTTGGTTGCTTTAGATAAAGCGGCTGTTGATGTTTGCCAGTATTTTGATAAAAATGTTACCAAGGTTACCGCCACTTTAGGATGGGAGCAGGAATATTTTGTGGTAGATGCCGGTTTGGCAAATGCACGTCCTGACCTGGTTTTAGCTGGCCGCACAGTTTATGGACATGCACCTGCAAAAGGGCAACAATTAGACGATCATTATTTTGGAGCGATACCAGAACGTGTGTATGCTTACATGCGTGATTTTGAACAGGAGAGTTACAAACTGGGTATTCCCATTCGCACTCGTCACAATGAAGTAGCACCTGCACAGTTTGAGTGTGCACCTATTTTTGAAGAGACCAACCTGGCTGTTGATCACAACACGTTGTTGATGGATATTATGGAACGTGTTGCAAAACGGCATGGTTTAAAATGCCTGCTGCACGAAAAACCATTTGCCGGCATTAACGGAAGTGGTAAGCATAATAACTGGAGTTTGGCAACTGATACCGGTGTTAATTTATTGGCACCTGGTAAAACGCCCAAAACAAACCTGATGTTCCTGGCTTTCTTTGTTAACTCAATTAAAGCAGTACATGATTATGCTGACTTGCTTAGAGCTTCAATTGCCAGCGCAGGTAACGATCACCGTCTTGGAGCCAACGAAGCACCGCCTGCCATTATTTCTATCTTTATCGGTAAATATTTAACCGAGGTTTTAAACCAGGTAGAAAGCAGGGTATCGGATAAATTTGACGAACAGGATGAAGCGATGTTGAAGCTGGATATTCACAAAAGTATTCCGGAACTGATGTTGGATAACACCGACAGGAACCGTACTTCGCCTTTTGCATTTACTGGTAACAAATTTGAGTTCCGTGCAGTAGGTTCATCTGCTAATTGCGCCAATGCCATGACTGCATTGAATTCAATTATGGCCGATACTTTAAAAAGTTTTAAAGCTGATGTGGATGCATTGATCGAGAAAGGCGAGAAAAAAGAAGTCGCCATTATGCAGATCATTCAAAAATATATTGTAGAGAGTAAATCTGTTTTGTTTGAAGGAGATGGTTACAGCGAAGAGTGGGCCAAAGAAGCTGAAAAGCGTGGCTTACCAAATGTAAAAACAACGCCATTGGCTTTAGATGCTTATGTTACCGATAAAGTGAAGCATCTTTTCGAAAGCAATGAAATTTATAATCATGCAGAACTGGAAGCCCGCCACGAAATTATGCTGGAGGCTTACATTAAAAAAGTACAGATTGAAGCTAGGGTGATGGGCGACCTGGCCACCACATTCATTTTGCCATCAGCTATAAAATATCAGAACGTGTTGATTAAAAATATTCTTGGTTTAAAAGAAGCAGGCCTTGCAGAAGCTGCCTATGCCAATCAAAAGCAGGTACTTGAGGCAATCAGTAATCATATCAATATCGTTAGCGATAATGTAGAGAAAATGATTGAAGCAAGAAAGAAAGCCAATGAATTAACCGATACCCGTGAGATGGCCATTGCTTATTGCGATAATGTAAAAGGTAAATACTTTGATGTTATCCGTTATAATGTAGATAAGCTGGAACTATTGGTAGATGATGCTTTCTGGTTACTGCCTAAATACAGAGAAATACTTTTCTTAAGATAATTTTTACTAAAGTAAATTAGTTTGTCCCATCCACAGTATGCTGCGGATGGGATTTTTTTTAAGCTGAATTAAACTTCTACCTTTAAAAAATATCTATCATACAGAAAATTGAAACACATGAAAATATCCTTTATCGCTTTTATCCTTTCACTTGTTACAGTTTCAGCTTCGGCGCAGATTGAAAGAAAACCTGCTGTTGTAAAAACAGATTCTGCACAAACAACGATCAATGATAATAAAGTTGACAAACAAAGCCGTAAGGAACGCTTTAAAGAACTGGATCTTACCCGTGAACAAAAAGGCAAGTTGAAAGAAATTATGCAGGCCAATAAAGCTGCCAAAGAAGCTATTGAAAACAATACGCAGTTATCTGACCAGGAAAAGAAGAAGCAATTGCGTGAATTGCAGAAAACGCAGATGCAAAAGATACAGGCTATATTAACGCCTGAGCAGATCGAAAAATTCAAAGCATCCAAACCAAACGATCCATAAAGATTTTATTTGCAGGATAAGCATCAGTCACTTTTCTGCAGTAAGGTTGAGCAAAAAGGCCGTTCATTTTTGGACGGCTTTTTCTTTTCTGAAAATCAGCCCTTGGTGTGGCTCAAACAAAAAACTTATTTTTGTTCAATGAGTACAACCTTCACTTACCAGCACTTACACGATTTCTCCAAAAACATATTTTTAAAAATAGGCTGCAGTGATGCAGATGCTGAAACAGCAACCAGATCTTTACTCTCAGCCGATCTGCGTGGCGTTGATAGCCATGGTGTAGCACGCCTAAGCGGCTACATACGCCTGTGGGAAGCAACACGTGTGAATGCAAAACCTGATTTAAAGATCGTTCATGAAACGCCTTCCACAGCTGTTGTTGACGGGGATAGAGGGTTGGGTTTGGTAGTTGCACCATTTGCCATGCAGGTTGCCATTGATAAAGCTAGAGCAGTTGGCACCGGTTGGGTGAGTGTAAAGAACAGCAATCATTTTGGTATTGCCGGCCATCATGCCATGATGGCCCTGGAGCATGATATGATCGGCATTGCCATGACGAATGCTTCGGCATTGGTGGCCCCCACTTTTTCCAAAGAAAGAATGTTGGGCACCAATCCCATTGCGGTTGCAATTCCTGCCGGCACACAACCCGCTTTTGTTGCCGACTTTGCAACAACCACTGCGGCAAATGGCAAGCTCGAGATCTTACAAAGAAAAAATTTAGAAGCGCCAACCGGTTGGATACAGGATAAGGATGGGAATGTATCAACCAATGCAGGCGAATTAAAAAACGGAGGAACGCTTGTGCCACTTGGTGGCGATAAGGAACATGGCAGTCATAAAGGTTATGCATTGGGTGCTATTGTTGATATTTTTTCGGCCATACTCAGTGGCGCCAATTATGGTCCATGGGTGCCGCCTTTTCCTGCATACATTCCAATGCCCGAAAATATGCCGGGCGAAGGCATCGGCCACTTCTTTGGCATGATGCGGATTGATGCATTCAGAAAAGCAGATGAATTTAAAGAACATATGGACAAATGGATAAGCCGTTTCCGATCTGCAGCAACTGTTGCCGGCCAGGAAAAAGTTATCATCCCCGGTGACCCCGAACGGGAAATGGAAGTTGAAAGAATGAAAAATGGTATTCCTTTGCTGCCTGCTGTGGTAGCCGATTTGAAAGCTTTAAGTAACAAGTTTGAAGTTGCCTTTTAGCACTTATCTTTGCAACTCAAAATTTTTAGAAGAAATGAAAGTAATGAAGTTTGGCGGCACCAGTGTGGGCAAGCCGCAACGTATGCATGAAGTAGCAAACCTGATAACCCGGGATGACGAACGAAAGATAGTTGTACTGTCTGCCTTAAGCGGAACCACCAATGCATTGGTTGAAATAAGTGAATCACTGGCGAGTGGAGACCGGTCCGTTGCCAAGCAGCAGATAGAGGCCCTGCATGCACATTATCAGAACTTCGTTTTAGAATTACTGGCACAGGAAGAAACAAGAAAAAAAGCAAACGAAGTACTGAACGAACACTTCGAATTTCTGACCATCATTCTCAAAATATCATTCAGCCAGGCATTAAATAAAGATATTCTGGCACAGGGCGAATTGTTGAGCACCAAATTGTTCAGCATTTATTTAGAAGAAAAGAAAATCGATCATGTATTGTTGCCGGCTCTTGATTTTATGAGTATAGATAGTTATGATGAGCCGCAGGTAGGTACTATAAAAGTGAAGCTGGCACAGCTTTTAAATAAACATAAGGATACAGTTGTTTTCATCACCCAGGGATACATCAGCCGCAATGCAAAAGGTGAGGTTGATAATTTGAAAAGAGGAGGGAGTGATTATAGTGCGTCTTTAATTGCGGCAGCTATCAACGCTAGCGTTTGCGAAATATGGACAGATATTGACGGTATGCACAACAACGATCCTCGCATTGTTGAAAAAACAAAAGCCATTGAACAACTGAGTTTTGAAGAAGCAGCCGAGCTTGCTTATTTTGGTGCAAAGATCCTGCACCCGGCCAGTATCTGGCCTGCACAATTCTTTAATGTACCTGTAAGATTATTAAATACATTAGAGCCAACCGCCAAAGGAACCCTCATTGCCGAAAAAGCAGGAAGTGTTGGGGTAAAAGCTGTAGCCGCAAAAGATGGTATCACTGCAATCCGTATTAAAAGCAGCCGCATGTTACTGGCTTATGGTTTTTTGCGTAAGGTTTTTGAAGTGTTTGAAAAACACCGTACCAGTATTGATATGATCACCACTTCAGAAGTAGCTGTTTCTGTAACCATTGATGACGATGTTCATTTGCCTGAAATATTAAAAGAACTGGAGGCTTTTGGAACCGTTGAAATTGATACCAACCACAGCATTGTATCTATTGTGGGCAACGAAATTGCCGAAACAAAAGATGTAATGAAGAAAATATTTGATGCGCTGGAACCAATACCCGTGCGTATGGTAAGCTATGGTGGCAGCAAACACAATGTTTCTTTATTAATTGCCAGGGCAGATAAGGAAGTAACGCTGCAGTTATTGAATAAAGGGTTGTTTAATTTATAAGTAAAAAGGCAAAAATTAAAAGTCAAAAGGGAGAAGCCTGTATTAACTGCAGCCCCTTTGACTTTTTACTTTTTAATTTTGCCTTTGTTAAATTCCAATTCCCAGCTTCTTATAAATAAAACTCATCAGCCAGGCAGGGCCAATCATTAAAAACTGGATGTCTTTAAAAAAGGAAGGTTTTTTGCCTTCAACCTTGTGGCCATAAAACTGGCCTATCCAGGCAACTACAAAAACAATAACACAGAAAAGCCAGAGCTGAATAAAATTTGCCTGCTCAATCAGGTGGCATAGCCATAAACACAAAACAGCGAATAAAAGTAAACCAACCCAAAGGGTTTTGGAAAGGGTGATATAATAAACAGTTACCAATGCCAGCACAATCATGGCAATATTCAGTTGTATTCCTGAAACTGTAACAGGTAGTTTGATGGAATAAAGCAATCCTACAATTGAAAAGAAAATGGAAGGCACGCAAATCCAGTGAATGGTTTTGTTGGTATGGTCCTGGTGGCTTTCGCCATATTCGCTAAGCCATTGTTGAATTGTTTTCATACTGAAGCAATTTGTTAGCTAAAGTAATTAAAACTGTTAACATTTCATTTACAACTAAATTGCTGGTTTCATCGTCTTATAGATGGTTTTTCATAGGATATTGGATTAAACGGCCCGGATTTCTATCCGGGCTTCTTTTTTTTCGCCACAATCAATTCGTGCAAATCCGTGCAATCCGTGGCAAAAAAAATACTCCCCGCACAGCGGGGAGTATCAAAAAAATATCAGTAAGTATAATTTAGATAATCAACATCGCATCTCCATAACTGAAAAAACGGTATTTATCTTTAATTGCTTTTTTATAAGCTTCCATCATAAGATCGTAACCTGCAAATGCACAGGCCATAATCAGTAAACTGGTTTTTGGTAAATGAAAATTGGTAACCAGTGAATCAGCAATATTAAAGTTGTAAGGTGGGTGAATAAAGTGATTAGTCCAGCCTTCAGATGGCTTTAATAATTTTTGTGCTGTAAATGAAGATTCCATCGCTCTCATGGTAGTAGTACCAATAGAGCAAATGCGGTGACCGCTTTCTTTTGCCTTGTTTACAATATTGCAGGCTGTTTCTTCAATGCGGTAGTATTCTGCATCCATTTTATGTTTGCTCAAATCCTCAACCTCAATAGGGCGGAAGGTTCCAAGGCCTGTATGCAATGTTGCTTCTGCAAAACGAATACCTTTTATCTCCAGTCTCTTGATCAGTTCCTGGCTAAAGTGCAGGCCTGCAGTTGGTGCAGCAACCGCACCTTCGTGCTTTGCATAAACAGTTTGGTAGCGTTCTTTATCTTCTTCATCGGGCTTGCGCTTAATGTATTTTGGTAAAGGTGTTTCGCCCAATATTTCAAGCATGCCTCTGAATTCTTCATCGGTGCCATCCCATAAAAAACGGATGGTACGTCCACGGCTGGTGGTGTTGTCAATTACTTCAGCAACAAGTTCATCACTTTCTCCAAAGTATAATTTATTACCCACGCGTATTTTACGGGCCGGGTCTACAATCACATCCCAAAGCTTATTGGCTTTGTTCAGTTCACGCAGCAAAAAAACTTCAATTTTGGCACCTGTTTTTTCTTTGCGGCCATACATACGGGCCGGAAAAACCTTGGTATTATTCACCACAAACACATCTTTGTCATCAAAATAATCGAGTATCTCTTTAAAATGTTTGTTTTCGATGTTACCTGTTTTGCGGTCAATAACCATCATACGGCTGTCTTCGCGGCGTTTGGTAGGGTTTTGGGCAATAAGGTTTAGCGGAAGGTCGAATCTGAATTGGGATAATTTCATGTAACGGTTTTATTTTATTGTTGTCACATGCCTGTCTGTAAAAGTTTACAGTGATTGAGCCCTGGTTTCAGGACATTTATCATGTTACGGCATGATTTAAAGTGGGCAAAGGTAATAAATTACAGCCGCATTTCTGGCTTTAATATTATTTATTTAGGAGCAAGATTTGCTATTGTAAGAAATGAGCATATAAACGTTAAATAACCCAACATAATTTTGTGATATCTCTACTTCTGCGCATCTTTATGCGGTACCCGTCTTTTCATTAATTTTAGTTATAATGTTTATAAAACCCATTAACACCCTGCTTGCTGCTTTATTGTTTTCAGCAGTTTCAGTTTTGGCCCAGAAAAAGACGGCAGTAAAATACCCCAGCCTGTTATGGGAAATTACCGGCAATGGTTTATCAAAGCCTTCTTACCTGTTTGGCACCATGCATGTAAGCAGTAAAATGGTATTTCATTTAAGCGATTCGTTTTACCTGGCACTTAAAAGTGTTGATGCGGTTGCATTGGAACTTAACCCGGATACCTGGCAGGGCGAGATGGTAACCATGAACAATATCAAACAGAATTATGCCGAGTTTACAGGTAATCCCCGAAGCAATTATCTCACTCAAAATTCTTTTCGCATTGATACATATGATGATGAGCTGAAAGCTGCCATGAGCAGTGAGCCTACCATTGTAAACAGTTTGTTGTATCGCTCCTATAAAGAGAAAGAAGATTTTGAAGAAGACACTTTTCTGGATCTGTACATTTATCAAACCGGAAAAAAATTAGGTAAAAGGGCAACCGGGGTTGAAAATTATTTTGAGACAGAAAAAATTGTGATGGAAGCCTATGCGGATATGGCCAAAGAAAAAAAACGTAAGTATGCAGATACAGATGGCGATTCAAGATATGATATTCTGGAAAAAACGCAGGATGCTTACCGCCGCGGCGATCTTGACCTGATGGATTCTCTTGACCGCATGATGGACAGATCAGAAGCATTTACAGAAAAATTCCTTTTTAAAAGAAATGAAATCCAGGCAAACTCTATGGACACGATCATGAGGAAGAACTCGTTGTTTGTAGGAGTTGGCGCCGCACATTTACCAGGTTCCAGGGGCGTTATTGAATTGTTGCGTAAGAAGGGTTACACACTTCGCCCCATACAAATGACCGACAGGGATGCCGCACAAAAAGATGTGGTTGATAAAATGAAAATGCCTGTGAATTTTACAACACAAACTGCCGATGATGGATTTTTTAGCGTTGCTATGCCAGGCCCTTTATTTAAACTAAGCGGCGAATACCAAAAACTGGATAGAAGACAATACTCTGATATGGCGAATGGAGCTTACTACCTGGTTACAAGAATAAAAACACATGCTGCTTTTCTTGGCCAAAACGAAAAAGATGTTTTAAGCAAAGTTGACAGCATTTTATACGAGAACATACCCGGTAAGATTTTATCAAAAAAAGTAATAAGCAAAAATGGTTACACCGGTTTCGATATCAGCAACCGCACCCGGCGTGGTGATCTGCAGCGTTACAATATTTTCATTACACCCTTTGAAGTGTTGTTCTTTAAAATCAGCGGTAAAGAAAATTATGCAGATGGAGTAGAAGCAGAGCAGTTTTTTTCTTCTATTACATTCAAGGAAGAATCACATGCCCCGGTTAATTATCAACCGGCGCATGGCGAGTTCTTAGTAAAATTTCCGCAACAGCCTGTTGAATTCCTGAACACTACCAATTCAGATATGACTGACCGCTGGGAATATGAATCCGTTGACAAATCAACCGGCGATGCTTTTCTTATTCTTAAAAAAACAGCCTACAATTTTCGTTTTTTAGATGAAGATAATTTTGAGCTGGGTTTAATGGAAGAATCTTTCAGAAACCCTGATCAGTTTGAAAAACAAATCAGCCGTGAGCAAAAGAATTTTAAAGGCTACCCGGCGCTTGATGTAAAGGAGAAATTAAAAGATGGTTCAACGGTGTATGCCAGGTACATCATCAGGGGGGCGCATTATTATGTAATTGCTGCAAAAAGCAAAAACAAGAAGGCTGATTTTAGTGCGTACTTTAACTCTTTTAATTTTATTCCCTTTACATACAATGCAGCAAAAGCCTATGTTGACACATTTATGCATTTTACGGTTAACACACCTGTAGCACCTGAAATAAATAATGAAATAAGGAGCATTGCCGAAAATGCATCCGCAACTATGTCTAATGGCAATAATGCTACGGGCTATGTTAGTTACTGGCCTAAAGCAAAAAATGGTTTATTCAAAAGTGATGTAACCGGCGAAATGATCGGCATCAGTATCCAGGAATATCCAAAATATTTTTATGCAAGAGATTCGGCTAAGTTTTTAGCTGATGAGATGAAAACTTACTTTGAAAATTCAGGCCTGGTACTTTACAAAACTGATGCCTTGCATTTTAAGAATAATGTAAAAGGCTTTCGTTTTACACTGCGTGATACCGGCTCATCCCGAACAGTAAACCGAATACTGATGCTGAAGGATAATTATACCTTTAGTGTGGTTACACTTGGCGATACTTTATCTGCAGAAAGCAGTTTTATCAAATCTTTTTTCAGCACCGTAGCACCGGAAGAAAAAAAACTGGGCAGGAGTGTTTATGAAAACAGGCTGGATGAATTTATTACCGATCTTTTCAGCAAAGACAGCGCAACACAAAAAAGAGCACAGCAATCCATTACCAATATTTATTTTGGTGAGAAGGGCGTTCGGCAAATTGCAGCAGCTATTGACAGGCTTAACCTTTCTGACAAAGAATATTTCGATAGCAAAGTAAAACTGATAGCAGAGCTTGGTTATATTAAAGACACAACCAACCCGGTGGTTGTAAACCTGCTGAAAAAAATATTTGAACGCACGGCCGATACAGGCGTATTTCAAAATGAAGTCTTTAAAGCACTTGCCCGGCATAAAACAAAACAGGCTTATGCTTTATTTAAAGATTTGATATTGCAGGAGCCGCCTGTTTTTTCGGATAATTATGAATACAGCAGCATGTTTCGTAACCTGGGTGATTCTTTATTGCTTGCCCGGACCTTGTTTCCTGAATTGCTGCAGTTATCAACTTTAAGTGATTATAAAGAAAACGTTTTAAACTTGCTGGTAACATTGGTAGACAGTAACCTGGTAAAGGCTGCTGATTACGAAAGTTATTTTACCAAAATATATTTTGATGCAAAGGTTGAACTGAAAAAACTGCAGATAAAAGATGAAAAAATACTGGAGAAGGAATTGATGAAAGAAAAGGATGAAAACAAAACAAGTTATTCTAACTACGGCCGCTATAATAAAAGCGACCTGGATGATTACAGTGTTTTACTGATACCATTTTATGAAAAAAGAAAAAACGTACAGCTTTATTTCGAGAGGCTATTGCAATCCAGGGAGCCTGGTGTAAGAATGACAGCTGCAGTTTTAATGTTGCGCAATAATATACCTGTTGCCGACAGTATTTTAACCAACCTGGCTGCTGAAGATCAGTATCGGAGCAAGTTGTACACAAAACTGGAAAAAATAAAACGACTGGATAAATTTCCGTCCAAATATAAAAACCAACTGGAAATGGCCAGGAGTTTTTTGCTTGCAGATAAAAATTATAATAAGGTAGATTCAGTTGAATTTATAAAAAAACAACCGGCAACATACCTTGATAAAAAAGGTGTTGTTTACTTTTTTAAATACCGGGTTAATAAAGAAGATGACTGGAAAATGGGAATCAGCGGTTTACAGCCGGCAGATGAAAAAAATATTTTTACTGATGACAGGCTGACAACCATGACAGACAAAAAAATTAAAAAAGACGAATCCATGGATGAGCAGTTTCAGAACCAGCTTAAAAAAATATTATTCAATTTTCATCCAAGTGCAAGAAATTTTTATGGGTATAATAATTATTCGGGCTACAAAGCTGTTAGCAATTATGAAGATTGAAAAACAGTTTTTCCGGGTATAGCATTAACCAGGTTTTGTGTGTATTCATTTTTTGGATGATGATAAACCTGGTCTGCAGTTCCCTCTTCCACAATTTTTCCTTTGTACATCACCAGTATACGGTTGCAGATGTAATGCACCACAGACAGGTCGTGAGAAATGAAAATGGCAGTAAATCCAAATTCTTTTTTCAGATCGTTCAGCAGATTAAGCACCTGCGCCTGTACACTTACATCTAGTGCTGATACACTTTCATCAAAAATTAAAAAAGAAGGATTGAGTGCCAATGCACGGGCAATACAAATACGCTGGCGCTGGCCACCGCTGAACTGGTGAGGGTAGCGGTTAAAGTGGCTGGTATCTAAACTCACTTTCTCCAGCAACTCCATTACTTTTTCTTTACGTTCTTTATTGTTGGTTAAAACCGAATGTACTTTGAAAGGCTCCAGTATGGCATCGCCAATGGTAATGCGTGGGTTTAATGAGCCGTATGGATCCTGGAAAACGATCTGCAAATCTTTACGCATATTGCGTAACACTTCCTTGTTGGTTTGTGTAAGGTCTTTGCCATTCAGTAAAATTTTACCCTTTGTTGGTTTGATCAACTGCAAAATACTTCTGCCCAATGTTGTTTTACCACAGCCACTTTCGCCAACCAGGCCAACAATATCTCCCTGCTGCACAGTAAAACTTACATCATCAACGGCTTTAAAAAAGGTGGATGCTTTTCCAAATAAATTTTTCTTTCCGGGAAAATGAACATGCAGATTTTTTACCTCAAGAACAGTGTTTTGTGTTTCGGGTTTTGAGTTTAGCATTGGGTAGTCTTCTGGCTCAACTGGTTTTTCAATTTTCCGTTCGGCGGGGTTAATAAAATCACTCACCACCGGTAATCGTTTTCCTTTTGGCTGTCCGGCTGGCCTGCAGGCCAGTAAAGCCTTTGTGTATGGGTGCTGCGGCGCATGTAAAATATCTTTTGTAAATCCCTGTTCCACAATTTCGCCTTTGCGCATTACCAATATTTTGTCGGCAATGTCAGCAACAACACCCAGGTCGTGTGTAATAAAAATTACACCCATATTATTTTGCTCCTGTAAAGATTTAATGAGTTCCAGTATTGTTTTTTGTACCGTTACATCCAGTGCAGTGGTAGGCTCATCAGCAATTAAAATGGCGGGATTGCAACTCATGGCCATGGCAATCATCACCCGCTGCTTTTGTCCGCCACTCAGTTCATGCGGATAACGTGATAATAAATTTTCCGGTTCCGGTAGTTTTACTTTTTCAAAAAGTTCAATGGTTTTTTGCCTGGCCGTTTCTTTATTTACTTTTTGATGTAATTGTATGGCTTCCATCACCTGGTAACCACAGGTAAAAACCGGGTTCAGTGAGGTCATGGGCTCCTGAAAGATCATGGCAATTTTATTGCCACGTATATTGTTTATTTTTTTGTGAGATAATTTTAAAAGATCAACCGCTTCATCCTGCCCAAATAAAATTTCGCCGTTTATCACAGTTTGGCTGGCTAGAAGTTGTAATATGGATAAAGCGGTAACCGATTTGCCCGAGCCGCTTTCGCCAACAATAGCAACCAGTTCTCCTGCTGCCACATCAAACGAATTATTGCTTACAGCAGTACTTAATTTACCATCATTGCTAAACTGGATGGAAAGATTTTTTATGGAAAGGAGTGGGGCATTCATTTTATTAAAACTTCAAATGCCTTACTGTTAATCCATCGTTGATCAGTTGCTTTAACGAATCAATACCAATTTTTAAATGTCGCTCAACAAATTCAGTGGTAACTTTTTTGTCGCTCTCTTCTGTCTTAACACCCTCAGGTACCATCGGGCTGTCACTCACTAGCAGCAAAGCTCCCGTTGGAATTTTATTATAGAAGCCAACCGTAAAAATAGTAGCTGTTTCCATATCAATGGCATAAGCTCTTACCTGTTGCAGGTATTCTTTAAACACTTCATCATGTTCCCAAACACGGCGGTTGGTGGTATAGCAAACACCTGTCCAGTAATCGCAGGAAGAATCCCTGATGGTGGTTGAAATAGCTTTCTGCAAAGCAAATGCTGGTAATGCCGGTACTTCCGGTGGTAAATAATCATTGCTGGTACCTTCGCCCCTGATGGCAGCAATGGGAAGAATCAAATCGCCGATCTTATTTCTTTTTTTAAGGCCACCGCATTTGCCTAAAAATAAAACTGCTTTAGGCTCAATAGCTGTTAAAAGGTCCATCACCGTTGCAGCACCGGGGCTGCCCATTCCAAAATTAATAATGGTGATATTATCTGAGGTGGCGCATTGCATGGGCCTGTCGGCACCCACAATTTGCACGTTATTCCATTCGGCAAACATGTTTACATAATTACTGAAATTGGTAAGTAAAATGTACTGCCCGAAATTTTCTAATTTTTCACCGGTGTATCTTGGTAACCAGTTGTTTACTATTTCTTCTTTTGTCTTCATATCTTTCAGTTAAATTCTAAATAGCGATAAAGATACAAAATTCTCAGCCTACAGCTGGATTTATGCATATGATCAAAATTGAATACCCGCCATATCAGCCTAAAATAAAACAAGAAAATGAGAAGGAATTCATTTTTGATGAAGTGCGCAAACGCTGGGTAATACTTACGCCTGAGGAATGGGTCCGGCAGAATTTTCTGCAATATCTTACCCAAACAAAAAAATACCCGGCATCTTTAATTGCCATAGAAAAAGAGATAAAACTGGGCGAACTTATTAAACGTTTTGATGTGGTAGTTTATGACAGAAACTCAAAACCATGGATGATTGTTGAATGTAAGGAAATGAATGTGGCGTTGGGTAAATCAGTACTGGACCAGGTGTTGCGATATAATATTTCACTTGATGTGCCTTACCTGGTTATTACCAATGGTAGTTACTGTATGGCTTTGCAATTGAAAGAAAATCTGATGCAGGCAATTGATGCTTTACCTGATCTTTAATTATGCTTCGCCGGTTCTTTCAATTTGATCATCCGGTGATTCCTCTTTTTTATTTCTATACGGCCATTGATTTTGAAGCTTTGCATAAATAAAATAAACTAGAATGCCGGTTCCAAAAACAATTAAAAAAGATTTGATAACCGCAAAGCCGGTTGAATAAAAAACAAACAGCCACATGAGAATGGCGAGGATTACCGGCAAAGGATATAAAGGCATCTTATAAGGCAGGTGAGCCTTGCCATTTTTCTTGCGGAGTAATACAACGCCAATAGCCTGGCCAATAAACTGCACCATAATACGCATGGCTAAAATACCGCTGATCACATCACTCATCCTGAATAACATACTGAATACAAAAGCAAAAGCTGCTAAAACCAGTAACGAAACATAAGGAAAATTCCTGGTTGGATGCAGTTTGCCAAACACTTTAAAGAAAGCTCCATCAACAGCGGCTGCATAGGGCACCCTTGAGTAACCAAGCATCACAGCAAATAAAGAGGCGAGGGCAACCCACAAGATCATAATAGTGGCGATATTAGCAGCAGTATGTCCATATAGCCGTTCTATAAAAGTGCTTACCACAAAATTATTGATACCGGCATCCTGCCATTGCTTTACTTCCTGCCAGCTAATAACGCTACCCACACTCATGTTCATGGCAATGTATAAAATGGCAATGCCGATGACAGAAATAAACATGCTGCGTGGGATATTTTTGCCGGGGTTTTTTATCTCAGCACCTAAATGGCAAACATTGTAATAACCCAGGTAACTGTAAATAGATTTTATACATGCCTGCCCAAATGCAAAAGAAGCCAGCTGCCCCCAGCTGAAATCTGCATTGATATCTTTTAAAGGCTGTAAAAAATTTCCATGAGCAATACCGCCAATAATGATCCAGCCGATTGTTAGAATGACACCTGTCCAGAGCAACACTGCAATTTTTCCAATGCTGTCAATTTTGCGGTACAGTAAAATGGTAACAACAACAATAACTGAAGCAGAAGCAAGCTTTTGTTCTATCGGCCCTAAGTTAACCAGGTAGCCTAAATATTGAGAAAAACCAATTGCTGCTGATGCTGCAACCAGTGGCGCCTGTATTACAGTTTGCCACACATACAGGAAGTTCATCATCCGGCCCATGCCATTTTTACCGTATGCCTCTTTTAAAAAATTGTAACTGCCCCCGGCTAATGGATAGGCAGCGCCCAACTCACTCCAGATCATTGCATCAATAAGAGAGAGTACAGCTCCGGCAATCCATGCATATAAAAACATGCTGCCCATCAGGCCCATTACAATGGGCAGGGTAACAAAGGGGCCAATGCCCACCATGTCGATCATGTTTACAACAGTAGATTGAAATAAGCCTAAGCTTCTCTGTAATTTTGGAGCAGTCATTCCCGTAATTGAATGTGGAAATTACAATTTTGGATGATAAAAGAAATGGGGCAGTGGAATTTTTCCGAATTTGGTAAATGCTAAAAACCGATAAGTATCATCAGTATTACGAAGATCAATAAGAGGCGGAAAACAATTTGCATATAACTTTGTTTTGTAGCTTACACTTAATAAACGTAGAAATGGGAAAAAAAATTGTGATTGCTGTTACAGGTGCCAGTGGTTCGGTTTACGCAGATGTATTGCTGAAGAAGCTGATGCAGCTTAAAGAACAATGGAATGAACTGAGCCTGGTAATGACTGAAAATGCCAAAGAAGTATGGAAGATTGAACTGGATAACGAAAGCTATAGTCATTATGAACTGCGCCGTTTTACGCAGCAGGATTTTAATGCGCCGTTCGCATCCGGATCGGGACAGTATGATACGATGATCATCATTCCCTGCAGTATGGGAACATTGGGGCGTATTGCTGCCGGTATTTCCAACGACCTGATAAGCCGTGCAGCAGATGTTGTTTTAAAAGAAAGAAGAAAATTAATTTGTGTGGTAAGAGATACGCCGTACAATCTTATTCATATCCGCAATATGGAAACCATTACACTTGCCGGTGGAATAATTTGCCCCGCCACGCCATCTTTTTACAGCAAGCCAAAAACTATTGAAGAAGTGGCTGCAACAGTAGTAGACAGGGTGATAGACCTGGCCGGATTAAAAAATGAAGCATACAGATGGGGGAAATAAAAATGAAGATTTTAATTACACTTACTAGTATTATTTTATTTCTTTCTTGTAAGACTGAATTAAATCGTTCATATTACATTTCTGAGGGTAGAATAAAATATTGGGAATCGATTGATACTTTGGGAAGAGTTGATGGTTGCTTTTCATTTTCAAACAAAGGCGAATGCTTTGCTTACTATTACAATGAAAGAGAAAATTGTAAAAGATATAAATCTTTTGATGATGATGTTATCTATGAAAATATCTGGGTTTTAAAAAATGATTCTATATTACGATACAGGTCTTCTTTTGATCATAAAATTTTAATACTGAATTCAGATACCCTCTTAACGGAATATAATGGGTTTAAACACTTATTGGTAAGAAGTAAATGTCAAAAAGAAAACCCATTAGATTGTAAGTCGATAGGAGTTTTGCATTAAAAAATCACTTGGATAGGTGTTCCAATTCATCCATAAGCCCATTCTTAAGCCTGTGAACGCTGCTCTGGTGTCTCCAACCAGCGTCAGCGAAAAAATAAAAGCCAATACATTTATGTAATGGCTTTTGAATTATTTCTTCTGTGATTGGGAGTTTCTGTGGCAATACTATCTCAAATCCACCAGTTCCATTCCGGGGTAATTCTTCTGGTTAAATAAAAAGGTAGCATCAGGAATAACTGAAGCCGTATTCATACCACTTACGGTATAAGTGTACCTGTTTCCTGCCTTTTCAAAAACTTTGGTTGATGTGATCGTTTTTGCAGCTTTGTTGATGAACACAACTACTTTATGAAACAGTTTTGATTTATCAATTGGTGTCAGCTCAATTTCCTGTATACCTTTTACATCGCTGTTTAACTTGTATAAAAAATCTTTGTCGTAAAAATTAGTAAACAATTTTTGCGGAGTAATGGTATTATTTGAGGGATCAAGTTTGGTAAGAGTTATTTCTTTTGCTGCAGCATCCACAGTCCATATATTACTGCCATCACAAAAAATATCCTGACCAGCTACTTTAATGCGGTATTTAGTTCCTTTCATGTACACAGTTCCTGTTTTATTACCCATCAGTTTATTAGCTGCATTTTCAATCTTGAGGCTGAAGTTGGATTGAACCGATTTAAAGGTTTTGAATTTCGCACTAACTGCATCCAGTATTTTTTTTGCCTCCGGATCGCTATTTCCCATTCCCTTTGGTGCCTGGGCATTTACTGTAAAAAACATACCTAACATTAATACTGCCGCACTTAAAATTTTCTTCATTTTCTTTATTTAATATTAAAAATATACCCGTTTCTAAAATGGGTGCAAAGATACAGGATTAGATGATTTTTTACAAGCCGGGTTTAAGTACTATTTGTAATAAACTGTTAATGTACAGCGTTTTGCAAAATAACTGATTCCATGGCTCGTTAAAGCTCAAAAGAATACCTATTTTGCAGTCCTTCAACTCAACTCCGCTATTGATCCTTTTATAAGCATCTTTTAATTTCATATCATGGAAAAAAACATTGCCATTTCCCAGCGGGAAAGCTATAGCCCTACGCAATTCACCGAATTTTTATGGTGGCTGTCTACTGCCGAAAAAGAAATTTTAGTTGATTCTGTTGTTGACAGAAACCGCTATAAGATTATCGGGATGACCGTTCTGGCAACCTGGGCATTTGCAACCTTTACCTGGACCTATTTTTTCAGCACCATTGTTGATTCTGTTTTGCTGTCGATAGGCCTGGGGCTTTTTATGGGTTTTATTATTCTCACCATCGACCGGGCATTGATAAAGGGCATTACAAAATTCAATAAGCGGAAATTAGCGCCGCTTTTGTTTCGGGGGTTGCTGGCATTAACCATTGGAACTTTTATGGCGCAGCCAGCTGTATTATACATGTTTGATAAAGAGATAAAACTGCAAACATCGCTCGACAATGAAAAAAAGAAAATGTTTAAACAGCAGGAGTTGGTGACTTTGTATAAAACCCCTAAAGATGCGCTAACAAAAGAAAGCGCTGCACTTAAGGCGGAACTTGATTTAAAGTATGAAGCTGTAAACAAAGCCCGGAATAATTTTTTAGCCGAAACGGATGGCAGTGGCGGATCGGGTAAAGTGGGTATTAAAGATATTGCCATTGCCAAGCGAAACGAATACCAAAAACTGGATGAAGAATACCAGGCGCTGTTAAAACAATCAAGACCAAAGCTGGATAGTACCGATGCGGCATTAAAAGAAATTGACAATAAAATAAAAGCAGAGGAGGTGAATTTTACCACCTATTTCAACAATGGCTTTTTAACCAGGGTAGAAGCGCTGACCAATTTATTAAAGAACAATTCCGCCCTGCAGTTCAGGTATTACCTCATCGTTTTTATACTGATGCTGATAGAACTGATGCCCGTAATTGCAAAAACAATGTTGCCATCGGGCAGTTATGATGAAAAAGTAATGCTGCGAGAGGAAATGGAGATAGATATTGCCCACAGCAATATCCGCAAGGAACAGCAATTAAAAGAACTCTACAACCAAATGGCATTTGATAACGATAAAGAAGCCATCACAGCTTTCTTTTCACTCACCAAAGAAGACCGTACAGAAAAAATGAAAAGCTTCAGTAAAAGATGGAAGGAAGAAAACCACCAAACCTTTGACGGGCTTTGGGAAAAGATGAAAAAGGAGATATTGACGAAACAGGAGAACTAATCGCAGATTTATTGATTTAATTGATTTCGCAGATAAAATCAGCGAAATCTTACATAATCTTTATAATCAGCGATTGGTTTGTTATTTTTGATGCCCCATACGGTCGTCAGTGGTCTGTCGACGGTGGTTTCTTTACCATGGCAAAAGCAACTGCTGAAACACCCTTAATGCAACAACACAATGCCATCAAGGCAAGATACCCTGATGCTATACTGCTGTTTCGTGTGGGCGATTTTTACGAAACCTTCGGCCAGGATGCCATCACTACCGCTGCTGTATTAGGCATTACACTTACCAAACGCAATAACGGAAATCCCGATGCATCCGAACTGGCAGGCTTTCCGCACCATGCTTTAGATACCTATTTGCACAAACTGGTAAAAGCCGGTTACCGGGTTGCCATCTGCGATCAGTTGGAAGATCCCAAACAGGCCAAGGGAATTGTAAAACGTGGCGTAACAGAATTGGTTACACCAGGCGTAGCCACCAGCGATAAATTACTGGAGCATAACAGCAATAATTTTTTGGCTGCATTGCATTTTGAAGTAGATAAAATTGGCATTGCATTTTTAGACATCAGCACCGGCGAATTTTTTGTTGCCGAAGGCGATAAGGAATATGCGGATAAATTATTGCAGAGCTTAAAACCTGCTGAAGTTATTTTTCAGCGCAGCCAGCAAAAATATTTTAAAGAGAATTTCGGCACTAAGTTTTTTACGTACACTTTAGAAGAATGGATCTTTGCCGAAGCTTATGCAACCGAAAGTTTATTAAAACATTTTGGTACGCACAGCTTAAAAGGTTTTGGTATTGAAGGCCAACAATTGGGTATTATTGCTGCCGGGGCTATTTTACATTATTTAAAAGATACAGAGCATCCCAACCTGGGGCATATAACATCTATACAAAGAATTGACAGGGAAGATCATTTGTGGATGGATCGTTTTACTATTCGCAACCTGGAATTATTTGGCGGGGCTGAAGGCAGTAATACCTTGTTAAAGGTGTTGGATAATACAGTTTCTGCCATGGGAGCCAGATTGCTAAAACGCTGGATGGTACTTCCATTGAACAATATTGTAAAAATTAATGAACGGCTGAACACGGTTGAGTATTTAATTAAAGAAGTTGATCTTCGGAATAAAATAACACAATACATTAAGCAGGCGGGAGATGTAGAAAGGCTGGTGAGTAAAGTGCCACTTAAAAAAGTAAACCCAAGAGAAGTTCTGCAAATTGCAAAAGGCTTACAGCAAACTGCATTGATAAAAGAATGTTGCGAAACATCTTCCAATGAATATTTAAAAAGGCTGGGCGATTCACTCAACCCCTGTAAATATATTTTTGATAAGATCGTAAAAGAGCTGAATGAAAATCCACCGGTAGCTGCATCAAAAGGCAATGTAATTGCTGCCGGTATCAATGAAGAACTGGATGCTTTGCGTAAGATTGCCAGTGGTGGAAAAGATTACCTGGTTGAAATTCAGCAGCGTGAAGCAATGGCAACCGGTATATCTTCTTTAAAAATAAGTTTCAACAATGTATTTGGTTATTATTTAGAAGTAACCCATGCACATAAAACCAAAGTGCCTGAGAACTGGATTCGTAAGCAAACATTGGTAAATGCAGAGCGTTATATTACGCCCGAATTAAAAGAATACGAAGAAAAAATTGTTGGGGCCGAGGATAAGATACTTGCCATAGAAATGCAACTCTTCGAAGAATTACTGAATGAGTTACAGGATTATATAGCGCCCATGCAGGTGAACGGACATGTGATGGCTGTGTTGGATTGCCTTTCTTGCTTTGCAAACAATGCCCTCCAATTCAAATATAAAAAACCAGTGCTGCAGGATGATTTTGTACTGGATATAAAAGACAGTCGCCACCCGGTGATTGAAAGAAATTTACCGGTTGGTGAAAGTTATATCGCCAATGATATTTATCTGGATCCTGCATCACAACAGATTATTATTTTAACAGGGCCCAACATGAGTGGTAAGAGTGCCATACTCAGGCAAACAGCTTTGATAACTTTAATGGCGCACATGGGAAGTTTTGTGCCGGCCAGCGATGCAAAAATTCCATTGACGGACAAAATATTTACCAGGGTTGGTGCCAGCGATAATCTAAGTGGCGGCGAAAGTACTTTTATGGTTGAGATGAATGAAACGGCAAGTATCATTAACAATCTTACCAAACGGAGTTTAATATTGCTTGATGAAATTGGAAGAGGCACATCAACCTACGATGGTATCAGTATTGCCTGGAGTATTGCAGAATTTTTACACAACTCTGTTCATCAGCCCAAAACATTATTTGCCACGCATTACCACGAGTTGAATGAACTGGAGAATAAATTTGCAGGTATCAAAAATTTTCATGTAACCAATAAAGAAGTTGGTAATAAAATAATTTTCCTGCGCAAACTGGCACCCGGTGGCAGCGTTCACAGTTTTGGTATTCATGTGGCACGTATGGCAGGCATGCCGCCACAATTGATTGACCGTGCCAATGAAATTTTAAAACAACTGGAAGACAGCAGGGAAGGAGGCGAAGGAATTAACCTGGAGGAAAACATTAAAAAATTATCTGTCCCTAAAATGCAGCTCAGTATTTTTGATGCACACTCTGCCACTTTTGATGAAATAAGAAATTTACTGGAAGCGGTAGATATTAACCGCTTAACGCCCGTGGAAGCTTTATTGAAATTGCAGGAGATAAAAGGAAAGGTGAAGTAAGGCATATAATTTGTTGCTGATTGTGTAATTATCCGGATTTTATCATCAATCCTGTTAAAATCATATTAACTCTTGCAGCATTAATGCCGCTAAAGAGGTCTTTTGTATAATTTCGTCACACTTATGATTAAAAGGTTACTAACGCTGATAGCTATAAATATTTCTGCAGTATTATATACACAGGCGCAGACATGTTCACTTCCCGGTATGACGCCGGGTAATGCACTGCCGGTTTGCGGAACCTCGGTATTTCATCAGGATGTAGTTGTCAATTGCACCGGTCCCGATGTAGCACAGGTTGGATGCCCTGTTGGCGCAACTTCATCCAGTTCGTTCTGGTACAAGTTTACCTGTTTTCAGACCGGATCATTGGGTTTTTTGATCAGCGGCCTTTCCAGCTCAGATGATTATGACTGGGTATTGTTTGATATTACAGGTCGTAATCCCAATGATGTATTCTCCAACTCATCATTGGCCATCTCAATAAATTTGTACGGAGCCGGAAGCGGCCCAGCTCCATTTCCTGAATCACCAACCGGCTGCCGGCCCGGTGCTTCTGGCAATGTTCACTGCGAAGGTTCTGACAATGGCAATACACCATTTAATGTTATGCCAACTATTATTATTGGACATAATTATTTATTGATGGTAACCAATTGGACAAGAAGTACTGCAGGTTATGATCTTTCTTTTACCGGTGGTACGGCCAGTATAACAGACCCTAAGGAACCGCATATGGAAAGTTCCCGTGCTGCCTGTGATGGTACAAAAGCTACCGTTAAGCTTAATAAAAAAATGAAGTGTAACAGTCTTACTGCTTCCGGATCGGAGTTTACAATTACACCACCTTTAGCAAATGTGGTTTCAGCAGTTGCACTTGGCTGCACTGCCAGCTTTGATATGGACTCGCTGATACTTACACTGGATGCACCTTTGCCACCCGGCACTTATAGCATCAATATCAAAAACGGATCTGACGGTAATACCATTTTGGATAACTGCGACAGGGGAATACCTGTCAATGAGAGTATTCCCATGATTGTGTATCCGCTGATTCCAACGCCAATGGACAGTATTTCAAAATTAGGTTGCGAACCTGATGAAATACAACTGGTATTCCGCAAAAATATTCAGTGCAGCAGCATCGCTCCTGATGGCAGCGATTTTGATGTAACTATCCTTGCCGGCTCAGAGCCTGTTACTGTTGTAAGTGCTTCGGGTAATTGCAATGCAGATGGATTAACACCTGTCATCAAAGTAAAACTTGCAACAGCATTATCAGCCCCCATCAGAACAAAAGGTACTTACCAGGTTCGCTTGAAAACCGGCAATGATGGCAATACCATTATTGATGAGTGCGGACAGGAAACACCCGCCGGCGCTACCCTCATATTTAATACCAAGGATACAGTAAATGCCGACTTTAGTTATGCCATCAAATATGGTTGTGACAGAGATACCATCAATTATTTTCATGATGGTGCCAATGAAGTGAATTTCTGGAAATGGAATTTTGACCGCACAAGAAGCAGCAGCCTGCAAAACCCAACCATACTGTATGGTACACCAGGACTTAAAAAATCTTACCTGATCGTTTCCAACGGAACATGCAGGGATAGCAGTGATACCGTCTCGATATTTATTGATAATGTAGTGAAGGCTGCATTTGAAGCAACATCCGTTGTTTGTCCCAATGAACAGGCAACATTTAAAAATAACAGTTCCGGAAATATTGTAAGCTGGCGCTGGGATTTTGGCAATGGCCTTATCAGTAATTTACCCGATCCTGCTCCGCAATCTTACCCGGTACCCAGGGTTACTACCAATGTTTTTCCAAGATTAATTGTGCAGAATAACCGGGGTTGCCGGGATACAGCTATACAAAAAATTGTAGTGCCCAACAGTTGTTATATTGCCGTGCCCAATGCCTTTACACCCAATAACGACGGGCTTAACGACCAGTTGTATCCTTTAAATGCTTACAAAGCAACCAACCTGTTGTTCAGGGTTTATAACCGCGTAGGTCAATTGGTTTTTGAAACCCGTGACTGGACAAAAAGGTGGGATGGAAGATTTAAAGGGCAGCCTGCCGATCTGGGTACTTATGTTTGGATATTGACCTACACTAATATCGAAACCGGAAAATTCATTCAGCAAAAAGGAACGAGTATTTTATTGCATTAGAAATTTATATGTTTGCAGGGTAGGTTTATGCAGCATTGCAAAACCCTATAGGTTTGTAGCAGAGCCAGCACACTAAACCTATAAGGTTAACCCAGCTTCAAAAGCATCGCTGCAAACCTTATAGGTTTTATCGACGTCCCAACATTTTCCGTTCATCTCTTTCTTCTCTTAGCATGGCGCCAAAATCCATTTTACGTACCATTGTTTTTATTACCATGGCAATACGTTTTGTTTTGGTGGGTTCTGTCTTGGCAGTTTCAATCCATTTGGTAAAATAATTGCGGTGGCCTTGTGGCAGACTGTTGTAGTATTTTAATGCTTCGGGTTCGTCCTGTAAACATTCAAGCAATTCAGTTGGTGGAAGGATAGGAGCATGATCTATTTCCAGTTGTACTTTAACTGTGGCTCCTTTTCTTTTACTAATACCTTTGCGTATGGCAGCATTAACAGTTAAAATAAAATCGCCCTTGCCCATTGGTATCAACGCTATCTTCTCTACTTTAAAATCATCCAGCTTGCCTTTTACCCGGTACGATTTTTTTACACCGGGATTTAATTTGTTGGCTATTGCGGCAGGCACTACAATGTAGGTCCAGCCTGTTTTTTCGCCCTGCTGCGCAAATTGTAATATGGTAGTACTGAAGGAAAGCATGAAGTACAAGATAAAAAATATTCGGCAATGGTTGGCTTATGAAAACTTAGCCGCCTTGCTCTACTTCCATTTGTTATAATAACGTTTTGTAAAAATGCTTACCGGCAGACCAATGCATACATACAGGATGGCAATGGCTTTAATTGCTTTTATAAGATCGAAGGGAGCAGGTTTGATTTTGCTGAGCGGCACTATCAATTGGGTAGTGGTAGCCCAGGCTATCAGTGCAATAAATAATGCGCTGAGAAAAATGTTTATGTGAAGCAGTTTAAGTTTTGGATAAACCAAAAAATAAACCACCGTGCATGCAAATGCAATTATAAAATGAAAGAGCAGGCCTGATAATATCATTCCCATTCCACCGGCAAAAGCATCTTTGCCAAATACACCACTTGCAATATATTTTAAAACAATTTCGGGTGTAATGCCCTTGGTAAGCCATGCCTGTGTGCAGGCTGCTATTATATCCAGGCTTCCTGCAATGAATGCGGTTTTAAGAATTTGTTTCCACATATGTGGTTGTTTATTTGGTGTAATGCCTGGGTATTTTTTACCAGTAATTAAATTAACTCCCCAACAACTTTCCCTTCTGCGCCAAATATTCTTCCTGCGTAATAGCACCTTTCTGTAACAACCCAAATAATTTATCCAGTTCATCTGCAATCATTTGTTGTGATGCCTGTGTGCCGGTATTTGTACGTGCAATGGCTTCGGCCAGTTGGTTGGCCTGGTTGGTTAACTGTGTTTTTTTATATTCTTCCTGTGCGTGGGTGATGGTGTCTTTTAATAATTTGGGATGATGGATGAGCATGTATTTTGTTTCGCCCATTTCGGCAGCGGTTTGTATATCTACATTACCAAAACCAAAAATGCGGCCCCAAACGCTTTGGTCATACTCCACATTGTTTATTTTATCAAGCGGGCTTTCTTTGGAGTAGCGGGTAAAAAATCCGGTTTCATCAATAATGCGCAGGTTAGTTACCGACCACAGGTTGTGCCGCCAGTTTATATATTCAAACAATGGGTAAAGTGCTGCAATTAAAATAATGATCCAGGCAGTTGTATTGTTTAACCACCAAATAAGCAGTACAGTCAATAACAACCATGCAAAAAATGGCAGCACCAGTCTTAACCAATGCTGCCTTGTTATTAATAATATTTTTTCGTCTTTTTTAAGTGTAGTACGCATGAAGAAGGTTTAAAAGGTTAAATCGTTTAAAAGATTCATTACTCTGTAAGTTAGTAAAAACTTTAAATAACTTTTATGCCTCCAGACCAATTAACTGATTACCCCATTAACTGTCCTACCATATCTTTACTCTTAAGCTATCCGCCCTGTACATTTTATCTGTTGACTTAATATTAAAGGTTGTATAAAACTCATCCACATCCACAAAAGGCCCGTTAACCCTGTATTTGGCGGGACTATGTACATCGGTTAATAAACGGTTTCTTAATTGTTCCTCACGTGTTTGACCCAGCCATCCCAATGCATAACCCATAAAATAACGCTGCATGGGTGTAAGGTTACTGATGTTTTTATTTTCTTTAAACTGCTTTGTTTTTTTAAAGGCTTCAATGCCCAGCAAAATACCTCCCAGGTCGGCAATATTTTCGCCCAGCGATGCCTTGCCGTTGATGTGGTAACCTTTCACCGGTTCAAATTCGTTAAATTGCTTTACCATCACATCCGCTCTTTTGTTAAACGCTTCTTCGTCGGTTTTTGTCCACCAGCTTTTTAAATTTCCCTGTTCATCAAACTGCCTTCCTTCATCATCAAAGCCATGTGTAATTTCATGGCCAATGGTACTGGCGCCGCCATAACCATATACCACTGCGTCATCCAGTTCTTCATCCCGGTAACCCGGTACGGTAAAAATGCCTGCAGGTAAAACTATTTCGTTATTGCTGGGGTTGTAATAAGCATTGTAGGTTTGAGGATACATATCCCATTCATCACGGTCAACCGGTTTGCCCAGTTTACTGTAATTATAATTGTGCCACCATAATTTTGAGTTCATATAATTTTTGGCAAAACTTTCTTTACCAATATCCATGGTTCCAAAATCTTTCCATTTATCGGGATACCCAACTTTACTTTTTACAGATGCAAGTTTGGTGTAAGCTTTTTGTTTAGTGCTGTCGCTCATCCAATCCAGTTTAGCAATGCGGTCTTTCAATGCCTGGCGTATATCTTCAACCATTACGGTGTAACGCTTCTTTGCTGTTTCGTTAAAGAATTCCTTTACATACAATTGTCCCAGCATTTCGCCCATGGCATCTTCTTCCATCTGTATGGCCCGTTTCCATCTTGGCTTTCTTACTTTGGCCCCACTGAATAATTTACTGTAATTAAATGCTGCCACGCCGTATGCATCGGGCAGCACGGCAGACATATCACTAATCAGATTGAACCTTACATATTGTTTCCAGTCGCTGATGGGCGTTTTGGTTAATGCATCATTCAATGCAGTAAAAAATTCGGGCTGGCCCACAATTACTGAATCAACTTTTTGCACACCGGTATTTTTTAAATAAGATACCCAATCAACATTACCGGCCATTTTGCCCAGGTCGGTAATAGCCATTTTGTTATAATTTTTGTAAGGGTCACGCAGGTCTTCAATTTTTCGGCTTGCTGTTGCCAGTTTGGTTTCAAGCGCTAAAATGTTTTTGGCTGCTGTAGCTGCAACAGTTGCATCTTCGCCAGCCATGGTAAGTACCTGAGTTATGTACTTTACATACTCATTACGAATGTTGATGGTGGCACTGTCTGTTTTAAAATAATATTCTCTTTCAGGCAAACCCAGTCCGCCCTGTGTAAGATTGTATGCCATCACATCACTTTTCTTTGCATCCTGGTAAACATAATCACTGAACAAAGTGTTAGAGCCAATCTTCTTCAGATCAGACACTGCATTCACCAGCGATTTCACATCTGTAATTGCATTTACCTTATCCAGTAATGGCTGAATAGGTTTTAAACCATCGGCTTCAATCTTTGCACTGTCCATCGCCATGCTCCAGAAATCACCAATCTTTTGATCGTTATTCCCTTTGGCAGGATTTGAGGCTGCTGCTTTTTCAGAAATCTCTTTCAGCCTTTTCAGGTTTTCTTCAATAACCAGGTTGGCAATGCCCCAACTGGATTGTTCGCCGGGGATGGGATTCTTTTTTAACCATCCGCCATTGGCGTATTCAAAAAAATCTTCGCCGGGTTTAATGGTACTGTCGAGGTTGGCCGCCAAAATATCTGGCTTTGGCGCATCTGATTTGTTATTGCAGGAAAGGATAAATGCAACACTTGTAATTGCAAGCAGTATTTTTTTCATGTAAATGGTTTTATCTATAAATGTAAAGAATGATTGCTTTGTTGAAATAGATTTTTTGATAAGTGGGAATGCCGGCTCAAGGCTCAACTGTTAAAAATCTAAAATATTGGCTTGCTATATTGAATTTTAAAATTATTTGTCATACATTTCTAAACAGTTAATCTCACCTAAAAATTTTTTATGAAAATCTCAGATATTTATTACTGCCGCGAATGCCGTGTATCTCATCACAGGGCTATCAAAGACCTTAAAAATTCTTTTCTTGAAAAGCCTTCAAACATAAGGGGTATTTCGAAAACGGATATGTCTATACTGGAAGATTATGCCAGGAAAAATGTGATCAAAAAACCTGCACACTTTACTTCATTGTCGCGGATGGCAACCGAACGAAGTAAGGAATGGGAAAACGGACGCAGGATTACCGTTTCTTTTTTGGGTGGAAAAAAAGCAGTGAAAGACCGTGTTATCAGACATGCAAAAACCTGGATGCAGTTTGCCAATATAGAATTTGATTTTACCGTACGAAAAACACCGGGTGATGTGCGGATTGCATTTGATAAAAATGATGGCTCCTGGAGTTTGATGGGTACCGATATTTTATCTGAAGATAAAACCTTGCCCACCATGAATCTGGGCTGGTTAACACCCACAACCAACGACGATGAATACAGCCGCGTTGTGCTCCACGAATTTGGCCACACACTGGGCTGCATTCATGAACATGAGCGGCCGGATAATGGTATACCCTGGGACAAACGGGCAGTATATATTTACTATAAAGAGGCAGATGGTTGGACAAAGGAAGAAGTGGATGAACAGGTTTTTTCGAAATACGACAGAAACCTGATACGAGCCAACAAACTGGATAAAAAATCCATCATGATGTACGCCGTGCCTGAGGAACTTACAAAAGGAAATTTTTCAATTGATTCGAATGATTTTTTATCGGAAGCGGATAAGAAATTTATTGCAAAGCTTTATCCGAAAAAATAATGCTTCTGAAATTTTGTTTGAATTTTCAATTCGGGATGTAGCGCAGCCCGGTAGCGCACTTCGTTCGGGACGAAGGGGCCGCTGGTTCGAATCCAGTCATCCCGACTGTTTTTTACAACTGCACCAAACCAACTTTATACAGAGTATTTACGGGCTTATTATCCCAAAACAATTCAAAGTCTTCCAGCCCTGCATTTTCATGATCAGCTTTTACTTCCTGCAGGGTTAATGTCTTTGGATTTGATACAGAGATGCCCTGTAAAATTTTGGCCAGCCATTCACCCTGTGCTTTATCAACTTTAATATTGATGGTCTCTTTCTTCGTTTCAAAAGTAAGTGATAGCAATTCCCACTGGCTTCCTTTTTTACTTTTAATGATGGTTTCTGTTTTAGGTTGGTTACCTAAAAAAATAATTTTTGTATTTGGGTTTGAAGTTGTCAACTCAACCTCTTCAATCGCTTTAATAATATAATCAGGCGCAATGGTTGTTCTGGGTACTTTCTGCTCAAACCATTTTTGTAATGGATAATCAAAACAGACACCATGCATGTAATTCAATAACGATTTTTTTAAACCAAAACTGAAACTTTCATGATCGGCACCAGTGGGGTCAATATGCTCAATATCATTATTGGCAAAAGTGCCGATTGCTTCTGAAACTTTTTTAACCGAATATTTTTCCGGGTTTAATCCAACCGGGCTATGGGCCGTCATGGTAAACAAATGCCAGAAAGCCGATTGTAGGATACCGGCTTCAAAAAGCTGGCGTACCATTTCTAAAGAGTCTATGGTTTCCTGCGCAGTTTGTGTAGGAAAACCATACATCAGATAGGCATGCACCATAATGCCAGCTTCGGTAAAATGTTTATTCACTTTAGCAACCTGGGCAACAGTTATTCCTTTTTGTATTAGTTCAAGCAAGCGGTCCGACGCAACTTCCAGTCCGCCGGAGATGGCAATGCAACCCGATGCTTTTAAGAGTATGCAAAGGTCTCTTGTAAAACTTTTTTCAAAACGCACATTGGCCCACCAGCTTACGGTTAATTTTCTGCGGATGATCTCGATGGCCAGTGCACGCATTAAAGCAGGTGGTGCAGCTTCATCTACAAAGTGAAAACCATTTTGCCCGGTTTGTGCAATCATTTCTTCCATGCGGTCGCAGAGTAATGATGCAGCAATTGGCTCGTAATTTTTTATATAGTCTAAACTAATATCGCAGAAAGTGCATTTGCCCCAGTAGCATCCATGAGCCATGGTAAGTTTGTTCCAGCGGCCATCGCTCCACAAACTGTGCATGGGATTAATTACTTCAATGGCCGAAATATATTTGTCTAAATAGAAATCGCTGTAATCGGGCGTACCCACCTGGCCTTGTTTGTAGTCGGCGCAGGCAGTGTTGTTGATGTAAACCACTTTGCCATCTACCAAAGTAAAAGTTCGTTTTAATTCATCAATGGTTTTGGTGCCTGAAAGATGTTGTAATAAAATTTCAACCGGTGCTTCGCCATCATCCAGCGTAATAAAATCATAAAATTCAAAAACACGGGCATCAGATAAAGAGCGTAATTCCGTATTGGCAAAACCGCCGCCCATGGCTACTTTAACGCCGGGGCAATGTTGCTTTATCCATTGTCCGCAGCGTAATGATGTATATAAATTACCGGGAAACGGAACCGAGATGGCAACCAACTGCGGCTGCACAAGTTTCATCTTCGTTTTTAAAATTTCAATAAGTATTTTATCAAGAAAAGTGTAGTCCTGTTGCAGCGTGTTGTACAATTCATCAAAACTATTTGCTGATCTGCCAAGTCTTTCGGCATAACGGCTGAAACCAAAATGCTCATCAACGGTTTCTTTTATCAGATCGGATAAATCTTCAAGATACATGGTGGCAATATGCTTGGCTTTATCCTGTGTGCCCATATTACCAAATGCCCATTTCATATCATCCAGTTGTGCAAAGCGCTCTGCTTCGGGTAAAAAATCTCTTTTGCAAATCAGGTGTGCCAGGGTAGGGCTCTTGCCCTGCAAAAACAACATCACTGCATCAATGGTATTTATATAATCGCCCTGCAGGGCAATTATTCTTGCTGCATTTACCGAATGTTCTTTTTGCAGCGCATTAATTTGGGTAAACAAATTTTGTAAGCCTGCTTTTGAAAACAATGCCACGGTAACTTCAATACCCAGATCGGCCTGAAAAGATTTGATGCCCTTAGTGTTGAGAAAACCTTTAAGGTAAGCCGTAGCCGGGTAGGGCGTATTCAGCTGCGTAAATGGTGGTGTTATCAAAAAAATATCTGTACTCAAGCCGGGGTGTTTATGGGCAAAAATATTCTTTTATTGATTACCGGAAAGATTTGAACCACAAAGTACACAATGAAGAAAACACAAAGGACACAAAGAATGGCTTAGTGCACTTTGTGCCTTTATGTTCTTTGTGGTAAACATTTTGCAAAGCAAAATCTATCCTTTGTCCCTTCTTCTGTAAATTGCAGCATGACTCCTGAAAGAAACGAACGCCTCACATCAGTATTAAACAAACGCCAGCCCGATCTTACGGTGTTGCTTGAAAATGTTTTTGATCCGCATAACATTTCTGCTGTAATGCGAACCTGTGATGCGGTGGGTATGCAGGATATTTATATTCTGAACAGCAAAATTCCACCACATAAAAAATGGGGAGCTAAAAGTTCATCCAGCGCAGCCAAATGGTTAACGGTTCACCAGTTTACTGATGCAGCTGAATGTTTTGCCGAACTGCGTAAGCATTACAAAAAAATTTATACTACACATTTAAGCAGCGATGCTGTTGGCTTACATGAATTGAATTTAACCGAACCTGTTTGTCTTGTTTTTGGTAACGAACACAGCGGCGTTAGTGAAGAGATCATCGCCATGGCCGATGGGAATTTTATTATACCGCAGGTAGGTATCATCAAATCGTTGAATATCTCCGTTGCCTGTGCGGTTAGTTTGTATGAAGCTTTCCGCCAAAAGAATAATGCCGGGCATTATGATCATGTGAAACTGGAAGGCGATAAACTATCTTCTCTGCGCAATGAATGGGGATTTTTAGAAGAATGATAAATGGGCTGTCTATTTTGACTCATTTCCAATAACTTTATTGCTCAAACTAACTTGTATGAAGAAAATCTTTCTCCCGGTATTGCTGTTTGTAAGTATCAGTATCTCTGCACAAACTAAAAAGCCTTTAGACCATTCTGTTTACGATGGTTGGAAAAGCCTGGGCGAAAGACTCATCAGCAATGATGGCCAGTATACGGTGTATGCCATTAACCCGCAGGAAGGAGACGGAGACCTCATCATTCAGCATACAAAAACCCTGGAAAAGAAAATTATTGCCCGTGGTTATGGCGCCGTAATAACAGAAGACAGCCGCTATGTGGTATTTAAAATAAAACCCATCTTCCAGGAAACCCGCCAGGCAAAAATTAAAAAGAAGAAAGCCGATGATATGACCAAAGATTCTATTGGCATTGTTGAATTAGGTAAAGATGCAGTGGTGAAATTTGCCAGGGCGAAAGGATTTAAAACACCAGAAAAAGGTTTTGGTTATGTAGCTTATCAACTGGAGAAAGCGTTACCTGATACTACAAAAAAAACTAAAAAAGCACCTGTTGTAGATTCGGCCAAGGCAAATATTGATATGCTGGTAAAGCTGGCAGATTCTGTTATTCGCAAATCGGTTGAATCGATCAGTGCCGAAAATCTTACCAAAGAAGAAATGATTGGCGCTGCCAATAAAGCCGTTAAAGAAATTATTAAAAAGGCGAAAGATGAAACAGCGCAGGAAGAAATAGCAATGAAAGATGCGGATGGTGATGATGCTTCGGGCGGTGGTGCAGCAGCAGAAGGAACCGACTTGGTGCTTAGGCGCCTGGGCGATGGCAAAGAAAAAACTTTTAAACTGGTGAGTGATTATACTTTTGATAAAAAAGGAACCAGGCTGGTTTTAAAAACCACTAAGAATGCCAAAGACAGTAACAGCATTGCATTGGTGTTATTATACAACCTGCAGTCGGAGAAAACCGATACGCTGATGCGGAACCTTAACGATGGAAAAAACTTCAGCTTTGATGAAGAAGGAACACAGCTTGCCTTTGTTGCCGAAAGAGACAGCAGCACCAAGGCCCTGCAGAAATTTTATAAACTCTGGTACTTTACAACCGGTCAGGACAGTGCAAAACTGGTAGCTGAAAAAAATACTGTGGGTATGCAGATCGGTTTTACCATCAGCGAAAATGCAACTATAAGATTCAGCAAGGATGGTAAGAAATTGTTTTTTGGTACAGCACCCATCACACCGGCAAAGGATACAACGCTGGTTGATTTTGAACTGGCACGCCTGGATGTTTGGCATTATAATGATGATTACCTGCAACCCCAGCAATTGAAAAATTTAACCAGTGAATTAAGACGCAGTTATACGGCCGTGATGAAACCCGGTACCGATAAAATAATACAGCTGGGTAATGATAATGTTGAAAATATTGCTATGGTAGATGAAGGCAATGCCGAGTGGGTTTTAGGAACCAGCAATAAAGGAAACCGTATTGCAATGCAATGGGAGGGTCGTACCAAATCAACAGCCTGGGCCATCAGCACGGCAGATGGAAGTAAACGGTTGGTAAAAGCCAATTCGATTGGCTTTTTTGCAGCATCGCCTGGTGGTAAATATGTGTATTGGTACGAACCCGATACCAAAAATTATTTTACCTGGAATACAACAACCGGCGTAACCAAAAACATCAGCGATAAAATTAAAGAGCCCTTGTATGATGTGGAAAACGATGTGCCCGATTATCCAGGCCCGGCAGGTGTTACAGGCTGGACAGCCAATGACCGCTATTTTCTCATCAACGATGTGTATGATATCTGGCAGACAGATCCGGAAGGAGCAGAGCAACCCATCAATATTACCAATGGTTTTGGTAAAAAGAATAAAGCGGATTTTAATTATGTAAACCTCGACAGGGAAAAACGTTTTATCAATGCAGATGAAAATATTTTACTGCGGTCGCAGGATAAAACAAGTAAGTATGGTAGTTTCTACACAAAGAAAATAAATACGGCAGGCGACCCGGTTTTACTTACAACAGGCCCATTCAGTTTCAGCAACCCGGTTAAGGCCAAAGAAGCCGGTCAGTATATTGTACAACGGTCAGATGTAAGCAAAAGCGAAATGTATACTTCGGCCGATCTGAAAAATCTTACCCAATTAACTGATATTGCTGCACAGCAAAAAGAGTATAACTGGCTTACTGCCGAACTGGTAAAATGGAAAATGTTTGATGGTAAAATGAGCGAAGGCATTTTATACAAGCCTGAGAATTTTGATCCAAAGAAAAAATATCCTGTCATCTTTTATTTTTATGAAAGAGATGCCGATGGATTGTACGGTTACCGTGGTCCTGCACCAAGTGCATCTACAGTGAATGTGCCGTATTTTGTCAGTAACGAATATTTAATTTTCGATCCCAATATTTATTATAAGGATGGCGAACCAGGCAATAGTGCTTACAACAGTGTGGTAAGTGCTGCAAAATATTTATCTAAAATGCCCTGGGTTGATAGTACACGTATGGCTATACAGGGACAAAGCTGGGGCGGTTACCAGGTTTCGTACCTGGTTACCAAAACAAATATTTTTAAAGCTGCCTGGGCCGGTGCGCCGGTTGCAAATATGACCAGTGCTTATGGTGGCATCCGCTGGGCAAGCGGGTTAAACCGCCAGTTCCAGTACGAGCATACACAAAGCCGTATTGGTGCCACGCTCTGGCAACGCCCCGATCTGTACCTGAAAAATTCTCCGCTGTTTGCAGCCGATAAAATAACAACACCATTGGTAATTATGCATAATGATGCCGACGGTTCTGTACCCTGGTACCAGGGTATTGAAATGTTTACAGCCCTTCGCCGCCTGAATAAAAAAGTATGGTTACTGGAATACAATGGCGAAGACCATAACCTGGTTGAGCGCAAGAACCGTAAAGATCTTTCTGTAAGGCTGGGTCAATTCTTTGATTATTATTTAAAAGATGGCAAGCCAGCAAAATGGATAAAAGACGGGTTGCCTGCAACAGAAAAAGGAAGGGATTGGGGACTGGGGTTTGAGTAACTTTTAATTATCAGTGTACCTCATTTTAAAAGGCCGGCAATTTGCCGGCCTTTTACATAAAAAAATATCGGCTATACCTGTCAGTTAAGAGCGGTAACAAAAAATTAATGCGGGAATATATTTGTGTTTAAGAATTTAATGTATATCTTGTACCGGTGTTCAAACTGCTTACGTAGTCCAATCTTATCTAAATCCCAAAACAAACTGTTTCATTCTTTATTTCCTATGCTAACTGAAGGCTGTTAGTGATTCCCCATCATTATGATCTGAACTCATTTTAATTAATGAGTAACTGTTTAATTTATTAAAACCACGTATTATTTATTATTAATAAAACCATCAACATGAAAAAAGTAATTCTTTTACTGGCTTTCTCAAGCCTGTTAAGTACTTTATTATTTGCCCAAAGCAGCCCGGAGGGAATGAATTACCAGGCAGTTGCCCGGAACTCGAAAGGCGAGATATTAGCTAACCAACCCATTGCACTAAAAGTGATTCTATTTAGTATGCAAAGCAGCGGAAAGCAAGTTTACTATAACGAAGTGCATGATGTGGTTACCAGCGCAACAGGTGTGTTTAGCCTGGTAGTTGGTAAGGGTACTAAAGAAAGCGGCGTGTATGAAAATATACCCTGGGCTCTTGAAAATGTGTGGATGGAAGTATCCATTAAAAGCAAAGGCCAGGCAGATTTTGCTGTGATCAGTAACAGTAAATTACTTGCGGTGCCTTATGCTTATCATGCATTAACTGCAGAAAAAATTACCGGAGAAAATGTTGCCGGTGCAGGTAATCCATCTCAATCCTGGTTACTTTTTGGAAACCGCGAAAGTAATCCCAATGAAGATAAACTGGGTACTACTGATTCGGTAGACCTGGTGATGGTTACTAATAACCTGGAAAGATTACGCATTTATGCCAATGGCGATATATTCATCAGAAGGAGCTTACGTATTGGTGCCAACTTAACAGTTGATTCCAGTGCTTACCTCAACAGGCTTGGCGGCGCAACTATCAACTATGGCCCATTTACTGTTGACAGGCAAAGCCCCACATTATTATCAGGTAAATTAACTGTAGATAAAGAAACAGACCTGAACAGTTCATTAAATGTTGATGGCATTACCGACCTGAACAGTAAACTCAATGTAAATAATAACAGTCCATCGGTACTTACCGGAACATTGCGTGTTGACGGAATTACCGATCTGAACAGTGCACTGAATGTAAATAATGTGAGTCCTACCTTACTTACCGGAACATTACGTGTTGATAAGGATGCCAGTTTTTACGAAAAGATCAAAATATTATCTGCACACCAAACCGATACTTCGGGAGCACCACCTTCAGGAGCATTACAGGTAGGCGGTGGCGCTTATATTGCAAAGAACCTGTATATTGGTGGCATTGCTAAATTTGGCGGACCTGCTGCTTTTGGCGGAGCCGTTACGATCACGGATCCTTCTGAATCTGTAAGCACTTCAACCGGCGCATTGATGATCCCTTATGGCGGCGTTGGTATTGGTAAACGATTGAATGTTGGAGGCGGCGCACTTTTTGAAAATACATTAGGTGTTGCAGGAATCACTTCCCTGAATAATGTAACACAATCTACTGCCACAAACAACGGAGCTTTAATTCTTGCAGGTGGAGCCGGTATTGGTAAAAATGTAAACATAGGTGGTAACCTTACCACCACAGGTATTACCACACTCAACAGCACATTAAATGTAAATGCAGCCAGTAGTTTTATTGCCAGTTTTGTAAACAGTACCAATGCCAACGGCATCAGTATACAGGTGGCTGCGCCAACACCTGCCAATGCCAACAACTTTGTTGAATTCAGGAACAGTGGTGGAGCTGTAGTAGGACGTATTGAAGGTGAAAATGCCACCGAACTTGTAAATAATGATGATTATAAAGTAGAAAAAAAATCGCTTGACCTGGCTGTAACTATGGCAACCATTGATGTGGTTTCCGGGGGTATAGGTGTGATTATGGCAGGTGTTGACCTGGTTGGTGCTGCAAGTTCTTCGACTGCCTGCGCTGGTTTAGGTGTTTGTGTAACAGCGCCGGTTCCTTCTCTGATCGTAGCTGCAGGTATTAATCTGGCTACAGCAATTGCCGACGAGGTTTCGGTAGCCATTGGTTTGGATGATGCCATTACACAAAGGAATTATTTTGTAAGCACAGCTGCTTCCAATGTGGGTGTTACTTACCAATCAGGCAGCGGTGACTATGCAGAGTGGTTACCCAAAGCAAATCCATCAGAAAAATTTAAGGCAGGTTATATTGTTGGTATGAAGAACGGCCAGATAACGCTGAATTCAGCAGGTGCCGATAAACTATTTGTCATCTCCACCAAACCGATCGTATTGGGTAATACCCCCGATGAAGGCAAGGAAGCAGGCTACGAAAAAGTTGCTTTTATGGGCCAGGTACCGGTGCATGTTGTTGGTAAAGTAAATGCAGGTGATTATATACTTCCTTCAGGATTTAATAATGGTTTTGCCAAAGCAGTTGCTCCTGATAAAATGAAAGCTGATGATTATGCAAAGATCGTAGGTATGGCCTGGTCATCATCGGCCAGCGATGGAGCCAGTATGGTTAATGTGGCTATCGGTTTAAATACAGGCGATATTAGTAAAGTGGTAGCCGAGCAGAGTAAAGAAATCAGTGAATTAAAAAGCCAGATCAGTGAGATCAATAACACATTGGCGAAACTTGCATCGGGCATTAAAGAACCAGCAGCTGTTGTGAAAGCAGACAATGGGGTAAAGACTCCGGTATTTAATCCCAACACCAAAGACCAGCATCCGGTTGACTTTATAAAACAGGATGCCAGCACGATTGTTTACTTTGATATTACTACAGAGCAAACTACAACGATGCTTGAAATGGCACAAAAATTATTTGTTGAAAAAGGTGGTGATGTAAATACACACCCTTTCTGGAAAAAAATAAATGCTGATCCCGGATACAAAGAAGTGATCATGAATGAGATCAAAAAAACATTCAGGAACGGTATGCATACGCACCAGGAGATAAACGGTAAAAGCAGCCTGCAGTCTAAACACTAAATGAGACTTTTATGCACTGCAATACTTTTTATATCAGCTACCTAACGAATATTCACCCTGCTTTGCGGGGCCAGGATTAAATTATACTATTATGATCAATCTATTTTGCCATGAGGTATCAAATAAAATAAGATCTCTTTTATTGGCTGGTTGTATCCTGTTGGCCGGTTATGTACAAGGCCAGCAGACTACCATACTACCCAATAATTCATCTTACTCCAATAAAAGCGGCCCGCAGGGTGCTTTGCGCTACCAGCGTGGTTTTTACCTGGTTACACCTGCAGAGATGAACAGCTCGGGCATTACCAGCGGAATGAATATTAACTCGATCGGTTTTACAATCGGCAGGGCGCAAAGTGATACCACAAAGGGGCAATTCAAACTGTATTTACAAAACACAACCGACCTGGTTAGCCGGGCCGATACGGGTTGGAATACATTGAATGCCATAACCAATGAGTATGATGCTACAGGTTTATTTCCCGGAAGATATGAATGGCAGGTTAAAGCCAATTGTTCCGGTAGTTCCGCTTTCACATCCAGTGTCTTTTTTTCCAATGATGAACTTGGGGGTTGCAATAATCCCTACAACCTTAATGCAGTATCTGTTTCAACAAACTCAGCAACATTAACCTGGGAAGCACCAAGCTCTCCTGCCTTTGTTCAGTATCGTGTTGAGTATACAGCATTGGATGTAGTTAACTGGATTGCTGCAACAACCACGAATACTTTTTACAATGTATCCGGACTCCTTGCCGGTAAATCATATCAGTGGCGGGTTAAAACAGTTTGTACTGCAGATTCATCTGCTGTTAACTACGGTAATTTTTCAACAAACACAGCTACAGCATGTAATGCAGTTACAGGCCTTGCTTCAACAGTAACACAGGATTCACTGGTTGCCTTATCCTGGACTGCAGATGTTACTGCCGGTTTTTATGAGATACAATTCAGAAGAACAGGAACTGATCCCTGGTCCAGTGCTATTTCATTTACCAATTCGGCCAATCTGATATTACCTGCCGGTACATCTTACCAGTGGCAGGTTCGTATCAATTGCGGGGGCGGGGCAAAGGGGCCTTTTGCTTCATCAACCTTCACTACAGGTGGTACAACAGTTTGTTATGATCCGGTTAATCCAACAACCAGGCAAATAACATCATCATCAGCTAAATTAACCTGGGCGCCGGTTGTGGGTGCTACCGGTTATACCATCAGGTATCGTTTGAAGAATACGATCAGCTGGACCAATGCTGTTACACCCATGACACTTGCCTGTGATAGCCTCATCAGCGTACCTGATACAACAGGAGCTTATGATATTCCTTTTCATGGAGGAGGTGCTTTTATCTATAATGGCGGAGGTGTTTACATCGCCTGGGAATATTCAAGACCAGCAGGCCCTTTATCAACTTCAAATTTAACATTGAGTACCAGCCGTGGTACAAGTATCCAGGGTGCTAACGGACAGGATTCAGTAACTTATTTACTCAGCATGGTTAGCAGGGCTGATACCAGCTTAACCGGCTTACCAAATATCATGGGCGAAACCAGGTTAAGGCCCGAAACAAGGCTAGGCTCATCAGGCCTTAAAGACAGTGTAGCTGTTGTAGCTGTTTATGCATTGGGTATGACGGTTCCTAAGTTTCAATCACCAACACCTATAGCCGCTTTAATTGCAAACAGATCGGCAACAAACAAAAACTATAATGTTACCCTTACGGTAAAAGAAAAACAATCAGGTGCAGTAAGGTATACCAATACACAAAATGTTGCTGTTACTGCAACTGATACTGCATTGGTTTCATTCAACGGCTGGTCGCCCTCATTGCAGGAAAAAGATTCCATATTCATTTCTGTACCAACAGAACCCAATGAAAATGTGATCAACAATAACAGCAAAGCTTATCAACAGGAAGTGAATGCTTCGCTGATTGCCTACGACGATGGTGCTCCATTGGTTTCACAGGCAGGGTTTGGAACGGCTGCAGGATTGTTGCTGAATAAACATAAACTGCAGGGTTGCGGACAGGTGATCGCCGCAAAAGTATATCTTACAGAATCGGCGCAGGGCAAGCCTTTGCATGCCGTGATCAGAAATACTGCCGGTACTATTATTGCACAGTCGCCGGTGTTTACTGCAGGTGGCAGCGACATTAATAAATACCATTCATTTTATTTTACCAACCCGGCATCTTTTGTAAATGAAGATTTTTATATCGGCATTGCACAGGAAGCTTCGGTAACACCATATTACCCGGTAGGTGCGCAATGGGAAGATGCACAAACAAGAGATAGTGCTTATTTCCGCTCCAACCTGGATGGAACTAATTTAACGGACCATCCTGAAGGTGGAAGGTTGATGATCAGGGCAGAGGTTGTTGCTTCATCAGCAGAACCATTTATTGATGGTAACCTGACTTTGTGTTCGGGAGGATCAAATACCTTAACAGCCGGCAGTGCAGCAACACGTTATGCCAACAGCGTTATTGCTTACAGCAGCCAGAATGCGGCCAATGATTACAGTGCGGCACAGGCACTCGGTTCTCCCAATGTTTACCCGGCTTATGCATTGAGCCCCAACTCATGGGTGAGTGCTACTGCACAGGATCAGCGTGAATACCTGGTGCTGGGTTTTGCCAATCCTGCAAAAATTAATTTTGTAGATATTTATGAAACCGCAAACCCCGGTGCTGTAGATTCCATCTTTGTAAAAAATCCGGTTACGCTGAATTTTGAACTGGTATATTCTGCTACAGCGGCAGCAGCGCCATTGGCGGCAAGAAAGAATCATATCAGTTTTACTGAAACAGCATTTGATGTTTCGGAAATACGCATCGCCATTAATTCACCGGCAGTAGCTGGCTATAATGCTATTGATGCAGTGGGAATTGGTAAAGATATTGTACCCGGAACATTCAGTACTTATTCATGGACACCTAATGGCGAAACAACGCAATCAATTACGGCAACTGCTTCTGGTGCATATACTTTAACAGTAACCAATGGCAACGGCTGTACTTCTTCAGCTTCTGTTACGGTTGTTAATGCTGTAACAACAGCACCTGTAATTACTGCCGGCGGACCAACATCATTCTGCCCCGGCGGCAGCGTGGTGCTTACCTCAAGTATAACATCAAATATAACCTGGAGCACAGGCGCTACAACGCCAAGTATTACCGTTAACAGCGCAGGCCCTTATACCGTTACTTACAATGGAGGAGCATGCGGTTCATTAACATCGGCACCAATAAGTGTAAGTATCAACCCTGTACCAACAGCAACCATAACAGGTTCACTTGAAATTTGCCTCGGCAATCAAAATATATTAGATGCAGGAGCTGGCTTCAGCAGTTATTTATGGAGTACGGGGCAGACCTCACAAACCATTCTCATCAGCACTGCAGGTATTTATTCAGTTACCGTTACCAATGCTTCAGGATGTACCGCCAGTACCAGTGTAACAGCAAGCTATGCTACCTTACCATTACCGTCTATTACCGGTAATTTAAGTTTCTGTCCCGGTAGTTCAACCATATTAGATGCAGGTGCAGGTTACAGCAGCTACCTGTGGAGTACAGGAGCAACAACCAGAACCATCGCCGTTTCAACAGCCGGAGGTTTTAGTGTTACAGTAACCAATGCAGGCGGTTGTACTGCAGATACATCGGTAACTACTTCTTTGTTTACGCCACCGGTTCCTTTAATATCAGGAGCAGCAGGTTTCTGCACCGGAAGTTCAACAACATTAACTGCAGCCGCAGGTTATGCATCTTATCTCTGGTCAACCGGATCAACATCATCATCCATTACAGTAAACACAGCCGGAACATACACGGTAACTGTTACAGATAATAATGGTTGCAGCGGATCAAATTCAATTGTAGTGGCACCATTCCCCAGTCCTACGCCTGTTATTTCCGGTACGCTTTCATTCTGCGGTGGTACCAGTACCACACTGAATGCAGGGCCGGGTTATAGCAGTTATTTATGGAGTACGGGTGCAACAACACAAACCATCAGTGTAAATACTGTGGCTACATTTACGGTTACTGTTACCAATGCAAATGGTTGCAGCGCATCGGCCAGCGCAACAACTACCAACACAGGTAGTCTGCCTGCAGTACCGGGACCAATATCCGGGCCAGCCATTGCGAATTGCAATACAAGCGGTAATGTATATTTCATATCGGCAGTGCCCAATACCTCGCATTATGTGTGGACAGTTCCATCCGGCGCAACGATTGTAAGCGGTCAGGGCAGCACAACCATTTCTGTGAATTTTGGCGCATCATTCCAGGGAGGAAATATTGTGGTAGCAGCATCCAATGCCTGTGGCCAAAGTCCATCCATTGTTCCAAGACAATTATTTGTACAGGCGTTGGCCAATAACCCGGGTGCTATTACAGGCCAGGAATCGGGCTTATGCGGACCAACAACCAAAACATACAGTATAGCTTCAGTGTCGATGGCTACATCCTATACCTGGTCGGTACCGGCCGGGGCCAGTATTGTAAGCGGCCAGGGTACAACGTCAGTAAGTGTTTTATTTAGCACAGGATTTAGCTTTGGCAACATCTGTGTTACCGCCAATAATGCATGCGGCAGTACGGTGCCATCCTGCAAATTGTTGAGTGGGGTATCGCCAACACCGGGTGCCATCAGGGGACCAACAGCGGTTTGTAAAAACCAATCGAACCTGATGTATGAAATAGACCCGGTTGCAGGGGCAACCTCTTATACCTGGACGGTGCCGCAATCTGCACAGATCTTTTATGGCCAGGGTACAACAAATATTGTGGTTAAGATGGGACCAAACGGAGGTAATATAACCGTTAAAGCCAACAGTGCCTGCGGCAGTAGTGGGGTTAGAACATTAGCGGTTACGGTAACCACTTGTTTTTATGCGCCACCAATATTTACCATGCCCGAAACAAGGCCGGTGCCCGAAGTGGTATCCAACTACGGAGGTTCGGCAACTGCAGGTAATATGTATTTTGAATGGACGCTTGGTGAACCACGCATAGAACTGATAAGCAAACAAGGTTTATTGTTCACACAGGGATTCCATCAGCCGCTGGTGTACACCATCCCGGTTAAGCAAATTGATACAGCCGTGTTGGTTGCTTCGGATAAGATGAAGATCATGGTATATCCAAACCCGGTAAGCACGGTCTTAAAAGTAAACATCGAAACACCGGATAACAGGGCACTTGTGGTTGAACTGGTAGATGTGTACAGCAGGTTGTTGCAACGCAAAAAAATTGCAGCAGGCATAGGCAAGAGCCAGCTTGAATTCTCTGTAGCAGGTTATATAGGAGGTTCATATTTCCTGATGGTTAGAGATACAAACGGTACAATAATAAATACCATTAAACTGGTTAAGGTAGATTAACCGGTATCATCAGTAATATGTAAAACGGGATCACGGCAGCAAAGCGCCGGGGTCCCGTTTTGTTTTGCATTAAATGCTTAACACGTAATTGTGTATATTTACGTTTCCGTTTTTAACAGATCTATATTTATTCAAACATTATACATGACCAAATTCATTATTACCATTTCTCTCTGTTTAATCTGTTCCTTTTCTTTTGCACAATCAAGATTTACCACCAAAGACAGCCTGAATGCTGTTTGCGATAAAGTGATGCAGACCTTAGTAGATGGCAAATATTCTGCAGCCATACAAATGTTGAAGGGAAGATCAGTAATGGATGGTACTGTAGTAGATAATATTGACAAAACCCTGAATGAACAAATGGCTAATATTTTACCGTACTACGGAAAAATAATGGCGTATGAGCTTGTTGATGAAAGATTTTTAAAAAATACAGTAACACGCAGAAGGTACATACTGCAGTTTGAATTTTATTTTCTGAGTTTTGATTTTGTGCTTTATAACAATACCAAGGGCTGGTCTGTTTCTCATTTTTATTATAAAGACGAAACAAAAGAACTTTTTTAAAATACCGTTATCCGTATTTAATAATTTAAAAGACTGCTAAAGAAATGAAACTGATTTTTCCGGCAATATTATTTTTCGCTGTTGTATTATTTGCAAGTTGCTCCAAGGCTGGTGAACCCATTGTACATATTAATTGCGATGGACTGGTTACTGATACGCTGGGCACCAACGACAGTGGCAGAATTTATATCCCCAATGCTTTTACACCCAATGGCGATGGCCTGAATGAGATATACAGGCCCTTTACACAATACATCGATTCTATCCAGTTCACCATTTATGATGAAGACAATACTGTGCTGTTTACTTCAAACCTGTTGGGCGATGCCTGGATACCTCCAGCACAGACACTACTGGTAAAAAGGTATTATTATAAAATACAGGCCACTACTACCAGGAATAGAAAAATAGGCTTGTGTGGCAATGTTTATGCACTTAGCTGTTACACCATTAACCCACCCAGGAGTTTTTATTATTTTGAAGACATGCTGACCCCGAATGGATTTACCGGACCAACGGCAGAAGCATTAACAACCTGTCCGCAATAAAGCAGCATTTAATTCAACATGAAAAAAGAAATAGCAGTCATCGGCTTCCTTGCTTTATCAATTATATTCTTTGCGTGCAGTAATCCAAAGCAACCGGAAAGTAAAGCAGTTTATACACCCGATTCAAAGGGATTGTACGACAGTATTGTTCATATGGATAGCGTTTTATTTGGGGCTTACAATATCTGTGATCTGCCAACCATGGCCGACTGCTTTTCTGAAGATATAGAATTTTACCACGATAAAGGAGGCCTGATGACCAATAAGGACAGCATTATGGCTGCTACTAAAAAATATATTTGCGGTAAAGTTACCCGTGTGCTGATACCGGGCAGCATTGAGGTATATCCCATTGCCGGTTATGGCGCCATTGAAATGGGGCAACATTATTTTGTCAACAACCAGGAGCCTAAACCCGATCATCCTTCGGTGGGTAAATTTGTACATACCTGGAAAAATGAAGGAGGTAAATGGCGGCTTACCCGTGTCATCAGTTTACATTAAAATTAAACCCACATGAAAATTCAGGTTGATGACGGCATCAGTTTGGAATTCCTGGATGAGATCCACGCAGAATCTTTATTGAACCTGGTGAACAACAACCGCACTTATTTAAGGGAGTGGCTGCCCTGGGTTGATCACATGCATACCGTTGCAAACTTTACCTATTACATCAGCGATACAAAAAGGCGTGCTGCCGAAAGAACAGATTTTGGTTATGCCATTATCATTGATCAAAATATTGTGGGCCGCATTGGTCTGCACCACCTCAACAATCAAAATAAAATCGGCGAAATAGGTTACTGGCTGGCAGATGGACTGCAGGGCAGGGGTATTATTACCAAATGCTGTACAGCCATCATCAATCATGGGTTTACACAACTGGGGCTAAACCGCATAGAAATTAAATGTGGCACAGGCAACGCTAAGAGCCGTGCCGTGGCAGAAAAACTACAGTTTAAACAGGAAGGGATTTTACGGCAGGCCGAATTGCTGAATGGCAGATATATCGACCTGTACCTGTATGCCATGCTTAAAGAAGACTGGAAAAACGGTAGTGCATCAGTTTCAAATGCTCGTTAATAATTTTGCTGTCAGTCTGAGCTTGTCGAAGACGGGTTGGCTTAATATAGCAATGGTTTCGACAACACTTCGTCAAGCTCAGTAAACCTGACAATTTTTCAAACTGATGCACTGCTGAAAGATGCACTGCTGAAAAACATCAACCCTTAATAATATCATTGATGATGCCGATATGGTGTTTGGTATGAAGCGTGAGCATTTTAATGGTGGCCTTTACATGCAGGTTACCAAAAAAGGGATGCTTAAAATAACTGTTTGGATGTAAGGTTTCCAGCACAGGCAAACGGCCCTTCAGTAATTCTATATGTTGCTTCATGTCAGCTTCACTCATCTGTTCTTTTGGCTTTACCGATTCCGGCGCTTTTGCCTTACCCCGTGGAATTTTATTGAGTGTAAAAACCAATGCCTTCCTCATGTTGAATTTCCATTTGTAATTCCCGGCATCTGATCTTTCCACTGCCTGTATAATATTTAAACCAACCAGCAGGCTGTGGTGAATATGCCAGCCAACTGAACCACCGGAAACAGTTGTGTTTATTTTTTCGCTGTGCGGAATCTTTGTTTCAAGTTCGTTTATCAGGGCAATTAATTTTTTCATGGTGTAGTTTAATATCTGTTAGTTGTTGCTGCTTGGTGCCCCACCAGCGGTATGGCAATCTAAAAGCTGCTACAATTTACATTAATTAGCGGGATGAATGCTAGTGGTATTATAGCACATTTATTCCTCTGTTATGATTAAGAATAAATATTTCTTGTGCGCATTTCGTTGTGCATAACCGACAAATCCAATAAGCATTCCGTATTCATCCATAGTATTCTCCCTGCCAGTTTCAGTCAGCCAATAGGGATAAAAATTCTCAAGTTCGTCGAATGAAGTAAAATTATATTTAAGTTTCGTAAGATTAAAAATTGTTGAAGAATTGCTTTTATAAATTTCAATAAGCGGCTCACTATTTTTAAATAGAAACTTAACTAACGAATTGACAGTATCAAATGAGTTAAGAAATGCAGCCTCTAAGCTGATGTGTCCGTCAGCTTCTTCAAAAAGATAATTATCAAAAAATGTCTCCTTGTTTGTAAGAGATTCCAGGTCGTACTTGTCAGTTGCTAAAAGTATAGTGTCTAATTGCATGCCCGCTAACATTTGCGCTAATATACACTACTAAAAAAGTGGAAACAATTTTTTTAACCTGCTCTTTTTAGCAGTGGTCTGGTGCTGCGCCGCTGGTCCGAGACCAGGCGGCGGCATCTCATTCAACAAAAAAATGCCCCGAAAAACTCCGGGGCATCCTAAGCAATGAGTCCTGGTTAAAATTTTAAGCCAACAGTAGCAACAATATTTCCTTTTTGCTGCTTCAGTTCTGCATAGGTGTTTGCCCTGTCTTCCAGCCGGTAAGGAAAGTTTACATCTTTACTGATGGCATGCACATAAGTAAGGTCTACAAAAAAACCTTTATTGCGGTAACCCAGGCCGCCGCTTAATAACATGCGGCTGGCTTTCAGTTCAGCATCTTTATAAGGTTTGCCATAGTAGGCAAAACCAAGCCTTGCCATAATGATTTTAAATTTCAATTCGCCACCCACTCTAAAATTAAAATTGCCCTTGTAATTCTTTTTAACCACTTTGTTCAGCGCTTTGTAATACACTTTCTCTTCGTCGGTTACGGTTTCATTATCACTCTGGAAGCGGCTGCCGCGGTGCTGCACATATTCTATATCGGCACTGATGAATCCTCTTTGTTTGGTTACATCTTTCACTTCTCTAAAAACATAAGAGGCGCTTACTATGGCTTTAAATGGTGTGCTTTGTATGTATGCTGCTTTGCCTGGCTGGCCACTGGTAAAGAAACGGGAATCAATTTCAAATGTGTCTCCCGGGTTTTCAACTTTAGTGGCAAAATTGCTGTAATGCTCATCTTTTAAAAACATCCAGGTAGGGGTATGTATGGCCAGCCCGAGGCGTATATAGTCTTTGGGGCGGTAAATGATACCGAGTTTTACATTAAAACCCATACCGGTGGTTTTAAAATCATCGGTGTATTCAACCTGGTTAAAATAGTTGGCTGTATTGTTTGAGGTATCCGATTCTTTAAAAAATGTATGGCTGGTATAACTTACCAATGGCACCCCAATGGCACCGCCAATAAACCATTTGTCTTTACTGTTATGTGCAAAGCCGATGGATACTTCACTAATGCCACCCTTTGTTTTTTTGATCATTTCCTGTTGCAGTGCCTGGCCGGCATCCAATATATATTCGGGAGCGCCTTTTACCTGTTTAATACCGTTGATGGTAACAGTGTCAATCAGGTAGGTGTATAGCGCAGGGGCCGATGTGTAGGGAAAAGGAGAGTTGGTGCGGTCCAATACTTCATCAATGGTATAACCACTCTTGGCAAATTCCTCGGCAAACTGTTCACTGAAAGAACTGTAATTATTCAATCCTTTATATCGTACTTCATTATTAAAATTGGCAGTTTGTGTAATGGCCAGGCTGAATGCGCTGCTGCTGTTTGCTTTTCTGCCATTGCTGTGGCCAAATACCCAACCAGTTGTTCCAAAGGCAAAATTGTTTTTCGAGTTCTCTGTGCTGCTTTCCCTGAACTTTGCCTTGTTGTTGTTTAAAGAAAATGCCGGAGTAATCACAAATTCATTCGTCTTATAAAAACCAAGCCCGGCGGGGTTTACAAAATTTGCATTGATATCTCCACCTAGCGATCCCATAGCGCCGCCAATGGCCATATTGCGTGCCGTTCCACTTTGCGGATAAAAAGAATACCTTATGGCATCTTCGGGAACCTGTGCGTAAATAAGTGAACCGGTAAGTAAAAAGATGAGGAGTAAATATATTTTCATGAATTACTTTTTATGAAGAATCGGTTTCAAGAAAATCAAGAACCAGATAGAATAGATCTTCGAGTTATTCCCCCTTTAGGGGGTTAGGGGGCTTTATCCACCTCTTGCCGGCCTGCTGCTGGATGAACTTGAGCCACCGCTGCCCGATGATGAACTTCCGCTGCTGCCTGATGAGGGTGTGTAAGTTCTTGTATTATTCGATGAAGGAGTTCTTGATTCGGATGGCGTAGGCTCAATGGTTTGCCTGAGTAAGTTGCCTATACGGCTGCCGCTTCTGTTGCTGTTATTATACTGTGTAGATGAATTGGAAAAAGTTAAGGTACTGTTTGTTTTACCTGTGGCCACCCTGGGATTGTATCCGTTATAGGTATTCAGGTTTACCATACGTGGGGTGCTGTTAACCCGTGTAGCGTATGTTGGCGTTGTTGTATAAATTGCCCACGGGTAATAATATGGATTGTAATAATAGCCGTACCCTGACCTTTTGCATGTATAATTATACGGGCTGTAATCGTAATCATAATCATCCCTGAAATTTCTCCAGCGCTGATCACGGATGGTCATCGTTATTTCGTAGTCATTATTTACGGGGCGCCTGTCATCTTCCCGTTGGGTATATGTTTTTTCTGCAACAGGCTTTACGGGCGAGTAATACACATCATCTGGTGTTTGCCCGGTTTTATAGGCAGTGCTGCAACTGCTGAAAGCGGCTACAGATAAGGCGATAAGTAAAATTTTAGGTTGCATGGCGATTTGTTTAAAGCATTTAAAATTGAAGTTACTACTTTTGTGCAGTTTGGAAGTACTTTGTGCAACTGCTTAACATAAACCATCAGACAATAAAGTTAAACCGTCTGATGTTAAAGCGGTGCTAAAACAAAAAGCAGATTTATTTAAACTATACAACTTACATGAGTAAAGAATTAACATCAAGAGCAGAAGATTATTCGCAATGGTACAACGACCTGGTCATTAAAGGCGGCCTGGCAGATTATTCTGCCGTAAGGGGCTGTATGGTAATTAAACCCTACGGTTTTGCATTGTGGGAAAACATGCGTGACCAGTTAGATAAAATGTTTAAAGATACCGGTCATCAGAATGCTTATTTTCCGCTGTTTGTGCCCAAGAGCCTGTTTGAAGCCGAGGAAAAGAATGCAGAAGGTTTTGCAAAGGAATGCGCTATTGTTACGCATTACCGGTTGAAGAACGATCCGGATAAACCTGGCAAGCTGATGGTTGATCCGGAAGCAAAACTGGAAGAAGAACTGATCATTCGCCCCACCAGCGAAGCCATTATCTGGAATACTTATAAAGGATGGATACAATCTTACCGCGATCTTCCTTTGCTGATAAACCAATGGGCCAATGTGGTGCGTTGGGAAATGCGTACCCGTTTGTTTTTACGCACAGCCGAATTTTTATGGCAGGAAGGGCATACCGCACATGCCACCAAAGAAGAAGCGATTGAAGAAACTAAAAAGATGCTGGATATATATGCCGAGTTTGCCGAAGAGTGGATGGCAGTGCCGGTTATTAAAGGTGTGAAAACGCCCAACGAACGCTTTGCCGGAGCCGAAGATACTTATTGCATTGAGGCTTTGATGCAGGATGGAAAGGCTTTACAGGCTGGTACATCGCATTTCTTAGGACAAAATTTTGCCAAGGCATTTGATGTTAAGTTCAGTGATAAGAACAATGTGCTGGATTATGTGTGGGCTACATCCTGGGGTGTATCTACCCGTTTAATTGGTGCTTTAATTATGGCGCACAGCGATGACCAGGGATTGATCATGCCGCCAAAAATTGCACCACTGCAGGTGGTTATAGTTCCTATTTATAAAGGCGAAGAAAGTAAAGCAACTATTGATGCAAAAGCCAATGAGATCATTGCTTCGTTAAAAGCATTGGGGATAAGGGTTAAGTACGATAATAGTGATAACAGTCGTCCCGGCTGGAAATTTGCACAATACGAATTGCAGGGTGTTCCCATCAGGCTTGCTATGGGACTGCGTGATATGGAAAACCAGGTGGTAGAACTTGCCCGCCGCGATACCAAAGAAAAAACCAGCATGCCCATGGAAGGGCTGGCAACTGCGGTGGCAAAACTGCTGGAAGAAATACAGCAGAATATGTTCAATAAAGCGCTTGCTTTCAGAAATGAAAATATCAGGGCAGTTGATAACTGGGATGATTTTGTAAAAACACTGGATGAGAAAGCCGGCTTTGTATCTGCCCATTGGGATGGTACGCCGGAGACTGAAGATAAAATAAAAGAACAGACCAAAGCTACCATACGTTGCATTCCTTTGGATAATAAACAGGAAGAAGGGAAATGTGTGTTAACCGGTAATCCGAGTGTGCAAAGGGTTTTGTTTGCGAGAGCATATTAAGTAATTGGAAATTGAGAATTAGGAATGCTTTCAACAATTACCGGCGAACTTATAACTCATAATTCATAACTCATAGTTTTTGCTTTCAACCGTCTTTTTAAATATCACCACCTGGCTTGAAACTCACCAGATACCCTGTATATTCAAGTCGTTTACCCATATGGATTGCCCGGGTTGTGGTGTGCAACGTAGTTTTGTTTTATTGTTGAAAGGAGATGTGCCGGGTAGTTTTTTTATGTACCCTGCTTTAATGCCCATTCTTCTGCTTTTTGCTTTACTGATATTGCACGTAATATTAAGAATCAGGAACGGGGCCAACATTTTAAAATATATGTACATTTTTTGTACGGGTATTATTTTAGTAAGTTATATTTACAAACTATTAGTTACCAAAACAATTTAACATGTCAGATCCACACAGGGATTATTTAACACCCAATAACAATTATAATCAGCAATCAAATCTGTCTAATGCAACGGCTTCGCTGGTATTGGGCATTATTTCAATTGTTACCAGTTTATGTTATGTCTCGGCACTTATAGGTATTATATGCGGCGTAATTGGTTTGGTGCTGGGTAATAAAGACAGGTCATTATATAAAGCCACACCGGAACTATATTCCAGCTCAAGTTACAGCCAGTCAAATGCCGGAAGAACCTGCAGTATCATAGGTTTAATCCTTAGTGCGCTGTGGTTGATCTTCATTATCATCATGTTTATATTTATAGGAAGTATGAGTTACAGAGACTGGCGTTAATACAATATTTATTAATAAACAACGGGCTTTCAATTTGAAAGCCCGTTGTTGTTTTTGGTAGAATTATTCTTTTGTAGCCAGGTAATTATAATCGGCCAGCAGCTTTTCCAAAAACTGGTCTACATGCATATCAGATTGTATCTGCAGCACTTCTTTTATCTTCATGGAAACCCGGTTGCACATATCGTAGTTGTTTCTTTTGCTGGCCTGTATCAAAACGCCTTTAATGGTATTGATGTCACGGTCGCTCAGCCGCATTACCTGCGGAAACATCACTTTATAATCTGTTTTATCTATCTGCATAAAAACCGTATCGGCCAGTGTTAATGCCGATTTGGTATTAACTACCACCGTGCCGGCAATCATATCGCCCAGGCGCTGGTTTTTGTTTGTAACCGAAATGATGACGACTACCGCAATACCCAACATGCCCGTAATAAATACATAAACGAATAAATTGGCAGTTGAAAAAGCGATATAACCAAAAAAGAAAGGCCATTCAAAAAAACGGGTTATCCACCTTAAAATAAACTGGCCAAAAGTAGGCTCTCCTCCCTCCAGGCTTATGACCCTGATGGCCATTATCTTTTTCCCAAGGGTTTGCCCGTTAAACCAAAGTTCGGTGAGTAAAGAGTAAAGCAGCATGGGAAGGGAGATGATGAGTATATCCATGCCCACACTTTCATCCCAGTTAAATACAAACTCATTATACATCACATATTTCATGCTTACCAGGAAGATAAGCAGCAGTACAAAGTCTATAACATAAGCCAGCAGCCTTTTATGAAATTCAGCAATTTCAAACTCCAGGTCGATATTAAAAGCGGTGCCAATTTGGATGATGCCCATGATACATGCAAATTACTATATGCCGCTAACAGATGATACAAAACATGAATTTTTTTATTAATCAAAAAAGCGGGAATTTACAGACTTAATGTAAAACCGTATTTTTTGCGATGAGGGAAGCTATGTTTATTAAGAAGAATGCTGAAAAGTGGGATAAATACCAGCATTCACCTACCGATAACCCGGATGAAACTGCAGAAAGGTTTGTTAATTTAATTGACGACCTGAGCTATGCGAAAACCTTTTATCCAAAGAGTAAAGTAACCCGTTGGGTAAACGGTATTGCTGCCGGCATTTATCAAAGCATTTATAAAAACAAAAAAGAAAAATACAGCCGCATTTTCATTTTCTGGAAATATGAATTGCCCCTGTTGTTTAAAAGATACCACCGCATTTTTTTATTTACCACCATTGTATTTGTTTTGTTTGTTGCCATTGGTGTTTTTTCATCAAAAGAAAATCCCGATTTTATAAGAGGCGTTCTGGGCGATAATTATGTGGATATGACGGAAGAAAATATTGACAAAGGCGATCCTTTTGGTGTGTACAAAGATGGTAATCCGTTTTCGATGTTTGTGTACATAGCTTTCAATAATATCTATGTTGCCTTCAGGGCTTTTATTGGTGGCTTTGTACTGGGGATTTTTACTATAATGATCATGTGGACCAATGGTATCATGCTTGGTTCATTTCAATACATGTTTTTTGCAAAGGGGCTTGGCATTAAATCGGTAATGGTTATCTGGATACATGGCACGCTGGAAATTTCGGCCATTGTAATTTCAGCGACAGCAGGTTTTGTTCTTGCTGCGGGCATTTTATTCCCGGGCACTTACTCCCGTTTTGATTCTTTTAAACGAAATGGAAAAGATGCTGCTAAAATTTTAATAAGCCTGGTACCTGTATTTATTGTGGCTGCATTTTTTGAAAGTTATGTTACGCATTTAATGAGTCAGACTTATGATAAAGCGAAAAACACTGGCCTGCCGGTTTGGGCAAGCGTAAGTATTTTAGCGGTATCATCATTGTTCATCATCTGGTATTTTGTAATCCTCCCCATCCGTTTACACAGGAAAGGTTATTATATTCAGTCCGATGGCATCATCAACCGGGTGAAGAAAGACAATGCGTAAAATCATTTACATATCGTTATTGCTGATGGGGTTTTTATCTGCCGCTCAGGCGCAGAAAAAGACCATCTACGAGGATAGTTCTTTGTTGCAGAAAGATGAGGAAGTATCTACAACTGTTGACCAGGTAGAAGTTGTAAAGGATTCAGCTGTTATGGTACAACCACCTCTTGCAACACTGGAAGAAGATGAACCGGCAGATACCAGCCTGTATAAAAATAATCTGAACTTTTCTTACGATTCCATTAAAAACTGGAGAAATTTAAAAGAGTATGCTTACACAAAATATTTAGACAGTCTTTTAAAAAACGAAAAGAAAAAAGAAGTTAAAGAACCACCCAGGCCACGCACAAGTATAATCAGCAACCTATTCAACTCAAATATTGTAACAGTATTACTCTGGGCAGTGGCCATTGTTTTTGTACTTTTTATTTTATACAGGCTGTTTTTGGCAGAAGGTGCTTTTAAACGAAAACCAAAATCGGTTAAAACAGAAGCCGAAGTGGAAGAAGAAATAATTACCCACGAAAGTGATTTTGATGCCTTGATAAGGCAGGCACTACAAAGCGGCAATTACAGGCAGGCCGTGCGTTACCAGTATTTACGCACCCTGCATTTACTGGCAGAAAAAAATATGGTTCAGCTGGCGCCTGATAAAACCAACTATCAATATGTAAGTGAAATTGCAAACCGAAACCAGCAGCAGCCATTTGCATCGCTCACGTTAAATTATGAGTATGTGTGGTACGGCGAATTTGAGATCGATAAAAATATTTACGATAAGATTGAAGGTAATTTCAAAATTTTCAATCAAAAAATATAAGTATTGAAAAACAGGTTTGCACATATCGTTTTATTATTCACAGTTGCTGTGTTCCTGAGCGCCTGTTCGGGTGGTGGCAGAAGAATGCCTTCATTAAAAGAAACCTATTCTAAAAAAGATACAAAACCTTTTGGAGCCGAAATTGCCTACCGGCAGATTGAGAGTATGTACGATGGCAATTTTATACAGGACAAGAAGCAGAACTTTAAAGAGACCTGGGATAATATCAGTGATACGGGATCTTTATACATCTGCATGGCACCCAAATTATTTGTTACCGAAGAAGATGTGGAAGCCATGATGGAATATGTACATGCCGGTAACAGCCTTTTCATCTCTACCGGTTCAATAGATGAACTTTTGTTAGATGAAGTGGGCTGCAGTGCTGTGTACACATCGCCTGCCATTGAAAATATGGTTGGTAAAATGCAGAGTACAAATGTTTTTTCTGCATTCCAGCCAGAGTTTAAGTATGGGTATTATTACTATCCTTTTGAGAATTTCTTTACAAGCCTTGACAGCAGCAATATCCGTGTGCTGGGTTATAACGATGATAAAAAACCAAATCTGATCGTTTACTTTCATGGCAAGGGGCGGCTTTACCTGCAATGTGAGCCACGTGCATACAGTAATTATTTTTTGCTGAAGGATAATAATTATCAGTACTTAAAAAACACAGTTGCTTTTACTAAAAGCGAACCTGAGCATGTGTACTGGGATGATTATTACAACAAGCTGACGAATCGCAAAAATTCTAAAAAAAGCTTTTCAACTTTCAGCGAGATCATGAAACATCCACCGCTGAAAGCAGCATTCTGGTTATCGCTGTTGCTGCTGCTGCTGTACATACTGTTTGGTGGTAAACGTGTGCAGCGTATCATTCAGCAGCTTAAACCCAACGAAAATACCACGGTAACATTTACCGAAACCATTGGCAGGCTATACCTGCAAAAAAAGGACAATAAAAATATTGCCGACAAGATGATTACTTATTTTAATGAGTACATTCGCAATACCTATTTTTTAAATACCAATCATGTTAATGATGATTTTATTGTGATGCTGAGCCGCAAAAGTGGGGTAGACAAGGATAAGGTAGATACTATTTACCGTACCATTACTGCTGCACAGGGAAGCAATGTGATAAACGATTACCAATTGCTTTCTTTACAGGAACAAATACAACAGTTTTATAAAAATACCGGTAAGAAATATTAAAAATATAATCCCATGATGGAAGAAAATTTATTTGAACAACGCATTGACCTGAGCGGACTGAACAGATCCGTTTATGAAATTAAAAACGAGATCGCACAGGTCATCATCGGGCAATATAAAATGGTTGATCTGTTGCTGATTGGCCTTTTATGCGACGGGCATATTTTAATTGAAGGTGTTCCCGGCGTAGCAAAAACATTAACTGCCAAACTGATGGCTAAAATTATTGATGCAGATTTTTCCCGCCTGCAGTTTACACCCGACCTGATGCCGAGCGATGTGGTGGGTACTTCGGTTTTCAATCCACGTGAAGGTGAATTTAAATTTAAAGCAGGTCCCATCTTCAGTAATATTGTTTTAATTGATGAGATAAACCGGGCCCCGGCAAAAACGCAGGCAGCTTTGTTTGAAGTGATGGAAGAGCGCCAGGTAACCATTGATGGCATAACACACCAGATGCGTTTTCCTTTTTTGGTGCTGGCAACACAAAACCCCATTGAGCAGGAAGGCACTTACCGTTTGCCCGAAGCACAGTTGGATCGTTTCCTTTTTAAAATAGAAGTGGGTTATCCAACCCTGCAGGAAGAGATCAGCATCTTAAACCGCCAGCAGGGAAAAACACAAACAGAAATGATCGAAGGCGTACGTAAATTATTAACGCCGCATGATATACAGCACTACCGCAAACAGGTTCAGTCCATCATTATAGAACCAAAACTGGTGGAATTTATTGCCAGGATAGTGAACGAAACCCGTAACAATCCTGCATTGTACCTGGGTGCATCGCCCAGGGCTTCGTTGGCAATACTGCGTGCTGCCAAAGCCAATGCCGCCATTAAAGGGCGAGATTTTGTAACGCCCGAAGATATTGTTGAAATGGCACCGCATGTGTTAAGGCACCGTATCATCCTTACGCCAGAAAAAGAAATGGAAGGTATTACGGCTGATGACCTGATTGAAAGTATTTTAAAAGCAATTGAAGTACCGAGATAACCAGGATGGATTTTATAAGTAAATATATTGGTGCATTATTCCTTACTACAAGATTTTATCTTGCATTGGGCCTTTGTATTGTTTTATTTATCGTTTCTTTTTTTGTGCCGGAGATGTTTACTGCAATAAATATTCTGCTGCTGGTTGTAATAGCACTAATCATTATTGATTACCTGTTTCTTTTTGTATTTGGCAAATCTCCATCCGCAAAAAGGCTTGCTGCCGACCGGTTCAGCAATGGTGATGAAAACAAAGTAGAACTGCAGGTAAAAAACAATATGCTTTTTACAGTAGATATGGAGGTCATTGATGAATTGCCGGTGCAGTTTCAAAAGCGTGACTGGAAATTATTGCATCGTTTTAAAGCAGCCGAGCAAAAAAATATTTTGTACAAACTACGCCCCGTTACCAGGGGTGAATACCAGTTTGGCCGCATCATTATTTATGTAAGTTCATTACTGGGTTTGGTAAAACGCCGCCATAATATTGAAGCCAAAGAAACAGTTCCGGTGTATCCTTCTTTTTTGCAGATGCGTAAATACGAACTGCTTTCCCAAACCACCATACAAACCGAATACGGGAACAAGCGAATGCGTAAGATTGGCCACAGCATGGAGTTTGAGCAGATAAAGGAATATGTACGGGGAGATGATATCCGCAGTGTGAACTGGAAGGCAACTGCCCGGAAGGGATCGCTGATGGTAAATAATTATACCGATGAAAAAAGCCAGCAGGTGTATTGCATTATTGATAAAGGCCGCCTGATGAAAATGCCTTTTGGCGGATTAACACTGTTGGATTATGCCATTAACAGTACACTGGTCTTATCAAATGTTTGCCTGCAAAAGCAGGATAAAGTTGGGTTAATGACTTTCTCTAATAAAATGGGTTCGCTGCTGGCTGCCGACCGCAAACCCATACAGCGTGAAAATATTTTACAGTTATTGTATAACCAGGAAACCGCATTTTTAGAAAGCGATTATGAAATGCTGTACATGCAGATACGTGGCCGCATTAAACACCGCAGCCTGATTGTACTTTATACCAATTTTGAATCTCTCTCCGGATTAAATCGTCAACTCAATTACCTGCGTTCCATAGCCAGGCACCATTTGCTGATGGTAGTGTTTTTCGAAAATACCGAGCTGCATGCTCTTTCTCATTTGGATGCAAAGAATGTAGATGAAGTGTATATTAAAACCATTGCCGAAAAATTTGAGTTTGAAAAAAGGTTGATTGTTAAAGAATTAAAGAAGCATGGCATACTTTCTATTTTAACTCCGCCTGAAAAGCTTACCATCAATGCGGTTAATAAATATTTAGAGTTGAAGGCGAGGCAGGCGATATAGATTGAAAATAACCTTCGTGATTATAATTGCCTTCACCAATTAATAATTTACGTTTGCATAAATTAAAACAACCATTGGCACGCAAAGCAACATACAGAGAAAGATATACCAACAAGTTAATAGAAGCAGGTGAGGAACCGGTTAAAAAAGAGAGAAAGGAAAGAATTCCCATTGATCCTGCCATACAGCAGCCTTATGCCGATGGAAAAGTTATCTTAATAAACAAACCCCTGCACTGGACATCTTTTGATGTGGTGCGTAAACTGCGTAGCCTTATCCAGATAAAAAAAATAGGCCATGCCGGTACGCTTGATCCGCTGGCTACTGGCTTATTAATTGTTTGCACCGGCAAGTTTACCAAAAAGATAAACGAGTACATGGCGCAGGAAAAAGAATACACCGGCAGTATTACACTGGGCGCTGTTACGCCCACTTACGACCTGGAGAGCGAACCCGAACAGCAAAAAGATTTTTCTTTTGTTACCAACAGCATGCTGCAAACAGCAACTGAAAAATTTGAGGGTGATATTCAACAACTGCCACCCATGTTCTCTGCCATAAAAAAAGATGGTGTTGCTTTATATGAATTAGCAAGAAGGGGAGAAGAAGTGGAATTAAAACCACGCAGCATCAATATCAAATCTTTTGAAATAACTGCCATTGAATTACCTGTTGTGCATTTTAAAGTGATCTGCGGCACCGGCACATACATCCGCAGCCTTGCCAATGATTATGGCGCTTCATTAGGTTGTGGTGGATATTTAAGCAGTTTGTGCCGTACAAGAATTGGCGATTTTAAGAACGAAGATGCAATGGAGATGGAAGAGTTTGAACAATCATTAAGTCAATAGTCAATGGTTATTGATTGAAGCGGATAAATTAAGAGGAAATCGCTTGCATTTTAATGAGTGACTAATGACTTAATGACGAATGACTTGCTTTAGAAAGGATAACTAATACCAATCGTTAAATTATAATTTTCGTATCGCCATTTTTTGTAGCGGTTGTCATTATAAGTTTGTCCGGGGTTAAGCGGGTCAGGTACTTTTACACCACGCCTGAATAAATTATTAAAGTTAATATCCGGTATTTGCCAGCCATCATTTTTAACCACATCGGGGCGTTTAAATCTAAAGCCAAAATCAAACCGCAGCACAAAATAATTAAAATCGAGCCTGAAACCTGTGCCGGCAGAAACGCCCAGCTGTTTGTACAGGTTGGCAAACTGAAACTGTGTACTGTCGGTGCCGCCTCCGGGCTTTGAATTTCTGAAATTCCACACGTTACCTATATCGGCAAATAAAGCACCTTTCAGCACCAGCGAATTGGGAATGATCTGTGCAATGGTGTATCGGTATTCAATATTTGTTTCCAGTTGTATATCGCCGGTGCGATCGTTGAAAGAGTTGGAGCCGTATGGTGAAAGCGGTTGCCCCCCACGGCCAATGCCACGTACAGGCCAGCCACGCATGCTGTTGCTGCCGCCACCAAAATACTGTTTAAAGAAGGGGAGTGTGGTGTCTTTTTTAGAAGCAATACCAATACCGCCAAATACACGGAAAACAAATGCCGTTTTGGGCCTGCTTAAAGAATAAATATATTCCACATCGGTTTTTACGTATTGTTTCATGTATTGTTTAAAAATGCCTAAGCGGCCCCATATCATACCCGATTCTTCTAAATTTATTTTTAAACTGTGCTGCCGGTTAGGATGCAAAGGGTTTACTTTATTAATGCGGTAGCCAATGCTGGAACCTGCTACCAGGGCTGTGTTAAACGAGTATCGCAGGAAAGGGTTATCGGCCAGTGTTTTCTTAAAACTGTCTGTTTCGTTATACAATTTGGCAAATTCAAAGTTCAGTGGTTTAAAAATCCACTGGCGGTTCTTTTTTGTGGTTCCTGAATAACCAACACCAAAATTAAACGACTGCAGGTTAAATAAATTGATACGGTTTATGTAAGAAAGCCTTGTTGTGATGAAAGATTCGGTACTGATAAAACGTTTATCTGAATTGAATTTTGTAAACGGAAATATCAGCCTGGGAAAAGAAATATTGTTGGTATAACTGATCTCGTTGGAGTTAATAAGATTTTTCCTGTTGTTACTGTCGGGCTTTAAATTAAATTCAACACCGGCCAGTAATGAGTTGGTCATTTTTATTCCTTCCTTGTTCAGGTTTCGGTTTAAAAAAGAAATATTGCCCGATAAGCCCAGCAGGTTGCCGGCATTGGCAGCTGTTACACTGTTGGTATTGCTCGATGCTGAGTAACTGGCTTCCAGCGAAGCTTCATAACCATATTTTTTTGCTGGCATCAACTGCACAATCAGGTCGAGTTTATTCGAACTGTCTTTTGATTTTACCTCTTCCACCACAATATTGGTGCTCTGCCATACGCCTGCACGTGCATAAGCATTCAGCGATTTATAAAAATCACTTTGGTTGTATAAACTTCCTTTGCGCAAATACATGTTGCGCACCAAAATTCTGGGCCTGAATAAATATTTATGATACAGCATGATAAAGTTTGTATCAGCGATGCAGGTATCACAACGTTTTCTTGTGAGATACCTTTTTGTAAGAGCGGGGTCATTCAGGTTGTCACCGTTTCTGTAATCAGGTAAAAAATAAATATTGTTAATGTAATATGGTTTAAGCCTGCTGCTGTCTTTTGGTGTTTTTAATACAACGGCCAGTTTAATGGTGGGAGAGTCTCTTGCAGCCTGCGCTTCGGCTAATAAACGTAGTTGTTCAAAAATATCATCAGTAATGGTGGTTAAGGCAGCAACGGTGGTATCGCCACGCATTACCACTTCTTCTGATGTAAATTTATAATAACCATTATTGCGGTACAGTTCAACCAGTCTGTTAAGTTCACCTATTATAGCCGCTTTGGTTACCGGCTTACCTTCTTTAATTAAAGTTTTGTCAATATTTTCAATAGCCAGTTTTTGCAGGTCGGGTTTGCGCATGATGTACGAGAAAGTATCTATCAGGGTAGGTTTGTTAACTTCTACAATGTAGCTTACATGCACCCGCTGCTGACTACCGGAATTTATTGTATCAGCACTGAAAGTAGCCTTCGCCTTATAATAACCCACATGCAACATAGATGTTTCCATATTACGGGCAGATTTGGCTGCGGAGTTGCTGTCGTAAGCCGGCGGACTTACAATTACGTGCCGTATAAAATATTTATCAATAACATTTATCCTGGAACTGTCGTCTAACTGGGCATTTAACCGTTGCTTTAATGTAGCCCTTTCTTCTTTGCTAAAATTTCCTCCCTTAACTTCGATATTATTTTTGGTGATGAAAGGCTTGCCTTTTTGGTACTTTTTTGGGATGGTACAGGATACAACAAATAAACAAATGAATATTGTATATTTCAATTGCTGTAAAAGGCTGTATTTAAATAAAGGGTTAACCTGCATAAAATATTAATAACGACAATGTTAAGCAAAACACATACCAAATATATCCAAAGTTTGCAGCACAAAAAACTAAGAGATGAAACAGGCCTGTTTATTGCCGAAGGGCCGAAGGTAGTGATGGATCTGTTAAATAGCCGGAAATTTGTTTGTAAAGAAATTTTTGGATTAAATAACTGGCTGCAGGAAAATAGCAAACAGCTTTCATTACTAAAGGATACAGTGGTTACAGCAGTTGAGGATTTTGAGCTGCAGAAAATATCATCATTATCAACCGCACATGCTGTGGTGGCCGTTTTTGAAAAGAGAAAACCGGTTTATAAAATTGAGACGGCTCAAAAAATTACATTGGTCCTTGATACTATTCAGGATCCCGGCAACCTGGGCACCATCATCCGTATTGCCGATTGGTTTGGGGTAGAAAATATAGTTTGTTCCATTGGTTGTGCCGATATGTACAATGCCAAAGTGGTGCAGAGTACCATGGGTAGTTTAGGCAGGGTGAATGTGATTTATACTGATCTTGTTGCGTGGTTAGATGAAAACAGTAGTATAAAAATTTATTCAGCTTCGCTGGAAGGGGAGGATGTGAAAACTGTTGGAAAATTAAATGAAGGAATATTGATCATTGGAAATGAGGCTAACGGGGTTAGTGATGAAGTGATGAATTTAGTAAGTGGAAAAATAAATATTCCAAGAATAGGTGAAGCAGAATCTTTAAATGCTGCTGTTGCAACAGGCATCATACTCTCACATGTAAAATGATATTGTTAATCCGAAACGGATATACTGATTAACCAATTAACGGATTAACGAAATTGTATCGCCTTAACAGGTTTTATCTTCTTAATTAATAGCGAAGGAATGATAAGTGTTGCAAAAGAAACAACCAGCGTTGCCAGGCATATTAATAAAACCTGCCACCATACAACATTTGCATGTGCAGCATTCATGTAGTATGCTTCTTCATTCAGTTTTATAAAACCTGTTTTTTCCTGTAGCCAGCAAATACCAAGACCTAATGCTGCACCCGCTAATATTCCGGTAATGGCAATTACAGATGTGTTGTATAAAAATATCTGTTGTATTCTCCAGTCAGATGCACCCAACGCTTTTAGTATGCCCGTCATGCGGGTTCTTTCCAAAACCAAAATAATTAAACAGGTAATCAGGTTTACCACAGCCACCACCATCATAATAATAAGCAGCATGGTTTTTATTTGTCCCTGCAGGGCCAGCCAGTCAAAAATATTTGGATAAATTTGTTTGATGGACTTGCTGTACCAGCTTTGCGGTAGCTCAGCATATATAAAATTATTTACGGTATCTGTTTTTTTGTAATCGTGTAAAAAAATTTCATAGCCGCCGATCTGGTCTGGTTCCCACAGGTTTAATTTACGGATGAGGTTGATGTCGCTTAATGCAAAATTTTTATCATACTCATCAATGGATGTTTTAAAAATGCCGGTAATTTTAAGCCAGCGTGCTGTTCTGGAGCCATCTTCCCTGAAGAAGAAAACAAAAACACTGTCGTTGAGTTTTGCTTTTAGCTGGTTGGCCGTGTAGGAAGAGATATTGATCTCGTTGCTGTAACCGCTGTCTTTAAAAGATATCCATTTGCCCGATTGCAGGAATGGCTGCAGGCGGTTGAAATCGAATGAAGAATCAACGCCTTTCAGCAATACACTTTCAATATCTGCCTGAAATTTAATAATGGCTGATTTGGTAGCAAAGCGTTCAACAGATTTTACTTCCGGTATACTTTTAAGAAATTTTTCAATGGTGTCATTTTGGGTAATGGGAAATTCTTCGGCAATACTTACCCGGTTCTGTACAGTCTGCTGTACCCGTACATGCCCCCAAAAACTAAAAACCTTGTTGCTTATTACCTGCTGAAAACCGTTTACAAAACTGAGGGCAATGATCATAATAGCTACACTGATAGCAGTGGCGCCAATGGCCAGCCTGATGATGAATCTGCTGAATGACTTTTGCCTGTTAAAGGCAATTCGTTTTGCTATGAAGACGGAAACATTCAATCGGTATAATTTTTGGTATCTTACAAATGTATTTTATTTAAACTTAACGATTACAGATAACATGGGAAAAGTTGAATTATGCAATGCAGTACAAGTGAGTGACACAACGATGTCGAAAAATGCTACTAAAGCCCGTCCCCAAAAAAATATTATTTTTCTTTTTTTTATGGCTAGTTTTTTACTTAGCTCGGATGCGTTTTCTCAAATGACTGATGCGGTGTATAAAGAAAACATCAAAGCAGTAAGGTTTCATATGTACGGCGACCAGGGGTCGTTGCCACTTTACAAAATAAACAGTACCGATCAGCTGGAATTGAATTTTGATGACCTGGATGCCAATGTGAAAAGTTATTATTACAGTTTTCAGCTTTGCGATTATAACTGGAACCCGATTGAGATCAGCCCTTTTTTATACACCAAAGGATTTACGCAACAGCGTATTGGTACCTACCGCTATTCTTCTATTGCGTTAACCAGGTACACACATTACCAGGCTTTGCTTCCCGACAGAAATACAAGTTTAACCATGTCTGGGAATTACATTTTAAAAGTTTTTTTAGATGGTGATACTTCTAAACTTGCATTTACAAGGCGCATGTTAGTATTGGATCAAAAAGCTGCCATAGGCGGACAGATAACACAACCATTTACACCACAGCTGTATAAAACGCATCAGAAAGTTCAGTTTAATGCTAACATAAATGGATTAAATACTTTTAGTGCTGCACAGCAGATTAAAGTGGTGATACTGCAGAATAACCGCTGGGATAATGCTTTAAAAGATATTAAACCAACTTTTGTGCGAAGCAATACACTGGAATATTCGATGGAAAATAATCTGGTTTTTCCGGCGGGTAAAGAGTGGCGCTGGCTTGACTTACGTAGTTTGCGCCTGCAAAGTGACCGGGTAAAAAATGCCGATTACCGAAAAGATGGAACCGATATGTATTTGTTTCCGGATGCAGACCGCACGGCACAGCGCTATGTTTATTTCAGAGATTTGAATGGTATGTACCTGGTTGAAACTTACGAAAGCATTAACCCTTATTGGCAGGGCGATTTTGCCAATGTACATTTCAGTTTTGCCCCACCTAATGCCACCCCTTATGCCGATAAAGATATTTACCTGGCAGGGCAATTAACCAATTATGAGTTTAACGATAAAACAAAAATGGTTTTTAATGCAGAGAAGGGAGTTTATGAATGCACGGCTTTTTTAAAACAAGGATATTACAATTATACTTACATAGCTGTTGATAAAAATAATCCTGCCATCAGGCGTGACCTGGAAGGCGATTATTGGGAAACAGAGAACACGTATACCATCCTGATGTATTACAAATCCTTTACCGACAGGGTCGACCAGTTGATTGGTGTGGGGAAAGTAAGTTCTAGAACGGATAAGCCGGGGATCAGTTTTTAAGTAAAAAATCAAAATTCAAAACCTAATTCAACCCAACTTCCTTATCTTTGCCCCGGCAAGTCTTATACGGCCAGCTCCTGTTGAACTCCCCCAGGACCGGAAGGTAGCAAGGGTAGATGGTTGAGCGGTGCGATGTAAGTAACTTGCCATTTTTTATGCCCCTAAGTCAAGGCTGACAGGATTTTCCTTCATTTTTTTCTTAATTCACACTTTCACTACAGTAACTGTATAAATATTTCCCTTTTAACTCTTTCAATTATTTTACTTTTGCGGTACTCAAAAACTCAAAACTTAAATATTAATCAGCATGAAGTTTTTTATAGACACTGCCAATCTTGATCAGATTAAAGAAGCAAACGACCTTGGAATTTTAGACGGTGTAACCACCAACCCATCTTTAATGGCCAAAGAAGGCATTAAAGGCCAGGAAGCCGTGATGGCACATTACAAAACCATTTGCGAAATGGTTGATGGTGATATCAGTGCTGAAGTTATCTCTACCGATTTTGATGGTATTGTTGCCGAGGGTAAAAAACTGGCAGCTATTCATCCAAATATTGTTGTAAAAGTTCCAATGATTAAAGACGGTATTAAAGCATTGAAATGGTTTACCGATAATGGAATTAAAACCAACTGTACATTAATATTCAGTTCGGGCCAGGCAATACTGGCGGCAAAAGCCGGTGCAACTTATGTTTCGCCATTTTTAGGAAGGGTAGATGACAGTGGTTGGGATGGCATGGAACTGATACACCAGATGCGACAGATATTTTCTATCCAGGGATACAAAACCGAAATACTGGCTGCATCAATCCGTAATCCTTTGCACATTATTAAATGTGCCGAAGCCGGAGCCGATGTTTGTACCTGCCCGCTTGATTCAATTCTGGGGTTATTAAAACACCCTTTAACCGATATTGGATTGGCTAAATTTTTAGAAGATGCCAAGAAATTTGCATAAATAATTATTCTACCATAAAAAATGCCCGGCAATTCTTTCTGAATTACCGGGCATTTTACTTTGTGGTTATAATTATTTGCCTTTTTTGCTTTTTGATTTGTTCATGATCTCATCCATGGTTTTTAGTTCGGGATCAGGCTGCTGTTTTATGTAGATGGTAAATTCCTTTACCATGGCAGGGTTATCACGCAGGCTCACTTTTACATCTACCTTTTGTAAGGTAAAATCCCTGTCAATCCATAAACTGTTGCCGTTGAACTTACCGGCAGATGCCCAAAAAATAAGATGTGTACTGTCGAGCGGAAGGTATTTGCCGTTCGACAACTTGCCATCAATATTAATATAATTGAAAGTTCCTTTTTTCAGGCTATCGGTATACAGGTTAACATAAATGCTTTCCACTTTTTGTGCTTTGGCAAAAAAGGAACAAAGCATAAATAAACTGAGTAGATATTTTTTCAATTGTTTGTTTTGCACAAAGATTGAAAAAATAATGCCAAGGTTGTGTTAACGATACGAGTTTAATGTTAAAATTTAGTTGTGAGGTAATGCTCATGCCGTTTGGCTTCCATCTCCATATATATCCATCAGCTTTTGCATGCTGTCTTTTAAATTGCCCGAGCCTTCATCAAAAAGGCTGTCTTTCATTTTTTTGGATGCTTTATTATCATTAGATTTTTTAATGATCGCTCTTACATCTTCCAGTTCATCAAAATAAATCGGGATATTCTTTTCGTAGAAGGCATTTACAGCTTCAATGGTAATTAACAGGTCTTCATATTCGGTAAGGATACTATAAATTTCTTTTACATTTTCCAGCGAATGTCTCCTGGGTATCCTGTTAAATAATGATTGTAAAGTTTTAGTTGTAGTATCCATGCTGATTTGTACTTAAAACAAATGTACAATAATGTGCTGAGGCAGTTTAAAGTAATATCACGCTACGAATTTTTGTAAATTATTGTGATACAGGACAGGAACAGAAAAATATTCTAATAATAAAGGGAGCAACATAAGTTGCTCCCTATTATAAATAAAAATTAAACAAATACTGACTTATTTTTTTGGCATCAACACAGCATCAATTACATGAACCACGCCATTTGAACCTGTTAAATCCGCCGCAGTTACATTAGCACCGTTAATAGTTACTTTGCCATCTTTAATTGCTACGGTAAGTTCCTGACCTTGTAATGTTTTAACTTTCTGGCCATCCTTCAAATCAGCGGCCTTAACTGCACCAGCCACTACATGGTAAGTTAAGATTTTAGTTAAAGCATCTTTGCTTTCGGGTTTAAGTAAACCATCAACAGTTCCGGCAGGTAATGCGGCAAAAGCGGCATTGGTGGGCGCAAATACTGTAAATGGTCCAGCTCCTTTCAGTGTTTCAACCAAACCTGCGGCAGTTACAGCTGCTACTAAAGTTGTGTGGTCTGGAGATCCGATGGCTACATCAACAATGTCTTTTGGTGCTGCAGGTGCCATTACTTCTTCCTTTGCAGAGTCTGCAGATGGCGCTGCTGTTTCTGTTGTTTTTGTTTCGCCATTGTTGCAGGCTACAAATGTTGTAGAAGTGATTGCTACAGCTACAAGCATGTTTAAAATGTTCTTTTGCATATTTTTTTTTTAGTTTTTCTATTAACAACAGCATGGTTGAATTGTTTGCTGATTATAAAAAAAATTAGTTGATACGGTAAGTTGTCTAAACTTCCTTCGGTTTAAGATTTTTTTCTTAAACAGATAGAGGTGTTTTGGATTATAAAGCGGGAGTTTTAGTCTCTAATTTCTATCAGCCAAAAATATTTCAAGGCTATCGTTATTGCTTCCTGCTTTTATCCATTCTTTAATCAGGTCGCTGTCAATATCCTCGTAGATATCCATTTTTTCACGGTTAGCTGACAGGGATTTTATGGGAACCAGCATCAGGTAATGGGGTTCTACATATTCCGGATGATGGTCTAAAGTGTAGCCCTGGACCTGCAGATATTTAAAGCCCTTCTGTTGTAAAACATTTAGAGCCTCACTTGTTAGCGGCTTGTGACTAAGGAAATTATTTTTCACTTCGTTTGTCATAAAACTGTTTTTGTAATACAACAAATCAGCAGTAACAAAGTTTAGAAAATGTAAATGGTTTCGCTGTTAATATGATAGGTTTTTTAAAATGGACAGCGTTACAAAACGGTTTTCATCATGCATACGCTGTTTTCAACGTGCTGGTATTGGCCGTAGTTTGGTATGATTGAAAATCCGGCCTTTTGTTGATATAAATGAATTGCCTCGGGTTGATTTTTACCAGTCTCTAAAATGCATTCAGTATAATTCATTTCTGCTGCCCACAGCTCCAGTTCTTTTAAAATATTTAAGCCAATGCCATGTCCACGGTATTCGGGCAGCACAAACATTCTTTTAATTTCAGCTTTGTTGTCGTCATATTTTTTAAAGGCACCACAGCCAATGGCTTTGTCATCAACATAACAAACTATTGCATTGCGTATGGCAGCAATCTTATTAAACTGGGCGTAAAATGCATGGTCATCCCCATCTCTCAGCCTAAGGTCTGCATCAAGAAGGGCAACAAGGGTTTGAAAATCGGGGTTATCTGAATCAGTTCTGCAAAAAATGGTCATAACGCTAAGATATTTAATTTTTAAAAGCATCCATATTGTCCGTTGTTTTATAAATTAGCTGTAAACGGCTAAAACCTCTGTCAGTTGCGAAAAAACCTGCATTTATTTCTTTTTTTCATTTATTGGAGTATATTTGTCTTCTACCACAGGAATTTTTTATCCTTCTGAATACACCACCCCCAATTAATACAAGTAACTAATCTAATCCTGATTCAATTCCTATTGAAGCACTCCCCCCGTTAACAGGACTTTGTATTGCTTAAACCTCAATAAACCAAGTATTATGAGTTTGCTTCATTTTAGCATCAACAAGTGGATTTTATCCGGGCTGAAATTAATTTTCATCACCAGCCTGTTTTCTATCATAAGCCTTTCTTCAAAAGCACAGCTTCCCGGACAAATACCGGTTAACCTGAAAACATTTAAAGCAAGAACAGAAACTAATAATATGGTAAAAGTTTTCTGGACAACTTTTTATGAAAAAGACAACGGCTATTTTGAAATTCAGCGTTCGGCTGATGGTGTAAATTTTACAGTTGTAGCCAGGATTGCGGGTGTGAACCTGTATGGTATAACAACGGATTATTTTTTTATTGACAGCCTGCCACTAAAAGGTATTTCATTTTACCGTCTGAAACAACAGGATGTTGTTATTGACGACCAATTTTCTTATTCTCCTATTGAAAGGGTAAGAAGTGCCGAAGCCCGGGTTTCATTTGATATTTTTCCTAACCCTGCACCGGGTGCTCAATTTAAAATAAGTCTTTTAAAAAATGTACCGGGTAATATTGATGTAATGGTTTTTGATCAATCGGGCAAGTTAAGGCTACAACAACAATTCAGGAATAATAACAGTGTTACTGTTTATCATCAGTTAAAGGCAGGATTGTACAATGTTAAAATAACCTGCAAGGAATTTACCGAAACGAGGAAGGTAATTATACAATAAACAACCTGTTTTTTGAAGTGATCATCAGGGCTTAGGAATTTTGCCCTGTGTTATATTTTCAATGATTTCTTTTAACCTGTATTGGTATCCTTTTACTAAATCCACATCGCTCACCTCAATGGATCTTGCAAAATCCATGAACGAATCTGTGTGGCTTTCCCGCTTACCGGATTTTACATTTACGTGAATGAATTTTGTCCACATTAATGATTTTATATGCGTATGCTTTTCGTCCATCATCAGCATTTCTACCAGTAAAGAGCCGGGTTCTGGCTTTATCAAAGCACTCATAACAGATACCCGTTCGTTGTATGCAGCAGGCCGTATATAGCTGATTTCATGTGCCGCAACCAACCAGCTTACTCCCTGTTTATAAAAATCAGTAAGATCAAGACCATATTCGGTTTTCAGGTGGTCTTCACGTGCGTTTAAAAGATAATCAATATAGCGGCCATTGTTTAAATGCCCGAACAGATCGCAATCGGTAAAGCGGATTGTGTAAAAGGAGTGAGGTGTTTTATTCATATTGATCGATCATTTTTATTGATAGCGTACAACTGCAGTGTATCATTTTCATTGGTTATTTCTTTACTGAAACTGAACCCAAGTTTTTGAAGTAATTGAATGGAAGAAACATTTTCTTTTAGTGTTGTTGCCAGGATTGTTTGATGCTGGTTTGATTTAAGCAGGTCAGCTAATACAGCAGACGATGCTTCAAATGCATAGCCCTGCTTTGCATATGTTGGAAGAAAAGCAAACCCGATATCGTGATGATCCAGGTAGTTCCGTTTTATTAAGGTAACAACACCTACCGCAGTTTGTTCATCCTGCAAAGTCACAACCCGGTAACTAACATCCGGGTTGCTGAGTATCTTTTGAATATATCGCTCTGCATCTTCATTGGTATGTACATTTCTGTCGCCGATAAATTTTATCCAGCCTGCAGTGTTTACCAGTTCAAAAATAAATATAGCATCTGCAAGCGTTAAGGTACGTAGCAGCAATCTGTCAGTTTTGTAATTTGATTTCATTTGAGATTTTACCTTACAATAGTTCTGAAAGTTAAATTTATTCTGGGTTTCAATATTTTTTTTGTTGGCGGAAGCCTGTGCAGCCAGTGAGTTTGCGTGGCACCTTTCATTACCAGTAAACTGCCGTGTTCCAGCATCATTGATACTGTTTCTTTGGTTGTTTTGTGTTTAAAAGAAAATTTTCTTTCGGCACCAAAACTAACCGATCCAATGGCGCCGTCCTTTTTCAGGTCCTTTTCCCCGTCACTGTGCCAGGCCATTCCTTCCTCACCGCTGTGGTATAAATTAAGCAGGCAGCTGTTAAAACTTTCTCCTGTTTCTGTTTCAATTTTTGATTTTAATGCTAACAATTCCTTCGTCCATGATAAAGCTATTTTGGTTCTGTTTGAATAGGAGTATTCAAAAGCACTATCTCCATACCAGGCAGCTTTACGTTTGGTGATGATGAGTTTGCCCATGATGAATGCTTCATCATTTTTCCATTCAATATCTGTGAGTAAATTATTAAAATAATGATTGGCTTCCTGGTGCGAAAATAATTTTCCGTAATAGTTTACAATACCGTCTTTTTGCAGTAAATTCTTTGTGCTGTCTATGCTGTTGCCGAATAAATCCATGCTGATTTTATCTGAAATGAAAATTACAACACCAGTTGTGTGTACAGCCTGGTAAGGGTTTCAAGTGGGTCTGTACAAAAGCCGGGATGTACTTTTGAAGTTTGAATAATGGTGCTGCGTGTGGCAGTAAGCCAGCGGAAGCGGCCTGCAATATCTAAACTGCCAATTGGCCCGGCATCTTCACTGCCGTTACAAATACGTTCAACAGATTGTAAATTCTGCAGCAGTTCCTGTTTATCAACCTGTGTGCAAAATATCTGTAAGCGTTCTTCATTCAAACTGTACAGCACCTGTAAAAAATTAAGTTCTCTGCAATACAGTATTACACCAACGTTCAGAAATTCTTCACGTTCTACCTTTGGTACAACACGTACAACGGCATATTCAAATAAGTGCGTTTGCTGCATGTTGGGCTTCGTTTACAAAAATGGTTGAATTAGCAAAACGGGTTTCTAAAAACCGGGCATACATCTTCCGGTGTTCATCGGTTGATTGAAAGCTGGTATCTCCAACCAGCCATTCATCCGGAATTAAATTTACAATAGCGCCAATCCGGTCGTTAGTTAATATTGAATGAAATGCATTATCTACTGCTTCTATTTCGGTAGCCTGCTTCAACAGCACATGGTCTTTTATCAACGTAAATGGCCGCAATGCCTGCTCCTGCCAGTTTTGCGGATTGTGATGAAAATAGAGGCAGGCACCATGATCGATCAGCCACAATTCCTTATGCCACCACAACATATTTGTATTACGGACAGTACGGTCCATATTGGTGAGCAGGCAATCCAGCCAAACAATTTGTGAAGCCATTGTTGCATCTACTGTGGTAACAGCAGGATCAAAACTGATGGAACCTGAAAGATAGTGCAGCGCCAGGTTTAAGCCTGTGCTTGCTTTTAGCAGATCCTGTATTTCTTCGTCAGGTTCTGTTCTGCCAAAGGCTTCATCAATATTTGCAAAAACAATTTCCGGCACCCGAAGTCCAAGGGTTCGTGCAATTTCGCCACCAATCAGTTCTGCGATCAATGCTTTTACACCTTGCCCTGCACCACGAAATTTAAGTACATACATAAATTCGTCATCGGCTTCCACAATGGCCGGTAAAGAACCACCCTCACGCAGTGGCGTAATATAGCGGGTAACATTAACGCTCCTGATTTCCGGAAGGCTATTATTCATGCAGCTAATTTAATTCTTTTAAAACTAAACGGGCAGATTGCGCTTAGTTGCTGAAAGCCAAAAGGCGCCAGGCACTCCTGTAGAAGCATCTGACGCCGATTAAAAATATTTATTTTATCAGTCCTTAATATCCAGCAATACTTCCTGTCCGTCTTTCACTGCCCTTACATCTCCATACTTGCCCACCTTTAGTTTTTGGTATTCATTTTTCACCAGTACTTTACCTTTTTTATTAATGATACCATACAAACCGTCTTTTTTTGTAACGGCAAGTGATCCATTAAACTGGGAAATGGATTCATATTCATTCTGAACAATTACTTTTCCTTGTAAATTAATGATGCCGACTTTTCCACCCATGGTTGTAAAAGCAAGATTATCGCTGCCAAAAGAACCGATCTTTTCGTATTCTGGTTTAACCAGCTCTTTTCCGCTTGTATTTATCATGCCTACCAGCTTGTTCTTCCAAACCAGCGCCACGCCACCTTTTCCAAATTTTCCAATTCTGTCGTATTCTTTACTTATTTCCTGGGCAAAGCTTTGTAAGGTAAATACGGTTAACAGCATGAAGATTAATTTTTTCATAACAGTTTTATTTAGGTTTAAAATTTAGAACATAAAGATATTGTAACAGAGGGGAAATCAGGAAATTAATATTAATGCATTGATACAGCTGTTTCCGGGTAATCCAAAAGGATTATTTATAAGGATACCTATAAAAATCGCACCAGTCCTCATCGCAAAGTAATTTCTGATACAGGGGATGTTTCAGTACATCTGTGTAATTCATTTCTTTTCCATCTACTTTTATTATTTCATAGATCAGCCTTATGCCATGGCTGTAATCTACCCACCAGTTTATATGCCCGGTGTACAGCGGCTGAATGGGTTTGCCATTCAACTGGTGCCAGCCGTAAATGGCTTCCCGGTTGGGTTTGGCATCTCTTGATATTTTTCCTGAAAGCACAACATCTTTTTTAATGCCGGCAATTAACCCAGTTCTTCCTTTGCGTTGCCCTTCAATGATGAGGTGGTGCTGCCACATTGTTACGCTGCTGTCACGAAAAGCATACATGGGTACAGGCTCCAGTTTTACTGTTGCCTGTTGGTAAATAAGATCAACCATTTTACGGGTTGGCAAAAAGCAATGAAAACTGTCTGCAATTTTTTGTGCTGCCATGGGTGTTAGTGGTATCCTTGCCCAATCTTCATCTGTACCAACAGCAAGATAATCTGGCGAAACATAAAAAACAGCTTTATGCGTAATGCCGGCACTGTCCTGCATTGTTGAAGTAACAGCCACAAACTTTTTTAAGAAGGAAGGAATATTACCAGCTAATATTTCCTGCACGGCCAGCGAATCCCTGGCGGCCCATTTCCAGGCAGCAACCGTTTTATAAAAAGCAGTACCGCCTGTTCTTTGTGTTGTGCTGACAGCAACAGGCATCGTAAATATTCTGCTGTTGCTGCAGGCAACAAGGCTGGCAATACAATATGCGGCTATAAAAATTTTTCTAATCACTGATGAAATTTTGGTAAACCCTTTCGCCAAAATAAGTAAAGTACTTCTTCTTATCAAACTTTGTTGCAGATAACAGCGACAAAATAAATCCATTTCTTGCCACCTGCTCGGTATGGTAAATAAGCCCGGCAGGATTTTCTTTCAGGATGATCTGTATCCTTCCGCCCGAAGCTGTATGATGAATGAAGGCTGTATCTGATGTAGTTTTAAAATCAAATGAGGCTGCAAGGTTTCTTTGCAAGAGGCGGCTGCGGTACCAGGTGCCGCCTGTGGGGCTTACCAGCGGCTTACCATTGTAGATCACCATGCTGTCGTTGTACGCAAGCACCATTAATTTATTTGTTTTGCTTTGCTGTAGCCAGTTTACCAGTTTGCTTGTATGCTTTGTTTCTTCGTATCCATAATCACTATCCAGAAAAGCGATTCTTTTTACATTGGCAGGAATGTTTTCAACAGCATCCAGGTAGCCGAAAATAAAACTGCCCCCGCCGCTGTGACTGTTCAATATTATTTGGGGTTGATAATTTTTAAAAAGATGACTGATGCTGTCTATAATATTTTTGATGATGTAAATCGAATCTGCTGTGCTGCGTTTCCAGGCGGGCCAGCTTTTTTTAGCAGCCATTACATAAGCGATGATGTAATTATTTTTTTTATCAAGCTGCCGCACATACCTTGTTTGTGCAGCAATATGCTGTATATCAAAATGCCAGTCATCGCCTTCTTTCATTTTCTTTCCTTTTGTCCATTCAATGCTGTTGCCATTGGGTAGTGCAAAAAAGATGAGGTAGGTTTTGCCGCTGCTGTTTAATTGTGATGGGGCATTGATGTTGATGATAACATCTTTCCATTGATCGTTGATGTTTAACTCCTGCTCATCAAATATGCCGGTGGCTGCGAAGCCGGGTAAAGACTGAGACTGTGCAGTAAATAATGAAACCATTAATAAAAAAGAGAACAGAAAATATTTTTGTTGAAGATTGGTTGCGAAAGATAAACAGCAGGAAGCTTTATGGTTATAGCGGAATGCTTTGGTGTTCATGTTTAAATGTAAGCAATATTTGATCTTTTGTTGTTGATAGCATTAGATGGTATTTGTGGAAGTGAATATTTTGACGGTTTTGCTGAAAATTGTTGGGCTTTAATTGCTTTTTTATTTACTTTTAATGACGAATGATTTATAGTTATTGTCTATTTATTTGTAGTAATTTACGATTAATTAAGAGTAAATGACGATTTATTTATAGTGATTATCTATTTATTAAGAGTTAATATCTATTTATTTATAGTTTTTAGCTATTGCTTTGTATTTACTGTCTATTTCCGCAAGTAAAATATTCATTTATTTAAGGGAAATGTTTATTGCCTGGGTGCTTTTTTTCAATGCTGACTATTTAATATCTTAAAATCAATGAGTTATGTTAGAACTGAATATTGCAAACCTGCTTAAGACCCGTGGCGTGGACAATGCCAGCCGCTACCTGGTGCAAAAGGGTATGAAATACCACACGGTAAACCGCCTGCTTACCGGTAAGGTGGATAGTATGAACTATGCAACGCTGGAACAACTTTGCCTGCTGTGCAACTGCTGCCCCGATGACCTGTTTGTGTGGCGGAAAGCTGATGATGTGCATGTGCCGGATGACCATAGTTTGTATAAGCTGAAACCCAAGGAGGCGGTGCCAAGCCCTGTTGACCGGATTAAGAATTTGCCGGTGAGTAAGCTGGCGAAACTGCAGGAGTTTATGGATGGGTTGGAGAAGGAGTGAGGGGTTTTTATGGGAAGAGACTAAGTCTCTAAACCAAAGCATCCTCGTCGGAGACGAGGACGAGAGTTTTTTTAGCACCCTGCTGGTTGTTGGTGATTGCCTTGCTGCTTTGGCTAACGCACGAACACCAACAACGGCAAAGTTAATTGCCAAAGTTTGCTATATAATCTTCAACATCATTCGTTAATTTTACTAATATTCTTTCTTGTTTTGAGAAGTCACATTCACTTATTGGTTCATTCGGGTCATTGACCGATTGAAAATCAGATAGATCTTTAGTTTTAGTAAATCGACAAGGACTTAATATTAACGGCAATATTTTTGTGCCCTTCTCCATAGCATTTTTTAACAATGGAGGTAATTCATTTTGTCGTACAAATTCGCTTGCCAAAAATGATGTAGAAACAAGAACGACAACAATATATGCCATATCAAGTTCCTTTTCGATTTCATCTTTCCACTTTGAACCTGCCTTAATCCTTGTGTCCGACCACACATTAATATCAACTCCTTCAAAAGTTAAAACTCTTAAGTTTGTAAGTACTCGGTCAAGCCAATGTTTGTCTTGATGAGAATAACTGATAAATATTTTGTTCTTTAACGAAGTGTTAGTAACGTTCGAAGCCACAGTAGGTGTATTATTTTCATCTTCTTTCTTCTTTTTAAAAGTTGTATCACTCATACTTTTAAAAAAAGCAAAACTGTTTCCTTTAATTTTTGAAATCTCTAAGAAATTAGAGTTTACATAATCCTGGCTATCTAATTTATATCCATAGCAATAAAGCCTTTTTAGATTTTTAAAATTTCTTTGAATTTCTTCAATTGGAAAATCTTTAAATTCATTTTTAGCTAACCATAAAGTTTTTAATTTTGATAATGGGAATATCTGCCAAGGAAACCTTTCAAATGCATTTTCGCCTAAGTTTAATTCCTCAAGGTTTTTTAATTCTTTAATTTCTTCGGGCAAATTGACAAGTTTGTTTTTTGCAATATTCAAAATTTTTAATTTTGAAAGTTTTGATATCTGCTTTGGAATACTTACAATTTGGTTATTATTTAGAATTAATATTTTTAGATTTGGTAGCTCAAAAAGTTTGGCATATAAATTAGAAATTTGATTGCCAGACAGATCAATCATTTCTAAATATTTTAATTTCTCTATTCCACTTGGAATTTTCTTTATCTCATTATTTCGTAAGGAAAGTTTTCTAAGCTTTGGTTTTAAAAAAATTTCTTCTGGAAAATCTTTCAATTTCTGATTTGAAAAGTCTAATTCTTCCTTCTTGAAGTTCATAAAAAAATATTTGTAGGTAAATTAGTTTAAATTTGCCTTCCCTTGTGGAGGGCAAGGTTATTATCGGATTCATTTTGCTATATGCGAATTTGTGTTCTTGTATAGCAGTTAAAGTGAAAAACGCTAATGCTTCGGCAACCTCACTCATTTTTAGTGCACTTACAGCATCCGAGCCGGAACAACCACTCGGGAAGCCTGAGCCGGTTCGTCCACTCAGGTTTTTTTGTAAAAAGGATTTTGTGTCGTCTTCAAATATATTCATCATAATCTCCGCTTCGATGAAAGCTCAATAAAGGTATGCAGTACAAGTGAGTGACACAACGATGTTGAGCAAAGTTATTCAGCTTGTCCCAAAATTGTTTGAACGGGGATTTGGGTGGATTGAAAAGATTAAAAGGATTTGTTTGATTAATAAAACAAATCCTTTTAATCCACACAAATCCCCGTTCAGATTAATCAATTATTCCTTTTCTCATATCCAGGCTGCTTTGGCGCTGTATATCCTTTGTTCTTTAACGCTGCTTTTATTTCTGTAATGGCACGTTCCAGTTGCGGGTCAATGCCTTTGCTCATAGCACCAAGGTCTTCATCCACTGCAATATCGGGATCAACGCCATGGCCTTCTTTAAACCAGCTGCCATCGGGGTTGTACATACGGAAGGTTGGTGCAGTAATATTGCCGCCATCAATCAATAAAGGCATACCGCTGATACCGATCAATCCGCCCCAGGTTCTTTTACCGATCAATGGCCCCAGGTTTTTCTTCCTGAAATAATCCGGGAAAGCATCGCCGCCCGAACCACTCCATCCGTTCATCAGCATTACTTTGGGGCCAAAGTGTGCGTATGGCGGCCAGGGCCATGTGGCACCATCACGGGTAGCCCAGTAGGCAAGGGGCGTGCGGTTAAGCATTTCAATAAAACGATCGGGTATTTGTCCGCCGCTGTTAAAACGTTCATCAATCACCAGCGCTTTTTTATCCCACTGTGCATTGAATTGGCGGGTGAGTTCTTCCTGACCATCACGGCCGGTGCTGGGTACATAAATGTAACCAACCTCGCCATTGGTTGCTTCATCAACCCGTTTGCGGTTGCCTTCAACCCAGGCCAGGTAACGCAACTGGTATTCGTTATCCATGGTTTGCACAATGGCAGTTTTAGCGCCTGCAAAAGATGGGGTTGAATTATAAGTGAGCTCTACAGTTTTTTTATCCAGTCCCTGGAAGAAAGCATAAGGCTCCTGGTCGGTTGTAATGGGCATACCATTTACGGCCAGTATGTAACTGCCTTCTTTGATATCAATGCCCGGCTGGTCTAACACAGAACGTGTAGCCGCATCCCATGAAGCGCCACGGATGATGGTTTTTATTTTGTAAAAATTTCCTTCGGCCTGCCAGTCAACACCGAGGTAGCCCACGTTTTTAGTTTTTGTCGTTTCTACATCGCCGCCGCCATGGTAGGTGTGTGAGGCATTCAGTTCGCCGATCATTTCACCAATGATGAAATCAACTTCCTCACGGGTAATGGCGCCATCCAGCATTTTTGAATAGCGTTCTTTTACGGCGTTCCAGTTTACGCCATGCATGTTGGGATCGTAAAAATAATCACGTTCCATGCGCCAGGCATCGGTGAAGAGTTCTTTCCATTCGGCCACGGGGTCAACCATCATTTCCATTTCATTCAGGCGAATTGCCTTATCAAGTTTCTGGTTTTCCTCGGGTTTAATAACAGCAAAGCTGTTACCACGCTGCGCCAGTATTTTATTGGTATTGGCGCAGAGTAAGAAATTACTGATATCGTCTGCAATTGTTTTCTCTTCCCGTTTATCTATATCAAAATATTTAAGTGATGCTTTTGCATCCTGTGCGCTACCCAGGTTGGGAAATTTCTGGTAAATGATCTTGCCTTTTACAGCCGCCAGGTTATTGTAATTAGCTGCAGCCAATGGTAATAAAACCATCCTTGCCTGCATACCATCAAAGTCAATATCTACAGCATTTGAAGCAGGCTTCTTTGCGGTGGTATCTTTCTTTTTTTCTGCTGCCATTTCATCGGCCTTAAAAGCAACGGTATCGTTTTTAGGGGATAAGATAGAAGCCGTTGTTTTCTTTAAAGAGATAACAGCGATTTGTGTGCTGTTGCCATAAATAAACGAGTTGTCAATATCGCTGTAGTAAGGTGTGTAATTTTGATTGGTGGTGAGGTACAGGTATTTTCCTTCGGTATCAAACACCGGGTTATCGCAATTATAAAAACCATCTGTTACCTGCGTATTTTTTTTGTTTTGTGCATCGTAAATAAATACAGCGTTGTGATAATTACCCAGATCACGATTGTAGGTAACCCAGCGGCTGTCGGGTGACCAGCTTACTGTAAAGCCTTCGCAACCGCCATGCATAAAACGGCGAGCCTGGTCAATTTCGGTAGTGCTGCCATTGGTTATATCGTACATTTTTATTTTCATGGCCTTGTCAATAAAAACTATTTTTTTACTGTTGGGGCTCCAGAATAATTTATAACCGAATCCCACACCATAGTTTGTAACTTTTTTTGGAGCATCTTCTTTACCCGGTTGCGCCAGCCATAATTCATTCTCACCGGATTGATCGCTCCAGTAAGCAACTGTATTTCCATCCGGCGACCAGGAAGGGTAGCGTTCGTTTGCAGCTGTTGAACGGGTAATGTTTTTTACAAAACCATTTTCGGCCGGCATTGAGAAAATATCGCCTCTTGCTTCCAGCAGCACCCGGTTACCATCGGGGCTGATGTTGGCGTGTTGTATATACCTGTCAACAGTAACTGATCTTGGTTTTAAAGCCGCTTTATCTGTTACTACATTTACAGCAACCGTTTTTGCCTGTTGGTTTGCAAAAGAGAAGAGCCATAATTTTCCGCCCTGCTCAAATACAATATCATCGGGCCCGGCAGAAGGGAAATGAATATCGTGATCTTTAAAATTGGTGAGCTGTTCGTATTTTTTAGTGCCGACATTATATCTCCACAGGTTCATGCGTTCTTCTGTACCACGATCAGATAAAAAATAAATATAGTCTCCCTGCCACATCGGAAATTCATTACCGGCAGTTTCATTTACCGAAATATTTTGTGAAGTGTTGCTGGTGAAATTATACAGATGAATGCTGGCATTCATGCCGCCGCGGTATCTTTTCCAGTTGCGGAAAGCCTGCGAAACAAAAACCACGGCCATCTGTTTTCCATCGGGTGAGTAAGAACCAAACTCGGCATAGGCAAAGGGTAACTTTTCTGATGGCCCGCCTGTTGCAGCAATGGTAAAAAACTGGTTAAACCGGTTCCTGCCGCTTTCACGGCCCGATGCAAATAATATGCGTTTGCCATCGGGTGTCCAGTCTACCACACGGTCGGGCATTCCATGCGATGTTAAACGCATGGGCACACCGCCGTTTACAGGAATAGTATACGCATCTGAATTACCATCGTAATTACCGCTGAAAGCAACTGTTTTGCCATCGGGCGAAAATTTTGGAAAAGCCTCCACACCCGGAGGAGAACTGAGCTTTTCTGCCGTGCCGCCTGTTTTAGGCATGATCCAGATATCATTGCCATAGCTAAAAACGATCTGCGTTTTTGACACATCCGGAAAACGGAACAGGCCGGCATCAATTTGTGCGGTTGCAGCAAAGCAGTACATAACAGCCATGCAGGAGAAGGGAATTAATTTCTTCATAATGTTAGTTTTAATTTGTCTGAACTATGATTTATTGATTGACTATGATTTGGTATGTTGTCTGCATTATGATTTATTTGATTTTTTGATTGGCTATGATTTGTTTGTTCTTAATCATAGTCTTTATTCAGTCATTAAAATCAAAGTTCAAGACTACTTCACATACGGCGTTCCAGCCGCATTCTTCACATATTTATTCAGCCACTGGTTTTGCTCCCAAAGCATGTGCAGTATATTTTCTTTAGCTGCATAGCCGTGGCTTTCAAAAGGCAGTTGCACAAAACGCACCGTGCCGCCGTGGCCTTTAATGGCATTGTACAGGCGTTCGCTTTGTATGGGAAAAGTGCCGGGGTTATTATCGGCTTCGCCATGTATCATCAGCAGGGGCGTTTTAATTTTATCGGCATACATAAAGGGACTCATGGCATTGTACACTTCGGGAGCCTGCCAATAAGTACGCTCTTCATTTTGAAAACCAAAAGGTGTAAGGGTGCGGTTGTATGCACCACTGCGGGCAATGCCGGCTTTAAATAAATTGGTATGTGCCACCAGGTTTGCGGTCATGAATGCGCCATAACTGTGGCCGCCAACGGCAACACGGTTGCGGTCGCCAACACCCATTTCTGCAACTTTGTTTATGGCTGCTTCGGCGCTCCAGGTAAGCTGGTCTACAAAATTATCGTTGGGTTGTTTGTCGCCTTCACCCACGATCGGGAACTCGGTATTATCCATAATGGCATAACCCTGTGTGGCCCAAAACACAATGGAACCATAACCAACTCTTGTAAAAGTATATTTACTGCCACGCAACTGTGCCGCATCGGCAGCGCTTTTAAATTCACGAGGGTAGGCCCACATCATCACCGGCAGGGGGCCGTCTTTTTTTGCATCGTAATCTTTTGGTAAGTACAGGTCGGCGGCCAGGTCAACACCATCTTTGCGCTTGTAAGTAATTTTTTGTTTGGTAATGCCACGCAGGCTGGGCTGCGGATCGGCAAAAGCGGTGATGGCTTTGGTGGCATTGGTTTTAAGATCACGTGTGTAATAATTGGGAGGCTCGGTCTGGCTTTGTTTGTTGGTAACGATGATCATCTTATCGTAATCAAGTACATCGGTTACGGTTTCGTAATAAGGTTCTTCGCAGCGCCAGAGTTGTTTGGTTTCTTTTGTGTAAATATCAAATGTATTTAAGAATGGCAGATCACCTTTGGGAGAAGCACCATTGCCTCTCATAACTATTTTTGTGCCGTTGATTACTTTGATGGTATTGCGGCCAAAATTATTTTTTTCGGTCATGGGGGTTCCAGGGTCATTGTAGGCATCATCCGTGCTGCGGTCAATGAGTAAATTCAATGATCGGTCGGGGTTGATGCTACTCAATTTTTGTCTGTGCTGCGCTCTTGAACCTTCAGTCACAAAATAGGTATTATTGGACAGCATTGTTACACCGTACATCCGCATGGCTGTTTTGCAAAGCAATCTTGGTTCGGCAGTAAAGGGCGCAGCTAATGTGTAGGCAGCATCATGGAAATCCATTTTGTTTTTTATCATACCACTGTCCAGCGGTTCTATCCATTGCAGTGTAGATGGGGTATTTGTCAACCAGGTGTAACCACGGGGCGCATTCAACACATTATCGTTTCCACGGGGTTCCAGTTCGCTGCTGGGCAGTTTGGCAATGGTTTTTACCAGGGTGCCGTTCATGTCGGTTATCATCATGGTGCTGTTAAAACCATAGGCAGTAACCAGGTAGCTGAATGGTTTATCAATTCTTTCTACCAGTAAATATTTTTTATCGGGCGATGCTTCTACACTGCTGTAAATAGCAGGCGCACCAATTTTTGTTTCAACACCGTTTGTGTTTTTTACCAGTTGGGTGGTGGCATAAAACTCAAACTGTGTTTCATCAAAAGGAGATTTTATCAGGTCCTGGAAAGTTGGGCTTGCTGCAACCTTGCCTAAGTTTTGCTGCACCACCGGTCCCTTGGGTGCTAATGGTTTTTTGGGTGCCATGGCAAGCGGTTTGTTTACGGCGGTGTATAATAAACTGTTATTATCAATCCAGTCTATTGCACCCAAAACCAAATTAACTGTGGCTTTATTTACTTTGGTTGCTTTGTGGGCTTTAATATCTATTACATAAATATCAATAGCTGTGTTTGTGGTATTGGTGAAGGCAGCTTTATCTTCATTAGGACTCCACCGCAGGTTACCAGCTTTTAAATTTGCCGGTAAACCGGTAACCGGAAATTCTTTACCGGTTACCATTTCTTTAATGATGATACCGGTTGTGTATGCACTTCTGCTGGGGCCAAAATTATTGGGGTTGATACGCAGGCCTGCAATGCGTAACTCTGGCTGGGCCAGGTCTTCCACTGAAGGCATGCTGCTGCGTTCCAGTACAAGCATATATTGCCCTTTACTGTTGAAAGTTACACCCGGCGTTGGTTTTGCCATTACCAGGTCGTAAATTTCTTTAGGTGGAGTTTGGTATTCGATGGCATCCTGTGCAAACAGGGTAGTGGTAAACAGTACCAATGCAATGAAGAAAATTTTTTTCATGGTTGTTTTATTTATGTTGTTATAAGCAGGTAGTTAATAAAAATAAAAGCTGTTATCAGACATTTAATTTACAGAAATTAAATCTAAATAACAGCTTTTTTGATAAACGGTTTTCCCGGATGAATTACTTTCCGAAAAAGTACCGCAGCATTATTTCGTGTGCCGAATGGCCGGAAGCAAAAGTGCTTATGGGCGTGTTGTAAGCTTCGTATGCGTAATTGATAGAAAGCTTGTGCATGAATTTTACACCGGCAAAAAGTGAGTAAGCTTGTTTATAGTGATAGCTGCCACCAATGTGAAAGATATCTTTATGATACAGCATTAAACCTGCTTCATAATCAACCGGCGCTTCGGGCTGGTAACGTACTTCAAAATGCGGCTGCAGCACGTTTACATCATCGGTTTTAATATCGTAACTGATGGTGCCGCTGTATTGCCTGTACAGTTTGCCCTCTGGGTTGGCAGTTGTTTTTATAAAACCCAGTTTGGGTTGAATTAATTGCTTGGCTGAAACGCCCATGCTTAAAGTATTGGAGCGGTAATAAATACCCACGTTAGCATCTGCTTTAAACGTGGTACCCGATGAAGCCAGCAACGGATCGTTGGGAATGGCATCGGCAATTTTTGATTTATCAACTTTAAACTGGATGAACTGTCCGCCAATACCGATCATCAGGCGTTTGTTGTTTTCGTTATCAAATTTTATGCTGTAAGAAAGGTTTAACTCACCACCAGTGCGGCTTGTGGGGCCTGTTTTATCTGAATACAACACAATGCCTAAACCGGTATTCATTTTTGAAAAATAAGTATCGCCAAAAATAACGGCAGTGGTTGGGCCACCTTCAATGCCGCTCCACTGGCTGCGGTAGGCAGCACCAAATGTGGCATGGCCATTGGCGCCAACGGCAGCAGGGTTGGTAAGAAAACTGTGCTGCATGTAATTACTGATCTTATATAACTGCTGTGCATTGGCAGCAACGCAGCTTAATACAGTAAAGCAAAAAATTAAGTATGTTTTTATTTTTAATGATTGCATGATCTTGAATATTTTGATGTTACTGAATATTATCTTAAAATGGTTACGTTGCCTTTCTTGAATACATGTGTACCGTTCAGCAGTTCGTAGTCAATTACATAATAGTAAGTACCATCTGGTAAAGGTTTGTTTTTATAGGTGCCCTCCCAATCGTTTTTATAATCCTGCGATTCAAAAACCTTGCTGCCGTAGCGGTTGTAAACCGATACAACTGCTTTCTTTAAACAGTTACCGTTTGTGATAAGCCAGGTATCGTTGAAACCATCTTTATTAGGTGTAAAGGCATTTAATGGTTTTATACAATATGGAAGTACTTCAACGGTAACATTAGATGTATTGGTGCAACCCAGTTGATTGGTGATGCGTAAAGTATAAGTAGTGGTTACCAGTGGTGTAGCAACCGGGTTTAAAATATTTGTTGCGCTAAGGCCTGTTGGCGGTGTCCATAAATAAGTACCTGCACTGCCGCTTCCCTGCAGGGTAACACTTGACCCTGCCAAAATACTTGACCCGGGGCCGGCGCTTACAGTTACAGCCTGCAATACGGTTACTTTAAATGTTTTGACACTGGTACAAAAACCGGTAGTTGCTGTTACCGTGTACGTTGTTGTTGTTGTTGGAGATAATACAGGATTGGCAATGGCCGGATTGCTTACACCTGCTGTTGGCGACCAGCTATAGGTAGCAGCATTGCTTACTGTACCTGCATTGAATGATGCACCGCTGCAGATAGTTGTATCGGCATGCACTGCAAGTGTAATATTTGACCCCACGGTAACTGTAAATGTTTTGGAAACAGTACAGCTGCCTGTTGTACCGGTAACTGTATAAGTAGTTGTTGTGGCCGGTGATAAAGTTGGGTTTGCAATAGCCGGGTTGCTTACACCTGCAGTTGGTGTCCAGCTGTAAATGGTTGCATTACTTATTGTATTGGCACTGATGGCAGCACCCGGACAGATACTGGTATCGCTGCGTGTGCTCATAGTAAGATTATTTGTTAAACCTATTGTTACAGGAAAAACAGTTGCACAGGCAGCACCGTCAGTAATAGTTGCCTGGTAATTACCGGCAGGAAGGTTGGTTGCTGTTACCCCGGTTTGAACAGGGATGGTATTCCAGGCAACAGTAGTTGGCTGTACAAATCCGCTGAGCGATAAGGTAACACTGCCGTTGGTTGAACAGGTTGCATTGGTAATATTGCTGGTTACAGCTGCCGTATTTGCAATACCCGATATTGCAAAGAAAACGGCATTGGGATACGGTGCATTGGTACCGGCTGTAGTTACATTGGTGAAATTTATTTTTTGAATCAACTTATTTTTATTGGTACAGCTGATGGGTATATTAATATAGTACAACCTTGGATTTGAGGGGAATGCATCGGCACCTGAAGCAGGTGTTGCCCTGGTACAACGGCCAAAGCCTTGTAAAACCAGGTTGGTAGTACCATTAAACCAATCGCCCAATGTAGCATTGGTAAGTACTGTTGTGGTAGTAGCATCTGTAAAAGTTAAGGTTACATTTATCAGGCTGGTGCCTTCTGTTGAAAAGCAAAGCACACGTAGTGAACTATACTTTGCCGGCGTTGTTAAACTAAGGTCGCCGGTTTGTGTGCGCTGCAGCAGCAATGCATTGTTACCGGTATATGGAGCAAGCTGGTAAGTACCGGCAGCGTCTGTAACAGTTCCATTATCGGCAATACCACCACCGCCAAAGCCGTTGGCTGTTCTGAATGCAACGCTGTACATTACCTTATTGGAAACCGTAACACCATCCAGCGGAATGGTAGTAGTGGTTAAGGAACTCGTTCCCGATTCAGCAATTACATCATGATTGAAGCCGGTTACTGCAACCGGTGTAAAGGGCTGGCTGAAAACATTTTCATGAAACAGAAATAACAACAGGATACAGGAAATCCTCATCAGCTCAGGTAATCTGAATTTTTTTAGCATGTTAGTTTGGTTTAAATTCTTAATACAATTAAAACAGTAATCAATGGATAGCAGTTTACAATGAATTGCTCCACTGTATGTAAACATTCAATATAGCATGGCAGAATCGCTGGCTTTGCAGGTAAGAATTGGATTTTTTGTAACAGTTAGTTGGTGCGGCTAAGTTAAAGAATATTCACAAAGTGGACGGTATAAAAATTAATTGCTAATACCAACTCTTTGTTTTACATATTCATTCTTCTCCAGCTCATTCAGCATAAACATGGCCAGGTCGCCGGCATTTATTTTGTAATTATTTGGTTCGGGTAGGTGATTGGAATTGGTAATATAACTGCCTGTTGGTCCCTGGTTGATGATATTGGGCGGACAAACAAAGGTCCAGTCGAGCCCGCTTTCATGTAAAAGTTCAAATGCTTTTTTGTGCTCTAAACCTACACCTTTATATTCGGGGGGGTAATCTTCCTTATCAACTAATAATGAGTTTTCATCTGCATTTAAAACCCCCAGTCCACCAATGCCGATGATCCTTTTTACACCGGCTTTCTGCATTTGTTTAATGATATTCTTCATGCCCAGCGTACGGGTTTTATCGGTGCCATCAGCACTGCCACCAATGGCAGACAGTACTGCATTGCAGCCTTTAATGGCATTGTACACTTCGCCTTCGTCAAATAAAGCGCCTTGCACCAGTTGCAGATTTTCTGTTTCAAGATAATCAGTTGTATATACATTTCTGCCGAAGGCTTTAACATGATGCTTGTTAAACAAAGCCTGTTGCACCAGTTGCTTGCCTACCTGGCCTGTTGCACCAAATATGATGAGGTTCATTGTTGTTTTTTTATAAAGTTAGTTCAATTGCCCCTGAGTACATCGCCAAACTCATCCTTCTTTTTATCGAAAACCGATTTTGCAAAGGGACAGAGTGGCAATATTTTAATGTGATTTGTACGGGCGTATTCAACGGCAGTGTGCACCAGTTGATAACCAACATTTTTGCCTCTTAATGTATCCGAAACTTCCGTGTGGTCAATGATCATAAGGTTGGTGCCGGTCATAGAGTAAGTCATTTCGGCCAGTACAATTCCGTTTTCTTCTACATAAAATGAACCTTTGGTCCCTTCCTGTTTCTGTTGTATCAGCATTGTGTAAAATTTTTATGAATTTACGAAATAAGTTTTTTTGTTACCGGATTTGTGTACATATTTGCAATAGAAATGAAAATAATCAATACAAATAACAACGGTTGGTGGTGGCAGTCAGATATCTGACGTGTCGCTGTGCTGTTATTAAATGTAACTAAAATAAGTACGAAGCCCCGACACATGTGTTGGGGCTTTTTTAATTTAACCGGGATGAAAAAAATAGAAATGCAAACCACTTTCAAAAAAATGTTGGCCGATGTGTACACACCGGTTGGTATTTATTTAAGATTACGGGACAGGTTCAGAGATACAATACTTTTAGAGAGTACAGATTTTCATGCAGGAGAGAATAGCTATTCTTTTATCGGCATTAATGCTGTAGCCGGCATTGAGATAAGTAATACTGCTGCCATTGAATTTAAATTGCCCGGACAAACAGCAGAAAGAATAAAATTAGATAAGGCCGCAAATGTGCCGCAACTGCTTTATGATTTTATGCAGCGCTTTGAGGTAAAAGAAGCAGCGGCAAAACCGGTGAATGTAGCACAGGGTTTGTTTGGTTATACTACGTTTGATGCGGTGCAGTTTTTTGAGAATGTGAAGACGACGGACCACAGACGACTAACCACGGAAATACCGTTAATGCGCTACCGGCTTTATCAATACGTTATTGCAATCAATCATTTTAAAGATGAATTATTTATCTGCGAAAATCATTTTAATGGTATTGAAAGTGAAGTGGGCATAATTGAAAGTTTGATAAAAAGTAAAGATGTGCCCGGCTTTCCTTTTAAGAGTATTGGTGAGGAAAGCTCGAACATTACCGATGCAGCATATATTGAGATGGTGAAGAAAGGTGTGGCCAGTTGTCATAGAGGCGATGTGTTTCAAATTGTATTAAGCAGAAGGTTTGAGCAGCAATTTACCGGTGATGAATTTAATGTGTACCGGGCTTTGCGAAGTATCAATCCATCTCCTTATTTATTTTATTTTGATTATGGCGATTATAAACTGATGGGTTCATCACCTGAAAGTCAGCTGATCGTTGAAAAAGGTAAGGCTATTGTGCATCCTATTGCCGGCACTTTTAAAAGAACCGGAGATGATGAAGAAGACAAAGCTCTGGCCATAAAACTAGAGAATGACGAAAAAGAAAATGCAGAGCATGTGATGCTGGTTGACCTGGCAAGAAATGATTTAAGCAGAATGTGCAGCGAAGTAGAAGTAACGCAATACAAAAAAATCAATTACTACAGTCATGTTATTCATTTGGTGAGTGAGGTAACGGGTAAGGTTGGGCCGGAAGTAAATCCATTTAAATTGCTGGCCACCACATTCCCTGCCGGTACCTTAAGTGGCGCACCTAAAATAAAAGCTATGCAACTTATCAGTGAATTTGAAACAACAGCCAGAAGTTATTATGGCGGAGCCATTGGGTTTATTGGTTTTGATAAATCGGTGAACCATGCCATTATGATACGCACTTTTTTAAGCAGAAATAATACCCTGGTTTACCAGGCAGGTGCCGGAGTAGTTGCCGTAAGCAATCCGGAAAGTGAATTGCAGGAAGTAAATAATAAATTGAATGCTTTAAAACAGGCAATAATTCAAGCTCAAAATATTGGATGATGCCCCTAAATCCCCTGAAGGGGACTTTAGAGTGTAATATTTTGAGAGTCTTTTAAATGATTTAAAAGTGAGATTTAAGTTATGAAAGAGAATATGTTTTACGGAGCATCTCGATTAATTTTTCAAAAGGCTGAAGAATTACGTAAGAATATGACACCTGCTGAAGAGGTTATGTGGGGGATGTTAAAAGGGAATCAATTCGAGGTAAAGTTCAGAAGGCAACATCCTATTTCTTATTACGTAGCAGATTTTTATTGTCATGAATTACAATTAGTTATCGAAATCGATGGTTCAATACATAACCTTGAAGCAGTTAAGCTAAATGATGCGAAAAGAGAAAATGAGTTAAAAAAATTAGGATTAAAAGTTATTCGGTTTACAAATAATGATGTTTTATATCACAGAGAAATAATAAAGGAAAAGATGCAGGAAACTATCAGAGACCTTAAAAGCCCCTTTAGGGGTTTGGGGCAAATACTCGTTTTTGATAATTACGATTCGTTCACGTATAACCTGGTTCACCTGGTAGAAAAAATTACCGGGGAAAAAGTTGATGTGTACCGGAATGACCAGATCGCTTTGGCGGATGTGATGGCTTACGATAAAATTATTTTATCACCCGGTCCCGGCATTCCGGAAGAGGCGGGCTTGTTGTTGCCACTGATAAAAGAATACGCTGCCACCAAATCTATACTGGGTGTTTGTTTGGGCCACCAGGCCATTGCCGAGGCTTTTGGAGGAAAGCTGACAAACCTGAGCACTGTTTTTCATGGTGTGGCTACGCCCATTAAAATCAAAAATCAAAATTCAAAAATACTGCAGGGGTTGCCGGAGACAATAGAAGTGGGACGTTATCATAGCTGGATCGTAAGCGATGAAAGTTTTCCGGAAGAACTGGAAGTGACGGCAAGAGATGCTAATGGTTACATCATGGGGTTACAACATAAAACTTATGATGTACAGGGCGTGCAGTTTCACCCGGAGAGTGTGTTGACGCCGGATGGAGAAACAATTTTAAGAAATTGGCTAAAGTAGAAGTATGAAGAAGATACTGAATTATTTATTCGAACATAAAAGCCTTTCAAGAGAACAGGCTAAGGAAGTATTGCATAATATTTCAAACAACGTTTACAGCGATGCAGAAATAGCAGCTTTCATCACCGTGTATTTAATGCGCAGTATTACTATAGAAGAACTGCAGGGCTTCAGAGATGCATTGATGGAGCTCTGTGTGCCGGTTGATTTGCATGGACAGGATGTGATTGATATTGTAGGCACTGGCGGCGACGGAAAAAATACTTTCAATATTTCAACACTCAGTTGTTTTATTGTAGCCGGTACAGGCACCAAGGTGGCCAAGCATGGTAACTATGGGGCTTCCTCCATCAGCGGCAGCAGTAATGTAATGGAGCAGCTGGGCTATACTTTTAAAAAAGAGAATGATTTGTTGAATAAAGAACTGGACGAAGCAAATATCTGTTTTTTGCATGCACCGCTTTTTCATCCGGCATTAAAAGTGGTAGGGCCAATCAGGAAAAATCTAGGGATACGCACTTTCTTTAACATGCTGGGGCCAATGGTTAACCCGGCTTCTCCCAAATACCAGTTGGTTGGTGTTTATAATTTAGAGATGGCGAGAATTTATAATTACCTGCTGCAACAAGGCAGCAGTGCATTCACGATCATTCACAGCCTGGATGGTTATGATGAAATTTCTTTAACCGGCGATGTGAAAGTAATAACCAATGCCGGTGAAAAAATTTACAGTGCCGAAGATTTGGGAAAACGTACGGTGAACGCATTGGACATACACGGCGGTAACTCGGTTGAAGAAGCTGCCAAAATATTTTTAAGTATTTTAAAAGGAGAAGGCAGTTGGGCGCAGAATGCGGTAGTACTGGCAAACTCAGCCATGGCGTTGCAATGCACGGGCAAGTTTGCATCTTACGATGAGTGCTATCAAATGGCAGTAGAGAGTCTGGAGAGTGGAAAGGCTTATCAATCTTTACAAAAATTAACCGGCAGACTCTAATGAATATTTTAGATAAAATAATTGAACATAAAAAAGAAGAAGTTGCAAGGAATAAAAGACTTGTTTCTTTATATGAGCTTCAGCAACAGGAAAATTTTAACCGGAAAACATTTTCCTTAAAAGATTTTTTGCTGGATGAAACCAAAACAGGGATCATTGCAGAGTTTAAAAGAAGATCGCCCTCAAAAGGAATCATAAATAATAAAGCTGATGTGCTGGAAGTTACCACTGATTATACAAAATATGGTGCATCGGGTTTATCTGTTTTAACCGATACGGAGTTTTTTGGCGGGGTTACTGATGATCTGCTCAAGGCAAGAGTGAATGATATTCCCATCCTGCGAAAAGATTTTATGATTGATGAATACCAGCTGGCAGAAGCCAGGGCGATGGGTGCTGATGTGATTTTATTGATAGCAGCCTGTTTAACACCGCATCGTGTTCAGGAATTGGCTTTCTTTGCAAAGTCTTTGCAACTGGAGGTTTTACTGGAGATACATAATGAGGCCGAGTTAGCGCATATTTGTGAAGAAACAGACCTGGTAGGTGTAAACAACAGGGATCTTAAAACTTTCTCAGTGGATATTAACCGATCCATTGAATTGAGTAAACAGATACCGGCTGATAAAATAAAGATTGCAGAAAGTGGAATTGGAAATGTAGAAACAATTGAGATTTTTAAACAGGCAGGCTTTAAAGGGTTTTTAATGGGAGAAAATTTTATGAAAGAAAAAGACCCCGGAGAGGCATTTGAACAATTTGTAAAAAAACTAAAACAAGGATAACTATGAACACAAAAGTATGTGGCATTACACAACTAAAACAATTACAACAATTAGATGGCCTGGATATTGATTTTGCAGGATTGATATTTTATAAGGATTCGCCACGTTATGTGGGGGATAAAATTGCGGCAGCTGATTTGAAGAACTCTGATTTTGATCTGAAGAAAGTAGGTGTTTTTGTAAACGCAGATTATGATGAGATCATGCAGGTGGTGGAGGATTATGGATTGGACGTGGTTCAGCTGCACGGCGATGAAAGCCCGGATCTGTGCGAAGAATTATCTGAAGATGTGGAAGTGATAAAAGCCTTTAAGGTAAAAGACAGCAAAGTGTCGATTGATGAAATGGTGGCAGATTATGATGAAGTGTGCGATTATTATTTGTTTGATACCGCTTCATCAGAAGTGGAAGGCGGCACCGGAAAACAATTTGACTGGAAAGTGCTGAGCAAAGCCAAAATTGAAAAGCCTTTCTTTTTAAGTGGCGGTATTGGCGTAGATGATATTGCCAAAGTAAAAGGCTTTAAACACCCTGATTATTATGCAGTGGATATTAACAGCAAGGTTGAGAAAGAACCGGGTGTGAAGGATATGGGATTGGTGCTACAGTTCAGGCAGGGACTAAAATAATAAAACAGTGATTTTTGTATGATAACAGTACGACATGCAACAGAAAATGATTTGCCACAGATACTGGATATCTACAACGATATTATTAAAAATACAACCGCTGTTTATTATTATGAGCCGCACACTTTGGAAATGCGTAAGGTATGGTTTGATGAAAGAAAGCAACTTGGCTTTCCCATTTTTGTGGCAGAAGAAGATGGGGTTGTTTTAGGCATGAGTACGATAGGGCCGTTCCGGGTGCCGACTGCTTATAAATATTCGGTAGAGAATACGGTGCATGTGGCAGCAAATGCAAGAGGAAAGGGGATTGGCAAACTATTGCTGGCACCGCTTATTGAAGCTGCAAAAGATTTGGGAATGCATACCATCATCGCCGGCATTGATGCAGGCAATGAAGTGAGTCTGCACCTGCATAAAAATTTTGGTTTTGAGGAAGTGGCGCATTTTAAAGAGGTTGGTTTTAAGTTTGAGCGGTGGCTGGATTTGAAATTTTTGCAGTTGGTGTTAACCCCCTCCGCCCCCTAAAGGGGGAACTATGGAGAATGATAATTTACAAAATCTTTAAAATAACAAGCGGCTTAAAAATTTGAAATGATGGAAAATGAAAAGAGGCAAAAAGCCCCTTTAGGGGTTTGGGGTATTGATGAACATGGCTATTACGGCAACTTTGGAGGAGCTTTTATCCCCGAGATGCTGTATCCCAACGTAAAAGAGTTACAGGATAATTATTTGAAAATTATTTACGAAGAAGATTTTCAAAATGAATTTTTATACCTGTTGAATGATTATGCAGGCAGGCCCACACCACTTTTTTTTGCAGAAAGGCTTAGCAAGAAATACAATGCCAATATTTTTTTAAAGAGAGAAGATCTCTGCCATACCGGTGCACACAAGATTAACAATACAATCGGGCAAATTTTACTGGCTATTAAGCTGGGCAAAAAAAGGATCATTGCAGAAACCGGCGCAGGTCAGCATGGTGTGGCCACTGCAACCGTATGTGCATTAAAAGGGCTGGAGTGTATTGTGTATATGGGCGAAAAAGATATTGAACGCCAGGCGCCGAATGTGGCAAGAATGAAAATGCTTGGTGCCACCGTAATACCGGCAACCAGTGGCAGCAAAACTTTAAAAGATGCAACGAATGAAGCCATTCGTGACTGGATAAACAACCCGTTTGATACACATTATATCATCGGTTCGGTGGTGGGGCCACATCCTTACCCGGATATGGTGGCCAGGTTTCAAAGCATCATCAGCGAAGAAATAAAAAAACAACTGCTGGAGAAAACAGATAAAGAACTGCCCGATTATGTTATTGCCTGCGTAGGCGGTGGCAGTAATGCCGCCGGAGCTTTCTATCATTTTTTAGATGACGAATCTGTAAAACTGATCGCTGTAGAAGCTGCCGGTTGCGGCATCAACAGCGGCATGAGTGCGGCTGCCACGCAGCTGGGGAAGCCGGGTATTTTGCATGGCAGTAAAAGTCTATTGATGCAAACCGAAGACGGGCAGGTGGTGGAGCCACACAGCATTTCAGCCGGCCTGGATTACCCCGGTATTGGCCCATTGCATGCACATTTGTATAAAACCGGCCGTGCCATTTTTATGAGCGCCACCGACAATAAAGCATTGAATGCAGCATTTGAACTGAGTAAGCTGGAAGGTATTATTCCTGCACTTGAATCGGCACATGCACTACATGCTTTAAAAATGATCAACTTTAAAAAGACTGATGTGGTGGTGGTTTGTTTAAGCGGCAGGGGAGATAAGGATCTGGATACCTACATGAAACATTTACCATTATGAAATATGCATTCATTGTTATTTGCTGCTGTTTACTTTTTTCCTGCAGCGATTCTTTTATCAATCATGAACTGAAGGCTGAAAAAGTTGGCGATTGTGGCGACTACTCCAAGACCATTAATATGATATCCAATATCAATGGCGAGCGCTACGAGTTTTTCAGTTGTATTGATGACGGCTTTGACGGAAAGAATTATACCCTGGTAAGAAAGGGCGACAGCGTGATCGTGGATTTTCCTAAAACCGCAACTCAAAAAAAATCTTTGTATAAATTAATACTGGACGTGGATGCAAAACCCAATTACCATCATATTATTTTAGATGGAAGGGAAGTAACTGTTGTGCCGGCAGAAAAATAACCTCACCCCAAAAAATGAATAACAAGCTTACCAGATTATTTTCTGAAAAGAAAACCGGCGTACTCAATATGTACTGCACTGCGGGTTATCCTCAACTCAATTCAACGGTTGAGGTATTAACTGCTTTGCAGAGCAGCGGTGCCGATATTGTTGAAATAGGCATCCCTTACAGCGATCCCATTGCCGATGGACCTGTAATTCAACAAAGCAATATGCAGGCTTTGGAAAACGGGATGAGCATTCCTTTACTTTTTGAACAGTTAAAAAATATCCGTAACGATATTCAACTCCCCATTATTTTAATGGGCTACATGAACCCAGTTCTGCAATTTGGATTTGAAAAATTTTGCGAAGCAGCTGCACAGGTTGGTGTAGATGGAATCATACTTCCTGATTTGCCCATCTATGAATTTGAAACCCAGTACCAACAATATTTTGTAAAGCATGATCTCAAATTCATCTTTTTAGTAACACCCGAAACCAGCGAGGAACGGATTCGCAAAATTGACAGCCTTGCCAGCGGATTTATTTATGCGGTTTCATCCTCATCTACCACCGGTAATGCTCAAAACCCTGCAGATGAAAAAGCAATTGAAACCCAGCAGGCTTATTTTAAAAAATTAAGTGATATGAATTTAACCAATCCCATCCTGGTTGGTTTTGGTATAAAAGATAAGCAAACTTTTGACGCTGCCTGTGCCTATACCAACGGGGCCATTATAGGCTCTGCTTATATTAATGGTTTAAAAAATTCAACTGATATAGCCGCTACTACTAAAGATTTCATAAATACCGTAAAAGGCTAATCCTGTCTGCCAAAAACTCAGTAAATTGCATCTCACAATAATAATATGATGAAAAGAATTTCCCTATCCTTGTTTTTATTCGCTGCAGCTACTATCGTATCTCAAAATAGTTTTGCGCAGGGGGCACCAAAGCCAAAAGCTAAGGCTCCAGTAAAAACTACCGCTAAAACCCCGGCAAAAACAACCGCAGCAGTTACAGCAGCTGCTGTAACCGCTGAATTTAATATAAATGGAACCGTTACCGGTTTTAACGAAGGTGCTACAGTTGAGCTTTTAAACGGCCAAAGCGGGGCAACCGAGCTGAGTACGGTATTGAAAGCAGGTAAATTCAGCTTTAAAGGAAAAATGGAAAGACCAGATTTTAAGATCATTCTTTTTAACAGGCAGCAACCATATATCACCTTGTTTTTAGACAACAGTAATGTAACCATCACCGGCGATAAAGCAACCATCGACAAATCAAAAGTTATTGGTTCTGCATCACACACTGCATTTGAACAATTCAATACTTCGCTGGAGCCTTACCAGGCAGTATTTGCACCAGATGGCGAATATGATGAAGCGATGCATGCAAGTGCTATGAAGCTGATACATGATTTTGTTACCAGCCATAAAGATGCTTACATAACTCCATTGGCGGTTATCAGGTACAACCAGATTGCCGAAGATGTACTTAAAACAGAAGAGTTGTACAACATCCTCGATCCTAAATTAAAAGTTACTGCCATGGGGCAGTATATAGCCCAGCAGATTGCCGAAGGAAAAGTAAATGGCAACGGAACATTGCTGCCGGATTTTTCGCAGGCTGATACTGCTGGTGTACCAGTGAAACTTTCATCACTGCGTGGTAATTATGTGCTGGTAGATTTTTGGGCAAGCTGGTGCGGCCCATGCCGCCAGGAAAATCCAAACCTGGTTGCTGCTTATAATAAATACAAAAGCAAAAAATTTACCGTGCTGGGTGTTTCACTTGATAAAGCAAAAGAAGCATGGATAGATGCCATTAACATGGATGGTTTAGCCTGGACACATATCAGCGATTTGCAGGGTTGGCAAAACTCAGTTGCCCAGCAATTTCAGATCTTCAACATTCCACAAAACTTTCTGCTTGATCCTGATGGAAAAGTAATTGGTAAAAATCTGCGTGGGCCGGCGTTAGAAAGAAAGCTGGCCAGAGTTTTAAAATAATTTTATCCCGCCTTTGGCGGGATTTTTTTTGTTACAGGTACCTGACCTTTGGTCATCATCGTTGTGTCACTCACTTGTACCGCATACCTTTATTGAGCTTTTATTGAAATTATTCAAATTAAGGTATTTAAAGCTTTAAAATATACTTGCCTGTCAAATTCTATTGGGGCTATATAATATTCTTCTGTTACGCCACTATAATCAGTTTCATATCCAAAATCTTTCCAAATAATTTTGGACCCGTGATCAAGAATCAATGCCGTTATTGCACCACAACCAATATCTGCGCATTCCAGGCAAGTATAAAAAATTGTGCGACCCGTCTCCAATTCAGATTTTTCTTTAAGACGAAACAGATTTAAATAGTGATTAGTATATTCTCTGTTATCAGACCAACCAAAGGGGGTAATAAAATCTGCATCTTCAATATTCAATATTTTTCGAAGAGACTGTCCAGAAATTATGAAATCTAAATATTGACGCTCAATTTTGTTAGCGCTGCCTTTTCTTAATGCATCTTTAAAAAACAAAGAATTCATATTAATTGACGAAATTTTTACTTCAACTGCCTTTTATACAACTGCACGGTATTCTCCAATCCCAAATAAATGGCATCGCAGATCAATGCGTGGCCAATAGATACTTCCAGTAAGCCGGGGATATTATCCGAAAAATATTTCAGGTTTTGCAGATCCAGATCATGCCCGGCATTTATGCCCAGGCCCAGTTCATTTGCTTTTGCAGCAGCAGCTATAAATGGCTTAATTCCTGCTTCTTTTTTCCAATACTTAAATTCACTTGCAAAAGACTCGGTGTATAATTCAATCCTGTCGGCACCAACAGCTTTGGCTCCTTCAATCATTTCCAAATCGGGATCAACAAAAACAGAAACCCGTATGCCTGCATTTTTAAAAACAGTAATTATAGTTTTTAAATAATCTGCATGCTCAATGGTATTCCAGCCGTAGTTGGATGTAAGCTGATTCAAACTATCCGGTACCAGTGTAACCTGTGTAGGCTTATTGGCAAGTACTAAATCAACAAATTTTTGCTCGGTACAATTGCCTTCAATATTAAATTCTGTTTTTACTACCTTCTTCAAATTAAAAACATCTTCATAGCGGATATGTCTTTCATCCGGCCGGGGGTGTACGGTAATGCCATCGGCACCAAAGCGCTCAATATCCATTGCCGACTTTATCAGATCGGGGTTATTACCGCCGCGGCTGTTGCGGAGGGTGGCCAGTTTGTTGATGTTTACCGAGAGTTTGGTCATGCCTGCATTTTATTGCTCAAATTTAATCCAAAACAACTTCAGCCGTATAATAAAGATTGAAAATAGATTTACTATGATTTGAATTTGTTAATTAAATGTCTATTTTGTTCTTTCTCCTTTCCCTTCTGAATATACTTCCGCCCCGCACAAAAGCTTTAACCATTTTTATCAATAACTAAAACTACACAAGTATGAAAAAAATCATTTCGGTAATTTTTGTTACAGCCATTTTGTTTGCCTGTAATAACGAAACTAAAAAAACTGACGCACCAGCAACAGAAACTAAATCAGAAGCAGGCAAAGCGCCTGTAGAACTTATTAACGACAGTAACCTCGTTAACTCTGTAAAAGCTGCATTCACCGCTTTTGAAAACAAAGATATTGAAGGCTACACCGCCAACCTGGCGGATAACGTTATGTTCCGGTGGTCGGGCGGCGATAGCCTGGTTGGTAAACAGGCCGTTAAAGATTATTATACCGGCAGGTTTAATATCATTGATAACATCAAATACTCCAACTACATTTTTCTTCCTATCATGTCTAATGTAAGCCCTAATGGAGGCGCAACTCCGGCAGGTAAATGGATGCTTACCTGGTTTCAGACCAATGTGAAATATAAGAACGGTAAGTCAATTGTTTTTTGGGCACACAATGCACAGCATTACAATGATGCGGGAAAGATTGATGTATTTGCACAGTATATAGACAGGCATCCTATTATGGAAGCCAGCAAAGACCTGGTGAAATAAACAAAGGATACTACAAAGCAAAAGACCATCCACCAGCAAAGGGGGATGGTCTTTTATTATTACACAAAACCTTAAATATTTAATTATGAACCGGGTTTAAAAAACTCACCAAAATGCCAGAGTATTCCCGATGGGTCGTGCAGAAAAAACTCTTTACCCCAGGCCTCATGCCGCATAGGAATTAACCTCACGCCTTCGTATTTACCGGGTAAATCCAAAGCCAATACATCATCCCAATATTTGTCAACGTTTTCTACTTCTAAAAACAACATGGTATTATCTACCCAGTCTTTCACATAAGCATCCTGCAGGTAAAAACCCATGCCTTGTTTTGAGAAATAAGACATGTTGTGTGACAGCACAGTTTCTTCAAAGCCAAGATCTTTGTAAAAGCTTCTGCACAAAGCGAAATCTCTGGCGCCGATAAATGGCCTGATGGAAATTACATTTTGACTCATGGTGGTTGTTTTATTAGCGTGTTTAAAAAATATCTTGACTGGAAATTATTTATTACGGAGATGCTAAAACCTGTTTCAAATTTAAAGCATTATACTGTTTTAAAATCACGAAGAATTTCTACCAACGATTATATAAGAGTTAAAGATTGAGTGCCTGAACCTGGGTGAACCAAAAAGACGAAAAAGACATATTTTTTTGTTTATTAAAACAATGATACCGATGCAACCGTTTTTTACAAATAACAATCTTATATAAGAAAGCATCAGGGGTTTCTATACCGAAGAGTACATGCAATTGCAGTACTCTTCTTTTCTTTCTTTTGACTGCCGGCTTTTAAATATATGGAGATTGCTTACAGATATAGCATACAATATGGGGATGATTGTTATTGGATATTCCTGGATGAAATTTTATTGGCAACCATAAGCCGGGGTATAGTAAATACCTGGCATGTAAACATAAAAATAAGCGGAGAATATTACCTGTTTACCAAATCCGGAAAGTTAAATTCTTCAGTTAATATCCAGAATATTAATGCAGGAGAAAAATTAGGAGATATATCCCTACCCTTGCTTCCTTTTTTCTTCCGTAGGTCCATTTTCTCCCGGAAAGATGGTGTTCGAATGTCGTGGTTCAGTAAAAATTTCTTTTCTTTTCACTGGATGTGGAAATTGAATGATGATATTTTGCTGGAAGGGGTTGAGGATTTTACCCGTGGCAACAGCAGTGGTATGATAAAACTATTTGCTTATACACATGAGCCGTACCTGCTTATTATTGCCGGTATATTTCTTTCTATAAGCAGAAAACGCAGGGGCCTGTTTGGCTTATTTAATTTTTACAAATGAGTGTGTAAGCAAAAAATAATTTACCTGTCGTAAGTGCTGTAATGTTTATCTATATAGCCCCTGGTTGGCTCCTGTAATAATTTTTCGTTAAACTCATCAAAACTGATCTTACTTGCCGTAAAGGTAACTGAGCCTTTGATATCCTGGTGCTCATACTTCAGAACCAAACCCGGAAGGCCGGCAAACATAGGCTCTATATTTTTATCCAGTGGTTTTAAACGGGTACTGTAATATGCCGCAACTGTTTTGCCTTCTGCCGGAATGGTAATAATTGCTTTTTTACAGCTATAACCTGCAATGGCAATTGAATCATCCAGCAAGGTATAAGTTATACTGTCGTACCTGGCATTATACTGTTTCCAGTCTGCAGGAGAAAGCCGGTACTTGTATTTTTTTGTACCCGACTCTTTTGTGAGCAGTACTTTTGTTAATGCAGAATCCTGCTTAAAAAAGTAAATGCTTTGTATCCGCATCAGTGTTACAAGCCTTATCCGTAACTTATCATGCTGCATCATTATTGTTTTTACGCCACCATTATAGGTTTCTTCTATACCTGCATTTTGGTTATTGGTGGTAATGCTTAAATCATACACTACAGTAAGATTATTATGCACCATTGGGTTTTCGGCAGACTGTGCCTGTACATAGCCGATGCAGAGATAAGAACCCAGAAATAATATGATGTTTTTTATTGTCAAATGAGTTTAGTTTTTAAAAATAAATTCCGAAAGATCTAAAATGTCTAAAGGATTTTTACCGGGCTTTGCATCAAAATTCTTTTCATCTTTTCTTTTCCATTTATTAAGTTTCTCTTTTGCCCTGCGTGCTTTCCAGGTTGGCTTTTTTCTGTGGTTTACCGCATACTGCTGTTTTAGCAAAGCCGCCATTTTATCTGAAATATTGACGTAGGAATAATTATTCATGGATATCTTCGGCTCTTTTTTTACATCAGCAAAAAAAGCATTTGCCTGGCTGTAATTAAAGCTGGTAAGGGTGTATAAAAAATCGTCGTTCAATATATTTGCCCTTACATTTTTTGTAATACTGTTATTGCCGGTCACCTGGTCCTTACCTAATTGCGGTGCAGTACCGGTTTTATGTTTGTATTTAACGGCATTAGTATCTTTTTTAGTTGTAACTGCCGCTGTTACCTTTTCTGTTTTTATTGTGTCGGTTAGCTCATTCTTTTGTGTAGAGCTTAGTGTCGGTTCATCCTGATGAGTTTTTGCTGTATATACAAAAATAACAATGCCCGTAATTACAGCAGCGGCTGCTGCACGGTAAATCCAGTATATTATTTTATTTTTTTGTGGTACAACCGGTTTGTCTTTACTGTTTTTAACTGCTTCCGTAATTTTCTTAAAATCAAAACCGGGGGGCGTGTTTTCTTTATCAACATAATCCTGCAGGCTGCTCCATATTTTTTCATCCGTAGCTGCGGTTGTTTTTGCAGCAGCAGGAGTATCGGGTAAAATTGGCTCCAGTAAATGCTCATTGCCGGAAGACAGTTGTTTAATTTTTTTCCACAGTTTTGAATATAAACCCGGGGGTGGGGTTACAGAATGATCCTGCAGATCTTTAAATATTTTATTGGTACCGGCCATAAGTTTCTAAAATACTCTTTTGTAAAATCATTTTGGCTCTTGATAACTGCGATTTACTGGTACCCTCGGAGATACCAAGCATTGCCGCAATTTCACGATGATTATATTCCTCTACGAGGTAGAGATTCACGATTGTCCGGTAGCCGTTAGGTAGCTGCTGGATTATTTTTAGAAGGTCAGCCTGTGTAAGTTTTGTTATTCCTGTTAATTCTGTACTGGTAGTATCAATATTTTCGTGCAGTTCACTAAAGACCAGTCTTTGTTTATTTTTCAGATGATCGAGGCATACATTTACAAATATTCGTCGTGCCCATCCCTCAAACGATCCCAATCCTTTAAAGCCTGACAGATGCTTATAAACCCTGATAATTCCCTCCTGGAAAAGGTCATCCGCATCAGCCCTGTTGCCTGCGTAGCGCAGGCAAAGGCTGTACATTTTTCCCGAAAGCATATCGTAAATGGCCCTAAAGGCCTTCTCATCACCATCAACTGCCATGGATAGTAAGACTGCCGGCGGATAATTAAGGTTGCATGGGGCAAAAAATATTTTATTATGGTAAATTTTCGGGGTTTTGGCCATTGTAGATGGCAATGAGGGTTAAAAGTTGCGTTAGTCAAATCCATCTTTCACTATATCCCAAAATACATCCAGTGCTATGATACGGGGTTTTAAAAAACTGATGATAGAAGGCCAGTAGGCCTGGTTTAAAATGTTTACGCCATCCAGTTGCTGCGAAATGCTGCTGATGGTTTTATGATTGATATCAATTGTTTCATTCCACTGCCAGTTAAATGCTGTTGTGGAAGCCAGTATTTTTTTTAGTGATAGAAATTGATTGTAGTACTGTAATCTTTCTTCTTCCTTCGGATGTGAAATTTCAATAGCGATGACAGCTTTGGTATTATCTGCATCCATTTTAAAATGAATATGCCGGATGCCGGTTTTATAATTGATCCAGTTAACAGGCAATCCTGATGCGCCGGGCACCGGTTTCATATACTGCCCGAAGTTTGTCCAGAATTGTGTTTTTAATTTTGATGCCTGCTCTTTGGAATACATGGATGCAAGATAAAAAATTAATGAGCTGCTTTAATTTACTGGCTTCGGGTAGGTGTCTGGCCACTATGCAGAGTCTGAAACTTTAAAATTGCTTTTGTTACGCAGTTATTTTTAAAATCAGGAGTGTTTATAGTGGCCTGACACCTATGCAAAAAGCCCTTATTTTTGCCGCATGATAGCAATTGAGAACGTAACTATACTAAGAGCCATTGTACATAAAGTTGGCAACCCAACCCGTGGCGAAGCTTTGAAGCTTTCGCCCAATAATCTTACAATGAATGATGCTGTTGTGCAAAAGCTGCTGCTCAAATATTTGCTGGGCGCTATTAATGAGAACGACCTGAACCGCTTTTCGCATCTGCACGATGTAAAGATGAATGAAGTGTATAGTTATGTGGCAGATATATTTTCTGACAGCGATAATTTTACTGTTACCAGCGCTAAAATTGCGCAGTTCTTATACAGCAAATCTACCCATGTAAAAGTAAAAGAAGGAGAGTTGTGTGTGGTGCAACTGGATAATGTTCCTTTTGAAAATGACTTTGTAAAAGCGGTGGGTATTTTTAAGGCAGAAAGCAAGGAAACTTTTTTAAAGATATTTGAGCACGGCGATAACCTGGAAATGATACAGGAGGATGGCATTAATATCAACAAGCCGGACAAGGGTTGTGTGGTATTCAGATCCAATGCTGCAGATGGTTACCGGGTTTGTGTGATCGATCATACCAACAAACAGCAGGATGCACAATACTGGGTGAATGATTTTTTACAGGTAGCGCCCATTGCAGATGATTACCACCATACCGATCATTACCTGGCCATGTGCAAGCAGTTTGCTACCAATGAATATGCTGAACAATTTACGGTAGAAAGATCGGACCAGCTGGAGATGATGAACCGCAGCATGGATTATTTTAAAACGCATGACCAGTTTAACCTGGATGAGTTTGCCACAGAAGTGATACACCACCCCGAAGTGATTGACAGCTTTAAAGAATACAAAAAGAATTTTGAAGCGGCACGCAATTACGAAATAGAAGACGAATTTGATATTAACCTGGCTGCGGTAAAAAAGCAACAGAAGTCCTTCAAGTCTGTTTTAAAACTGGATAAGAACTTTCACATTTATATACATGGCCGGCGTGACCTGATAGAGAAAGGTACGGATGCATCGGGTAAGAAGTTTTATAAGATCTATTTTGAGGAGGAGCATTGATGGGTTTCGGTTGTAATGGGTACTAAATCTGCAAGTGTTCCGGCAAAATGCCAGGTATGATTTTGTTGTCAGCGTTTCACATATTTTTCACGGATTCTTTTTTCTATGCGGTTGTACATTTTGTCGGCTGATTTTTCGTCACCCAGCGCATGGTATAGCAGGTATGCTCCGTAATGCATGTCGGGAAAATAATCATCCTTATTATACACTTCCCGTATATAGTCGGCAAGCAATTTCATCAATTCCTTGTCTCCACCATCAATCATCTTTTGTATGGCAGGTATAATTTTAGTGCCTGTTTCATCGTTGCGTACACAACAACTTAATGCGCCTGAAAGCCGCATTACATCAATGCCTTCCTTCTTATTGGCGTAATACACTTTTAACAGCATCTTCAATACATTATGTTCCAGGTAAGTGTTTATAGAGTCCTTTCCTTTCAGGTATTCATATAAATCCTGGAAATAATAACTATCCGGATAATAAGCAAATTGCAGGCGCCTTACCTCAGGGAATTTATGACTGACGAACATCGGATCGGTGATCACTTTTATAGCATCTTCTTCCGGAAAGGTTCCAAATCCATTCATCAACTGGAACAGCGATTTCTCAGTGTACATGCTGTTGAGATAATTATATGCAGCCATAAAGGTTGTGTCATCTACCAGGTTACGCTTAAGCCGGTATTGCATTACCCGCCCTGCTATTTTATTAACATCGGCAGTTCTTTTAAACCCCTCGTTGTAAATGCCCCCCATAAAAAAACCGCAGGCCAGGTCAGGGTCATTGGTTTCAAAAGCAGCATTGATGGTAATGCAGAGGTAAGGGCTGGCAATTGTTTGAAAATTTTCTTTGGTAAGTACCATGGAGGAGCCTGAACTTACGCCGCAGGTTGCTGTATTTTTTTCGTAAAAATAAATGAGGCGAAAAAAATGTTCATAGGCATCTGTTGCTTCTTCAAGCACTTTTTTGTATTTACCCTGGTCTTCCAAACTTTTCATGTAAAGCATGGATACCTTAAGTCCAAGCATCTGTGGTATATTGTGATCCAAGATGTTTTGGCTGGCTGCCTCTGCAAATATGGATTTATAGGTGATACATGCTGCTTCGTATGCTGACTGTTCTTTTGCGGTGGGAGTAAGAAGATCAAAATATTTTTTTGACAATTCATTAAAGCTTCTTTCTTTATCCCGCATGTTAGCGCAAAAATTTTGGCAAAAAGCGGTTGTGAAAACGGATGTAAAAAATAAAAGGGCAAGGAAATTTTTTTTCATATTTAACACACTTATTTTATTGAGATCAAAACCTGAAGGATTAAATGTAACTAAATAAAGGTCCTGATAATATTTGTTTATCTAATACCCGGCAGCACGTATTTATAGGAAAGCTGTTGTTTTTGTTATTGCCAAACCGGTTTCGCCTTTAAGCTGAAACTAAGCAAAGGCCACTGTTACGCCTCTGGCCAACAGCCGAAGGGTTAACCATTTTGCTGCCGATGTTTTTGTTGGGTTAGGGCATTTATTTGCCGGGCTTCGGGCGTTGGCGGGGACGCCAACACCGGCGTTCGTTTTTTATATTTTATGAGGTTTAAAGAGTGGGAGGTTGAAGTAAACAACGCCAACACCGGCGAAAAAAAGCGAGTTACTTATTGTGTAAATGCCTCTTTATTGTTTTCGCTAAAGTAAACTGCGGTTATAAACCGCCAAGACTAATATTCACAAGTGATCCCACAATCATTACGTTTGAATTAGTGATTTTGGGAGGGAACACTTGCGCCAGTGGGGGGCCACCGCAGCCGATTAAAGCACTTCAGCTTATCCCAAAATAAAAAATCCCACCTGCCAAAGGCAGATGGGATTATAGTTTATTTCGAAAGGGATTTATTAATACCTGTAAGCATCAGTCTTAAACGGACCTTCTTTTGGAAGACCCAAGTAAGCGCTTTGGTCAGGAGTTAACTCGTCTAATACCACACCAATTTTGGCAAGGTGTAAACGGGCAACTTTCTCATCCAGGAATTTTGGTAACACGTACACTTTGTTCTCGTATTTATCGGTGTTGGTCCACAATTCAATTTGAGCAAGGGTTTGGTTGGTGAACGATGCACTCATTACAAATGATGGGTGACCGGTAGCACAACCTAAGTTTACCAAACGGCCTTCAGCCAGGATGATAACGTCTTTACCTTCGATGGTGTACATGTCAACCTGTGGTTTGATGGTATTTTTGGTATCGCCGTAGTTTGCATTTAACCAGGCCATATCAATTTCAATATCAAAGTGACCAATGTTACAAACGATGGCTTTATCCTTCATCACACGGAAATGTTTTTCAGTGATCAGATCACGACAACCAGATGCAGTAACGATGATATCAGCTTCTTTAACAGCTTCGATCATTGGCTTTACTTCAAAACCGTCCATAGCTGCCTGTAAAGCACAGATAGGATCAATTTCGGTAATGATAACACGGCAACCTGCACCTTTTAATGAAGCAGCAGAACCTTTACCCACATCACCATAAGAACCTACAACAGCAACTTTACCAGCCATCATTACATCAGTAGCACGACGGATAGCATCAACTAAACTTTCTTTACAACCATACTTGTTATCAAATTTAGATTTGGTAACAGAATCGTTGATATTGATGGCAGGAATAGGCAAAGTACCTTTTTCCATACGCTCGTATAAACGGTGAACACCGGTTGTTGTTTCTTCTGATAAACCTTTAACGTGCTGGATCAACTCAGGATATTTATCAAATACCATGTTGGTTAAATCACCACCATCATCAAGTATCATATTTAAAGGACGGTCAGCGCCACCAAAGAATAAAGTCTGCTCAATACACCAATCAGATTCTTCCTGTGTTTGTCCTTTCCAGGCAAAAACACCAACGCCTGTTGCAGCAATGGCAGCAGCAGCCTGGTCTTGTGTAGAGAAGATATTGCAAGAGCTCCATTTAACTTCTGCACCTAAGGCAGTAAGGGTTTCAATTAAAACCGCAGTCTGAATGGTCATGTGCAGGCAACCTGCAATTCTTGCACCTTTCAATGGTTGTGACGGTCCGTATTCTTTACGGATACTCATTAAGCCCGGCATTTCTGCTTCGGCTAACATAATTTCTTTACGGCCCCATTCTGCGAGGCTCATATCTTTAACCTTGTTGGCAAGTTTAAAGTCGATGGCATTGGTGGTTGTTGACATATAGATTGATTTAGAATGCAAATGTACATTTTACAGGATAATATTCTAAATAGTTTATTAACTTTGGTGGATAAGCCTGTATTGTTTCATAATTCAGGATAAAACACAAGTTTGCTATGCCAAAAGCCACCCAAAAAGAAAATGTGCCTGTTACCAGTATAATGCTGGATAAAAAAGATATGGCGATATTGAAACTTTTGCAGGAGAATGCAAGGGTTACGGTGAAGGAAATTTCAGAAAAAATTCACCTGAGCACCACGCCTGTACATGAGCGCATTAAGCGCATGGAAGAGAGTGGGGTGATAAAACAATATGTAACCCTGGTTGATCAGAATAAGGTTGACCTGAACCTGATGGTGATCTGCTATGTGTCTTTAAAAGAGCACAGCAAGACGGCTGGTGTGAAATTTATTCAGATGGTTAATGAACTGCATGAGGTAATTGAATGCTACAGCATCAGCGGTGAATTTGATTTTATGCTGAAAGTGGTTTGTAAGGACATGAATGCTTACTACGATTTTCATGTAAACAAATTAAGCCAGCAGGAAAATATGGGTAATGTGCAGAGTGTGTTTGTAATGGGGGTTATAAAGGAGACGCATCAAATAGTGCACTAGTTGAAAGTTGAAAGTTGAGAGTTGAGAGTTTGGAAAGCCAGTGGGAAGTGGGCAAACGAAATCTAAAATCGGTAATCTACAATCTAAATTAGCTCTGCTATTTGATTTTTATTCTCAGCTCGGGTGCAAACATTAAGCGGCCCTGTGCATCTTTGGCAACAATATCGAAAAAGTAAAGCTCTTCGCCAATACGTAATTGTTCTGTTAAGGTTTTTATCCAGATGGGAGACAGGGGAGTGGTTTTAAAATTAGCAATTGTAGTAGTAGTTGTAGGGGTAGTTTTACCACTCATGTCTTCGGCTTCGGTAACGCCTCTTCTTTTATACATTGCCTGGTATGAGGTTATTGTATAGATATTTTTTTTATCGTCGGTAACTCTTAATGGAAGTGTTATTAATTGTAAAGCTTCTTCCACCGATGCGGAGGCACTGTCGCCGCTGCGGATACCCAAAATGCTGGTAAGTTTTGGTGGGGTGTATTTTTGAAAGCCTGCCGGCTTAGCCGTCGCTGGTTTAGCTGGCGTAGGTTTGGGTTTTTGCGCAAATACAGTTGAAAAGCTGCATACGCAGGCAACTGTAAATATTAATCTGACAAAACTAGCCATAGTTTATAAATGTTATTACAGAACGAAAATACGCAACAATTAGTATGCTTTTTAGGTTTTAACTGATTGTTGACAGACTCTCTTCAATGGTCTTTATCCTTGCTTCGGCATCGGCTTTTTTCTTTTGCTCAAGTGCCAGTACTTCGGGCTTTGCGTTCTGTACAAACTTTTCGTTGCTTAATTTTTTTTCTACCGATTGTAAAAAGCCTTGTTGATACTCAAGTTCTTTCAGTAAATCTGCCTTTTGCGCAGATGTGTCAATTTCTTTTTCGATGTATAAGAAAAATGTTCTTGTCGAAGAATTAACAGCGACCTCGTTTTTTGAATATTCAACTATATCTTTATCTCCTCGATCTGTATGGTAATAAATGTTAGTTTGCTTTTCTAAAAGGACTTTTAATTTGATGTCATTGTAAATTGCCATCGCTGGTGGATTACACATGAACTTCAATTTTTCTATATTTTTTATTTCGTACTTTTTCCTTGCATCTCGAATAGCACTAATATCGCTCTTTAAAATTTCGCCCTGGGCCAATATATTTTCATCAGCAGGTTTTACAGCAACAAATTGTTTTACACACAGATCATCGTTTTGTTCTTTCAGCAAATGATAAATTTCTTCGGTAACAAAAGGCATGTAGGGATGCAGCAACTGCATCAGCTCTTCAAAATAGCCGATTGTTTTGTTGTAGATAGCTGCATCAATCGGTTGTTCAAAACCGGGTTTGATCCACTCTAAATACCAGCTGCAGAAATCATCCCATATTAAAGAGTAAATAGTTTTTAAAGCTTCGCTCAGGCGGAACTGCTTCATCAGTGAATCAACTTCGGCTCTTACTTTGTTTAAGCGATTTTCAAACCAGCTTAACGCAAAGTTGTCTGTTGTCCGTTGTCCGTCGTCCATTGCCTGACGGCTTTCCCACATCTTCAAAAGCTTCAACGCATTCCAGATCTTGTTATTAAAATTCCTTCCCTGTTCCAAACTATTCTCATCAAACATCAAATCATTTCCTGCCGGTGAAGAAACCATGATGCCGAAACGTACAGCATCTGCACCGTAGCGGTCAATCAGATCAAGCAAGTCAGGACTGTTACCTAAACTCTTACTCATCTTACGGCCCAGCTTATCTCTTACCATGCCGGTGAAATAAACATCTTTAAAAGGAATCTGCTTTTCATATTCCATACCCGCCATTACCATACGTGCCACCCAAAAGAAAATAATATCCTGCCCGGTTACCAATACCGAACCGGGATAATAATATTTTACTTCTTCATTGCCGGGTTCGGTAATGCCTTTAAAAACCTGCGTAGGCCAAAGCCAGGATGAGAACCAGGTATCCAGCACATCAGCATCCTGTTTAAGTCCGTTCTTTGGATCTTCTCTGTAGATCGTATAATATTTTTCTAACGCTTCATTTTCAGTTTCTGCAACTACCATCTTTCCATCGGCATCGTACCAGGCAGGTATCTGTTGCCCCCACCAAAGCTGGCGGCTGATGCACCAGTCCTTCACATTCTCTAACCAGTATTTGTAGGTGGCTAGAAATTTATCGCCGGGATGAATTTTTATATCGCCATCAACAACCGCCTTCAACGCAGGTTCGGCCAGTTCTTTCATTTTTACAAACCACTGGGTGCTTATTCTTGGCTCTACAACAACACCTGTTCTTTGACTATAACCCAACCTGGTGGTGTATTCTTCTTCTTTGGTAAGAAACCCTTTTTCTTCCAGCTCTTTAATTATTTTTTTGCGGGTAACAAAGCGATCTTCACCAACATAAATTTGTGCAGCTGCACTCATGGTGCCGTCTTCATTAATGGTATTGATTACTTCAAGATTATGTTTTAATCCTAAATTATAATCGTTGATATCGTGTGCAGGCGTAACTTTTAAAGCGCCGGTTCCAAATGCAGCATCAACATATTCATCAAATATGATGGGAATGCGGCGGTTGATCAATGGCACAAAAGCAAATGCTCCTTTTAAATGAGCATATCGTTCATCGGTTGGATTAACGCAAATAGCGGTATCGCCCATGATGGTTTCCGGGCGTTGCGTAGCAATAGAAATGTACTCTTCTTTATCAGTATCTAATTTGTAACGGAGATGATACAATTTACCGGTAAGATCTTTGTATTCAACTTCTTCATCGCTTAATGCAGTTTTTGCAGAGGAATCCCAGTTGATCATTCTTGCTCCACGATAGATGAGTCCTTTATTATACAGATCAATAAAAACTTTTATTACCGCTTTGTAATAATGATCATCCATGGTAAAAGTGGTACGGTCCCAATCAACACTGCAGCCCAATCTTTCAATCTGGTTGTAGATGATACCACCGTATTTATCCTTCCACTCAAAAGCGTATTTTAAAAATTCTTCCCTGGTCAGATCGTTTTTATCAATGCCTTTTTCTTTAAGCATACCCACCACTTTTGCTTCGGTGGCAATAGATGCATGATCGCTGCCGGGAACCCAGCAGGCATTAAAGCCACTCATGCGGGCCTTGCGTACGAGGATGTCCTGCACGGTTTCGTTCAATGTATGCCCCATGTGTAACACACCCGTAACATTGGGCGGTGGTATTACCACGGTAAAGGCCGGCCGGCTATCTGGCTTACTATTAAAATAACGCTGGCTGAGCCAATGTTTATACCATTTGTCTTCAATTGCTTTCGGCTCAAAATTTTTAGTCAATTCCATTTTTTGTATTCGCTGTTATAATTGGATGGCAAAAGTACAAAAAAGAGGGGAGGTTTTGAGCAGTATAAGAGCTCAATGAAGTTTAGTAAGCAGAATAGATTACCAGGTCTAGGTTGAATAAAATGACAGGCAACTTAATTTAGTATAAATCTGAGAAAGGATATCAGTCTAATGGGATGGAGTAATTAAGTATATGTAACTACTGCGTACAAAAAACTAAGGATAAAAACTGCAATACCGGTATAAAAAATATAAGAACCAACCTCTCTTGAGGGTTCGTCGTATTCAAAATATTTTTTGCCGGTATATTTACTTTTTACTTTGGAAAAAGCATAATTATAGCCAATATAAAGTCCGAGCAATCCTAAAACAAATATCCATCCAAAAACCTGCCCTCCAAGGCTGGCGGCTGTGCCTTTCGACAATAATTCATCTTCTTCATTAATGGCTTGTTGCTTTCTTATGCTTACATCATCGGGTAATATTTTTCTTTTCCCAAGTTCGGTTTCCACAGCAGTTAACATTTCTGGGCTCCATGCATCAAATTCGTAAACCATTTTCAGTAATTCATCATCTGATTTGAGTTGTAGTGTTTCAGTAAAGTGGTTACTCATGCAGGGGATAATTTATTTTGGGGAATAATAATCTTGCTCAAATATAACAGTAGTTTTTGTAAAACAGGCTACAAAGCAACCTTAACACTAACAATGCTTTTAAGATATTTTATTGAATGCTTCATCCCAATTTCGTGTTTAAGGATCATGTCTGTGTGAAGTAGTTTAAAAATTTGGTTACCTTTCTAAAACCTTTTTTTATAACCAACTAAAACTAATCAGATGAAAAAACTTATTGCAGAATTTATCGGCACTTTTTCATTGGTGCTTTTTGGCTGCGGTGCTGCGGTTGTATCCGGTATTTCAGCAACAGGCCCGGCTGGCATTGGCTTACTGGGTATATCGCTGGCGTTTGGCCTGGCGGTGGTTGCTATGGCTTATGCAATTGGCCCTATTTCGGGATGCCATATTAATCCGGCAATCAGCATTGCTATGCTGGCAGCGGGTAAAATGACCGCCAAAGATGCCGCAGGTTATGTGGTGGCGCAAATTGCCGGCGCTATTGCCGGTGCAGGCGTTTTGTATGTAATTGTAAGCAGCCAGGCCGGTTTTGATAAGTTAGGTGAATGGGGACTTGGCTCCAACGGATGGGGTGAAGGTTACCTGGGTAATTACTCCATGATAGGTGCTTTTGTTACCGAAGCTGTTTTAACCTGTCTTTTTTTGTTGGTAATTTTTGGCACAACATCAAAAGAAGGAAATGCAACAACAGCTGGGCTTGCCATTGGCGTTAGCCTGGTACTTATTCACCTGGTAGCTATACCCATCACAGGTACATCTGTAAATCCTGCACGCAGCATCGGGCCAGCAATTTTTGCCGGAGGAAAAGCATTAAACCAGCTCTGGCTGTTTTTAGTGGCACCGGTAGTTGGCGGTTTGCTGGGCGCTTTTATCTGGAAATATTTACTGGAAACTAAAGAAAAATAAGAGACTGTTTTTATTTCCCACAAAGCCACGAAGTACACAAAGTTGAAATAAGAATACTTAAACTTTTCTTTGTGTACTTCGTGACTTTGTGGGATTTTTTTTGAGACAATATTTTACTGTTTATCCAGTGAAATTAAAACGGCTGCGTTTCCTTAGATGTTTTTACATCTCTTGTGTTTTTCTGTACAGCAATGGCCGAAAATAAACTCAGCACAAAGCTCATGGCATAAAAACCTTTTTCACTTCTCAGCAGCTCTGCATTCCATAAACCCACGGTGAGTAATACGATGGATAACAAAGTTGTGAACCAGGCAATGCCATAATAGAGGTTTGTTACCGGAATACCTTCTAACTGATCCCGCACTGCTTTTTGAACCGAGATGGCAGAAAAAAGTCCGAACATTAATACGGTGAAATAATATCCTTTTTCATTTAATTGCATGTCGGCATTCCAAAGGCCGATGATGAATGCAATGGTGCCAATGAAAAAAGCTGTCCAGGATGCAGCAATAAAAGCTGCTGATGGTTGATTGATTTGTTTTTGTTGCATAATTTGTTTTATTGGTTATAAAACAAAACTATGGGGATGGGTTACTTTAATTTTTGACTTATGTCAAAAACCAAAAAAACAAATGTTAAATCTTGCTGCGGATGCGGCTGAGTGTTTCCTGGCTAATGCCCAGGTAAGAAGCGATAAAACCAAGCGGAACCCTTTCGAGGATATGGGGTGCCTGCTGTATCAACTCTTCATAACGTTCCCTGGCAGATTTAAATTGAGCATTCACATATCTTTCTTCCAGGCGGATATAATATTTTTCGTAGGCAATGCGTACCAGTCTTTCTATATCGTGATGTTGATTGAAAAGCTCTGTCAGCGGTTCTTTTGCAATAGCCCAAAGGGTGCAGCTTTCTATCAGCTGAATATTTTCAACAGCTGTTTCGCCGGTAATAAAACTGTGAAAGGAAGTGACAAAATCTTTTTCAAATCCAAACCAATGTGTTATTTCTTTTCCATCAAGATTATAAAATCCACGCAATGCGCCTTTCTCTAAAAAATATAAATGCCTGCACACATTACCCTGCGTAAGCAGCAATTCATTTTTGCTCAGTGTAATTTCTGTAAAGCAGTTTTGCAAAGCATTTTCAGCTTCGGTACTCAGCCGGTGATAGGCAGTTATGTAAGATAAGAGTTGTTGCATTAGCCGGTTTTTTTTAATCACATGCTTTAAAATCACATGAATTAAAGCATGTCAAGATCAAACCTTACCGGCAAGTGCCTGTTGCAGGAATTCTTTTTTTCTCCTGGCTACTTCTACTTTGGAGTGATCGCTCATCAGCAAAATGCCCTGTCTGTCGTATGCCTGTATATGAGCGGGGTTTACCAGGTGCGATTTATGTACCCGTAAGAAACGTTGCCCTTCCAGCATTTCATCATATTCCTTCAAAGTTTTTGCAGAGATGAAAACCTTATTGCCGGTTAAAAAAATATGGGTGTAATTGCTTTCTGCCTGTAAACGGATGATCTCATCTATCTGCACATATTTTATTTCAGATGCATCGGCCAGGGCGAGTTTAAACTTCTCCCGGTTGCCCTGAGAGATGTTCTGTATAAAATTCCTGAACAGGATCTGGCCTGCAGGGGCATAAATTCTTTTTACTTTATAACGTTCAACAGCTTTTTTTAATTCGGTTTCATCAATCGGTTTTAATAAATAATCCAATGCGCTGAAGCGGATTGCCTGTATGGCAAATTCGTTGTAAGCGGTTGTAAAAATGACTTCAAAGTTCCAGTTATCAATATTGGTAAGCAGATCAAAACCACTCTGGTGTGGCATCTGGATATCGAGGAAAACAATATCGGGCTGAAAGGATCTTATCAAAGGCACGGCATCCTTTACACTTCTTGCCCATTGCACAGCTGAAATATCCGGGCAATATTCTGTAATCAGCCAGTTCAGCAGATCAATGGATGCCTGCTCGTCATCAACAATAAGTGCTTTTATCATGATTCTTCCGGGTTATAATAAGGAATGGTAATAATTACTTTAGTGCCTGTTGGTTCGCCTGATTCGTTATACAGGTCATTGATGGCCACATTGGCCTGTTTGCCGGTTTTCTGTATCATCAGGTCTAACCTTTCCCGGATGATACCAATGCCTTTACTTTCATGCACAGCCGAACTGATCTTGTTTTTTTGAATGGCAGCCGAGTTTACCCGTCCCACACCATTGTCTTCAATAATACAGGTCAGGAAATCTTCAGAGCTGTTGCTGAAACGGATGGATATTTTTTTATCACCTTCTTTATGCAGCAACCCATGCCAGATAGCATTTTCGGCAAAGGGCTGTATCATTAAGGTGGGTATTAAAACTTCATCATTGGACAGGCTTTCATCAACTGTTATTTCGTAATTGAATGACTGATCAAAACGTAAAGATTCCAGCTCGATGTACATCTTCAGTATCTTGATCTCTTCATCAAGCGGAATAAAATTCTTTTCTGCAAAATTTAAAAGTGTTCTTAAAAAATTAGAAAACACGGTAAGGTATTTATATGCTTTGGTTGTTTGTTGCGAAACGATGAGATGCTGGATCGAACTTAAGGAATTGAACAGGAAATGCGGATTCATCTGCAAACGCAGGTTCGAAAACCTTGATTCAGCCATTTTTACATTCAGTTCCATCAGTTCCATTTTACTTTGCCTTATAGCACCCATTGCAATGGCATGCGATATTTTGGCAGCGCATAAAGAAGCGATCGTTTGCAGTGTTTTAAGATGCTGCTGTGTAAAGAAATTCTTTTTCCTGTTTTCAGAATCAATAATGCCTATCACTTTTCCTTCATGAATGATGGGGACCGTTATCTCCGATGATCTTTTTTCATCATCAACAATATAGCGGCTGTCTTTGGATGTATCGCCAATGATAAGCGCCTTGCCTGAAACAGCCACATGGCCTACAATGCCACTGCCCAGCGGAATGTTTATCGGGTTGATGATCTCAAAAGCTGTTGGATTTTTAGGCCCGTAGGCAGCTTTTTGTACCAATACATTTTTTTCTTCATCAAGCAGGTATATAACACAGTCTTCAAAGCGCAGCATGTAAATACAATTGCGGCAAATGTCCCAAAGTATATCTTCTACCGAAGATTTTTCGTAAGCAGAGCCGGCAAAATAATCAATTACTTTCTGCGATTCTTTTTCATTTTTTGTTTTCTGGTAGTAACTGTAAACAACATAAAAAACAACAGCTATAAAAACAATACACATAAGCCTGAACCAGTTTTGCTGCCACCAGGGTTTATTTACAATGAGTTCAATATTGTAATGGGCAACGTACCAAATATTACCGTCACGGGATGCCTTAATTTCAAAATGATATTTACCAGGTTTTAATTTACTATAGGCTGCCTGTCCGGGGGTTAAAGGATTTTTCCATTCATCATCATAACCGGCCAACCGGTACATCATTTGGATTTTTTTACTTCCGGATATTTCTCCAGAAGAAAAATTGAAAACGAATTTGGAAGTATTATAGGGAACCGATATGAACCCCTTCTCTGTAAAACCAAAGGTAGAATCAGCGCTTAGTAAAGAGTTGATGGACGGGTTTAATGGTTGCGATATACTGTTCATCTGGTCGGGATAAAAATAGGTGAGGCCTTTATCAGTACCCCAAAACATTTCACCGGTATTGCTTTTATGGGAGGATCTCATACGTAAACCTGAGCCATCTTCGTAAACGGCAAATGTTGAATTATTGGGATTGTATCTTAAAATACAACTAAGGTTTTCTATCCACATAAATCCTTTTTCATCTTTTAATATTCCATCGCAGCGGTCATTTTTTAATCCATTTCTACGGTTATAATTTTTTATGGTTCCGGTTCTTGCTAAAACAGAAAGCCCCTCTGTCGTTCCAAAATAATAATTGCCCAAATTATCTTCATTCATGGCAAGAACAGTATTATGGATCAGTCCGTTTGCTGTATTATATTCTTTAATTGTATTTCTGCTTTCATCATAACACCAGGCTCCATTTACAGTGCCAATCCACAAGCGTCCCTGTTTATCCAGCCAAAGAGATGCACAGGCAATTTTGCTGATCTTTGAAAGGACGGGATGTTTACTGAATTCATGTACCCTAAAGCCTTCTTTTTCTACCATGTAGGTTCCGCTGAGTGTACCCACCCAGATGTTGCCCCTGCTGTCAGGAATGATGGCATTGATCCATTTGGATGGAAGGTAATTTACTTTACCATGCATGGAATCCGCTAATTCAGCAATTGTTTTAAATTCTTTATTCAGGATTAATAAACCTTTTGTTGACGTGCCCACCCATAAATTTCCATTTTGGTCAAAATTGATCGCCCTTATTGTTTCTCTTCCCTGGATATTAGTACCATTTGATAAATAACATGGCACATAAAGTGTCTTATTCTTTCCCCTGTTCCAGCATATCAACCTGTCCTGGGCACCCATCCAGATGCTTCCGTCGCTGGCCTGTGTCACAGATTGAATGAACCCATCGAACACAGCCTTGTTATCATCTATAAAATATGGTTTATAACCAGCCTGGCTTATCCGGGTATTAAAATAATGGAGTCCTGAAGTGAGTGTGGTTACAAAAAGATACCCACTTGCTGTATCGTATTTGATGCGATAAGTATTGTTCCCTCCCAAACTTCTGGGATCAAGGGGGTCATGTTCATAATGCATGACAGTTGAACCGTTAAAGTCTATAAAATATATACCACCATACCGGGAGGTAACAGCAATAACATTTTCCCTGATTGTTGCACTGGCCCGCAGGCTTCCGGTAATAGGTTCTTTAAACTGGTCTGCCAGGCCCTTATATTCTTTTATTACTTTTCTCTGGCTGATACTGATCCGGTAAAACACATTCCCGTCATTTGTATAAGCGATCAATTCGTCTTTGTTGATTGGTGTAACACCTTCGATCTTTTGAAGAGGCAATGACATCACTACAGACATGTTTGCATAATCATATAAAACCAGGTTGTTGTTGCCGTAAAAAAAGATGGTATCTCCATTTACATTATTAACCAGGTTTAATACTTTCGGAATTGACATTTCACCGGGAAGTGTAAGTTTCTCCAGTGAGGAAGCGGTATTGCTATTAAGGTAAAACTGTTGTTTTCCTTTAATGGCAATAATACCTTTGCTTCGTGTATAAAATAACCTGCTGATTCTCGATTTGTCTGCACTGTCTCCAACAGTAAAAAGGCGCAACTTTCTTTCTTTGTCAAGCATATTGATATTGGGTGCAATGCTATTGATCCATATCTTGTTTTCCGGGTCTACGATAATATTTTCAATGTTGTTACTGGCCAGTAAAGGATAGCGGTGCTTATGATATGTGGTTACTGTATTTCCATCAAAACTGTTGAGCCCTTCCGTAGTGCCGATCCATAAAATGCCGTTCTTATCCCTGGCACATGCATTAACATTATTATCACTCAATCCTTCTGCAGTACTTAAATGATAAAATGCAGGTTGCTGTGCCTGCATATTTATCATGATGAAGGAAAATAAGAATAGTATAACAACCTGTTTTTTCAAATGCATGAATTTATCGAACGATAAAATACTTAATTTTCTTTTTTCTGTGGCATTTGTTTTTTCAGGCTATCTATCTGGTCCTGTAATTGCAGAATATACAGGGTGAGTTCTTCTACTTTTTCCACCAGTTTTTTGCTCATATCTCCCAGTTGTATACCATTCTTTTCCATTTCTGATGCCGGGGGAATATTGGGGAGGTGTTTATTTTCTTCAATGAATGCTTTTACATCCGCAAGTGGCTTTAATTTATATTCACTGCCAAAAACATAATCGGGCCAGTTGTTAATTGCAGATGCGACAAAATCGGTGGCTATTACTTTCCCTTCTACTGAAACTGTATAACCAACAGGAGTCAGGCCGGTTCCAAAATTAAAATGATTGGTCTTAGAAGCATAGAATCTTTTTGTTCCACTGGTTGTATTGGCATCAATTACAATGCCGCCGCCATTGAAACCCTTACTTAATCTTAAATTATAGTTATCGTCTATTTTTAGCGAACCGGAAGTAATGATATTGTCCGTTCTTTCAAGTTTAAGTTCAGCAGCATAATTGCTGGTTGCTATTTCTATATTCTTCGCGTATAAATTTCCTTCAAGCCACATATGATCCGAAAACCGGGAGTAGCCATTTACATCAAACTTATAGTTGGTGGCAATAGTTCCGATGCCCACATTGCCATTATAGGATACTGTCATGCGGTCGGCACCATTGGTTCTCACAATAAAGTTCCCGGTATTATTTGCTGAGTTTGTTCCTATCCTGATATCATCATTTACAAGTTGTACAAAACCCATATCAATATTGTTATTCCGGAGTTGCAGTATCGGATCAATACCATTTATTGTTAGTGCCGTTGATGGGGCAGTAGTACCTATACCTACATTTCCATTTTCATCAATCAGCATTCTATCTACCAGTTTTGTTTGTAAAACAAGGTTGCCTGTAGTATTTGTCGCGCTTGTTCCTAATCGCATGTCATTACCGGATGCCCACAAATAACCTTTATAAACGCCTCCGGTACGCATTTCTATCCATGGGTTATTACCATCAACAGTTAATTGGCCAGATGGTGTTGATGTTCCGATACCTACTTTTCCGTTTTCATCAATCCACATACGATCTGCAGCCTTGGTATTAAAAACGATATTGCCTGTGGTATTATTTGCATAAGTACCAATCCGTATATTACTTCCGTTAGCCTGTAAATATCCTTTTGATGTTCCGGCATTCATAAAATCTATAGTTGGTTCTGTAGCATTGATACTTAATTTTTGTGAGGGGTTATTGGTGCCAATACCTATATTTCCATTGTTTGTATTAAAGATATTAGATCCTGAACTACCCCAGAAATTCTGATAATTGTGTTGCATCTCTGCCCAGCCACCATTTAAGTCACCACGATACATCCAGTAGCTATATGTATTCATATCAAACACTGTTAATCCGATAGCAGGCCCGGCTATGGAAGTTCTTTGAAGGGTTGTTAAACGTGGCATCAGGATACCCTTAGCATTACTTTTAACATCCAGGATAGCTGAATTGTCTGGAGCCGAAGCATCGGTATTGATGGCCACACTTTGTGCAAACAACATTGCAGGAAAAAGAATTGCAATTAAAATGGTTATTTTTTTCATGATTTATTTTTTAGAAGACCAAGGTATGTTACTGTAAATGTTGTTACCTAATACCGTTTAGTTTACGGTAGCATGTTCCTATTCTGTGGCATCTTTATCTTTTTTTTAGGATGACACCTATTGTTTTTTATGCAGATCTTTTCTGAAGCTTTACATAATACAGGTAAATATTTTCTGCCGGTATACCTTTTAAAAACTTAAGTATACCGTTTACTCAATCCATCTGCCGGCATCGAAGTTTAGTTTCTACTTTGCTTTAAATATTTTATTAAGCAACGCTCAAATTTTTAATTATGAAAAATTACCTACTCTCAGTAATAATTCTTTTTACCAGCAATGTAAGTATTGGTCAGCTTAACATTTTACCAGGTACCCAATGGATCAACAGCGGTGCTGCGGTTGTTGTATTTCATGATATAGATCTGGTCAACAACGGTACAATAACAGCAGGAAGCAGTCTTGCAAAATTTACCGGCAGCATTAATACCGTAATAAGCGGAACCACAGCAAGTAGTTTTAACGAGTTGGAAATGGCCAAGGCTGCAAATAGTAAACTGAGCCTGGTAAATAATATTACAGTTGCCAATCGTGTAATATTCAGTTCAGGGCAGTTTGATCTTAACCAGCATGATCTTACACTTGCCCCTGCTGCTTATTTGTTTAATGAAACGGAGAACAGCCGCATAACCGGCACCAATGGTGGCGAGATTTCAATTACAGTTACGCTGAATTCGCCTGCAGGCAGCAATCCCGGAAACCTGGGTGCTGTTATTACATCTGCATCCAACCTGGGCACAGTTGTAATAAAACGTGGACATAAACCACAATCCGGAACGGGGCTTACCGGTAGTATTCAGCGTTACTTTGATATTGTTCCGGCAAATAATGCAGCACTTAATGCCACATTCCGGTATTATTATTTTGATGCAGAAATGAATGGCCAGGCAGAAGCTTTATTAAAAATGTACCGTAGTGCAGATGCCGGATCAAGCTGGACAAATCAAAACTACAGCAGCCGGAGTGCGGTTGAAAATTATGTTGAACAAACCGGTATTAATAGTTTTTCAAGATGGACAGTTTCTTCATCAGGAACTACGCTTCCTATAACCGGCCTGGAGTTTAATGCAAAGCGCATCAACAAAAATAGCGTACAGCTCAGCTGGAAAACAAACCAGGAGTTTAACAACCGTGGTTTTTATGTTGAACGGAAAAAAGAGAACGAAAGTAATTTTATTACAACCGGATTTGTAGGCTCACTGGCTGCAGGCGGCAACAGCAACCTGCCTTTACATTATGTAAAAACAGATACAAATGATTTTAAGGGCAAAACTTATTATCGTTTAAAGCAGGAAGATATGGACGGCAAATCCACGTATTCAATTATTCGTTTTGTAGCAGGTAGTGATGATAAAACGATCACGCTAAAAGTATGGCCCGTTCCTTCGCAGGGTGATATAAATGTATTGCTGCAGGGAATTGATAAAGAGCAGCTGCAGGTAATTGATATGAATGGCAGGCTGATAGTGCAATTACCTGTTACAGCCAATACACAGCAAACCATAAGCAGATTAAACAAGGGCATGTATATGCTGAAACTGGCAGGACAAAATGACCTGGTTCAAAAAATAATTATTGAATAGCCGGGGTATATTATTGCCTGTCTAATAATTTCTTCTTTTGTGCTTCGTATTCTTCTTTGGTTAAAGCTCCGGCTTTGTAGAGGTCGAAGAGTTTTTTTATTTCATCAGCCACCAGTATTTTTCTCAGATCATCCGGTGCATTTTGTTTTTTGGGTTCAACGGCTGCAGGTTGTTTTGTTTCGGCCTTTACTGTTGTTTGGCCAGGTTTTCTTTTAAACTGTTCAGGTACATTTAATTCTGATGGTTTGCCATCATAATCTTCGGTTGCCCTTTCAAAATTCAGTAAAATTTCTGCTTCTTCTTTTTTGCCATCTTTATAAGTGATGGTGCCTGCAATGCGGATGCTGTTATCATCAACCCCGGAATATTTGTATGCCTTTAAGCTTTTAACCAGCATGGTGCCGTTTTGTAAAGTATAGGTATTGTTTTTGGCCATGTTTTGATGAAACTTAATAAAACTAAAATAACCCGCTGCCTGTGTGCCGTTTGCAAACTGCAGTATTTGCCCTTTGTAAATTTTATATCCTCCGGTGGTGGTAAGTGTATCATTCTGAAACCAGGGCAGGTTGATTTGTGCGGTTGATAATAAGGGGCAAAGCAAGAGGGCAAATAATAATTTCTTCATGTTGTAAAGTTATTATTAAAGAAACGAAATTCAGTAAACATAAAGTTGTTAAAGTGCAGGTTGCTGATTAATAAAAAAGCCAGGGTGATTTTCCTGCACAACGACTGGTACAGGAGCGAAAGTTGACTTTTGTAATAACCGTACTTTACAATCTGGTCTTTTCTCTAAAACCTGCTACTGCTTACACTTATTAAATGTGCAGGTTCAGCATGCAATTTGACCTGTTCAGTAGAATTTGCAATCTTTTGTTATGTATAAGATTTACCTTGTTATTGTGAAAAAAATGACTGCTATATTGTTTCTTTCCCTCTACCTGTTTTACACAACAGGGTTTCACGAATTGCTCAAAATAAATACACTTGTCGAACATTTTCATGAAACGCAGAAAAATGACAGTGCTCTAACTTTTTACCATTTTCTGGTAATGCATTACATCACCGATGATTTAAACGATAAAGACAATGACCGTGACAGGCAACTACCTTTTAAATCATCTGAAACATTTATATCCAATAGTACTGTTTTATACATTCCCGATCTGAGCATACAACCTGTAACAGCTCAATATTCTACTATCAATAAAACAGTTAAATTAATTGTAAGAGATATGGTTGTTTTTACAGACTTTAACTCCCCCGTTTGGCACCCTCCCAAAAATGCCTGATTAACATTACGGACCTTCCCTAAATTACCAGCCATTGCCCTGCATGGGTTCGTGTACCATTTACTGAATTATTACTTATTACTTAATGCAACAAAATGAAACAAGTTACCATAGTAACAGCATGTATATTGCTGTTTTCAGCAAATCTGTTTGCACAATATTCAACCGACTGGATAAGGCCAGCAGAAAGTTATCAGAAAATTGGTGTTATGATTGCCCGGGATAACCAGGACAATGTAATTGCAACCGGTTATTGGACCAGCAACAATACCTATACCCGTAAGTACAACAAGTTTGGTGTGTTGCAGTGGGAAGCCGTATCAGCATCTGGCATAGCAAGCAATTATGAACGGCCGCTTTGGGTAACTACCGATAACAACAACAATGTGTTTGTGGCAGGTTACCGTTATGCCGGTACCAGTACGCCCAATGCTTTGGTTGTTTTAAAATACAGCCCCGATGGTGTGCAGCTATGGAAAAAAATTATTGATCCTGTTAATTACCTGGTAGGCATGAGCCTGAGGTGTGAAGTGGATAATAGCGGAAACCTGTATGTTGGCGCATGTGGTGTTGGCGTTTTGCCCGGGTTTGCTTTGATTAAATTTGATACGAATGGTAATATACTTTTTACGCAACATAGTGATGCAAATGCCCCAAAGTATTTTACTTCTATGCGGATAAAGGGCAATAAAATTGCATTGAGTGCCACTTGCGGCGATCCCAACATTGCTACAGCGGCTGTATGGGATACCACTGGCTCTTTTATCTGGAGTGCAGGTGTACAGGGTCGGGGAGGGCAGGATGTTGAGTTGGATGATGCAGGCAATGTGTATTTACTTACCGGTTTTTTTAACCAGGTTACTGCGACAAGTGCGATGGACGTAGAAATTTATAAATTCAATCCGGCAGGCACGCAGTTATGGAAAAAAGATTTTGATTTTGGCGGCACAGAACTACCATCGAGGTTTACGCTGGTTGCAGGTAAGCTGAGCGTAATTGCTGAAGCCACTGTTGGGGCATCTTATTTTGACTGGATTACCATACAAACCGATGCTGATGGCAATATGCTTTGGAATACCAGGTATAATGAAACAGCAGGTAATGATGAAGCGCCTTATTTTATTGCTGCAAAAGCAAATGGTGATGTTTTTGTTACCGGAAAAGGTGGGCCGATGTTCACTCAATTCGGATCACAATACCTTCGGATGATTACTGTAAAATATGATAATACCGGTTTAAGAAAATGGGTTGATTCGACAAATATTTACAGCGGCTGGGGCTATGCATGTACACTTGCCAGCGACAACAGTTTGTATGTTTTAAGCGGTACAGCCATGACGGCCTTTCATTTTCTGGATCATACCGGTGCCGGTCCATGTAATACACCAACAGGATTAAACGTTGCAAATATTGCCAATACTTTCGCCACATTTTCATGGACTGCCGTACCTGGTGCAACTTTGTATCATTTAAGGTATAAGCCAACAACAGCCAGTACCTGGACGGTTGTATCCTATAACCTTACCACGATGAATATTTTTGGCCTTTATCCCGGTAAAACTTACGAATATGCAGTTGAAGCTGTTTGCGCCAGCGGACCATCGGGCTATAGTGCCACGCAAACTTTTACAACCAGCGGAACTGCTATTTGTTCTTCATCAGGGCAAAGCCAGGTGCAGGAATACCTGGCCCAGGTATGGCTAATGAGTGGGTTTAATAATTATTCAGGAAATAATAACGGTTACGGAGATTTTACCAATTTAGTACTTCCCGTTAAAAAAGGCCAATTCGTTCAGGGTTATTTATCGGGCCTGGTTCCATATCCCGAATATGAATATTATGGTGTGTGGATTGATTATAATCACGACAATGATTTTGATGATGCCGGTGAACGGGTTGTAGATCTATATTCGGATTTTACAGGTCTTATTGCTTTTGATTTTACTGTTCCTGCAAATGCTCCATTGGGAGTGGCGAGAATGCGGGTAGTGATGAGCCACGATAGCCCGGCAACTCCCTGCGGTGTTTATGCCAGGGGCGAAACAGAAGATTATACGGTTGTTGTTAGTGATACCAGTACTGTGCCACCTGCAATACCAATCGGATTAAATGTTTCTAATATCACCAATACAAGTGCAAGAATTTACTGGACTCCGGATAGCACCGCTGCTTCATACAATTTACGCTACAAAAAAATAACTGAAACCACCTGGACGATTGCTTCAATCACTGATACAACAATCACGCTGCCTGGTCTTTCTTCCATCACCGATTATGATTATGCCTGTGAAGCAGTAGGCAGTGCAGGCCGTTCGGGTTTTACCGCCACGCAGACTTTTACAACGCTGGGAGGCCCATTGCCCATAAATGGTGTTGACATTACCGCAAAACGCCAGGGTGCAAATGTATTAGTAAGCTGGACCACCCAATCGGAACAAAACAGCGCCAGCTTTGATATAGAACGGAGTGATGATGGCATTAACTTTATTAAGATAGGGCAGGTGCAGGCAGCCGGCTTTAGCACTTACCTGCGTAGTTACCGCTTTACCGATTTTAATGTTGCCAAGTCGCTGCTTTTTTACCGCTTAAAAATGGTAGATGCTGATGGCAGTTATAAACTAAGCACAATAAAGGTAGTTGCGAAAACAGCTGCTGATATGCAGGAATTTCTTTTATATCCAAACCCCGCCATATCTTATGTAAATATTGCTTTAATGGAAGCAGCAGCAAAAGATTTGCAATTGCAGGTAACCAATCAAATGGGGCAAATTGTAAAATCCATACGGGTAAGTACAGGCACACAATTAATAAAAATTGATGTAAGCCAGTTGCCTAAGGGTATTTATGCAGTTGTGCTAATAGGCAACGATGCGGTACAGGTAAAAAAACTAATAGTAAGGTAAATACAAACAGTATTAAAACTGATGATGTATAAATTGGCCGGTGCATGCACCGGCCAATTATTTAAAATTGTATTTCGTTTGATGCAACTACGGCCGAAGGGAAAAACTTAAACAATGAATTGACCGGTGGAATTATATTATTCATCAGCAAAAGTTACCATTACCGGCACATGGTCGCTGTATTGTTTCCAGAAATCAAAATCGCCAATCTCTACCGATTGAATTTTGCTGGCAAGATCGGATGATGCAAAACAATAATCGAGGTGATAAGGTTTGTCCTGGTGGCGGTATAAATAATAAGTTGGATGTGCTTCGCTGCCCTGTATTTGATTATGGTGAAGATGGTAGCAACTGGTAATGCCTTTTTTGTGCAGATGATCCACTACATGAGAATGATTACCGATGCGGTACTTGCGATCCCAGATGGTATTACTGTTGAAGTCGCCGGCCAGTATGGTGTTCTTTTTGGATAGTTTGTAATGATTGATTGCTTTCCAAACCTGTTCTACATAAACCCCATCGGGGTCAGCAGGATTATTTGCCCACACAGCAAATAAAGTGAACCTGTAATTATTGCCGGTTACTGCAACAGGAACGATCATTTTAAAATCCGGGTTATGGGTTTTAATAAGTTTAAACCTGAAATGACTGTAAGAAAAAATACCAAGCCCTTTGTTTTTATTTTCGCCAAACCAAAGTATGTCGGTTGGCTTTGGTATATCGTCACTGAATTTTAGTTTATCGGGATGTTCACATTCGGGTACCACAATAATATCCGGCTTGTAAGCAAGTATATGATTTGCTTTTTTTCTGAAAGCCATATTGCAGTTCCAGGTGATTATTTTCATCGGAAGATAAATGTAATGCAGTTGTTGGAGGAACAGATTTTTAATTATTTTATTTCTTCTCCTTTAATACGCTGCCAGAAAATATTAAATGAGTTCCGGTTCCATTTTGCAAAACGCCCACGCTGCACCACCAACCTGTTGTCAATGCCAGGCTCTAAATAATAATGAAAGGCAAATTCTTCTTTTGGATCTACCCACCCGATGACCTGCCCAAACCTGAGATCATTAAATACCAGGGTATCTTTTCTTTTTTCAACTGTGTAATAACCCTGCGAAAAGCGGATGAGTTGCTGTACCTGCCTGTAATCTTTTGTGTTGTTGAGCAGCGATGCATTGCGGGGAAAATACTGCAGGCTTAATTTTTCGGTTTTATCAAATACAGAACGGTAACCAACATAATAGCCACTATCATTGCCAGCTGCAACAAACCAAAGCCAGCTTTGCAAGGGTGCCGGGGTTGTAAAATAGCTGTTGTATTGTATATCCTGTTTATGCAGTAATTTTTTTACATCGTTGTTGATAACGATCTTATTTACCAGGCAATAACTTAAATACAAAAAACAAAAACCCAGCCCCAACTGCCACCAGAATTTTCTTTTTTTGCTGAATGATTTTAATATCAGCAGCACCACCAGGGCAATGCCGGGCAGGATAGAAAAGAACGGATCGGCAACATAAATCACATTAAAGCTGATGCGGTAATGGCTGAAGGGTTCAAACCAGCCCACGCCGTAGTTATTAAAGGCATCTAAAAAAATATGGGTGAGTATTACTGCAGCAAAAAAAGCCAGCCAGCGTTTAAAAGAAATATTGTGCGGCCGGTGCCATTTTTCTGCAAAAAAAGCCATCAGGAAAGCGGTAGCTACTCCAAATAAAATGGAATGGGTAAAGCCCCGGTGGGCCAGTAAATTTTGGCTGGTATTGAGCCAGGTTGCTGCAATAAAATCAATATCGGGAATGCTTTGTGCCAGCGCACCCCAGAGCATAGCTTTTTTACCAACCTTATGGCCGGCAAAAGCTTCGCCCATACAGGCGCCCAGGGCAATATGTGTGAGTGAATCCAATAAAAGCAATTTACGCTAATAAAAATTGTCAGAGCGTGATTTTGCGGTCTCTTGCAACATTCTTCCACTCTGCAGTACATGCACCTTTGTCTATAATTTTTATGCTGTCGTACAAAGCAACAGTAGGGCAGATATGCCAGGGGATGGCATAGAGTATATCACCTGGGGTAAACTTGTTTTCTGACTTGTTTTGCAAAACCAAATGCTCTTCACTTTGTGAAATGGCATGTAAAAATTCAAACTCCGGAAAGAAAACCCTTTTGCTTATTTCATTTTCGGCAGCAACAGATTTGTGCCCGAGGTCGGTGCATATTTTATCTGCAGCGGGTAAGGATACCACCCTGGTAAGCAATACAGCTGCAGGTACAAATTCTTGCTCGGGACAAAGAACGGAGTAACCTTTATCCCAATAAATAAAGGTACCAGGACTGCATTCTACATTTTCTCTTTTGCAATGAACAGAAAAAGTAGGAGAGCCGCCAGCAATAATAATTGGTTTGGGTAATCCGGCAGTTTCAATTTTGTTGGCCAGCAATTGCACAAGAGCAAAAGCATCATCGCAATTTTTTTTCTTTGCAGCAAAATCCATATCCCGGATATGGCCATCGTAGGCATGCAAGCCTTTGATGATGATGCCGGCTTCAGTTGAACAAAAAGAATATAATTCCAACGCTTCATCACCGGGGTTGATGCCGGTTCTGTTCATGCCGATATTAAGATCGATATAAACCGGTACTTGTAAACCTGCTTCAGTAAATGCTTTTGATTGTGCAGCGGCAGCAACTGCATTATCTGTAAGGCAGGAGAACTGCGTTGCAGGATATTTTTTTATGAGTGCAATGAACCGTTGAAGCTTTGGGCCAACAGGTTGGTAGGCCAGCAACACATCTGTTGCTTTTTGCATGCCCAGCATTTCGGCTTCGGCAATGGTGGCGCATTTGAATTTGTATATGTCTGCATCCATCATCAGTTGTACCACTTCGGCACACTTATGTGTTTTTACGTGCGGGCGAAGCCTGTTTACATCGCCAATCATTTTGATGGCGGTTTGGATATTGACTTTTACTCTTTCGGGGTAAACCAATAGGGCAGGAGAATCAATATCTTTTGGGTTGGAGATATGGAACCAGTTGGTTGTTGTCATGAAATTCTATTGGACTTAAAGATATACATTCAACATTTGTTTTTCAAATGCCGGACACAGTCCGGGAGAATTAAAACGGCATCAAGTCATCCTGTCGGAAGACTTGCGCCAGTGGGGTAGTAAATTTTCTATAAGCCATGCTTCGATAAAAGTTCCCCATTGGTATACCGATGAAAGGATTGCGACGCAACGATGATGCTATGAAAAACAAATGCTGGTATCAAAAAAAATCAAAAGTCAAAAGTCAAAATTCAAAACAGGTCAATTCATTTCCTCCACCCACTTATCCCTGTCATCAGGAGAGAATTTCCACGGTGCAAAATTGTTTTCAATATTGCCAAACATTACATTCCATTCCTGTGGTGCATTGCTGTCTTCCATAATAAGGGAGCGGCGCAGTTCTAAAATTATTTCAAGCGGAGAGATAGAGACCGGGCATTCCTGTACACAGGCATTGCAGGTGGTGCAGGCACGCAGTTCTTCGGTGGTTATGTGAGAGAAAAGATTTTTACCGTCGTCTTTAAATTCGCCATTGGCTTTTATGTTTTTACCAACGGTTTCCAGGCGGTCGCGGGTGTCCATCATTATTTTGCGTGGGCTTAGTAGTTTACCGGTTTGGTTGGCAGGGCAGGCGGCAGAACAGCGGCCGCATTCGGTGCAGCTGTAGGCATCTAATAAATTTTTCCAGCTCAGGTCAAATACATCTTTGGCGCCAAATTTCATGGGAGCGGCCTGCTCTGTAGGTGCAAGCTCGGGCTGCATCATGTATTTAACTTCGTTCTGTACACTTTCCATATTGTGCATTTCGCCAACAATACCAAGCCTTGCATACCAGGCATTGGGGAATGCCAGTAAAATATGTAAGTGTTTGCTGTAAGGCAGGTAATTTAAAAATGCAAATATGCCGATGATGTGCAGCCACCAGCAGCTGCGTTCGATGGTAATTAAGGTGGCCTGCGATAAACCGGTTAAGGAAGGGGCAATGATGCCGGAGAAAATAAAATTACCGGTATCGTGGTAATGTTCGGCTCCCTGTAATTGTAAGGCACGGTCGGTGCTGTTCATAAACAGGAAGAGCGACATTAAAATGATCTCGGTTATTAAAATATAATTGGCATCGCTTCGTGGCCAGCCATTAAGATCTTTGCTGATGAAGCGTTTTAGTTTGATGATGTTTCTTCTTATTAAAAACACCACACAAACGGCCAGTACGCCTACGGCCAGTATCTCGAAAAAGTTAATGAGGAATGTATACAAGCTGCCGATGTAGGGAAGAAACAAACGGTGAGTGCCCAGCATGCCATCGAGTACAATTTCCAGTACTTCTACATTGATGATTATGAAGCCTGCATAAATTATAAAGTGCATTACAGCTACCAATGGGTTGCGGAACATTTTCTTTTGTCCGAAGGCGAGGAGGATGAGGTTTCTCCAGCGTTTGGAAGGGCTGTCGCTGAGGTCTTCGGCTTTGCCTAAAAAAATATTGCGGCGGATGGCAAGGATGTTTTTTGTAAACAGCCAGGTGGCTGCTGCTGCAAGTGCGATGAAAAGTATTTGTGGTATGATGTGCATCGTTAGAGATTGTGGCGCTAAGATAATACGTTAATCCGTTAATTTGTTAAACCGTTAATTGGTTAATCCGTTAATCTGTTAATTGGTTAATCCGTAGAGCGTTATTGTTAGTTGAGTTTTTATTTAATAAGAGCCCCCCACGGATTAACGGATATACGGATTAACGGATTAACACTTAAATTCGTGGTACAATGGAGAACAGAAAACAAATACTTACTGCCGAAGTAGCCGATAAAAAACTACGCCGCATGGCATTGCAGGTGGTAGAAGAGAACTATGCCGAAACACAGCTGGTGCTGATTGGTATTAAAAACCACGGTACCGTAATTGCAGAAAAGATAAGCCAGTACATTAAAGAAGTATTTACCGGCGAAGTATTGGTGATGGAACTGAGCATGGATAAAAAAAATCCGCTGACTATCAGCTTAGATACCAGCCTGGATTTTACTGATAAAACAATTGTACTGATTGATGATGTGGCCAACAGCGGCCGAACCATGCTGTATGCTTTAAAACCTTTGTTACAGCAGCTTCCTAAAAAAATACAAACACTTGCACTGGTGGAAAGAACACACAAAAGCTTTCCGGTGGATGTGGACTATGTGGGGCTTTCGGTTTCTACAACTGCCGATGAACATATTGTGGTGGAAGTAGAAAATGGTGAAGTGGTGGTGGCGTGGCTGGAAACCTCACCCTGAGCTATCGCTCGTTCCTTTGCAGGAACTCCTAAAGGAGAGGAGGTTGATTTCGGGTCTTATATAAATTTCATTTCTTAATGGAGATTTTCGAAAATGTCTTTGCTAATATCTTCCAGTAGTTCCCCCTTTAGGGGTTAGGGGGTTAAAACCCAATTGCTTTTACTTTAAAACTTCCGTTCGAAAATTCCAGTGCCGGCATGGGGATCTTTACAATGTTGAGTAAACGGAAAGCAAGTTTCAAACCTTTTTTATTGGTTTTTATTTTTGTCAGATCAATATCAGGCGATAAGTACCATTGGCGGTAACGCTTGATATCGGTACGGCTGAAATTGATATTGCCATTTGCATCTTTACCAATATTTTCATTGGCACCAAACATACCCTCGGCGCCGGTGCCTACTGCAATATTTAACCATTTGGGCCATTTGCTTTGCGGAAAGAAGGAATGGATATTGGCACTGAGCCAGTAGGTTTGCCCGTTGTAATCTTTTAAAAAACGTTCGGCTGTGCTGGTGCCAAAAATTTTATTGCTGCGCTGATTAAGTGTTGGGTCGTTATAAGATTTGCGGTGAAAAGAAAATTTGAATTGAATGCGTTGTTCATCCCAGGCAAGTTCCTGTGCAATGAGCATGCCGCTGCCAATGAAGTTGGCGCCAATATCTCCCCAGCTCCAGCCCCATTCGGCGCTGTAAGCGTCCAGCACTTCAATTACAGTGTGATAAACCGGGCCGCTTAAACCTCCATACCAAATCCTTTTTTTACGGTTTACACCGGTCCAGCGCCAAAGCTCCATGCTGGCAAGGCTTTCGGCATATACTCCGTATGCATGGCCAATTTTATCCATGCCTTTCCATTCGGGTATATCGTTAAAAACATGAAAATTGGTTTGCGGATAATTTTTGTACCAGGCAGCGTAGAGGCCACCCAGGGCAGCGCCGTAGCCGATGATGTTGGTGGCGGCGATGATTTTTACACGGCGGTTGATTTGATGATTGGTTAATCCCTGCCCGACAGAATCGTTCAGGCGTGCGTTAATCCGTTTATCCGTTAATCCGTTAACTGGTTTTATGCTGTTGCCGGAGGAATCCTGGGCAAATGTTGTATGTGAAAACAGTATAACGATAAAAAAGCTCAATAAGGATTTTAAAGTACAATAACTAAGTATCCTTGTCAATGAAGATGAATTATGTGCAGAGGTTGGGTTCATAAAAAACAAAAATAAGCATATAGGCCTTTGTTATTGCCGATGGATAAGATTTACGGATAAGTTAATACCGGAGATTTAAAACCTGGGGGTTACAGCAACGGGCATCTTTTTGCCGTAAATGAGTGAATTAACAGAGCTCTTAATAATATCAGTGGTTATATCGCTGAGTATTTGCTGACCAATGGGGCGATTGTTTTCTCTTTCCCATTGCCTCCTTCTGACTTCTACCTGGGCAGCATTTAATGGAAAGTTAGGCCAGTACATCAGTTCATGCTTTGAAGGTTTTATGTATTCAGAAAGCAGTGTATTGGGCTTTACCGGTTTTTTAAAAGCAGCATGTAAAAGCGGGTTCATTTTTGGATATTTCCCAACCACATCATTATAATAAACCTGGGCAGATGTGGTGAATGAAAATGAAAAGATAAAACCAACAGTAAGCATTGGTTTAAGCAAAAAATGGTTCAAATATTTATTGCAGCCTGAAAGCATATAACAAATCTAATTATTTATTTTTATGAAGTACGAATAATTTATTTTTGAAAATATAAATCAAAAACGATGGATGCTGTAACACAACAGAAAATAGATAAATGGCTTACTGGCAATTACGACCAGGCTGTAAAAGACGAAATAATGGCTTTGCAAAAAACTGACCCTGCCGGGCTGGAAGACGCGTTTTATAAGAACCTGGAATTTGGTACTGGTGGGCTGCGTGGCATTATGGGCATCGGTACCAACCGTATGAACAAGTATACCATTGGTATGGCAACACAGGGTTATGCCAATTATTTAAAACAATGTTTTACCGATGAAATAAGTGTTGCTATTGCTTACGATTGCCGTAACAACAGCAGTTTGTTTGCATCTATAACTGCCAATGTTTTTGCAGCCAATGGTATTAAAGTGTATTTGTTTGAAGCACTGCGGCCCACACCGGAGTTGAGCTTTGCCATTCGCACATTGGGTTGTAAGGGTGGGGTGGTTTGTACTGCCAGTCACAACCCCAAAGAATATAACGGTTACAAAGCTTATTGGGATGATGGCGCACAGATGGTGCCACCGCATGATAAAAATGTAATTAAAGAAGTAGAAAAAATTGCTTCGGTAGATGATGTGAAATGGAGCGGTGGAGAAGCAAATATCATTAGTCTTGGTGAAGCCATGGATGCTGATTACCTGAACATGGTTAAAGGCCTGAGTGTTTATCCAGATGTTTGTGCAGCGCAAAGTGATCTGAAGATTGTGTACACATCTATACACGGTACGGGCATTGTGCTGGTGCCAAAAGCATTGCAGCAATTTGGTTTTAATAATGTGAATATTGTGGAAGAGCAGCAAACGCCGGATGGAAACTTCCCTACAGTTGTTTACCCCAATCCCGAAGAAACAGAAGCCATGAGCATTGGCCTTAAAAAAGCTGCGGCACTTGATGCGGATATTTTGCTGGGGACCGATCCTGATGCCGACAGGGTGGCCATTGGCGTAAAAAATAAAAAAGGCGAATGGGTTTTACTGAACGGTAACCAGACTGCTGTACTGGCTTTTAATTATATGATTGAGGCCCGCAAGGCAAAGGGCATTGCACAGCCAAACGATATGGTTATTAAAACCATTGTTACCAGCGATATGATTGATGTGATTGCCAAAGCCAGTGGCGTAGCCTGTTACAACGTGCTTACCGGTTTTAAATGGATCAGTAAAATGATAAAAGAAAAAGAAGGCAAAGAAAATTATATCATCGGAGGTGAAGAAAGTTTTGGTTTGATGATCGGTGATAAGATACGTGATAAAGATGCCATCAGCGCTGTGGCACTGAGTTGCGAAATGGCTGCTTACGAAAAGAACAAAGGCCGCACCCTGTATGATAAACTGGTTGACCTTTGCCTGCAATACGGTTTTTATAAAGAGAACCTGGTGAGTGTTACCAAAAAAGGAATGAATGGCGCTAAAGAAATTGCAGCCATGATGGAAGGTTACAGAAACAATCCACCGCTTACCATTGATGGTGCTGCTGTTGCCGAACTGCTGGATTATGAGTTGCAGGTTGGCAAGAATTTACAAACCGGTGCCAGCTGGGCAATTGACCTGCCCAAAAGTAATGTGCTGCAGTTTGTATTGGCCGATGGAACAAAAATATCTGCCCGCCCAAGTGGTACCGAACCTAAAATAAAATTTTATTTTAGTGTGAATGCAAAGCTTGCCGATGCCGCAGCTTTTGATGCAACAGAAAAACTGCTGGATGAAAAGATTGCGAGGATTGTGGTGGAGATGGGGTTGAAATAAATTTTATAGAAATCCTGATAAAGATTTTCAGTATCAACCGCCATCAGGATTTACAACTGCTGACGGGGTTGAAAAACGGAAAGATAAAATCAATACGGAGCTTACTGCTTACATTTTTTTATATTGCAGCCTTAATGAGAAAATACGAAGACAGTTACCAGCATAAAGGCCTCCGCAAAAAATTAATGGACTTGTTGAGGGAAAAGGGCATCAGCGATGAGAACGTGTTAAAAGCCATGAACAATATTCCCCGGCATTATTTTTTAGACAGTGCTTTTGATAAGATCGCTTATGAAGACCGGGCTTTCCCCATCAGCGAAGGGCAAACCATTTCGCAACCTTACACAGTGGCCTATCAAACACAATTGCTGCAGGTAAAACCTAATGATAAAATACTGGAGATTGGCACCGGAAGTATTTACCAGGCAACTGTTTTAGCCGAAATGGGCGCCAAGGTTTTTACCATTGAACGCCAGAAAAAACTCTTTGAAAACACCAAGCAGTTTATTTTTAAAAACCAATATCCTAACTTAAAATTCTTTTATGGTGATGGATATGAAGGCCTGCCAACTTACGCACCTTTTGATAAAGTGATCATTACCGCAGCAGCACCTTTTATTCCGCCCAAATTAATTGAGCAGCTAAAGACCGGAGGTAAAATGGTAATACCGGTTGATGAAGACCATCACCAGCGAATGTTGCGCATTACTAAAAATGCAGATGGCAGTATGAGTGAAGAAGCTTTTGAAAATTTTAGCTTTGTGCCGATGTTGAGTGGGAGGAATGGGTAGGGGAAGTTAAAAATCAAAAGTCAAAAGTAAAAAGTCAAAAGTAAAACGAGATACAGTTAATCAAAAAAGCATTTTTTGAATTTTGGATTTTTACTTTTGAATTAAACCTAAGCTTTAACTATTTAAATTTTTTCCTTTGCGCTTCTTTTCTAAAATAACCGTTTTATTCAATGCCTGCTTTTTAGTGGCAGTTGTTTTCCGGTATATAGAAAAACATAAAAACCACGAGGGCAGTGCTACACAAATACTGCCGCTACCCTGGCTGGAAGGAACTTTTGTGATATTGGGTTATACAGCCATTGTAGTTAATATACTTTTCTTATTGCTTGTATTTATATTCTATTCTTTTAAAACAGCCGTAAAAATCCCCCGTTGGATCATTATCTTTAATATCATTATTTTTTGCTGCCAGGTTTATTTTCATTTCATTCATAAAGACTAAGTATGATACACACCATACTCAAAGACAAAAGCACCAAACTATTTATTTTACTGGCTGGTATTTTTATAACCAGTGCCTTGCTGGCAGAGATTATCGGTGTAAAAATATTTTCGCTGGAAGATACAGTTGGTGTGCCCAGGGCAAACATTAATTTGTTTGGCAGTTCTTTCAGTTTTCATTTAACGGCCGGGGTATTGTTGTGGCCCGTTGTTTTTATCATGACGGATATCATCAATGAATATTACGGCACCCGTGGCGTAAAATTTTTATCGTACCTCACCATCGGGTTAATCAGTTATGCATTTCTCATTTTCACCGGTGCCATCCATCTTTCTCCATCCGAATATTTTTCGGTTGGTAATGGAATTGATAAACCCGATAATGCTTTCAGGGGCATTTTTGGTCAGGGTATGTGGATCATACTTGGTTCGATGGTTGCATTTTTGGTGGGGCAAATTCTGGATGTGCTCATCTTTCACCGTATAAAAAAAATGACCGGCGAAAAAAACATCTGGTTAAGGGCAACGGGTTCTACTTTGGTATCACAACTGGTTGACAGTTTTGTGGTGCTTTTCATCGCTTTTTATGTAGGTAAACGCATACAAACCGGCCAGGGAGAACCCTGGAGCCTGCACCAAGTGCTGGTTACCGGCACAGGCAATTATATATACAAATTTGCGGTAGCCATACTGCTTACCCCGGTTATTTACGGGGTGCATGCCTGGATAGAAAAGTACCTGGGCAAGGGCCTGGCTGCCGATATGAAGCAGGCTGCTATGGGAACTGAATAGCTGATTTTTTTTGTATGTCAGTAATTTTTGAAGGCTGTTTTTTGCCAGTACGGCATTAAATAAGTAACTTAACGCCCTCTGTTTATCAAAAAAACTACTGAAGTGCCTATTTCTACAACTGCTTTTTACAACCGTTGCAAAAAAATTTTTTTCCTGCTGACTTTATTATTGGCAGTTAATAAAATTACTGTTGCTCAGTGTCCGCCAAATATTGATTTTGAACAAGGTGATTTTTCTAACTGGCTTATAAATACCGGAAGTTTTAATGGGGCAGTAATTATGAATCCTGTACCTGTTTTACCAATACCCGGCAGGCATGATATAATTACAGCTTCTACTGTTCCCGCTTCTGATCCGTGGGGACAATTTCCCACACTTTGCCCAAATGGAAGTGGTTATTCGGTAAGGATTGGAGTGCAAAATACAGGTACCAATGCAGATAGGGTAACTTATAGATTTACAATACCTCCAACTCAAAATAATTTTAGTTTAATTTACAATTATGCCATTGTAATCAATAATACAGGAGGGCATCCTGCTAATATTCAGCCAAGATTGATAGTTAATGTCAGGAACATTACAGACAATACTGTAGATGCTTGTGCTTCATTTGACATTGCTTATTCAAATGCAAACCCATTACCTGGTTTTCAGGATGCACCATCAAACCCAAACATCAAATTCAAGCCCTGGGCTGCAAATTCAATTGATCTAAATGGAAATGCCGGCAAAACCATTGAAATATCTTTTACTGCTACAGGTTGTGGAGCAGGCGGTGGTACACACTTTGGCTATGCTTACATAGATGTTAATTCTCAATGCCAGAGTTCATTCCTTGGTTCTGCCTATTGTCCTGATGATACGGCTGTTAATGTGACGGCCCCTTTTGGATATCAATTTTACAAATGGTGGGATATTGCAAACCCGGCCGTTACTTTAGCAACCACTCAAACAATTAATTTCACACCACCTCCACCTTCGGGAATGACACTACAGGTTGCATTGGATCCTTACAATGGATACGGCTGCCCGGATACATTAACAGTTCAATTAATGGATACATTGAATGTATTTGCAACTGCTGGCCCCGACAGGGTATCCTGCGAAAGGGCACCCATTCAGTTAGGTGTAAACCCAACACCCGGCTTTGTTTATTCCTGGAGCCCTGCTTTAAATTTAAGTAATCCCAACATATCAAACCCAATTGCCACTCCTTCGGTAACTACCACATACGTCCTTACTGTGCGAAATTTTGGAGGCGGCTGTTTAACTACCGATACGGTTACTGTAAAAGCAGCTGTTTTAGATACAACTGTAAATGTAACCGGGTTTCTTACGGGATGTATAACACCAGCCAATCCTACTATACTAAAAGTAGGCAGGGGCGTTTCGGATAGTATACAATGGTACCGCAATACTATTGCCATACCGGGAGCTAATGATACCATATACAACGTGGTGCAAACGGGTGCTTATCATGTTACGCTTTTCAGTTTACAGGGTTGTAACCTGAGTTCAACGGATATTAATATTACCGTTAACCCTACACCCGTTGTTGATTTTACAACCAATTCTTTTATTCAGTGCTTTAACGGCCACCAGTTTGTTTTTACAAATAACAGTACCATTGCATTTGGTACTATGAACTATAACTGGAACCTGGGAGATGGAACTATATTAACAACACAGAATGTAACCCATAGTTATGCCGATACCGGAACATATATTGTCAGATTAATAGTAACATCCGATCAAGGCTGTATTGATAGTGTTTTTTATACTGTAACTGTTTACGAAAGCCCTGTTGCGGCATTTGATGTAAATACAAGAGCCATCTGCCAGAAAATAAACGATTTTATTTTTACCAATTCAAGTACGCTTGGCGTGGGTACCATGAAATACCTGTGGGACTTTGGTGATGGTAATACGGATACAGCCCGCAATGCCCGCCATTATTACAGAAACCCCGGCACTTATACCGTAAGGCTTACCACAACATCAGAAAAAGGCTGCCCTAATGATTCGGCATTTAATATTACAGTTAACCCTGAGCCTGTTGTAGGATTTAGCGAACCCAATGCACAACAGTGTTTTGGAAACAACCAATTTAATTTTATAAATACCAGTACCGTACTTACCGGTGGTTTGGCGCAATACCTGTGGGATTTGGGTGATGGAACCAGTGCCACAACAAGAGATGTAACCCATAGCTATACTGCGGCCGGCGAATACACAATTAAAATGGTTGCAAGAACTGATAGTGGCTGTGTGGACAGTATTTATAAAAACGTAAAAATATTTAAATACGCCATCGCCGATTTTAAAGTAGACCCAGTTTGTGTAAACCTGCGCCTGCCTTTATTTAATCAAACTGTCAATACATCACCTTCTGTATTAACCTGGTTATGGGACTTTGGAAACGGAGTGACATCTGCTTTACAAAATCCGGTATATAGTTATCCTGCCCCTGGTTACTACCCAATAAAATTAACGGTAAGTAATATTAATTGCCCGCAAACAGTATCTGTTAAGCAAATTTATGTTACTATAGATGAGCCGTTACCCGGCATCAGGTATGCCGATGTAGAAGCGGTGATGAATTTTCCTGAACAACTGCAGGCCAGGCAAATTGCCAGTACTGTTTTATGGACACCAGCAACCAGCCTCGATTTCGCAAACATTTACAGGCCTAGCTTTAAAGGACTTGCATCGCAACTTTACCAGGTAAATTTAAAAACAAAAAGTGGTTGTGTAACAGTTGATACGCAGTTTGTAAAGATAAAAAAGAAGATAGAGATTTATGTGCCCAATACTTTTACACCAGATGGAAACGGACGTAATGACTATCTGTACCCGGTACTGATGGGCTTTAAAACTTTAAAATCTTTTAAAGTATTCGATCGCTGGGGAAAATTATTATTTCAAACAACAACCGAAAGGCCAGGATGGGATGGTAGAGTGAAAGGTGACAGGCAGGAAATACAAACTGTGGTTTGGATGATAGAAGCAGTAGATGTGGATGGTGTTACACACAAACGGCAGGGAACAACGATTATATTGCGCTAGTAAAATAATTCATAAAAAAGAGGCTGTCTTAAAAGGCAGCCTCTTTAATTCCATAAAGAAAAAATTATTGGTTCTTGAAAACAATATTTTTTACATCAGCCTCCTTCTCATTTCCGAAGCTGATCTTTGTCTTTTTTGTAAATTCCACAAATCCAGGTGACTGAATGTGCGGTTGTTGCTGTCAACTTTTACATCAACAGCTAGGGTTTCTTTTGTTTCCTGCAATAATTCTTTCAGGTCTTTTTTACTGAGAGGTGTACCTACACCCATTGCTTCACTTTTCATATTTCTGTTTTTTATTCATTACGTATTTCTTCCTCAAATAGTCAGGCGTTGCTGTCTGGCAGGGAGTTTTAGGGCACTCAGGAGGTTATAATAACCAATATCTATCGCGGTAGTTCTGAATTGCGGCGCAAATATACAACACATTTGCTTTAAGGCAAGGCAAAAGAGGTGTTTAACGGATTAATGAAATGTTAAACGGTGTTTATGACTTATAAGCTGATTGCAGGATTTCAGAATATTAAACCAGTTTTTTTTCTTTAACTATTTTACGGTAACCAATTATCAGCATGATAATAAAAACGGGGTATAAAATGTAAAGGATAATTTGAAGCGCATTTGTTGCTTCAAAAAGTGTAAAGATAATTTGCAGTATTGATGTAAGAATGATGCCAATGGTACCGATGGTGAGGCTTGTATTAATTTTGTTCATATAAGAGGTAATGGGTAGTGATTAAGTTTGTTATGTTATTTAGTTTGGGTCATTTTTTTTAAGACTGATCAATAAATACATTTTATACAGGTAAAAGAACAGCATCACTGCAAAAAAGAACAGTGATATAGCCAGTAGTATCTTTGCCGGATTTTCATAATCAAGCATATATAAAATTACAGCTACAAATAAAGCGATCAACCCGATAAAACTTAAAATGCCATTGATGAATTTCATCAGTAAATTTTTAATGATTTACGAAAAAAATTAAATATGGATTTCAGGTAAAAGATTTTATAGAATTACCAGGCTAAGAAATTATTGTACTACTGATAATCTTACGCAATTTACAGACTATAATAATGTATAAAAATACCTCAAAGTGGTAATAGGTAATGCATAATACTGATGTTTATTAAGCTTTCCTGACCGCAATTTTATTGCGATAAAATTGAAAACAATAAAGCTCAGTTTTATACCCAAGGCCTGCCGGCAAATACAATTTACCTTTAAATATTTTGCTGAAAAAGATCCGATAGGTAATTAAACAATTTACCAGTCTTTGTGTTTTACATGAGATGAATTATATCCCAAATACGCTGAAGTATTTATCCTGATTAAGTTCATGCAAATGATTGATAAATCATGGTCAGATCATCACATAAGTAAATCACAATTGTCATAACTTTATAGCCTAAAACAACTAAACAAAATACAGTATGGAAAGTAATACATCTCAGGGCCAATGCCCGTTTTCTGGTGGAGCTTTAAAGAAAAGTGCAGGTGGCGGTACCAGCAACCGTGACTGGTGGCCTAACCTATTAAATCTAAACATCCTCCGCCAACATTCTAACCTGTCTGATCCGATGGGCGAATCATTTAATTACGCAACAGAATTTAAAACCCTCGACCTGGATGCGGTGAAGAAAGACATCTTCGATCTGATGACCACATCACAGGATTGGTGGCCGGCTGATTATGGTCACTATGGCCCTTTCTTTATTCGCATGGCCTGGCATAGCGCAGGTACTTACCGTATTCACGATGGCCGTGGTGGCGGAGGTTCGGGCACACAGCGTTTTGCACCACTAAACAGCTGGCCCGATAATGCAAACCTCGACAAAGCACGTTTACTTCTTTGGCCTGTGAAGAAAAAATATGGCAGAAAACTTTCCTGGGCCGATCTGATGATACTCACAGGTAACTGTGCGCTTGAGTCGATGGGCTTTAAAACCTTTGGTTTTGGTGGCGGACGTGAAGATGTTTGGGAAGCACCTGAAGATATTTATTGGGGCTCTGAAACCGAGTGGCTGGGAGACAAGCGCTATTCCGGCGACCGTGAACTGGAGAATCCGCTTGGCGCTGTTCAGATGGGGCTTATCTATGTAAACCCTGAAGGGCCGAATGGCAATCCCGATCCGTTAGCCGCTGCCCGTGACATTCGTGAAACCTTTGGCCGTATGGCTATGAATGATGAAGAGACTGTTGCATTAATTGCAGGAGGCCATTCATTTGGTAAAACACATGGCGCCGCCGATCCCGGTAAGTATGTTGGCCGTGAACCGGCAGCCGCAGGTATTGAAGAACAAAGCCTGGGCTGGAAGAATACTTTCGGAACTGGTAATGCAGGCGATACGATAACCAGTGGTCTTGAAGGAGCCTGGACTACAACGCCAACAAAATGGAGCAACAACTTTTTTGAGAACCTGTTTGGTTACGAGTGGGAATTAACAAAAAGTCCTGCCGGTGCTCAACAGTGGAAGCCCAAAGGAGATGCAGGAGCCGGTTTAGTGCCTGATGCACACGATGCTTCAAAACGGCATGCTCCATTTATGCTTACTACCGATCTGGCTTTGAGAATAGATCCTGCGTATGAAAAAATTTCACGACGCTTCTTTGAAAACCCCGATCAGTTTGCAGATGCATTTGCAAGGGCATGGTTCAAGCTTACACATCGTGATATGGGGCCACGTTCCCGTTATCTAGGTAAAGAAGTACCGACAGAAGAACTCATCTGGCAAGATCCAGTGCCAGCCGTTACCTATGAATTAATAAACGATAATGATATTGCAGAACTGAAGAGTAAGATATCAGCTTCAGGGTTGACTGTATCTCAACTGGTATCAACAGCCTGGGCATCGGCATCAACATTCCGTGGTTCCGATAAACGTGGTGGTGCCAATGGTGCCCGTATTCGTCTTGCCCCGCAAAAATATTGGGAAGTAAACAATCCTGCTGAACTTTCGAAAATACTTGAAACACTGGAGGGCATCCAATCAGCTTTCAACAATGTTCAAACACGCAATAAGAAAGTTTCTGTTGCCGATATCATTGTACTGGGTGGTTGTGTAGGTATTGAACAGGCTGCAAAGAATGCCGGTGTTACTATAACAGTGCCCTTTACTGCAGGACGTAATGATGCATCGCAGGAACAAACCGATGTGGAATCATTCGCCGTGCTGGAGCCGGTTGCAGATGGTTTCCGCAATTACAAAAAGAACCGTTCTACAGCATCGGCAGAAGAAATGCTGATTGATAAAGCACAACTGTTAACACTTACAGCCCCTGAAATGACGGTGCTTGTTGGTGGTATGCGTGTGCTGAACACAAATACCGGAGAAACTAAACATGGTGTTTTTACAAACAATCCCGGTGCACTTAACAACGATTTCTTTGCAAACCTCATTGACTTTGGTACAACCTGGAAAGCAACTTCTGATGCGAAAGATTTATTTGAAGGTAGTGATCGTAAGACCGGCGAAGTAAAATGGACAGCAACCCGTGTTGATCTCATCTTCGGCTCAAACTCAGAACTACGTGCGCTTGCAGAAGTGTATGCATGTGAGGATTCGAAAGAAAAATTTGTGCAGGATTTTGTTGCTGCATGGACTAAGGTGATGAATCTTGATCGTTTCTGATTTGGTTGATTTCAGAAACTGTTTTATAATTCTAAAAAGGTAGCCCGGCAATTGGCTACCTTTTTCATTTTAGCAAACAAGTCAATTGATCTGCTTCTCAAAAAAATAAAATCTACCTTTGCCTTCTATCAGCCGGGTTATCGTTCCGATTTAGATCGGAAAGGAAAGTCCGGACAGCACAGAGCAACACACCGGTTAAGAGCCGGCTTCCTGATTTATCGGGAAAGAGACAGGGCCACAGAAAATTACCGCTCCTCTCTTGACATGCTTCGACAAGACTTCGACAAGCTCAGTCTGACAGAGTATGACAAGAGAGGAGTAAGGTTGAAAACGTGAGGTAAGAGCTCACGGGTTTTTGCAGTAATGCATAAATTGGGTAAACCTTGTGTGCTGTAATGCCACGTAAACCGGCGCTTGAGGGCGGCTCGTCCGATGCCGAAGGGTAGGCAGCAAGATTGTAACAGTAATGTTGCAGCCAGATAAATGATAACCTCAATCCTGTTTGGCGCAAGCTTTGCAGGGTAAGACAGAATCCGGCTTACAGGCTGATAGATTTTTATTTTTTGCCGGGAAGCCGGGAAGACGTTCAGCTTTGCTGAACAACGCCTTACCGGCTTACCGGCATTTTTTTATTTCTCCGCCTTAAAGGTTCCTTCATTCACATCTTTAATAAACTGTATCAACCCCGGAAAATAATTTTTCTGATCGTCATACATACTCATATGACTGCCGTTGGGGCAGATTATTGATCTTCCATTCTGCACCTGTGTGCTTACCCATTTCATGTGTTCCGGGTCCATGGTGTCGTGTTTTCCGCCAATAGTGAGCGTAGGTGTTTTTATTTTGGGTAACTCTTTGGTAACATCCCAGTTAATTAAATTACCACCAATACCAAACTCGCTTGGGCCCTGCATGGTAACATACAATGACTGGTTCATTTTTGAAAGACCACGATTCAACGGCTCAGGCCATTGGTCTAATGGCAAGCGGCAAATATGTTTTGCATAAAAATTCGGCATCAGCAGTTCCATGTATTTTGGATTTTGAAAATCGCCTTTGGCTTCTATCTGGCGGATGGTATCCAAAACTTTTGGATCAAACTGCGGAGCCAAAACCTCCTGTGCATATTTACCATAAGCCGGGCAACTCATCATCATATTGCTGATGATAAGGCCTTTCAGATTGTCCTGGTATTTTAATGCGTACTGCATGGCAAGTATACCGCCCCAGCTGTGACCGAGTAAATAAAAATTGTCTTTATTTAAATTTAATGCTTTGCGTACCTGCTCCACTTCTTCTACAAATCTTGCCAAATCCCACATGGTTGTGTCTTTGGGGTTGTCACTAAGGCCGCAACCGAGTTGATCGTAATAGATCAGCTCAACTCCTTCGGGAAGTAAAAAATTTTCGAAACATTCAAAATACTCGTGTGAAGCACCGGGGCCGCCGTTCAGCAAGAGCAGTTTTATTTTGGGATTGTTGCCAATGCGTTTTGTCCATACATTGAATTTTCCTTTTGGGGTTTCAATAGCAATTACTTTTACGCCGCCGGTTTGTATTTCTTTGTACAAATCATCTGCCGACGCTGCAGCTGTTTCTTTGTTATTATTATTGCAGGAAATAAAAATCAACGAAATAAAAAGAACAATTAAATTTTTCATACGCATTATTTTAGGTGAGGGGAGTAGTAAATTCTTTAAAGATAGTTTCTTTTATCTGTGGCCATTCTTCATTGATAAAGCTGTAGTATACTGTATCCCTTGTCAGGCCAGCATCATTGATGCTGTGCTTGCGCAAAACACCTTCTCTTACAGCACCAATCTTTTCCATTGCCCGCTGCGATTTTAAATTAGTGCCGGCAGTTTTTAATTCCACCCGGTTAAGGTTCAATGTTTCAAAAGCAAACTGCAACATCAGAAACTTATTATGCTTGTTGATGCCGCTGCCCTGCAAAATCGGGTCTATCCATGTCCAGCCAATTTCAAGCCGCTTATCTTTAAAAGAGATATTAGCATAGCGGGTGCAGCCAACATAGCGGTTCTCTTTTTTATCAAACATGGCGAAGGGGTAGGAGGATTTGTTTTCACGTTCTTTTAAAGCGGTATTAAAATAATTTCTGAAACTGCTTTCATCAAAAATATTCGCCAGCGTAAATTTCCAGATATCGTTATTGCTGAGGGCAATTGTCATCAATGCATCAAAATGCTTTTCTGTAAGAGGTTCCAGCCTGGCTCTGTCATCTTCCAGGATGATGTCCTGTTCAAAGAAATTATTTGTTGTTATCATGGCATTTGTTTTATTATGCTGGATACTATTTTATCAATGGGTAAACTTACCGATTCTTCCGAAAAATCATCCCAATCTATAAAGCGGAATGTTTCGGTTTCACCGGTCTCTTCATACATTTTCATTTGCTGTGCATCAAAATCAAAAGCTTTGCTGCGCAGGGGAGCAGTTATCGGCTCCAGCGCTTCGGCAAAATAATAAATAGAGATGATCTGGTGTGCAGCATTAAAGGCACTTTGCTGGTAAAAATCGGTGGTGTAAATATGATCAGTTATTTTTACTTTTAAATTCATCTCTTCCATAAATTCCCTTGCAAGGCATTCCCTCGTTCCTTCCCCAAATTCCAATCCACCACCGGGGAACTTAGTGATGTATGCCCCACGTATAAATTCATCGCTGACTAAAATCTGTCGCTTTTCATTTATTAAAATACCATATACCCTGATGTTGAACATGCTGATCATCGCTTGTAACGTTTTGCGTAATTCCATATTACAAAACCAAGAATGATGATAGAAAGTATCACCGGCAACCAAAATGCCATGTGACTGTCCTTATAGGGAATGGGAACATTCATGCCATAAATACTGGCAATTAAAACCGGTACACTTAAAAAGATGGTGAGTGTGGTAAGTCTTTTTAAAACATCGTTCTGGTTATTGCTGATGATGCTGGCAAAGGCATCCAGTGTACTGTTCAGGATATTTGTGTAGGTATTTGCCATTTCAAGTGCCTGTGATGTTTCTACAATCAGATCTTCCAGCAAATCCCTTTCTTCTTCATTTAGTTTTAAAATATTAGTGCGGCTTAACTTCATCATCAGCAGTTCATTACTTCTTAACGCAGTTAAAAAATACACAAAACTTTTTTGAATACGCATGAGTTGCAGTAATTCTTCATTGCGGTTGCTGTCGTACAGTTTTTGTTCCAGGCTGTTTCGGCGTGTATTTATTTCTTTCAGATAATCCTGGAAATTGGAAGTTACTTTCTCAAATATTTTCAGCACCATCATATTCATCCTGTCGGGGTTGCGATGCTGAAAAGTGCTCAGAAATTTTTTAATGGCTTCGTTCTCAAATGAATTAACCGTTACAATCTGGTTATGTGTAAGGATGATACAAATAGGTATGGTAATATAAAATGCATCACTCAGGTTGAAGGAATTATTTTCGGTGGGTGTTTTAATAACGATGAGTTTTACATCATCTTCAATTTCGTAACGGCTGCGTTCATCTATATCCAGTGAATCTTTTAAGAAGTCAATGGGTATATCCATTGTTTCACTTAGTTCGGTAAACTCTTCCTGTTTAAGCGGCGGCAACTCATTTACCCACACGGCATTTTCATGCTTATCAATAGCAATGGTCTTTTGGTCTATATTTTTAAAGTACTGGATCATGGGTTTTCAACGGCTTTTTGTATGCTGTGTAAATGATGTTCGGTATGAAAGATGGTGAAATAACCAAGTTCACGCAAAGTTATACGGCCAAGCAATGGATGCTTTACAAGATAATTGTCTAAATCTTTTTCCGTTCTGTTTTTGGATAGCGTTTTGATGAATTTTGCAGCAGCAGTGTTCCAGTTGTTCATTAATTTTTGTTTGCCATATTTTATTTCGATGGGCTTTGGAACAAACCTGCTGCTGGCACGGCCACCTTCGCTTAATTTTTTGTAGTATTTGTCTTTTAATTCATCGTAGGTTCTGGGGCTTCTGTTTGGCGTGCCTCCAATCCATCTTACCAAAAAAAGCGGCAGGTACCAGGCAAGAGAAGAGGTATTAGTTGAAATAATAAGATGCTGTACATTTTCTGCAACCGACCATTTTTCAACGGGCCGCTTAAAAAAAGCAACTTCATCAACACCATTACAGGTTTGCAAAAGTTGTGCAAATGCATTTTCAGCAGCCTTTATAATTTCTGGTTTATTCATACTTCAATTTCGCCTTTGTAAACAAACTCTGCAGGGCCGCAGAGCCAGATATTATCAAAATGTTCGTCATCAATTTTATTATACTCTACGCTTAAATGGCCGCCCATAGTTTTTACTTCAACCCGGTTAAAACCTTTTTCGTTGTGTGCATTCATTAATGCCGATGCGGTTACACCGGTACCACAACTGAGGGTTTCATCTTCTACGCCACGTTCGTAAGTGCGAACAAAAATGCCATCCTCATCGGTGGTTTCTACAAAATTCACATTGATGCCTTCTTTTACAAACTGTTTGCTGTAGCGGATATCATGGCCTGTTTCCACCACATCAATCTCTTCCACATTATTAGCAAATTTTACAAAATGCGGCGAGCCTGTATTTAAAATGGCATATCCCGAATGATAATCTACTTTATTTACATCCTGCATTTTTAAGCGAACTATGTTATGTATATCAATATCAGCTTCATGCATACCATCAATGGCCATGAACTGATAGGTGCTTTTGTGCATGCCCTGGTTTTTGGCAAATTGAACCAGGCAACGTCCTCCATTGCCGCACATGCTGCTTTGGTTACCATCTGCATTAAAATACACCATTTCAAAATCAAGCTCTGCATGTTTACTTAATAGCATCAGCCCATCGGCACCAACACCAAACCTGCGGTTGCAGATAAGTTTTACCTGCTCAGTTGTAAGATTGCTGTAACGGTTATCTCTGTTTTCAAGGATAACAAAATCGTTGCCGGTACCCTGGTATTTATAAAATTCTACTTTCATTTTAAATACTTGAATCTGATATTATTTGTAAAGATTGTTTTATTAAATTCTCTACGGCCAATGCACCATCTTTCGAAAATTCTTTGCTGATGCGGTTGGCTACAATGGCACTCAGGCTAAGGCAATGATGCCCCAATGCATTTCCCAAACCATAAATAGCCGATGTCTCCATTTCAAAATTAGTAATTCGGTAATTGCCAAAAGTAAAATTTGTGAGGTTATCAATCAGCATCGGGTAACCAAGTCCCAGCCTGAGTATGCGGCCCTGTGGCCCATAAAAACCCGGACAGGTTACGGTAATTCCCTGGTGATAACCATTTGTAAAATGTTTTATCAGCGCAGCACTTGCCATATTAATATAGGGCGAAACCTTACCTGAATTTAATTGAGTATGCGTACTGAAAGCCTGTATAATTTGATTCTCCTCTTCGTTATTTTCCTGGCGGTAAAAATGCATCAGGTTATCCAGGCCGAGGCCATGAGAACTTGCAACAAAACTGTCAACGGGAATATTTTTTTGCAGCGAACCTGATGTGCCTAAACGGATAATATTAAGGCAGGTTAGTTTTTCTTTAATAAGCCTTGTTTCAAAATCAATATTTGCCAGTGCATCCAGTTCGTTTAAAACGATATCAATATTATCGGGGCCAATGCCTGTGCTTACACAGGTAATCCTTTTATTGCCAATAAAACCGGTATGGGTTACAAATTCACGGTGTTTGTTTTGATATTCTGTTTTGTCGAAATGTTTGCTTACTTCACCCACACGGTCCGGATCACCAACGGTAATGATGGTATTGGCAATCTCTTCGGGGCGGCAATTTAAATGATAAACTGCACCCCGTTCGTTAATGATCAATTCAGATTCGGCTATCCGGCTCATATTTTTTTAGTTTAGAATTAGGGTTGTGCAATTTTCTTTAAAATTACCCTATTTTTGCACTTGTAAAAAATGAAATCTGGATTCGGTATTCAATATTCCCTGTTCAGTATTCATGATTCAAATGGTCCTGTATCCGCCAGCCGGCGGATAGGCAAAGCCAAAGGGTTTTGTTGGATAAAAAAACAAATGGTCCTGTAGCCGAGTGGCTAGGCAAAGCTCTGCAAAAGCTTCTACACCGGTTCGAATCCGGTCGGGACCTCAAATATTACTTACGTCATTGCAAAAAAGCGATATACTCACTTTGTTCGCAATGACGTTTTTATTTTAAGATATGTTTGTAAAATACCTGCACTGGCTGGGCATTGCCGCCTGTTTAACTTTAATTGTAAGCTGTTTTTTGCCCTGGGGATATTATGCTGATCCGCAAATTGTAAATGAGGCCGAAAGAACATTTACCGGCTTTTACAATTACAAACAATATTATGGCACGCCCGGGTTTATTTTTAGTTTTTTTGCTGTAGTAATACTGGTATTTATGCTTTTGCCGAAGATATGGGCAAAAAGAGCAAATCTTTTTATAGCTGCATTTACTATTGCTTTTGCCGTAAGAACATTTATTATTTTTGGTTCCTGCTACAATAATTACTGCCCACAAAAATTGTTTGGATTGTACCTGATGCTGGGATGTACAATAATTATGCTGTTAGCCTCGGTCTTTCCCAATGTACAACTGTCGGATAAAAAAACTGCCAGTCAGGGCTGACAGCATCATAAATTTATCCTTTAATTTTTCTTTACTTCCTTTGCCCAGGCATCTTTTAATGTAACCGTGCGGTTAAAGACCAGTTTTTCGGCTGTTGAATCTTTATCTAAACAAAAATATCCTTTGCGTATAAACTGGTATCGGCTTTCGGCAGTTGCCAGTTTAAGCGACGGCTCAACCACTGCATTGGTAATTATCAGTAAAGAATTTGGGTTGATGGTATCTTTAAAATCGCCTTCTTCGCCAAGCGGATTCTCAACTGTAAACAAACGGTCGTACAAACGTACTTCAGCATTCACAGCATGTGCAGCGCTCACCCAATGAATGGTGCCTTTTACGCTGATGCCACTTGTGTCGTTATTACTCTTGCTTTCGGGAATATAAGTGCAATGAATTTCAGTTACATTTCCATCAGCATCTTTTACAAAGCTTTCGCATTTTACAATGTATGCACTCTTTAAACGAACCATGGCACCGGGTGCCAGCCTGAACCATTTTTTTGCGGGCTCTTCCATAAAATCTTCACGCTCTATCAAAAGTTCTTTACTGAAAGGCAGCAATCTTTTTCCCAATGCTTCATCAGGTCCGTTTTCACTTTCCATTTCTTCTACCTTGCCATCTTCATAATTATTTATGATGAGTTTTACCGGATCGAGCACCGCCATTACCCGTAATGCTTTTGGATTCAGGTCTTCACGCAAACAAAATTCCAGTAAACTCAGGTCAATAAAATTTTCTCTTTTGGCTACGCCGATCTTATCGCAAAAAGTGCGTATGCTTTCGGGTGTATATCCTTTTCTGCGGAATGCACTTAGCGTTGGCATACGTGGATCATCCCAACCGGTGACATGATTTTCATTTACCAGTTGCAGCAGTTTTCTTTTGCTCATCACGGTGTAAGTCATGCTCAGCCTGGCAAATTCGTATTGATGCGATGGGAAAATTTCCAGCTTTTCTATCAGCCAATCATATAATTCACGATGCGGAATAAATTCCAACGTGCAAATAGAATGGGTGATGTTTTCAATGCTGTCGCTTTGGCCATGTGCAAAATCGTACATTGGGTAAATGCACCATTTGTCGCCGCTGCGGTGGTGGTGTGCATGTTTGATACGGTAAATGATCGGGTCTCTCATCAGCATATTGGTATGCTGCATATCAATTTTTGCACGCAATACTTTTTCGCCATCTTTATATTTACCTGCTTTCATGTCGGTAAATAAGGTAAGGTTTTCCTCAATGGTTCTGCTGCGGTATTGGTTATCCTTACCGGGTTCGGTAGGCGTACCTTTCATGGCAGCAATTTCTTCGGCAGTAGAATCATCTACATAAGCAAGGCCTTTGTTGATCAGGTCAACAGCGTAGTTATACAGGTTATCAAAATAGTCGGAGGTATATAATTCTTCTGCCCAGTTAAAGCCAAGCCATTTAATGTCTTCTTTAATGCTGTCAACATATTCTGTTTCTTCTGTTACCGGGTTGGTGTCATCAAAACGAAGATTGGTTTTGCCGCCATATTTAATACCCAGGCCAAAATTCAGGCAGATGGACTTGGCGTGGCCAATATGCAGATAGCCATTGGGCTCAGGCGGAAAACGGGTGAGAATGCTTTTGTATTTTCCGTTCTTCAGGTCTTCTTCTATGATCTCCTCAATAAAGTTGAGGCTTTTTTCTTCGCTCATTATTTTTAGGTTGAAGCGCAAATTTACGGTAAGATGGCCAAATAAAAAGTAGCGCCCGGGCTCAGGATCAAATGGTGGGGCTTTTTAAAAATATATCCGGGTCTATATAAATAAATACAGCAGTACAACAGCAGCTACAGACATAATGATGAGTGCTGTAAAGCCCATAATATTTAATGTTCTTCCATTTACATTATCGCCCATAATCTTTTTATTATTGGAGATATGAAGAATGATAGCAATTAAAACAGGTGCAGTAAGGCCATATAAAATAGCGGTATAGATCAATGCTTTGATTGGCGAAATTCCAACATAGTTTAATGAAAGGCCGAGAATTAAGGAGATGGCAATGATCACATAAAACGCTTTTGCCTCATGAAATTTTTTATCAAGCCCTTGCTCCCAGCCAAAGGTTTCGGTAATAATATAACTGAGAGATCCACTTAATACGGGTATGGCAATAAGGCCCGTTCCAATTACACCAACTGCAAAAAGGAGATAAGCAAGATTACCGGCCAGCGGCTTTAATGCAAGGGCAGCCTGCTCAACGGTGTCAATCTGGTGAATGCCACCCTTAAACAAAACAGTACCTGTTGTAAGTATGATGAAGAACATAACCAGGCCTGAAAATGACATGCCAAAATCCACATCCTGCTTCATATCATGAATGATCTTTTTATCTACCACCACAAACTTTTTTTTATGTTTCATTTCCTCAACTTCTACAGAAGCCTGCCAGAAAAAAAGATAAGGAGAAATGGTGGTGCCCAGTATACCAACCAGAATGCTGATAAAATCCTTATCAAACTTAAGCGTTGGAATAAAAGTGGCTTTAAGGATCGCTAAAAAATCCTGTTTATACAGAAAGGGTACAATTAAATAAACCAACAGTACAATGCACATATATTTAAGTGCTGCAGCAATTTTTCGATAGGGTAAATAAATGATCAGTCCTAAAAGCAGAATGGTAAAAATTACACTGAAATAAGTTGCATCAACAGCAGGGAAAAGCAGGTTGCCAACAGCGCCCATACCGGCAATATCTGCACCAATATTTAAAATAATGGCAGGAAAACTGAAAAGCAGCATTAAATATAAAACAGGCCTTGGATAATATTTTTTTAAAGTTCCGGTTAAACCCTGCGAAGTAACCAGTCCTATTTTTGCACACATTTGCTGAATGGAAGCCATTAATGGAAACGCAATCAATGCGGTCCATAATGTAGAAAGGCCATAAGCTGCACCTGCCTGTGAGTAGGTGGCTATGCCTGAAGGGTCATCATCGCTTGCACCAGTTACCAATCCGGGACCTAGCAGTTTCCAGAACCTTCTTAATTTTGAAAACCTGGTTTTTTTGTTTTTCATTTTAAGTATAAAAAATATAAAATCCCTTCTAATTAAAATCCTAAACTATATCAACTTTTTTTCATTTCCTGTAAGATTCTGATTATTTCGTCCAGTTTTTCTGTTTCAATTTTATTTAACTGAACCTGTAATGCTTCAATTTCTTTTTTTGCTTCCAGGTTTGTGTCAAAATCGGCCTGCGCCTGCACCCTGTCTCTTTGACTTTGCCGGTTTTGTGCCATCATAATAATTGGCGCAGCATAAGCAGCCTGGGTTGAAAAGATAAGATTGAGGAGGATGAAAGGGTATGGGTCCCAATGGCGAATAAAGCCTATTACATTCATCGTCATCCATATTACTACAAATATTGACTGGCCAATGATGAAGCCCCAGGAACCCATGCCATTTGCAACCGAGTCGGCAATGCGTTGGCCAGGTGTTAGTGATTCTTTGTGTTTATCTAACCAGGTTTTCGCTGACATTATTATTATTTAAAAGTAAAAAATAAAAAAGCCTTTTTATTATCTGCAGTACATGTAAATAATAAAAAGGCCGTTGATAAAAATAAGAAGGTGTTATGCCTTGCCCATATTCCTCAAATGAGCAGTATGCGAAACAATGGCATGGCGCATTTTTCGGAACTCAATATATTTTACACCATACTCTTCGCAGGTTTTCTTAATTATTTTGCTGATAGCAGGGTAGTGAATGTGTGAAATTTTCGGAAACAGGTGATGCTCTATCTGGAAATTTAAGCCACCAACCAGCCAGGATATCAATTTGTTTTTTGTTGCAAAGTTTGCTGTTGTTTCTACCTGGTGAATTGCCCACTCATTTTCAATGGTGTTGATATCGGCATTCGGAACAGGGAATGTAGTTTCCTCTACGGTATGTGCCAGTTGAAATACAATGCTTAAAACAAAGCCTGCAAACATTGCTATTACTAAAAATCCAACGAGCCAGGGTAAAAAACCTACCAGCATAATGGGTAATACAATCATCATAAAATAATAACCTGCTTTTGCAAACCAGAAAGCGAAATGATCAAAGGCACTCATTTTTTTAATGGGCACTTCACCTACTTTTTTACTGAAATATTTTTTGTAATCGGATTGAAAAACCCAAACCAGCAGCAATAATGTGTACAGGAACCAAACATAAATATGCTGAAAACGATGTATAAAATATTTTTTTTGCGTGCTGCACATTCTCAGTAAAGGCTTAATCTCAATATCATCATCAATGCCATCAATATTGGTATAAGTATGATGAATAATATTGTGTTTGTTGTTCCACATAATGCCACTTGCACCCAGTGCATTTACAGAGAAAGCTGCAATTTTATTCCATATTTTGCTGTTGCTAAAACTGCCGTGGCCGCCATCATGCATCACATTAAAACCAATGGCAGCAGTTAAGCCGCCCATTGCCAGGCATTCCAGTATGGCAATCCAGTTTGTTGGTGTAAAAAATACAACGTGTACATACAGTGCTACATACAGCGTCCATAATAAAACCGCTTTAAAATACAGGCTAAAATCGCCATGCGCCGGTGTTTTTGATTCAGCAAAATAATTGCCTACCCTTTTTTTAAGTTCCTGATAAAAGTTGGAACCTTCTACGTTTGAAAATTTAGGCGTTGCCATGTTGAATAATTGAATTTTATTTTTAAGTATTTTCTTTTATAATGGCATCAAAATTTTTGAAGCCGATCATTTTTTCTGATATAAATCCTTCTGCATATTTTACCCCGATCATTTTTCCAAACCACTTATGCCTGTAAATAACACTGTCTAAAAAATCGGGTGTTGAAATATATGTTTGCGGTTCATCATCACCATTACTGAGAAACTGCGTTTTATATGCTTTAATAGCTTCAATCTTTTGTTCAAACACATCGGTTATATCAATCACGAAATCGGGCTGCAACATTCTGTCCTGTATATACCTGAAAACATATTTAGGTCGCCAGGCCTGTTGAACTGAACCATTAAACGTTGTCTGAATTTTCATTAGTCCGGAAAGGAAAGCGGCATCTGAAACCATTTTAGATGAGCGCCCATGATCGGGGTGCCTGTCATCCGGCGCATTGCATAAAATTACTTCGGGTTGAAAAGCTCTGATGGCAGTTATAACCTTTCGCTGATGAGCTTCATCATTTTGAAAAAAGCCATCAGCCATTTCCAGGTTTTCTCTTATTTCAACTCCTAATATTTTTGCAGCTTCCGCTGCTTCAGTTTTCCTTATTTCTCCCGAACCCCTGGTTCCCAATTCCCCTGCCGTTAAATCTATTATTCCCGTCTTTTTGCCATTCTTTTGTTCAACCAACAAAGCACCGGCACAACTCAGTTCCACATCATCAGGATGAACACCAAACGCCAATATATCTAACTTCATTTTTATCTGATAAATTTCTGGATGCAATTTAACTCATTTTACGCAATAAGACTGTAGAATTGCTACGACAAAAACACTATTTACGCACTTGTTAACACAAAAAGAAGCAAAGTGTAAAATTATAACATTCCGGCGGTGGAAAAGTTAAACAAATGGCCGGATTTAATTGGCAGCAGAATAATTATAATAATAATTGAATCCATAAGTGCGGCACACTTCTTTCAATATCATTTCTATTTCATAATCATCTCCACGGGGATTGTAAGATTGTTTAAGGCTGGTGCTGAAAAAGAATGCAACCGTTTGATAAAACCCGGCGGTAAAGCCACCTTTATATTCTTTAATGATATCGTAGCAGTTATTCCCGGTTTGCCGGTTAATGAGTTTCATTAAAACCTTTCCCTGGTAAATTGATAAATTACTCAGCGGATCGGTAAATTCTTTTTTCAGTTCCTTTTCTCTTGATTTGATGTATTCTTTCCTTGCTGATTTATCTGTTACATTGGCCAGCCTTGTATTAATATCATTCAATATTAAGCCCGAGCGCATGGCATAAGGATAGGTAACTATGATGGCATTGCGCAACCGGGTCATTTTTGTACGGGTTTCCATGTTGGCATTTGCAATGCGGGTATATACTGCAAAATTATACAAGGTCTTTGCTTCAATTGTATCGCCATTAATAACTACTGCATAAGTTGTAAGGGTATCAAGCTTGCCGGTTTGGGCATGGGCATTAATAAGGCCTGTGGTAAAAAATACCAGGAGCAGGATTAATTTTGTTAAATAATATTTATGGCAATTCCGCCTATGCATACTGTAAATTTACAACTCAGACCTATATTTATATCATTATGTTGCTTAAGGTAACCTTAAAATTTAGTATTTATTGTGTTATTATTTTCTTTTGCGGATGCACAGCAGGAGAAAAGCCACAAACCGATCTGGAAATTCAGCATATTAAAGACTCTGTTTCGGAGGCAAGAATTGATTCTGCTTACAGCGCTATAAAAAGCCAATGCGATACACTGATGTTTTACCAGGTGCCTAAAATGGTTGATTCATTTTTAAAAGATTCTGCTTTACTGCAACCGTTTTTTGACAGTACTAAATTGTACAGCGATGCGGATAAAAAAGTAGAAAAAGTGATCCGCCAGTTACAGGCCGATTGTGATTCTAGTTTGCAAAAAGAAACATATAGAAGAGCCCTGCTGCGCCTAAAAGCAAAGCAAGTGCGGCGTAAAAAGTAGATAACTTAGCCCTTTTTACAGCACTCATAATAATACCAAGGGCCATAATAATTAACCCCAGCCATACTAAGTTGATGTAAGGAAAAACATAAGCCTTCAGTGTTACATATTGAATCAGTTTATCAGATTCCTTGATGCCTATTTTAACTTTGCGGCCATCCGTAACGCCGGCAAATTTTACATACATATTCTGTGCGTAAACTGTATCATCTATCTGGTTAACACCTATGCCATCTACCTGTATCAGCGGCATTGCTTTGTAATGCAAACTGTCTTTACTGATGAGTGTAATATCAGCCATCAGGGCAGCATCAGTTGGTTTAAAATTATATTTTTCGTTAACCGGGTTTTTTACCACACTGTTTAAGATGATGATACCATTGCTGTAAAAAGCAGTATCACCTTCAGCCATTTCTTTTATGGCAAACTGCGCTGTGTCTTCTACAGCATTGTTGTTGATGGCATAGGAAATAAAGGTGAACACATCTTTGGTTAAATACGTTTTTGTGTCGGGATTACTGCTCATGTTGTTATCCTTCATGATGTACACATCGGGCCACAAAGTGAATTGCTCCACTACTTTTTTTGTACTGCTGTCTTTGCGTTGAAACAACAGTTCGTAAAAGCGTCTTCCTTTTTCATTGCCAAAAGAATCACGCAGGTAAGTAACTTCATATTGACCCATGGTGGCAGGTACCTGGCGTATGAGTGTAAGGTTTTCCAGCGGGTTATCCGTTTGTTTGGTCATCGGATCTTTACCACTTATTTGTAAATTAATACCGTTTGCACTGCTGCTGCTGATTATCTTTTTATTGCTGGATGAAATTAAAATACCTGCCAGCATGAGTGCAAAACCAAGATGTGCTATAGAACCGCCTGCAGCTTTCAGTTTTCCTTTCAATCCTGTCCATATATACATGCCATTGGCTATTACAGAATATATGGCAGCGAATAAAGCAATATAAACAGCACCTAAAAAACCTGCACCTCCTTTGTAATAGGTAAGGGGGTAAAAAACAGCCAGTAAAGCTGTAATGATTGCTGCAATAACAGTTGGTACTGCAATCTTTTTTAAAATATAATTTGATTCTGTTTTTTTGTATTTGAAGTACTGCGTAACGGCGCTTAACAAACCAATGATGATGGCAACCATTACAATTACTTTGTTGTAAGAGAATTCAACATCCTCGGGCTGGGCAATCTTTGTTCCAAAAATTTTATTATAAACGGGTACCGATGTTTTGGCAATGATGAATATGGCTGCTAAAAAGAAAACCAACGACCCTATGAACATCCAGAACTCACGGGAATTTGTGCTTTCTTCTTTCTGTATAGATGGGATGTTTTTTAAATTGCTGATCAACAAACCAATTGAGGGCAAAGTAAATGCTGCCACAAAAAGCAGTATCATTATATTGATGGCTTTACCGGCATCTGTAAATGCATGCACAGATGTATCGCCCAATACACCGGTACGGGTTAAAAAGGTTGAATAAAGAATAAAAATAAATGTAAGAAACGCAAACAGGTAGCTTGATTTTAAAGAGTGTCCTGTTGCTTTAAAAATTACCATGGTATGTAAACCGGCAATTAATATCAGCCAGGGAACCAGTGATGCATTTTCTACAGGATCCCATGCCCAGTAGCCGCCAAAAGATAAAGATTCGTAGGCCCATTTTCCTCCCATCATAATACCCACACCTAAAACACAGGCGCTCAACAAAGCCCACGGCAGGGCAGGGGTTACCCAATCGCCAAAGCGTTTGGTTTGTATGCCGGCATACGCATATGCAAACGGAATAATGGTTGATGCAAATCCTAAAAATAAAACCGGAGGGTGAATCACCATCCAGTAATTGCGCAGTAAAACATTTAAGCCAACACCGTCTTTAATAAAAGTTAAATAGTTAGGCTGACTGAAGATGGGGCCTGCAATTTCGTTTCTCGTTAATGTGAATGGACTGCTGCCCAATCTTACATCACCCACATAAAAACCAAGCAGCATCATTAATAAAAAGAATTGGGCCAGACTGATCACCGTCATTACCGGCGCTTCCCATTCTTTTGATTTAAACATAATGAAGATACCCAGTATGCTGTGCCAGATGACCCACAATAAAAAACTTCCTTCCTGTCCTTCCCAGATACAGGCCAGCAGGTACTTTGGCTCAAGCTCTTTGGATGCATGCTTGTAGGCATACATGTATTCAAAATAATGATTGGCGCAGATGTAAAATATTAAAACGAAAATAATGACCGCAGAAATGAGTTGTGTTGTAAAAGCAACCCTGGCAAAACTCAGCCACGATCTTTTTTCGACCAGGTCAGTTTTTTTTGCGGCAATAAAATAGGCAATGGTTGAAATAATGGATGCAACAAATGCAAGTAATACAAAAAATTGCCCGATACTTCCGGGTAGTAAGTGTTCGCCTTCAAACTGCATTAGGTGTAGTTATTAGTTAGTAGTATTCTGTTGCTCGGTAACTGTTTTTTCCAATACTTTTTTATCGTCTTTGTATTTACTCGGACATTTTAAAAGTATATCCTTACATTCAAAATGGTCGCCTTTCATTGCACCTTTCATAACAATACGTTCACTTTTTTCAAGGTCGGTTGGCTTGCTGTTATGAAAAATAACTTTTGTTTTTCCGCCCAGGCTGTCAACCGCATAAAAGCTCAGGTAATTGGGGTTATTCACTGCATCATATTCAACCGGCATTGTTTTATCCAGCTTTGCAATCAGGTGTACATATTTGCCCTGTTTTTTTTGGGCAGAACTGATGGTCTCGTATGTTGAAAAATCTCCGGCAGAGAATACAATAAGCGCCACAATAAGTGCTGCAATGGAAACGAGGATGATAATATGTGTTTTTTTCATAGCTTTATTTAAGTAGCAAAGGTATGTTAATAAGGAGGTATTTCTGCTAAAAACGTATTAATTTAAGCTGATCTTAATCATTCGTGCAGAGATCAAATATCATATCCATTGCTGGCTGTGTAATATTTGTTGGGTATAAAATATATTTTTTGCTCACCTGCTTTACTGTACAGTAACATATCTTTGTGCCGTTTTAATACACAATCTGTCTAATTATATTTATTCGTGATGATTGACCTTTCAAATTTTGACCCTAATTCGGTTAGCAACCCAAACAACAATATTTTTGGTTTACCCTTTGATGAAGAAGACGCAAAATTGGTGATTTTACCAGTTCCCTGGGAAGTTACTGTAAGCTATAATGCTGGAACAGCAAGGGCTCCGGAACATATTTTTAATTCGAGTCTGCAGGTTGATCTGTATGATACTGATTGTAAAGACGTATGGAAACAGGGTTTTTACATGCAGCCTTGCGATAAAAAAGTGCTGATGAAGAGTGATTACCTGCGCAAGGAAGCCGAGCTTTTGATCAATTATATAGCGCATGATGAAATTGTAGCTGATAATAAATTCATGTGTAAATCTCTGAAGGAAATTAATGAAGGCAGCATTTTTTTAAATAACTGGGTGTTTGAACGCACCAAAGAACTGCTGGATGCCGGTAAACTGGTAGGCTTGCTGGGCGGCGACCACAGCACCCCGCTTGGTTTTTATAAAGCCATTGCCGAAAAACATGGCGATTTTGGCATCTTGCAGATTGATGCACATTGCGATTTACGAAAAGCTTACGAAGGGTTCACTTATTCCCATGCTTCTATTATGTACAATGCGCTGACAGAAATTCCGCAGTTGCAAAAACTGGTACAGGTTGGCGCAAGGGATTATTGCGATGAAGAAGTGGATTATATTAATGCCAGTGAAACAAGGGTAGTTACTTATTTTGATAAGGCCATTAAAGAACGCCAGTATGAAGGCGAAACCTGGAGGCAGATCGTTGACGAAATAATCAGCCATTTGCCCGACAAAGTTTTTATAAGCTTTGATATTGACGGGCTGGATCCCAAACTTTGTCCGCATACGGGAACCCCCGTGCAGGGCGGATTTGAAACCGACCAGGTTTTTTACATCTTTAAAAAACTGATACAGAGCGGCCGGAAATTTATTGGTTTCGATTTAAATGAAGTAGGCGTTAGCCATGATGAATGGGATGAAAATGTAGGTGCCAGGTGTTTGTTTAAATTGTGTAACCTGCTGGTTGCAGCAAATTCTCCGGCTTAATGAAATACAGCTTTACTTTAAAGGATAACAATCAAAAAGCGTATAAACTCTTTACGTGGTTTTTATTTTTTCTTCATATTGCTGCGGCTATGTTTGCATTAAATACCGATGATAATAAAGTAAAGTTAACTATCTATATATTACTTGGGTTTTACGCTTTACTAAGTACAGTTTATTATTTCTACCGAAAGCAACCGAAGGCAATTGAAACATTCGGTTTGATTATGGCTTTATTGTATGCCAATTTCTGGTTTCAGCAGGTTGGTATAGTTGCTGTACTTGTTTTTGCAGCGGTTTACATAACTGTAACCATTGTAAAAGGAAAAAGTACATCGGTACTTTTTAAAGATGAAGGCGTACACCTCACCAGGGTATTTAAAACAGTTGTTTTTCCATGGACAGAAATGGATAATGTAATACTGAAAGACAATTTATTAACCATCGATTTTAAAACAAATAAAATAATACAGGTTGAAATAATGGAGAACAGCCGGATGGTTGATGAAACAGAATTTAACCTGTTTTGTAAAGGACAAATGCAACCCAGTCAGCGGTTATAAACCCTGAAGGCGGGCGACTATAAAAAAATGTTTATTAAGAAAAGATCATGTTAACACAAAGCCCTTACATATTATACTCAGATGGCGAAGGAAATATTTTTGAAGATACTTCGCTGTATGCAACCGGCCGCAGTGGCTGGGATGCCATGCCTGTACCTGTTGATGAATGGATTGAATTACCAACAGGTGGAAATCTGTATGAACTACCCGGCCGCAAAGGCATTGGTATTGACGTAGAAACAGGGGAGATGCGGCTTTGCGATAAAGGATGGGCTGTTGCAGCTTTCATTCCGCCGGCACATACCGGTTTGTACATGGCTGCTTATGAAACAGAAAAAGATGCACCCACACTTCCGTTGTTTTGTTACACGGCTGCAGCATGGTTTGATGAAAAAATGTACGTGCCTGCTGTAAGGATAGAAAATGATATCAGGCAGGAAGCTGAAGGATATGTGGAAGAACAGATTGAAAGCGGAACAAAAAATTTATTGGAAGCATATCCACACAACAGGCTCATAAAACATTTAATGGAAAACTGCTGTATGACATATACCTGTCCTGCAGCCAGAAATTTAGCCATAGGAAGATGGGAATGCCCGGTGCCTGTTTCGCCGGCATGCAATGCAAATTGTATTGGCTGTATTTCTTTTCAGCCCGAGGATGAAACAATCATTAGTACACAAGACAGGTTAACTTTTAAGCCTTCGGCTGAAGAGATCGTTGAGTTTACAGTTCCGCACCTGGAAACTGCACCTTTTCCAATCATCAGTTTTGGACAGGGTTGCGAGGGCGAACCTTTACTGATGTGGGAAACCATTCGTGAATCAATAATAGAAATAAGAAAACATACGCAAAAGGGGAGTATCAATATCAATTCAAACGGCAGCATGCCTAAGGCTGTTAAAGCTTTGTGTGAGGTTGGTTTAAACAGTATCAGGGTTAGTACAAACTCTGCCCGTAAAAATATTTACTCATCATATTATCTTCCCAATAATTACCAGTTTGAAGATATTGTAGAGAGTTTAAAAGTGATGCGTAGTTATGGCGGCTGGACAAGCATCAACTACTTTGTGTTTCCGGGCATGACGGACAGTATTGAAGAATATGAAGCGCTGAGAAAGCTGATAAGAGAAACAGACCTCTGCATGATACAGTGGCGCAATTTTAATATTGACCCCGATTGGTATCTTGGAAAAATTGGTGTTACCGATACCGGCGAGTGCATGGGTGTTAAGCAGATGATGGAACTTATCCGTGAGGAATTTCCAAATTTAAAATTTGGATATTTCAATCCATCTATGGAAAGAATAAAGGGGAATTTTGAAGAGGATTTTGCACATTAAAACTGAGATATGTTCTGTTTTTAATCAGAAAATTATACCTTTAATAAAACGATTCAACATGAAAATGATAATTGCCAAACTCAGGATAGCAGCTATAATCAGCTTCCTCCTGTATTTCATTTTTATGTTTATAGGCGCATCTGGCCAGTCTAAATTTCAATTCAATTGGGTGCAGAATGTGCTGATCCTTATTTCGTTGGTATTATTTGCAATTATTATGATACTGCAGGTTTACAGGTTTTATATCAGCTACTATTTAAAAGATGAAGCGGAAGAAAATCAACCTTCTTAAAACCTCAAAAACAATTTAAGATAAATGGTATAATCATCTGTTGTTTTCCAATCGCTTTCTGCCTTTGATTTAAATACATATTCTCCTTTCTCCGTTCCTGCAAAACTGAATGAACAAAATCCTTTTTTGCCATTGCCGCAATTTAAAACTTCAATACCAACAAAAAACTCCTTTTCTGTAAACGTAAGATCATAAGGTGTAAGATCAAATTCAGGTATTTTAGTATCAAGCGATAATTTGTTTACAAACAATGAAACCGAATCAGTTAAAATCTCTTCTCCAGGTAAATAGCCGTCCACCACTTTACGTATGTGAAGCCTTAATAAACAGGTGTCGCAGGTATTGCCGGCTTTAAACCTGATTTTGTCTATCTTGAATTTTTTGTAGGATAATTTAAAAATGCGGCCAATTTCACCACCTGTTTTTGCTGCGTTCCAGCTTCTGTAATACCCAACTGTTTCAGAATTTGATCCAATTACTTCATGCGAGTTAAATACCGTAACCCCTTCTATGTTTTTTATGTCTTTAGAAAGAATAAATGTTGATCTCTTTACAGCAACACGTACCGGCAACTTAATACTTTTATAACCCACAGATGAAATTACAATGGTATCAGTACTTTTGGAATCAGGAACACGCAGTGAAAAATTTCCTGCATAATTTGTCATTGTTTCTATGCCCTTTCGATTTGCGATTTCAATTGTTGCAAAAGAAGCAGGTGTAACATCGTCGTTATAAGTTACTTTGCCTTCAATAGTTGTTTGAGAAAAAGCAATACCGGGTATCAATAAAATTGCAGCAATGGTAATAAATGAGATATACGGAGCGCATTTTGTTTTCAGAGGCATAGAGCGAAATGGTTAATTTTTATTTGTTGCAAATGTATGTGATGCAACATCAAACCTGCACTATTAAGTGTGAAATAGTGTGAACGGAAAAGACACCTGATGAAAATAAATATGCTGATCTTATTTAATTGTTTTCGGGTAATCAAATACCAGCTGGCAAAAGGTTTTTACGCCCACAAATAACCGGCTGTCGTCAATCATAAAATCGGGTGTATGGTGTGGTGGTGCATGCTGAGCATCGTTGCCACGGGGCATTCCGCCAAAATAAAAAAAGAATGCAGGAGCTTTGGTGCCAAAAAAACTGAAGTCTTCGGCGCCGGTAACCCATTCCATTGGCCGCACATTATCTTTACCGGCAGCGGTTTGTAAAGAGGGTAACATTTTTTCAACCAGGCCGGGCGTATTATAAGTTACCAGGGTTTTGTTATAAAAATTCACTTCTGCTGTGGCATTGGAAGCTTCTGCAATTTTAGCAGCGGTAAATTTCATGCGTTCCTGCACATCCAGTTGCATTTTACTGTCCAGTGTCCGTAAAGTTCCTTCCATAAAAGACTCTTCGGGAATAATATTGAAACGTATGCCACTGTTTATTTTTGCAACAGTAATTACAACCGGTGCTTTGGTAAGATCCATTTGCCTGCTAACAATATTTTGCAGGCCTTCAATAATCTGCGCCGAAACAGCAATGGGGTCAACACCAAGCCAGGGTTGCGATCCATGCGATGATTTACCTTTAACCTTTATAGTAAACAGATCGGCTGATGCCATAAAAGATCCTGTTTTGTATTGTACATCGCCGGCCGGTATCCACGATTCGATATGCATTCCAAAAATTACATCCACTTTTGGATTATCCATAACGCCTTCTTTTACCATTAATGCCGCACCACCTTCTTCGCCTTCAGGAGCACCTTCTTCTGCAGGCTGAAAAATAAATTTCACAGTGCCTGCAATATCTTTTTTCATGCCAGCCAAAACCCTTGCAGTACCAATAAGCATGGCTACATGGGCATCATGCCCGCATGCATGCATTACAGCCACTTTAGTTTTTCCATACATACTACTGTCGGTTGATGCATAAGGAATATTTACCCTTTCTTTTACCGGCAGGGCATCCATATCTGCCCGTAAGGCAATAACCGGCCCGGGCTTACCGCCTTTTAAAATCGCCACTACACCCGTTTTGGCAATTCCTGTTTTTATATCCAGCCCCAGATCTTTTAGCTGTTCAACAATGTAGGCAGCTGTTTTAAATTCCCTGTTGCCCAGTTCGGGATTTTGATGCAGGTGCCTTCTCCATTGTGATAATTGATTTTGCATAGCTTCTGCCTGCTGCGCAATAGCCTTGCTTAACTCCTGTGCAGATGCACAATTGATAAAAAAAAAGCTTATTAAAAGCGGAAAATATTTATTTTTTTTCATTGTAAATGATTGGTTTAAGCAGTAAAATACCGTTTATAAAATTGTTGATAAGATACCTCTTTATTTTTAAGCAACATTAACTTAATGTTGTAATATTGCTAATCAATTTTTTTAATCAAAGAAAACAATATTAATAAACAAAAAGCGTATGAGTTAAACCTTTACTTCCTCACTTACATATTTAATACACACTGTAAGAAAAATTCCAGGTAAATTTTTTCCTTATTATCTTTTTGAATAAGATATCTCAAATCTTTTTAATCACTCCCATTTCAATTATGTATTCTAAAATTAAAACAACATCAATTATGAGAAAAGTTTTACTCTTTATTGTTCCGTTGTTATTTTGTGTGTTCAGTATCAATGCACAATCTATCAATGCCGAAGAGAATGCAGCCATCAGCCTTGTTAGCGCTAGCAAAGCCAAGCTGGGACTCGCTGCAGAAGACCTTAGTAATGTGATGGTGTCAAGGACTTACCAGGATAATGCCACCGGCATCAGAATGGTTTACCTGACCCAGACATACCAGGGTATTCCTGTTTTTAACCAGATGCTGGTACTCGCTTTCAAAGGCGATAAACTGGTATCACAATCCGGTTCTTTTAACCACAACCTGCAAAAATTTGCTGCAGGTAAATCAGCCATGCCTTCTGTAACTGCACAGTCGGCTGTACAGTCTGCTTTATCAGACAGAGGTTTACATGCATCACAAATGGCTGTTGTTATTAATTCAAAGGACAATGGCCGCAAGGTTGAGTTCAGTAACATGGGTGTTTCACGTGAGAATATTACAGCTCAGTTGATGTGGACACCGGTTGAAAATTCTAACGAGATCAATTTATCATGGCATGTTTACATCATACCTAAAACCACTTCTGATTACTGGATGGTTAGGGTAGATGCTGTTAACAACAGTGTTTTAGGATTAGACAACTACACAGATTATTGCGATTGGGGAACTCCTGATGTAAACGGATTGGTAAAATATCCGGGATTTGCTTATGGCAATATTCAGTTAAATGCTGCAGATAAAAATACTTTCGATTTTAAAACATCAGAAGATCCTTCATTGGTTACTACTGCATCTTACAGGGTAGTTCCTTTTCCTGCTGAAGCTCCATCTTTTCCTAATGGTGCACATGCAATCAGAACAGATCCATGGACAGCTGCACCAGGTAATGCTACTACATTAAAATGGCATACAGGGGCTGCAGCTGCAGATTATAGTCATACACGTAGTAATAACGTATTTGCTTACCAGGACAGGGCTAATGATAATAACGGCTCTATTGCAGATGCTGCTACTTCTACAACAGCATTTCCAAATCTTACTTTTGATTTTACACCGAACTATGGCGTTGATCCAACCCAAACAACACCGGTGCCTAATCAGCAATTTAACACTACCAACTTATTTTACTGGAACAATATTTTACACGATGTATTATATATATACGGATTTACTGAGCAGGCTGCAAATTTCCAGGATGACAATCTTGGCCGTGGCGGTGCAGGTAATGATCATGTAAATGCCGAAGCACAGGATGGTGGCGGAACGAACAATGCAAACTTTTCTACACCAGCTGATGGTGGTAGCGGAAGAATGCAGATGTATCTGTGGACAGGCGGGGCTCCAAGCCGTGATGGTGATGTGGACAATGGAGTTGTAGTACACGAATTTGGTCATGGCCTTAGCAACCGTCTCACCGGTGGTGGTTCAGGTGCCTGCCTTGGCAACGCCGAGCAGATGGGTGAAGGATGGAGCGATTATTATGGACTGATGTTTACCCAGGATTGGGCAACAGCAACTTTAAATACAGGCTTCAACTCTCCAAGAGGAATTGGTACTTATGCTTTATTTCAACCACCAACAGGTTTAGGTATTCGTGGCCAAAGATATTGTACTGATTTTGCAGTAAATAACAGGGTGTATTTAGCATCATTACCAGTTGGGCCTCATCCAAGAGGTGAAATCTGGTGTGCTACTTTATGGGATATGACCTGGAATATAATTAACCAGGTAGGAACCATTAATCCAAACTTATACAATTTTGCCGGCGGTGGTGGTAATGTTATTGCCATGAAACTGGTAACTGAAGGTATGAGGTTACAGCAATGTAATCCTGGTTTCATCAGTGGCAGAAATGCCATTTTACAGGCAGACCAGGTTTTATATGGTGGTTTATATAATTGCGCCATCTGGGAAGCATTCAGAAGAAGAGGTATGGGAGCATTTGCATCTGAAGGTTCTACTGCAAGTGTAACTGACCAGATTCCTGATTTTACACCTCCAATTACTATGGGAGCTACTGTAAGTGCTACAACAATTCCTGAAGGTTCTAACTTAACTTATACAAATAGTGTAGCAACCTGCTCTGCAGTATCTGGCTATACTTTAAGAGATACTTTACCTTCCAATGTTACTTATGTTAGTGGCGGTACTTACGATGCACCTAACCGTGTGGTAAGTTTTGCTGTTAACCAAGGTGCAGGAACAACGAACTATCCGTTTATAGTAAATGTAAACAACGGTAGTTATTTTGCTCCGGTTACTTTATTCACCGAGCCTGTTGCAACTGCAACTATACCTGCAGCATGGACTGTTACCACTCCTTTAGGAAATCCATGGACTGTATCTACAACTGTAAGTAACAGTGCACCTAACTCATTCTATGTTCAGAATATGGCTGCTGATGGTGACCAACGTTTGGCTACCACCAACTCATATGCAATACCTTTAAATGCTTATGCTGAATTAAGTTTCTGGCATAAATGGAATACCGAAGACGGATGGGATGGAGGTGTTGTTGAAGTAAGTACAGATGGTGGAACAACCTGGAACGATGTAGGACAGAACAATTTTGTTTTGGGCGCTTATAATGGTGGTTTAGGTGTTTCTCCAAACAATCCTTTGGGTGGAAGAGCAGCCTTTACCGGTTTACAGGCAACTTTTATAAACAGCAAGGTAAGCCTGGCTGCATATGCAGGCCAGTCTGTGAAGATCCGTTTCAGATTTGGTTCTGATAATAATACAACTGCACCAACAGCACCTGAAGGCTGGTGGGTTGATGATATTGTATTAACTTATAAGGCCGCAGTTATCATGCGTTCAAGCTTATTTAATGCGTCAAATACAAGAGTAGCCTTTAAAGATAACATCACAGAAATTACGCAGGTTGTGGCTTGTGCCCCAACTATCAACCAACAACCGGTTGATGTAACTACCTGTGCCGGTTCTTCTGTTACCTACACTTGTGTTGGTACAGCTACCGGCGGTGTAACCTATCAGTGGCAGATAAGCACTACAGGCATTGGTGGTACTTATACCAACCTTGCCAATGGTGCACCTTATTCAAATGTTACCACTTCAGTTTTAACCGTTAACCCAACTGCTGTTGGTTTAAATGGTAACTACTACCGTTGTGTTGTAACCGGTACTTGTGCTCCAAATGCAACCAGTAACCCTGCGGGATTATTTGTAGCAGCGGGATCAACACCTGGTACTATTACACCGGCAAATATTAATGTTTGCGGTACAACCAATACGGGCACATTTACCGTTGCTGGTTTTAATGGCAGCGTAGTACGTTGGGAAACTGCAACAAACCTTGCAGGTCCATGGACTCCGGTTGCTAATACAACCAATACCTTAACTTTTAATAACCTTACTCAAACTACTTATTATCGTACGATAACAAGGTTTGGTACTTGTGCTGATGCTGTTTCAAGTGTAGGTACAGTAACCTTTACAGCTTCATCTCCAATTGTTATTGTTGCTGATCCCGGCACTACAGTTTGTGCAGGTGACCCAACCAGGTTAACAGTTTATGAAGGCAATATTACCGGTCCGCTAACCATACCTTTAAATGCACAAACCAGTACATTTAGTGGTAATGTAAGAGGATACTTCTTTACTGCGCCGGCTAACTTTACCATGACAGCTCTTCGTGTTCCAACAGATGCTTCTGCCGGAGCTCAGAATATAGCTGTGGTAAGATTTACCGGAGCAACACCTCCACCTGCATTCCCTGCTACTACCAATGCTTTCACTACATTGTTCTTAACACAGAATAATGGTGCGGCAGGTAATATTCCGGTTAACATTGCCATCAATGCAGGAGATGTAATTGGTATCTTGGGTGATCGCGGTGCTGATGTTAACTCTTATTCAGCTACTCCTAATGTAACTACAATCGCAGGATTTCCTGTTACATTACTGAGGATGGGAATGCAATTCCCATTGACAACTACTGCCCCACAGCAGATATGGAGTGAAGTAGCAAATCCGATTTCGAGAGTATTCTTTGATTATACTTATGGTTCTTTAGGCCCGGTTGCTACCGGTACATTCTTATGGACTCCGGCTACAGGGTTAAGTTCAACAACTTCAAACCCCGTTGCAGCTTCGCCAATGGCTACTACTACTTATACAGTTAGTGTAAACAATGGTGCAGGTTGTATCCGCCAGGCAAATATCACTATCACAGTTAATGACCGTCCTGTAGTTACTTCACAGCCAACTAATCGTGTTAGTTGTGTAGGAACAGCAGCCACCTTTACTGTTGGCGGCACCGGCACCGGTCTTACCTACCAATGGCAGGTAAGTACAGCAGGTTGTGCAGGTCCATGGGTAAACCTGGCTAATGGAGCACCTTATTCAAACGTAACTACAGCAACACTTACTGTTAACCCGGTAGCCCAATCAATGAGTGGTTATGCATACCGTTGTGTATTGAGTGGTACCTGTACTCCGTATATACCACCAACCAACATTTCTAACTGTGCTACTTTAACTGTTAATCCAAACCCAACTGTTGCTATTACACCTGTAGGCCCGGTATGCGGAGGTGTTGCAGGTATCAGTGGTACACAATTATCAGTTGGTGTTTCTGCTCCACCTGTACCAGGTGCAGTAACTGTAAACTCCGGAACAATCAATCTTACTGTTCCTGATAATACAGCCAATGGAGTAAGTAATGTTATAGCAATGGCTGGTGTTCCTGCCAATGCAACAATCACCAATGTAACTGTTACATTGAATAATTTCTCTCATACTTACCCTGGTGACATGATCATTCATTTACAGGCACCTAACGGACAGATACTGAATCTGTATAAATATGGTTCAGGCCTGTTTACAGGAGCAGCTTCAGGTGTTCCAACCTGGGGTTGGTATGGTGCAAAAGTTAGCCAGACAGGTACTACAGCGTGGAGTACCGTAGCTACAGCACCATTCATTTATAACAACAGTACAGCATGGAAAGCTGATGCAATCAATACACCGGTTGCCGGACCAACTGTACAGAACCCAACAGGTTTTGTATCAAATGCAACCAGCTTTGCCAATTTATATACAACACCAGCTTCAACAACCGGTAACTGGACATTAGCTATGGCTGATGGTGGTGCCGGCGATGTAGGAACTTTAGCTTCTTGGGGTTTAACTATTGATTACACAACACCAGGCAGTGGTGGTGGACCAGTTTTAAATTATGCATGGTCTCCACTTGCAGGTTTGTACACTAATTCAATAGCAACTATTCCGTACACCGGAACTAACCTACCAACAGTATATGCAGCACCAACTGTACAAACAACTTATACTGTAAGAGGTACTGATGTGGCAACAGGCTGTTTTACCGATGCAAGTGTATTGGTAAACTACACACCACCAGCACCTACAGTAACACCTAACCCGGTTGCTATGTGTCTGGGTGATGCAGCTGTTAAACTGAAGAGTACATCAGCTATTGTGGCTTCACAAGCTGTATGGTCACCTGTTACAGGTTTATACTCTGATGCTGCAGCATCTATCCCTTATGTAGCTGGTACCAGGGTAGATTCAGTATGGGCAAGGCCAACAACAATCGGAGCAAATACTTACACGGTATCGGTAAACAATATGATCAATTTCGCTGCTACCCCTGCAACTCCAATGGCAGGTGGTAACGGTAATAACCTGGTAGCGTTTAATGTACGCAACAACAATGCCTTTGCGGTAACCCTTGCTTCTATAGCCAGTAATACCTTTGGTTCAGGTGCTGTAGTTTCAAGAGCATTCTTTAAACCTTCAGCTATTGCGGGTAATCCCGGCGCTATCAGTGTGGCCAACGGTTGGAACCAGTTTGGTACGGCCAATAATACTGTGGTAGCAAATACCTTAAACCCGCTGATGAGTGGATTAACGCTTCAGATACCTGCAGGTGCCACTTATGGTATTGCGGTAGATATGACTGGCGCAACCTTCCCGGCTTACACCAATGGTGCGGCAACAACTGTTACTTATTCAGCCAATGGTTGTGATATCATAACAGGTGGTAATGTTGGATGGGGTGGCCCTGCTGCTCCTGGCTCAACGGTTAACAATCCAAGGAACTTTAACGGTACCGTTACCTTCCTGGTATCTGGCCCTGGTACCTGTACTTCACCTGCAAGAACAGTGGTTGTAACGGTAAACCAGCCAACAGTACTTAATGCACAGTTGCCAGCTAACCAAATCATCTGTACCGATAAGGTAGCAACCTTTACTGCAGCAGTTGTAACTGGTACCGGCCCTCACAGCTATCAGTGGCAGGTGAGTGTTGCTAACGGACCATTTACAAATATTGCCAATGGCGGTGTTTACAGTGGAGCTACTACAGCAACCTTAACCATTACAGCGCCTCCGGTAAGCATGAGTGGTAACCGTTACCAGGCAATTGTAACCGGTGCTGCACCATGTGCTGCACAAACATCAAGAATTGCTACACTTACCGTTAATCCATTACCGGTTATCGTGATCAGTGCTGCACCTTATACCAGTTTACTACCTGGTTTACAAACTACACTGTCATCAACAGTTACTCCAAACCCAGTTACAACCTATAGCTGGATACGTAACGGAACAGTGTTAACCAACCCTTCATTGGGCGTGGTTAGTGGTATAGGCACTGGTAGCCTGAAACTTGATGTAGATGGCCAGGGAGATTATCAATTGAGGGTGACTGATGTTAATGGATGTACCAATATATCCAACACCATCACCATCAAAGATTCTGCAAGTGGCAAATGCTTTATCTATCCAAACCCAACCAGTGGTGTATTCCAGGTTAGGTATTACAGTGTAGCGGGCAACGTGTTGCCTAGAACATTAACTATCTATGATGCTAAAGGAGATAGGGTGTACACTAAATACTATGCAATTGGAAGACCATATGACAGAATGGATGTTGATATGAGAGCTTATGGAAAAGGACTCTACTGGGTTGAAATTGGTGACCTGAACGGTAACCGTTTAACCATGTGCAGAGTAGTAATTCAATAAAAAATAACTAATCAGTTATACATCCCCCCGATATTTATCGGGGGGATTTTTTTGCAGTATTAAGGCGGGTTTAGCAGTTGTTCTTATTAATCAGGATGGGTAAACTGCTATTGAATAGCAGTGAATGGAGGAGTAATGATAAAGTCTCTATATAGTTACTATTAAGTTACCATGAAGCAGATCTTCTATAACTGTTCTATAAGTCTTCTATAACTGTACTATGAGCACTTATTCACTACAACAAAAAGCATTCAAATACAGAAATTTAAACTCGTCAGAAAGTGCAATACCTGTTAATTATTTCATTACAAAAAACTTTCATTTCTTAATTATAAGTAGTATTTTACAGATATATCTATCCACCAAACCATTACTGCATGAAGCAATTCTCCTCTAACTTACATACTGTATACGGCAATTTTAAAAAGCAATTTTTAAGTATTGGCTTATTGTTCTTTTTAATATTGCAAACTGGTATACATGCAAATGCACAATGCGATGCAAACCCCGTTGCCAACCAAACTGTTTGTAATAACACAGCAACAACAGCTATTAATTTTACAGGCACAGCAACTACTTTTAACTGGACGAATAATACACCGTCCATCGGCCTGGCGGCTAGTGGTACTGGTAATATCGCTTCATTCACAGCTTTAAATTCTTCTGCGGCAGTCGTAACAGCAACTATTACGGTAACGCCATCTACCGGAGCATGTACGGGTACACCAATAAGTTTTACCATAACTGTTAATCCATCGCCGGTTGTTATTGTTACACCAAACGCTACCTGCGGTGGCCCCTGTAATTCAATGACAGCGAGTGGGGCCAATTCCTATATGTGGTCGCCATTGGCGGGTTTGTATACAGATTGCGGTTTGACATTCGCTTATACAGGAACTAACCTGGCAACAGTTTACACCGCACCAACCAATTCCAATACAACATATGCAGTTACTGGAACAAATACAACAACTGGTTGTTTTAAAACTGTATTTGCAGTGCCAAATTATACTCCGGCTGCGCCTGTTGTTGTGCCACCTTCTGTAAATATGTGCCTGGGTGACCCGGCTGTAAGACTACAGGTTTTAACACCCACAGGTTCTACTCAATTTTGTTCTGGGGGAATTAATATACCGGCGCCTGATAATGATCCTTCGGGATCTTCAAGCAGTATCGCGGTAGCCGGTATTCCTGCCGGCTGCACCATAACAGGAATGACAGTAAGCTTCAATATGCCGCATACAAAGACAGGGAATATGGTTTTTGTATTAAAGGCACCTAATGGACAGATATTGAATCTTGATTATTACCTCAGCGCTACAGGTGGAAGTGGCGTTACCACCGGGTTTGTAAATACAGGTATCAGTTCAACCGGAACCGTTGCTTTGAGTGCCGGTACCAATCCATATACAGGAACTTTCAGGGCTGATGCGCAGGCTACTCCTGCCGGAGGATTTGGCCCGGCAGGCCCAACGGGCATGCTGCCAACGACAACAAACTGGAATAGTTTGATGACCGGATCGGTAAACGGAAACTGGACCCTTGGTTTTTATGATGGCGTTACCGGGGATGTGGGCAACTTAACCTTCTGGTGTTTAAATTTCAACCTTTCCTGTGGAAGCATCATGCCCGCTACACCGGCTATATGGTCGCCGCCTACGTGGCTTTTTCTTAATGCGGCATGCACCGTGCCATACGTAGCCGGAACACCGGCAAATAACGTATGGGTATGGCCATTTCCTGCGGGTGTTTATACTTACCAGGTAACAACACAAAGTTTACCCGGGCCACCGGTTGCATTTACCAATCCTGCAGCCATATCAATTCCTGTTGGTGGTGCTGCAGCGCTTTATCCATCAAACGTAACTGTAAGCGGTTTACCTGCAACGGGTGTTAGGGTGGCGTCTGTAGTATTGAATGGGGTAAGCCACACCCGGTCGAATGATATTGATGTGGTTTTACAATCACCATCCGGGCAAAACGTAATATTGATGTCGGATGTTGGTGGTGCAAATGCCATCAATGCTACTTATACCTTTATAGACTGGGCTCCTTTCATGAGTTCAACAACGGCAAATCCAACCGATACTTATAGGCCTAGTAATGCAGGGCAGCCGGATAATTTTCCACCACCTGGGCCGGGCAGCATTCTTCAGAATCCAACCATAAGCATGTTCACCGGTAATATGAATGGTACCTGGAAACTGTTTGTAGTTGATGATGATGGCACAAGCGACCAGGGGGTGATCTCTGGTGGTTATACTATTAATTTTGATATCAGTACTCCGTGCTCCTCGCCGCCAACAACTGTTATAGTTAATGTGGGACAGAGTACAACCATTACTTCGCAACCTGTAAATGCAATAGTTTGCAGCACTGGTGGGGTAGCAACATTTTCTGTTACAGCAGCAGGGGCAGGCCCCTTCACCTACCAGTGGCAGGTAAGCTATAACGGGCCATGGAGCAATATAACCAATGGTGGTATCTATAGCGGAGCTACAACTCCAACACTTACCATTACCAATCCACCTGCAAGTATGAACGGTTATTATTACAGAGTGGTAATTAATGGAACTGCAACCTGTGGTACAACCAGTTCTATGCTGGCCACATTAACGGTTAACACGCCGCCCACTCCTTTTATAAGTGGTTATCCACTGGTTATAGGTCCCTTGCAAACAAGTACTATTATAGCCAATTCTATTATTTCAACCCCGCCAAATGTGCTTGCATGGTATTATAACAACGCCGTTCTGCCTGGTGAAACATCAACCATATTGCATGTGAACTATGGCAGCCCCGGCGATTACCAGCTAAAAGTTACCGATGCCAATAACTGCGGCGTGGGTGGTTCCAATATAGTAACCATTGCCAATTCATTTGCTTTAAACATGCTTACTTACCCAAATCCAAGTGGAGGTATTTTCCAGGTAAGATATTATAGTGAAGCAGGTAATACATTGCGACGGTCTTTGACGGTATATAATAACCGGGGCGAAAAAATCATCACCAGAAATTTTACACAAACCATTCCTTATCAAAAAATAGATGTGGATGTAAGGGCACATGGCAAAGGCCTTTACTGGGTTGAAGTGAGAGATGCAAGTGGTAAAAGGTTGGGGATGAAAAGGGTAGTGGTGCAGTAAAAAAAGTAAAAATTCAAAAGTCAAAATTCAAAAACAGGCTCCGTTGCGTAGAGAGCCTTTTTGAATTTTGGTTTTTTACTTTTGATTTTGACAGGTTTCTAAAATATCAATCATGTTGCCTTTATTTATATTCTCCAAAAACTTTCCTCAGCTCATCTGCAATTTCACCAAGCGTGCAATAATTTTCAACAGCTTCTAATACAGCAGGCATCAGGTTTTCGCCGCTGATGGCTTTTTCGTTCAGCGTTTTTAATGAAGCAGCAACTTTATCGTTATCTCTTTTTAATTTAAGTGCTTTTAGTTTTTCAACCTGCAGGGTTTGTACCTGCTCATCTATTTTAAAACCAGGGATTGTATTTTTCTCGTTGGTCTGAAATTTATTTACACCCACAATGATCTTTTCACCACTCTCAATTTGCCGTTGATATTCATAAGCGCTCTTTGCAATTTCATCCTGTATAAAACCCTGCTCAATGGCTGCAACACTGCCACCCATGGCATCAATCTTTTCAATTAACTTCCAGGCAGCTGCTTCCACTTCATTGGTAAGCGATTCTATAAAATAACTGCCCGCCAATGGATCTACCGTATCTGCAGCGCCGCTTTCAAATGCAACGATCTGTTGCGTACGCAATGCAATGGCAGCAGCAGCTTCGGTAGGCAGGCTCAATGCTTCATCATATCCATTTGTATGCAAAGATTGTGTGCCGCCTAAAACGGCAGACAGTGTTTGTAATGTAACCCTGCTGATATTATTGTAAGGTTGCTGTGCCGTTAAAGTGCTTCCTCCAGTTTGTGTATGAAAACGAAGCATCATCGCTTTGGGGTCGGTAGCGCCCAGTTCTTTCATCATACCGGCCCACATGCGCCTGGCTGCACGGAACTTGGCCACTTCTTCAAACAAATTATTGTGTGCATTAAAAAAGAAGGAAAGGCGTTTGCCAAAAACATTTATATCCAAACCTTTTTGCAATGCAGCCTGCACATAAGCTTTACCATTACTGAGTGTAAAAGCAATTTCCTGTACGGCTGTGCTGCCTGCTTCACGAATGTGGTAGCCGGAAATAGAAATGGTATTCCATTTAGGAACTTCTGCGGCACACCATTCAAAAATATCGGTGATGATACGCATGGAAGCCTTGGGCGGATAAATATAGGTACCCCTTGCAGCGTATTCTTTTAAAATATCATTTTGTATGGTACCTGATATTTTTTTAAGATCGGCTCCCTGTTTTTTTGCAAGCGCAATATAAAATGCCAGTAAAATAAATCCGCTGGCGTTAATGGTCATACTGCTGGTAATTTCATCCAGCTTAATGCCTTTGAATAGAATTTCCATATCCTCCAGGCTGTCGATAGCCACACCCACTTTACCCACTTCACCATCGGCAAGGGCATGGTCGCTGTCGTAACCAATTTGTGTGGGTAAATCAAAAGCCACACTCAACCCGTTTACACCCTGGCTTAATAAATAATGATAGCGCTGGTTACTTTCTTCGGCAGTAGAAAAACCGGCGTACTGCCGCATGGTCCACATTTTACCGCGGTACATATCCGGTTGCACGCCACGGGTAAAAGGGAATTCGCCCGGCAGTCCGGGATTGTTTACCGGCTGGTTGTACAGTTCTTTTATTTCAATACCCGAGTCGGTAAATATTTTTTTATCGGTAGCCATAATTATAATATTCTCTTTGCTTCAAACTGCAGGGCGCTTAAAACTGTTTTGCCTAATTCGGCATCGGTACTGGCAACATATTCCAGTATGCGTTTGCTCAGTTCAATACCATTGGCATCGGGTGGCAGGGTAGCAGCAAGCTGGTTAATAATAAAACTGTTCTGGTCTTTTAAATTACCAATGGCTTCCCACATTTTTGGCGAAACATATATCTGCTGACTAACATTATATTCATATTCTGTACGCAATGCTTCCAGTAAACTCAACTGCAGGTCTACTACAGTCATGCCGCCTGCCGATGTGCGTGAGATCAGATTTTTTAGAGAACTCCTTTCGGCATACAATGTAAAACGCTCCAGTGCCTGTAATTTTAATTTAATCACTTCGTTGTTAATGCCCAACCGCTCTTTAATCTCATCCTTCATGCCTTTAAACTCGGCAAGTAGCCAGGCAATGGCAATAAAAAACATAAATATGGCCCCAAAAATAATGTTCTGAACAGTTCCTTCTGATAAATGCATAGATCGTTTTATTTAGGGCAAAATTAAGGGTTTATCGTTGACCTCACCCCTAACAAACCTATAAGGTCTCCTAGGCCGCAATTCCTGGCTGCAGACCTGATAGGTTTTTGCGCAAGCAGCATAAGTTTGTGTAAATCCGCTCAATCAGCGTCATCAGCGTTCCATCTATTTTGTCGTATTTCGTAAAAGCCGAGGACTAATTTTATTTAATTTTGTACAAAGATTCAGAAATGGAAACAACAACAGCAATACCGGTTACTTTAACTGCATCTGCAAAGGAAGAAATTAAAAGGCTGATGCTTGAAGAGGGCTTTGATAACACACAGGCTTTACGCATTGGTGTAAAGGGTGGGGGCTGCAGCGGTATGACCTATGTGTTAGGCTTTGATGCCAAAACCGAAAAGGATGAAAATTTTGAAATAGACGGTATACCTGTTATCATGGAAAAAAGCCACGGCATTTACCTGATGGGTATGGAAGTTGACTGGCAGGGCGGACTGAATAGCCGTGGGTTTACTTTTAATAATCCCAATGCAAGTAAGACTTGTGGTTGTGGGACGAGTTTTGCGGTGTAGATAAATAATTTAAATAATTGAAAAAAGCCCTGGTGATTTTCCAGGGCTTTTTTTGTTTTTGAAAGATGATTTTGGTTGATAAATCCCGACACAGTGCGGTAGAACTAAAACGGCACCAATGATCAGACTAGCTTTTCGTTTTGATTTAGTGATCTTGGGAAGGGAACACTGGAGCCAGTGAGGCCTGTGGGGTCAAACCTATAAGGTCTAGCATCGCACAAAGCCTGGCGGCAGACCTGATAGGTTTTTAATAAAAAGAGCCCCGTTTTTTACGGGGCTCTTAATCTATAACTCAAATCAAAATTATACTGTTTTCTTTTTCTCTTTCACCACTTCTGCAGCAGCACCCAGAGGTTTGTCTTTTGCAAAGTCAACCAGTATTGGTGCACCCACAAAAATAGAAGAGTAGGTACCTGTAACAACACCAATTAACATGGCAAATGCAAAACCACGTGTTACTTCACCACCAAAGATGAAGAGTATCAGAATGGTTAAGAACACTGTTAACGAGGTCATGATGGTACGGCTAAGCGTATCATTAATGGCCCTGTTGATGATGTTGGTTTTGGTAGCACCTTTCATATCGCGGCTGTATTCACGTATACGGTCAAATACAATTACCGTATCGTTCATACTAAAACCAATAACGGTTAATATGGCTGCAATAAAGTGCTGATCAATCTCCAGCGGGAAAGGCACAATGTTTTTAAAGAATGAGAACACGGCCAGGGTTACAAATACGTCATGTAATAATGTAACGATGGTACCGGCAGAGTATCTCCAGTCGCGGAAGCGCAGGAAGATGTAGAGGAAGATAGCGAGCATGGCAAAAATGGTAGCTTTTACAGCGCCACGCTTTAAATCATCTGATATACTTGGCTGCACGGTTGAGTAAGCCTGTATGTTTTCTTTAATAAATTTTTGATAAGTAAGATCGGCAGGTAATACTTTTTTAAGCCCCTCAAACAACCTTGCTTTTACGGCGCTATCTGCTTTATCATCTGCTTTCAGGTAAGCTGTTGTAATATTCAGGTGACGGCTATCGCCCACAGTTTTAATGGTTACGTTATCACCATCAAGTGCTTTTTTAAGGTCGTCGCGTATGTCGTCGTTCTTAACATTTTTATCAAACTGAACGGTATAACTGCGGCCTCCTTTAAACTCAACACCCAAATGGAAACCATTGAAAAAAGAAGCAATGCCTGCCAGTAATACAAAAGCAGAAATAATGTAAGCATATTTACGCAGCTCAATAAATTTATAGCTGGCGTGCTTAAATATCTTTTTAGAAATGGTAGTAAAATAGTTTAAGTGACGGTTCTTGTTGGTAAAAATCTCTGTTATTAAACGGGATACTAAAATACCGCAGAATAAAGAAAGCAGGATACCGATGATTTGCGTAGTAGCAAAACCAAGTACCGGCCCCAAACCAAAATAGAACAATATAAACGCAGTAAGCAAAGAGGTTACGTGGGCATCAATTACCGGCGCCAATGAACGTTTGTAACCATCATTAATAGCAAGCGGATATGATTTACCTTTTGTAAGCTCTTCTTTAATACGCTCAAATATAATTACGTTTGTATCTACCGCAAGGCCAATGGTTAGTACAAGGCCTGCAATACCTGCAGCGGTTAAAGTAAAGTCGAGCGAGATTAAAACGCCGATAGTAAACAGCAGGTTAAATATTAAAGCGATATTGGCAACCCAGCCGCCGGTGTTGTAATACACCAGCATTAAAATAAATATTATCAAAAAGGCAATGCCGAAAGACATAGCGCCACCACGCACAGACTCTGCACCCAGTGTAGGGCCCACAACCTGCTGAGCAACGATCTTGGCCGGTGCATCCAGTTTGCCTGATTGTAACAGATCGCCCAGATCCTGCGCCTGCTGAACGGTGAAGCTGCCCGATATTTCAGAACTTCCTCCTTCAATAGGGCCATTTACATTGGGTGCTGAATAAACAATATCATCCAATGCAATAGCAATAGGGCGGTTAACATTTTTTGCAGTAAGCCTTGCCCAGGTGTTGGCACCTGCGCTGGTCATTTCCATTTTAATAGAAGGCTTTCCTTTATCATCAAAAGCCTGGAAAGCTGTTCTTACGCCTTCACCTTCAAGCGGCGCTTTATCGCTTCCTGGAAGGGTTTTAACCACATATAACTGAAAGAATCTTTGTGTTCCTTTTGTAGCTTTTTCTTCGATGCCTAATAAAAATTTAGCATCGGCAGGTAAAGCATTTTTTACAACCGGGTTATTCAGGTACTGATAAAAAAGCCCGGTATCCTGCAAGGCAACACTGCCGATATTTGCAGAATAGTATTGTTTGCCAGTAGCCTGGTCGGTTTGCGGATTTTGCGGGTTAATTACTTTGAAGAATGGATTAACATTATCAAGCAATTTAGTTGAATCAATGATGGCTTTACCGGTTGTATCTTCTTTAACTCCGTTTAAATAGTTCTGCAGATTTTCATCAGCCACTTTTAAAGAGTTGGCCAGTTCATCAATACGGTAAACTTCCCAAAACTGTAAGTGGGCAGAAGCCTGTAATTGCTTACGCACACGCTCAATATCAGTAATACCTGCAAGTTCAACATTGATGATACCTTTATTTTCGTCGTAATTGATATTAGGTTGTGCTACACCAAACTTATCAATACGGCGTACTAAAACCTTGTAGGTTTCTTTAATGGCACCCGATGCAGTTTTTTTAAGCTTAGCAATAACAGCTGCATCATTATCATTTGGCTTTACTTCTTTTTCGGCACCTGCAAAAACAGTAGCTAATTTGCCTGCACCATTTTGTTTTATGAAGGCATCGCTGAATAAAGTAATAAAATCAGCATCGCTGTTATCTTTATTGGCAGTAGCCGTTTGTATGGCATTAAGCAGTATAGGGTTTGTTGAATTGTTGCTTAAAGACTTTAATAGGTCTGTAAGACTTACATCCATAGTTACGCTGATACCACCCTGCAGATCCAAACCAAGGTTTAATTCGTTTGCCTTACACTCTTTGTAGGTAGTTCCAAAAATGGGGTAAATCTTTTGTTCTGCTGTACTGTCCAGTATCTTTCTTTTTCTATACTCTACTTCAGCTTTAAACTCATCACCATCGCTTTTCAATGCAGGAAATGCTTTCTTAACAATTTTTTCTGCTTTTGCTGTAACCGAGTTTTCATAATTACGCACTACCCATGTATAGGATAATTCCCAAAGAGATAATATTGTAAGTGCAATTGTAAAAAACCAGACTAAACCTTTTAGTTTCATAATAATAGTCGTTTTAGTAGCTTCTTTGTTGAATTTTTAGAAGTGTGCAAAGATAGGGGAAAAACCTGTTCAGTTTTTAGGGTGGATAATTTTAGAATTTTATTCAATTTGCAAGGTAAATGGGTTATATGATTTGTAAAAATAATGGAATGCTTAAAATTTTAATCGTAATGGCTGTTTTCATTTCCTGCAGTACCATCAAACAGTCAAAATCAACAACCGATATGCCCCAGATAAAACAGGCAACAATGCCCATGGATACTGCTAAATCTCCGGCTTTTATAGAATCTTTATTGCAGCAATATCCACAGTATTTTGGAGAGATACTTAAAAACAAGGATGCCTTGAATGCGCAGATCATCTATACCCAAATTAACAGGCGTGCAAACGGTACGCCCGATTTCACCAATCACTATTTTAATGTGAATCCCGCAAAATACTTTTACCCGGCATCTACCGTTAAATTACCCATTGTATTGCTGGCATTGCAAAAACTGAATGAATTAAAGGATAAGGGTATTGACCGCAATACCACCATGCTTACCGAAACAGCCTTCAGCGGGCAAACAGCTGTTTTTAACGATCCTACAGCGCCCGCTGGAAGACCATCTATTGCGCATTATATAAAAAAGGTATTAATGGTAAGCGATAATGATGCTTATAACCGCCTGTATGAATTTTTGGGGCAGCAATATATTAATGCAGAATTTAAAAAGAAGGGATATGATGATGTGCAGATATTACACCGGCTGAATATTTTTTTAACAGAACCCGAAAACCGCCACACCAACCCGGTAAAGTTTTATGATACCACTGGTAAACTGCTGTACGAACAGCCTGAGCAAAACAGCGCCATGAAATATGCAGCAAGAAAAGACAGCCTGGGCCTTGGCTATTACTCGGGTGGTAAATTAAAAAACGGCCCCATGGATTTTTCTAAAAAGAACAGGCTGGGTTTGGAAGACCTGCATAAAATTGTAATGAGTGTTGTTTTTCCCGAAAAAGTAAAAGCCAGCCAAAGATTTAAAATTACTGAGGAAGACCGCCGCTTTGTATTGCAATACATGAGCCAGTACCCAACGGAGAGCCTTTACCCGCCTTATGCTGCTGATACGGCAAACTACTGGCCAACCTACGTTAAGTTTTTATTTTATGGTGCGGAAAACACAAAGCCGGATGAAAATATCCGCATTTTTAATAAACCCGGCGATGCTTACGGGCACATGATAGATGCGGCCTACATTGTTGACTATAAAAATAAAATAGAGTTTTTTGTTTCGGCCATTATTTACTGCAACAGTGATGGTATTTTAAATGATGATAAATACGATTACAAAACCATTGGCAAGCCTTTTATGAAAAACCTGGGCAGGGTTATTTATGATTATGAACTGAAACGTACTTATAAAAAAAAGCCAGATCTGTCATCGGTTTTATTTACGTATGATACAGTTCTGCCATCCAGGTAATGATAAAAGTGAAACAACAATTTTTAATCATTTGCATAAAAAAACAAAATGCATGACAGGGCAGGTTAGCCATAAGCACTAAATAACTATTTTTGCCGCAACTTAAAACCAAAATCAACTGATGCAGTTATCTTCTTTACTTACACGCTTTAACGAACCGGAAACTTTAAAAATGGCCAAACTGGGCCGTGAGCTGCGTGCCCAGGGGTTTGATATTACAGATTTGAGTTTGGGAGAACCTGATTTTGATACGCCCGACCATATTAAAGTGGCAGCCAAAAAAGCCATTGATGATAACTACAGTCACTATACACCTGTTGCCGGTTATCTCGATCTGAGGGAAGCCATTTGCGCCAAATTGAAAAGAGACAGCAACCTGGATTATACTCCTGACCAGATCATTGTAAGCACCGGTGCCAAACAAAGTATTTACAATACCGTAATGAGCATTGTAGATAAAGGAGATGAAGTGATCATTCCCACACCATTCTGGGTTACGTACTCAGAAATTGTACGAATGGCTGGCGGAGAAGTAAAGATCGTGAGCACATCTATTGAAAATGGCTATAAAATTACACCTGCCCAACTGGAAACAGCAATAACAGATAAAACAAGGCTATTTATGTTTTCATCGCCCTGTAACCCAAGCGGGGCAGTTTATTCAAAAGACGAGTTAACAGCGCTGGCAGCAGTTTTTCAAAAGCATCCGCAGGTTTTTATTATGAGCGATGAAATATATGAGTATATCAATTTTGTAGGTAAAAACGAGAGTATTGCTCAATTTGAATTTTTAAAAGACAGGGTAGTGCTTATTAATGGTTTAAGTAAAGGTTATGCTATGACGGGCTGGCGCCTGGGATATATTGCAGCGCACCCAACGGTTGCAAAAGCCTGCGAAAAAATACAGGGGCAGGTTACCAGCGGTGCTACTGCTGTTACACAAAGAGCGGCTATCACCGCATTAGGCGGCGATATGAAACCTACTGCCATGATGGTAGCCGAATTTACCAAACGCCGCCAACGGGTGATGGAGTTGCTGAAGGAAATACCAGGTATTGTTTGCAGCGAACCGGAAGGAGCATTTTATGTTTTTCCACAAGTGAATAATTTTTTTGGTAAGGCCGATGGTGAAGATACAATTAAAAATGCCGATGAACTTTGTATGTACTTACTAAACAAGGCGCATGTGTCAACCGTTACCGGCAGTGCCTTTGGCGAGCCTAAATGCATACGCATTTCTTTTGCCAACAGTATGGAAAATATTGAAAAGGGATTTGCAAAGATTAAGGATGCGCTGGCAAAATTGAAATAAAGCAAATGAAATAAGATTAGTCGGGTGGGCTTATTCAAACAATTCAAGCCAGCTTTTTGGTCTGCGGTTATCAAGCCATTTAAAACCTCTTAATTGTTTTTTATCGGCGGGTATTTCTTTCATGGGGTATAAAACGCCATCTACATTATTTACAAATTTCACTTTGTTCAGTTCCTTCTTTACAAAATAAACATCAATTACATCGCCGCTGCTGCGGTTCATGCCCACATAGGCACTGTCATCATCCTGTGGGTAAAAGATACTCTCAGCCGGGCTTCCTTTTACCCGTACATAATCAATATTACCATCCACAAAATAGCCGTTTAAGGTACGGCCCCCAATCTGGTTAAACATACCTTCTTTGGTTCTGTTAATGATCATGCCATTGTTAAAAACATACAGGCGTTTTGGTTTTTGATTTTGGGTAAACATCAATAAAGTATCGCCGGTAACCTGCGATTTATCATTCCAAACAACCGGTTCGCCAAATAATTTAAAAGTAGAATCAATGGTAGAGTAGTGCATGCTGTCGCTCACTGCCTGTAATGAGTCATTGTAAATACGAACATGGCGAAAGCCTATAAAATAACGGATGGAAGAATCTTTATCATTGGCTTTTATTGCAAGGGTCGTTTTTAAAGTATCTTTTTGCGTAACCATTTTTCTCTCCAGGCTATCGTATTTACGCAGGCCAGAGAAAAGTGTATCAGCTGCAATATAAGTGCTGTCGCCATCCCGGTGAATGATCATAACCGGTTTACGGCTTGCTAAAAATGAATTTTGATTCAGGTCTGAATAAATTTCTCCGGCAAGTACCAGTACCTTATTCACACTATCAACCAGTTTTGCATTGCCCCGCATTTGCAAAGTATTATTCTTCTTATCGTAAGCTATTTCTTTGGCAGAACCGCTGCGGGTACTATCTCTGAAAGATGCACCGTCGGTAAAAATTGCTTCGCCTGTTCCTAAATTATAAGTGCCCGATTTGGTACTGATAACGGTTCCGTCTTTACCTATGATTTTTGTTTGCGCAATAAAAGTGGCCGTATTTGTTTTTATGTTGTAGAGTAAACTGTCTGTATAAATATCACGGTCGGGGTCTTTCAGGTGTACATCGTTTTTAAAATAAACATCTTTGGTATCTGAATAATAAACACCATCACGGCTGGTTAAAACTGTTTTATCATTTGTAATGCGGCCGCCGTTCTTGTACGTAGCAATGCCTGTTCTTAAATTGTATTCCAGGTCATCAGTATAAAGCGTTCCTTTCTTATCTGTAAGTTTTACATTCTTTTTTAAATAGGCAATGCGGTCGGCACCCACATAACGCAGGTATTGCGAGTAAGTGTGTATACTGTCGTTGTCGTTAATATGGATATTGCCAAAAGCCTCTACAATATTGGTTCTTCGGTTGATGGTTGCACTGTCGCAATAAAATGTTGTGAGGCCTTCTTTAATGATCACATCGCCGGCAATGGTTTCAAAGGATGTAGCAGAATCGATAGTGATAAGCCTTAAACTTTTACCCTGCATAATTCTTATAGAACGTATGGAATCGGAAGAAGGAGTAATGTTAATGATTTGCTGGGCAGCTGTTTGATAACTGACTGCCAATATAAAAACAATAAATAAACTGCTGATGGTAAATTTCAAACGCAATGGTGCTGTTTTTGTTCAGGCTGTAAATTGGGATTTTTATTTTATAACAGAATGGTAAAATTTTTATTGCTTCAGATATGGAGCATTTACGGTATCCGGCAAAGGCACTGTTAATGCCGGGGCCGTATTCTTTTTACCAAATACCGATATGTTGACATACCGCTTTGGGTTCGTCCTCAGATCATCTATCAATAAATTAAGTTTATTGGCTGTGGCGGTAAGATTGTTGTATAATTTGGTATCGTTCAGCAATAAACCTGCAGTGCCTGTTGTATTGTTTAGTTTACCAATGGTTGATTTAAGATCGCCGATGGTGCTGTTTAAAATGTTTAAGGTTTTTTGAAGGTCCATTTGCGAAAGATTGGTAGCCGTTTTATCCAGGTTATCAACCAGGCTTGTGATCTTGCCGTTATTCTTATCCAGATTGGAAGTAAATGAATTGAGGTTATTTAATGTGCCGGCCAATGCGCCGGTTTGTGTGTTCAGCAATGTTTGTAATGATGCAGACGCACCAATGAGGTGAGCTGTAGTTTGATTTAAATTAGCCAGCGTTGCATGGATATTGTTTTTGGCTGAAGGATCCAGAATGCTGTTTACACTATGTAATACACTATCAATCGAATTAACAGCACTACCAAGCTTGTTCAACACAGGAGTAAACTGGCTTACCACTTCATTAAAAATTCCGGTAGTGGCTTCGGTTGCAATGGTGCCGTTCCTGGGAATATAGGTTGTTGCATTTCCCAATTCAATTTCGATGCTGATATTACCAAGCAAAGATGTTTTGATCCGTGCAATGGAATTAACAGGTATGTTCACATCCTTGGTAATGTTCATATTCACCAATATCTGCTTCATATTCTTGTCTGTGGTAATGCTGTATACACTGCCTACCTGCAGGCCGTTTATCATTACCGGGTTTGATGCGGCAAGCCCTTGTACATTGGTATATTTGGCAAAAAGATTATGGCTTTTACCAAAAAATGTTTTTCCTTTTAAGAAATTGAAACCCAATACCAGCAGAACGATGGCTATGGCTGTTAAGGAACCTATTTTTGTTTCGTTTGAAATTTTCATTGTAGTAACTGATGTAAAACCTGTTTTAGATTTTGCATCAAAGGTAATTTAGTTATTATTCTTCAATTCAAATTTTACCAATGCATTATTTTTAAGATCGGCCGATAACCGCACTTCGTGGCGGCTTTTACCATCGGTTATGATCATTAACGCTGTATTGGGCGAAATTGTTCCCAGGTTTTCGGCAAATAAAAGCAGTTCATTTGCTTTTCCGGGCTCTATGGTTAGTGTAATTGAATGTGGGGTGGTGGTTAACGACTTTTTATCAACCAGCAATTTTTTATTAAAGTAAACAGATACAATGTCATTATCAACCTCACCATCATCATAAATATCCACTTCAATTTTATTATTTTTCACCTCAATGGTTTTTATATCCCTGGCTGTTCTGGTTTCAAAAACCTGGGCAGGGGAAGTAGTTTTTTTATCGTTTGATACAACGGGTTGTGGAGTTGGTGTTATGTTGTTAATGCTTTCAACCTGTACTTTATAACGTTTAACCGCTTTGGTAATGGCCTCAGCCAATTCCTGCTGTCCCTGATCACTATTTATATAGCGTTCATCTTCGGGATTGTTTATAAAACCGGTTTCAATTAATATGGCCGGCATATTGGTAGCCTGCAACACCCAAATGCCCACCCGCCGCTGGTTTACGCCCAATGCAGCCCTTCCGGTGTTTTCTACTTCTTCATTAACAAGGGTAGCCAGGCGGTCGCTTCTGAACTGGTACCTGCTGGCATAGATATTTGCAATTATTCTTCCCTGCGGACTATTAAAATCAAATTTGCTTTCTATAGAATCAACGCCATCGGCTTCAATTTCAAAATTTTCATCACCATCCATGATGGCTTTTAATTTATCACTGGTTTTGTGTGCAGCAAATATCCAAACGCTGGTACCGCTGCGTGTGAGAGGCATTTTAAAATGTTCGTAAACAGGTTCTTCAACTTCGTAAGCTTCTTTATGTTTTTTCTTTTTCTTTCCTTTGCCGGTATAAGTTATTTTATAGCGGGTTACCATCCTGGTGCCAACCTGCCGTTTACCCGGTTTTAACGGGCCACTGTCGGCATGTATGCATAAAAACAGGTCTCCATGAAATTCATTGGCAATTTTTGCTTTTTCTCCCGGCTTTTGGTAAATATCTGTGGTACGGGTTGGAACTATTTTTACCTCGGGTAATTGTTTTTTTAATTCATCAACCAGTTTTAATGCAATAGCCAGTGTTACATCTTTTTCTTTGGAGCGTAAAGAGTTTTCGTATTGCCCGGTTGCACCAACGTCAGTTCCTCCGTGGCCTGCATCCACAATAATTGTTTTTATCAGTTTAGGAGTTTGGGCAGATAATTCTTTTATTATTAACAAATGCAAAGCAGCAAAAAGAAAAATAAACGGCACTTTGTTCCTTAACATGTTCTACTCGTTTTTATCGGGGTTAGTAATTAATCAATTATTCACAATTTCATTCTGTTATAATGGCTATTTTTGCCAATCTTAAGTATGAACCATCTGAACAAAGGTAAGGCAAAATATATATCGGTCTTGGCATTGGTACTGCTGTTACTCACCATAACGCTGTATTACAGTGCCAGTGGTTTTCATACTTCGCACTTTCACAGTTTTTTAACTGTTGATACTTTACCGGTAAACAATGCAGATTCACAAAAATTAAAACTAAAAAATAAAAATGATTCCGCTGCTGTTGGTAAAATTGCCGATACAACCATTGTAACAAAGATCGATACACTTATTTACCGCCCCTCTAAAGATGCATTGGATGCACCTGTTGTTTATCATGCCGATGATTCGATGGTGATGGATATACCAGGCAAGAAAATAATTTTATACGGTAAAGGAACCAATGTAAAATATACCGATAACCAATTGTATGCACCCAGGATAGAGTTTGATCAAAGCACCAGCCTGGTAAGCGCTTATCTTGTACGGGACAGTAACGGTAATGTAATTTCATTTCCGATATTTAACCAGGCCGATTTTAAAACCCAGAGTGATTCCATTAAGTTTAACATGAAAACGCTGAAGGGAATTACAAAAAGTACCTACACGCAGCAGGGCGAAATATATTTTCATGCAGAAAAAATTAAAAAAGTTGATCCTGATGTTTTTTACGGTTACAAAGGACAGTTCACCACCTGCAACCTTGATACCCCGCATTTTTCTTTTGTAAGTAAAAGGTTTAAGTTCATTAATAAAAAGATGGCTATTACCGGGCCGGTACATCCCGAATTTGAAAATGTACCCATCCCTGTTTATTTACCTTTTGGTATTTTTCCATTAAAGACCGGAAGGCGTTCCGGAATTCTGGCGCCAACTTTTTCGGCCAATGAGCAATTGGGTTTATCGTTGGAAGGATTGGGTTATTACAAAGTGTTAAGCGATATGTGGGATGTTGTTTTAAGAGGAACCATTTATTCTTATGGTGGATGGACAGCCAACCTGAGTCCGAGGTATTATAAGCGATACCGGTACCAGGGAAATCTTACAATAGATGTTCAGCATTTGCGTGACCTGGATAAATCGGGCGCCAGAAATTTTAGTGTGCGCTGGAGCCACAGTTCCGATACCAAAGCAAGGCCCGGTGTGAGTTTTAATGCCAGCTTAAATGCCGGCAGCAGTGGCTTTAACTCTGCTGTGCCAAACAGCCCGCAAAGGAATTTTCAAAACCAGCTTAATTCTTCCATCACCTATTCTAAGATATGGAAAAACAGACCCTTCAATTTAAATATCAGTGGCAATCATAATCAAAATACCAACAGTAAATTATGGAATATCAATTTGCCGGATATCGGGTTTAATGTAAATACACTCTATCCTTTCAGGCGCAAGGAAGTGATTGGAGAATACAAGTGGTACGAAAATCTGGGCATTGCACTCAATACAAATGTTCGCAGTCTTTCTTCTTTTTATGATACGCTTGGCGGTTTCTTTAATCAGTTTGCCAAAAATTATAAATGGGGAGCCAATCATAATGTGCCCATTACATTATCATTACCACAGGTGGGCAGTTTTCAAATTGCACCCAGCATAGGTTATGTAGAAAGATGGTACCAGGAAAAATTTGTACGCAGCTGGAACCCTGTAAATAAAAAAGTAGATACCACCATCAGCAACGGTTTTTTTACGTCACGTGAAATGAATTTTGGAATTGGAGTTACTACCCGTGTATTTGGTATGTACACTTTTAAAAAGAAAAGTAAGGTTCAGGCCATCCGCCATGAAATAAGACCAAACATTTCGGCTAACTATAAGCCTGATATGAACCGGCAGTACTGGTATTCAACCCAAATTGATACTTCGGGTAACAAGGGAAGATATACTGTTTATGAACGTAGTGTTTTTGGTGCCTTTGGCGAAGGCAGGTTTGGTGGAATTAGTTTTGGATTAGATAATAACCTGCAGATGAAAGTGCGTAATAAAAAAGATACCGCTGCTGATGCTGTTAAAAAAATAACACTGCTGGATGGATTAAGCATTACCAGTGCGTATAATTTTTTGCTCGACTCTTTTAAGCTAAGCCCTTTCAATATTAACATGCGTACCAATCTTTTTGAAAAGATAAGTATATCTGCAGGTGCTGTGGTAGTACCTTATTTAACAAACAGCAAGGGTGAGTTTATTAATAAAATGGTTTGGAGAGAAAAAGTAGCCCTGGGTAAATTAACCAGCGCCAACATTGCCGTGCAAAGCCAGTTTAAAGGTGGGGATAAAAATGAGAAACTGCCTATGACCAATTTGCAACAAAACAATGGCCAGCTTAATCCAATAACAGGCATGCCACTGAATGAATACCAGCAGGAAGCGGCATATATAAATAACAATCCCGGAGAGTTTGCAAATTTTAATATTCCCTGGAGTATCAGTTTTCAATATGCATTAAATTATAACCGGGTGCCCAATGGTTTGGGTACGGGTTATAAAGGCTCAGTATCCCAGAATGTAAGCTGGACGGGCTCTTTAAACCTTACTCCCAAATGGCAGATCGGCATAAACGGCTCTTATAATATTACGCAGAAAGAACTTGGTATGATAAGTATGTACCTTACCCGTGAGATGCATTGCTGGCAAATGGCAATCAATATTTCTCCGGTAGGAAGGTATCGTTCATTCAATATCAGCATCAGCCCTAAATCTGGCTTGCTGCGTGATTTGAAAATAAACAGGACGAGGTATTTTTATGATCTGTAAAAAGGCATTAGTCATTGGTCATTAGTCATTATGATAAAGCTGAGTAGTCATATTAATGCTTACAAATAGTTTACATATTCCTTTAGCATTTCAGCATGCACTTTTTCTTTTAATTCAGTAACCGTTTTTCCTGATGAAGTTTCGGCCGGTAAAAAATGCATGGTAAGCCGTACTGGTAATAAAAAGAATTTTTTGTTGATGGGCATTGCTTTTTTTGTGCCGGTAATTACGCATGGAATAATATCTTTTTTTGCAACAACGGCCAGCTTGAAAGCACCGTCGTAAAAGGGTTTTATGGGTTCGGGGCTACGGTTTCTGGCACCTTCGGGATATATACACATGTGCATACCTTTAGCCAAAACTTTTTTCATGGCATCAAAACTCTTACTGCGGCTTTTTTCATTTTTCCTGTCAACCAAAATGGAGCCCCTTGCATAAAACGAACCAAACAAAGGGATTTTTGCAAAAGATGCTTTTGCAATGGTTTTGTTTGCACCGGGTACATAAGGCGCCGACAGTGGCACATCCAGTAATGCATTGTGATTGAAGACAACTATATACGCTTCGCCGGGTTTAAAATTTTCTTTGCCGGTTACTTTAACCGGGCAGCCAATTAAAAACAGCCATACATTCATCCACAGTTTTGATATGGCAATAAAAAAACGCTGTCCCTTTGGGTCATCCATTAAATGTGAAAGCATGGACGGCAGAAAAATAATGAGGAACGTAATTAAAAAAGTTATTAATCCCCACATTGCCCAGATTCTTCCAAAAATATTTTTTACAACTCCCATTATAATTTTTCTTTTCTACGGTGTTAATAATTTCCAGTCAATTGGTTCTATACCCTGTTTTGTTAAAAGCTCATTCGTTTTTGAAAAATGTTTACATCCCATAAAACCTGCATGGGCAGAGAGAGGAGATGGGTGGGCAGCTTTCAATATAAAATGTTTTGTTTCATCAATCAGTACCTGTTTGTCCTGCGCAAACTTACCCCAAAGTAAAAAAACAATTCCTTTTTTTTCGTCTGATATTTTTTGAATAACCGCATTGGTGAATTCGGCCCAGCCAAATTTTGCATGGCTGAAAGGTTCGTTGGCTCTTACTGTTAACGCAGCGTTAAGCAGCAATACACCTTGCTCGGCCCAGCGTGTTAAGTTGCCATATTGAGCAGGCATGGCAATACCGATATCACTTTGAATTTCTTTAAAAATATTAACCAGTGATGGCGGCGGTTTAACACCGTTTTGTACCGAAAAACTTAAGCCGTGTGCCTGCCCTTCACCATGATAGGGGTCCTGACCAAGGATAACCACTTTCAGTTTATTGAATGGTGTTTGATTAAAAGCATTGAATATAAGAGAGCCAGGCGGGTAAATAATCTTGCCTGCAGCTTTTTCTGTTTTTAAAAAAGTTACAATCTGCTGGAAGTAGGGTTTTGTGAACTCATTTTTCAGTACCTCTTTCCACGAAGCTTCCATTTTTACATCCATTTCAATTTAGTTTAAATGCAAAGTAAAATTTTCTTAGCTTTGCGGCTGCAAAAAAATGGTCTGGTAGCTCAGCTGGATAGAGCATCAGCCTTCTAAGCTGAGGGTCATTGGTTCGAATCCAATCCAGATCACAAGGGTGAAACGCAATACTGATAGCGGTTTCACCCTTTTTATTTTTCGCAATTAAGCAGAAAAATTTAAAACAGATTACAAATTAAATAAGAAGTTTACAAGATGTTTTAACATAAAGTCTTTACAGGCTTTTTTTATTTTATACATTTCTCTTGTAAAAAAGATAAAATCTCTATTTTCGCATACTAGAATTTACTGCTATGAGGTATTTTATAATCTGAGGAAAGATTTTTCTTCCTTGGTCTGCAATCGTTAACAATGCAAAACTGTATTGTGATTTATCTATTTACTTAACTACATACTATATACTATCATGGCATTTTCAACCCAGAAGATTTTTTCTTTTTTTAAATTATTTGCACAGGCTCTTACCGGCGAAATCAAGGATTTTACAACCGGCAGTATAAACAAGGCCATTTTTTTATTAGCCATTCCCATGATATTCGAAATGGTCATGGAATCTCTTTTTGCAATTGTTGATATTTACTTTGTAAATAAAATTGGCATTGAAGCCTCATCAACAGTTGTATTAACAGAAGCATCACTCACCATTTTATATTCAGTTGCCTGGGGATTATCAATTGGCGTAACTGCACTGGTAGCAAGGCGTGCAGGCGAAAAGAATTTTAAATCGGCTTCTGATATTGCAGCCCAGGCAATTTTAGTGGGCTTGTTTCTATCGTTAATAGTAAGTGTTATAGGTTTTATTTTTCCAAGAGAAATATTGAGCCTGATGGGCGCATCTGATAAAGTTGTACAGGAAAATTATTTGTTTACACAGATCATGCTCACCGGCAATATTGTAATTGTTTTACTTTTTATAAACAATGCTATTTTCAGAGGTGCTGGCAATGCATCTATTGCCATGCGGGTTTTAATACTGGCCAATGTAATCAATATAGTGCTTGATCCATTGCTTATACTGGGTATAGGGCCTTTTCCTAAAATGGGCGTAGTGGGTGCAGCCGTGGCAACCACCACCGGAAGAGCAATAGCTGTACTGCTTCAATTTTATTATCTTTTTAATGGTAAATCATTAATAAAACTTACGGCAAAACAATTTGAGATCAAAATCAATTTAGTACGCAGTATTTTCAAAACATCTGCTGGTGGTATGTTTCAGTTCATTATTGGCAGTTGCAGCTGGATATTTTTAGCTATGATCATTGCAGAATCAGGTACTGCGGCTGTTTCGGGCTATGGCACTGCTATACGTATCTGTATTTTTACCATTTTACCAGCCTGGGGCCTGGCAAATGCAGCAGCTACACTGGTTGGGCAAAACCTGGGTGCCAATCAGCCCGAAAGAGCTGAAAAATCGGTTTGGAGAACAGCTTTTATTACTTTCTGTTTTTTTGCAGTAGTTGCTGTTGTATTCTTCCTTTTTGGTGAACCATTAATGCGCTTTTTTACACAGGACAAAGCAGCTATTGTGGCCGGCACCGAATGCCTGCATATACTGGCTATCGGCTATGTTTTCTTTGCTTACGGTATGATAATAAGCCAGGCATTTAATGGGGCAGGGGATACCCGTACGCCCACCTATATTAACCTGTTCGTTTTTTGGATTTTACAAATACCTTTGGCCTGGATGTTGGCAAAATATCTGAAAATGGGTCCAACGGGGGTTTATATTGCTATTGGTGTGTCAGAAACTGTTTTAGCAATCATTAGCATTATTATTTTTAAAAAAGGGAAATGGAAATTGGTAAAGGTTTGATTTTAACTATCTTGCACAAATAATAAAAATAGTTACAAATTTTGCCTTTCCATTAATTTAACATTATATTTGCACATAACTCAGATAAAAATTTTAATCAAATTAAAGTTTATGAAACAAAAACTAACACTAATTCTGGCATTATCTCTTTTAGCCACAAGTGCCTTTTCCCAAAAGACAAAAAAGGGATCTGGAGATAAAAAGGGTCCACTTTTCGGTATTCATTTTAATATGCAGGATTTTAATGCCCCTTTAGGTATTAAAGATCCTATTACCGGGAAGGTTTACAGTACTTTTAAGGATATGACCAAAGGATTTTCTTTGTCATACTGGAAAGGTATTCATCCAAAAGTAGACGTTGCAATAAAAGCAAATGCCAGTTTTCGTGACTACCGTGCCAAGCGCAGTGGTTTAACCGATAAAACTGAATTTGGTATTGAACTTGAGCCTACAGTGAATGTTCGCCCTTTTGCGGATCAAGCATTGATTAACCCGTTTTTAACCGTTGGTATCGGTGGCGGATTATACACTGATAAATTAGGTTTTTATGTACCTGCTGGCCTTGGTGTACAGGTTAATTTCAACAGTGTAACTTACCTTTTCCTTCAGGCGCAATACAGGTGGGATTTAAGCAAGAAGAATACTAAAGTAGGTGATAACCTGTTTTATTCTTTTGGTATAGCTCAGAACATTGGTAAAGAAAAACCAAAAGTTGTTCCACCACCACCACCACCAGTTGTTGAACCTCCAAAAGACAGAGATAATGACGGCGTTTTAGACGTTGATGATAAATGTCCTGATGTTCCGGGTCTTGCTTCTTTAGCTGGTTGCCCAGACAGAGATGGAGATGGTATCACTGATGCTGAAGATAAATGTCCTGATGTACCGGGTTTAGCACGTTATCAAGGTTGTCCAATACCTGATACTGATAAAGATGGTATTAATGACGAAGTTGATAAATGCCCAACTGTTCCAGGTGTTGCACGTTATCAAGGTTGTCCTATTCCTGATACTGATGGTGATGGAGTAAATGACGAAGAAGATAAATGTATCAATGAAAAAGGACCAGCTTCTAACTTCGGTTGTCCTGTAATCAGCGAAGAAATTATCAAGCGTGTTAACTTAGCTGCTAAGAATGTATTCTTTGCAACTGCAAGCGATAAATTATTAGCTCAGTCTAACAAGCGTTTGAATGATGTTGTAACTATCTTAAATGAAAATCCTACTTACAAAGTACAGATCGATGGTCATACAGATGATCAAGGTAAAGATGAATACAACATGGATCTTTCTAACAGAAGAGCAGCTTCAGTAAAAGCTTACCTGGTTAGCAAAGGAATTGCTGACAGCCGTTTATCATCTACAGGTTATGGCGAAACCAAACCAGTTGCTGATAACAAAACAGCAAAAGGCCGTGCAGAAAACAGAAGAGTAGAAATGACTTTGAGCAACTATTAATAGTTTCTAAAAGATATAAAAAATCCCTCCGAGTAATCGGGGGGATTTTTGTTTTAGGTAACACGCCGAAGAATTTCCCTTATTTTTAAAATAATGAGATAAACCACAAATACAAAATCCCTCAGATTGCTCAAAGGGATTTTGATTTACATTCTATATGAGGTATTAAGTCGAAGAAAATAATCTCTTGTTCAAATCTTCTCCTCCAACTCCATCAGCTTTTCAAAAACAATTTCATACTCTGCATTTGCTTTTTTCAGATCATCTGCATTTGCTTTATAAGCATTTTCTGTTTGCAGGAATTTTGTTTTATCTCCATACACATCAGGTGATGCAAGGTCAAGCTCCAGTTGTGCTTTCTTTTTAGTAAGGTCTGCAATTTTTTCTTCCAGCTGTTTAAAAAGGGTTTTCTGTTTTGTGAGTTCCTTTTTTAGTTCTTTATCAATACTGCTGTTTTGAGTAGCAGCTGCTGGTTGAGTAACGGGTTTTGGTTGTTCTGCTTTTACAGGCGATTCTTTTGCCTGTTGCTTATTGCCTGTTGCCAATTGCTTATTGGTAGCTTCTGCTTTTAACAAAGCAGCATCGGCTTTTTCTTTTCTTTCTTTCCATTCTTCATACTCTGTGTACGTGCCTTTAAACTCCCGTATCTTATGATCTTCTATATCCCATATTTTATTGGCAATGCGGCTGATGAAATACCTGTCGTGACTTACCAGTACGATGGTACCTTCATATTTATTTAAAGATTCTACCAATAAATCAACCGAGTGAATATCCAGGTGATTGGTAGGTTCATCCAGCATTAAAAAATTTGCTTTGCTGGCAATAGTTTTTGCCAAAGCCACCCTGGCTTTTTCACCACCACTTAATACTTTAATTTTCTTTTCCACCGCTTCGCCGCTAAACAAAAAAGCACCGAGTAAACTTCTTAATTCCAGATCATTTTTTCCGCTACGGGCTTCTTTCAGTTCTTCCAGTACATCATTGTTTTGGTTCAATGCTTCCAACTGGTGCTGGGCATAAAAAGATTCTTCTACATTATGCCCCCATTCACGATCGCCAGTAAAAGATTCGGTGCCGGCAATAATTCTTAATAAAGTAGATTTTCCTTTACCATTGGCACCAATCAATGCAATTTTATCGCCACGGTCAATTTCTGCTCCGGTATCTTCCAGAATTTTCACATCGCCAAAACTCTTGCTTACATGTTTTAAAGTGGCCACGATTTTACCCGGTGTTTTATCAATGGCAAAATTGATGCGCATATTGGGGCGTTCCAGTTCTACATTTTCAATGCGGTCTAATTTTTCAAGACGCTTCACAATACTTTGCGCTGCAGCGGCTTTACTGGCTTTTGCTTTAAAGCGCTCCACAAAGCGTTCGTTCTGGCGTATATAATCCTGCTGGTTTTCGTAAGCCTTTTGCTGCATATCAATACGCAGTGCTTTTTCCTGTTCGTAATAAGTATAGTTACCGGTATAAAAATGTAATTGCCTTTGATACAACTCTACAATCTTATTTACCATCCTGTCTAAAAAGAAACGATCGTGCGATACTATTACCACAGCACCGGGATAATGTATCAGATATTTCTCAAGCCACTCAATACTCGGCAGATCCAGGTGATTGGTAGGTTCATCCATCAGCAACACATCGGGATTCATCAGGATCATTTTTGCCAAAAGCACCCGCATACGCCAACCTCCACTAAAATTCTTGTACTGTTTTCCCAGGTCGGCATTGGCAAAACCAAGGCCTTGTAAAATTTCTTCGGTACGATGGTGAATGCTGTAACCATCCAGTACTTCCATTTCATGCAATAAGTCGGCATATTTATTAGCAAGGCTTTCATCACCGGTTCTTTCCAGTTCATGCCCCAATAATTCAAGCTCTTTTTCTAATTGTTTCACTCTTTCAAAAGCACCCATTGCCACTTCCAGAATAGAATCATCGGTATCAAAACCCAGCAGGTCCTGGTGTAAAAAACCAATAGTGGTTTCCCGGCCTTTTTCCACAGTGCCTTTTGCAGGGCTGTACTGTCCGGTTAATACTTTAAGCAAAGTAGATTTTCCGGTACCATTATAGCCAATTAAACCAATACGTTCGTTGGGCTGTATATGCCAGGTTGCATCTTCCACAATGGTTCGGGCACCAAATTCAAATGTCACATTTTGTAATCCTAAAAGCATAATAAATTTTCGAAACTGTTATAAAGCGGCAAAAATAACGAATATCGAACCTTAAAGCTTAATTCCTGTTATATTATCAAAAAATTAATTGACGTATCACATCAATGTATTTACCGAGTAGTTAGCTTTGCAAAAAAATGAGTAATATGAAAAAAGTACTTTTAGGTATATTGATTGTGATACTGGCAGTTGCCGGGTATGTGTGGTATAAGTTCAGCACTGCGGGCGGAGGTGATCACGGGCCAAAGCAGCAGCCTATTACTTTAAAAAAACATTCCGATACTTTTAATCTTTCGGTTGCTGCAGCTATGAATGCGTATTTTGAGATGTCGGCTGCTTTTGTAGATGCAGATACTGCAAGAGTTAAAGCCAGTGCAGGAAAATTTATACAGTTGCTTGATTCAATACATATGGATGAATTGAAAAAGGATACATCCAATGTCTATGCAGTTGCCATGGGCACTTTTGATGGCATAAAAGGTAACGCACAATCTATTTTAACGATGACTGACATACAGGAAATGCGTAAAGATTTCAGCATGGTATCTGAAAACCTCTACCCGTTTTTTAAAATTATAAATTACGAAGGAGAAAAAATGTACTGGCAAAACTGCCCCATGGCTTTTGGTGATGAAAAAGAAGCCAACTGGGTTAGTAAAACCAAAGAAATTATTAATCCATATTTAGGCAAAAATCATCCTGAATTTAAAGCAACCATGCTGCACTGCGGTATGGTAAAAGATACCATCAAAGCGCAATAGTATAACACCGTTTAAATACCGGTATTAACTGCAATTAAGTAACTATGAAAATATTCCTCTTTGTTTTTTTGTTTGTGTTGAGCTCACATACAAGTTTGGCGCAAAACAAATACACCATCAGTGGATACATCAAGGATTCGCTGAATGGCGAAACCCTGATTGGGGCCACTATTGCCGTGCAGGGCAAAACAAAGGGCATCAGCAGTAACCTGTATGGGTTTTATTCCATCACACTCGACGAAGGACAATATATACTCATCTGTACTTTTATTGGGTATCGTATTAAAGCAGTTTCCATAGATCTGAGTGCCGATACAAAGATCAATTTTGATGTTTTACCAAGATCTTACCTGGCTGAGGAAGTAGTGGTATCTACCAAAAAAAGAGATGCCAATGTGAAGAATGCGCAGATGGGAAAATTTACTTTGCCCATAGAACAGATAAAATCTATCCCGGCATTTTTGGGCGAAGTTGATTTGCTGAAAACCATCCAGTTTTTACCCGGTGTGCGTAATGCAGGCGAGGGTAGTGCAGGTATATATGTAAGGGGCGGCGGGCCCGATCAGAACCTGATACTACTGGATGATGCACCGGTTTACAATACGGGCCACCTGTTTGGCTTCTTTTCCATCTTTAATGCCGATGCCATCAAAAATGTAACGCTTATAAAAGGCGGTATGCCGGCTCAGTACGGTGGGCGCTTATCAAGTGTGCTGGATGTTTCGATGAAAGAAGGCAACAATCAAAAATTACAGGTAGATGCCGGTATTGGTGTAATTGCTTCCCGGCTTTCGATACAGGGACCGCTTAAAAAGAATAAATCCTCTTTTATAGTTTCCGGGCGCCGTACTTATATAGATGCTATTGCAAAACCATTCATAAAATCGGGCAGCCAGTTTAAGGGAAGCGGGTATTATTTTTATGATCTGAATGCCAAAGTCAATTATATTTTTTCTGATAAAGACAGGCTTTACCTGAGTGGTTATTTTGGCCGTGATGTTTTTGATTATGTGAATGGGAAACAGAGTTTGAAGTTTAATATTCCCTGGGGCAACAGTACTGGCACTTTGCGCTGGAATCATGTTTTTAATAACAAACTTTTTGGAAATACTACAGCAGTTTACAACGATTATAATTTCACTTTTAATGCTGTTCAAAATGATTTTGAATTAAAACTTGCGTCGGGTATCAGGGACTTAAGTTTAAAGCAGGACTTTGACCTGTATCCTTATACCGGCCATAAACTGAAATTCGGCGGTATTTACACGTACCATAAATTCACGCCTTCTGTAATCAGCGGCAAACAGGATTCCACTGTTTTTAAACCCAACAATGCGCAAATAAAATACGCCCACGAAGCAGCAGTTTATTTGCAGGATGACTGGGAGATCAATGAAAAAATAAAAATTCATGCGGGGTTACGGTATAGTTTTTTTCAACAGACCGGGCCTTATAAAATTTACCAGACCGATGACAATGGAAACCGAACGGACAGTACTGTTTTTGGAAGAGGAAAAGCTGTAAAAAATTATGGCGGCCTGGAGCCACGCTTTACCTTTCGCTATGCATTGGATGATGAAACTTCTATTAAAGGATCGGTAACCCGCAACCTGCAATACATACACCTGGTAAGCAATGCAGGCACCACTTTGCCCACTGATATTTGGGTGCCCAGCACTTATAAAGTAAAACCACAGATCAGCTGGTTGTATGCAGCAGGACTGTTTAAAAACTTTAAGGATAATATGTACGAAACATCTGTAGAACTGTATTACAAGCAGATGCAGAACCAGATTGAATATAAAGAAGGCTATATACCCAGCAGCCTGGATGATACTGAAAACTCATTTGCATTTGGCAAGGGGTGGAGTTATGGTGCTGAGTTTTTTGTTAATAAAACCAAGGGCCGTTTAACCGGTTGGATAGGTTATACATTAAGCTGGACCTGGCGCAAATTTCCCACATTAAATTTTGGCGAGAAATACCCGGCAAAATACGACCGCAGAAATGATATGAGCGTAGTGGCTATTTACGAACTTAATAAAAAATGGAAACTATCTGCATCCTTTGTTTTTGGTACGGGCAATTCTGCAACATTACCGCAACGGTTTTATATTGTAGGCGGAATACTTACTCAGGAGTACAGCCGCATTAATGAATACCGTCTTCCTTCTTATCATCGTTTGGACTTTGCTGCTATTTTAACGCCAAAGAAAAATATCAAGCGCAAATGGAAAAGTGAGTGGGTGTTTAGTGTGTACAATGCATACAACCGTAAAAATCCTTACTTCATTTACTTCGATCAAACAGGCAGCCCTTTTAATGGTACATTGGAGATACAGGCTAAACAGGTTTCCTTATTTCCGGTAATACCTTCAATAACCTGGAACGTAAAGTTCTAATACAAAAAAGCATCAGTGTTAAACTGATGCTGTGTTTAGTATTGAAATATAATTGGGGGTTAGCGTGTAAAAGTCTGGTACCGCTCCACATAATAACCGGGAAAAGCCGGGTCAGATCCCTTTGAGACCAACGTGAACAACACATTTGTCAGCGTGATCATACTCCAGTTATAACTTTTGGGAGATGAGTTGGTAACTAAGGTAGAAGCACTTCCAAATTCATAAGTTCCTATATCAGATGTAGTGCTGTTGAGTTTGTATTCAAAACTTCCATCCGCACCAAATCGTACAAAATTTTTGGGTTTGGGGGTTGATTTTATGATGGTATCTCTTATAAATACACCATTCTGATATAACCTGAGCTGAACACGGTTTATAACCCATTCGCCCACAACCTGCTGTTCTTTTGGTAAATCAGTGCTTGTATCTGCCTTGGCGCAGGAATTACTGAACACAGTAACACAAAATAATCCTGCAATAAAAAGAAGGGAGGTATAAGTAGTTTTCATCGGTAATAAAATATTGGTTGCTTTAATAACGTACAACCAGCTATTTTATTGCTTCGTTTTTGGCTTATGCATAAAACGTATTACACCGCTTTTTTGCAAGTCGGATGAAATGCGTACTTCATAGCGGTTATCGCCGTCATTTACTACCATTAAAGCTGTGTTTGGAGGTATGGTACCCAGGTTTTCGGCATACATTATAAGTTCATTTAATTCCTTATCCTTGTCAACTTCAAGTTTAAGCCTTAGGGCTTTATCGCTCAAACGCTTGTGAGACAGGATGAGGTTTCCATTAAAAAACAGCGAAATGCTGTCGCCATCAATTTCGCCATTGTCGTATAGGTCAACGGTAAAACTGGCATTGTCAATTTCGATGGTTTTTAAAAGCTCGCTGTTGCGTTTTTTATAAACAGCCTCCGAAGTTTTATTTATTACCGGTTCTGTTTTTGTAACTATAGGTGGAGTTGGCAAATTATTGGTGATTACTTCTTTTGCCGGCGTATCGGGCTTTTTTACTGGCTCTGTTTTTACAACCGGTGGTACAGTAGTTTTTTTGACATCTTTTTTTACAACCGGAGGTGTAGTTTTAGGTTGAACTTTTACTACCGGCGGTGTGGTTTTTTTTGGTATATTTTTTACTACCGGTGGGGCAGCCTGTACTGGCTTTGGTTTTACTGCGGGTGTTGATTTAGTGATAGGGTTTTTTAAATAGGCCGCATTCTTTTGCAAAAGTCTGCGTGATAAAACGGTTGTACCAAATCCGCAATCACCTTCCTGGTTGGGAACGGGTACCCAACTTCCTTCCAGCGACAGGTCATCGCCTTTTTGAAAATAAGTTAAACGGTGAATCTGAAAACAGTTGCGGATGGTTACCGGCACATTGGTCTTTGTGCGTTCTATCTCTTTTACTTCAATTGATTTGCTGGCTTTATTAATAGTGCCATTTAATTTGCAGATGGTGTAGTAGCGTTTTCCGCCATCGCTGAAATAGGTGTAAGAATAGCCGGAAACTTTATTGCCGCTGCATTCCAACTCCAGTACATATTCGCATCTATCGCCGCCCCAGCCGGTAAAGGACGTGCTTTTATCTATAAATTCGCCTTTCCATTGCCCGGTAAAGTTTTGGGCGGAAACGAAGGAGCTAATAAAAACAAATAAAATCAGAGGTACAATTCTTTTCATCAACACAAAGATATTTTAGATAAATTTTTCCATAGCTAATACTTCGTTAAATTTGCAGCCTGGAAATTAGTCATTTGTCATTCAGTCATTTTTAAGGCACTTGCTTAGCACTTGTATTTAACGGCTACCGGCCAATGACTAATAACAACTGACCAATGACATTTCAACTAAAGATATGATAAAGATAACATTACCCGACGGGGCAGTAAGAGAATATGAAGCAGGTTCTTCTGCATTTGAAGTTGCCAAATCCATCAGCGAAGGCCTGGCAAGAAAAGTATTGGCCGCCAGCATTAATGGCGAAGTGTGGGATGCCCACAGGCCCATTGATACAGATGCTTCTTTAAAATTACTTACCTGGGATGATGCAGATGGTAAAGCAACATTCTGGCATTCATCTGCTCACTTAATGGCAGAGGCTGTGGAAGGCGCTTTTCCAGGGGTTAAATTCTGGGTAGGGCCTGCTATTGACAAAGGTTTTTATTACGATATGGATTTGGGCGATCGAAAAATTACTGAAGAGGATTTGCTTTCGCTTGAAAAAAAGATGAATGAACTGGCAAAGCAAAAAAATCTTTTTATCCGTAAGCCAATGCCCAAGGCGGAAGCTGTGCAGTACTTTACCGAAAAAGGCGACGAATATAAACTGGACCTGCTGAGTAATTTAACCGATGGCGAAATTACTTTTTACACACAGGGAGGTTTTACCGATTTGTGCCGTGGGCCACATATTCCCAATACCGGTTTTATTAAAGCCATTAAGCTTACCAGCATTGCCGGCGCTTATTGGAAAGGCGATGAAAAAAACAAACAGCTTACCCGTATTTATGGCGTTACTTTTCCAGAGCAGAAAGAACTGGATGAATATATTTTGATGCTGGAAGAAGCTAAAAAAAGAGATCATCGTAAACTGGGTAAAGAGCTTGGCATTTTTACTTTTAATGATGATGTAGGACCCGGCCTTGCTTTGTGGCTGCCGAATGGTACCATTATTATTGAAGAACTGGAAGCGCTTGCCAAACAGACTGAAAAGGAAGCCGGTTACAAGCGTGTGGTTACGCCTCATCTTGCCAAAGAGAATATGTATTTAACCAGCGGTCATTTGCCTTATTATGCAGATAGTATGTTTCCGCCCATGAAAATGGATGGCGAAACTTATTATCTGAAACCAATGAACTGTCCACATCACCATAAAATTTTTGATGCAGAGCCAAAGAGCTATAAAGACCTGCCATACCGCATTGCAGAATACGGAACCTGCTACCGTTTTGAGCAGAGCGGTGAATTATTTGGCCTTATGCGGGTGCGTTGCCTGCACATGAACGATGCCCATATTTATTGCAGTAAGGAAGACTTTGCACAGGAGTTTAGAGCAGTAAATGAAATGTACCAGAAGTATTTTAAAATATTTGGTATTGAGAAATATGTGATGCGCCTGAGTTTACACGATCCTGAAAAATTAGGACAGAAATATGTAAATGAGCCTGAGCTTTGGTTAGAGACTGAAGAACTGGTTAGAAATGTATTGATTGAAAGCAATATCCCTTATGTGGAAGTGAAAGGGGAAGGAGCTTTTTACGGACCCAAAATTGATGTGCAGATATGGAGTGCCATTGGACGTGAGTTTACCCTGGCAACAAATCAGGTAGATTTTGCCCAGGGCCGCAGTTTTAAATTAAGCTTTACCAATAAAGATAATAGCCCGGAAGTGCCGTTGATCATTCACAGGGCACCATTGGGAACCCATGAAAGATTCATCGGATTTTTGCTGGAACATTATGCCGGTAAATTTCCAACCTGGCTGGCACCGCTGCAGGTAAAAATATTACCCATCAGCGATAAGTTTATGGATTATGCAAATACAATTCTGGAAACGCTTAAAAAAGCTGATATTCGTGCTGAAATTGACGACCGTAGCGAAAAGATTGGCAGGAAGATACGTGATACAGAGATAGCAAAAGTACCTTACATGCTGGTAATAGGAGAGAAGGAAATGAATGAAGGGAAAGTTGCCATCAGAAGACAGGGAAAAGGAGATATTGGTGTTAAATTGATTGATGAATTTGTGCAGGAAATTGCTGCAGAAATAAAAGACAGGGTATCAGAATAACGACTGAATTGAAATTGATTACCCGTAAAATTTGGATTAGTAACAATAAATAAATATATTGCTAATAGCTTATCTGCAATAAAATGATAATTTTGATAAGCACAAACAACATTATAAACTAAAAACAATAAATGGCATTTCCACCAAGACCCCGGGGCACATTTAACCCCCGCTTTAAAAAAGAACAACAACAGGAACACCGCACCAACCACATGATAAGAGCACTTGAAGTGCGTTTGGTTGGCGAAAATCTGGAACCCGGTGTTTATTCCCTTGCCGATGCAATTAAAATTTCTAAAGAACAGGAACTTGACCTGGTAGAGATTTCTCCCGGAGCCAAACCTCCCGTTTGTAAGATCATCGATTACAATAAATTTTTGTACGAAGAGAAGAAGAAGAAGAAGGAGATGAAAGCGAAATCGAAAACCAGCGAGGTTAAAGAGATACGCTTTACACCCAATACAGATGACCATGATTTTGAGTTTAAAGTAAAACACGCCGAAAAATTTTTAAGTGATGGCGATAAAGTAAAAGCGCATGTGCAGTTTAAAGGCCGTGCCATCATGTTTAAAGAAAGAGGTGAATTACTTTTATTGAAATTTGCTGATCGCTTAAAAGATGTAGGAGCTTTAGAAGGCTTACCAAAAATGGAAGGCAAAAGGATGTTGGTGATGTTTGCGCCCAAAGCCAAACTATCTAAAAGAAAACAACAGGAAGCAGACCGATTATAACAATTGCTATAATAAAAATTTAAGGGAAGTTCTTGCTTCCCTTTTTTTATTTTTACAAAAACATGGATACCAGTTTAAATAAATACATCAGCGAAACAGGTTTCTGTAGCCGCAGGGAGGCAGATAAATACATTGAGCAACTAAGGGTTACTATCAATGGAGTAGAAGCCATGAAAGGAAACCGTGTAAGGGAAGGAGATGTAGTATTGGTAGATGGCGAATCAATAGGAAAGAAAAAGAAGACAGCTGTTTACCTGGCACTCAATAAACCTAAAGGTGTTACCTGTACCACTGATCTGAAAGACAAAACCAATATTATTGATTTTGTAAATTATAAAACAAGAATATTCCCGATTGGCAGGCTTGATAAACGTAGTGAAGGGCTTATCTTTTTAACCAACGATGGAGATATTGTAAACAAAATCCTTCGTGCCGGCAACCAGCACGAAAAAGAATACATGGTTACAGTTGATAAACCAATCACGCTTGATTTTATACAAAAAATGCGGAACGGGGTACGCATTTTAGGAACCGTAACTCAAAAATGTTTTGTAAAACAAGAAGGGCCAAACCGTTTTAAAATAATCCTGGTGCAGGGCCTCAACCGCCAGATACGGCGCATGTGTGAAGCACTGGGTTATAATGTAGAAAGCCTGAAACGCACCCGCATTATGAACATGACATTGACCAACCTGCCACCCGGCAAGTGGCGTTATTTTACACCGGCAGAGATTGATACCATCAGCCAGATGCTTAAAAATTCCAGTAAAACAGCGGCCGGCAGCGAGGGAATGGATGAATAATGCGTTAATCAAATTAACAGTTACATCTTCAGCCAAACATTATCCTGTATTATTTATTTTTCTCAATATCCTCTGCAATTTTATTCAAAGCTTTTATTTTATCAGCAGGTAGTTTCAGCTTAGGGTTTTTCGATCCCAATAAGGAAACAATAAATTGTAGATAGCTTATAAATGAATCCTTATCATTTATGCGGCCTTCCCGGCTCCATGCATCTTTAAAATTTTTAAGAACTGCTTTTCTGTGTGTTTCAATATCAGCAATTGTTGTTGCAGTAAGCAAGCCGGCAATATGGAAAGAGGAGCCTGCTGTTTTATGATAAAAGCCAGGACTGGCGGCATTTTGCTGCCTGGCATTGTCTAGTGCTTTAGCACTCAGGTTTTCAATATCTGCAGGTATAATTATATACTCATTTTTTTTGTGCGAAAGCAACAAAGCAAAATGCAGCCAGTTAAAGTATGGATAATAATCAATGGTATTCAAAAGCCTGTTCCCATATTCAAATGCCTTTCTGTAATATTCGGCTGCATTGATCAGTGCAGCTTCATTTTTTCTGTCTACATCAAATAACCTCCTGTAACATGCCGCAATCAGGCTGCTCCTTTCAATGGTTTCTCCTTTTAAGCTTTTCAATCCCTCTGTAGCTTCTTTTATTTTTGTTTTTGCTACCGTAGCAGTTATTTTTTTAGCATTAAACAGTGCTGTAGCATGCTTTACACTAATGTTGTAATACTGTTCAACTGTTCTGATAGTATAGCAGGCATTTTCCAGCATAAATAACTGTTCGTAATATTCCAAAGCCTTGTCAAACACGTTGAGTGTTTTATATAATTCAGCCAATCTTTCTACAATCCTTCCGTCTGTCTTCCATTCAGGGAGCAATGCATTTATTATAGCGTCGATGGTTGGCTTAGCTTCTTCATATGTTTTTCTTTTGGCGCTGCTGGTAAGTTCACTGATAAAATTATCCAGCTGGTAAATCACTTCTTCGGCATCTGAAAAATTGAATTTTTGTTTTTTTGCCCATGACTTGGCTGTTTTAAAAGTATAAAACGGATCGCCATAGCATTGATAAGCGCCCCAGGTATTTGTTTGTCCATACAGGTTGTAAGTTGCTTCCCTGGCATCTCTCACCGCATCGCCAAATGATTTGCCCTCAAACATTTTTTTATAAATAGTGCCTGAAAATAAAGCGGCAGCATCATCATCAATTTCCCAACCGGTTACAATGGCTGCTTTTACTCCCATCTGGATCAACTGTGTTCCTACACTGGCAGCCAGGTCGTATTTTTTACGCATCTGGTCTAAAACTTTCATGTCGTACTCGTTGGAAGAACAGCAGTTGATGAATACAAATTCCGGTACGATTCTGATCCTGTCGAAATCAGCTGCTGTGAAGATCATTTCTTTACCAATAACCACACCTGTTGGTTCATCGGCTGTTTTGCCAACGATGCCATGAGAGGCGATGTGAATTATTTTATAACTTTTATTAAGAATTTTCTGAACAATATCAGTGTCCTGTTCTCCTATGCTTTCGGTTGTTTCCAAACCATTGCCGGCCAATATTTTTGAAACATTAAGCGCTTCATTTTCGGCAGCCGGTAACGAAGGGTATTGGTCATCAGTATATGGATTACCAATTACCAATGCCCTGTTGCTGTTATTCATGATCACATTTTCACGCTGCTCTCCCGATCTTAACTGGCGTATGATACCCGTATTGATGACCATGGGTTTTTCAGAAATGCCATTGGCATCATGCAGTAATTCCCAGGGATAGCGTGCGGTTTCCTCATCTACCTGCAGTACCAGGTTGCGCAGGTTTGAGCCATAGCCTTTAAATTCATTTGGTATTAACAGCTCATACAGGGTTTGCGAAAATTCTTTGTTCCATTGTGAGTGCCTGGCAACTTTTTCAATAAGTGATTCCACCATCATCCGGTTTGCGGGCAGGGTTTCTTCATCTGCATGTGCTTTATCCGTTATGGAAGTAAAATGAATCGGCAGCACACGGCGATTTTCGCCACCTTTTGTTGCTACCGAAACTTCAAGTCTGTGCCAGTTATCCTGCATGTTTTCATCCGGAATAACTTTTAATGCACCCGAACCTTTGGTTATCACCGGTGGTGCAAATTTGAAATTACTGAATCCATCCTCTGCAAGAAAACCTTTTAAAATGCGGCCTATCTGTATAGATTTGTGCTGGTATATTTCAACTAATTCTACCCGGTTTATTTTTTTATAGATCTTTGGCATTCCTTCCTGTTTAGACATGGCATCCAATTTTTCGTTTGCCTGCAACACGGCCATCAGTATGGTTTTTACAGATGTGCTGATCCTCAATCCTGCAAAATCACTGCCTATCATTAAAGCCGATATACCAAAATCTGTACTCAAGGCTTCGCCATCAGTTTTTGTGGTGGCACGCTCGTTAACTTTTATTGCCAGGGTAAGAAATGCCTGTGTTAATGTTACCAGCAGGCGGCTTTCGGTAAGTGATCCAAATTCGCCCAGCCCTGCTACAACTCCACCTTTGCATATCATCGTATCGGGGGCAGCATCTTCTTCTAATATCACCAGGTGTGTGCCTATATCTCCGGGATAATTATTTACGAGATGATATTCACTTAGTTTATTACCAAGGGCTCTGTCCAGGTATTTTTCGGCATAAACAATTCCATCTCCTTTAAAATGGCCAACAACCACGGGGTATTGCGAATGCACTAAATCACCGTTGATAACTGAAATACTGATAATCTCTTTGCCTTTTGTTTTTTTCAACTTACCCTTGCCACCTGTAATGGCATTATTTAATTCTTCATCGGTTGGTATTGATGCAAAATCACTGTCGGCCATTATTTGTACACCATCTGTACCACGTGAGAATGGTTTTGTTCTGGATAATGCCGGCTGGTCTGTTTCTCCTTTCTGCAGTAATTCCTTAAAGCCTTCAAATGCATCTTCCAGGCTTGGTATGCCACCATGATCGGCTGCTACATAATATATATTGTCGGCACTTAATGTTGGAGGTATAGTACTCCATAAAACCCTTCCATCTCCCTGCGAAGTTGAGGTAAAATTTATTTTTCCTTTCTCAATAAAATAGTTTTCGGGAGTTTCATCATCCTGCCCGGCTATATACCTGAAAACAGTATTATCATAATCTGTATGCTGTATGGCATTGTAAAAATCAAGTCCTTTCTTTAATACAGCAGCTGTGGGAACAGCGGTAAATTCGTTATTTGCCGTATCCAGTTCTTTCCATTTTTTGCTATCAAAAATACCTTCTGCATTTTTCGGAAGCAATTGTACCAGCCCCGGATATTCTTTAAACATTTCGAGCAGGCGTTTTTTTGTGTGGATAAAATCAAGCAGGGCCAGTTTTTTAATGATACCGTCTTTGCCCAACAATATGCGTATGGTGCCAAATGAACCTTCATTGGGCACGCCCATCATCAACACTTTTGTTTTTTTAGATGTGGTTATCTGTTTCCACAAAGCCGGTTCCATTTGAATCATAGCCCTTAGCAATAGCCCACCCATGGAGTGTGCAATGAAATGAAATTCATGATTTGTTCTTTCTTTATTTTCTAATTCCTGCTTCACTGCTTTTGCCAGCAGTTTTGCAGCATCTGCTAAATCCTTACGCCAGTCGTATGCAAAAGGATAAACATCAAAGTCGGCAGAGAGGTAGTTAATGAGATTATTGTATGTCTGGCCATTCAGATTTGCTGCTTCTATATTTGAGGCATCAATTTTTAACTTTGTCAAACCGCCTGTTACAATGCCGATATAATTAAGCCATAGCCTGTCTTTTTTATTAACGTCATCTAAATTGCTGCCCATAATACCCGGCAGCATGAACACAGCAGGTTTTTTACCAGTTACGCCACGTTTGTGTACAATAGAAATATTGGCAGTTGCACCAATAACCTGGTAAAGTGCTTCAATCTTTTGCGTATCTATAAGTGCAGCCAGCAAAGCATCCTGGCTTGTTTTATTTTTAAAATAATTAAAGTGATTTACCGAAGCTTCCTGTTCAAAATGTTCTTTTACCTGGGTTTCCCTGTACGTGCCTCTAAACATCGAATTGCTGTTTACAACCAAATCATGTGCTTCTCCAAAATATAGATTGGTAGACATCACCAGCAGGCTTTTTAAAATGCCCGAACGCTCAACATCGCCCGAAATAACAAAGAGTTCAGATCTTATTTGTCGGTTTGGATTATTGAGCAAACGCAACAGGGGGGAACCCGGTATTTGTGCAGCCACCCCGGGAAAAACATTGATATCAGTTCTTTCGTGTACAACAGCTTTGGCAAAATCAAGAAACAAAGTAAAAGGCATGCAGGCGGCTGCGCCGGGTATCAGTTTAAGCAAATTGCAAAAAACATTTACGAGGTTATCCATGCGGCTGTCAATCAAAACGGTTCCGGCTGCGGGGCATGCTACCCTCACCATTTTTCTTACTACAATTTTTTTTGCGGCCGCTGCACTGTTGACTACAGTCGCTTCATTTTTTAATGGTTTAAAATCTTCGTTGTTATTGATGATGCCAATTTCATTGTTGTCGAATGGCTTTTCGCCATTACTGCATCGTGCAAGCAGGTCGGCAACAATACCGCCTCTTGAGTGAGAAACAATATCAATATTGATCTCTGCAGGCAAAGCATTTAATAGATCAGTTACATTTTTTATAGGGCTTTCAGATAGTGTTTTGTGTTCAAATGCAAGCACCCTGCCTTCGTAAAAAGCAAACAGTTTGTTATATGCACTGTTTGTTCTTAATTCTTTAAAACCCCCTTCGGTGTTCGAGTTGGTTCCATGAATAAAGAGCAGGTAAGGTTTATTTTTTTCAGCAGTTTTTGCATCAAATTTTATGAACTCAAACTTGTCATTTAATCCATGCAGCCCGGCAGCAAGGCCCGATTCCATTTTAGTTACCAGCAACTGGGCTGCACCTTTGGCAACCATGCCGGTAATAATTTTCAGCCCCTTCGTTTTAATGATATCGCCGGCACCTCCTCTGGATTCGCCGGGTGAAGTGAAAAATGAAGGCACTTCCAGTTCTCCTTTCTTTCCTCCGCGATTTGTACCAGGTTTGGTTTTTAAAAAAGATTCAAAATCATCTGCACGGTAATGCCACTCAACATCATTACTCAATTGCATTACCACCAGATCGTCATCAGCGGTTTCTATTATTTCCGCTTTGGCATCGCCGGATCTTACCGAGAGGGCCACAAATTCTGTTGCCTGTATATTGGGCTGTACGCTTTTTAACTGCAGATAACTATCGGATGGCATTTCGGCTTTGGTGCCGTAAAAAGTGAATGTGGGCATACTATCAAATTGAAAGGTTATGGATAGCTTACAATATATAAAAATTTAATTGTATTCAAAAGCATTTAGTGCTTTTTTGTAAAATTTAATAGCTTTAATGTAAAGGCAAATATGTCTGGTACTTATAGTGGTGGTATAATAGAACACTAGTAAACCATGCTAAAAAACTTCTAAAAATAACTCCAATTGTACCCGTTTTCCCTTACCTTTGCCGCCCGAAAGAGATAAATACGTCTTTTTCAGACATTTCCCACAAGGCTCAACAAGTGTCCCGTCATTTCGGAACCGCCAGTAGGGAGTAACTAAAAACAGTTATGTAATGCCAAAGGTTAAAACCAACAGCAGCGCCAAGAAGCGCTTTAAAGTTACCGGTACAGGTAAGATCACATTTCAGAAAGCTTTTAAACGTCACATCTTAACAAAGAAATCTACCAAACGCAAGCGTGCTATGCGTAAGGACGGTGTTGTTGCAGATTCTAACATGCACTTTGTAAGGCGTTTATTGGGACTTAAATAAATCAGGATCTCAACACTAAACTTTTAACTTTTAAACTAATTAAGATATGCCACGTTCAGTAAATGCAGTAGCCAGCAGGGCCCGCCGCAAAAGAATATTAAAAGCTGCCAAAGGATACTATGGTAAGCGTAAAAATGTATACACCGTTGCCAAAAACGTAATGGAAAAAGGTTTAACGTACAGCTACGTTGGCCGTAAATTAAAAAAGCGTGAGTACCGCACTTTATGGATTGCACGTATTAATGCAGCTGTAAGGGAAGAAGGTACCATGACTTACAGCCAGTTCATCAACAAACTGGCCGTTAAAGGAATTGACCTGAACCGCAAGGTTTTGGCAGATCTGGCTATGAATGAGCCGGAAACATTCAAGAAATTAATAGATTCAGTAAAGTAATCTGCTGTATGAATTAATGAAAAACCGGTTGTGATTTTATCGCCACCGGTTTTTTTTATACCTATAATATTTACATTAAGCTACTTTTGTTAAAAATATCTCTAAATCAAAACAGTTAAATCAATTAATGAATAATACTTACGACAGTCTTGTACAGCAAACTTTCAATTTTCCGCAGGAAGATTTTAAACTGAAGGATGATTATTTGCAATACAATGGTGTGGATATAAAAGCACTTATTGATAAACATGGTACACCGCTGAAACTTAGCTACCTACCCAAAATAGGTATGCAGATAAATAAGGCTAAAAAGATGTTTGCCAATGCTTTTAAAAAACATAAGTACGAAGGAGAGTATAATTATTGCTATTGCACCAAAAGCTCTCATTTTAGTTTTATTGTGGAAGAAACATTAAAACACGATATACACCTGGAAACTTCGTATGCTTACGATATTGATATCATCAACTCGTTGTATAAAAAAAGAAAACTAAATAAGGATATTCATATCATCTGCAACGGATTTAAACAAAAAAATTATACCAGCCGCATTGCAAAGCTGATCAACGACGGGTTTAAAAATGTAATTCCGGTATTGGATAATAAAGAAGAGCTGAGTATGTACAAGCGGAATATCCGCACCGGTGAGCCTTTTAAATTAGGCATAAGGATAGCGGCTGAGGAAGAACCTTCTTTTCCTTTTTATACCAGCAGGCTGGGTATAAAAGCAAAAGATGTACTGGAATTTTACGTAGATGAAATTGAAGGTTATGAAGATAAGTTTCAGTTAAAAATGCTGCACATCTTTTTAAACAAAGGCATTAAGGATGATATTTATTACTGGAGTGAACTGCAAAAAAGTATTGCACTGTATTGCCAGTTAAAAAAAATATGTCCCGAACTGGATTCAATAAATATTGGCGGTGGTTTTCCTATTAAACATTCGCTGGGTTTTAATTATGATTACCAGTTTATGATAAATGAAATAGTTGGTAATATTAAAACTGCCTGCAAGAAAGCCAAAGTGCAAATGCCAAACATTTACACAGAGTTTGGAAGTTTTACGGTAGGAGAGAGCATGGCTCATATTTATAGCGTTATCGGCGAAAAAATTCAAAACGACAGGGAAACCTGGTACATGATTGATTCTTCTTTTATTACTACACTGCCCGACACCTGGGGCATTGGTGAAAAATTTCTGATGCTGCCTATCAACAAATGGGATAACGAATATCAACGTATTGTTTTAGGTGGCATTACCTGCGATGGGCATGATTACTACGATAGCGAAGAGCATATTAATGAAGTGTTTTTGCCCAAAGTAAAAACTACCAACGAAGACAGGCTTGAGACGAATAAAGAACCTCTGTATGTCGGATTTTTTCATACAGGAGCCTACCAGGACCAGATAAGCGGCTATGGAGGCATCAAGCATTGCCTGATTCCTTCGCCAAAACACGTGATCATTGAAAGGGATAAAAACGGCAAGTTGATAGAATGGGTTTATGCAAAGGAGCAAACTTCGCAAAGCATGTTGAAAATTTTAGGATATAAATAGCAGCGTAACCACTCATGTAATTTTATTATAGGCAAACTTTGTGTTGCCTATTTTTATATTCATTTAAAAAACAGCTATGCAAATTAAACTTAACAAATCCCTTCTGTTGTTGCTTTTAGCAACTGTAATTACCGGCAGTACCACCTATGCACAAAATGCTGAGGACTCAATAAAAATGGTGATAAATGCCATGTTCACTGGTATGAAGAACAGTGATACTGTCTTAGTAAAATCCTGTTTTACAGAATCAGCTGTTTTGCAAACCTTTGGTAAAGACAAAGAAGGCAAAACAATCATTACAACAGAAACACCATCAGATTTTGCAAAGATCATAGCTACCATTCCTGCAGGTGCAGCTGATGAACAGATCGTTTTTAAAGACCTTAAAATTGATGGCCCCATGGCTGCTGTATGGACTCCCTTTAAATTATACTTTAACGGAAAGTTTTATAGTTGTGGAGTAAATTCATTTCAACTGGTACGGTTGAACAATATTTGGAAAATACAGTACATACTGGATACAAGGCGAAAAACCAATTGCGAATAAATTTTACCACAAAATCATAAATAAACCCACTTTGTGGGTTTTAAAATTGCCACAGAGGCACAGAAGTACGGAAACTGATAAATGTATTTTCTGTGATTCAGTGCCTCTGTGGCAATTATTTATTTCCGAAGGAAATACTTTGTTGGCTCCTTGGTAATTGTGGTTATAAAAAAGCCCCTCTTAAGAATAAGAGGGACTATCTCTGAATAAATTCAGAACCAAACCAACTGTATATTTATGAAAAAAACTTCGCTTATTGAATCGTAATATCTTTTGTTCCGCCTTTCACTTCTTCTTTTTTAGGAAGTTCCAGCGTTAAAATTCCGTTTTCGTACTTCGCTGTAATGTTGGCTGCATCAATCTTTTCATCCAGCGTAAAACTGCGTTTGAAAGATTTGTAACCAAATTCTTTGCGAATCATTTTTTCGTTTTCCACAGCTGCTTCTATTTTCTTTTCGGCGCTGATGGTTAAAATCTTGCCATCCAGTTTTACATTAAAATCAGCTTTTTCCATACCTGGTGCTGCCAGCTCAATTTTGTACAGGTCTGTTTTTTCAATAATGTTGGCAGGTGGGAAATGCAATACATCTTCCCTGATTGACTTACCAAAATTTACCGGCAATTCGTTGAATAATTCATTCATCAAACCGTCAAAGGTTTTGTTGATCGGGTTGTTAACTTTTACAAATGTCATAGCTATTATTTTTTTAGGTTTTAAATTTTTTGTTTACGGTTAATTATCGTCAAATTATATTCCAACCCATTTTTTAAAGACAAAGTTTCAAGACTGCAATAAATTTGTAGCCATTATGTCGGTTATTGATTAATTGCGGTGCCATTATTTCCGGATTAATTGATTTCGATATTGGGAATACTATAAAAGGGGTGAATATATTTTAGAAGAAGTATGTAATTTTACACTCTACAAAAAATAATAAAAGATATGTATCCAGAAGAAATTGTAATTCCCATGAAAGAAGAGTTAACAGAAAACGGTTTTTCTGAACTGTTAACCGCTGAGGCAGTTGAAAATACTTTGGCCGAAAAAGGCACTACCTTAGTAATGATCAATTCGGTTTGTGGTTGCAGTGCAGGTACTGCCCGTCCGGGTGTTTTAATGGCGGTACACAATACTGCAAAAAAGCCTGATCATATAACCACCAGTTTTGCTGGTTTTGATATTGAAGCGGTAAATAAATTAAGAGAGCACCTGATGCCTTATCCACCGTCTTCACCCGCTATTGCATTATTTAAAGATGGCAAGCTGGTTCATTTTATTGAGCGCCATAATATTGAAGGTCGCAGTGCACAAATGATTGCAGAGAACCTGATTGGTGCATTTGAGCAACATTGTAATTAATGAATTTATTCAGTAAGTACTATACAAGCCCCTTGTTTTAACAGGGGGCTTTCTGTTATAATGTAGTAATATTGAATGAAGTAGTATATTGCACTCCTAAATTTTTAAAAACCGCAACTAACAGATGTATCCCAATTTGTATTATATTTTTCAGGATTGGTTTGGTGTAGAATGGCATGGGTTAAGCTTTTTAAATACATTCGGGCTGATGGTTGCGATGGGCTTTGTAACGGCTGCCATTGTTTTAAGTAAAGAATTACAACGAAAAGAAAAGCAGGGGCTTTTATCGCCAAGAGAAGAAATGATTGTTGTAGGCAAGCCTGCTTCTGCTTTTGATATCATCATCAATGGTGTTGTTGGTTTTATTTTCGGGTACAAAATATTTGGACTTTTCTTTAGCAAACCGGCTGATGTAAATCCACAGGATTATATTTTTTCTTCACAAGGCAATTTACTGGGAGGTTTACTAATTGGTGTGGCCCTGGCCTGGTTTAAGTGGTACGATAAAAACAAGCATAAACTAAAAGAACCTGAAAGGCGTAATGTACGCATCTGGCCGCACGACAGGGTGGGAGATATTATTATATTGGGTTTAATATTCGGTATCATTGGTGCCAAGCTTTTTGATAACCTGGAGAACTGGAGTGATTTTATTAAAGATCCCATTGGCCGTTTGTTCTCTGCAAGTGGCTTAACCTTTTACGGCGGTTTAATTATGGCAGCCATTGCCATTTGCTGGTATGCATCAAAAAAAGGCATAAAAATTATTTATTTGGTTGATGCCGCAGGGCTTGCACTTTTGCTTGCCTATGCAGTTGGACGTATTGGTTGCCAGGTTGCAGGCGATGGCGACTGGGGTATATATAACAGTGCTTATGTGGTAAATGACGAGGGTAAAGTAGTAGAAGCTGAGCCGGGAGATTATCAAAAGCAACTGAAAAAAAATGAAGCCTATTATTTAAGGGGAGAAGTTCATGGAAAGGATTCTGCGCTTGTACAGGTTACCGACCGTGTTTACGAAAGCCTTGAAAAAGTTCCGCACAAAGCATTTAAAGGCCCCTCTTTTTTGCCAACCTGGATGTTTGCTTATACTTATCCTAAAAATGTAAATAAAGATGGTGTTTTAATGGCTGATTGCGATGAAGAGCATTGCAGGGCGCTACCTCAACCAGTTTTCCCTACTCCGTTTTACGAAACAGTAGTTTGCACTTTACTCTTTTTAATACTTTGGTCAATACGAAAAAGAATAACAACACCAGGTGTTATGTTTGGTATCTATCTCATTTTAAATGGAATAGAGCGATTTACTGTAGAATTATTCAGGGTAAATAATACCTATTCAATATTTGGGTTTCACCCCACACAGGCCGAAATAATATCTGCCGCCCTCGTTTTGGCAGGCATCATCCTAATCATTATTGTAAAAAGAAAAGCTGCTGTTAAAAGTTAACATCTGGTATTTAATTCTTTTTCTTTCTGTAACCTTTCCTTTTGTTTAACGTATATAGGGAAATAACCAGTTATCCTTAAATTTTACCGTTCAGTATTAAACAATGTACTATGTAACGCATAGTACTTACTTTTGTGAAGTAGTTATCAAAGTATATAACTGATTATTTAAAAAAAAACGCCCGACAGCCATTCGGGTTTAAAAACAAAAAGTATAGCCATGAAAAAATTATTCAGCCTGCTGGCTGCCATTGCCATTGGCATGTCCAGCTTCGCCCAAACCGGAGGCAAAATATCCGGAAGTATTAAAGACGGAGGTAATCAAAAAGTAATTGATGCCGCATCCGTTTCTCTCTTAAAAGCCAAAGATTCGGCTTTAGTAAAAGTAGCCGTAACCGACAAAGACGGTAATTTCTCTTTTGAAAATATAAAAGAGGGCAGTTACCTGGTTCTGGCAACTTCAATAGGTCACACAAAAACCTACAGCTCAAAAATCAACATTACTGCAGATGCTTTAACTGCCAGTGCAGGGGTGTTGCAGTTGGTACCTACTGAAAAAGATCTGAAGGAAGTATTGGTTACTTCTAAAAAGCCATTGATTGAAAGAAAGCTGGATAGAACCATCGTTAATGTAGATGCCTCAATTACCAATACCGGAAGCACAGCTTTGGAAGTATTGGAAAAATCACCGGGTATCTCTGTTGATAAAGATGGTAATATCAGCCTGAAAGGCAAAGCCGGTGTAATTGTCTATTTGGATGGCCGCCCCAGTTATTTAAGCGGTCCGGACCTGGCAAATATGTTACGCAATATGACTGCCAGCCAGCTTGAGCAAATTGAGATTATGACCAACCCGCCTGCAAAATATGATGCAGCCGGTAATGCAGGCGTTATCAATATTAAAACCAAAAAGAACAAAATGTTTGGTTACAACGGAAGTATTACCACCGGTTATACACAAGGCAGGTATGCACGTTTTAATGAAGCAGCAAGTTTTAACTACCGCAACAAAAAAATAAACTTCTTCAGCAGTTTTAATTACAACCGTAATCATCGTGGGCAGGAATTATACATTGTAAGAAATTTCCGTGATGCTGCAACTAAGAATATCAAATCCATATTTGATCAGCAAACAACCATGATCAACCAAAGCCATAATTACAGTGCCAAGGCCGGTATGGATTATACGGTATCAAAAAATACAACCATTGGTGTTGTGCTAAATGGGTTTTATAATCCAAGTTTATGGCAGAGTAATACCAGTACCTATATCTACGATCCAAATCACAACTTAACAGATATTACAACTGCTAGCACCGAAAACAGGGAAAAGTGGAAAAACTTCAGCTCCAATGTTAATTTCAGAACCAAGCTGGATACAGCAGGGCAGGAGCTTTCAGCCGACCTGGATTTTATTCAGTACAAAGCAACCAGTGTGCAACCGCTCACCAGTTCTTACTATGATAATATGGGTAATCTTAGACAGGCACCTGATGTTTTAAACGGAACATTGCCTACCAATATAAAAATATACAGTGGCAAGGTTGATTATACTTTGCCTTTAAAAAAAGATGCCAAGTTTGAAGCCGGTTTTAAAACCAGTTTTGTAACCAATGATAACGATGCCCGTTACGACAGTTTAAAAACAGGTTACGCAGTTTTAGACAGTGGCCGCAGCAATCATTTTATTTATGATGAGAATATTAATGCTGCTTATGTAAACTACAACAGGCCACTGGGTAAAAAATGGAGTGCACAGTTTGGATTAAGGGTTGAGAATACAAACTCCAACGGTATTTCAAAAGGCTACACATATAATGCCTCCGAGGATAAATTTGTATACACCGAAACCAAATTCAAAAAATCGTATACACAGTTATTTCCTACAGTTTACCTGCAGTATACTGCCAATGAAAAAAACCAGTTCGTTATTAACTACGGCCGCAGAATTAAAAGGCCCGATTATGAGGATATGAACCCATTTGTTCACTTTTTAGACAGGTACACTTTTGAACAGGGTAATCCAAATATAAGCCCGCAGTTTTCGCATAATATTGAGTTGAGTCATACTTACAAAGGGTTTTTAACAACCACTGTAAACTATACGACCACCAATAATATCATTCAGCAGGTGCTGGAACAAAATGACCAGACCAATGAAACCTATATCAAAAAAGCAAACATTGCAAGCGCCAAACAGATTGGTTTAGAGGTTACAGCCAACAAATCAATAACCAAATGGTGGAGTGGTAATATTTATGCCAATGTGTACAACAACCATTTTAAAGGGCTGGTTAATAACGAGCCAATATCGATAGGTATTACAACATTTATGGCGCAGGTACAGCAGCAATTTAAATTCAAGAAAGGATGGGCTGCAGAAATAAGCGGTTTCTACCGCAGCAAAGGGCTGGAAGGAGTTATCTACATCAAACCAATGACCCAGTTAAATGCAGGTGTAAGCAAGCAGGTATTAAAGAACCAGGGAAGCATCCGTTTAAATGTACGGGATATTTTTGCCGCCGGTGTATTTAAAGGGTATAGTAAATATGGCACTGTAGATGCAGATTTTAAGAATGTGAATGACAGCCGGGCAGTGAGCCTGACCTTTACTTACCGTTTTAATAAAGGAAAATTAAAAGCAAGCAGCAGCAAAAGAAACAGTGGAGCCAGTGACGAGCAGGGTAGAGTGAAAAGCGGTAATTAAGCTGAAGTAAGGAGCAATTTATAAAGATGTGGCCCTTTTTGTAAAAACCTGTCGCCTTTGTGCGATAGGTTTTTTACTTTTGAAAAAAATAACCGCTATGCCTTCATTTGATCTTGTAAGTAAAGTTGATTTGCAAACACTGGATAATGCCATCAACACCGTAAGTAAAGAAATTACCAACCGTTTCGATTTTAAGGGATCTCACGTAGTGATAGATCTGAATAAAAAGGATTTTAAAGTAAACCTGGAAGCTGATAGTGATATGAAAATTCAGCAGATCATTGATGTCCTCATCAGCCGTAGTATGAAACAGGGATTGGCAGCCGAAGTGTATGATTTGAGTAAGGAACCATATCCCAGCGGAAAAGTAACAAAAAAGGAAATACCTGTAAGAAACGGGATTAAGCAGGAAGATGCCAAAAAGATAGTAAAGATCATAAAAGACAGCGGCCTGAAAGTACAGGTGGCTATTATGGACGATATTATACGGGTAACGGGCAAAAAAATTGACGATCTGCAGGAAGTTATACAGGCCAGCAAAAGCTGGAATGTGGGAATTGCCCTGCAATATATTAATATGAAGAGCTGATTTGCCGCTTTTTTAATGTTTCAACACTTAAAATTGAATAAAATACCCTAATTTTGCCACTTTCTTACAAATAGTACGGCAAAACCCGTGCACAAAACTTTTAAATTATGAAACAAGGAATTCACCCGGGAAATTACAGGTTGGTAGTTTTTAAAGATATGAGTAATGGTACTCAGTTTTTAAGCCGTTCAACGGCTGTATCAAAAGAAACAGTAACTTACGAAGATGGTAACGAGTATCCGGTAATTAAACTGGAGATTTCAAATACTTCTCACCCTTTTTACACCGGTAAAAACGTACTGGTAGATACTGCAGGTAGAATTGATAAATTCAACAAGCGCTACGCAAAAAAGGATAAATAATTTAAATAGAGATTCTTATCTTTATTTCAAGTTTGTTTTTCATGGCTATACTTTAAGTCCCTCCGGTTCTCCGGGGGGATTTTTATTTTGCGTATTTTTGCAGTATGCAAAAGATCATCTTTACAGAAGAATACTGCAGGCCTGAGAATCTTCATCCCTTTACTTACATACGCCATATACAGGATATCCGTATCGGCATTTTAACCATCCGTGAAAAATGGGAGCGTTATTTAAAAATACCGTCTGCCAATAAATGGGAAGATAATTACCTGGATGATGCACAATCAATAAAAATTGAGAAGAGAATAGGCGACGATAATTATTTATTGGTTCACGCCAATGTATTGCCAACCAAATCAATCATTGGCAAAATAAAAAAACTCAATAACGGAGAGTTTCTTACTTCTGGCAAAGAAGGCGGTATAGCATTTAAATTTTCAAGTAAAGAAGTGCTGGGATTGCATAAGATAAAGATCAATAAGTCTGTAGAAGTGAAGGAAGATGTGAAAGCAATTCATTATCCCTGGCAGATATTTCAAATGAATGATTGGGCGTTGCGGGAAGATTTTGCTTTGATAACTGCCGGCAGAAAAAGCAAAGCCATATCCAAAACCAATAAACTGATAAAGCCTGCACAGATCTTTATTGAACCGGGTGCAAAAGTTGAACATTGTATTTTAAATGCTACCGATGGCCCCATTTATATTGGCCGCAATGCCATTGTAATGGAGGGCAGTTTCTTAAGAGGTCCGGTTGCCATTTGTGAAGGTGCTGTTGTTAAAATGGGGACCAAAATTTACGGAGCTACAACCATAGGCCCCTTTTGTACCGTTGCAGGTGAGGTAAAAAACTCAGTTTTATTTGGATTCAGCAATAAAGCACATGATGGATATTTGGGTGATAGTGTTATAGGCGAATGGTGCAACCTGGGCGCAGGCACCAGCAACAGCAATGTAAAAAATACAGCAGGCGAAGTAAAGTATTGGGTGGATGCAGATCAAAAAGAAATAAGTGCCGGCAATAAAGGAGGGCTATTGATGGGAGATTATTCCAAAGCTGCCATCAACACATCTTTTAACACAGGCACCATGGTTGGTATTTGTTGCAATGTATTTGCCACCGGGCTTACGCCTAAATTTATTGCCAATTTTTCATGGGGTGCAGATGGTATAACAAAGTACAAACTAAACAATGCATTGATCGATATTGATAATTGGAAAAAACTAAGAGGCTTAACAATTTCCGACAGGGAAAAACAAATTTTGACAGATATTTACAAACTATTTTAAAAAGAAAGATTTTATGCGTAAACAGATAGCAGCTGCAAACTGGAAAATGAACTTAACCCTGCAACAGGCAGAAAACTTAATGGATGAACTAATAGCCACCCCACATGAACTGAAAGAAAACCAGGAAGCTGTATTTGGCGTTCCGTTTCCGTATCTCATCAGCATTAAAAATAAACTTGAGGGAAAGCAGCATGTATTTGTTGCTGCGCAAAACTGTTACGATAAAAAAAGCGGTGCATATACCGGCGAAGTAAGTGCTGAAATGCTGAAAAGCATTGCTGTGGATTATGTAATACTTGGCCATAGTGAAAGGCGTGAGTATTTTAATGAAAGCCATGCCATGCTGGCTGCTAAAATTGATATTTGTTTTGAAAATGGTTTGAAACCCATTTTTTGCTGTGGCGAACCATTGGCAATAAGAGAAGCCGATACACAAAACAGCTTTGTTGAAACCCAACTAAAAGAAAGTCTGTTTCATTTAACTGCTGAACAGTTAACCGGGTTTGTCATTGCTTACGAACCTATCTGGGCAATTGGTACGGGTAAAACCGCCAGCAATGAGCAAGCCCAGGAAATGCATGCACACATACGTAGCGTAATGGCAAACCAATACGGTACTTCTGTTGCAGACAGTATTTCTATTTTATACGGGGGAAGTGTAAAAGCAAATAATGCCGCAGCTATTTTCGGCCAGCCAGATGTGGATGGAGGATTGGTAGGAGGTGCCAGTTTGGTAGCTGCAGATTTTGCAGCCATCATCAACAGTTTAAAATAATTCAGAAGATTATTGTGAAGCAAATTTTGCATTTGCAGTAAAAGCAAAACTAACATCTGCTTCAACAAAACTGTTTAGCTTTTCAATTTCCAGTATGGTTTTGCTGCCTGCAGAACTGCGGTGATACATGGGCAGAAATTTAGCACCCACAACAACTTCTTTAAGGGTATAAGAACTGCGGTCCACAACTGTGTTGCTGAACATGTCGTCGAATGCTTTGATAAAGACAATGATCTCGCCGTTGATGTTGGTGTAGTCTTCAACTGAAAAATTATAAAAAGGGCTGTCTTCAGTTATTGGGTGTACAATGGTCCAGTTAAGTGTTAATGCATTTGCAACTTTGAATTCCAGCTCCAACGGAAAAAATTTGTTGACCATTTTTCCGTTTTCTTCAATCGTCATTCCTAAAGTAACTTTTGCTTCGGCATCGGTAAGTGTAGTATTTTTATAAGGAGCCACCCGTAACATTAATGCCGTAATATCTTTGTACGGCGCTATAATTGCATTCTCCGAAAACTTAAGATAGGCCCTGGGCTTGCTGAACCTTCCGTAAAACAAACCGGTAGCAATAGCAAAACTAAGCAAACCAACCAGCGCCTCGCCGGCGGCAACAGCACTGGTTAAAACGCCATCGGGGCTAATATGCCCATAACCTACTGTAGTAAAAGTTTGTGCACTAAAAAAATAAGCAGCACCAAATTTGCCCAGAGCTGATAAGGATTCGATGCCGTTCAGGTTTTCTACCCCTATCAGCATATAAATACTGGCAAAAATAAAATTGATGATGATGTAAAAAGAAAAAATGATGGTGAGGAATTTCCAGCCGGGCAAACTCAACATCGTATGATACCAGCTGATCCTGTTTAAAAAAGATACACCCCTGATCTCAATATTGGGCCTGCCGCTTTTGTTTACAAAACGGCCACCATAGTCGGATGCATTGGTGCCAAAACCGGTGTTGATTTCTGTTTTGGCTTTTGAATTTATTTTTCTGAGAAGAGCCATAATGGAAGTTGCTAATGCAAAATAAAGGATAACAAGGGAGGTTTTGATGAATATTTTTTAACTAACTTGAATTTAATAATTAAACTTACCTGTAATTATGCAGCAATCACTTGTTGAACGTTTGCGGTGCCCGGTTACAAGAAGCAGATTAACGCTGACTGTGATAAAAAAAGGAAAAAAAATGCTGGATAACCGGGAAGTAGATATCATTCAGGAAGGGATCCTGTTTGCTGCAGATGACTGGTTTTATCCTGTTATCAACGGCATCCCCCGGCTGAATATTGACGCAGTAATCGAGCATGCTGCATTCTTTCAGCTTGTTTTACCGGATTATGCAGACAGAAAAGAAAAGATACTTTTAAAATATGGATACCTGGTCGGGATGATACAAAAGAAAAATAAACGAACCAGGCAAAGCTTTACAAAAGAGTGGTCGCTGTATGATCATGAGCATGATAAAACATGGGATGCTGATGCTTCAGGGATGCTGGAAAGGTTTTTAAAAGAAACGGACGAATCGCTTGAAACGCTCAGTGGTAAAATTATTTTTGATGCAGGTTGTGGAAACGGCACTTTAAATACCCTGTTGGCAGAAAAAGGGATTACTAATATAGCTATGGATTTCAGTGATAGTGTTGAAGGGGCTTTTCTCCGTAATAGTTCGGGTTCCGTTCATTTTATACAAGGCGATGTACAGTTTCCACCGGTGGCATTTAATGCTTTTGATATTGTTCATTGCAGTGGCGTGTTGATCCATACCAATAATACCGAATTGTCTTTTTCCTGTATTGAACCAACGGTAAAGAAAGGTGGAAAGCTGAGTGTCTGGTTATACCATCGTCGAAATGATTTTATTCACAACCTGTTTAATTCAATCCGTAAACTAACTTCAAAATTACCTTTAGGGTTTCAATATTATTTGTACAGGGTTACTGTTTTTCCGGTAAGTTTTATTGTAAAAAGAATGAAGGGAAATAAACAGAACAGCCGTGAAATGATGATTGATATCCTCGATTGGTTTACGCCTGTATATAGATGGGAACATGATCACGAAGAAGCAAAAGCCTGGTTTTTTAAAAGAGGTTATATGAATGTACGGGTAACTACAAATGAACTCTTTGGTTTTAATTTAACGGGAGAAAAGTCCTGATAACAATACAGATTTTTTTACAACAGTTCTTCCTTAGTACAATCCCATTGATAATCTAATGATTTTGGTTTTATACTCAGCACCATACTGTTATTTATAAAAACAGTTGATTTAGAGGGTATGTTGCCGGAAATTACACAACCGGCGCCAATGGTAACCTCATCGCCAATGGTAACCCCTGCCACAATGGTGCAGTTGGCGCCAATCCACACATTGTTGCCAATTACAACGCCTTTAATATCAGTTACATTCCGGTGATCGTATTTATCATGGTTGGAAGTAACGATGACACTGTTGGGGCCAATATTTACATTATTTCCAAGTGTTAATCCGCCCGATGCATTAATGAAAATTCCGGGGTTATCGCCGGGATCACAACAAATACCCTTGGTTATAAACTGCCCGCCTATAATGGTTGAAGTACGGTGAACAGGCCAGGGTATCCGGCGGTTAAAACCTATTATTTTCTGCATAAAAAAATATTCATAAATAACCTGGTAATTTTTACGGTATCCAAATCTCGGTCTTTTATATGCCGGGTAAAAGAATTTAACACACCAACGAAAAAGCGAGTCATCAAAATATGCTGCAATCTTTTTTATAATTTTCTTCATGTTTGCAATTTTAATTTTCTCAACATATAAAAATTAATAAAGCCGTAATATAGGGCAGTAATAATTGAAATGGTTAAAATAACAAATGTAAAATCAAATATTGAGTGCAGGAAATATAATGCAGCTAACTGAAACAGGAATAAAGAAGTATTAAAGATCATCAGGAACCTTTGCTGGTTCATATAATCTGCAACAATACTAAAAGGTACATAAATTGATGTTGCCAGATAATACAACATGATATATTTTATGAATTTCCCGATCTCAAGCCATTGGGCAGGCATTAAATAACTGAAGAGGAATTCGCCGCCAATAAAAACAAGCACGAGGTAAGGTATAAGTATTTGCAAAATTATTTTTTGCTGTGTTTTTATAAATTCAAACAAGTGCTGTTTATTTTCATAAAACATCAGCTTTATTTTTTGTAAGAATGCATCGCTGATGGCCTGCATTATCAGTAATAATGGCTGAAAAATAAAAATGGTGGTAAGGTAATAAACACCATTATTGTGCAACCCAAAAAACAGGGTGATCAATATTGGGAAACTGATGGTGGCAGCAGCACTGATGATATTTGACAGTATTGAGTATTTGGGGAACCTGTAATTAGCTTTAAGCAGCAACAGGGCTTCGGAATAAGTGATTTGCCGGTAACCGGCTATGATCTGGTGTCTGAACCTGAATGCAAAGACAATGCAGGTAATTAACAGACCAATTAAATGTGCATAGATGAGGCTGGCCAGGCTGCTCCATACCAATGCCGCTACCAGCTTTGCAAGTAGCATTGCCACAACATACAATATCCTGAAAAAATTGATCTCCCGTATCTTGCCTGCATATTTTAACAGCAGTATGCCATTGTTAAAAATAAAGTTGGTTATAATGATAAATGGCAATAAAGTAATAAAGCCATAACTGTTTATCGTGTTATACAGTGCCGGGGTAAAAAAATAAAAAAATAAAATAGCAGCCAGGATGATAGCTGAAAACAGCATAGCCACACCTGTGGAAATGAGCATCAGGCTACGGGCCGATCTGGCCTTTTCATTTACAATAGCAGCAGTGTTGTATTGCAGGCCCACAGCCATTTCAAAAATGGTTGAAACGCTTACCAAAAAAGAAAGGGCACCAAAATTTTCTTTTGTAAAATAAAGTGTAAGAATAAAAGTGCCTGCTAATTGCAGTGCCTGTATGATCACTGACCATTTGAGCAACCTGAAAATATCTAAAACATATTTCCGGTCCAGTTTTTTTAAAAGCATAGTCAACCGGCTTTTTTGTAATAATACGACAATTATACATTTTATTGGATGGTATGATCAAATGCCGGTTTAAATCCTGTCGAAATTTGAAAAGCAGTGAACAATTCAGGTTAAGCAATATTACCGGTCAACCACAATAAACTTTAAAAGAACCTGGCGATTAATGTAAACAGGTAAATACCCGGGTTTATTTGTTGCCGGTGAGCATTTGATTAAGATTTACCAATTACCCCCACATAGATTATTTATATGAATGGTAAATGCTACTTTCGTAAAAATAATAACCATAAAAGCAAATAACATGAGCGAAATTAAATTAACGCAGGGCGAAATCCACAGCAGCAAAGGTGTAATGAAATTTGAATTGTATGATGATGATGCACCTATTGCAGTTGCAAATTTTAAAAAACTGATCAGCGAAGGTTTTTACAACGGGCTTACTTTTCACCGGGTAATACCAAACTTTATGATACAGGGCGGCTGCCCGAATGGCACTGGTGCTGGTGGCCCCGGTTATACCATTAACTGCGAATTAAAAGGAACCAAACAATACCACGACCGTGGCGTAATGTCAATGGCTCACCGTGGTTTAAATACTGGCGGCTCTCAATTCTTTATTTGCCACAGCAGACAAAATACAAGCCATCTTGATGGTGTACATACCTGTTTTGGAAAAGTTATTGAAGGGTTGGATGTGATTGATGATATCAGGGGAGGGGACGTGATGGAAAAAGTAGTTATTCTTTAAGGGATCCTTTTACTATAAAGAAAAAGCCTTACCATGTAAACCTGCATTTACATCGTAAGGCTTTTTTATTTCAAAAAATTTACCAGGCCATAATGACTACTAATGCCATTAAAGCATAATAACCGGCAATAATGCCAATTGCGGTAAATACATCGCTGATACCTGAAGTGAAAAACTTTTTCATACACTGGAATTTGAGATTAAAAATTTAGTTACCTAATTTTTGTTTCCAGGGGGCCGGTTATTTAAACCGTGTGTTTCTTTGGAGATTTGAAAAAGAACTTTTTAATTCTACCATAAAATTATAAATAAAGTTTAAAATTCCAAACCTTTACAGTTTTTTTTTGATGAAAGTCTCACCAGTGCTACATTTTTTAACAACAGGATCAGTCAAAAATCTGACTCGTTAATCGGGTGTTTTAACTTTAAAGTCTGGTGCGACAATTTTCTCACACCATGTGCATAACTGGAAATGGCCAGTTTATATTTCGGTAATTTTGAACAAAATATAAACTGATGTTCACAACATATACTAATACTAAACGTTTTTTTGTAATTACCGCCGTTTCGCTGTTTTGTGGTTTTGCAACAACAGCACAAAACAGCGTAGTTCAGAAATATGAAACAGGAAATGTTTATGCTGGTATTGAAGTTGGTTCAAAAGGCGTAAAGATGAGCACAGTTGAACTTGATAAGCGGACTGGTGAGGACGGGGAATTTAAAATTCTGAAAGATACTTCCATCAACACCGATTTTATTTCTTTTACACAGCCAACCTACCAGGCAACCCTGGCCGCTTTAAATAAGTTGTACGAAATAGCAGTGAAGCAAAATAATATTCCCGTTGCAAATGTATTTACTGCAATCAGCAGTGGCGTAAATATTCAGGCTCAAAAAGAAGATAAGAAGATATGGATCGATCAATTGATCAATGCATTCAGATTGAATAACAATGAACCCGAACGAAAAGTAGCAGTTATTGATGTAGTGGAAGAAGCCCGGCTTTCTCACCTGGGTATTGTGCCCGAAGCAAGACGCTTTAATACTTTCTTGATTGATATTGGAAGTGGTAATACCAAGGGTGGATATTTTCCTTATGGTAATACCAAAGATTTCAGGCTTTTTCAACTTACATGGGGAACAAAAAGCACTTTCAATGCTGCTGATAAAATGCTGGGCGATGATAAAGGCCTTGAAAATTTTAACAGCCAGTTAAACCGTGTGCTTGCAGGCGCAGAGAATAATGAAATTGTTTATGCAGTAAATGCCAGCGGTGCATTTCCCAAGAGCGATAATATTGCTTTCAGCGGCGGTATCGCCTGGGCAGTTGCCACATTGATAGCGCCTGAGTTAAATGATAATGCTGTTGTAGGAGTAACTTATGATGATGTATTGGAATTTACCGAAAATCTTTCAAAGAACCCTTCCTTGTACTCCGACTATTACATGGTTAAAACTTTACCCGAAAATAGTGTTGATGCTGAAAAACTGGGCAAAGATGTAAAACAGGTAAACAAGGTTTTTGATCAGCGGGCATTGCTGGCCGGTGCTGGTTTGTTATTAAAGATCATGCGGCAGTTTGATGGTGTGGTTGAGCGCAAAAAATTCTACCTGGTTAAAAACGGTTCGGTAGGCTGGATATCGGCTTATGTTAATCAGCATGTAGCTAAATAAAATATTAAACACTCACATTTTTTGCCCATGAGAGATACTAAATCATTGTTACTGCTATTAGTATCATTGTTACTGGTTTTGGTATCCTTTGTATTAATCTGGACATGGGGGTACAGTTATTACACAAAAAGCGAAGCTGTAAAATACAGCTCTGCAAAGCCTGTAGCAGATTCTGTTTCAATTGCCAATAAAGTAAGAGATTCTTTACAGAAAGTATATGATGCAACACTGCATGATATGGATATGCAGCTTAATACAACCCTTACCCATTCCGATTCGCTGCAGAATGAACTTGAATTAAAGCTGGCCGAATTTTACAGGTTAAGAACTGAGATCACTGCTATCCTCAAAAACAGGGCAACGAATAATAATTTTGCAGTTGCCAAACAAAAGATCGGCGAACTGCAAACCAAAGTGGAAGGATTAAAAGAAAAAAATCAGGTAGTGGATATTGAGAATAGAAAGTTGAGTGATGCGCTGAATGAGATAAAGAAAGCTGAAAAGAATACCGACAAAAATACAACTCCCGGCACCATCGTAAAAACTGCTAACCCCGAAAAGCCCAACCCGTTTTATTCAGCATTTACTGCATCAGATTTGCGGTTATCTGCTATAAACAATACTGAAGATAACGAAACTGTCCTGGTAGAAAAGGCTGATAAATTAACCGGCAGTTTTACCGTGACGAATTTTAACAGTCAACTTACAAATGCCGAAATGATGGTAGTGGTTATTAAGCCCGATGGAAAAATATTAAAAGGCTCCGGCTGGGATTCAGGAACATTCACTACACCAGAAGGGAAAAAAATTTATTCTTATAAGTTCAACTTCTCCTATTCCCGTGGCGAAGCCAAGCGGCTTGCTTTTTCTTTAAAAGGCGGCACTTTATCCAAAGGTAATTACACCATGGAAGTGTATCATAATGGTATGATGATCGGCAGGGTGATAAGATCCCTTTCGTAATAATTTTCGACGGATACATTTAAAATGGGTTGTACTCCCGGTATATAGAATAATTACTACATAGAAATAGCAAACCGTGCTATAAATTCATTGGAATTGTTGATGCAACTTTACAGTGTTAATAAAGAAAAACCCGTTTAAATATCCGTATCCATTTGATTACCCTTTCGTTCAAGCATGAGACTAATCTATGAAAAGCCTTCAGTGATGAAGGTTTTTTTGTTCGTTTCATTGCCGTGCAGTTTGTACCTGCTTAAAATCTGCCTATTTTAGCCTCATGAAAGCAGCTACTATTCACGAATTAAAACTGGAATTGACCAATACACCTGCCGAACAATTGGCCGAATTGTGTATACGCTTGGCAAAATTTAAAAAAGAAAACAAGGAACTGCTGACCTACCTGCTGTTTGAATCTTTTGATGAGGAGGCCTATATTGAAAATATCAAAACAGACATGCTGCAGCAATTTGAAGAGATTAATACTTCCAGTCTTTATTTTGTAAAGAAAAGTTTGAGAAAAATTCTCCGCATACTCAGTAAGTATATCCGGTATACCAGCTCAGCCGAGGCAGAAGTAAAACTTATATTATTTTTTTGCACCACCCTAAAAAGTTCCGGAATACCCATCGAAAAAAATCCGGTCATCAAAAACATGTTTCAGAATCAACTTAAAAAAACAGCAAAAACCATTGCCACCATGCATGAAGACCTGCAATATGAGTATACAAAAGAACTGGAATTATTAACGGAGGTGTAAGCTTCGTGAAAAAATCGTACTTTAACAAAAAAAAGCAATGGCAAAATCTAAAAAAAGAAAACATCACCACGATTTTCATCCTCCCACTCATACAGTCAAAACACAGAAAGGTAAAAGCGCCGTGCTTGTTGCCGGTATATTCTTTTGTTTACTTGGTATAGGTATCGCTTACTTTGCAGCAGGAGCCAGTCTTTTATGGTTACTGGCTGGTGCGGTTGTGGGTGCTGTTGGCGGTTACTTTTTTGGCCAGCAGATTGATAAATCCTTCTCAAGAAAATAAATTGTCACATTACAATTAGTTCCACTTTACCCTGCACTTACTAACAATTGATGCAGCAGGTTGTGCATTTCCAAATTGCCACTTGCATTTGGCTGAACTAATGATTATTTTGGTTAATCATTATTATTCTTTTAACCTAAAATTAAACTTATGGACATTAAAAAATTGCTCGTAGGAGGTATCGTTGGCGGTATCCTTTTTTTCGGTCTTGGTTATCTGATCTATGGAAATCTTCTTGCCGGGTTCATGCAAAAACATCCGGGTACGGCAACAGGTGTTGACCGTGCGATGGAAGACATTCAATTTCTCTACCTTGCAATCGGTAACCTTGCAATGGGATTTTTGCTGGCTTATATTTTTATAAAAAGCAATGTAAGTTCTTTGGCCGCCGGGCTTTTTACAGGTGGTGTAGTGGGTGCATTGGTTTCTGTTGGTGTCGATTGTATGATGTATGGAACTACCCATGTTATAAGTAAAACGGCCATGGCAGCAGATGTTGCTGCAATGACAGTGATGTGTGCCATTGTGGGCGCTGTAGTAGGTATGGTAATGGGCATGGGCAAAAAAGCCTCCTGAGCTTAATGTAATACCTTCATCACGGGCAAATATGAAATGTGCCTGCCACGATTAGCCTGTGATGAAGGATTTTTTATATCAAATCCGCTGAAACCTGCATCAATAAAAGATTTATTAGTTACTCTTAATAACTAAGTATACATTTGCATTGTACATTAACGCTGTGAGCACACAGTACAGATAGATTCAATTATTACAAAGTATTTTCCCCGTAACAGTTTTCTCGTCTTTTTAGTCTGCTTTCTACATTACTGCACAGGTATTTTATTTATTTTATTTTAATTTTTAAGTTTTATGAACATTTATGTTTCAAATCTGAGCTTTAACACCAGCGATGCTGAGTTAAACGAACTTTTTTCAACTTTTGGCGAAGTTTCTTCTGCTAAAGTAATTACTGACAGAGAGACCGGAAGATCACGTGGTTTTGGTTTTGTTGAAATGCCTTCGGAAGATGAAGGAAAAGACGCTATGTTGGGTCTTAACAACAAAGAAGTGGAAGGACGTGCAATGTCTGTTTCTGTAGCAAAAGAAAGAGAAGAAAGAAGTAGTAACGGCGGCGGTGGAAACCGTGGCGGTTATGGCAACAACCGCAACAGCGGTGGTGGTGGAAGATGGTAATTTTTAATTAACATATTTTCAGTAAAGAGTCCGGTAACGGACTCTTTTTTTATGCCCCTGTATATCATTATCTTTATCGGACTTAAATTAAAATGCGATGATAAAAAACAGACTTTTTCTAACTGCTGTCAGCCTGCTTTTTTCGGTTTCAATGCTTGCACAAAAAGATGCTCTCTTTTCCGACGGTATGAAAAAGGAAATGAGTGACAAAGTGAAAGCTGCTGCGCAACATGCCTGGAAAGGATATAAGGATTATGCCTGGGGTGCTGATGATCTGAAGCCTCTTACAAAAACACCAAAAACCTGGTATAAAACATCAATGCTGATGACACCGGTTGATGCATTTGATACTTTTACATTACTGGGTTTAACAACCGAAGCTAAAGAAGCAAAAGAACTCATTTTATCCAAACTCGATTTTAATATAGATAATGATGTGCAGGTTTTTGAAATCACTATCCGTTTATTGGCTGGTTTAATAACTGCTTACGAAATGGATGGCGATAAAAAATTTCTTACACTCGCCAAAGATCTTGCCGATCGCTTGATGCCGGCCTTCAATTCAAAAACCGGAATGCCTTACCGCTATGTGCATTTGCAAACAGGTAAAACAAGAGACGGCATCAATAACCCGGCAGAGATAGGAACTTTAATGATGGAGTTTGGTAAGCTTTCAAAAATAACCGGCGATAAAAAATATTATGATGTTGCCAAGAAAGGAACGATGTACGTATACGATCACAGAAGTGCATTAGACCTGGTAGGAGAGCAGATAGATGTTGAAACCGGCAAATGGGTAAACAACAGAAGCCATATCGGTGCCTATATCGATTCTTATTATGAGTACCTGTACAAAAGCTGGTTACTATTTGGCGATAAAGATTTTAAAACTGCTTTTGATGTACACAATGCAGCCATAAAAAAACATTACATCAGCAAAACCAACAATGGCTGGTTCATGCACCAGGTTGATATGAATACCGGTAAAGAAATCGGCACTACTTATGGTGCACTGGAAGCTTTTTATGCAGGCCTGTGTGCCTTTTCAGGCGATGTAGAAACCGGCAGGCAGATACAGGAAGCCAATTACTATATGTGGACCAAATTTAACATTGAACCCGAAGAGTTTGACTTCAAAGCCGATACCATTACCAGTGCCTATTATATTTTAAGGCCCGAAAACCTTGAAAGCGCTTTTTACATGTACCGGCTTACCGGCGAAAACAAATATTTATGGCAGGGAAAAACAATGGTGCAGAGTATTATTGATCATTGCAAAAATGATGTGGGTTTTGCATCATTAAAAAATGTACAGACATACGAAAAAACAAATTCAATGGAAAGTTTCTTCTTTGGAGAAACATTAAAATATGCATACCTCATTTTTGCGCCGCCATCAACATTAGATTTTAAAAAAGTAGTGCTTACAACCGAAGCTCATCCTTTTAAAATTGAAAAGAACAAGTAATTATTATTTGCGTATTTTATCGGTAAAATAATCATGCTTTACAGCATTGCCGGTTTGCAGATCTATTATTATTAGTAGGTTGGCATTGCTGGATGAAATTTCTTTATTATCATTTCCTAAAATAATAAGACGGCTGCCCGTATATATCCAGTCTTCAAATTCGGTAAGCATGGTATTGATGGCCCACTTTGTATTCCCCTTCAGATTAACCCTTGCCAGCATGATGCTGCCTGTGTTACCCACTTTCTCTTTGTAACAAACAATAAAACCATCATCATTTTTAAGATGTATTGGTAAGCCTGTTAATTTATTAAATAAAAAACCACCCTGCAGGTACACCGCATCATTTATTTTTTCAGGTTCGGCAATCTTCAGCTCAATGGCTTTCTTTGTGCTGTCTTTAACTGTTACTGCAGCAGTGTACAATTTATTTCTTGCCGTTTCTTTATAAACAGAACGATACCTGAATCTTGTTTCGGGTTTCTCCAGGTCTTCGATGCTTAACAGGCCGTACCATTTACCATTGAAAGTATCAACAGCAGTGCAGATACTGCCATAACTTTTATTACTGCCTGCTAAATTTTCAATCTGTGTTTGTATATCATGGTCAGCATCTTTCAAATCATCCAGGTCGCTGATCTCGTTCCGGATATTGTCTTTCCATTTACTGATGCTGTCCTGCAGGCGGTTAAAATTTTTGCCGCTGTCTGAATAAGCAGCATAGCTTATTTTCTTTTCGCTGTATAATTTGTTATAGGCACGGTAGCGGTCATAGCCGGCACGGTATTGTTGTTCAAGCGCATCTTCCTTTTTCTTTAATGCTTTTATCTTTGCCTCAACCGGGTTTTTTGAAATAATATCTTCGTTGACTGCAGCAGCTTTCAGGTTGGCTGTTGACAAAAGATATTTTGTACCATCTGTTGCAGTGATCAGTATGGAATTTGAAATACGGTCATATTCATAATACCTTTCTTCATCGGGCATTTTGCCTTTCAGTTGCGGGTTTGTTGTTTCTATAATTTTCCTGTCGGCAATTTTCTCCAGCGTAAACGGATCATAGGCCAGTAACTCACCAATAAAAACCCAGGCTGTATTATTGCCTGCACCCATTACTTTAACAGGGTGGAATTTAATATCACTGTTGTGCTTTATCTTTTTATTGGCAATTAGCTCAGCTGTTTTCGCATCATTGGCCTGTATAAAATAATTAACGCTCATACTTTTGAAAGTACCTTTTGGCCCCGAGCTGTAGGATGTGGCCTTACCGTATTCAACAATGCTGAAAATAACAGCCTTACCATCTTTTTCAAAATACAGAGCTGGTGTAATGGCCGAACGTTCGTCATATCCTGAAAGGCATCCACGCAGTAAAAAAATAAATCCTGCTACAATGGCAATGAGTACAAGGGCTCCGCCGAATAAACCTTTTTTTAGCATACAGTTGTTTTGATGATTAAATATAAACAACAGAAGTCAACATTCAAAATGAACGAACTTTGATAATGCTTCAGTTTGAAATCTTCGTTAATAATTTGCTGTCAGTCTGAGCTTGTCGAAGACGGGTTAGCTTACTATAGTCCCGGTTTCGACAGGCTCAACCTGACAGCTTTTCAAACTGATGTACTGTCAAAACTTTTCATCAATCCATATTAATTACATTTGCACTTACTTACAACCCAATTTAAAATGGCATCAAAACGAAACGCTGCAGTTGGCTTTATCTTCATCACGCTTTTAATTGATGTAATTGGCTTTGGTATTATCATTCCGGTAATGCCAAAACTGATATCGCAATTGAAGCATGTAGATATCAGCACCGCTTCCAAATACGGAAGCCTGCTTATGTTTGCCTATGCATTTGTACAGTTTTTATGTGCACCCATTTTGGGTAATCTCAGCGATAAATATGGCCGCAGGCCGGTGCTTTTATTTTCCTTATTTGGTTTTGGTATCGATTATTTATTTCTGGCACTGGCGCCAACATTTGGTTGGTTATTTATTGGCAGAATAATTGCCGGCATAACAGGTGCCAGTTTTACAACAGGCGCAGCCTATATTTCGGATGTTAGTACCAAAGAAAACCGGGCAAAGAATTTTGGAATGATTGGCGCTGCATTTGGCCTTGGGTTTATTATCGGCCCGGTAATTGGTGGGTTGTTGGGTAATCTTGGCCCACGCATTCCTTTTTATGCAGCAGCAATATTGGCGCTTATCAACTGGGCTTATGGCTATTTTGTTTTACCTGAATCATTGAGCAAAGAAAACCGCCGGGCTTTTGATTGGAAACGTGCCAACCCGGTTGGTTCTTTATTGCACCTGAAAAAATATCCGGCCATTACCGGCCTCGCTCTCTCAATTTTACTCATCTACATCGCTGCTCATTCTGTAATGAGCACCTGGAGTTATTTTGGCATGTACCGCTTTAACTGGGATGAAAAAATGGTTGGCCTTTCATTAGGCGCTGTAGGTATTATGGTAGCTGTTGTGCAGGGAGGTTTGATTCGCTACATCAATCCAAAACTGGGAAATGAGAAAAGTATTTTTACCGGTCTGGGCCTGTATGCACTGGGCCTGTTATTGTTTGGCATAGCCACGCAAAGCTGGATGATGTTTGTGATTTTAATTCCTTACTGCCTGGGTGGTATTACCATGCCGGCAATACAGTCAATTATGGCTGGCCACGTGCCACCCAATCAGCAAGGCGAATTGCAGGGAGCTATTACCAGTTTAATGAGTGCAGCTGCTATTATTGGCCCGCTGTTGATGAACAATTTATTTTATTATTTTACACATAATGATGCTCCGTTTCATTTACCCGGTGCGCCTTTTTTATTGGGTGCGGTTTTAATGATAGTGAGTGCAATCATTGCATATAAAACACTGCATACAAAACAAAGTCCTGCATTATGATAACCGGTATTCAAGATTTTAAAAACGTTTTCTTTATTGGTGTTGCCGGTGTGGGCATGAGTGCCATAGCGCAATACCTGGCCGGCATTGATAAAAAAGTAAGCGGCAGCGACCGCTATTTTAAAGAAGGAGAATTTAATGATACCAAAACAAAACTGGAGGCCGAAGGCATACAATGTTTTTTACAAAATGGAGATGGCATCACTGCTGAAACAGATTTAGTTGTTGTTTCAACAGCCATAGAAGATACCGTGTTTGAAGTGCAGAAAGCAAAACAACTAGATATCCCGATCATCAAAAGATCTGAATTGCTGGCGCTAATAGCAAAAAGCAAAAGAACTATTGCTGTTGGCGGTACATCGGGCAAAAGCACTACCAGTGCCATGTTGTTTGATATTTTAGATAAAGCAGGTTTGCAACCCAGCATCATCAGTGGTGCAGGTTTGGTAAGCATTATTAAAGAAAATAAAATTGGCAATGCAAAAGTTGGAGCAGGAGATTGGCTGGTAATTGAAGCTGATGAAAGCGATGGCAGCATTGTGCAATACGAACCGGAAATTGGTTTGTTATTGAATGTTGATAAAGACCACCAGGAGATTGATGAACTGATGAGCATCTTCACCACATTTAAAAACAACAGCAAAATTTTCATCGTCAATCAATCCAATACTTTAGCCAGACAGCTTTCACAAAACATTGTGCAGGATTTTTCTTCAGATGAAAATTCTGGCGCCGGCTTCATTGCAACAAATTTTTTGCAGGATGGATTCAGTATTGAATTCAAAATTCAAAATTCAGAATTCAAAATCAACAGCATTGGAAAACACAATATGGAAAATGCCCTTGCTGCCGTTGCTGTTGCAAACCAAATTGGTGTTGACCTGCATACCTGTGCATCTTCCTTAAAAAATTACGAAGGTATTTATCGCCGTAACCAGGTATTGGGTAATAAGAATGGCATTTGGGTCATTGATGACTATGCACATAACCCGGTTAAATGTGCTGCAGCCATCATGGCCTGCCAGCCGGTGGCAAATAAAGTGGTAGCCTGGTTTCAGCCGCATGGCTATGGCCCTACCAGGTTTTTACGTGCTGATTTTGTAAAAGAGATTGCAGCTGCTTTAAGGCCGCAGGATGAGATATGGATGAGTGAGATATTTTATGCAGGCGGCACTGCCGTAAAAGATATTAGTGCCAATGATTTGATAAACGATATCAAAGCATTGGGCAAAAATGCATTCTTTGTAGAAGAGAGAAACCTTTTTGTAGAAACAGTAAGGCCGCATCTTTCTGATAATTCTGTGTTACTTTTAATGGGTGCAAGAGACCCCGGTCTGGAAGCATTTAGCAGGTCGGTTTTTGATTTGTTATAATAGCTGTCAGCCTGAGCTTGTCGAAGGCGGGTTGCTCGATTGAGACACCGGTTTCGACAAGCTCAACCTGACAACCCTTAATTTTAAGAGATACAAAAGCCATGTTAAATAAAATAGTATGAAAATTATTTTAAGTGTATCGCTCATTTTTTTACAACTGGCTGCGTATGCACAAAACAATTCCATAACCAATGCAGAGTTTAAAGCATTGGTTGGCAGTTGGACAGGCACATCCGTTAATACAGTATTCACCAACGGGCAAAACCAGGTTAAGCTTTCGGTAGTGCTGGAAGTGATTGATTTGAAAGATTCACTACAGTTAAATTTTACCTATACAGAACCTGGGGGTAAACAAAGCACTGAAACAAACTTCTTTTATGTTTACAACAACAGCAGCAAACTCAGTTTTGATAGTGCCCAGTTTGATATTGCAGAAATACGCCGCCGTGGAGTACGCTTAACCATTTATGCCGAAAGGGAAGGGAATGAAAATTACAAGGCAGCCGATTTTCAGGATATCCTCATCATTGGCCCGGGTATACTCAATATTACCAAAGGAGTAAGATCGGGCAATGCTGTAGAATTTGCCATTCGCCAAAGGTTAACACTTACAAAAAAATAAGCAGCAAGTATGTCTTCCATATTAATACAACATATCAAACAATTGGTAAACACCCGTGAAGAAACAAGCCTTCTTCGTGGCGCTGCATTGGCAGCTTTACCTGTTACAGAAGATGCATTTATATTGATAGAAGACGGCATCATTGCAGAATACGGCCACATGTATGAGCTGGAATTGAAAGTGCCGCAACTGCCACAGCATATTATTGATGCAGACGGGCAATTTGTTTTACCCACCTGGTGCGATAGCCACACACATCTTGTTTTTGCTAAAACACGTGAAGAAGAATTCATTGATAAGATAAAAGGAATGAGCTATGCAGATATTGCAGCCAAAGGCGGTGGTATCTTAAACTCGGCCGCTGCATTAAATGAAGCCAGCGAAGACGAGTTGTTTAGCAGTGCCTGGAAAAGACTGGAAGAGCTTAGCAAACTTGGCACCGGTGCCATTGAAATAAAAAGCGGCTATGGTTTAACAGTAGAAGGGGAGTTGAAGATGTTGCGGGTGATAAAAAAGCTGAAAGAAAAATCAAACCTTTCTATTAAATCAACCTTCCTTGGTGCACATACTTATCCTGTTGCTTATAAAGAAAATCACCAGGGATATATCGACAGCATAGTTAACCAAATGCTGCCGGTTATTGCAGCAGAAAAACTGGCAGATTATATTGATTGCTTTTGCGAAACCGGTTTCTTTTCTCCCGGAGAAATGGAAACCATCTGTAATGCAGGTATGAGCTACGGACTAAAACCCAAACTGCATGTTAACCAGTTAAATAGTATTGGTGGTATTGATTCTGCCATTAAATTAAATGCCTTATCCGTTGATCACCTGGAGACTATGACCGATGCTGATGTTAAATTATTAAGCAGTTCAAACACCATTGGAACACTGTTACCAACTGCTGCTTTCTTCTTAAGAATGCAATATCAACCCGCCCGTCAGTTGATTGATACCGGCTGCGCCATTGCCCTGGCCAGCGATTACAATCCCGGCTCATCGCCCAGCGGCAATATGAATTTTGTAATTGCTTTAAGTTGTATACAAATGAAAATGCTGCCCGAAGAAGCCATCAATGCTGCCACCATCAACGGAGCGTATGCTATGGAATTGCAGAACGAACTCGGCAGTATAACCATCGGTAAAAAAGCCAATCTTATTTTTACAAAACCGATTCCTTCACTTGCGTACCTGCCTTATTCTTTTGGAAATAATTTGATTGATAAGGTGATGATCAATGGAGAATTTGTTTCTTAACCACAGAGGACACAAAGTAAGAAAAACAAAGTTCACAAAGAAGACCTTAGTGTCCTTCGTACCAACTTTTGTGCTCTTAGTGGTAAAACCTTCTTACCCAAAAACTTTAAAACGCTCAAAACAATACTTCGTCAAAGCTTCCCGGTCATCGGGATGAGCAATATCTATCAGCAACTTTGCACGCTGCCTTAAATTTCTTCCAAATAAATAAGCAACGCCATATTCGGTAACCACATAATGCACATGTCCACGGGTGGTAACCACACCGGCACCTTCTTTTAAATAAGGCACTATCCTTGGCATACCGTGTTTGGTACGGCTGGTTAATGCAATGATAGGTTTACCTCCTTTGCTCAGCGCAGCACCACGAATAAAATCCATTTGCCCGCCAATACCGCTGTACTGCAGGGTACCAATACTGTCACTGCATACCTGCCCGGTAAGGTCAACCTCAATGGCGCTGTTAATAGCTACCACTTTTGGGTTGCGTTGTATTACCTGCGGACTGTTTACATAATCAATATCCAAAAAAACTACAGATGGATTATCATCTACATAGTTGTATAATTTTTTTGTGCCCAGTGCAAAACTGGTTACGCTTTTATTGGGGTGTATCTTTTTTTTGCGATTGTTTATCACATCGCTTTCTATCAGGCTGATCACGCCATCGCTCATCATCTCGGTATGCACACCCAGGTTTTTATGGTTGCCCAGCAGGCTTAGTACCGCATCGGGAATGGTGCCAATACCCATTTGCAGGGTGCTGCCATCATCAATCATGTCGGCAATGAACTTCCCTATCTTCAGTTCATTTTCTCCCACTTTACTGCTGTAACTTTCTTCCGGCAGGTCTGCATCATGAAAAACCATTTTATCAAACCTGTCTGTATGTATCATGCCATCGCCATGCGTACGGGGCATTTTAGGATTCACCAGCGCAATAATCTGTTTGGCTGAGTCTACCGCTGAACGGGCAATATCTACTGATACACCTAGCGATACATAACCCTGCTTATCGGGCGGCGATACCTGCACGATGGCAGTATCAATCGGCAGTATATCATTCTTAAAAAGATCGGGAATATCACTCAAAAACACGGGCACAAAATCTGCACGGCCATCAGCCACAGCATCACGTATGGGAGAGGATACAAATAAGGAATTGAGATGAAAACTTTCCTGGTACTCGGCTTTGGCAATTTCCACATCGCCTTTTAGCGTTATGGAAACCAGCTCTACATTTTTAAGCCGGTCTTTTTCATGGGCCAGTTCGTTCAGCAGGTGTGTAGGGGTGCAGATACTGCCATGCACAAATACCCGGCTATTACTATCAATAATAGATAAGGCATCTTTGGCAGTTACGTAATTGTATGGATGGATCATTGATTGTTGTTTGGTGCAAATTTCGGTTTTATGAGCTAAAGTGCCGGCTAATCTTTATCATGTGAGTATATGATTTTTATCTGAACGGGAATTTTTTAACACAAAGGACACGAAGTAAAGAACACAAAGTGCACTAAGTATAACTTTGTGTTCTTAGTGCCTACCTTTGTGACCTTTGTGGTTTATTTCCTTAATTTTAAAAATAAAAAATAGCCGGTAAGTCGTAAAAATAAAATGACTTTCCTCTTTTCCCGCAAAAAACAATAACCATGGCCCAACAACTCATCGAATGTGTTCCAAACTTTAGTGAAGGCAACGACCTCAACATCATCAAACAAATAACCAACGAAATAGAATCTGTTGAAGGTGTACGTTTACTTAACGTAGACCCCGGCAAAGCCACCAACAGAACAGTTGTAACCATGGTAGGCGAACCCGGCCCTGTAATAGAAGCCGCCTGTCTTGCCATAAAAAAAGCCGGCGAGTTGATAGATATGAGCAAACACAAAGGCGAGCATCCACGCATGGGTGCAACAGATGTTTGTCCGCTGATACCCATTGCAAACATCAGTATGGAAGAAACAGCAAAGTTTGCACAGCAACTGGCAAAGCGGGTAGGAGAAGAGCTCAACATTCCTGTTTATTTATACGAAGCTGCACAGCCCGATACTGCAAGAAATAATTTATCGGTGATAAGAGCCGGCGAGTACGAAGGCTTTTTTAAAAAGATAAAAGAGCCACAATGGAAACCCGATTTTGGCCCCGCCGAATTTGATGCAAAACGTGGCGCCACAGTAATTGGTGCAAGAGATTTTTTGGTGGCATACAATATCAACCTCAACACAACCAGCACCCGCCGTGCCAATGCCATTGCATTTGATGTACGTGAAGCCGGAAGAAATGTAGAAGTAGATGGACAAAAAATAAACCAGCCCGGCACTTTAAAAAGCGTAAAAGCCATTGGCTGGTATATTGAAGAATATGGTGTGGCGCAAATCTCTATGAACCTCACCAACATAAATATTACACCCGTGCATGTAGCATTTGATGAAGTGTGTACCAAAGCAACTGCCCGTGGCATACGTGTTACCGGCAGCGAACTGGTGGGCCTCATCCCGCTGAAGGCCCTGACCGATGCCGGCAAATATTTTTTACAAAAACAAAAACGCAGTACCGGAGTAAGTGAAAAAGAACTGATAAAGATCGCTATTAAAAGTATGGGTTTGGATGAACTGGGCCCTTTTAAACCTGAAGAAAGAATTATTGAATACATGCTGAATGATGTATCCGGCAGCCATTTAATAAATATGAAGCTCAACGATTTTGCCGACCTTACCGCCAGCGAAAGTGTTGCACCTGGCGGTGGCTCCATTAGTGCGTACGTAGGTGCATTGGGCATAAGCCTGGGTTGCATGGTTGCCAATTTAAGCAGTCACAAAAAAGGCTGGGATGATCGCTGGCAGGAATTTAGCGACCAGGCCGAAAAAGGCGAGCAATACAAAAACGAATTGCTAAAACTGGTTGATGCCGATACCGCAGCCTTTAATAAAATAATGCAGGCATTTACATTGCCTAAGGCAACGCCCGAAGAAAAAGCCGCCCGTACACAAGCCATTCAGGATGCTACCAAATATGCCATTGAAATACCTTTTAAAGTAATGCAAACTGCTTACAACAGTATGGAAGTGATTAAGACAATGGTTATAGAAGGCAATCCCAACTCTGTTACCGATGCCGGTGTAGGTGCGCTTTGCGCAAGAGCCGCAGTTATTGGTGCTTTTATGAACGTACGTATTAATGCCACCGGATACAACGATAAAAATTTTGTTGCTGATATTATTGCCAAAGGCAAAGCAATAGAAGATAAAACCATGGCACTGGAAGCAGAGATATTGAAGCTGGTGAATGAGAAGATAGGAATCTAAGTAAAAAATAAAATGTAAAAAGTCAAAAAATGAGCGCCCTTGTTGTTGAGCTCCTTTTTTGACTTTTTTATTTATTGGGTAACCGGCATTTTTACTAAGCGAAGCTGAAGTGTCGTTGCAACATGGTTGTGTACAGAACTTTTATAACATACCATATCGTGATCAATCTCATGAAATCATTGCTCCCATAAAGTAAACCTTGTTATACCTTTGCAGAAATATTCTAAATCCTAAAATCCAAAATAATGAGAGTACTATTCCTGCTCGTTGTTACATCTTTTTTATCTTATGTTTCCCGGGCACAATCATTAGCCATTAACAGCACAGGCGCTGTGGCTCACAGCAGTTCAATGCTGGATGTAAGCAGTGCAACCAAGGGCATGCTTATTCCAAGAGTTGCGCTTGTTGCTAAAAATAATTCAAGCCCGGTAAGTTCACCTGCCACTTCGTTACTGGTATATAATACAGCAGTTGCCGGTTCAGGAATTAACCAGGTTACAGCGGGATATTATTTTTGGGATGGTACGCAATGGATAAGGATTATTACAGACAATAAGGAAGTATGGAGTTTAAACGGTAATACCGGAACCAATCCACTGAATCATTATATCGGTACAACCGATTTAAATGCTTTCAGAATTCAAACCAACAGTTTTCCGGCCATGTACTTTAATGCCAATTCCAATTTTATAGGCATAGGTGATGAAAATCCGGGAGAGAATCTTGTTATAAAATTAAATACAAGGGCTGTATTTCCTGTGCCAGATAATTTTTCCGGCATTCAGATAAAACCAACTTCGGCTGCTCTTGGCAGTGCCAATAATTACGGGCTTCATATCGGATTGGATAATACCCTGCAAAGTACTGCCCGTATTACGAATTATGAAACAGGAGATCTATGGTTGGGATTAAGTAATTATGATATGCTGCATTTAAAAAATAACAACAGGTTTGTAGGCGTTAATGAAGCCAATCCTGCTGACAATCTTACTATCACCCTTAACCCGGCGGCTGTCTTTCCGGGACCTGATAACTATTCCGGTATATTACTCCATTCAGCTTCGCAGGCAGGGCAGGGCAATAATAAGGGACTCCATATTGGCCTGGATAATGCTTTAATGAATACCGCCAGGTTTATGAACAATGAAAGTGGCGATCTTTTTTTGGGAACCAATAAAATTGGTATGCTTAATCTTAAAGCAACCAATCGTTTTATAGGCATTAATGAAGATAATCCTAAAGACAACCTTACAATTACCCTTAATCCTGCAGCTGTAAACGGTTCTCCTGATAATTATTCGGGTATTCTGCTGCATTCACCTGGCCAGGTTGGCGGGGGGAATGACCAGGGTTTACATATTGGCCTGGATAATTCATTTATGAATACCGCCAGGTTTATGAATAATGAGAATGGCGATCTTTTTTTAGGAACCAATAAAATTGAAATGCTTCACCTGAAAGCCAGTAACCGGTATGTGGGTGTAAATACCAGTAACCCGTATCATTCATTTAGTTTAATGATTGCTACCAATGCTGTTTTTACAACTCCTTACGATGGCTTAAGTGTGATGACACCTAATAATCCAGCCAATGCTGCTTCAGGTCTTGTTGTAGGCAGCGACCCATCTAACTATACTGATAAAGGAGTATGGAACTATGATAACGGAAAGATTGCTTTTGGTACAAATAACCTGGAGAGGGTAACCATCACCAGTGCAGGAGATGTGGGTATTGGTATTGCCGGCCCCTCACAAAAATTACATGTAATTGGAAATATACTGGCCACAGGAACAATCACCCCATCCGACATCCGGTATAAAAAAAATATTCAACCCATCATTTCTCCCTTGCTTAAATTAAACCAGATAAACGGAGTAACCTATCAGTACAGATCAAAAGAATTTCCTGCAATGGGTTTCACCGATGCCAATCAAATGGGATTCATTGCACAGGAAGTAGAAAAAGTATTCCCTGAACTGGTTTTTACAGATAAGCAGGGATATAAGGCGGTTGATTATCCTAAAATAATGCCTGTTCTGGTTGAAGCCATCAAGGACCAGCAACTGCAGATAAACGAACTAAAACAAAAACTGGAGAACCTGGAAAAAATAGTAAGCAAAAACTGATTTTAAAATTCCTGCCTGGGTAATGCGTCGTAGAGTTTATCCTGGGTAAAAAGAAGAATCACTCATTTATACATCGGGTCAAATCAGTAACATTTATTTAAGTGCATATCATACCCTAACGGTACGTTAAAACACGGGTACGGCATCTTTGTACCACGCCTGCAAAAAATATATAATAATTACACAATAAATTGTATTTTACAAATACGTTATCCATTTTAATTATTGCACCACTACTTTAAACAAACACTTATGGCAACATTAATGAAACGGGTTGTAAAAATTGAAGGCCCATTTAATAAGAACGATGAACTGGTTGATATCCTCGTTCCCGGCGAAGCCTATTATTACCTGGGTACACCAAACCGCGATATGGACGATGCCGAATTGCTGACCATGAAATGGGCCTATAAAATTGATAACGGCCCTATAACGCCTTTTCTCAAATCAAAATACAGCAAGTTAAAAGGCAAAAGTAAAATGTCTGGTTCGCTGCCTGCAGATATTGCAGCAAAAACCGCTACCGTGTATGCTTATTTTAACAGGCCAAGCGATGATATATCCATGCGTAAAACCGTGCAGAAAGCAGCAGCGCCTGCCGTACCTTCAGTTACGCCTGATGTGCCTTCTGTTGCACCAACCGGCCCCGGTATTTTAAATGAAATGAAAGCATTGGCAGACAGAAATATTCCCTACAGCCAAACCGGCGAAAGAGCCAAACTAAGTCCCGAAGGTTTAAAAAACCTCGACTGCTCCGAAACCGTGGGCATTTACCTGCATAAGCTGGGCGTAATGCCAACCCTGGTGGCCATACATACCGGTTTAATGCTTACCGAAAATGATTTTAGAAATGCCATAGGCAGCAACGATATTGATTTTGTACCCGGCAGCAAAGACCCGGGCTTTAAACCAAGGCGGGGAGATGTTTTTGTGTGGCGCAACAAAGGTGTTGGCCATACCGGTATTGTTTACAATTTTGATGCAGCCAAAGACCTGGTAACAATACTGGAAGCCATTGGCAATGTTGGCAGCGCCGATGAAGCCACCAACAGAACCAGTGGGGGCACTGCACAAAAAGGATGCTCCAGAACGGCCGTTTACAAAAGAGCAGGAAAGGCATTAAATGCCCATGGCGGATGGATAGGGTATTACCGGCCGAAGAACTACACTAAAAATTTATAGGTGATTTCCATCCAAGCCATCAGCATGAAAAATAAAGAACTATTATGCTTTATACTTGTTACATTCATTTTGCTGCTGCTGCAAACAAACAGCCATGCACAAATTAAAGATGTAAAATGGGAACCATGGATGCAGCACCCTTGCTATAAAGGTTTATCGGTAAGTGTGCTTAAAATGGGGTTGGCAAAAGAAGCTGAAGCTTATTTATGGGGACTAAGGATCAGGAATGATTATGATACTGCTGTAACATTTAAATACGACCTTACCATTGGCACAGAAAAAATAAAGGGAGGCATCAGAATTGCCAATAAACTGAAACCCGGCGAAACCTGGACAGACGGAGGAGATTCTGCTACCGCTAACATTTTTAAAAATTCATCTAATGACTGGACGGTGGGACTTGGAGAACTTTGTTTTGATGGTATGTGTTGCGGTGGAGATGAAGATTGCCATGCAGCATGTGATGTTGTTGAAAAAAAAATTAACCAGCCTTGCGGACAGCAGGTAAAAACGGGCACTAAAATTCAATCGGGGGTCTGGATATCCATGGCACGGAGTAAAAGTGAGATACAATCAAAAATAGAACTGACTAAAAGCGGTTTGATCTTTACAAGGTCAGGCATTTCATTTGAGTTCTCAAAAATTTCGGAAGTCGAATATGAATGGGTGCAAGGGAAAGATTATCGTTTAAAAATTAAAGACGATACGCATATCGTCTTATTGCACGACGGAGATAATGTATATCCCTATTTTACATTTCAATCAAATTCTTCTCTTTCAGATGATATAAAGTATAAAGACTTTGAAGATCCTTTATTTTTTGAAGGCGATTGGGTAAATAACGCTGACAAAAAGAAAATGAAGATCACCATTATAAAGGAAGGGATAAGCCTGAAAAAAACGGGCGAGTCAATTTTGCAGCTGTATATTATTATGCCCAATCTTAATTACAGATCCTCTTCTGAAAAAGATAAATTTATCAGCCTGTCAGGAGCAAATTATCAATCATTGATCTTTTATCATGGGTTTAAAAATGTTGATACTTATACCCGTCTTAAACCCTTTGTTTTGAAAAAGCCTGTAATGAAGCAGTAACTAATTTTTCAACTATACAGCCTTTCTGGCGCCGGTGTTCCCATCTTCAATCATCAAATTCAAATGAAATATTTGTGGGATCACAGGTGTCTCTTCAGTTCTGCCGGTTTGTAACCGGACTTAAAAAGTGAAAACTCAAAATATAGCAATACCAGCATAAAAAAGAGGCTGCTTATAACAAACAGCCTCTTTACTTTTTTCTCTTTGAACTTAAAAAGAATCGTAATTAAATTTTTGTCCACCTATAGATGCATCGTACATCAGCCCGCTCTTTTTTTGTGTAAATACCAGTATGCCATCTTTATAGGTTGCATCTTTCTGGTCTTCTTCATTAATAGCAGTTGCCGATGTTTGTGCAGCAAATTCAAGTTCATTTGTTTTAAAGCGTTCAAGGGTAGCTTTGTCTTCAAAAAATATTACTTCACGGTAAGCCTGTCCGCCAAACTGTAAACCCACTGTTAACTGTTTCATTTTAACCGAACCAATCGTCTTACCTTTTTCGTATACAATGCCGCTGCCCGCAGCACCGCCAATGCCTGCAGCGCCTTTGCCTACATTGGGTAAAATGGCATAGCCATAAGCATGGTCGAACAATTGCTGCAGCTGTTCGTTGCTTTCAATAAATGCTGATTTGGCATTTTCAGCATCATCAATAAGCCTTTCCTGTTTTGCATCCTGTGCCTGTACAGCAGGGGCAGCAAGAACAGCTGTTAATGTAAGTGCCATCAGTAATCTGCGGAATGTGATTTTCATAAATGGGTTGTTTTTAAGTTTAATAATAGCATGCATAAGCCATCATTACCGAACAAAAATGTTGCCAGCGGTTAAGTACAAACTGTTAAAAAATATTTGAGAATGGTTTTGGGAGGGTCTGCTTAAAACCTATGGGTTTGCAGCGCTGCCGGTTGGCAACCCCCCACAGATTTAATGCAGCGCTTTTATTTCAGCAGCGGAATGATGCTGTCCAGGTCTATCACTGTTTCATCCAGTGGTCGCAGGTTTTCATTTTGTAAAATAGTGCCAAGCTTTCTTAAATCAAACTTTTCTTCAAAACTGGTAAAGCTGTTCCTAAGCATTTTTAAAAGTTCGTTTTTATCAATTACCTCATCAAAATCTATAACATAAGAATGTTCGGCAACATAATCCAGTATCGGCTCTTCTCCATGCATAAACCGGCAGCTTAACCTGCAGGCAATACCTTTTTTTATGGCATTTCTTTTCTGCATGATATATAGGGTTGTAGTGTTGCTTAGCTGTTGTAGGTCGTTACTGATATTGGAAAGTGTAAAATCCCATTTGGTAACGGTCATTTCAGTTTGTTCTATCATTATGCCGGTTTGTATGAAGTAATATTTTGTTCGGGGCCTAAGTTAAAATATAAATCCCGTTCCTGGTGCAGGCTTATGATGGGCCTATATTGCTTACCCTGTTTCATAAAAAACTTCGGGAACTGGAACTGTCATCCGGAATAGTTAAAATTCTACATTGTTTTCCCATATTGTATTACAAATTTTAATTTCAAATCAATGCATCTTTGTGCTGTTAATATCCAAGTATCCTATGCAAGACTGAATCCAATGTATCCCGGTGAAGACCATTGTACAGACGAAGTACATGAATTAAGTTTATCCCCTATGAAAAACCTTCAGCAATGAAGGTTTTTTATTACCCTCAACCCTGTAATACACAAAAAAGCCCTCCGTTATTTCGGGGGCTTTACATTGTAAGTCTGATCCAGGGTATTTATTGTTTAATAAATTCAACCCGGCGGTTTAAAGCCTTGTTTACCGGTGTATCATTTGGTGCTACGGGTTTACTTTCGCCCATACCATCTGTATCAATTATTGATGCATCAATACCAAAATTTTTTACCAGCTCGTTTTTTACAGCTGCGGCCCTGCGTTTAGACAGGTCGAGATTGGCTGCATCATTACCATCCGCATCTGTATGCCCGATGATCTTTATCCTTACGCCTGCATTTTCATTCAGCACATCAGCAATGCCTTTGATGGTTCCATAACTTTCTGGTTTTACTTTATCAGCATTTACATCAAAGTAAATTCCATAACTCACCAGTTTGCCATCGGTTATCAGCTTGCTTCGCATGTCGGGCGCTGCATCGGTAATTCTGAAATTAGATATGTATGCAGCACAGGAAGCTCCCCTGGATAGCCTGAAACAAAAGCGGTTAAATGTAGAGCCTTCATAAATATTGGTAGGCATATCCAGCACTTTTGCTGATCTGTGGTAGATACGTAACCGGCGGTTTTGTACCCAGATAATTACATGATTCACTTTTTCTGCTTCAACAGGATTCAGTGCAGATGAACCGGTGATCATGGCAGTTTCGCCTGTTTTATAGGCAGAAGTATTCCAGTTTGCTTTTTCAACTGAAATGATAATACCGCTTTTTCCTGGGTGAGGACTGTTGTCCATTTCTGTATGCTTATTCTCTTCATACAATATCAGGCCGGCTGCAATGCGGCCTCCGGTTTTTTTAGGAACAATATCAAATTCGATGATATAATTTTTAGGGAAGTAAATGTTTTTCAGGTAAAAATAATTGCCATCGGTACTGTTCAGGTTTAGCCATTTACCAGGGGCAATGCTTAATGTATTGATCTCGCCTGCGGCATTGGCAGTCCACAAGGCAGGAAAATCACCAACAGCATCCTGGCTGAAATCATCAAAGAATATTACTTTCTCACCCGGAACAAAATCATATTTGGAATAGGATTGTAAAGGAGGCTGGTTATTTGTAACAGGATTAATAACCGTATCTTTTTTGATCTTGTTTTGTGTTGCCGGTTTGTTATCAGCAGGTTTCTGAGTATTGCCGGCACCATAAATACTGTCAATAACCTCGTCGGCTTTTTTATTAATGGCCTGGTTGGTCTTGTTGATTGCTTTTCTCTCCAAAGCCTTACCAGGATTTATTATCTGGGCTTTTGTATTATTGCTGTTTGCGGATATTACCAGAAGCAGAACAGCTAAGTATTTCACTTTCATGATAAATGTTTTATGTAAAATTAGAAGTGAAACAGCCCGGAACTACTGATGCTGAATATCGGGTTTACTGATTCATATCAGGGATAAAAAAATGCCTGCCTAGCCCCGCTACGCTAGCAAAATTATTTACAGATGAATAAAGATTTTTGCCTGTGAGCAAAGTGAAACTGTAAGAGCCGGTATAAAAAAGCGCAGGTAAACCAAAGTATACCTGCGCTGTAAATATTGATTATCTGAATAAAACTAGGGAGTAAAGCTTACCAGTTCCAATGTGTAATCAATATACACGGGGTTTACGCCAACCTGGTCGTATTCAATTTGCTTCACCATCATATTGGCATCGTTGTACCATACTTTATCCTCCAGACTGTTGCTGTCGTAGCCTTCTGCATAATAGCAGGCAATGGTACCAAATGGCACGGTTACATTTTGTGCCAGTGCCATTACTTTAAAATCACTGTAATCATTAATGGTAGCGCTGTAGGTTTTGCGCCAGGTATCATTTACGGCTGCAGGTATTTTAAAATCAAGTTGCTTTACGCCATTGCGGATGGTATAATATCCTGTAGCCTCCTTACGTAAATAAGATGGAGAGCCTGCGCCGGTGGCAACCCACCAGGTTTCGCCCAAAAGCGAAGCCTGGCTGCTGATGGTTAGTGTAACATTACTGGTAGATACAACAGCACCGGTTGCATCATAATCGGTGTACTTATATGTCCACGATGTTCCCAGTTTAAGATCATTTCCTGCCGATGCAGCAGTAGTGTCACTTTTTTTACAGGAGATAATTGAAATTGCAATAAGGGCGAATAAAAATGTTTTTTTCATATTTTTTTTTGAAGTGTAGATAATAGATCGTTATGTTCCTTACGGAAAGACCCGGTAAAAGAATAATGAGATGTTGTTACTGAAGAAAAGTATCAATCAAAAAGATCAGTCAGATTGATTTGCGGGATACAAATAAATTTGCGGGGCTGGTATTTCGTAAGCTGTTGCAGAAAACATTCTTTTTTTTGTTTAGTTACACATGAAATGATCTGCAACAGGTGCAATCTAATTCTTATTATACTTGTATATGTACCCATCAGTGGGTATTTATACAAAAGATAAACGATCTGTATCACCATTTTTCGAAACACTAAACTTTATTTACCGGTATATCTGACTCAGGGATAAAGCAAATATTTTTTTCGCATCAGCTTATATTCGCTTAAACCGGGTTCCCAGCTTGCCCTTATTACTGCTTCAGATACTCCGTCAATAATCTGTTGGCGAAACAGTCCAGAGCCGGTCTGTATCTCAATATTATTCATTTGCTTACTCAGCTTCGAATCAAAGAATTTTTCTTTGTAAGGATGTGCTTTGTATAATTCCATGATCCATTGCAGGTTTATCTTTTTCGATCTTCTCAACAGTTCGGTATCATAATTACGCAGGTCTAAACCATAACAAACCTCATTCATGAATATAGGTGTTTCAGACATTCCCTTGATGCCCGTGGGTGTAAAGGAGAAATCGTAAATGCCTTTCAGTTCCGGGCTGCCTAAAACAGTAAAGGGAAAATAAGTGCCCCGGCCATGGTTAAGATACACTCCTTCAAACATGCAGGTAGAAGGGTATAGCAAAACAGCCTGTGGCGTATTGAGGTTGGGCGAGGGATTCACCGGCAGGGTATAAGGCATGTCATGGTTATAATTGGCTACCGCAATAATTTTAATATTGCATTTAACCTTATTGGCAAGCCAGCCTTCTCCATTCACCATTTGTGCAAATTCGCCAACAGTTAAACCATGCGACATTGGTATTGGAAACATACCAATGCCCGATTTATATTTCATATCCAGCACCGGGCCATCTATCAAATACCCGTTGGGATTGGGTCGATCCAGTATCAGCAGTTCTTTTCCGTTTTCATAACAGGCTTCCATTAACCTGGCCAGTGCATTAATATTTGTATAAAAACGTACGCCAACATCCTGCAGGTCGTACAGCAAAATGTCCACATCTGCCAGGTCGGCTTTTGAAGGTTTGTTCTTTGCGCCATACAATGATATGATCGGAATGCCAGTTGCGGCATCAATTTCATCAGAAACATGATCTCCTGCACTTGCCTTACCACGGAAACCATGTTCAGGTCCAAATACCTTAACTATGTTTACGCCCAGTTTTTTCAGGCTATCCACCAGGTGTGTATTGCCAATGATGGAAGTTTGGTTTGCAAGTATTGCTACCCGCTTTCCTTTTATGTACGAAAGATATTTCTCAGTTTGCTCGGCACCGGTTTTAATTGAAGAGCCATTTGCCTGTTTTTTTTGCGCAGTATCTTTTGGCGTTGCACAGGAAAAAGATATGATGCTTACAATTATAAAAAATAAAAATTTCATGCTAATGATTTACTATGAAAATAACAGAAACCCGTGTCACCTGTTTTTGCAGAAACTATTCGATACACAGAATATGCAGTAAGCCGCTTAAAACCTTACACCTTCAAATGTTTGTCCCTGTACTTCTATAATCACTTTGTTTACTTTTTTCTGATCATCCCTCAAAAAACTGATAGTTCCGCCATATCCAACAATGGCAAGTACGTCCGGCGTGGTTGTGGCTATAATTTCGGCGCTGCCCTTGCCTTCCAGTTCACAATTCAGTTTACTTTTCTCCCAGGTGATGGTGATGGTGCCAATGCCGGCATCAAATTTTCCTACATAATCTTTTACCAATACAGAATCCAGTGTGGGTGCTGCAGGTGCTGGTGTTTTATCGGTTTGTGCGCTGGCTGTACCTACTGTTAAAAAAAGGGCAATAATAAAAGTGCAAAGCAGTGATTTCATAAAAAATAATTTAGGTTGATTGGTGAAAGAAACACAAAATAATACTTTTTTGCTTTGCCTGCTACAGTAAATCAGCAGTATTCAAAATGCTTTATTCAGCTACCTATGGATGAAGAGAATAAGCGTTATAAAGTTTATGTTTAGCGTTTCTTTTATAATCCACTACGTTAAATAGCTACAACAGATTCCATCAAAGTACTATAAATTAATTTTAAAAATGAATGCATTTTTGCACTGTTAAATATCCAAATATCCATTTAAAGAACAATCTTATCCTGTGAAACCAATGCTTCGGTAAAGTGTGCATTTAGTACGCTAAGTTCTATGAAAAACCTTCAGCAATGAAGGTTTTTACTTTTTCCCTTCTGTAATAAAATAAGGCTCGCTTGTCTTTATACTAAGCGGCGTAAAAATATTCTGTTAAAACTGCAAAACTCAATTTGCAGTTATCGGGCAGCATGTGTATTTTTAGATGCTAAATTTTGTTTATGAAAACAGGATGCCGCTGCTTCGTTACAAAAAAAACAATTCCTGTTATTTTATCTTGCCTGTTTATGGCTGGCTGTGTAAGCACTAAAGTGCCTCTACAGAATTTTATTAATGACGACAAAGATTCTTTATTTATTTCCGGTTATGTAAGCTCCGGTAAAATGAATGGCATTGTAGAATGTTTGGGTTATCAAAATGATGGTTACCAGGTATTAAGCGAAGGCTCTGGTGAAGATGTAAAACGCCTGGGATTGATACTGCCTGCAAAATCAATCCTTTATACTTCGCACAAAATGAGGGCTGCTTTTGGAAACGAAACCGATTCCTGTATTTTACTGTTTAACAAAACCTACAACGAAACCAGGAAAGGCAGATCGGCTCTCATCTCTGTTTCGAACCTCGTTTCAAATGTAAAGGGTGATCCATATACCCCACAAAATGATCCCACCGTTTCTTTAACATCAGTTGTATCTGAGGGGACAATTATGTTAAACGACCAGATTTCGGGATTCTATTACAAACGCAATTTTGACGGTATGAAAAGGATTGCTTATGAAGGCTGGTTGGTATTACGTGGTGATACCATTACAGCAAAGCAGGTAAGAGACAGGTATGATGATAATGGCAAAATGATCAACGACAACTGGACTTATTACCATTGGCTGCAACTGGTTAAAAACGGCGCAACCTATGCAGCAGCTTTTGTGAGCAACACTTCTACAATGAAAGTGTATGTATCAAAAAATCTCAGTGAAGCAGAAAAAATGTTGATTGCTGCCTATTTCTCGGTGATTGTTTACAGGTCTAAATAGTAACTCTTTTCTCAACTGCCATCCGGTTTCGGCATCATAGGTGCAAGGCAATAAATTACCACTTTGTAGTATTGCACATCAATTTATTTTATTTTATCTTACCATAACCGTCTTCATTTTTATACAACTAAAATTGTGGTTATGAACCTTAAATTATTTTACAGCCATGCCTGGGCAGATAAAGCCGGTGCCAAAGTGAAAAAACTATTACTTTTTTTGCAAAAAAACTATGAGGTATGGCTGGATAAAAAACAGATAGACCTGGGCAACCATATCAACGATACCGTTGCAGCCGGTATTGAACAATGTGATATTTTTATTTGCGTATGGAGCCGCAATGCACACGACAGCAAAGGAGTGTTGTTTGAACTGGAAACTGCTGCCCGTTTAAATAAACCCATGCTGGTTTTGCTGATAGAAGATTTTGATACTTCAAATTCTCCTTACCTGAGCGGTAAAGAGTATGTTGATTTTTCGGGCAATGATGTATCTTTTAACCAGCAGCTTATTTTTTTGCAAAACTTTTTATTGCGAAAAAAGACAGCATTGTTTCAGCAGGAACTCACTTCGCCCGAAGATAAAGCAGCCGCAAAAGAGATAGCTGATAAAACGGAAGCCGTGCAGGATCTGCTGATAGAACTGGAAGATACCCTTAAGCGGCAGGAGATACATGCAAGTGGTAACGACGACAGTGATGTGTATGTCAACTCATCTTTAAATGCTTTTGAAAAAATACTGGATACAGACACAGAAGAAGGTAACCTGATGCTTAGATTTTCTACAAAAATGAAGGAGATCTCTGAAAAATATCCGCTGCAGGCTGATGACAAAATTAAAAAGAAACTGGCTGTAGATGCTATTGCCGAACTGGATCCGCAGGGAAAAAATGCTGAACTGGCCGAATTAAAAAGTTTTCTTGAACAGGACCTGGGATTAAAAAAAAATGACACTCCGCAGGCATTGACGGCAGCTGCGCCAAAAGGCCAATACGACAGGTTATTAGTGAAAGCATACAAGGAAAGCATTATGAAAACCAGGGATAATGTTTTGGCTAAATTGAAATCGCCTTTAGATGATATTCCGATCCTCAATATTTTTTCTTCTATTTCAAAAGCAAGTACAGAGTTCGAAATTTCGTACATCACCAATAGTCCCGATATATTGGAGAAAATGTATGATGAATCTTTGAAGCTGGAAAATAATGAACTGAAAACGCTGATCTCTATTTTAATTCAGCACATTAAACCAGCTGATCTGAAAAAACTAAGCAGGAATCAAATAAATGACTACATGCCTTATGCCTATCTTATTAATAACACAGCAAGGTTACTGGTACAGGCAAAAGCACTGGATGCAGACAAGGTATCCTACAGTTTGATAAGCAGCATTGGGTTGGATAAAGTCTCTAAAATTTTCTTTAAAGAAGACTGGAAAGAAAAGGCAGAGCATTTTTTAGATATGGTAAAAAATAATTTTGGTATAGAAGATAAAAATCTGAATTGGCTTAAAGCGGCTGCCACTATAATTGGTGTGGCCCTGGTAGCAGAAGGAGTGGGCGAGTTGTTTGATGGTGGTGGAGAAAGCGGCAATGCAGACACCACTGCTGCAAATGAAAAGCCTGTGTACTTTGAAGATAAAATGGCTGCTGCAGGTATTAGTATGCCCAACACAGTGCAGTACTAAACGTCCCGGTGTATTTAAACAATATAAATAATCAGCTTTGTTGTTGCTGCTGCCGAAAGGTTAGCACAATAAATTCTGCAGGGCGTACGATTGCCAGTTTAACATTAACTACCAAATTGCCATCCAGAATATCTGTTTGTGTCATTGTTGTTCCTAACCCAACTTGTACATCAAAAGCCTGCTCTGGTTTGCTACCGGCCAATGCACCCTGTTTCCATAAATTGATCAGGAAATTATTCATCATGCTTTTTATGGTAACCCAGGTATTGGCATCATTGGGTTCAAAAACATAAGCACGGCAGGCAAGTTTAAGCGATTGCTCAATCATGATCATGGTTCTGCGTACGTTTATATAGCGCCAGTCCTGGCTGTTGCCATCCAAGGTTCTTGCACCCCAAACCAAACTGCCTAAACCGGGAAAAGGACGGATGGCATTTATTGATTTACCGGTAATGGTATCAATATTCATTGTCTGCTGTTCTTCGCTGGAAATATTTACTGCAGGAGAATTAACCATTGAAAGCGAAACATTGGCTGGTGATTTCCATACGCCTCTTGTACCGTCAACCAAAGAATAAATACCAGCCATAGCAGCAGCGGGTGGCAGCAGGTTCAGCCTGTTTTTGATCTCAGCCATAATCTGTGCATAGGTTGAACTACATGCAATTAATGCCAGGTGCAAATTTGTATTTTCAGTTTCAATTCTTTTTGCGGCTTCATCAGCTGTTTCTGTAGTTGTTGTTTTTTTTGCAGCATTCCATTTATCAATAACAGAGGCAACATCTTTTTCAGGTAAGATGATTTTCAGATCATCTGTTGTAAGGTCCAGGTTGGTAAAATTAATTTCTGATGCCTGTACAATACCTGTATTCAGCCAGGGATAATAGGCAGCGCCATAATTCAATGCTTCAGTCCCGATTGCGTTTCTGAATGTTGAAAATGTTTCATCCAGTGTTTCACCGGTTTTGGGTATCACATCAAAAATTCCAAACCGGCTCTGCGTTTCTTTGCAATGGTTTAATACATTGGTATACAATTGATAACAAACATCTCTGTCATTTACAAAATCGGGTACCAGCACCATGGTGGGCTCAAAGCTTTTTTTCAGCTTGTTAAATACATCGTGTTTTACAAAATCATTTTTATTGATCACCGGTTTGGTGGTACCATCGCCTTCATAATTCCCCAAAGAAAAAATATAACAATTGCTTCCGCCATTTTGATAAAATAAACGGATGCTGTTGTAGAAATAAAATATTTCATCGGGATTAAGCAGCATGGCTGAACTGAAAGCTGTAATGGTAACAGGCTGAGGCCCTGCAGCAGTTAATTTAAATGTATGATGGTGTCCATGCCCAAAGCATTCAATATACTCAGCAAATGAAGTTATGCGTGTTGGTTCGCCTGTGAGTGATTTACCCTTTCGTTCCGCTTTTTCGGTATAGCCAATAAATACCGGTACAGCAGTTTCCACAGCAACCGCCGAACCTGGGAATGCATTCTTTTCTTCAATATAAACGCCGGGTGTCATGTATGTTGATGCCATTCAAAAAATTTTAGTGAATAAAGAAAATTATACATCTGCCTCATTAAATGATAAGGTAATGCTGCTGATGCTGGTATTTACTTTGCGGCAATTGATGCCGGCTTTGTCAAGCATCAGCCTGGATGCTTTTGCAGTATCGCTGCCTGCATATTTATCAGATAAATAAACTACTTCTGTTATGCCTGATTGTATAATTGCTTTGGCGCATTCATTACAGGGAAACAGGGCTGTATAAATTTTACACCCCCGTAGGTCCATGCCAATATTGTTTAAAATGGCATTTAGTTCTGCATGGCAGATGTAAGGATATTTTGTCTGCAAAAAATCGCCCTGCTTCTCCCAGGGAAATTCATCATCATCACAACCCATGGGCAGGCCATTGTAACCGGCACCAACAATTTTGTTTTTATCATTTACAATACAGGCGCCAACCTGTGTGTTGGGGTCTTTGCTGCGGCGTGCACTTAACACTGCCACGCCCATAAAATATTCATCCCAGGAAATATAGTCCTGTTTCTTTTTTAATGCCGGCATATTTGATTATTAAATTGATAAACAGAAATACATATTACGCCAGTGCCAAACCCTCATGCGCCAATTCCATTGTCTCCACTGCCGGTTCGTTGGCATCTGATTTCATATCGGTAACGGTAATTTTGCAGGGGAATGCATTGGCAAGTGTCCAAGACATGGCAACTCCGTCTTTTTCATCAAGCAACGATATAGTAATTGTATGCCGCTCAAAAGTATTCATCACTACTTTTTTGTACAGATCCCAGAAACCTTTATCGTCTTTAAAAATTCCTTTCTTAAGCGTTACGTTCCCAAACTTTTTTATGCCGGGCATTTTAACAGTCGAAAATTCTTTACTGTTTCCGGCCCTGTATTCAATTTGTTGTATCTCTGCACTCAGGCCGGTTACTTCCTGGAAGTATGCTTCTTTATCACCTATCCTAACTAAAAATTGAAATTTGACCAGGGGCCATGTTGATTTGGATTGTTCTTTTCCGGTTTCTGCCATAATAAATAATTTATGTTTAAATATACATATTTTTAATGCTGTTACGTACAAATTTTATGCATCATGAACCTGTTAGACCAGGTAAATATTTTTCGTTTTCATGATCAACTGATCAAAGAATTTGGAATTGCTTCCAATGCTGCTTTGGGATGGAATGAACCGGCAGGACAGGAGGCAAGGTTTAAAATTTTGTCGGGCATTGGTATGCTTAACGGCCATTCAGTTTTAGATAATGGTTGCGGCCATGCCGATCTGTTTGCTTACCTGCTAAAGCTTTACCCACAAATGATTTATTATGGTGTAGAACAGATGCCCGGTATTTTACAGGTAGCTGTTGAGCGATACATTCATTTACCTGCTGTACATTTATTTGAAGGAGATTTTACAAATGAAGGATTGCCCGTAGTGGATTATACAATAGCCTGTGGATCTTTAAACTACCGCAACAGCGATGATCAGTTTGTGTTAAACACCATTGAAAAATTATTTAAGAACAGCCGCATTGGTTTTGGGTTTAATTTATTGCGTACTATTGAACCTGCTCATGGATTTCTTGTGGCTTATGATCCGGCTTACATCACAGCATTTTGCCGCAAGCTTACCGGTAAGGTTTCCTTAATTGAAAATTATTATGGTGAAGATTATTCAGTATTTATGTATCACTGATTATTTGCTAAACTGCAATTAAAATTTAATTGCCGTAACAGTTTTTGATGAAAGATCGGCTTTACTGACTGTTTCATTTTCTTTTATTTCGGCATAACCCTGCTCTTTCATAGTAGCTACGGTTTTTTTAAGCTGCTGAATAAATTTTATTTTTTGCGCCTTGCTGAATTCTTTTAAACGGAATGCAAGATAGTATTCACCCTCACGGCCCATGGGGCCAATATTGTCAACAGCTATTTGTTTTATTTTGTATTGCTTCTTGAAGCTCTTTATCAGTTTAATTACCGGTTCATCGGATGGAACACCGCAGCACATACTGCCGAAGCTTACTACAACCGGGTAGGTTGTACTGTTTTGTGCAATAGCTGCATTAGATAATAACGCTGACAAACATATTGCGAAAAATATTTTTTGCATACTGTTGTTTTTATAATGACTGTAAGATGGTTGAAATGGCAAACAGTTTACAATATAATTTTTGGCTTAACAAAAACTTCACTAATCTATAAAAAAACGGGCAACATATTGGCTGCCCGTTTTAAAAAAAATAACTGATATTTTTAACGCCTTAACCACCAACCCAGCCAGAGGCCTGTGACACCCCAGGCAATTAATGCATCTGTAAAGTGGGTCATCAGGTCAAAACTTCCGTACCAGATATGCATGGTGTAGGGTCCATGTAAAAAAGTGATAATGCCCGTACCCAATGTGCCCATAAAAACAGTTGCAAAAGACGGCGTGTTTATTTTAGCCAAAAGCCAGCACAGCAACCAGATGATAAAAATATTAACCAGCAGGCTGCGGCCCATGTTCATAAACATTTTATTCATACCCGGCATACTCTTATGATACACTACCTGCGCCCATGGCTTTCCTTCGGCGGCTTTCATCTGCTTCTCCATTTCTTCTCTGGGCGTGCCGGGAGCATAGTTTGGCATCAAATATGCACCGTCTTCGCTGAATTGTGTTCCAAGGTAAGCCAGCACACTGTCCTGCTTTGGCGTATATTTTTGCTGGGCCTCATGCAGGTTTAACATGCCCCAGGTAAGAAACTGCCAGATAAAAAGAATAATACCGCCAACCAGGGCGCCGATAATCATTTTTTTCATAATTATAGTTTTAGTTTAGGCTAACAAAATAAAAAAGAAAAGCGGTATTTAAAAGCAAATTCTCATTATAAAGTTGGTTCCGCATATCTATCTTGAATTTGGTTTATGTAAAACGTTCTTTTCCTGCATCTCCTTAAAAACAATTCACAATGAAACAATACCTTGCCCTGATTCTGATACTGATTTTTTGCAGTTGGTTACCTGCACAGCAAAGTGGCTTACCTGCAACACGCCCTGCAGATTTTACATTATCATTTCACTTTGATGGCGGCATGAGTTATCATTTTGAAGAAATAACCATAACTAAAGACAGCTGTATCTCAAAAGTAAATGAGCAGGGGAAATTACTGGTGTGCCGTTTTAAACTTTCAGCATCAGCACTCGACAGCCTCTATGCAATGCTTCAACAAAATCAGTTTACACAAATTGAATATCGCAACGGTGGGCAGGTGTATGACAGGGGAGGAGAAAAGATTACCATTGGCTGGAACAATAACCAGCAACAACATACTGTGAATGATTCGCAGAATTCCTATGTGCAAAAAGCCTGGTTTATAAAATGGAATGCGATTATTGATTATGTAACAAGATTAGCCCCCAACAATAAGATAAATTTTGATTAATTCAGAATTGAGTTAGTTCTCAGGACAAATAATGCAGCAATATAAATTTTGGTAAAGTTTTTGTTTATATAAACAAAAACAATCCACATGAATAAAGCTGCATTGGTATTAATGGCTTTTCTGGCAGTAGCAATGATGGCCGGTTGCAGTAAAAAGACACATCCTGTATCTACTGCTGCCAATACTCCGGATCCGGCATCTGTAAAACCTGCAAGAAAGGCTACTGTTAAAACTGCAGTGCCCAAAGTAATAATTGTTAATGATAAGGTCGCCAAAAGAAGTGTGGATGGCAGGTATTATTATGACCTGGAGGGGCACCGTTACTGGCGCAATAACCGGGATGGAAAATATTATTTATTCCACAAATCAATGTTTGATAACCCCGATTTTAAAAGCCCCGGTAATTAATGGATTGCCGGTTTAGATAAAATTATTTAGCCAGCAGATTTTGTTTTACCTCGGTTATTTTCTGCTGAATTTCTTCGATACTTTTATCTACTTCACTCATTCTGCCGGGTAGCTCTTCAATGTTTTTTTTGGCATCGGTTATTTTCTCTTCCATGTCTTTTATATCAGTTTCCACTTCTTCAATTTTTGTGTATTTGCCTTTTATCCATTCAGATATTTTTTCCCTGTATTTGCTGTCGCTGGCCATGGCGTATTTGTCTTCCAGGTCATTTAGCTGCACCTGTATCTGCTGTATATAATCCTGCTGATTGATAATTCTTTTTTCAAGTCTTTCCCAAAAAGTATTCTGCTTTTCATACACTACAGCAAGTTTTTCTTTAAAGGCATATTGCTTTGCCAGCCTGTCTTCCAGCTTTTCTAAAAACTCTTTCTGTTTTTGTTCCCACTCGGCATGTTTTTGTTCACGTTCCTTTTGTCTTTCTTCCCATGCTGCTTTTTTTTGCTGCAGTTCTTCTTTGTAAATGCCCCATGCTTTGTCCAGGTCTTCCTGTACTTCATCAATGGCCGCAAATATCCGGTTTTTATCTTCCCTGGTTATGCCATCCCTGTTTTCAATAACAAACTTCCGCAGGTCTCTTAATCCTTCAGATTTTATTTTAAGCGGATTTTGAGATTTACTTTCTTCATTGCTGATACTGTGCTGCTCCGGTCCATCTGCTTTAATTAATTCAGGATTTGAAAGTGCAGCGATTGTAAGTGCAATATCGGAAAGCTTTTCAGCTTCAGCATCCGGGTGGCATGCCCTGATAGCATATAATACAGCCTGCGTTAGCGAAGAGGATTGCTCGGTCAGCTTTGTTCTTTCCTCACGAAGCTGGTTATAGAAAGCATCTTCTTTCATTCTTAAAACCTCACGGCATTCTTTAAAGATCTCCCAGGCTGCTGTTCGGCGTTCTTTGTTGGGCCAATTACTTTTCCTGATGAATTCGCCGGTTTCAGCTATTTGTTTTTTCAGCATTTCAATTTCTTCTTTGGTGAATTCTCTGCTGTTTGTTTCATTACGCAATGCTTCTTTAACTGTAGCAATCTTTGCTTCAGCTTCTTCTGCAAATTTTTCATCTTCCTTATCCTGTATGGCTTGCTTTTCTTTTAGTGCATCCAGCAACAATTGCAAGCTGGCCCATTTCTCCTGCCTTTCCTGGCTGTTGGTAAAACTGGTAAGTTTAAAATTTTCGAAAAGTTCTTTTCGCATTGCCGACAGTGTTCTTGAGTCAAGCGAATCAGCCGTTGTGCTGTATAATTGATCCTGAATTTTTACAATCGTTTCCTGTAGTTCTATAATGGTCATACGTCAAATATTGTGCATTGTATTTTGAGGCAGCAAATTTACGAAAGCGGATGTAGTTAATAAATTTCATTTTCCCGGCCGTAATATTATTTAGCTGTAGTATATTACAAGCATGAAGCATAAATTTTTATTCCTGGTATTTTTAGTTCTTTGCGGTGTTATTGCAAAAGCACAGCAACAATCATATTTAATAACGGGCACTTATACAAACGGTAAAAGCGAAGGTATTTATGTATTTCAGTTCAATAGCAATGATGGAACTGCCAAAGCTGTTAGCTCCATAAAAATTTCCAATCCTTCTTTTGTGGCGGTTTCGCCCGATGAAAAATTTGCTTATTCGGTAGAAGAAGATGCTGCTAAAAATGGCAAAGAAGGAGAAATATCTGCTTTTTCATTTGATAAGCAAACAGGCAGACTTTCTTTTTTAAACCGGAAGCCAACAGGTGGGGATCATCCATGTTATGTGAGTGTAGATAAAACCGGCAGGTGGGTGGCAGCCGGTAATTATACCAGTGGCAGCCTTTCTCTTATGCCTGTTCTGGCAGATGGAAGCCTGGGTACTGCAACAACCATTATTAAGCATGAAGGTTCGGGACCAAACAAATCCAGGCAGGCTTCCCCACATGTACATTGCACTTTTTTTTCGCCAGATAACCGATTTCTTTTTGTGCCCGATCTTGGTATTGATAAAGTAATGATCTATGCATTTGACGAAACTACCGGCAAACTAACTGCTGCTAAACAACCTTTTGCTGAGTCAGTTCCTGGTTCCGGGCCAAGGCATATCAGTTTTCATCCTTCAAATAAATTTGCCTATTTAATGCAGGAATTAAGCGGTACAGTTACAACTTTTAAATATAAAAAAGGAAAACTTAAAAACAGGCAGATCATCAGCAGTATGCCTGCAGGCGATACCAGCTTTGCCGGCAGTGCCGATATTCATGTATCGCCCGATGGTCAATTTCTGTATGCATCAAACCGGGCAGAATCCAATACCATTGCTATTTTCAGCATCAATCAAAAAAATGGGAAACTTTCGCTTGTTGGCCATCAATCTACCTTAGGCAAAACTCCTCGCAATTTTAATTTTGATCCTACAGGGAATTTTTTACTGGTGGCTAATCAAAACAGCGATGCCATTGTAATATTTAAAATTGATAAACAAACCGGCCTGCTTACCGATACCAACAACAGAATTGATGTAGGAAAACCTGTTTGTTTAAAATGGATTTCGATGCAGTAAAACCTATAAGGTTTGCCGCCCGGCAATACAGCCCTGCAAACCTTATAGGTTTAAAAAAATCCCGTAAGGAAAACCTTACGGGATTTTTTTAAAATGATCAAGCGTGATTATTGTATAACAACTTCACCGGTTTTAATTTTATTACCATTGGCTTCTCTTAATACAATATAGTAAACACCTGCACCATTGTGGCGCATGTCTATGGTGTGCAGTTGATATGCCTGCGTTACTACGTATTCTTTATTGAGAACCCTGCGGCCTGCAGCATCATAAATAGTTATGCTTTGTTTTGATGGGGTTGATGCAGAAGCACCGGCTGTGTAATACGATACTTTAAACATACCATCATTAGGGCTTGGGAAAATAAAAAGATCAGCACTTGGTAAAGCAGTAATATCTTTTAAAACAGATTGACAGCTTCCTGAAGCACTGCTTACCACAACCCGGTAGCTACCTAAACTGTTAACAGTTGCAATGATAGAATTGCTGACTGCACCTGGTATTAAAACACCATTTAAGTACCAGGCAAAACTTAAACCCGGTGCTGGCGTAACATTTACAGTCAATACAGATTGTTGCCCGGCAAGTAATGCCGTTATTGTTGCACTTATTACAGGTTGCGGTGTAACATTTAGTACAGCCGGGTTAGAATTTACAAAACCGCCCGGAGCAGCACCGGTAACAACACAACGGTATTGATTTCCTGTCATAGCCGCTGTAACTCCTGTTATATTACAGGTTGCCGTTGTGGCTCCGCTGTAAATACCTCCATTAGAAATATTATTCCAGGCAGCACCGCCATTGGTACTTTCCTGCCATTGGTATGTAGGTGTGGTGCCATTTACACTAACACTAAAGCTGGTATTAGAACCTGAACAGATTACAGAAGCTGCAGGTTGAGAAATTATTGTCACGGGTGTATTTACAGTTAATATAGCACAGCCCGAAGTTGCTGCAGGTAAACAGGTGCCACTGATAACACAACGGTAAACATAACCACTCATGGCGGTTGTTGTAGGGCTGATGGTTAATGTTGCTGTGTTGCTGCCAGAATAAGGTGCAATGGGAGGAACATTGGCCCAGGTACCACTGCAACCACCGGTACCAAACTGCCATTGATAAGTAAGGCCTGTACCAGATGCTGTAACACTAAACACAGTTGCACCACCCGTGTACACTGTCGAATTGGAAGGCGAGCCTGAAATAACCGGAGCGGTTTGTACGGTTAATACAATGGCATTTGAATTTACTACATTGCTGCATGAAGCTGCACCGCTAACAATAACACGGTATTGATTTGCCGACATACCTGCAGTTACACCTGTTAAAGTTAGAGTAGTAGTTGTAGCGCCTGAATAAACACCGCCATTGCTGATATTGCTCCAGGATGCACCGCCATTGGTACTTTCCTGCCATTGGTATGTTGGTGTGGTACCGCTTGCGGCAACTGTAAAGCTGGTTGTTAAACCTGCACAAATGGTTGAATTAACAGGTTGTGCTGTAATAGCTACGGGCGTATTTACTGTTAATACACTGCAATTTGAAAAGGCAGCAGGGGCACAGGCGCCAGCAACTGCACAACGGTATGCACCACCATTCATTCCTGCTGATGTTGGATTAATGGTTAAACAGGCAGTGTTAACACCTGAATATGGTGCTGCATTTGCAATATTGTTCCATGGGCCTGCACATCCATTAGCGCTAAATTGCCATTGATAGATAAGGCTTGTACCTGTGGCAGTAATACAAAAACTGCTTGTGCTGCCTAAACATACTGTTGAATTAGGAGCCTGGCTGGTAATTAAAGGCGCAGTTTGTACCGTTAATAAAGCAGGATTGGAATTTGTAGAGCCACAAATTACATTAGCAACACAACGGTATTGATAATTATCCATACTTGCCAATACGCCTGTAATATTTAAAGTAGCTGTCGTAGCATTACTGTAAACACCACCATTGTTAATATTACTCCATGGGCCACCGGCACCAGTAATACTTAACTGCCATTGAAAACCGGTTGCAGCCGGCGATGAAACACTAAAGCTGGTATTAAGCCCGGTACATAATGTTTGTGCAGCCGGTTGTGCTGTAACTGCCGGGCCGGCTCCTGCTGTAATGGTATACGTAAGATTTATTGTTTGCGTTGTAGCTCCCGGGGCTGTTCCTGTTATTGTAATAACATAAGAACCTGGTGCCAGCGATGAAGCATTATTTAAATTTACTGTACTGCTGTTACCCGGTGTTAACGGATTTGTGCCAAACGTAACATTGGTACCGCCCGGTACACCAGCTGTTGCAGCAAGTGTTATTGGGTTTGTAAATCCACCAATTGAATTTGTGCCTAAATTTACCGTCATGGTAGCAGGGGCGGGGCAGCTTGAAACAGTGGGCCCTGCAGGATTTGTAAAACTAAAGCCATTGGGAACAGCTACAGACAGTGGGCTTTCCCAAACACCACGGCCATAAGTAGCCACTCTTATTTTGCCAGATGCTTTTTGAATTTCCAGTTCATTAATGCCAACTGCGGGCAAATTATCCGAATAATTTGTCCAGTTCGCCGCACCTTCTTCCTGGAAGAAAACACCCACATTCATTCCCACATAAATACCTCTTGGTGTATTGTCGTCAACTACAATGGCTCTTGGAATAATGGCCGGAAGATTGGAAGAAATATTTGTAAATGTTGCACCACCATCTGTTGAAACAAATACCCTGTTAGTTGCACTGTTGCAGGCAATCCAGATTTTGTTTGGATTAGTAGCATCAACAAAAATATCATTGATGTTTGCGGGTGCCGTTCTGGTAACCCAGGATGCTCCATCGTTGGTTGTTACATATAACAATGCGCCACGGGATGCATATAATGTTGTTGGGGCCGATGGGGCAATTGCCAGATCGGTAACCAGTGTGGTTATTACACCCGTTGAAATATTTGTCCAGTTTGTGCCACTGTTAATTGATTTCCACACACCGGTCCATCCACCATACAAAATTGTTTCGTTGGTTGGATGAATGACAAGTGGTGTAACCCAATCGCCGGAAGCAGGTTGTGTAAGGCCGTTGTAACTGTTTCCTCCATTTACCGAGCGGTAAATAGCTCCATTTTGACTGGTGCCCCATAAGTTTAAATGATTTGTTGGACTAACAAGACCTTCCATGCCGTCGGCCCCTAACCAATCTACCCAAAGGCCCGATGCCTGCCTGGTTGCACTGCCATTATCCTGTGCGCCACCAGTTATTACATTGGCATTGGTTTGAGAATTGGCAATGCGGTAAAACTGCCTGATGCCTAATCCGTTGGAAATATCTATCCAATCATCTCCATTATTTATACTTTTAAATAACCCTCCATCAGATATTGAATAAATAGTGGTGTTTATCCAAAATAAACCATGTACATCTGCATGATTATAACCAATACTGTTGGGTAGCGACCATGCAGTGATAGGTGTAAAACTGGTTGCTTCGTTCACCGATTTCCAGCAAATAATACCGGCAATGTACACTTCAGCGGCATTGGTTGGGGATACATCAAGTGCCATATCATATGTAGCTTGTCCACCGGTTCCGGTTCCGGTAGTTTCGTAACCAAAATAATTGGTGCCATTTGCCGGGTTGCCAACAACTGTTGTACTAAAGGTTAAACCGGCATCGGTTGATTTATACATTCTGCCAAACGTATTTCCGCTTGCCTGTACTGCATATACATAATTTGGGTTTGCTGCTGAAACTGCCACCAGCGTACGTCCGGTATTGGTAATACCCTGCGCTGCGCCAACAGATGTCCAGTTAACGCCGTTATCAACCGAACGGATTACATCATTACCGGTGGCATACATAATATTAAGATCACCGGGCTTAAATTCAATATCTTCTTTACTTCCCGAGTGCACCAGTGTCCAGTTGGTGCCACCATTTGTTGATCTGTAAATACCGTTTGTTGCACAGGCAAAAACAATATTTGGTGTTGAAGGGTGAATAAGAATTTTTCGGATAGTGCCGGATGGGCCGCTGCCGGTAAGTGCCCAGGTAGCTCCGGCATTGGTAGATTTTAATAAACCGTTATTTCCACTTGTACCTGCATACACAATATTCTGATCAGTTGGGTCTATTGTTATTGAAAAAAAAGACATCCACAATGCATTGTTATCTGTTAGCGGTGTCCACGTAGTACCACCGTTAACTGTCTTCCATAAACCACCGCCTGGCGAGCCTGCATAAATTATTGATTCATTGGCAGGGTGAATAGCAAATGCCGCAATCCTTCCTGTGCCGGGGTTCCAGCTACTGGTTCTGTTCCAGGTCATTGGCCCTAACTCAGTCCAGTTACCGGCCTGGGTAAAATTGGACTGTGTTCTGTTTATATATTTATCCCAATCTGTTTTTGGCGAAATGTAATTCCCGCTTTCATCGGTATGAAACCTGCGCTCATACAACCAGCGCTGGTATTGCTTGTATCCGCTGCCCCTGCCGGTACCAGCCGTATCAAAATGTCGTTTGGCAATTACTTCTGCTTCCTGCAAAGTAATGTCGGTTCTCTCCATCAGTTCAAAAATGGAAGATTGCGCAGAAGCATTGGTGACAGTAAATACAAATAAAAGGGTGTAAAAAAATCTTTTCATATTACTTATTTTGGCGAAACGAAATTAGTCAAATTAGCTATTACTTCAGAATGAAAATCTTTATTGACATTTTATTAAAGAAATTTGGGAATAGCGTAAACAATTAAAACTAAAACCAGTTATTACTCAGTTTTAATGCTGACAAAACTCAGCTGGCATAAATCTCGTTAGTTTTACTACCTTATTACTGATCTGTTAATCAACAACCATGCAAAGGAAGTTTTTCTTAGGCTTATATATTTTACTGCTTCCTTTCCTTTCATTGGCACAATCTGCCGGCGTATCCGGAATTATTTATGATGCCGGAACAAAAGCACCGCTTGCTTTTGTAAGTGTTACGCTTAAAGGCACAAACACAGGAACTGTTACTGATATAGACGGTCATTTTACAATTGATAAATTGCCAACTAACGCCATGCTGCTGATAAGCTATATCGGTTACAAAACAAGGGAATACCGCCTGGAAAAAACCGGAACTACGGTTTTTATCTTTATAGAACCTGCAGATGACCAGTTAGAAAGTGTGGTTGTTTCAACCAATGAAAACCCGGCACACCGTATTATAAAATTGTTGCAGCGTAATAAAAAAAATAACGATCCTGAGCAGCAGCCAACATTTAAATATAACGCCTATACCATTGCTGCATTGGCGGCTGGCGATCGTTTCTGGAACATGAACCGCTCAGATACCAGTAAACAAAAAACTCCTGTGCCACAAATGGAGCAGATGGATAAGCTGGTGAAAACATCAAAAGATACTAACAGCCTGGGCAGTAAACTGGGTAAAAGATTTAAAGAGAATTACCTGATGCTTACGGAATCCTACACTGAACGAATTTATAAATTTAAGGGGCAAACTAAAGAGACAGTACTTGCAACAAAATTTTCGGGCTTAAAGAATGCCACATTCGGTGTAACCACAGACAATTTCCAACCCTTTGGGTTTTACAAAGATTACCTGGTGATGAATAATGTAAGCTTTGTAAGCCCGGTTATTGAAGGCAGCATCAACATGTATAAATTCAGGTTGAAAGAACGCATACCGCATGAAAAAGACACTACGTACATCATCAGCTTTGAACCAAGGGCCGGTAAAAATTTTAAAGGACTGAAAGGTTTGATCTATATTAATTCAGATGGTTATGCCATTGAAAACATTATTGCATCACCGTCTGATGAAAAGGGGATGATCTTCACTTTCAGATTGCAACAAAAATATGAACGGGTAAAAGGCAAATGGTTTCCTGCGCAATTAAACAGTACGCTTTCGCAAAAAGACCTGCGTACCGATTCGGTTTTGTTGTTCTGGGATTGTCGCAGCTATATTACCAATGTAGATTTCAGCAAGACTTTTACCAAGGCCAATTTTTCGGATGCAAAACTGGAGTATCATCCGCAGGCAGGCAAACGTGCCGATACAACCTGGCGCAGCATGCGTACAGATTCGCTGAATGAAAAAGGCAAAATAACATACGAGACTTATGAAATGCTGCCGGCAAAATATAAGAACATGATCGAAAAAGTAAACAAGGCTTTTCAGATTCTATCCTTGGAAGGTATTCCACTGGGTAAAGTAGACATACCTTTTAAATACATTCTTTCGGGGATTAATAAATACGAAAGCTTCAGAATTGGTGCAGGTTTGCAAACAAATTCCTTATTTAGCAAATGGGTTTCTGCAGGCGGTTTTGCTGGCTATGGATTGCGTGATAAGGCTTTTAAATATGGCGGCAACATCCAGCTAAACTTGCAGCAAAGAACAAATACTATTTTACGTTTTGATTACAGCCGCGATATTACGGAGCCGGGCAATGTTGATTATTTTGTACGCAACGGTTCTGTTTTTTCGAACCAGAGTTTACGTAATTTTCAACGGTCACGTTTTGACAGTGTTGAACAATTTAAAATTAATTTCGGTACAAAGATCCGTCCATCAATTCAAACAGATATCTGGCTGATGAATGAAAACCGAAACCCTGCAGTGTACCAATATGAATTTGTAAACAACGGTACAAATTTCCGCAGTTTTAAAAATACAGAATTGGGTATCGGCTTCCGGCTTACCAAAGGAGAAAGTTTTACAAGGATGGGTCGGGCAAAACTTCGAACCAAACCTGCAACAACGGAATTGTTATTTCAACTATCAAAAGGTTTAAAAAATATTTTGAATGGTGATTTGGATTACACAAAAATCGCTCTCCGTTTCAACCACAGTTTTCAGTTTAAAAAATTAGGTAAAACTTCTTTTCGCCTGGAAGCCGGACAGGTTTGGGGCAATGTGCCTTACTCGTATCTCTTTAATGCAAGGGCAACAAAAGCCGGAAAGCTGAGTGTGTATGTGCCGGATCATTTTCAAACTGCAGGTCTGTATGAGTTTGCAGCCAGCAGTACCGCAAATTTATTTGTAGAACATAATTTTGGCAACCTGCTTTTTAAACCAAAAAATATTTCATTCAGGCCCGAGATATATGTGATACAAAACATCAGTTATGGAAGTCTACACAATGCGCCTTCTCATAAATTACTTACCATTAAAGTTCCCGAAAAAGGCCTCTTCGAATCGGGGTTGATGATCAAAAATATTTATCGCCGCAGTCTGTACTCTCTTGTTTATATTGGCCTCGGAGGTGGTGTTTTTTATCGGTACGGATATTATGCATTGCCAAAAAGTGCCGATAACTGGGCATTTAAATGGGGTTTTAGCATTACTTTTTAAAATACCCTTCAATGGGTATTGACTTTGTAAAAGCACAATGCTATTTTTATAGAAAATTGTCTATGAAAAGGGTATTCAAAAAACTTTCGGTTACATTTCTTTTATTAACTATTGCGTTGGTTTCATTTGCACAAACAACGGCAACTGAATGGTACAATAAAGCTGTCAAGCTGTTTGATGATGGGCAATACAAGGAAGCCGCAGTGGCTTTTGATAAAGCCAGTCAGCTTGATCCTAAAAAGGAAGATGCTTTTTACAAAGCCGGTTGGTGTTATAATGACCTGGGTAAGTATGAAAATGCAATTGACCGCTTAAATAAAACGGTTGCACTAAATAAAAATAATCACCTTGCCTGGCAGGAGTTGGGTTATGCCTATAAAAAAACATCAAAAAATGAACTGGCACTCAGCTGCCTTAAGAAGGCAGTTGAAATAAAGTATGACTACGCACTGGCCTATAAACAAATGGGAGATGTGTACCAGAATATGGATAGAGAAGATGATGCAATTACTGCGTATAAGAAATGTTACGAAAGTGATAACGAGAATGATGATGCCTGTTATAACCTGGGATACATTTATAATGGCAAGGCCGAATATTCTACTGCGTTGGAATGGCTTAAAAAAGCAAATAAAATAAAAGAAGGGGTTGATGTATTTAATGAAATTGGTTTTGCAAATTACAAGTTGAAGAATAATGATGAAGCCATTGATGCATATAAAAGTGCCCTTAAAATAAACAGTGAAAACGGTACTGCATATAAAGGAATGGGCGATGTGTACCGCCTTAATTATAGCCCCGCCAGGGTTGAAGATGCAATAGCCAGTTATTTAAAGGCCATTGAATACAATCCAAAAAGTTCGGGATCGCATTATGGGCTTGGCTGGTGTTATAATGATAAGAGCAGGTATGAAGAAGCAATACCCATGCTGCGTAAATCAATTGAACTTGATAAAACATTCGGCGCTGCATATTCAGAACTGGGTTATGCGTATTACATGACTTCAAAATATACCGAAGGGCTTTCTACATTAAAGGCCGGGCTTGTGCAGAACAGTAAAAGTACTTTATGCCGTTATTACAGCGGGCTTATTTATGTAAAACAAAAAGACATAGCTAATGCTACCATCATGTACAATGAGTTAAAGCCACTTGATACAAAACTTGCAGAAAAACTATTGGCAAAAATAAGTGCATTGTAACTGAAGGGGAAATCAAATTCATTTCAATTTAAAAATTAATTACCAGTTTCATAAAATCGCTGAACAATTTCATAACCCTGGCGCAGGGATTAATGCCAGCTTGATGGACGGTGGTACGCCAACAGTTATAGAGAACTGATCCATACTGATATTTATTTACTTCCGAAAGTAAATGGCTTTCTTATTTGTACTGCATACCTTTGTAAGAGTCGGCTAAAGTTCCTTCACATGCGCAACGCAATCGTATTCTTTTTATTTTTTACTTTTTATCTGCCCCTGCATGCGCAGGATACAATACAACAAATTGTACCCGGCAGAAAAAATACGGCATCACAAATAGCCAAACCTTATGTAATTCTTATTTCAGCTGATGGGTTTCGCTATGACTATGCAGAAAAGTATAATGCTGAAAATCTTTTGAAACTACGCAGCAGCGGAGTAAAAGCAAAAAGCATGATACCGTCTTTTCCCAGTGTTACCTTTCCAAATCATTATACCATTGCCACAGGTTTGTATCCATCCCACCACGGGTTGGTGTATAACCAGTTTTACGACCGCGGCCGAAAAGATACTTACAGCATCGGCATTCGCAGAACTGTTGAAGATGGAACCTGGTACGGCGGTACACCACTGTGGGTGCTGGCCGAGCAGCAGGGCATGCTTAGTGCATCGTATTATTTTGTGGGATCAGAAGCTCCGATCAAACAAACTTATCCAACATATTGGTACAGGTTTGGCGATAATACCGATATCGATTACCGCATTAACAAAGTAGTTGACTGGTTAAAACTTCCTGAAGATATCCGTCCACATCTGATTACATTTTATATCAGTAATGTAGATCATGATGGACATATGTTTGGACCCGATGCGCCAGAAACAGAAGCCGCTGTAAAGTTTGTAGATAAAGCCATTGGCAGTATGACAGAAAAAGTAAGTGCGCTCGGGCTTCCGGTAAATTATATTTTTCTGGCCGATCATGGAATGGCGGCTGTTGATACCGTTACCCGGATAAATATTGCAAGCATGATTGATACTTCCCGTTTTATCATGCGTGGGGGCAATACAAGCCTGCACCTGTATGCAAAAGATACTGCCGATATTAAACCCACTTACGAATTGCTTAAAAAGAAAGAGCAGTTTTTTACAACTTACCTGCGTGAGGATATTCCAGCCAGGTGGCATTATACAACCACAGATGACCGCTTCAACCGCATTGGTGATATTTTTATTGTACCCCGGTATCCAAAAGTATTAAGCAGTTATACTAACCGCATAAATCCCGGTGCTCATGGCTTTGATCCAGCCATAAAAAAAATGCATGCCACTTTTTATGCCTGGGGGCCGCAGATTAAAGCTGGCAAAACCATCCGCTCTTTCGAAAATATTCATGTGTACCCATTGATATGCCAATTGCTTGGACTGACAAATGCCAATCAAATTGATGGCGACCCAAAAGTGCTTGAAAAAATTCTGCGTAAATAAAACAACCAGCCATATAGATGTGCGCTACCTTTTACATGAGCGGAAACTAAGTGCAGCAATTAAAATCTACTTTTAGTAAAGTATTTATTCAACTACTAAAATTGCTGTTATGAAAAAAGCTATTACAATACAAGTTGTAACATCCATTTTTTTAATGATGTTGTTTACTTCTTCTCCTGTTGCTGCACAGATGATGCGGTTGCCAGAAACAAATACAAACTACAAATGCAAAACAGGCAGACAACTGGGGGCAACCCATATTGAAATTAACTGGAATGCCCCAGGTGTAAAAGGCCGTGAAGGAAAGATATGGGGAACCGATGTTGCCTGGTATGGTTTTAATGTGCTTGGCTTTGGTTCCAACACCGCTTCGCCCTGGAGGGCCGGTGCCGATGAGTGTACCAATATTTCTTTTTCAACCGACGTAACAATTAATGGCAAACCACTGGCTGCCGGTAAGTATGCATTTTTTATCGCACTATATCCCGATTCCTGCGTACTCATCTTCAACAAAAATATTAATGAGTGGGGCAGTTATTTTTATAAGAGTGAAATGGATGTGCTGAGGGTAACCACTTACCAGCAAAAAGATGCAAAAGAAAGTAAAGAAAGAGTTGAATACAATTTTTCGAAACAAACAAATAACTCGGTTGAAGTGAGCCTCGACTGGGAGCGTTGGCGTATTCCATTTAAAGTTGAAGTTGATGTTACTGCAACCACACTGGCATACATCCGTTCACAAATGAGTGGTGCTGCAGGATTTGATCCGCCAAGCCTTGAATCGGCAGCAACCTGGTGCCTGCAGAACAATGTGAATACCGAAGAAGCATTGAGTTGGATAAATGCAGCAGTTGACCCCAGCCTGGGCGGCGCCAATAATTTTAAAAACCTGTCGGTAAAAGCCGGGCTGCTAAACAAACTGAATAAAAAAGAAGAAGCAGATAAGATGATGAAAGCTGCTTTTGAAAAAGGAACCGTTACTGATCTGCATAACTATGGCCGCCAGTTATTGGGCGAAAAGAAAGTTACAGAAGCCCTGGAAATATTTGAGATGAACTATAAAAAATTCAATGGTGCATGGCCAACCAGCGCCGGTTTAATGCGTGGTTACTCTGCACAGGGCGATCTTAATAAAGCACTGGAATATGCCAACAAAGCGGTTGCCGATGCGCCAAGTCCCGAAGTAAAAAAGATAATGTTGGCTGCTGTTGAAACTTTATCTAAGGGCAAGGCTTTGTAAAAACAGCATGGTTCAGTGTAAAACTTATTGCATGTAATGGTTAAATTTCATTGCATAATCCTCCTTTTAGGCATTTAATTTCTTAAATTGCTGTAAACTAAAACCATGTCAAAAAACCTGGGAGAGTTATCTGGCAGAAAGGGGTTGAAGAATAACCTTTTTGAAGCACTCGGCATTGCTGCAGAAGAAACAGGTACGCCCGCTAAGGAAAGGATGGAAGAACTGGCCGTAGAGTTTATCATGGGCAAGGCCAATATTTTTGGCACTGCCAGTTTTTATGATTTTTTAAAAGAAGAGAACAGGGGTAAAAAAGTATTTATCTGCAATGGCAGTGCCTGTATGACCGCAGGTACACAGGGTGCACTGAAGGAAAAATTAAGTACACAATTTAATGCCGATGAGATAGGCGAAATGTGTTGCCTGGGCCGCTGCCACGAGAACAGCGCTTTTAATTATAATGGAAACAACTATTCGGGTAAGGCTGCAGATCAAATTGAAGAAGTCAAAAGTAAAAAGTCAGAATTGATTGACAGTTACCGGGTGGGTTCTTACGGCACCCCGGTTTTAACAAGTGCATTCACTGGTATAAATGAGTATTACAAAATACTTGCTGCTGCCTTATCGCAAACACCCGAAGCATTATTAGCCGAACTGAAAGAATCAGGTTTAAGAGGCAGGGGCGGAGCAGGATTCCCTATCGCATTTAAATTAGACTCATGCCGCAACACAGCAGGCCAACAAAAATTTATTGTATGTAATGCCGATGAAGGAGACCCAGGTGCTTATAGCGATCGCTATTTGATGGAGCAACAGCCGCATAGTGTCTTACTGGGTATGATGATTGCCGGGTATATTATTGGTGCCGATACCGGTGTGTTGTACATCCGTGCAGAGTATCCCGAATCGCAAGAGATCATGCAGGAGGCCATTAATCATTTGATTGATGAAAATTTATTGGGAGAAAATATTCTTGGTACGGGGTTCAATTTTAATTTCAAACTTATTAAGGCCATGGGTGCCTATATATGTGGCGAAGAAACTGCCTTACTTTCATCTATTGAAGGGCAGCGGCCCGAAGTACGTGTGAGGCCACCATATCCCACACAACAGGGCCTGTTTAATAAACCAACCGTTGTTAATAATGTAGAAACGTTGGCATGCATTCCCTACGTTATTAAAAATGGCGGTAAACAATTTGCGGCCATTGGTAAAGGAAAGTCTACCGGAACAAAATTGGTTTCGCTTGATGGCTTCTTTAATAAGCCCGGCATTTATGAGGTAGATATGGGTACGCCGCTTGACGTTGTGTTGAATGATCTGGGCGGCGGCTTTAAAGAAAAAATAAAAGCCATGCATATTGGTGGCCCGCTGGGTGGATTGGTGCCGGTTGAAAAAATAAAAGACCTTACTATAGATTTTGAATCTTTTGCAACAAACGGATTTTTATTGGGCCATGCTTCCATAGTTTGTCTTCCCGAAAAATTTCCTGTCATCAAATACCTCGAACATTTATTTCAATTTACTGCACACGAAAGTTGTGGCAAATGTTTTCCCTGCCGCATTGGTAGTACAAGAGGATATGAGATGCTAAAGAAAGCGCAGGAAACAGATTATAAAATTGACAGGAATTTATTGGATGACCTGGTGGAAACACTGGAGATCGGTTCTCTTTGTGCACTGGGCGGCGGATTACCGTTACCCATTAAAAATGCGTTGCAGTATTTTGAAGAAGAGTTAAAACCATATTTTAAATGAAAAATATTTTAACCACAAAGGGCACTAAGGTTTACACTAAGGACACAAAAGGTACTTCTCTGTGGGCTTTGTGTGCTTTGTGGTAAAATAAGATAAAACATACTGTGATTTTATCTGTGTTAAATAATACGCACTATGGGCATCGCTTATAAAATAGAAGATAAACAAAGACAGGCTGCAAAGGGCACAACGGTTACTTATGGCCAGACCATCGGTAAACCCAAAGCTGATATTGCATACATTGATAACAAGCCTTACGAAATAAAAGAAGGAGAAACAATTCTTGCCTTCATTAAAAGAAATTTTGGAAAAGATGCTGTGCCTACTTTATGCGATGCACCCAATCTTGATCCATTCGGTTCATGTCGGGTGTGCAGTGTAGATGTGGCATTGGCAGAGAACGGCCCTGTTAAAACACAGGCATCCTGCCACACACCGGTGATGGCCGGTTCTTATATTTATCCCGATTCAGACAGGATTCAAAAACTCCGCAGAAATATCATCGAACTGGTACTTACTGATCATCCGCTCGATTGTCTTACCTGCGAAGTGAATAATAACTGCGAGTTGCAGACTGTTGCCGCCCGTGTTGGCATTCGTGATGTGCGTTATCCCGAAGGGAAAAATCACCTGGATAAACCGAAAGACCTGAGTCATCCGTACATGACTTCCGATTTTTCCAAGTGTATTAACTGCTATCGCTGTGTACGTGCCTGTGATGAAGTACAGGGCGAATTTGTGCTAAGCATGGCTGGCCGTGGCTTCAACAGCCATATCATTAAAGGCAGCGATGTTAGTTTTAAAGAAAGCGATTGTGTAAGCTGTGGCGCCTGTGCACAGGCTTGTCCCACTTCGGCTATCAGTGATGTGTTTGAATCTAAATCTATATCCTTCGATAAAAAAGTACGCACTGTTTGTACGTACTGCGGTGTAGGTTGTAACCTGGATGTTGCTGTAAATGCAGGTACCATCAAATCAATACAGGCACCTTATGATGCAGAAGCCAACGGCGGCCATACCTGCCTGAAAGGGCGCTTTGCTTTCTCTTTTTATAATCACCCCGAACGTTTACGTACGCCACTTATTAAAAAAGATGGTGTGTTTGTGGAAGCAAGCTGGGACGAAGCTTATGATTTTATTGCAGCTAAACTAACACAAATAAAAAATGATCATGGCCCCGATGCGATTGCGGGTATCTCTTCAGCAAGATGTACCAACGAAGAGAATTATATCATGCAAAAATTCATCCGTGCGGTAATTGGTACCAATAATATTGACAGTTGTGCGAGGGTTTGCCATTCGCCTACAGCTATTGGCATGCAGCGCACATTTGGAACAGGTGCTGCCACCAATTCAGTTATTGATATGCAGTACACCGATTGTATGATGGTGATTGGTGCCAATCCTACCGATGCACACCCGGTTACCGGTGCCAAGATGAAACAGCAGGCAATGAAGGGTAAAACATTGATCGTGATTGACCCTCGGAAAACAGAACTGGCTAAGTACGCAAATTATCATTTGCAATTACGCCCCGGTACCAATGTGGCCCTGCTGAATATGATGCTCTATTACATCATAAAAGAAAACCTGGAGGATAACAATTTTATTGATGCAAGAACAGAGGGATACGATGAGTTTAAACAAAGCATTTTAAACCTCAACATAGATGAACTGGAAAACATTACCGGAGTAGACCGCAACCTGGTTCGTGATGCAGCTATGGCCTATGCAACTGCACCCAATGCTATGTCCTTTCATGGGTTGGGCGTTACAGAACATTCGCAGGGAACTTATACAGTAATGCTGATTGCCGACCTGGCCATGATAACTGGAAACATTGGCCGCAGGGGTGTGGGTGTAAATCCATTGCGTGGGCAGAATAATGTACAAGGCGCAGCCGACATGGGCTGCCAGCCTTACCAGGGTGCCGGTTATTTAGATGTAACCAATCCGGAGATACACAAAATGTACGAGGAATTCTATCATGCCAAACTGCCGTTGCATGTGGGGTTAAAAATTCCGCAGATGTATGATGCTGCGCTGAATGATAAATTAAAAGCCATTTGGGTAATAGGCGAGGACATGGCACAGACAGATCCCAACACACATCATGTGCTGAAGGCATTGGATAAACTGGAGTTATTTGTGGTGCAGGAATTATTTATGACAGAAACGGCGAAACTGGCAACGGTTATTCTCCCCGGCGCTTCCTTCCTTGAAAAAAGCGGAACCTTTACCAATGGAGAAAGAAGGATACAAAGAGTGAACAAAGTGGTGGAACCCATTGAAGGAACAAAATGCGACGGGCAGATCATTGTAGATATTATGAACCGCATGGGTTACGAACAGGCAGATTATGACCCGGAAACCATGCTGGAAGAAATTTCAAGCATTGTTCCATTTTTTGCCGGCGTTAAATGGGATGAACTGGGCGATAACGGTAAACAATGGCCGGTGCTGAAAGACGGAACTGATACCGAGATATTGCATACAGAAACATTTACGAGGGGAAAAGGAAAGTTCATGTTCAATGCATTTAAAGAATCGGAAGAAATTGTGCAGCATGGCAAAGAATATCCTTATATCATCACCACCAACCGGGAACTGGAGCATTATAACTGTGGCGCTATGACGAGAAGAACAAGGAATGTAGATATACTCACAGAAGATGTATTACTCATTTGCGAAGAAGATGCCCGTAAACATCTGATCAATGATGGAGATATGGTTTGTGTGGAATCGCCCAGGGGAAAGGTTGACATCAAGGCAAAAATTACCGACGAAGTAAAACCCGGCATACTCAGCAGTACCTTCCATTTTCCGGAGATGATGCTGAATAATATCACTTCCAGCATCAGCGACAGCGAAGCCATGTGCCCGGAATACAAAGTGGTGGCCTGTAACATCAGGAAGAGCAAGGGAAAGTATAAAAAAGACCTGGCTTAAGCCCAACGGGTTACCTTTTTTCAAAAAATGTATTAAAGGCAGCGGTTGCTGTTACAGCATCGCTATTTCCTTAACGATTTATTTTGCTATCTGACCTGGTAAAGGATTTACCGGGATATTTACTTTTAATAACCAAACAAACATAAAAATGATACAGAAAACGTATTTCAAAACCAAAGATTACTGCAAGGTTAAATTCAGCTTTGCGCCAGAAAATGCTGAAACTGTGGAAGTTGTAGGACTGAACAGTGATTGGGAAAACGGCATCATTCTTTCAAAAAAGAAAGACGGTACTTTCTCTGCAGATGTTTCTTTACCAAAGGATTCAAAGCATGAGTTTAAATACTTAGTGAACAAAACCGAGTGGTTGAATGATGAAGCTGCAGATAGTGAAGCGGCCAATGAATATGGCGGTACCAACAGTGTAGTGGTAATCTAAAATAGACCGGGAATAGAATCCCTGCATTATAATTTTACTGTCAGTCTGAGCTTGTCGAAGACGGGTTAGCTTAATATAGCTCCGGTTTCGACAAGCTCAACCTGACAGCTTTTTAAAATAATACATCGTCTCTGCTCAACAGGTTTTGTTTGGGTTCTCGTAATTGTCGCTTTGGTCTTCGTTGGTATGATCGAGGCAAACGAAATCTTTCTCCAGCAGCAGGTAAAGCGTTTTATTATCTGCAAGCGGCATATTGGCTTCAAAGCTAATGACATTATTTAGGGGCCAGTCTTTTGTTAGTGCAGCTGGAACAAAGACGGTTATCTTGTTTTCCTCAAATGATGCTGTTAATGCATCGCCTTCATCAACCCTTTGCAAGGCATACACCAGTTTATTATTTACAAATAATGTTTCGGCTTCCAGGTAACCGGCTGTGGCAATTATGCTTACTTCGGTTTTAGTAAGCCTTATTCTTATTGAATTTCCTTTAATGCGTAGTTTCATTACAATATTTTATTCCTTGTGTTCCTCGTGTTTTACTTTGTGAACTTAGTGGTAAAATTAACCACAAAGAACACCAGGGTTATTTCAAATTTATTCTGTCTTTACCGGAGTATATATTAAACCGGTTATTCTTTAAAAACCCAATCAATGTAATGCCGTTCTCCTTTGCCATTTCCACCGCCAGGCTTGATGGAGCACCAACCGCAGCAATCACTTTAACACCTGCCATCACTGCTTTCTGCACCAGCTCAAAACTTGCCCGGCCGCTTAAAAACAGCAGATGGTTTTTCAGTGGCAGTTCATTCTTCATCAATACTGCTCCAATGATTTTATCCAGTGCATTATGTCTGCCTACATCTTCTCTCAGCATAATAAATTTACCGCTGTTGTTAAATAAAGCACTGGCATGTATACCACCGGTGTCTTCAAAAACTTTTTGTTGTTCTTTTATTGTATCCTGCAAATTATACAGAACAGATGCATTAATAAGTAAACTGTCTTTCTCTGCAGTAAATACCGAAACAGTATTGATGGCATCAATACTTGCCTTGCCGCAAACACCGCAGCTGGATGTAGTGTAAAAATTCCTGGCAGCATTGCCCAGTACAGGTACAATATTTTCGTTTAAAATTACCTGCACAATATTTTCATCAGCGTGCGATCTTTTTATTTCGCTGATGGTTTCCGCTCTTTTTATAATTCCTTCTGTAAATAAAAACCCTGCAGCCAGTTCCTCATCATTACCCGGTGTACGCATCGTTACCGCAATATCTTTCAGCATCTGCCCTGTAGCAGTACTATACAACAGTTGAATCTGTAACGGTTCTTCCACAGCCACTTTGTCTTCCGTTTCTTTATACTCACCGGAACTTATCTTTTGTATTCTGATATGTTCTACCTGCTTGCCTTTCATCTGTTAAAATTAGGGAAACTATCCTGCATTTATCAGTTTATACGCCTCGTTAAAAGCTTCGTTGGTATCTATGCTTTTAATGCTGTTTGTATCTGTGGGCACATATTTTATTGCATTGTATTTTCTGAGCAATTGCTGCAGCGAAAATTGTTTTGCTTCAAACATACGCTTCAGTTCATCAAAGCAGGTAAACGGATACCAGGCCAGCATGGATTCATAAATAACTGCTTCTTTGTTATAAAATGAAGCAGGAATATCTTTACACAACAATGAAAATTGTTCAAGTTCACTTGTTTTTAAAAAAGGATAATCACAACCGATGAGCAGCAAATTCTTTTGAGGGTGTAAAGTAAATGCTGAAAGTAAAGCAGCCATGGGGCCAATATCGATGTATAAAGGATTGTCTTCTATAAAATCATATCCTTCTGCAATACTACCTGCCTGCTGGGGATTACAGGAAATAAAAACTTTTTCGCAAAAGGGGAGAAGCATGTTGTACATATGATAGCGCTGTGGCTTATCAAAGTATTGTAGCAAACTTTTATCCATACCCATGCGGTTGCTGTTGCCTCCGCACAAAACCAGTCCGTATGTATCTTTAATGTGATTATTTTTTTTCATAAAAATGCAGGGCCAGTAAGTTGACTTCTAAATTACATGAATAGTACAGTTCTTATTTTCTTTTTTTTCTTGATAAAAAAAAGAAACAAAAAAAATCAAGGCAAACACAAAGCCTCCGGCTGTTTTGCCAGGCCAACGCCACGGGACCAGTATGCTTCTTTCAAAACCAATTTATATCCTAAGCCGTTTTTCAAGAATTTTTTAAATAGTAATTAGTTCAATTATCATTAGTGTGGCAGTTTACACATATGCAAATATCAAAATCGAAAAATACCATGGTCACAATTCAATCAATTAAAAATAAGTGAGGGTATCGATTAAATTAAAAACTGCTTTTATTTATGTGAGTCGGTTGTCAGGTTATTTTGCAAAGCAAAAAAAAAAACCGTACTGAGCATGTCGAAGTATTATCCGTCAAAACTGTGTCATCCGTGTTCCAATGCTCTCACATCAAAATTTCATCAAACAACCAAATCCTACCACTCAACATTTATCCCTCACCAAATCCCCAACTTTTCCTAAATTTCCGCCAGAAACAAACATCAATATGAAAAAACAGTTTATTGCACTGGCAATTACAACGCTTGCAGCTTTTATTGCAACCGCACAATCAGATAAAAAAGTATTAACCGCTTCCGATTACGATCAGGCCACCAAAGCTTTGGGATTTAATGTAGGCAAACTCGTTTACCGTTATAATGTAAACCCAAACTGGCTGCCAGATGGTAAATTCTGGTACTCTGTTGCAGTACCGGGCGGAGTAGAATTTGTTTTAATAAACCCCGCCGATGGCAGTCGCAGAACAGGGCCCGATAAAAAATCAATCTTGCCAGATGCCGGTGGTGCAGGAGCTGCCGCAGGTGGTGGCCGCAGAAGGGGAGGCAATGGCAACGAAAGCCTTTCGCCGGATGGCAAAAAAGCAGCATACATTAAAGACTGGAACCTGTGGGTACGTGATGTAGAAACAAAAAAAGAAACCCAGCTAACCTTTGATGGTGTAAAAGATTTTGGTTACGCTACTGATAATGCCGGCTGGACTCACAGCGACCGTCCCATTATGTTATGGAGCCCCGACTCTAAAAAGATAGCCACTTTTCAGCAGGATCAACGCCATGTAAGCACTATGTACCTGGTATCAACCAATGTGGGAGCGCCACGCCTGGAAGAATGGAAATACCCCCTGCCACAGGATACTGCTATTGTAAAAATTCACCGGGTAATTATTGAAGTAGATAATCCCAAAGTCATCCGCTTAAAAATGGGGCCTGATGAGCATAGAGGAACGCTGAGTGATGACATCGCATCTAGTGGTGGTTATGATGATAACGAATGGAATGCCGACGGAACCAAACTCTTTTTTGTAGGTACCAGTCGTGATCATAAAATTGAAAAAGTACGCATTGCCAATGCAATAACCGGCGATGTAAAAGAAGTGTTTACCGAAAAAGTTGCTACACAGTACGAAAGCGGACAGGGCACTATCAACAATCGTTTTTTAGACAAAACCAATGAGATCATCTGGTACAGTGAGCGTGACGACTGGGGGCATTTGTATATGTACGATGCAACCACCGGCAAACTCAAACATCAGATTACAAAAGGAGCATGGGTTGTTACACAACTTTTAAAAGTAGATGAAGCAAATAAAGTACTGTACTTTATGGCCAATGGCCGTGAGCCGGGCCGAGATCCTTATTACGCTCATTTCTACAGCGTTAATTTTGATGGCAGCAATCTCAAACTGTTAACACCCGAAGATGGTAACCATAATATTACTTTATCGCCCGATGGAAAATATTTTACCGATAATTATTCACAGCCGCATATACCACCGGTTTCTGTTTTAAGAGATATGAAAGGCAAACTGATTGCTGAACTGGAGAAGACCGACATCAGCAAATTATTGGCCACCGGCTGGAAGCCTGCCGAACCCATCAAAGTAAAATCAGCCGATAGTAAATGGGATCTGTATGGCCTGATGTTTAAACCAAAAGATTTTGACCCTGCAAAAAAGTACCCTATCGTAAATTATGTGTATCCCGGCCCGCAGGGCGGGGGCGTAGGTAGCCGCAGTTTTGGCCCTTCACGTGGCGATCACCAGGCACTTGCCGATCTTGGTTTCCTTGTTGTAATTATTGATGGCGCCTGTAATCCCGATCGTTCCAAATCTTTTCATGATGCCTGTTATGGCAATATGGGCGCCAATACATTGGAAGACCAGGTGGCCGGTATAAAACAGCTGGCAGCCGCAAGGCCGTATATGGATATTGATAAGGTAGGTATCTGGGGCCATTCCGGTGGTGGCTTTGCAACAGCTGATGCAATGTTTACCTATCCTGATTTTTATAAAGTGGGTATCTCTGAAAGTGGTAACCACGATAACCGCAATTATGAAGATGATTGGGGCGAACGTTATATTGGCCTGGAAGAAAAGGGTGCTGATGGCACTACCAATTATGCCAAACAGGCCAACCAGATGAATGCCGGTAATCTTAAAGGAAAACTCATGCTGGCCCATGGTGGAATGGATGATAATGTACCGCCTTATAACACTTACCTGGTAGTAGAGCAGTTGCAAAAAGCCAATAAAGATTTCGACCTGGTGGTGTTCCCCAATGCACGCCATGGTTATGGTGCCGATGCCTTATACATGACACGTAAGCGCTGGGATTATTTTGGTAAAAACCTGATGGGAGCCGAAGTGCCTAAGGAGTATAAGATTGTTTCTACCAGCAATGCAGCACCTGCAGCAGCACCGGTAAAAAAAGACGAGGCAACAATGCCATCACGAAAAAACACCGTATTCAGCCGCATTCCGGTAAATGTTACAAATATTACGCTTGATATTTTTGATAATGGCACCATTGATGGCGACAGTATTAGTGTTTACTACAACAATAAATTGCTGGTAAGTAACCGCGGACTTTCTGAAAAAGCCATTACGGTGCAACTGATGTTGGATGAAAAAGCACCCCAGCACGAAATTGTACTCTTTGCACATAACCTCGGCAGCATACCGCCCAATACTGCAACCATTGTGGTAAAGGCAGGTGATAAGCGTTACGAATTACATAGCAGCGCAAGTTTAACGGAGAATGCGGTGTTGGTGCTGGAGTATAAACCGAAATAGAACGTCATTGCGAGGAGGCACGACGAAGCAATCTCCCAACTACGAAGCACTATAAAAACATAAATACGAAGCCGGTAATGAAAATTACCGGCTTCGCATTTTACCGGCGGCATTGCACAGTCTGCATAAAAAATCAGTTAACCACTTTTATATAACCATACCCCTGGGTTTGCCTGGTCACCAGTTCATACAATGCATCAGGCACCGTTAATACACCGCTGAGTAACTGGCTTTTTTCAATGTGATGAAATTTCATGGCCTGTTCGCAAACGGCAAATGTTACCTGTTTGGCTTTTGCAAGTTTTAGTACATCATCCACTACTGTCGATTTGTTCTGCACTACCATATCCAATGCTTTTCCGTAAAATACAATTTCAATTTTGGCATCCGGGTGTGCTTCCATGATGCCTTTCGACCACTTGATCACCCGCTGATGAGTGGCCGTATCACTGGTAGTTATGTCAAACACAATATTATAGGGAACTGACTGGGAAAATAAAGAGCCTGTACCGGCAATTAACAGCACAGCAAGAAGGTATATAGATTTCATATTTTATCATTTAAGCTGAAAAAATTACAAAATCTATTTCTAAAAAACCACTTTGAATTTCAGCCTTTTTGTTATATTTTAATCCGTTTTTCAACAATTTTTTTCATTAAATAAATTTTATTTTATGAACAGGAACGATCTTAACGGACCTACAAACCGACGCGGTTTTTTAGGTTCACTGGCAACTGGTGCAGCAGTTGTTGGATTAACTGCAATAACACCTGCATTAAATGCTTTTGGCAATGAGCAATCATTGCCATTTAACGCATCCAACGATCCGGAAGAGATGTTTAAAAAAATCAACGGTAAACACAGGATCGTATTTGACTCCACGCAGCCACACGAAATTTTTCCGTTTGCATGGCCAAGGGTTTTTCTGCTTACCAATGAAGCCACCGGAACCCCGGATAAGGAATGCAGTGTGGTGGTGGTTTTACGCCATACTTCCATTGGGTATGCATTGGAAGACAGGCTTTGGGAAAAATATAAATTAGGAGAACTGTTTGCAGCCAATGACCCCGAAACAAAAAAGCCTGCCACACGTAATCCTTTTTGGAAACCAAAACCAGGAGCATTTAAATTACCGGGTGTTGGCGAAATATTGATCGGCATTAACCAGCTTCAGGCAAATGGGGTAATGTTTTGTGTATGCCAGGCAGCCATCGGTGTTTTTAGTGCGGTAGCTGCACAAAATATGAAACTGGATCCCACTGAAGTAAAGAACGATTTTTTAAGTGGCGTGCTGCCAGGTATCCAGCCGGTGCCTTCAGGTGTTTGGGCCCTGGGGCGTGCACAGGAAAAAGGATGTGGATATGTTTTTGCAGGATAGGCATTTTAATTGAACACTTTAAAACCTGATAAACACGAGGCCGGTAATTTTTTGTTACCGGCTTTTGTATTGAGCGTAGCCAAAGTATTATAGTAACACGCTTGTATCATTCATTTGTACTGTATATATTTAAACAACTTTTTAAATTAGCTGTACTGATCTCTTTCTTTTTATTAAAAGCACCATCATGAAAAAATACTTTTTCCTCGTTGCCGGCATCCTTATGCTCATCTTTACGGTTATCGGCTTTTCCGATAACCTGTTTACCGATGTAGGACAGAAAAGTAACAGCGATCCCAAATTTATCATTCACGGATTGTTTTGTTTCGCCTGGATCATCATACTGGTAATTCAAACCAATTTCATCCGCAAAGGCAATATCAAAGCACACATGAAGCTGGGTATTGCGGGTATGATTGCCGCAGCAGGTGTGTTCATTACCACGGTGTATATTTTTGTAGTTATTTATAAGGGTTGGGATGCTATGCCTTATTATGTAAAGTCAAACCGCATCTTCATGCCGCTCTTTGGTATCTGGGTATGGCTTGGTTATCTGAACAGGAAGAAACCCATACTGCACAAGCGGTTCATGTATATTGCCACGCTGTACATGTTAGGCCCCATACTGGACAGGGCGATCGATCATTTTTACCTGGATATGGTCTTCAGTGAATTTGTTCTGTATGATGTTATTGTAAAACTTATCTGGGGCCTGTTCTTTATTTTTCTTTTTATGTATGATTGGAAGACACTGCGTAAAGTACATCCGCTCAGCATCACTGGTGCAGCACTTTTTGTTATTACCTGGCTTATTGCCATTTATACATAAGGTGTTGAGGCATTGTTATTAATCACAAATCAATATGCATTAACTTCACTTATAACTAACGTCAACTAATGTATGAAGCGGATTTTGTTTTGCTGCCTGTTTAGTTTTTGCTGCCTTTGCTGCCGGGCGCAAAGTTTACAGGAAATTAATGAGCAGTTAATGGGGATGTATACAAAGGGTGAGTTTGAAAATGCCATACCACTGGCAATGAAGGCACTGGAACAGGCCAAAAAAGAATTTGGCATATCAACCGGGGAATATGCAAACAGCCTGAATAAACTGGCTACCCTCTATATGCGCCTTAGCCAGTATGAAAAAGCCAGGCCATTGTATATACAGGCAATGGATATCAGAAAACAGGTGCTGGGCGATGACAGCCAGGATTATGCAAACAGTCTGAATAACCTGGCAGCCTTATATTTAGCCACCAAAGAATTTTACAAAGCCGAACCTCTTTTTCTAAGGTCTGCCGCCATCCGTAAACAAAAGCTGGGCGAAAACGATCCCGAATATATAAACAGCCTGAATAACCTCATTTTACTGTACCGCAATATGAACAGGCCCGAAAAAGTGGAACCCCTGTATCAGGAAATGCTGGCCATCATTAAAAAAACAGAAGGGGAAGAAACACCCAATTATGATGCAGCCAGTAACGGTCTCGCCTCATTTTATATAGAACAGAAAAACTACGAAAAGGCAGAATACCTGTTACTGAATTCACTGGCTTTGCGTAAAAGCAAACTGGGTACAAAAGATACCGGTTATGTTTTGGGGCTCAATGCCCTTGCCCGGCTGTATGAGGGTATGAAGGATTATAATAAAGCAGCATCGTATTTTACCGAGGTACTGGGCATTGTTAAACAGGAATACGGTGAAGCAGATCCGGCTTATGCCATCTGCCTGAATGACCTGGGGCATATAGCTAAAAATTTAAAACAGTACCTGAAAGCCATTGAATATTTTAAAGAATCTATGGCAGTAATTATGCGTACAAAGGGGGAAGCCAACCTGGATTATGGAGTAAGTGCCAACAGCCTGGCTATTCTTTATATGGATGCAGGATTATACGGGGAGGCTGATACTTTATTCAGTGAAGTAACAGCAATACGTAAAAAATACCTGGGGATAAATGATCCTGAATATGCTAACAGCCTTTATAACCAGGCTAAATTAAATGAAGGTTTAAACCGGTTTGAAAAAGCAGCATCATTTTATATCCAGGTAAAAGAGATCAGGAAAAAAATATTGGGTGAAGAGCATGAGGACTATCTTCTTGTACTTAGTAACCTTGGAAACCTGTATGTAAAAATGCAGCAGTATGACCTGGGAGAAGCACTGATTAATAATGTTATAGATATCGAAAAGCGGGTATTGGGACAAAATCACGCCGGGTATGCATCCACTATTACCCAATTGGCCAATTTATATATGGTAAAGGGCAATTTTCAAAAAGCTGAACTTCTGTTTATACAGGCTATGGAAATACGTGAGCAAATACTGGGTAAAATGAATGAAGAATATGCCGCCGCCCTGCAAAATCTGGCTACACTCTATTTGGCGGTAGGGCAATATGAAAAATCATTGTCGTTATTCATGAATGCACAGGATATTTTGAAAAAGACCACCGGAGAAGATGACCTGGATTATGCACTCGTGCTTAATAACCTGGGTGCATTGTATATGAATCTCCGGCAGTTTGAAAAAGCAATACCCATGTTTATGGATGCAGCCCGGATACGAATGCGAATACTGGGATCAAACCATCCCGAATATGCCACCTGTATCGGCAACCTGGCAGCAGCTTACGGATATTTGAATCAATTTGATAAAGCCCTGCCTTTTTTTATTGAAGTAAATGAGATACTGAAAAAAAGCGCAGGAATAAATAGTCTGGATTACGGCTCAAGTCTCAATAATCTCGGCAGTGTTTACTGCAATATTGGTTTAAACGAAAAAGCGCTTCCTTTATTTCTGGAATCTTTACAGGTGTTGAAAAATATTGGCGGAGAAAATACAACCAGTTACGCCATGTACCTTGATAATCTGACCGGGGTTTATGGAAATTTGCAGCAGTACGAAAAGGCAGAGCCGCTTATTCTGCAAAAAAGTAAGATCATACGCAGTAACCTGCAAAATAATTTTATCAATCTTTCAGAAAATGAAAAAGGAAAATACCTTACCAATAAGGGTTTTTTCATGGAAGCAGATAACAGCTTTCTGTATAATTATAAAAAAGCCTCTGCGGCTGTATTACAAAATAATTTTGAGCAGCAGCTCTTCTACAAGTCACTTACATTGAGCGAAACAAAAAATATGCTCAGCACACTCGAACAAAACAAAGATACCTTGCTGCAGGCTGTATTTAAAGCATGGAAGGCGCAGAAGAAAGAACTGGCCAGGCAATATGCTTTGCCCCTGAATAACAGAAGCCCGGAAATAAAGCAAATGGAAACCAGGGCCGAAAATCTGGAGAAAGAACTGGGCAGGCGCTCAGCTGCTTTCAGTAAACAAAAAAAGGAACTGGCTGTATCTATGGCAGATGTACAACAGCACCTGCAAAAAGACGAGGTTGCCATTGAATTTGTACGTTTTCAGTTAATCAATACCATATGGACAGACAGCATCATTTACGCAGCCTATCTCTTAAACAGTTATGATGCGGTTCCAAAATTTATTCCGCTATGCGAAGAAAAGCAACTGGGAAAATATTTTTCACTCACAGGTGGAGCCGCCAATATAAAAGCTATTTACCGCAGCGAAGTAATTGATGAAACCGAAACGGCATCCCTGAGCGGCGATAGTTTGTATTCATTGATATGGAAGCCATTGATGCCTTATTTAAAAGGGATAAAAAAAGTAAATTATGCACCGGCTGGTTTATTATATAAAGTTGCCTTTCATGCTTTGCCCTACGGGGATAGTTTACTGCTGATGGACAGGTTTGAACTGAACCAGTATGGAAGTGTACGTCAATTAGCGCTGGTTAGCGAAAAGAAAATCCAAAATAACAGCATAGCATTGTTTGGAGATTGCACTTACAGCATGGACAGCACAGACCTGGTAAAAAATATTACTGACGCTGAAAAAGTAAATACTTTAATTACAGCTTCCGGCGACCGCAGCGATTATGCCGGAGGATGGAAAGAACTGGAAGGTACCGCCGGTGAGATTGATGCTATACAGGTTTTGTGCACACAAAATAAAACCACCACCCGCCTGTATAATAAAGTAAAGGCCACAGAAGAGCAGTTTAAATTGCTGAGCGGGAATAGCCCCTCTGTTATTCACCTGGCTACGCATGGCTTCTTTTTACCCGACCCTGCTAAAAAGAGAGAAGCCGGTTTTAATGTTGACAGCCGCAACGCTTTTATGCTGGCAGATGATCCGCTGCTTAGAAGCGGTATTGTATTATCGGGGGCTAACCGGGTGTGGGCGGGTAAACCACCCATTGCCGGATGCGAAGACGGAATTGTAACGGCCTACGAAATTGCACAAATGGACCTGAACAAAACCGACCTGGTGGTGCTTAGTGCCTGCGAAACAGCCCTGGGTGATATTAAAGGCAGCGAGGGTGTATTTGGTTTACAACGTGCATTTAAACTGGCCGGAGTAAAAAATATGCTGCTCAGCCTTTGGAAAGTACCCGATGCTGAAACAGCCGAACTGATGAAAATATTTTATAGCCATTACCTGCAGGGAAAAACAACCCGGGAGGCATTTTCTGCTGCACAACAGGAAATGCGTAAACGCTATAAACCTTATTATTGGGCGGCTTTTGTGTTAATTGAATAATGAAGAGAAGGCAGATATGCTGCAGCTTCCATTTACAAACTGCCTGAAATAAAATACCTCACAGCGGGTATTGGTAGTTTTTAAATAAATGTTTTCTTTATACAAATTTTATCAATGAAGAAAAGACTGCATTTGCTGCTTCTGCTAATGACTTTGTTTCCAACTGCTGTATTTTGCCAGGGTATTACAAAAGTGAAAGTGTACGACAATGGAAATACAAGTATAAAGATCAACGATTCAAAAGATACTTTAAGCAAAACTGAAACGCAGGCATGGCTGCAAAGCAGTGGCCTGGCATTCAGCCAAAACGGCGAAGAACTTTATTTCCGTCATCCAGCAGATAATTACTACCAGGTTTGGAATGTAGCCAGCAAACAAAAAACTGCCGAAATACCGTTTAGCGAAGCTGGCAATACGCCCAAAGGACGAGCCATTATAGCATCCTTCCCCAATATTACTTATGCAAAAGACAATTACATCAATAGTAAGATCTGGATTTCGGAAGACATGCAGATTAGCTTTGATAAAAAAGATGATTTTACAATTACCTATGCACAAAATTTACCCGAAAAGACTTTTAATCTGTACATGAGGTATCATGTTGATTACTATAATTTTATTGACTATGAAAAATTCAGAAAGAAAGTAGATCTGAAGAACATCAGATACCAATTCTATTTTCACAAAAATTCAAATAAGCTTTTTATTGCCGTTACAGCCGATCAGATCACAAAAGAAAAATCCATTTATCCTTTTTGCGGAACCTATTATTATGATTTGAACACCGGTAAAGTAACGTCGCTGTCAGAAAATATGAAATGCGAATGTGTCAGCGGCAACACTTACAGAGACAGATGGTATTTTTCGGGCAATTACCTGTTTCATTATTATGTGCGGCATCCCAATATGTTATTTAAGCAATTCGATTTAAATACTGTTACTCCAAATGATCTTACTTATGCAATGAAAACCCCAAGCTGGGTTTTTTCTGATAATCAACCCAATGGCTGGCGTATACAGCATATTGGTGTCAACCAGGCGGGCAATTCATACCTGGCCAACCCGGATGATAACCATATAGAGGTTAACAAATTCGCCGTTACCGACAGATCATTTCTGGAAACAGTATTTAAAATGCTGCATTCTACAAACAGAAAAAATACACTACATCCTGCAAAAGATGATGAAATATGGAATGTGATGGCCATCTCGCCATCGGGAAAACAATTTGCTTATATAAACCTTAACCATCGTGCCGATGTTGGCAACTATGCCTCTATTATGTTGTATAATATGGATGAGAAAGACCGTGTTTACACCCTCAACGATCAAACTAAATACCAACCCTACATTGTTAAAAACTACATAACCAATAAGGAAAGTGAAGACCTTGCGCTTAGCTGGAAAAACCAGGGTGAGACTGATAAAAACAAAAGGCAGGCATTGTATCAAACTAAAATAGATTCACTAAAAACAAAAATTGCCGAAGTGAAAAATGCTTTAACAGCCACCTATCAACGTGATTTGGATCTGGCAAAGCAGGGGAAGTATGGAGAGCTGTTAACCGGTAAGAAATGGGTTGGTTACAAAACCTACCTGTCTACCATTACCTATGCCGGTACTGATGGTGGGCCTGCCAGAACCATTACTGCAGAATTTGGTATACAGGAAGAAATGATATTTACGCTTTCAGGCCAATACCTGCATGTAAAAACAGAAGAAACCCTAAAACTGCCAAGAGGCAAAACAAATGATTATGGTGAATTGGTGCTGAAAGACAAAGACGTTTCGGATAATTCATACGGCATGAATGGATATGGGCCTGTGCGGTATATTATTTCAAAATGCCAGACCCACGTAACTGCATTGAAGAAGCCCGAATTTACCCTGGGTAGTACGCCCTACATTGCCTGTTATGACGGTATTAAAGGCGATGAAGTGGTTAAGGATAGCAGGCATTATAAAAAGTTTACCGATGAGTTTATGTTTTTTTTGTGGAACGCTAAATTTAATATTTACAGCAACTCAAACGATAAAAAGATTACCATAATTGCCACTGGAAAAAATGATGTAACAATTGGGTTTGATTACGAAAAGACTCCTTTACAAAGCGAGTTGGAAGATAAGCGGGATGCTTTACAAAAACAATTAAGCGACCTGGAAAATTATATTAAAAACGGTAAATGGTAAAAGCAGGATGTTATTTTGTATTGCCGGTTGCTGTACTGTACTATTGGTTGGCGTCCTTTTCAACCTATTGATATAATTAGCTTTTGTTCATATCTTCATACGTAGTTTTCAATCTGCATTGGTACCAGAAGCGGTATTTTACATGCCCTGCCATTGCTTAAGGTTACCGGTAATTTAAAGTCACACTCCTAAATAAGAGCAATATGAAAAAGTTGTATTGGTTATTTTACTTTATAATACCTGTGATGCTTTATTCCTGCAGCCGGAAAGATAAAACTGAATTCTACCTGCCGGCAGAGTGGGAACCACAGACAGGTGTTATTGTTAACGGGCTTGATGATACCGCCACTTTTGAAATGGTGACTCAACTCACAAAAGAAATGAAAGTATACTGCCTGCTTGCTGATTCTTTAAGGGATATGTACAAAGCAAAATTAACAACAACCGGTGCAAACCTGGATAGTATTCAGTTTTTAACGGCACCTATTGAATTTAGTTATGCCCAGCGGGATGGAGTGATCTTTTTAAAGAATGATATCGGCGAAAAGAAGCTCGTAAATTTTGCATGGAATATGTACGGCTGGTATTTTGATACCACCATAAAGGATTACATAGAAAAGGATAAAGTAAAGCGGGAACAATATACTGCTGTTCAGCTAAAAGCATTTCCATACCCTGTCATTACTTCTTCCATGGTTAATGAAGGCGGTGCTATTGAAACAAACGGTAAAGGAACCATTTTACAGGTAGAATCGGTAAACATGCAACGCAACCCTGGCATGTCAAAAGCAATGCAGGAAGCTGAACTAAAAAAAGTGCTGAATGCTAAAAAAATAATATGGTTAAAAGAAGGTGCAGCAGAAGATCCCTTTGGATGGGGCGCATTAATTACAGGCAATTATTTTGGTATAGGTGTAAAGGGGCACCTGGATGAATTTTGCAGGTTTGTAAATGAAAATACCATTTTAATTTCCTGGCCCGATTCTTTAGATGCAGCAAACGACCCCGTAAAAAGAATAACGCTGGAGCGGATGAAAATAAATTATGAGATACTAAAGAACGCTACCGATCAGGATGGTAAACCATTCACCATTGTTAAAATGCCCGTGCCCGATAATGAGTACATGACTTTTGCATTAGATACAGCCAGTAAAACGAATGAAATAAGATTCCTTTCGCAACAGATTCTTTATGAACAGAAACAATTTGCTGTTGGCGACACAGTTCATTTTGTACCATCAAGCAGCTACCTTAATTTTTTAATTACAAACAAAACCATTTTTGAAGCAAAGTACTGGACAGCAGGACAACCTGAACGTTCCAGGGCAAAAGATGAAAAGGCAAAACAGATACTGCAGCAATATTTTCCCGAAAAAAGAATCTACCAGATAAATACTGCTAAAACAAACCATAATGGCGGTGGGCTGCATTGCTGGAGTATGCAGGTGCCTGAATAGAATGCCGGTACACCGGTTAAAAGCCTGATGGCCTTGTTCTCTTTTTGTGCTGCCGGTTGCTGCTGAACTACCGGTTGGTATCTCCACCAACCGGAATAAGTAAAAGAATATCAAACACAAACAACAGGGGCAAATAGACATATCTTTTGAACTATCGGTTGGTGTCATCACCAACCGATAGAGTAAGCCTGTATAATTTCCTGTACCCATTACGCGGTTACCGGCCAAAATATTGTAAATTGATAATTCTTAAATTACCGGCAAACCAATGGTTTTAATCAATTCATCAGTAACAGCATAAACTATTTCAACAACAACCGCCATGAAAAAATACCTGCTTACAGCCGCTCTTTTTCTTGTTGCTTCCGCAAGCTTTGCACAACCTGTTACAGACAGCGGAAGCTTCTACCTGCACAAATTTGCACAAAATATCGGCAGGGAAACATATACCATCCGTAAGCAGGGTAACCAGCTTATGTATGATATCAGTTTTAAATTTACCGACCGTGGTACACCGGTACCATTACAGGCCCGGCTGGTTACTACCGGCCAGCATGAGCCGCTCAGCCTTTTTATCAAAGGAAATACCTCCCGCTTTTCGGCCATCAACGACAGTATATACATCAGTAACAATAAAGCCACCATCTGGATGGACAGTGTGGTGCATACCGAAACGCTGAAACCGCTGTCCTTTCCGGTAGGGGGTTACTCACCCGGCACGGTACAGATGGTATTGTTACGGTACTGGAAGCAGCATGGACAGCCGCGGCGTATTGCCCTGTTACCCAAAGGGGAAGTGGTTATTAAAGCCGACGGAACAGAAACACTGAGCTTCAACAATAAACCACTGTTGCTCAACAGGTATATCATCAGCGGGCTTATATGGGGAAATGAGATCGTATGGACAGATAAACAGGGCAATCTCATCTGCCTTATTACCAACGATGCCGAAGGTGATAAACTGGAAATGATGAGCACGGCGTACGAAACGCTTTTGCCAGAACTCATCAGCAGGGCTGCAACCTTCAGCATGAAACTGTTCAGCAGTTCCATGAAAATGGACCAGGCAAAAAATAAAACAATCGCCATTACAGGCGGCAATGTTATTGATGTGGAAGGAGGCCGGCATATTAATAATGCAGTTATTATAATAAAAGGGGGCATCATCAGTAAACTGGGCAGCGCAGCTGATGTAAGTATACCCGCCGGGGCAACCATTATACATGCCGAAGGCAAGACCATTGTACCCGGCCTTTGGGATATGCATGCACATTTTCAGCAGGCAGAATGGGGGCCTTCTTACCTGGCTGCGGGGGTTACAACCGTGCGTGACTGCGGTAATGAATATGATTATATCAATGCTATAAAAAGCGCCATTGATGCCGGCAAAGGCGTGGGCCCGCTGATAATAAAAGCCGGCATTGTTGATGGCCCCGGCGATATGGCCCTGGGCATTGTACGTGCCACTACTGAAGAAGAAGCCGTTAAAGTAGTACGCATGTATAAGAACAATAATTACGCACAGATAAAAATTTACAGCTCTGTAAAACCTGCAATTGTTAAAGCCATCTGCAATGAAGCACATAGGCTTGGCCTTACCGTTACCGGGCACATACCAAAAGACATGACTACAAAAGCCGGTATAGATTCCGGCATGGACATGATCAATCACATGCAGTTTGTATATGCGATGATGAAAAGGAACAAAGACGGGTCTATTGTCCTGGAAGATTCTGTAAGCCAGGCAGCACTTGATTATTTAAAAGAAAAACATACCGTGGTAGATGGTACCCTGGGCGTTTTTGAAATGGTCTTTCGTTCGCTGGATGAAGACATACTGATCATGGAACCCAATTATAAAAACCTGCCCGTACCCTTGCAGCAGTTGTTTACATCCATGGGCATGCCTGCCGAACAGGCTGCTAAATCAAAACCAAGGTACCAGGCTATGCTAAACCTGGTAAAGGTTTTATACGATAAAGGAATTACCGTGGTAGCAGGAACCGATATGGGCTTTCCGGGTTACAGCCTTCCAAGAGAACTGGAACTTTATGTGCAAAGCGGCTTAACGCCTTTGCAGGCATTACAAACTGCCACCATTACGCCTGCAAAAGTGATGGGCATGGATAAGCACAACGGCTCCATTAAAGAAGGAAAACAGGCCAACCTGCTGATATTGGATGCTGACCCGCTTACCCAGATACGCAATATCCGCCAGGTAAACCTGGTTATAAAAGACGGGCAGCAGTACGACCCGCATGTATTGCATAAGATGGTAGGATTTGCAAATTAAATGGCTTCCTGGTTTTCTATCTGTTGGTGTGCAAGGCAAAAAACCTATAGGGTTTGCAGCCTGGCTTTGTGTGTGGTAAACCCTATAGTGTTTGTGTGGCGTTTGTGTGTTGTGTTCCTCCGAAGTTGTGTCCCGGCAGGGTTTTCGCAACCCCAATCATTCAATCTTACATTAACCTTTCTGTGAAAAGCTGCCTGCCGGCAGGCAGGCCCGATGTTTACATGCTCTTGCGCAATAATGCCCCCGCTGCAACACAAAACATGTTTTTGTGGTTTTTTGACTGTCATATAACCCACTAACCCTCAACAGGAGGAATTATATTGTTCGTAAGCTAATAATTTACTTTAACTTACGTTTCTTTTCAGGTTATCCAATATCAATCAAACTTATGAAACCTATCTATCTAAAACTCTGTATTGTATTTTTTTTTGCTCTTGCTTTTTTTCAGGCAATATCACAGGCCCCTGGCTATATTAACCGACCGGCTACTATAGCAGCGGGCAGGCTGGTACTAGACCCCAACAGCGATGGATATACCTCACTAACCACAACTGGTTTTGGTACCAACGATGTTACCAATTCCGAAATTGCGTTTAAAGGAATTAAGGCCTATTCAATTGAGCCTTATGGTGATCTTAGGCGTGGCCCAAATCACGCCTATTCCGATTTTGTACCCGATTCTTCCGGTAATGGCGTTTATCATTATTTTTCTGTGGCACAAAATGTTTTATTCAGAATGCGGATGGGGGCAATTATGCCGGGCTCAAAAGGATATAGTATTTTAATGGATACTGATGGCAAGTTTGGTGCAAGCGGCGCCAATGCCGATCCCAATTATATAGCTTCTACAACAGGTACCAATGGTAACCCTGGTTTTGAAATAGAAGTGGTGCTGGAAACCAATTTCAGGATAGCCATTTATAATGTAGACGGGACTTCATCGCCGGTACTGGTAAAACAATACTTAAATTGGCAGGATATGTCGCAGGTATCCATTGCGGCAACCAATGATAATGGTGATCCCGATTACCTGATCGATTTTTATATACCTTTTTCTGATCTGCAGGCAGCTCCTTTTAATCTAACAGCTGCATCGCCCATACGTATGAGTGCAACCACGGTAATGTCACCACAGGCAGCAATAGGCGGCCCCCGTTCAGATATTTATGGCACAGCAGGCGATACTTATGAAGATTTTATTGATGGCCAGCCGGTCTGTAACATATTTAATAACCCGGTAAGCTGCCCTACTGCCATGTGTACAGCAGCACCAACCGTTACCTCACCAATAGGTACCGGTACCGTTAATATAAGCGGCACCTGGACAAAATCTGTTTTAAGCGGTGCTCTTGCAACTGCAAGTATTACTGTTTATAAAAACGGCCTATCAGTTGGTACAGTGGCTGGTGTAAGCTCTGGCTCAACCTGGACATTAAACAACATTACACTTATTAACGGAGATAGTGTTACTGCCAAAGCAGTTGCAACGGGCGAAACCATGTGCTTAACCAGTAATGCAATTGCTGCATCTACCTGCAATGCATCCAATTTACCACCCACACCGGTACTAACCTGTACCAGTGGCAGTAAGGGTATTAATGGAACCAATTTAACCACCGGTTGGACCGTGCATGTTGATAATATAACCCGTAGCGTTCCGGATAACAGTGTTACCAATGCTACAGGATTGTTTGGTGCAAATACCGGAACAAGTCCCAATATTACCTGGCTGTTTTCGGGTGGCTGCAGTACAGGAGCACCATTAACTTCCGGATCCTATAAAATTTATTATACCAATGCCGCAGGCTGCAACTCCTTACCAGCCTATTTTTGTGCAGCAGGTAATGGAGGCACTGCACTTGCAGGCGCACTGGCTGTGCCAGTGATTACAGCCCCATCCAATACTATTTTTACAACCGCCACCAAAACCATTTCTGGTACCACCACTGCCAATGCTTCAGCTGCCTTATACGTTAACGGAATAAATGTGCAAACTGTAACTGCAACAGCCGGGGGCGTATTTAGTTTTACAGGCCTTAACCTGTTAAACGGACAGCAGCTTTATATTGTTGTAGAGCTGAATACCGGTGTTGTTACTACCAGCATGTGTGAAAATCAAAGCCCGCTATATAATGTAAGTTGTTTTACCAATACACCATTAATAAATGCCGATAATAACAGCCAGCTTACAGCAGGGGCACCCATTGCCGGTACTTCAACAGGGCCGGCCGGTACTACCATCAGGGTATACACATCGGGCAATACATTGGTTGCTACAACTTTGGTACAGGCAAATGGTACCTGGTCAACCGGTAATGCGGGTACAACACCGGCAACATATAATGCTGTTGCGGCAACAACCTATTATGCCAATGCACAAAACGGCAGCTGCGGATTAAGCAGCAATTCAGCCGGTTTTGCAACAATGGCACCAACTGCCGCAGGCAGGTGCGGTACTATTACCGGCCCCGTTACGGCAGCGTCAACCAGCATTTCCGGAACCCTTACCGGTTCATTTAGTACTACCACTGTAAATCTTTATTTAGATGGGCAGCTTATTGGCAGCACGGTAACATCAACCACGGCCTGGGGTCCGGTAACTGTAAACAATACCATCAATAATACCCTGTATTCAAACGGAGTATTGTCTATCGGTGTTCAGGAAAGCGGAAAACAGGAAGTGCTTTGCCCGGCATCTGCATTGTCAATCACCTGTTCGCCCACACCGGTTGCACCGGTTTATAGCCCTGCTGTAACCAGTATTTTACGCAATCAAACGGTAACCTATACCATTTCAAATGCACTTACCGGTTCGTTTTATGCTTTAGCCGATCTTACCACCGGCCAGCCATATGGGCAGGGCAAATGGGCTACAACAAATGGCAACCTTTCTATTACCACCAATCCGTTCACCACTGCCGGAACCTTTAATGTAGTGTTCAGGTCAACTTCTTTATCGGGTGTAACACAATGTACAGCTGTATCAGCAACCGGCATTGTGAATGTAAGCACCATTTCTTTACCCTTAACACTTATTCAGTTTAAAGGTAAAAAGCAGGCAGATCATATTTTACTGGACTGGATAACAGCAAACGAATCAAAGGTTAACCGTTTTGAAATTGAACGCAGTGCCAATGGTTCTGTATTTGAAAAATCGGGCACAGTTGCGGCAACCGGAAACAGCATCGGCAATCAGGCTTATACTTTTACCGATACAAAACCCCTTGATGCCGTTAATTATTACCGGCTGAAGATGATAGATAACGATGGCAGGTACACCTACAGTAATGTAATTGTATTTATGGGCGACCGCTCAAAAGCGATTGTTGTAACTGATGTAAAACCCAATCCTTTTAGCGAAAAGATAAACCTGGGTATTGTTTTGCAACAGGCACAGGCATTAACTGTTCAGCTGGTTGATATGGCAGGCAGGGTAGTAGCTACAAAACAGGTTCAGGCAAAAGATGGAAAAAATAATATTGAGTATAATGGACTCTCTAAGCTATCAGAAGGTACTTATTACCTGAGGATAATTACAACAGATGCATTGCTGCAACAAAAGGTTCTAAAAGTACACTGATAAAAATTTACTGAATAAATAAAAGATCCAGTTCATTATCTGAGCTGGATTTTTTTATGCATTAACAGTATTATACCCCGGCTTCTTGCAAACCGCTTTTGTCCCAGCGGGGTTTTCGCAAACCCGATCATTCAATTTCAAATAATTGATTCTGCAAAACCCCGATGTTTGCGGGCTCTTATGTTATAACGCTCCTGTTTTTTTAGCTGTAAAATATGCTGGTTAAATACAAACAGAGCAATGTTTATTTCAGAGTGGCGAGCTGGAAACTCATCAGTATGCTTCATCGGGGTTTCACGTAAAGTATTTTTAATGATTGTGTAAGCTGTGAAAACCCCGCTGCCACATCACAAAAAAAATATCCCGGGAAGAAAATATCCCGGGATAGTACAGTTTTAATGATGCTGTTTTATTTTGAGCTTAGGTCTTTTCGCAACCGCATGATATACACTTCACGGCTTGCTACATTGGCATTGTTTTCATATAATTTTTGCCTTGCATCCCAGGCATCCTGCCCGTAATCTTTTATATAGGCATTTTTAAAAGCATCAGGTGCCATGGTATTGGGCCCGTAGTAATCAGTTTCCAGTTCTTTAAACCCGTCTTTTAAATTGCGTACCTGCACTCTCACCGGGTCCGAGCCTGACCATATCTGGGTATATATATTGGCACTAAAGGGGCTGGTTGGGTTAATTTTGGTATTTATTAAAGACCCCCTCCTGGATTCCCTGATCGTTTCGGTCATTACATTCCATTTGATGTGGTTAACCGTAACCATAAACTTATCTGCAACCACTTTTGGGTTATAGCTTGCCGTATCATCCCAACGGTAAGTGCCATTCATTTTTTTATCTTCCAGCATCGGAAAATAATTTTTGTCAAGATCCAGGCCGTGATCTTTTGCCATGGGTTTTTCTGCATCCATATCAGCAAATGATATCGGGCCTTCCACAATCTGGTAATACCCAACCCAGGCACCACTCATTATTTCATACACATTTCTTTTGTCGGATGTGCTGTGAAATTTTGCAAGGTGTGTTTTCCAGGCGGCTTCAAAAGCAGCTTTCTGCCCGGCTTTTGGTTTAACAATGTTAACAGTGTAAAGGGTTTTACCCTGTCCGTTTGCCATGAATGCAGCTGCTACTAAAAGCCACAGTAAAAATGTTTTTTTCATTTTGTTTGGTTTTGGTTATAAATAAATATGCTTCAAGGGCGGGTGTTCAGATGGGGGAGATTAAAGGCAGAATTAAAAATCTTTTGAATGACAGTAAGCATTCATCAGGTAAGTGATAATCAAAGTAGAAATTAGTTTTAAAAAATAATAGTTTTATTTCTCAGATATTTTACAGTGACCTGTACGTACCGGTTAGTAACTTAAAAGGCAGATTGAGATATAATCAAATACTGTGTCACGGGCAGGTTTTCACAACTCCGGTCATTTTAGTAAGGTATTTTACAACAGCCTACACGCCCCTGTTAGTGGCTCAAAAGCGGCAGCAGATATTATCATGCATACTGTGTTCCGGTATTATACAAAATTTACCGCATATATCCATGGGAAAAACCCCAGTTTTTTCTGTTTTTTTTCCCATGGATAGCTCATTTCAAAGTTGCATTTTTGATGGTTGATAATTTTTAGCCATACAAGCAATGCCTCAATGGAGTATGCATCCCATAAAAAAAGCTGCCCTAAAGCAGCTTTCATTATCGGGTCGGGCAGCCATTGTAAAACCTATCGGGTTTGCAGCCATGCCTGCTGCGTGGGAAACCCTATAGTGTTTGTGTGTGAGCCCATTCTTAAACCTATAAGGTTAGCACTGCTGCAAGCCAGCCCGGCAAACCTGGTAGGTTTTGGCATTTCATTACAAAATGGTAACCATACCTGTGTACACACTGCTGGCTACATTTTGTCCGTCTTCGCTGATGAAGCCAATCCAGGTTTGTACATCCTGGCCCCTGAAGCCGCCCAGGTCAAGGCTGTCGGTAAGTGCACTGCGGGCGGCACTGCCGGTGGTGTACACACACTGGTTAAAAGCCGGGCAAAAAGCTACCAGCAGGGCTTTGTCGGTGGCACGTGCAATACCCACACCGCTGTTGTTGGTCCAGTTCCAGGTAAGCAGGCTGGCGGCGCCGGGGGTGGCCGTTGGTGCCAGCACATTGGGCAGGTCGCCACGGCTGATTAGCACATTGGCATACGCAATGCTGAAGGTGGGGTACACACCCGTAATGGCATTTTTAAGGGTGTAGCTCACCGCACTGTTGATGCCCGTTTTGCGTACCGCAAAATTGCCAAAGCTGATCTCGACCAGGCTGCTCATCGTTTGCATAAAACGGATGGCCAGGCCAAACTTAACCTGCTGCTCCAGTTGGCGCAGGGTGGGTTTAAAATTGCGGCGGCTGGCTTTGCTGCGCATGTAGTCAATGCCTTTCCAGTTGCCGCCAATTACATTACCTACTTTTCCCGAGAATCCGCCCAGGATTCCTTTACTGATTGTTCCCATGATTATATTTTTTATGGGTTTAAAAAATCCGGTAACAGCCTGTGTTCAGTACGGTTCCGGCTTACTAACAACCCAAAACTACAGGGGCAGGCAGTGAAAAATAATTCCCCTTTGCAGGATGGTGCCTTGTTGTGCCATATTGTTTTGTATGGGTATTGCCATTGCAAAACAGGGTGCTGTTGTGCTTATTTGTACCTGCCTGTATCCTGTATGCAGGCATTGCCACCGTTTGGTAAACTGCCGGCGGCACCAATACAGCTGTTATTTTTTACCGGTTTTCCTTTGGTCTGCTTCGGGTCTTGTTCGACACTTGTTCGGAAGCTAAGCAAGCTGTATCGAAGCATTCCCGAACAAGTCCCGAAGAAAAAGCGGATTTGTTGCTTGTTCTTGCATAAAAAAAGGCGACGACGACGAAGGCCGGGCAATAACCCGGAGACAACAACAAAACCGATCCACACTGCCCGCTGTATAACCGGCAGTACACACCCAAAAAATTAAACAGATGAAACAACATAAAGCAAACAAAACCGTACAACCGATACCCCAACAAAATAATACCCTGAGCCTGAAAGAGCAGTTAAAGCAAAACACACTTGACCGCTACGACCTGCAGGAGATACTGGGTGTTAGCCGCAATACCATACTAAACCTATGCAAGGCCGGCATTATTGGCTATACCAGGGTTGGCCGCAAAATGTATTTTGATGCCCAAGAAATTAATACTTTGCTGAAAAAGCGGGAACAGACGAGGGTGCCGGGGGAGGGGAAGTGAAAAGGAAAAAAAGTAAAAAGTAAAAAGTAAAAAGTAAAAAGTAAAAAGTAATAAGTAATAAGTTGTAAGTTATTAAGTAAAAAAACTGCATCCGGTTTGTAATATATTGGAGCATGTTTGATATGGATAAACAGGCTGAAAATGGCTTGATCATATTTGCAGTCTGCGCTGTATTCATCATCCTGGCAGGTATTGTTTTTAATGCCTGCAATTATTATGCTGCCGGCCCGGTGGGTAGGGGCAGGTTTAATTCCAGATCTTTTAAAACACCGGATGGCACACATATCATTTGGGTGGGGGTTATTATGCTTTTGCTGGAGTTGCTGATGTTGCATGGGTTTTTAAAAAGAAGAAAGAATAACTGGGGACCACTTCATAACTGAAATAAGAACTTACGCATTTTTTCATAGTTGAATTATGTATATATTTATTAAGTAAATTCATACATGTGCAGGAAAATGACCTGCGATTATTTAGGCGTTTGCAGTAATAATTATCTGGATAAATTCAAATGAATAATTTAAAAAGATATATCGAATCCATAACTGAATTTTCGGAGCAAAGCTGGATGGCTTTATCTGAATGTCTGTTAGAAATACAATTTAAAAAAAACGAGCTTTTACTGAAAGAAGGCAAAATCTGCAACTCCATTTACTTTATAAGTTCGGGGGTTTGCAAATCATGCTATAACCAGGATGGAAAAGAAATCAATACCGCCTTTTTTTTTGAAAACGATTTCGCAACCAATATCAAGAGCCTGAGAGAATCTTCAAGATCTGAATACACCATTAAGGCTCACGAGAAAACCAGGGCGGTAATAATTGACAAAACAAAACTTTTAGAAGCTTACAAACAGTCTCACCAAATTGAAACTTTTGGAAGAAAAGTGCTGGAACTGATAATGGCAAAACAGGAAGAGCATTCCAACAGTTTCAAACTATTAACACCTAAGCAAAGATTTCATGCATTGGTTTCGCAACACCCCGACTTCCTGCAAAGAGTCTCCCTGACTCAAACAGCATCCTATTTAGGAATCAGCAGAGAAACATTAAGCAGGTTTCGTGCTATAAAATGAATTTTGTGATTTTTGACGCAGGTTGGTGATTTTTCAAATCTCCAACTTTGTGTTTTAATAAAAAAACATAAAAAATGAAAAATTCAGTTTTAGCACAGCAGTTTATTGAACAAATCTGGAATAAAAGATCGTTTGAAATGCTCGATGATTTTTTACATCCGGCGTTTAAAGATCATTCCTTATTACCCATTCTTTCCCCTGACAAAGAAGGGCTTACAAAATGGATCAATGCAACAGGCATTTCATTTGAACATGAAACGGTCATTGAAGATCAGGTAACAGAAGGTGATCAGATCATGTTGAGAATAAAAATGAAATTAAAGCATATTGGTGTCTGGCGTGGCATTGAGCCCACAGCAATTGAACTCTACACCACTGGTTACCGGCATTTTAAAATTAAAGATGACAGGATTATTGAACATTGGGCGTTAATTGATGGTGAAACAATAGAGAATCAATTAAAAGAGGCATCCCACGGCTGTAAAATTGCCAACTAAAAATCAATATCAAAATGTCAATTAAAGTTTTAAAAAAGCTGAAATTATTATGAAAAGGAAAATTATTAATTCAATCATAAAAGACACCATTACATTTATCCAGACTAGTGATGAAACAAACTCAAAAATTTCGGAATTAGAATTAACACTGATGCCCGGCGGCGCTAATTTTTTACACTACCATAAAATGTTTACCGAAACTTTTACGGCTGTGGAGGGACGGTTAGGATTAAAATCAGGTGGTGGCAAAATAAAGATCCTGCAGCCTGGTGAGACTTATGCTGTGCCACCTCATCAAGTGCATAGTTTTTTTAACCCGGGCGAAACAGAGATTAAATTCAATATAAAGATCTCTCCCGGGCACAAAGGATTTGAGGACTCCCTAAGGATTCTGTATGGGTTAGCCGAAGATGGTCTTACCAATAAAAAATCAATACCAAAAAGTCTTTCCCATGTGGCAATTATCGGCAGTTTAAGCGATTCTTACCTTACAGGTATCATGAGATTATTATCGCCTGTATTTAACCTGCTTGCCAGGAGAGCTAAACAAAGCGGACTGGAGAAAAAACTTATAGATAAGTATTGTAACTGAGCATGGTTAAGGACAGTATTACAGGTACATTACTGGTGCTGCCATGGTGTTTTGTGTAAGTTGGGCAGGCGGAATAAGTATGAGCATTCCACGCCGGGACGGAATAGTTGAATTATGTTTATATGTGTACAGGCGGGGTTTTCGCAACTACAACCATTCAATTTTAAATTCCCCTTTCTGCGAAACCCCAATGTTTGAAGACGCTTGCGTAATAATGCTCCCCCTGGTATACAGCGTGGTGGCCTGATGGATCAGCAGTATGCTTCACCGGGGTTTCACGTAAAAGCGTTATCAATTTTGAGTAAACTGTGAAAACCCCGCTGGGACGAAATTGTTGAATTATGTATATATTTATTAAGCAAATTCATACATGCAGCAGGAAAATGACTTGCGTATATTTATGAGTTGGTGGCCATTTAAAAAAAACATTCCTATCATGCAAAGAAAACTAGTAATCATAGTTCTTTTTTTGGGATCATCCTTTATTTCGGTTAGTCAAACTCTAAAATCTGATTTCAGCCATATAGAAGTAATAATCGATTCTGTTGATTTCCAAAGCATGATTAAAAATAGTTTTATTAAGGATAGTTTAGGAAGTTGTGCGTATGACACATTACAGAAGTCGCCTCTAGTAATCAGTTATTATATAAATGGATTGGAAAATTTTATACATTTCAATCCAAATAAGGGACATTTTGCATCTCAGCGGGGCACTACTTATTTAATATTTCAGTCACGTCGGCCTGGACAAGGAAAAGAATTAGAAGAACAATGGAAATCAGTTACTACCGACTCTTTAAAGTCATATAATTTCAAAGGCCCTGACTTTCTTTTAACTGAAATTGTTCTCAAAAAGCATTGGGACATTTCAGGAAGCAAGACCAATCATTTAATACCAATGTTAAGTTCTTATTCAGTCGCCACATATAAAAAATGGGGACTAGGTGATTCTTCAGAAGTAGGTATGAAAGATTTTATAGGCGGAGATTCTAATAAACTTTTTAATAAGATACTTTCCGTAAAATTATCTATTACAAACAATGAATTAAACTCATTGGGCTCTATGCTAAAGGTGACAGGGTATGAAATGATTGGTAGTAAATTCGTAAAGCAGGGGCAGCCCGAAATTTCATTTACTATCAATGAAAGAGAAAATGAGTTTAAAGTAAAAGAACTCGTACTTCAATTAAACAAGCCATCAGCCGATAAAGTATTGAACTTTGACACCATTATACTTGACATTACTAAGGATAAAGCAAAATTTGTATTTAAATAAACAAACATCACAATCATGAAAAAAAAATTCCGACATTTATTTACAATAGCTTTCCTAGGATTGCATTATTTTGTAGCAGGACAACAATTACATTATACTATTGCAGAGTCAGAAGCTATTCACGATAGCATCAATCATAGCAGGTGGGATATTGGAGGAAGATTATCTCATTATACTTTCAGATACATGTCAGAATTTTTTCCGACTGCGGTTATTCACAAAGCAACCACCCCATATCAGTTCGGTGTCAATCCTAAAAAATCAATTGAGAATATTATTCTCAAATCGAAATCAGACACGCTTTCACTTGAGGAACATTTAAGAAAATTACATATAGGCAGTTTTATCGTTGTTCATAAAGGCACTATTGTTTATGAAAAATATTTCTCCATGCTGCCTGAAGACCAACACACACTTCAATCTGTAAGCAAAGTAATTACTTCAGCTTTAGTTACCCGTTTAATCAACGAAAAGAAAATAGACAGAAATCAAACCATTGAAAAATACATTTCCGAATTGAACGGTTCGGACTGGCAGGGTATCTCCGTGAAAGATATTTTAAATATGCGTTCCGGTATGGACAGTGCTTCAATTGATTTTGAAAGCGGCCCGTTTACAAATCCAAAACATAAAAATTACCAACTCGAATCTGCTCTTGGCCTATTACCAAAAGCAGACAACACTCCGGAGTCAGTTTACAAATTTATTGCAGGGCTAAAAAGAGAAAGGACCCCGGGTTTAAAAGCCGAGTATAGTAATATCAACACTTTTGTTTTGGGTTGGCTGGTTGAAAAAGTTACAGGAAAAAAATATGCAGACCTGGTGACGGAGATGATATGGAAACCGATGGGGGCATCATCAGATGCATATATGTGCCTCTCTGATAAAGGCGTTCCATGGCCTCACGGTGGCATGTCGGTAACATTAAGGGACCTGGCTCGTTTCGGTATGCTATTTACAAAAAGTGAAATCGTTGCTCAAAGAGAAAGCATTATCAGTTTTACACAGCTAAAAGAAATTTTTGATTCTCCACCAATAGATAACCCAATTGCTCCGTTCAAATGGGGATATCAATGGGATCTGGCAAGTGATGGAATAATGGTAAAGGGTGGATTTGGAGGGCAGATCTTATTAATCCATCCTGAAAAAGAAATAGTTATTGCTTATTTCAACTATGTTGACAAGGACTGGGGAATGAACCTGGTTTCTGATAATGCGATTAGTGAAATAATAAAAGCAATAGATGTAAAATAAAACGAACGCACAATTGGGTTTGCTGCAGGGCTGGCAAGACATTGGAGCAATGGTCATTTTATCGCTGATTTGCTTCATCTGGGCTGGACCAACTTCGCCGGGCTTTTGTTTGTTAACCTGTACTTTTATATCTTTAATCAGCAGCGGTTCCGGGCGGACAAGCAATGAATTCCAGCCCTGCAGCAAGCCCTGCCCGTTAGCGGTCAGGCTACGACCGACCCTGCAAACATTAGACAGTTATCAAAAAATGAACAGAAAACTAATTCTATATATAGCTACAAGTTTAGACGGCTATATTGCAAAACCAAATGACAACCTTGATTTTCTCTCAATTGTAGAGCAAGAAGGACAAGATTACGGGTACGGAGATTTCGTAAAAACCGTTGACGCAGTTATTGTTGGACGCAAAACTTACGACACGGTTATTTCTATGGGTTTTGACTTTCCACACACCGACAAAGATGCTTATATAATAACAAGAACGCCAAGACCAAGCATAGGTTCGGTTAAGTTTTATACTGGTGACATTAAATCACTCGTTGTTAGACTAAAATCAGAAAACGGAAAAAATATTTTTTGTGACGGTGGAGCAGAAATTGTAAATCAACTTTTAAAAGACAAACTTATTGACGAGTTCATTATTTCTGTAATTCCAATTTTAGTTGGTAACGGGACAAAACTTTTCAAAGACGGAAGGCCAGAACAAAAATTAGAACTTATTTCAGCAAAACATTTTGACAAAGGACTAACTCAACTTCATTACAAATGTTTGGACAATTAACAGCGACCAATATTGCAGTACAACAAGCCCGAACCGCTAACTTGGGTTTGCTGCAAGGGTGGCAGGACATTGGAGCAATGGTCATATCGCTGTTGTGCTTCATCTGGGCTCAACAAACACTGCTGAGCTTTTGTTTGTTAACCTGTACTTTTATATTTTTAATCAGCAGCGGTTCCGGGCTGGACGTTATAAAATTTCCCACCTGCAGCAATACCTGCCCGTTGTGCGTCATGTTAATCATCTTTTTATGTGAAACTTTCCTTTATGAAGCATAAATTATTTTTGTCACATCTTTTCTTCTTAGTACTGGTCATTCTTTCATTTGGACAACAGTCTAAAAAAAACAAATTTGGAGTAGTTGCTACTAATATTCCCAGGTTAAATAAAAAGCTTGACAGCATTTTTTTGTCCTTCAACAATAAAAACTCTCCGGGCTTTGCCCTTACCATTATTAAAGATGGAAAAGTAATTTCAAAGAAAGATTATGGCATGGCAAGTATTGAACTCAATGTCCCTTTTACTCATTCAACTGTTGTTCGCCTGCCTTATTCAGAAGGAAGAGAATTTATTTCAATTGCGGCTGCAGTAATGGAACAGGAAGGGTTGCTTACACTGAATGACAAGGTGAACAAGTATTTTCCTAAACTACCGGCGTGGAGTGGGCCTGTTACCATCCAGGATTTGCTCAATCACAGTAGTGGCTTCTGCGATGAATGGGCCACACTGGTGCTTACGCAGGCAGAAATGGCCAATCGCTTTGATGTCTCGCAGTTCCTTAATTTTTTATACACCCAGCCTGACCCGCAGGTAGCGCCTGGCAATGGTTATATGTACAGTAATTCTGATTTTGGTTTGCTTCGGCTAATTCTTGAAAAAGCTTGTGGGAAAAATTTATCTGTTTACATGACAGAAAAAATATTTAAACCGCTGGGTATGCTGCACACAAAACTGGGACGCAATAAAGAAGAAGTAATTGCCAATCGTGCTTTTTCATATGACGAAGGCGATGCAGGTAAATACACTGTCTGGATGAGAGATAAAACTTCCCCGGGGGGCAATTACTGGATACTAACCTGTGCCAACGATTTGGAAAAATGGGCGGCTGTACATGCCAATAAAAATTCATTCATCGCTGAAGCAACTACCCGTTTAAAGCAGCAGGCAAGACCAATACCGGTATTATCAGAAGGAAGTAACTATGTATTCGGCCATAAAATAAAACAAGTAGCCGGCACAGAGGTGATAAAGCATGAAGGAGTAAGCGGCTATTCTTTTTTAACACAAATACCTGCTGCCGGTCTTTCTATTATTTGTATAGGGAACACCCATAACCCTTATGCAGATAAAACGGATGAGCTGGTCAGCTTTTTATTGAATGGCAAAGGAAATGAAACTGCAGGGAAAAAATTCTCAACTCACCCGGTGGCCATAAGTAAAGCCGGGATGCAGGAATATGAGGGCACATACCGCTGGCTGCATCAAACCAGTTTTAACAGTGCAGTAGAGCGAAAACAATTTTCGGCACTGAAAATAATCAACGACACTTTGTATTTAATCTATTCTGCCGTTGATAGCTTCCCCTTAACATACGTAGGCAATGGCATTTTTAAAGACCCTGATTATCCTATCTGGTTACTGATGCATAAGCTGCACACAGATAGTGCCATGCAGGTAACCGTACACCGGCAAACAGCCAACAACGATATAATTGAATGGCAGAAAGTAACTGCAATTAAAAAACAATATTCAAAAGATGAATTACAAAAGTTAACAGGTACTTATTATAGTAAACATCTCGATTTTTACTGGCGAATAGTTTTAAATGAAAAAGGACAGTTGATATTAAAGCGCCCCACTATTGCTGATAAAATCATTGAACCTGGTTACGATGATGAGTTTGAACTGGCTGTTCAGTACCACATTGATGATGAATCAGTAGCCTGGATAAAATTTTATTTTAAAGCAACAGGAGAGGTTGATTACCTAAATGTACGGCATGGAAGGCTGATGCATCATCGGTTTGATAAGCAATAGTCAACTACACGAACGCACAACATGGGTATTTGCAAAAGCTGGGCGGACGGAAGCAGTGTTTCAACTTTTTTCAGGACGGGTCAGCAGACATTCATCAAATTAACGAGGGAAAGACTTGAAAAAAGCGAATAAAGAAAACTACAGGCAACTTCTAATCGACAAAATGGAAGGATTAGTTGAACAAAGAGAAGTAACTATTGGAACAATTAAAACGACCTACCTGTTATGTGGAAATGGTGAACCAGTAATTTTCCTGCATGGAGCTGGTGCAGGTGCTGTTACCTGGTATCCATCAATTAATACTATCTCCGGAAATTTTCAAGTAATAGCACCGGATATAGTTGGATATGGAGAATCTGATAAACCAGATGCGCCTTATAACAGACCATATTTTTCGAAGTGGCTCAAAGATTTCCTGAAAGAATTGAAAATATCAAAAGCTCATATTGTCGGATTGTCTCAGGGTGGCGCCATTGCGTTGCAGTTTGCCATAGACAATGCTGAAATGGTTGATAAACTTGTTTTAGTTGATGCTGCAGGTTTAGGTGCAAAAGTTTCTTTTTGGCCTTTAATTGCAACAATATGGATGAATAGTTTTCCATCAGCAATGGCCAATCGTTTTAATTCGCGTTATATACTTCATAAACCCATAAACAGAGATCCTAACCATAGTAGCTACTCAATAGGCGTTCTTAAATATAAAGGAGGAAAAAATGCATTTAAGCAGGGACGTGGAACCGCAGTATCTAAAATATCAGAAGAATTATTAAAGCAGATAGAAAATGAAACACTTATCATTTGGGGGAAAGATGATAAATTATTTCCTGTTGAATATGGTGAAGCAGCAGCTAAAATTATCCCAAATGCAAAGCTTCATTTAATTCAGGATGCCGGACATTTACCGTTAATGGATCAACCCGGAATTTTCAATAAAATTCTTGGTGATTTTTTAAAAAGCGAATAAAAAACGGCTTGCAATATTTGTGTCCCACCGGGGTTTCACGTAAAAGCGTTATTAATTATTGGGTAAGCAGTGAAAACCCCGACGGGAAGAAATTATGCAGAATAAGTATTTCGGTTGGTGGAGACACCAACCGATAGGAAAAGAAAGAATAACAGTGCCCCGCCTGGTACCTGATAAAAAAACTTACGCATTTTTCATTGTTGAATTATGTATATATTTATTAAGCAAATTCATAAATGTAGCAGGATAATGACTTGCGTATACTTTATGATTTATAGGCAAGGCTATGGCAGCATCTCAACCAACGTACAGATAAAAAACAATATGAAACAGACAGCTTTTATATTTAGCTTCTTACTTTTATCATTTGCAATGACCACATCGGTAGTTGGACAAAATCAAAAAAAAGAGTTAGCAAATAATGAAGCACTAAAGTCTGGACAAATACTTTATTCCAATAGCGGACTCTTGAAAATGCAAATTCAGAATAATAGTCTGGCTATAATAAAAAAGAATACTGTTATCTGGCAGTCAATAAACTGGAATTCAGACCTTAACAAATCTAAAATAGACAGCCTGGTATTTGAAAACGGCGACATAAAATGTTACTTCCAAAATAAACTTACATGGTCATCAAAAACCAGTTTCTTAAACTCCAAATTTGTTTTGGGTGATGATGGAATCATAAAAATTGTCAGCATTGACAATAAAGTACTATGGGAAAATTTTGCCGTTACTGCAAACACAGTAAAACCGCCTTTGGTTTCCGGCGGTGAAGAGGGACCGTTTACAGAAGACATGATGCAGCCAACCAAGAAAATTAAACTGTATGTAATTTTTGTTGACTGGCAGGATGCAAAAGCAACTATCTATAACTTTGACAGTTTATGGAATAGCTGTAACAGCAAGGGCGAACTATTTAATGCATTCAAACAACAAGGTCGGGCAATAAACCTTTCAGTAGAATCGCATCTATGCAAAAAATGGCAAACCTTACCAAAACCTACCTCTTATTATTTTCCTCCAAATTCTGAGGAAGGCTTTTGGAATTGGCAAGATTATATTAAACATTGTCCCGCTTTTATTCCATCTGCTTTTGGGATTGACACTTTCAGTAATAATTCAATAATTGTTATCGTTCCAAATCCCTTCATTGGTGATAAGTGGACAAAAGGAGTTCCTTCAGGGAATCATCCTATAAACTCCCATGGCATTAAATATCTGATAAGTTTGCACCCTGTTGAAAAGCAAGGTTACCGCACACTAATGCATGAAATTGGACATAGTTATGGTTCTGGTGAATTATATGCTTCTCCCAATGATGATGCTGCAAATACAGAGATGTTTGGTTTAGATATGATGGGCGATGATTATTTTGCAACTGGCTTTATGGGCTACCATAGATACAGATATGGCTGGATGCCCTTTAATAAGTCAAATCCTAAAAGTATTTATCTTACACAACAACAATCGTATGGTGTAACACTTACTCCATTATCAGCTAACAAAGGAATTCAAATGGTGTTAATTCCGGATGCTGCAGTTTCAAAAGATAGCCTTAACACGCCTCACAAACTTTGGGGAATTGAAATTGGTCAGGATGTGCAGTCAATGGAGCAATTTCATACCGGTATGAATGAAAAAATGTTCAAAGAAGGAGATTACATTATAATTTACACAGTAGAATCTCAACCTCAACCTGGCAAAAGAGCAATTCGCTTAATTTCAAAAACCGGAAAGCTTACTCAACCCAATGAAAGATGGTCAAAAGTTTTCTTATATAGAGATGGGGAGACGTTTCAGAATAGTTCAGCTCCAATGAACGTCAAAATCTATAGAAATGATGACGGCAGTTTCTATCTTGACATTAAAATTAAGTAAGGCTCTAAAAGCCCTGCCTATAACTGCTTGTGTCCCGGCGGGGTTTTCGCAACTACAATCATTCAATTTTAAATTCCCCTTTCTGCGAAACCCCCGTTGAGACGAAATTTACTGGATACCCCCACATGGTTTTTATTGATGTAACTGCGACCACGGTATTTTTCGATTTTGAGCTTATCATATACTTGAACCGTCACACTAATTATAATTGTACTGATTACTATTAATAAGATCTTGAAAAATGGTTTTGAATTTTTGCTGATTTATATGCAGCAGACTGGTCACGTGGCGCAGGCCCGGCAAAACGGGCGGAGCCATTCGTGTTTGCCTTGATTTTTTGTTTCTTTTGTATCAAGACAAAAGAAAAAGAAGGCATTGATAAATTGTGTCCCATCGGGGTTTCTCTACCGGTTGGTGGAGACACCAACCGGAAATTGTAATGAATATCAAACATAAAAGACAAAGGCAAATGGATAATGCCATATGCTATTTCTATACAAATACCATTTTTGTGTTCCATCGGGGTTTCACGTAAAAGCGTTATTAATTATTGGGTAAGTAGTGAAACCCCCGACGGGAAGAAATTATGCAGAATAAGTATTTCGGTTGGTGGAGACACCAACCGATAGGAAAAAAAGCACAACACATTAAGTATACTTATATTACTGCACAGCGAAAAAGGTGAAAGAATTTAATTTACATTAAAATCAAAAGCTGGAAAATAGAATATATTGTTCACCATAGAATTTATTGTTTACTTTCAGCTCTCCAGAAACTGCAAACACCTACTTTATGAAATTATTTATCCGGATTAAAACAATCACGCTGCTTGTTTTAATTACGTGCATTTCAAATTCATCATATGCCCAATGCATCACCAACAACCAGGTTACTCAGTTGAGCGGATCGGTGGTTATCAATGGAATTAACGTTACAGTCAGTTCTTCAGGCAATGTAACTAACAATAGTTCTTACTGTACAGAAACATTCCCGTATTTCATAGGCTATAATCCCGGACCAGGGAGCGGAACCGGTTCTTATACATTTAATTTTTCTCCTGCGGTAGACTCTGTAAGATTAAATTTCAGTGGCCTTTCAAATGCTGGCGGTAACGTTGAAAGGATCTTTCTCAGAAAGAACGGAGTGCATTATGCTATTCCGCTACCGGGTATTGCAAATGGTTGTGATCCATTAGCGGTACTAACTGCGGCAGGTGATATTGAAGGATGTGCCGGCTGCGGCGTTTCGGGTTGGAAAGGCACAAGAATAGGGGGCCCTATTACACAGATGGTAGTAGTGGACACTGTGATATCGGGAACTCCAAACGGTGCAATATTTTCAATATTCTTTGCAAATAACTGTCCGCTACCGGTTCAATTTGTAGAATGCAATGCCAGGAAAGAAGCAGACAATTCTATAATTAGCTGGCAGACTTCCCTTGAAATAAACAGTCATGAATATGAAATCTATCGCAGTGCAGATGGTATTAATTTTTCTAAAATAGGATCTGTTCCATCAAAGAATAATCCATCAGGAAGTACATATTCTTTTTTAGACAAGCTGCCACTTTCAGGTGTAAATTTTTATCAGTTACATTCAAAAGATCATGATGGTAAACCGCTTTTGTGCACTGTTAACAGGGTGGTATTTCCATTACTAAAAAAGAAAGTGAATGTTTATCCTGTTCCGGCATCGGATATTTTATACATAGAAAATAATTTCAGGAGCATTCAATTAAATATTGAAGTCATTGACATGGTTGGAAAAACAGTGCTGCAAACTTCTACCCCAAACAGCTTTCGTGTTAATTTATCTATAGGTAATTTACCAAAAGGAGCTTATACGTTAAAAATAATTGACGGGCAGGATGTTATTTTTAGAAAGTTTGTGAAACAATAGAATAATGCTGAAGGATTTTGTCCCGGCGGGGTTTTCGCAACTACAATCATTCAATTTTAAATTCCCCTTTCTGCGAAACCCCGATGTTTAAAGCCCCTTGCGTAATAATGCTCCCCCTGGTTTACAGCGTGGTGGCCTGATGGCTTAGCAGTATGCTTCATCGGGGTTTCACGTAAAAGCGTTATTAATTATTGAGTAAACTGTGAAAACCCCGACGGGAAGAAATTATGCAGAATAAGTATTTCGGTTGGTGGAGACACCAACCGATAGGAAAAGGCATTTTCCTCTTTATATTTCAATTAAACTTATAGTTTATATATTCTTCTTTTCTTACATTGCAGTATAACTATAAACTAACTGATGCCCTTAAGCTGGAACGAAATAAAAACCCGTGCAATTGCCTTTAGCAAAGAATGGGAAAATACCGAAAGGGAAGAAGCAGATGCTAAACCTTTCCTGGTTGAATTCCTGAACATATTTGGCATACGCCAGAATCGCATAGCTACTTTTGAACATAAGGTAAAAAAACTTGCTTCCACCTCCCCCTTGGGGGGAGGACGGGAGGGGGCCGGTTATATTGACCTGCTTTGGAAAGGCAAGTTGCTGGTGGAGATGAAAAGCCGGGGCAAAGATCTTGACAGAGCATACCAGCAGGCAAAAGATTATTGCCACGGACTTAAAGATTATGAGCTGCCTAAAGTAATTATGGTTTGCGACTTTGAAAAGTTTGTGGTGTATGATGAAGAAGGAAACAAAAACGAATTTGTTTTAAAAGACCTGGTAAAGAATGTACAGGCTTTTGCATTTATAGCCGGTTACCAAAAACGTACTTACAAAGAACAGGACCCAGTAAACATACAGGCAGCCGAACGCATGGGCAAACTGCACGATCAGTTAAAAGCCATTGGTTACGATGGGCATAATTTAGAGTTGTATTTGGTGCGCTTGCTTTTTTGTTTGTTTGCCGATGATACCGGCATATTTGAAAGCGGTATTTTTTTAGAATGGATTGAAAACAAAACAGCCGAAGATGGCAGCGACCTTGCTGCTAATATCAGCCAGCTGTTTCAGGTACTGAATACACCCGAAGATAAAAGGCTGAAAGTGCTGGATGAAACCGTTGCCGCCTTTCCTTATGTAAACGGAAAACTGTTTGAAGAAAATCTGCCCGTGGCTGCGTTCGACAGCCAGATGCGTAAACAGTTGCTGGATTGCTGTGCACTGGACTGGGGCAAAATATCGCCCGCTATATTTGGTTCGCTTTTTCAGAGTGTGATGGATGAAAAGGCAAGGCGCAATTTAGGCGCACACTATACCAGCGAAAAGAATATTTTAAAACTGATTAAGCCATTGTTTTTGGATGAACTTTGGAAAGAATACGAAACAGCCAAGAGCGATAAAAACAAACTAAAAAAACTACACGATAAAATAAGCAAGCTGCGTTTTTTAGACCCTGCCTGTGGCTGCGGTAACTTTTTAATTATTGCTTATAGAGAACTGCGGTTGCTTGAACTGGAAATAGTAACCCAGTTATTAAAAGGCCAGCAGGTAACCAGCATTAACGATTATTTTTTAATTGATGTAGACCAGTTTTATGGCATAGAGTACGAAGAGTTCCCCAGCCAGATTGCACCTGTTGCCATGTGGCTGATGGACCACCAGCTGAATGCCATGGCCAGTTTACAGTTTGGTGAGTATTATAAACGCATACCGCTAAAGAAGAGTGCCACCATTGTACACGGTAATGCACTAAGAATTGATTGGCAGAGTTTGATTAACCCCATGCCTTGGGAGAAAGAAGAACCAATGTATCATTATATATTAGGGAACCCACCTTTTTATGGTTCAAGAAATCAAAATCAAGAACAAAAGGAAGATACAGAATTAGTGTTTAGAGAGGTCGGGAATTATGGGACATTGGATTACGTTGCTTGCTGGTATTTTAAAGCATCAAAATATATTGATGGCAAAACAACAAAAGTGGGTTTTGTTTCAACAAATTCAATTACACAAGGAATTCAGGTATCTACTTTGTGGAGGATACTATTAGAGCAAGAAAAAATATTTATACATTTTGCACATCAAACTTTTAAGTGGAGTAACGAAGCAAGTGGCAATGCTGCTGTATATTGTGTAATAATTGGATTTGCAAAATTTGAAGCATCAACAAAATTTCTTTTTGAATATGATGATATAAAAGGTGATCCGCATGTTAGAGCAGTTTCAAGAATAAATCCTTTTTTGGTTGAGGGTAAAGATGTTTTTATTGATGCAAGAACAAATCCGATTTTTAATGTGCCCCCTATGATGAAGGGTAATGCAGCAATTGATGACGGAAATTTCATTTTATTTTCAGAAGAAGAAAAAGAAAGTTTTATTTCCAATTTCCCTAATTCAAGTTATCTGGTAAAAAAATTCATAGGTTCTGATGAATTGATTAATGGATTTCATAGATACTGTCTATGGTTAAAAGATGCATCACCTGAAGAACTTAGAAATAACCCTGAAATTAAAAGAAGAGTAGAAAATGTAAGAAAATTCAGAAGTGAAAGTAAAAAAGAAGCTACACGTAAATGGGCTGATTATCCTACCAGATTTATGGAGGATAGACAACCAGATACAGACTATTTAATGATTCCTGTTGTTTCTTCCGAGTTGCGTAAATATATTCCGATAGGATTTCTTACAAAGGATATTATAGCAAATTACTCATCTTTTATTTTGCCGAATGCAACTCTCTACCATTTTGGGATGATTACATCTATTATGCATAATATTTGGATTCAAAATGTTTGTGGGAAATTAGAAGGTAGAATTAGATATTCAAACACTATTGGTTACAACAATTTCCCCTGGCCCGAAAACCCCACCGATAAACAAAAAGAAACTGTAGAGAAAGCAGCACAAGCGGTATTGGATGCCAGGTTACAGTTTCCGGAAAGTAGTTTAGCAGATTTGTACGACCCCAATACCATGCCACCCGTGCTGGTAAAAGCCCACCAGGCATTAGATAAAGCAGTAGACCAATGTTACCGCAGCCAGCCCTTTACCAGCGAAGCCAAACGGATAGAGTATTTGTTTGAGTTGTATGATAAGTACACGGCGGGTTTGTTTGTGGGGGAAGGGAAGAAGAAAAAAAAACAAAATAAAATATAACAACCAGCTCCGTAGGAGCAGCCTGCTTATAGCAAAAAAAAAAAATGTTACCGGGCTCCTCAGGAGCCACCTGAAACATAATTTTTATGCCCAATACATTTTCACAAATTTACCTGCATTTTGTTTTTTCAGTAAAATACCGCCAGGCCCTTATACCCAAACAGCATAAAGAAGAACTGCACAAATACATTACAGGCCTGGTACAAAACCGCAAGGCAAAAATGCTGGCGGTACATTGTATGCCAGATCATGTACATCTTTTTGTAGGTTATAAACCTGCGTATCATATCCCCGACTTTGTGAAAGAAATAAAAGTAGAAAGCAATGAATTTATTACAGCCAAAAAATGGATAAAAGGAAAGTTCAGCTGGCAGGAAGGGTATGGCGTATTTTCTTATTCGCATTCCCATATAGATCAGGTTATAAAATACATAAACAACCAGGAAGAGCATCATAAAAAAACAACATTTAAAACAGAATATACTGCATTGCTTCAAAAATTTGATATATCTTTTGAAGATAAATACCTGTTTGAGTTTTTTGATTAAATGTAATAGAGGTGGCTCCTGCGGAGCCTGGCTTACAGACGGATTGTTGCTATAAGCAGGCTGCTCCTCCGGAGCTGTAAATGCAGGCAGGCAAATTAAAATTACCAGCGAAACAAAGCCAATAGCGTATTTGTTTGAGTGGTATGATAAATATACGGCGGGGCTGTTTGTGGGAGAGGGGAAGAAGAAAAAAAACAAAATATAACAACCAGCTCCGTAGGAGCAGCCTGCTTATAGCAAAAACAAAAAATGTTACCGGGCTCCTTAGGAGCCACCTAAAACATAATTTTTATACGCCCTGGTTCGTGGCACACGAAACGAAAAAAAGGTAAACTGTTTCGTGTGCCACGAACCAGAGCGATGGGAAATTACCGCCATCCGCCCTTGTACCCGTCACACGAACCAGGGCGAAGAGAGGGGAAGAAGAAGAAAAAAACAAAATAAAATTTGTTTCAACAAATAACTTTAGCCTTTAATTGATAACTTCAATAAGATTATAAAACAAACATTTTAAATAATAGAAATGAAAAAACTAGCCACTATAACACTGTTAAGCATTATTGTTTCATGCACCAATAAATCAAATTCTCAGCTGATTATAGGTTCATGGTCATTACATGTTGCAAAAGCAGATTTTGTTATGAATTTAAACTTTATAGACACTAAAACGCTGAACGTTAATCTTAAAGAAAACAATAAAGATGAATTGCATGCTATGAATTATAAACTGACAGATAACGAAAAAAAATTAGTAACAACCGAGAAAAATGGCGATGTTGAAGAATTTGAGATAGCTAGATTGACTAAAAACAGTTTGCTGCTTATTAAAGGGAATGATACCCTTGATTTTAAAAAAGATTAGGGCCCTCAACTGGCTTAAGTCTGGGCCCGGCCTTGGTTCGTGAGACACGAACAAAGGTGTCAAAAAGTTAAATGTATTTATAAAGATGGACTATACAAATAATCCTGAAAATATTGCAAAAGTAAAACTGTCGGTTGAGGTTTTCGAAAAACTGAAAAAAACTATAGAAAGTTTAAATAGCAAAGTTACATCAGCAGGCTATAATCAAAGAAACAAACTAATAAGCCATGTGTATAGTAATTATTCAATGCATGAAGAGTTAATCAATGCAAAAACACAATGGGAGTTATTGGTATTTGAACATAATGTTCATAAAAAGCTATTTGACTTCCTAATCACTCATAAAGATATTTATGGTTACTTCCCTGATTACAAGAAAATGATTGCCGAATTTGATGATTTACTCTCGTATGCAATACAGATAGAAGAGTTTAAAATTGCAGCTATATTAAAAAAATGGAGAGATGAATTTCCGGATCCTTAAATTTTAATAGCTTACTATAAAAAATTACCGCCATCCGCTTTGGTTCCTGCCACATGAACCAGGATGAAGATTAATGATAGTGATTTCATAAGGGAACACATGACGCCGGTAGGGAAATAGGAAGACTAATATAAAACACCATTATGGATATAAACACCATAGCTACGGTAGCTACAGCAATTGGAGTTTGGTTTGCTTTTTCTCAAAGTAGAACCAATCAAAAACAATTACACCTGGCCACTTTAAACAGGTGTATCAATGAATTCAGAAATTATGCTGGTATTTTGAAGGACAATGAAGACACTGTAGCACTGTCTAAATATGTAGACCTTGTTAATGAGGAGTTGTTCTACATGAAATATGATTATTTGCCAAAAGAAGTTGCCTATGAATGGATTGACGGGATGATTGATTTTATACCAATTACCAATAAAAACGAGGAGGTATTAAATCCTGATAACTGTCTGTTACTTTTAAAAAATAATAGAAATGAATACTTTAAGAACTATCCCAGGCTTAAAGTTTCATTTATTATTAGAGGTTCACATGATTTTGTTACTGCATTCACAGAAGAGGCAGAAAAACAGACATTAAGAGCCATGACCCGCAAAATGATCGTAGAAGAAATTTATAATAATATTAAGTTTTCTGAATTTTAAAATACCGGACTGGCTTAAGTGTTAAAATATTTAATAACTATTACTGCGGTTTTATTATGTGTACCATCTCCAATAAGATAAAATTATGTACCTGTAGCACAAGCCAGGGTAATCTTAAGCATTATTGGGTATTATACCGCTTTGTAAAAGGTAAAAATGAAATGATTATGGGGCTGCCGGTAATGCCTGCTGATATTGACCCGGCCACCGATGCCGTTAACCAAAACCTTTTACTTAGTTTACTCAATGAGGGCAATGCTTTTGATAAGCCGCTTTATCCTGTAAACAAAGACAGGTTACAGATCAGCTTTACCACACCGGATGGAGGATTGCTCAGTTATGGGTTTATTTATAAAAAAGGTGCCTGGCAGGCATGTGAATTTGATTACTTCAACTGGTTTACAGAACATGATGAAATAAAAGAAGGGAAAATTAAAAATGCATTTTCCTACACTGGCGCCAGTGTTCCCTACCCAAATCATTAAATTAAAACGAAAAAGAATTGGGATCACTGGTGTCGTTCCAGTTCTACCGGTTTGTAACCGGATTTTAAAAACGATATCTAATAAATTTACGAAAACAAATGCAGGACTGCAATGCGGGTTGGTAAAAAATTATGCATCTGTAATCCTGAATCCGGATGCAATCCGGTGAAATTAAAAGGCACAAGTGATCCCATGATTATTTTGGTAAGCGATTGTGATTGGGTAAGGGAACATATTGCACCAGTGCACAGACAGGAAAATAATAATACCGGCAGGTCATCCGGTAATCAGTAGCTTTGATTTTAAAATTAGAACACGGTAATATGAAAGGATTTATAACTGCTTTATTATTGTTTACGGCAATTAATTCTTTTGCCCAGGGCGATACCACAAAAGCAAGGAATGCAAGATCGATGATCAATAAAGCCGTTATTGTAAAAGCCCTGGTTGCCGGCTCAAGGCTTATTGAGAAAGAAGGTAAACGAACACTGATACTCAGCCTGGATAAACCTTATCCAAAAACGCCATTACAGGTTATTTTTTTTAATAAAGCCCTTGCAGATCTGAACCTGCAGTCTTTATTAGACGGAAAAACAATAATTGTAAAAGGAACAGTTACACTTTATAATGATAAACCTCAGATAGTTGTAAGTGATGTTCAGAATTTTACAGTTTTACAGGATTAAAAAATGATCTACGCCTCGGTTCGTGACACACGAAACGAAAGGAATGAAAACTGTTTCATGTGCCACGAACCAGGGCACTGGATATAGCTTTTATAAATCCCTCCAAACTGCCTGTCTTAAAAGTAAAACTGTATTTTAAAACAATTGCCCCTTAAGTTGGTACCTTTGCTTAACATACCAACATCATGAAAAAATATAGTTTACTGTTTCTGCTCGTTTTAACCATTGTTTCCTGTAAAAAAGAAACACTAACTCCTTTACCAGACCCAACCAATACATCCGCTGTATTTAGCTTTGCGGATGGCTCGGGCAACTGTTATACGCCCATTGTACAGGGCACCTATTATGCGGGTATTGCATTAAACAGTTCAAACATTGCTATAATACAGGTGTTTGTTACCAAAACCGGAACCTATAGCATACTAAACCCTACCATCAATGGTTACCGGTTTACGGCTACCGGCACTTTTACCACAACCGGCTTACAAAGCGTTATCATGCAGGGTAATGGAACACCACAGGTCGCTGCTGCAGACCGGCACCAGATCGACAGCAGTCCGACCTGCAGTATTACCGTTGTAGTTTTAAACCAGCTGCCAACTGTAATTAACGACAACGACCACATGTATTTTGGAAACCCCAGTAATGCAGCAATCCGGGTGGACAGTATCAATAACTACCTGATGCGTAAGGATTATTATGCATTATCCTACAGCCGCGACAGGGGTACACCAAACTGGGTAAGCTGGCATTTATTTTCAAATGATATAGGATCAGTTTCCCGCCAGGATGATTTCAGGGAAGATATTACACTGCCTGCAGGATGGTACCAGGTAACGGATGCTTCATATATTTCATCCGGATTTGACAGGGGGCATAATTGCCCATCTGGTGACAGAACCAATACGGTTGCAGCAAATTCGTCTACCTTTTTAATGACCAATATGATACCACAGGCTCAGTACAACAATCAAATAGTTTGGGCTGGTATGGAAGACTCCCTGAGGCGGCTGGTAAATCTGGGCAATGAACTGTACATCATCATGGGTTCTTACGGTATAGGTGGAACGGGAAACGGTGGTTATAAAACCAGCATTGACGGCGGCAGGGTAGCGGTTCCTGCCAATATCTGGAAGATTGCCATTGTGATATCGAATGGTAATGGCGACAGTGCCCGTGTTACCACAAATACAAGGGTTATAGCAGTAGATGTTCCTAATAACAATAGCTTGTTTTCCAGCTGGAAAAATTACCGCACCAGTGTAGATGCCATTGAAGCCGCTACCGGCTACGACCTGATCTCCAGGCTACCGGCAACATTACAGGCAATATTAGAAGCAAGGATTGATAATTTATAATTTACCCAGCTGGGTTAAGGGCATGTTCCATTAATGTAGTACTTTAACACACTCAGATGAATGAGCATTTGGTTGCTGTACTCAGCAACCAAAATGAAACCACAGCAATTACTTTATCAGCAACAGTATGGCATCATTATCGCATTTACCCGGCGCAACAGGCTTACCTTTTATTGGCGATACCATTCGCTTTTTAAAAAAGCCACAGGAATTATTTGATAAAAAACAACAGCAGTACGGTAATATTTTTAAGTACCGGATGTTTGGCCGGCAGTATGTGTGCATTATGGGGGCGGCCGGTAACCGCTTTGTACTGGTAGAGCAAACAAAACATTTTTCCAGTAAGGACGGATGGGAACTGATCAATGAATTGTTTCATGGCGGTTTAATGTTGCGTGACGGGGATGAACATAAACAGCACCGGGGTATTTTACAAACCGCTTTTAAAAAAGAAGCATTGCAGCATTACCTGGAAACCATGAACCCGCTTATACAGGAATACAGCAAAAAATTTATACAGCAAACTGAAATCAAAGTATTTCCCTGCATTAAAGAACTTACTTTACAGCTGGCCGGCAGCGTTTTTTTTGACCTTGATTTTTCAAATAACCTGCAGCATATTAACCAGGCCATTATTAACATGGTGCAGGCATCCATTACGCCAATACACCTGAAGCTTCCTTTTACTACCTATGGCAAAGGCATGCAGGGCAGAAAAGTTTTACAGGCATATTTTTCCACCATCATCAAAGAAAGAAGGCAGCAGCCCGGCAGGGATATGCTGAGTAATTTATGCCTGGCTACAGACGATGCAGGAAATATGCTGAGTGATGATGAAATTATTGACCACCTTATTTTTTTTATTATGGCTGCGCATGATACCACGGCCAGCTCTTTAACGAGTATTATGTACGAACTGGCCATGCACCCAAACTGGCAACAGCAATTAAGGGAAGAATGCAGGCTTATAAACATTGATACCGGTACCGATGGCAGGGCCATACAGCAACACCTGGATGCACTGGAAAAAACGGGTTGGGTAATAAAAGAAACATTGCGTATGCACCCCCCGCTTATTCTTATTCCCCGCAGGGCACAAACGGATATGCACTTTGAAAACAGTTTTATACCTGCAGGTACCCATGTAACCCTGTTGCTGTATCATAGCCACAATAACAGTACCTATTGGAGCAATCCACAGGCATTTGCCCCGTACCGGTTTTCTACCGAAATAAGCGAACACAAAAAATGTCCGCATGCGTATGCGCCTTTTGGTGCAGGGCAGCATTTTTGCCTGGGCCATGCTTTTGCCGATCTGCAGATGAAACTGGTGCTGTATCATTTATTAAAAAATTATACGTGGCAGTTACCCGGTAATTATCAACCGGTTTATACACATATCCCCATTCAGCACCCTAAAGACGGGCTGCGGATGAATTTTAAAGCATGTTGATGTTGAAAGATGCACTATGCCTCTGTTCCTTTCTTAACTAAAAGGATATATTTTCTTTACCGGTTGGTGTATGCTGCTACCGGTAGAAAATTGCAGCTAATCCCGGCAAAAAAAGTCAATATTTATCTTTCCCTTTGGTAAATAGGGCTAACTTGCTAACGATGGACAGCAAGCGCAATAAAATTAAACACGACCTGGAAAATTTATTTCCCGGAGCCTTAAAAGTTTATAGCCTTCATTCATTAAGTAAAAATAACAGTACAGCATCAAACACTTTACTGCACCGCAATTTTAATGAGCCGCCGGCAAAAAAAGAACTGGATAAACTGCTTTGGCAGATTGCCTGCTTTTTAGAATCCGGGCAGGATACCGCAGCTTACAGTTTTTTTTACCGGCTTCCCCAAAAAGCTGATGGGGAAACCGATTGGGTATTTTGTGCGGCCAGGCTTAACAGGTGTGAAGAAAACCTGCCAAAGGAGATTGCGCTCTTTTCTTACAAATTACAAAAGCTGAAAGAAATAAATACAAAACTTTACCGGGTGTTGGAAAACGGAGAATTTTTTAAAGACAACCTGTATAAAGTGGCCTTACTTACAAAAAGAGAAAAAGAGATTATCCGGCTGCTTGCTTCCGGGCTCTCCGGTAATGAAATTGCTGCTGCAATAAACCTTTCGGTACATACAGTATACACACACCGTAAAAAAATTAACAGCAAACTTAATATTCAGCATTTTACCACACTTTTAAAGTTTGCAGAGGTTTTTGATAAAGAAATGGCCTTATGAAAAATCATTCGACCAATAGGGAAATAACTGAAATCAATAGTCAGCAGGTTTTTACCCTGGAGAAAAAGATACAACAGGCTGAATTCTCCATAGAGTCTGTGGGCGATTATATACCAGGCAATGTATTGGTAACTGATCTTGACAAACTTGCCACTGTTTATATGAACAGGAGTGGCTGCAATATACTTAAGCATAGCGTTGAAGAACTGCAGGAACAGGGGCCTGACTATTTCAGCAATTTCTTTGTGCCAGATGAAATCAGTATGGTGATACAGACTTATTTAAAAATGCAGCAAAAACAGGATCGAAACGAAATCTTCAATTTTGCACATCGGGTTAAGTTAAAAGATGAATCCTTCTATAAATGGTATTTTGCTTCTGCTAAATTGATGTATGCCCCCGGCCAGCATACCTCGGCAAAAATATTACTCATTGTGAATGAAGTAAATTCATTGGGCTATATAAACCAAAAGATAAACAGCGTGCTGGAAGAAAGCGACTGGATGAAAAAGCATTTTAAAAAATTCTGCAGTTTATCACGTCGTGAAAAAGAACTCATCCCATTGTTGGTTATGGGAAAGAACAGCCGGGAGATAGCAGCTCTTTTAAGCATCTCGGTACTAACCGTAAATACACACAGGCGCAATATATTTTACAAACTGGAAACAAAGAACTTTGCTACGCTTTATAAGTTTGCAATAAGTTTTGGCCTGGTTACCTGACCTGTAACCAACGCTCTCCCTGCATATATAAAGTACCCCAATATACCTAAGGATAGGTATATTGGGGTACTGCCGCACACTTACTTTTACATAGATTAAACTAACCTTAAAATCAGCAAAATGAGAAATTTTTTCTGTGCCATATTATTAGGCTCACTCTTTTTATTAAATGCCTGCGAGAAAACGGATGCTGGTGGTAACCTTGATGCCATGGGTACCTGGGTAAGGCTTCCGGGCCCCAGCGGCGACCGAACCGATCTGGCAATAGGTGGTATTACCAACGAACCGGCTAACCGGGTATATATGTGCGAAAAAAGAGGCTCCACTGCAGCAGGTTTTTATAAGGGTACTTACAGCAATGGCGTTATAACATGGGATCCACAATATAATTTTCCTACCTACACAGCTACAGTAGATGGTTCTCAACTTGTAATTGATTGCAATGTTTGTGTACCTACCTATTATGAAGTCGGTTCCTGGTCGGGTGAATGTGGCCCGCTTGAAAATACGAGCAAAAAAATTGCTGTAGGTATTGAAAACAGTGCTTACGGGGGACTTACGATTAACAGTGTTACCATTGAAAATATTCCCTGTCCGCTTACACTATTAAACACCGTTGTAACTGCACCAGACTGCTCAAGCAATTCCTACATCAACACTCCGGCCACCAGCGCTAATCCAAATTATTATACATACCGCATAACTTATAGCGGAATTGGTTTAGGTGGCCCATACACAGCCGTTAGTACCAGTGTTATTAATAAAACAGATCTGGGTTATACCTGTAATAAATACAAAGTGCTTATGACACAGGTAGGCTCCAATATTTTTTCACTGGGTAGATTATAAAAACAGTAACCTGTTTTTGCTTAAGCAGCATAACACAATTTGTACAATTACATTTTAATAAAAAGATACCGACATGATAAAAAGCCTGACTTCTTTCTTATTGATTATCCTGGTAACACTAAGCGGATGTATAAAAACTGAACCTGATAATATTGTTGATACAAGCGGTTTTAATTGTGCAAGCGGTAATTGTTATGCGGTTTCAGATAATGCCCAATATTCAACCTTATCAGCCTGCCAGGCTTCCTGTACAAGTGGAGGTGGTGGTAATGCAGGTTATAATTGTGTGAGTGGAAATTGTGTTAGTGTAAGCAGTGGTGCCCAGTACGGAACACTCTCAGCCTGCCAGACAAATTGTAGTAATACCCAGCCCCAGGGTCAGCTAATGATCTGGACAAACATGCCATTAAATGGATTTCCTTGTGGGTTTAATAGCTTGTATGTTGACATATATGGCGTTAACTTAAATGGCAATACTATTTATGGCGGTTATTATACTTCGGCTCCATCCTGTGGTGCTACCTATTGTTTTACAAAAAGCCTGGCGCCTGGTACTTATACGGTCAGGGGATATAATTATGCTTTTGGAACAACATGTGCAGCTTATTATACAAACCCTAAAACAGTAACGGTTTATTCCAATCAATGCACAAAGGTTGTTGTGCCTTAGTTTTTTGTGTAAGCCTGCAAAACCAACAGGAGGTCTCAAAACAACGTTGGATAATATGATAGAGTAATAAGCTACACAGAACAATAAAACTTAAAAGTTTGAGAAAAATAATCATATTGATTTTTGTGGTGTTTAGCGTTAATTATACAATAGCTCAAACACTTTCTTCCGGAAACTATTCTTCTTCGGATTTAGGATATACCTATACCGTAAGTGTAAAACATGAAGGGAATATCATTACTATTACCGAATCCAACCGGGTAAACCAGTATAAAAGTAATGGAGGAAATACATACTATCATACAGAACAGCAATATGCTCATTTTTACATAAAAGTAACAGCAACAGATAAATACTATGCCGGAAAACAAGGAAGCAGTCAGCAACTCTTTACTTATTTGGGCGGAAATACAAATCAGGAACAACCGTTGCCTACGGGAATAGACAACTGTCCTTTGTACGACAAATACTTAAAACTATCCAAAAATGACCATGTTAATACACAGGCCTGGGCATTTTGCGGGGCAGCAGCTTTAGCCAAATGTACGTATACAGATGCTGTACCTTATCTTAAACCGCTTATAGAATCACTGAAATCTATTATGGAGGAAAATGCTAAATGTCCGTGTACAGATGTAATTACAACAACCGAGTGGAACGCTGTTTCAAATCACTAAAAATAAAATTGATGAGATTAAAAAAAATATTAATTGCTACGGGCATTTTACTTTTATTTTCAACTGTAAAGGTTAAAGCACAGGAAAACAGCATCAAACTTGAAAACGTAGTAAACGAGCAGTTTGGCACTTTACTGGAATCCCTTTTGAAAAACGGGAAAGTAGACGAAACGGCTGCCAAAACTTACCTCGAAACAGTTTTTGGTTACAACGATGGAGTAAGCAGCTATTTGCAAATGTCAGATTTGTCTGCCCAAATCAAAAATATGGGAAAAGGCAATGTGGCATCATTCAGTGATTTTGAAAAACTGAGTAATTCCTTACTTGATTTGGTTCCGGCTAAATATCAAAATGAGATCCGGAGCAATCTGCAACTCCAGTCTCTCCTTAATGGCAGTATCAATGAAATTTCAAGTGGGCAAATTGGTGAAAGTACCCTACAATTAGTAGATGGGATTATACAAGGAATAAAGGAAGATAGAGTAAGAATTGCCAGAGAAAAATTATTGCTTGAAAAAATTAAAGCGATAACTCCCACTTTAAACTCATTAAATATAAATCCCTCATTTTCGAAGAAGGCAAAATACAGTATTTCCTTAACCAAAGAAAACTGGGCAGAGATACCTGCTCCCGATTGGTCAAAAAAAACATCCCGGTTAAATAAGGCTTTAGTGACTGCGAACGGAATTGAATTTGAAGGGGACTGGAAAAATTTTTCGCCACCAACATACCAGTTTAAAAGGTTTTTCAGGAATGCAGAAAGATTCGACTTTTCAAAAGATTTCAGGGCAGAATTTGAGATATCAGTTGATGATTCAAGAACCTACAATTTTTTTGAAGTACAGCTTGCCGGTATGTACCAGGTACAACTGATGTGCTACCAGGCTAAGAACACAAAAGCATTTACCATTACAACACCCAAGAAATACTTTCTAACAAACAAATACGGAGTATTTTACAATACACAATTTACAAGGCCAAACGGGTTTAAAAGTACCATTATCAGGGATAAAAACAACCCCTGTGTTGATTATACAAAACCCATTAAAGTTATTATGAAAAAAACAGGTAACCAGTTAATATTTCAGTTTAATGATTGTACTGAAACCGTCAATATTGACATGGATTATTTCTACAATAAATATCAGTTAGATTTTAGATTTGCAGGTAAAGTTGTTTTACATAGCATGACACTGGAGCATTTATAAAATAATAAGTCTGTTGACAGAGCGAAATAATGAGCATTGACTAAAAACTTAAAAACATGAAATTGAAATTATATGTACTGTTAAGTGTTTTGTTTTTTAGTACAACACTTAAAGCACAGGACAATACGATTAAATTTGAAAACATAGTAAACGAGCAGTTTGGCACCTTATTGGAATCTTTGCTTACTGATGGTAAAATTGATGAAGTAAATGCTAAAACATATTTAGAAACGGTTTTTGGCTATAATAAATCGGTTACCAGTTATTTGCAAACTGCAAATCTCTCACAAAAAATACAAAGTATAGGACGGGGAAATTTATCTACGGATAGTTATATCACTAAACTTAATGAAGGCCTGCTTTCCTTAATTCCTGAAGATGCCAGAAAGAAAATGTTAGAGAATCCATATTACCAGGGAACTTTAATTGGTAATGAACTTAAATCAGGATACCTGTCGGAGCAATCTGTTCAGTTTATTACAGACATTTTCCAGGACATAGTAGATGAAAAAAAACGAAGCCAGGCTATCAGGACAAAATTTGAAGAATTAACGCCTAAATTAAGTGCTTTAAAAAGCTCAGACGGAACTTTTACTGCGACAACTAAAAAAAACCTGGAGTACCATAATTTTACTGAAAACGACTGGACACTAAATAAAAATATACCTAAAAAACAATCTTCCAACGCTTATAACAGCCTTGAAAATTCAGTTACGATAGCATCGGATGCACTGGTTTTATCAAACAACATTCCCAGGATGCATGATCATGCTTTGTTTATGTTCTATACCATGCGGACATTTAAGAATAAAGAGCGTTTCGATTTTTCAAAAGATTTTCAGTTAGATATTTATTTTGATATACCCGATAAAACAAGAATAACCGGATTGGGCATTTTGATAGGTAAAAGTTTCCAGGTGGAGTTGGTTTCAATAGGTGGCAGCAACCTGAAGATATCTACTCCTTCAAAATATAAAATTACAGAGCAATATGGATTTCTCAGGTCAGGCGACTGGCCCTACAACAAAATTCATGAAAAGGTTACGAAAGATAAATTGTCAACAACAGGCGGGCAATATAAAATCACTATTGTGAAAAGAGGGTTAACTTTTACCTGTTTAGCCAACGGTGAAGATATAAAAGTAGGCAGTGATGCTACCTATTTTCCGGATAAATATTTTTTAGGGTTTAAGCAAGCCGGTACTGACGATGTTAAAATACTTAAGGTAGAAATGAAACATTTGTAGTAAAAAACATAGTGGCTGCGCCCAACTGGTTTAGGTGTTTGGCCCAGGTGTTCCCAACACAATCATTAAATTTTAAAAAAAACTGGCGGGATCAACACCCTAAGGATCTACGATATTCATCGGAACAGGTCAGGACAAGTTGTGTATTTTCAGTTCTACCGGTTTCCCGACATCCATCAGGACAGGTGTAACCAGAATTATAAAACGAAATGTTTAGATTTATGCAAACAATTTCAGGATTATGATTATTACACTAATAAACCAGTGAAATTTTTACAGCCAATTATTGTTTCAACACATTTTGCTTTACCAGGTCTTTCACAATTAACTGTCCGTATTCATGTGCAAGGCTTTCTGAACTGGAAGGGTCAAATGATTCTGTCTGTACAGAATAAACCAGCTTCTGGTTGCCCATTTCATACAGGTTGCTTTCCCAGAAATATTTGGTATCGGTAACATAATATCCCGGTTCGTAAATACGCTGGTATAATGTGCTGCGGTAACCCCAAAAACGATTGCCATAATAGCTGTAAGGCGAGTAATAAACATTACCTGGCACATACCTGCTTTCTTTTTGCTTATCCAGCAATACAATGGTTATTACAGCATCTATCCCGCTGTTCTTTAATTTACTTATAGCAGCAGCTTCATCCAGCTTATCAAAAGCTTTGGGGCCATATTCCTTTAACGAGGATACTGCAGTATAACCAAGCGCCAGTAAATCGCCCACCATATGGTTTTCCATGTTCTCCTGCAAAACACGGTCAGTCTCCCGTATCAGGCCCAGCACCATAATCTTGTTGTATTTTTGCGGCACCGCATCTGCAGCCCTCCACGATGTGGTTATTTTTGAAGTACTGCATCCTGTTGCAATCAGCAACAGCGCAAATGCTATCCATGTAAGTGTTTTCATGATTGATGCTTTAGAATTGCATAAGTAAAAGTATCCCTGAAAAATCATCAGGAAAATGATGGATATCAGTAAAAAAAGGAATTGTAATCAGACATGGTTTTATCTACTGAAACTGTTTGTATAAAACTCATTGACGGCTAAATCTTTTATAAAAATTACCACTGTAACCTGCTAAAATTATTTAGCCAATGAAAGGGCAGGGCCTATCGGGGGAATTTTATTTTTCAACGTACACAGTACTGTTTATTATTTAATTAATCAACATGGGGTATTAAAGATTGATCATTTACAGTTCTAAGTCCGGATACAATCCGGTAGATTTGTAAGGCACAAGTGCCCCCATGATCATTTTGGTAAATGATAGTGATTTCGTAAGGGAACACATTGCGCCAGTAAGTTATTAAACAACAGGCTAACGTGTTTGTACCGTTGTTATACATAAGTTTTATATCCCGGCTCAGTACAAGGATACGTTGAGCAGTAGTGATTTTAGAATACTTTTACACCTCCTTACTATGCCTTACAGATATATTTATACAATTTCTTTTTTACTATTGGTTTCCTGTAATAATCATTTCCATCAATCGCAGGCAAGTGTAAACAGGCAAAAAGAAACTATACGCAACTATATAAAGGCAGAAGATACCAGGGATAGTGTAGTGCTGAAAGAACTGCTTGCTGATACCATTACCGGCTATTGGAAAATGGAAGATCCGGCAAAGCAAAAGATCATTGCATTTTATAAAGACTACTGGACAAAAAATAAATATTCAAAAAATGCTGTTCAATCTATAACCCCCATTGCCAAAAATACCTACACGGTAAAAACATTTTTTGAAGTACAAAGAATACAGGCAGATACCGCACTTCATTTTGAAAGTACTATTGTTTACAAATTAAATACAGCAGGTAAAATTGTGTATGTGGGAAAGGAGTAGATTTTGTTACTCAACGGGCCTGCGTATTTTAATACAAAAAATACTGTATATTAGATTCTGTTAAAACCAGCTGCTGCATATTTGTAAGGATAGTAAAGGAAAAAATGTTGGGTACTGCCCTGATACAAATGCTCATGTAAACTGGCATCATTCCTTATACCTAAATCTTTACATTTTATGGCTTACAGTAAACCTTACTTCAGCAGCAAAAATTCTTACATGATGTATGCTGCATTATCAGCAGCACTTATGTTGCTATTGATAACAGCAACGTCCTTTGCACAAACAAATACCGAAAAATTAAAGGAACAGATTATTGCATTAGCGAATATCGGCTCATGCGGGCCTGCATATTATACTGCCGACGGAAGGGAGATTATTTTTATATCCAACATGAGCGGCTCACCGCAAATGTGGAAGATGCCTGCAGCAGGCGGATGGCCGGTACAGCTAACCGCATTTACCGACCCGGTAACGGCGCTCAGCCTTTCTCCCCAAGCAGGTTTAATTGCTTACCAGGTAGCACCTGGCGGCGGGTTAAATGCACAATTGTATATTATGAAAACGGATGGCAGTGGCATTACACAAATTACAAAAGGCGGCAAAACAAATAATTTTCCTGGCGTTTGGAGTAAGGATGGGTCCTTACTGAGTTTTGGATCGAACGAGCAAAATGAAACAGGTGTAGACTACTTTATTTATGATGTGGCCAAAGCTACCTACAGGCTTGAAGTGAAAGGTAAAGGCACGGGTGGTATAGTTGATTTTTCGGGAGACAACAGCAAACTGTTAATTACCAAACTTGCAAGCAGGGGAAGCAACGATCTGTACCTGTATGATGTAAAAACAAAACAGGAAACACTGTTAACTGCACATGATGGCCCCGGTACTTTTTTTGGCAGGCTTACAAATGCCGGTGATGTTTATATGGGGTCTAATAAAGACAGGGACCTTATTGGATTTGGTACCTGGCAACAGGGCAGTATTAAAATGCTGGCCGAAAAAGAAAATACAGAACTGGCCGGTATAGTATTGAATAAAGCCGGCACTGTTGCCATGCTTGCCTGGAATGAAAGCGGAAGAACCAAAATAACATTGTATGATGTAAAAGCCAATAAAGAAATAAGCCAGCTTAGTTTGCCATTTGAACTGGGTGGCGGTGCTTCATTTTCGCCGGATGATAAAAATATTGTTTTTACAGGAAGCGGATCAAAAGAACCCACCAATATCTGGACTTACTCCATACTTACAAAGCAATTTAAAAAATTAACCGATAGTCCGCACCCTGGTGTGCAGCTTAACAGTTTTGTAGCACCTGAGCTTGTTACATTTACTTCTTTTGACGGGTTGAAGTTAAGCGGCTGGCTATATAAACCAGCACATGGTGCCGGTCCTTTTCCTACAGTTATGAGTTTTCATGGTGGCCCCGAGGGTCAGTCTGTACCCAGCCTGAGCCCTTTAGCACAGGCACTTTGCGAAGATGGTATTGCATTTTTTCTTCCCAATGTAAGAGGATCTACCGGCTACGGAAAAAAGTTTGTTAACCTTGATAACGGAGCGTTACGGGTAAATGGCGTAAAAGATATTAAAGCCTGTACCGATTATTTAATCAGTTCCGGTATATCAAAAAAAGGAGCAATCGGTATCATGGGTGGCTCTTATGGTGGCTATATGGTAATGGCTGGCGTTACAGAGTACCCCGATATGTTTGCCGCAGGTGCCAACTTATTTGGAGTAGTAAATTTTGAAACCTTTTTTAAAAAAACAGAAGCCTGGATGGCGGCTATTTCCACGATAGAATATGGAGACCCTGTTACACAGTCCGACATGCTGAAACAGCTTTCGCCCATACACAAAGCGGCTTTAATTAAAACGCCTTTATTGGTGCAGCATGGTGCAAATGATACCAATGTGCCGGTAATAGAAGCTGAGCAGGTGGTGGATGCTTTAAAGAAGAATAACATTCCGGTTCACTACACACTGTTTCCTGATGAAGGACATGGATGGCGCAAAACCAAAAACAGGATAACTTCTACTGTTGAAATTGTAGATTGGTTTGTTAAGTATTTAAAGTAAATGTACACTGATGAGATAAGTAACAGGCAGCATGTTAGGCTTACTGATGACTGGTTTAAGATAATTAAAACAATTGTATATGCTCCACTTCTTTCGCATATCATTTTTAAGAACATTGCCGCTGCTATTGCTTTTTGCTGCAGGCTGCAAAACAGAGAACCAGGCTTTGACTGCGTACAAAAATTATACATTTGACACAGCGGTAATTAATAAACTGCCACTGTACGATAGCCTGGCATCTGCTATTTTAAAAAACATGCAGTTAATTCATGCGCATATTCATGACGATGATGCGTATCATGCTTTCAGGTATATGCCTGCATCCACCAGGCCTGAAGTGTTTAAAAAATTGCCCCCGGAACTGGGTACAGATATTGATCTGTATTTCAACCAGCTTGGCAAGCATTTTATTTTTGCGTTTGATGTGTTTAAAGACAGTACCATTAAAATGTATGTAAGAAGCCGGACATTGGAAACAAAGGTGGATATGGAAGAAAACCTGTCTTACTTTCCATCTGGTAGGAACATCCCGAAAAGAGAATATCCTTTAAAAGATACTGTCTTAAACATGCACTGGCAATACTGGGCCCGGTTTGATAACCAGGGCTTATTTTAAAATCTTAACTATGCTCCTTACTGGTTTTAGTACTTTTTAATTAATCAACACTTTATTCTTCACTAATCTTTTATTACCGCAGCAGACTCATAATTAAACAGTTCGGCCGCACACTTGCATATACAAAGTAAACTGATAATAAAAATGCTGCTGTAATTACCAAAAGAAGTATTTTTTACTAAAAAGACACCGCCCAATGCACCTAATACAACAGCAATATGAATTACGAGTTGCCTGCTGTCGAACAATGCAGCATAACTATCTGGCCGGCTTGTATACCAGGCACCGCTTCTGAAAAAATAAAATATCAGGTAATAACCCTGGCTAACAATGCTGATAAGTAAGCTCAGGTTAAAAAACTTATTTTGAAAAAGGATGGTTCCTAAAACGTTACCCTTATCTGTATTGGTATTGGCAACAAAACCAATAAACACAATAATAAATATCGAGTAAAATAAAAAGATGCCAATGCGTATGAGTAAATATTTTATGCCTCTGTTTATGTTGTAGGTAAGGGGCTGCGTATTGTTAACAGCCGGCTGCTGCCGGCCCTGGCTAAATACAATACGTATGCAGTTAAAAACTGCTACTACTAATGTTTCCACCCAAAAAAACCAAAAGGCTTCAAAAGGTTGCCAGTGATAAAAAATTACACCAAAAACAGGAACCAGGTTAAATGCTATGATAAAAGAAATTACAACTGTCTTGTTCATGCTGTAAAATAATGGAATAAATTATTATTATACAGGTTTCAGTGTTCTTTACCAGGCTGTGGAGTTATCAGAGTCGGAATTTCTTTTTATTATAAAGACCCGGGCTTTCGTTTTGCACTTAACTTATACAATAGATAACCGAACCCAATAAGCAGGTGAAGCATTATAATGCCGAATATGATCATTTCTGTGATATTCATGCTGTGTTTTAAAGGCAAGTTGCAAACTATACAGTTAAATGCCGGTAACATTTGTAACACAGTTGTTCAAAACAAGTAAAAAATATTTTAACTGACAGGCTTGCATAGTAACTCCTTCTTATTGCCCTGTTAGCTTACCGGAAATGTTGATGATGTAGATACCGGTGCCTGACCTTTTACCAGTGTAAAACGAACAGGTGGGGTATCTTTTAACACACAAAATATCGGAACCGGTAATATTATATTACCAAACCGCCCGCAATACATATCCTTTTAACTGATATTGGGTAACTGCGGTTTGTGCTGTTAATGAAAGCCTGATATCGGGCAGCAATTCTTCTGGTTTTATTTCCAGCCAGGTCATGGCCTGTCCGCATACAATAAATTTTGCACCCAGTTTTTTAAGGTCGTTTATTAATGGAATACTGGGGTTATCCATTTTATATTTTTTCTGAAAAGCTTCATTGTTTTTAAGCGCATTGATACCTGCTGCATGTACAACAATTACCGGTATTATTCTTTTTGCCGGAATTCCGGATGCTACATGCAGGTTAATGATTCTTGCAACTTCATCCAGGCTGTAATTAATCTCTTTAATAACTGAATCAGGATTATTACTGGTCATTTCAAACAGTATCTTGTAATCAATATTTGGATCAGGAATTTCTACCAAATCTTTTACGGGAATAACGCCACTGCCTTTGCCTCCTTTTAAAAGCGGGTAAATCAGCCTGGCATCGAGCTTATCTTCTTTTTCTTTTGCTGCAAATTCTTTTTCAACCTTTACCGAATCGGCATGTATCAGGGCACGCAGCGTGCTGTCTTTTTTTGCATTACGTAAACTGTCAACATTAAGGTTTTGGGAAGAAGCATAAAAAAATGCCATCATGGCAAAGCATGATAAAAGTAATTTCTGCATAAGTTTAGTAGTTTAAACAGAAAGATACATTATTATATTGAATGATATAGTTTTTTGAAAACTTTCAATTAAAAGTAAACTGTAGTGCCTGCCTGCTATCTTTTTATTGTTTAAAAGGCAATGGCGGCTTATAAGCTTAGTCTGAAACCTGCAGCAACACTACTTTGCCATCCATGGTAGATACGACCAGTGTTTTCTTATCAATTACATTAACCGTATTCACCATCGAGTTATCGATCTTATGTGCCCAGGCTAGTTTTTGCTGCAGGGCATCAATGGCATACACCACGCCGTTGCGTGTACCAAAGAAAATGTCGCCGTCTTTTTCTATTAACATAGAAGGGGCATGCTCATAACCAAATCCTGCATGAAGTTTCCAGGCAGCTTTTTGAGGTTCTCTTCCGGTAGCAAAAGCCACAATGGTATCATTCATGGTTTTGCCGTAAATATATTTTCCATCCTGTGATATACCTATGGATTCACGTACGCCTGATTCTTTTGTCCGCCAGATGGTTTGACCGTTAATAGCATCAATGGCAGTTGTATAACGGTCGGGTGCCACGATGTAAATAACATCGTCTTTTACAACAGGTATGCAGGCAGCAGGAGCGTAGTTTCTTACAGAAGTTCCATTACTCCATTTCCAGTTTAGTTTACCGCTTAATTTATTCAATGAATATAAATACGTATCCCAGGCGCCAAAAATAATATCATCTTTATTTATAACAGGCGTGCTTACAACGGGCCCGTTTAGTCCGTTAAAACTCCATCGTTCTTTTCCTGTTTCCAGGTCAATAGCACGGAAATTATGATCGCTTGCGCCAATATAAACTATATTATTTTCTATGATGGGGCATCCCAGTACAGCAGCGCCTGTCTTTAGTTTCCATACTTCTTTTCCTTTAGTATTTAGGCAATATACATAACCATCTGTGCAGCCGAATACTATTTTATTATTGCTGGCTGCCGGAGATGAATAAATAGCACCAGCAGTTTTAAAAGTCCATTTTTCTTTGCCGTTTTTTAAAGACAGGGCAGTTACGGTTCCCTGCTGGTTTCCAAAAACAACAAGGCCGTTTGTTACTACAGGTGTAGATATTACATTGGCAGCTGAACTGAATTTCCAGTTTTCTTTTACCTGTGCATATTGCGTATTCACCTGGTATCCGGGCCTTGCAAATGTTTTAGTATGGTCATAGTGATGCTGTTCTACTTTAACGCCTGCCCAGGCTTTCATTGTGCCGGTAACAGGTTTTCTTTCAGTAAAAAGAATAGAATCTGATCTTACGTCCACTACATTATATCCACCCTCGGTTTGTTTGGCACGTAAATTCGACCGGCCCATAATTCCGGGTATATCTTCAAAATTTAAAACCTTGTTTGCATGCCCATGTCCGCAAAGAAATAAAATAGTATTTCTTGTTTTAAAAAGCTCAGTCACTTCATACCAGTTATCCATCTGTTCATCCATAGGGTAGTGGTTTAAAAATATTACCGGCATATTTGCATTGGTAGTGTCCAGTATATTTTTCATCCAGGTCATGGCATCACGTGGTATATGCCCGTCGCTCATACGTACATAGGGGCCCGATGCACAGGCAACAAAACGAATGCCGTTGTGATCAAAAGCAAACCGGTCATTTCCGAAAGTGGAAATAAAACCCATACCACCGCTTTCACTCCAGCCCACATCATGGTTGCCGGGTATGATGTAGTATTTTACTTTTAAAGAATCAAACAGTTTTTTTGCACGGGGCAGTTCTTCATTGGTACCCAGTTCGGTAATATCTCCGGTTATCACTACAAAATCAATATCATTGCTGTTGTTGATATCGCTCACAGTTCTGCGCAGGTCTTCTTCAGCTTTTCCATCCGGCGAGCCAATATGCGTATCGGAAAGAAATGCAAAACGGAAAGGTTTTATCTGTGCAGCAGCAGCTGCAGAAATAATAACAATGCAAAAAAGGAGCAGGGTCTTTTTCATAAAAGCAAGTTACACATTTACTGCAGTTTTCTCCGCTGTGCTGATGGTATATCATAATTCCCAAAGAGATATTTGCTATCGGCTTTAATTTTTAATATCCAGGATAATTTATTGTTATCGATATTTTTCTGATCTGGCATGTGTGGTTACCGGGAAGTAACAAAGCTGAAAATTGTTTTTTAAAACAATAATTGCTGGTGTTATTAAAATACAGCAGTTTTAACAGGCATTAATAAACCAAAAAACAGAAAGTTTATTATAATTTTAATGCTGATCCTTAACATATCCTGATATATCCCGTTTTTTTAAACAAGTGTTTTTTACTTTTAAAATCTTTATCATGATACTTTCATGCAAAAAATTTGTACCCGTTGTTTTGATGCTGGCCTCATCATTTCCCGTTTTCTCACAATCATTGAGTATTAATACCGATGGCAGTGCTGCCAATGCCAGTGCTATGCTGGATATTAAAAGCAACACCAAGGGACTGCTGATACCCAGGTTTACAAAGGCAGAAAAAAATGCTGTTGCTACGCCGGCAACCGGTTTGCTTATTTATCAAACCGGACCCGACAGTACCGGTTTTTATTATTACCAGAACCTGCGGTGGAACTGGCTTGCAGATAACAATAAAAATGACAGCAGTTATTGGGGCCTGCATGGCAACAGCAATATGCGTCCACCCTTAGGAAATCAGTTTGATCCAATAGATTTTGTGAATGACACTTACCTGGGATCTTACGAATCAAAAGATATTTCCATGATAGCGGGCGGAAATGAATTGCTGCGCATTAAACAGGTTCCGCTTGGCGGCAGGATCGGTTTTTCGAACAGAAATCCCGAGTACGCACTGGATATCCGGTTAAGTGATCCCAGTCCTACATCGGAAATTGTTGGCATGCGCATCATACCTAGCCAATTATTTAATTCCAGTACCCCGGTTAATGTAAATAAAGGCATTGTGTTTGGCAACGATGTTAATAATATTAAGGAAACGGTGATATGGAACTATTCAAATAATATTGATGCGGCTATAAGGATCGGCTTTGATATGTTTAATCCTGGTATCCGTCCAGCTATTAATATCAACCAGTTTGGAGAAGGTATTTATCAAAGAAATCCGAAGTATGCACTGGATATTCATTCTATGTCGCAGTTTGCGCCAGCTAACCAATTAACCCCCAAGAACGGTGTGCGTATTACTTTTCCCAACCAGGAAAGTCAAAATAATCCGGACAGAGGAATGTTTATGGGCGTGATGACGAATCCAACTTACATGTACAGGAGTTATGTATGGAATTATGCAGATGGCACAGGGGGAAATTCACCGGATAAAGCCATCTATTTTGGTGTGGGAGGCGATATGGATTTTAGCACACAAAAGCCCACTATGGAAATGCAGGATGGTAAGATCATCATGGGGCATGTTACCGATCCGAACTATTTTTTTCCGGGCACGCTGAATATACAAACGGATTATGCTTCGGGCGTTGCAAAAAACGGCTTATCTATTATGAAGCACCTGGTTAATGGGGTAGAATCTGCATACTTTGGAACAGATGTAAATGATAACCTGGACATTCTTAAATATGGTGGCGGCAAAATTTTTATGGGTGCTGCCGCAGAGGTTCCTATAACTATCTCTGCCAATAATTTTGTTGGTATTAAAACGCTTTATCCAAATTCCGATCTGCAGTTTGATGATTCTTATGTCAATAATAAATTGGTGCTGCACAATAATTTTTGGGGCGATTTTCCCAACAGTGGACATAATTTTTATGGCTTTGGTGTAAATGCAAACGTGCTGAGATACCAGGTACCCGGAAATGGCGCCGATCATGTTTTTTACGCCGCCAATACTACCAATACAGCCTCTAACGAATTAATGCGGATTAAAGGGAATGGTTTTGTTGGGATAAACAACAATAACCCGCAGGCACCGCTTGAATTCTCGGGTACACCTGAAAACCGCAAAATTGTACTAGGAGGTTTTGGTATCAACAACGATCATAATTTTGTTGGGTTTGGCTTAAACGGAAGCGACCTGCGATACCAGGTTCCTTACTCTACAGATGACCATATTTTTTATAGAGGAGATGCCGGAGGATCCAGCTCAACAGAATTAATGCGGATAAAAGGAAATGGCAATGTGGGTATTGGCACAACTGCTCCCATTCAAAAAACAGAAATCATTGGTCTTAGTGCAACACCTGTTACCCTTGTAATTGGTAACCGGGGCGGCTCTGGCCTGGCTGCTATGGAATTTGTAAGTGAATATGGATTTGGCACCCAATGGAGGCCGGGTTATATGCGTAGCAATGATATTGGCAGCTATACCGGGTCGCTGGAATTTTACACCAATGGAACGGGCGCAGGTAATTTGTATGGCAGCGTAAAAGGATTGGAAGTTAGAAACGGAGTGACCTACACAGCAACAGGTACTGTAACCAGTTGGAGTGATGAAAGGCTTAAAAAAAATATACAGCCTTTTACCAGTGGGCTAGAAATTATTAGACAGATAAACCCGGTAAGTTATTTTTACAACAGCCAATCGCCATTTCAAACAGATAAAATGCAGGTGGGTGTACTGGCACAGGAGCTTGAAAAAGTTGCACCCTATATGGTTGATAAAAACAACACAAAAGATTTTACCGACCTGAGAAGCGTTAACAACCAGGCTTATATTTTCTTATTGATCAATGCCGTTAAAGAACAGCAAAAGCAACTGGATGAACAAAGAAAAATGATTGAGGAACTGAGAAGGAAATAATTAGAATATCTGTGTTCGGGTAGTTTCGTTTACAACAGTAGACGGGGTTACCAGGTTCATAACTGATGAACGGATCACACCAATTCCCCGGGCAAACCACCTTTCTTCCTCAGCAACCGGTATATCGCCAAGGCCTATAACAGTGGCGGTGTAAGTGTATTTTACACGGATGACATTATTGTATGTAATTAATGCCACGGTTTGTGTTTCGCCCTTAGCCAGTATCTGTGCATCTACCCTGATATTTGATAACGGAAAACCCATGGCTACATTGGGGCCAAAATTCGCAGTCCAGGTAGCATTTACTGCCAGGGTGGAATCAAGAACCAGGTATTCTTTATTAATGGGGTTGGTTAGTACTCCCAGGTTGCCATCAATATACTGATAATACAAGCCGCCGTTTTTTCTGTTGAAAACAGAATCTATAGGCGTACCCATATCCTTTACTTCAAAGATTTTATAACTGTTTGCTCCAAATGTTTTTGAATTGGAGCTTACTTGTATATAAGTGGTATCTGCGGGTGTGCCACCCACTAACATCGAGCTCCAGTTGCTGAAATTTGTTTGTGGCACATAATCTAAATTGGGTAGGGGGGCAGAAGCTGCAACAGTACATGAAAATGTACAGCTTGACGCACCACTAGTTACTGTATAATTATATGCCGGTGGACTTGCGGCTGTGGGAGTGCCGCTGGCGGTTAAAGTAACCTGTGCAAAACCAGTAGCAGTAAATGTACCCGAACCGGAAAAAGAAATACCGTTTACTGCGGCAATATTAATTGACCAGGGGCCGGGAGAGGTTACTACTACATTGAGCGTAACCGTATGCTGTGTTCCAACAACTGTGCCTGCTGTGTAAACACCACTGCCGAAAGTGGTACCTGCACAGGTAAAAGTAAAAGCTGTTGGCGGAGGCGCTCCTGAATTTACATATACATCTATTTTACAAACGCTTGTACCAAAAGTGAAAGTAAAGGTATTGGGGCCGGCGCTTGTGGGTGTACCAAAGGCTTTTAACTGTATTATATTTATACCTGTTGATGTTACAGAGCCTGATCCGCTAAAATAAAAACCGGCCACGGTATCACTTTTGATAATGTAAGTACCTGTTTTACTAATATCGGCATAAAGCTCAATAAGATCTGTTGCTTTTAAGGCTGAATCTTTTACAAACGAACCAAATATGAAACCAGGCATACAAACACCTGATGAAGATTTTAATGTGCCGACTGCCTGCCCGTTGCTGGTGATTACACTATCAAAATGTAATTCTTTTTGACAGGATATTATAGTAAGGGTAAGTAAGATGGTAGTGAAAAAGTGTACAAAATTTTTCATGCAAAGCTTTTATATGGGGATAAATTTACAACTTTTGAAGTGAAATAATGTATTGCTCTGTTTTCATTTTGCAATTTTAAAGACTGTTTTAAATACTGCCTGCAGGCTTACTCCGGTAAAATTATGCTTTAAATTAACTTTTATTATTTGCTAAGGCAACGCATTGGTTGTAAACTGCATTTATAATATAAATCAATCTTCAATTGTTTACTCTTTAATGGATATAACTAAACTGATTAAGGAAGCAAAACAGGGTAGTACCGCTGCACAAAAAACTTTGTTTAACATGTATGCAGATAATATGCTGCTGCTTTGCTGCAGGTATGTTAAAAGGAGGGAAGATGCCGAAGAATTATTATTAGATGGCTTTTATAAGTTCTTTAAAAACATACAGTCATTTACCTACCAGGGAGAAGCTGCGCTGTATAGCTGGCTTAAAAGAATAATGATCAATGAATGCCTGATGTTTTTGCGTAAAAAAAATGTATTTACCATAGTTACAGAATCGGCAGCAGCAGAAATTGTTTTGGAGGAAGAAGCCCTTAATAACTTATCTGCAGATGAAATTTTTAACCTGATTGTTACACTGCCTGTTGGCTACCGCACTGTTTTTAATTTATTTGTTGTGGAAGGTATGGAACATAAAGAAATTGCTGTATTAATGGGCATTTCAGAAGGAACTTCAAAATCACAACTCAGTAAAGCCAGGGTTTTATTACAAAAACTATTATCACAAAAAGGAATAGAATATGTTAAGCAAAAAGCTCAATGACCCTTTTTTCTGGAAGAATAAACTGGAAACATTAAACTGTTTGCCGGGAGAGGATGCACATGAAAAAGATGCCCTGTGGGAGAAATTGAATGGCCGTTTGCAACAAAAGCCAGCTGCCAATAAAGCAAGATGGTATTGGATGGCAGCAGGCCTGCTGCCTCTGATCATTATTGCATTAACGATGGTGAGTAACACAGAAAGTGTTTTGTTGAAACAGGAAACAGTTAAAGATAAAAATGCAAAGGCAACTCCTTCCTATTTACAGCCTGCTTCAAAAGAAGCTGTTACATTTTCAGCATCTGCATCTGTTGAAAAAAAGCAACCTGTTGCTGTTATAAATTCAAAAGTAAAAAGTAAAACATTTGTTGATACAATAAGAGCAAGTGATGCTGATGTTATTGTTTTGCCTGAAAAAGTAAAAATCGATATCACAACAAACAATATACAGCCGGTTGATACAGTTGTAACCGTTGCACTTACTGCAACTGCTAAAAAGAAACTGCAGGTTATTCATTTAAATGAATTGGAAACATATCCTGCACAGTTTACCGAACCGATAAATTATGCACAGAATATAAAATCCGGAAAAAAGAAAATTACCAATTTCAGCTTAGCTTCTCAGGAAAATACTTTTGGCTTTAAAATAAAACTCTCTTCTAAAAATTAATCAAACATGAAAAAAATAATCAGTTTACTGATGCTTGTAATAAGCATCACCGGAACAGCTATTGCTCAGAAGGAGCCAGCCGTTACCAATGCAGACAGGATTTTTAATATCCCGTCGAACTATTTAAAAAGAAGTTTTACAGCAGATCTTGGTAAAGGAAATAAAATGCAGATTGAACTGACTGATATAGAAGACCTGGAACGGTTTAAAAATATAGACTCGCTGCTGCGTATTTTTTTGCAGGATATAATTCCTTTAAAAGATTCACTATCAGACGAGCTGGCCTCTAAGCGTATTGATTACTTTACTGATGAGATGGGAAGAAAAAAAATCCGTATCCGCCTTTCAAAGCCTGATGGAGCCAGCTTTTTGCTACAGCAGGGCAACCTCTCCGCTTTAAAGATGGAACAGGATACGGTTATCTTTTCAGGGTCTTATGTTTACAAAGTAACCTCCACTTTGCTGAAGCCGTTTACAGAAATGCGGTATTACCGTTTAAGTTTTTTTGTAAATCAATTAAGCGATTTAAATACATTTTCATCTGCAGGTTTAAACGAAAAAATAAATGTTATTCAAAAAAATAAAAATTCCCGTTGGATAAAAGATGGAGAAGGAATCTGGTATGTAAAAAACGGTGATAAATCGATTTACTCAAATCATCAGGCTGCCGGATATGTATCAGGCACTGGTGCCGGTGATTATCTTACTTCTCTTACTGCTGTAAATGTTCAGAACTATAAAAATTATTTTGTACCCTCAGCCAGTCTGGGCATAGGTTTGGGTTTTAACAACGGAAGAGTTAAACGGGAGCTGGGGCTTTTGTGGGAGCCCAGTTTTTTCTTTGCAAAAAATACACAGGGTAGTCTGCAAACTTACCGCAATGATTTCCTGACTTTTACTTACAAACGGTTCCCATTAAAAAAAGAGGCTGATGCTCAGAGTTTTTCTTTTATAAATGGTTTTTCTTTCGGTTATCTTATAAGAAAAAAGGGTGAGTTTTTTGAGAAAAATACCATACGTATAGGTGTGCAGGCTGCATCCTTGTTAAAAGGTAAAGTAAACTTAGAACCTGTTTTGTATTTTAATAATTTCTTTAAAGGTCTGACACCCGGATTAAGATTAACAGTTAATTTCTAAACCTGTATTAAGATAAGGGTAAATGATACGTATTTAATTCTAACAATTCTTTCACTTTTGAATGAGTAGTTTTAAATTATCATTCACCCTCCAAAAACTTTTTACAATGAAACACGTACTCCTCTTTTCTTTTTTAAGCTTGGGCATATTACCGGTAAACAGCCAATTAAACAGTATTGAAAGAGATTTTATTGAAACTGATTATCTATCTATCGGTAGTAACACTAAAAGCTATAAAGCGGGTTCTCAACCCGGCAATGAACATGAGCAAATGCTGGCAGTAACATTCCGAAGCCAGAATGTTTGCCGTGCAGAATTAAAAGATTTTGTATTTGATATTCAGTATAATATTGTAAGCGCTACGGTGTATTTCTCAGGCACCAATTTCAGGGGTGTAGAAACCGGTTATATTACCAGTAGCAGCTTAAAACCCATCCGCAGCCTGATGACACGCTGTGCACCCGGCTCCATGGTTGTTTTTGACAGAGTGAAAGTTTCAGGCCCCGATAATGAGATACGTACCATACAGGGTACCAGTTATATGTTGAAATGATTTGCCGAATCTTTTAAGCCACAAAATCATTTGCCATATTAAAAGCGTTGCTGCAAAATATGTTCAGCTGATTTGATAATCCGGAAAAATATTTATATTTTACTTTAGTTTACTTGTATACTGGCAACAGAAAAATTATAAAACGTAGCTTAATATGTCAGAAACTTTTGTGATTGATGAAAATATCTGCCGGCAGGTGCTGTCATTAAAATTAACACCAGATGCAGCTGCGGAAGAACTGCACAAAAAGGGCATTCATCCAAACTATGTAAGTGAATACCTGCATGTAATTAAACGGATTCGGAATGCAAGACGGCGGTCAACCGGGTTTGTATGCATGGCTGCGGGTGCATTCCTGGGTTTTTTAAGTTGTGTGTTAACTATTACACATGCATTACCACACATGTTTGATTTCATTTTTTATGGATTAACTACTGCCGCGGTTTGTATTGTTGTACTGGGCCTTTATTATGTGTTTGAATGACAACATAAGCAGTTTTAAAATAGCTATCCTTTAAATAGAAACTTCCTGCTGATTACAGGAAGTTTCTATTTTAAAATATTTGTGAATGATAAATTTTATATCAATACAGGCGATTCAACGATAAGATATGAGTTGCTTTACGTTTATAAATTAATGCCAGGCCGGGTTATTTCACAGCCCTGAAATTAAAATAATGCACAGCCAATATCCTTAGTTTTCTCCTTTCACCTTTTTAATATAATCTTCATGCTCTTTCAAATGCTCTTCGGGTGGCACTTTTACCGAAAGCGGGCCATTGCCAATGATTAAAAAATAACTGAGCAGCAATAAGATAATGATTGAAAGAAACAATTCAGAATAAGGGCTGAATGTGTCTTTGGTGGCATTGATATTTACAAAAATAATAGCTCCCATTAAAACAGGTATCTGTATTAAACAGGCAGCACGGGTAAATAAACCGAGGGCTAAAAAGAAACCGCCGAGGATATGTGCAAAGGCAATTCCATGAGCTAAAAGCACTACCATGAATTCACTAAAGGGAGAAGTGTTTTTCATCAGGCTGATAAGGTTGCTGCTGTTGCGGAGAAAATCTACACCTTTATAACAGAGAAAGATTCCTAATGCTATACGAATAATATCCAGCCATTTTGGGTGATGCCTGTCACCCCAATTCTCAAATTTTTCGAGGAGGTTCATAACGTATAATTTAATTCGTGAAAAAAAGAACTTCTATAAATGTAATTCAAATAAAAGGGAAATGCAAGTGCTATTTTTACAAGCCAACATGTTGGGAATGAAGGCCGGGATTGAGTTTAAGAAATAACTTCAATTGCAGTATCATCCAAAAATGCTGGCAGCACTACCATTTTTGCTTTGTAACCTGTAACAATCCTACCCAACTGATCATCAATTTGCATTACCTGTGCAGGATACAGGCTGCACATGCGAAGGGCTTCGCCGGTTTCTATACCAACATGTTTTACCAGGTTTTGCAGTGCCTTGTACATGGTTAATGCCGAGCCGCTCAGGATATTGCCGGCTGTATATTTATCTCCTTCGGGTTGATGCTGGTAATGACCTTCAGTTGTTGTGGTAACAGCATCTGTAATAGCAAAAAGCCTTTGCTGCATAATTTTCTTTGCAATGCTTACAGCTGCATAATCAACATGAAAACCATCGGCAATAATACTTGCCCCAATTTGATGATGATTGAGCGTAGCGCCTACCAGGCCTGGGTTGCGGTGCTGTAATGGGCTCATGGCATTGTATAAATGAGTTACAGCAGTAATGCCATTATCAAAACTCTGCATGGCTTCTTCATAAGTTGCATTGCTATGGCCTGCAAAAATTTTAATACCGGATGATTGGATTAGATCAATCACTTCTTTACTGCAAACCTCAGGAGCAAGCGTGATGATCTTTATAACATCTTGTCCGTAATCAATCAATGCTTCAACTTCCTGCAACAAGGGGCTATGTATCAACGATTCTATATGAGCGCCTCTTTTTAATTTGTTTATCCAGGGGCCTTCTGCATGCAAGCCCAGAATACCTTCGCCGCCCTGTTGCCAATACAACCTGATGGCATCAATACATTTAAAAAATACTTCGGGGCGGTTGGTAGCAACGGTAGGCATACAAAAAGCAGCGCCACCGCTGCTACTGTATTTTTGTAATAATTGTAAAGAATCTGTATCGGGATAAACTGCAAATAATTTTTCATAAGCACCATATATCTGCAGATCTATAAATGCAGGAGCCAGTATATGGTCGTTGAAATGTACAGACTCCATGAGTGGGTCTAATGCAGAAACAGGAAGCACATCTGTTATAATACCTTCAACAACAATGGCCGCATGTTCATGCAGCCATTGTTCGCCTGTAAAAATAAGTTTAGCTATGTATGCTTTTGCTGCCATATTGTATGTGCAGCAAAAATAACAAAACAAGCCAAGCCTACTTTATTTTTAAAATAATACCACCTTGTATCTGGGTAATATCGTAACCGGCTTCTACATTAAAACCAAAGTTTGGTGTTACAAAATAAGAAGCACCCACAAAGCCACCGAAAACCGGTACCACTTCATTTTGTTTAATGGTACGGCCATCGTAATAGCTAAACTGGTTAAAACCTGCGCCGGCAGATAGCCCTGCATAGGTATCAAGTCCTTTTACATTCCATCCGTTGTGCCAGGCTGAGCGGCCTGCTACTACAAAGGTGTGCGCTTTGTAATTATCCAGTCTGCCACCACTGGAAAATGTACCACCAAATTCGCCACCCAGGGAAATGGTGCCTGGACCTGCCTGCCATAAACCTGCTTCAATAACGGCTTTTGTGCCAATGGCCGAATTGTAATAATTGCTGTTGTACTCATTACCAACACCAACACCGGCGCTGAAAGTAACACTGCCTTTCTTAAACGGAGCTACCCGGCTTTGAGCGTTTGAAACTGTGGCAAAGCTTAAAGCTGAACCTAATAAAATTGCTGTGATTATGTTTTTTGTTTTCATAACCCAGCAGGAAACAAATACTATACCAACAGATTTTTTACTAATATTTTGAACGTTAAATTTTGTAAAAATCACGTAAATGTCATTTTAGTATATATTAACCAACTGGTATTTATTTTAAGATCCCCGTCTTTTTACAAAAGGAATTTCCCTAACTTCCAATAATGAAACATTTTAAGTTTTATTCTAAGGAAGACATCCTGTCTATGACCAGGGTCAGGCGCTTTGAAACCAAGATGGGAGAGCGTGTAAAGTTTTTAAAACCTGATGGTGAGTGGCCGGAGGTATTAAAAGAATCAGGCGCAAAATATGTCATATTGGGTATTCCCGAAGATTTTGGTGTGAAGGCAAATTATGGAGTTGGGGGCACTGAAACTGCCTGGTTGTCTTTTCTAACTTCTTTTTTAAATACACAGAGCAACGATTTTTTAACCGGAGAAAACACTTTGATACTGGGCCATTTTGATTTTGGGGATATCAAATTCCTGATTGAGAATAATGCCTATAATCCCGAAGAAAAAATAAATGCTTACCGGCATGCATTGAATATGGTTGATGAAGAAGTGGAGAACCTGCTTAAAGTAATTGCATCTGCAAAAAAAATACCCATCATCATCGGCGGCGGACATAATAATGCTTACCCCATTATTAAGGGTGTTGCAAAAGGTTTGCACAAAGCAGATATGATTCCGCTTTCCCAGATCAATTGTATAAACCTGGATGCCCACGCCGATTACAGTGTGGCAGAGGGAAGACACAGCGGCAATGGTTTCCGCTATGCCGAGGAAGATGGTTACCTGGGTAAATATTGTATGGTTGGGCTGCACGAAAATTATATTTCGCAGAATGTTTTAATGGATATTCATAACAACCCATTCATTGATTATATCAGTTACGAAGAGATATTTATTCATGAGCGAAAGAACTTTATACAGGCTGTAGCCCACGCTACAGGCTTTACCGAAGACAGTTATACTGGAATTGAGATTGACCTGGATTGTGTAGAAAATGTGTTGAGCAGCGCCATCACACCAAGCGGTATTACACCCTTACTGGCACGTAAATTTGTAACTTTTACCGCACAGGATTCAAAACCGGCTTACTTGCATATAAGTGAAGGTGCCACACAATTAGCTGATGGAAGAAAAGATGAAACAACCGGTAAACTGATTAGTTATTTAGTAAGTGATTTTATTAAGGAACTAACGCAGGATTAATTTATTTAAATTGCTCAGCAATCTCTTTCTCTGTAGCAACACCATCTTTACGCCAAACCTGTTTACCATCTTTAAAAACAATAAACACCGGTAATGCAGTAACCTTATAAGCCTGTAAAATATCCTGGTCTCGGCCGCCATCTACTTTTAATAAAGTGAATTTGTCTTTGTTATTTTCGGTTAAACTTTTTAAAACCGGTTCCATTTGTTTGCAGGGTGGGCACCAGCTTGCGCCAAAATCTATCAATACAATTTTAGAGCCTTTGATGGTTGCATTCAGTTCATCAATGGTCATTTGTTTTTCGGTACTGGCACCTTCCAGTGGTTTGTTGGCAGCACGCCAGGCATTGGTGCCTCCTTTTAATTCGTACACATTTTTATAACCAGCTTTACGCATTTTATCTGCAGCAGCTGCACTTCTGCCACCGGCCAGGCAATACACATAAACCGGTTTGTCTTTATCAATAAAAGCCAGGCGGCGTTCAAATTCTGGTTTATTATTCCAATCGGCCTGCAGGGCATTTTTTATATGTCCGCTGAAAAATTCACCGGGTGTTCTTACATCCAGTATCTGAATATTTTCTTTGGTGGTAATTTCTTTTTCAAATACATCGGCGGTTAAAGCATTTTCTGTTTGTGCCTTGCAGGAGATGATAATGGCTGAAAATACAATCGTCGTCAGCAGGGTGCTTAAAAATTTCATCTGAATGTTTTTTTTGCAAATTTACTTTAATAATTCCTGTAACTCAGCTGCTGAAACAGTTAATAAATTTACTTTTGGTAAACGTTTGGTTAATTCCCGCCAGTTGGCATCTTTCTTATAAATTTTCTGCAGCAGTTTGGAAGCATCTGCAACTCTTTTGTTATTTGCCAGCGTAATGGCAGTCCAATACTGCATCTCTAAATTATCCGGAAACATCTTCATGGCAGCACCATATTCTTCCATGGCCAGTTTCATATCGTTTTTCTCAGTGGCCAAATCTCCTTTATCCATGTGTTCGTATGCCCGGAATGTTCTCAGTAATCTGTCTAATTCATCCAGCGGTGCTTTGTTATCATCAACCCGCAGATCAATCAGGCGTTCGTTCCAGGGTTGGCCCGTGCTTTTACCGGCAACGACTAAAATTGCAGCCGATTGTTTACCCCGTATATCACCGCCGGCAGCCTGTGCGGCTTTTAACGCCAGTAAAACCCGCTCTGCCAAAGGTTTTCCTATGCTGCTTTCAAATGCTTTCGACATGGCGGCATTTACTTTATCGCCCAGCATCATATTGCTTTGTACAGAATAATTTTTACCAACAATATTGCCGGCATGGTCAATACAGTTTTTTCCTGTCCAGGAATTTACATTTCCATTTACATCAATCATGGCCACCTGCCTTACTTCACGGCCTTCATCAGCTGCAAGCAATTCGCTTAAAGCTTCCGGTGCTGTTTTTCCTTTCTTCATCAGATCAAGCCCTTTAATGCCATAACTTTTGTTTACAAAACTTTGGGTGGCCACCACGCCAACGCCGGCTTCGCCCCAGCTTACAGCTGTACCCACGCTGAACCAATGGCTTTGTACGCCCACAGCCATTTCGCCGGTAATTGCATCACGGGCAACAATAGAAAAAGTATGCGCCAGGCCTGCCTCTTTTTTAAAGAACTGTGCAAAAGAAACTGATACTGTAAAGAGGCAAAGACTGAAAAGGAATATGGTTTTCTTCATAAATTGATTTTAAATAAAGCTACAAATAAAAAAGCCATCCCTTTGCAGGAATGGCTCGTATTTAGTTTAACTATTTTAAAGCGGCGACAGGTATTGTGCAAATGCATAACCTTCTTCACCATCGGCGGTTTTAATTTTCCACCAGCTGTCATCTGTTTTTTCAACCAGGGTAACAACTTCATCGTGTGCAGCTTTTCCAACTATTTCACCTTCGGTACTTGGTGTACTTCTGATGTTCAGGTTGGTACTGTCGGTTGTTACTTTTAACTGAGCACCGGCGTCGGCCTTAATGTCAATATTCATCATCAGATCGCCACTGGCCATGTTGGGGTCAATTTTTGCATACAATGCCCAAAGTGCATCATAATCTGCTGTGCTGTTTGCAGTACCGCTAACATGTAAAACACCTTCCTGTTCTGTTGAAGCTAAGTTAGCAACACCCAATGTGGTAGCTGTTTGCAATAACTCTGCATATTTATCCTGTAATGCCATTTTGTTTGTTTTAAATTATGATTTAATTATTTTTTATCTGTTAAGCCGGTTACATCAGAAAGTACTTTTGCAGATGCCAGCATTTGCATGATCTTCATTCTGTTTGCTTTTGTTACTTCTCCTTTAAGTACGGCTTTGTCGCCCACAAATTCTACGGTAACGCCCGCAATATCTTTTAAGCCATCTTTTACTTTTTGTTGGGTAGCAGCATCTAAAACGGTTGTTAAAGAAGCCGGTGGTGGTGGTGGTGGAGCAGCAACAGTACAATTGTTTACTACAGATTTAACACCTTTAACTCCGGCCACAATCTTTTCGCAACCAGCTTTACAGGCATCATCTTTACACTCGCCGCCCATGGTTACCACACCGTCTTTTACGTCAACAGTTGTGCCCGACATAGAAGGATCGGCTGTTAATGCTTTTTCAACAGCAGCTTTAATATCTGCATCTTTTGGTTTACAGCTTACAAAAAGCATGGTGGCAGATACAACCACAATCATTAATAACTTTGTTAATTTCATTTTTTCGTTTTTTTAGATTTAAAATTCGATGCCAAAATAAGACAATTTAAAATGAATGTAGTATTATCAATTTAATATCAACATTTCATTGCAAGACTTGTTAAAATGTAAAACCGTTGCACTCGGGCAAAATAAAAACACATAACCCACAGTTGCAAAATACCGCTTTATTTTGCCGAAAAACTCAGTATTAACTTATCTTTTTCTGAGGTAATTATCAGCTTTCCTGCTTTTAATTCATTAATTGCCTGGGGTTCGGCTTTGGTATCACCATCCCGGATGAGGAACAATGTTTTACCATCTTCGCTTAAGGAATAAGTGCCTGTTTTGGGAGTATCTGACATCCCGCTAATTGTTACTTTGCCATCTTTGGTAAGCTCCATCAAAAATTTATCGGTCATTTCTTTTTTCTCGGCATCAGATATTTCTTTGGCACTTTCTCCAGACAATTCTGTCAGCTTCCATTTGTTTATGATCAGCTCCTTTGCACCTTTACCCTTGCATCCCGTAAAAAATAATGCCATCAGCATAAAAGCAATAGATGTTAATCTGAGTAATTTCATAGTTGTGTTTTGTTGGTTAATTAATGAGTAGCAAAGTATTTAATATAATTGCTAAAATAAAATTCAGGAGGATTGTTTTTTGCACATACTTACAGGCATCCCAGCCTGCCGCCATCAACCGGTAAATTAATACCATTAATGTAAGCGGCTGCCGGCGATGCTAAAAAAGCTACTGCTGCACCAAACTCTTCAGGCTCTCCAATTCTGCCAGCAGGTATTTCAGCAACCAGTTGTTTCATCACTTCTTCTTCTGTAATGTTACCAGCTTTGGCTTTGGATGCAATTACATAATCGGCCCTTACCGTTTTTGTAAAACCCGGCAAAACATTGTTTACGGTAATACCAAACGGGCCAAGCTCTGTTGCCAGTGTTTTTGCCCAGTTGGCAACTGCTGCCCTGATGGTATTACTTACGCCTAAACCTGCTATCGGACTTTTAACCGAGGTGGAGATAATATTGATGACCCTTCCAAAGCCGGCAGCCTTCATGCCCGGCACAACAGCCTGTGTAAGGTTGTGGTTGTTGATGAGGTGATTATTAAACGCAGCTAAAAAATCTTCGGATTTAGCTGTTAATGCGGCGCCACCCGGAGGGCCACCGGTATTGTTTACCAAAATATGTATGGTATTGTTTTTTATAAAGCCCTCAATGGCTGTTTTTACTGCATTGGTATCGGCAAAATCGGCAACAAGGTATTGGTGTTGCTGGCTTTTGGAACTGTCTAAGCTATTGACAGCCTCTTTTAGTTTCTCTTCGTTGCGGGCCATTAATACAATATTGCAACCCATTAAAGCAAGTTCGGCAGCGCTGGCATATCCAAGCCCCTGTGTACTGCCGCATACAAGGGCGGTTTTGTTTGTAAGATCAAGATTCATTTACCTGTTTTATTATAAAGCTACTATAAAAAAATATCCGAACCTTATTGCTTACTGTTCTTCCTTTGGCGCCACATCCAGAATCACTTTTTTCTTAACCATATCCTTAATTATTTTCAACCCGTTATCGTGTGCCAGTGTTTCTGTGGTATTGGGGTCAAAAGAGTTGGTTTGAACAGAGTAGATCATTTTATCGGCTTTTACTTCAAAGAGGCTGCTTTCCCAGAAATATGAAGTAGTGGTAATGTAATATCCCGGTGTATAAACTCTTTCATAAATACCGGAATAATACTTATCCAGATTGCCATACATATTTGTATTTGCAGGCTGGTTGTAAAATCCGCCAGGGTAATACTTTTCTTCCTGTTCTTTGCTCAACAACGCTATGGTAATCACAGCATCAACACCGGTTAATTTAAATTCATCAACAATTTCGTTTGAGGTAAGTTTTTTATAAGCCTTTGCTTTGTAAACATCCATAGAAGAAACTGCATGATATCCTTTACTGATCAGGTCGTTAACCAGGTGAGTTTCCATTTGTTTTCTCAGGCTGCTGTCCTTTTCAGTCAACAGGCCCCAAACCATCACATTGTGATAAGGTTTTGTCAGGATGTTTTCGGCCTTCCAGGAGGAGTTTATTTTTGTGGAACTGCAGGAAAAAATAAAGGCAGTCGCTATTATTGCCGGGATAATCATCTTGATTTTCATAAAATAAATTTGATTAAAACTAAGGCCAACCTTGCTTTAAGCCTATGATTTGAGGCATACCACAAACCAATTCCTGTCATATTCAACTCCGGATTACCATACGGCCTTTTTTTGCTCACATTTTTGAAATAATTGTGGATAATTCGCCACCATCAAAAATCCTTCCATTCAGTTATATTCGCAGCACTGAAAAACAGTTAATCCGTCTGTTGTAAAAATCAATTAACGGATTAACGTATTAACCAAGATATGGCAGAGATAGAAAAGAACGATTATAATGAAGAATCCATCCGCAGCCTCGATTGGAAGGAACACATCAGGCTACGCCCAGGTATGTACATTGGCAAACTGGGCGATGGAAGCAGCCCCGATGATGGTATTTATGTTTTAATGAAAGAAGTAATTGACAATTGCATCGACGAACATACCATGGGTTATGGCAAACATGTAGATGTAAATATCAAAGACAAGACCATTACCGTTCGTGATTATGGACGTGGTATTCCTTTGGGCAAAGTTGTAGATGTGGTGAGCAAAATAAATACCGGTGCCAAATACGACAGCAAGGCTTTTCAAAAAAGTGTGGGTTTGAATGGTGTGGGTACAAAAGCTGTAAATGCCCTCAGCAATTATTTTAAAGTAACGGCTTTTCGTGACGGAAAAGAAAAGACAGCCGAATTTGAAAGAGGTGAATTAACACTGGAACACAAGGAAACCAAAACTACCGAAGAGAATGGTACCCTGGTAACTTTTGTACCCGATGATAAAATATTTAAGAACTTTCATTTTGTACAGGAATATTTAGATAACCAGTTTTGGAATTACTGCTATCTGAATGCAGGGTTGGTTATGAACCTGAATAACAAAAGGTATGTAAGCAAGAATGGTTTGCTCGATCTGTTGCAGCGCAAGACCAATGAAGATGAGATACGTTACCCAATCATACATTTAAAAGGAGAAGATATTGAAGTTGCATTAACGCATGAAAATGATTACGGCGAAGAGTATTACAGTTTTGTGAACGGGCAGTTTACCACGCAGGGAGGTACGCACCTGGCGGCTTTTAGAGAAGCATTAATAAAAACCATTCGTGAATTTTATAAAAAGGATTATGATGCTACCGATATACGTGGAAGTGTTTGTGCGGCACTGAGTGTACGGGTGCAGGAACCGGTTTTTGAAAGTCAGACGAAAACAAAACTGGGCTCGCAAACGGTTTATGAAGGCGGCCCAAGCATGCGGAATTTTATTGGTGATTTTCTGGGGAAAGAGCTGAATAATTTCCTGCATAAAAACCCTGAGACTGCTGAGGCATTAAAAAAACGCATTGAGCAGAACGAACGAGAACGAAAAGACATGGCCGGCATTAAAAAGCTTGCCAACGAACGAGCCAAGAAAGCGAATCTTCATAATAAAAAATTAAGAGATTGTAAGTTTCATTACAATGATGAAGCCAGCGGAAAAGACAAAGATAAAATTGCCGAAAAACAAAAGGAGAGTACCATTTTTATTACCGAGGGTGATAGTGCCAGCGGTAGTATTACCAAGGCCCGTAATGTGGAAACTCAGGCTGTGTTCAGCTTACGTGGTAAACCATTAAACTGTTTTGGGCTTACCAAGAAAGTGGTTTATGAAAATGAAGAGTTCAACCTGTTGCAACACGCACTTAATATTGAAGAAGGATATGAAGGCCTGCGTTACAACAATATTGTGTTTGCCACCGATGCCGATGTGGATGGTATGCACATACGTTTGCTGTTGATGACTTTCTTCCTGCAATTCTTCCCCGACCTGGTGAAGAATGGGCATGTGTACATTTTGGAAACACCATTGTTTCGTGTAAGAAATAAACAGGAAACTATTTACTGCTATAACGAAACTGAGAAACAGGAAGCTACCCGTAAACTGGGTAACAAGCCCGAAACCACCCGCTTTAAAGGATTGGGTGAGATAAGCCCGAATGAGTTTGCACGTTTTATAAGTGAAGACATGAAACTGCAGCCGGTAATGCTTTTACCCGAAACGCATATTCAGCAATTGCTGGAATATTACATGGGTAAGAATACACCAAGCAGACAGGATTTTATTATAGACAATTTAAAGGTGGAGATGGATTTGGTAGAGGAAACAATTCAAAAGTAAAAATTAAAAAATCAAAATGATTCATATTGTATTTCAGGAAGCAGATATTGCTGCGTTAGAAAAGAGTTTTGAACTGGACGAAACATTACAAGGCGATATTATTCAGATAAAGGATGATTATGCAGTTGGCCCTTTAACAGATTTATTTACCGAAGAGGGAATAGCAGCCCGTAAAGAATGGTGGCGTGAAGTTTTAGCCGGTGGTGATTATGATGGGCACGTTAGCAGCAGTGAGGTTGACGATACTAAAACTGTTGCAGATTTAAAAGAACGCTTGGATAATAATGCTGATGAATTCATCTGGATATGGGCTGCACAAAATAAACACGATGTAAGTGGCTACTATTGGCTGATGAGTCAGCTGAAAGATTACCAGGGGCGTATATTTATTCTGTACCTCAATAATCTTCCTTTTTTAAATGAGAAGGGGAATTTGTTTTACCCTACAAACTTATTTGAAATAGCTCCCCGTGAATTTGTAAAAGCAAAAAAGCTGGCAAGAGAAATAACACCCAGTGAATTTGAAGTAGACCCCGATGAGTGGACAAAAACCTGCAATGAAAACAAAGGTGTTCGTTTGCTGGAAGGCGGCAAAAAATTAGTGCAGGAAGATTATGATTTTTATGATGCAGAGTTGAAGAAGTTAGTAACCGGCGATTGGCAGAAAGCATCAAAAATTATTCATACGCATCTCACCAAAGCCAAACACACAACGGGCGACATGTATTTGTTATGGCGCTTAAAATTAATGATCGCACAGGATATGTTTGATGTACAGGGTACAGTTGGCAAGATGAAAGAATTTGAGGTGAAGTTGCACACAAAAGGGGAGCCCGGCGTAGAAGAAGGTTGATCCAGATAAATATTTCAACGATGAAAAACATTATTAAACTTGAAGAAATGGCAATGCTTATTGTAAGTATATTGGCATTGATCTATTTAAAAGTACCATACTGGTATTATTTGATTTTGTTTTTAGGACCAGATATTAGCATGCTTGGTTATTTGCTGGGGAATAAAATTGGTGCAGCCAGTTATAATATTTTTCATCACAAGGGCATTGCATTGGCTTTATTTGTAGCTGGATTTATTTACAATAACTGGCAGCTGCAGGTTACCGGTTTAATATTATTCGGTCATTCATCTATGGACAGGATGGCTGGTTACGGTTTGAAATATAATGAAGGATTTAAGTTTACGCACCTGGGTGCAATTGGAAAAAATAAAGAGTGAAAATCTGAACTGATACATGGCGACTAACAAAAAACCAAAAGAAGAGTACGAACACACCGACAACGGTATTGGCGGACAATACAAAACCTGGTTCCTGGATTATGCCAGCTATGTAATATTGGAACGTGCCGTGCCTGCCATTGAAGATGGTTTAAAGCCTGTACAGCGCCGCATTTTACATGCCATGAAGGAAATGGATGATGGCCGCTTTAATAAAGTTGCCAATATTATCGGGCAAAGTATGCAATACCATCCGCATGGCGATGCATCTATTGGCGATGCATTGGTAAACCTTGGGCAAAAAGATTTATTAATAGAAACACAGGGTAACTGGGGTGATGTACGTACCGGCGATGAAGCCGCCGCATCAAGATATATTGAAGCAAGACTGAGCAAGTTTGCGTTGGAAGTTGCTTTCAATGCAAAAACAACCGATTGGGCTTTGAGTTACGATGGCCGTAAAAACGAACCGGTAACCCTGCCCATGAAATTTCCTTTGTTGCTGGCACAGGGAGCAGAAGGTATTGCGGTTGGTTTGGCAACAAAAATTCTGCCGCATAATTTTTGCGAACTGATTGATGCTTCCATAAAATATTTGCGTGGCAAAAAATTTGAGATACTGCCTGATTTTCAAACAGGCGGTACGATGGATGCCAGCAATTACAATGAAGGTGTTCGTGGTGGCAAAATAAGAGTAAGAGCGGTGATAGAAGAAGTGGATAAAAAAACACTGGTCATCCGCAATGTGCCTTTTGGCGTTACCACCACACAGTTGATGGAGAGCATTGTAAAAGCAAATGATCAGGGTAAAATAAAAGTAAAAAAAGTTACCGATCACACGGCTGCCGAAGTGGAAATTATTGTTGAATTGGCGCCCGGTATTTCTCCGGACATCACCATTGATGCATTGTATGCATTCACTGATTGTGAAGTAAGTATATCGCCCAATACATGCGTTATTGTAAAAGATAAGCCACAGTTCTTAAAAGTGAGTGAGCTGCTGAAAACTGCTACAGATAACACTAAGGAGCTGTTGAAGCGTGAACTTGAAATAAAACTGGCCGAGCTTTATGAAAAATGGCACTTCACTTCCTTAGAGAAAATCTTCTTTGAAGAAAAGATTTACAAGGAACTGGAGAAGAAGCATGAAACCTGGGACAAAGTACTGGAGGCAATTGACAAAGCTTTTACTCCTTTTAAAAAATTATTAAAGAGAGATATTATCCGTGAGGATATTATCAAGCTTACAGAAAAACCGGTACGCCGTATTTACAAACTGGATATTGATGATTTGATTGAGCAGATAAAGGGTTTGGAAGATGATATCAAGCAGGTGAAATTCGATCTCGATAATCTTACTGACTTTGCTGTTGCTTATTACGAAAACCTGTTGAAAAAATATGGTAAGGGCAGGGAGCGTAAAACTGAAATTAAACAGTTTGATGTTATCCAGGCAAAATCGGTTGCCATTGCAAACATCAAGATCTATGCAAATTTTGCAGATGGGTTTATTGGCACTGGTTTAAAGAAGGATGAATTTATTGCGGAAGTATCTGACCTGGATGATATTATTGCTTTCACAAAAGCTGGCATAATGAAAGTGGTGAAGGTCTCCGATAAAGTTTTTATTGGAAAAGATATTCTGCATGTGGCTGTATTTATGAAGAATGATGAGAGGACCACATACAATATGATTTACGTAGATGGCAAAACCGGCGTAAGTTTTTCAAAGCGGTTTAATGTAACAGGTGTTACACGTGATAAGGAGTATGATCTTACAAAAGGCTCTGATAAAAGCCGGGTTCATTATTTTACGGCCAATGCAAATGGCGAGGCCGAAGTGGTGAAAATTGTACTAAGCCCTAATTGCAGTGCGCACAAAAAAGAATTTGATTTTTATTTTGAAGAACAGGATATTAAAGGAAGAGGCAGTATTGGCAACCAGGTTACCAAGTACCCGATCAAATCTGTAAAATTTAAAGAAGCCGGGAACTCAACGCTGGATGCAAAAAAGCTGTGGTTCGATAATAAGTTTGGGCGTTTGAATACAGATGAAAAAGGAGAGTACCTGGGTAAGTTTGAAGCCGAAGACCGGTTACTGGTCATTTACAATGATGGTAATTATGAAATTACCGACCAGGAATTAACCCAACGTTTTGATACCGAAAAAGTATTACTGATAGAAAAATTTGATGCAGAGAAAATTATAACAGCCGTTTACTTTGATAAAGAAAAAGTACAGTACAGTGTAAAGCGTTTCAAAATTGAAACATCAACTCTGCACAACAAATTTTTCTTTATTAAAGAAGGAGATGGCAATTACCTGGAAGCAGTTACCACCGAAGATGAACCCATACTGGCCATGCAAAGCGGCAGGGGCGCACAGGTACGTAAGGCAAAAGTAACCATCAGTAAAGTGGTGGATGTGATGGGCTGGAAGGCACTGGGAAACAAACTTGCAGATTTTAATAAATCCATCGAAATGGAATGGGTGCCCAAACTGCTGAACAATCCACAGGCCGAGTTGTTTGAATAAAACAGAAACTATAAAAATATACTTTATGCGAATCAATTTCTTTTTGATACTGATTCTTGTTTCACTTAGCGCATCTGCAACAGACAGTTTAAGTTTTACTAAAACAGAAATTATTTACGGCCGTAAAGATGGTATGGCATTGACTATGACGGTGCTTACTCCAAAGAAAAAACCGAATGGAAAAGCGATCATAAGTGTGATAAGTGGCAATTGGGTCTCATCAGAAAGGTCGAGGTTAAGGCTGCCGGAGTGGTCACAAACTTATATTGATAATGGCTATACCATATTTGGAGTTATGGTTAGTAGTCAACCCCGATATGCCATTCCTGATGAGATCATTGATTTGAAAAGAGCGGTACGTTTTGTAAGATACAATGCCAAAGAGTATGGTATTGATGAAAATAAGATTGGTATCACCGGCTCTTCATCGGGCGGGCATTTAGCTTTAATGATTGCAACGGCAGATGATATTGCCAATTCAAGATCAACTGATCCGGTTGATAAAGTATCAAGCAGGGTGCAGGCTGCTGCCGTGTTTTTTCCGCCAACCGATTTTATAAACTATGGTGGCGTAAATACTTCGGGCAAAATAAACCAGGCAGGTTTGGTGTTTGCAAAAGTTGCTGCTGCATTTGATTTTAAAGTATGGAATGATACTACCGGAACTTACGTTTCTATAACTGATACAGATAAAAGGCTTGCCATTGCAAAAGAGATATCCCCGATAAATTCAGTAAGCTCTGATGATCCGCCTGTAATGATCATTCATGGAGATAAAGATGTGTTGGTGCCTAAGCAACAATCAGAATCCATCATCGCAAAATTTAAAGAGGCAAATGTGCCCTGCCAGTTTATTATAAAAGAAGGCGGTGGCCATGGCTGGAAAGATATGCAGGTAGAGGAGAAGAATTTTGTGGATTGGTTTAATAAATATTTAAAATAGCCATTTCCTTTTCCTCTGTCATTTAGTCTTACATTCGCTTTGCAAAAAAATGCAAGCGAAGCTATATGATAAAACTGGACCCTTTTGTACAAAGCGATTTTCAACAATTAATAAATTGGGTTGATAGCGAAGAATTACTGATTCAATGGAGCGGCTCCTTATTTAGTTTTCCATTAACCATGAGTAGTTTAGAATGGTATGTAAAAGATACCAATGTTATGAATGACTCGGATGCTTTTGTATATAAAGCTGTGGATACCGAAACCGGCAATGTTGTTGGGCATATTTCTTTGGGAGGATTAAGCTGGAAAAATCGTTCATCCCGTATAAGCAGGGTATTGGTTAGTCCTGATGCAATGCAAAAGGGAATTTGCCAGCAAATGACCAAAGCAGTTTTAAAAATCGGATTTGAAGAACTTGGCTTACATCGTATTGGCCTGGGTGTTTATGAAAACAACAAGGCTGCTTTAAATTGCTACTTAAAAAGTGGCTTTAATATAGAGGGTGTTTCCCGTGATATACTTTGGTTTAATAATGAGTTTTTAAGCCTGGTTGAAATGTCTATCCTGGAAGATGAATGGCGGGCACAGAACCCTTAAAGTAAATACGGCAACACTGCTTTTCTTTCTGCGGGATAATTTTCAAATTTATTTTTATACCACTTGTGATGCGCCATGGCCCTGGGTACCAGGTTAGCTGTAGTCCAGATGAAGAAGGCCAGTGCAGGCATGTTCCAGCACAGCACAGCAAAACCGGCCCACTCAATCAATTCGCCCATCAAATTGGGGCAACTTACCAAATTAAACAACCAGCCAACCGGTATTTTATAATCTGTTTCATTTGGTTTGCGTAAATGAATTAAAATATTATCTGCCTTCCAGTTTATCCAAAGACCAATAAAAAATAAAATTACGCCCGTAATAAAACGGATATCGGTAAACCATGCCGAATCATAATTTGCAAAATGAGTAAAATAGTAACCCAGTAAAAAAGTATTGCACAGGTTGAAGAATATACCCGAAAGCATAATGAGCACCGGCATTTTTTTTCCACGTGTATGCAACCGGAAAGGGAAGATAAAACTGCGGTTAAAATAATGTAAGCAATACAAACCGATCATCAGTTCTATCACTAAATTTCCTGTTTTAAAATTCTTTACAAAGAAAAATAACATGATCAGCAAACCTGGTAATTCCATAAGCAACCAGCCATAATGATTGGAAATAAGCGGCCCCCATTTAGCAGAACTGTGGCGGCCATAAGGAGCCACAACTTTCAGCAGCAGGAAAAAAATACAAACAGCAATACCTATCCAAACATAAAAAATTACCTGGTAGGTTGAAAAGGGAATAAGCATATGGGGAAAGCAGTTCAGGTTTTAATCTTAATCAAGATAGCCTTTATTTTTAAACCAATAAAAAGTATCCTGAATGGTTTCTTTTAACGGACGGTTTGTATAGCCCAATGCAGCTTTGGCTTTTTCGCTGCTGATAAAACGGTTGCCGTTAAACAATGCATCCAGCGCTTCAATGGTATACAATGGCTCCTTTTTTTGTATTACTCCAATTAGTTTAACAACCGGTAAGCCAAGCCTGGCAGCAACATGCGGCAAAGCAAATGGATTTATTCTTTTTGAGGAAGCAGCCGATAAAAACTGAGCCAATTGTTTCAGGCTATGCCATTTGCCGCCTAAAAGATAAGCTTGTCCGGGTTTACCCATACTTGTTGCATTTGCAATGGCGTTGGCAACATCACGGCAATCGCAAAAATCAAATCCGCCATTAAAAATAAAAGGTAAACGGCCTTTGTACATATCAATAATTACCTGCCCCATCAACGAAGGTTTAAAATCGTAAGGGCCGATGATGGATGTAGGATGAATGACCAGCACTTCCATATTGCTGGCCGCCAATGCAATTTTTTGCCCCGCCAGTTTAGAACGGTCGTAAGCAAAAGCTTTTTCATCAACATGCTCCCGCTGTTCATCCAAAACATCCAATGAGGGTTGTTGTTTAAAAGCATGAATGGAGCTGATCTGTATGAATCTTTTTATGCCGCATTGAAGGGCATTATCAACAACCAGTTGTGTGCCTTCAACATTTGTTTTATGAACAAGGCCATTCGGATCGCCATTAACAGATATCAAAGCTGCACAGTGAATCACCACATCACAATCCTGCATCAGTTTTTGCAGCGCTTCAGTTTGTAACATATCTCCTTTAATAATTTCAACGGGTAAGCCGGTGCAACTGCGGGTGTCGTTACCACGTATCAATGCCTTAACGGCAATATTTCTTTTGGTAAGTTCCTGCAATAGGGCAGCGCCTAAATGGCCTGCGGCACCGGTTAAAGCTACTTTCATTTAAATAAATTCAGAAAGAAAGTTACAGTTAATGGAGCAATAAAAAACAGCAGACTAAAGCTGCTGTTCAAAATATTTTCAGAAAGTATTTGCTTAATATCCCCTACGATTACCACCGCCTCCGCTGTAACCACCACCGCCGCCACGGTTCTGCCCACCAGGCCTGAATCCGCCGCCTCCACCTCCCGGAGGACCGCTTTTCTCTTCAGCTTCTTTTACTACAAGTGGTTTTTTACCAAGTGAAATATCCTTCAGGTTTTCAATGGCATCTCTTGCCTCTTCTGCATTTTGCATATCCACAAAGCCAAAGCCCTTGCTTTTACCGGTTTCTTTATCCATGGCAACTCTTGCAGTTACCACTGTTCCAAATTTTTCAAATATTTCCATTAATTCGGCATCATCTAAATCATAAGGTAAGCCGGCAACAAAAAGTTTCATGTGAGGTAATTTTGTGTCGAAAATACTAAACTTATTTTGGTATTTACATTTTGTTTATCAATGGTATGCAAATTATTTTGATGCAGGCAGGTTATTTCAGGCAGTTAACCGTAGAAATACGGTAGTAAATAAACTAATATTTATCATGAAGACTTATACGGTTTGCTTTTCTCTTTACAACATAATTGATCTTTTTACTAACTTTAATTTATGCGAATTATCTCTATTGGTTTTCTATGCTTACTATCTCACTTTTCGCTCTCAGCGCAAAATTTTGGCGGTAATCCCTCATCGGTAAGATGGAAACAGGTTAATACAGACAAGGCCAGAGTTATTTTTCCTGTGGGCTTAGATAGTCAGGCAAAACGGGTTGTACGTATTATGAAATTGTTAAGCGATACAACCGCCTCAACAATCGGTGGCCAACAAAAGAAATGGAATATCATCCTGCAAAATCAACTTACCATTCCCAACGCTTATGTACGGCTGGCACCACGCATGAGTGAGTTGTATATGACACCTGACCAGGATAATTTTTCTACAGGAAGCCTGCGCTGGGATGATAACCTCATCATTCATGAAGGCCGGCATGTGCAGCAATTCAGCAATTTCAACAAAGGGTTTACTAAAGTATTTTCTTTTTTATTGGGAGAAGAGGGGCAACTGCTGGCAAACGGAATGACAGTGCCCGATTATTTTTTTGAAGGCGATGCGGTATGGCAGGAAACCCTGGTAAGTGCACAGGGGCGTGGCAGGATGCCATCTTTTTACAATGGCTTTAAATCTTTGTGGCTGGGCAACAAAAATTATTCGTGGATGAAATTGCGGAACGGCTCTTACAAAGATTTTACACCCGATCATTATGCCCTGGGATACCTACTGGTAGCTTATGGCTATGAAAAATACGGTGCCAATTTCTGGAACAAAGTAACCAATGATGCGGTGCGTTTTAAAGGATTGTTCTATCCGTTTAACAGGGCTATAGAAAGATACTCCGGTAAAACTTACACCCAATTCAGCAATGATGCCATGCAGTATTTTAAAGCAAAGGCTTTGCCGGCGCAAAGCCATACTGCAACTGCATTTAACTATCTTACAAAAGAAGAAAACAATAATGTAGTTGATTACCGGTTTGCCACTTATATAAGCGACGACAGTATGGTGGTTACAAAAAGATCTTACAAAGAAGTGCCTGCTTTTTATATTATATCAAAGGGTAAGAAAACAAAGTTGAGAGTAAGAGATTTTGGGATTGATGATTATTACAGTTATAAAAATGGGAAGGTAGTTTATGCTGCTTACCAATCGGACCCCAGGTGGGCAAACCGTGATTACAGTGTGATTAAGTTGCTTGATATTTATACAGGGCAGCAGCAACAAATTACCCATCAGTCAAAATATTTTTCGCCCGATATCAATGCAGCCGGTACAGAAATATTAGCTGGGCAGATAAATACAAATGGCAGCAATAATCTGGTTCGGATTGATGCTTCAACCGGAAAATTGATTCAGAAAATTCCTAACCCGGAAAATTATTTCTTCACGCAGTCTAAATATGTCAATCCCAATGCGGCCGTTTCTGCCGTAAGAAATCCTGATGGAAAAATGGCATTGATAAAAGTCGATCTCACAAATGGTACGACAGAAAACTTAACGCCATTTACATACAATTTGATTGGATATCCTGCAGTAAAAGGAGATACGATTTATTTTACCGCCATGAATGGTAATGCCGATAAAATATTTGCTGTAACACTACAATCAAAAAAAATATTCAGTGTAACCAATAACAGCAACGGGGTTTATTATCCTGCTGTAAATAACAAAGGCGAACTCTTGGTTTCGGCTTTTACTGCAGGCGGGTATATGCTTGCCAAAGTTGATTTGGCAAAAATTAACTGGCAGGAGGTTAATTCATTCAGTTCAGCAAAGATTGATAATGATTTTTTTGCTGATTCTGAAATGAATATGAAGGGGCTAGGTGCTTTATATGCTTTGGAAGAAAATAGGAATACATTGGCGGTTACCAAATTCCATAAATCATTCCGCCTCTTTAATTTTCACAGCTGGCGGCCGGTTGTTGATGACCCCGAATATGGGTACAGTTTTTTTAGCGATAATATACTCAGCAGTTTCAAAAATAGTATCAGTTATACCTATAACAGATCAGACAGAAGCCATACAATTGGCTTCAACACTGCATTTGCCGGTTGGTTCCCTGTTATCAATGCCGGTGCAGAGGAGAGTTTTAACAGAACAGTTGATACTGCTTTTGGTAAATCAGTTAGCTACAATGCAGCAACTTTAAAAGCAGGTGTTTCAATTCCTTTTCGGTTTGTTGGCGGCAGAACCAATAAATTTTTAAGTCTAGGAGCAGGGTATAACCTGGAGCAATATTATTACACTGGTTTAAGTAAAAATGTGTTCAAAAACAAAGCCATCAATTACATGAATGCTTTTTTAAGTTTCAGCAATGTAAGCCAGCAGGCAAGGCAGCATGTTAATCCACGTTGGGCGCAATCTTTATCCGTTAATTACAGGGATGCATTTAATTTCCGCAACAGCCATAAGTTTGTGGCGCATGCTTCTTTTTATTTTCCCGGTATTGGGCGTAACCACAGCCTGGTAATTAATACGGCTTATCAGAACCGTGATACTTTGCCTGATCTGTTCAGTAAAGTATTTTCCTATTCACGTGGGTATGAGGCATTGAGTACAAGACGTATGTATAAACTGGGCGTGAACTATCAGTTGCCGGTTGTTTATCCCGATTGGGGCTTTGCCAACCTGCTGTATTTTCAGCGCATAAGAGCCAATGCATTTTATGATTACACCAATGCAAAAGCAAGAGTAAATAATGTACTAACCGAAGTGATAAACAGCAGTACCGGCGCTGAAATATATTTTGATACAAAAATATGGAATGCTTTTCCGGTGAGTATTGGTGTACGGTTTTCGCATTTGCTGGATAAGGACCTGCTGAACCCAACAGTTAAAAACAGGTGGGAAATTATGCTGCCTATCGGGTTGATTCCTGATTAATATTTTAAACGGTTAACTAATTCCACACTAACACACTAATTTTAAGATCTAAATTAATTCACAATGAAAAAAATATTTTCAATAAGCTTAATGGGTTTGTTATTATTAGCGTCGTTAAACAGCGCTGCACAAAAAGACAAATCAAAGCGCCCGAGTCCTCCTGCAACAGCATCGCAAAAAATTGGTGAAACAACTATTAACATCAACTACAGTCAACCTTCTGTAAAAGGCAGAACAATTGGTGTTGATCTTGAACCCATGATGGATAAGGTTTGGCGTGCCGGTGCCAATGAAGCTACTGTTTTCGAAACAGATAAAGATATACTGGTACAAGGAAAGGTTTTACCAAAAGGCAAGTACGGTTTTTTTGTGCTGGTACAGGCAGGAAATAGCTGGACGCTTATTTTTAATAAGACATGGGATCAATGGGGTGCATTTAAGTATAATGAAGCTGTTGATGTATTACGTGTGACTGCAGATTCCGGGAAATCTGAAGCATTTTCTGAAACCCTGGCTTATAAAATTGATGCTACAGGAATTATCCATATTTTATGGGGAGACAGGGACATTCATGCACAGATCAGGGAAAAGAAATAAAAACTAGTAGGCATTATAATCAATATTTTTTCCCATGGTGCCTCTTAATCTTTTCCAGAAAGATTCCTTTGATTTGAGCGATACGAAATTATTGTTGTAAGCTTTTTGATAATCAATTTTCGGATTGGTCATAAATGGCTGCATTGCCCTGAGTGTATCAAACACTATTGGTATTATTCCGGTATTTTCTCCAATCCTCTGCCTCGCAAATCTTTTTAATTGCTTCGCTTGAAAGGGATCTGTTGCAAGGGCAATATTTGTGAAACCCTGCTTTTTCGATTTCAGATAAACATAATATAGGTTCTCAGTGCTGTGCTGGGCCTTGGTTTCGGCAAAAACATTTTCTTTGGGTATTCCTATTGCAACAGCATACAAAGCCATTATTTCTCCTTCGTAGTAAGGACTATAAACGGAAGAGCCGGAAAACATGAGATTTTTTGCAATGCCTTTATCATATAGATGTTTGGCCCAGTAAACCCGTGCTTTCATGGTGCTGTCCCAGCCGGCTTCGGTAAATGGTACACCCGGTACTGCAACCATATCATAGCTTTCAGTAAGGGCTTTTTTATAATAACGTTCAGTAGTTTTTGCACTGAAGGAGCAGGCATTAAGTAAGAAGATTACCGCGGATAAAAAAAACAGAATTATTATAGAATTGCTATTGCATTTAAACATTGATATACATTTTTGTTATACCTATAACAGGTATTGTGTGAAAATGTTTAATCAGCCGGTAAAATACTTAAAGGCGGGTTATTTTAATTATTTCAATCTTTTCATCAAATTTATCGCCATGGCTTTTCTTTGCCTGTATTTTTCGTACAATATCCATGCCTTTAAATACCTTTCCAAAAGCTGCATAACCCTGTCCGTCTTCGGTTCCCCGGCGCCCGGCATCAAGCGGGCTTTGGTCGCCAATGCAAATAAAGAACTCGGTATTGCCGGTGCCGGGCGCCAGCCTTGCCAGCGAAATAGTACCCGATTCATGCGTTAAGCCGGTTTGCTTTGTGCTTTCATGCACAATACCCGGTATGGTTATTTTTTTAGCAGGATTTGTTTGCCAGATGCCGCCCTGTATAATACCGGTATTGGTAGCAGAGGGTAATTCTTCGGTTTTTAAAACCCTGTAAAATGAGGTTTTGTCATAAAAACCTGAATCTATATAAGATAAAAAAGCAGCTACGGTTTTGGGTGCCTGGTCGTGAAAGAGTTCAACTTCAATATCACCCATCCTGGTTTCAATAACTATATGGGGATTTTTATATGCAGGCCCATTGCAGGCAAACAGGGCAAGACAGGTAAAAAAGGTAAAAAATTTCAGCATGATTGTAATTTAATGCATTTTAAAACAGGTGATAATTTTATTGTAAAATTAACGACTAACCGGCCTGTAGATTAAACTGGTTTGTATGTTTATTTTGTGATGTATCTTTACCATATAAATACCCGAGCGGATTATTATGAAAAAAATATTTTTAGTAACTGTAGCCATGATTTTTTGTATGGCTGTTTTCAGTCAGCGCATTTCTAAAATTACCATTACCGGAAGCGGAATGGTAAGCGATATTGTGGTGGGGCTCGATGAAAATGTACAGGTGTATCTTTCTAAAGAAGGACAGATCACTAAATGGGGTTTTGACCGCTTTATCGGGTACCAGGAAAATTACAACGATTACCTGGAGCCTTATGTGGGCAGGGTAGAGTACTATTCTGAAAATGATGATGCAATATTGCGTGGTAAAGTAAAATACATTGGAAAAACATTGCTTACTTATTACCCGTCTTACGAAATAGAATCCTTAAGGGGTAAATTAAAGAGCATTGGATCGTTGAATATGAGTTATTATCTTGCTTATGATGATAAGGCTATGACAGGCAGTTTAAAAACCATTGGGCAGCAAACTATTGCCTGGTATGCATCTTATGAAAATGAAGGTTTGCGTGGAAAACTTAAAGCAGTGGGGCCAACATCCATTGTATATTATGGTTCTTTCGAAGACAAAGCTTTCAGGGGTAAAATAAAAAGTATTGGCAGCAATAATTTTACGTACTATTCCTCATCAGAACAATACAGTGGTAGTATGAAAAGCGGAGCTTCATTTGTTACTGCTAATGGGGTTAAATTTTATGTAAGAGGTTATTAAGCAGGCAAATTTAATATAAAACGATATAAAATGGTTCGTGTTTACACGAGCCATTTTTAATTATGCCTGTTAACAGTAAAGGCCTTTATGCCTCATTGTGGTTTGCACAGACCGTGGTTAATAATCTGGTGAGTAACGGTAATTACGCAAAAGTTACTTAAGTATTGTAGTGATAATTCTAGAAGCAGGTTAAACGGGCAGAGCAAACAACATTTTGATTGTTTTTTTCGTTCCGTTTTCCAGATATTTAATAACATGTTCTTTCAGGCATAACATTAAAAATAATGATACAGGATTTTGGATTTCCGGATTTTTTTGAACTAACACCCGATTTGGTATGGATAGCAGGTAAAGATGGTTTTTTAAAGACAGCGAATCCGGCAGTATGCAGAAAATTAGGGTATAGTATGGAAGAATTACTCAGCAGGCCAATCACGGCCTTTATGCATCCTGACGATATTGAAATAACATTGCTAAACCGGTTTAAACTTTTTAAGGGAGAAGTACTGCACAATTTCTGTAACCGGTATATGACCAAATCGGGTGATATTATATGGTTGGAGTGGACCTCTGTTTATATTTCAGACCGGGAAATTGTACTGGCAATTGCAAAAGATATTACCGCCAGAAAAAAAATTGAAACAGAAGTAGAAGAGCAATACATAAAATATAAAGGATTAACCAGTCATTTTAAGAACCTGATGGAGAATGACCGGAAATACTTTGCTTATGAACTGCACGAGGAGCTGGCACAATTACTTGCAGTTGTTAATATGGAAGTAGGCTGGTTGAATATGCAGAACTCAGGTTTTTCAGATACAGTAAAAAGCAAGCTGGAGCATACTTCTGCAGTTTGCAGACTGATGATAAAAACTATTCAAAGGCTTGCATTTTCTATTAGTCCGCAAATGCTGGATGAATGTGGGTTAAATACAACCATGGAATGGCTTTGCTCTGAATTTTCTGTTTTACATGGTATTGAATGTTCATTTAGTTATGATTACCAGGAGCAGGATTTAACACCCGAAATAAAACTGGATTTTTTTAGAATTTGCCAGGCAGCGCTTGCAGATATTTTAAACCATCCGCAGGCGGAGAAAATACAGGTAACAATTAAAGATACCGGAACCGAAATAGAACTTTTAATTTACGATAGTGCGAATGGTTTTACAACAGGTATGTTAAAGCAGGTAAACGGCTTAAAAGTTATTGAGGAGCGTGCAAATTCAATTAATGGAAAAATTACTATGCAAAATAATTATAACCATGGTTCTTCTATTTCACTGGTAGTTCAAAAACAAGGGCACCCTCTTAATTCCTGATACAGGTAAACACGCTACTATAAAATGCGATCTCTTTTTATTGTATAACAATCTGTTCAGGCTTTTCAATAACGATCTCTGGTCTTTCTTTGTATAGAATGATGCGCCCGGTAATGCATATTTCCTTATTCAAAAGGTCTTCTACTTTAGTTGTAAACAATGCCTTTGCAGTTTCCCAAATTACTACTGTAAGCAACTGGTTTGGATGATTGGCACCAATATTTAAGAATGTGGGTTTGTTTTTAGTATTTTCAAAATACCTCAAACCGTCAACTTTACCACAAACAGTAACACTATCGCCAATATGTTTACTTACATCTTCTAATTTAATGGTTGTTTGCGCAGTAGCTACTGCCACAAGAAATAGAGAAAGGAGTGTTGCTGATATTTTTTTCATGCGGCAAATGTAGTATTAAAATAACCGCAACCTCACACTTGTAAATCTAAATTATATGAAAGGTTGACCTTACTTATTTAGTTCTTTTGTAAAAGCAAAGTGCTCATACACCTCACATCATCTACATTAACAGTTTTTAAAGGCTCTAAAAAGGAGAGGTTGTGCTGTTGCATACAGGCGGCCAGCAATTGCCTGGTTAATAAAAATCTGGTTGATCCATCCGGAATTGTATAAACTCCATCTGCAATTAACTGCACCGTGGCTTCAATGCCAATATCTGATGTCATGCGTATGAATAAAGAACCGCCGGGTTTTAAAACCCTTGCCAATTCTGTAAACATGTAATTAAATTCTACAACACTTTTTGCAAAGTGTAAAACAGCACTACAGATTATGTGATTAAAATGGTTGTTGGCAAAAGGGATATTTTCAAGTGAGGAAACTAAGAAATGCTTAGCCGGTAAGCCTTGGTACTTATTTTTTAATTCCTCAATGGCTGTCTCATTGATATCTATGCCGTTTATATTAAAACCATTGTGCACAAACCAATACATGTTTCTGCCGCTGCCACAACCGGCATCCAGTATGTTGTCGTCAGCGCTATACCGGCCTTTCATTATCTGGTCAATAAGGTATATATCTGTTTGACCTAGCAGGGTTTGAATGCTGTTATAACTTTGCATGCACTAAAAATACAACGATTTGGTTATTCTCATTTACGGTAAACCAATAACCTGCTATTCAGTTAAAAGGAGAAAGATTAGGCAGATAAATAGAAAATACCTTAAAGTGCAATCCAACGGGTATACCGGCTGCTGCTTTAAGGCATTTCAGGTAAGCAAATTTTCATTATTACTTTCTTAGAACTTCAGTGTAGGCAGCATCTATATCCAATATCATATACTAAAGGTAAATGCCTGGTTATTTAAAAAAAAGCGTTCTTATACCTGAAAAATAAACAGGTAAATATACCCGCTTCATCTGCATTATAGCAATTGAAAGAATATCTTCATATTCCACAAAAAAGCCGCCCATACATATGCATGAGCGACTTTTGCTTTTAGAAAACCCCTGGAACATCCTGCCGGGTACATTTAAAGTGTTCAAACATTCAAGCATAAGGCAGGAGACGAATGTATGGTGCAATGACTGGTTTACTTAATTATAAACAGCAGTTGTTTTAACCTTACTGTGTTTGTAAACCAAAGTGAAGAAATATGTGAAGAAAAAAACAGCGTTATTATACGGGTTTTTAAAACAGGTATTACTACGTGGTTGCAGTAATTATTAAAGGCCTATCTGGAAAAGATTATTTTTAATGGCAAAGACTACCAGGCCGGCAGTATTACGGCAACCGGTTTTTTGCAAAAGGTTATTCCTATGCCCTTCAACGGTTCTGGGGCTTATAAAAAGCCGTTCGCCAATTTCAATATTCGATAATTCCTGGCACAGCAATACGAGTATTTCCTTTTCCCTAGCAGTAAGTTCTATGGCAATATTGCTGATGTTCTTGATATCACCGGTTTTATATTGCGCTGTTTTGCGCATGGCAGCAAGGGTATCCTGGTTGAAGTAAAACCCGTTGTTGTATGTAGCGTTGATGGCAGTAACCAATTCGTCAATCTCACAGTTTTTGGTAAGGTAGCCGCAAGCACCGGCTTCAATCATCTTGCCAATAAATCTTTCCTGGTTGTAGGTAGATAAAACCAATACTTTTATTGAGGGATATTTTTTTTGCAGCGCTGCATTCAATTCAACGCCATTCATCTCGGGCATTTCCATATCTATCAATGCAATGTGGGGCAGCGTATCGGCTGTTTGCAGTTGCTCAATAAAAATTTTTCCATTTTCGGCTTCAGATAATAAAGTAAAACCTGCAACAGATTTTATTAAACCTGCAAGGCCGCTTCTGAAAAGCTGCTGATCATCAACCAAAGAAATAAGTATATCGCTCATATTGCTTAAACCGGCTTGACCGGTAATATTATTTTAAAAAAAAAGCCTTTTGCTACAGCGGGCATCTCACTTACAGCATTAATCATCCGCAGCCTGGCTTCTATATTCTGCATACCCATACCGCTTTTTTTATCTTTTGTCATGCCCATCCCTTTACCATCATCCTGGTAAGTAATGACAGTATTACTGCTTTCTTCAAAACATCTTACCAAAATATTTCCGGCAGCAGCATGTTTAAGAGTGTTGGTCATCAATTCCTGTATAATACGGTATAAAGCAAGTGCTGTTTGTTCATCAAAGCTATCTAATTTTTCGACCAGCTCATTTTCAAAATTCACTTTAATTTTTCCGGCAGCGTTAAAACTATCGAATAGTTCGTGCAGGGTATTCTCCAGCCCGAATAGTGCCAGGCCAGGTGGCGAAAGGCTGTGTGAGATATTGCGTACAGTGGTAATAATGTTATCAATAAGTGGCTTGTAAGCAGGTGTATTGGCTGCGACATCAACAGCCTGGCTCATAATCATTTTAAGATTGGATAAAGATGCGCCCACATCATCATGCAGATCCCGGCCAATCCGTTTTCTTTCTTCTTCCTGAGATAAAAGCGTAGCATGTAACAATTGTTCGCTATGATCCAGTTCTGCTTTTTGCATGGCTTCTTTCTGCAGGTTGATCCTGCGCTGGTATCTAATAAAAAAGAAAATAAAAGAAGCCGCCAGGATGAATGTACCCAGCATGGCAAATAATACCAGTAAAAAAATATTGTCGGTTACTTTTTGCATAGCAGGAATGCGGTTGAAAAGAAAAGATACATCAGTAAAACCAAAGACGCATGAATTGTCCAGATAATTAAAAAATTATTTAAAGATAAATTTGTGACGATGAAATTTGAAAAAACAAATAACATAAATGCCCCTGAAAAGTATAAGAAAAACCCGGTGTTAAAATAAAAATCCGGGCTTGTTATTATTTTTGTTGATGAACTGCCAGACGCAATGGCGGCAAAATATTTCATGGCAAACAAAATACAGATGATGGCTTCAATTGATTTTGTGTAGCTGTTGTATGTGTAAATGCTTTGAAAATACAGCGCATTAATTACACATACAACGGCAAACACTAAAATGATATAATTGTAAAAGCTGTTTTTTTTATCGGCACTGAATAAGGTTTTGTAAAAAAAAGTTATCAGCCCCAATTCAATCAAAGTAAATACATGTGTTACAGGCATACTGTTTTCATGATAGTACCTGCTTATTAAAAGAGATATGCCGGTAAATAAGGCAGAAATAATAAGATACCAGTGCACCAGTTTTGCTGCATCTGAAAGCTGCCTGTATTTAATTATACCAATAGCAAGTGGCAGTAATATACTTAAGGGTACTATTACTGCCATAAAGATTTTGCTGTTCATAAAAATTACTAACTAAAACAACGGACTTTGAATATCACAAAGTTGCGGGCAAGGCGTTGTTAAATCATAGATACTGCTTTGGGTTGAACCATCTGGTGCAGGGATACTTAAAATATCTTTGTTGGCATCATCAACCGGTACCAGCACCAGCTTCAGTGTTGAAATATCTCCCGGGGTAGACATGCCCAGATAAGCCCTTACCGACGGGCATTTTGTAAAATCTGCCAATGATGCAATATCTGCCATTGGAATGTTGAAGGCTTTGATATAATCCGGTGAAGGATCGATGTTGGAAATGTAACTACGCCAGTTTGTAGTGAAATCAACTCCTTCAGTTTCAGGAATACCAGGGCTTGGAAAATTTAAATTGTCCATAAAGTGTTTTTTTGGGGTGAGAAAATATATAATCAAATATAAGCAAAGCTGATAATCTTTAGGAAGCAATTTTATGGATGGTACAGATTTTAAAACATTTTTTTTGCTTTGCCTACATTGTCATTTCATTTAGTTTATGTTAAGCCGAATATTATTAATAGCTGAAGATTTGTGTTTATCATTGTATTCAAATTGTTACAGCAAATGTTATCAGCATTTAATTCTCAAAAATTCAGGTTCTGGTCTTTTGTCTCCATGTTTTTACTCGTGTTTGTACATGCATATAATTTAAACCAGTCTTATTTGCAACCCTGGACCACACCTGGTGAACCAATGACTGTTACCGGCTTTACAGAATACTGGCTGGCAAACGGTTTATTCCGTTTCCGCATTCCCATGCTGTTTATTATATCAGGCTATTTGTTTGCGATCAGCGATTACAAACCCTATAAACAAAGAGTCGGTAAAAGAGTAAGAACATTATTGTATCCATATCTTATCTGGAGTGCTGTTGGTTTGCTGCTTACGTTTGTGCTGGAGTTTTTTGCGTACAGCAGCAATGTGGTTGCCGAAACACATATGATGCAACTGAGTGAAACCACCATACTGTTACATCATTATCACTGGTACGAGGTGTTGGTACGCTGGATATTTTTTCCGGTATCTTATCAACTTTGGTTCATCAGGGTATTGCTTATTTATAACCTGGCATATCCTTTACTGCGCTGGTGTGTAACGCACCGCATTGCTAAATGGATTTTCTTTTCCATTGCCACTTTACTATGGCTTTCTACTGCCGGTTTTGTATTGATAGAAGGTGAGGGGCTGTTGTTTTTTTCGTTGGGAATATGGATGCAGAAAACAAATTTTAATATTGATGAGCCAAACAAATGGCTGCAACCAAAAATATGGTTCCTTATTTTTATTATACTTTCTATTGGCAAAACATGGCTTGCTTTTAAAATGCCGTTTAATGGTATTGAGCCTGTATTGTTATTGCTGCACAAACTGGTTGTATTAAGTGGGTTGATATGTGCCTGGTATGGTTGCAATACCATGGTGAAATGGTTTATGAATAAAAAATGGTTTGCCTGGTTATCTGCTTTCTCCTTTATGATCTATGTTCTGCATGCCCCGCTTGTAGTATATGCAATCAAAGCCATTTTTATGCAGTTTGGCAATTACAGTTATTCCCGAATTATTACTTTTATTTTATTGCCTTTGTGTTTAATTGCAGGCGCTGTAATTTTTGGTGCTTTGTTACGCAGCTTATTTCCTAAACTGTACAGCTTTGTTACAGGTGGCAGGGGACTTTAATGATTTCTGCATTAATTTTGCTGCTATCGTAAGATAAAATTTTCGGTGAATGAAACTATTCGGAAGAATTTATTTACTTATGTGCAGCTTGTTTGTTGTACAAAATCTGCCAGGTCAAACGGGTAATATTTATCCTGCTTTACAACCTGTTGCAAAATGGTTTGCTGCCTGGCAGCTGGTGAGCAAAGAAATTTACAGTTTGGATATAACCAGGCCTGTAGAGTTTGTTTTTTTTGATGAAAACTATGTGTATAGTACATCGGTTATTTCAGTACGGGATGGCGAGTTGATTGATGGCCCTGCATTGTTTGACAAAAAAGCAACCTGGAGAAAAAAGGCTCATATGGGTAAAATAACACTGCCTGATAAGCAAACTCTACCCGTTGGGTTGATGTCTTTTGCATCGCCGTTAACCGGGGATGGGAAGAATGCTTTTTTTGTAATGCCTTTGCCGAAATTCTGGAAAGCTTCAGGAGTTGAAAGTAAAGAGATCGGACTTGATAACCTGGTTACCGGTGTGTTTCTACATGAATTCTCACATACTCAGCAGATGCAGAATTTTGGTATAAAAATGACAGCATATGAGCAGGATAAAATGTTTGCCAACGTTAATTTCTCCGATGACATCATACAGGATTATTTTGAAAAAGACACGATTTATACCACCATGTTTCGGGAGGAGACTGAGCTTTTTTTGCTGCAGCAGCCTACCAAAGAAAATCGAAAGTACGCAGTATGGCAAAGCTTGCACTGCTTGCTTTAAATTACCGGCAACAAAAATATTTTACCGGCGACAAAGAGATATTAAGATCCATTGATGATTTTTTTCTTACTATGGAAGGGGTAGGGCAGTTTACGATGTACGCCTGGCTTATACATCCGGCAGGTGGCCATCTTACTGCAAAAAATGCATTGGCCGGTGTAAGGCGAGGAAAAAAATGGTGGTCACAGGATGAGGGGTTATCGCTTTTTTTAGTTTTAAACCGCCTTAGCAAGACAAAATACTGGGCCAGCTTTATGTTCGGAAATAAAACGGTGAGTGTTATTGACCTTATCAATGCTGAGTTTCATTAAGAGGGTTTCATTGATCTGCAAACAATTTTATTGCCTCCGCCAGTTTTTGAACATCAGCAGCACTATTATAAATACCGGGCGTAACCCTTACACAGCCTTGCTTACCCAGCTGTCGTGCTACGGTAAAGATTTTATGTTCTTTAAATAAATAATCTGCCACTTCAGCTCCTGTTTTATTTTTTATACGAAAAGATGCAATGGCAGCCGATAAATTTACAGGTGTAACCACTTCCACATTTGGATGATCTTTAACTGCATTAACCCAGATAGTTTTCAGGTAATGCAACCGCTTTGATATTTTTTCTACACCCATCATCCGGTGGAAAGCAAGGCTATCAGGTATCGTCATAACTACTGCAAAAGGAGTGGTGCCAAAATGCGCCAGTTTGTTAATGCTGTTTTCTGCTGCGGCTACATCGCCAAATAAAGGCTTCATTTCTTTTATTCTTTCCTTTTTAATATAAAGCACACCGGCTCCAACCGGGTTGCCTATCCATTTATGCAGGTTGAGGCCCACAAAATCTGATGACAGCTGCGGCAGGCTGAAAGTTACTTGTCCTAATGCATGTGCCGAGTCGGTGATGGTATCAATGCCTTTTGTTTTTGCCATAGCAGCAATTTTTGCAACAGGCATTATTAAACCGTTGATATTGGAAACATGCGTAAGCAAAATAACTTTTGTTTTTTCTGTTATCAGTTTGCGATACTGCTCTATAATTTCATCATCGCTTTGTGGCAACAGCGGCATTTCAAAAGTATTCACTTTTAGTTGTCCCCTTGTTTCCAGCATTTTAAAAGCTTCAATCATGCTGAAATAGTCAAGCTGGTTTAGCAGCACTTCATCGCCGGCTTTAAACGGGTAACCCTGTATGGCAATATTTAATGCCTCTGTAGCATTGCGTGTAATAATGATCTCTTCTTCTGAAACTTCTAAAAAAGAAGCCAGTTCATTTTTAACTGCAGTGGCAATGCCGGGATAATCTTTTCTGGCAAACCTGGCTGCCTGTTTATTGGCAGTAACTATGTTCTTTTGAAAAGCATGCAGTACAGGTTTGGGTTGAATACCGTAGTAACCATTCTCCAGGTTAATGTAATCATCAGCAACTTCATAATATTTTCTGGCAATGCGTTTCCAGTATCGCTCATCATCGGGCAGCCCTTCATCAGTAAAATCTTTTGCATCAATACCTGTTTCAGCAGCATTAGAAGTAAGCGGTATTGCCGGTAAGCCTGCGGCTAATAAACCGGTACCAAACTGTTTTAAAAATTTCTTTCTGCTCTGCTTCATGCCTGAATTTTAATAGTGTAACTGTTTTATAAATCCACTTCTATGCCAGTGCTTAAGTTGTAGGTATCTGTAATAATGCCTGCGGCGGGCGATGCATCATACTGGTAATTCCAGTTAATGCTGATGGATATTTTCTTGCTGGCCTTTACTTTTAAAGAACTCTGATTCAGCAACCGGTAATCACCAATATCAAACAATACAGGCTGGTAATAAGTGGTTGTGGTAAGCTCAGTTTGTTTATTGGGTACAAAAGTAATGGTAAGATAATTGCTGAGCCGCCAGTCGTACACCGGCTTTGGTTTATCTTTTTCTTTTTCTATTTCAAACATTGGTAAAGTGCCGGCATATATCCGTAATTTTTCATGGCCCAGTATTTTGAACCTTGGACCAGCTCCAAACAGGTACCGGTACTGTATCTTGGTTACCACATTTTGCTGTACCTGGGTAAAAGCTTCCAGCCGCACTACTTTTGTAAGTTTATAGTTATAACGAAAATGCAGAAAGCCATAATCAACAAAAGATTTTTTATCGCCCTTTAAAAAACCATAACCACCCAAAAACAGGTAAAGGCTTTTTTTAGATTTGTATTGTACGTGTGCATGGGCATTTACTGCAAAAACTTTTTGTCCGTAATTGGTTAAAGCAAAATTACCACCTGCTGTACCTGCCCAGCCGGTAGTATCTGTCTGGTAACGCTGACTTTCCATATTTACGATCTGGCCAATGCATTTTTGTTTTGCTGTAAAGATGAATAAAGCCAGCAGTAATATCCTGTAATGCTTTCTCATATTTGTGCAGATAAATTTTACTACAATATAAAGTGGATTTTTCAATTTTTTAGCTTTAGCCGTTTTCGTAAAGAACAAGGCTGTTGATAAAGCCAGTACCACCCTGAAATCATCTTAAGAAAATGTACCTTATCTTTAGAAAAACAGAAACCACCATGTTCAAACCATTTTTCTTTGCAGCAGTGGGTTATTTTTTATGCATGCCTTTCTGTACGGCACAAAAAAAAGGCATGTTGCCTTTAACCGGCATACAATTTTACAACGAAGGTATATGGTCAAATACAATTGCAGTTAAAATTAATGGAGAGCAGATTTATGGTAACCGCATACCCCTAAACAGGGAGATAGAAATAACCCTGCAACAACCTGCCGGTTTTGTTGCCGACAAGAAAAAAAATGTTTTTATAGGTGCAGAGTATACCCTGGTATCTTCAAAGGGAGAAGTACTCAGAACTATTCCCAATCTTTTATTTCAAAACGAAACCAAAGGTTTTACAGCCAAAGAACTGAAAGAGATTAGTTTAAAATTTGGTATTGCTGAGGGGGTAATACAACCCAATTCAAAAGCAACGGTTAAAATACGGCTGTTTGACCTGAAAGGGAAAAAACAATTAAGGCTCGACTATCCCATCAGCATTTCTTATCCCAAGGAAATGATCTACCTCACCAAAGCTGTACAAACCCTTAAAGCCCCGGTGGGCTCTATGTTTATGACTACTGAGGTTAAAGCTAAAAACATTGCTTTTTCGGTAGATACAGCGGTAAAAACAGATTCAAAAATGGCCTACCTCAATATGGATATTTCTAAAATTGATGGCACCGATGTGATCAGTATGCTGCAGGGCAAAGATTATTTTTGGGTGTACGACTCTGCGTATAAAGAAATAAAAATAAAAGAGATTCTTTTAAAAAAAGTAGGTGGTGCTATGGAGGGAGGCAATGTAAATGCAACGGTTAAAATACCTTTTCGCCTGAAGACTGATAAAACCAAAGGTTACACTGTTCGCTACCGCTGGGAAAGTGCCGATAAAAGGCAGGTGATGGATATTATTGTGACAAACTAAATTGGATTTTTTTTGCAAAAAAGTTAGCAGGATATTTGCAGCACGATAATTGCTTAGTTTTTATTTTTAATCTTGTAATTTAATATCTATGAATATGAAAACCTACTTCCTGATTATTACATTCAGTATGAGTGCCTGCTTTGCCAATGCACAGTTAAATGCAACACCTGTTTGCCCACCCTTTACGGTTGATGCACTGGCTGGCAGTGTAAATGAGTTGGTTCCTAAATCAGCTATTGTAGAAGTAAAAACCAAGTTTCCCTGTTTCAGCAGCATTATTGAAAAAGATTCCATTACCATCTGTGCAGGTGTTTTTTATCCTGATAAGAGTATAAATTTTTATACCGGCAGGCAGTACATTGAAATAGGAGAAAAGTTTAAAGGTAAACTAACACCGGCGTTGATGGGAGCCAGCCGCACCAGCCTTTTTGCAATACTGGGACATCCAAAACTAAAAGATGCCGCCTGGGATGCATATCAAATGGGCTATGGTACCCTCATTTTATATTATAACGCTGCCGGCAAAATTAATAAGATACAAATGTGCAGTAAGGGTACAGATGCAATAAAACTTTGTCAGTAAATAAAGCCTGTAAGGTTAAATACCTCCTAATACGTTTGTCTTTAAAATAAAAGCAATAAAAAAGCCACTTAAAAAAAGTGGCTTTTTTATAATGCATGGTTTTATCAATGTTGAATAATAATTTTTTCTGTACGTATAGCAATGCCATTAATATCTTTCACATTCAGTATGTAAAGGCCGTTGGGCAAAAGGCTTGTTTCAATCCTGGTAGTCATTGATGTTGAATTTTTTCTAACAACAATTCTTCCATTCATATCTGCCAGTTCAATAGTTCGGCTGCCGGCTTCTTTGTAATTGTAAACAATAAAGTAATCAGTGGCCGGGTTGGGGTACACATCAATACTTCTGTCTTTCAGTGCCTCTTTAAATTGTTTTGAGAAAGTAGGCGCAACTGGAGGCGGAACGTACGTAAATTCAAGAATACTTCCGGGGTTTGCAGGCACTGTAGTAACGTTACCTGTTGGGCCTGATGTGGAACCGCTTGAGTCGCAGGCAACATATATCTTCATTCCATCGGGCGATACTACAACATCCCTGAATCTTCCTAATCCCCGGAAATAATGAGTGGTATCAGAAATGATACTCTGCCCGTCGTTGCTAAGTTTATATCTTGCCACTGTACCTTTTTTAAGATTCGTAATAAGCAGTGAATTTTGCCAGCCGGGTATGGCATTGCTACCATAAAAATCTGCTCCGGAAGGAGCTACCGATGGCCACAGCATATTATCGCCAGCCGATGGGGGATTGGTAACCGGGAACAAAGAGCGGAGTGGTTCTTTTACATTTAGTGCAGTACAATTTGCCTGCTCACTTACAATGGTAAATCCTCCGGTTGTTCTGCCATTGTAATTACCATCGCACCAGCCAATAACATTGGGCCATCCAAAGTTGCGGCCCACTTCAATTGTATTTATTTCATCATCACTGTAAGGGCCATGTTCATCGCTGTACAAAATATCGGTACCGTTTACATTGGCCCAAACCAGCCCCTGCGGATTGCGGTGGCCAAATGAATATACGGCTGTGGGCTGCCCGCCATTGCTGTAGGGGTTATCTGTTGGTATCCACGATCCTGCAATTAACTCTGTATTCAGCCTCAGTATTTTTCCTTCATAAATATTCAGGTTTTGTGCATTGTTTACCCGGCTTATATTATCATACTGTCCGGCCCCCATATCGCCAACAGAGTAATATAATTTCAGATCGGGCCCTATGGCAATCCTGGCAGAGTTATGATCGTTGCTGCCCGGTATATCCTGTAATATGGTTACCGACGATTCCAATACCTGCGTGGTTGAATTGTAGGTATATCTTTCAATCCTGGTTTTGCGTACGGTAAGGCTTAAAGATTGATAGGTGTACGAAATATAAACATAAGGTTTGCCGGTCATAAATTCCGGGTGCAGCGCAAGCCCCATTAATCCATCCTGTCCGCCAGCCTGTACCATTGATGAGCCTAATGTAAGTACAGTGGTTTTTACCGATGTTGCCGGGTTTACAAAACTTACTTTACCGGCAAACCTTTCTGTAAACCAGATATTATCATCGGGGCCATAAACAAGATCATGCGGCATACGCTGGTTAGCCAGTACAGTACGCATGGTAAATGTTTCGGAAGGCGATTCGGAAATAAGTGTTGTTACCGGCAGGGCAATACTGGCGGTACTTTCATTACCAGCAGCATCTCTTGCTTTCACTGTCATAGAATAAGTGGTGGCGGTAGTAAGGCCAGTTACATTGTAAGAAGTGGTAGTAATTAATGATCCGTTTATTTTCACCCCATCTTTATATACATCATAACCGGTTACTGCAATATTATCTGTTGAGGCTGTCCATTTTAATGTAAAACCTGTTTGTGTAATAATGGATGATTGCAGATTTGCTGGGGCAGACGGAGGTATAACATCGGGTGTAGCGGTGGTAACATTTAATACATTGCTGTTGGCCGATTGATTGCCGGCAGCATCTTTTGCTTTTACATAATAATCATAAGCGGTGCCGGGTAATAGTCCGGTAACATTGTAAGAGGTAACTGTAATATTGGTTGCATTTATTTTTACGCCATTCTGATAAACATCATAGCCGGTTACAGCCACATTATCTGTTGAAGCCGTCCACGATAATGTAAAAGAATTTTGTGTGATGGCTGAAGCTGACAGGTTTGTTGGGGCAGTTGGAGCCTGTGTGTCTGGAGCTGTTGTGGTTAACCTGTTACCGGGTATTACTTCACTGGGCGCACTGGTGGCTTGCCCCGGTTTAGCCCATCCTACAGCAAGATTATCGCTACTGGTACCATCTTTCATTAAAGCTTCCACATAATACAGTTGCCCTGCCACCAGGCTTATGGATGCTGATTTTTGTGTACTGTATTTATTCCACTGCCGGGAATTTGTGAAGCCGGTATGGTAGGCAATTTTTATTTTGTTGGCAGTACTGCTGTTTGTACTTAACCACAACTCACTATTATCATCGCTTGCTATCCAGAATATATAATTACCGGTTGTTGGCGGGCATATATAACCTTTCATCCTGAGGCCAAAATTGTTACCCTGGTTGTTAGGCATTTCAAAAAGTGTTCTTGTGCCTGATGAAGAGGGGCTGTTTGGATAATTGGCATTTGATGTTAGGTTAACAACAGCAGTACCATTTATATTATTCCATTTCTGGTAGCTGATTGTGCCCAATCCCGTGCATTGTGCATTGACCTGGTTCATTAAAAAAAGAAACGAAAGGAGTGTAAAGGTGAGTTTTTTCATAATAAAGGTTTTGGTTGATGAAGGGTTGAATTTTAAGGTAGACATTATTCCAATAAAATCAAAGCATTGTTCTAAAACAATTTCTACAGTTGGGTAGAATTTATTTGAAAACAGTGCTGACAATGGATTTTTGTAGAATTAACTCTACCGGATTAGCAGAGGTGCCGGCAAAGAGGAGGCTATAAAAAACCTTACTTTATATAATGCCGCCACTAAAATAAATTAGATTCAGATGTGCAGTAAGGATACTGATATAATAAAGCTTTGTCAGTAGGAGGGAGCTTGAGGCTGATGTTTATTTGTTTTTTTACACAGTTCATGTTGTGTGTTCGTACATCAGTCAAGCTAATTATTTGGGGCAAAATATTTGTTGAAGCTTTCTTCAATAAGTATTATGTCACCCTTTGTCTGCTTGATTTTGTTAATCAAACTATGAATGTCGTTGATTTCATAGTCTGTCAAGTATAATTTAATGTTGTCTAACCCTTCTTGGAATGTCAACAAGATTGCATTTCGTTTTGTGTCGTAACTAACTGATTTCAAGCTCTCCATTTTTCGTTTGCCTTTACTAAAAAGACTCTTTAAATAGACAGCATTGGAGTCTATAGATAAAAAATCTGGTCTGCTGTGTCGCACAAACCATTTTGTAAATAATTCATAAATTAAAAAGGCACCCAAAATAATGAAAAAGTAAGGTGCTGTCCCTTTGAAAAAATGCAAGTAGCCTTTAGCAAGAAGTTGCGATGTCACTACAAATGCCGCCCAAAATGCAATTACAGAAAACTGCTGTACTAAATTCAGGTCCTTTCTTTTTATTATTAGTTGTCCTTGAAGTGGTTGCTTGAATTTAAACTGTGTCAATGCAATCGAAGCGAACAATAAAAAAAGGCAGATTATTAAAAATATGAACAAATTCGGAAGAATGCCGTCAGAGTGTATGGTAGTTATGTTGTTTAAAGTTGTGCTATATGGAACAAGTTGAAGTATGATAACTGTCAAAAAACAAGTAGCTATGAGTAGGCGTGTTTTCATTTTTTTATTGTCGAAGGATAATGCTGTTTAGTATGACACACGACTCATAAATATACGCAACTCTTTATACACTTTCCGAAAGTTTATCAATGAAAAACTGTTCAACAAATCCTCTTCACACAAGGGCTAAAAATCTATTTCATCAACGTTATATACCCCGTAATCGGGTCTCTTCCGTTACCGGGATCAATAATATAATAGTAGGTATCAACCGGCAGGGGCTTACCGTTTTTCATGCCATCCCATGGTATGCGGTATCCTTTTACACTTTTAAATACCAGCTGGCCGGCACGGGTAAATACTTCTACCTGGCAATCCGGGTAATCGTTTAAATAAGTGATGAGCCATTTATCATTGGTGCCATCATTATTGGGTGTAAAGGTGTTGGGTATTACCGGTGGCTTCAGCACTTTAATATAAATATCATCACGGCGCTGGCAACCCCCACGGGCAGTAACAACCAGCGTGTAGGTAATACTTTCCTGCGGATTAGCCACCGCATTTTTTATCGTGTTGTTGTTATTGACTAAATACAGGTTGGGTGTCCATAAATATTGCAGTTGCACACCGGTGGTAACAGGCGCAAAAATTACCCTGGCGCCCTGCAGTATCATTTTGTCTTCGCCGGCATAAACTGTAGGGTTTGGATAAACTTTAAACGGTCTGTTGATGGTATCACTGTTGCAGCCATGACTGTTAACGATATAAAACCGAATGTTATAATCCAGTGTATCTGCATGAGTGTATGTAAAATTGGGTATGTCAAATGTTGTTCCATCGCCCATATCCCAAAACCATTTGGTGGTAATGCCATCCAGCGGTAATGATTTATCTGTAAAGCTTAAAACATCGCCTAAACAGGCGCTGGGCTGACTTTGCACAAAGTTTGCCATTGGCTGCGGATGAATGGTCACCAGGTCGATGGTTGTATCATGCAGGCAGCCAATTACATTGCCATTAAGTACAGCCATACTTTTTGCTGCAAGTTTTACTTTAAAGGGTCCTTCGGTAGCATACCAATGCGATGGATGAACCAGGGTAGAAGTATTGTTTAATAAACTGGAAGGTTCACCAAAATTCCAGTCATATGTCATCTGGCTTGCATCGGGCATGGCAGATGTGTTGTTAAACTTAACAATGGCATTGGGTACACAATAGCCCGGCTTGTCCAATGTAAAATTAGGAACGGGGTAGGGGTTCACTCTTATCTCTCCGGAAGCATTTGCTTTAATACAGGTGTTGCCTGTTGTTTGTATAGCATACTGAAATAAAGGCCCGCCGGTTGTTGTAGTGGGAGAGCCGCTGATGGTTACTGTATTGCCCGCTACCATATACACAATGCCCGGAGGTAAATTGGCAATGGTAACATTGCTGGCGCCGCCTCCAATATTGTACACAATAGGAATGATGGGTGTATTTACACAAACAGATTGTGTGGTATCGCCTGCGCTAAATGCAATGGTATGATCGGGCTCAACTGTTATTGTACCAATAGCCTGTGCAACTACACATGTATTACCTGTAGTTTGTATGCTGAAATTATAAGGCGAATTAAGTGTAGATGTTGGTGTGCCTGAAATGGTAACCGTATTGCCTACAACAGTATATGTTACGCCCGGAGGCAGGTTTGTAATAGTAACTCCTGTAGCACCACCAGCAAGGTTATAAATGATAGGTGCAATACTGTTATTGATACAACGTGTTTGAATATTATTGGCCGATGTTAATGAGATAGCATGATTAGGATCAATAGTAACCTGCCTTGTGGTAACCGTACTTCTGCAACCCGCAGCCGATACATTGTACATATTTACGGTATAGGTACCGGGGGCCGGAAACAAATGCCCGAAAGTAGAACCAGGTGCATGATTTTCTGTGGGTGTTAAATCTCCAAAATCCCAAACAGTATTGGCCATGGTAACTGTTGGCGGTGCAGTAGATATATCAGTAAATGAAGTGGGCAGTTGCTCACAACTGGGCGATACAAAACTAAATGCAGCATGTGCAGTATCCAATACGGTAATGGTATTGCTTTTAAAGTCAACACAGCCTGCGGCGGTTGAAGTGAATGTGTACGTGATGGTATGTGTACCCACACCCGCAACCTGCGGATTAAATATGCCTGATGCCGAAACACCCGGACCGCTGTAAACACCGGAACCCGGCACAGCACCAATTTCGCTGGCTTGTGTTAGCTGGAATGGTGGTACAAGCAAACAGGTATTGGGTATATTATTAAACTGTACCAATGGTACTGCATGAACCGTGATGTTGGCCAGTTTATCATTCACACAAACACCGCCGGAATAAGCACGATAGCGAATGGTAAATGTTTTGGTAAGTGGCGATTGGAAATTAGCATACAAATGTTTGTAGGTTTTTCCGGTAAACGGAAAGTTATCTGTTTGAAAAACACCGGGTGCATTTACATTATCCCAGTAAATTTCAACCTTGCCGATAGAGCCGGGGAAAACACTGGATGCTTCTACAATACCAACCGAATCGTTGGCACAAAGTGCAGCAGGATTATTTACATTAAAATTAGCAACCGGAAAACTTCCGTTTATGACCAATGTTTGTATAATAGTATCCCTGCAACCTTTAATATTATTCCATACAATTAAACGAACATTATGACTGCCAAGCACAGCATAACTATGTGTTGGGTTTTGTAAATTAGATGTATTTAAAGCGCCCGAGCCGGGATCTCCAAAATTCCATTCCCAATTGTTGATGGCAGCATTTAAAAGTTTACTGGTATCAATGAATTGGGCATAGCTGTCGTTTAAACATACTTCAGGAATTATGAAACCGGCCTGCGGCCTGTTATCAATATTTATTACAGCAGATGATATGGGGTTGCTGATACAGCCTTTATTATTTCTTACAGTAAGTGTTACGGTATAAGCACCTGCAGCAGCATACACATGCGTAGGATTTTGTAAAGCACTTGTTGGAGGGCCATCACCAAAATCCCATGTCCATTGGTCAAGCGTACCAACATTTGCAGTAGATCCATCGGTGAAACTGATCACCCTGGTTTCGCATTTGGGTGCAGAGTTTGTAAATGCAGCGGTAGGCAAGTCATTAACTAAAATAGTACCGTTAAGGCTTGGCTTTACGCATGGGCCAAGTGTAGCAACTGTGTAAGTAAATACGGCCGGCGATGAAACTGTCGGGCTTCCGGTAATAGTAACAGTGTTGCCGGTAATTGACCAGGTGACACCGGCAGGCAATCCTGTTACGGTAGCACCGGTGGCAGTTCCGCCAAAAACATAAGTTATATCGGTAATGGCACTGTTACGGCAAAGCTCTTGTGCATCGGTGCCTGCGGCAGATGAACGGGTGAGAGTAGCATCTCCAGTAACAGTAATAGTGCCGTTATAAACTGCAGGAGTGCAACTGTTACCGGTTGTGGTAATGGTATAATTAAATGTGCCGGCAACGGTTGGGATGCCTTGTATGAGTATGATATTACCGGTTAATGTAGCTGTAACACCGGCAGGTAAATTAGCTGCAGGTTGTATGCCGGTTGCGCCACCGCTGATGTTTAAGGTAAATGCTGCAATAGGATTATTAATACAGACTGTCTGGCTGGGCGTACCGCCATTCAATGCAATATTATGAAGCGGTATAACGCTTACAAGTTGCGCTGAAGTATCGCTGTTGCAACCAACACTATTTACAATCCAGTGCTTAACCAAAAAATTACCGGTGGTACTAAAAGTATGTGATGGGTTTTGCAGGGCAGATGTATTGGCTGCACCACTGCCGGGATCTCCAAAATCCCAATGCCATTGTGTAACCGTATTGCCGGGCAGCGGATCGCTTGAGCTTACAAAGTTGGTAACATTACCCCGGCATGTTTCGGGTGGTAATGCAAAGTTGCCAATAGGCTGTATTACGGTAAAATTTACCGTTGTTCCTCTTGGCATGGTATCATCGCAAACATTTCTGTAGGTATCAGCATCTGTTCCGTCGTTAACAGTTAGTGTATAATTACCGGGAGCCAATGTCGTGGCAAGATTAGCGGTTAAACTGGTAATGGTAAGATCACCAAACTGGCAATTAGATGTAACACTGATTGGTTTAATGGCTCCGGGGTTAATGGTAAACTCGCTACCGCTGAATGTTACGCTGTTACACTTAATATCAGTTGTAAAAACTACGTTTAATTTAGAGCAGCCACCATCTACATGATCTATGGCAGGAGGAATACCGTCGGAAATAACTGCAGTGCCATCCTGAAAAATAAGGTCATAACCCGAAGGCGAGTTACTGTAGTTGGTAACCATTAATAAATAATTGTGACCAGCTAACAGGTCTGGCATTTTATTAATAAGAATACCGGGAGTATTGTAACACTCAACCAGTGTAGTTCCGGATGGAGCACATCCGGTAACGCCGGTTGTGCCCGTACCATTAAGCGTTAATACCAGCGAGTGATCGGTAAAAACATCATTGGGGTTATGGCCGGTAATATCAAAAACTATAAAATCATAATCGTCGGTTGCTGTAAGAGGAGTAAGTAAAAAACCAAGGGTGCCAGCCTGAAAACATTTGAATTTATACCAGAATGACCTGGTAGAAGGGAAATTACCGTTACCGATGCATTGTGTTGGGTTTATATCTGGTCCGGTACAGGTTGTTACATTGCCCTGGTGAAAAACTTTACTGCCGCAAACCGGTATTGCCATATCCGGAACCATGCCATATCCGGCGCAGGCGGCAGAAACAGCAGAATTAACAAAGGGCCCTTTTTGTGCAAAAGCAAGTCCTGGTAATAATAACAAAAGCAGTAAGAGCTTTTTCATTTGGTATGCAGTTAGTTTACTTCAGGCAGATACCTTATTGATTAAAAATGTTGCACTGCAATATAATTAAAAAGGGCGGATAATTTCTGATGAATACCTGTTGTATAACCAGGGGTACAACAATCATAAAAAATACGGTAAAAACAACTTTGTCAATTTATAAAAATCTAAGAAAGGGTATTTAAAGAAAGTATAGCAGGCATAATTCCTTGGTATAAATACTGGTGACCGATATGGAAAATTACTTTATTTTAATAATTCACAATTTGTTTATAAAAGAAATTAAAGAATGTTAATTTAAATTCCTTTCTTACAAGCTAAAACTATTTACTTATGAAAAAAATCAACCTCTTTACAAAGAGCATTCTTTGTATACTTGCTTTTTTTATTTCCCTTACAACTGCTGCACAGGTTATCATTACAACAACTGCAACAGCTTACACACAAAATTTTAATACGCTTAAAGCCACTGCAGGCACATCTACTGTTTTACCAACAGGATGGAAACTGCTGGAAACAGGTACCAATGCAAATACATCTTACACAACAGATGCCGGTTCATCTACAACAGGCGATACCTACAGTTATGGTACCGGAACCAATACAGAAAGGGCTTTTGGAGGATTAAGATCGGGTTCACTTATACCTGTATTGGGTGTGCAGATAAAAAACAGCACCGGCCAAACCATAACTTCCTTAACCATTTCATATACAGGCGAACAATGGCGCTGCGGCACAGCTGGCCGAACCGATCAGCTTGATTTTCAATACAGCCTTAATGCCACTTCATTATCAACCGGTACATGGGTTGATAATAATGCATTGGATTTTGTTTCGCCCGCTACAACCACCACCGGCGCAAAAGATGGCAATGCGGCAGCAAACCGGACTTTAAAATCAACTGTCATCACCGGTTTAAGTATTGCCAATAATGCAATATTCTGGTTACGCTTAAATGATGCCGATGCCAGCGGTGCCGATGATGGATTGGCTATGGATGATTTTTCAATACAATTAAATGGCAGTGATGTAACGCCTCCGGTAATAGCTGTTTTAAATCCGGCAAACGCTGCTACCGGCGTTTCGCTAAATGGAAACCTGGTTATAACTTTCAGCGAAAATATTCAGAAGGGTACTGTTGGCGATATTGTAGTTAAAAGAACAAGCGATGCTGCCATCGTAAATACCACAGCAGTTACTTCGGCAACCGTAACAGTAAGCGGCGCAGCAGCAACCATTCCTTTTACTGGCCTTGCATACAGCACCGGTTACTATGTAGAAATGCCCGCAGGTACTTTTAAAGACCTTGCCGGAAATAATTTTGCTGGCATCACCGGTTCGGCAATCTGGTCGTTTACCACATTAGCGCAACCATCAGCTTCTGTTACAGTAAATCCGGCTACGCTTAATTTTGGTTTTGTTGCAGCAGGCTCAGTATCTGCCAATCAAAATTTTAGTTATACCACTACCAATATCACCACTGCATTAACACTTACATCTCCAACCGGATTCGAAATCTCGAAAGATGGAACTGTATTTGCCTCATCGCTAAATTATACAGCAACAGAAGCACAGGCAGGGCAAACAGTTTACGTAAGGTTTATACCTGCAACAGCTAATACCAATTACAATGCACTTATTAATTTTACCAGTACCGGTTTAAATGATAATAAGGAGCAGCTTACCGGTAATTCAAATGTAGTGGTAACAGGGCCACTCAATTTTTATTTTGGAAACATGCATGCACACAGCAGCTACTCCGATGGTAATGCAGATAATACCCTGCTTGTACCCGCAGATGATTATGCGTTTGCCAAGAACTCACTTTGTTTCGATTTTCTGGGACTTAGCGAACACAACCATGTGGCAGCAGGCATGCATTTAGCCGACTGGCAACCCGGCCGTACACAGGCTGCAACTGCCACCACATCAACCTTTGTAGGTATGTATGGTATGGAGTGGGGAGTAATAAGCGGCGGCGGGCACGTAATTGTGTACGGTATGGATTCGCTTGTTGGATGGGATCCCGGAAATTACCAGATATTGGTTCCCAAAAGTGTTTATAAAGGCACCGGTGGTTTATTTGATATCATCAACCGCCATGGCAATAATGCATTGGCATACCTGGCACATCCAAACAGTACAGATTATAACGACCTGCTGAACGGCACTTACGACCTGGCGGCAGATAATGCTGTGGTGGGCAGTGCAGTAGAAAGCGGCCCGGCATTTTCTACCAATATAACCTACTCCAATCCGGCTACTTCCATGTCGTATTTATCTTATTACAAAAACATGTTGTCAAAAGGCTATCACCTGGGCCCTACAATTGATCACGATAACCACAACCTTACTTTTGGAAGAACAACACATAGCAGGCTGGTGGTAATGGCACCCGACTTAACCGAAAACAGTTTACTGGATGCCATGCGTAAAATGCGTTTTTATGCATCGCAGGATTGTAATGCAAAAATTACATACAGGGTAAACAGTGAAGAAATGGGCAGTATTGTAACCAAGGCCGGAGCGCCGGTTATTACTTTGGGCAGTGTTACATCCAACACCGTTGCATCTGTAAATGTAATGTATGGTGTACCGGGCAGTGGTACTGCAGCAACCATACTTACCACTATTACAAATGGCAGTTTTAGTTTTACTGATAATGGGCTGGCAAATTTATCGCAGCGTTATTATTACCTGGATATTACCGAAACCGACGGATCAAGAATTGTTACTGCACCAATCTGGTACACCCGTAATGATGCTGCTTTGTTTAATAATACAAGTATCACATCTTTCTTTACCATTAATGAACCAAACAGGGTAGTACTGAAGTGGACAACATCCAATGAGTTATCAAACCAGGTTTATGATATTGAGCGTTCAGATAATTATGGAAGAACTTATACCAGGATTGGAAGCCTTACCGGCAAGGGAATTTCAGATGCTGTAAATGGCTATGGTATTTTTGATGAGCAACCTTTAGAAGGCGTTGCTTATTACAGACTGGTACAAAAAAATACAAAAGGCAATATTAGTTTTACCGATATAAAAACAGTTGACCGCAGTACAATGCCGGTATCTTATTTTACTATTTATCCAAATCCGGTACATGGTATTTTAAATGTAAAAATAAAGGCAACAACTGCCGAAAGAACAGCTGTTGAAATTTTTGATATGGCCGGCAGAAACATGGTTACACAACCCGTTGTACTTGCGGCCGGTGAACAAAACCTGCAGATTGATATGAGCAACTTACAAAAAGGAAGCTATATTTTGAAACTAAAACTACAGGGAAAAACCACTACACAGATGGTTAATAAGTTTTAAGCATTGTAAAACTTTATATAGAAAGAGGCTGTCCTTGTGGGACAGCCTCTTTTTTAGTGATACTATTATATTATAACCCGGCTATGAGATCAGTAGCCATCTTTACATAATCATCGTTTTTACCTTTTGTAGCTAAATCAATGGTAGTGGTGGCAGCTGCTTTGGCAGCGGCTTTATCTCCCAGTTTCAGGTGTATACGTGCTTTCAGCATAGTCATCCAGTAAGCTTCTTTATTCGTTTCAATGGCTTTGTTTACCCAGCTAAGTGCCTGGTTCAGGTCTTTGCCATTATCATAATAATAAGATGCTGCATTAAAATAAGGCCTGTTATCCTTATTCATTAAATTATCAATCTGCTTCATTACTTTGGCATCGGTGCCGGCGGTAATGGCAAAGTTAACATAGGTATTCTCCCACATCATTTCCAGGTTGCAGCTGCTGCCGGTAATATTGGCAAAGTTGATGGTGAAGTTTTCTACAGTAAACGGGGTTTTAACCACATCGGCCTGCAGGCGAACCACATCGTTTTCCTGTTTGTAGGCGGCGGGCGAGCTTACGTTAACATCTTTAGTTATGATGATGGTCCATTTATCTGCATCGGGTATGGTAAGTAAACCGTATTTGCCAGCTTTTACTTCTGTGCCGCCAATGGTTACATCATCGCTAAAGGTAAGGGTAGTGGCATTATTGGCACCGGTGCGCCATACTTTGCCAAAGGGTACCAGGTCGCCCATTATTTTACGACCCTTTTTTGCCGGGCGGCTGTAATTTAATTCAATAGAGCCCAGGCTAAAGTTTTGTTTTATAGTTTGCGTAGGCGATGGCTGGGGTGTGGTTAATGTTTGTGCATTGGCCATCGATAATAACAAAACGGCATTTAAGAGTAATACTATTTTTTTCATGATGTAGTTTTTTAGCAAATGTAAGTGATAAGCTAATGTGAAGATGGCGGGAGCTCATAAATAAAATTCTTGCCCGGTTTGTTATTGCTTGCTGTTAAGGCAGGAATGGGGGCGTAGCCGAATCTGTAACGAATAGCCGATGTGTAGAACAGCTGCCCTACTATGCTGCGGTTTTGATCTGCTTCTTTAAGTGAATCTAAAAGTAATTCAGCTAAGGCTTCGGGGTTAATCCGGTTGATAGTTGGATTTATTTTTAAAAAGAAATTTATAATTTTTTATTTTACGCTCTCTGGCGTTTATATATATGGTGACGGATGTCAGGAGTTCAATGTTTTTCGTTAGTTAGTTTTGCCTGTTATCTCAACCCCATCCCGTATTGCCGCCTGAAGTATATCAATGTTTATATCTTTTATAGTCTTGAACTTAATGCAATAACCACTCACGCTCGCCTTGCCTATTTTTTTTCCAAACGTTTGGACTAAGTATGTTTTATCTTTTATACCCATGATGTAGACAGAGATTCCTGTTGTGTTTGCGCTCAAACCAATCTGATAAAACTCCCTTGTTGTTCCATCAGCATATTTTATGGTATAAGATCCATATCCGATATTAGGATTAGAAACAGTTTTACCTGTGCTGTCTTTACCATCCAGGAACCATAATTTACATCCCGGCATTGTTTGCAGAATGCTCAGGTGCAACGCCTGCATGTCACTATGTTTTGGTTCAGGCTGACTGGCAATATAGTCTTTGATTTGTTTTTGTATGCTCATAAAAAGAAAAATTACGGGTTACTTGTTTTGGCTTTTTAAAAATACATTTTAAAGACTTTGCAGCGTTGATCCGGTTACAATTGTTCTTTATATTCTGGTTCAAATTCCACCATCCACTCAATACCGTATTTATCTCTAAAACAACCAAAATATGAGCCCCAGGGACTATCACCAATAGGTCCTTCTATTTGTCCTCCTGCTGAAAGTCCATTAAATAATTTGTCTGCATCTTCTTTACTTTCTGTATGTATTACAATTTTACTTCTGTTCTCATTTTCATTTGTTTTTCCCATAAATTCCGGAACGTCATTGGCCATCAACATATTGGTTTTGCCGATAGGCAAGGCAATATGCATAATTTTATTTTCTTCTTTTTCTGCAACTTTAAATTCGGTACTTGCAAGGTCTTTGAAACGAATAATCTTGGCAAACTCTCCGCCAAATACTGATTTGTAAAATGTAAATGCTTCTTCGGCATTTCCATTGAAGTTAATGTGAGGATTGATAATTGGCATGGTCTTTATTTTTTTAGATTTTTTAATTGTTTATTTTCTTTTTTTTATGCTAGTTCTTCGCAACTATAGTTATGAACATGTAGCAAATCAATTATTTTTGAGACGTCATTTTCTCCGCTTTCAATACGCAAAATCTTGTCGCAGTCTGTAAGATCAAAATTCCATATTGCTTTTGGCAGCATTTTGTCAATATGCGGTTTTAGTTTCTTTACCTGCATTTTAGTTTTTACAGATGTTTTGAAAACGAAAATCATTTTTGTGATAAAGTTGCCAACAGGCTTTCCAGGCTTTTCAATGTCATCATAAATCCTTCTTTGAAACCCATTTCAATCATCCGCTCCATGCGTTCAAGCGATTCATTATAAATAGTAACGCTCACTTTTGTTATTCCCTTCTCTTCGCTGAAATTCAGATCCCACTCAGAACCTGGCAACTCCGGATTTTCATTTTCATCTGCAAAAGCGTTCAAAAATTTAAAATTGGTTTTCGGGCTGATGGAACTGTATTGCTGAACAGACCAGCGTTCCAGCCCCTCGGGGCTAACCATGGCATAAAATCTTCGCCCACCCGGTTCAAAATTCATCACTTTTGTTTTTGAGGACCAGGGTTTAGGTGCCCACCATTGATCAAGAATTTCGGGTTTGGTAAAAGCATCCCATACCAGCGAAAGGTCGGCATCAAATTCCCTGTTTATGAAGGCCGTTTTTTTCGATTTGTCCAGTGTGAAATCAAATAATAAGTTGTTCATTTTTTTTGCCTTTTAATGGTTGATAATACTTTGTCAAGTTGATTGAAGCGGGTTTCCCATATTGCCCTGAATTGGTCAATCCATTTATCGATCTCTTTCATTTTGTCAATTTCAAGTGAGTAGTAAATTTCCCTGCCTTGCTGTTCCTGTTTCACCAGTTCGCATTCTGTAAGTATGCGCAGGTGTTTTGAAACCGATTGCCGGGAAGTGTGAAAGTTATCAGCAATGGCATTCGGCGTCATGGCCTGCGATGCAATTAAGATAATAATTGCCCGCCTGGTGGGGTCTGCTATTGCTTGAAAAATGTCTCGTCTCATTTTATTGAATTTTTAATTGCGCAGCTAATCGGTTGCAAATATATATGCAACTATTCGGTTTCGCAATTTTTTTGCAAAATATTTTTTAAAATATAAAATGAGAGGTGTGGGGAAGTAGTATCATTGAATTGAATACTCCTCAATGATCTGATCTTTTAATTTTATTTTGTAGTGAACCTATTACAGGAAGAGAGATGTCTTTCGGCAGGATTTGTCCTTCTTATGAATATCACAGCTGTACTTTATTTTCTTTTTTTCTTCCTGCTATTTTTTTTTCTATTTCCACCGCAAAAAACACCAGCGAGGAAGCTGCCCCAACCAATAAAAATTCATTGAGCGTTAAAGCTTCTGTTTGAAAAATGGGTTGTAACAATGGAGTATAAGTAATAACAAACTGCAACAGTAAAGCTATAACCACTGCGCCAATAAGTGGTCTGTTTGAAAATATTTCAGCTCCAAACAAGGATTGTTTTTCAAAGCGGATTGCCATTACATGCGCCATCTGGCTTAAGCATAAAATATTAAATACAATGGTTTGCCAATGTAACCCATTATTAACAGCCCAGGCCTGTACAGATAATGCGATACCTGCCATCCATATTCCTACCCATATCATGTGTAAGCCCCTGCCATTGGCGAAAATACTTTGCTGCGGTGGTCGTGGTGGCCGGTTCATTATATCTTTCTCTGCTTTCTCAAACGATAATGAAATTGCAGGCAGGCCATCCGATACTAAGTTAATCCATAAAATATGGATGGGCAACAGCGCAACAGGTAAGCCAATCATAGGCCCTAACAATAAAGTCCACAGTTCACCAGAGTTGGTGGTCATAAGGTATTTGATAAACTTGAGGATATTATCATAAATCCTTCTTCCTTCTCTTACAGCTTTTACAATGGTGGAAAAATTATCATCAAGCAAAATCATGTGAGCAGCTTCTTTGGAAACATCTGTACCCGTGATACCCATGGCAATACCAATATTTGCCCGTTTTAAAGATGGGGCATCATTTACTCCATCACCTGTCATGGCTACATAATGGCCTTTCTGTTGCAATGTTTTTACAATCAGTAGTTTTTGTTCAGGCGAAACCCTGGCATAAACTTTTATCTTTTCTATTTTGCTTAAAAAACTGTCATTGTCTAAAGCAGCCAGCTGCTGTCCGGTTATTATTAAATCCTTTTCGCTGCTTAAAATGCCAATGCGTTGTGCAATGGTTTTTGCTGTAAGCGGATGATCGCCGGTTATCATTACAGGTACAATACCAGCTGTTTTACATTGGGCTACTGCATCAAATACTTCTTCCCGTGGCGGGTCTATTATACCGGTTAATCCTAAAAACTGCAAGCCGGTTTCGTAAGTTTCACTATCCGGATTTTCTGGCAATGTATCCCAATAACGATAAGCAAAGCCCAGTATGCGGTGACCTTCAGTTGCCATGTCATCTACCTGTTTTTGCATGGCATAAAAGTCAATATCTATACATCGTTGCAGTAAAATATCCGGTGCCCCTTTGGTGAAGGAAATTATTTTATTATCATACCTGTGAAAAGTGGTCATCAGTTTCCTGTCTGCATCAAAAGCAATTTCTGATAACCGGGGCCATACATCCGGTTGTATATTTTGTTCCCTTGCTGTTTCCATTAGGGCAATTTCAGTACTATCACCTTTTATTATTTTATCAGCCCCTTCCACAGCATCATTATTGAGTGCAAAAGCATGTAACAATAATTGTACATTATCCAGTTGCTTTATAGAGAACAAAGCATTTCGTTCATACAGTTTTCCATTTACGAAAACATCTTCCACATGCATTTTGTTTTTGGTAAGCGTACCTGTTTTATCAGTACAGATGTATGTAACGGAACCTAATGTTTCTACAGCCGGTAATTTTCTGATAAGGCTGTTAAAGCGTATCATTCTTCTTGCAGCCAATGCAAGTGAAATTGTAATAACAGCTGGTAATGCTTCCGGAATGGCTGCTACTGCCAGCGAAATACTGGTGAGTACCATTTTTGTTATATCCTCACCACGTAACCATCCTGCAAGAAAAAATAAACCGCATAAAAACAAAACCAGTACAGAAAGCTTTTTTCCAAATGAAGCCATACGTTGTTGTAAAGGGGTAAGCATTTCATCTTCCTGCAGCATTTCAGCTATGCGGCCTAACTCTGTTTGCATACCGGTAGCAATCACTACAGCAGTACCGCGGCCGTAAATAACAAATGTACCTTTGAATGCCATATTTTTTTTATCTCCCAATGGCAAATCGTCTATTCCTAATGAGTGGGTAATTTTTTCAATTGCATGTGATTCTCCGGTTAATGCAGCTTCTTCAATTTTTAAATTGACGGATTCAATTATGCGTACATCTGCAGGCACAGCATTACCTGCTTCTAGCAGTACAATATCGCCCGGCACTAAAACCGTGGCAGGCACCCAGCTTATGTATCCATCACGTAGCACCCTTGCCTGTGTAACAGCCATTTGTTTTAAGGCCTGCATTGCTTTTTCTGCACGGTATTCCTGAAAGAAACCAACTATGGCATTTAGTAAAACAATAATAAGGATAACGATCGTATCTGTAAGGTCGCCAATGATACCTGATATAATTGCAGCAACCATTAAAATTAAAATCATCACATCTTTAAACTGCGACAGCAGCATCACGGCTATGCTTTTCTTTTTGCCTTCCTTTAATTCATTGGGGCCAGTCTTCAGCAGCTTTTCATCAGCAGTAATTGCACTTAAACCCTGATGGTTTGTCCCCAGCAATTCAAATGTTTCTGCAATACTTAATCTGTGCCAGTTCATCAAAACAGATTTTTTATTTGTTCTGGAGCTTATTGAAAACCAGTAAAGGCACTTTTGCCTGAAAAGATAATTCCTCTGATTTGCTGGAAAGGAAAAGTTTCTGAAAGAAAGTTCTTTGCTGATTTGTAAACATGATTACAACGGATGGCTTCCTTATCCTGATTTGGGTTTGCAGATTTTGAATCAGCGAATGAACGGCATCATTTTTTTCAAAATGTATCTTCAGGCCATACTTATACTGTTTCTTAAATGCAGCTTCAATGGTTTTTTCATCTAAAGTAATTTCATCGGGCCATGTAAAATGCAATACCTCAACAGGTGCTTTAAGCGGCAATGCAAAATCAATAACCTTTATTAATTCAGCCGGGTAATTCCTGAAATCTGCTGCGTACAATACATTTTTAATATCGGCAGTTTTGTAGGTTTTTGGAACAGCAAGCACCGGCACTGCCGACTTTGTTATCAGGTTGCCTGTATTGGTGCCAAATATTTTTTTAAATTTTCCTGCACCCCTGGTGCTGATACAGATATAATCAATATCCTTGTTTTTTCTGCAATATTCCAGGATCGAAATGTCGGCACTTATTGCCTGAATGATTACAAAAGAATGCCTGCCAGGCTTTACACCCATATTGCTGTATATGCCGGCTATAAATTTTTCAAATTTTGTTCTGCATATTTTTTCTTCCTGTTCTGTGTATTTTTCAAAGTAGGCATTGCTCCATTGCGCCGGCCTTAATATATGTAATACATGAATGAAGATTAATTCCAGTTTCTGCTGTGTGGCCCAATGGATGGCAAAGTGTACACCACTTTTTGAATTAACCGAAAAATCGGTTGGTACCAGTATCTTTTTCATAAAAAATATATATTTATCTGGTGTAAGTAAATGCTTTTATTCAAACATAAAAATGAGAAACGTCACTCTAAAATATGACTGTAATAGCCTTTTTTGCAAGTGTGTGTTTTTTTCTGGTGGAGTCTGTAAGCATTATTTTTTGTTTTTTTTGTCAAGGAATTTTTAAATCATTGGAACTGCTTTTTAATTGTGCAGACATAATTTACAACTAGGCTTGTGCCATAAAATCCCAAAACCAATCAGGAACTCTGTTACGTTTGGCAAGTGCTGAACCTAAAATCATTTTGTCAACTATTTCAGGACGAAACAAGGTTGCCAACCTCCTGAGCCTGTTCAGGTACAAAGGTTGGCAACTCTTACAAAACACTTTCCGGTAATTTTAATTATACACTATCACCCGTTCAGATGACATTTCTTTTGTTGTTTTATCAATTATTCTTAAAATATAAATACCCTGGGGTATTTGGTTCATCACCAGTCTTTCGCCGGATATGTTTTGGTATTTCTTAACCACTCTGCCAGATAAATCTACCAGGTCTATATCATAAAATGTTTTCCAGTCTTTAAATAGCAGTTTTACAGTATTAGAAACGGCCGGGTTTGGATACACGACATGGCCGGCATCCTCATCATCGCCACGCACTGTAATAACCTGACTTAATCTGTACTCATCATTCAGGTCGGTTTGTTTTAGCCTGTATTCGGTTATGTATCTGGTAGCATTCAGGTCGGTATAATTATAATACAAAGCTTTTACACTATTGCCATTCATGGCTTTTGAAGGAATAAATGCAACTGTTTTAAAATCGGCATCACCAATGCGGCGCTGCACTTCAAATCCATAGTTGTTTACTTCACCGGCGGTTTGCCATAATAATTTCACTTCTTTATGCTCACGAACTGCGGCAAAGGAGGTATAGTTGGCAGCCAGAGCAAAACATGGATTAACGATGTAGTAAATGGCCTTATTGGGAATTCCTACTGCAGTTACTTCAACCCATAAACCTCTGTCGGCATAAGGCTTTGTGTTAGAGTAGGGCAGGTAAGATAATTTACCGGAGTTATAAGTATCGCCTGAGGCTATGGTGTATGGCCCCATCGGAACAGCGGTTATCTTCAGATCATGTGCAGTAGGCTCATAAATGGCATCGCCTTCATCAATAAAAATATCATAGGTAACATCAATACCTGTAATGCCTTCATTTTTAATCAGCACATCATATTCGTGCGGCACAATGCAATACAGGCTGCCAGATACTTTTGGGTTTCCAATCAATACACTTATACCTGAAAATATACAGTGTACACCCTGACCATCTGCAGCCTGGCTAAGCCAAACATCTCCTGTTAAGCTGGTGCCGGCACAATCGGGTATTGTTAAGGTTATATTTTTAACGGTCATACGATCCAGGTTAGCACCAATATTTTCTTTAGTAACAGTAAGGCCGGCACTTAATACAGGCACAGCCGGGTGCGGATTATAGATGGCACCAATGGTAGGATTAGGTGATCCGTTGTTTTCAATTAAAATAGTAGCAATTGCATTTGCCAGGTCGGTTTCATCGGGGTGATCGCTGGTACTGGTATATGCCAGTAAGTTAGCTTCCAGTGCCGGGTACAAATCTGTTCTCCAGAGATGTAGGGTTGCATATTTGTTTCCGCTATTTACCTGCTGTTCCCAGCTAAGGTCAAAATTGGCAATGCATCCGCCGCCGCTTATTACAACTGAATGTAGCTGAACTGCCACGCCGGATACAGCGCATTGTGCAGCGGAAGTACTATAAAGACCCAGGGAAGTAATCAGGAGTACTAATATCTTTTTCATGATTGTATATTTTAAGTGTTTATCAATCTCACCGTTCCCCTTGATGATGTTCAATCGGGGAAATTGTACATCGTTTTCGCTATACAAAATTGGTTACAAAACAGAGGCATTTTTATGACGTGGAGCAGGAATTTTGATGAACTTAAACACAATAAAAATGATACGGAGGTTGAGTGTTAAAAAACAGGCAGATCAGCCTTTGGGTTTTACAGATTTTATCAGGTATAAAGTTGGCCTTTAATGAAGTTAAAGTCGCAAAAAATCGGATAAGCAATTACAGACATAAAAGATCTGCCCGGGAGTTTTAATAAAACTGAAAAATAGATATCCTGAAGCTTTTAAGGAACCATCCGTGCAAATCCATGCAATCAGCGTCATCCGTGTTCCCATCCACTGTTCAAAATCCACCATTTTAAACTACTTTTGCCCCCTTAAAAAGAGTTTAGAACGTACATGAAGAACATCAGAAATTTTTGCATCATTGCACATATAGATCACGGCAAAAGTACCCTTGCCGACCGTTTACTGGAGTTTACCAAAACCATTGGCGAGCGTGATATGCAGGCACAGGTACTGGATGATATGGATCTGGAGCGGGAAAAAGGCATTACCATTAAAAGCCATGCCATACAGATAAACTACCATTGGAAAGGAGAGGAATATGTACTTAACCTGATTGATACACCCGGCCACGTAGATTTTAGTTATGAAGTGAGCCGTGCCCTTGCGGCATGTGAGGGAGCACTGCTTTTAGTAGATGCAAGCCAGGGTATACAGGCGCAGACAATCAGTAATTTATACCTCGCTATTGAAAATAATTTAGAGATCATTCCGGTTATCAATAAGATTGATATGGACGGTGCCATGATACCGGAAGTAACCGACCAGATAGTAGAACTGATAGGCTGCAAGCCCGAAGATATACTGCTGGCCAGCGGGAAAAGCGGTATTGGCATAGAGGAGATATTAACCGCTATTATTGCCCGTATTCCTGCCCCTAAGGGCGACCCCAAAGCACCTTTGCAGGCATTGATATTTGACAGTGTGTACAATAGCTTTCGTGGAATTATAGTTTATTACCGGGTGTTTAACGGTACACTTAAAAAGAATGATAAGATCAAATTCAGCAATACCGGCCTTGAGTATGGGGCTGATGAAGTGGGGATATTGAAATTTGGAATGAGTCCACGGCCCGAAGTTGCGGCAGGCGATGTGGGTTATATCATCACTGGCATTAAGAACGCCAAGGAAGTAAAAGTGGGCGATACGATCACTACAACTATAAATGGATCTCCCGATGCCATACAGGGTTTTGAAGATGTGAAGCCGATGGTATTTGCGGGTATCTTTCCTGTAGAGACCGATGCTTTTGAAGAACTGCGTGATTGTATGGATAAACTGCAGTTGAATGATGCTTCTTTAACTTTTGAGCTGGAGACATCACAAGCTTTGGGCTTTGGTTTTCGTTGCGGCTTCTTAGGTATGCTGCACATGGAGATCATCCAGGAGCGCCTGGAGAGAGAGTTTAACCAAACCGTAATTACTACCGTACCCAACGTAAGCTTTATTGCTACCACGGTACGTAAAGAAGTAATTAAAATAAACAACCCGACGGAAATGCCCGATCCTACCAGGATCGATCATATTGATGAACCGTTCATTAAAGCACAGATCATTACCAAGCCAGAGTACATTGGCAATATCATGACGCTTTGTATTACCAAGCGTGGTATTCTTACCCACCAGCATTATTTAACCCCCACCCGTGTGGAGCTGAGTTTTGAAATGCCTTTAACCGAAATTGTTTTCGACTTTTACGATAAACTGAAAAGCATGACCCGTGGTTATGCATCATTTGATTATCACCCGATAGAATACAGGCCCAGTGATATTGTGAAGATGGATATTTTATTGAATGGCGAAAAAGTGGATGCATTGAGTGCATTGATTCACCGTGGCCGGGCGCATGAGTTTGGCCGCAAGCTTTGCGAAAAGTTGAAGGAGTTGTTGCCCAAACAGCAGTTTCAGATTGCTATACAGGCTGCCATTGGCGCAAAAGTGGTAGCAAGAGAAAACATCAGTGCTATGCGTAAGGATGTTACCGCAAAATGTTATGGTGGAGATATAAGCCGTAAGCGTAAACTGTTGGAAAAACAGAAAGAAGGTAAGAAGCGGATGAAGCAGATTGGTAATGTGGAAGTGCCGCAGGAAGCGTTCCTGGCAGTATTAAAACTAAACGATTAACCCTTGTGTCCTTTGTGAAATTCCTTAGAGCCCTTTGTGGTTAAGTTTTACCACGAAGACACGAAGTGAAGACAGCACAAAGAACACGAAGAGGAAACCCAATTTTTAAGTTGTAAATAAAAATACCATGAGCAATTTTTCTTTAGATGCAGATATCAACATAGAAGTAAAAGCAAGTTTTATTGCTAAAGGAAGCGATGCACCTTTAACGGGTGATGATTATGAATTCAGGTTGTATGAAAAAGACCTGATGGAAGATGATTACCTGGGCAAAAGTAGCCTGGATGCAAACGGCACTGCCACTGTATCTTTTAAACACGGCGATTATATGGATTTTTTAAATCCGGAAGTAAATCCTGATCTGTACTTTGCTTTGTACAATGGCGAAGCATTGATCTTTCAAAGCCCGGTAATGCGTGACCTTGATATGGAAGGCCTTGAGAAATTTAAAATGGGCGAAGGTGAGGTTGTTGATTTGGGAACTTTCCTCGTTGAAGGTTAATATTATTAATTATCTCCTTTGCCCTTTGGTTTAACAGGAACAGGCTTCACTTCTTCTTCAGCTCCTTTCAATTTATTTTCATCCAGGTTACCAGATGGATCACGGATGGGGTTGGGTACGGGAGCCTGTCCATCGGGTGTAACTACGTTAAATACTTTTTCTACATGCACCCATTTACCATTCTTCCATTTAAAACCTTCGTAATCTCCATCCCCAATTAATGTCCATTTCTTATTAGGTTCGTTGCTTTCAGATACAAGGTGCTCTACAATGATCATGTCCAGGTCTTTATCATAATTTAAACGTGGGCCTGCTTCTTTTTTATACTCCATGATATACCGGCTGCGTGCCGATTTAAAAACACCGTCATCTTCATAACTGAAATAACGGCCACCAAAAACAGGTTCATCATTCATGAAACTAAGCACTTCAATTATTTTGCGGCTGCTGCGGATATTGTTTTCATCAAAGCCAAGCAGGGTATAATAATTCTGGTTGCTGCTTCGCTTTACAATGATCTTGTAATAGATGGCGCCTATCCAGCCATAATTATTGCCGATGGTATCCTGCACGTTTGTGGTAACATCCGACTTATCAATCAGCGGATATAATTTTAAAGAACCGTCGTAGGTTTTCATTTGTATAGCACCGTGCTGGCGTATTACGTTTTCGTTAATAACCAGTTGCCAGGTAAAAATGCGGAAAACGCTGTCCGGTGAATAGATAATGGAAACGGTTTGTAAAGAATCAAAAGGGTAGTGGAAGGAGTTTTTGGTTTTTAATGCACGTACCAGCACACGGGTAAACATGCTGTCGGCATTAAAGCGGTTATCGGCATTAATGCCCTGTATAATTTTTACTGAATAGTCTTTTAAAGAATCTTCCTTTTGTTGTAATACTTTAATTTCAGCCCTGCCAATGCCCTGTGCAAAAGCGCATACGCTGATAAAGGATAATAAAACTAAAATGAACAGTTTCTTCATACAATAAAAATAACCAATCTTAAAATAGGTTGGAGCATAAGCTATAGGAATAGGTAAAATTTAACTAAAGATTTAGGGGATGGAACGCAGATGACACTGATTGAGCAGATCAACGCTGATCTTTTAGTTCATTTGCGAAAGCAATAAGTGAATCATATACAGCATCAATGCGTTCATCGTTCAAATCTACTTCTGGCCGGGTGGTGGGCAGAAAGATGGTTTGTACGCCCAGGTTACGGCCAAACTGCATATCGCTGATGGTATTACCAACCATGATGGCTTTGCTGAGATCTATATCCGGAAAATCCTGTACAGCCTGCAAACCCATACCGGGGTTGGGTTTGCGGTTGGGGCTGTCGCTGTCAAGGTCAGGACAAAAATACACTGCATCAATGCGGCCAGCTTTTTCTTCAATGGCAGCAATCATATTTTTGTGAATCAGCGTAAGGTCTTCTAACCTGGTTACGCCTTTTCCAACTCCCTTTTGATTGGTTACTACAATGATGCGATGAAATATTTTTGCAAACACCGCAATGGCCTCTATTACACCTTCGTAAAAAACAAACTCATCCCAGGTGTGGATATAGTCCAGGTGTTTTTCGTGGTTTATCACACCGTCTCTATCAAGAAATAAAGTCCAGGTATTGTTTATTTGCTTTAAATCAATCATAATAGTAATAGTAGCTAACAATTATAATGCTCCAACTTCTAACTCACGACTCCTAACTCCACCTGTGCTTTTTCAAAATCTTCCGGTATGCCAATATCAATAAAATATTCATCCTGTGTTATGCCAAACATTTTTCTTTTATCAAAATACATCTCCAGGTAATCTTTTTCAAAAGAGAATTTTTGTGGAAGATCTTCCTGCATAAACCTTTCAACATTAAGTGCATAAACACCACCGTTTATTAAACCAGATTCGTATTGTTGTTTTTCCTGGAAGCTGGCAATAGAAGCGTCATCGTTTAATTCAACAACACCATACCGGTCAAAATTATTCATCGGTTTTAATGATAAAGTGCAATCTGCATCACAGCTTGTATGAAAATTTAAAACCCACTCAACATCAATTTTAAAAAGTGTATCGCCATTTAAGATCAATACATCTTTTTCTGTAACAAGGCTGCAGGCAAGCTTTACAGCGCCGCCAGTACCCAATGGCTCTGATTCAATTGAAAATTGTTTGTTGAGATCGGGATATTGTTCATTTACATAATCAATAATCATTTCACTTTTATAACCAACAGAGAAAATGAATGTATTAACTCCCTGGTTTAATAAATGTTCTATCACAAAATATAAAAAAGGTTTGCCTGCAACGGGCGCCATGCATTTGGGTAAATCAGAAACTACAGAGCGTAATCTCGTACCAAGCCCCCCAGCCAATATAATTGCTTCTTTGATCATCCGAAGTATTCTGCTTCTACCAATTGACAAATTATATGTCCCAGCATGATATGGCTTTCCTGTATGCGTGGTGTATCGGTAGATGGAACGTTGATGAGATAATCTGAAAGGCTTTTCATGGTGCCACCGGTAAGACCTGTAAATGCAATGGTGGTCATTCCTTTTTCTTTGGCTACTTCAAAAGCGTTGTAAATATTTTTACTGTTGCCCGATGTGCTTAACCCAACCAATACATCGCCCTTGTTGCCGATGCCTTTTATTAATCTTGAATAAATCACATCATAACTGTAATCGTTTGCTACAGCGGTCATATAAGATGTGTTACAATGCAGGGCCTCGGCAGGCAGCGCATCCCTGTCGGTATAAAAACGGCCGCTGAATTCGGCTGCCAGATGCTGTGCATCGGCAGCACTGCCTCCATTGCCGCAAAACAAAACCTTGTTACCATTTTTAAAAGCATGTACAATTACAGCAATGCATTCCTGTACGGTTTGCAGTAGCTCTTCATTTTGCAAGACATCCTGCTTTACATTGATAGAAGCCTGCACTATATTTTTTATCTGTTCCATAATTTTTTAAATTAAATGCTCCAGGTAGTTAAACCATATTTTGTGAAAGAATAATCTCTTACTGTGCCACCAAAACTATTCAATGTTTTAATAACAGCATGTCGGGTATTGCCGGGACAATAAAATATCATAAAGCCACCGCCGCCGGCACCGCTTATTTTACCACCGGTTGCACCGGCAGCTTTGGCAGCGGCATACACATCTTCAATACTGCTGTTGCTGATATTGGCTGCCATATTTCTCTTCTGTTCAAAGCCATAATCCAGTATCAGGCCAATCTCATCCAGCTTTCCCTGCAGCAAAGCTTCCTTCATCATTTTTGCCTGGTCTTTTAAATGATGCATGGCTTCAATGCTTTTCTCATTCTTCTCATGTACATTTTTTACCTGCTCTTTAATAATAGCAGCGCTTTCCCTGGAGGTTGATGTAAAGTAAAGCACCAGGTTATTTTCCAGTTCATGCAAATACTCGGGTTTAATGCGCAAAGGATTTACGATTACTTTATCACCAGCATAAAACTCCATAAAATTTACGCCGCCAAAAGTGGCAGCATACTGATCTTGTTTACCACCGGCCAGTTGCAGGTCATTGCGTTCTATATCATAAGCATATTGAGCAATCTTATATTCATCCAAAGGCAGTTTCAGCATTTCTTTAAAAGCACCAAGCACAGCCACCACTAAAGTAGAGGAAGTGCCCAAACCAGAACCGGCAGGCGCATCTACAAAAGTTGAAAGCCTGAAACCTTTTAATGCCGGTGAATGATCTTTCTGGATCCGGTTGTACACACCTTTTAACAGGTCAAGTGTACCATCAATAGGTAATTGCTTGGCCAGGTCAAAGATCTGTTGTTCATCCCTGTCCAGCGCTTCTACAATAATTTTATTTTCGTGTAAAGGTTCAATAGCAGCATAGGCTGAAAGGGAGATGGTAGCATTTAATATGGCGCCACCAAACTGATCGCTGTAGGGGCTCACGTCTGTACCACCACCGGCCAATCCAATTCTTAAGGGAGCTTTGCTTCTGTAGATCATCTAATGGGTTTAATGAGGCAATTTACTTACTATTGGCCACTTCCAGTATGCTTTCCAGCATTTTTGTCCAGCTGAATTTTTTCTTTTCTTCCAGCAGGTGCGGAAGAAAATGGTTCTCGCCTTTATCAAAATATTCCAGTATTTTTTCGGCAAGTGATGCGGCAGTTGGTTCTGCCACCAGGCCCACTTTATTATCGGGCACCATGGCCGGTAAACCGCCCACATTTGTAACAATCATGGGCACTTCAAAATGATAGGCCAATGGGGTAACGCCGCTTTGTGTTGCGTTACGGTAAGGTTGAATAACAACATCAGCAGCGCACAGGTAATTTTTTACTTCGCTGTCGGGAATGAAGTCTGTGTGTAAGATCAGATTATTTCTGATACCAAGTCTGTCAATTTGCTCATTATACAATTTAGGGTCATCATAAAACTCTCCCGCTATCAGTAGCTTAATATTTTGATTTTTCACTTTTGATTTTTGAATTTCACCCATTGCATCAAGCAAAATATCAAGGCCTTTGTATTTTCGGATAAAGCCAAAAAATAAAATTATTAATTCTTCATTCTTAATTTTTAATTGTCCCCTGGCCTCTTCTTTAGAAATTTTCTCTCCAAAATTATCATACAAAGGGTGGGGCACAAGAACTGCTTTTTTTGAAGTAAACAACCTCAGGTCGGCTAAAACCTTTTCGCTCATGGTAATAAATGCATCAACCGGTTTAATAAAATAACGGGTAAATGGTTTATCGCCAAAACGTTTTTCGTGTGGCACAATATTATCTGCAATACAAATAATACGGGTATGTTTATTTTTTTTGATGATGCGGAGGATGGTTCCCAAACAGGGACCCATCAGGGGTATCCAGTATCTTACGATAACAATATCGGGATTTAGTTTTTTTATTTCACGACCTACACTCAGCCAGTTAAGCGGATTTACCGAGTTGATCCTTGTATGAATATCTAAATCCTTTGGTGCCGGTTCATCAGTAAACTGTGATTTACCAGGGAATAAAAAACCAGGGTATTGTAAAGAGAATGAGTAGATACTTGTTTGATGACCCTCGTTTTGAAACTGCCTGGCAAGGCGTTCGTTAAATGTAGTAATGCCGCCTCCACGTAAAGGATGCGCCGGGCCTATGATTATTACATTCATGATTTACAAACCAGTTTTTTCTTCTATCAGGTAATTATTTCTTTCGGGAGAGTTTCTGGCGATCAGTTCTCCAATAAATCCTGCAAGGAATAATTGCGAACCAATGATCATTACCAAAATAGCAACGAAGAAGAGTGGCCGCTGTGTCATACCTGTCTGATCGAAAAAGAATTTGGAAATGGTGAGGTATAAAAAAATCATGAAGCCGGTAAAGAAAAATAATGTACCCCATAAACCAAAAAAGTGCATGGGCCTTTTACCAAACTTGCCAACAAACATAATTGATCCCAGATCGAGAAAACCATTTACAAAACGCTCCCAGCCAAATTTGGTAACACCGTATTTACGGGCACGATGCTCCACCACTTTCTCACCAATCTTTCTAAAGCCGGCCCATTTTGCAAGAATAGGTATATAGCGGTGCATTTCGCCATAAATTTCAATGCTCTTAACTACTTTTTTCTTGTATGATTTTAACCCGCAGTTAAAATCATGCAGCTTTATTTTTGAGCTTCTTCTGGCAGCTGCATTAAATAATTTTGAAGGAATGTTTTTTGTAAGCCGGTTATCATAGCGTTTTTTCTTCCAGCCACTTACTATATCAAATCCGTCTTCAACAATCATTCTCCGCAGTTCGGGAATTTCATCCGGGCTATCCTGCATATCTGCATCCATGGTGATGATCACTTCTCCCTGTGCGGCTTTAAAGCCTTCGTTCAGCGCAGCACTTTTGCCATAATTGCGTTGAAATTTGATGCCTTTGATATTGGGATTGGCAACACGAAGCTGTTCAATCACATTCCAGGAATTATCTGTACTGCCGTCATCAATAAAAATAATTTCGTAGCTGAAATTATTTTCGAGCATTACTTTTTCAATCCATGCCGACAGTTCGGGCAATGATTCATCTTCGTTATAAAGTGGTATTACAATAGATAGATCCATTAGCTTATTTTCTCTTCATAAATATTAATGAGGTGGCTGCAGTAAAAACAGCCCCTGTTGCCAAATACACAAATATAGCCCCTGATATGATCATTGTAAGATAATAATCTTTAGCGCTCTCAATATTTTTCGATATTTCAGCAGGTGTACTGTTTCCTTTTTTAACCATTTCCTCCTGGTATGCTTTCACCATTCCTTCCTTAAACTCAGGGTGCAGTTTATTTAACACAATAGTAAAAATCACCATCAGCAGGGTAATTACAATAAAGCATTTAAACCCCTGTAAAAAAAAAGCGGCAAATTTATTGGTGTTCTCTTCCGATCTTGAAAACTCATAAATCGTCCACACAATGCCGCCTGCATAAACTATGTGTACCAGGTATTGCAAGGGGCTTGCAGCAGACTGGCCGGAATAGAAGATGCCCAACGTAATGGCAATCATTAATATGCCTGTTATTAATCCTTTCTTAGTAGCATTTAAATTTTTCAGCATTATAATTTGTTCAGATAAATATTCGATTTATTAATGATGCCCACCACTTTTCCTTTTAGTTTTTTGCCAATAAAAGGAGAGTTTTTCGATTTCGATTGTATCATGCTTTCTTCAAAAGTAAATTCTTCGCCAGGTGCAAATAAAGTAAGAGAAGCAGTTTCACCTTCTTTTATTTCTGGTATAGATAAACCAAAAATATTTCTCACATTGATGGTTTGCATCTGCACAAAATCTCCGGCAGGTAAACCACTGCTCATTAAAACTGCAAACATAGTTTCCAGGCCAATTATGCCGTGTTTGGCATATTCAAACTCACACACTTTATTATCCCAATGCTGGGGCAGGTGATGAGAAGCTACACAGTCAATAGTTCCATCAAGCAATGCTTTTTGCATCGCTTCCATATCGGCCCTTGTTCTTACTGGTGGATTTAATTTGAGGTTGGTATCATATCCCTGCAGATCTTCATCACAAAAATAAACCTGGTAAGGGGTGATAGAGCAGGTTACCTGTATGCCGCTTTCTTTTGATCGCCTGATGTATTCAATACTTTTTAGTGATGAGATGCCGGTAAAATGAATTTTACTGCCGGCATATCTTGCCAGCTTTAAATCTCTTGCCACCATCAATTCTTCGGCCAGTATTGGTTTACCAGGTAAGCCCATTTGGGTAGAAATGATCCCTTCATTCATCAACCCATTTGCGCCAATGCTGGTGTCATCGGGTATCTGAATAATGGTTCCGTCAAAACTTTTTACATATTGCAGGGCTTTCAATACCAATCCCGAATTCTGAACAGGATGAATCCCATCACTGAAAGCGATGGCACCCGATTGCCGCATATCGTACATTTCAGAAAGGTCTTTTCCTTCTGCCTTTTTTGAAATAGCTCCCAGCGGGTGAATGTTGATGGCAAGTTCTTTGGCTTTTTGAATAATATATTCTACCTGGGCCTTATTATCAACCACCGGGCGGCTGTTTGGCACCAGCATTACATCGGTAAAACCACCTGCAGCAGCAGCTTTAGAGCCTGACTCTATGTTTTCCTTCTGCTCAAACCCTGGATCGCCAAAATCGGCAAACATATCCATCCAGCCAATACTTACACACAATCCGGCCTGTTCAATTACCTGGTCGGCTTTGTCTGTGAGATTATTGCCGATGGAGACAATAATACCTTCTTTTATTAAAATATCTTTTGTTTGCCCGTTAAAAGGAGAGGAGGGAGAAATGATTGTAGCCTGCTTTATTAAAACATTCATGTAGTAAAAAGTTGCGCTAAGATAAGATAACTTGCTGTTTTTAAAGTTGAAAATTTTCAATTACTTTTGCCGTCCTCCGATTTTAGGATGTAATGCTGCCAAAAGCAGTATATCATCCGGGTTAAAGTTCGGGATGTAGCGCAGCCCGGTAGCGCACACGTCTGGGGGGCGTGGGGTCGCAAGTTCGAATCTTGTCATCCCGACTAATAGAAAAGCTTTTGATTGATTTCAAAAGCTTTTCTATTTGATTTCAGGGCGTGGTGAGGATACCGATAGCTATCGGTATCCTCACCATTAATAGAAAAGCCTTTTTTATTAATTTCAACGAGGCTTTTTTGTTTTTAGACGAAACCTTTGCCAGGAAGGAGATTGAATTGGAAAAAATGTTTAATTTCTCGATTCGGAATGTGGTACTATATTATTGTTTAATTTTATTCTTATAGATGGTTTATATGTGTAAACATGTCTTTAATCAAATAAAAAAGGTGATTTAACCCTTATAAAACAGTGTATTTTGTTTAATAAGTAACATTACAATTGTTAACTTCGGTAAAATGTTGTTATTTTTATTCTTTAACCAAAATTATTTTACCCAACTACTAAACTTAAGCTTATGATTAAGAAATCTTTATTAAAGGCAACTGTGTTCGTGCTGCCTTTTCTTTTTGCTTTTTATACAACCGGCTATGCTCAAAAAGTCAACATCACCACAAATCCCCAATCGGCCAGAATTTATGTAAATGGCGTAAAAATGGGAGCAGGCGCATTGGTCGTTACAATACCCAGTAATCAATGTGTAACTGTTCAGGTAACAGAAGATGGATTCTTATCTGAAGAAAGAACCTATTGTAAAAAAAGAGGTGTAACTCCACCACCTAAAACCGATTACATACAGTTAGATGTGGATGAATCGTTTACTTCTTCCGTGCAATCAGAATTTGCTAATATTGATATTACGCTGGATGTGAAAAAAGATCGTACAAAAGCTGAAGCATGGAGAACAATTGTTTCTACCATTCTGGGTAAATTTGATGTACTGGAAATGAATGATGAAAAATCAGGTTATTTACGTACCAACTGGATTGGTGTTACTTACAAAAGAAATACCTTGCGTATGCGGGTTATTGTAAAACAAACCGGGGATGATCCTCTGCAATATAAGATGAAATTTATTACAGAGATATCAAACCGTTCGGGTACACCTTTTACTGCAGATGAACAATTTCAGCCTTTCGGACGTGTACTTAAAAAGTATGACGGTTTTTTGGATGAAATGCAGACCAAACTTAAGAACTAGACCTGGGTTATAAATTTCAAAAGTAATATAAAAGCAGTCGTAGATTTACGACTGCTTTTATATTACAGACTGTTTAAAAGCCATAATATGCTATTTTTGAGTATTGTTCACAATTGGTCAGGGAATGATTTATTAAAACCGAAAAAAGCACATGGCAGATATCTTAATCATTGATGATGAAAAATCTATCCGGAAAACCCTTACAGAAATCCTCAGTTACGAAGGATACAAAATTGATGAAGCCGGTGATGGCGAAGAAGGGCTAAAAAAGTTTTCAGAAAAAACATACGATGTAGTGCTTTGCGATATTAAAATGCCAAAGCTGGATGGAATAGAGTTTTTGGATAAATCAAAACTCATTAATCCGGATGTGCCGGTAATTATGATCAGCGGACATGGTAATGTTGAAACAGCTGTTGAGGCTGTAAAGAAAGGCGCTTATGATTATATCAGCAAGCCGCCGGATCTTAACCGTTTGCTTATCACACTAAGAAATGCGTTGGATAAACAACGGCTGGTTACCGAAACTAAAGTACTGAAACGTAAGGTTGGAAAGGCTTTGGAAATGGTAGGCGAAAGTGCACCGATAAACAAGATTAAAGACACCATTGAAAAAGTAGCACCAACTGATGCCCGTGTTTTAATAACCGGTGAAAATGGTGTTGGTAAAGAATTAGTGGCCAGGTGGATTCATGAAAAAAGTAACCGCAGCAGCGGGCCAATGGTTGAAGTGAACTGTGCAGCAATACCTGGTGAACTGATAGAAAGTGAATTGTTTGGCCATGAAAAAGGTTCTTTTACTTCTGCAGTAAAACAACGCATTGGTAAGTTTGAAACTGCCAGCGGCGGCACTTTGTTTTTAGATGAGATTGGCGATATGAGCCTCACTGCCCAGGCAAAAGTTTTAAGAGCATTACAGGAAGGTAAAATAACCAGGGTAGGAGCCGAAAAAGATATTTCGGTTGATGTACGTGTTATTGCCGCTACCAATAAAGACCTGCTTAAAGAAGTAGACGAGAAGAATTTCAGGCTTGATCTGTATCATAGGCTTGGTGTTATTATCATCCATGTTCCTTCATTAAATGAACGAAGGGATGATGTTCCTGCTCTTGTTGAACATTTCCTGGATATTATAGCTTCGGAATATGGTCAACCCAAAAAAGAGGTGGATGCAAAGGCAATGGAGGCATTAAAAAATTATAACTGGACCGGTAACATCCGGGAATTAAGAAATGTGGTTGAAAGGCTGATCATTTTATCTGGTAAAACAATCACCCTGGAAGATGTAGAAAATTATGTGTTGCCAAGAAAATAATTTAACCGGCCTATGAAAACAATTTATTGCATAAGCGGGTTGGGCGCCGATGAAAGGGCTTTTTCAAAATTGAAAATACACGGGTATGCACTGAAAGTAATTAACTGGTTAGTACCCGAACCGAATGAAACTATAGAACATTATGCATTCAGGATGCGTGCAACTATTAAAGAAGAAAACCCTCTACTGATGGGGCTTTCGTTTGGCGGGATGATATGTACCGAAATTGCCAAACAAATACCGGTAGATAAGATCATCATTATTTCCAGCATCAAATCATCAAAAGAATTACCGCTTTGGATGAAGACCGTGGCAGCATTAAAACTCAATAAAATTGTTCCGCTAAGATCAACCAGGTTTACGCAACCCATTCAAAACAAAATGCTGGGTGTACAATCAGAAGAAGAAAAGACACTGGTAGCTTCATTAAGGCGTGAGGTAGATTTGCCCTACACCAACTGGGCTGTTCACCAGGCCATCAACTGGAAAAACGAGTGGCAGCTGCCCAATATTTATCATATTCATGGTGATAAAGACAATATGTTTCCCATTAAAAATATTAAAGCCGATTATACCATTAAAGATGGTGGGCATTTTATGATCATGAACAAGGCTGATGAGGTAAGCAACTGCATTAACTCAATACTGCTGCAGAACTAACCTGTACTGTTAAACATTTCAAAACATTATTTGCATAAATATTTATCAAACGGTTAATTATGGTATTTTTGGCACTTCTAAAATTTAACGCATGAGTATAGGCTGGATTGTTTTTATTATAGGAACCCTTGGCTGGCATATTGGTATGTACGGCATGTTTAAAAAAGCAGGCATTACACCCTGGAAGGCATTGATACCTTTTTACAATACCTGGTGCATGGTTAAAAAAATGGAACTAAAAAAATATTGGTTCTTTTTTCAGCTTGTTCCGGTTGCGGGCCAGTTTATAACCATCTGGATATGTATAAAATTTGTGGAGCATTTTGGCCGCTTTAATTTCTGGCATCATGCAGCAACAGTTTTTTTACCATTCATTTATTTCCCGTACCTGGGATATTCAAAATCAGAAAGATTTGCCGGTACAGCAGTAGTAAAAAATTACAAAAAATCAGGCGCCAGAGAATGGATTGATGCAGCGGCTTTTGCTATTGTTGCAGCTACTCTTATCCGCACTTTTGTATTTGAAGCATACACCATCCCAACTCCTTCGGAAGAAAAAACTTTACTGGTTAACGATTTTTTGTTTGTAAGTAAAATGGCCTACGGGCCACGCATTCCCAATACACCTATTGCCATGCCTTTTGTGCATCATACCATTCCGTTTATCAACACAAAGTCTTATGTAGAGTGGATTCATATTCCTTATACACGTTGGTTTGCAAGCCCTGTAAAAAGAAATGATGCAGTAGTTTTCAATTTTCCGGTAAATGATACTTTAATTAATGATCCTATAATTGACGGGCAGCAAAAGTTTGGATCTCAAAAAACATATTACCAGGAAGTAAGGGAAAGCGGACGTGACAGAGTATGGCAGGATTATGGCGACATCATCATAACAAGGCCTGTTGATAAAAGAGAAAATTTTATTAAACGTTGCGTAGGTATTGCCGGAGATAATATCCAGATCATTAATGGTAAACTGATGGTAAATGGAAAGCCGGAAGATTATTTTCCAAAATCAGAAAGATTCTATTCATTACAAGTGCCGCAGGGAACATACACGGATATAGATCAGTTAGCAGAAAAACTTAAGGACTTTGGTATCAAAGTCCGCTTATCACAAGGAGATATACAACAGGTTAACAGTAATCTTTTTCACGTAAATATTACGAATGAAGAAAAGAAAAACTTAAAGCTGCCCCTGCCGGGAGGATTTATACTGACTGATGTTATATCCAATCACAGCCCTGACTTATTTCCATATTATGCAGATTCAGCCGGAAGAAGCTGGTCGGCTGATAATTTTGGGCCTTTATGGATTCCCAAAAAAGGGGCAATCATACAGTTGACGCCTGATAATATTATACGTTATCAACGTTGTATAGAAGTGTATGAAGGAAATAAATTCGAAAACCGCGGTGGTAAATATTTTATTAATGGAAATGAAGCCGCCAGTTATACTTTTAAAATGGATTATTACTGGCTGATGGGAGATAACCGTCTTAATTCACTCGACAGCCGCTTTTGGGGATTTGTTCCCGAAGATCATGTTGTGGGCAAAGCATCGCTGATCTGGTTCAGTTACGAAAACGGGCCACGCTGGAACCGGCTGTTTCGCTGGATCAAATAATTTGTTGTTTTTCGGTTTTTAAAATTAACTTTAAGTCATATCATCCTCTCTGTGCTATACAGGGAGGATTTTTTATCTGATATTAATTTTAGATTATGAAGAAAGAAGAGTACCATTTTTCTTACGAAGTATATGATTCTGTTGCCGATTTAAATGAGCAGGACGCATGGCTGGTGAACGAAGCCAGGGAAGTTACATCTGCCGCTTACGCTCCATATTCCAACTTTAATGTAGGTGCTGTTGCCAAACTGGCAAACGGAGAGATCGTTGCCGGTACCAACCAGGAAAATGCTTCGTATCCCGTAGGTATTTGTGCCGAAAGGGTTTTACTGGGGTCTGCAGCTTCTCTGTATCCAAATATTGCTATTGATACCATTGCTATCAGTTACGATAATACAGCAGGTGTAAGCAATCATCCTATTTCGCCCTGTGGTATGTGCAGGCAGGCATTGGTTGAATATGAGGAACGTGTTAAACAACCGATACGTTTAATTTTAAGCGGACTGGATGGTAAAGTATTTATCATTGCAAATGCAAATGCACTGTTGCCTTTATCTTTTGGAAGTGTGGATTTAAAATAGAGTACTGAATAAGTTTGAGAAGTTGTCAGGTTGAACTTGTCGAAACCGGGGCTAAATTAAACTAAGCCGTCTTCGACAAGCTCAGACTAACAGCAAAATTATTTACAAAAATTTCAAACTGATACAATAGCTAAAATAAAGTCTGCACACCGTTGGCTATCTTTCCCTCATGTTCCAGCAGCCATTTCTTTCTCCACAGATCGCCACCATAACCAACCAGTGAACCATCACTGCCAATAACACGGTGGCAGGGAACAATGATGCTGATACTGTTATTGCCATTGGCTGTACCCACAGCACGAATTGCTTTTACATTGCCGATCCTTTTACTTAGTTCAAGATAACTGATGGTTCGGCCGTAGGGGATATTGCACAATTCCTTCCATACAGTTTGCTGAAACTCGGTACCAAGCTGCAAAGTATGAATGGTGAATTCTGTCCGGGTGCCTGCAAAATATTCATCCAGTTGTTTTATACAGGCTTTTATTACAGGAGATTTAGGCTTTGTAAAATTGAGTTCGCTTTCAATTAATTTGGCTCCTTTCCATGAATTAACGAATAATACATCCGAAATAGAACTGCCGGTGCTCCTGATCTCCAGTATGCCAACAGGCGATTGGTAATATGCAATTTCGATGTTCATTTTTTGGTTTCTAAATTTACTGAATTTCTGGGACTGTTTTTTGTTTGATCTTATTTCAAATTAATAAGCTGTCAGCCTGAGCCTGTCGAAGGCGGGTTGCTAAAGAAATCATACCGGTTTCGACAAGCTCAACCTGACAGCATTAAAAGATACACAGCTTAATTTCTTTTGTCCCTTTGGGTAAAATATAATTTCTTTGAACAAGTATTGAAGATGAAAATTATGAAGAGCGATTTAAAATTTTATGAAAAAGCGGTATCAGCAGTAGCCGACCCTTACCGGATGTCTATTTTGCAGGAGCTTTCAAAAAAAGGAGAGATCAGGTGTTGCGATGTTGTGGGCTTAACAGGTTTATCTCAGCCAACCTGTTCTCATCATATTAAATTGCTGGCCGATAGTGAATTAATTGCCTGCCGCAAACAGGGGCGTAATAATATCTTCACACTTAATAAGGAGAATTTTAAAAAGCTGGGACACTATTTTGAGAAGTTTGGAGAATGAAGGAAAGCTACAAGGGGAGTAGCTTCAAGGGGCAGGTTTTAAAATTAAAAGTTGTTTTTTGTATAGCACATAATAGGTTGACTTAAAGTTTGCCCCCTGGTAGCTTGCGGCTTGTAGCTTTTTATCCAATCTTGCTTCCGTTCTTCACCGGCAACGTTGGCTGCAGCAAAACCACATCATTATTTTCATTGTAAACACCCAGTACCAAACACTCGCTGAAAAAATTGGCTATTTGCTTTACAGGAAAATTTACAACAGCAATAACCTGTTTGCCAATCAATTCATCCTTGTTGTAAAGTGCTGTTATTTGTGCCGATGATCTTTTAATTCCCAATTCACCAAAATCAATCGTGAGTTGGTAAGCTGGTTTTCTTGCACCCGGAAAATCATTTACCTCCAGGATGGTTCCTGTGCGGATATCTACCTTTTCAAAGTCTTCCCAACTGATCATAGTTTTTCAACTTTTATAATTGCTTCCAAATTTAGCCTGCCGTAAATATGTGGAAACTCCTCATTAACAGAAGGAGCCAGTTCGTATTTTAGTGGAGCAGTTAATTTTGTTTCATCAATATGCAATAAAAATAAATTACTTAGATCTTTATAATAGCGTTCCAAAACTCCGGCAACCTGTTCTGTTTTGCTGGTGTGTATAAATCCTTCTTTTGCCAGCGATTCAGCCTCGTAAAAGCCCTGCTGCAAAGCATTTTGCCAGTTGGCTGCTGTAACTACATGGTAAATCATTGATCTAATAAATTTGCAAGAAAAAGCAGTTCCTCCATTTTGTAATGGTTTCGGTCGTTATCAAAACACTTGCTCAACTCTTCCAGTAAAAACTGAATAATGCGCCTGTTATTTAATTGCCTGAAATAAGAAGGAACAGCCGGAACAGAAATGCGCTTAAAATAAGCTTCCACATCATTGTGGCTGTACATTTGTCCGTTCAGCGGGTCAATAAAGAAATTTATTTTTTCTGAAGGATGTCCAACCGGGTTCAGCAGATCATGTTGCGGATCGAAATATGCAAGGATAAATTGCCTGGGAATGTTTACTGCTTTCACCGGTATATCCAGCAGTTCGCAAAGGGCGATGTAGATAATACCGTTGCTTAAAGCATTTCCTTTTTTACTGTCAAGTGTTTTATTGATCAGGTAATCATCGGGATTGTTATAAGCAAACTCAACACCTTTTTGTTTGTAGTAATTATAAAAAATACTGGTAACAATATTTATCTGTTCAATGGGAGTGAGGTAGTTGTTCAGTTCCAGCCAGGTATTGCGGCGTAGTTTTTCAATTTCCTGGTAAACGGCGGTGGTATCCATATCCGGGTAATGATAACGTGCCACCAGCAAAGCGCCTTCCAGCAGGTCGGCATCTTTGGCAGCCCATTCTGTAAAATCGTCGGTAAGATCCCGGAAATGCAGGCGGTGAATCAGCAATTCAATCCTTTCCTGTATCTCTTCATTGCCCGTATGCTCCCACAGACTTTCCAGGTTGGGTATAATATCCTTGCCAAATGAAATGATCTTATCACTTACCGTGCTGTACACATCTTCATCCGGATCATCGATCAAATGTAACAGGGCCGTTATTTCTCTATTTTCTTCCAAGCTTGGTTTTAATTTTTATGAATGTCGGAAAAGGAAAGGAAAATAAGAAGTTAATATTTTCCACATGCTGTGGTAAAATAAAAGGGGTGGGGTATGCAGCGTATATCTGGCTTTTAATATCGGCAAAATGTTATTGCCCGATTCTAAAAAAAACACAGCTTTCACTGTGCTTTTTTAGAATGATTTATTTTTAACACTTTACTTCTTCTTCGCCGCCTTTTTAACCGCTGCTTTTTTCTTCGCCGGTGCTTTCTTCTTATCAAAAGCTTTCGGGTCCATTGCCAGTATCATTGCCTTTACTTCATCCAGTGTAACAGTGGCCAAGGCTTCAGCCGTATATTTTCCTTTTGGTAAACGCAGGCGTTTTTTATTATACACCACTTCCGGTCCCCAGCGGCCATTTTCTATAGCTATCTTTTCTTCGGGCCATTGCTGTATAAAGCGGTTGGCTTCTTTTTCAATTTTCTTTTCAATCAGTTCGTTGCAATCGGCCTGGGTAAGGTTTTCAAAATTATAACGTGCCGGTACATTGATGAACATGTCGTTCCATTTTATAAATGGCCCAAATCTTCCTTTGCCTTTTGTGATGGGCTTTTCATCGTAAAAAGCAATGGGTGCATCTTCAAATTTTTTGGCATTGATGATCTCGATGGCTCTTTCTAAAGTAACACCAGATGGTTCTTCGCCACGTGGTATGGAAATAAACTGATCGCCAAATTTTACATAAGGTCCAAAGCGGCCAATGTTAACGGATATTTCCAAACCTTCATGTTCCCCAAGCGGGGCCCCTAATTTAAAAAGCTCCAGTGCCTCTTCCATGCTGATGGTTTCAATACTCTGCGATGGTTTCAGTTTGGCAAACTTTGGTTTTTCATCGCCTTCGGCAACACCAATTTGCACCATGGGGCCATAGCGGCCCATACGTGCAATGATGGGTTTGCCGGTTGTGGCATCGGTGCCCAGGGCTCTTTCGCCAACAGCACGTTCTGCATTTTCTAAAGTATGCTCAACCCCTTCGTGAAAAGGTGTATAGAAATCACTCACCATTTTATTCCACTTCATTTTGCCATCGGCAATTTCATCAAACTCTTTTTCAATGTTAGCGGTAAAGGAGTAATCCATCACTTTGGTAAAATGCTGGCTTAAAAAATCGGTAACCACCAAACCTAGGTCAGTTGGAAACAGTTTTGATTTTTCTGCTCCGGTGTTTTCCTGGTCAGTTATTTTTCTTACTTCATCATTTTGCAAACGCAACACACGGAAATCTCTTTTTACACCTTCCTTATCTTTTTTCTCAACATAATTTCTTTTGATGATGGTAGAGATAGTAGGAGCGTAGGTACTCGGCCTGCCAATGCCCAATTCCTCCAGTTTCTTTACCAGCGAGGCTTCTGTGTAACGGGCAGCATGTTTACTGAATCTTTCGGTGGCCGTCATTTTTTCAAATGCCAATACTTGTCCAACAGTTAAATTAGGTAAGCGGCTTTCATTACCATTATCTTCTTCATCGTCATCAGTACTTTCCAAATACACTTTTAAGAAGCCGTCGAATTTTATAACCTGACCGCTGGCTGTAAGTTCCTGGTTATTGGTGCTGATATTTATTTTAGCGGTTGTATTCTCCAGTTCTGCATCCGCCATCTGTGATGCAATGGTTCTTTTCCATATCAGTTCGTACAAACGATTCAAATCCGGATCGCCTACGGATTTATTTTCCATGTACGTAGGGCGTATGGCTTCATGCGCTTCCTGTGCACTCTCGTTTTTGTTTTTGTATTTACGAACCTGTAAATATTTATCACCGAAACTGCTGCTGATCTCTACTTTAATAGCATCCATAGCAGTTTCGCCCAGGCTTACGCTATCGGTACGCATATAAGTTATCTTACCGCTTTCATATAGCTTTTGTGCCAGCAACATGGTCTTGCTTACGCCATAACCCAGTTTACGGCTTGCTTCCTGCTGCAGGGTAGATGTAGTGAAAGGCGCTGCCGGTGTACGTTTGCCAGGGCGTACCTGTATGTCTTTTACTTTGTAATCGGCACCAATACAACTCTGCAGAAACTTTTCTGCATCTGCCTCATTATTATATTTAGTGCCTTCTGCTTTAAAAGAAACGGTTTTATTATTCAGATCTGTGGCAGCCAAAGTTGCTTCCAGTTTAAAACTGCTTACGGGTGTAAACTGGTTTATCTCTCTTTCTTTTTCTACAATTAATTTTACAGCCACACTTTGTACACGGCCGGCACTTAAGCCGCCACTCATGCCAATTTTGCGCCAGAGAACAGGGCTCAGTTCAAAACCCACAATGCGGTCAACAACCCGGCGGGCCTGCTGTGCATCAACCAAGTTCATATCAATAATGCGTGGGTTTAATACTGCTTTTTGTATAGCTGGTTTTGTAATTTCATGAAACACGATACGCTTGGTTGTTTTTACATCCAAACCAAGTACTTCGGCCAGATGCCAGCTGATACTTTCTCCCTCACGGTCCTCATCCGATGCCAGCCAAACTGTTTCACTTTTTTTAGCAAGACTTTTTAAGTCGGCAACTACTTTCGATTTTTCGGGTGGTACTATATATGTGGGGTTGAAATTATTGTTCACATCAATGCCCATATCGTTCTTCACCAAATCACGAATATGACCAAAGCAACTTTTCACTTCAAAGTCTTTTCCAAGAATTGCTTCAATGGTCTTTGCCTTTGCCGGGGACTCCACTATTAACAGATTTTTCGCCATATTTTGTTGTTGTAGTAGTTTCTGTAATACACTGTGGTGCTGGTTTTTAATGCTATCGTTACAGAAACGGTTTCACAGCAAGCACAGATGTATTTTTCGATTAATTGCCTGTTTTTAAAAAGGCAAGATTCACTGCAATATTACTTTAAAATTGAAAAATCAAAATAAATCTTCTGAACTGAGTTAAGATTTTAACGCTTTTCCATAAAATCAATCACCTGTTTTTTGATGTTGTTATCGTGGTAAATTTTACGATGTCCGAGCCCTTTTGTACAAACGAATTTTATGTTGGGATGGTTGTCTTCTTTTACTTTTAATGCATCGGCCCAGGGGGTAATATCATCCTCCTCATCATGCACCCAAAGTATGGAAGCTTTAATATTATCCATTGCACGGCGCATAGAAAACCAGGCAACATTTTTACCGGTTAAATTAAGAATGATCTTTTCAAACTCATTCCGTACGGTTTCATTATTTAATTTCAGCATCTTAAAAGCGCCATCTACCGCCGATGTGGTTTCGGTTGCAGGCGCAATAAATACTACTTTGGTATTGGCATCATGTGTTACCTGCTCCAACGCCAGGCTTAATGAAATACCGCCAAATGAATGGGCAATAAAGTTCTCTATCGGGCCAAACCGTTCCATTACTTCTTTGATCATTTCACTGTATTCAATGGCATTGGTGGTATCGCCCTCGCTATCGCCATGGGCTGGTGCATCAAAAGCCAGTACTTCAAAGCCTTTATCAATCAATAATAAAGCATAGTCTTCAAATTTATGTGCAGCAGATCCAAAACCATGTAAGATCAGGGCTTTCTTAGGTTGTGGATGGTTCCAGCGGTAGCCATGCATCTTTTTATTGTTAAGCTGAAAGTGTATGACCTCAGCATTTTTAACCGGTGCTTTACGAATCGATTTCATGAAAGGAGTGCCAAAAACTACAAATGCTTTTTCAGCTGCCTTTTTTTTTGAGATTGCAGTTATTAATTTAAATTTTGTTTGAACGTAACCAATTGCTAATCTTTGTGTGAGTTTCATATTGCAAAGCTAAGTTATGCAGGTTGTAATTATCGGTTCGGGAAATGTGGCATCTGTTTTGAGCCGGTTGTGTAAACAGCGGGAGCATGAAATTTTGCAGGTAGTAAGCCGTAATGCATCCCATGCAAAACTGCTGGCAGATGAATTAGGTTGCAGCTATGCAGACTACAATGGAAAATTAAACGACAGTGCAGACCTTTACATACTGGCAGTAGCCGATACTGCATTGCAGGAGTTGAACAAAAGCATTAACCTTGGAAACAAACTGATATTGCATACTGCAGGTTCGGTACCGAAAGATGTTCTTAAAGATATTTCTCACAATTATGGTGTGTTGTACCCCTTGCAAAGTCTGCGTAAGGAAATGGATTACCAAACAGACATTCCATTTTTAATTGACGGAAACACAGTAGATACGGTAGCCTTGATTGAAGATTTTGCAAGAACACTATCGACGAATGTTACCAAAACAACCGACGATGAAAGGCTGAAACTGCATGTGGCAGCTGTTGTGGTAAGCAATTTTACCAATCATTTATATGCGCTGGCACAAGATTTCTGTAAAAAGGAAAATGTTGATTTTGGATTACTGGCTCCGCTCATCAAAGAAACTGCAGAACGTATTCAGAAGTTTTCTCCGGCTGCAGTACAAACCGGCCCGGCGGCACGTAATGATATTTTTACGATAGATAAACACCTGCGTATTTTATCAGATCATCCGCAGCTTAAGGATATGTACATTAAGCTTACCGACAGCATTATGAAAGGGTGAAATGCTTAAGTTAGAAAAGCTGTCAGGTTGAGCTTGTCGAAACCGGGGCTATCCCATGTTAACCCGTCTTCGACAAGCTCAGACTGACAGCCAAATTGTTAATCAGACCTCAAACAGTATTACTAGAATTAGTTTTTATTTAATCGGAAAAACGATATCTGTTTGAATTTTATAGGGGTCAACCGGTTTCCCGTTTTTATCAATAGGGTCGGTTATATAAATTTCATAAGAAGGTCCTGCCAGTATTTTTTTATTTTCTTTCATCCATTCTTTTACAGCATCGTAGCCCTGTGGCAACAATTCAAAAGGCCCAAAGAAATGTACTATTAAAGCTTTACCGCCATTCATCTGGCGTATTTGTACACCTTTAACTGCTTTTGATCCGGCTTTGTTAACCGGTATGCCGGCATCAAAAAAGAATGGAGTTTTTTGTTTTTTATACCAGGCCATGGGGGCACCGGTGGTTTTGAGGTTATTCTTTTTAATATACTCAGGAAGTTTGGTGCCGTATATTTTGCCCAGTTTTAAACCAATGCGGTCAAATGTTGCGGCGCTGTCGCTGCTGTAAATCACCGTCATTTTTGGTGCAACAGTATCCACTATGTTGATGATGGGAGGGCGTTGAGTCTTTGTTTCAGATTCCTTTTTTACTTCCGTTTTTATACGGCCTTTTTCAGGTTTAGGAGGATCTTTCTTTTTATCCCCGCCACAGGAAATCAGCAAAATTGCTGTAAAAAGTGTGGCAGTATTGAATAGATTTCTTGTGTTTACAGGCATGGCAAGCGGCTATATGATTAAAAGGGAAAAGTAGTAAAACCTTTTAACTTTTCAAACTTAAAAAACATTAGCGTTAAGTTATATTTTCCTTAATTGGTAATTTAAAGTAGGTTTGCAACCCGAAATTTGCAGAATTATGTACGAGATAACTTTCAGGTTTGAACAAAAAGGGCTGGAGCCAATTACTTTATCGGGAATTGAATCCGATCAGTCTATTTTAGAAGTGGCTTTAAAGAATGACATTGAGCTGCACCATAATTGTGGTGGAGTTTGCGCATGCAGCACCTGTCATATTTATGTAGACCAGGGCGATGAATTTTTAGAAGAACTGAGTGATAAAGAAGAAGATTTTATTGACCGTGCTGTGAGCCCCCGGATCAATTCACGCCTGGGCTGCCAATGTGTGTTGCAGGATGGAACTGGTAAAATTTCTGTTACTTTGCCCGATCAGACTCAGTTTTTGGGAGAGTAAAGGAGTGTTAATCCGTTAATCCGTTAATTTGTTAATTGGTGGAGAGACGGCTAAAACTAAAGTCTTTTACAATTGCATACTCCCTACGGATTAACTAATTAACGGATTAACTAATAAACGATTTATGACTTTTGAACCCCCCATACACTGGAACGATTATGAAGATATTGCCATGAAGCTGTACGAGCGCTTTGGTGATGATTTTGGCGAAAGCAAGATATACCGCATTCGTTTTACCGACCTGCATAAATGGGTGATGGAAATCCCAAAATTTGCCGGTAAGGCTGAAGAAAGCAATGAGGGCCACCTGGAAATGATACAGAGCAGCTGGGTGTATGAGTGGAGAGATGGGCAGAAATAAACGTTAATCCGTTAATTGGTAAACAGCCGGCTAACTTTAAAAGCTTTTACAAATACATACTCCCGACGGATTAACGGATTAACCAATAAACGGATTAACGTGTTAGAAAAATTTAAAACCATTAAAACTTTTGTGTTTGACGTGGACGGTGTGCTTACCGAGGGCAGTTTATTGATTTTAAATGACGGGCAGATGGCGAGGCTGATGAATATTAAAGATGGTTATGCTTTGCAGCTGGCTGTTAAAAAAGGATACCGTGTTGTGATTATTTCCGGCGGAACGTCGGATGCGGTGAAGGAAAGATTAGAAAGACTTGGCGTAAAAGATTGCTATTTAAAAGTTGATAATAAAAAGGAAAAGCTGATAGAATATGTTGCACAACATCAGCTTAATTGGGACGAAGTACTGTTTATGGGCGATGATATACCCGATTATATACCCATGCAATTAACAGGTTTGCCTTGTTGTCCGGCCGATGCAGTGGCAGAAATAAAGCAGATATCACAGTACATTTCTCCGGTTGAAGGTGGCAAAGGCTGCGCCCGGGATGTTATTGAAAAGGTATTAAAACTGAACGGACATTGGGATCTGGATACAACGATAGCAGCAAAGTAATACTGTTTTTACAATGCCAATGCTTATTTTCGCTCTCATAAATTTTTCATGAAATTATTTTCAGCTTTTTTAAGACTGGTACGCCTGCCCAACCTGGTTATGATTGCTGTAACGCAGGTATTGTTTTATTTTTCTATTATCCCTATTTATTCCGGAGATGAAGTTTGGATACATAGCTCTTTTAAAAACCTGCATTACTTATTGCTTATCCTGTCTTCTTTGCTTATCGCTGCTGCCGGTAACATCATCAATGATTATTTTGACCGCAATATTGATGAAATAAACAAACCCGAAAAGAAAATTATAGATAAGCTGATAAAAAGGAGGTGGGCAATCGTAATGCATATCGCCTTTTCGTTAATTGCAATCCTTATTGGTTTTTATGTTGATTCTCAAACACCTGTTTTCTGGCTGGGCTTTTCAAATACCATTTGTGTTGTATTATTATTCGGTTACAGCATCAGTTTAAAAAAGAAATTACTTGCAGGGAATGTTTTAATTTCTTTACTCACAGGATGGGTGATTTTTGTTTGTTTTCTTTGTTACTACCGAACATTAACTTGCCAGGGTTGCGAACCCACACTTGAATGGCCGGCTATATTGCGTCGTTTTATGCGTATCAGCTTTTTATATTCCGGGTTTGCATTTGTTATTTCGCTGATAAGGGAAGTGGTAAAGGATATGGAAGACATGGAAGGCGATAAAAAATACGGTTGTAAAACAATACCTATTGCCTGGGGCATACCGGCAAGTAAGGTTTTTGTGGCTGTTTGGCTGGTTGTTTTAATTGGCATGATCAGCATTGTACAGATCTATGTATTGCAACTGGGGTGGTATTGGAGTGCTGTCTATTCTATTCTGCTGATTATTGGCCCGCTGGTTTGGATACTGCGTAAACTTTACCAGGCACAGGTTCCTAAAGATTATCACCAGTTAAGCACGGTCATTAAGCTGGTAATGCTGGCTGGGCTTACATCCATGATCTTCTTCAAAATCTATTCATAGTCATTTTAATTATGCAGAAAATTATTCTTGCTTCCCAATCACCTCGACGAAAACAATTACTGGAGTGGGCCGAAGTTCCATTTGATATTATTGTTAAAGAAACTGATGAATCTTACCCGAAAGATTTAAGTATTGATGAAATTGCAATTCACATTGCCAGGAACAAAGCGCTGGTAATAAAATCAAACATTGATGATGCTTTACCTGTTCTTGCTGCAGATACCATTGTTGTTTTGGAGGGCCTTATTATAGGTAAACCAAAAGACCGGGAAGATGCTGTGAATATTCTCTCATCATTATCTGGCAAGCAACACAAGGTTATTACCGGCGTTGTAATTCTGCATAATGAAAAAGAAATTGCATTTGCAGAAACAACCGAAGTACTTTTTCATGAACTAAGCCTGGCACAGATTGAATTTTATGTAGACAATTACAAGCCCTATGATAAAGCGGGTGCTTATGCCATCCAGGAATGGATTGGTGTAGTTGGCATTAAAAATATTAATGGCGACTTCTACAATGTAATGGGGCTGCCGGTAAGCAGGGTAGTGCAGGCTTTACAAAGTTTGTAATATTAAATTTTCTGTGTATTTTGTTTGTAGTAAAACGTCATCCCTATGACAGAAAGGTTACTTCAATATATCTGGCAATTTCAATATTTTAATTACAGCGATCTGCATACTGAAGAAGGCGAGCCGCTGCAAATCATTCATCCCGGTTCACTCAATAGCAACCAGGGACCCGATTTTAGTGATGCAAAAATTAAGATCAATACTACAATCTGGGCCGGCAGTATTGAGCTGCATATCAACACATCCGATTGGAAAAATCATAAACATAGCAATGATAAAAATTATAAGAATGTAATACTGCATGTGGTTTGGCAGCACGATATCAATTTAAATTTACCCTGTTCAACTTTAGTATTGGAAGATAAAGTTCCTAAACTGCTGCTGAATAAATATGATGAATTGATGAATGCTGATAATTTTATTGCCTGCGAAAAAAATATTCAGCAAATAAACAGTCTTACCTGGCAAAGCTGGAAGGAACGGTTGCTGATTGAAAGACTGGAGCAAAGAACACAGCTCATCTTTGATCATCTGCAAAAAAATAAAAACCACTGGGAAGAAACATTCTGGTGGCTGCTTGCCAGAAACTTTGGTGTAAAGCTGAACACTGTTGCTTTTGAGAAAATTGCGCAATCGGTTTCGGTAAACATACTGGCAAAACATAAGGAGCAAATTCACCAGGTAGAAGCTTTATTGTTTGGCCAGGCGGGTTTGCTTGAAGGAGTTTTTGCAGAAGATTATCCAACACTTTTACAAAAGGAATACCTGTTCTTAAAAAAGAAATACAACCTGCAAAAAATTGAAGCTTCCATGATTTTTTTACGGATGCGGCCTTCCAATTTTCCTACGGTAAGATTGGCACAGCTGGCAATGCTGGTGCATAACAGCTTGCACCTGTTTTCTAAAATAAAAGAAAGCAGCAATTTAAAAACCATCAAAGAATTATTACAGGTAACTGCCAATGATTACTGGCATTATCATTATGTGTTTGATGAGGCCTCGGCTTTTAAAAAGAAAAAACTGGGTGAGCAGATGATTGATAATATTCTCATCAATACGGTTGTGCCAGTTTTATTTGCCTATGGCCATTATCATGGTGAAAATATGTTTAAGGATAAAGCCCTGCAATGGCTTGAAGAAATTAAGGCAGAAAAAAACAGTATTACCAAAGGGTTTACCTCTTTACAGATTGAAAATAAAACTGCTTTTGCTTCGCAGGCTTTGATTCAGCTTAAGAATGAATATTGCAATAAAAAGCGTTGCCTGGATTGCAGCATTGGAAACAAGCTGATAAGAAACAAATAATTTTTTCAGTCCCTCGGCCTAAAAATATATTGCCACAGAAACAAGGAAGCACAGAAAAATACAGAAAAGAGAAAGCTACTTATTATTGCAGACTCCAAAGTTCCCCCTCATCCTGAGCGAAGTCGAAGGGCAGGGGGCGAAGGGAGTTTTGAGGTTTCGGGCTTTTACCACTTATACTCAATATTCACCTGCATATCCGGATGTAAACTTTTTGCTACCGGACAAGTGTCTCCGACTCTTTGTAAAATGATGCGGTCTTTTTCTTCTAATTGCAATGATTGAGGAAAAGAAAGTATCACATCAATTTTACCAATGCGTCTGGGCTCACTCAGCATGTGCTTTGTAACAGCAATATCAGTTCCGGCCAGATCAATACCCATGTCATTGGCTTTTAAAGCCATGGTTGTAACCATACAGGTAGCCAGGGCAACGCATAAAGTATCAGTAGGACTGAAGCGTTCTCCTTTACCACGGTTATCGGTTGGTGCATCAGTTTCTATCATGGTACCACTTTGCAGGTGGGTACATTCGCATCTTAAATGTCCTTTGTAAACAATAGAAGCAGTCATTTGTTAAATTTTGAAATTATTACAATTTTATTGTTCGAAATGCAGCGGTTCTCATGGCAAATGTATCATCTTTAATCAGCAGATAGTATTTTTGCATAAATTTACGTTAGTAAACAGATTACATGAAGCAATTATTAGTTTTTTTAGCCTTGGTTGTCTTTTCAGGTTCCGTATTTTCACAGGAAACCAAAAAATCAATACCAAAATCCCGCAAAGAACAAAAGCGGGACAAGATTAATGCACAGATAAAAGCCGAAGAAGAAGGTGTAATTGCTTACAGGAAACATTTTGCTTTTGGTGTTAAGCTGATTTCTGACGGCTATGGCATATCATTTGAAAAAGGCTACTCCAAATCTGTAAAAAAAACAACGTTATTTCAATTAGAAATAGCTGAACGTAAGCATCAGAAAGAAATTAAACAAACCAATACCAATACTGCAACATCATCACCTTTTATATACGGTAAAATCAATTTCTTTTACCCGGTAAAACTGGGGGTACAAAAACAATTTTTGCTGGGTAATAAAAGTAATAAAAATGGTGTGAGTATTACTGCAAATATTGGAGGCGGATTAGCACTTGGTTTATTGCGACCGTACGAACTGCAGGTGGAGAAGAATGGTGAACTTGTTTATGTAAGGTATGAGTCGGCGGATAGTTTACTTTTTAAAACCGGGTCAATACACGGTGGGCCGGGCCTTGGCAGAGGATGGAATCATTTGAAATTAAATCCCGGACTGTATGTTAAACCGGGCTTACGTTTTGATTACGGCAGATACAATGATCTGCTTGCTGCCATTGAAGTTGGTGTTGCTGCCGAGTTTTATTCAAAGAAGGTACCCCAGATGTTTGATAATAAGCAAAAACAATTTTTCTTCTCGGCATACTTTACTGTTTTGTTTGGTAAAAGAAAATAAGTATTTATTCAATATTCAGAATTTCATTTCATGATAGAATTACCCGTAATTGACGGAATAATAGAACAAAAACCAAAAAAGCCAAATTGGTTAAGAGTTAAATTACCCATAGGAGAAGAATACCGCCATGTGCGTAGCCTTGTTGATACGCACAAACTGCATACCATTTGCGAAAGTGGTAACTGCCCAAATATGGGCGAATGCTGGGGTGAAGGAACGGCTACATTTATGATACTGGGAAATATCTGCACCCGCAGCTGCGGATTTTGCAATGTTGCAACGGGCAGGCCTTTGGAAGTAGATTGGGATGAACCGCAACGGGTGGCCGAAGCCATTAACCTGATGAAAGTAAAACATGCCGTGATCACATCTGTAGATAGAGATGAGCTGAAAGATGGCGGCAGTATAATCTGGTACAATACCATTAAAGCGGTTAAAGCTTTAAACCCCACTACAACTTTAGAAACATTGATACCCGATTTTAAGGGTAACAAGGACAATATAAAACGTGTTATAGATGCAGCACCTGAAGTGGTTAGCCATAATATTGAAACTACAGAACGGTTAACACGCCAGGTACGTATACAGGCTAAATACTGGCAGAGTATGGAAACACTGAAGATTTTAAAAGCAGGAGGCATGCGAACCAAAAGCGGCATCATGCTGGGCCTTGGCGAAGAGAAGGAAGAAGTAATTCAGACATTAAAAGACTTAAAAGCCAGCGGAGTAGATGTGGTAACAATTGGCCAATATCTGCAGCCAACAAAAAAACATTTACCTGTTGCACGTTTTGTACATCCGGATGAGTTTGCAGAGTTCAGAGAAATTGGATACAACCTTGGATTGGATTATGTAGAGAGTGGCCCGCTGGTTCGCTCATCTTACCACAGCGAAAAACATGTGATACCGGGTTATGGAAAAAATAAGTGGATGGAAGAGAAAAGTTTATAGTTTGTGGGTTTGGGTTTGTGGTTTTAAAATTTATAAGTTTATGCTGAAAAATAAAGCATCAAAAATATTATTAACAGCCGGTTTATTACTGGCTGTTTGTTTTTTTATTACTGCTGCTTCTTTTGGGCAGGTTAAATGGGTAAATGTTGATGCTGATTATGCACCTTTGCCTTCGTCGGTACAGGTTTTTAAAACAACCGATAGTTTAGATGGCAAACCATTTATTGCTTACTATGTAAAAGCAAAGCTGAAAGATAAGAAGCTTGATTTTACAACGGATACAACGCTTGGCAGGAGATTAACACCTTTACAATTTTATGAAAAGAATGAGCAGCCGCTGGTTGTTGTGAATACCACTTTTTTCAGTTTTGCCACTAACCAGAATTTAAATATGGTAATTAAAGATGGGAAACTGGTTAGTTATAATATTCATACGATTCCAATGAAAGGTAAAGATACATTTCAATACAGGCATCCATTGGGAAGTGCGATTGGAATTAATAAGAAGAGAAATGCAGATGTTGCATGGTTGTTTACTGATTCGACAAAATCATTTCCATATGCAAGACAATTTCCCAGGCAGGTTTATAAAGATTCCTCGATAATTTTTCATTACAGTGATATTTCCGATAAATTTATTTCAGTACCAAACGATATTTTGGCCAGACATGGAAAGTTTGATGAAACTTTAAAAAAATGGAAAATGAAAACTGCAATCGGTGGCGGCCCGGTATTGGTACAAAATGGAGAAATAAAAATCACCAATGAAGAAGAATTAAAATTCACCGGCAAAGCCATCAACGATAAACATCCCCGAACCTGCATGGGTTATACCAATGATGGTTATCTTATCATCATGGCCATCCAGGGCAGGTTTCCGGGCATTGCAGAAGGAGCTACACTGGAACAGGAAGCAAAACTGTTGATTGATGTAGGGTGTGTAGAAGCATTAAATTTAGATGGTGGAGGCAGCAGTTGTATGCTGGTTAATGGAAAAGAAACCATCAAACCCAGTGATAAAGGAAATGAACGGCCGGTGCCGGCTGTGTTTATTGTCAGAAAAAAATGACAATTCTATCATCTTAACTTGTTCACATTTTTTTTAGTTGGCACGGTTTTCTCTTTTGCAGTTATATAAAAAAATAACTTATGAAAAAGAACATCATCATTTTGACCGCTGTTTTATTAAGCAGCTCACTTATCTTTTATTCCTGCAGTAAGGATAGTAATAGCAGCCAGGGAACTTCAACGCTAAACGTACGTTTAACAGACGCCCCAACGGCTTATGAAGAAGTGAATGTTGACATCAGGGAGGTAAGAGTTAAATTCTCTGATGACAGTTTAAATACCGGTTGGGTTACGCTGAATACGTTTCCTGGAATTTATCGTCTGCTGGATTTTCAAAACGGTGTAGATACCTTATTGGCAACGGGAGCATTTCCGTTCCAGACTATTAAAGAGATCAGGTTTGTTTTAGGGCCAAACAATACCATTAAAGACGCCGGTGTTGTGTATCCTTTAACTATACCCAGTGGTTCAGAATCGGGATTAAAACTTAAAATAAGTAAAGATCTGAATGAGACCCTTGAAACCATTATTATTGATTTTGATGCAGCTTTGTCTGTTACCAAAGATGGAACAGGAGATTATAAACTGAGACCGGTTTTAAGAATAAAATAGACTATGATAACTATAATAAAAAAGCCCTTCAACTGAAGGGCTTTTTTATTATTCTATTTATAGAGTTTAATCTTTCAAATCCCAAACCAACGCACTGGCACCCAGTATGGCTGCATCCGATTCATTCAGTTCGCTAAACATTAATTTTACTTTATTCTGAAAAATAGGCAACAGATTTAGTTCCATGTGCTTTTTAGTGGGGTTCAGCAAAAGGTTACCGGCTTTGGTAAGTCCGCCAAATAATACAATAGCCTCTGGCGAAGAGAACATGATCGCATTTGCCAGTGATTCGCCCAATATCTGCCCGGTAAATTCAAAGATATTGTTGGCAATATTATCGCCCTGCATGGCACATTCATATACCGTTTGGCTTGTTAACTCATTAATGGTATAGTTACGCAGCAGACTTGGGTCTTCGGGATATTGTGTGAGCATTTCAATAGCCGTTTCTCTAACACCGGTTGCTGATGCATATGCTTCAAGGCTTCCATGCATGCCTGTACTTTTATGTAACCTGCCACCATGCCTGATGATTGTGTGGCCAAGTTCTCCTGCAAATCCATCATGACCTACAACGATCTTTCCATCAATTACTATACCGCTGCCAACACCCGTACCCAACGTAATAACGATAAAATGCTTCATGCCTTTGCAGGCGCCATACATCATTTCGCCCATGGCTGCTGCATTGGCATCGTTGGTAAGTTTGGTATTCAGTTTAAATTTCTTTTCAAACAGATCCGCAATCGGTATAATCCCTTTCCACTTCAGGTTGGGAGCATATTCAATGGTGCCGGTGTAAATATTTCCATTGGGCGCTCCCATACCTATACCAATAAATTGTTTTAAACCGCCAGCCCTTTCAATCATGGGCATTAACTTATCGCTCAGGTCATCAATAAAATCATCTACACCTTCATGCAAATTTGTTGGCACACGATCCTGCTCAATAATTTCACCCCCTTTGGTTACTATACCAAATTTGGCTGTAGTACCACCTATATCAATTCCAATTGCTAATTTATCTTTCATATAATCGTTAAAATAAATCGTTTTAATTAATGTCCTCCGGCCTTTGTATTACTTAAAGCATCTAAATCTATTCCCTGCTTTTTCAAATCAGTTTTTGCCTTTATAGCATAATATGCCAGGTAAATAAAACAGGCAATACCAACAAAATAAGATAAGCCAATTCCGAGCAGATTATCTGCCGAAAGGTAACCCTGTAATAAACTTATTATACCGCCACCACATATCATAAAGATCAAAAAATTGGATCCTTCTCCGGTATGTCTGCCCAAACCAGAAATTGACAAGGTGAAAATACATGGCCAAAGTGTTGAGCAAAATAAACCAACACTGCAAATTGCATAAACACTTATTTGATAACTGGGAGAAAATATTGCGATCAGTAATGCAATGATACCACACAAACTGAAAATCAGTAGTTGTCTTGCCGGGTTACCCTTACTTAAAAGATTTGCAATAATTAAAGCCACTATAACCAATGCATACACATAAAATGGTTCCAGATCGTGTTTTGCAATTGCATTTACCAGGAGGAATACACCAAAAGCCAGGTAAGGCATTAAGAACTGCAATATCTTTTTTGTGCTTTGGCTAAATCCAAAAGCATCAGCAGATGCTGTCCATCTTCCTATCATTAAACTTGCCCAAAAAAGTGAAATATATGGTGCGGCACCGCTGGTTGGAGTACCTAATTTTTGTTTCATAAATTCAGGCAGGTTTGCTGCTGTACTTACTTCCACACCAACGTACACAAAGATGGCAATCATACCCAATAGCAATTGCGGGTATTTAAAAGGTGAGCCACGGTCAACCCAAACCGATTTAGCTTCTGCCAACACTTCTGTATTTGTTACCAGTTTATTTGGTACAGAAGAAAAATAAAATATGACCGCTACCAGTAAAAATGCAGCACCTAAAATTAAATAGGGCGTTTTAACCGCAGTCAGTGAACTTACCATTATAGTAGATACTGAACCAAAAATAGCGAGGTTAACTATTAACGGCCCGATGGTTGTTCCAAAATTGTTTACGCCCCCTGCCATGTTCAGCCTTTGCGAACCGGTACTGGCACTTCCCATATTAATAGCCAGCGGATTTGCAGCTGTTTGCTGGAGCGAAAATCCCAATCCGATAACAAATAATCCTGAAATAAATAAAGGAAACGACTCTGCACTTGCTGCAGGGATAAATAACAAAGTACCAATGGCTGATATGATTAAACCAATGCTGATACCATTTTTATATCCGATCCTGTTGAGTAAATCCTGCTTTAAAATTTTACTGATAATAAAATATAATATTGCTCCCACCGAATAAGCCACATAAAAAGCAAATGATACCATTTGCGCCTGAACCTGTGTCAGACTGAGTTTTTCCTTAAAAACAGGTATTAGTACATCATTACTGGCAGCAACAAATCCCCAAAAGAAAAATACACTGATGAGTGTACCAAACTGGCTCCATTTTGTTTTAATCGTTGTCACAGCTTTTTCCGAAAGATTCAATTCATTTTGTTCAGTTGGCATATCGTTAATTTTTAGTGGTTGAAAATAGAATAAATAAATCATTGAGAAAAATTTAGGTTTCAAATTGGTTTGCATTGAAATGATTGGTAAATTGAACGGCAATAAAAAATGTATGGAAATTTTACACGTTAGTGCCGAATGTTACCCTTATGCAAAAGTTGGAGGACTTGCTGATGTAGTTGGCACCCTGCCTAAATACCAGCAACAGCTTGGCCATATTGCCAAAGTGGTTGTGCCCATGCATCGTACAAAGTTTTTGCTTGAAAACGAGTGGAACGTTGAACACAAAGGCGGATTTATGATGGGCGATACCCATTTCGATTACACCATCATCAAAGAAAAGACCAATAAGCTGGATTTTGATTTGTACTGTGTTGACATTTACGGATTGCTTGACCGTGAAAATGTATACAGTTATGATGATGATACCGAACGCTTCACCGCATTTCAGATTGCGGTGGTAGACTGGGTGAGCCATTGGGAGCACAGGCCCGATGCCGTGCATGTGCATGATCACCATACTGGCCTTATACCGTTTATGATGCGTAATTGTTATGATTACCGCCACCTGGCTGAAGTGCCTACCATTCTTACCATTCATAATGCACAATACCAGGGTTGGATGAGCTGGGATAAAAGTAATTATATACCTGCCTGGGATAGCTGGCAGGGAGGTTTATTAGAATGGGATAATACCATAAACCCACTTGCCTGTGCCGTAAAATGTGCCGACAGGGTAACCACTGTTAGCCCCAGTTATATGGAAGAGCTTACACAACAGGCAAACGGTTTAGAAGGTTTATTCAGAATGGAAAGAGCAAAGTCATCAGGCATATTAAATGGCATTGATACGGTTGTGTGGAATCCCGAAACCGACACCTACATCCTTGATAATTTTTCGGTGAAAGATGCCGCTGTTGGAAAAAAATTAAACAAGAAAAAACTTTGTAAAGATTTTAAACTGGATGATAAATTGCCGCTTTTTGTTTACATTGGCAGACTGGTTGGTGAAAAAGCCGCTGACCTTTTACCACAGGCTATCACAGATTCGATAAGCCAGTTGGGGAAGAGAATGAGTTTTTTAATTCTGGGTAGTGGCGATAAACGTGTTGAAGACCACCTGGCTTATTTAACCGAGGGCTTTGCCGGATTCTACAATTCAAAAATCGGGTACAATGAAAAGTTATCGCACCAGATGTATGCCGGTGCCGATTTTTTATTAATGCCCAGCAGGGTAGAACCCTGTGGATTGAACCAGATGTATGCATTACGATACGGTACCATTCCTATTGTAAGAAGCACCGGTGGTTTAAAAGATACAGTTATAGATTTTGGTGAACCAAATGGCTTTGGAATCCGTTTTAATCATGCCAGTGTTTGGGATATAACTTATTCCATTCATCGTGCAGTTGAGCTTTATGATGATAAAGAAAAGATGGCAGAACTGATAAAACAAATCATGCAAATTGATAACAGTTGGGAAAAAAGTGCAGCAAAATATATCGACTTATATAATTCAATTCAGCCTAAATAAAACTATATGATAAGCAAATCAGTAATAGCTGTAATACTTGGAGGTGGCGCTGGAAGCCGCCTGTATCCACTTACATCAACACGTAGTAAACCCGCAGTACCCATTGGCGGTAAATACCGGTTGGTTGATATTCCCATTTCCAATTGCATCAACTCAAGCATTAACCGCATGTTTGTGCTTACGCAGTATAACTCTGCATCTTTAAACAAGCATATAAAAAATGCTTACCAGTTCAGCGCTTTCAGCAGTGGTTTTGTAGATATACTGGCTGCCGAACAAACTCCCGATAGTTTGGGATGGTTTCAGGGTACTGCAGATGCGGTTAGGCAATCTTTAAAACATATACAGAACAATGATTTTGAGTATGTTTTAATTTTAAGTGGCGATCAGCTTTACCAGATGGATTTTAGGGAAATGTTTGAAAACCATATTGCAAAGGGTGCCGATATTTCCATTGCCACCATACCCGTTGGCGACAGGGAAGCACCGGAGTTTGGCATATTAAAAGCAAATGACGAAAATTTAATAACCTCATTTATTGAAAAACCTGCCAAAGAATTATTGCCCGAGTGGGAAAGTGATACAGGAGATGAAATGCAGTCGCAGGGCCGCAAATACCTGGCATCAATGGGTATTTATATTTTTAACCGTAAAATGCTTTTTGATGAGTTGCTGATAAATAAAAAAGATGCCACTGATTTTGGAAAAGAGATTATACCTGATTCTATCAGCAGTAAAAAAGTGGTGAGCTTTCAATACGATGGTTACTGGACAGATATTGGAAACATTTATTCTTTTTACGAAGCCAACCTGGCTTTAACGCTTGAGATACCTCCATTTAATCTGTTTGATAATAACCGTGCTATCTTCAGCCGTGCCCGTATGCTGCCACCAATGAAAATTGGCAATACGCAGGTTGAACACAGTATTCTGGCCGAGGGTTCAATCATTGATGCATCAAGGATCGTAAGCAGTGTAATTGGTATCAGAACAAGGATTGGTAAGGGAACAGAGATCATCAGCTCTTATATTATGGGTAGCGATTATTACGAAACCATTCCCGAAATGGCTCATTCACTCGAAAGAAATATTCCAAAACTGGGCATTGGAGAAAATTGTAAAATTGAAAATGCAATCATAGATAAGGACTGCCGTATTGGTAACAATGTAAGCATTACCGGCGGTGCTCATTTAGCGGATACCGACCATGCATTGTATGCAGTAAAGGATGGTATTGTGGTACTTAAAAAGAGAGCTATTATTCCAGATGGTTTTGTGATTTAACAAACAACTCGTCAGTCAAGAAATAGTATTGTATAATAACGATGGGATAGATCATCGTTATTTTTACAAAAATATTTTCCAGATTTCCTGTTGGCCCCAACTGCCCCAGTCTTTGGCAACTTTTACTGCAGTTTCCTGTAGTTCTTTTGCTTTTTTCTTTTTGCCCTTGGTAGGAGGGGTGTTTAAGGCATTATAATTTATACCGTTTATTTCCACCTTGGTGGCTACCCAGCTGCTGAACATACGGGGAATGGTAATACCCAATATCATACCAGGTAAACCATGTAAGCCCATAGGCCCACCACTCACTGTAATTTCATCTGTGTAAAAAGCAAATACATACACGCTATCGAATAATTTACCAACGGCTTTACGGCAATTAAAACCTGCAATCTCCCTTGTTTCGTTGGTCATTTTCCAGTCAATCCTTATCAGGCTGTCGGTTAAAATATAAGTATCGCCAAAAACCGATTTTTGCTGAATAAAACTCTCTTTTACATAATCATTATACCACACATTATCTTCACCTTCATTTCCCCATGGCATTTTTGTTTTTTCATCTTTGCGGTTAAAGAGGTAAATGCTTTTATCTGTATTAAATGTTAGCTGGTAATAGCTGGTTGATAGTTTTGGGAATTTGTCTCTCATCATGTCGGCCCAGGTACCTTCACCCATGGCTTTATGGTTATTCACTTTTACTTCGTATTCAATCATTCCTTTGTCGATAAAAACCTGAGCCAGTGTACTTTTAAACCAAAATAAAACAACGATGCAAAAAATATATTTCATAAAATAAGTTTGGGTATTATTTAAAAATCGGAAGTGGGTTTACCATTCTTCGAAAAATTCCAGGTAAGTGTTACCATCCAGAATCTTTTTAAAGTATTGTAATAAGTTTCTGTAAAGCGGTAATCATTAAAAGTTCTGTCGTAACCACGGTTTTCGTTTAAGATATCATTTACAGAAACGGATGCTTCCAATACTTCTTTAAACAGGAACCGGCTTAAAGAAGCATTCCACATGGTAAACTGGTTTTTAGCCGGGAAATTCGGATTCTTTTGTTTGGCTTTGAAATTAGCATCTGTTTCAAACCTGAATTTTTTCAAAAAGGTAACTTCTACATCAGCCCGTACACCAACCTGCCAGTAATTGGCAGAAGCCGAAGAACTAATTGAATTTTTTGCCTTAACCCAGCTTATCTCGGGGTTAAGTGAAATATCATACTTCTTTTCTTTTTGTTTACTTATGCCAAATTCAAAACCATAACTGGTGTTTGTATTTACTGCTCTTTGATTAATAAACAGTGGTTCAGTTTTTATGTAAGAAACGGTCCTGGAAATATTTGCATTAGGCCCAAATGAAATGCGGATATTCGGTTTCTTCCATTTAAAGTTATAATTTGAATACAACCCAAAATTATAATTTCCATCGGCATTAACTGTTCTGGAAAAAGTTTTGGCGCCTGGGTAAATGGTACTTTCGTTTACAAATGCATTTTGTGTAAAACCACCGTAAATGCCTGCCCACATGCCTTTTTCTTTAAGCACATTATAAAAATTATAGTTCAGGTTTAAATTATGCCTGAAAGATTGTTTCAGATCCGGGTTGCCCACACGTTGGTATAACTGATCTGTATTGTCAATTATCGGCTGCAGCTGATCAAGCGTTGGCGCATTGGATGAGCCATTATAATTAACACGAATGCCGCCATATCCACTTAGCTTTTTATAGTAAGATGCATTGGGAAAGAAGTTGGTAAAATTATATTTTCTTAAAAGTTTTGTTGTGCGGTTATTTTGTTCAAAATGATTGAAAGAAACCGAAGTGCCTATACTGTAATTGTATTTCTTTTTTACCACACGGAAACTGATGCCCGGTTTGTTATTAACCTGCTTGAATGTATAAGCATTGCTGAGTGAGTCGATGCGTACTGTATATTTCTGGTTGATATCCTGTTCATAGGTAAACCGGTCATTGGCTGTGCTTGAATTACTGTAGCTGTAAGTTAAAGACATGAAAAAGTCTTTTAAAAGCGGCTCGGTATAAGTGATAGTGTTAGAAAAAGTATTGGCTTTGCTCTCTCTTTTATTTTCCTGGTCAGTAGTATCGATACTCTGCAGCACTCCATTATCGAAGCGATAATAATTTGAATAAAGATAGCTATCCGTGTTTGAACCACTGATATTATAATTGGTACTTACTGTAAGTGTACGGGCCAGTTTTTTAAATTTATGTTTCCAGAGTAATGTAGTATTCAGCGAAGAATTATCTACAGTACTGTTTGACCTTCGTTCATTGGTATTTATCAGCAGTGATTTTGTATTTAGCGATTCCTCCCTGGTAAGACTGTTTGATTTTGTATTATTCAGATTTCCCCTGGCAGTAAATTTTAAAGAGTTGGAGGAATCAATATTGGTTTCAAAACTAACATTAAGGCTTTGCTTTATTTTAGAGGAGAATCCACTTGTTATTTTATTAGATGAAAATGAAGAATCACCAACAAAATTGGTAGTGTAAGTTCTGTCACCACTTGGGCTATTCACTTTTGAAATTTTGTAACCACTGTTTAGTATGTGTTTATTATTGTTAAATTTATTGCTGTAATGAAATCCTCCATTCCAGTTTTTTGGAATACCGCTACGGCCGCCGGAATAATTATCATCGCCTCCGCCGCCCATAAAATAAACATCACCATTGTCCTGCATTACCATATTATCGCCCATACCGCCTCCGTAATTATTCTGGTCCTGCCAATCCAGATTTGTTTGGCCGGTATTACTCATAATGCCATAGACAGCAATCTTACGTTTCCCTTTAAAGGCGTTGGCCATTACACTGTTGTTGTAATAATTCTTAAAATCGGTACCGGCTTCAGCCTTACCAAAATATCCTTTCTTGGCATTGTCTTTTAGTTTAAGGTTGATGGTTTTATCTTTTACGCCATCATCAATGCCTGTAAATGCAGCCTGGTCGCTTTTTTTATCAAATACTTCCACTTCCTTAACAATATCAGCCCGTAAATTTTTTGTGGCAATACCGGGGTCATCACCAAAAAATTCCTCGCCATCTACCAATACTTTTTTCACCTGTTCACCCATAGCGGTTATCTTGCCATCCTTGTCAACCTGAATGCCGGGTAGTTTTTTTAGTAACTCTTCCACATTAGCACCTGCCCTTACTTTAAAACTATCAGCAGTATAAACAGTAGTGTCTCCTTTTATCTTTATGGGTGTTCCGGTCTTAACAATCACTTCTTCCAATAATTTGCTTTTGGATGTTAGCGCTATTCTGGGAATAGCTGTTTCTGCATCTTTTAATCCAAGATTAAAAATCACATCCGCAAAATAGGGGTGGGTCGTCATTATAATATAATCACCTGCTTTCAGGTTTTTAATGCTGTATTTTCCATTTACATCTGTTCGGGTAAATTTGTACAGTACCGAGTCTTTGGCCGAAAGTAAGGCCACAACTGCATTTGGTACTCCTTTTTGGTTTATGGTATCTTCAACAGCGCCGGAAACGGAATTTGTTTGGGCTTGTATTTTTACAGAAAAAAACAAGACCGCTAAAAGCAAGGCAGACAGCTTTGACATACAGTAGTTGGATTGGTTTATGGCTAAAACTAAATTCTTAGTTAAAGGTGAAACAATAAATCTTATAAACTAAGTCGTAATTCTTAAATTTACGTTAAATCAAAAGTGCATATTTAAAACAACTATTAAAAAGGCATTTCTATAAATGGCAACTTCAAAGCAACAGCCGGTAACAAAAACTAAAGAGAAAAAAAGTAAAGCAGATGATGCTGTGCCTTTAAAGTATGAAGAAGAACATTTCATTGATTCTGAAAAACCAGTTTGGAATTACTCTTTGTTTACCGATGAAGACATTGTAAATTTTAAGAACGGTACATTTTATAATGGCTATCAAAAATTTGGCAGTCATTACAGGGAAGTTTTAAAAACACCCGGTTTTTATTTTGCTGTGTGGGCACCCAATGCAACAAAGGTTTCTGTTATTGGCGAATTTAATGGCTGGAACGAAAAAGCTAATCAGCTTTTTGTGCGGCTCGATAAATCCGGCATCTGGGAAGGCTTTATCCCCAACATTAAAGCCGGAGAAATTTACAAATATTATATCAAAGGATTTAAAGGTGCCATTTTAAAAAAGACAGACCCCTACGGCCAGTATTGCGAACTGAGGCCGGCAACCGCTTCCATTACCTGGCATACAGCACATCCATGGAATGATGCAACCTGGATGAAGAAAAGAAAAAAACACAACGCACTTAATGCTCCCTGGAGTGTATATGAAGTACACCTGGGCAGTTGGATGCGGCCGGTTAAAACAGACGAAGAAAGTTTTAACAGTTATGTTGAACTTAAAGATCACCTGGTACCTTATGTAAAAAAAATGGGCTTTACACATGTAGAGTTGATGCCTGTAATGGAATTCCCTTTTGATGGAAGCTGGGGATACCAGGGTACAGGTTATTTTGCTGCTACATCACGTTTTGGTACGCCCGATGATTTCAGGGATTTGATTGATGCTTTTCATCAGCAGGATATTGGCGTAATATTAGATTGGGTGCCTTCGCATTTTCCGTACGATGCACATGGCTTATTTATGTTTGATGGTACGCATACGTATGAATATGCCGATATGACCATGGGCTATCACCAGGACTGGAATAGTTATATTTTTAATTATGCCAGGGGAGAAGTACGTTCATTTCTTATAAGCAGTGCTCGTTTCTGGCTCGATCAGTTTCATGTAGATGGCATACGTGTGGATGCAGTAAATTCTATTTTGCGGCTCGATTATTCACGCAAGGAAGGAGAGTGGACACCCAATAAATTTGGTGGCAACGGCAACCTGGAGGCCATTGAATTTATTAAACATTTTAATGAAACAGTTTACCGCGATTTTCCGGATGTACAAACCATTGCGGAAGAAGCCAGCGACTGGCCAAAAATATCGAAACCTACAACAGCTGGTGGGCTTGGTTTTGGTATGAAGTGGATGATGGGCTGGATGCATGATACGCTTGATTATTTTAAAATGGATCCGCTGATGCGGCAATTTCACCAGGATAAATTTTCGTTCAGCATGATGTATTATTTCGATGAAAATTTCATGCTCCCCTTCAGTCATGATGAAGTAGTGCATGGAAAAAGCCCCATGCTTTACAAAATGCCCGGCGATGAATGGCAGAAATTTGCAACCCTGCGCCTTTTATACACATACATGTTTACGCATCCCGGCGCTAAACTTTTGTTTATGGGTAACGAGTTTGCCCAAACCACCGAATGGAATTATAAATCGGAACTGGATTGGGAATTGCTGCAGTTTGATTGCCACAGGCAGATGCAGGATTGTGTTAAGGACTTAAATGGATTATATAAAAACGAACCAGCCCTGCATGAATTGCAATACAATACCAAGGGTTTTGAATGGATCGATCTGAACCACCGTTCCGAGTCGGTTGTAGCTTACATGCGCAAAGGAAAGAACAAAAACAACGATATGCTGGTTGTATTGAACCTCACACCCGTTGTAAGAAGAGACTGGAAGCTAAAAGTGAAGGGGAAAGCTGCATGGACAGAGGTTTTTAACAGCGATAGTGTACAATACTGGGGAACCGGCAATGTGTTCAATCCTTCGCCCCAAGTTACCCTGGTGGATAAAAAGAAAGGTATTTATGAAATAAATGTCCACCTTCCAGCGTTAGGAGGAGTAATATTCCGCTAATTGGAATAGTTTTTGCACCCGTATCCATATGAAAAAAATCCTTATATCCCTCATTGCTGTAGCTTTTACTGCAACTGGTTTTGCAGCACAAAATACCGACAGTTCCTTGTTCTATTTTCAAAAAGGATTGGAAGAAAAGAAAGCAAAACGCTACCTGGTTGCTTCAGATCATTTTACAAAAGCCATTGAACTGAATGCTGCCTATGTAGAAGCCTATATTGAGAATGGCTTTGCCAACAATGAAATGCACCGTACCGATGCTGCAAAAACAGATTTTACAAAGGCACTGAAACTGGATCCCCAAAATGAAACGGCTATAAAGGAACTCACAAATATCTACTTCAATTACAGGCAATACCAGAATGCACTTGACCTTGCACAAAAATGTAAAAACTGTGTAGATAAAGACAGGATCATAGCCATGTGCTATTTTAAGATGGAAGATTACGGAAAGGCTGAAAAATTATTAATTGCCCAGGTAAATAAAAATCCGAAAGATGCTGAACTTGCTTACACTTTGGCAAGTAACTACCTGGAAATGGGCCTGGAACCCAAAGCCATTACCTGGTACGAAAATGCCGTTTTGCTGGATGATACAAAAAGCAAATGGTTTTTTGAACTGGGGTTACTTTACTCCAATACCAACAATTACAAAAAGGCTGTTATTGCTTATAAAAAAGCTTCCGATCTTGGTTTTATAAAAGGAAACGATTTTAATGAAAACCTGGGCTTTGCATACGTTTACAGCAGTGACTTTGACAATGGAGCAAAATTATTGGACGATTTAATCAGCCGTAGGCCGGGAGATAAAGAACTTGTAAGAGATGTAGCAACTGCCTTTTATGATAGTAAAAATTACGACAAAGCACTGGATTATTGTCAGAAACTACTGGAAATGGACATGAAGGATGGAAAGGCACTATACCAGGCCGGACTTTGCTTTCAAAAGAAAGGTATGGCGGAAAGAGGAATGCAGATGTGCGATAAAGCCATTGAACTGGATCCATCTCTGGCTTCGTTGAGAACAAAAAAAGCGCTTCCGGGCATGTAAATATTTTCGATTGATATTTGTTTGAAGCCGCCTGTTTTAATAGGCGGTTTTTTATTTTACCGGAAGAAAGACTTCAGCCATCATGCACCTTGCACTGCCGCCACCGGCAGTTTCAATGGTATTTAAAGATGAATGAATAATGCGGTTATGTTTTTGCAGTGTTTCAATTTGCAAAGCAGTTAAAGTTTTAAAAGCCTGTGTTGACATAACCAGCAACAATTCACCATCTGCATTAATCACCTGCAGCATATTGCCGGCAAAATGGTTTAACTGCTGTAATGAAATATCAACAACTTCTTTACCGGTTTTTATTAATGAATTTATAAGGTTTTCTTTTTCTGCTTTATTAGTAACTGATACTAAACACACAACCGCAAAGGTTTTAGCAACACACATCATTACATTGGTATGATAAATATCAACACCTGTACTGTCTGTTGCCCTGAAAGTTACCGGGCTGTAATCAACCAATTTACAAAACTCATTCAATAGTTGCTTGTCCGTTCTGGGTGATAAACAGGCATAGGCTATTTTGTTTTCTCTGTCTAAAACCATGCTTCCGGTACCTTCAAGGAAGAGGCCATCGTTCTCTGATTCAGTAAGATCAACAATTTCTGTAAAAGAAAATTTTTGCTTAACCGCATCAAACACTGTAGATTTTCTTTCAAGCCTTCTGTTTATTGCAAACATGGGGTACAAAAATATCCGCCCATCAGCATGAAAAGAAATCCAGTTATTGGGGAAGATAGAATCGGGTGTAGCAGGATGCAGGCTGTCTTCAACAACAGTTACATCAATTTTATTTTTTCGCAGCAATTCCACAAAAGCAGTAAACTCGTGCAATGCTTTTTGTTGTACATCGCCGCCAATGTTTTTTTGAAAAGTGTTGTTTACTGCCGTTTCGGTATTAAAACCAAAATTAACCGGCTGTATCATTAACAGGTGGCTTGTATGCTGCATTATCAATGTGCTTTACCAAAATTCATTTCGCCTGCTTTAATTGGAATGGTTAATCGGTTTTCCCTGGGTGGTACGGGACATTTAAAACCGGTAGCGTAAGCACAGTATGGGTTGTAGGCTTTATTAAAATCCAGTTGTAGTGTATTGTTGTCAATATCTTTTTTATAAAATTCAAGATAGCGGCCGCTGCCATAACTTTCGTTACCGGTAGTTGCGTCGGTAAAGGGAACAAATAAATAGTCTTTATACTGTTCGCTTTGCATTAGGTCTTTGCCCTGGTAAACATATAAAAGGCACTCCTTTCCGGCAATTATGAAATCCAGCCTGCCGTATTTGTAAAAGAATTTTTGGGTACCTGCAGATGTATTCATGGTAAAACCTACGGTATCATAAATTCTTTCAAAGTAAGCGCTAACATTGTATGTTTTGTTGATTGGGAAGAAGTGAAAATATTTTGTGTCCTTTCCCTTCACTACTTCATGGCTGTCAATATAAATTTTCTGGTAAGCTTTTATTGACTCGGTATAAATATCCTTTTTTTGTGCAAATGCAGAGACCGCAATAAAAAGTCCAATTACTATTAAAAGTACTCTTTGCTTAATAAAAATCTGCGGTTTCATTTTTATAAATTTAATCTGCGGTTTAGTTCATCATCAGTATGTTCACACTTCGTTGTAAAATATTAAAAGCAATTTCAGCCATCAGATTTTCTTTGTCTAAGGTTGGGTTTACTTCAGTAATTTCAAAACAGCATATTTTACGGTTCTGCATAAATTTACTGATCAGATCTTCCACCTCTCTTTCCCGCAAACCATTACTCACCGGTGTTCCTGTACCTCTTGAAATGCTTGAATCCAGGCTGTCTACATCGAAGCTTACATAAATATCGGTACAATCGCTCAAATACCTTAATACTTTCCGGCACACATTTTCGGCCCCGTTGCGCCTTACTTCTGCTGTAGTAATCACTTTCATGCCATGCTTTTCAATCAGGTGCTTTTCTTCTTTTTCAAAATCACGCAGCGAAATAAAAACCACATCTTCGGGTAAAACCTTGGGAACAATTTTACCAAGGCTTTTTAGCTGCTCCCATTGCTTAAAGGTTTTTTCATCCAGTTCATGTACACTCATTTCTTTATTATCTTCTCCAATAGATGCTGCCATAGGCATACCATGTATATTGCCTGATGGGGTAGTGTATGGGGTATGCAGGTCAGCATGTGCGTCAATCCAAATTACGCCCAGTTTGCTTTTGGGCTTGGCTATTTTAATGCCGGCAATGGTACCGCTGGCATTACTATGATCGCCACTTAGCACAACCGGAAAAAAATGCCCCTTTATGGAATCTGCAACAGCCTTACTTATCTTTTCATTCATATTCAGCACACCCTGCATACGCTTGGCGTAAGGCGATTGAATGGGTTCGTAAAGCAACTGGTTTTCTACTTCTATTTTTTCGGAAGGAAAGTGAACGAAAAAATTACTCATAAAATCCAATGCTGCAATTTTAATGGCATCTATACCCAAACTGGCGCCTCTTGTGCCTGCACCTATTTCAGATGGTACTTCTATCAACTTAATATTCTTCATATAGTTTTGCTTTATAAAACCGGATCAGCTTATCGTTATTACTCAAATCTACAACTTTCCCTTTTAGAGACAGTAACATGCCGGGGAAATATCAATATAATATTAATTTCTTTTAGCAAGGTTTAATCAGTAAAAAGGCTTTACAATAAATGGCATTTCCAGCCGTTATATGCTAAGATAAAATCAACCCCCAAAAGATTGATTTAAACAAATGCCCCTGGTAAAACAGGGGCATTGCCAATTATACTATTATCGTTTTATTAAAACTGCTCCAGTTTGCTGAAGAAAAAATTGCCTTCAATAAGTGCATTTTCGTCACTGTCGCTGCCATGTACAGCATTTTCGCCAATAGAAGTGGCATATAACTTACGGATAGTACCATCAGCTGCTTCGGCAGGATTGGTAGCACCAATCAGTTTGCGAAAATCTTCCACTGCATTGTCTTTTTCAAGAATGGCTGCTGTAATAGGGCCGCTGCTCATAAAATCAACCAGTTCGCCATAAAAAGGCCTTGCTGCATGCACTGCATAAAATTCACCGGCTTTTTCTTTGCTTAACCAGGTCATTTTCATAGCCACAATGCGAAAACCTGCCGCATTGATCATTTGTAAAATTGCACCGGTATGTCCGTTTTTTGTAGCGTCCGGTTTAATCATTGTAAATGTTCTGTTACTCATTTTATTCTTTTTTTGAGCCGCAAAGATAGGGAGCGATTGTAGATTTTAGATTGCCGATTTTAGATTTGTGGAGACTTAAGCATAAAATAATCTATAAAGTCAGCATTTAGCAGCTTTAAAATCTAAAATCTACAATCTGTAATCCCCAATTGGTTTATAAGCTGTTTTATACTACATTTGCGCCCTTTATGCAAGCTATTAAAAATTTATTTCCCTTACTGCATCAGCCCAAAAAAGTGGTGATAACCATGCACCAGAAACCAGATGGTGATGCAATGGGATCAACGTTGGGACTTTATCATTTTTTAAATAAACTTGGGCATAATTGCACTGTAATATCACCTACAAACTGGGCCGATTTTTTAAACTGGATGCCAGGTTGCGATACAGTACTTGATTACGAAAGCCAGGCAAAAAAAGCTGACGCAATAATTGATGAAGCTGATTGGATTTTTTGTCTTGATTTTAATATTCTGAGCCGGACAAAAAGAATGGAGGAAAAACTAAGATCGGCAAAGGCAGACAGAATCCTCATCGATCATCACCAGGAACCGCAAACAACCGTTTTTGCTTATGGAATAAGTGATACGGGGAAAAGCTCAACAGCTGAGATGGTATTTGATTTTATTGTTGAATCGGGTAATATTGATAAGATAGATGCTGCAATTGGAGAATGTTTATATGCAGGTGTAATGACAGATACCGGTTCATTCCGTTTTCCGTCTACCAAAGCCAGTGTACACAAAATGGTGTATGAATTGAAAGAAAGAGGCCTTGAGCACAGTCACGTACATGAAGCGCTTTATGATAATTTTCTGGAAAACCGTTTTCGCTTTATAGGCCATGTGCTTAGTAACCGGATGGAGGTTTTTTATGAATACAATACCGTGTTAATGAGTATTACACAGGCAGACCTTATTAAATACAATGTAAAAACGGGCGATACAGAAGGATTGGTGAATTATGGTTTAAGTATACAGGGTATAAAACTTGCCGCAGTAATTATAGACAGAGGAGAAGAACGCAAAAGTTCATTCAGAAGCAAAGGTGGGTTTGATGTGAATACATTTGCACGTAAATATTTTAATGGTGGCGGGCATTTTAATGCAGCGGGTGGTTTTAATAAAGAACCCCTGGAAGAAGTGGTTATAAAATTTAAAGAGGCTATAAAGGAAAATGTAGCCGAGTTAAGCAGTTATCAATTTTAAAAACTAAAAACAAAATACACACAATGAAACAATTTATTTATCTGTCGGCCATTTGTATGCTGGCATTATCTGCCTGTACAGGGGCTTTCAAAAAAGGCGACAAAGGACTTGAATACAAGATCATTTCTTCGGGCAGTGGAAAAACCATTGGCTACGGCAACTTTATGCAGATACATATTAAACAGGTATATGCTGGCACTAAAGATACCGTGTTGATGGACACCCGTGATTATATGTCCCGTATTCAGTTGCTGGATTCAGTAAGCACACCTCCGGCATATTTTAAAATTCTGAAGCAGATGAAAAAAGGCGACAGTCTTGTTATCAGGTTACTTACCGATACCGTATTTAATGACCCAAAGAATCCAATGCCTCCTTACATGAAGAAAGGAAAGTATTTGTACACGCATGTAAGCATGGTTAATATTTTTGAAACCAAAGAACAGGCTGATAGTGCAAATCAGGCAGAAGCTATTTTGGCTAAACCAAGAATATACAAAAAGCAGCTTGAGGAAATAGAGAAAGGGCTTGCTGATAAAAAAGCAGATCTGGATGCAGAATGTAAAGCTATTGAAGCATACCTTACAAAAAATAATATTAAGGCCACAAAAACCAAATGGGGTACTTATGTTACCATTACAACAGAAGGAACCGGAGAAAAATTAACCAGTAAGGATATAGCCGTTGTAAATTATACCGGCCGTACATTAGACAGCGGTAAAGTGTTCGATTCTAACATTGACCCAAAGTTTATGCATGTACAACCACTGGATGTTAATCTCGGCGAATTTGGTGGTATTATTTTAGGATGGCCAGATGCGTTGATGCAACTTAAGAAAGGCAGTAAAGCTACTATTTACGTACCGGCTACACTTGCCTACGGCGCAGCCGGAAATGGTGAAAAAATTAAACCAGGTGAGAATTTAATTTTTGATATGGATGTTATTGATGTAACAAACGAAGCTGCAGCTATGGCAAAACAAAAAGCCATGCAGGAAGAGATGATGAAGAAAATGCAGGAAAGCCAGAATCAACCGGCTCCTCCAGCTCCAACAAATCCTGGTAAATAAATCAACCTTCGGATTATAATATTAGGCGCCCTGATTCAATTCAGGGCGCTTTTTTGTATGCGATAAAAAGTTTAATTGCCTCGCTTGCTTCCTTTACATCATGCACCCTTAAAATAGAAGCGCCATTTAATAAGGCCATGGTATTTAAAACAGTGGTGCCGTTTAAGGCATCCGCAGCTGTAATTCCGAGAGTTTTGTAGACAGTACTTTTTCTGGATAAACCGGCAAGTATAGGTTTGTTTGTTATTGATAAAACAGTAAGTGCTTTCAGCAACTGAAAATTATGCTCAATGGTTTTTCCAAATCCAAAGCCGGGATCAACGACAACATCTTTTATTCCTGCTTTATCACAGGCATCAATTTTTCCAATAAAAAAATCCAGCACTTCTTTTACAACATTGCTGTAAACCGGTGCCTGCTGCATGCTTGCAGGTGTGCCCTGCATGTGCATACAAATATAAGGTACCTGTAAACCTGCCACAGTGCTCAGCATATCTTTATCTAAATTGCCACCACTAATATCATTTATAATTGAGGCACCTGCATTTACAGCAGCCCTTGCCACATAGCTATTGTAGGTATCAATAGATAAAATTATTTCGGGATAAACTTTATGAACAGCCTCTATTACGGGCAAAACCCTATCTGCCTCTTCCTGAACAGAAACCGGGTTGCTTCCCGGCCTTGTACTCAAACCACCAATATCTAAAATGGCTGCACCATCCTGTATCATTTTGCCGGCCAATGCTGTAATCTCATCAGTATTCAATTTCAAATGGCCCTCATAAAACGAATCGGGGGTAGCATTGATAATGCCCATTACAACCGGCACATCCAGGCTTAAAAGTTTTCCTTTGCAGTTTATGGTGTTCATCAAATCTTTTTCAATTATTTTTGAGTTAATATAGCACAAGTTACAAATAGCACATTGATAAATGAAATGAGCCAGAGCAAGAGTTGATAACATCTCGAAATGTTTTTTGGCGAATTCCATGTGACCAAAATCAATATAAGAAACACATGAATACGAACCAGCAATACGACCAGGCCATTGAGGGCTGCAAAACAATTTTTTTGCAAAAGACAAAAGATTATGGCACTTCCTGGCGGGTGTACAGAACCATTTCTGTAGCCGATCAGATCTATATAAAAGCAAAGCGCATCCGCACCATTCAGGAAGCCGGTACGCAAAAAATCGGCGATGATGTCATCAGCGAATTTAAAGGCATACTCAATTATGGCATCATTGGTTTAATACAACTGGATATTAATGATGATGAACTGGAAGACCTGGATTATGAAACAGTTGAAAAATTGTACACTGAAAAAGTTTCCATTGCAAAAAAGCTGATGCTGGATAAAAACCATGATTATGGTGAAGCCTGGCGTGAAATGAGCCAGGAAAGTTTTGTAGACCTGATCCTTGCAAAGATCCTGCGCATCAAACAGATATTAATAAATAAAGGCAAAACAATCATCAGCGAAGGTATTGACGCCAATTTTTACGACATCATAAATTATGCGGTATTTGGGTTGATATTAATTGATGAAGAAGTACACAGTGGATAAGGATAGAATTACTATGTAGCAAATGATATGTCAGCCTCAGCTTGTCGAAGGCGGGTAAAAAAAATAAAAGATTTACATTATGAAACAGGTTGTAAACATTGCGAGAATTTTAGTTGGTATTCTATTTATTTTTTCAGGCCTGGTAAAAGCCATTGATCCACTGGGGCTTGCTTATAAAATGCAGGAATTTTTTGAGGTATGGGCATCTGAAGGCATTATGACAGGTATGATGCTTTGGTTAAATGAACAGGCACTGATGTTTTCGCTGGTAATGATAACGCTGGAAGTTGTTTTGGGATTTGCTTTACTATTGGGTTGGAGAACAAAAATGGTTTCCTGGCTATTGCTGCTGTTGATGCTCTTGTTTACATTCCTTACCAGTTATGTTTTGTTTAGTGGTAAAATACGTGCCTGCGGCTGCTTTGGAGATTGTATTCCGCTTACACCCGTTCAAACATTTACAAAAGATATTGTATTGCTGGTACTGGTACTGCTTATTTTGTTTGGAAGAAAATATATCAAACCCGTTTTTTCAAATACTGTTAACACAGTCTTGTTTTTAATTGCGTTTTTTGGCGTATTAGGTTTGCAATGGTATGTTTTAAAACACCTGCCGGTAAAAGATTGTCTGCCATTTAAAGCTGGTAACAATATTCTGGAACTTCGTAAGATGCCTAAAGATGCAATACCTGATAAATTTGATTACAAATTTGTGTATAAAAAGAATGGAGAAAGCAAAGAGTTTGCAGTTAGTGCTTTGCCCGACAGCACCTGGGAATTTGTAGAGCGCAAACAAGTACTGATTGAGAAAGGAAAAAATAATATCCCACTAATAAATGATTTCGTTTTAAAAACAGAGAACGACAATGATACTACAGAAGCTATATTGAGTCAACCTGGAGAATATTACATGGTACTTGCAAAAGATTTTAATAAAGAAGATAAATGGTATGATGATTTCAAATTATTCTATACCAAAGCAAAAGGTGTTACACCGGTATTTCTTGTTACTTCCGACCCGGAGGCCGCAAAAAAGATATTTGCTATACCTGGACTGGTTATATTATCCTGCGATGGGACGGCATTGAAAACAGCTGCAAGAGTTAACCCTACACTATATTTAATGAAAGGGCCTGTAGTAAAAAGCAAAAAAGCATTCATGGATTTTTGGTAGATAAAAATTAAAATACACTTCAAAGGATCAATATTGAATTACTTTCTTAAAAAAATATTCTACTCTTTGTTAGTACTGCTCGGTGTAGTGGTATTGGTCTTCATTATGTTCCAGGGTTTTGGTGATCCTGCAAGGATGATCGTTGGACAAACCGGCGATAAAAAAACCATGGATAATATCCGCAGCGATCTTTACCTCGATCAGCCAAAATGGAAACAGTTTGTTTTATACGTAAATGATGTTTCGCCCATTTGTTTTCACAGCAAGGCAGATATTGAAAAGAAACAACTTAAAGGATTATTTATTGGAGGCGATACAAAATTTGGAATTAAAATTCCATACCTGCGCAAAAGTTATCAAACCAAAAAAGAAGTTGGTAAAGTATTGATGGAAGCCTTACCAGGCACACTGATACTTGCCATTGCAGCCATGTTGTTTGCAACCATTATTGGTATTTTTTTGGGTGTAACAGCTGCAGTAAAAAAAGGAACCTGGATGGATACTACAGCCGTTTTCTCCAGTATTGCCGGTATATCGGCTCCATCTTTTTTTATGGCGATAATAATTGCCTGGTTATTTGGAGTTGTATTGCACAGCTATACCGGTTTAAATTTAACAGGCAGCTGGTTTGATATAGATGAAGTGACCGGTGAAAAATATTTAAGCCTTAAAAATCTTATCCTGCCGGCATTTACATTGGGCATCAGGCCACTGGCCATCATTACTCAATTAACCCGCAGTTCTATGCTGGATGTGCTTAACCAGGATTACATACGCACCGCTTATGCAAAAGGGCTTGGTAAAAATGCTATCATTTTTAAACATGCATTACGCAATGCCCTTAACCCGGTAATTACAGCCATTACGGGCTGGTTTGCTGAATTACTGGCCGGTGCATTTTTTGTTGAGTATATTTTTGGCTGGAAGGGAATTGGAAAAATAACGGTAGATGCACTGGAAAAACTGGATTACCCGGTTGTCATGGGATCCGTTTTACTCAGTGCATGCATATTCATCATCATCAACCTTTTTGCCGATGTTTTGTATCGTATGGTTGACCCCCGTATAAAAGCTTTATAATTTTTTTATTTTTCCAGCAAACCCTGCTCACCCCATTTTCTGATAACTGCAATTTCATCTTCCGATAATTTAGGGTTCATCTTAGGCATAAATCCTCTGTCGGTAGGGGCTTTAATAACCCTTGATAACATTTCGACTACATATTTTTTTGCACCTTCATAGCTCTCAAAATTTGCTTTATTGCCTCCTTTAGAAGGAAGGTGGCATGGGCTGCATTTAGCTGCTATCAATGGCATAATGTCGCCTGTATAGGTTATAGACTTAACCTTAACTTCTTCAGCAGCCACTGTTTTTGCCGGATTTGATTTTTGCGAACAGGCCGCAAAAACGATTACTACTACCAGCGTTAAAAAGAAAGAAAAATTTTTCATGCAAATTTTGTTTTAAATAAAAGATGACCTAAGATAAAAACATTATTTGGTACCTGCATAAATTTTCTTCCAGCGGTAACAGAACTTCAGTATTTCTCTATTAACATAACTTTTGTAAACTGGAATTATCATACACCGTCTTATATGCATTGATAACAATTAAAATTTACAATTATGAAAACAATTTTTACACTTTTATTTTCCATGGCAATGTTTAGTACAACATTTGCACAGTATGGTCAGAATGGCCAACGGGACAGGGGTAAAGACAATGATGTTTATGCCTCAAACGATAGCAGGGGCTATGATCATCACGACAGGAATTATGGCGGCTACGTTTTTACCCCAAGAGAAAGGGATATGCAGATAGCCCAGATTAACCGGGAGTATGATTATAAAATTCAGTCTGTAAAAAACAAACCATTCATGGGTTGGTTCCAGAAAAAACGCCTGATCAATAACCTGGAAGCACAACGTGATGATGAAATATCTCAGGTGATCCGAAAATTCAGAAGCCCAAAAAACAGTTTTGACGACTATGGACGAAGAGATAAAAAACGTTGGTAATAAATTAAACCGGTAAACAAATTAAAACCCTGCCAGCAGGGTTTTAATTTGTTTTATACCACGTCAATGAATAATTCGGCAAATGTTAAAATACTTCCGTTAACATCTTGCTACAGCAGTTTTAGTTAATTTTAAATCAATAAAAATCAGTGTATGAAAACTATAAAAATCAGTGTAATAATGGTTGTTACATTATTACTTTCAGTTGCTATGTTTGCCCAGCGTGGCAGGTGGCAAAACAATCGTTACCAACCTTACAGGCATTACAATAATAACCGAAATTATGTTTCGGTAAATGTTGGGCCAAGGTATAATTATCGTCCTTATTACAGGCCATACTACAGGCCTGTCAGCCGCTACCGGCCAATCTACCAACCGGTTTACAGATCGCCAAGGGCTTATGTTCATTTTGGGCCTGTTTTTGGAGTACGGGTTAATGTATTGCCTTTTGGATACAGCCGTATTGTGGTTGGTTCAAATCCTTATTATTACAATGACGGTATTTACTACCGCAATTATAATAACAGCGGTTACGAAGTTGTAGCCCCGCCTTTAAATGCTACAGTTAACAGGCTTCCTTCAAACGCAACTATTACCGTAATTGACGGACAGAAGTATTACCAGGTTGGCGGCACTTTTTACCAGGAAGAATTTTCTGAAAACAACAAACTGAGTTACCGTGTGGTAGGCACAGACGGTGTTATCAATACGGATAATGCAGATGAGAATTTGAATGCTTACGATGAAGCGATACCAACTTTGGGCAGCAGGTATGATGAATTGCCTGTAGAGAGCAAAGTTCAGGTCATCAATCAACAAAAATATTTTGTATCGCCGGGTGGCGTTTATTACAGAGAAGTGATTGAAGGCGATAAAGTAAGATATGAAGTGACTTCGGTACAATAAATTTCTAAAACAGGCACATATCAAAGCGGGCAGATAATTTATTTGCCCGCTTGTTTTTAAATCATACAATAAAGCATAATTCTTACCTTTGCTTTCTAAAAAATAATGCTACATGAAAGAAGTTTATATCATATCTGCTGTTCGTACCCCAATGGGAAGTTTTGGTGGTTCTTTAAAAGGATTTACTGCTACACAATTAGGCGCAATCGCCATAAAAGGAGCGCTTGAGAAAGCCGGCGTTAAACCCGAGTTGGTTAACGATGTACTGATGGGTTCTGTTATACAGGCAAACCTCGGACAGGCTCCGGCACGCCAGGCTGCAAAATTTGCAGGCTTACCCAATGAAGTAAACTGTACAACTGTAAATAAAGTTTGTGCCAGCGGTATGAAAGCCATTGCACAAGCCACGCAAAGTATTTTATTGGGTGATGCTGATATTGTTGTTGCCGGCGGTATGGAGAGTATGAGTAATGTCCCTTTTTATGTTGACAGTATGCGCTGGGGAAACAAATATGGTAATACACAATTGATTGATGGACTGGCAAAAGATGGCCTTACAGATGTGTATGATGGTAAAGCCATGGGCAATGCTGCTGAGCTTTGTGCATCAACCTGCGGCATAAGCCGTGAAGAGCAGGATACTTTTGCCATTGAAAGTTACAAACGCAGCCAGGCAGCGGTAGAAGCCGGAAAATTTGAAAATGAAATTGTACCGGTTGAAATACCACAACGCAGCGGAGCTCCGGTTATTTTTGCAAAAGATGAAGAACCTTTTAATGTAAAGTTTGATAAGATTACAACGCTGAAGGGTGCTTTTCAAAAAGATGGAACCGTGACTGCCGCAAATGCATCTACTATGAATGATGGTGCTGCAGCATTGGTTTTAATGAGTAAAGAAAAGGCAGATGAACTTGGCTTAAAGCCGATTGGCAAAATTGTAAGTTATGCAGATGCAGAGCAGGCTCCGGAATGGTTTACCACAACCCCGGCTATAGCCGTACCCAAAGCAGTTGCAAAAGCAGGTTTACAAATGGAAGATATTGCTTACTGGGAACTGAACGAGGCATTTGCTGTTGTGGGTATTGAAAACAGTAAACGCATGAAACTGGATCCTGCAACCGTGAATGTAAACGGAGGGGCGGTTTCTTTAGGTCATCCTTTGGGTTGCAGCGGTGCCAGGATCATTGTAACATTATTGAATGTTTTAAAACAGAACAATGCAAAATATGGTGCTGCCGGTATTTGTAATGGTGGAGGAGGAGCTTCGGCCATGGTAATTGAAAATGTTTAATTTTTTAATAATTAAAAATGGGCTGCCTTAAAATTTTTGAGGCAGCTTTTTTATTTAATGCAGCCATATAAATATCAATTTGTTCATCTGCCCCTGATAAGATAAATTTGCAACCATAAATAAAATAAACAGATGCGACAAATTGCCTTTAGAGAAGCCCTTAGAGAAGCCATGCAGGAAGAAATGCGTAGAGACGAACGTGTTTTTTTAATGGGAGAAGAAGTAGCCGAGTACAATGGAGCTTATAAAGTAAGCCAGGGTATGCTGGAGGAATTTGGTGAGAAAAGAATCATTGACACACCCATTGCAGAGTTGGGTTTTAGTGCAATTGCTGTTGGTGCGGCACAAAATGGCCTGCGCCCGATTGTTGAATTTATGACCTGGAATTTTGCCGTGCTACCTTTAGATCAAATATTAAATACAGCTTCTAAAATGCTGGCAATGAGCGGCGGACAGGTAGGTTGCCCGATCGTTTTTCGTGGAGCCAATGGAAGTGCCGGCCAGTTGGGTGCACAACATTCAACTGCATTTGAATCGATGTACGCCAATATCCCTGGTTTAAAAGTTATCTCGGTTTCAAACCCATACGATGCCAAAGGCTTATTAAAAAGTGCCATCAGAGATGACGATCCGGTTATGTTTATGGAGAGTGAAGTAATGTATGGCGATAAAGGTGAAGTGCCTGAAGAAGAATACCTGTTACCAATCGGTAAAGCCTTTATTAAAAGAGAAGGTAAAGATGTAACTATCGTTTCGTTTAATAAAATGATGAAAGTAGCTTTGGCTGCGGCTGAAGAACTGGCCAAAGAAGGTATTGAAGCGGAAGTGATTGACCTGGCTACCATTCGTCCGCTTGATTGGTTTACCATTTTAGAAAGCGTTAAAAAAACAAACAGACTTGTTATAGTTGAAGAACAGTGGCCTTTTGCATCTGTATCTTCTGAAATAAGTTACCGCATACAAAAAGAAGGTTTCGATTATTTAGATGCGCCCATCCGCAGGATAACTTCTGCAGATGCGCCCATGCACTATGCACCAAACCTGGTAGCACTTTATTTGCCCGATGTACCAAGAACGGTTAAGCTGGTAAAAGAAGTGATGTACATGAAGAAATAAGTTCCCCTTTTTCTTTTTCAACAATAGTGCTGCAATTGTGTTTTACATTTGTACAGAAACAAATATGCATGGCCTACAAATCATTAGAAGAATGTTTACTGGAGCTTGAGAAGCAAGGACAACTGGTTCGCATTAAAGAAGAAGTTGACCCATACCTGGAAATGGCGGCCATTCATTTGCGTGTGCATGAAGCAGGCGGCCCTGCTTTGCTTTTTGAAAAGGTAAAAGGCAGCAAATTCAGGGCAGCATCCAATATTTTTGGTACGCTTGAAAGAAGTGAATTCATTTTCAGAAATACATTAAAGACAGTTCAACAACTGATAGAACTGAAAGACGATCCGGTTAAAGCCATTAAAAGCCCCATTAAAAATTTTAGTGCAGGATTGGCTGCGTTAAAGGCATTACCCAAAAAGAATCGCCTGCAAAAACCGGTTTTGTTTGAAGAGATAAAAATTACTGATATTCCTCAAATACAGCACTGGCCAATGGATGGAGGCGCATTTGTAACACTTCCACAGGTATATACAGAAGATATTGACAAGCCCGGCATTATGAACGCCAATCTTGGTATGTATCGCATCCAATTATCGGGTAACGATTACGAACCGAACAAAGAAATAGGTTTGCATTATCAATTGCACCGTGGCATTGGTGTTCATCAAAACAAAGCAAATAAAAAAGGGTTGCCACTTAAAGTAAGTGTATTTATTGGTGGTCCGCCTTCGCATAGTGTGGCTGCAGTAATGCCGTTGCCGGAAGGCATCAGCGAAATGACATTTGCCGGTGTTTTGGGTAACAGAAGATTCCGCTATTGTTACGACGATGGATTTTGCATCAGTACTGATGCCGATTTTGTAATTACCGGCGAAGTATATCCCAACGAGAATAAACCCGAAGGGCCTTTTGGCGATCATTTAGGTTATTATAGTCTTACACACGATTTTCCTGTAATGAAAGTACATAAAGTATATGCCCGTAAAAACGCCATCTGGCCTTTTACAGTGGTAGGCCGGCCACCGCAGGAAGATACCAGCTTTGGGCAGCTCATTCATAAAATGACAGGCAAAGCTATACAGCAGGAGATACCCGGACTTAAGGAAGTACATGCTGTTGATGCAGCCGGTGTACACCCTTTATTGCTTGCTATTGGCAGTGAACGTTATACACCTTATGCACAAACCAAACAACCTGCTGAAATCTTAACCATTGCCAATCATATTTTAGGTACCGGGCAATTAAGCCTGGCCAAGTTTTTATTTATTATTGCCGATGAGACTAATACCATCAGTACAAACAATATTGAAACTTACCTTGCTTATGTGCTGCAGCGCATCAATTTAAAAAGAGACATTCATTTTTATACCAACACTACCATTGATACACTTGATTATTCAGGAGAAGGATTAAATAGCGGCAGTAAAGTGGTGCTGGCGGCCTATGGAGAACCATTACGAGATTTAGGAACTGTCATTCCTCCATCATTAAATAACCTGCAGGGCTTTACAAAACCCCAATTGGTTTTGCCCGGAATAATTGTACTACAGGCTGATGCTTTTACAAATTATGAAGCGGCTAAAGTAGAAATGGAAGCGCTCAACAATCAATTATCAATCATCAATGATCAGCTAAAAGATTTTCCCTTCATCATCATTTGCGATGATGCTGACTTTGTAAGCAAAAAGCTTAATAATTTTTTATGGGTAACATTTACCCGCTGCAATCCATCTCATGACATGTACGGAATTGACAGCTTTATTCAAAACAAACACTGGAGTTGCAATGGGTCACTGGTATTTGATGCCCGTATTAAACCGCATCATGCACCGCCGGTAGAAAAAGATGCAGTTGTTGAAAAAAGCATTAACCGCCTCTTTGAAAAAGAGGGAAGTTTATACAATGTGCTGAGAGGATAATTTTTAAGGAGTCGTTTTCTTTTTTATTACCACCTGCTCATTTAGCTTATCAAATAGCTTTTTGTAAAACTCCTTAAACTCAGGGTAGGAGTCGGCTGTGTAAAATGTTTTTTTGAAATCAAGTGTCATTCTTACATTCAGTAAATTAGACTCAACCTGCACAGTGCGGCTGAATACAATGCCGTTATCGGAAGTTGTCATGGTAATATTTTCTGGTACTCCATCAAAAATATATGCGGGGGGAATGGTGTAGTTTCCAAAAATGGTATAACCCTGGTGTATTCCAAAGTCAATATCAGAAACCCTGGTATCGGCAATAAAAGGATTTTTTTCAAGGTCAGAAAATAAGTTGAAGTTGAAGTAGCGGTATTCACCCGAACTGTTTAATGTAGCACTGAATTTTATTTTTTGCTCCAGCGGTAAAGAATCTGTATCCACATTGTTTATAACTATATCTTCAATTTGCAGGCCCGGATATGATTTAATAAAATAATCGTTCCTGAATTTCTGGTTATCCTCATTCCATTCCTTAATCCTTTGCACACGTGCATAATCATAACAGTTTACCAAACCATTACCTGTCATTTTTCCGGTTTCATCGATTTCTCCCTGTACTGCAGCCATTACCCTGTACTTGCTTTTTCCAGCAAGTATATCTTTCCATTTTCCGTTTTCCCCTTCAACAATAAAACCGTTTGTATTCACTACTTTTTCAGGAACCAGTTTGTAATTGATTACCTTATCAGTAGCATCCAGTACAAAGATTTTGTCTTTTATTAAAACATAAGCCATTACAGTATTAAACTGGTTTATGTATGGATAATGTGGCGTAACAAGTCCATGATTTCGGGTACTAAAAAGGATAGGTGTGGCTTTAATGCCTGCATCATTCAATATTTTAATCAGCAGCAGATTTATGTCGGCCACATTGCCCGTTTTTGTTTCCCAGGTTTTTACAATACCGTTATCGGTATATACATAATCTTCATCGCCATTCCAGCTGACTGATTTGCGGATATAATTGTAAATAAATTTCATTCTCATTTCTGCATCAGCTATTTGGTTTGCTTCTTCTAAAAATGATTTGGCGGCGGTAACATTTTTTTCAAGCTGCAGGCCAAAATCGTCATCCTTAGTCAGCCTGTTTTTAATAACATCCTGCCATTTTAAACTCAGGTCTACAATATGATTTTCGTTGTAATAAATCTGGGTCATCTGAAATTCCAGCCGCTGCATATAATCTTTAGCCGATCCCATAAATGGTTCATCTCTTACACCGGGCAGGTTACGCATAATGTAATTACTCTTCAGGGATTTTGTTTGTATAAAACCTTCATCCATTGATATGGATTCGTCAATAACTTCCTGCTTATCTTCAACAGGATCAATCACCGAAGGCTGAACCGAGAAACGGAATATTTGTGGAATCTTTAATTGGTATTCGCTGTAACGCACCGGTATTCTACCCTGAAAATACCAGTTCCTCAGATTGTAAGTTTCTCTTTCTATGATGTATGAATATTCGATAATGCTGCCTACTTTAACTTCGGGAAAGGCGATGATCATTTTAGAATAATTGCCATCAATTTTTTTTGAATAGATTGAACTCTTTTTAACTTCAGTAGTCAGCATCTTTCCTGATTCATCCAGGTTATAGGTATTGGCATTCAACCTGTAAATCTTCTCTTCGTTATTGTGTGTGTAAAATGGGATCTCAATATCTGCCTGCGAAATTCCTTTTTCTTTTAAAATTTTAATGCGGGTGCGGCGTTCAAAAACCGTTTTAAATGCCGAAAAGCCTACAGTACCTCTGTCGTAATAAATATTTCCATAGTCAATCAGTACCATTGCATCGGCTCCTTTGTCAAACGCACAATCTTTCAACTCCAGGTCTGCTTTATCTACTTTACCAAAACCTGGCTGACCTTTTTGTGCAGTTGTTTGCAAATTGGTCAGCAATAAAAAAAGCACGGAGATATAAGTAGTCTTCATGTTATAATATTAAGCTAATATAACCAATTACCATTATGGTATCAGTGAATACCACTAATTTTATTGCTTAATTCATTTTATGAAACTGGTTTATTTTTTAGCGCTGATAGTAAACATCAATACTGCATTTGCACAAACAGCCAGCAGCAATTTAAAAATCAACAAAGATGATAATACCCTGCTGTGGGAGATTAGCGGAAACGGCCTTACATCGCCCAGTTATTTATTCGGAACTTTTCACCTGCTTTGTAAAGATGATATCAACTTTAGTGAAACTTTAAAACAGGCCGTTAACAACAGCCATGAAATTTACCTGGAGCTTGATCTGGATGATCCTGCAACTATAATGGGAGCTTTGATGCTGATGAATATGAAAGACGGGAAAAAACTTAAAGACCTGTACACAACAGATCAATACCAAAGAGTTTCAGGTTTTTTTAAAGACAGTTTGAAAACTCCCATCAGTCTTTTTCAACGGATGAAGCCGGAGTTTTTAATTGCATTGCTATATCCTAAAATGATGCCCTGTAATTCGGCAAGCAGTGTTGAGGAAGAAATTATGCAGCTTGCAAAAGATGCAGGTAAAGAAATTAAAGGCCTGGAAACAATGGCTTTCCAGGCTTCTGTATTCGACAGTATTCCTTATGAAAAACAGGCGAATGAACTATTGAATACAATTGACAGTTTGGAAAAATCGAAAGCTGATTTTGTATTAATGCTGAATGCATATAAAAGCCAGCGGCTTGATGAAATAGAAAAGATCGTTAATACGCCTGAATTTGGTGCTGCGGAAAACCAGGATATTTTATTAGACAACCGGAATAAAAACTGGGTACAACAATTAAAACCAATCATGCAAAAGAACCCGGTATTTACTGCTGTTGGTGCAGGACATTTGGTTGGTAAAAATGGGCTGATAGCGTTGTTGAGAGCAGAAGGGTTTACGGTGAGCGGGTTGGAGAATAATTAAGAAAGGGGAGTAGCTGCAAGGGGCACAGTTTAAATAAAAGCAGCCCTCTATATTAAATACATCTTAAATTAGTATGCTTGTCCCTTGTGGCTTTCCCCTTGAAACTATTTTATAATCACTTCCTTTATCGTTTTTTCGCCCAGCGCCTCATTAACTCTTTCTATTATTTTTTCTTTTTGATAAAGCAATTCATTTTTCAGCGGAGCAACAGTTGTGGTTATAAATAACGTTGCATTGATGATCTGTATCTTATCGGTGTATTTGGCAACTGTTTTGCCCATTACTTCTTCCCAAACATCTTCAATACGCAATGCCTGTATGCCGCTTTTAAGCCGGCTTTTTTGCAAAAACTGATTGATGGCATCTTGTAAAGAAATTTCTCCCATAATGTAAAAGTAAGATTAATTAATGGAGGCAATAAAAAGTCATTGGTCATTGAGCCATTCAAATTAATAAATAGATCCTGCATTGAAACCCAATGACCAATGACTTAATGACTAAAGTTCTATTATCTGGTAAGCTGTATTTAATTTTTCAAAGGCTTCCTGCAATCGTTCTTTGTGCGTATCGGTAATAAAAACCTGGCCGCTGTTTTTGTTGCAAACCCAATGAAGGAGTTGTTGCATTCGGTTGTCATCCAGTTTTTCAAAAACATCATCCAGCAACAGCAGTGGTGCAAAGCCTTTATTTTCTTTCAGCAATTCAAACTCGGCCAGCTTTAGTGCAAACAATAAACTTTTGCGTTGCCCCTGCGATGCGGTTGTTTTAAATACCTGTCCGTTCAGCTGAAAAACAATATCATCTTTATGAATACCGGCATTGCTGCGTTGTGCTGCAAAATCTTTTTGCCGGTAGTTATTAAGCAAATCATAAAAACTGCTGTCGTGCAACCTGCTATCGTACTGCAGCGTAATTACTTCGTCGTTATCTGCAATGCTGCTGTAAAATTGTTGCACCAACGGTATTAATGCTTCTGTAAACAGTTTTCGTTTTGCAAAAATAAAATCGCCGGGTGCTATTAATTGCTCATCCATCACTTCCAGCAACTGCCAATCAGTTTTTCCCTGTTCCGCAAAACTCTTCAGCAAACTGTTTCGCTGCAGCAGCACTTTATTGTAAATCATCAGCTGTTGCAGGTAAGCGGCGTCCATCTGACTTAAAACTGTATCCAAAAACCTGCGCCGTTCTTCACTGCCATCTGTTATCAAACTAATATCATCGGGGGCAATCATCACCGCCGGAAATTTGCCTATATGCGCCGACAGTTTTGTGTAAGGCACTCCATTAAACATAACTTCTTTCTTACCGCCATTCCTGAAAATGCAGACGATTTCATCTGCCTTTTTTATATCTCCGCTGTTATCTACTCCCTGTTCAGCTCCCCCTTCAGGTTCCCTGCCAGGGGAACGAACGAAGTTCAGAGGGGGTATGGGTATTGTGTGGGCCTCAATCCTAAACCCATCGCTTCCAAACTGCATATTCATTCCATCCACCTTGGTAAAATAGCTTTTGGTAAAACAACAGTAATAAACGGCATCTAATAAGTTGGTTTTACCTTTGCCATTTAAGCCACAAATGCCAATAACCCTTTCTGTAAAATTGAAAGTGGTAAACTGATAATTCTTAAACTGAGTAAGGGATATTTTAGAAAGTAATAACATTAGGCTTTGCAAGATAGAGGATTATTGATTTTCAAGTAAATTTAAAGTTGTTGCAAACCAAATACCTGGTCTTTTTAACAGCAAATTCCTCCTTCAAATTCCTAACTCAAATTTCCCATTTCTCCCTTATCTTTGCCGCCTAAAATTAACCCATTGGCTACAAAATTTTCTAAAGAAACCTATTTGTACTGGTACGAACTGATGCTGCTTTTACGCCGCTTTGAGGAAAAAACCGGCCAGTTATATGGTATGCAGAAGATTCGTGGTTTTTGTCACCTGTACATTGGGCAGGAGGCAGTTGCCGCCGGATGTATGACTGCAACCACCCCTGATGATAAATTTATTACCGCTTACCGTGATCATGCTTTGGCAATTGCCAAGGGCATTACACCAAAAGCCTGTATGGCCGAGTTATACGGTAAAGCTACCGGCTGCAGCAAAGGAAAGGGTGGCAGCATGCACTTTTTTGGGGTGAAGGAAAATTTCTTTGGTGGTCATGGTATTGTAGGCGCACAAATTGGCACCGGTGGCGGTTTGGCTTTTGCCGAAAAATACCGCGGAACCAAAAATGTAGTGCTTTGTTTTTTTGGTGATGGTGCTGCCAGGCAAGGTATGCTGCATGAAACCTTTAATATGGCCATGCTTTGGGATTTGCCGGTTGTGTTTATCTGCGAAAACAATCATTACGCCATGGGGACATCTGTAGCCCGTACCAGTAAAACACTGGATATTTATAAAATGGCCGATGCGTACGAAATGCCCAGCGACAGTATTGATGGCATGAGTCCTGAAGATGTACACAACGGAGTGTTGAGGGCTGTAAACCGTGCAAGAGAAAAGGGTGGACCAACCTTACTTGAAATAAAAACATACCGTTATAAAGGGCACAGTATGAGCGATCCGCAGAAATACCGTACCAAAGACGAACTGGAGCAATACAAGGAAAAAGACCCGATTGAGCATGTAATGAAAGTGTTGAAAGATCAATATAATGTAACAGATGCTGAATTTGAAGTGATTATTGACCGGGTGAAAGCAGAAGTGGATGAATCGGTAACATTTGCCGAAGAAAGCCCCTGGCCGGATGATAATGAATTGCTGAAGGATGTATATGTTCAGGAAGATTATCCTTTTATCGTTGACTAATTTTTTTTAAAATTCCTAATTTATAATTTTTAATTCTTAATTAATTGAAATGGCAGATAAGCAAGTAAAAGTAGAACAGACCGAAGCAGCAGATGTGGTTGCAAAAGCAAAAGGTTTTTGGGCAGCATACAGCAAAAAAATAATTATTGCAGGTTCTTTAGTAATTGTATTGTTAGGCGGATTTATTGGTTACAAAAAATTGATAGCCGAACCAAAGGAAAAAGAAGCCAATGACCTGATTTTTTCTGCAGAGAAATTATTTGGTGCAATTGCCGGTTCATCAACTTACAATAAGGATACAGTTAATTTGGTTTTAAATGGCGATAAAGCTAATGGTGTAACCGGTTTGTTGAAAATTGCAAGCAGCTACGGCGGTACCAAATCGGGCAACAGAGCCCAGTATATGATTGGCGCCTGTTATTTGCAATTGAAGCAGTTTGATAAAGCCATTAAGCATTTAAAAGAATTTGATGCCAATGGTGCAAGCCAGATACAAAGCAAAGCCTATATTTTATTAGGCCACGCTTATGCCGAGCAAAAGAAAACAGACGATGCACTGGATTATTACAAAAAAGCAGGTTCTATCAGCGATCTTGATGAAGCCATGGCTACCGAAGCTATTTATATGGCTGCACGTTATGCAGAAGCATTGGGTAAATCAAAAGAAGCGATTGAATTATTTCAGGAGTTGAAAGATAAATACCCAGCCAGCCAAAGGGTTAGCTCTGGCGAAGTTGATAAATACCTTGCAAGTTTAGGTGTAACAAAGTAATCATGAGTTAGTAATTGGGAGGAACTCACGATTCACAACTCACAACTCACGATATGTCTACAGATTCAAACTTAACTAATATAACAGGCATCCTGCTACCGCCGGGTGCCTGTGTTGTAATTGTACGTACCGAATGGAATGCGGCAACAGTTGATAAACTGGAAGCTGGCTGCAAAAAAATACTGGTTGATCATAAAGTGCAGCACATGAGTATTACGGTACCCGGTGCATTTGAACTTCCTTTTGCCATAAAAAAATACTGGGAGCAGCATAAATACAAAGATGATAAACCCTGTGTGTTTATAGCCCTGGGTTGTGTATTGAGGGGCGATACACCGCATTTTGAATATGTTTGCCAGGCAGTAACCGATGGTATTTTACAATTGAATTTAAACATACCGGTACCAACCATTTTTGGGGTACTTACCGTAGATAACCAGGAACAGATTGACGAAAGAACCGGTGGCAAACACGGCCATAAAGGTGAAGAAGCTGCCATTACTGCGCTTAAAATGATTGCCCTGGTTAATACCTTTAAATAACATTCATGAAACAGGTTTTTTATTTACTGCTAATCATTTCTTTGGCTGCCTGCAACAATGCAGCTAAAACTGATGAAACTGCTGGTAGTGATTCCGCATCTACTAAAATAAAAACCGACTCTTTATCAAAATACATACACAGTTTTACCGATACTGCTTTGGAAACCAAAATTACCAATGCATTGATGAAACTGCCATTTGTAATGAAGAGCAGTAATTACATTGATTCTTTCAGCAACCATCAGCATGGCATTGCTTTTATGATGGATGAACCACAGGAAAATGAAACCGATGTTTCGGTACAGGCCGGTTATAATGGAGGTGAACGTTTTGAAACCTATTACCGCTTTTTTGTGAATCCTAAAACAATGGAGATAAAAGTGTACGACGTTGTAGAAGATAAAAAGTTAACCATTAAAGAATATTTAAAGACACAGCGTTAAGCATGAAAGTTCAGTTATTTATACCTTGTTTTGTAGACCAGCTTTACCCGCAAACAGCTTTTAATATGGTTAAAGTGCTGGAGAAAGCCTGTTGCGAAGTATCATACAATACCAACCAGACCTGTTGCGGCCAGCCGGCTTTTAATGCAGGCTTTTGGGATGAAGCAAGAGACGTGTGCAGCAAATTCATTAAAGATTTTGAAGGGGCCGATTATATTGTAGCACCCAGCGCCAGTTGTGTTGGCTTTGTACGCAATTATTACAGTAAACTTTTCGAAAACTCATCGCAACACAACACCGTAAAAGACCTCGGCAAACGTATTTACGAGTTCAGTGAATTTTTAACCGATGTTTTAAAGATAGAAAACTATGGCGCTGTACTAAACGGTAAAGCCACTTATCACGATAGCTGCGCTGCTTTGCGTGAATGTAAAATAAAAACCGGCCCACGTACATTATTAAGTTTTGTAAAAGGCCTGGAACTGGTAGAGATGAACGATGTGGAAACCTGCTGTGGCTTTGGCGGAACCTTTGCTGTAAAATTTGATGCTATCTCATCCGGCATGGCCGACCAGAAAATAAACAATGCACTGGCAACCGGTGCCGAATATATCATATCTACCGACCTAAGCTGCCTGATGCAGCTTGATGGTTTTATAAAGAACAAGAACCTGCCCTTAAAGACCATGCACCTTGCAGATGTGCTGGCGAATGGATGGGAATAAATTCAATAGTTTTATATCAGTAGTCTGTCAGGCTGAGCTTGTCGAAGCCGGTATGCTATAATTACCCCGCCTTCGACAAGGTCAGGCTGACAGCTTTTCAAATTGACCCATTACATAGCCCTCAATTCTGAAAGTATCAAAATAATATTTACTTTTATCACTTGGCAGCTAAAAAATCAACCTGGAAAAAAGGCCGTGGTAAACTGGGTCCATTACAACCCTTACTGGGCAGCTGGGAAGCCGAAACCGACTCGCCCATGGGTAAATTAAAATGCACACGCAGTTTTAAACTTATCCTTGGTGATAAATATATTGAACTATATGCCCGCTGGCAATTTGGTAAAGGTGCTTATGAAGAAACAGCTATTTACGGCGTTAATGATGATACACTTTCTTTCTGGTCGTTTACTTCTGATGGTAAAAAATCGCAGGGATATTTGGCTGATGGCACAGATGTACATCCCGATGCAATTTGCTTTGAAGCCAATATGCCGGCAGGTTTGGCAAGGATGATCTACTGGCCGGCTGAGGATGGCGGCTTTTACTGGGCGGTAGAATCAAAAGTAAAAAAAGGGTGGAATAGGTTTACGCAGCATCACTATCACGCTATTGCAACTTAGCAAAACTTTGTGTTCTTTTACAGTGCATTAATCCCCAACCAAAACAAATCCGCTATGGCAGACACTGTAAAAAACAACAACGAGAATCTCATTGTTTCATACCTCGCAATTCGCAAAGCCATAGGCTGGCTGGGTTTATTGCTCCCGTTCATGTTGCTTATCGGCAATTATGTGGTAAACAAGCTTGATATACTCAACAGCATTTTTTTCATCAGAACAGACTGCTACAAGGCGCCCTATGTTTCGGCAGGTTCTTATAAATTTTCAATAAGCCATTATTATTACAGCACCGTAGGAGAGTTGTTTACGGGTGTAATGTGTGCCGTGGCTTTATTCATGTTTTGTTACAAGGGCCACAAACTTCGCCCCGGTGAAAAGGGGCTTACAGATAGCACCATGGCCAACCTGGCTGGTTTTTTTGCCTTAGGTGTTGTCGTGTTTCCAACCTCATCAACTGACTGCATATCTGATAACATGCGCATTTTTCTCAGCACAGATGCTGCCGGTTATATTCACTTTAGTTTTGCATTTTTATTTTTTGTTACACTCGCCATCATGTCGATGGTTAATTTTAGAAGAACAGAACTAAGAGAAGATTTTGGTAAACTGAAAAACCATAAGACTTACCTGGTATGTGGCATTATCATGCTGGCATGCCTTGCATTGATAGCTGTTTACAGTATTTGGATACAGGCCATGCAAATTGGCTGGCTTGATAAAATTCATCCTGTATTTTGCCTGGAAGCCATTGCCCTGATTGCTTTTGGTACTTCGTGGCTGACAAAAGGAAAGCTTGATATATCGGCTGCTATCAAGAAAATGATGCCAGGGAAAACAGCCACCAAGCCAGACACTGGTAGTGATAAAAAGGCAGATTAATAATACTTTAAATCCTTTCAATCTTACAGATAAAACAACAGGCTTCGGCATTGCGGGCATGCAGGTAATCCACTTCGGGGTGTTTATTAAAGATAGAAACAATCAGTTCATCGACATCTTTATCGCCTACCTGGCGGGCATAAACCATTTGCTGCATAATGCTGTAACCAACCAGCGTTAACGGTGTATTTTTTTTATCTGCTTTTATTTCCGGCGGAAACCGATACACATCATTGTATGGCTCCACATCTTCTTTATTAATGAATATTGGCCCGGGTTGGTTAAAAGCATTATCAATGCTGAAGGGGCTGTGCGAAAATACCAGGCGTATATCTTCACCAATTATAAATGGTTTTAAAGAAACCCTGCAGGGGCCTCTGCCGGTGGCAAGTTGCTCTGTTACAGCGTGGCCAAAATCATCTTTTTGTGTTGACCGTATTTTGTTTGCGTATGCTTTACTGAGTGGTACAATCTTAAAGTTTTGCATCGTTTTTAATTTAGATTGTAAAGTTGATTTGTTTGTGATGGATGAACAACCCGAAACTTGCTTAGTTGGTCTTGTTTGTGTAGAACACATCTTCGATGTGAAAAATTGGAACACGGATACCGCGGATTTAGCGGATGAACACGGATTTTTTTCTGCTTAGCAGAAAAATTTGGATTGCTTCGCTAATCTGTTATTCTGCAAAGCAGAATAATCCTGTATTTATTCAATTTCCAAAGCAAGTTATTGGGTTAGTAAACAATTATAGCAAAAATTAAATCCAATAAATCCGTTTAACCAGTGTTATCCGTGTTCCAGTTTAAGTAATTTATACAATTGATCTTGCTGCTTCCCAACCCAGCATACTTGTTTTGCGGTTGCTGCCCCAATGATACTCACCAATAATGCCGGTTGATTTAATTACCCGGTGACACGGGATGAGGAAGGCTACAGGGTTGCTGCCAATGGCTGTGCCCACGGCCCTTGCGGCGGTTGGGCTTTCAATATCGGCCGCAATGGATGCATAGGTAGATAAGCGCCCGAAAGGCACACGCAACAACGATTGCCAGACCTTTAACTGAAAGGCTGTGCCTTTTAAATGCAGTTTAACTTTTTTAAGATCGCTCCAGTCACCGGCAAAAAAACGCAGTGCATCCTGTTGTATCATATCGGTTTTTTGTACAAGCGTGGCATTGGGAAAAAAATGTTGCAGACCGGATATGCCACTTTTATCATCCTCTACAAAAGCCAGTTTGCAAATGCCTTTTGCCGTAGATGCAATGATGATATTACCAAACGGAGTTTCGGCAAAGCTGTGGTTTATCTGCAGGGCTTCGCCGCCTTGTTTAAATTCGCCGGGTGTCATGCCTTCAATACCAATGAATAGATCGTGCAGTCTGCCTGTGCCAGATAAACCGGTTTCAAAACTTACATCGGCCAGCGGCATGTTTTGTTTCAGTAAATCTTTTGCATACTCAACACTGATGAATTGCAGAAATTTTTTAGGGCTTACACCTGCCCAGTTGGTAAATAATTTTTGAAAATGAAAAGGGCTTAAATAAACCTGCCGGGCAACATCATCTAAGTTCGGTTGCTCTTTAAAGTTTTGCTTTAAATACACGATTGCTTTTTCTATTCTTTCGTAGTCTGTCATAATGATACAAAAGTACAATAGTGTTAGTTTGGGTAAAACCCGAAACTTGCGGTGTTATTCGTAAGACTTTCTTTAACGTATTTAAATCCAAAATGCCTCTTTAACCGTACTTATACCTAAACTTTAAACCTTGAAACAATTAATTACCGGCATTGCCATGCTTTTGCTGTTTGCATCCTGCAAAAATGAAAATAAAACGATCGTATCTGTTGCTTTTACCGACAGCCTGATAAACAACTATTCCGATTCTACTGTTAAAAATGCGCTTGAAACTGATCTTCAGTTCTGGAAGGGCAGGATAGTACCTGCAAGTCCAGGCGTGATTAATGAATTAAAATATGCCGGCTGCCTGGTACAGCGTTTTCATTTAACCGGCAATATGCAGGACCTGGTTACGGCCGACAGCATTTTATTTCTGGCCGACAGGGCTTTTGAACATAAAGAAACTGCACCCAATATGGCATTGGTACGCAACAGTATTTTGCAGCACCGGTTTAAAATGGCCGATTCGCTTTTGCAACAGGTAAAAAATACGGGTATAAAAAAATATGAATCGGCCACGCTGAGTTTTGATGTGGCATTTGAACTGGGTTACTACCCGCTTGCAACATTTGAATTAAAACAAATTGCCAGCCCAACAGATTATGGTTATAATTTCCGCAGAGCTAAGCTTGCCCATTATAAGGGCGAACTGGATACTGCCGTTGCAGCCATGCAGCGGGCAGCTGAACAGGCTGCCGGTAATGTTGTTTTACAGCAGGCGGCTTTATCTAACGAAGCTGATTTGAATTTACACAATGGTAATTTGCAAAGGGCAAATGATTTGTATGTGCAATCCATACGTTTAAGTGCCACCGACCTGCATTCTATTATGGCGCTTGGCTGGATAGCATTGGTGCATGATAAAAATGATTCGCTGGCCGAAAAAATATTTCGATTTGTACGATCTAAAACCAAAGCACCGGATGCTGTTTTTAAATTAACACAACTTGCCGATGCAAGAGGGGATAGTACCATGCAAAAAAAATACGCAGGCGAATTTGTTACCATTGCAACAGCGCCTGTTTATGGCAATATGTACAACAAGTATGTGCTCGAACTGTACACCGGCATTTTAAATGAACCTGCTAAAGCTGAAGCTATGGCCGCAAGAGAACTACTGAACAGAACAACCCCGCAAACCTATGCCTGGTATGTGTGGGCATTGTACAGCAATAATAAAACAGCCGAGGCTGAAAAAGTTTACCAGCAGTATGTAAGTGGCAAACCGCTGGAAGGCCTTGAACTTTACTGGATGGGCAAATACATGCAGGCGCAAAACAAAGGTTATAATGCGCAGCAGTTTTTTAAAGCGGCATATAAAAACAGGTATGATTTGAGTCCGTCAATGGTAAAATACCTGCAAAAATCCTTGGGAGAATAAATGCTATATGGCATTGTTATTATTCATTTCCAGGTCATTTTCTAATAGCATACTTTATGTACAATTCTTCTCCATTTTAAAAGAAATGAAAAACTCTTGTTTATATTAAACTTATGCTTCACTTATACTCACAAAAATTTACTCACATAATTCTATAATTGAATAAAAACAATTGAATAAAAATAGGTAATTATAGATTTTTTTATATCTTACATTAGATTTTATGCCCTTATCTATTATCCTCCGAATTTCCCAGCAAGTTATACCCCCAGACTTCTGTTAACCTATCATTTAAATTAAACCAGAAAAAATGAAAAAAAAAATCATCATGGCTTTAGCTGTGTTTCTTACAGCAAATTCATTAATTGCACAAACCTGTGTTACAGAAAATTTTACTGAAAATACCACAGGCTGGACTTTATCTCAGGGAGCAAGAGTGGGGGATTTTAATAATCCATTAAGTAACTGCAGCGACAATAGGGGAATTATTACACCCGGCGTTGGAGGGAATAATCCTTGTAATATCAAAACACCCACTTATACTTCATCAGGTGCTGCAGAAGTACAACTATCATTTGATATTCTTTGTTTTGACGCTAATTTAAAATGCGATACCTGGAAGGATTTTGATTGCACAACTTCAGTAGATGTTTTTTATTTTGTAGGTGCTACAAAACATGTTGGCATAACCGACTTTATATTACCGGCTAACGGCCCTTCAGGTACAACAACGGTTAACCTTATGATACCTGTAGGAGGCAATTTACCTGTTGGTACTCCTTACCAGATCCAATTAGAGTTTAAATTTAAAAGCGGAACCGGTAATTGTGTTCAGCAAAACACAAAATATGTATTTGATAACTTCAGAAAATGCGAAAATGCCGGAAACACGTTTACATCCGGACCAGTTAAAACAGGTGTAATGGAATCTGATTTTACTATTACGCCAGGTCCTGCTGGCAGTTCCTCTGAATTTAAAATCAATACTGCTGCAAATTTCGATCACATTCAGCTGCTTGATAACTCAGGTAAAGTTGTTCGTACAATCAATAATAATTCCGGCATTTTCAGTGCCATTGGTTTGCCAAAGGGAACATATCTTGTTCGTTTATCTAAAAATGACTGGATAGTATCGCTTACTAAAAAACTGGTTATTAATTAAATGTTTATACAGGAAGTGTTGTGTATATAGTTATCTAAAACTATGTACACAACATTTTTTTCTTTTAAGGCCATCGTTCATTCCCAGGCTTAGCTAAGTCAACAACTTAATTTTCTTCCCAGATATTTTACAGGAACAATCTTTGTATTGTCCAATACCCCGCCATAATGGTAATCAATACCGATAAAGGAATTACAATAGCCTTACGGTAATAAGGTTTGCTGCCAAACCATTTTCCAAATAAAATGAATGCAGATAAGATAACTGCAAGTTGCCCAAGCTCTACACCTACATTAAACATGATAAGAGATGTGAGGTAAGAATTTTGCGGTAAGCCCATTGAACCAAGAGCATTGGCAAAGCCCATACCGTGTACCAGGCCAAATAAAAATACAATGGCAATACGTGATTTTTTTAAACTGGGTGAGAAGATATTTTCCAAAGCCACGTACATGATGGATAAAGCAATTATTGGCTCTACAATGGCCGGCGAAGGCGTGATGACTTTAAACATGGCCAGTCCTAGTGTGATTGAATGAGCTACTGTAAATGCAGTTGCCTGCCATAGCACGGGCTTTAATTTGGGGCTTAATAAAAACAAGCTGAGCACAAAAAGTATATGATCGAAACCAAGCGGTATAATATGTTTAAAGCCCAGCTGCCCGTATAAGATGGCTGCATCGGTTTTGCTCATGCTTTCCAGTTCGCCCACTACATCGTGGGCCCATAATGGCTGGCTAAAGCATAGAATGATTACTGTAATAACAGATAATTTTAAAAACTGTGTATAGTTTTTTTGTTTCATGATGCCGGTTGGTTAAAGTAAAAAGATATACGTAAAAACCTGAGGATGGGATTGGCTTACAGAGAAATGATACATTTTACTTTTAACAGTGAAGGCGCATCTTTAAACAGCTCGGCTATCTCATCATCATAGGTAATGATGACATCTGTTTTAAGCCTGTTAATTGAAGTTTCCAGCATATCACTGAATGAAATATCTGCATAGAAGGTTACCGGTTTCTTTGTAGTTTTTTTAAGCTTTAGCAATTGCTGGTTATTAAAAAACAGCAATGGTGTATTTACCGATTCCTGTAAGTTATCAGCTTTAATAAGCGAATTATCAAAGCTGTTTGATATGGATGGCTTAAGCAGGGAAATATACTTGGTTTGAGGAATCGCCATTCTGGCAATTACATTATTTTGTGCATAGCCAGAGCTAAACAGTAAAAGGCTTAAAAGAATTATAAGGCCTGTTTTTTTCATCTTATAAACGATTGGTAAAAGTTAATTGCCTATAATTATTTACGCTTTTAAGTAAATACTGGTTTTGATTATACACTGTATACATAACAAAAAGGCGAAGAATTTCTTCTTCGCCTTTTGTTACTTATTGTTTGGATTTAGAAAGGAGCTGCTAAATAAGGAAATGATGCAGAGAATGCTTTATCGTTAGCATCAACGTTATCATTCGTTAAACCAGGGTTACTGGCTCCGGTTGATCCGCCGAATATCAATATTAATTCCACATTGATAACATCATCAGCCAATGTCCTTCCTGTTAATACATTAGTTCCATCATAAAAAGTGGTAGCACCAACTGTGGCAGCTGTTAAAACATCAGTTGCTAAAACTCCTGTAAAGCCGGCATTATTAAGGCCCAGGATATTTGATGTGTAACCAAATGCTGTAAGCTTTGCAGATATTTCTGAAGCAAATGCAGCGTTTTGTGCCGATGGAGGCGTTGTATTGAATTTATCTTTATTTGCTGCTGCAATAAAAACGGTATTTATTGCAGGCCTGCCCATCTGGTCATCCTGTTGATAATAAGCTGTTGGTTCAGGAGTTGGGTCGCTTTTTTTGCACGATGTTGCAATCAGTGTACTTCCAAGTACAATTGCTATTAATTTTATTGTTGTCTTCATTGTTAATTATTTTAAATAGTTTAAGTATACCTTTTGGCAGACAGGTTAATTATATTTTCTTTTTTGTTTCTACCCATACATTCACTTTATTAGCAAATGTTCCGGAGGCTTGGGCACCTAATAAAGATTTTGGTACTTCTACAACCACACTTAAAACATTTGTACCTCTGAAAGTGTCATCAGCATAACCTGCTGTACCAGCGGCAGTACCTACAGGAAGTTTAGGCAAAAAAGCAGTAGCAGTTCCTGCTATAATCTTTTTATATTGATTCAGGTCAAAATAAAATGGATCGTCTCTTGGGCCAGCAAAAACCTGTAAGCCACCACCAGTTCCAATTATGGGGGTGCCTCCATAAGCTGTTACTGTAGCTGAAGCTGTTACGCTTCCTTCCAGTTTACTACGTGTTCCCTTTTCAGATGGAACTGCAGGGCCATAAACCTTCATGCTGTTTGATGCTGCATCATACTTGCATTGTATAACAAGGTCTTCGATGGCATCTCCTGTGTTATCAATATTAAATTCGATAACTGTGTTTTCATTGAATTTAGCTGCAGCAGTACTGCCGGGAGCCAGTAAGCCTTGTGTGTTGGCAACAAATACCAGGTTACTTGCACTTGCTCCCTGAAATACATACACATCAGTAATATCTGTTGACTGGCCTGTAACTGTAGGCGTATCAATATGATCTGCTGCGTAAATTACTCCGCCGGTGATGAGTGTTGCTGCAACAATAGCTGACAGCAGTAATTTGTTTCTTTTCATTTTAATTGTTTTTTAGATTAATGATTTCGTTTTATTGCGTTGCCAAGCAGCAACAGATACAGATACGGTAAATGGAAAAGGTTGGATTTATTTAACCTGAAAAAAAAATTAGACCGGCTTTTAGTAACCCGATTAATATCTTTATTTTTGAACTCAATTCATCATTCCTCATTTTTAATTCATAATTGATTATGGCTTATTGGCTGGTAAAATCAGAACCCTCGGTTTACAGTTGGGATACACTTGTAAAAGAAAAACAAACCTGCTGGAGCGGCGTACGCAATTATGCAGCCCGCATTAATTTACGTGCCATGAAAAAAGGTGATGAAGTTTTATACTACCACAGCAATGAAGGTGTGGAGATTGTGGGGATTGCAAAAGTTGTAAAAGAGGCGTATCAAGACCCAACTATAGATGATGATCGTTGGGTAGCGGTGGATATTAAGGCAGTTAAAAAATTAAAGAAATCTGTTCCGCTTGAAATACTTAAAAAAGATAAGCGTTTTGAAAATATGGATTTGGTAAGATTGGGAAGACTGAGTGTGCAAACAGTAAAGCCGCAAGAGTGGGAGTGGGTGATGAAATTGGCGGGAGAATAATAAAAACTACCTGAAAATAACCGTACCCAATTGCTTCGTCAATTCAATCTCCATTTGTTTTAAATGCTGATGTGTTTGTACAAGTATCATCTGGTCTTCTGCAACAGTTGATTTTTCAAGATCACGTTGGTTTTCATCCATCAGTCTTTTTATTTTGCGCAGCTTAAGATAATTTAAAGTAGAAAAAACTTCTTCTGCAAACAGGTCTTCACGGGTTGCAATATAGCCTTCAAAATGTTCTTTCCATTTGGGGCTTATTTCGTAATTAAAATCCATGATGCTAACTACCAGTGAACTTAGCTGCTGGTCTTCGTGGTATAAAAAATTTTTAGCTGTAGGTTCAATGCCTGCATCAAACCAGGTTTTGTAAGTTTGTAATATCCTTACCAGCTCTTTGTTGTCAATCAGTTCTTCCAGCTGGTTTTCTTCAATCTCTTTAAAAATATATTCGGCAACTTTTATTTCTTCATTGGGTTGCTCGCCGGGCGGAGCCCAGTTTTTTAAACCAAATTCCAGCAGGCTGCGTATCATAGCCTGTTCATGTATTTCGTCTTTATTAAAAAGTGCTGTAACATCATTTTCAACATCGCCACTTTGCAAATTACTGAAAGATTCGTCTTCAAAACGCTGCTCTCTGTTTATACGTGTTTCTTCTTTACCAATTTTTTCTCTGATAAATTTATTTACCAGTGCATGTAAACCGCTTTCTTCAATCTTTAAAATTTCGGAGCATTGCTTAATATAATCCTGCTGTTTTGTAAAATCTTCGGTCTTATTAATTTTCGAAATGGTTTCGGCAATCTGGTTTACAACGATTGATTTTTTGGTACTGTCGCTGCCTGCATCTTTTAATGCAATGCCCAACTGAAATAAAATAAAATCTTTTTTATTTTCATTTACAAAATTGATGAACTGCACCGTACCAACTTTATTTACATAACTGTCCGGGTCTTCACCATCGGGTATTAAAACCAGTTTTACATTCAGGCTTTCTTCCAGGGCCAGGTCAAGCCCACGCAGGGCCGCTTTAATACCGGCACCATCACCATCATAAATAATAGTAAGGTTGTTGGTGTATTTTTTTATTAAGCGTAACTGATCGGGAGTAAGCGATGTGCCGCCACTGGCAACCACATTCTCAACACCGGCCTGGTGCAGGCTTACCACATCGGTGTATCCTTCTACCAGTAAACATTCATCGGCTTTATCAATTGCCTGGCGGGCAAAATAAGAACCGTAGAGTATTTTACTCTTTACATAAATTTCATTTTCAGGTGTATTTATGTATTTGGGTGCTTTATCATTCTTCTTAATTATCCTGGCACCAAAGCCCAGCACTTTTCCGCTTTGGTTGTGTATTGGAAAAATTATTCTTCCTCTATAATTATCGTAAGCATTGCCATCACGTACATTAACCAGGCCAGTCTTTTGCAAATACTCCAGGCTATATTGCGATGCCAGTGCGGCTTTGGTAAAGCCATCTCTTGCCTCGCTGTTGTACCCCAATTGAAATTTGTTGATGATCTCTTCTCTAAAGCCACGTTCTTTTAAATAGCTTAATGCAATATCCTGTCCTTCTTCAGAATTCAATAAAGCATCTGTAAAATATTTTTGCGCAAAATTGTTGATGATGTATAAACTATCGGCAACCTGTTGTTGCTGTTTAAATTCGGGGCTTGTTTCGCTTTCTTCAATCTCTACATTATATTTAGCTGCAAGCCAGCGCAGGGCCTCTACATAACTGTATTTTTCGGCCTCCATTAAAAAACTAATACTGTTGCCGCTTTTGCCGCAACCAAAACACTTATATATCTCTTTAGAAGGTGATACTGTAAAAGAGGGACTTTTTTCATTATGGAAAGGGCATAGGCCCAGGTAGTTGGCTCCTCTTTTTTTAAGCTTAATAAAAGAGCCAACTATTTCCACAATATCAATGCGGCTTTGTATTTGCTGTATGCTTTCCTGCGATATCAATTTTAATTATTGAGGCTGTAATTTACAGCATGTTTTTGCATAACCATCATATTGTTAATCTTTAGTAAACGGCCCGGCTTTTAAAACTGTGGCATAATTTATGAAAAATTCCCACAAAATTCATCTGTATAATTTATACCTTTAACCCCTAAAAAATAAAAGCATGAAGAAATATGTATTGGCCATAATGATGGTTTTAGGCAGCCTTTATGGAAGCAGCCAGGAATTACCTAAGGATATTAGGTTTAATATAGAATTAAAGCAATTTGACAAAGCAAAGGATGCGTTGGATAAGTATATGGCAGATCCAAAAAATGCATCAAACGCAATTGCCTATTATTACAAGGCCTATGTTTATAGTTCCCTTGCAAGAGATCCCAAGAGAACAAATGCTGAAAGCAAAACCCTGAATGATGACGCATTTGCTGCGCTTAAAAAATACACAGAACTTGATCCGAAAGCACCCTTAACCAAAGAAGAGAATAATTCAACCTTATTTAATATTTACTTTTCCTATTACGATCTGGGGGTAAAATTTTATAACGGAAAGAATTATCAGGAGTCTTATAATCATTTCAAAAGCTCGCTGGATGTGCATGACTATGGCGTTGCCAATAAGCTTAATGGGCCGGGTACGCTTAAGTTTGCCTTACACGATACCGACCTTGTGTGGAACCTGGCTGTACTTGCTAATGAACTAAAGAAAAAAGAAGATGCCCTGGTTTATTATAAAAAAATTGCAGATGCCGATCTTAAAGATGAAAAATATGAAACTGCTTACGAAGAATTGATCTTAAAATATAAAAGAGAAAATAATGCAGAGCTCTTTGGCAAATACATTGCAGCAGCAAAAAGATATTATCCAATAGATATACCTTATTGGGAAATGAAAGAAATTGAATTTGCCCTGGGCGATCTGCAGGATGAAGCTTTGCTGAATAAATATGAAGAACTGACCAAAACACTTCCCAACAACTATGTAGTTTTTTATAACTATGCCATAGAAATTGACAAATTTATCAGTAGCGATGCTTCAAAAGGAAAAGATGCAAATGCTATCAATGCCTACCGTACCAAGATAGAAGAATTATACAAAAAAGCTGTTTCCATCAAATCAACTGTTGAGGGCAATTTACAACTGGCCAATTTATACTACAGTAAAACTTTTGATCTGCAGGAACGCATTGCCAAAATAAAAGGGACAAAACCTGCTGAAGTAAAAGTAAAAAACGACCTGATTGCCGAATCAAAAGCACTTTCACTTGCCAGCATACCTTATGCTGAGGAAACTGTTAGGCTTTTGAGTGAGTTTAAAGAGTATAAATTTGCTGATAAATCTAATTTCAAACTTGCTTTGGAAATTTTAGGCCATGGATACAAAGTAAGCGGTAACGCAGCTAAAATTGCAGAAGTAGAGAAGAAAAAGCTTGAAGTAGAGAAATTATAAAGCTTTCAAAAGGAAATTAAAAAGCCCCCCTGTTTTACAGGAGGGCTTTTTAATAAGTACTTTTTTATTGTCCAGCTATTCTTATCTGCATACCAGGCCCGCCAATACCGCCATTCTGCATATCCTTCATTGCTTTAATTTCAATATCTTTTGGTATCTCAAATTCTTTGTCGGCAACATCTTTGTCAATTACCAGTTTGGTCACTTCTACCGTCATGTGCCTGCCCCTGGCCATATTCCTTTCATACTGCATCGGAAAACCTGCCAATTCTTCCATACCGCCGGAGCCTGTATTAAAATTGCCAAAGCCTGCGGCAGGGCCGCCTGTACTAGCTATATTTTGCAATTTAAAATCGGGGCAGTACCAAACAATAGTTGTATCGATACGGTCTTTTGAGCGGGTGCCGATAACCAATGCTTTTTTACAGGCATAGCCTGCTACCTTTTTACTCTCATCAATATAAACTATTGAATAAGTTGCAGGCGTAGTAGAAGCTCCTCCAATAGACATATTTTGTCCTCCCCGGCCTTGTATCATACTATCCATGCGTTTGCGCATTTGTGCCTGCTCTTCATCAGTTGCATAAAAGCCCGATTTGCGGCCCATCATTTCCATAATGGTAGTGGTAATTTTTTTCGAATTGTCCCTGATCACAGTTGTACGGCCCATTTCACTTTCCGAAAAGGTCTTAGTAAGGTCATTTTTTAACCAGGTAGTTGTTTTGGTTTCACCTTCTCCGCCAAAACGCATTACACGTACCTCTGCACCATCTGCTGATGTGGTGGTGGTATTCACCGGCGAATTTGCATCATCCGACTCAGGTGCAACAATGATTGTCTTGGTGGTAATCATAGCCTGGGTTACTGACTTTGACTGTGCGTGAACTGCAATAGAGCCAGTTAAAAAGAAAAGGGTAATTATTTGTTTCATATTTGCATTGTTTAAAACCAAATTTACGAATTGATTCGTAAATACAAAACCAAACTTTATATTTCTGAAGATTTTAACAGCGAAATAAAAATGGCACAGTAATGTGCCATTTTTATTTGTATGAAGTAAATATTTTTAAATTGGGTTACAACTGCAGTAATCAAATTTCATTCCCCAGTTACCTCCGGTTAAATTAATTCTTACTCCATTACCCCAGGCAGTTTGCTGATTAATTACCTGGTTAGATGAGTTATATTGTTTAACTACAGCATGGGCAGCAATGCATCCACAGCTACCTGCAGGAATCTGTGATATTGGAATCTGGTAAGTGTAAGTTGTAAGATTATTATGTGCCGAAGAATAAGGAAACTGCCCAGGTATAGGATTACCAGGATTGTTAACCGGAATAAAGGCACAATCACCAACATATAAATGAGTTTCGGTTAATACCCAGCCATTTGTTGTTGTATACGTTACATAAATGAAGTCTGCATCGTTTGTTACTGTAACTGTACCGGAATTAATGGTTTGGCCGGCAATAAGCGTTACTTCTGTAGGCAAACAATCATCTATACGGCCGGTTCTGATGGGGTTACCTTCCGATGCCGGTACAATAACATACCGGGCAGATTGTTGTGCTGCGGCTGCAGGTTGTTCAGGAGTTTTCGCCGGATTTAAATCGTTTTTTTGGCAAGACAAAATGACTAAAGAAACAGTAATCAACAAAGCTTGCACTTGTAGTAATTTTTTCATAAGATGAGATAATTTAAGATGATAAAATATTGAATTCAGTTACATGATCTATCTAAGCTAACGGGACATAGTTTCATTTATTACTTTAAAAAAAAGTATTTGTAAAATCGAGAACATTTACATGAAAAAGAGGGAGAATTCAGGAATTTTTACTTAGTAAAAACATATTTATAAGCAACTAAACTTCGTAAGTTTTACTGTTTTAGCTTCCAAGCAGTATTTTATCAAAAAAAAAACGATTTACTGAATTATACTAACAACGTTCCAGTGCATACCAGATTATAAAAAAGATGATAATTGTGCTGAGGCAACCGCCACCTAATTTTTTTGCACCATAACCGGCTATTAATCCTCTTACTAATTTGTTCATATTAAATTTTTAATTTGGTTGATGAAATTTGTTTAAAACTAAGAGGCTTTTGATAAGCAAAGAAATTAAATTCTTTTTTATTATAACAAATTGAGTGCCACTATTAAACTGTTAATAACTTGGGAGTTTCGCTGTAAAAAATCAAAATTTTCTATTGGTGCATTCCATTATATTTGCCGTCTGACTTAAAATACAGATATAACCGTGCGTTTAAAGAGTTTAGAAATCAAGGGATTTAAGAGTTTTGCCGATAAAACAATACTTAATTTTGATGAAGGTATCACCGGAGTTATAGGCCCCAATGGCTGTGGAAAAAGCAATATTGTGGATAGTATCCGATGGGTGATAGGTGAACATAAAATAAGCAACCTGCGTAGTGAAAACCTGGAGAGTCTCGTCTTCAACGGCAGCAAAACCCGCAGTGCCAGTGGCATAGCCGAGGTTAGCCTTACTTTCGATAATACAAAGAACTTACTTCCAACCGAGTTCAGTACAGTTACTGTAACCCGCAAATATTATAAAAGCGGGGAGAGCGAATACCGACTGAATGATGTTGCCTGCCGCTTAAAGGATATTCACAACCTGTTTATGGATACCGGTATCAGCAACGACAGTTATGCCATTATTGAGCTGGGTATGGTTGATGATATCATCAAGGATAAAGAATTCAGCCGTAGAAAGATGCTGGAACAGGCTGCGGGTATTTCTATTTACAAAACCCGTAAAAAAGAAGCCAAACTTAAGCTGGATGCTGCCGAACAGGATCTTGCCCGTGTAGAAGATCTTTTATTTGAGATAAACAACCAGCTTAAAAGCCTGGAAAGTCAGGCTAAAAAGGCAGAGAAATACTTTGAAATAAAAAAAGATTATAAGGAAGTTAGTATTGAGCTTGCCAAAGCTGCGCTGGAAGGCTTTAATGTTACTTATCATGATCTGAACGAAAAGCAAAAAGCCGAAGTTGATAAACGTATTGAACTGGAAGCTGCCATTGCTGTGGAAGAAGCCGCACTTGAACAGGAAAAGCTGGACCTGATAGCCAAAGAAAAAGCTTTGCAAACCATGCAACATGCTTTTAACGAAATGTTGGATGCGGTACGTAGCAAAGAGAATGAAAAGAATTTAAGTAGCCAGCGTTTACAATATTTAAAAGAAAGAGAAAGCGGTTTAAATGAGTTTTTGTTAAAAGCAGGTGGCCAATTAAAAGGACTGGATGAAAGTATTCAGTTTACCGGCCAGCAGATAACAGAAGATGAGTTTCAATTAACACAGTTTGAAAGTAAACTGGTTGACCTGAAAAATGCAGTTGAAGAAAAACGGAAGGTTTTTGATGACAAGCGTAGCCATATAGATGAATTGCGTAAACAAAGCCAGCTATTACAGCGTGAGCAGTTTGATGCTGAGAAAAAAGTGGCGGTTGCAGATACATCTATACAAAATTTACAAAGAACTGTAACCCAGATACAGGAAGAGAAAACACAGCGCCAGAACCAGTTACAGCAATTGGAACCAGAGAAGAAACAAAAAGAAGCAGAGCTGGAGCAAAAGAAAACCGATCTACAGCAGTTACAGGATCATCATGAGTTTACGAAAGAACAGATTTTGCAAACGCAGAATAAAATGGAAGCCCTGCGTAACGAACTGGCAACCGAAAGCCGCACATTAGACAGCAAGAAGAATGAACATGATCTGTTAAAGAGTTTGATTGACTCGATGGAAGGATACCCGGAGAGTGTAAAATTCCTGCACAAAAATCCAAACTGGAACCATACAGCACCTTTACTGAGCGATATTATTTATGTAAAAGAAGAATATCGTGCGGCGGTAGAAAATGTACTGGAACCTTACCTGAACTATTATGTAGTTAATAATTTAGAAGAAGGATTACAGGCCATTCATTTACTGGATGACAATAAAAAAGGTAAAGCCAATTTCTTTTTACAGGATAAGTTCACCGGTTTTGAAAGCCATCATCAGCCGGAAGGAACGATTGCTGCCTTGAGTGTTGTGGAGATAGATGGCAAATACGCCAATCTTGCCAAACACCTACTGGGCAATGTTTTTATTGCAGAAAATGAAGATGCATTACGCAACAGCAATGGGGCAGTGGTACTTGAAAAAACCGGTAAATACGTAAAAGGAAAATACTCCTTAACCGGCGGTAGCGTTGGTTTGTTTGAAGGAAAGAAAATTGGCCGTGCAAAAAATTTAGAGAAATTAATTGAAGAGATTGTTGTGCAGGAAGCGATTGTTACAAGATTGAAAGCAACCATCCAGGAGCATCACAACGAAGTAATTGCATTTAATGAGCAGCTAAAAGAGAATGCCATCAAGCAAACGCAGCATGATATAAACAACCTTACCAATCATGTTTTTTCTTTACAAAACAGAATTGAAAATCTGTCTCACCTGGAAGAGACAAGCACTGCAAGAGTTTCAGAACTGGAAAAACAGCTGGAAACCAATCATACAGATATTGCAAGTACAAGAGAACTGCTGAACAGCTTTAATGCACAAATTAAAGAGCTTACCGAAAAGATGCAGTTGATAGAGCAGGATTATGCAACTGCTGAAGAAGATTATAACAATGCAACCACTACTTTTAACGACAGCAACCTGCAGTTTACCAAACAACAAAGCAAGGTTGTTTCGCTTAAGCAGGAATTTGAATTTAAGACCAACCAGCTAAACGATCTTACACTACAGATTGAAAGCAGTACTGCACAACTTACCGAAGCATCTGCAAGTATTACTGAAACTGCAGCGCAGTTAAAGGAACTGGAAGCCATGGTGATTAACATGTTGCACAATAAAGAAACTGAGGAAAAAGCATTGAACGAAGCTGACCAGTTGTACTATAACCTCCGTAATGCACTTACCGAAAAAGAAAATGAAATAAAGAGCAAGCTCAAATCTAAAGAAGGTATTGACACTTTGCTGAATGAAATAAAAGACAGGCTCAGCGATCTTAAACTGCAATTGGCAGGAATGAAAGAGCGCCTGAACGTGGAGTTTAAAGTTGACCTGGATGTCATTATTGACGAACCCCGTACGACAGATACACCGCTTGAAGAATTGCGTGAGAAAAACGAAAGGCAACGCAAACGTTTGGAAAATATAGGTGAAATTAATCCTACCGCTATTGAGGCTTATACTGAAATGAAAAAACGGTACGACTTCATACTGGAACAGAAAAATGACCTGGTAACGGCAAGGGAAAGCCTGATGCTTACCATACAGGAAGTGGAAGCTACTGCCAACCAGCAGTTCCTGGATACATTCAATAAAGTAAGAGAGAATTTCCAGAAAGTTTTTCAGGCATTGTTTACCGAAGATGATACGGCTGATATGATCATGGTTGATCCGGAGAATTTAGCCGAAACCAATATTGATATCATTGCAAAACCAAAAGGCAAACGACCTTCATCAATTGGCCAGTTAAGCGGAGGAGAAAAAACATTAACCGCAACCGCATTACTGTTTGCTATCTACTTAATTAAACCGGCACCATTCTGTATACTGGATGAGGTTGATGCTCCGCTGGATGACGCCAACGTGGGCAAGTTTACGCAGATGATCAAAAAATTCAGCGAGAACAGCCAGTTCATCATTGTTACTCATAATAAAATGACCATGAGCGCTGTAGATGTTATTTACGGCGTTACCATGCAGGAGCCGGGTGTAAGTAAACTCGTCCCGGTTGACTTCAGAAGTTTAAATTAAAATTTAGTTGGCTTGATATTTGAAATGTAGTGTTATCTTAACACTACATTTTTCATTTAAAAACTAACTATTATGGACGGACAATCACTCATCATCATTCTTGTTTTAGGTGCTGTAGCCGGCTGGCTAGGCGGTATGGTATTTAAGGGCGGCGGCCTGGGACTGATCGGCAATATCGTTGTTGGAATTGTTGGCGGTTTTATTGGCTATTGGCTGTTACCAAAATTGGGTTTACATATCAACACCGGCACAGGCTGGCTTAATTATGTTTTAACTGCAGCCATTGGCGCAGTTGTTTTACTGGCTATAATTAATATTATTTTTGGCCGAAACCGGTCTTAGTATCTCACCGGTTAAACTAATTACACGGATTGCACGAATTGTTTTATAATTCGTACAATCCGTTTTAATTTGTGCAATAAAAAAAATTAATGATACGCACAATACTCCTTCTTACAGCCTCCAATATTTTTATGACCTTTGCCTGGTATGGCAATTTAAAGAACACATCATTGCCCTTATGGAAAGCCATTCTTATCAGTTGGGGTATTGCCCTGTTTGAATATATGCTGATGGTACCAGCCAACCGGCTTGGTTATGTAAATGGTTTTAACGGCTTTCAGCTCAAGATCACGCAGGAAGTAATCACACTGGTTGTGTTTTCTATATTTGCCATTCTCTATTTAAAAGAACCCTTTCACTGGAAGTACCTGGTTAGTTTTTTACTTATACTTGGTGCTGTATATTTTGCTTTTAAGAAATAATCTTCATTTTATCCGGCTGCATTTTTTACCTGTTTAGCTGCTAATAATCGCTACTAAGCGGGTTTCACTCTTTAATGCTGTTTTGCATAACTAATTTGGCAGTATTAACTTCTACATTTTAATAACTGTTAAACTCATTTTTATGAAAAATTTTAAACTGCTGTTTTATTTTGCAGCCACACTTTTAATCTTTTCAGTTGGCGTAATCTCCTGTAATAAAGAATCAGCCACGGATAATAACCCGGTAGTACCTGCAGGAAAAAATGAATTAAAAATAATGCTTACCGATGATCCCTCTGTCATCTATGATTCTATCTTTTTAGATATCCAAAGGGTTGAAGTAAAGGTAGAAAGATCAAACGGATCAGAGCATTGGGATACACTTTCCATCCGTGCCGGTGTTTATAATATCCTGCGTTTCAGGAACGGGCTGGATACTTTACTTGCCATTGGTTATGTACCCGATGGTGAAGTTGAAAAAATAAGGATCACCCTCGGAAATAATAATTATGTTATGCTGAATGGCGTAAGTATACCATTGGCGCTTCATAATAACCAACACCAGGTTATTATAAATATTGATGGTGATGTTGACCACCTGGATCCTGACCATTTAAGGCTCTGGCTTGATTTTGACGGGCATGGTTCTATACGTATGCATAACGGCAGACTGGAGCTAGACCTGCATATTGGCCACTTTTGCCACAATAGTTCTGGAGAACTGGAAGGCAGGATAAAACCCACTGCAGCCTTCCCGGTTTTGGTAAAGGCTATTTCCGGAAGCGATACTTTAATAGCTATTCCGGAACATGAGGGAGAATTTAAAATAAGGGGAATCAGGTCAAGTACTGTAAAACTGATCATCACCCCGTCCAACGGGTACCGCGATTCTGTGATCAATAATATTCCAATCCGCAGGGGCGATGATACCGAACTGGGAACAATTGTATTACATCAATAATTTAGTTGCAGCAATAAAAGGCTGTCTTGCAAACAGGCAGCCTTTTATTAAACAATCAGTAATGCCTGCTTATCAGCCAGATGCTGCTATTCTGTCCATCGTACAGATGCTTTTATCTTACGAATAGAAATTTAAAAATCCTTTATCAAAATCTATCCACACCAATTTAAAACTAAACCAGATTATGAAAATCCAAAACTCCGTTACCGACCAGGAATTAATTCAATTGTACATCCAGGGCAACACCAATGCCATGTCCGTTTTGGTGAACCGGCACAAACAAAAAATTTTTACAACAATATACCTGCTTGTTAAAGACAGGTTTCTTGCCGAAGATATTTTCCAGGACCTCTTTATCCGCATCATTCAAACTTTAAAAAAAGGGCCTTACACCGAAACCGGAAAATTTTTGCCTTGGGCCCTGCGGATTGCCCATAATATGTGTATTGATCATATCAGGAAAGAAAAACGTATGCCATTTATTAAAACTGCCGCCTGGGATAACACGTTTGATGTTATTCATTTTGCAGAGCCTGCAGTTGATACACAGTTGATAAGTAATGAAACCTGCGACATGGTAAAAAAAATGATAGACCAGTTACCCGATGAACAAAGAGAAGTGATTATATTAAGGCACTATGCAGACCTGGGTTTTAAAGAAATTGCAGCATTGGCTAATATCAGCATCAATACAGCACTTGGCCGCATGCGCTATGGATTGCTTAACCTGCGTAAGTTGATTGTGGAAAAACAAATAGCGCTGTAAGCTTTTTAGAAAGATTACTGTGCTGATGTTTCCATAACCAGTTTCCCGATTCTTCCGCCACCGCCGGAAAAATATACAGCTTTACCTTTTTTTGCTTTACGCACCGCATGAAAGCTGGCCTTGCTTATCCATGCCCAATGCTGGCCTTCATCGCTGCTGTAATCAACACCATTCAGTCCGCAGCTGATCCAGTTTTTTTTGCCCAGATACTCCACACAACTACGGTAACCATGTGGCCCAACAACGGGTGTTGTAAAGCTTTCGCCACCGTCGTTTGTAATTACACAATTTTTGGTGGTATCGTCCTTGGCATTAAAATCGCCACCAACAACAACCAGGCATTTCTTATTTTTTACCGCCATGGAGTTGGCTCCGGTGCTTTCTTTTCCCTGTATAATAGGCAGATCAATTTTTTTATCCCTGATAAATAATCTTGCACGTAAACCTCCACTTACAAAAACAGCTTCCTGCTTGCTTAGCTTACGCACATTGGTGCCGCTGCTGGCAAAAAATGCTTCGCCCTTATCTGCCGTAGGAATATTTGCGGCAGGAAGGCCCTGCCAGTTTTCTCCGCCATCAAAGGTTCTGGCAATAAAAATTTTATCGCCCAGCGGATCGCCAATTACAATACCGCTTTGTTCGTTCCAGAATTCCATCGCATCTAAAAACATGCCCTTGGTGGTATCGGTAAAAACAACTTTCCAGTTTTGTCCGCCATCGGTTGTTTTTAAAATATAGGCCGGGTCGGCAATGCCCATAATGATGGCTGTGTTTTTATCAAATGCTTCTATATCCCTGAAATCAGTCTTCTCAAAACCCTTCACGGTTGTCCAGGTCCAGGTCTCTCCGCCATCAACACTGCGGCCAACAGAACCTGCACTGCCGCTTACCCAAACCACATCATTGCTAACAACACTCAGGCCACGCAGGGATGCTTTACTGCCGGAATTAAGCAGTTTAACTGTTTGTGCATTTGTTGCAAATGAAAAAAGACAAATGGTAATTGCTGAAATAAGTTTATTCATTTTTTTGATTTTAAATAATATCGTGGCCTTCTTTACTGATGGTATTTATGTTTATAAAATGCTTTTTCGACATTTCCTGTTTCCTGCGGATCAGTTTTAGCGAAAGTCTTACGGCTACAATAAATGAAACCACTGCTCCTCCAAATAAGAGCCAGCCATTCCAGCTATTTCTGGGCAGAAATAAAAAAAAATCGAATGTGCCATGAAAAAGTACCGGCCAGAAAATTGCCAGCCACATATGTCTTCGTTTATTTGCCGGATCAAATTTTGCAAGCCCCAGGTGATACCCCATCAGCACAGCAAAAGTAGCATGTGCCGGTACCGATAAAAACATCCGTAATATTCCTGTACCCAATCCATGTTCCATTACATAGCCAATATTTTCAATAGTGGCAAAACCCATACCCACCATTACAGCATACACAATGCCGTCAAAAGGGTCATCAAATGCTTTACGCCGGTAGGGTATAAGGCGCAGCGCCAGAAACTTACTGCCTTCCTCACTCAGGGCAACAATAAAATAAGAAAATACAGCAGTGTACAAAATGCCTTCGCCCATTAACTGGTTAACCGGTTTGGTTAATGCCACCTGAAAAATGAAAGGAGGCACAATACTGAGCACACCAATAATAAAACTCAGCAGCATCAATCCAAGCGGCTCCCGGTTGTATTTATCTTTAAAATAAATGAACAGGCAGATAACAATGCCCGGGGCTATGGCAAGCGCTAATAATCCCATACTTAAAAGCGGTTTTTGTGTTACTTTTGACCAAGTTATATGTTTTTAACGATTGCCCAAACTAACAGCACATTTTAAATGAGTTATAATTATTTACCGTTAGATAAAAATCCAACTAATTTTCAGCAGATAAAGGACCTGCTTGCACATGAGCAGCTGGTTTCCATTACTTTTGATGCACATGACCGCATAACCAAATGCCGTCAATACCTGGATGATAAGATGAAGCATTCCGATGCTTTATTTTATGGCATCAACACCGGCTTTGGTTTTCTGCAAAATGTACAGATAGACAAAGCTCAGTTGCAGGAACTGCAATGTAACCTGCTTAAATCTCATGCCTGTGGTATGGGAGAGGAAGTGCCGAAGGATATAGTAAAGCTGATGATTGCCTTTAAAATAAAATCGCTCAGTTATGGTCACTCGGGTGTACAAACCGATACTGTTGAAAGGCTCATGGATATGTACAATAACGATGTGTTACCCGTTATCTACACCCAGGGTTCATTGGGTGCTTCCGGCGATCTGGCACCCCTCAGTCATTTAAGTTTACCCTTAATTGGTTTGGGCGAAGTGTATCATGCAGGTGTAAAAATGCCCGCTGCAGATGCACTGAAAAAATTTGGCTGGCAACCTATTGAACTGAAAAGTAAAGAAGGTCTTGCTTTGATTAACGGCACACAATTTATGACGGCTTATGGTTTACACAACCTTATTCAATGCGACCGCCTGATAAAATGGGCCAATATCATTGCAGCCATCAGTTACGATGCGTTTGATTGCACCACTGAACCACTGCATGAAAATATTCATGCTATTCGCCCTCATAACGGGCAGGTAGAAACCGCTGCCACCATGCGCCGGTTATTAAGCGGAAGTGAAATTGCCGCACAGAAAAAAGCACAGGTACAGGATCCTTATTCTTTCCGTTGCATACCGCAGGTGCATGGCGCCAGTAAAGACAGTTTCGATTATATACTCAGTGTTTTTATTAAAGAAATAAATTCGGTAACCGATAACCCCAATATTTTTCCGGATGAAGACATGATCGTCAGCGGCGGAAATTTTCATGGTCAGCCTTTGGCAATTACTTTGGATTTTTTAGCCATTGCCATGGCTGAACTCGGCAGCATTTCAGAAAGAAGAACCTATCAGCTTATCAGCGGACAAAGAGGCCTACCGGCCTTCCTGGTAAAAAATCCGGGACTTAATTCCGGTTTGATGATAACACAATACACAGCTGCCGGCATTGTTAGTGAGAACAAACAGCTTTGTACACCTTCTTCTGTTGATAGCATACCAAGCAGTAATAACCAGGAAGACCATGTAAGTATGGGTGCCAATGCCGCCACCAAATGTAAAAGAGTAGTGGATAATCTTGAAAAAGTTTTAGCTATTGAATTATTAACTGCTTTGCAGGCATTGGAATTTAGAAGACCTTTAAAAACTTCGCCCATGCTTGAGGAAATTGTAACTGCATTCCGCAAAGAAGTAAGCTTTAATGAGGCAGATAGAATTTTGCATGAAGACATGATGAAGGCCATTTCATTTATAAGAAAAGAAATATAACCACAATGAACACAAAGGAGTAACACAAAGTGCGCAAAGAAAAACTTAGTGTCCCTTGTGGTTAACTTAGTGCTCTTTGTGGTAAAAACAATAAAACATCTATGTCAACAATTACAAAAAACTACGACCCAATCAAATACAAAACCCCAACTGGTAACAAAATCAGTTGCAAAGGATGGATACAGGAAGCAGCCCTGCGCATGCTATTAAATAATCTTGATCCGGAAGTAGCCGAACGCCCCGAAGACCTGATCGTATATGGCGGCAGGGGAAAAGCAGCCCGCAATTTTGAAGCACTGGATAATATCATCAAAGCATTAAAAGTTTTAGAGAACGACGAATCTTTGTTGATACAAAGCGGCAAACCCGTTGGTATTTTACAAACACATAAAGATGCTCCACGTGTTTTAATCAGTAATAGTCAACTGGTACCCAACTGGGCCAATTGGAAACATTTTGATGAGCTGGAAAAAAAAGGCCTGATGATGTACGGACAAATGACCGCTGGCAGCTGGATATACATAGGCAGCCAGGGAATTGTACAGGGTACTTATGAAACTTACGCAGCCATTGCCAATAAACATTTTGGCGGCACATTAAAACATACATTAAATGTAACTGCAGGCTTAGGTGGTATGGGTGGCGCACAGCCATTGGCTATTACCATGAATGAAGGTGTTGCACTAATTGCCGAAGTGGAAGAATGGAGAATAGATAAACGGATTGAAACAAAATACCTTGATGAAAAACATACCAGTATTGATGACGCAATTAATGCGGCCATGCATTACCGCAAAGAAGGTGAGGCCAAAAGTATTGGGGTATTATGCAATGCTATAGAATTGCTGAACAGGCTTGTACAAAGAGAGATCATTCCTGATACGCTTACCGACCAGACCAGCGCTCACGATCCGCTGGTTGGTTATGTTCCCCACACGCTCTCAAATGAAGAAGCCAATGTTTTAAGAGAACAGAACCCCAATCATTATATTGAACTCAGTTACGAAAGTATGTACCTGCATGTGCAGCTGATGCTTAAATTAATGGACAAAGGGGCTATTACTTTTGATTATGGAAATAATATAAGAGCAAGAGCACAGGAATACGAACAACAGACAACGGACGGACGACGGACAACTGTGGTCGGTGGTCCGTCGTCTGTTGGCAGATGCTTTGCTTTCCCCGGCTTTGTTCCTGCATACATCCGCCCGCTTTTTTGCGAAGGCAAGGGCCCGTTCCGCTGGGCAGCGCTTAGTGGCGATCCGGAAGATATTGCTGTAACTGATAAAGTAATGATGGAACTGTTTGCAGATAATGCAAGCCTGATGCGTTGGTTTAAACTGGCACAGGAAAAAATTGCTTTCCAGGGATTACCTGCACGTATTTGCTGGATAGGGCAGGGCGATAGGGAAAAAGCCGGCCTTGCATTTAATGAATTAGTAAGAACAGGAAAAGTAAAAGCACCCATTGTAATTGGGCGTGATCACTTAGATACAGGCTCGGTTGCATCTCCCAACAGAGAAACTGAAGCCATGCTTGATGGCAGTGATGCTGTTGCCGACTGGCCAATATTAAATGCATTAGTAAATACAGCAGGTGGCGCCAGCTGGGTTTCTTTGCATCACGGCGGCGGTGTGGGCATGGGTTACAGCATACATGCAGGCATGGTGATTGTAGCCGATGGTACCGATGAAGCTGCAGCAAGATTAAGCCGTGTGTTGCGTAACGATCCTGGTATGGGTGTGATAAGGCATGCGGATGCAGGATATGATGTGGCAAAAGATTATGCAAGAAAATTCAAGCTGGATATTAATGAGAAGTTGAAGAACAGTTAAGGGATAATATATTTTTCTATGTTCTATTTAAAGCAGAACAATTTATGAGGCTAACCCATTGTGTCAGAATCAGTACCCGGTTTATCATTGTCCTGCTTATTTTTCAGGCCTGCACAACAACTGAAAGGAAAAAGTTGCCCGAAAATTTCAGCTATACGATATTTAAAGATTCAATTAAAGCCGAAGGAAAAAAAGATACAACAGGCGATACACAGAATATATTTGACACTACTTTGTATAATCCGGCACTGGATACTTCCAATTCATTATTAAAGCAATTTGACAGCGTATGGCGCATGGATATTGCCACAATGGAACAGATTGATACCTTACTGAAATTATGGAAGAAAACCGAAAAGTACACGCCTGCAGAAATGGAAGCGATAAAAGGTAACCTTACGGTGCTTGATTCTTTTTTTTCGAAAGACCATACAGCAGAACATGCCGCCTGCAAAGAAAACGATTGCCTCATCTATGCAGAAATCATTAAATCAAAGCAAATACTTTACCTGCATCTTGATGGAGAACTGATTGACAGTTTTCCGGTGAGCACCGGTATAAAAAGCCGTGAAACTCCTTCGATGAGTGTAAGGCCCAGAGGACCGTTGCTGCTTAAATATACTTCCAGAAAATTTCCCGGAGGCAATTACAATGGGCTTGGCAATATGCCTTATGCCGTTTTTATAAGAGGTGGTTATGCAATACATGGCACCACAAAAGGTAATTTTAAAAAACTCGGTAGCAGGGCATCGCATGGCTGCATACGGCTGCACCCTGTTAATGCAAAAATATTTTTTGAACTTGTAAAAATGATTGGCATCAGTTATACCTGGGTAACAATAAAAAACTGATACCTGTTACAGCAGATACTGCAGGAAATGGTATCGTGCAGGATTTTATGCGATGTTCAAAAAAAGTAAACCGATAGCGGTAGGTTGGTTTTGGTAATTACTATACTACGCATATAAATCAGATGCTGTCATACTTTAAACAGCATCTGATTTATTTATATCTGCCGGTTTTCCCGTAAATTTTTTAAAGGCATATATGCAGCGTATTGTATCATTTACAAAATAATAGCCAGTTGGTAACTCATTTCATTTTTGATAGAAAAACAACGGATTTAATTGTTGTGTTTTCCTCCCGCATTGATCCAATCAATAATTTTTTGTTTGTCAGTAGCAGATAAAGGTGGGCCGGTTGGAGGCATTTGTGATGGATTGGCATCTACTGCCCTGGCTTTAATTCTCAATCCCTGCCCAACAATCGTACAATCATCGGCAAAATCAAGCCCGTTTTGCGGACTGGGTAAACTATGGCAACCCGGTACTGCACAATTGGTAGCTAATACCGCTTTAACTGCTATAAATAAAGGGCCGGCGGGAGCCTGACTAACAGTAGCATTTCCGGTTTGCAAACAACTATTTAAATCTCTTACTCCATAAGTATAATTACCAACTGCCAATGCACTGAATATATTGGAAGACTGAAAACTACCTCCATTTAAGTTATACATAAATCCGGTACTGCCACTTGCAGATATTGTAATACTACCCGTGTTGCCTTCGCATTTTATGGTATTGGTTGTAGCTGTACCTGCAGTAATTACCGGGCATGTAGCAGCTATAACTGTATTAACTGATGCACTTAAACATCCATTGACATCTTTGGCTACAACAGCATAAGTACCCACTGCTAAATTATTAAAAGTACCAGTTGACTGAAAAGTACTACCACCATCTTTACTGAATGTATGTGGTGTGGCACCGCCTGCAGCTACTGCAACAATACTTCCGTTGGTTGCAGTTGGGCCAGCCGTATTTGTTGGTGTGGTTGTTAAAGTTATGGCCGGGCAGGATGCAGATGTTACGCTAAAGGCATTTGAGCCGGTACATCCATTTAAATCTTTTGCAATAACGGTATAACTACCTACAGCAAGGTTTGTAAAACTACCGCTTGCCTGAAAAGCACCCCCGTTAATATTATAAGTGAACCCAGTACTTCCGGCGCCTGTTGCTACTATGGTTCCGTTTGTTGCTGCTGGGGTAGTGGTTTGTGTAACGGTTGCTGTTACGGTTATAGATGGGCATGGGGTTGATGTAACTGAAAAGGTTTGCGTACCGGAACAACCATTTGCATCTTTTGCGGTAACCGAGTAGCTGCCTGCAACCAGGCCGCTGAATGTACCCGAAGCCTGTGCTGTACCGCCATTTAAACTGTAGGTAAAGCCGGTACTGCCCGATGCCGAAGCTATAATACTGCCATTGGCTGCCGTTGGCGTAGATGTTGGTGTTGTTGTACCGGTTACAACAATAGTTATACCTGCACAGGGATTAGGCAAAGGTGCAGGTGTACTGCTTTTACTGCAACCTGTATAAATAAAAATAAAACAAAAAGATAAAAATGTAATTACGCTGAATATTTTTTTCATAAACATTATTTTTCAGAAGAACGCTTTTGCTTTAAAAAGGGTTGCCTCTTACATATTAATGTTTAAAAGGAAAATATTTTAACCCAACATGCAAACGGGTTGTAAATATTTTTACACTGCCCTCACCAACACCCTGCAATGGTAAACTAACAGTTGGTGCAAGTTGTATAAACAGTTTACGTGCAAGTTGTTTTTCTATGCCAAGCGATAGCTGCAGGGATGCAAACAGGTGGCTGTTCTTTGTATAATCATAGGGATAAGTATACTGGGTATAATTTCTTTCAAAAGTATAATTATACTTTTCCTTTTTCATGATATAGCTGCTTATACCTAATGCTGCAAAGTAATTTGTTTTGGGTTTTATCAGCCAGTTATACTGCAATGTAACGGGCACTTCATATACCATACAATTTGCATCTACTTTTATTATTTTAACCGTGCTTAAATAAGTGCCGGGTTTGGGATTATAATCATTCGGGCCCGCAATATATTTTTTGGCACCGGCATAAAACCCGGTTTGTATACTTAAGCGCTTATTAAAGCGGTAACCCAAACCTACGCCGTATGCAGGTACAATGCTGCTGTTTTTATACGATAACAATTTGGCAGAACTGGCTTCGGCACCAATGGTACCAACCAGGTAAAATCCTGAAATGGTTTTATTCTTTTTATCTTTTTTATTTTCAGTTTTTGCCAGGGTATTTGTTTTTTTAAGCGTAGTATCAGCTGTTGCAGTTTCTTCGGGTTTAGCTGTATCAGTTTTTTGAAAATCAGTTTTTGTTTTTTTTGTACCAGCCAGAGCGTCATCTGCATCAATCTCTGTTCTAATTTCATTATCAGGCTTATCACTTTCAGGCTGGGGAGAAATTATTTTTACTGCAAGCTTATTTTTATCTGTGTAACCATTTTTATTTCCCGCATTGTAGTTATCATCTGTTGTATAATTTTTAGTGCCAACATTTTTCACCCTGGTATTTTTTGAATTTAACTTTACTACTGGTGTAAAATGATGAACCGGATTCTGTTTCAGTTTTTTTGACTTGTAGGTATTTTGCTTATCCTGATTATTATCTGCAGCAGCAATTAAATCTTTACCGCTGGTGGTATTATTAGTGTTATCAGTAGCAGAACTTATACCGGCATTGCCTGTGTTTCCCTCTGTCAGCACATTTTGTTTGTCAATCCCTTTATTAGTAGCGCCATGTAACGGCTGCGTAGTTTGTTCCCCATTATTTTTACCATCAACCGGTTTCCCCGTATTTTTCGATTGCTCATTTTTATTACCCAATTGATAAATAATTCCTCCACCCACAAGCAGTGCACTCAATAAAAGGGTGCTGAATATCCAGAAAAAGGGTCTTCGCTTGTCTTCTTTTTTATCCAGCAGCGCTTCCATTTTTTTCCAAGATGCTTCATTAAAAGCATAATCAGCCGCATCGGCTGCATCTTTTATTTTATCTTCTATATATTTATATTGCTTTTCGCTGCTCATATAATTTTACATTTTTTTGCTGAAGCATTTTCTGGATATTTATTCTGGCTTTAGCAAGATTAGATTTTGATGTACCCACAGAAATATTGAGCTGTTTTGAAATTTCTTCATGCTTATAGCCATCCAGCACATATAAATTAAAAACGGTTCGGTATGTGGGTGACAGCACCTGAACAAGTTCTATTATTTCTTTGTAGGACATATGATCTATCGGGCTGGCTGAATTCTCAGTTATCTCAAAATGACTATCATCAAGTAATGGTATAGTGTGTGCTTTATTATTTTTCCTGTAATGATCTATTGCCGTGTGTATAAATATTTTTTTTATCCAGCCAACAAAGGATGCTTCAAGACTTTGATGACTGGGCTCAAAATCAGCTATCTTTTTAAATATCTTTAAAAAGCTATCATTTATAATTTCTTCGGCTTCTGTGTAGTTGGTGCTGTACCGCATACAAATACTCATAGAAAAGCCATAATACAGTTTATACAACTGTTTTTGGCTATCTCTGTTTGCTTTTACGCAACCCTGGATAATATGCTCAAGCTTAGGTATGCTTGACAAAATGGTACAATTTAGTAGTATTAAGGGTTAAAGTTAATCATACTATTCATATCGTAATAACCGCCCAAAAGGTTGCCTTAACATTTATTTACTTTTTAAAAGGTTTTAAACTGGCTTATGGCAGAGGCTGCCGGTAGTTCGTATGGTTTATTCTTTTTAGCTACGTAAATTAGCCTATGAATATGATTAACTGGGGTATTATTGGTTGCGGCGATGTAACCGAACTGAAAAGCGGCCCCGCCTTTAATAAAGTACCTGACTCTTTACTGGTGGCCGTAATGCGCCGTAATGGCGATAAAGCTGCTGACTATGCAAAACGGCATAATGTGCCCAAATGGTACAACAACGTAAATGAACTCATCAACGACTCTGATGTAAATGCCATATACATTGCCACTCCCCCCGCATTTCATGAAGCATATACTTTGGCAGCTATTAAAGCAGGCAAACCGGTTTATGTAGAAAAACCCATGAGCCTGAATTATAAAGCTGCTCAAAAAATGTATCTGGCTGCCGAAGAACATAAAGTAAAACTGGTGGTTGCACACTACCGCAGGGAGTGGCCGCTGTTTAAAAAATTAAAAGAACTGATTGATACCGGAGCCATCGGCAACATACACGTGGTAAAACTGGTTTATGATAAGCCCGCATTAACTGTGGCAGAACTGGCTGATGAAAAAATAGCCTGGCGTGTAAACCCGGCCATTTCAGGAGGCGGGCTTTTTCATGACCTGGCACCTCACCAGCTTGATATTTTATACCATATATTTGGCGATGCCAAACGAATACAGGATATTGCCACAAACCAGGCTGGTGCTTATGAAGCACATGATCTTGTTGCAGGAAATATCCTCTTCAATAACAATATTGCTTTTGCAGGCACCTGGTATTTTAATGCAGCCAAACCTGCCGATTATTGTGAAATAACGGGCAGCAAGGGCTGTATCCGTTTTAGTTTTTTCAGCAATAATATTATTGAGCTTACAATTGACGGTAAAAAGACTGCTTACACTTTTGATGCCCTGCAACATGTACAACAACCCATGATTGAAAAAACAGTCAGCTACTTTTTAGACCAGGCCACTAATCCGTGCAGCGGTTACGAAGCCGCTATCATTATGCGGTGGATGGAGATTTTTGTAAGTGGTAGATAGTATGCAAGGACACAGGCCGTTTTTACAAAATAATTACTTTAATAAAAAAGCACTTCGGTTGAAGTGCTTTTTTATATATCCTTTTAAGAAATTTAAAACTTAGCTGCAAAGCTCCCATTGGTAATGGTAACTTTTGAAGGATCTGAATCGTTACCCAAATCGCCGCTGAAAGTACCTTCAATAGTATTGCTGGTTACAGCAGTTACCACAATTTTAAAACCTGCAGCAGTACCGCCACCGGTTGCCCAGCCAGTAGCCCCGGATGCAAAAGTGAATACCATATTATTAGGCAGATCGGCCCCGGCTGCACTTTGTGCATAGGTACCAACTGTAGTATTAGCAGGCGTAATTATCATGGTTTGCAGCGCAGTAAGACCTGACACAGTGGCACCAGCAATATTATAAAGAACGCCGCTGCTTGCAGCTGTACTTATAGCCAACGTAGATGCAAAACTGCCCGATGCAGCGCCGCTGTAATCAAAACGAATATCGCATTTACCTGCTGCAAGGTTTGCTGCACTTGCTGTGTTGCCAGCTGCAGCACTATCTTTTTTGCAGGATGAGAATAAAAAAAACGAACTGATGATAAGTGTTAGGGCCAAAAGATTTTTTTTCATAAATTTTATTTTTTGTTTTTACAAAAGTTCATCAAAAGGCCCGATTGGGAAATACCCTTTGTGAGGTATTTTGTAAATATGTACTGTTGTAAACCTGCGTTAATTGAGAATGTAATCACTATTCATTTCATAATAGCTGTTTACTAAGTAGTATCAGGTTTAATACCTGTTATATAACGATGTAAAATTTAAAGTTTCAATACAGGAACAGCACCAACTGTTTTAACAGAGCTAACGCATTGTGAGGAAGGTTTATAAGGTAAAATATTTATCTCCATTTAAAAGCAAAATAACTGCAGGGCTTTTCGTTAGTATTCCCTACCTGGTGCATTTTACCGCTTTCAGCAATAAAGAGATCACCAGGGCCGCCAGTGTAGTTTTTACCATCAATAGTCATTTCTGCATCACCATCTATCACCAGTATAATTTCGGTATCAACATGCTGGTGGCCGGCATGACTGGGGCCTTTTTGTTTCAGGTAAGTTATATGCATTTCATAGTTTGCACACATGGCTGTAGTGCGGTCAAAATATTTACGGTTTCCTCTGTTATTTTTTTCTGTATAAGCTAAAGAATCGTAGTTCAATAATAAAGCACCACCAGCCGAATCGCTTCTTTGCATATTCATTGGTTTGCGTGAACGAAACATGAGTACATAATAGGTGAGGGGGCCATCGCCAATATTTTGGAATACCTGCGCCTGCAATGGAGGTATCAGTAATACACTGCTCTTTCCCAATACAGAAGTTTTGCCACCGATAGTACATTTCATTATTCCTTCTTTAATAATGATGAGTTCTTCAATATCTTTTTGCGTATGTGCCGGCCTGGGTATAGCACCTTTCATTTGTGTGGTGGCATGTATTTCAAAATACTCAAATTCTGCCGTGGTTCCTTCCAGCAGTTTACGGCTTTCACGCTGGGCTTCTTTTTTTACAGGCAGGCTGTTCCATTTAAAAACACCCGATTCAATGGGTTGTAACTGGGCAAATGTATTCATAGCCATTATTTGTATTAATATCAGCAGTATATTTTCATAATTAATTATATTGCCCTTCGGGACGTACGGAAGTTAATTTTTTATATCAATAATTTTTAAATTATAGCTGATGTTTTCTTTCTCCGATACTGATATTGCTTTTGCAACAGCTGTAGATATTACTGCAATAAAAGATCTCCTTAATAATGCATACCGTGGCGAAGAATCCAAACAGGGCTGGACAACAGAAGCCGACCTGATTGCCGGTGATACCCGTACAGATGAGGCCATGATAGCACAGGTAATGCAGCAAAGCGGTAGCGTATTTTTAATTTATAAAGATGGGCAACAGAAAATTATTGGTTGTGTAAACCTACAGCAACATGATGATAAATTATACCTGGGTATGTTCAGCGTATCGCCACAATTGCAGGGCGGCGGCATTGGCAAAAAACTATTACATGCTGCAGATGAATACGGCCGTCACCTGCAGATGAAAGCAATTTACATGTCGGTTATCAGCCTGCGTACTGAACTTATAAACTGGTACATACGCCACGGCTATGCCGATACCGGCGAAAGAAAACCATTTATTGAAGATGGCATTACCGGTAAGCATTTAAAGCCATTGGAATTTATGATATTGGAGAAACCATTGTAGCTGATACCTTACTTTTTTTGTTTTATATTTATAAGACAAAAAATAAATCATGGATCAGAAAATCATTAACCTCTACGACGATTATACACACACACCTTTAACACGCAGCGAATTTATCCGCCGCCTTATTTTACTCACAGGCAGTGTTGCTGCAGCTATGACAGTACTGCCCATGATTGAAGTAAATGCTGCAGGTATGAAGATAACAGGTGATGAAGATCTTTTTACTGAAAGGATAAGTTATGCAGGCCAGCCAGGTGCTATGCAGGCTTATGTGGCAAGACCAAAAGCAGTAAAAAAATATCAAGCGGTTATTATCATACATGAAAACAGGGGATTGAATGCACATATTGAAGATGTGGTACGCCGTGCTGCCAAGGAAGGTTTTTTGGCCATTGCACCCAATGCATTATCAGCAATAGGAGCTGTACCTGCCAATGAAGATGAGGCCCGGCAAAAATTCCAGGAATTAAAGGCAGAAGATAACCTGCAGAATTTTATAAATATTTTTGATTACCTGCCCACACGTACCGATTATAATGGCAGCGCAGGTTGTGTAGGATTTTGCTGGGGTGGAGCTATGTCTAATAATCTTGCTGTGAAAATTCCGGCCTTAAAAGCAGTGGTAGCTTTTTATGGCCGCCAACCGGCTGCAGAAGATGTAAGCAAAATAAAAGCGGCTGTTCAATTGCACTATGGCGCATTGGACGAAAGGGTGAATGCCGGCATTCCTGCTTATGAAGAAGCATTGAAGAAAAATAATACCAGGTACGAACTGTACATGTACGAAGGTGCCAATCATGCTTTTCATAATGATACGGCACCAACACGCTATAACGAAGCCGCAGCAAAGCTGGCCTGGCAAAGAACCATTGAATTCTTTAAAAAATATGTGATATAAAGCCCCGTTTTCTTTGCAGATAGATGTGTGAAAGATGTAACTAATTCCGGTAATCCTGTAACAAAAAAAGTAAAAATAAGTATCAACTTTACCAAAGCAATTACAAAATAATAAACGGTTTCTCATACAGCAGTTAGTTTTAGAAAAAAGCCTCTTTTAAAAAAGGGGCTTTTTTATTTACAGTGTTCTGCCATCATCAAAAACTACTACGCTGGTTAAACAGCTTGTATAAATATTGATCCATAAATCGTAGATTGAGTAAGTATGAATGATTTTAAAATTGTTGTTTTTATAATGGCTATCCTTATCAGCTTAACAGCGATAGTCAATAAAAGAAAACTGCCGTTTCCGGTAATACTGGTCTTTGCAGGCCTCATCATTGGTTTTGTACCACAGTTGCCAAACCTGGCGCTTGATCCTGATGTAGTTTTTGTAATTATGCTACCGCCATTGCTTTTTGATGCAGCTTCAAAAACATCCTGGCTCGAATTTAAAACATCCATCAGGCCTATATCTGCCCTTGCCATTACACTTGTTTTTTTTACAACTGTGGCAGTAGCTGTTACAGCCCATTACATGATACCCGGTTTTACCTGGCCATTGGCTTTTGTATTAGGTGCGGTTGTGTCGCCACCAGATGCAGTTGCAGCAGGCGGCATTATAAAAGGATTGGGGCTAAACAAAAAAGTGATAACCATTTTAGAAGGAGAGAGTCTTGTGAACGATGCATCGGCCCTGATTGCTTACCGCTATGCGGTGCTTGCTGTTACCACCGGAACCTTTGTATTCTGGCAGGCCGGAGTTCAGTTTTTATTAGTGTCGGTTGTGGGAATATTGATTGGTATCGTTACAGGTTTTCTTTTTGTTTGGGCACATAAAAAAATTGATAACAACCCGCTTGTTGAAACAAGTTTAACCCTGCTGGCTCCATTTGTATCTTACCTGGCGGCAGAACAATTTCATATGTCGGGGGTTTTGGCCGTTGTAACTACCGGCCTGTTAATATCCCGTAAATCTCCAGAAATATTTGCATCCCAGGCAAGAATGCGGATCAGTGTAGTTTGGGATACCATCATATTTTTATTAAACGGGTTTGTTTTTATACTCATCGGGTTACAGTTGCCTTCCATCATCAAAGACCTGGGCAGGTATCCATTTTCAACGATATTGGGTTATGGATTAATCATCAGTTTGGTAACTATACTCGTTAGAATTGTTTGGGTATTTGGCGGAGCTTATTGGCTTAACTTTTTTCAGAAAAATAAAAAAAATAAAGTCGAGTCTAAAGATTATTCAGATCCTCAAAATACCTGGAAAAATGTAATGGTGGTTGCCTGGACAGGAACAAGAGGAGTTATATCACTGGCTGCAGCACTGGCATTGCCATTGGTATTAAATGATGGAACCGCTTTCCCAAAACGTTCTTCCATTATATTTTTTGCATTTGTGGTAATTTTTGTAACGCTGGTCGTGCAGGGCCTTTCGCTGCCATTACTCATCCGCTTGTTAAAGATAAAACCCGAGGACAATACAGATGAAGAAGAAAAAGAACTTCAGCTATACCTGGCCAGCAGTACACTGCATTATATAGAGAAAGAATTTCCTGTACAGGGAGATAATAAATTACAGCAACAACTTAAAAATAAATACGAACAGCAGATACGCAAACTCACCAAAGAAATACAGCTGCATAAAAAAGCAAGGTATTATAACCGGGAATTACAGCCACCAGAACCAGATAACCTGCTTACTGCCAAACTGGAGATCAGTAAATTTCAACGTGAATTATTGATTAAGCTGCATAAAGATGGTGACTTCAGCGATACCGCAATCAGGCATATAGAACGTGAAATGGACATTGATGAACTTAAATTAAATACACAGTTACCAAAAGAAGGAGGCGCTGATTAAACAGTTTTTAACCAGCCGGTGATACTCATCCTGCTGCGGTTGGCTTGTATTACTTCATGTTCGGTTTCATCACTTTTAAAAAGTACAGCTGTTTGCGAACGGGGCTGTATCTGCTGCATGGTATCATTTTGATACACCTGCAACTGGCCTCCATCTGTCGCCAGCCAGTCTTCATTCAGGTAAGTGATAAGAGAAAATTTGCGGTTGTCGTTATTTTTAAACTGGTCTTTATGCCTTTTGTAAAAACTACCTTCCTCATATACGGCATAATGAAATTCGTATGCATTGATGCCGGCATAACAGGTATTGTTCAGCCGCTCAATAAAATTTTCTGCATGTTGCAGAAATTCGTTTTCAAACGCATTGTCATGCTTTTTATCTAGCCAGTAAATCTTGTCGCTGCGCATTTGCTGGTTGGCATCTTTTATTTCGTTGTTACCGATACCGGCGGCAGTCATCAGCTCGTCTTTTTGCAATTGCAGAATATTTTGCTGCAGGCCTGCAGATAATTTTTGGGTTAAGAAGGATGGAGCAATTCCGATATGATCGCTGAGATAACTGTCAATTAAAAGATCAAACTGTTCATTCATGGCTACGGTTGAGTCATGTAATGTAGTTCTTTATGCTATCAAAGGCAGTGGTTTAAAATTAACCTTGTTGCTTTCTTACATATTTGGTAAGAATTACAATCTGCTGTCCTTCAACCTTACCTTCAATCTGTTCGGTATTGTCTTCCACAATGCGTATGTTTTTTACAACGGTTCCCAGTTTTGCAGTGAGGGTAGAACCTTTAACATCCAGTGATTTTATCAGCACCACTGAATCTCCATTTTGTAATACATGACCGTTGCTGTCTTTGTGAAGTTCTACACTGCCATCATTTTCATGATCGCCGGTGGCTTTGGCCCAGTCTAAATTTTCGTCAGTAAGGTAAAGCATATCCAGGCTTTCGCTGGCCCAGCTTTCGTTACGCAGTCGGTTCAACATGCGCCAGGCAGTTACCTGCACGGCAGGCACTTCACTCCACATGCTTTCTGCTAAACATTTCCAGTGTTTACTGTCCAGTTCTTCTTTCTTTTCAATTTGTGCCAGGCATTTGGGGCAAATCATTATACTGGTATCGGCCGAGAGGCCATTTTGCGGTGGTACTTCAAACAGTTTTAAACTTTCAGGAGATTTACAAAGTTCACATTGATTTCCGCTACGTATTGCCAGTTGTTCTTCTACTTTCATTTTATTCAATTTGCTGCAAAAGTAAATAAAGCAATATAAAATTGAAGAAAACTTATTTATCGGTAAAGCATCAGTTCGAAAAGATGTCAGGTTGAGCTTGTTGAAACCGGGGCCATATTAAACTAATCCGTCTTCGACAAGCTCAGACTGACAGCAAAATTGTTTACCAAGATTTCAAACTGATGCACTACCTATTTATCAGCAAATGCTACCCCTCTTTTAATGATTGCTGCAATCCTTTTCTTCCATATTGCTTCATCTTTTTCATCGTAATTAAAGTAAACTGCTATCCTGTCTTCCAGTATCCAGTTTAACTGCACAAATTTCATGTTCATATAATTGGGCAGATAGCCTTTTATATAATACAGGTGGTTTGCTTCGTCAATATAAGTTGTGTCAATTCCAAGGCCGCCTTCTTCCACATCATTTTTATCTCTTTTGTAAAATAATGCTGTGTTATAATTATTCTTCTTATCAATAGTAAAAGCCTGCACCTCAATACTGGTAAAGGATTTAGCATCTTGCTTAAGCACAAATTTATGCTGAGCCTTTACAACCAATGAATCGTCATAATCTTCTTTAAATTCATTTAATGGTAAAAGCACACAGTAGGATGCAATTTCATTATTGCAAAACAATTGCAGGTCATTTTCAGGAAGGTCTGTTTCAACAGGTTGAGGATGGAAAGCCAGACTACCAGTTTTAGATGAATCTTTCTTATCAATGGGATAATACTTACCAGTTTGATTACAGCTTATCAATGTAAAGCAGGTTACAATAATTTTAGCTATTCGATTGAACATACTTATTTTTTAGTTAAATGTAAACTGAAATCCTCACCACATAAAAATTATTTGTAAAGCGCTTTCTGTTATTTTTACTGATAATTACAATGACGCTAAAACAAAAAATATACAATCATTACCTGCATCTGATTAATGAAAAAGTGAACATGCTGCAACAGGTATTGGCCGATCTGAAGGAGAGTGGGGCCAATGAAACCAAAAGTACAGCAGGCGATAAACACGAGACAGCGTTGGCTATGCTGCAAATAGAGCAGGCCAATACACGTGCACAATTACAGGAAGTGCTTGCTCAAAAAGCGGCATTGGAAAAGATAAACCCAATCTTATCAGCAGCCATGATTGTAAACGGCAGCCTGATTAAAACCAACCGGGGATATCTTTTTATGAGCATTGCATTGGGTAAAGCTGTTATAAGCGATAATGCTGTTATTGCTTTATCTCCTCAATCGCCGTTAGGGCAAAAACTGATGGGGTTAAAAAAGGGAGATGTTGCATTGATAAATAATATGGAATACCATATTGAAGAAATTGAATAATAATTGTCAGCCGCATTTATTGTAAATTACCAATCAATAATTATAAATTATAAATAATTTCCCTCCATATAAAATTTGTCTGTTCTTTTTCTTGCTGCTTGCAATAAGTCTTTCTCTTTGTGCTGAAAACAATTCAGATTCCCTGCAAAAAAAACAGGTCATTGCAATAGCCGAATTTTTAAATGGTTTTGCCGGCGGTGCAGATTCCTGCGTTATACCTTTCAGCAGGGCAGGTAACCTGATACTGATCAGAGTTAAGGCCGATACCACCGAAGGGAATTTTATTTTAGATACCGGTGCCCCCGGACTGGTGCTGAATCTCACCTATTTCAGGAATTACCCCACAACTACAGATATTCATGAAGAACAAAGCGGTATAACTGGCGGTGTATCGGCAGTTAAAAAAACACAGGTGGGCAAACTGAGTTTTGATTGTGTTAGCAGTACCGCAGTAACTGCCGACCTGGTAAACCTGGGCCATATTGAAAATATAAGGGGCATTCGCATTTTGGGCCTTGTGGGCCTGTCTGTTCTGCGCCGGTTTGAAATAGTTATTGATTATGAAAACAGTTTGCTTTACCTGTATCGTATATCCAAAAAAAATGCTTCGGCTTTTAAAAGTTCTTTACTGAAAGATGAATCTGCTTACAATACAGTGCCGATTGAAGTATGGAACAATAAAATTGTTACCCGTTCAGTCATGGCCGGAAAAAAACTACGGCTCATTATTGATACCGGTGCCGAATCGAATGTACTGGACAGCCGGTTGCCTAATAAAATTTTTGAAAACGTAGAAGTATTGCGGCGTATAAAATTAACAGGAGCAGGCGATAAAAAAGTGGAGGCTCTTTATGGAAAACTCAATAACCTTAGCATCGGAGATCAAAACACAGGAAGTTTACCCGTTATTATTACCAACCTGGAGAAAACCTGCCTGGTAGATAATGAATGTTTTGACGGTATTTTAGGTTTTGATTTCCTTTCGTTACATAAAATAGGATTTAACTTTGTTACTAATAAAATGTTTATATGGAAATGAGGCGGCATGATACAAGCATATTTAAATGGCTGCTGGCTTGCTGCACCGTATTGCTGATGCTTACTGTGCAAACTGTGCAGGCCCAGGTGCCTGTAAAATCATATTCTGTAAAAAACGGCAAAATGTTTATTGCCATTGGTAAAGACCTACATAGAGATTCGCTGGCAAGCTTTATTGCAAACTACGAACTGTCAGATCTTGACCTGTATACTTTCCTGAAAACAGGTTCACCTGATTCGCTGAACAAACTTGGCTGGAAAGTTGACATCAACAATGCTGAAGTTGTGGTTATCAGCAAACCCTTATTCAGCGTAGATAATATTAATGACCCCGGCGATAAAATAATTTTTACCCACAAGAAAAATCTGGATCTATCTTCTCCCAATACCGGCGACCAGGTACATTTTGGATATAACCGTTTTAAAAACAAACCTGCTTTTTTGGTTTTAGACTCTGTTGTGAGGTTTTTTCTGCGTGGAAATACAAATGCGGGCATTGTAAATTTAGCAGGCAGTTTCAATAACTGGGAACCAACTGCCTTAAACATGATAAAAACCGATAGTGGCTGGATAGCTGATGTAAAACTTAACCCAGGCAAGTACTTGTATAAATTTATTATTGATGGCAACTGGAGGATTGACAGAGATAATAGTATGCTGGAGAATGATGGCATGGGTAATGATAATTCGGTTTACTACAAAACCAATTATACTTTTAAATTAGACGGATATACAAATGCTAAAAAAGTTTTTCTGGCAGGAAGTTTTAATGAATGGAAAGAGAAAGACCTGTTAATGCAAAGAACTTCATCGGGATGGACATTACCAGTCTATTTATCTGAAGGAACACATACTTACCGTTTTATTGCGGATGAAAAATGGTTTACCGATCCGGCCAATGCTGATAAATTACCCAATGAATTTAACGAATTCAATTCGGTGATACGGATAGGTAATCCTTACGTGTTTAAGTTGGATGGTTTTTTAAATGCGAAAAAAGTGGTACTGCTGGGGTCTTTTAATGACTGGAAGGATGACGAATTATTCATGTACAAAACAGCAACAGGATGGGAACTGCCTTATACACTTGGTTCGGGCAATTATGAATACAAAATGAAAATTGATGGAAAGTTTACAGAAAATGCTGTTACCAGGGGAAATAATGTATTGGTAATTGAGCCCAACTTTACTTTCCGCCTTAAAGGTTTTGAAAAAGCAAAGAAAGTTTTTCTTTCAGGCGACTTTAATAACTGGAGCCCCAATTCATTTGCCATGAGGAGAGAAGGAGATGAGTGGATATTTAAAGTACATCTAAACAAAGGCAAACACCGCTATAAATTTGTGGTAGATGATGAATGGATACTTGACCCAGTAAATAAATTATGGGAGCAGAATGAACACGATACAGGTAATTCCATATTGTGGTTTGAGCAGGATTTTTAAGCTTATATTTTTCAGGCAATTTCAGCCTCCTGTTCCTATTATTCAGGATAATTTGTCGAAGCCGATATCACACCGGGTTACTTCAGCGATATGTGGTTTGCACAGCAGGCTTTTAATCAATATCGCCCAACCCGAACTTATTGCCAATTTTTAAAAAGGCATAGGCGGCAGTCTTTTCAACACCTTTCTTTTTGTATAAAACCATTAAGACATGCCAGGTTCCTTCTGATTCTTTTTCGGTGAAGTATTTAATGATTTTATAACCGCTGCTGTCCTGGTTGGCAGTTCTGTTTATACGTTCACAAATATCATCAACTCCTTTTTTGTCATTCTCTTTTGTATAATCCGACATTACCTTCCAAGCCTTTGTTTTATCATCGCCCCGGTAAACAATATAGGGTGCTGCATTATAAAAAGTACCCAGCTTGGTCACATTGGGGTCGGCAAAATTAACTGAGCGGCAAATGCGTAACAGATCGTGCAGGGTTTTAGCAACCTGGGCTGAATCAGTTTTATTTACCTGGGCTTTTGCATTAAAGCCAGCGGTAAATGCAATCATTAAAAGCAGCAGATATTTTAATTTCATAACAGCATTTTTATTGTTAAAACAAAATTGTAGATTTAATAAAAAAACATGACTAAATATAATACTTTCCTTGCCGTTTTTATAATCTCGGTTATTGCAATGGTAGTCTTTCTCATTTTTTATTTTCAGGCTATATTGGGTGTTATACGCACGGTAGATGAATTTAGAGGCGGAGAACCAAGCCCGTTTTTAATTTTTAATACCATTTTCAGTCCGCAGGTTATTATTTCAGGTTTGATACTGAGCCTGGCAGGCCTTACTTACCGCATACTGGGCATTGTACATGTTGCAAAAAATAAAACGGTAAAGGATGGAGAAAAAGCGCTGTGGATAGTTGGTTTTATTTTGATGGGATTTGTAACTGCCATCGTTTTTCTGATAATGGCAAAGGAAAGGAAATTTGTAGCGTAATTAAGGCATTATTTCTTTTTTGAAATAACCCAATACAACAAAACCAAAGCTGCTGCAACCAAAATTAATTTGCCCTGCCAGCCGAAATTGGTAACTGCATTAACTGCATAGGCTTCTATAAACAAAGCCGGTAATTTGCCCAATGAGCTGGCCAGCATAAAAACGGGAAAAGAAATTCTTCCTACAGCAGCTGCAAATGTTATTAACCCGCTTGGTACAAAGGGAATTAATCTTAAAGCAAGTACAAGATAAAATGCTTCTTTATTTTCCGCATCTATCAGTCTTTTTACTTTGGGATATGTATCCAGTTTTTTTTCAACTGATTTTTTAAACCCTTTCCTGTATAATAAAAATGCAATACCTGCACCAATAGCTTCGCCCAAAAATGAAATGAACATACCATTCCAAAAGCCAAAAAATAAAATATTGGCAGCAGTTATAAATACACTGGGCACAACACCCATTACCGCAACAATAATACTTGCACAAATACTGATAACAAAGGCAAGATCCTGATGTTCTCTAAAAAGCTGGAGCAGACTGTCACCCATTTGTAAATTGATTTATTCAGAAAAAGCAGAACCAGGAAAATTGTTTGCTTCAAACATTTTCATAAATCCTGAGCCTGTTGTTTAACTGCATGATCTGCTGTTGCATTTCAGTCATCCTGCTTAATAAATAAGTTATAGTTTCAATTCCTTCCAGGTTTATATCCATTTCATAATGTAACCTCACTAATTTTTCCAGGTGGGGGAGTTGGCTTTCAGGCACAAATAGTTTTTCATCTGTTCTGGTTACTGCTATTAATCCCGAATCTTTTAATGCATCAATAAAGCCAGGATCAATATTATGGTGTATACAAAATTCATTTATAATGATCATTTCTTCTGTTTGCATAACATAAATTATTTAAGGTTACTCAATTCAGTAAAAAGTTTCTTCTGTTCTTCTGTAAGATTAGTGGGCAAAGCCACTTCATAAGTAACATACAAATCACCATACTCATTTTCTTTTTTATAAACCGGAAAACCTTTGCCTTTCAGCCGGATCCTTGTCCCTGGTTGCGTTTCAGGTTTTACTGCCAGTTTAACTTTTCCGTTTAATGTTTCTATGGTAGTATCGCCGCCAAGCAATGCCGTGTATAAATCAATTTTTGTTGTGGTGAAAAGGTCATTCCCTGATCGCTTAAACTGTGGATGAGTTGCTATTGAAAATGTAATATACAAATCGCCGGCCGGCCCGCCATTTACACCTGGTGCACCATAGCCTTTTAACTTTATCACCTGTCCGTTTTCAATACCGGCAGGAATAGTAATACGGATATTTTTATTGTTAACTGTTAATGTTTGCTGATGGGTAAGCATTGCATCTGTTAAATTCAATTTCAGTTCGGCATTATAATCCTGTCCCCGGAATTTTGTTTGCCTGTTGCTGTTGCCCCTGCCACCAAACATGGAATCAAAAAAGCTGGAGAAATCACCGCCTTCAGCATCTTCATAAAATTTCTGCCCGCCGGCATTTTGGTGTTGTTGTCTTGATTTTTTCTGTTGCTCAAACTGGTCAGCATGTTGCCAGTCCTTTCCGTAGGTATCGTACTTCTTTCTTTTCTCTGCATCGCTCAACACTTCATTGGCCTCATTAATCTGTTGAAATTTCCGGTGTGCTTCTTTGTCATTCGGATTGAGGTCGGGATGCAGCTTTCTGGCTAATTTCCGGTAGGCTTTTTTTATCTCTTCTTCTGAAGCTCCTTTATCAATGCCCAAAATTTTGTAGTAGTCAATAAACTCCATAACTCAGCATATTTATTAATGCAAAGATACGCCAGACTTGTAGTTACGCAGTTTAAAGTTTTCAGGATTCTGAATTATAAGTCTTTCTCTCTTATTCAAATAAGCCCAGTTGCAGAGCCCTGTTAACCTTTGTTATTGCATGGCTATTTGTATCCTGGCTGATGGTAAATATCTCTGTGGCCTTGTGCCTGTGTGCAATGGCAATTGTAATACCATCAGCATATTGGTTAAATAATGATTCAACCATTTCGGGTAAATTATTTTCTTTTGACAAATGCGAAAGCAACAAATGCGAAAGGTTAGGGGAGCGGTGGGTAATAAAAAGATCAAGTGCTTCTTTATTGGATAAATGCCCGTGTCCACCACGAATTCTGTTTTTTAAATGAATGGGGTACTTTCCATTCTCCAGCATGGTTGCATCATAATTGGCTTCTAAAAAAACAGCATGGCATTGTTTAAAATGATGAATCACTTCTTCACAAACAGTTCCAATGTCAGTTAATACTCCAATTGATATTCCATTACTGTTGATTATGAAACTGTGTGGGTCTGCAGCATCGTGATATTTCAAAAAGGGAGTTACCTGTAATTCCCCAACTGTTATAATTTCCTTTGCAGTAAAAGGTTTAGATAAGTGACTGATAAGTCTGGGCCCGTGTTTTGCTGTTTTTGCAGTTATGTAAACAGGCAAGCTGTATTTATTTGCCAGGGTAGATACGCCTTTAATATGGTCTCCATGTTCATGCGAAACAAATATAGCTTTCACTGTCTGCATGTTCAGCCCAAGCTGCTTCATCCGTTTTTCTGTTTCCCGGCAACTGATGCCCACATCTATTAAAACAGCATCGGTTTTGGTTCCTACATAATAGCAATTGCCATTGCTGCCCGAGTTTAACGAAGAAAAATATAATGCCATGATTACTGCAAAGAAAAACAATTATTGCTTTAAGTCAGTTTTGAATTTTTATTAAAGAAAAACGCCACCATTTTGTTTACAAAATGTGTGGCGTTTTATTATAGAACCATCTGCATAGGGGGCAATTATTTTCTATCCATTCCTTCTTCTTTCTCCCGACCTGTTTCCCCGCTGGTTGTTATCATTACCGGGCTGCACGTTTGTGCCTCCGGCATTTTCACTCCTTCGTTCCATTCTGCGCTGCTCCATTACCGGCGCAGATTGTTGTTGAGGTACCTGCCTTTCATATCGGGGTTGCTGCTGTTGCTGAGGTGCCTGCCTTTCATATCGCTGCTGCGGTTGAGGAGCACTGTTTTGCTGATCATTGCTCCTGTTCATCCTGTTTTCATTTTGTCTTCTGCCCCGATTATTATTTTCATTTGTTTGCGGTGCAGGGTTTGCATCTCTTGAAGGCCTCCTGTTTTCAATAACAGGTGGTGTTGTATTATTATCCCTGTTCTGATTCATATCTCTTCTGCGGGGATTGTTTCCACCTTCGCCATTATTACTCTGATTGGCTTGATCAGGTTGTCTTCTGCCCGGGCGATTCATCCCATTTTGTTCTCTTCTGTTATCTCCACCAGGGGATGCAGCCTGGTTATCATTTCTGTTTACATCACTTCTGCGACGGTTATTTCCATCACCAGAATTGTTTTGATTTGCACCGTCATTGTATCTTCGGCCATTGCGGTTGTTGTCGTTGTTATAACCTCCTGCATTCTGGCCTCTGTTACGGTTCCTGTCGTTATAATCAATTCTTCTTTCCTGTATACGGTTTCCTGTATATCGTTCTGCTTCTCTTCTTTCGGGGCCTCTTCCATACCTGCCAACTCCGCTGCTGCCATTGTAGTAATTGTTGATGACAACTGCATTTCTAAAACCATTATTTCTGTTTTGCGCAACACAGTAACGGTTTACATTGCGATCACTGATGTATCTCCTTGGTATGAAATTCCAGCGGTCGTAAGGAACAGAGCCAAATGAAACATTTATATTTACGCCATATCCAAGCGGTGCCCATCCATAATAATCATCATAACTGCTCCAGCTTACCCAGGCCGATGCCCATTCGTAACCCGGTATCCACATCCATCCATAATACGGATCATATTCCCACCTGCCATAATGAAACGGCGCCCAGCCCCAGTCGTAGTCAGATTCCCAGCTCCAACCATAATTGGTGTATTCCCAATGGCCATCTGTATAATAAGGTTTAAAGCCAGCATCGTTATTTATCCATACCTGCCCAAATCTGGGGTTATTCATCCACCTTCCATACGGGCTTAGTTCCTGTTGAAAAGTATTGAAGTTAACAGACACAGATACTGACTGCGCCTTTGTTTCAGCAACCGGCATAAAACTTACGATTGCTGCAATTAAGATGAAAGAAAGTTTAAAAATTTTCATGATTTTCATATTTAGTTACATGCTTTTATAGCAAATACAATGCTATTGACCTGTGATAATGGAAAAGGATTGTTAATAAGGATCAAATGATGACAGCATTAACCAGCCAAAAACATATGTTACAGATTTTAACAGATCAATTATATGAACGGTCACTGCCTGCAGCTATCTAATTGTACTTTTCTGTTTCAAACAAATAGTACCATGAAAAAAATTACGGTCATCATGCTATTCGGCTTTATTACATTTTCAGCAACAGCACAGGATGCAAAACAGAAAATTGAAAGGGTCTGCCTGGATTATCTTGAAGGGTTTTACGAAGGAGATACCAGTAAACTCATCAGGTGCCTTAATCCATCTTTATACAAATTTGGTTACTGGCAGGATAAGAAAACCGGCAAATATGCACCGGATGGAAATATGACCTGGCAGCAGGCCATTGATTTTGCTAAACGTGTTTTTGAAAAGAAACATTTTGCAAAAGCTGATGCACCAAAAAAGGTAGAAATTCTGGATATTATGAATACAATAGCAGCAGCAAAAGTAACAGCTTGGTGGGGAGTTGATTATATTTTACTGGCTAAACAAAACGACAAATGGATGATTGACCAGGTGCTTTGGGAAGGACCTTTAAAGAATTAGTTATTTACATGCAATTTGATAAAGAAATCTGTTAGTTTTACCTACATGATAACCGCCGAACAGGTAATTGAACACACAAAAAAATGGATTGCCGATGTGGTGATAGGTTGTGACTTTTGTCCGTTTGCAGCACAGGTTGTAAAACGTAAAACTGTTTTTTATAAGGTTGAAATGACAATAGACACTGTAACCTGCCTGGAAACATTTCTGCAGGAAGTAACAAGGCTTGATGATGATGCGGCAATTGAAACTTCTTTCTTGATTTTTCCAAATAACTTCAAAACATTCAATAGTTATCTTGATATGGTTTCAGTGGCAGAAAAGCTGCTGAAACAAAAAGGATATAACGGAATTTACCAGCTGGCCAGTTTTCATCCACAATACAAATTTGCCGGTGCACCTGATAATGATGCTGCCAATTATACCAACCGTTCCATTTATCCTATGCTCCATTTACTGCGTGAAAGCAGCATTGACAAAGCATTGGAGCATTATGATGATCCGGAATCCATACCGGATAAAAACATCAATTTTGCAAGAGAGAAAGGAGTTGTTTACATGAAGATGCTGAGAGATGCCTGTATTGATTTATAGCTGCAGCTCAGTTAAATTATATAAATGACTTTCTAATACTGTTCTTTAAATCCCGGCCCTTTAATAAATCGCCCGGGTTTAGCACCGGTATGTTCTCCTCCTTTTAATACCTGGATGCCATTAACAAAAACACCAATCATTCCCTCAGCATATTGATGCGGTTTTTCAAATGTGGCTTTATCGTTTACTTTTAAGGGATCAAAAATTATAATGTCGGCGTAATTACCAACTTTCAGTTCGCCTCTTTTTTTTAGTTTTAAATTTTTCGCCGGCAGATTTGAAAGTTTACGAATGGCTTCAGCTAAACTAATCAGTTTTTCATCACGGGAATATTTTCCGATAACCCTGGAAAAATTTCCATAAGCCCTGGGATGAGGGTTAGATTTCAGAAATACCCCTGCCGGTTCATAGGAGCCTTCATCACTTCCAAAACTTAACCAGGGAATGGTAATTTGTTTTTTTACATTTTCTTCATTCATCAAAAAATAAATACATTCTACCCTTGTGCTATCCTGTACTATCAGATCCATCGCAGTTTCTTCAGGAGATTTACCCCGGAGTCTGGCTACTTCTGCCAATGACTTGCCTATATATTTTTTTAAACTATCCTGCTTAAAACCAACTACTAAAATTTTTTCCGGAGTGCCAACTGCATAATAGAAATTTTCCCATTTATCAGTCTTTAAATTCATTTCCTTAGCTGTTTGTTGTCTTATCTGTGGATTTTGCAGGCGCTCTCTTAATTTCCCAAAACCACCATCCTGTAAAGCAGGAGGCATTGTTGCGGTAAGCCCGGTACCCCCGGCAATATACGTGTACATATTTGCCGTTACATTCAATCCTTCGGCCCTGGCTCTTTCAACACGTCTTATAACGCTATCCAGTTTTGACCAGTTATCTTTACCTGCGGCCTTTAAGTGGTAAATTTCTGCATGAATATTTGCTTCTTTGGCAATTGTAATAAGTTCTTCAACCGATTCATAAAGTTTATCGCCTTCGCTACGCATATGACTGATATATGAACCCCCATATTCAGATGCTACTTTGCTTAATTCAACAAGCTCATTTGTCTTTGCAAAAAAAGCAGGGGGATAAATAAGAGAAGTTCCCACACCCATGGCACCTTCTTCCATGGCCTGTTTTACCAGCATTTTCATTGAATCGAGTTCTGCAGGGGTTGGATCACGGTTATCTTCACCAATTACATTCATTCTGATAGTTGTGGCGCCAACAAAGGATGCTACATTGCAACTAATGCCTTTTTTTTCCAGGTAGCCAAGGTACTCGCCAAGTGTATTCCATTCAACTTTATATTTAATATCAGTCTGCCCCTCCAGCTGTTGCTTTTTCAGGTTTTCATTCAAGGGGCCCATACTCCAGCCTTCGCCCATCACTTCAAGTGTTACACCCTGGCGGATATCGCTTTGGCTGCGGCCATCTTCAATCAGCGATTCAGTAGCCCAGCTTAACATATTAATAAAACCCGGAGCTACAGCATTACCTTTTGCATCAATTATGTTTTTAGAAGAGGCGTCAGAAAGATCTCCGATGAAAGCGATGGTATCTGCATTGATTCCAATATCGGCTTTGTAAGGCTCGCCGCCATTACCGTCATAGATCATTCCATTTAAGATGATGTTGTCGTAATTATTTTTTCCCTTGCAGGAAATAACAAATACCAGCAGAATGCAGATTTTAATATTTCTCATTCAGATTTAATTTTAGTTGATTTAATTTATGTATGAAAAAGCTAAAAGATACCCGCTATGGTTTATCATCTTTCAGCCAGCAGCTTATGGCCTGAATTTTATAGAATTAATGATCTGTTTTGCAATAACGGCAAAAGCATCATCATTTTTTGCGGCAGTATAAGTTACCAGGTAAAGTCTGCTTTTGTAGAAGCAAAGGCGTTGTGTAATCCTTATTGCTACTATATTCCCCGATTTAGTATTACCGGTGTACGTAATTTCAAATGCATCCATCCCATTCCATTTGAATGTAGTTCTGGACTCCTCGTTAAATTCATTAAACGATTGTTGAACCTTATCTAAAACATCCTGAACTACATCTTTTACTTGTAGCGAAGTTCCAAACTCGGGATTGGTAGTAACGCTGATATTAACGTTCTGAAAAAAGATATCGTCTTTATTTTCGGCAGGCGATGTAAAGAAAACCCGTTTACCTTCTTTTATTTTATTAACCCAGCTGGCAGGATATTTTGCCGTAAACAATATATCTGCCTGGTCAAAGGTTTTCCAGTCCTGTGCAAATGAAACAGCTGGTAAAAGCAATAAGATGCAGATAAATAAACGTATCATACGTATAAATTTAATAAAGCTAAGATATCAAAAAGCGTGAAGCTGCCAACATTTTTACCGGCAAAAGAAAAATCATAAGCTGACTTTTAGCTGCCGGTAATTGTTATTTTTGTAGCCTAAAAGGTTAATTTATGAAATCAGCATTTATTTTTTTAAGTAGTTTATTTTTATCAATCGCAGCTTTTGCCCAAACAGCTGAAATAAAACCAGCTGCGCCGGATGCAGATAAAAAAATCCAGATTGTAGAAGTATCATGCGGTAAATGCAAATTGGGCCTTGCAGGTAAAACATGCGATATGGCTGTACGCATTGATGGCAAAGCATATTATGCCGATGGTGCAAATATTGACAGTTTTGGTGATGCGCATGCACACGATGGCATGTGTAATGCCATTCGCAAAGCTGAGGTACAGGGTGAACTGGTTGATAACCGTTTTAAAATATCATACATTAGATTATTACCCGAAACGAAAGGGAAAAATTAGAAATAATATCCCATTCCGCTTATTTTTCGTTACGCAATGCAACCCAGGTCCAGATGGCTCCGGCAAGATCTACTACACCAAATAATATTAATACCGGTGCTACATAGTGTTGCAAAACAAATACACAAAAAGCAATAAATACAAAACACCTGATAGTTACAGTATGTATAAAAAACGACTGTACATTTCCAGCACCAGCACGGTGATAATAGTAGCCAATGCCAAATGCAAGTGCACCTACTACCCGTATCCAGACTTCATTGGTTTCGGGTATTTGTAAAGTACTTAATAAAAAGTTAGGAGCTATCATTAGAGTAATAGCAACAACATACAAATAGAATCCAAAATAACAGACAGATTTGGCTGAAGCAGTCATAAAATTTGTTTTAGTTAAAAGTTAATGCTTAAAGTTAGCTTTTAAAAAATCAAATTAAAAGCTATTTCTCAGCCTTCATTAACACAGTTCTGATAGGATAGGGAATATGAATACCCTCCTTAGCATATCGTTCATGCAGTTTTTTAATAAACATACTTCTTACCTGAAACTGTGCTGAATAATTATTAACCCGTAAAAAAGCTTTCATTTTTATATTACTTTCTCCAAATGCCACAAAACTAATATCAGGTTCAAATTCCTGTACACCATCAGCCGACTCCTGTAAAGTTTCCTTTATCACTTCCTTAGTGATTTTTTCAACTCTGGTAAGGTCACTGTCATAACTCACCCCAACTTCAACTCCAAAAGTAATTTCATGTTGGGGCAGGTAATAATTAGTAACTGTCATATCGGCCAGCTTGGAATTGGGAACAATAATGATATGGTCTGATGCAGCACGGATGGTGGTACTGCGCCAGGTGATGTCTTCTATAAAACCGTCTTCACCTGATGACAATTTTACAAAATCGCCACGGTTAAAATTCCCTGAAGAAATGATTTGTAAACCTGCAAATAAATTTGAAAGTGTTGGCTGTAATGCCAGTGCCACGGCCAATCCACCCACGCCCAGTGCTGTAAGCACCGGTGTAATAGAAATACCCTGCGACTGCAGGATAATCAATAAGCCAATACAATAAATAATGATAATTACGATATTGCTTACAATAGATGAAGAAGGAATAATGGCATCCGATCCGGCTGCTTTAATTCTGATAAGTCCGGATACAACTTTTGCAATGATCATGGTGCCGGAAAAAATATAGAATATCATCAGCCCATTTTCAATCCAGTAATAAAAACGGCTTTCGAGGTTTAACTGCTTTAACCCAAGGTATAAACCTAAGGCAAGAAACCAGGGTATAATCCATTTACGAATTGTTTTTATTATCAGGTCATCAGATTTAATGGATGTTTTTGCCGCCAGCCTGGCAAACACCGGCATTATAATTTTGTGTAAAAAAATACCGGTTACTAAACCCGAAACTGTATAAATGCATAATTGCAGCATATCATTATTGCTCATTACAACACTGTTTTAAAATTATAGCTACAAATTTACTTTATATGAGATACATATCAGCGTAAAATGATCCCTATGATAAATTGGCTGTCAGGCGCATTTTTTAGAAGATTTAAGAGAAACTGTTTTGAGCGGCAGTTCCACCATTAATTCACAACCATTACCCGGTGATGATTTGAGTTTACATTTGCCGGAGAACATTTCTGCACGTCTTTTAATATTGTCTAAACCGATACCATCCTTACATGTTAGCATATCGAATCCTTTTCCATTATCTGCAATATTTAATTTTATTAATTTTTTAGTTAGCCGTACAGATATTTTAACCTTGCTTGCCTGGGCATGTTTTAAAATATTTGTTAGTTGTTCCTGCACAATTCTGTATAAATTGGTCTGCATATCACTATCCACAACATCATTTTCAAAATCATCAACCTGCAGGTTAATATCAAACAGCTTAGCTTTTTGTATGGGCTCAATCAAAATTTCAATAATATTTTTAAGCGATACTTCTTCTTTGGTGTAAGGTGTTAACCGGTGAGAAAGATTTCGGAGTTCATTAATGGCTTCATTAATATAGTCAACACAATTTTTCAGTATCTGGCTTTCTTCCTTGCCAATATTCCCGGATTTTATGGCTACACCCATGTAAAGTAAAGTGGCACCAAGTAACTGGTTCACATTATCGTGTAATTCCATACCCAGTTCCCTTCTTTCTTTTTCCTGGGCATCCATTATGGCTATTGCTATATGCCGTTCATGTTCCTTTTCCTTCGAAATATCCTGCATGGCACCAATCATACGCATGGGAGATCCGCTGGCATCATAAACAACATAAGCCCGGTCTAAAATATTTTTATAAGAATGATCGGCACACCTGTACCGGTATTCAAATTGAATGGTTTGTGATTGCTTTTTAAATGCTTCTTCTAAAACAACAGTGATATTTTGGTAATCATCTGGATGAAGATTATTTTTCCACCAGGTTGCACCGTTTTCTATCTCTGCTTTTTTATAACCAAACATTTGAGTTATGCTGTCGTTGTAAAGTATCGCATCATGCGTAATATCCCAGTCCCAAATGGTGTCACTTGTAGCCCTGGAAAGGATCTCATACCTTTCAATAGCTTTTTTTATTTTTTCTTCATTTCTTTTGCGATCAGTAATATCGTTAAAAATTAACACGGCTCCCAACACATTACCATCCAGGTCCTTTAAAGGCGATCCGTTATTACTGATGATCCGGTTTTCTGCATTTTTAGATCGCAAAATGGTATGGTTTTCCAGTTCAACAGGTTTTCCTTTTTGTATAATCTGGTTCACAATATTTTCAAATGGCAACCGTGTTTCCTCATTAATTACATCATAAACAGATTGTAATGGTTTATTTTTTACCTCCTGGTTAGTCCAACCGGTTAAATGTTCAGCAGCCGGATTCATGTAAATGATCTTTCCATCATTTCCGGTTGTGATCAATCCTTCGCCAATGCTTTTAAGTGTTATGCCAAGATGCTCTTTTTGCAACATCAGTTCTTTACTTATGCGTTCTACTCTTTTGATCTCTCTTGACAACAGATAAACCACCACCGCAATAAACAACAAAGAAGTAATAATTACCCAATAGGCAATTTGATAATACTTATTATTTTCAAGATTAAATGTTCTTTTTGATTGCCCTAAGGAATGAAGCATCAAAGCATTTGCAGCATGATGGACTGCTAAAATGGAGTCAGTGAGCAGTAAACCTTCTTCTGTTGAAATTAATGACATCGCAGCAGTAAAGTCATTTTTTTCGCAAAGTTGCTTTACCTGCTGGGTGAATTCGATTTTCTCTTTTACCAGTTTATCCAGTTTTGAAAAAAGAACCGGATCAATGGAGGCGTGATTTATATCCTGAAACTTTTGAAGTTGCCTGAAATTGCTACGGATAGAATCGATAAATGAAGGGAAATCAGCTATGAACCTGGGATTTCCTGAAACTGCAAAACCCCTTACTGCAGATTCGGCTGATTGAATATTCAGGAACATGTCCTCGAATTTATCCTGCTCAACCGACATCTCATTTTGCTTATGGTAATCACCTATCAGCCATTTGTTTTGCATGGCAAACCAATAAACTGCAGAACATAATATTATTATTGAAAACAACAGTGCAGAAAGCAGGATCCTCTTTCTGGTAAACCAGGCAGGATTGAGTTTTAAGGATATGGGCATTTGCAAATAGGATATTTTACATGTATATTTTCATACATCTTAATTCTACTTTTATTACGCAATAATGATACCGGTTTTTAAAATTTTGGCAATTTTTTATGTTTACCCATGGGTATTAATTTGCATGCTATCAGATTGTATCTGAGTATCAGTATTAATAGACAAGATGATAATAAATATATCTGACTTATATATTTAAACAGGATGTGAGAAAAGATTATATTAGATAATTAAAAAACTAAAACTATGTTTTATCAAAAACTTACTTCGCTTTTATTAATCTTTTGTTTTGCTTTAAATTCTGGTTTCGGTCAACAAATACCAACACCAAAAGAGCATTTTGGATTTAACATCGGCGATAATTATCAACTGGCCAACTTTACACAAACCGAAGCCTATTTTAAAAAACTGGCAGAAGCTTCGCCCAGGGCTAAATACACAGTTATCGGTAAAACAGAAGAGGGCAGAGATCAGTTCATGCTGATTGTAACATCACCGGAGAATCATAAAAGACTTGAAGAGTATAAACAAATTTCTCAAAAGATGGGAAATGCAGATATTACCCTTGAGCAGGCAACAGCATTGTCAAAAATTGGTAAAGCAGTAGTTTGGATTGATGGCGGTTTGCATGCCAATGAAACCTCGGGCATTCATCAGCTTATTGAAACAGCATACCAGCTTTTAAGCAGAACTGATGATGAAACAGTAAGGATATTAAATGACTGCATCATTTTAATGACGCATGCAAACCCCGATGGACAGGAACTGATGAGTAACTGGTATATGAGAGAACCCAAACCTGAAAAAAGAAGCACTTTTAATTTACCCAGGCTTTATGAAAAATATGCAGGGCATGATAACAACCGCGATTTTTATATGCTTAACCTGAAAGAATCGCAAAACATAGGCAGACAGTTGTTTGTTGAATGGCTGCCACAGATCATGTACAACCACCACCAGGCGGGCCCTGCAGGCTCCATTGTTGCCGGCGCTCCATATCGGGATCCTTTCAATTATGTTTTTGATCCACTCATCATCACCGGACTGGATGCAATTGGTGCGGCCATGCAAAACCGTTTAAATATTGAAGGTAAACCCGGCTACACCAGTAAATCAGGTTCTGAATTTTCTACCTGGTATAACGGAGGGTTACGCACTACCACTTATTTTCATAACATGATTGGTTTGCTTACAGAAATAGTAGGCAATCCAACTCCGTCAACTATTCCGCTGGTTACATCCCGTTTAATTCCCAATGCGGCTACACCAAACCCGATAGTGCCGCAGAAATGGCTCTTCAGACAAACCATTGATTATTCTGTTTCTTTAAACTATGCTGTTTTAAATTATGCATCCCGTAACAGGGATGAACTGCTGATGAATATTTACCGCATGGGAAGAAATGCCATTGATAAAGGCAATACCGATACCTGGTCATTATCTCCTGCTAAAATTGCGGCCATAGATAAGCTTTACCAGGATTCTTTAAAAAGAGTGAAGACTATTGCAGAACCGGGCCGTGGTAATGCCGGAACTGTACCGGTAAAGTTTTACGACAGTGTGATGAAGAACAATACTTTTAAAGATCCACGTGGTTATATCATTCCATCCGATCAGCCCGACTTTGTAACAGCAGTGGAATTTTTAAATGCACTGATAAAAACCGGTATTGTTGTACAAAGAGCAACAGCCGATTTTACCGTTAACGGAAAAAAATATCCTCACGACTCTTACATCGTAAAAACAAACCAGGCTTTCAGGCCGCATATATTGGATATGTTTGAGCCGCAGGATCATCCCAACGATTTTCAGTATCCCGGCGGGCCGCCTGTTCCCCCGTATGATGCTGCAGGCTGGACTTTGGCGTACCAGATGGGTGTTCAGTTCGACCGCATTATGGATGGATTTGAAGGGCCCTTTGAAAAAAATCCACTTGGACAAATAATAAAACTTTCCGGTGCTGCTGTAAAAAAATCATCGGCAGGTTATGTGCTGGATGCAAGGGCCAATCAATCTTATAAAGCGGTAAATGATTTAATAAATGGAGGTGTTGATGTGTACCGGATATCCAATGTTGCCAGCGGATCAGCTTACAGTAATGGTTCGTTTTACATTGCATCAAATGCAAAAGCAAAATCAATCATTGATAAAACTGTTGCTGAAAATAATGTTCAGTTTATTGCTGTTGATCAAAAACCAACCGCACTCGCTAAAATAAAAAAAGCAAGAATAGCATTGTGGGATACCTATGGTGGCTCCATGCCATCAGGCTGGGTACGTTTGATACTGGAAAAATTTGATTATGCTTATGATGTTATTTATCCCAAAGATATTGATAGCGGAAACCTGAGATCAAAATACGATGTAATTGTGTTTGTTGGCGGGGCTATACCAGCCGTGGGGAGTGGTGCTAATGCAAATGCCGGGTTCGGATTTAATAATCCAAATCCCGATAGCATTCCGGCTGAATTCAGAAACAGGCTTGGCCGTATTACTGCAGCCAAATCAATTCCGCAATTAAAATTATTTATGGAAGCAGGTGGCAATATTGTTACCATTGGCAGCAGCACACAACTGGCTTATCATTTAAAATTACCTGTTGCCAATGCCATGGTTGAGGTTGTGAATGGAGAAGAAAAAACACTGGGCCGTGATAAATATTATACACCCGGCAGTATTTTACAGATGATGGTTGATAACAACCAAGCCGCCACTTCGGGATTAAATAAACTTACAGATATTTATTTTGACAACAGCCCCGTTTTTACATTGAACCCCGATGCAGTGAGCAGTGGCGTTATTAAACCTTTGGCCTGGTTTGGCAATAATAAAATTTTGCGTAGCGGTTGGAGCTGGGGAGAAGTGTATTTAAAAAATGGCATTACAGCTTTTGAAGCTTCAGTTGGAAAAGGAAAATTATATGCCTTTACCCCTGAAATTACTTTCAGGGCACAGTCATGGGGCACATTTAAGTTTTTGTTTAACCAGTTATACAGTAATTAAATATTATCTTTAAAGGAATAGATGAAAGCAGTGGGACAAGCATTTTATTACCGCAACTTTACCTGCAACAAATGAAATATCTCTTTTCGTTTTTACTGTTATCATTTTGCAGCATTGTTACTGTAGCACAGCCTTTGGCAGACAATGAAACACAGGCTGCACCAGAGGCCAATACTTATGCCATTGTAATTGGCATTTCAGATTACAAGGATCCTGATATACCAAAACTTTCTTTTTCAAACAGGGATGCAGAAGTTTTTGCAGATTTCTTAATGTCGGCACCGGGCGGCTCTGTCCCCAGGCAAAATATTAAACTGTTGATTGATTCGGTGGCAACCATTGGCGAAGTAGATAAATCCATTCGCTGGCTGATGAATAATTGCAAAGAGAATGACCGTGTATATTTTTATTTCAGCGGTCATGGCGAAATGGAGAATGTTACCATGAGCAAGAATGGTTACCTCATCTGCTACAACACACCATCCGTTGCTTTTGTAAACATGGGACTTAGTATTGATTACCTGAATGATATTGTAAATACCATATCGGTACAAACAAAAGCAAAAGTGATTGTTATTACTGATGCCTGTCACTCGGGTACAATGACAGGCAGCAAATTCAAAGGCAATTTTTTTGTGGGTGAACAGTTGATGCTGAAGAAGAAAAATGAGATCAGGATGGCTTCCTGCAAGCCCGATGAGTTATCCAACGAAAAAGCAGACTGGGGTGGGGGAAGAGGTGTTTTTTCTTATTACCTGGTTAATGGCCTGCAGGGTGGTCTGGCTGATAATAATAAAGATAAGATGGTAAGTGTTGGAGAGCTTAAAAATTATATGGAATCTTCCATGGCTAAAGATCAGGTACTTAAAACCGAGGGTGATGTTCAAACACCGGTTATAAAAGGTGATAATGATTTTACACTGGCAACAGTTGTAGAAGCTGAAACAAAAAAAATTAAAGAGCAGGTTAAGAATGATTCTATGGTGCAGGTAATGGTAATGAGCATAATACCGGGAGCCGGTGCAGAAGAAGATGCTGAGCCGTCGGATTATTTTTTTAACCAGCTAAAAAAACAAAACCTGGAAGGCATAACAGACAGCTTAAAATTAAACAACATTGCAACTGAAACCATAGCCTTTACTTTAATAAACTCAGTTAAAAATTCAGTAATTACCCAGGCTGGTAAAAGTAAATTGCTTGAACTTGAAAATGCATTAAAGAACGACAAAGAAAAGCAGAACAGGTTTAATTTAGATCTGGCAAGTGCTTTTTTAGATATTGGGCAAAACGTAATTGCCAATTACATACATGGCGACGAAGCCGAACTGGAACGCCGCAGGTATTACAACAGCAGGAACAATGGCTACGATGTTTATACAAGGATGTTTGAAGTTGCCTTTAAATTATCGAAAGAAGAAAAATATTACAATACAAAAGCTGAAGTCTTTTTACATTATTTTTCGGGCCTGGCATTGCGGTTAAAAATTCCGTTAACCGAAAACCCGGCACCTTTAATTGAAAAGGCACTTGACGAACAGAAAAAAGCATTGGCCCTTGAAGAGTATGCCGCATATATTTATAACGAACTTGGTAACCTGTATAAGTATAAAAACAATTTTGCCGAAGCCGAAAAATATTATACCAAGGCAACACAATTATCGCCTGAGTGGGCCATACCTCAATCAAATTTAAGTGGCCTTTACATAGGCCAAAAAGATTACAAAAAAGCAATGGTCTACGCCGATATTGCAGACAGCCTGCAAAAGAACCTGCAATCAATAAGTATCAACCGTGGCTTTATACATGAGAAAAAAGGCAACCTGTTGTTTGCCGAAGAATACTACCACAATGCCATTGACATAAACAACCGCCATTTTCTTCCTTTTGAAAGATTGGGATATGTAAATATGAATACTGCCAATTATGCCATGGCTGATTCATTTTTTTATGAGGCTGATTTGCGTAAAAAAGGGTATCATTTTAAAGGCAATGATTTGCTTCCTAATGCATTTGTTGATGAGTTTGGCCAGATAACCAGAGTTCATTGCGATATAGACAGCACAAAACTGAGCCCTACAGATATTTTTGCTTTTTTTACCTGGGGAGTACAGGAATATGAGATAAAAAATTATACCAACGCTGTCAGGATTTTAAAGAAAGTGATTGCACTTGATAAAACAAATCCATTGGTATTTCATTACATGGGTAAAATTTATTACGATCAGCAGAAATGGGAAGAAGCAGAGATCATGTTCAATTTTGCCATTAAGTATGCTAAAAGTCCTGATGATTTTACAAAGTATGTTGATTCCGTAAAGAAGGCCCAGACCTTTAAATACGACCATGCATGTTTTGAAGATTTTTTTTATAAAAAATATTATGCCATTACCGAAGATTATTATTTTGCCGGTACTGTTTATGAAAGATGGAACCATATGCAGGAAGCAGAAATTTATTTTAAAAAAATTATTGAGCTGTACCCTGATTATGAATTTGGAGCTTATATAAAATTATGGCAATTGCTGGAAAGGCAGGGGCGATTCAATGAAGCTGAAGACGTAATTAAAAATTATGGTAAAGCAAATAAACTGAATAAGGAAACTGCTGAGTGTGAGTTGAATACTTTTTACAGAAGAACCATTGACAAATTTCCTGAGGATGGCAATTTAATATACAGGTTAGGGGAATTATTATATAGCCGTGCTTTTTCAAATTCCAGGGTACCGTATTTTGATACGATTGTACGATTCCCATTATTGGATAAAGAACTGTTCATTGATTTTGACATTTATTATAAACTCGGGTCCACGGATTCATTAACGCTATACGACAAATCTGAAACCGGTGCATTGGATAAAATTAAACTTGAATCATTATCAAGAGTAACTGCCTCAACATTTATTATTCCCGGTACCAATGAAACTATTCTTACTGCCGGTCCGATATATATGCCCCGAAAAGACGGTATCACTTATTTAAAACGTGCTGCAGAACTTATATCTGAAAAGGAAGCCCTGGCAGATATCAATTTTAAAATTGCCAATATTTACCTGGTAGCAGGATCAAAAAAACAGTCGTACCCCTATTTTGAAAAATCATTGATGTTCGACCCTGGTAATGCAAATACAAGATTGCTGTTAATTGACATTTATGCAGCATTATATAAAAACAGGGCAGCTTTTAACCAGCTTAATTATTTGTACGACAGCAGCCAGATCAATTTTGAAAAAAGGATGTTGCTGGCAAAATTCAATATTCATGCAGGCAGTTTTGATAAAGCAAATGAACTGCTTAATAAAGCTGAGTTTATCTATCCGTACGTATTACCGGTAATTAATAATTTAAGAGGCATTTCATACATGCTGGCCAATAAACCCGATGCTGCGATTGCCGCTTATAAAAAAAGTATAAATACACAAAAAGCAGATCCCTGGTTTAATAATTATTCTTTAGCCAGGTTATATGCCATTACTGGCAATACAAATGAAGCCTGGAAATATTTACAATCTGCCATTGATTTTGGTTTCAATTATTCTTATGTATTACAAAACGACAGCTATATGGAGAGCCTGCGCAAAACAGCAAAATGGCAAACAATTATCAGTGGCATCTCCATGAAAAAATACAAAAAGAATAAACCTGATAATTAAAGGATGAGAAAACTTAGCATTTTTATTATCATCATTTTTTGCAGCAACATAATTTTTGCGCAACAGGAAACTGCTCCCAAAACCTATGCACTTATCATTGGTGTAGCCAAATATCTTTACCCTGAAATACCACAACTGCAGTTTGCCAACCGGGATGCAACCATATTTGCAGAGTTTTTAAGATCCAAAGCAGGTGGCTCGGTACCTAAAGAAAATATACGGTTGCTGGTGGATGAAACTGCCACATCCGGCGCTGTAACCAATGCTATTTACTGGTTAAAGGAAATCTGCAACAAAGGCGATAAAGTATATATTTATTTCTCAGGCCACGGCGACCTGGAGAATATAACTATGTACAATAATGGTTTTTTAATCTGTTACGATTCGCCTTCCTTTAATTATGTAAATCTTGCACTGAGTATTGATTATTTAAATGATATAGCCAATACCATTTCCATCAAGAAACAGGCTCATGTAATTATGATAACCGATGCCTGCCATTCGGGTAAGATGACCGAAAAAGTATTCAAAGGAAATTTCCTGGCAGCCAATCAATTGCGTACAGCAAAGAAAAATGAAATAAGGATAACATCCAGCGCTGCCAACCAGTTATCAAACGAAAAGGCAGACTGGGGTGAGGGAAGAGGCGTTTTTTCCTATTATCTTATAAATGGATTAAAAGGGCTTGCAGCAAGAAGCAATGCAGATAAAATAACACTTGATGATATCAAGATCTACCTGGATTCTTCATTAAAAAACGATTTGGTGTTAAAACAGGAGAACACCATTCAAACACCGGTTGTAAATGGTAAAGGTGATTTTGTTTTATCGAAGATAGATACTGCTGCTTTGATTACTGCTAAAAAGGAAGTTACACAGGATACCCTTATGCACCGGATGATGATGGCAAATTCGGCTGCGCCGGAAGAAACAACTCCGGATCAATATTTTTACAACTTGCTTAAACAATACAGAATAGAAGGCATTACCGACAGTTTTAACCTTAATGATGTACCCGCAGAAGCAATCCCATTTGTTTTAATTGATTCATTGATCAAACAGGATTATAATGAATCAGGCAAGATCAAATTGCGGGAACTTAAACAATCATTATTGGCAAATAAAGAAACATTAAAGGAGTTTAAAAACATACTGGCTACTGCATTTGATGAAGCAGGCCAGCGGGTTATAACCCAATACCTGCGTGGCGACGCGGCAGAACTTGAAAAGCGTAGATATTATAATGTAGGCAATAACAGTTACAATGTTTACCCACGTATGTTTGAGGTTGCGTTAAAACTCATCAGCCCCGATAATACCTATTACTACAATAACCTGAAGGTTAAAATGCATTATTTCAGCGGTGTAAATGCCCGTTTAAAAATTGTAGTAGAAAGTGATAAAGGTAAACGTAAGCAATGGATAGAAGCGGCTCTTGCAGAGCAAAAGAAAGCGCTTAAACTGGAAGAATTTGCCCCTTACATTTATAATGAAATAGGCATTTTATATGCTTACAAAAAAGATTTTTTGAAAGCCGCAGCCTATTTCAGGGAAGCTGCAAACAGGGCACCCGACTGGGCCATACCATATTCAAATCTTGCAGATTTATATACGGCAAACAACCAGCTTGAAAAAGCCAGGCTATACATTGACACGGCTAAAACCCTGCAACCCGATTACCAGGATATATACAACGGTTTCGGGCTTATTTATGAGAAAAAGAAGAACCTGTTGCAGGCCGAAGAGGCATTTCATAAAAGCATAAAACTAAACAGCCTTAATTATCTTCCTTTTGAAAGGCTGGGATTTTTATACATCAACACAAATAAATATGCTGTAGCAGATTCGTTTTTGTATGAAGCTGCATCAAGAAAAAAGGGATACTATTTTGATGAGACAGGTAACCGCAAGAATATGAAGTTCCCAAAACCGGACAACATTCCAGGCATTGAAGCCATTACCGACCCACGACTGGTTACTCCAAATAATGTGGCAGGCCATTTTGCATTGGGCTACCAGGCTTTAAGAGATTTTGACCTTGTTGCAGCTGAAGAAGAATTTAGAAAAGTAATTGAATTAGATAAAAAAAATCCCCTGGCTTATCATTACCTGGGCAGAACTTTATTTGAACAGAAACGCTGGCAGGAAGGTGAATTGATTTTGAAACTGGCTATGGATCATTATATGCATCATTCAACCTGGTTGCAATACAGCGATTCTGTACTTGCCCGTTCAGCTATTGATGCTTTTACAGATATGGGTATTGACAGTTGTTTCAGGTATGGTTATTACAACCAGCAGGAAGATTTTTTATTGCTTGCCCAGCTCTATGAAAACTGGGGGCATTATGGCGAAGCCGAAACTTACTATCTGAAATTTATTGAAAGCGACTCTGTTTACTTGCCAGGATATATTAAACTGGCTAAGCTGTATGAAAACACCGGCAGGTATAATGAAGCCGAAATGCTGCTGAATAATTATTATATCAAATACCAGAAAGGGTTGGCAGAAGTCTTGAATTTTTACAATCTTACCACTCAACTGTTTCCTGAAAATGGGGAATGGTTTTTGAAAGCAGGGCTTTTTCAATTTGCATTTGCTCAAAAAGAACCGCAACGATATTGGGATGATACTAAAATTATTGACCCTTTTACAGGCGAAATTGCTTATGCTTACCCGCAAAAACGAGATATAAAAATACCAGATCAAATACTCCCCAGGTTAATTCCTTATGGCACTGTAATTAACAATAGAGTTAACAAAGTAAGACTTGCACCTTTCACCAATGGTATTTATTATTTAAAAAAATCACTGGCAATACTTCCTTTTGATGAAAAATTACTGGCAGGTATTAACGCTAAAATAGGCGATTTATATGCCTGGCAGGGATTACCTGATTCGGCTGTTTACTTTTACCAGGCTTCTATTGAACTGAATGAAGATGATGCAGGCGTAAGAAATAAGTTGATAGAAATTTTATCAAAAACTTATCGCTTTACTGAAGCGCTGATGCAACTGGATTCTTTATCAAACAGAAATGAGCTAAACTTTGATAAAGAACTGATGCTTGCAAAATATAAATTACAAGACGGGCAAATTGCAGAGGCTGAAAAATTACTGGTTAATGCAGAAAAAATAAATCCGGCTTTTAATCTGGAACTGGCATCTCTTAAGGCCGCATTGGCAGAAAAAGCAGCAAACCTAAAGCAGGCTCTGGAAATTTATAAAAGCATATATCAAATAAATAAGAAAGACAGTATTACCCTGTATAACATAGCAAGGATATATGCACTGATGGGAAATAGCAGCGAAGCCTGGAAATGGCTTGATATATCATTACAGCAGGGATTTAATTATAAAACCGTATTACAATACGATCCGGCTCTTAAAAGCCTGCGAAAAGAAGCAGGGTGGAATGTGAAGTTTAAGAGTTTTAAGAGCAAAGAATATTTCTTACCAGATTTTACCAAATGGAACGAAATGTTTTCGGGGCTTACTGAAAATCCGGCTTCGAGATTTCAATAAAAAAATAAGTACTAATATCTTTCAATTCTATAGTAAGGCAATTGGTTGCATATCTTTTTTGTAACATTATCGCAATAAGTACGATCGGCCTTATATTTTGTTTGCTCTGCAGTTTGTTTAAAAACCTGGTCCCAGGTTACGCCAGTTTTTGCAAAACTGAAATGTGTTTCCAATGATGTTCTGAAAAAGTAAGAAAAGAATCCACCAAAATTATTGTTACTGGCAGCCAGCATAGTAGGGGAGGCTGCAGCCCCCAAAATAGACATGGGTGTAGTATTTAAAAATAAGTTTCGGCAGTTTTCGGTACTCCAGTTAATGCCAAATGATTTCTTCACAGCGGGCGGTTCGGCTAATGGATTTGTATCAGTAATAAGTGCATTACAACACTCGCCTAAAACCAGGCTAAGGCGGGCTCTTTTTTTACGTATGATAGCATAAAAATCTTCTAAACTTGCAGAAGCTTCCATTATTCTCCAGTTGTCCTTATCCTTTAAATCTATATAAGGGCCGGGCCTGCCATCGGTTGGCTTACGAAAACCATGACCATTGTAATAAAAAATTATGATGTCGTTGGGACCTGCAGGAGCATAAAACGTTTGGAGGGCATTTTCTACATTTTGCTTGGTTAATCTTTTGCTGGTTATTGTATCATATATAAAATCAGCAATGCCTAAAAACTGTTTTATTTTACCAAAAAAGGCAATGGCATCGTTCATATTTTTTCTGTCAGCTGCACCTATTTTCGGATCATCAACATTGGCCACAATCAGCAAATAAATTTTTACGTTCCGCTCAAATGTGGTTAGAGCCTTGGGGTTATTGGTAACAAAAAGATTCCGGTAAAATAAATCATAAGGCTTGAAGTACTGAAGCACAAAATCTTTGGTTAAACTTTGCTGGTTAATAAAAACAATATTGCTGAATTTAGCTGGCTCAGCTTTACAATCTGCAGATGAGTTGGTAATACCATAAGGCTCAAAAAAACCGGTAGCAGCATCTTTTTGAAAACAAAAGTATTTGGGAAGCTCAACTCCTGGATCTTTACCGTCGATGTATTTTGGGTTTTGCAGCTTATAATAAATCCTGTTGGTGTTAATACAGCTACCGTTAATATCCGGAAATTCTTCCGCAGCATCCATCTCTGCCAATAATAAACTGTCGGGTTTGCCTGGTGCAGTAAATCTGAGCCTGACTTTTGCTTTACCATCAGCAGCATCAACATAACAGGCTTTATAATCAATGGTACTATTGGCAGCAGGAAATGTAAATGCCAGTTCATAAACTGATTGTGCTTTAGCTACAGCAGCAATTAAAAAAAATGAAAAAGTTAATGCCAGAAATTTCTTCATATCTTTTTATTTTGAAACAAATTATATAAAAAGTACTACAAATGCTTAGTAATATTTGATTTTATGAAATAATAAGTGTAAAATTATATTCTAAAACCTTAAACAATGAACAAACAAATCAAAACAAAACTGCTATTTACACTTAGTACAATTTTATTGGTAACATTTGCTGTTACCAGCTGTAATAACAGTACAGAAGAAAAAGCCAAGGAAGAAGTAAAAACAACTACAGTGCCAGCTGTAAAAGATTCAATAATTGATTCTGCAAATGTGGCACCTGGATCTGATGTTAAGCCTCAGTAATTTTTTTAATTATTTTGGTTCGTTTCATTTTAAGCTTATTACCGGCAAATAAAGGCCGGTTTTTTGTTAACCAGTGTATCAGCCAGTTTTCAACCCGGTGATGGGTAGGAATGAGTACAGCTGCTATTGAAACAAAGATCAGCATTTCATAAACCGGCGTATGATGGGTAATTTCTGCTACATATGGATGGAGCAGGAGGGTTAAATATTCAAATAAGATAAGCAAAGAAAGAATGCCCAGTATTTTGATTAACCTGATATGCAGTTTTATTCTGCTTAATAAAAGGGTAATTATAAAAAAACCGGGAATGAATATGGCAATAAACAACATTTGCAGTTGTTGTTTTCTTTCTTTTTTTGCAATCGCTAAATTTTCGGCTATTTCCAATTGCCTTACCTGCTCATTACTTGAGAGTACCTGAGATTCTCTTATCCTGCTTTTACTGTTTATGCTGTCATTCAGATTCTGTACATAATTCAGGTAAAAGAATGAACTGTCAATATTTTTTTCACTCTTAAAATGTTCCGATAAAAACTTCGCTGCATCAAGGTGCCTGGGTAAAAAACCATCTTTTTCGGCTATAAAAAATGATTGCCGTGCATAAAACAAAGCAGAATCTTTCTGTTTCAGACTTTTAAGTAAAGTTGCCATTCCTAAATATGCTTCACAAAGCAGGTCATCATCTTCAGCCTCTTTTAAATAAACTATACCACTTTTGTAATTGGCCATCGCTAAAAGATACTGTTGTGTTTTTAAATAATTATTTCCTAACCCAATCATCGACATCCCTTCAAAATAGTTGTTTTTTATTTGCCGGGCAATGCCGAGCGATTTAGTAAAATAACTGAAGGCAGAATCATTCATATTAAGCTTGTCGTAAGCATCTCCCAGGTTTAAAGCAATTTTATACTTAATGTCATCAGCACTATCAAGCTGGTTAATAACTGAATCAGCTTTATAATAATATTCAAGTGCTTTTTTATATTCTTCCTGATTAACATACACAAATCCAATGTTGATTAATGCACCAGAAAAACTTTTCGGGTTATTTGTTTTTTCTACCAGTTCCAGCCTTTTTAAATTATACTCCAGTGCAAGCGGGAAATTTCCGATTAATCTGAAAATAATAGCTATCGTACCCAAACTCTTTGACTGGCCGTTAATGTATTTAATTTTTTTAGCCAGCAAAAGCGCTTCATTGGAAATGACCAGGGCTTTTTCCGGATCATTAACCCTTAATTCATAACCAATATCACACATCAGTTTAACCCGGTTGGTATCAATTTTTTCTTTTTCGAGTGATTGATACAGGCTATCCACAACATTTTTTTGAGCCAACAGCCCATGAGGCAAACAAAAAAGAAAAAATAAAATAAATTTCCAGTTCATACAGTTAATTACCGGGATGAGTAAAGTAATACTTAAAAGTAAGCATTCTGCAGGTTATCAGGAAAACCGGCGGCGATGTTTTATTTTATACGGTTTTTAAATAATTACCTTCTTGACTAATTCATTGACCCCGGAATGGCTATACAGGCAGAAATCATATGCAGTAAAAGCTCTTTTCGTGTAACTTGCGTAATCAATTTCATATCGTATGGTCAATATATTGGCACAACTGCTCGGTTATTTCGCTTTTATTTTTTTAGCCGTTTCACTGTGGGTTAATAACGATATTAAATTCAGGTGGATAAATAGTTTGGGCAGCCTTTCCTTTGTTTTTTACGGTATTCTGATACATGCATTTCCTATTGTTTTAACCAATGGCGTTTTACTTGCTATTAATATTTATTTTCTGTTTAAAATTTACCGCAGGCAGGAAAAGTTTGACCTGGTTGAATTCAGGAATGATGCGGCTCTAATACCAAAATTTCTTTCCTTTTATCAAAAGGATATAGAGGCATACTTCCCCGGTTTTGCTATGGGAGCGGAGCAAAATGAAATACGCTTTGTTGTATTGCGTGATATTGTTGTTGCAAATCTTTTTGTAGCAACGGTTAACACAAATGGCGATGCCTTTGTGAAAATAAATTATACCGTACCAAAATACCGGGATTATAAAGTAGGCCGTTTTTTATTTGATGAAGGAAAAGATTTCCTGCACAATAAAGGTATAAAGCGAATTATATATACACAGGTAACCAATGCTCAGCACGAAAAATTTTTAAAAGTGATGGGATTTAAAAAAGAAAGGCTTGAAGCAACTGATTGCTACATGAAAAATATCTGATATAGATATTAATACTTTCCCCGCCTTAACAAAAAATCACAAATCTTATTAACATTAGAATAAGTACATACTAATTTACCCATCCATTCGTTAGTCTGATACTAAGCAGCCATGCTGTTGATTGATCCGTATTATTCACATTTAACTTAACCTGGATGAAAACTCAGTTAATAAGCTGTAAAAACCTGTTTACCTCAATAACAGCCTGTTTGCTGTTCGCCAATATAAGTGTTGCTCAAAAAAACGGCATACTACCTTTAACAGGTATGAAATTTTTTAATGAAGGAATTGCTGCCGGCAGTATTGATATAAAAATTGATGGGGCTCAGCTACTCAACAACAGGCTGCCCTTAAACAAGGAAATTGAGATCAGGTTGCAGCAGCCCAGTGGTTTTACATTGAATAATTCTCAGGCAATGTTTGCCGGGGCCGAAGTAATTGTTGTATCACCCAGGGGCGAAATACTGATGAATAATCCTAATGCTTTACTGAAGAGTTTTTCAAATGGTTTTTATGCAAAAGATCTGAATTCTTTCAGCATAAAATTTGGTATTGGTGCTGATTTGATGAAAGGAAATTCAGGCGGTATTTTAAAAGTACGGTTGTATGATCTAAAAGGAAAAAATCAACTGCGGCTTGAAATTCCGGTAAGTTTTGCAAAGCCTGGTGAAACAGTTCTGGTTTCAAGAAATGTAAAAACCATAAAAGCAAATACTGGTGTAAATGGTATCATAAACGGATTACAGGCTAAGGATATGCTGGTTAATGTAGATACCACCATAAAAGTATCGCCTAAAATGGCGTATACCAGTATGGATATTTCAAATATTGAGGGCTCCAGTTTATCTGAGATATTTTCAGGAAAAGAAACTTTTTGGGTTTACGACAGCGATTTGAATGAAGTAAAAATTACAGACATACTTTTAAAAAAAGTAAAAGGGGCAATGGAAAACAATACTGTGAATTGTACTTTGAAAATTCCGTATCGTTTAAAAACAAATATTGCCAAACTTTATACAGTACGCTATCGCTGGGAGGGGACTAACAAAAGCCAGGTTATTGATGTGGTTGTAAAAAATTAATAACCATTTATGATATTAAAAAAAGCCTTTTGAATTTCAAAAGGCTTTTTACTTATTTACACTTGTTGATAAAATCCAGAATTTCCATAACCGAAATGTTTTTTGCATCCTGATAATTATGATATTGCTCGGCAACCAGGTCTACAGAACAGTCGCAGTATTTCTGAGCTTTTTCACTGCCGATCAGCCTGCTGGCCTTATCCTCACAATTGGATACAAACTCTTTTATCTCCCTGTTAAGCCAGTATTTGGCAGCAATGCGGCCCACAGTTTTGCAGGATACAACTGTGATTAAAGTAAGCGAAGTGATAACCAGTAATATTCTGTAGTGCTTCATATTTAGTTGTTTTGATTACAATATAAATATTTTCTGAATAATTTAAACAGAATAAAAGAAGGAGAGTATGGTGTAGTTAAATAAGTTAGAGATATTTTAATTAACTCACCCGTGTATTTACGACGTAATAAAACAGCATTGAGTTATTAACAATAAGTGGCTGTTGGTATAATTATTGCGAATTTTTAAGACTAAAATCAATCATCATGAGAACCATCACTTACCTGGCTGTTAGTTGCCTCACACTCTTATTTGTTGCATTGGTACTGGTTGTTATTCTTTTTATTAAACAATAAAAGAATTAAATTTTAATAGAACCGTTCCGAAGTTTTCCTTAAAATCATATACAATCATTAAATAATTACTGGTTGTGATAATATTTTAAAAAGAAATACGTTTAAGGTAAAAACCCAACCCAATGAAAACAGCTTTACCCGCTTTTGCTGTGCTGGCGTGCACAGTACTTCTGCTAAACTCGTGTACTGTAAGCAAAAATTCTATTGCCGTACAAAAAGCAGATACCGAAACTCCAAATGAAACGACTTCTGCAACCTGCTTTATTCAGTTAAAAGATGGCACTATAAAACAGTTTAAAACTTTAAAGCTGGTTACCGGTGTTTTAACCACCCCACACCTGCTGGCCGATGGCAAAGAAGTAATTAATAGCAAAGACATTATGGCTTATCAGAATAACAGGCATTATGCTGTTTCTTCACAAATTCTTACCAGTACAAAAAATGCTGCCGTAGCCGCTGAAACCTTACCGGGTTTTGCTGTTAAAGTGTTGTCCGGTAAACTGAATGTGTATTGCCGTAAATATTATAATGGCACCAATACTACTGAAGAGTATTTTTTACAGCATGGAAATGACGGCTACATTGTTTCCTACTCAAATGCTGTATTGAAAAGTATGATAAAGGAAGATACCAAAGCACTGGAGTATTTTAACAGTAAAATAAAAGTAACCCCTAAATCAAAGAAGATACTTACTGTAGTTGAAATTTATAATAACGGTCAATTGCTGACTAAAAATTAAAGACCAATTTTTTAAAAAATACCTGAAAGGGAATTTAATCGCTGATTAAATTCCCTTTTTTTATACTTCAATTAAGTGATGCATCAAAACCAGCTGCTTTAAAATCAACAGCGCTGTAATCTTTCACTTCATTATATAAAGTATCCCGTTCAATTGGTTTACGGTTTACCTGCCTGATCAGCGTTACCAGTTCCTCGGTACTCATCGCGGGTGCTTGTTCTTCGCTGCCCGCCATGCTGTATATTTTGGTTGAGTCATCGATGGTACCATCAATATCATTAACACCAAAAGATAAACTCAGCTGGGCGTTCTGACGGCCAAGCATAGGCCAGTAAGCTTTCAGGTGTGGAAAGTTATCCAGGTAAATTCTGGCTATTGCATACAGCCGCATATCTTCTGTGGTAACAGATTCAGGCACATGGCTCATGGCATTATCCTGGTTACGGAATTTTAGCGGTATAAATGTATTAAAGCCACAGGTTTTATCCTGCAGGTCTCTTAACCTACGCATGTGATCAATACGATGTTCATATTTTTCAATATGGCCGTACAGCATGGTTGCATTGCTATGCATACCTAATTTATGCGCCGCTTCATGTATTGCCAGCCAGCCGGTTCCATCCACTTTATCTTCACAAATCTGTTTACGTATGTCCGGATGAAAAATTTCGGCTCCTCCGCCCGGTAAGCTATCCAGGCCAGCTTCATGCAGTTGCTTCATTCCTTCTTCTGTTGTAAGCTTTGCCTTGCGAAACATGTAATCCAGTTCCACCGCAGTAAATGCTTTAACGTGTAAATCGGGGCGATGTGCTTTTATCTTCTGCATCAACTCAATAAAATAAGCCATGTTCATTTTGGGATGTACTCCTCCCACAATATGTACTTCGGTAATGGGTTTGCCATCGTAGGTTTTTACAATATCCAGCATCTGGTCAATACTCAGTTCCCAGCCTTCTTCCTTGTGTGCATACAGGCGTGAGTATGAACAGAATTCACAACTGAACACACAAACATTGGTTGGCTCAATATGGAAATTTCGGTTGAAATAAGTTCTGTCACCATGCAATCTTTCTCTTATAAAATTTGCCAGGGAACCAACAAAGGCAAGGCTGCCTTTTTCAAAAAGCAATAAACAATCTTCATCGCTTATTCTTTCTTTGTTTTTTACTTTTTGGGCTATGGATTTAAGGCCATTATCTGCTGTGGTGTTAATCAAAATATCTATGGAATCTGTCATCGCAAAAATTTTTACAAATTTACGATGATAAAAGATGTTGAAACACTAAATTTTGTTGAAAACTGAATTCAAAAACCGGGGATTCATTGCCTGACGTGTTCAATTAATGTATATCTTCCAACTCTTAAACTAAACTAAGCTATATGAATATTAAGTTTCGTCTTACAGTAATGAGTTTTTTGCAGTTTTTTGTTTGGGGCGCCTGGCTAATTACTGTTGCTAATTATTGGTTTGGAACCAAACAATGGAGTGGAGATAAATTTGGAGATGTATTTGCCACATTGGGTTATTCATCAATTATTATGCCTGCGCTAACCGGTATTATTGCAGATAAATGGTTGAATGCTGAAAAACTATACGGCATTTTACACATTTTAGGAGGTTTGTTTTTAGCATGTATTCCCATGGCAGGCAGTCCTGTAGCTTTTTTCGGGATCATATTTGGCGCCATGCTTTGTTATATGCCAACCATATCATTATCAAATTCTATAGCTTATACAATTCTTAAAAATAACAATTACGATGTTGTAAAGGTTTTTCCACCTATCAGGGTTTGGGGAACCATTGGATTTATTGCCGCTATGTGGCTTACAAACCTTTCAGGAAATAAAGCATCAGGTAATATGTTTTATATTTCGGCTGTTTCCGCAGTAATTTTAGGAATTTATTCTTTCACTTTACCCAAATGTCCACCTCAAAAATTAATTTCAGAAAATGCTTCTTTTGCACAAAAATTAGGATTGGATGCATTCAAATTATTTAAGAATCCTAAAATTGCCATGTTCTTTGTATTCTCCATGTTTTTAGGAGCTGCATTGCAGCTAACCAATATGTATGGTGATGTGTATTTATCTGAATTTGCCAAAATTCCTGAATATGCTGAATCTTTTGTGGTTAAGTATTCTACCATCATCATGTCTATCTCACAGATATCTGAAACACTTTTTATCCTGGCAATTCCTTTCTTTCTGAAACGTTTTGGAATAAAACAGGTTATGTTTATTTCAATGATGGCCTGGTTTTTACGCTTTGGATTATTTTCTTACGGAAATCCGCAGGAAGGCCTGTGGATGATTATTGTATCATGCATAGTTTACGGAATGGCTTTTGATTTTTTCAATATATCCGGTTCATTATTTATTGAAACATCCACCGATTCAAAAATCCGGTCAAGTGCACAAGGATTGTTTATGATGATCACCAATGGCTTTGGCGCCGTATTGGGAAGTAAAATAAGCGGATGGATGATTCAAAATTATTACACCAGCGCAGGTGGCGATAGAGACTGGCATGGCATCTGGCTCGTATTTGCAATTTACGCATTCATTGTTGGTGTATTATTTATGATATTTTTTAAACACAAACACGATCCAAAAGCAGTAACGAATGTGCAGCATTAATTTTCAACTCAACTATTGTTGCATTAAAAATCCCCCCGATTTATCAGGGGGATTCTTATTATAAAAACAATGCGCTTAAATCAAATATTAGATATGAGCCAAAATTTTCTTTTCCAAAACAGACTTAGGTACTGCACCAATTTGCTTATCAACCACCTGGCCGCCTTTTATAAAAAGTATTGCCGGAATACTGGTGATACCGTATTGCATAGAAACACCTGGATTGTTATCAACATTTACTTTACCAACGTTTGCTTTGCCTGCATATTCTTTTGAAAGTTCTTCAATTACAGGGCCTATTGCACGGCATGGGCCGCACCATTCTGCCCAAAAGTCAATAACCGTTAATTTATCAGAGTCTAAAACATCTGTCTTAAAGTTTGCATCTGTGAATTCTTGTGCCATATTTATATTTTTTAATTTTGTAGAAAGAGGACAAATTTAAATCCAAAGTTTTGAATATGTTGTTATGACATATCCACAGCATGTGCTGAACTATTATTGGCATATTGAGAGCCATAGTGACGGGAAAATGACCATTTGAAGCCCAGGAACAGGGCTAGTCCGCTAATCAGTTTACTGGTTAGCCTGCAAAATCCTAACGAATTCATGAGCTGATTACAGATTAATGTTATGCAGTTACCACACTCACTTCAATATCCTTATTCTCGTTCAGGTAAAAAGCAAGGTCATCATTCATAGTTACGCTTTTTTCAAGGGTATACATACCCACTTTAAATTTATTGCGGCTATCAATAACATTAAACTTAATAGAAGTTTTGCCTGGGTTCGATTTGATGTTGGAGTCAATAAAATCGACCATTTCTTCATTGATGAATTGTGGCTCTACATCAATAACCACTTGTTTTGTTAAGGTAGATTTTACGGTATCCAGCAGGTGTAATTTGTTTATGCTAAACTCATACGACTGCCCATCATACCGCTGCCTGAAAGCTCCTTCAATCATTACAATTAAACCTTTGTCAAGATAGTTTGTGTATTTTACATAGTCTTCGCTCCAAAGCATAAATTCTGCTTTACCGCTATAATCTTCCACACTTAAAACAGCAAAATTCTTTCCTTTTTTTGTAAGACGATGCTGTGCATCAACAACTAGTCCTGCCAGCCTGAAACTCTTTGCAGGATTAGGATGCGTATTTACTGCCAGTTTAAATTCAACATAATCTGCCAGGGGCGTAATGTTGTAATGGCGCATTTCAAACTTATAATTATCCAGCGGGTGCCCACTCATGAACATACCGGTAACTTCCTTTTCATAATCCAATTGTACCGCCAGCGGCCAGGGCTCGCAAACCGATAATTTTGGTGGCACAATATCCGGCATCTGCATATCGCCAAAGAGGGTATTGGTGGCATTGGCATTTTGTGCCTGAAATACACTTCCAAATTTTAATACTTTTTCCAAACCCTGTATATCGCCGGGCGCCTGAAAGAAATACTGGGCACGTGTAATGTCGGTAAAGCAATCAAATGCACCGGAGTAAATTAAACTCTCCAGTGATTTTTTATTGGCGTTGCGATGGTTAACCCGCTTTGCCAGGTCATAAATAGATGTAAAATTCCCGTGTTTATTCCGCTCTTCAATAATATTCTGAATAGCATTTTCACCAACACCTTTAAGGCCACTAAAACCAAAACGTATCTCGCCTTTTGCATTTACAGCAAAGCCATTCTGTGATTCATTAATATCGGGTCCCAACACTTTTAAACCCATTCGTTTACATTCTTCCATAAAGAAAGTGATCTTATCAATGCTGCCGGCATGGTTTAGCACAGCAGCCATATATTCACTCGGGTAGTGCGCTTTTAAATAAGCAGTTTGATAAGCCACAAAAGCATAACAGGTAGAGTGCGATTTGTTGAATGCGTATTGGGCAAATGCTTCCCAGTCTGTCCATACTTTTTCTAAAATATTCTTAGCATGTCCTTTGGCAGTTGCACCTTCCACAAACTGCACTTTCATTTTATCCAGTACCGCTTTTTGCTTTTTTCCCATGGCCTTACGCAACACATCCGCATCGCCTTTGCTAAAGCCTGCAAGCTTTTGCGAAAGCAACATCACTTGCTCCTGGTACACGGTAATACCATAAGTCTCTTTCAAAAATTCTTCCATATCGGCCAGGTCGTACACCACCTGTTTCTTACCATGCTTACGGTCTACGTATTCAGGTATGTATGCCATTGGGCCGGGGCGATACAGGGCATTCATCGCAATCAGATCGGCAAACTTATCTGGCTTTAATTCACGCAGGTACTTTTGCATACCCGGACTTTCAAACTGAAACGTTCCGTTTGTATCGCCCTGCTGGTAAAGCTTGTAGGTTTTTTCATCATCCAGCGGAATGGCATCAATATCAATATCAATACCATGGTTTTGTTTTATCAGCTGAAGGGCAGTCTTTAAAATACTCAGGGTTTTTAAACCCAGGAAGTCCATTTTAATTACACCGGCTTCTTCAATGGAGTTGCCTTCAATTTGTGTAAGCCAAAGCTCCGATTCTTTGGAAGTTGCCACAGGCAATAATTCTGTAAGGTCTTTGGGTGCAATAATGATGGCAGACGCATGAATACCGGTATTACGAACCGAGCCTTCCAGTATTTCAGCCTCGTGCAATATTTTACTTTGCAGATCATTGCCTTTATATATTTCTCTTAGCTTTTTTACATTTTCAATATCATCAGCCTGCAACTGTTCTTTTTCTTCCAGCGATTTTTCGCCATCCTTTGCTTCTTTGATGGTAAACGGTGCATGCAACAATCTTTTTAAATTGATACCCGGCCTTTCCGGTACCAGTTTTGAAATAGCCCTGCTCTCTGCCAACGGCAGATCCATCACCCTTGAGACGTCGGCGATACTCGACTTGGCAGCCATGGTACCATATGTAATGATTTGCGCCACCTGGTTCTTGCCATATTTCTGTACCACATAATCCAACACTTTCTGCCGGCCTTCATCATCAAAATCAGTGTCTATATCCGGCATAGATTTACGTTCCGGATTCAGGAACCGCTCAAACAGTAAATTATATTTTATAGGATCAATATTGGTGATGCCAATACAATACGCCACTGCACTGCCTGCCGCAGAACCACGGCCAGGACCAATAAAAACGCCCATATCCTTGCCTGCTTTTATAAAATCGCTTACAATTAAAAAGTAACCGGCAAAACCCATTTTTTCAATCACACTCAGCTCAAAACTTAATCGTTCTTCAGCTTCGGGAGTAAGAATTTTATAACGTTCTTTGGCGCCCGACCAGGTTAAATGCGCCAGGTATTCATCCTGCGATTTAAAATTTATAGGTACCGTAAAATGAGGCAGGAGGATGTCTCTTTTTAAATTCAGCAATTCAACCTTGTCAATAATTTCATTGGTATTGTCAATGGCTTCGGGCAGGTCTTCAAAAACCTTGCTCATCTCGGCACTGGTTTTTAAATAAAACTGATCGTTGGGGAATGCAAAACGTTTGCCTTTGGAAAAAACATCATCATCACCGCCACCTTTCCATTTTTCGGTTGCCTGCTTTTCGCCGGTATTTATGCAAAGTAAAATATCATGTGCGTTGTAATCTTTCTGGTCAACATAATGGCTGTCGTTACTGGCAATTACTTTTACATTATACTTCTTTGCAAACTTCAGCAACACTTCATTTACTTTTTCCTGCTCCGGAATTCCATGGCGCTGCAGCTCTACATAATAATCTTCCTGGAAAATATTGAGCCACCATTTAAATTCATTCTCACCTTCTTCTTCGCCTTTTTTTAAGATAGTTTGTGGCACTAACGCACCCAAACAGCAGGTGGTAGCAATTAAGCCCTCATGGTATTTATGAATAAGTTCTTTGTCAATACGTGGATATTTTGAATACATACCTTCGATGTATCCAAGCGAAGTAAGCTTTACCAGGTTCTTATATCCTTCTGCATTTTTTGCCAGTAATATCTGGTGATTGCGTGGATCTTTTTCATCCTTGCTGAAAGTTTTACGATGCCTGTCGGTAGTAATATAAAACTCGCAACCCACAATGGGTTTTACTTTTAAAGTACCATCATCATTTTTATGATTGTATGCTTCCTTTACAAATTCAAATGCACCAAACATATTGCCATGGTCGCTTATGGCAAGTGCAGGCATACCATCGGCAATGGCCTTTTTATACAGGTTTTTTATAGATGCTGCACCATCCAGCAGCGAAAATTGTGTGTGTACGTGTAAGTGGGAAAACTTCATGTCTTGATTCCAGATTCTTGTTTCTTTAACAAATATCGCTAACAATAAGTTGGATGTCTAATCCGTTTTTCCACAGCAGGTCAGTTAAAAATCATAATTAAACGTTAACAGCTTGCATTTACGGCTTTTGAAAGTTACCTTTGCACAGCATTAGAAAAATCATTAATCATTAGTTTGTAGGACAGGATTCAGAGATCAGTATAGATAAGTATTAACAGCATTAGAATTTAAGAAGAGCGAAAAACACAAGACAAAGTTGTACTTACGTTTTAAACCCCTAAAGTTTACGTATGAAAAACTTCTTTCTTGTTTCTGTAGCCATCGGCTTTTTTTCAGGAACAACTTTAACGGCAAAAGCACAGCCATCTGTAAATATTGAGCAGGTGAATGCATCTGCTGTGCCCAAAAAATCACCTAAATTTATTGAAGGAATAGAAATAAAACCGGCAAAAGCTGTTGCGGTAAATGCAGTTTCAAAACCAGCAGAAGAAGTTGCTTCTATTGAAAGCTTTAGTGCTTTGCAGTTTAAATATGCCCAGCTGCTGGATGTGGAAGTTGAAACCATCAACAACCCTGTTTTATTTGGAGCCATTGAAAAATGGTGGGGCACACGCTATAGGTATGGCGGCGCAAACGAGAAAGGAATTGATTGCAGTGCTTACGCAGCCACATTGGCACACCAGGTATTTGGACTGTTACTTGCCAGAACGGCACGTGACCAATATGCAAATTGCATAAAACTTGAAAAAGAAGAACTGCAACAGGGCGACCTGATTTTTTTTAATACAAGAGGCGGTATAAGCCACGTGGGTATGTATTTAGGCAATGGGTATTTTACCCACGCAAGTACCAGTATTGGTGTAACCATCAGCAATCTTTCTGAAACTTACTGGAACAAAAAATTTGTAAGTGGCGGAAGATTGACTGTACCTGAACCAGTTCCGGTTGTTGAATAAAAATTTTATTTGAATTTATATAGGAGATGATCAATCTCCTTTTTTTATGCCCAACCTTTTTTGTAAGGTTTGCCAAACGGGCATTATATCCGGTGATAATTTTAATATAAAAGTACCTGCAATAAATAAAACAAGGAATAAACTACTGCGGGCTACCATCGCCATAAAGCCGTGGAAATCATCAAACAGAAAATAGCAGCAATAGAAAGTTGCAACGCCCAGTATGATGGTATAAACAGTTTTAGCAGTAAATGGCTGCAGGTTAAACTTCTTAATTAAAAAACCATACCGTATGGCATTGTAAATAGTAAAAGTGATGAGGTTAGCAATAGCGGGCCCCATAACGCCATAATAATATTTAGTAAGAATGTAGTTCAGCGGCAGTGTTAAGGAAAGTAATATTACACCCGTTATAAAATCGAAACGCCAAAAAGTAGATGTGTTGATGATCTGGCTGTTTACACCTGTGCCCATATCAATAATACGCATGAGGCCAATATAAAAGAAAACCCATTTAGCATCTATATAACCGGCCTGTAAATGAAAAGTAAAAACTCCATCTGCAAAATTTAACCAGATAAGTGCAAACATACCTACCGAAAATATTAACTGGTTGATGGAAGAACTGTGATAGATCCTGTCAATCCTTTTCATGTCTTTATCTTTCCATGCCTGCGATAAAGCACCCAATGATGAAGAGATAATACCACGCTGGGGCGCCTGTATTAAACTGGCAATATTTTGTGCCAGTGTGTAAATGCCGGCCAGTGCAAGGCCATCGTCCAATGCTGCAGCAATTACAATGGTATCAAACACCTGCGATACAGTAAAGACAAGACTGCCGCCATAAACAAAAGAAAGCAGCGTTACAATCTTCTTAAAGAATTTTTTTGATACCCTGCTGACAGAAAATGTAAAGTGTATTTTATTATTATAGGCCAGGTAAGCCATCAGTATTACTGCAACTGCAATGAATGTGAATGAATAAATTTTGATGAACAGATCAAAAGAAGCGATAAACCCGGTAAAACTCAGTACAATTAAAATAGTTGTAAAAACCCTGAACTGTATCTCCCGTAAAAAATTAGAGAATACCGATTTTTTTACCTGCCAGGCATAGGCTTCTAAAATAGAAAAAAGTGTAAGCCCCATACCAAAAGGAAAAATGTAGTAATAATATTTAACCAGGTCAGGGGCGTTGGTACCGTATTTTCTGATCACAATATCCTTAAATAAAATACCGGCAATTATAACCAGGCAAAAACCAAATAAAGAGAAAAAGACAGCCCAGGTAAGCTGGTCATTCTTTTTGGGCGACAGGTTATCATTGTAATAAGGATAAAACTTATGAATGTAAGAAGGCATGCCCATATTGGCAACACAGAACATGATATTGGCAACCGCCATAAAGATTCCGGTAAGGCCGTATTGCGAGGGAGAAAAGCCGCCTTCTCTTGTGAACAACCAGGTATTAAAAAAACCGATAGCAAAGCCAATGTAAACCACCAGTGAGGAAATAAGGCTTTGCTTTCGTATTTGCGACATAGCTTTGTTTGCTGCTAAATTAATCTACCTTTTTTGTTTTAATGTAGAAATTTGGGTCAACAGTAAAACTATTATCGCCTTCGGGATATAAATTAAGGGTTTGCCATTTTTCTGTAGGCTTTATCCACTGCTCTGTTTTGAATTTTATTTTTAAAGGCAGGTTAAATCCTTTTACACAATTGGTATAGCGATAGGAGAGTTTGTACCCATCAATCTTATATTCCAAAACAGGAATCTGCACCGTTCTTAAATACTGATCAAATACTTTACTGAAATTGATTTTGCTTTCTTTATTGATATAATCTTCTACCTGCTTGGTAGTAACGGTTTGATGGTAGAATGTTTTATTAAGGCCTCTTAATATCTGCCTGAATTTATCATCATCATTTATTACCTGCCTGATGGAGTGCAGCATGTTGCCCGATTTTGGATACATATCGCCGCTGCCTTCCTGATTTACATTGTATATGCCAATGATGGGTATATCATTTTGTATTCCCTTCCTGGTTCCAATAACGTATTCATTACCGGCCTGTTTGCCGTACCAGTAATCGGTAAAAAGGGTTTCGCTGTAGTTGGTAAACCCTTCATGCACCCACATATCAGCAATATCCTTGCTGGTAATATTGTTGGCAAACCATTCGTGGCCGCTTTCATGTATAATGATGAAATCCCATTTTAATCCCCAGCCGGTGCCACTTAAATCACGGCCCAGATAACCATTTTTATATTTATTGCCATAAGCCGTAGCGCTCTGGTGCTCCATACCCAGGTGTGGCGCTTCAACCAGTTTATAACCATCTTCATAAAAAGGATAGGGGCCAAACCAATGTTCAAATGCCTTCATCATTCTGGGAGCATCTTTAAATTGTTCTTTTGCTTTATCCAGGTTGTATTCCAATACCCAATAATCCATATCCAGTTTTCCTTTTTCGCCATCATACACTTCGCTGAAGTGAGCGTATTTGCCAATGTATGGTATCAGGTTGTAACTATTTATGGGGTTTACAACAGCCCAATCATAGGTAGCCGTTCCATCGCCATTATTAATTTTACCCCTGAAGCGGCCATTACCAATACACATCAAAGAATCGGGAATCGTAATATGCATTTCGGCACTATCGGGTTCATCGGCCTGATGATCTTTGCAAGGATACCAAACACTGGCACCCAGGCCCTGGCAGGCAAGACTTACAAAGGGATTGTTGTTTTTATCTTTCTTCATAATTAAACCACCATCCCATGGTGGGCGGATGGCGATACGAGGTTTGCCGTGGTAGTAGATTGTTAACTGCTTTTTTTCAATCGGTCCAGGAAGTAAATTTGCAGGTCTTGAAGCTATATCAATAAAATAAGCATTACCATCTTTTTTAAAATCTCCTTTATAGCCAGAGTAACCTAAATCCCAGCCATCACCTATTCTGACACTATCTAAAACCATGGGGTCTTGCAAATCTATTTGGAGTATTGTACCTTTCTTATTCAATAATAATTTGTAGTAGACAATATTATAACCACTTATCGAACTATCCTTCAAATTAAACTTCACATGCAAATCATACTTCGTCACATCCCACCAATCCCTGCTGGGCCCATAAGTACCACGCAAAGTATCAGCCCGGGTAAAACCTTTTGATTGTTTTAAAGGCTGAGCCTGCAGGCAATGAAAAATGAAAAATGAAAAATGAAAAATTATAGATGCTTTTAGTATTTGTTTCATATCAATTTGTATATAAGTGCTAATTTAGTTTTTTTATGGCATTACAATACAAATACAAACAACCGCTTATCCTTTTCCTTTGTGTCTTTGCGTCTTTGTGGTTCATGCTTTTCTCCTCCTGTAAATCCCATAATCATCCCGATAAAAAGATATTCCATTACAACGAAAGCAGCGGCCTTGCTTCCCTCGATCCGGCATTTGCCAAAAACAAACAGGTAATGTGGTCTACTCATCAGTTGTATAATACCCTTATCGAAATTGACAGCAATATGCAGATGCAGCCATCGCTGGCAAAGCATTGGACTATCTCTGATGATAACCTGGTTTTTACATTCACTTTACGGAACGATGTTTTTTTTACTGATGACGACTGCTTTGTAAATGGCAAAGGCAGAAAACTAACTGCCCATGATGTGGAGTATAGTTTTAAAAGAATTATTGATAAAAGCACGGCAAGTCCCGGTGCATGGATATTTAATAACCGGGTAGATTCTGTAAATGGATTTGCAGCAATAGATGACACTACTTTTCAACTTAAGCTGATCAGCCCCTTTCAATCTATACTTGGCATATTAAGCATGCAGTATTGTTCCATCATTCCCAAAGAAGCGGTGGAAAAATACAAAACCGATTTTCGCCGCCACCCCGTTGGCACAGGGCCTTTTAGCTTTGTTGCCTGGGAAGAAGGGCAGGCCCTCATTTTAAAAAAGAATGAAAACTATTTTGAAAAAGATGCTGAAGGAAAACGATTGCCTTATCTGGATGGCATCAAAGTTTCTTTTTACGACAGTAAGGCTACCGAGTTTTTAGAGTTTCAGCAAAACCGCCTGGATTTTATTGATGATATCGATCCTTCCTTTAAAGATGAAGTGCTTACCAAGACCGGCAATCTTAAAAAAACATGGCTGAATAAAATAGTATTGCAAAAACATCCTTACCTCAATATTGAATACCTGGGCATTTTGGTTGATTCAGCAAATGAACTGGTAAAGAACTCACCTTTGCGTTTGCAAAAAATACGACAGGCCATCAATTACGGTTTCAACCGAAAAAAGATGATGCTGTATTTGCGTAACAGTATTGGCATTGCGGCAGAGAGTGGTTTTGTACCTGCCGGACTTCCTTCTTTTGATTCGGTTGCAGTGCAGGGTTATCATTACGATGTTGCAAAGGCAAAAAAAATGCTGGCAGAAGCCGGTTATCCTGATGGAAAAAATCTGCCGGAAATAAAACTCCTCACCATTCCAATTTATGGAGATTTAGGAACCTATATTGCCAACGAACTTTTACAGGTGGGCATAAAAGTACAGGTGGAAGTGATACAGAAAAGTTTGTTGATGGAACAGACCTCCAAATCGCAGGCGCCATTCTTCAGGGGCAGTTGGATTGCAGATTACCCAGATGCCGAGAATTACCTGGGTGTTTTTTATGGTAAGAATCCGGCACCGCCAAATTATACCCGTTATAAAAATCCAGTGTTTGATCTGTTGTATGAGAAAGCTTTATCCGAAAAGAATGATTCACTGCGATATAAATTATACCAGCAAATGGACAGGATCATCATCAATGATGCACCGGTAGTGCCGCTTTGGTACGATATGGCCATACATCTTGTTCATCTCAATATTCAAAACTTTTATCCAAACAGTTTAAACCTGCTGGAACTGCGGCGTGTAAAAAAATTATGACGATTTACAAGATGCATCATACTGCTTACCGTTAATCACATAGTAACATAGATAAATAGAAAAAATACATAGGTTGCAAAAACTTTAAAATATTTTATATGAGATCGTATAAAAAACTGATCACACTAGCCGCTTTATTTGCATTCATCTTTATAGGAATTGCTGCTGTTGAAGAACCTGCCGGCGAATTCAAGAACCTGCAGGTGTTGCCTAAAAACATAACGCCTGATTCGCTGGATAAGATCATGGATGGATTCAATCAGGGTTTAGGAGTGAACTGTGTATTTTGTCATACCGAAAACAAACGACTCCAGCAATTGGAAGCGGAGAAAGATACCAAACCAGAAAAAGAGATCACCCGTAATATGATGCGGATGACCATGGACATCAATAAGAATTATTTTCAGTTTAATGAAGAAGCTACTGCCTTAAAAGTACAGGCCGTAACCTGCTACTCCTGTCACAAAGGTCAGCCAATACCCGAGAAAGAAAAAAAGGTTGTAGCTAATCCTTTTAATTTCAAATCCAATTAATGTTTTTTTAGTTTGCTCTTAAACACTTTCTCAAACTTATCAAGTTTGGGCCTTATTACAAACTGGCAATAGCCCTGGCTTGTATTGTTGTTGTAATAATTCTGATGATAGGCTTCAGCAGGATAAAATACAGTAAAAGGCTCCAGTGTGGTTACAATCGGGTTATTAAAGGCGCCGCTTTTATCCAGATCTGCCTTGTACTTGGCAGTTTTCATTTTTTGCTCTTCATTATGATAAAAAACAACGCTGCGGTATTGTGGCCCTGCATCGGCTCCCTGGCGGTTTAATGTTGTAGGATCGTGTGTTTGCCAGAAAACTTCCAGTAGCTCGTCAAAACTTATTTTAGATGGGTCGTACACAATGTTCAGGCACTCTGCATGGCCGGTTGTTTTGCTGCAAACCTCCTCGTAAGTTGGGTTAACAACCGTGCCGCCACTGTAGCCGCTGGTTACTTTTTCCACGCCTTCCAGTTGTTGAAAAATAGCTTCGGTACACCAGAAGCAACCGGTGCCGAATGTGGCAGTATCCATACTGAGCGGAGTTGAAGTGTTGGCAGTAGTCATTACTTTAGATTCTTTTTTTGAATTTGATTTATTGTTTTTTTGTGCACAGGAACTTAATCCCATGAAACTGACAACCGAAATGAATAAAACTTTTAGCATGTTGTATATTTTTTCATTTACTTACGCAAAGGTAATTGGCACAGATTGGATAACAATTTATCGCAACAAAAGTTTAACAAACGCTACCATCACTTAAAATTCTTCTAAATTGCAGCAATGAGATTTACTTATATTATTTTAGCATCGCTGTTATTATTTTCCTGTAATCAAAAAACCGCTATGGACAAGCTTACTGCTCACGCCTTTCGTTTAAAGCCCGGCCAGGATCTGAAAACTGAAATTCAAAAACTGGTGAACGAGAAGCAAATTAAAGCAGGATGGGTGAGTACCTGTGTCGGCAGCCTGACAAATTACCAGATACGCTATGCCAACCAACCCAATGGCAGCAGCGATAGTGGTCATTTTGAAATTGTAAGTCTTACAGGAACAGTTTCCTCAAATGGTTCTCACCTGCACATCAGCATCAGCGACAGCACCGGAAAAACCATTGGCGGTCATTTAATGGAAGGCTGTAAAATTTATACCACCGCCGAAATTGTTATCCTCAGCAGCAATGAATTTGTTTTTAAAAGAGAGAAAGATGGTACAACGCCCTGGGAAGAGTTACAGGTAGAACCGGTTAAGCACTAAAATTCTTTATAAGGAAAATTCCTGATGAACTTAATCAGGGTTTCATCAATATTATCAAACAAAGGATATAAAATATTTTCCTTTTGCCTTTTAGTGGAAGGCTTTGTCAGCCTACTGTTATTCGTTTTAGTTTCAAATGTCCACATAGAAGTTTCAGATTCTCTGTCAGTCAGTAAGACCTGCAGTTTCATTTGTTGTGTAGCCAGCCTGGTGTAAAAAAACACACTTCCTGCACCAAGAGAAACTGCACCTAACGGAATAGCCAACATAGAAGCTGCTTCACTATTAGGCTGGGCAAAAATTACATTGGGAGTAAGTACAGCGTCTACATCAAGCATTTTTGCAAGCTCAGTCCGGCTCATGTTATACAGGATTACGTAACTGATCTTGTTTTCAGTTAAAATACTATCCGTAACATCTATATTTTGAATGTTGGCTGTAAATAGTTTTTTGCGACTGTAATTCTTCAACCAGTTATGCAAATATTGCTGCAAACCCAGCGCCATAAAATGTCTTACGCCGGCCAATTCCTCTTCAGTAAATTTCCGCTGATTTTTGTTTCTTAAATCAAACCGTACTTCAAAAGGTATTATAGCAATTGTTTTATGGCTTTTTATTTTAGCCTGCGAACCGGTTGTTGAATTTATTGTTGAACATCCTGCTAAAATCAAACTAAAAATAACGCCAGTTAATAAAGTTTTCATGAAAGATGATTATTAACCGAAATTAGCAGTTTTAAAAGAATATATAGTGAAATTTTTTCCTGAGTCAGCCCTTGTGCAGTTAGAATATGAAAAGGTAAAAACCTTACTGGCACTGCATTGCCGTACCGAATTCGCCAAACGAAAAGCCGAGCAGCTGAGACTGCACACCAAAAAAGAATTTATAACCACCGAACTGCAACAGAGCAATGAGTTTAAATTATTGCTGCAAGGCAACCAGCATTTTCCCAATGAGTTTACCCATAATATAGGCAAGGAATTAAAACTCATTGGCATACCTGGTGCAGTTTTAAGTGGCGAGCAGTTTTTGCTCATCAGGCGGCTGGCAGAAAATACCAACAATATTTTTCGCTGGTTCGATAATGAACGCCGCACGGCTTACCCGGCCTTAACAAAAGTCATCAACGATTCTTATTACGAAAAAGTAATTGTTGAAATGATTGATGAAATACTGGATGAAACCGGGCATGTAAAAGACAGCGCCAGCGAAGAACTGGCTGAGATACGTATGAGTTTGTACCGCAAGCGCAACGAACTGCGTAAGGTTTTCGACAGGATAGTCAGCAAACTAAACAAACAGGGTTACCTGGCCGATATTGAAGAAAGTTTTTTAAACGGCAGAAGAGTATTGGCTGTTTTTGCCGAGCAAAAGCGCATGATAAAAGGCATACTGCATGGCGAAAGCGACAGCCGCCGTACCACTTTTATTGAGCCTGAAGAAACAACAGAACTCAACAACGCTGTTTTCTCTCTGGAGAATGAAGAAAGAAAAGAAGTGTATAAGATATTGCGTAAACTCACACAGAATTTAAGTGTCTATGCCAGCCTGCTAAAAAGTTATCTCGACATGGCCGGTGAATTTGATTTCATCCGTGCCAAGGCAAAATTTGCGGCAGATTACAATGGCAATTATCCGGTTGTGATGGATAAGGCGCATGTTCAGTTAATACAGGCTTATCATCCTTTATTGTACATCTACAACAAAGCCAATAAAAAACCAACCATACCGGTAGACTTAACACTGAATGAAAAGCAACGCATTTTAGTCATCAGCGGGCCCAATGCCGGAGGTAAAACGGTTACATTAAAAACGGTTGGCTTGTTGCAGCTGATGTTGCAGAGTGGTTTGCTGGTGCCGGTTCACCCGGATAGTGAGATGGGTATTTTTAAACAGATCATGATCCACATCGGCGATACCCAAAGCCTGGAATTTGAATTGAGTACTTATTCATCTCACTTAAAAAACATGAAGCATTTTATGGAAAATGCTAATGGTAAAACCTTGTTTTTTATTGATGAACTGGGTAGCGGTAGTGATCCCAACCTGGGTGGTGCTTTTGCAGAAGTGATCATGGAAGAGCTGGCCATCAAGCACAGTTTTGGTATTGTTACCACCCATTACCTCAATTTGAAAGTAATGGCCAACAAGGTAAGCGGTATTATAAACGGTGCCATGCAGTTTGATGAGAAGAACCTGCTGCCCATGTATAAACTGGTTGTTGGCAAGCCGGGCAGTTCTTATACTTTTTCCATTGCCGAAAGAATTGGCCTTGAAAAAAGATTGATAGAAAAAGCCAGGAAACTGGTAGATGATGATCATTTTACTTTGGATAAATTGTTGAACCGCACCGAGCAGGACCTGCAGCATATTGATAAAGAAAAGGCCGACCTGAAAGCCTTGCTTAAAGAGAACGAAGCATTAAAAAAGGAAATGCAACGGGTTTTAAACAAAGAAGTGCATGAGCAAGAGATGGAAAAAATGGCCATGCAGAATCGTATTGCTGCCGATAAGATCATTTACCTGAAAGACATGGAACGGAGGCTTAAAGCCATGGTGATTGAGTGGCGAAAGACTGAAGACAAGGATAAAGTGGTAAAAATGATACATGCCCTGCTTTTTCAGCAGAAAGAAAAGATAACCACCGAAAAGCAGCAGAAAAAGCTGAACGAAAAGTTTGAAGAAGTAGGAGGTGAGATCAAAATTGGCGTAAAAGTAAGGATGAAACAAAACCGCCAGGTAGGTATTGTAAAAGAAATCAGAGGAAAAAAAGCCGTACTGCAGGTTGGTGTAATGCCCATCACTGTTGAGTTAAAGGATTTGGTGGTGGTAAAAGATAAAGAATCGCCCCAAACTGCTTCATAAACTCTGTTCAAATCAAAAAAGCTGTCAGCCTGTACTTAGCTGGTCGAAGTGTTATCGAAGGCGGGTTAAAATAAATAATCAATACTGGCAACGTTTACAGCCAATCAAAGCCATTTAATTTCTATTTTTTTTGGAATAAAAACCCTGTAACCTTATTTTTGCCGCGGAGAGTTGGCAGAGCGGTCGATTGCGGCAGTCTTGAAAACTGTTGACTGTAACAGGTCCTGGGGTTCGAATCCCTAACTCTCCGCCAAATAAAAAAACCGCTGGATAATCTGGCGGTTTTTTTATTTTACCTTTGCCCATCAATGAAACATCTTTCCTCCCTCAATAAATATTTCTGGAAATACCGCTGGCATTTTATGCTGGGGTTTGTTTTTGTGGTGCTTACCAATTATTTCCGCATACTGGCGCCCCAGCTTACGGGTTATGTTGTTAATACAGTTGTTGAGTCTATCAAATCTCCAAATGAAAAAGGTATTGATATTAAGAAAAGCGAAAAGAATTATGATTTTGCGGTACGGCTTGTAATTGAAAAATTCCAGGAGAGCCCATCCCGTAAAATTCTGTACACCGGTATTACCCTATTTGTAATTGCTATTATCAGTGGCTTTTTTATGTTTCTGATGCGGCAAACCATTATTGTAATGAGCCGGCATATTGAATACGACCAGAAGAACGAAATATTTACTCATTACCAGAAACTGGATACCAATTTTTATAAAACACACAGCACCGGCGACCTCATGAACCGCATTGCAGATGATGTGAGTAAAGTACGCATGTACACAGGTCCGGCCATTATGTATTTCATCAACCTTGCGGCTGTGCTTGCTTTCAGTATATTTTTTATGTTTAAAGCCAGCCCAAAACTTACGTTGGTGGCGCTGGCACCTTTACCCATCCTGGCAATTGCCATTTATTTTGTTAATACCATCATCAATAAAAAAAGTGAGCGCATTCAATCTTTGTTGAGCGATCTTACCACCAACGCACAGGAATCTTATTCGGGCATCAGGGTCATTAAATCATTTGTACAGGAAAAAGCCATGCTGGGCTTTTTTAAAAAGAACAGCGAAGCCTACCGTGATAACGCATTGAGCCTTGCAAAAACCGAAGCCATTTATTTTCCGAGTATGGCCCTGCTTATTGGATTAAGTACGTTAATAACTATTATGGTTGGCAGCCTGGATGTGGTTAACCAGGTGCCAGATGCAAGTGTTGGAAGAATTGCTGAATTTGTGATGTACATACAAATGCTCACCTTCCCCGTAAGTGCCATTGGGTGGACAGCCAGTATGACGCAGCGGGCAGCTACTTCACAAAAAAGGATCAATGAGTTTCTGCATACTGAACCCGGCATTAAAAATGAGACGGAGCCTGTAACCACTCCGCTGCAGGGGAATATCACTTTAACCAATGTTGATTTTATTTATCCGCATACGGGCATTCATGCTTTAAAAGATTTTTCGCTACAGATAAACAAGGGAGAAAAAATTGCTGTGGTGGGACGAACAGGCTCGGGTAAATCTACCCTGGCCCAACTGCTGCTGCACATGTATGAGTCACAAAAAGGATTGATAACCTATGATGGTATACCGGTAAATAAATTCGATATGCATGCGCTGAGGTTGCAGATAAGTTATGTGCCGCAGGATATATTTTTGTTTAGCGAAACAGTACGCAATAATATCCGCTTTGGTGTGGATGATGCCACTGACGAAGATGTAATTACTGCTGCAAAGCAGGCCAGTATTCATACCGAAATTGAACAATTTCAAAATGGGTACGATACGCTGATAGGAGAGCGGGGCGTAACGCTGAGCGGTGGACAAAAACAACGTATCTCTATTGCCCGTGCCCTGATAAAAGAGCCTGAAATTGTAATTTTTGATGACTGCCTGAGTGCAGTAGATGCCCGTACCGAAAAAGAGATCATTGGTAATTTATACCGGTTTTTAAAAGACAGAACGGCTATCATCATAACACACCGTATTTTCTCCTTGTTTGATTTTGATAAGATAATCGTTCTGGATGAAGGAAAGATTGTAGAGCAGGGCACACACCAGCAATTACTGGGTTTAAATGGTTATTATGCCGAAATGTATAACAGGCAACAGGAACAGGAGAAAGAAGCCTGAATGTCGGCAAAATGTTTAAGCAATTCCCTTAAACCCAAATAATCAATCATATATTTTGTAGAATGGAAAACAATTTTATCTTTGCTTCGCCTGAATGGGGCTATTTTTAAAATTAAACCAAAATAAACAGTGGCGTACGAAAACAACGAAAAGAAAATGGACAGCGTTTACAGCAAACGCATCAGAGCCGGCAAGCGCAGAACTTACTTTTTTGACGTAAGAGAAACCCGTGGCAACGATTTTTACTTAACCATTACAGAAAGCCGGAAGCGTTTTGATTCTGACGGGTACGACAGGCATAAAATTTTTCTTTACAAGGAAGATTTTAATAAATTTATTAAAGGTTTGGGCGAAGCAATTGATTATGTAAAAACAGAATTGATGCCCGACTTTGATTTTGATGCTTTTAACCATGATACCCCTTATGAAGGTGAAGATGGACAGGTTTATAACAATGATGCAGTAACTTCAGCGCCATCTACTGCGGAAGTCATCGTATCGAATTTGACAGAAACACCCATCGAAAAGATAGAAGCTGAAGAAGCTCCTGAAAATATAGAAGCTCCAACTGAGACAAATAACGGCCCTGTTGATAATGGCAGTGCAGAGGTAGTAGAGAAGTGGTAAGTACGCAAACACCAAACCTAATTGCAGAAAATCCTCCCACCACGGGAGGATTTTCATATATAAGCGGCATCATACTTGTATAGCAATAAAAAACGTTTAATCTCAAATGAAAATACTTTTGCTGCATATCTTTTTACTAACGGGCTTTTCTGTTTCGTTTGCACAGGTAAACTGTAATATAAAAAAGGCTTATGCCTTTTATAATGTAACGATGCCGGGCGCACAAATGGCAGATGAGAACGGCAACCCTATTCCTCCTAAAGCCAATATCACACGGTTTATTTATGTGGAATACAGCGGCACAAAAATGCCCGACATTAAATCTGTTTTATATAATGGTGTGTTGCTGGATTTTTCTGTTGTAAGCGTAAAAGAAAAAACGGTATCTATTGGAGATAAAGAACTGAATCCGGGGAATACCATAAAGGCCAAAAAGGGAAATACTTTCCTGCAAATAAACCTGCAGCCGTTTGAAGGCAAGACAATGCCGGAAGTGGATTGTAAAAACATTATTATAAAAAGCAAGCTTGCTGGCAAGCTCTGCAAATTTTATGTTACCAGGGAAAAAGTGTTTGCAACGCTTCCCAGGTATTGATTAACGCATAGCTTTATACAGATTTATTAATCCATTGGTAGAGCTGTCGTGTGTAATAATATCCTCATCATGTTCCAGTTCGGGCAATATCTTATTGGCTAAAACCTTGCCCAGTTCTACTCCCCACTGATCAAAGCTGTAAATATTCCAGATAACACCCTGCACAAAAATTTTATGTTCGTACAAAGCAATTAATTGTCCCAGCGTAAACGGTGTGATTTGTTTTACTAAGATTGAATTGGTTGGACGGTTACCTTCAAAAACCCGGTATGGATTTTCATTTTCTGTACCATTCATGAGAGCTTCCGTTTGTGCAAAAAAATTGCTTAATAGTTTTTGATGATGATCGCCGGTTGCATTGTGGCTTATAGCCGGTGCTATAAAATCGCAGGGAATTATTTGTGTGCCCTGGTGTATCAATTGATAAAATGCATGCTGGCCATTGGTACCTGGTTCGCCCCAAATTACAGGGCCGGTAGCATAGGTCACTTTTTCTCCATTACGGTCAATATACTTACCATTGCTTTCCATATTTCCCTGTTGAAAATAAGCTGCAAAGCGATGCAGGTACTGGTCGTAAGGCAAAATGGCTTCGCTGGCTGTACCAAAGAAGTTGCCATACCAGATACCAATCAAAGCCATAAGTACGGGAATGTTTTTATCAAAGTTGGTTTCTCTGAAATGATTGTCGGCCGCATGAGCACCTTTTAATAATTGTTCAAAATTTTCGTATCCAATGGTTAAAGCAATAGATAAACCGATGGCACTCCACAAACTGTATCTACCCCCAACCCAATCCCAAAATACAAACATGTTTGTTGGATCAATACCAAATTTTATTACTTCCTTTTCGTTGGTACTGAGTGCAGCAAAATGTTTGGCAACATGTGCTTCATCTTTTGACTGTTGCAAAAACCAATCCCTGGCCGTATGTGCATTGGTCATGGTTTCCTGGGTGGTAAATGTCTTACTGGCAATTAAAAAGAGAGTTTCTTCAGCATTAACTTTTTTCAGTGTTTCAATTATGTGCGTACCATCTACATTGCTTACAAAATAGGTTTCCATCCCATCAACCCAATATGGCTTTAGTGCTTCGGTAACCATTACCGGCCCCAGGTCGCTGCCACCAATGCCGATGTTTACAATATACTTTATTTTTTTACCGGTATAGCCTTTCCATTCGCCGCTCTGTACAGCAGCGCAAAAATTTTTCATTTGTTCCTGCACATTTTTAATGGCCGGCATCACATCTGTACCATCAGTTAAAACAGGTTTGTCCGAGAAATTTCTTAATGCAGTATGCAGCACAGCACGGTTCTCTGTACCATTAATTTTTTCGCCGGTAAACATGGCTTCAATGGCTTCTTTTAATTTACAATCATTGGCCAGTTCCAGTAAAATTTCAACTGTGTTTTCGGTAATAATATTTTTTGAATAATCAAAAAGCAGATCCTCCAACTGAACAGAAAAACGGCTGAATCTTTCACTATCATTAAAGAAAAGGTCTTTCATCTGCACATTTTCAAACAATTGCTTATGCTGCTGTAATGCTTGCCAGGATGGGGTAGTAGTGGGATTTATTTTGGGGAACATATTTTTTAAAAGGAATTAGTAATGAATAATCAGGAATATAACGACTCTGCTAAAGATCATCGTATTCGTACAAAGGATCGATATGTGTACCGGCATTCATTTCAAATACCGGTTTTATAATGCCATCTTTTAAACCGTATACCCACCCATGCAGATCAGGTCTTTGTTCTTCTTTCCAGGCACGTTGAATGATGGAAGTTTTTGCCAGGTTAAATATCTGTTCCTGCACATTCAGTTCTGTTAAGCGGTCAAATTTTTGGTCCTCATCGGTAATACTATCAAGTTCTTCCCGGTGCAAACGATGTACGTCTTTTATGTTACGCAACCACATATTCAACACGGGCTTATAATCAGTTTTGCTCATAGATGCTTTTATGCCGCCACAACCATAGTGGCCGCAAACAATAACATGCTTTACTTTTAAATGATTAACAGCATAATCTAAAACACTTAACAGGTTTACATCTGTATTAATAACCAGGTTGGCCACATTGCGGTGTACAAAAATTTCGCCGGGCTGTGTATTGGTTATTTGATTGGCGGGCACCCGGCTGTCGCTGCATCCGATCCATAAAAACTCCGGCGTTTGAAGTCCCGATAATTTATTAAAAAAATCGGGGTCATTTGCCAGCATTTGAGCAGCCCATGCTTTATTATCCTGCAACAATTCTTCAAAAGGATGCATAGTTGTTTTGATTGGTGATTGGGAGGTTACGAAGATATAGCATGTACAACAAAAAACGTCCCGCTAAAAGCGGGACGTTTTTTGTTGAGAGTTTGTTTTTATTGAATTTTTGGTATCATACCCCTGATGCCCATATCAATTACCTGGTCGCCGTTATTTGGATCATAGGTTCCGTTATGGTCTGCATCAATCCATTCAAAGCTTTTGTTGATGGATAAAGAAACGATTACATTGATATCAGCAGTTTCGTTACCGGTTACTATCAGCGGTGTTACAAATTGCCCGGTAACCAGGCAGCTGCCTGCAGGTATTGGCGAAGAGGCAAATAAAGGATTGGGAACGGTTGTAGCGCCCGGAGGAGCCTGGCCCTGGCTTAAAAATCCAATACCAAAAACCTTTCCTTCCAAAGCCCAGTAGCCCTGTAGTTTATTGGCATTTACAGTTACTATAGAATCTTTCACTTTATAATTGCCCAGGTAAGTATTGAAACCAATAAAAGAGGCAAGCGTTGCATCAATGGTTTGCCCAAGTGCGTTCATATAAATATTATAATTCTGGTAGGCCAGCGAAACACGCAACCAGCTATAGGTTCCGGCTGCAAAATCTTTTACAGGCACACTTAAAAATATCTGGTTGTTACCGGCAAATTTCGAATTGGTAAAATCAATGGCTTTTGCTCCGCCAGTTGTAACCTCGGGCGCTTTATAAACAACTGCTCCGGCTCCCAAAGCTGTAAAAGCAGATGGAGTAAGTTCAACATAATGAGCACTCATTAAATTAAAGCGTGGCGACTGGCCTGCATTACCGGCAGGCATGGGTGATGGCTGCCCGATAGCATTAAGCCGCTCCTGGGTAGAATCAAATTTGAAGATGAAGTTAACTTTTGCCGTACCGTTGTTGATGGGTGTGGGATCGTCGGCATTTTTTTGGCAGGAACTGAATAAAACAATAGCAGAAGCCACTGCAAGGATGGTTTGTAGTTTCATTGTTGGTTTGATTTTGGTTAGGTAAATGTGGCGTCGATGCGTTTTAGCAACAATTACAATGCCTCAATAACTTCAATCAGCGTTTTTAGCATTTCTTTAGTAAAATCGAGATGGGTAACCATTCTTACCTGTGTTGCAGAAATAGTCAGGCATAGAATGTCATGCTTGGCCAGCTTTTCACAAAATGTTTTTGCTGTGTATGATGACCCGGTTATTTCAAAAATAACAATATTGGTTTCAACAGGCATTATTTTGCCAACAAATTCTTTCTTTGCTAAAGCAGCAGCAATTTCTTTTGCATGAAGATGATCTTCGGCAAGTCTTTCAATATTATTTTCAAGTGCATAGATACCCGCGGCAGCCAAATAGCCAGCCTGCCGCATACCACCGCCAAAAACCTTTCGTACCCGACGGGCCTGCTTTATAAAATCATTTTTACCCAACAACAAACTGCCAACCGGAGTTCCCATGCCTTTACTCAGGCAAATGGATATGGAATCGAAAACCTCCCCATACTGTTTTGGGCTTTCGTTTTTGGCAACCAGTGCATTCCAAAGCCGGGCACCATCTAAATGCAGCTTTAGTTTATTTCGTAAACAAACATCTTTAATTAATTGAATTTCATCAAATTCGTAACAGCTTCCACCGCCACGGTTAGCTGTATTTTCCAGGCTAACCAGGCTGGTTTTGGCTTTATGGACATCTTCCGGATTCATTGATTCCAAAACCTGCTCAGCTGTAATTCTTCCCCGGTTTCCATCCAACGCTTTTACCTGGCAACCGCTGTTAAAAGCGATGCCGCCACCTTCATAAATGTACACATGGCTTACCTTATCACAAATTACTTCATCACCTGGCTGTGTATGGCATTTTATGGCAATCTGGTTGGTCATGGTGCCGCTTGGGCAAAACAAAGCTGCTTCCATTCCAAACATAGCCGCAGCCATAGCCTCTAATTTATTAATAGAAGGATCTTCACCAAAAACATCATCACCAACCGGCGCTTTAAACATGGCTTCCAGCATGTCTGGTGATGGTTTAGTAAATGTGTCGGAGCGTAGGTCTGCTATCATAGGGCAAATATAAGCTGAAGAAGAAGTCAAAAGTAAAAATTCAAAAATCAAAAATTATCGCCTGCTAGAGCTTAATGTTTTTACTTTTTACTTATGATTTTTGAATTGTTTTATCCACCATTCATCCTATTTTATACACTTTCATTATGAAATCCGGCTATAAATTAGTAACTTTGCACACATTTTTAGTAGGAATTCAGGCATTAACCAATCTTTTGCAACGTTTTCCCAACAAAACATGTCTATTCAGTGTTCTATTTTAGTAACTAATACAAGACAATGAGGCAACTTAAGATCGCAACGCAAATTACCAACCGTGATTCACAGGCAGTTGAGAAATATTTGCAGGAAATTTCCAAGATTTCGATGATTACTCCTGAAGAGGAGACTATTTTGGCCCAAAAGATCAAAATGGGAGATCAGCGTGCCTTGGACAAATTGGTGCAGGCCAACCTTCGTTTTGTGGTATCTGTGGCTAAGCAGTACCAGCACCAGGGCCTTTCTCTTAGTGATTTAATTAACGAGGGTAACCTCGGCTTAATCAAAGCGGCACAACGTTTTGACGAAACAAAAGGTTTCAAATTCATTTCTTACGCAGTGTGGTGGATTCGCCAATCTATACTACAGGCGTTGGCAGAGCAGGGCAGATTAGTCCGCTTGCCACAAAACAAAATTGGCACGTACAACAAAGCTAACAAAGCTTACATGGCTTTTGAACAGGAACATGAGCGTGAGCCAAGTACCGAGGAATTAGCTGAATTACTGGAGATGAGCGAAACGGAGATCAACAACATTTTCCAAAGCAACACCCGTCATACTTCCCTTGATGCACCCGTGCATGAAGCTGAAGATGTAGCCATGGGCGATTTGCTGAAAGGTGGTGATGAGACCGATGAAGATGTAATGCACGATTCATTGAAAAATGAGATCCGCAGGGTATTAAAATCTTTAAGTCCACGTGAAGCAGAGATCGTAAATGCTTATTTTGGTTTGGATGGCGAAAATGGTGTTACCATTGAGCAAATTGGACAGAAATACGATTTGACCAAAGAACGTATCCGCCAGATAAAAGAAAGAGCCATTAAGCGTTTGCAGAAAGCAAGGTATAGTGGTGCTTTAAAAGCATATTTAGGTTAATACGTCTTTTAAAATGATATTGAGTCCTTCTGCCAAAAGCAGGAGGATTTTTTTTATGCCGAACCTAAACGCTCATGAATTGTTTATTAATATTAACAACCTCGTGATTGAATTCAGCCCATCATCGTTTATTTTTGTAATCCCATGAAGCAAGTCATCTTCCTTTTTATTTTAAGTGCCACATTTCTATCCTGCGAAAAGGATATCAATTTCGATTTAAAATATGCCGAACCGGTTGTAGTGGTTGATGCACAGATAGAAAATGGCCAGGCACCTACAGTTGCACTCAGCCGCAGCCTTAGTTTTTTCAGCGCCATCAGTGTTGATATTCTGGCCAATTCATTTATTCATAATGCCGAGGTAAGCATGAGTAATGGCACTGTTACCAATAAATTTAAAGAATACACGGTGCCACTGGGCAATGGTTATTCCATCTATTACTACGGCATTGACTCTGCTAACCTTGCTACCGCTTTTATTGGCGAGTTTAACAAACAGTACAACCTTACCATTAAAGTAGATGGACAGGTTTATACTGCTAAAACAACCATCCCGGCGCTGACAAAAATTTTCGACAGTCTTTGGACAAAAGCCCCGCCAGCCAATGTTGATACATCTAAAAGAATATTGATGGTAAGAGCCATTGACCCACCGGGATTGGGTAATTATGTAAGATATTTTACAAAGAAAAACAGTGAGCGGTTTTTACCCGGCTTCAATTCGGTTTTTAATGATGAAGTGGTAGATGGCACAACTTACCAGGGGCAGGTTGATCCGGGAGTTGACCGAAACTTGCCGGCACCAACAGGAGATGATAAATTTTTTGCACGGGGAGATACCATTTCTTTTAAACTATCCAATATTGATAAAGCCAGTTTCACATTCTGGAACACCTGGGAGTTTAACCAGCAAAGCATTGGCAATCCCTTTTCTCAGCCAGGTAAGGTTATTGGCAATATCAGCAACGGTGCACTCGGCTCATTTTGTGGCTATGCATCATTGGTTGGTACTGTTATAGCACGTTAATTATTGTAACTAAAAATATTCATTTACATTCGTAAGAAATAATACAGCGTAGAATTATGTCAACAGAAAAAGTACATTGTTTAATAATAGGATCGGGGCCGGCAGGATACACGGCAGCTATTTATGCATCAAGAGCAGGATTGAATCCTGTTCTGTATCAGGGCATACAACCCGGCGGACAATTGACCATTACCACCGAAGTAGAAAATTATCCCGGTTACCCGGATGGAATACAGGGCCCCGATATGATGATCCATTTTGAGAACCAGGCAAAACGCATGGGAGCCGATATCCGTTACGGGCTTGCAACCAAAGTTGATTTTAGTACCAGGCCTTTGAAAGTAGAAATTGACGAAGAGAAATGGATCGAAGCAGATTCAGTTATTATCTCCACAGGTGCCTCGGCCAAATGGTTGGGTATAGAAAGTGAGCAACGCCTGAACGGTTATGGCGTTAGCGCCTGTGCCGTTTGCGATGGGTTTTTCTTTAAAGGAAAAGAAGTGGCCATTGTCGGCGCTGGCGATACTGCGGCAGAAGAAGCGCTTTATCTTTCTAAAATATGCAGCCAGGTGCACATGATCGTTCGCAGGCACGAAATGCGTGCCAGCAAAGTAATGCAGGACAGGGTTGTAAACACACCAAACATAAAGGTTTACTGGAACAGCGAAACTGATGAAGTGATTGGTGATAAAAAAGTAGAAGCTGTACGCATTAAAAATAACCAGACAGAGGAGAAGCAGGAAATTCCGGTAAGCGCTTTCTTTGTAGCCATCGGCCATCAACCCAACTCAGGTATTTTTAAAGGCTTGATTGATATGGATGATGCCGGCTACATTAAAACCATACCTGGCACATCAAAAACCAATGTAGAAGGTGTTTTTGCCAGTGGCGATGTGCAGGATAAAATTTACAGGCAGGCAGTTACTGCAGCAGGCAGCGGTTGTATGGCGGCTTTAGATGCTGAAAGATACCTTAGTGAAAAAGGACTTCATTAAAATTAAGAATTAGGAATTGAGAATTAGGAATTAAAAAGCCATTATGGATATTACTATATTTAAACCAGAATTCTTTTGCACCGAACAAATTCCTAATTCCTAATTCTAAATTCCTAATTGAATTCATGTTTACCATCAACCTCCATAATCTCATCTTCCATTCTTTTCATGGCATACATGAAGAAGAACGTATCCTGGGAAATACATTTGAAGTAAATCTAAACCTGTCTTTTGTTACTGATGAACAAATAGCAGGACTGGAGCAAACCATTAATTACGCAACCGTTTACGAAATTATAAAGCAAAGGATGCAGACAGCAACTCCTTTATTGGAAACATTGGTACAGGATTTGACGGAAGAGATTCGGGCATTTGATAACCGGATAAAATCAATTTCGGTTTCTGTTGAGAAAAAAAATCCACCAATGCCAAATATGGAAGGATCTGTAAGCGTTCATTATAAAAAAGATTTTTAGATTGAAATTTTTATTAACCGTACTTATTTATTTTTCTTCGGGCATGTGCAGCTATGCCCAGGATATTAATGCACTTATTGCAGAGGGCAACCGGCTTGAATCGGTACCGGATGAAAAAGCCGCTTTTAAAAAATTTAAGGAGGTTTTAAAACTAAATGCCACCAATATTTATGCATTAAATAAATGCAGTGAATTGTGCAGCCGCATTGGCCAGCGTGAAACCGTAAATACCAAATTAAGGGGAGAGTATTACCAGGCTGCTAAAATTTACGCACAATCTGCCTTAAAGGTTGATCCTAAAAACAGCGAAGCCAATTGTGTTATGGCGATAGCATTGGGCCGTTCATCAATGAGTAAAAGCGGCAGGGACAAAATTGAAAATGCCAAAGAAGTAAAAAAGTATGTAGATGTAGCTATAGCCGGCGACACCAAAAATTTTAAAGCCTGGCATGTGCTTGGCAGGTGGCAATACGAGATCAGTAATTTAAACAGCCTGGAACGTGGGCTGGTAAAGCTTTTTTACGGCGGCCTGCCCCCGGCAACTTTAAAACAATCTATTGCTTCTTTTGAAAAGGCCCGTGCCCTAAGGCCTGAGTTTTTGCTTAATTATTACGAAATGGCAAAAGCTTATAAAGACAACGACAATAAAACAAAGGCAATAGCTTATCTGCAGTTAATGATAACGCTCCCCATCCAAACCGAAGACGATGCGGCGCTTAAGGAAAAAGCCAAAGCTTTGATAAAAGAATGGGAATAATAGAGTTCGCTACTTCTGCACATCTGCACCTCCACGAATTAACTTAACTTCGAAATCAAAATTAAGTTTTATGACTAAAATAATAAGCAGCTTATTGCTGTTAGTTTCAGTAATTACGGTACAGGCTCAAAATGATGCAACCGAATCAAAGTACGATCCGCATGCTTTGTTTGGGCCCAGCTTTTATGCAACCGGTGGTACCATCAGCCGTGCCGCTAACGGCGAACCCAATGTTGGCTATTGGCAAAACAAAGCCGACTACCAGATAAACGCCACCTTAAATGATGTAACCAATGTGATTGCAGGTTCTGTCATTATCACGTATAAAAATAACAGTCCGCACGCATTGCCTTTTTTATGGCTGCAGTTAGATCAGAATCTCTTTAACAAAGACAGTCGTGGACAGGCAAGAATGCCCGTGGGCGGCAGAAGCAGATATGGCGACAGCAAAAGTAATTTTAACGGCGGCGATAAAATTACCGCTGTTAAATACGAAGATGGCAAAGCTGCCGATTATATTATTACCGATACCCGCATGCAGATACGTTTGCCCAAAGCTGTAAAGCCCGGCGGCGATGTAATTAAAATAAAAATTGATTACTCATTTGCTTTACCCGAGTACGGTGCCGACCGCTGTGGTATTTTAAAAACAAAAAACGGAAACATTTTTGCCGTGGCGCAGTGGTACCCACGCATGTGTGTGTTTGATGATGTGGATGGATGGAACACCCTGCCATACCTTGGCCCAAGTGAGTTTTATTTAGAGTACGGCGATTTTGATGTAAACATTACAGCTCCCGCCAGCCATATTGTGGTTTGCAGTGGCGAATTATTAAACGAGGCCGATGTACTTACTGCTACACAAGTAAGCCGCATGGCGCAGGCAAAAAAAAGCGACAAAACAGTAATGATACGCACCGAAGCTGAAGTTACCGATCCTGCATCACGCCCGGCAGGCGCCACACTTACCTGGCATTATAAAATAAACAATGCACGTGATGTGGCCTGGGCCAGCAGCAAAAGTTTTATCTGGGATGCAGCTAAAATGAATTTACCCAGCGGCAAAACATCGCTGGCTATGAGTGCATACCCTGCGGAAAGTGCCGGACAAAAGGGATGGAGCCGTGCAACCGAATACACCAAGGGCAGCATTGAAAATTACAGCAAACGCTGGTATGAATATCCTTACCCGGCTGCTGTGAATGTTGCCAGTAATGTGGGTGGAATGGAATATCCAGGCATTGTTTTTTGCGGTGCTAAAGCCGAGAAAGACGACCTGTTTGGCGTAACCGATCACGAATTTGGCCACACCTGGTTCCCCATGATTGTAGGAAGCAACGAACGCAAGTATGGATGGATGGATGAAGGTTTTAATACCTTCATCAACACACTGGCCGATGATGATTTTAATAATGGAGAATACAAAGCCCCACCTGCTAACATGGCAAACACAGCCGGTTATTTATTTGGCGACAAAACAGAAACCATCATGCTTACACCCGATGCCATGCAGGAAAGAAATATTGGACTGGCACTGTATTATAAGCCCGGACTGGGTTTAGAGATATTGCGTAACGAGATACTGGGGCCTGATCGTTTTGATTATGCCTTTAGAGAATATATTAAACGCTGGGCATTTAAGCACCCAACGCCAACCGATTTTTTCCGTACCATGGATAATGCTGCCGGCGAAAGCCTGGGCTGGTTTTGGAAAGCATGGTTTGTAGAAAATTATAAATTAGACCAGAGCATTGTTTCGGTTACCTACGAGAATGAAATACCCGGCAACGGCGCCGATGTAACCATTGCCAATTTACAGCAGATGGCTATGCCGGTATACATCAGTTATGAAACAAAGAGTGGTAAAAAAGGAACATTAAAACTGCCGGTAGAAGTATGGAACAATACCCAAACCTGGAAAGTAAAATTGCCAACCACCGAAGAACTGAAAAGGGTAGAGCTGGATGCAGAAAAGGTTTTTCCGGATGTGGATTTTGGAAATAATGTGTGGAAAGCAAATTGATTATTAAGCATTGAGAAATATTGATAAAAAAAGCCAGGTTTTATAACCTGGCTTTTTTATTACCATATGGACACATATAATACTTCTAAAGGCCAGAGAGTTTCGATTGGTGAGACAGGAACCAAGGCGGTGGATAGTTCTTAACTTCAGCTTTTAGTTATAAATTTAGCTTCAGTTCCGGGCGGGCAGTTGAGCGCCACTTATTAATTTGAATCACATTATTCCAAATTATGAAACATCTAATACTTGTTTTTACATCAGTTTTAATTTTCGGAAATTGTTTATCGCAATCGTTGGAAGGAATTTGGAAAGGTACTTATACTGTAAAAGGATATTATAGAAATACAACCATCGAAAACCCCAACATAAGTGCTGACTTAAAAATTGAATTTACTTTAAACAATGACAGTTCGTATACAGTACGAAGCTATAAAGACATAACAGATAAAAACGGGGATGAGACTACACAGGTATGCACTGTGTTGTATCGTATGATAAGTGCAGATTCGATTTATTTAGAAGAAATGAAAATTATCAAACCCGACAATGTGCCAACAATATGTTTACAAAGAATGTATCTGAAAATTATCAAAAGAAAACACAGTATAACATTAGAAGGCACATGGCAAACCAGGTCAGGTGATTGCGATCATTCTGGCAAGATTAATATCTATAAAAAGATATAAACCTACAATGATGCGGTAAAAATATAAAGCCGGTTCCTGAAAATATATCACATTATATCAGTCAAAAATTTATTACTATGTAGAAAATTGGGTATATTTAATTATAATAAACCTAACCTCCCATGAAAAAATTCCTACTGGTAGATGACCATAAAGTAGTACGCTCAGGTATCAGTGGTTTACTTTCAACCATGTACATACCTTGTGAGGTTGATGAAGCAAGTGATGCTGATGCTGTAATTGAAAAATTAAAGCAGCTGGAATACGACCTTATTATGATGGATGTACAGATTCCAAACAATGATATGCTGGGGCTGATGGAATATGTTCATACCAAATATCCATTGGCAAAAGTGCTCGTCTTTTCAATGAGCCCCGAGAACATATACGCCAAGCGCTTTTTAAAAGCAGGCGCAAAGGGTTTTTTGTCGAAAGATTCGCAACTGGATGAGATTACAAAAGCCATTGACCTTGTTTTAAATAACCGCAAATATATCAGCGAAGCGCTGGCCGAAACACTTGCAGATGGCTTATCTTCCGGCAAGTCGGCAAACCCGTTCGACAATCTTTCTTTAAGAGAATTTGAAATTACTTCCTTATTGTTGTCAGGACAAAGTTTAAGCGATATTTCCAAATCTTTAAATCTGCAACCATCAACTATTGGCACACACAAAGCAAGGGCTTTTGAAAAACTAAAAGTTACCAACCTGATGGAATTAAAAGATCTGGCAACAAGTTATAACCTGTAATACCGGAAATTATTTTTCTTACGCCACCTGCTTATTGTATTTATTGCGGTATTCTATCGGCGTTAAGCCGGTTATTTTTTTAAATACGGTTCTAAAAGCCTTGGTATCGGTATAACCCACATCAAACATCACTTCATTTATATTTTTACGGCTGCTTTCAAAACTGCGTTTTGCTGCTTCTATCTTTACCCTTTGCAAATATGCTACCACCGTATTACCGGTGGCTTTTTTAAAACGGCGTTCAAAACTTCTGCGGCCCAGGGCAAATTTATCGGCCAGCATATCAACCGATATTTTATCGGCATAATTTGCCTCAATAAATTCCTGCACCAGTAAAATGGGTTCGTCATCATGGTTCTTTTGTCCCTGAAAAAGCATGAACGCCGATTGACTTTCCCGGTCAATATCAACAGCAAAATATTTGGATGCCAGTATAGCTGTATCCCGGTCGGTATATTTTTCTACCAGGTACAAAAGCAGGTTCCAGTAGGAGTTTGCGCCGCCGCTGGAGTAGATACCGTTCTCTTCAGTGATGATGCTTCCGTCAACCAGTTCTACCTGCGGAAACATTTGCCTGAACTCATTGGCAGAGTTCCAGTGCGATGAACATTTTTTTCCATTAAGTAAACCGGTTGATGCCAGTAAAAATGCACCAATGCAAAGCGATGCAAGCTCTGCACCATTGTTATACTGCTCAATGATCCAGGGTACCAGTTCTTTATTATGCTCCAGTGCTGTTGCCATATCGCCGCTTATGGCAGGAATAAAAACCAGGTCGGTTTGCTTTACATCTTTTAGTTGCTTATCAATATGTACAGTAAACAAACTATTTTCCAGTTTTACTTCTTTATTAATGGCAACCAGTTGCACATTAAACAAAGGCTTGTTACCCGATGCCAGTAAAAACTGGTTTACTGCCTTAAACATATAATGCGGATCAGCCACTGCTTCTATAACAGCTGTTTCCGGCACAAGAATGGATACATTTTTCATGCAACAAACATACAAAAAGAGTCTGTCGCAATCAACCCTTCAGAATGTCGTTTTTGCCATCTATCAAATTCCAAATATGGCTGTAAGTTTGTTTTGAAATTAAACAGCAACAAAAATTTAAACAATAACTTTAAAACAATGCAAACAGAAAACAACAGATCAATAACGACGATTACAATTAAGGCAATTATTAATGCACCGGTAGAAAAAGTTTGGGAATACTGGAGCAAGCCTGAGCATATCATGCAGTGGTGCAATGCATCACCCGACTGGCATGTGCCACGGGCACAAAACGACCTGCAGGTGGGTGGCACATTTTCAACAAGAATGGAAGCAAAAGATGGCAGCTTTGGTTTTGATTTTGGAGGCGTGTATGATGAAGTGAAAACAAATGACTTGATTGCTTACACCATGGGCGATGGAAGAAAAGTTCGTATCAATTTCAGTACTGATGGCAATACAACAAAACTTTTTGAAACTTTTGAAGCTGAAGAACAGAACCCGGTTGAAATGCAAAGAGGAGGCTGGCAGGCAATACTTGATAATTTTAAAAATCATGTAGAGACAAACTGAATTTAAAAAAATATTCACCAAAAATAATTTATCATGTCATTTCAGGCCTATATCGATAACTTAAAAGCAAAGACCGGCAAAACACCAGATGATTTTAGAAAGCTTGCCGAGAAAAAAGGATTTATGCAGAAAGGCATATTAAATCCGGCAGTAAAGGCAACAGAAATAACTGATTGGCTTAAAAAAGATTTTGAACTGGGGCATGGTCATGCTATGGCTGTGTACGCCACTTTTAAAGGCAAGAAAGATTAAAGCCTGCAACATTAATAAATAACCAATTAAACAACTACCATGAACAACACAATTCACCCCTGCATCTGGTTTGACGGCAATGCAAAGGAAGCCGCAACATTTTATTGCTCTATATTTTCTGATTCAAAAATTACAGCAGATACACCCTTGGTAGTAAACTTTGAACTATGGGGTAAAAAATTCATGGGCCTCAATGGCGGCCCGATGTTTAAAGTAAACCCTTCCATATCCATTTTTGTAAACTGCAAAACGGTAGAACAAACCACCTTAATATATAACGGGCTTGCCGAAGGGGGCTCACCCTTAATGGCCCTTGGCAAATACGACTGGAGCGAATGCTATGGCTGGATAAAAGATAAGTTTGGCCTTACCTGGCAGATCATGCTGGGTGATGAGGAAAAAATTTCTCCATCACTTTTATTTACCGGAGATAAGTTTGGCAAAGCAGAAGCTGCTATAAAATTTTACACCTCTGTTTTTGATAATTCTAATATTGATGTGCTGCAGCTTTATCCCAACGAAACACCTTTTGCAGGTAAAGTATTGTTCTCAGAATGCAAGTTGAATCAATACAACCTCATTGCCATGGATGGCCCCGGCGAACATGCTTTTACTTTTAACGAAGCCGTGTCCTTTGTGGTAGATTGCCAGAACCAGGAAGAGATTGATTACTACTGGAACAAACTTACCGAAGGCGGGCAGGAAAGCCAGTGTGGATGGCTGAAGGATCAATTTGGAATATCCTGGCAAATTGTGCCGGCCATCCTGGGTAAACTTATGAGCGATCCTGAAAAAGCACCCAGGGTTATACAGGCATTTATGAAAATGAAAAAATTTGACATTGAAAAACTGCTACAGGCATAATGACACAGATAAATTCTTACTTAACCTTTAACGGCAAATGCCGGGAAGCCATGAATTTTTATAAAGATTGCCTGGGCGGCGAACTTACATTGCAAACCATTGGCGAATCGCCGCTGGCAGATAAAATGCCGCCGCAAATGAAGGAATGTATTCTACATGCCACGCTTATTAAAGACAGCCTGGTGCTGCTGGGATCGGATATGGTAGGAGAGAAAGGGCTTATAAAAGGCTGCAGCGTTTCACTTGCCATTAATTGCAGCAGCGAAGAAGAGATACAAAGCTTTTACGAAAAACTTTCGGCGGGTGGCAGCAAAGACCATACGCTGGAAGAAAGTTTTTGGGGTGCAACCTTTGGAGACCTAACCGATAAATACGGTAACCACTGGTTACTGAACTACGATAAGAAATAAATTCATTTTACAAAACCTGACTATTTATGAAAAAGACAAAAATTCTTTACTGGGTCATAACAAGCCTGTTCAGTGCTTTCATGCTGTTTTCTGCCATACCAGATATCATGGTTATTCCGGATGCTGTAACTTTTATGGCACACCTGGGCTATCCCCGCTATTTTGTTCCATTTATTGGTATTGCCAAATTACTGGGCATAATTGCCATTCTTATTCCAGGATTTTACCGAATAAAGGAGTGGGCCTATGCTGGCCTGTTCTTCGACCTGGTGGGTGCCACTTATTCGGTAGTTGCCACCGACGGTTTTAAGGTTGATGTATTAGTTATGTTATTGCCATTCAGTTTTCTATTTGTATCGTATTATTTATACCATAAAATGCAAAGGCATTTTCTTAAGCCATTATAGCAAGATGAAAACAAAAGCAACTCCTCCAAAAAACGTTGATGAATACATTGCATCATTTCCACAGGAAATAAAGCTAAGGCTTGAACAGATTCGCCAAGCCATAAAAAAAGCCACACCTGCTGCTGAGGAACTGATCAGCTACCAGATGCCGGCATATAAATACCACGGCGTGCTGGTTTATTTTGCCGGTTATAAAAATCATATTGGGTTTTATGCAACGCCAACCGGGCATAAAGCATTTAAAAAAGAACTGGCTGTATACAAAGAAGGGAAGGGTTCAGTACAGTTTCCACATGAGCAGCCATTGCCATTGGCTTTAATAGGCCGTATTGTAAAATTCAGAATTAAGGAAAACCAGGAAAGAGAGAAAAATAAGAAGAAAAAATAACTACTTCGTCTTCCACTTCCCACTCCGCAAATAAATAAATGAAATGATAAAGATGGTAAACCAGTAAACCACTTCGTTGCTCCAGGCCATGGCCAGGGAAGTGTAATTTACTTTTACAAAATACCAGCTGTAAATCAGGTAAACCGAAATAGCAACAATTTCTATCATCAGGTTAACCCTGGTTTTAGCAGTGCCGGTTACTCCATTGAGCCAGATATTGGCAATACTCATAACCATCAGGCCAATGCTAACCACACGTAGCACAGGTATACCTTTTTGTACAAACGCAGGCCCCTGGCCAAACAAGCCAAAAAATACGGTTGGAAAAATATTTACCAGCAGGCACATGGCCAAACAAAAACCAATGCTCAGCAGCATGGTCTTGGTAATGGCTTCCAGCACTTTGTCCTCCCGCTTTTGACCCATTAAATTACTTACCATCACATTGGTGGTACTGGCAAATGCCCATACAAAAACACCGGTTAGGCCAAATACATTACGCATGGTATTGCTGATGGCTTTGGCGGTTTCATCATGCAGACTTTCTATTAAAAGAAAAAATACCAGCCAGGTTGTTACGCTGATAACGTACTGCAACATCAATGGTGCCGATATTTTTAAAATTTCTTTGGTGATGATCTTATTGTACACAAAAGTTTTTAGCAGCCCGTATTGTTTTTTTAAACCGGTACGGTATAAAACGATGAGCACTACAATCATCCCTACAACTTCCGAAATAACTGATGCAACAGCAGCGCCATTAAAACCCATTGCCGGAAAACCATGGCGGCCTTTGATGAGTAAATAATCGAGCAGAATATTTAAACCGGCTTCGCAGATAAAACCGATCATTAAATAGCGGCTGTTAAGCGATGCTACCAAAAATGCATTGCCCATCTGGAACAAAAACAAAAAAGGCAGTCCCATGATGCGGATCTTTAAAAAACTTATTTCTTGCGGATATGCTTTGGGATCGGCAACTTGTTGCAATATGATTGGTGCAATAAACCAGGTTATTAAAATGCCTGCCACTGCAAACTGCAATGATATACGGATGCCTTGTGCAAGTATGGTTTTAAATGCTTCGGGATTATCGCTGCCGGCATAGCGTGAAAAAACTGCCTGCAATGCATTGTTCAACCCGTGGCCAGCCACCGCAAAAATTAAATAGAATACACCGGTGATGCCGGCATTTCCCAATGCCTCGGTACTTAAACCGCCCAGGAAGATGCTGTTGGTAAGCATATTGATCTGCGGAATAAGTATAGCAAGCGTAATAGGCAACGCAATCGTAAGGATCTGTTTATTGGTAACCTTTACTTTTAAATCGGGTGTTGTAGCAGTACTGTCCATAAAGTCAGCAAAAATATCTTATTTTGCCGCTGAAATGCAACATGTGAATCCATCTTTTAATATACAGTCACCGGAAATTGATTTTGAAACAGCTCAGTTATTTACAGAAGCAGGCCCCATGGGCTTTTCGCTGGTGGTGCTGGGGGGCGATAATTGTTTTAAAGCCGTAGTCATTTATCCGTTCCCATCGGAGATCAATGAAACTGAAATAGCTGAAGAACTAAAAGTAATATGCAACACTGAAAATTTGTTGAAAAAACAATATAGTAAGTCACATATCTTTTGGGTATTTACCGAAAGTATTTTAGTGCCTGCTGAGTTAATGAATGCCGACCGAAACCTGAACATGCTGAACCTTGTTTTTGGCGATACAAAGCAGGGAATCATCCATTCAGATTTTTTATACAAGCATAACCTGCATAATGTGTACCGCACACCTGAAGCGACAATTGATATTTTTTCTGCCGCTTTGCCGGTAGCTACGCAAACACATTTGTTTAGTGCCCTTGTTAACCGTGATATGCCCCAAGGCAATCATTTGTTTACTGTTTTTTACAGTAACAGTTTAACCATTATGCTTTGTAAAGAAGGCAAACTGCAGGTGATACAAAACTTCAATTACACCCATGCAGATGATTGCGTTTTTCATTTGCTGAATGTTTGTAAAGGGTTTGATGTGCAGCCTGATTCTGTAACACTGCATATCAATGGCATGATCGACGAAAAATCGGGTTTGTATGCATCTATCTACAAATATTTTTTAAATATTGAGTTTGATAAACTTCCTGACGGTTATTCTTATGATGATGAAATAAAAAATCATCCACCACATTTTTTCAGTCATTTATTTGCTTTGGCATCATGCGTATAATCAGTGGCATACATGGGGGCAGAAGGATCAGTCCGCCGGCAAATATGCCCTATACAAGGCCTACAACGGATATTGCCAAAGAAGGTTTGTTCAATATTCTGCAAAACAACCTGGAATTTGATGAACTGAAAGTGCTCGATCTTTTTGGCGGCACAGGCTGCATCAGTTACGAACTGGCCAGCAGGGGAGCCCCCGATATTACCATTGTGGAGAAAGATAATAAGATGTATGATTTTATTAAGAAGACATCAGAAGAACTGAAGTTTGAAAATTTTAATGTGGTAAAGAGCGATGTGTTTCGTTTTATTGAAACCACCAGCCAGCAATACGATTTTATTTTTGCAGGCCCGCCTTATGCATTAGCAACCATTGATGACCTGCCATTAAAAATATTTGAAAAACAACTTTTAAAACCGAAGGGCTGGTTTGTGCTGGAACATACGCCCAGAAATAATTATAAAAAGTTTGCTAACTATAAAACAGAAAGAAATTACGGGACGACGATCTTTTCTATCTTTATACAACCTGAAACGTGAATCGTGAGAACCAGCAATAGCAGGCTTCCAACCATTAAACCTTTAAACAAATAAACCATTAAACAACCTTGCTCCTAAAAAGCTTCAGATATCTTCTTCTGCCCATCACCTGGATATACGGTGCTATTATATGGCTGCGCAATAAACTGTACGATAAAAATATTTTAAAATCAGCTTCTTTTAACTTCCCCATTATTTGCGTGGGTAATTTAGCTACAGGCGGTACAGGCAAAACACCCATGACGGAATACTTGGTACGTCTTTTAAAAAATGATTTTAAAACGGCCACGCTAAGCCGTGGTTATAAAAGAAAAACAGTTGGGTTTGCCATTGCCAATGAAGACACTACGGCGCTGGAGATAGGGGATGAGCCGATGCAGTTTCATCAAAAATTTCCGGATGTTGCTGTAGCGGTAGGTGAGGAACGGATCGTAGCCATTCCACAATTGCTGCACGAAAGGCCGGAAACGGAAGTCATCATTTTAGATGATGCTTTTCAGCACAGGCAGGTAAAAGCCGGTTTAAATATCGTACTTACCGATTTTTCCAATTTATACACCCGTGATTTTATTTTACCCGCCGGTGATCTGCGTGATGTAAGAAGCAGCAGCAAACGTGCAGATATCATCATCGTTACAAAATGCAAAGCCGATCTTTCAGAAACAGAAAAGAAAGCCATCGTTGCAGAAATAAAACCTACAACAAATCAAACCGTTTATTTTACTACGATTGTATACAGCAAACCTTATCATCTTTTTACCAAAGAAGTAATTGATATTAAACCAGATTATGGCATACTGCTGGTTTGCGGCATTGCAAACCCAAGGCCGTTAAAAGAACACCTGAACAAACATGCCGATAGCTATGATATGATCCGTTATGCTGATCATCATATTTTTCACAGCAACGACCTACAGGATATCAGGCAACAGTTTAAAAAGATAAAATCAGAAAAAAAGCTGGTACTTACAACAGAGAAAGATGCAGTAAGACTTGAGAAGTTTGAAAAAGAGTTAAGTGATTTTCCAATTTATGTAGTTCCAATCGAACACCAATTCTTGTTTAATGAATCAACTGATTTTAATGCTGCTGTATTCACATTTATAAAAAATTTCAGGAATTAGTAAAAGTCTCCGAAGGAAATATTACTTTCCACCGTCTAATAACAAAGCGCATCACCTTTTGACAGAACATGAATTACTTTTTGGCCTCCGCCATGGAGAGGAATCTGCATTTAAGGAATTGGTGACCCAGTTCCAGGATAAGGTATTTAATACAGCCCTCGGTTTACTGCAACACCATACCGAAGCCGAAGATATTGCCCAGGAAGTTTTTATACAGGTGTATCGATCCATACAAAATTTTAAAGGCGAATCGCTTTTATCTACCTGGATATACCGCATAACAGTTACCAAATCGCTCGATCATCTGCGCAGCAAAAAAAGAAAAAAACGCTTTGGATTTTTAAGCAACCTGTTTGGAGATAACAATATGCCGGTGTATGAACCCGAAGATTTTAACCACCCCGGCGTGTTACAGGAAAAGAAAGAAGATGCTGCCATTCTATTTAAAGTAATTGACCTTTTGCCCGAAAACCAGCGCACAGCCTTTATTTTAAATAAGGTAGAAGATTTGAGTTACCGGGAAATTGCAGCCATTTTAAATACAACCGAATCGGCCGTTGACTCATTATTACAACGGGCAAAAATGAATCTCAGAAAAAAATTGAATGAATTACCTCCTTAGCGAAGGTTTTAATAAAAAACGGCATCTAAACTATTAACAGGCAAATTTTACCAATGCAAAACAAGTTTTCACAAGAGCGGATCGAAAGTATAATGACTAGTCTCGGGGACATGCAGCCTGCTGTTGCTCCCGATTTCTTTTACACCAGGTTAAAAGGCAAAATGCAACCGGTAGAAGAGAAAAGAATATTCTTCATGCTTCGCCCTTCATTTATTACTGCTACATTGGCTCTGTTGTTTATCGTAAATATTATTTCGCTTTTACAAACAGATAAAGTGCCAAAACAGGGTTCACCTATTGTTGAGAGTAAACCAGCTACCATTGAATCTTTTGCGGCAGCCTATAACATGAACACCGCAACTGTTTACGAATAAAAATACAGTATGAGCAACGCTACAAAAAACCGCTGGCTTACTATAATAACATTATTGTTATTAACGGCCAATATTGTAACTCTGGCTTTACTGTGGACCAATAAAAAGCCAGACAGGGAGCACTTTAATCCGCCTCCACCGCAGCAACAGCCTGGCGGCCAGGTATTTCAATTTATTACCAATGAACTGAAATTAGATTCGGCACAACAGGAAACTTATAAAAAATTACGTGAAGAACACCAGTTGCAGGTAAGGCCATTGCAGGATAGTATTGGCAAAGCAAAAGATAGTTTCTTTGATCTGTTGAAACAGGAAAATGTTTCCGATAGCCTGGTTGAAAGTTTCAGTAAAAAGATTGGTAACCTGGAACAGCAGCGTGATGTTTTTACTTTCAGGCATTTTCAAAAGTTAAGAGCTATCTGCAATAAAGAACAAAAAATTAAGTTTGATAGCATCATTCAACAAGCCTTAAAACAAATGGCACCTCCAAGAGAGCCAAGACCAGGAGTTGGAAAAGAAGGCCCGGGTGAGGAAAGGAGAAAAGATGGCCCGCCACCAAGGCCAGGCATGAACCCTGATGAAAGAAGGCCACCACCTCCTGATGGAATGAGGCCTGCAGGTGATAGGCCACCACCAAGACCGGGAGAGGGGCCTCCGCCAGGTATGCGGCCGGAAGACGGACCTCCTCCACCTAACGGCGGAATGAGACCACCGCCACCGGGTAGGAGGCCAGGCGGCCCACCACCAAAAGACAGTCTTTAATATGTACTCTATAAAACCTTAAACCAACCAATTTATGCAGCAAAAAAAAGTCATTATTATCAGCATGTTGTTACTGGCTGTATTTGCATTTCAGTTTTGTTCAAAAAACGACACTGCAATAGTTACACCTCCTGTAGTTACTGATCCATATGCAGCTATTAAAGCAGCATTCGGAACAAAGATTGATCCTACCAACCTGGCCAATTATGCCAACCAGGGTAAGCCTGCTTATTTGGTTCCCGCCAAAGACAATACCGGTGGCAATACCATTACAAATCCAAAAGCAACTTTAGGAAGAGTATTATTTTACGATAAAAATTTAAGCATAGACAATTCAATTTCCTGCGGCAGTTGCCACAAACAAAAATTTGCATTCAGTGATACTGCAATTGCCAGCAATGGAGTAGCCGGCGGAACCACTGCACGTCATTCCATGCGTTTAATAAACAGCCGGTATGCAGTTGAAACAAAATTCTTTTGGGATGAACGTGCTGCAACGCTGGAGATTCAAACTACAAAACCAATACAGGATCATGCTGAAATGGGCTTCAGCGGTTTAAGTGGCAGGCCCGGCATCGCAAATTTATTAACCAAATTACAAACCATTGCTTACTACAACGAACTTTTCAAATTTGTTTATGGAGATATAAATGTAACCGAAGCAAGATTGCAGGAATGCCTGGCACAGTTTGTAAGAAGCATACAATCATTCGATACAAAATATGATGCAGGCAGGGCAGCAGTTCCAAACGACGGGGCGCCTTTCCCTAATTTTACCGCACAGGAAAATTTAGGCAAACAACTTTTTATTACACCCCCGGTTTTTGATGCAGGCGGAAACCGCACCGGTGGTGGTGCCGGTTGCAATGCATGCCACAATGCACCGGAATTTGATATTGACCCAAATACCGGAAACAATGGTATCATCGGAAGAATAGTTCCTGGTGGAGGAATAGATATAACTGTTACACGTGCACCTAGCCTGCGGAACGTCACCAACGGATTGGGTATAGAGAACGGCCCATTGATGCACACCGGAAATCTTGTAACCCTGCAAAATGCTGTTGGCCATTATAACACAATTAATATAGCTCCCGGTAACACCAATCTTGACCCCAGGTTAAGGCCAAACGGGCAGGGTCAAAAACTAAACCTTACCGGTGCTGAACAATCAGCCCTGGTTGCATTTATAAAAACCCTGTCAGGTACCAATGTTTATACAGATGTGAAATGGGGCAGTCCGTTTTAATTAGTTTTCCTATTCGCTTTATTCAGTAAAAATAAAACCGAGGTTTTTTTAAAAAACCTTCGTCTAAATAAAAAAAGAAAGTATGAAATTTAAGTCCATCAAAAATTTAATTGCGGCTTTTATTGTTTTAACAGCAGTTTCCTGTTCAAAAAGCAGTAACACACCTGGTGGTGGAGGTACAACTCCTGCCACAGCAAGTATCAGCGCATTAAATTGCCCAACTGTTTCTTTTAATTCTGTGGCTACTGCAGGTGTTGCCTATGCTGCAACCGCAACTGTTCCTTACAGCGGTGGTAATGCTGCTGCTTATGCAGCTGGTGCGGCTATCACATCAACCGGTGTAACAGGTTTAACCGCCACACTGGCTGCTGGTACATTGGCTAATGGTACAGGTAATCTTTCGTTTGCGGTAGCAGGCACTCCATCAGGCGCAGGCACTGCAAATTTTTCAGTAAGCTTTGGTGGTCAAAGCTGCAGCTTTGCATTAACAGTAAATTCTGCCGGCCCAACAACGCCAAGTATTTCTGCATTGGCTTGTGGTAGTGGTTCTTTTTCTGCATCTGCAACAGTTGGTATTGCATACACTGCAACAGCAACGGTTCCTTATAATGGCGGTAATGGTATTGCATACAGTGCAGGAACAACCATTGCATCAACAGGTGTAACAGGCCTTACAGCAACACTGATGCCCGGCATGCTGGCAAGTGGCACAGGCAATCTTTCATATGCAGTGAGTGGCACACCTTCTGCCGTTGGCACAGCAAATTTTGCTATTAGTTTTGGTGGACAAAGCTGTACGCTTAGCCTGACTGTAAATAGTGCAGGCGGCGGGCCTACATTACCTGCTGTTTACAATAAAATTTATGGAGCTACCAGTATTACTTTTGATGGTACCTGGGTAACCATCAAGTGCAATGCATTGCCCGATCATAAATCCATTTACTATCCAACTACAAATCCATTGTATGAAAATTTCAGCGGAACTACTTTTGGTGGTTTTACGTTTGTGAAAAATCCCAATACAATAGCTACGCAAAATATCACACTTAAAATTCCGGTGAATCCTGTTGTGGCTGCAACGCATGCAGCAACACCCATGGGTACAATGGGTGTTGCTTTGAACGGCGTACCTTTTTTTAACCAGTATGCTGCAGGTGGTTCTCCATTAACCAACGAGATCACCAGCTTTGATCAGTGGTGGGGACATCCGCAAATGAACGGTATGTATCACTACCATGTAGAGCCTAAGTACTTAACAAACGTAAAAGCAACACCAGCAGCCTTAATGGGCTTTTTACTGGATGGTTTTCCGGTTTATGGACCAAAGGAAGAGAACGGCAGCGACCCATCAGGACTGGATGTTTACCATGGTCACACACATGTAACAGCAGATTATCCTGCAGGAATCTATCATTACCATTTCACAGCAACTGCACCATACCTGAATGGAAACGGATTTTATGGCACAGCCGGAACAGTAACACAGTAATTTTTATGGGGGTTATTTCAATATCAAAAGCCGGTTTATTATTAATAGTACCGGCTTTTTTTTATTCCTGCGGTGAAAAAAAAGAAGATGTAAAGATCAGTGTGCCCGAACCTAAAATTGCTAAAACGGTTCCACCGGTTTATAAAGCAACGTCGGATAAAAAATTTTCAAAACACCAGGATACTGTGTATTATAACAATCAATTCTTTACCGGTTACCGGTTTACACTTTATCCAGGCGGAGATACAGCTATAATGCAATCTTATTTTAATGGGGTAGAAGAGGGCATACAAAAGAAATGGTACCCCAATAAGCAGTTGCAGGAAGAAAGATTTTATATCAACGGCAAAAAAGAAGGAACCCACAAAGGGTGGTGGCCCGATGGTAAAGAGCGTTTTGTATTTATAGCCTATTCCGATAAATACGAGGGAGAATTTAAAGAATGGTATTCATCCGGCTTATTGGGAAAATTTTTTCATTACAAGAACGGCCAGGAAGAAGGTAGTCAACGACTTTGGTGGGATAACGGTAGCGTAAGGGCCAATTATGTGATCAGGGAGGGAAAAAAATATGGTTTAATCGGTTTAAAAACATGTGTCAATCCGTATGATTCAATTACTAAAAAATAGCTGCCTGTTTTTTTTGCTGGCCATAGCCGCCTGCAAAAACAAAACAGCCGATAAAAGCCTGGCATTGCCATTCATAAACAAACCTGATTTTACACCCGAGTGGATAGCAGCAGATGATCCTGCATATAAAAATATACATACCATTCCTGCATTCTCCTTTACCGACCAGGATGGTAAGACTGTTACTGAAAAAGATGTGGCAGGTAAAATTTATGTTACCGATTTTATTTTTACCCGTTGCGGCAGTATCTGTCCCATTATGACAAAGAATATGACCACCCTACAGGAAAAATATAAAACTGATGATGAGATTTTATTGCTCTCACATTCGGTAACACCGCAAATGGATAGCGTAGCTGTTTTAAAAAGATATGCCGAAAATAAAGGAATCATCAGCAGTAAATGGCATTTGTTAACTGGTGATGAAGATCAGATCTATGCCATGGCAAAAAAACAATATTATGCCGGCGACACCATCGGCTATTACCAAACCGGTAACGAGTTTTTGCACACCGAAAATTTTATACTGGTAGACAAGCACCGCAGAATAAGAGGCGTTTATAACGGCACTCTTGCTTTGGAAATGGAAAGGCTGATGGATGATATTGCTACGTTGAAGAAGGAGGATTAAAAATCAGCGTGAATCAGTTCCAATACGTGTTATCAGCGTTCCTATCGTGCTATCTCAATCTTCACTTTCTTGTTTTTGATCTTCTCATTCTTGATTAGTTCCAATACATGTCCGACTTTTACTTTACGCACTGCTACAAAGCTGAAAAAATCTTTCACTTCAATAATACCAATATCCTCTTTCTTTAGTTCTCCCTTTTTAGAAAGAAAACCAACAATATCAATCTTATTTACTTTATCTTTTTTACCAGCTGCAATAAAGAGCGTACTCCAAACTGGTTTCTCTGGTATTGGATGATCACGGGTAATTTCTACTTCGGGAACATCGCCGATGTATGCAGGCAGCTTTTCTTCTTCTGATAAAATTAAAATAGCCGTGCCACTGGCATCCATACGGGCTGTGCGGCCATTGCGGTGGGTAAATGCATCTTCTGTATCGGGTAAATGATAATGAACAATGTAACGGATATTAGGTATATCCAAACCACGTGAAGCCAGATCGGTTGTAACTAAAATATTGCTGGTACCATTGCGGAATTTGCAAAGTGCTGCATCTCTTTCCTGTTGCTCCATACCGCCGTGATAAAAAACATTCAGTATGCCTTTTTCGGTTAACAGGTTGCTGGTACGTTCAACTGCAACCCGGTGATTACAAAATACAACAGTTGAGCGGTTGCCCAAATAACAGATCAGTTTAAAAAGTGTATCAATTTTATCTTTATCCGGACTAAGTATCTTTTTAATTTCAAGCATATTTTCCACCTGTTCTCCTTCGGGTAAAAAATCAAGTCTTACCGGATCTTTTAAACCAATAAAAGCGGGCACAGGCACAGCGTAAGTAGCGGAAGTAAGAATTCTCTTTTTAATATTTTTTAAAGAGCCGATAATGAAAGACATTTCTTCTGTAAAACCAAGTTCCAGCGATTTATCAAATTCATCGAGCACCAGCGTGGTAATATTATCCAGGTCAAAATTATTGCGGCGTATATGATCGGCAAGCCGGCCGGCAGTACCAATAATTAAAGCAGGAGCTTCTTTTAAATTATTTTCTTCGGTTTCACGTTTGTGGCCACCGTAGCAAAGTGTTACTTTAAAACCGGTTTGCATTTTGCGGAATACATCATCTATCTGTATGGCTAATTCACGGCTTGGCACAATAATCAAAGCCTGAACATTATTAATTTCAGGATCAAGCGTTTCCAGCAATGGCAATAAAAAAGCCAGTGTTTTACCCGATCCGGTAGCTGATAACAGCACCACATTGTCGTTTTTAGCATTGGCTTCCAGCGAAGCCTGCTGTATTTCATTCAGGCTTTCAAAGCCAAGACTGTTTAAAATAAGCGGTATATTAATTTGTTGCATAACTGCAAAAATACGCTTAGTTGAGTGGATGGGCTAATTGTTTACGGAATGAACCAAATTTTATTAAACCCGGTCATTATCAGGCTGCCAGTCTTTAATTGCCCTTTTAATTTCATCGGCTGAAAGCCCTTTATTTAATGCCAGGTTAATTAAATGGATAAACTCATGTTGATCTGCAAATCTTAATGCGGCAATTTGCGAAAAGGAGAGTTGTTTTTCAACAGCATCAGCACTTTTACTAAAAATCTCAAAATACCTTAGCCTGAATTCCAGCCGCACAATCCTGTTTTGATTGCCCAGTGCATAATGTTGCCTTAGCATGATGGCGAGATAAAGAATGCAAAATATCAAAATTGAAAAAAGTCCCCATACTAATTGATGCTCTTCGTCAATAAAAGCCTTTATAATTCCTATGGTTAATAAGATTGCCAAACCCGGAAGCAATATGAAGTGATGTGGCAGATAATAACGTTTGTGGTTTGAATAATTTTGCGTTTTCATAAAGTATAGCTTGCAAAAAGCAAACCAAGAAAATTATTAGCTGCCACAGAACAATTATTTACATCTGATTAATGATGGTCACAACCAAATCCTTCCTCTAAACTTTCATCATGCCATGGAAAACTGGTAGCGTTCTTACTAAACTCCCAATAAAATTTGGGACGGGGTTTATTGGTGTTGCCAATTTCATTCATCAGGTCTGCATCATAGAGGCGGCCGTTTACCATAGTGTAGCGCAGGGTTTCTGTATTACGGATATCATCCAGCGGATTTTTATCCATCACTAGCAGGTCGGCTAATTTACCAGGTTGTAGTGAGCCGATCCATTTATCAAAACCAAGACTGTATGCAGGATTGATGGTTGCCGTTTGCAAAGCCTGCATATTGGTCATACCGCCCTGTTGCATCATCCAAATTTCCCAATGTGCGCCCAGGCCCTGTAACTGTCCGTGTGCGCCCATATTTACGGTTACTCCTTCATCTGCCAGTTTTTTTAAACTTTTTGAAGTAAGAATATGCCCGTTCTCATATTCTTCCTCGGGTGCCATGGTTCTGTGCCTGCTGCGGGTATCAATGACATCTCTTGGTGTAAAACGCAGTAACCTTTCTTTTTCCCACACATTACTGTGCTGGTACCAAAAATATTCGCCACTGAGGCCTGCATAATTTACGATGAGGGTAGGAGTGTAAGCAGTCTTGCTGTTTTTCCAGAGTTGCACCACATCATTAAACAAAGGTGCCACAGGCAAATTGTGTTCAATAGTTGTATGGCCATCCAGTATCATGCTGATGTTGTGATAAAAGAAAGAACCGCCTTCAGGTACTACTTCCATATTTAACTCCCGTGCTGCCTGAATGATCATTTGCCTTTGCTCACGGCGTGGCTGGTTGTAACTTTTTACAGAAAATCCGCCTAATGCTTTTATTCTGCGTAATGCGCTGCGGGCATCATCTATGTTATTGACAACTACTTTAAAATTACCATCGGCACCATACAAAACAGTGCCCGTGCTAAAAATGCGTGGACCAACCATATCACCTGTTTTTACCATTTCGCTCAGCCCAAAAACAAATTCGCTGTTGGCAGATGGATCGTGCATGGTTGTAACACCATAAGCCAGGTTGGCATAATAAGGCCATTGTTTTTGTGGTATTAATCCACTGCGAAAATGATTCCCATGTGCATGTGCATCAATAAAACCCGGGGTAATAGTTTTGCCGCTGCAATCAATTTGTTTGGCACCGGCAGGTATGGTTACTTCGCCGGTTTTGCCAACTGCTTTAATAATATTTGATTCAACCAGCAGCGTACCATTTTCAATCACTTCATTTCCATTCATGGTAATAATTCTTGCATTGGTAAAAGCAATGCTGCCGGCAGGCTTATCGGTTTTTAACTGCAGACCAATTTCAATTCCTTTTTCGGGTACTTTAAATACAGAATCGGCTACACCGGCAATAAATTCAAATCTTTGTTCAAGCGGGATAGTAAAATACTGGCTGCCTAAAGTGTAGAACAATTTTTTATTATCGCTGCTCCAGTGCAGGTTGGTACCTGCATCTTTACTTACAATTTTTACAGGAAAATCTTTGGTACCACTGCCCAGGTCGATGGTTCTTCCTGTTTTGGGAAAAGTGGCTATATAGACATTGTACAGGTCCTGAAAAGCGATCCATTTTTCATCGGGCGATACCGTGAACTGTTGACCGTACGTACTTTTCAGGTGAATGCGTTCATCACGCCCATCGGGTTTATTGCTTGCATAACCACCATTGGTTTGATAATAGATACGGTCGCTGCTGCTGTTAAAACGTGGCAGATCGCCGCGGCCTGTTACAAAATTTTCGTTGCCTCCATCGGCAGTCATGCTATAAATACCGGGCTCTGCAGTAAAGCCAGATCCCATATTATTGTTGCCATCTTCTTTTCTGAATACGATCCATTTGCCATCGGGTGAAAAAGATGGCTGCCTGTAAATTCCTTTTGTGGAAGTAAGTTTAACCGGTTTAACGTTTGGAAGCGTAGATAATTTATAGATGGCACCTGCCAAGGAATCATTCCAGGTTACATACAAAATATTTTTCCCGTCAGAAGAAAATGAAGGTTCAAATTCAAAACCTGCATTGCGATAAGCAGGATCGTTGCTGGTTATAAGTCTTTCGGGTTTACCATCGGGTAATGATTTCTTCCATAAATATCCTGCAGCATTAAACAACAGGGTTTTACCATCTGGCGAAGTGGTTGCATTGCGGATAACATGCGCTGTAAATGTTTCGGCATTCAGTTCCTGCTGAAAACGCGGCACGTCATAAATGCGTTGCTTTACATTGCAGGTAAATGGTATTTCGGTTGCTTTGTTTGGCTGGTTTACATCAAGCTTTAAAATTTTTCCTTTACTCCAGATAATTATATGCTTATCATCGGGTGTAAATGAATAGCCGGTATAAATTCCAAAAGTCGTCCAGGCTTCCTGCTGGTCTTTGCTCAGGTCATCATACACGGGCCACTCTTCGCCGGTAGCAAGGTCTCTTATGTACAAAACAGTTTTTGTTCTTACTCTTTTTACAAATGCCAGCCATTTGCCGTCATGCGAAATTTGTGGACGCACCGCACCACCAGGGCCACCGGTTACGGTTTCATTTGTTCCCTTTTCACGATCAAAACGTTTAACAACAAATATCTGGTTGTTGGGATCTTTATTGTACTGAAAAAATCCGCCTGGATACATGTCTTCACTGTAATAAACATAGCGCCCATCAGGAGAAAATGTTGGTTCATTCACATCCTGCTGATCATTTTTGCGTACGGTAAGTTGTAAGCCGCCGCCACCGCTGATATGGTACAGCCACATTTCGCCTGCGCCCAGCGAACGGGTGCTGGTAAAATGTTTGCGGGCTACAATGTACTCTCCATCAGGGCTCCAGGCGGCATTATTCAACAGCCTGAAACTTTCTTTGGTTACCTGCGTGGCTTTACTGCCATCCCTGTTCATCACCCAAATATTATCGCCGCCACCGGCATCAGATGTAAATAATATTTTTTTTCTATCGGGACTAAACCTTGGCTGCACTTCAAATGCATGGCCGCCTCTTAACAAAGTTGCTGTGCCGCCGGCTGCAGGTATAGTGTATATATCACCCAATAAATCAAAAATAATTTCTTTGCCATCGGGAGATACATCCAGATTCATCCAGGTGCCTTCGCTGGTTGTAAAATTTACTTCTTTGTAGGTTCCCTGGGGATTGCTTACATCCCATTTCGGAGAATCTTTTCTGTCCTGGGCATGCAACGTGCAAAAAGCGAAAGAAGTTATAAGCAGCAGCAATGGTTTTTTAATGATCATGCTTTTATATTTTAACCGAAAGTTAATGAATAGTTGAAAAGGTGTGCAGATAATATTTTTAATGGTTTTGCCTTACAATCATATAGACTGAGCTATTGTTCCATCTTTTTCTTCTGTCATGCAAAAAAATAGTCGCCTGCCTAATTCACTGATTCAGAGTAGCTAAAAAGAATAAATGCAAAAAAGTCTGCATTTCTAAAATAAAATAATACAGTTTTACGTTATCTGTTAGTATTACCCTTAAAACCCACACCTATGAAACCAATTATCTTCATAATTACTGTGCTATGCTGCCCGGTATTTGCCTTTTGCCAGGATATAACCGGCCTTTGGAAAGGAACCATGTACAACGATTCCACACATCAATCTCTTGATTATGAAATTGTGATCAGCAAAGAGAAAGGAAAGTACACCGGATATTCTCACACTTCCTATGTAATTGGAACCACAAAATATTACGGCGTTAAAAAAATAAGTGTACGTATTGCAAAGGATGGTAAAATTGTAATGCAGGATGCAAAATGGCTGGAGAACAATTACCCCGGCGAACAAAGCAAAAACGTAATACAGCTAAATGTGCTTGAACTTGCCAAAAGCGGCAATGAGAGCTATATGGACGGTCTTTTTGTTACAAACCGTTCAAAAAATTACAATGCATTAACCGGTCGCATGAGTATAAAAAAAGTGAATTCCCAGGTGGCGCAGCTTGAACTGATAAAATATTTGCAAAAAAATACTGCAGATGATAATCTGACAGTAGCTAAATAATCTTCGTTATTTTATAAAGTAAAACAAAGAAGTTTATATCCATTCACTTTGCACAGCTTCCAAAGGTGCATACCAATTAAGATACTGTACAATTCTTGGCAAACTCGCTTTATTAGGGCTGCTGTCATGCGGTAGCTTATGATTCCAGATGATAAAATCGCCTGCATTTGCAGCTATTGGCATTGGGTTAAATGAGGAAAGATCTGTTTCCCTTGGATTACTATTTTCGGGCAATTCCTTCAGCCAGTTTTCTATGTTATTATGAAAGCCGGGCACAACCGTTAATGCACCCTGGTTTGCAGCGGTATCTGTTAAATATAAAATACCCTGCGTGCCAAAGGGAATAGGCGTGGCTAAACTTACATCCCAATGTAGCCCGATACCTCTGTATTTAAAACTTGCTGTTTCGGGTGGATTAAAACCACATTTGTCTGTAGTTACTATTAAGTCAGTCCGGTTCCATAGTTGTTCAAATGCCCTTTTAATTAGAGGTGAGTTTCTATTTTTATCGATAGCAACATGTCTATATAAAGGCACCATAATGCCTTGCATGGAGCCGCTATCTTTATACCAGGTTGTTTCATCCGCTTCATCCATTTCAAGATAATCCATAATGGCTTTGCGGCTGGCTGCACAATCCTGTGGAGTAACAGCATTTTTTATGATTACATATCCATGTGTTTCCCAAAATGCCAGATCATCTGGTGTAAGCACATCGGCAGTAATATTGTGATGATGGGTGCTTTTATTTTGAAACAATGCATTGCACTGTTGTATCGTATCGTCAGTAATATGGCCACCAGCATTGGTGATTACCCAATTTTCAAAACTTTTGAAGTCGGGTTTTTGTACAAATAAATACTGATAAGTAGGAAGTAAACCGATACCTAAAATATCAATCAGCGCATTGTCCAATCCATATTCTTCCGGGTATTGATTTATAATATCCTGGCCGGCAATAGCCTTGCTCCACAGGCGTTTTAATTGATAAATTCCTGTGCTGCCGGTATCTGTGCTTGCTGCCAGAGCTATATTCTCTGCTGATTTCATCTAATGTGCTTTACGGCGTTTTATTGGGTGCAGAAAGAAAGAGCTTAATGGTATAATCTAACAATTCAGTTCCGCCGGTTTCTCCATGGCCGGGAATTACAATTCTGGTTTCAGGATAAGCCGCTTTCACCTTACGCACTGTTTCGGGCCATGCCGATATATTTGCATCGTCCAGGTATCCTTTTCCGGCATCAACTTCCTTTATTAAACAACCTCCAAAAACTACTTTTTCATCCGGAAAGTATCCTACCACATTATCTTTTGTATGCCCTTCACCAAAATATCTTACATAAACTTTTTTATTGCCAACATGCAGGGTAAGCTTTTTGTTAAACCCCTGTATGGGTTTAGAAAAAAGCCTGCCTTTATTTTTAAGCAGTGCAATTGTTTTTTTGGATGCGTAGCAGGGAATATTAAATTCATTAAATTTATTAAGACCACCAACACAGTCATCGTGAAAATGAGTTGGAATGATGGCGGTTATTGTATTTGTTTTTTGCAGGTAGTTTATCAATTCTGCCGAACTTTCATCGTTTACAGGTGTATCAAAAATAACAGCTTCCTTTTCATTTACTACTACCATTCCATTGCAATCAACCCTGCCAAAACTCTGTGTATTTAAAAAAGAAATATGCTGATAAACATGTTCGGATAATTTGCGGATAATCAGATTATCCGATTTGTATAAAGTGTCCGTATCGTTTAACACATTGCCTGTAGCATAACTTACTGCCTGCTTTGCGGAGTTTATTTTTGATAATGATTTTTTACAGGGAATCAATAAAAGCCCGGTGAACGCACCAATCAACAATATCTTTTCTTTCATTTTAAGTGCAGCATTTTTATTTTTATATAATAACTCTGATAATATTCAATAATAAAAAACAAGTATCTTATTTATTCTCCCAGCCATGATTTTAATATGGCTGCCTGCAAAGGAGTGGGAGCGTCCATCCTCGTAATCACTAATTTTTGTATGGTTCCTTTGTCTTTTGTTTCTACATTTTGTTTATCAATTTTTAAACCGGCGTAGCCTAAATATTTTGCATAATCAAGCTCTTTGGTTGAGTAAACATATTCAAAAATGGCTGTCAGCGGAATACCTGCTACCTGCTCGCAAACTGCCTGAAATTCTGCCTCTGTAAATCCACGGTTTTTCTCTTTGTAATATTTCCAGTACAGCAGGCGCATTACATCATCAAGCGATCTTTTATTTTCAGTGGCATTGCGTATTTCAAAATCAAACAGCATTCCTACAAGCGGCCCTTTATCATAGTAAGAAATCGTTTTTCCTTTTTCATCGCCCTGTGTACCAAAAGGGCCGTCGCTCCAGGTGCGGTAACTTGCCTGCTGCAGAGACTGGTACAACCTGCCGGGATTGTTTTCAACATTATTAAGGTTGCCGTTAAAGTTCGAAAACAAGGTTGCAGCATCTGCCAGCCCGGCTCTTTTTACAACCAGGTATTCATAATAAACAGAAATACCTTCACAGATCCAAAGCAGGTTGGTTCTGTTTCCTTTATCATAATCAAACGGGCCCAGTTCAAAAGGCCGTATGCGTTTTACATTGTAATGATGAAAATATTCATGCGCCAGAAAATTCAATACCCTGTTCATAGCTTCAGGTTTATCAAGCCCGTTGCCATCAAAACTTACGGTGGTATTGTTTAAGTGCTCTATACCGCCACGGCCCGGACCAATACCAATAAAAGTGTATTGTTTGTAAGGAATGTCGCCGATGATATTAACAGCCGCTTCAACCGTTTTTTTGAGGTTGTTCATAAAAAGCACCTTATTAAAATTGCCCATATTGTAGCCAATGAACCGGTGTTCAATTCCTCTTACAGTAAAAGAAGGCAGTTCTTCCAGGTTACCAATAAGAATGGGGCAATCGTACAGTATATCAAAATCGGGCGCAGTAAATTCATTTGGTTTGCCGGCAACTGCATCTAAACCCGTTGCAACTTTTGTCCATGCATTATTAAATGAAAGACTTACAGAAACAGGAAGGTTGAGATGACCTTCAGCATATAAAAATGTGTTTTCGGGTATAATGTAAGCATGGGCGCTATCCACATAGCTGTTGGCTACAAATTGTTTTGTTGTTGCTACGGTGTACTTTACAACAAAGGATTTGTTTTTAATGCCTGCAATCATCCAGGTATTGTCATTTACTTTTTCAACCGCAATATTTTTTCCTTTTTCATCTTTTACCAGTAAATTTTCAACCGACTTTGCATAATCCATTATCTGGTAATAGCCCGGCATCCACTGCGGCATTTTTAAATGGATGGTATCCTGTTTCCAGTTGTTGCAATGCAGTTCTACCTCGTAAGTATGACTGGCAGGCTGTGGTATGGAAACGGTGTAATGCAGTTCTGGGGCTGTCTTTTGTGAAAGAGCAGCAGTGAAGTTGATTGAAAATAAAATAATCAGTAGAGATAACCTGTTAATAAATTGGGGCATTTATGTAGAATTTAATGAAGAAAAAAAACAGTTTCCGGTTTCACTTCAACCGCTCCAAAACACCTCTGCGTTTTACAATGTTTTTATAATCCCATTGAATTATTTTTGATTTTTTAAGCCAGCGTTTCAAATCTTTTAAATTAATCTGGTCTGCATTTGTATAGCGCATTTCAGCTGCTTTAAAACTGCCTTCGTTTTGTAAACCATTTTCTTCAAACGATTGGCCGCTCCAGAACAACAGGCGTACACAGTTTTTCAATTTGCTGTAACCGGCAACCGGGTTTCCATCTAAAAACCAAACAGGCTGGGCATGCCAGATCTTATTCTCGGCTTCAGGTAAACTGAGGCAGATTTGCGCTGCCAGTATATTACAAATCTCTTTATCTTCTTTGGTTTGCTTGTTGTTATAGGCAGCTATATCTTTATGCATATGATTTTGTGCGATGAACAAACCAAATTTACAATATTTTACGCTCTGTTTCCGGGCGGGATTGCTGTAAAAGATAAAGAAGAACAAACCGCTTAACTTCTTATTAAGATTCAAAAGCAAACATTTTTATATTTTTACAGCGGTTTAAAAACAAGTAACCTATGCACAAAAAAAATGCTTTTCTTTTAGCAGCCTGCTTTATTACTTTATTTGCTGCAGCGCAAACCACAAAACCGGTTGCTGCACCTGCCGGCAAGCGTGTTTATAATTTTACCCCCATCAATCCCAAACTGCAATATGTTTTTATAGAAAACAAACCTACCACAGCACACCCACAAGAGGGTGATGATGTAATGATGAATATGATAGCGCTTAGCAACAACAGGATCATGTACAATAGCGGCCAGTTAAATAAGGGTAAGCCCGGGGCATTTAGTTTAACCAAACCTGCTTTTAAAGGTGATATTATGGAAGCGATTGTGCTGATGACACCCGGCGACAGTATCATTTGTATGGTAGATGCACAATCTATGTTTGAATACTCAAAAAAGAAAATGCCAGATTATATTAAGCCGGGCGATAAAATACAATACAATATCAGGCTGGTATCCATTATACCTAAAGAGCAGCTGCAAAAAGAACGGGAAGCTGCCATGCAGAAAGCCATGCAGGAACAGCCACCTGTACAAAATGCCGATGATGAGGCATTGAAAGCATATTTCAGCAGCAAAAATATCAACCCCATAAAGACATTATCAGGCCTGTATTATACCATACAGCAGGAGGGTAGTGGCCCCCAGGCCAAGGCTGGCGATTTAGTTACCCTCAATTACAGGGGCAACCTGCTTGATGGCACCGTGTTCGACAGTAACCTGGACAGTGCTTTTATGCATGTACAACCACTTACTTTTGTATTGGGCACCGGGCGTGTTATAAAGGGATGGGAAGAAGGTATCAGTTATTTAAAAGCAGGATCAAAAGCAACTTTTTATATTCCATCTTCGCTGGCTTATGGCAGCCAGAGCAGGCCCGGCAGTGCGGCCAACCCCAAAGGTATACCGGCAAATGCTGTATTGATTTTTGATGTGGAACTGGTTGCGGCAAAGAAGCCAGGAGGTAATTAAGAGAACAGAATAGTTTTACAATCAGAAAATTAAATATTTTTTTTATTAAGCCAAAAACCTAAGTTTAGTTGGGCAAGAGGGAACAATGAATTATTATTTTTGAACACCGGGGCATTGAATAAATATCCTAATCCAAGATTAAAATCAAGGCTAAATCTTTTTGGATAATTCCTTTGCATTCCCCAAACTGCTCCAACTACATTAACTAATCTACTGCCTGCCTTGTCCGAAACTTTTATGTAATTACCATTAAATATTGGCCCTGCATAATTCATGCTATTCATTTCTGTTCTGAGCCCTTTTCGCTGTCGGCGTTTGTAATTATAGTAATTTCTGATCTCCAAATTAAATGCCGGGCAGAAATAAACTTTCTGTATTTCATTGGATAACCCGCTTTGGGTAGTAGCCAGAATATTCATATACCCGATAAAATTTATGGTTGTAAATTTTAAAATTTTTTGCTCATATGATATTCCGGGGTAAAGAAAATTTACCTTAAAAACATTTGAAACTCCATCATTTTCTGCTTTTTGAGCTAATAAGCGGTTTGTACACATCATTGCCACCAGGAGCAATATGCCGAATAAATATTTTTTCATAGCTTAAGCCTGTTGGGTTGGGTATCTCAATTAAAATTATTTACGCCGGAAGTTTGTGAAAAAACTGCGGCTCTATAAATATACAAACATTGTTATCAGCAGCAAACTGTAAAGCAGGGGTGGAGTGGCACAGGATTTTAACTTCTCAATTCGCTGTCAGTTGGTCTGATCTGGTCAGCCAGTTTTTTAGGTGCTACCTCACAGTATGCTGTAGTTAAAGCGTCAATAAATAAATCTTTATTCACTTTGCTCATTTCAATTAGTGTCCAGCCTTGTTTGCCCCATTTGTTATCAACCGGAAAAATGATAAGCTTGTCAGCAGCACAAAAAACGTTCTGGTCAATTTCTGATAATTTAATACAAGCCCTTTTGTTTTTATCATCATAAGTAGCAAAGATTTTCTTTTTTATTCTGAAAGATGTTTTTTCAAAATGAAGCTCTTCTGTTACCTCCGGAAAAGCAAGTGCCAATTTTCGGAAAGTATTAATTGATACCATTAATTAAGCTGTTTTTTAGACGAAAATATTTATTAAAGGTCAACCTAAAAATCAATACTCATCGGGCAATACAACAATCTTACAAATTTGTATCCCATTCTTATCGGCATAATTTGCCTGTATTGTAACACCACTTTGTTTAAAATAAGCAGCTTTGGGATTCTTTTTTAATTGTTCTACCAGGTTTTCTTTTGAAACCTGCACCAATGCTGCACTGTCTACCAAAGCTTTTTCAATATTAAGTGTATAGTTGTATTGAAGCGTATTTCCTTTCAGCGCATTTACATTATCAAATGTTGTTAAACTATCAATAACAATGGGCACATGCTTATTTATCTCGTTGGCCGTTTTTACCAACTCATCATTAATAGTTAAAGCAGGTTCCCGCAGAAAAAATTTTAGTGTTTGGGTTATTGCAAATAATATGGCTATGCCAATTAAAATTCTAAGCCCCAAATTTTTCTTTTTTACCAGTTCGTACATCTCAATTATTTTTTATTCAATTCGGCATAATCAAATACCAGGTTACAAAAAGTAATAACGCCTGTTTTAAATGCAGCATCATCAATCATAAAATCGGGTGTATGAGGCGGACTTGCCAATTTGGGGTCTTTACCTTTTGGCATACCACCCAATCGAAAAAATAAGGCAGGCACTTTTTGAGCATAAAACGAAAAATCTTCTGAGCCCGTAACCGCCGGCACCAGCAGTACATTTTCTGCTCCTGCTGATTTTTGCAAGGAAGGCAACATGGATCTTGTAAGCGCCTCGTTATTAAACGTAACAGGATAATGAGCTGTGTATGGCAGTTCTACCACCGCTGTTGCACCTGCTGCTTCGGCAGTTTTTTCTGCCACCTGCTTCACCCGGCTAAAAATTAATTCATCGTCTTCGTTACTTAAAGCCCTGATGGTACCCAGCATTTCAACCTGTTCGGGAATAACGTTTGCACGATTGCCCCCGTTAATAGCGCCCACCGTAACCACTGCGGCATTTTCAGTAAGCCTTACATTGCGGCTTACAATTTGCTGAAGGCTGACAACAATTTGAGAAGCAGTAAGAACAGGATCAACAGACAACCATGGATATGCACCATGACTGGGCTTGCCTTTTACCGTAATTTTAAAGTCGGTAGCTCCGGCATAAAATCCACCGGGGCGATAGGAGATGTTGCCAACCTCCATCAGTGAATATAAATGCAATCCAAATATCACATCCACTTTTGGGTTTTCCAGTACTCCTTCTTTCACCATCAATGCAGCTCCGCCTGCTTCGCCAATTGGTGCACCTTCTTCTGCCGGTTGAAAAATAAATTTAATAGTGCCTTTCAGGTCTTTTTTCATGCCTGCCAATACTTCGGCAACGCCCATCAATATGGCTGTGTGCCCGTCATGGCCGCAGGCGTGCATTACATTTGTTTCTTTTCCGTTGTAAGTTGTTTTTACTTTGGATGCAAATGACAAATCATTCTTTTCCTCTATGGGCAGGGCGTCCATATCAGCTCTTAAAGCTATAACAGGGCCGGGTTTATCGCCTTTTAAAATGCCTACCACGCCTGTAATACCCACGTTGCTTTGTACTTCAATACCCAGCGTTTGTAAATGTTTTGCAACAAGTGCAGCAGTCCGAAACTCCCTGTTTCCCAGTTCGGGATTTTGATGTATATCGTGCCGCCATGCTATTACTTTTTGCTCAATGTTGCCGGCGCTTTTGGCAATCAGTTCGCTGTAATTGCTTTTTTGTGCCAGCAGCTGAACAGACAACAGATTTATAAATACGGTAAACAGAAAGCTTGCTTGTTTGATATTCATTTTACTTTAAAAATATTTTGTTAGCGTAAATATTTATTTTTTTGGCGGGCCTTAGCAAACGTACTGATTTTATTAAAACGGCAACAAGTTAACTTTCAGGCAAATTAAGCAACATGTGGTGGTTCATGTTATAGAAGGTTTCAGTAACGTAAAATTTATGACTTCCAATAATTTTAAATCCGATTTTCAGGTAAAAGTTAATTGCCCTGGTATTGCCAATCCAGGTATATAGCCATATGCCCGATTGGTTATTATTTTCAGCCAGCCTGGTATTAAACTTCAACAGCTCAAACCCTAATTTTAAATGGTGATATGCTGTAAGAACATAGATCCTGTCCAGCTTGGTTACATTTTGTGCAGCTATATCCGGATGTGCAGCATTTAAAATTATTTTAGAAAAACCAACAGGCTTGCCATTGTAATGTACAATGTGGTAAATATTAGCCGGATCCTTAAGCTCTTCCTTCATTGCATCATCACTATAATTCCTGTCAATATAGGCGTTCATATTTTCGGCGGTAGTGCTTTCTCTATGCGCTTCTGCTACAGATATTCTGCCAATGTTCACAATCGGTTGGTAATCTTCTTCCCTTGCCCTTATAACTGAAATCATTTGAAATACATTTACTTAAACACCGGCAAATGTACTCAAGTTTAGTTTTGCTTTCGCCACGGTTCGTGGCGGTAATCATTGAGAACTCCTGCTAACCTTTTCCCGGAGGCCATAAATAATAACAACCAACGAAAAAATCATTGTAATTGCTACCGAAATAAGACCGGCTGAAATCACGCTTTCCTGAAAAGTACTGCCTGAATATCCTGATCCGGATAATGGTGTCATTTTGGAAGTACCCCAAATAGCAGAAAGTAATGTAAAAAACCAGTTTGCAAAAGTGCCATATAATAAACTCACCCAACAGAGCATTTTAAGCCTGGCAGAAACTTTGATCTCATCCCAGATAATACCTGCTACTACTAAAAATACCCCATTAAAAACACCTTCAAGATGGGCAGCCAAACCCATTCGGGGATTTTTTAAAAACATGATCATTAAGCCTGTCAGTAATCCGAGAAGGAATAAAATCATCCCTGACATTTTGAGTTTTCCTGGTGTCATATGCTTAGCTGATATTATTTAGCTCATTTAAGTTCTGAAAGTATCAATTTTTTCTGTTTCAATGTATTCTTCATTGCTTTTTCCCTTACTTTAGGATCATCGCTATGTATCAATTCAAAATATTCAGTTGGTACAACCTGCCACGACAATCCATATTTATCTTTACACCATCCACAAGAGCCTTCCTCACCGCCATTTTTAGTAAGCGCTTCCCAATAGTAATCTGTTTCAGCCTGGTCTTTTGTATTGATAACAAAAGAAACTGCTTCATTAAATTTAAACAGCGGACCTGCTGCCAATATACTAAACTCCATTCCTGCTATTTCAATTACAGCTGTTTCTGTGCCGGCATCATTTCCACTTTCTGCACTACCAAACCTGCGAAAATCTTTCAGCTTACCGTCTTTAAAAATTGATAAGTAGTAATCTGCTACAGCTTTGGCATCTTTCTCTACCCACAAATAGGGTGTAATTTTTTGAGTAATCATATTTTTAATGTTTTTACCGGAGTCATTTGCCATTACAATTTGATTGATTGCGTTATCAGCGTTAACCGGCTGATCTGGATTTGAACAGGAAATTGTAAAACAACAAACAATAGCTGCAAGAAAAATTGATGTATTCATTTTCTATTTCTTTATATTTTCAGTTGGAAGTATCTGTTTGTCGGGTGTTGCTTCGCCCCGGTTCGTGGCACACAAACCTAGGCGGGTTATTAGTTATGGTGGTTGCTATTTTTATAGTGTTCTTTCAACAGGTCAATTCCATAGTCACCATTAAAATCTCGCCAAACGGTATGAACATGATTTGCATTCGACTGCGTATTGTCTAGCTCAATTAAAAAAGTCTTGCCTTGTATTCTGTAGTAATGAGGCTCTCCAAGTTTTGTGCTTCCTGCCCAACCAAAACTTATTTTATTAAAATCTTCTGATTCAATTCTTTTCATCCTAAGTTTAGCAATCTTGCTTGGCATGTTAGAGAGATAAGTCACTATCAATTGATTTAATATGTGCTTTTGTTCAAGAGTAAGATCTTTTGCAAAGATGCCCACTGTATCAAAAGGAACAACTTTGTGCGAAGTTTTAGTTACGATATCTGGATATGGAACAAGATTAAAGATTGCTTTCAACTTTTGTTCTTCTGACAATGCGTTTACCAATTTAAATCCAAGTTCTTCTTCGTATTTAAAAATATTTTTGTCTTTGGCATTACCAGTAGTTCTTACGGCTGGATAAACGCCAAAAAAGAAGGGAGCAAATGCTAATTTATTATCAACGATTGTATAATTGAGTGCAAGGTGATGTCCTGTAATTTTCCAACCCCACGTTTTATCTTTCACAGGATTGCCATAAAAGGATACAAAATAATTTTCAGGAATACGACCTTTACTATTTGGCTCCAGCTCTTTTAATAAATACTCCGTATTAATAATGTCCTGAGTCCTTGTATAACCGTTGCTGCTCAAATAAGCCTTAAGCAAATTGTAAATATTTTGCTTTTGAGTGCTGTCTAACTCTCTGATAGCAATCCCTTGTCTGGGAACAGCGGTAGGAGGTACATAATGCCACTCATAACGTGCCATCGTATCAAAAGCGAACACAGTTTTGCTCTTTTGTACGCTGTCTAAAGAATTAATAAACGTATTTGCTATTGATGAACCAGTGCTGTTATTCTGCGATAAAGAATAAAAAGGCAAGAAAAGAAGGAAATAAAATAGTCTCATAATGAAGTATAGTTATGGTTAAGGTTGTCTTCGCCCCGGTTCGTGGCACACGAAACGTTCGCTAAGGTCTGCTTCTCAATCCCCATCAAATACAGTAAACAAGTTAGTTAAAACTCCAAATTCATCCACACCTGTTTCGTAAAATCGTGCAGAAGAAAATGAGCCGGCTGCATAAATCCAGGTTTCGCCGTTGTTGGTGTTCGTGCAGATAGCAAGGCAGCGTTGGCAATCACCAACAACCTGCAGACTCTTGCCATCATTAAGAAACCCACTCCGGCATTTTTAATCTTTTATATGAGTTAAAAACTCCCATTCAGTTTTATTTAATTCATATAAAGATGCGGAAGAATAGCGATAATCTTCAGGCAATGTACATAATCCTGCTTTTACAGGGTTGTTATGTATATAATTTAATTTTTGCTGAAATACTTTTTCAGTATTCAGTTCAATACTCAATGCATTTCGTTCCCAAAACTGGTATTGCCTGTCTTTGGTTTTTACTTTAAACAGGCTCAGCACTTTTGGATGATTTTTTTGCAGATCTTTTTTTATTTTTTGTGCGGTGTATTTTAAGAAATCTCTTTGTACATCTGCAGGTTTAATGCCTGCCTGCATTTGCCATATCAGGTGTATGTGGTTATCCATAATTACAAATCCATACAGGATGATTCTTTTTTCTTTTACTAAAAAACGCAGGCTGTCAATTACTATGTCTTTGTGCTTATCGGGTTTAAGCAGTTTTTTCCACTCCAGGTTTGTAGCGGTGAAGAATTGAGGGTATTCTGTTATTATATTGGGCATTGTAACCTGAGTTATCTGTTACACCAAGTTATTTATTTTTTTGTTTTTGCAGGCATTGGCATTTTTTGCGGCTCTCTGCTATTGCGGGCAATTTTATGCAGGCACTCTGCTGGTTGTTGGTGATTGCTTTGCTGCAATGGCCAACACACGAACACCAACAACGGCGGTCGGTTGGCTGCGGGCTGGGGGAGGAACACCAACATCGGCGAAAAAAGTTAATGAAGATGATGTTATATTCTGTCGCTGAGATTTATTCGTCCAGCCCGGACTACAGATGATAAGCGAACGGGACGATCAGGATATATTCTTCAGCCAGCATGGTAGAAAGCCCCATGTTGTAGGCAGTTGATTGAAAATTTATTTTAAATACCCGGTCAACCACCTTATAATATTTAAAGTAAACTGCTTGTTATCTGACCCAGGTGTATTCATTCCTATTTTACCAAATTCATCTATTGTTCTATATGGTTCTGCTGAGAATAATTGCGCCGTTAATGTCGCAGCCTCACTTATCACCACTACTTTGCCTTTCCCAAAAGTTAATGCGATGCCATGTGATCGTATCCCCTTGGTTTTAACAGGAATCCTGGACCTTATATTATCTGCGTCTATAGTCATATAGTCTACTGCAGATTCACTTAACCGAAGAAGTACCGAACTACCCGGCGGCCCTACGATCGATCTTCCTGAAAATGTTTGTACTCGTCTAACTGTCTCTGTTTGATTTCTTCCTTTCACGATAACATGATTACCTAAAAGTTTATCACTTTCACTAAATACAATATAGCCTTGGCCTTGGACTCCATCTTTGGCAAACATTGCATGAATTGAGTCTTGCGTAAGAGAAACTTCATTTGTTTCCACCCCAAAGGATTTAAGTAACCTATCAAATTGAAGATTATCATGATCTGTTATAGCCAACATCGCTCCTCCCTTAATGATCCAATCTTTCAGAATTTGAATTTCAGAATCAGGCATCAGTCTTGGGCCTGCAATAACTACGACATTTGTTTTAGCCAAAAGTTGTTTGGTAAAAGGTTCCCGACCTCGCACTACTTTATACCCATCATTAATCATCAGGGTCGCAAATGGTTTGTACCTGTCCACTGCAGTAAATCCGCTATTGTAATGTGCTTCATCAATTATTATAGTTGGACAATTCTTGGAACAAACCGGATTAACTACAACTGTATTAAATGTTGAGTCTGCAATTACGGCCGCACCATTCCTGCTATCCGGTAAATAAACATTTTTAATTTTAAGTGATTGCCTCTTAAATTGATTTGCTTTGGTTGTATCACCTATGGCTCGGTATAGTTCACTCATACGGGCATAACTATCCCAGCTTTCAGGAAAGTTATCGACATTCATTTTTATTATGTCCAAAGCTTTTCCATAATTCTTTGTTGTAAAATAGTAATTATAAAGTTTATTGATCATTAATATTGGGGGCATAACAAGATGCCCCTTCTGATTCGACATATTCTGGAAATATGATTTGATATATCCTAGTGGTGTAAACGATGAATCAAAAAAGTTATCGGATAATTTGTACTGGATTTTTAGTGAGCTCGAAAAGTATTCATTTGCTTTTTCTTTATTGTCCCTTTTGGTATAATAATTTCCTATTTCCTCATATAGCGCAAAACTGTTGGGATAGTTAGAAAGGTTCATTTTAAATAGGTCGAAAGCCTTGTCAGCCATTCCTTTCTTTAATAGCGCATTAGCAATTGTCGTAACCAGGTACTCAGGAGCCCGAAATTCATAACCGATATTATCTGAAAAGTTTCGGTATTCTGCTTTTATTGCTGAATCAATTCTCAGTAGAGTATCTGAAAGGATATTTATTTTTTTATACTTGACTACTTCGGCCCTGGAAAAATATACATAAGCCCTTTCCTTATCCCCAGTGGCTTTATAATAATCTACCATATTCTGATAAAGTACATAATTTGGAGGAAAATTGTTAATACTCGCCTTTAAGATATTATATGCTTTTTCAAACTGCTTTTTTCTGAGAAAAACATATGCAGCATCGTTCAAATGAATAAATGCATTATCATCATTATTACCTAAAGCAAGGGAGAATTGTAAGTTGTATTGGACAGGTATACTCAATATTCCTCCAGCGTCTTTTTGATCTAACAAAAATGTTTTATACGCATTTAAACAAATTTTTTCCTTTATATCCTGCCAACGCTTGTCGTTATGTAATGGAGAAAACAATTCGTCAATTAGTATATCGTTTACCTCAATAAATGATATACTATTTGAGATCACGGAGTTTAAAAACATTTTGTACTCAAAATCCATCCAACGGCTATCATTATGTAAAAGAATAAAGTCTCTGTCACCTATTATATCTCTTGACTTCCCAAATGTCAAACCCTGCGAGCCGGCAATAATATTTAATTCTGAAAATGCGCTGTCGAAATAATTACTCAAAGTCCATGAACTGGCAGCGGTCCATCGATCCGTAATAGTAGGTTTTGCGCCCTGTACCCTAAATGCTGAAGAGAATGTGATTGCTGAGTTTTTATAGTCTTTTGCTAAATAAAGCGAGTCTCCTTTTTTTTTAAGGGTTAAATAATGAATAGGATTATCCTGGCAGAATGAAAAATGAGCCGTCCACACACAACACAAGAAAAATAAGCTCTTTTTCATTTTTTTTTAATTAAGGGAGCTTTTGACGAAGCTAATTTATCCTCAAGTCTTTATTGATACTTTAGGTAATTGCATACAACGTTCGAGGCTTTGTGCAGTTGGGGAATTAACCAACTGTCTGCCCGGAACCGAAGCTAAATTTATAACTAAAAGCCGAAGTTTAGAGCTACTGCCCAACAGAATTCCGTCCGCCGAAACCAAAGCCTGGATATGCACTGCCGATAATTGTTTCAACGTCATGCCCCAATTGCACAAAACCTTTTGTTATAAGCCGTTATTGAAACCTTACATTACTAACTATTTTCCCCTTTTTTATCAGTAAGTTCTATTTCTGCTAGAACTTTTCGATCAATATCGGCTTCATCTTTTCTTCCTAACTTATCTAGTAGTTTTATTCTATTGTCTAAATAAAGAGTACGATTTGGATTTAAAATTATTGCTTGGCTATAATAATCCAAGGCCTTGTCTAATTGATTTAGATCCTTATAAAAACTCCCTTTGTTGTTTAAGGCACCATGCATTTTCGGATTTATACTAAGTCCTTTATCTAAATTATCAATGCCTTTATTCAAAAGGTCTTTGTTATTTTGAGCACTCCTTGCTAATTGGCCATATGCGGTCCCGAGTTGAAAATATGCTGTAGCATTTGTATCATCTAAGTCAATATATGTAGTCCAAAGTCTTACACAATCCTCCCACCTTTTTTCATTATAGGCCTGCAATCCTTTGGCATAATAAAGATTTTTAAAAGTATCAAGTCCACTTTTGTGCAAATCGTCTTTAGCATTATTTATGGATTCTTCGATTATTTTCTCCTGCTGTTCGGTTAACACCATATCTGCTTTGAGTCCAATTTCATTAAGCTGTTGAGTCATCCTGGCTTCAATACTTTTCGCAGAGACAGCTGTCGTTTCTATTTCTGTTATTTTATTTTTAACGACATTTAAACGTTCTTCAGTCTCAGTTGCTACTTTTTTAATTTCTTCTTTTATTTTTTTTATTTCAATTAATTCATCTTTAGCTAAATCACGTGATCTTAGGCCATTGAATATTGAATACCCAATAAGTACAGATAAAGTGAAAGCCAAATATTTTAACCATAAATCCAAGTTTTTCTGACCGGCATCAATATATTTTTGGCTTTCATTTATATACTTTTCCATATCATCAACCTTTTGCCCTAGCCTTTGCATTGCTTCATTGTCTTGTCGTATTGAAATTTCACGTTTTATACTATCCTGTAAAGACTGTTTATTTTTACTGATTGCTTGGCCAAAGTTATTTTGAATGGCTAGGAATAAGGCAAAAACAAATACCCCTCCCAATATCCCGTATCGAAGTTTTCTCATTTTGTATAATTTAAGTGAAGATAATTGCTTTGAATTTTACTTATTTCAATTAATGAAGTGCTGAATTATGGCTTATAACGAGCAGGTATTGCCGATGGTTGGGAATTAGAATTCCTTCCGCCCGGAGCCGCTGCCTGGCTTTTTTAATAAAGTTAAATATTAAGAACTAAAGTTTGGCTTTGTTCGTCAAGCCCTGAACTGAAGTACAATAGAATTACAGCTGCTGATTGTTACAATGTCGAGCCCAACTATTGGCAATACCAATGTTAGCTGTGGTTTTTCTATTTGTCAAGCCTATATTTCTGTCCATATTCTTTTACTGTCATTAAGAAATGTGGGTTTATTTTGGTTTTCAGAAGTCCTTCGTATTCTCGTTTAGCTTTGTCAAACTGCTTAAATTCTCCATAAACGATTAGTTTTCCCAAAGGTGTCATCATCATATCTGCTTTATCTAATTCCTGAAGCATTTTTTCAGTGCTATTCAGTCTGTCAAAATATGGTAAAATGAAATCTGTCAAATTCCTTTTCATTTCGTTAATTAGTTGTTGCTCGTCAGTACGCTCTTTAATGTCATACCAAGTGTCGTGTTGGTTACGTAGGTCTCCAATTCTTTTTCTAATTAAACATTCTGGTTCAGTCGGGTAGTCAGGAACTCCTTTGTCACTAAAGTTGTAAAATGCAAGCCAATATTCTGGAACAAAAATGCCTGTGTTTATTGTGAAGCTTATGCTGTCCTTATTTCCAAATGAACTTTTTTGAACATTAATAATCTGTCCAATAGTTTCAAGCCGCAAATAAAAGTTGTTTGCTTTTTTCTTAAAGCCTAACGGCTTCAACAATTCGTGAAAGCCGTCTTTAATTATTTTGTCAAACTTAATCTCTGATAATGTTTTCATTTTGTCTGTCGGTGTGTCGCTCTAAAATCACAGCTAACGAGCGGGGCTTGCTGCAGGGCTGGAATTCATTGCTCGTCCGCCCGGAACCGCTGCTGATTAAAGATATAAAAGTACAAGTTAACAAACAAAAGCCCAGCGATGTTTGTCCGGCCCAGATGAAGCACAACAGCGATAAAATGACCATTGCTCCAATGTCCAGCCAGCCTTGCAGCAAACCCAATGTTGCCTGCTGTGCTACTTATTAAGCTGTTCCCTGTTTGATTTGTCAAGTACAAAGTCCGAAATTCTTATACCTTGTCCATGAATTAAATTTGTTTTTGGATTTCTAATTGCTCTCGTTATCCATTGATAACCAAAGTCACAATTAGATTTATTAAACCAGTCCTGCGGATAATTAAAAATCCATCCACTGTCTGGTTTAATTAAAAGCATGGTTGTGTTGTGCCAATAGTTTTTGGGGTCAGGGTTATCGTATAAATTTTCAAGTTCAGTGATAAAAATAAATTCCCCAAATTTTTTGAATTCTACAGGGAAATCAGACTTCATTGATTCTTCTCTTGGATTGAATGCAAATTCAACTTTAGCCGCTGGCTCATCTGCAAAATGAATCTTACTTTTCTCTCTGTCCATCTTGGAAATTGTTTTATCTCTCTCAACAATAGGTTGAAGTTTGTCACATTCGTAGTAGCATATTTTTATGGGTTGAAGTCCGATTGTTTTATCAAGACTTCTGTCCCAAATCAAAAAAGACTTGCAGTCATTTGCTGGCAGAATATAACAAGCCATACTAAGAAAAGCATAACAGTTCCCGTCTTCGTCTGTCAATGAAGTAATGCCATTGGAACCGATTGCCTTCCAATGTAAAGTTTTATCGTCTTTAATTAGTTTTGGATTGTCTTTGCCAAAAGACCAGGGAGCAAGGCATGGAGATTTGTCTATGATTTTTTGATTGTCTTCCTTTCCGAAAAATTTGTCTAAGATATTCATTAAATGTCTGTCAGTTTGATGTTAGCAGAGTAGTCAAAAAGCATAGCAGGCAACTCATAAATATACGCAGGTAAATTTACCGCTACACTTATGGTTTTGATTAATAAATATATACATAATTCAACAATGAAAAATGCGAAACTTTATTTTCGTATAAAATATTGTTTAATGTACCAACAATACAAAAAACGCAGGTTTTTGTGTACCCTGGCTAACTAATAAATCTTTTATTATCTAAATATACTAAAGCCGGCAGGGTAGTACCACTCCCCAAAAACTTACCACTTTGTGGTATTGCACAATAATTATATACTTTCTATTTTTATCTCCTCAACCCAATCATTCTTATTTAAAGACCAGGCCAAATCCTTATTACATCCAGGGTATTTTAATTATTAATATTTTAAATTTTAAGCGTATGCCTATCAGCAACCTTAACAATGAGCATTTCAGCCAGCCTGAAATTGACATCATTAACAATGCATGGAACGAGATCCTTGCTGTTTTAAACGGCAAAAGCCGTAACCTTAGCCCCGAAGAACGCCAGAAATTTGGCAGTATATCGGAGCAGAATAAACTGGTGGTACAAAAAACACTGGAGTACCATACCAACCAGCCGCATCTTGACTGCCCGGATGTGGACTATGCCGAAACCATGCTGGACTGGGCAGACCGTACTTTTATTGCCGGTTTTATAGCCAAAATGGCCGAGGCTGGTAATATCTGCAATAATATACGCATTACCCACGATTATGATGCCTACAAGGCAGCCCAAACCGATTATGATTTTACCAAGTACAAAATGGGCACGGCACCCGGCGCAGGCTGGGAAAGCAAGTACGACGAACTGCTGCCATTCTTTAAAACCAATAACAATACAGGCGGCGGCGGCGGCATTGATACAGATGATACACCGGATACACCGGAAGGCCCGGTAACACCTTAAAACAGCCTTTTTGTTGTAAATAGCTGTATATTAATTAAATACCCTGCAATTGCGGGGTATTTTTTTGTGTTTTAAGGGATGTCCATAGGTTAAATAGAGATGGCTTATACATGGTACAACCTGTTTTTATACGTTATCCCACGTATGGTGCATAGGCCAACCAACCTCATTTTTTGGCATTTTAACGGGTTAGCCATAGGTTACCCAACCTGTATTACCAGGTTGTACCACGGGGTATCCATAGGCTATTAACCTGTTTTAACAGGTTGGGTAACGGGATATCCATCACTTGTACAACCTGGTTTATCAGGCTGCCTGACGGGATATCGATACGTTCACCAACCTGGTCAATCACGTTTTTTAATTGATAATCAATACTGATCCGGATTTTTTCTGGCAGATCATTTTAAAAATTTCTGCAGCTTTTTATTACATATAGTGTACAAGGTTTTGTTTAGGCATTTTGCAGGCTGGTTTACATAACATTCGGTTATAGGAGGATTTTGATATTGATTACCAATCAGTTAGGTTCATTATTATTACTTATAATTAACATTATGTTAAATAGACTATTTTGAACACCCTATCTGTATGCTGCCAGCGTTTAGTTTACCGCCCTGGGCTAAGTTATGTTTAATGAGTTTGGATAATGCTTTTGATAGCTCCTTCTGCAGATTGCCGGAGGGTTTTTATTGAAATGCGCCGAATAACTGTAAACAGGGAGATTTTATGCAGAATTATGTAGTTCTCACAATGAATTGTATAACAGTGGTTCCTTTTTAAAGCGGCAATTTTGTATTCTGAATGCCAGTCTTTACGCTGGCTTTTCATAGATATTGGAATAACGGGGCAAAGTTTCTACTTAGGCCCCTTTTTTATTTCACGCAGAGGTTTGTCTGCTCCATAGCGATCCCGGCGTGAAACTAAAAGCTGTCAGGTTGAGCTTGTCGAAACCGGTTTGCTATGAGAAACCCGCCTTCGACAGGCTCAGGCTGACGGCTCAATTATTTAAGTGTAAAATTTCCTTTTATCCCTTCCACCGAATTTCCGCCCACCATCACATCAAAATCGCCGGGCTCAAGTACAAAATCGCCTGTATTGTTGTAAAAACCCAGTTCAGCTGCAGTTAAGGTAAATGCTACCTGGCGGGTTTCGCCGGCTTTCAGGCTAAACTTGCTAAAGCCCTTTAACTCTTTAATGGGCCTTACCACACTGGCTATTCTATCCCGCATATATAACTGGGCTACTTCCTCACCATCCAGTTTACCAGTATTGGTTACGGTGGCTGTTACTGTAATGGCGGCCGGGTTGGCATCATTTATTACCAGGTTGCTGTAGGCAAAGCTGGTATAGCTAAGGCCAAAGCCAAACGGGTACAGGGGTTTATTGCTCTCATCGGTATAATGGCTCCAGAAAACCTCGGGTTTTGGCCCCGGGCGGCCGGTGTTGTAGGGATTGTAATAAATGGGCACTTGTCCTGCACTGCGTGGAAATGTCATGGGCAGTTTGCCGGATGGGTTGTAATCGCCAAATAATACCTGCGCAATGGCATTGCCGGTCTGGCTGCCCAGTTGCCAGGCTTCTACAATAGTTGGTATGTGCTCATCGGCCCAGGTAATTGCCAGCGGCCTGCCGTTCATAAGTACCAGTACAATGTTTTTATTTACCGCATATACGGCTTCTAAAAGCTGCTGCTGTACGCCGGGCAAATCAAGTTTAGTACGGCTGCGGCCTTCCCCGCTTTGGAAACCATGCTCGCCTAACACCATGATTACCAGTTGAGAACTCTTAGCCAATTGAATAGCTTCTTTAAACCCTGTTTTATCGGTTTCGTTTATTTTTACTTCGTTTATAAAGTCGGTTTTGCCAATGGCTACATCGGCCCCTTTGGCGTATGTAAGGTTGTTGGAGTACTTTTTAAGTCCTTCCATTACCGAAACGGCGGTATTATCATCGCTGCCAATGCGCCAGCTACCCAGCGGACTGTTTTTATCATTAGCCAGGGCGCCAATAACCGCAATTTTCTGCTGGTTTTTAACTAATGGCAACAAGGGCCGGCCACTACCCTTCACATATGTGTTTTTTAGTAATACTATTGATCTTTTGGCTACATCCAGCGCTGCTACGGCATGTGCCGGGTTGTAAATAAGCTCCTTCTCACGGGCAGAGTCGCAGTACCGGTAAGGATCATCAAACAGGCCCAGCCTGAATTTTACCCTTAATACCCGCCTTACGGCATCATCTACCACTTTAATATCTACTTTTCCGGTTTCAACCAGCTCTTTCAGGTAGTTTACATAGGCGTAAGATTCCATGTCCATATCGCTGCCGGCATTGGCGCTTTGTTCGGCTACCTGTTTCAGGTCTTTAGCAAAGCCGTGGTCAATCATTTCCATGCCCGATCCCCAGTCGCTTACCACAAAGCCATTAAACTTCCAGGCATCTTTTAAAATATCCCGTTGCAGCCATTTATTGGCGGTTGCCGGTACGCCGTTAAGGGTATTAAAGGAGTTCATTACGGTTTGTACGCCTGCATCTACCGCTGCTTTAAAGGGCGGCAGTATTACATTGTACAGGGTTGCTGTGCCTACATCTACGGTATTATAATCACGCCCGGCCTCGGCAAAGCCATAGCCGGCAAAATGCTTGGCACAGGCAATAATGGTGTTATTAGCAGCCAGGTCATCGCCCTGGAAACCTTTGATACGGGCCAGGCCTATTTTGGTGCCAAGATAAGTATCTTCTCCTGCCCCTTCCATTACCCTTCCCCAGCGGGCATCACGGGTAATATCTACCATGGGTGCAAAGGTCCAGTTTATGCCTGCAGCCGATGCTTCAATAGCGGCAGTACGTGCCGATTTTTCGATGGCGGCAAGGTCCCAGCTGGCAGCTTCGCCCAGCGGAATGGGAAAAAGAGTTTTGTGTCCGTGTATTACATCGTATCCAAACAACAGCGGTATACCCAGGCGGGTTTCTTTTACGGCTATCTCCTGCAGTTTACGCACATTTTCGGTGCCTTTTACATTTAAAACAGCGCCTACCATGCCTTTGCGCAGGTGATCGTATTTCTTTTTAGCATCACCATCTTTTGGTGCCGGGCCGGTTACTTCCCAAAAGCCGTTGTACTGGTTCATCTGCCCCACTTTTTCTTCCAGGGTCATTTTCTGCAGCAGCGCATTTATCTTTTCTTCCAAAGCAACAGGATCTTTTACGCTGTTTTGTGCCCTTGCAACTGTATTAAAAATTACTAAACAAATAAGTAAGAGATAGCCTGCTGATTTATATCTGCTGTGGTTCATTAGATTTAAAGCTTAAAAGGTTCTGTAAAAAGCGGAGGTATCTACCAGTATAAGTGAATACGATCCGCTTAGTAATGATTGCTATGAGAAAACTAACTGCCTAAAGAAGTTGAAAGTGGAAAGTGGAAAGTTGAGAGCTAAAAGGAGTCATAACAAGTAATATATTTAACCTGAATTTCAACTCTCAACTTTCCACTTTCAACTTTTAACCTTTATTGATACACCCTAATATAATCCACTTCAAAAGTTGCATTGGTAAATGCAGGATCAACCGCACCACCAAAATTGCCGCCCATGGCCATATTTAATAAGATGAAAAAGTTTTGATTAAATGGCATGGATGCAGTGTTGGCTACTGTATGAAACAACTGGGCATCTACATAAATTTTTATGCTTGATGCCGTCCAATCAACCGCGTAGGTATGAAAAGCTGTTGTTGCATCCGGTATCATAATGGTACCGCCATCGGCATTACCGCCTGAGCGGCCGGGATAATGCAGGGTGCCGTAAATTTTGTTCAGATCACGGCCCAGGTGCTCAACAATATCCGTTTCGCCACAATTAGGCCAGCCCACGGCACCAATATTATCGCCCAGCATCCAGGCTGCAGGCCAGGTACCAACACCCGTAGGAAATTTGGCTCTTACTTCTATCCTGCCGTACTTAAACGAGTATTTATTTTTAGATAATAAACGGGCCGATGTATAAGTACTGCCCATATAATTTTCTTTAAGCGCCATGATCTTTAATACACCGCCCTGCACAATAGAATTTTCGGGCCGGGTGGTATAATACTGCAGCTCATTGTTGCCCCAGCCGCCGCTGCCGGTGCCGGTTTCGTAACCCCATTTGGTGGGGTCGGGTGCGCCATTGGTGTTAAACTCATCGCTGAATACCAATGTTGTTGGCGTACCACCACCGCCTGTTGTATTTACAGTTACCTGTATTGATTTGCTGATGGTTAAACCCGAGCTGCTTTTTGCAGTAACATTTACTGTGTAGGTAATATTACCGGCTGTTGTGTATTTGTAGGTTACCAGGCCGCCGGGTACTGTTTCAATAATGCCATTACCATACTCAAAAATATAAGTAACGGCATTGGTGGCGGTAGCCGTAAATGCTACATTGCCACTGCCATCGGTACTGGGTGTTGCTGTAACCACCAGGTTGGTTGGCGCTATTTGTGTGGTACCTCCGCCGGTGCCTGAGTTTCCTTTACTGCAGCTTAACAGTACAATAAAAAGGAAAGTCAACAAGGCTGAATTTTTTGCTAAACTCATGGTCGTTATTTTAGTTCGTTCTGTTATAAAGTTTGTGAGGGTGAGCTTGTCGAACCCGGTTTATTCGCCATACCGTCTTCGACAAGCTCAGACTGACAGCTTTACTTTTTAATTAATTTTTGATACCACGAATTACCATCGGCACCGATATTACGCAAGTGTACTTGTGTATCGGTAATAGACATGATCTCATACATGGTTCCGCCGGTACCAAAATTGATGATGCCATTACCCGGTACGCTGAACTGGATACGGGTAGACTCTGTTGGTAATGAAGCAGAAGTTGCGTTCATGAATATCAATGATTTTAAACCACCGGTATTGATGGCATAGCAACCATCGCCGCCGCCAAAACCATAAAAAGTTGTAGCTGCTCCGATGGAGAAAGAAGCTCCTTTATTATTGATGGACATCTTTACATTATCATTGGCATCTTTAGAAAAAGTGATCTCATCATCATAAGCACATGCCTCACGTGAATTGGGCGAAGCTGAATAATAATTAGGAAAAAATGCGCCTGCAGCACCTACTCCAAAATGCCCGGGAGCATCATGGTCTGTTTGCCATACTTTGGATGAACCATCGGTAAGATTTTGTAAAATGGCTACCGGTATCTGAAAGTTTACAAACACTTTTACCTTTTTGGTAATGGTACTCATAACCCCTGCTGTGCCAATGGCATTTACGGTAATATTATACTCGGCCGTACCGGGATTACCATAGCGGTATTGAATAATACCCGTTGGAACCAGCTGCGGTGCAGTACCATCGCCAAAATCTATTTTATAGGTTAAGGCATTGGCAGCGGTTACAGTAATATCTACTTTACCGGTTCCGTTACCAAACGGGTTTAATGCATCGGTACCAACCACCACTGTATTCAGTACAAGGCCTGTTGGTGTAATGATATCACCAATGGTATATTCTGCTTTTTTACAACTGCTGAAAACCACAGTAAGCAAAAAAAGCGCAATGAATGATTTTTTTATCGTTATCATAATCTTGATTTTTTAAAATTAATTAAGTCTGATGTCGTCAAAATAATAGGTAAAGTTTGCTGAGCCGTCTCCTGCTGTTCCCAGGTCAAATATCAACACCACCCTTGAATAAAAACCAAAAGGAATGGCTGTATAATCGAAGGTTAACTCCTCCCATGCATTGGCAACGGTTGTAGTAGCTTCTTTTTCATAAAACTCTGCTCCGTTGGTTGGATTCTCTACTTTCAACAACAACTTGGCTCCCACCCGTGGTGAATATACTTTTACTTTAAAGGTTCTTAATACCGTGAAATTGATTGGGTTTACCAGGTCTATAAAACTGCCTGCCCAAACTTCCGGTGCACCTTTTACCATTTTACCAACCTTGCTGCTTGTATTGATACCTGATGGATTTGGATTGTTAACAACAGTTGCTGTTGCACCACCAAAATTTACAAAAGGATAAGCATATGTTGATTGAAAATCGAGCGGCAGTGTCAGGTAATTAGGTATAACGTTTGTAGCCAGGAAGGTAACATCATCCCAATAAAATACACTTCCTGTTCCATTATTTCCAAAATCAAAAAAGACAGATGCCATATCATAAGTATAGGCAAGGTTCATAGATGCTGTGCCGATAGACGGTGTTGCAAAATCAAATACCAGGGTTTCCCAGGTATTGGCAGCCTGTGTCATGGCTTCTGTTTCAACCGATCTTGCAGGGTTTGTTTTGTCCTCTACTTTTAATCTTACACGCAAACCGGCTGCAGGAGAATAAACCCTTATACTCATTTGTGTTTTGGTTGCAGTAAAACCAATGGGTGCATTAAAGCTTGCACCAATGGTGCTTCCGGCCCAGGTTTGGGCACCACTTGTTTTTGTGGTCTTCTTTACATTATTGGCACCATTGGTAGGGTCGGTTGCAGGTACACTTGCATTGCCACCAAAATCGGTAACCTCATAATTTACACCTGGCAAATCAAATGTAACCGGCAATGCCAGTACAGATACAGGCATCTGGTTGGTTAGCCTGATATCATCAAATAACCAGGTAAAATTAGCCGAGCCATCTCCTACTGTTCCCAGGTCGAATATTAAAACAACTTTTGAATAAGCATTGCTGGTGTTAATGGTTCTGAAATCAAATGCCATATCTTCCCATGTATTGGCTACTGTGGTTAGCACTTCTTTTTCAAAAAAGATTCCGCCGTTGGTCAGGTTTTCTACCTTAAGTAAAACTTTAGCACCAACTCTTGGAGAAAACACTTTCATTCTGAAAACTTTGTTCGCCGAAAAATCAATGGGTCCGCCCAGGGTTAAAAAACTACCGGCCCAAACTTCAGGTGCATTTTTTACCATACGGCCTACATTGGCACTGGTGTTAATACCATTGCTTTGTGGGTTGGCAATTTTGGTTGCCGTAGCACCACCAAAATTGGTAAAAGCATAATTAACCGTTGCCGACTCGAAGGTTATTGGTATTAAAACGGGATCAACAATATTAACCGTGGTTGTGTAAGTGGTGGTTGCAGAACCACCGCTGTAAGCAACTACTCTTAGCGTGTAAGTACCTACGGCAGCATACACATGGTTAACATTCTGGCCTTCTAAAAATGGCTGGCCGGGTTCGTTGGCAACATCGCCCCAGAATACTTTAAATGCAGTTTCGTACAAAGCGGTAGCCGACAGATTTACTTTAAAATTGTTTACCGCATCAATGGCCCAGGTAACTACCAGGTTTTCCGGTGCCCGGAAAGACACGGTTAGTTTCTGGATGAGTTCGGTTGTTTTACCATTAACCGCATGGCCCACAATTTTTACATTGTAAGTGCCTTCGGCATAAATGTGCGTTGTATTTTTTCCTGCAGATAAATTTACAGGTACGGTAGTTGCATCACCATAATATACATCATAGTAAATGGCACCTTCGCCATTTGGTGTAATGGTTACCAGCCCCGTGTTATCCTGAGTAATATCAAACATTACAGATAGCTTGGCAGGTGCAGCAGCAGCATCAACAAACGATAGATCATCGTTTACTGTTTTTGTACAGCTACCCAAAACCAGTAAAAGGCAACAGGCGCTGAAGAAATATTTTATTGCATTCATAATCGTTATTTTTAGTTAGTTAAAGATTAGTAACCGGGGTTTTGTGTTAAACCCGCCAAATCAACTTCGCCCTGTGGTATAGGAAACAGTTCATGTTTGCCGGCAACAAATCCTAATGTGCCCAAAACCGAAGCGGCTTTACCGGTTCTTACCAGGTCAAAAAAGCGTTCGCCTTCCATGGCCAGTTCCAGTCTTCTTTCATTCAGGATGGCATCGTACAAAGCTGTGCCTGTTAAATTAATATCATGCAACAGATCTCCAAAAGCACGGCGGCGAACAAGGTTCAGGTAGGTTTGCGCCTTCAGATCGTTTCCTGATTTATTGAATGCTTCAGCAGCCATCAGCAATACATCTGCATAGCGAATAGTGCGGAAATTGTTTGAATAGTTTAATTCAACCTGTCCGGATGTTTCGCCTTTGCGTGGTAAATATTTTTGATTGTATAAACCGGTGTTTTGATAAGGCGCTACCTGGTAGGTAATATTTAATCCGGGGTTGGCAGTTTTGTATGCTTCAATATCCAGCACGGTAACCGCTTTTCTTTTATCTCCGGCGGCATAAGCTGCTGCCAGGTTTTGCGTTGGTAAATTAGTGCTCCAGCCCGGGTTGTAAGGCATGGCTGCAGAACCATTTAATCCACGTATACCACATTGCTGAACCGAATAATTTCCCTGTCCACGGGTTACATGTCCCCAATCGTATGTAGCCGAACCGTTGGAGTATTGTATTTCAAAAACAGACTCGGGTCCGTTTTCGCCACTTGGTAAAAAGATTGAATTGAAATCGGACACCAACGAAAAAGCATTTGGAGTAATTACATTATCAAGCATGGCCGCAGCCGGTGCATATTTATTTTGATACAATAATACTTTACCCAATAAAGCCTGTGCGGCATATTTGGTTGCTCTTCCTTTTTCTACCTGCACAACGGGCAAAACCGCAATGGCGTTGGTTAAGTCTGTTTCAATTTGTTTGTACACATCGGCCTGGCTGGCTCTTGTAATAGTGCCCAGGTCAGAAAAAGTAAGTCTTTTATCAACAAACAACGGAACACCACCAAACATTTTTACCAATGTAAAATAGTAGTATGCCCTTACAAAATATACTTCACCATACAAAGCATCTTTACCCGGAAACGTAATGGTTTCGCCTGCCGGGTTTTTATCTTTATACTGATGCATATAATTAGCCCGGTTAATGCCTTCGTAGCATGATTGCCACAGATCGGCAATGGTACCATTGATTGGTGTGTGGGTGAAATTATTGATCTGCTGTAATGAAAGCACGTCAGATGCACTTTCGCCACCGGTTACAGAATTATCAGAAATGATATCTCCTACCGGAACAACCTGGTTAAGCCATTGCAAAGGAGCGTAAGTACCTACAGCTATAGATCTGTAATCTGCTTCGCTTTTAAAATATTCCAGGTCGGTAATTTTAAAATCATCTTTCGGATTATAATCAACCCATTTGTTACAGGATACAAGCATACTTCCTGCGAGTAAGATGCCAAGTATTTTTATTTGTAATTTTTTCATTTTACTATTATTTATTGAATGAATTAAAATTTGATATCCAGTCCTACTGCATAGGTTCTTGCCTGTGGATATGCACCACGGTCAACGCCTACATCCTGCAACGGAGCAGCTATTTCAGGATCGTAACCGGTATACTTGGTAAAGGTGAATGCATTTTTTACCTGACCATATAACCTTACGGTTTTAAATACCTTTTTGATTGGTTTTAACTGGAAATTATAACCCAATACAATATTCCTGATCTTGATGAAAGATCCATCTTCTACATACCTGTCTGATACACGGCTGTTGTTATTGGCATCAGTAAATGAATACCTTGGATTGTGTGCATCATTGGTTGTTCCGGGTCCTGTCCACCTGTTTAAAACACTGGCGAATTTATTGGTGAGGTTACCGTTTCTTTCCAAAGCACGGTATACATCATTGCCGGAAGAAGCGTAGCTTAAAACTGAAAGATCGAAGTTTTTATACTCCAGGTTCAGGTTCCAGCCAATGGTGAATTTTGGAAAAGGGTTTCCTATTTGTGTTTGATCTTTTGAATCAATGATACCATCACCATTCAGGTCGGCAAATTTAATATCACCGGGTTGTGCGCCTGCCTGTGTAGGGCTGGCTGCAATTTCGGCATAGGTTTGAAATAAGCCGTCGGTTTTATATCCATAATAATAGTAAGGAGCTTTGCCTTTTTCAAATACACTTACAGTTTGAGACTGACCATTAAAATAGCCACCACCGGTAATTCTTGCTGTACCTTCTGCATTGGTGCCGGTTACCAGGTTTTTAACCGTGGTAAAAGTTGCTGTGGTAGAAACTTTTAGGTCTTTGCCTATTTTGCTGGTATATCCTAAAGTAAGATCAAGACCACTTGATTTGGTAGAACCAATGTTGGCAGGCGGAGCAGAAACTGTTCCCAGAATAACTGCCGGTGCTGTACCCTGGTATATTAATCCCTTTGTTCTTTTCTCGAAGTAATCAACTGAAATATTAAATTTGTTCTTATAAAAATTCATATCAAAACCTGCATTCAGCTGGGTTTGTTCTTCCCAGGCTAATTTATCATTACCCAAAGAGCCTAAAGTAGATCCTGAGTAAAAAGTATTACCGTAGGTGTAACCAATACTGTTTCCTGAACCATATAAAGAAGCCAGGTAATCAGTTTGAATGTATCGGTATGTTGGATCAACTTTATCATTACCTACTGAACCATAACTGGCCCTGATCTTAAGAAAATCGATCAATTTTGATTTAAAGAAATTCTCCTTGCTTACTACCCATCCCACTGAGCCCGAAGGGAAAATTGCCCACTTTTGTTCCTTCCCAAAGGATGTAGAACCATCCCTGCGGGTTGTTACTGATACCAGGTATTTTTCTTTATAATCGTAATTTATCCTGCCAAATATAGAAGCATTCCTTTTTTCATACTGATAGTAATACCCTGTACTGGCAAAAAGATTGGTTGCTGAATTGTTTCCTGTTGCTGATGTATAATCTGCAAAATCCCAGCTGTTAAAAGGTACATCCTGCCTGCTGCTGCCGGCAGTATTACCACTTGATTTTTGAAATGATATACCTCCGGTTACTTCAAAAGCATGATTCCTGGCTAATTTAAAATTATAATTACCAAACAACTCATAGGTAAAAGAGTTATAGTTTGCTTTTTCCTGTGCCACGCTGTTGTGTTTGCCGGTAACTGTAGTACCATCGCCGTTCATAGAGTTGTCTACATTATTTAATCCGTAAAATACAAGCGGCGTAAATGTTTTGGCATTACCATCGTACTTGGTATATCCAAAGCGTGTGCTGATTTTAAAGTTCTTAATCACATCATACTGCAATTCAAATTTGCCATATACCTTATTACCTACATTTTTGTTGTAAGTATTTTCCAGCTTGGTAAGCGGATTGAATATTTCAGATAAAATATTGTTACTGAAACCAAACTGACCAACTGTGTTTGGTACGGTATTGTAAACCGGTACAGTTGGGTCGTAATTTAATGCGCTGCCAATAATGCTGTTGAAAGAATTTTCCTGTATACCTTTTGAACTCAGGTTTACATAATTGGCATTTAAAATAAACTTCAGTTTAGAAGTAAGATCAAATGTAACATTGGATGCGAAATTGATACGGTTGAACTTCGATTTATCGATACCGCCAACAATACCACCCTGGCTTAACCAGGCGCCCGATAAAAAGTAGGTTACTCTTTCTGACCCACCTCTTGCTGAAATATTATGCGTTTGTATAGGAGCCTGTTTAAAGATCTCTTTCTGCCAATCGGTTCCTTTTCCTAAAACTGATAGGTCGGGAAAAACGATATTGCCACCGCTTAAGGTACTTCCTTCATTAACCATAGCACCATACTCAGATGCATTTAACACCGGAACCGTATTGGCAACCTGCTGTATACCGTAAAAACTGTTGATGGTAAATTCAGTCTTTTGATTTTTACGACCGGCTTTTGTGGTAACTATTATTACACCATTGCCGCCACTAACGCCGTAAATGGCAGATGTTGCTGCATCTTTTAAAATATTGATACTTTCTATATCGGCCGAATTAATTGAATTTAGGTCTGCCTGCGATTGAGGCACACCATCTACCACTACCAATGGGCCATTATTACTATAAGAAGGAATACCCCTTATAAGTATTAAAGGCGCTGCACCGGGTGAGCCGCTTTGAATAACATTTACACCCGAAGTTCCCTGGATAGCATCTTCTACCCTTACCGGTTTAAGTTTTTCAATAGCGGCAGCTTTTACGCCGGCTATTGCACCCGAAACCTTGGTTACCTTTTGGGTACCATAACCAACTACTATCACTTCATCTAGGCTTTTTGACGACTCTTCCATTAAAATGGTAACATCGCCGGCCTTGTTGATCTGGATACTTGTTGCAGCATATCCAATAGAGGTAATGATTAATTTGCCTCCTTTGGGTACCGAAATGGTAAAACTTCCTGTCCCGTCGGTTGTTGTGGTGGTGGTTGACCCCTGAAGGGCTACAGTTGCACCAATAACCGGGTCGCCGGTGGCTTTGTTTTTTACTTTACCTGAAGTGGTAATGTTTTGCCCGAAGGCCTGTTGAGAAATTATGCCCAGAAAAATACTGAGGCACAGCATAGCAATCTTTAATTTCATATAGCGTCGTTTTAGTGAATCAAAAAAAAGCAGAATTCGAACTGTAAATCTAGATCACACCACTTCATTTTAAAAATATTGTACCACATCATTACTACATCAGTATAATAAAATGCTTATTTTAAAGCTATTTCGGCTACATCATTACTACGTCATATTTTTTTTGTATAATTACACTCCCGATTCTGCAATTAAACATGAAACAAGTCCTTTTACTCATTTTATTTCCGCTACAGGTAATTTGCCAAAACACAATTGGCTTCCCTGATATTATTAACTATTCAAAACAAACCTATAAAGCAGGCCTTCAGAACTGGGATATTAAACAGGATAAGAACGGTATTGTTTACTTTGCCAATAATGAAGGGTTGCTAAGTTTTGATGGAAAGTATTGGAACAATCACCCACTACCTAATAAAACAAATGTACGTTCGGTTGAAATAGGGCCGGCCAACCGAATATATGTAGGCGGACAGGATGAGCTGGGATATTTTGCCCCTGCTGCTGATGGCAGGTTGCTGTATTATTCCCTGATTGATCAAATTGCCGCTAAAGACAGATCTTTTGGTGATGTGTGGGACATAGTGGTATTTAAAGGAAATGTTTACTTCAGGTCTGCTAAAAAAATCTTTAAGTTCACCGAACGTGCTGTTGCAGTTTTTAATGCTACCTCTGAATGGAGTTATCTGGGCCTATGCAATGGAAAGTTGTATGCACAGGATTATGCCATCGGTCTGCTGAAATTTGAAAATGAAGTTTGGGCACCTGTATTTGCAGAAAATATCCTCTCTGATAACGACCCGGTTACAGCAATCATACCTATACAAAAAGATAGTGCTATCATCACCACGTTAAAGAACGGTCTTTTTATTTTATCCGATACACACATTTCCGTTTTACAATCAGACAATAATCAGCGGTTTAAAAATGAAAGGATTTATGCAGCCACTTCTATTAATAAAGAATGGATTGCTTTGGCTACCAATAACAATGGCATTTATATTATCGATACAAAGGGAAATATCATACAAAGTTTTACAAGAACAGAAGGCCTGCAAAATAATAATGTACTGAGTATTTTTTTAGACAGTGAGCGTAATTTATGGCTTGGCCTGGATAATGGAATTGACCTGATCACTTACAACAGTTCCATCAAGCAGATAAAGCCCATGCTGCAGGATGGATCGGGTTACAATGCCATTATATTTGACAGGCAGTTATTTTTAGGCACTTCCAACGGCCTGTTCAGTGTGCCGCTGCAACAGGTGCAGGATATGAGTTTCAGTAAGGGTAATTTTACAGCCATAGCCAATGCCAAGGGGCAAACCTGGAGCCTGGCCAATATCAACAATCAACTGCTGATGGGCCATCATGAAGGTGCTTTTACTATACAAAACAACAACGCAAATCCAATATCGCAAGACAAAGGATTCTGGAATTTTATACCGCTTTCCAATACTTTTCCTACGGGCAGTATTGTTGCCGGTGGGTATAATGGTTTAAACATTTTTGATTACAGCAATGGCCAGTTTGTACACTCTAAAAGAATTCCCGGCTTTGATGAATCATCACGCTTTGTAGAACTTGATAAGGACAGTAATATCTGGGTATCACACCCCTACCATGGTGTTTTTAAAATTACACATAACCCTGATGGCAGCTACAGCACTTTAACATACACTGATAAAAAAGGGTTGCCATCTTTATTAAACAACCACATTTACACCATCAAGAACGAATTGGTTGTTGCAACAGAAAAAGGTGTTTATGTTTTTAATAAACAGAAAGATCTTTTTGAACCTTCGCCATTTTATTTAAAACTGCTGGGAGGCCAAAGCGTACGGTACCTTAAAGAAGATGGCAATGGCAATATCTGGTTCATACATGAAAAAACGCTGGGTGTAATTGATTTTTCCAAAAAAGAACCGGTTGTTATTTATCTGCCCGAATTAAATAATAAAATGCTGAGCGGATTTGAATTTATATATCCTGTAAATGAAAACAATATTTTTTTAGGTGGCGAAAAAGGTTTTTATCATATTAATTACGAAAAATACAAACAAACATTACCCAGGCTGGGTGTACAGATACGAACACTAAGTATTATAAACAAGACCGACAGTCTTTTATTTGGCGGCTATTATAATAATGATAAACAAATACAGGATGCCGATAACATCCCTTCCATCAATTACCGCTGGAAAACAATTCGCATTGAATACTCCTCTTCTCTTTTTGGCTACCAGGCTAATCTTGAATACAGTTACCGGCTTAAGGGATATGATAACAACTGGAGCGAATGGACAAACAGAACAGAAAAAGAATACACCAATCTGCCCGCTGGTAAATTTAGTTTTGAAGTTAAAGTACGTAACAACCTTGGCAACGAATCGGCAGTGGCAACGTATACTTTTAATGTGTTGCCGCCCTGGTATAAAACCAACTGGGCTAAGGCTTTTTACCTGCTGTTACTTGCTGCAGGCCTGTATTTTTTATACAAATGGCAGGAGAAAAAATTTAAACTACAACAGGCTAAATATGAAGAAGAACAAAAAAGGCTGCGCTATATCCATGACCTGGAAATAGCCAAATCGGAAAGTGAACTGGTTGCCTTACGAAACGAAAAACTGGAAGCGGATATTAATTTTAAAAATTCGGAGTTGGCATCATCGGCCATGCACCTGGTTAAAAAAGGCGAACTGGTTTCTAAAATGAAAACTGAGTTAGGGCATGTGATGAAAGGCATCAGTAACCCGCAGGCCGAGGCTGATCTGAAAAAAATGATAAAGTCTATCAGCGAAGATGATAATATGGACCAGGAGTGGGAAAACTTTACCCTGCACTTTGATAAAGTACACAGTGATTTTATAAGTGCCTTAAAAGAAAAACATCCCGGTATATCCAATAATGAAATTAAGCTTTGTGCTTACCTGCGCATGAATTTATCAACCAAAGAAATGGCGCAGCTGATGAATATATCGGTAAGAGGTGTGGAAGTAAGCCGGTACCGGTTGAGGAAGAAGTTGGAGTTGGCAACGGAAACCAGCCTTTTTGATTATTTAATTAATATCCAAACAAAAGCATAAAATAAATTTCATTTACTAAAAATTCATTTTCAGTAATACATATTCTTATAACAAAAAACCCAATATCACTATTGGGTTTTTTGTTTTCTCATAAGCAAATTATTTATTCGCTATCCGAAGGCTCTGCTGGTTCTTCGGGTTCTGTTGTTGTTGTATTTTCATCAGTAATTGCTTCTGCAATAATTGGGTTTCCTGCTTCATCCAAAACCACTACTTCTTCCACTTCTTTTTCATCCAGCTGTGTAATGGCTGCAATTTCATCGCCTTCATCAACACGTATCAGCTTAACACCCTGTGTGGCACGGCCCTGTTCGCTGATCTGGTTCACCGGCATACGAATGGTAATACCACTTACGCAGGTAATCATCAAATCTTCCGCTTCGGTTACGGCCAGTAAACCTACCAGGCTACCGGTTTTAGCTGTTACGCTAATGGTTTTTACACCCTTACCGCCACGGTTGGTAATACGGTAATTAGCTTCGCCAGTTTCAGGGTCATCCAGGAAGGTACGTTTACCATAACCATTGGCACTTACCACCAGCACGGTTTTGGTTTTATCTTCTACATTAACGCAAACCATGCCCACCACTTCGTCAGTTGCATCATCTACATCAATACCATTTACACCAATACCACCGCGGCCGGTTGGCCTTACTTTAGCCTCGGGGAAACGGATGGCACGGCCGCTTTTAACCGCCATCATAATTTCGCAATTACCATCGGTTAGTTTTGCTTCCAGTAACTGATCGCCTTCTTTAATGTTTATGGCATTGATACCGTTCTGGCGTGGGCGGCTAAAATCTTTCAATCTTGATTTATTAATGATACCCTGTTTGGTGCATAAAACAATGTAATGATTGTTTACATAGTCTTCGTCATCCAGGTTTTTAATATCAATAATGGCACGCACTTTATCATCGGGCGGTATCTGTATCATGTTCTGTAATGCCCTGCCCTTACTGGTTTTATCGCCTTCGGGTATTTCATATACTTTCAGCCAGAAACATCTTCCCATTTCGGTAAAGAACAATAAAGTATGATGAGTACTGGCTACAAATAGTTTTTCAATATAATCTTCCTGACGTGTGCTGCTGCCTTTGGCACCACGGCCACCACGGCGTTGCTGGCGGTATTCCGCTGCAGAGGTACGCTTGATATAACCCAGGTGCGATATGGTTACCACCACATCTTCATCTTCTATCAGGTCAAGCATATTTATTTCATCACCTACATAAACAATTTCAGATTTACGTTCGTCGCCAAATTTTTCCTTTACTTCTAACAATTCTTTTTTGATGATATCGTAGCGCATATCTTCATTGGCAAGTATCAGTTTTAAATGCTCAATCAGTTTCATGATCTCGGCATGCTCTGCACGAATCTTGTCTATCTCCATACCGGTTAACCTCTGTAAACGTAGTTCCAGTACAGCTTTTGCCTGTATCTCACTCATGCCAAAGCTGGTCATCAATCCATCTTGTGCAATATTTGGTGTAGATGATTCACGTATGAGTTTGATTACTGCATCCAGGTTATCCAAAGCGATAATGTATCCTTCTAAAATATGTGCACGTTCTTCAGCCTTGCGTAATTCGTATTGTGTACGGCGTACTACCACTTCGTGGCGGAACAAAATAAATTCAGAGATGAGATCTCTTAAATTCAATAACCTTGGCCTTCCCCTAACCAGGGCCACATTATTAACACCGTAAGAAGTTTGTAATTCGGTTTGTTTATACAGGTGATTGATAACAACCTGTGCCACCGCATCTTTCTTTAAATCAACAACAATACGGGTTCCTTCTTTATTATTACTCTCGTTGTTTACATCCGATACACCTTCAATTTGTTTATCGTTGATCAGGTCGCCTATTTTGGCGGTAAGCATATCGCGGTTAACCTGGTAAGGTACCTGTGTAATGATGATCTTTTCACGGCCAGTTTTGGTGGTTTCAATATCAACCTTACCACGCAACACAACCCTTCCACGACCGGTTAATAAACCTTCTTTAACGCCTTCAAAACCGTAAATAACGCCACCGGTCGGGAAATCGGGACCTTTTACGTATTTGATCAGTTCTTCGCAGGTAATTTCTTTATTATCAATGTAAGCAATACAGCCATCAATAACTTCGCTTAAGTTATGTGGCATCATATTGGTGGCCATCCCCACGGCAATACCGCTACTGCCATTTACCAGCAATTGCGGTATACGGGTTGGCAATACCATTGGTTCCCTTAACGAATCATCAAAGTTCAGCTGGTAATCCACGGTTTCTTTTTCAATATCTTCCAGCATGGCTTCGGCAAACTTTTGCATACGCACCTCTGTGTAACGCATAGCTGCCGGTGGATCTCCATCTTCGCTACCAAAATTACCCTGTCCATCTATCATGGTGTAGCGCATGGCCCAGTCTTGCGCCATACGCACCATGGTTTGGTAAATAGCACTATCGCCATGAGGGTGATATTTACCCATTACCTCACCCACAATACGGGCCGATTTTTTGTAAGGTTTGTTGCTGGTATTGCTCAACTCACTCATACCGTATAAAACACGGCGGTGAACAGGTTTAAGGCCATCCCGTACATCGGGCAAAGCACGCCCAACGATCACACTCATGGAGTAATCGATGTAGGATGTCTTCATTTGTTCCTCAATATTCACGGGAATAATGCGGCCACGGTTGTTTAAATCTCCACCGTCAAGAGGCTGGTTTTCTTCGTTTAAATTGTCGTTATTTTCCATAATTTTTTATCGTGTGCGAAAGTACCGATTTTAACCCGTTTTTCCGCATAAAAAAAGGGGTTTTTGAGGGGTATTTTTACACATATTTTGGGGGTTTGTGGATAGAAAGAAAAGGGTACGCAGATGACGCTGATTGGTTAAGATAAAAGCGGATTTTTAATCTGTGTTAATCCGTTAAATCAGCGTCATCTGCGTTCCATTGTTTAACTTGCCAAAAACTTTTTCATTTGAAAACGATTGTACTCATTGGTGCCGGAAAATCGGCCACGGTTTTAATAGATTACCTGATTGCAGAAGCTGAAATAAACCTTTGGAAATTTATTATTGCAGACAGCAACCGGGAGCAGATACTTTTAAAAACTAACAACTCTAAATATGCCGAAGCGGTACAACTGGATGTTACCAACGAAGAACAGAGAAGTGCTTTAATTCAAAGGGCGCATGTGGTTATTAGCATGATGCCCCCTGCCCTCCACTTTTTAGTGGCTAAAGATTGTGTGGAATACCGCAAGCATTTATTAACGGCTTCTTATTTAGATGATAAGATGAAGAGCCTGCAGGATGAGATAAGCAACCGAAAACTTTTATTCATTTGTGAGATGGGCCTTGATCCCGGTATTGACCATATGAGTGCCATGAAGATCATTGATGCTGTAAAAACAAAGGGAGGAAAGATCACTTCTTTTAAAAGCCATTGTGGTGGCCTGGTGGCACCTGAGAGTGATGATAATCCCTGGCATTATAAAATTAGCTGGAACCCACGTAATATAGTAATGGCCGGGCAAGCCGGTGCGGTGTATAAAGAGAACAATGAAATAAAAAATATCAGCTACACTAATTTATTTGATTGCAGCAACGCAATTGTTTTTGATGGGCTGGAAGGACTGGCATTTTATCCCAACCGGGATTCGTTGAGTTACATACCTACCTATAAATTGCCCGACACTGCAACTTTTATAAGAACCACTTTACGACATGTGGATTTTTTTAAAGGCTGGAATGCTGTTGTACATGCAGGCTTAACCAACGAAACAGAAAGTATTGATTCAGCAGGATTAACTTATGCAAAATGGTCGGCATCCATTCTGCCTTTTGTAACTGATGACAATAAACTGATGTTGGAATACCTGGGATTATTTGATGAAACGCCTGTTCCTGCAAATGCAAAAACATCGGCAGATATTTTACAATTTCTGGTAGAAACAAAACTAAAAATGGAACCGGCAGATAAAGACATGATTGTAATGTTGCACGAATTTGAATTTGAGCTGGAAGGGAAAAACAATATTCTTAAAAGTTGCCTGGTTGTTAAAGGTGAAGATAGTTTGCGTACGGCCATGGCTAAAACTGTTGGTTTGCCACTGGGCATTGCTGCAAAGCTGATTTTAAACGAAACCATAAAACTAAAAGGGCTGCATATCCCAACAACCAAAGAGATATATTTGCCGGTACTGGATGAACTGGAAAAAGCGGGAATTGTTTTTACAGAAAACTAAACTGAATATAAGATCCTTTTTAATTCCGCCACTCCTTCTGTTGCCGGCATTTCAATAATATGCAGGTTATTTTGCTTTTCTATTGCAGGTATTTTTTTATCAATAATAAATTTAGGTAAATAAGGCGGTGCGTAATACAGTAGTGATGCTGCCGGGTAAACCTGTAAGGACGTGCCTACCACTACAAAATAATCGCAGTCGTGTAAAAGTGCCGCTGCACTCTCCATCATGGGTACTGCCTCACCAAACCAAACAATATGTGGTCGTAATTGTGCACCATCGGTTGATTTGTCTCCCAGGTTAATATCGCCACGAATTTCAAAAACAGTATTCTCATCAGCCACACTTCTCATTTTAAATATCTCGCCATGCAGGTGTAAAACTTTTGTGGAGCCTGCCCTTTCGTGCAGGTCATCAATATTCTGGGTGATGATGGTTACATCAAAATCTTTCTCAAGTTCAGCCAGTCCAATGTGAGCAGCATTAGGTAATGCTGCAGCCACATCTTTGCGGCGGGCATTATAAAAATCTAAAACCAGTTGGGGATTTTTGTTCCATCCATCTGGAGACGCAACTTCATAAACATCATACCCATTCCATAAACCATCGCTGTCTCTAAAAGTTTTCAGTCCGCTTTCTGCACTGATACCGGCACCGGAGAGTACAACAATGTGATTTTTATTTTTCATTATAATTTTTCTTGCCGGCTGTTAATTTTTCGATGGTTGCCTGCAGACGTACCTGCCTGGTCTCGTCTTTTTTTGCGCCGATGATCCATTCTACATATTCTCGTTTATGAGTAAATGCAAGGCTGTTAAAAAAACCGGCAGCCTGTTTATGTTTACTAAACAATTGCAGCAGTTCGGGTGGGGCCGTTATGGTGCGGTTTTTATAATCTACGCCGGGTGCAGGATTCGTGCTGCTGAAGCTATCTTTTTTTTTACGCCTTCGTGCTGCTTTTTAAAACGCCCTGCACTCCATACATTGTCCAATGCAATCATGCGTACAGCTTCAAATCCGTAATCAGATACAAAATCCCAGTTCTTATCACGTGACAGATCGCTGGCAATTTTAGAAGTAAGTTTTGGGTAAGCTATCCAGAATTTAGCGTCTTCCTGCAAAACAGGAATAACGTCTTTCAAAATATCAACCAACTGCCTTTGACTTACAGCAAATACAAGGGCAAAATCTATTTTACGGGCTTTTAAAAGCGGTGTAACATTTTTGGAAAATGTAAGTTTTATAAATTGCTTTTCTATTGATGAAGGAAGGCCCTGTATCAACAAATTTTTCTCATCCAGCAATTGCAGTTTTTCAAGTAAGGTTTGAGCAGTCATATTTGTGTAGCAATTAACAATTAAAAAAGAAGTACAAATAAAATTGTAAACATTCACTTCATGGGCGAAGATTTAGTTTTTAGCAGATGATAATCGTTTTGGTTAGTTTTGTTAAGTCCTCACGCTGTTTGAACATTTAAAGTTAAACATAATAAGCGATAGATAAAAGGTTTCAGTCAAAAAAAAACTCCACATAAATTGGAGTTTTTTTTGACTGAATTATATTTTCTTACTTACCTAAAGGCTTATAATAACCCAATGCTTCAGGCATCCATCCTTGCAGCCTGGCAATACGATTTTCATCTGCAGGGTGGGTTGACAAAAACTCTGGTGGCTTTTGACCGTTTGATGCCGCAGCCATACGCTGCCAAAAAGGAATAGCCTCATTTGGATTGTATCCTGCCATAGCGGCAAAATTTAACCCAAGATGATCAGCTTCGTATTCCTGGTTACGTGAATTGGGCAGCAACACTGCAATTTGTGCAGTTGGTGCAAATATGTTATTAAACAGATCGTTGTATTTTGGATTATTGGCAGTGGCAATATTACCTACTATTTCCAGGCCCTGTGCAAGAGCACCCTGACTCATACGCTCGTTACCATGATGTGCCACAGCATGTGTAATTTCGTGGCCCATTACAACAGCTAAAGCTGCTTCATTTTGCGTAATTCCTAATAAACCGGTGTATACAACCACTTTACCACCAGGCATACACCAGGCATTTACTTCCTTTGAATCTACCAGGTTAAATTCCCATTTGTACCCGTTCAATTCGCTTCCCAACCCTTTTTGGGTGTAGTAATCGGTAATTGCTTTCGAAATTCTGTTCCCTACTCTTTTAACCATTTCAGCATCTTTATTGGAACCGCTGTTCAACACTTTATTTTGAGACAGGAAAGACTGGTATTCGGTTAAAGCCTGCTGTTGCAGGGTTGCTTCGCCAAATAAAGCAAGTTGTTTACGGCCTGTGATAGCATTTTCGCTGCAGGCAACAAAAAGAGATACAGTTGCCAGGAAAAAAATAATCTTTTTCATTTTAGTTTAAGTTTTAATTATTTGGTGTAATCAATTGGCGTACCAACTATGTATTTTGTAGTAATAATACAAAAATTAAGTTGGCTTTAACTGAGAAGAGGAGATTGGAAATATAAAATTAACCGTGGTTTTGATTCGATTTTCTTTTATCCCGGTGCTTAAGAATAGGTATCCGGCTTTCTACCCCACGTAAAATACGGCCGATGTTTTTTTGATGTGTGAGCACAACCAAAACAGCTACAATGAGTGCAAAAATGCGATACATCACTTCATGTTCGTTCCATATCCACAATACACAAATTGGAAGTGATAAAGCAGCTAATATTGAGCTTAATGAAACATACCTGGTTAAATAAAGTACCAGTATAAAAATACCAATGCAGCTTATTGCAACTATCGGCTGAATAGCCAGTACCATTCCTAACAAAGTTGCAACCCCTTTGCCTCCCTTAAAACCGGCAAAAATTGGAAAAATATGTCCTATTACTGCTGCAGTACCAAGTCCAAGCATCAGGTTGGTTCTTTCCAGTTCATGACTGATATAGAAAGGAAGGAAATTATAAAGCATCACTGCCGTTAGTCCTTTTAAAATATCAATGATCATCACCATGGTTCCGTAACGGGAGCCCAAAACCCTGAAAGTGTTGGTGGCACCCATGTTGCCGCTGCCATAATCACGTATGTCGATACCAAAAAACTTTTTACTTACCAATAAAGCTGTGGGAATTGAACCAATTAAGTAGGATATTATAATGAGAACGAGTTCTTTCATCCGTTTCTTTAGCTTGAGTTGAAGAGCAAAAATAATGAAAAATTAACTTAGAAAGGTTATTAAATAATAACCAGAATCTGTTTTGTTGATAAACCTTGCGGATAGACAGGTATAATATATTTTCTAATATCAGCTCATTTGAGCAAGTACGCATATCCATTCGCCTTTTTGGATGGTTTTAAGTGGGCGTATACCGGTTTCTGCCAATGCTTGCAGCATTAAAGTTTCATCTGCTTTCACAAATCCGCTTAAAAGAATATAGCTGCCTTTTTTACTCACAGCTTTTATAGCAGCCAGGTTACCTAGTATAACGTTTAAGTTGATATTGGCCAGGATAATATCATAAGTTACTGCAGTGCTGATCGTTTCGGCCTGAACAAGATTGATCTTACTGCAATTATTTGCAGCCGCATTTTCGATGGAATTTTCAATACTCCACTCATCGTAATCAATGGCATCTATAGTATTTGCGCCCATTTTTTCGGCCAGGATGGCTAACACAGCCGTGCCGGTTCCAAAATCTACAACAGTTTTACCTGCAAAATCCAATCCTTCCATTTGCTCAATCATCATATAAGTGGTTGCATGATGGCCGGTACCAAAACTCATCTTGGGTGTGATGATGATCTCATGCTTTACATCTTTTATTGGCTGATGGAAAGCCGCCCTGATGGCAACGAAATTATTTACCACAATGGGCTCAAAGCTACTCTCCCATTGAGCATTCCAGTTCTGCTGCGGCACCACAGTTATTGCATAATTTACAGGTACAAGTTTCAGTATTTCTTCCAGGCTGTCTTCTTCAAAACCGCCCTCCTTTATAAAAGCGAGTAATGAGTTTTCTGTTTCTTCAAAACTTTCAAACCCGGCATCGGCTAATAATGCAACCAGCATTTCGCTTTCGCCTTCATTTAAAGTTTCAAATTCAATCTGCAGATAATTCATGATGATGGTATTTAAAAAACCGTCCCACCAGGTAGGCGGGACGGCATATAATTCAATCGAAATAATTCTTACGCTGATTACTCACCCTGTTTAGGCTGTGCTTCCGGCTTTGGTATTAAAGCTTTACGGCTTAATTTAAACTTGCCTGTTTTTTGGTCAACATCCAGCAGTTTAACTTTCACCTTATCACCTTCTTTAAAAATACCATCCATTGTTTCCAAACGCTTCCAGCTTATTTCACTGATGTGCAATAAACCTTCTTTCTTTGGTAAGAACTCAACGAATGCACCAAATTCTTTAATACTCTTCACGGTTCCTTCGTAAGTATCGCCAACAACCGGTACTGCTACCAGGCCATTGATCCATGCCAAAGCTCTTTCCAGGCTGGCTTTTTCTTTAGAGAAAATGCTTACTTCACCTCTGTTATCAACTTCTTCAATGTTAATAGTAGCTCCGGTCTCACGCTGAATTTCCTGTATCACTTTACCGCCGGGTCCTATAACTGCACCAATGTATTCTTTATCAATGATGATCTTGACCATGCGTGGAGCATGTGGTTTCACTTCTTCACGTGCATTAGGTGTACATGCATACATGGCTTCCAGAATATGCATACGGCCTTTTTTAGCCTGTGCTAAAGCCTGGCGCATAACGTCCATGCTTAAACCGTCCACCTTAATATCCATCTGCACACCGCAAATACCATCACGGGTTCCAGTAACTTTAAAATCCATATCACCTAAATGATCTTCATCACCCAGGATATCAGTTAGAATTGCAAATTCATCTCCTTTTTTAATCAATCCCATCGCAACACCACTTACGTGTTTTTTCAGCGGCACACCAGCGTCCATTAATGCCAGAGAACCGGCACAAACGGTAGCCATTGAAGATGAACCATTACTTTCCAGGATATCACTTACTACCCTTACGGTATAAGGATAATCACTGCCAGGCATCATTTTCTTTAGAGAACGCATGGCAAGGTTACCATGTCCTACTTCTCTGCGGCCAACGCCTCTCATCATCTTAACCTCACCGGTTGAGAATGGAGGGAAATTATAATGCAGAATGAATTTTGTATAATCAGATTTGTGAGCACTTTCAACCAGCAACTCATCTAACGGAGTTCCTAAAGTAACGGTTGTAAGTGATTGTGTTTCACCACGTGTAAATAAAGCTGACCCGTGCGGAGTTGGTAAATTATCAATCTCCATTTCCAGCTGACGGATATCTTCTGTACCACGGCCATCCAGGCGCTTCCTATCGTGCAGTATCATATCTCTAACCACATAATATTGCAGGTCGCCAAAATAAAGACCAATCAGGGCTTTATCATCTTCAGACATTTCCGGGTTTTCTTCAGCTAAATATGTTTTAACTTCTTCTTTCAGTGCAGCGTAAGCATCGCTTCTTTCGTGCTTTGCAGATGCAGATGAAGAAATAGCATACATTTTATCTTTACCAAAAGCAGTGATCTTTTCATTTAATTCTTCGTTGCGGTAAGGTTTGGTGTAATCTCTCTTGGTATTACTTCCAACCAGATCCCTTAATTGTTCCTGTGCTGTAACCTGTAACTGTATAGCAGCATGACCAGCTTCAATGGCTTTGATCAGGTCTTCTTCCTGACACTCGTTACTTTCGCCTTCAACCATCATGATGTTCTTATCGGTTGCTGCGATCAAAAATTCAAAATCGGATACTGCCAGCTGGCTACGGGTTGGGTTGATGATCAATTCACCATTGATCCGTCCTACACGAACTTCAGAGATAATTTCCTGGATGGGAATATCTGAAACAGCCAATGCAGCTGATGCAGCCAGGCAAGCCAATGAATCGGGCATTACTTCATCATCAGATGAAATAAGTGAAACCAATACCTGTACTTCGCACAAATAATCTTCGGGAAATAAAGGACGTAAAGCCCTGTCTATTAATCTTGAGGTTAAGATTTCGTAATCATTTAAACGGGCTTCTCTCTTAAAGAAAGAGCCTGGAACACGGCCTGCAGAAGCAAATTTCTCCTGGTAATCAACCGATAATGGAAAAAATCCCTGTCCGGGTTTAGGTTCTTTGTTTGCAACAACGGTTGCCAGTAAAATGCAATTGCCCTGGCGAACGGTGACTGCACCATCGGCCTGGCGGGCCATTTTACCTGTTTCGATGGTAACCTCACGGCCGCCACCTATATCAAATTTTATTGATTTTGGGTTTAATAAAGACATAAATTAGATTTATGATTTTAGATTGGCGATTTCAGATTTGAGTAAACCGCAATCCAGATGATTAAATACTGTAAAAAGAATAATTCCCAACTGAAAAATATAGTTGGGAATTAAATTATTTACATGTTGGATAGTTTATTTACGTAAACCTAATTTCTCAATTAAGGCCCTGTAGCCGCTAAGGTCGTGCTTGCTGAGGTAAGTTAGTAAACGCTTGCGTTGTCCTACCATCATCATTAAACCTCTTTGTGAAGAGAAATCTTTTTTGTTGGTTTTCAGGTGGTTTGAAATGTGGTTGATACGCTCTGTTAAAAGTGCGATCTGTCCTTCAATAGACCCTGTGTTGGTAGCTTTTGCTCCAAAAGTGGTGAAAATGTCTGCTTTTTTTTCGATTGTTAAATACGGCATCTTTGTTTTTTTAATAACGTCTTTGTTATGTTTCTTTTTTAAATTGGTTGCAAAAGTACATAGAAATATTGATTTTAAAGCGGCGTTTTGAGTATTTTTTTTGAATATTGCCATATATGAACCTGAATTTTGCCATAATTGGATGCGGAAGGATTGCAAAGCGCCATGCAGAGCAAACGATCAGGCATGGAAGTCTGGTGGCCGTTTGCGATATTATACCCGAAAAGGCTGATGAAATGGCTGCACTTTATAATGCAAAACCTTATTACTCAATTGAAGAGCTGTTACAGTCAGAAACGGATTTAGACCTTGTAGCGATATGTACGCCAAACGGATTGCATGCCACCCACTCCATTAAAGCGCTGGAAGCCGGCAATCATGTTTTGTGCGAAAAGCCGCTTTGCATAACTTATGAAGACGGAAAATTAATGATTACAGCTGCAGAGAAAGCCGGTAAAAAGCTCTTTGTGGTTAAGCAAAACCGCTATAATCCGCCGGTTGCGTTTTTAAAAGACCTGATTGTAAATGGTAAATTAGGTAAGATATATAGCTTTCAGATAAATTGCTTTTGGAACCGCCCCGAAGCCTACTACACTGATTGGAAAGGCTGTAAAGATTTGGATGGAGGTACACTTTTTACCCAATTCAGTCATTTTATCGACCTGCTTTATTGGCTTTTGGGCGATGTAACTGTGGTTAAAACAATCAGCAAAAATTTTGCCCATCCGGCAATTGAATTTGAGGATACCGGCATTGTAGCTTTTGAAATGCAGAGTGGTGCTATTGGTTCTTTAAATTACACTGTTAACAGTTTTGAGAAAAATATAGAAGGTTCATTTACCGTTTTTGCAGAAAATGGCACTGTAAAAATTGGCGGGCAATATTTGAATGAACTTGAATATTGCAACGTGGCTGGAATAAGCAAACCTGATTTACCAACTGGTAATCCGGCAAACGGTTATGGGTTTTACAGCGGCAGCATGAGCAATCATGATAAAGTATATGAACACTTAATACCAGCATTACAGAATGACCGGAACGATTTTGCAAGTGCGGCAGATGGACTGAAAACAGTTGAGATCATCCAAAAAATTTACAATAACAGTTAAGTTTAAATTTTGAGCAAATTCCTGATTTTTACTGTAACTACCGATTTAAGCTACGACCAGCGCATGATACGCATCTGCACTTCATTAGCCAATGCAGGATATGATGTGTTATTGATTGGCCGAAAAATGAAATCTTCAATTCCTTTATCTGCTCAGCCTTTCAAACAAAAAAGAATAAACTGCCTGTTTGAAAAAGGTAAATTATTTTACGCCGAGTATAATATCCGTCTTTTCTTTTACCTGCTGTTTAAAAAGATAGATTGCATTGGTGCTATCGATCTGGATACCATCCTCCCCTGCTATTTCATCTCCAGAATAAAAAAAACAAAACGGGTTTATGATGCTCATGAACTGTTTTGCGAAATGAAGGAAATTGTTACCCGGCCGGGCATTTACAAGATATGGAAGCGTATTGAACGTTTTACAGTTCCAAAATTCAGCTATGGCTATACCGTTAACCAGCCAATTGCAGATGAGTTTAAAAAAATGTATGGTGTTGATTATGCTGTGATCAGAAACATTGCACTGTTAAAAGAAATTGTTCCTGTTGAAAAGAAAGAAAGATTCATTTTATACCAGGGCGCCGTTAATGAAGGCCGCAGTTTTGAAACATTGATACCAGCTTTTAAAAATATTAATTGCAAACTAGTCATCTGTGGCGATGGTAATTTTATGCAACAGGCAAAGCAATTGGTTGTTGAAAACAATTTGCAGGACAAAGTAATTTTCAAAGGCAAAATAAAACCTGATGAATTAACTGCTATTACACAACAGGCTTATATTGGCATTACTTTGTTCGATGATAAAGGATTAAGCAATTACTATTCACTTGCCAACCGGTTTTTCGATTACCTGCACGCAGGCATACCACAACTTTGTGTAAATTACCCGGTGTATGCTGATATCAACAGCAAATTATCCATTGCATTGCTGGTTGACGACATCAGTTCAACAAACTTAGCTGCCCAACTGAACAATTTACTTGAAAATGAGGTTTTGTATAATGAACTGCAGCAAAACTGTTTAAAAATGCGACAAACATTAAACTGGCAGCAGGAAGAAATAAAATTAATTCAGTTCTATAAAAATATTTTTGGATAAACATTTACATATCGTTTGCCTTGAAATTCCCTTCCCTGCTGATTATGGCGGAGTGGTTGACTTATTTTATAAAATTAAATCGCTGCATCAGCTTGGGGTAAAAATTCACCTGCATTGTTTTACAAAAAATCGTGAACCGCAAGATGAATTAAATAAATACTGCGAAACGGTTAATTATTATCCACGCAAAAAAAACAGCAGCAGCTTCTCTTTCAGCACACCCCTAATTGTAAACAGCCGGATTAGTGAAGAACTGATATCCAACTTGCAAAAAGATGATCACCCGGTTTTACTGGAAGGCATACATAGTACTTACTATTTAAAAACCGGCCAGCTTAATAACAGGAAAGTAATTGTGCGCCTGCACAATACCGAGTTTGCTTATTATAAACAACTGGCTAAGCATGAAGGCAATTTATTTAATAAACTGTATTACCTCCACGAAAGCCGGCTGCTAAAAAAATATGAAAAAGCCATTGCCGGCAAAGCAACATTTTTAGCCGTAAGCAAACAGGACATGGCTTTGTATGAACAGGAATTCAAAACAACCAACATTCATTACCTGCCGGTTTTTTTGCCTTACACATTGGCTGTTGGTAAAGAAGGTAAAGGTTGTTTTTGTTTGTACCATGGCAATTTAGCCATTAATGAAAATGAAGAAGCTGCCACCTGGCTATTACAAAACGTGTTCAGCAAATTAAGCTTGCCTTTTGTAATTGCAGGTAAAAATCCATCAGAAAAATTACAGCGGCTTGCCCACAACCATCAGCATACCTGCCTGGTGGCAAATCCTACTGATAAAGAGATGCAGGATATGATTGGTAAAGCTCATATTCATGTGCTGCCATCTTTAAATAATACCGGCATCAAACTAAAATTATTAAATGCCATGTTTAACGGCAGGCATTGCCTGGTTAATAAAGCCGGGGTTGAAGGCTCGGGACTGGAATCTTTTTGTCACATGGCAGAAGATGCAGAAACTTTTATAAAGCAAACTGAAGAACTTTACACAGCCCCCTTTACCGAGCAGGAAGTACAGCAACGGCAGGGTTTACTGCAAACAGTTTATAATAATGAAGCAAATGCAAGATTGTTTATTACATTTCTACAGTAGCATTATCCCAAACTTTTCCTGTTTCTGTTTTAATGGTACGTGCTGGAAATTTCTTAATCACCAGGTAATCGTGTGTAGCCATGATGATGGTGGTGTTATAATCTCTGCAGATGTTAAAGAGCAGCTGCATAATTTCATCACTTGTTTCCGGGTCAAGGTTTCCGGTTGGCTCATCAGCCAGTATCAGTTTTGGAGAATTTAATAGAGCACGGGCAATATCCATACGCTGCTGCTCGCCACCACTCAACTCAAACGGCATTTTAAATCCCTTTGTTTTTAATCCCACTTTTTCCAGCACATCAGCAATTTTTTCATCCATTAGTTTTTCATCTTTCCAGCCGGTAGCTTTTAAAACAAACTTCATATTCTCATTCACATTTCTGTCTGTAAGCAATTGAAAATCCTGAAAAACCACGCCCAGGTTACGTCTTAAGAAAGGAACTGTTTTCCAGGTAAGTGTTTTCAGGTCATGGCCTGCAACCCATCCCTCTCCTTCACTCAATTGCAGATCGCCATACATGGTTTTCAATAAACTGCTTTTACCGGTACCGGTCTTTCCAACCAGGTACACAAATTCTCCTTTATCTACCGAAATATTTACATCACTTAATATAAGGCTGTTGCCCTGGTAAATATTTACATGCTTTAATTCAACTATTGATTGAGACATCTGCGTTTTAGGTTTTGTGTTTTTAGTTTTGTGTTCCCGGCTTTGGTAATGCTGTTGATCTTCATTGGCGTCATGCACTTGCCGATTTAAAATCGGCATCCCGAATTTATTCGGGACTTGTACAATATAACTTTATTCAACTTTTACCTAAGCGTATTTTATGCTTGCCTCAGTGTTTCTGTGGCAATACTTGCAAATTTAGCTTTTACCACTTCAGTATGTAAAAATAATTTCTTCACCATTTGTTAAAAAATGTGAGTAACTAAAAAAATAGTTGTTAAACTAAATAAATAGTTATAGATTTACTTTATCAAGCATTAAAATGTAATAAAATGAAAAATTTAACCAAGGCCGAAGAACAGATCATGCAGGTAATATGGAAGCTGGACAAAGCTTTCCTGAGAGAGATCATGGATGAACTGCCTGCGCCAAAACCACACAACAACACAGTTGCCACCATCATTAAAATTCTGGTTGATAAAGAATACATCGGCATTACCCAATTTGGAAGAACACATCAGTATTATCCTTTGGTGAGTAAAGATGCTTACAGCAAGACCACCATGAAGAGTTTTGTAAAGGGATATTTCGACGGTTCTTTCAGCAATGCCGTATCCTTTATGGTAAAAGAAAACAATTTAAGTGTAGAAGACCTGGAAATGCTTTTGAAGCAGTTGAAGAAAAAATAAAAAACTCAAAACTATTTGTGAACTCTTAAATTTATTTTTATGCTACCCTTCTTCTGGTATATGCTGAAAGTAATTATCTGCTCCGGCATTTTATTTGGCTACTACTGGTTTTTTCTGCGTAATAAAATATTTCATCAGTACAACCGGTTTTATTTGCTGGCAGCTATGTTGCTATCGTTGCTATTACCCTTACTTAAAATAAATTTCTGGCAGCCTGCTGCCGATACAAACCAGGCCATACGTGTATTACAGGCTGTGTCTGCTGGCGATGAATACATGGAGAATATCGTGCTCACAGCGAGAAGAAGCAATTGGAGTTTAGAACAGTTTTATCCGGTTGTTTACATACTGGTTTCCCTTATTTTCTTTTTCGTAATGCTGCGTACTTTATTCCTGATCCGTACCCTATTAAAAAAATATCCCGTGCAGCGGGTTGAAGAGGTAGCTTTCGTAAATACAGAAGATGCCAGCACACCATTTTCATTTTTTAAATACATTTTCTGGAACAGCAGCATTGATATAGACACAACAACGGGCCGTCAGATTTTTAAACACGAAGTAGCCCATATACAGGAAAAACATACTCATGATAAACTCCTTGTAAATAGCATCCTCATCTTTTGCTGGTGCAATCCTTTCTTTTGGCTGTACCGCAAAGAGTTGAACATGATACATGAATTTATTGCCGATAAAAAAGCCGTAGAAGACAGTGATACCTCAGCTTTTGCCGCTATGATATTACAGGCTGCTTACCCAAAACACCGCTTTGAACTGGCCAATAATTTTTTCTATTCACCTATAAAACGCAGACTCCTTATGCTAACTAAAAACAAAAACCCAAGGGTAAATTACATTGGCCGTATCATGGTATTGCCATTGGCTGTGTTGATATTTGCTGCTTTTACATTTAAGACAAAAAGCACCACTCCTGTCTATAACGGAAAAAAAATAACCGTGGTCATTGATGCCGGGCATGGCGGCCAGGATGCAGGTGCAAAAAGTGCAGATGGCATCCTTGAAAAAGATTTAACGCTTGCCATTGCAAAAAAAGTAAGGGAATTAAACAGCAATAATGCCATTGAAATTGTTTTGGTAAGAGATGGAGATATGTATATGAACCCGCAGCAAAAAGTTGAGTTTGCTAAAAGTAAAAATGCAGACCTGGTTATTTCATTTCACGTTGATAACGGGCCGAAGGAATTGGCTGATACCAAAACAGGCATGTCTGTATTTGTTGCAAAAGATGAATTTGCCAATGCCGCTAAAAGCAAAGCTTTAGCCTCGGTTATTGTTAGAGAGTTTAGCAATAATTATGGCCTGGCTGTAAAACCACAACTAAATCAGCGCCAGATGGGCATTATGATATTGCAGGCCAATACCTGCCCGGCTGTATTAATTGAAAGCGGTTTTATAAATAATGAAAAAGACCTGGCTTATTTACAAACTTCAGCCGCTAAAGAAACCATTGCAAAAAATTTGCTGGCTGCAATTGAAAAATACCTGGCTGGCAAACCGGTGGATAAAAATATTGCTACTACTTTGCCTGTAAAGGAACAATCGGAATCCACTGCTTCACAAACTGTAAATAAAGCTGATACAAACCCTTCCATAAAATCGATTAAACTTCAGGATGCTGGTGGTTCCATAAAATCCATCACACTACAGGATGCCGGTGGTCAAACTGTGATAGAAGTTGAAAACCGTAGATCCAATGTATTATTTGTACTGGACGGTGTGGTACAAGGCAAAGATTTTGATTTGAACCTGATTAAACCAAATGATATTGCAAGTATTGATGTGATTAAAAATGAAACTGCCATTGCCAAATACGGCCAGGCCGGTAAAGAAGGTGTTATAATTATTAAAACAAAAAAAATAGAAATTACCGGGGTTAATCCAAACGGGGCAGTATCACAGAATGATCTGCTGGAAAGAAAGCTAACTGAGTTAGAACTACAGAAAGCAAAGCAAAATCTTGCCCTTGCTTATGCATCAGATGCAAGCCAGTTTGAAGTTGCGAAACTGGCACTATCAAAAAAATCTGACTCCCTGAAAGAGATTGCATTAACCGGCATAAAATTAAGTGCCCTTGAAAAGCAAAGTACTGAACTCGCAAGGCTGGATAAAGTAAAAATGGATAATGCAGACAGGCTTAAAGAGATTGCAGTAACCGGTTATCCTTTGGAAAAAAATAAATTATTGCTTGAAAAGCAACTTGAAGCTGAGAGAAACAATATCATATTCCTAAACACAGAAGTAAGCCCCATGTTTACCGGAGGTGAAGATGCATGGAGAAAATACCTGATTGCAAATTTAAAAGCAAATACGCCGGTTGATGAAGGTTGGAAAGCAGGAAAATACGTAATCATCGTTAAATTTATTGTGCATACAGATGGCACAGTATCTGACGTGACCACTGAAAATTACGCAGGAACCAAGACAGCCCTGCATTGCATTGATGTAATAAAAAATGCACCCAAATGGCAGCCTGCCGTGCAAAACGGAAGAAAAATAAATGCTTATAAAAAACAACCAATCACTTTTGTGATTGAAGAAGGATAGCCATGAACTGTATACTAAGAGATGATAGCTGAAAAACTGTCATCTCTTTTTTTGATCAATACGTGATCTCCTCATCCTTCAGCTTAATTACCAATTCTTTTTTCTCACTATCCTCTACCCTGCCAATAACCTGCGCAGCAATACCAAATTGAGTAGCTGCTGCAATCATCGTTTCAGCATCCGCTGCATCGCAATAAATTTCCAGGCGGCAACCCATGTTAAACACTTCGTACATTTCTTTATTGTTGCTGCCGCTGTTTGCTTTGATGATATTGAAGATCTCAGGTGCTTCAAATAAATTGTCTTTTATTATTTTGAAATTACCAGGCAGGTATTTCATGCACTTGGTTTGTCCGCCGCCGCTGCAATGGATAAGGCCGTGTATTTTATCAAAATGATTTTCAAGCAACCCCTTCATTACAGGCGCATACGTTCTGGTTGGTGAAAGGATAAGCTGACCAATTGTTGTTTTTACTTTTGAATTTTTACTTTTTATTTCAACCGAATCAGTTAATCTGTGTTTTCCTATATAAACAACTTCTTCATCAAGCCCCGTATTATAGCTTTCTTTAAAATTTTCTGCATAAAATTTACTCAATACATCATGCCTTGCACTGGTAAGTCCGTTACTGCCAAGGCCACTGTTGTAGGCAGTTTCGTAAGTTGATTGCCCATAACTTGCAAAACCAACAATTACATCACCCGCTTTTATTTTTTCATTGCTGATGATCTTGTTCTTTGGCCAACGGCTGGTCATGGTGCCATTGACAGCAACAGTACGCACCACATCGCCTACATCAGCCGTTTCTCCGCCCAGGTAATGTATGTTTACGCCAAAGCTTTTTAACTGGTCAAATAATTCCTGCGATCCATTGATAACCTGCTCCAGCACTTCGCCGGGTATCAGGTTTTTATTACGATCGATGGTGCTGTTGAAAACGATATTATCATAAATGCCCACAGAAAGCAAATCATCCAGGTTCATTACAATCGCATCCTGTGCAATGCCTTTCCAAACAGAAATATCGCCGGTCTCTTTCCAGTACAGATAAGCCAGTATGCTTTTGGTACCAGCCCCATCTGCATGCATGATGTTTACAAAATCATCATCGCCACCCAAAAAATCGGGGTACACTTTACAAAATGCATGTGGATACAAACCCTGATCGAGGTTTTTAACCGCAGCATGCACTTCTTCTTTTTGGGCAGATACGCCACGTTTGGAATATAAAGACATTCATTAAAAGTAAAAAGTCAAAAATAAAAAGTCAAAATTATGCCGCAAATTACAAAGCAATTATCCAATATCCATTATAAAATTATCAATTAGATTTGCACTTCTTAATTATGCAAATACACCGCGATATAAACAATCTGCCCGAATTCAAAAATGCCGTCATTACCATTGGTACTTTCGATGGGGTTCATCTGGGCCACAGGCAAATCATTGACAATTTAAAGGAAGAAGCTGCCAAAGCCAATGGCGAGTCAGTTATTATCACTTTTCATCCGCATCCACGCAAAGTGGTTTCATCGGTAATTACCGGTGTAAGGCTGATAAATACCCTTTCTGAAAGGATTGAATTGCTTGAAAAAACGGGTATTGATCATTTAGTTATTGTTCCCTTTACCGATTATTTTGCCAGCCAGACGGCCGAAGAATACATAAAGGATTTTTTGGTTGAAAAATTCAGCCCACACACCATCATCATCGGTTACGACCACCGCTTTGGAAAAGAACGAAGTGGCGATTATAAACTGATGGAAGCAAAATCAGTTATTTATAATTACAGATTGAAAGAAATACCCGAACACATACTCAATACCATCAAAGTGAGCAGCACCAATATCCGCAATGCTATCCTGCAAAGCAATATAGATGTAGCCAATAAATTTTTAGGCTACGATTTTTTCTTTGAGGGTGAAGTTTTTCATGGCGATAAAATTGGCCGCACCATTGGTTACCCAACAGCCAATTTAAAAAGTACTGATGATGAAAAGATTGCTTTGGGCGATGGTATTTATGCTGTATATACCACTTTAGAGGGCAAAACTTATAAAGGCATGATGAGTATAGGTTTCAGACCAACGGTTAATGGAAAAGTAAGGGTTACAGAAGTGAATATTTTTGATTTTGATAAAGAGATATACGGTCAAAACATCAGGGTTATTGTAAAAAAATATTTACGTAGCGAAGTAAAGTTTGATGGTTTGGAAGCTTTAAAAACGCAGCTGCATAAAGACAAGGAGGATAGTTTGGCCTGCTTATAGAAATCTCTACCTTGCTACCATTTTTACTACCATCTCTTTCATCAGCGAAGCATCGGATGTGCCGGTATCACCAACCCCCACTCCTTTTAAATTGTAATGATGCAGTAGTAATAAGATTCGTTCTATTCCATCATAACCATAATTATTGATGGTTTCCATTGCATTTTTTACCGCACTGCTGTTAAAATAAAAATGTGGTTTCAGGGCAGCTTCGCTGCGGTCGCTCATACCAAAAACAGTGTATACTTTACTAAAGCTGGCATACAAAGCCGGCAGCACCATCTGTATGGGTCCGGCTTTGGGGTTACCTTCAAAATAATGGATGATCTTGATGGCTTTAGCCAGGTCTTTTTTTGCAATGGCAGCCTGCAGCTCAAAAACATTATACTCTTTGCTGATGCCGATATATCTTTCAATATCATCTTCAGTAATTTCCTTTTTACCCTTTAGGTTTAGTGCAAGCTTTTCAATCTCATTTACAATACGATTCAGATCGTTACCCAAATGCTCATCTAAAAGACTGATGGCTTTTGCATTTATTTTATATCCCTGAGATTTTACATATTCCCCGATCCATTCCTGCAGTTTATAATCCTTTACTTTTTCCGATGTAAATATCTCAGCCGATTTTTTAAGCACTTTGTAGAGCTTTCCTCTTTTATCAAGTGTTTTGGTTTTATGGGCTACTACAAAAATGGTTGAGCTTAAAGGATTCTCCGCATAGCTTTCCAGCTTATCAATATCTTTCATCTGTTGGGCTTCTTTCAGCAAAACCACCTGCCGCTCGGCAAACATAGGATATCGTTTACAGGCGTTTATAACAGCCGCCCAGTCGGCATCTTTACCGTAAAACACCGTTAAATTAAATCCGGCTTCTGCCTCATCCAGAATTTTGTGTTCGGCATAATCCACTACCATATCAATATAGTAATCCTCTTCCCCCTCAAGCCAGTAAATGTTTTTAAAAACCTTCTTCTGCCATTCACTTATTATTTTTTCTGCACTCATAGCTCAAAGATAATACTTAGCACATTGTTTTTTAGGGTTGCCAACCCTGCATAAGTTATTTTTTATAATGCAGGCTTTTTATTAAAGGTTAATAACCCTAAAAAGTTTTTAACACAGCAATAACGCTGCTATTCAAAGCGTTGTTTAAATGAATTTTTATCTTTGGCATAATTTTGGACGAAGAAAATCAGTTTATCGTTTATACCAAAAACTGATTCTGTATTACGCTGCTAAAAAACCTTAATCATGAGTTTCGAAAACTATCCTGTTACTGAAAAGCTGGTGCAGCCTGCAGTTCCTCAACCGCAAAACAAATGGCGTAATTATTTAATTGCAGGTCTTGTCATTGCATTGTTATGCAGCTGGGGATATATCATCTGGCTCAAAAGTAAAACCGAAGAAACCTTCCAGCAAAAAGACCTGGTAATTACCAACACATCCTCTCAAAGAGACCAGTTACAAAAGGAACTGGAAGATGCCACCAGGCTTTACGACATGATAAAGACCAGCAGTGCCGATATGATGCACAGCAAGGACAGCACCATTTCTAAAAGAGACCGTGAGATTGCAGAAAAAAGAAAAAGGATACAACAGTTATTGTCGAAAGTTGGTGCTACAGAACAGGAACTGGCCGAGGCTAAAGGTTTGATAGCATCTTTGAATACTGATATAGCAGGATATAAAACGCAGGTTGAAACATTGAAGGGAGAAAAACTGGTACTTACCCAGGAAAAAAATACGGTAATTAAAGAGCGTGACAAAGTTCTAAAGGATTACGATTCGGCTACCACTGTAATTAAACAAAAGGAAGAAGTGATTGATATAGCTACTACCCTGCATGCTTCTAATTTTTCTATACTGGGTATTGATGAAACAAAAAGTGGCAAAGAAAAGAAAACGAGCACAGCAAAAAGAGTTGATAAACTCCGTATTACATTTGATATAGATGAAAACAGGGTTGCTCAATCAGGCACTAAAAATATTTTCGTTTGTATAACCGGCCCCGATGGTAAACCACTTGCAGCCGAAGCTCTGGGCTCAGGAAAATTCAGTACCAGGGATGGAGCCGAGAAATTGTATACCCAGAAAATTGATATAAACTATACACAGGGCCAACGCCAACCGGTAAGCATCGATTGGAAACAAAATACCAATTTTGAAAAAGGCGATTATAAAATTGAGGTATACAATAATGGATTTAAGATTGGCGAAGGAATAAGCAATCTGAAAAAAGGATGGCTGTTTGGTTAAAAAATTGCCCTGATAGATGCCCTGCCGATATGTACCGTTCTTGCAGCCTCAGGCTTTCGTCCTTCATATTGAACACTCATTTCAATATTACCGGCAAGCCGCTTGGTAAATTCAAGATTCCATAAATAGTTTTTACCGGGTAATAATCCATCCAGCAAAATATAACCTACGGTTGTATTTGCCGAGCCGGTATAACCTTTATAGCTTATCTGGTTCAGCGAAAACCTTGCATTAAGTGTACTGCTGCTAAGGATATTGTAGCGCACATCTGCCGAAAAAACATGGTTGGTAGCAGCTTCCAGTGAATCAATGGTGTTTCTTTTTTTACCGTATGCATAAGTTAAAGTAGCCCTTAAATTGGTTTTATGTACATAAGACAAAGAGGGCTCAAATATATTTTGCAGCACCAGGTAATTGCGGTTATCAAACTTTGGGCCGGTGGTATTTAAAACATTTTTTATCTGCTTATAACTGAAAGTAGTTACAAAGCTGCGGTTTATATTCCATCTTAGTTTTCCAACCAGGTTGCGAAGCCTGCGGCTTTCAACACCATAACTCAGTAAAGATTTGGAGTTGCTGATGCTATGTGTTACATCAAACCCCCATTTAATATTGCTGCGGTTAAAGAACAAAGTATTTGATAAAAAAGAATTCAATGTTATCAAAGTAGTATCTACCAGTTTACTGGTGAACGGGTTAAATTGAAAACCTCCTGTGCTGATATCTTTCTTATTGATCTGCAGGGCAGAACTGGTGCTGGAACGGGCTAATATTTTCTTAAACCCGGTTACATTTGGTTTTAAAATGGCTTTGGGGTTTAGCGTAAAACTATAATTGAACTGTACATAATTTGCTTTTACATACTGGTTACTCGGAGTAAAAACCCTGATGTATTTTTTCTGATCCTGGAAAATGGCTATCTCAAATTCATTCAGTTCCGGAATAGCATTATTGTTATAATCAATCCAGGTATATTCTCCCTGTCCAGCCGGCACTTCCACAAAAGTGTATTCTCTTTTTTGCTCCTGGCCCGAACCAAGCTCGTACAAAACATTACCAACCACAAATCCTTTCAATTCGTTTACATAATATTCTGCCCTGCCCAACAGGCTTTCATCAGCCTTTTGCCTGCTGATAGTGCTGTTAAAAATATGCAGCTTACGATAGGTTAGATTTAATTTAAACTGGTGCTTATCACTCTTAAGCAGATCGGTAAATAAATTATAGTTATCACTTCTGTCGGCTCGTTCAAGCTTATCTTTTGTTGGAAGGAGATCTGTTCTTGAAAAGTATGAAACACCCCACCTGTTTGCTTTTTCAGGATTTGATCTTACATACAACTCCCAAACACTAAATGCGTAACTGAATGCATTTAATGTATCAGTTTTCTTATCCCTGAGTCTATTATTTTCGCTATTGTACTTTATACCAACCTGCATTTTTCTTAAGCGGTTCAGTTCTTTTTTCAGGTCCACAGTTGGCCGCACAAAAGTTCCCTGCTGAATTGGATTGTTAATGGTGGTTACCGTAAACTGGCTGGTAAGTTTCCAGCCATTGTAACTATTAAATGTGTTTAGTGTATGCCGCAGGCCATTGTATTTATCGCTTCGGTTGTAATTTGTTACATCATACTGAACAAAGTTTCCTGCTGTATCCGCAAACTTTAAACCTGCATTGATGATGTGTTCATCAGCAAAACTTATATCATAAGGCAAACTCCAGTCACGAAGAAATTCAACATTTCTCAAACGTTCAATGGGCCTGAACCTCCCTTGCACAAATTCATATCCCAGTTTTGTTTGCATCAATATAGGTCTTTGTAATAAGTTAATCTTAGTAGCATCTTTAATAAACTGCAGTTTTGTAGCAAAGGCCTTGTCGTTACTTTTATCTTTGCTGGAAAAAAGATTGATATCATAGTTACTCATGGCCACTTCTGCTTTGAATCTTGTTTTTGGGTTGAAAACATATTCGCCGCCAATGGTAACCAATTGTTGTTTTTTAGGCGATATCAATAGCTGAACCGGAGCATAATCTCCCTGTTTATTATTATTTACATCCGGCTGCACCCAGCCAAAAACCTTACCATTGGTGGCGCTTTGCAGCACTGTATAGTTTCCTCTGCCGGGGCCCAGGTAAGTAAAGCTTAAATTATACAGTATATCATTTCGGTTGGTAGAAAAAACAAAAATAGAATCGTGTACAGTTCCATTATACAGTGTGTCAATTTTTTTATAAAGAATTTTACCCGTGCTCAGTGTGTCTCTTACTGCATTTTCATAATAGGCCGAATCAACGCCATCACCTATATCAGCTAAAAATTGTTTCTGCTTTGAATCCAACACCTGATTTATAGAAGAATTTTTTGCATCGGCATTATTGTAAAAACCAATGTTCAGAAAAAATTTGTTTTTAAAATTCACCTCATCACTCACATATATCTGTGAGTTTAAAAAATTGCGGTCGGCATATTCAAACTCTATCTGTATTCTTTTATCTTTTGTAACCAGCCTTTTTTGCGTAAAGGTTAATTCGGCAGTATTGTAGTTGATAATATAATCCTGGTCTTCGCCACGTTTCAGTAATTCACCATCCATAAATACCCTTTCAGTTCCTGCAAGTACAACAAAATATAGTTCTAAATTGGGGCTTGTAAGCCTGTATGGGCCCTGGTTTCCTTCAAATGGCGTTAACTGGTTTCGGGTAAATTTCCCTTTGGCAATAGCACCGCTCAGCAAGAGTGAATTGGAAATATTCTTTGTTATTTTATTATCGGTGATAAAAGAAACACCCTGCAATCTTTTATAAAAATTAAGAAAATAACTTTTGCTCTGGCGTATATCAATATCACCAAAATTTGCCTGCCAGCCTTTTTTCTTTACCTGCAGGTAAATGCGGTCAAAGTCACGCAGGTCCTGCGTATTGCCATCGGGTTGTATGGGAATATTGTTATCCGTAATGGCTGCAGTCAACTCCAGGCTATCACCAATAAAACCATTTAATTGCAGATTCATGCTGCTGCTCACCACTGCATCCTGGCTGTTACCAAAAGAAATACCACGGCCAAAGCTTCCCTCCGATTTTATGTTACCAAAATCCATCAGTGGATTGGTTTGCCGGGAACCGACTTTTAAAGTAAAGCCATTGCTGCTGATAAAATTATTACGGATGCTGTCGTAATTTAAATGCCGTGCAACCGCATTTAATTTATAAGGAAATATGCGGTAAGTAACCGTTACATTTTCCCTGTTTGGTTTATCCAGCCAGGTAATGGTTCCATTTACTTCATCCACTTTATAGTAATAGGGAGAAACCCCTTCAATAACCACCGAGCCGGGAATAAGGCTTAAAGAATCCAGTTTAACAGTTTTTCCCTGGGTACTGATTGTTTTTTTACGAAGATTGGAAAGTGACGGCGGACTTATTTGTGCATGAATAAACTGCACAATTAAAATAAACAGCAGGAATAAATATATCCTTTTAAGGTTCAATAGTTCTTTGGGATTAGTAATACATAAAAATAGCATTTATTGTGCAGGCGGTAAAATTGCTTTTTGTTAAACGAACATGAAAAGCCGGTAAAACCAGATTGATAAAGATTACAGGCATTAACTTAAAATTCAGGCCTAAAGTTGTTATGACTGTGCTTCGAAAAAAAAATGATTATTTTCACGGCATGTTAAGACTAAAGATGGTAATGACATTATTGTTTTTTGTACAGCTGATTTTTACACAACCGGCACGGGCACAAAATGCGGGTAATATGTATACAATAAAAAACAATCTCATTTCATTTCATTCCAATACCAACCTGGAACTGATTAAAGCTTCTTCTACCGAACTTAAAGGAGTTATTGATGCTACAAAGAGGATCTTTGCCTTTTCAATTGCTATTGCTACATTCGATGGGTTTAACAGCCCTTTACAAAAAGAACATTTTAATGAAAATTATATGGAAACAAGTAAGTTTCCAACTGCAAGTTTTACAGGGCTTATTATTGAAGAAGATGATTTCACCAAAAACGGCTCATACAATGTACGGGCAAAGGGAAAATTCACTTTACACGGAGTGACACAGGAAAGAATATTGCAGGGAGATTTAGTTGTAAAAAATGGAACTATTAAACTCACCTGTAACTTCAACGTGCTGCTTTCCGAACATGAAATTAAAATTCCCAGGATAGTACATGAAAAACTGGCTTCGGAAATAAAAGTTGAATTATATGCTGAATTTGTAAAAAAATGAAATTATTAAAACTTCTTTTGCTTTTTATATGCATGCCGGCAGCGCAGTTAAAAGCACAATATCCTTTTTCAAAAAAAATTGCTATTGAAGAAGAGAATCTTACTTTAAAGGCAAATGCCATTATCAAAGATCATAACGGATTTTTATGGATTGGCACATCTGCTGGTCTCTTTAAATACACTTCAACAGTTCCGGAAATTATTACCACGCCTAAAAATGATAAATGTAACGTTACTGCTTTGTATGAAGATGTTGAGGGTATTATATGGGCTGGTTGTGGTGATGGCCGTATCCTGAGAGTGAAAAACCAAACAATTTCCTGGTTTACTCCTCGTGAAGGCTTACCCAAGGTTGCTGTTACCGCAATTAAACAGGATGCAAAAAAAAGGATGTGGTTTGCAACAGGAGGCGAAGGTATTTATTGCTATGAGAATAACCGGCTGTACAATATTACTGAACAAGACGGGCTTAGTGCCGATTATGTAAATTGTATTTACCCGCTTAATGATAAAGAAATAATTGCCGGCACCGACCGGGGATTATCTTTCATAACATTTGAAAAAGGTAAAAAGAATATTCAAATTTTTACAACAAAGAACGGCTTGCCTGATAACATTGTAAGTTGTATATCAGAAAGCCATACTAAAAACATGGTATGGGTTGGGATGCAATCAAAAGGTATACTGATTTTTAATATTAAGGATAAACTGATACAGGATATCAGCACAAAAAATAACAGCTGGCATTTTGGGCAGGTAAATGATATTATTGAAGTGAACAATATTGCCTTTATTGCCACTGAGCAAAACGGTATAATAAGCTACAACCAAATAAACCATACAACCAACGAAAAAGTACTGGCAGATTCTCTTTTTCCAAAAAGGATTGCAGATTTACAAACGGATAACGAAGGTAATATATGGGCTGCGGCAGAAAATAAATTAGTAAGTTTCACCGGAGAATATTTAACATACTGGCACGCAGCCAAAGGAGTTAATTTTATTAAGGTACATACTGTACTTGCTGATGATGAACATCACCTGTGGTTCACACCTGACCTTCATTTATTTGAAAGTATAGGAATTGATTCAGGCAAAATTATATTACGCAGCTATGATATTACACCACCAAAAGATCATATTGATATTACAAGCCTGTATAAAGACAGGTTTGGTTTTTTGTGGATAGGCACTATGGGTGAAGGCTTATTCAGAATGAATTTAGCAACTGGTAAATGGAGGCGTATTGCCGAAAATCCGATTGCTTATTACGGCAACATTTTAAGCATAACCGGAAAAGACAACCAGGTGTGGATTTCTACATTCAATGGTGTATCGAGATTTAATCTTACGGAAATAAATTATGAGCTGAATACAGGGATAGCATTTACTAATTACAGCAAAAAAGATGGATTGGGAAGTGATTATATTTATCACATACTGATCGATAAACAAAACAGGGTTTGGTTTGCTACTGATGGAGCTGGTGTAGCTGTCTTTCAAAATAATTTGTTTACAAATTTTTATGCAGCCGGCAGGTTTCCCGCCAGTGTTACCTATTCACTTGCCGAAGATAAAAATCAGAATATATGGATAAGCACTTACAATGAAGGCCTCTTTAAGTATGACGGTAAAAAATTTATTCAGTACGGCATCAGGAACGGGCTTACTGACCTGGCCATATCCTCTATTGCTGTTGATGAATTTAATAATGTAATTGCCATTAACAAAAAAGGTATTGATGTACTAAACACTGCTAAAAATACAGTACAACATTATGGATCCGAATCAGGCTTTTCCGAACCTCAGCCAAATTTAAATTCGATAAGTAAGGCACCGGATGGTAAAATCTGGATAGGAACCGATAATGGAATTGTTTGTTTAAATACAAGCTCAGCTGCCGTTACCTACCGGCCGGTTGCAGTTATTGAATATGTAAATTTATTCAACAACCCTATTGATACAGCGGGTAGAAAAAACTTTGCTTACGATCAGAATAATTTCAGTTTTAAACTGGCCGCTGCTTTTTACAAAGCGCCTGAAAAAATAAAATTTCAGTACTGGCTTGAAGGCTATAATAAAAACTGGGAAACTACCGGAGACCGTGTTATAAATTTCCCCAGGTTACGTTCGGGTAATTATTTATTGAAGGTAAGGGCATCAGCAACTAATAATTTTGATGCTGCACCAATTGCTGCTTACCGTTTTACTATATCAAAAAAATTCTGGACAACATGGTGGTTTTATCTGCTGTCATTTTTAGTTATCAGTGCTTTACTGTATTGGGTTGTAATGCAAAGAATTAAATCTATCAAAAAAAACCAGCGATATGAGTACGAAAAATTTCAATTGCAATATGATGCATTAAAAAATCAGATTAACCCGCATTTTTTATTCAACAGCTTTAATGCATTATTGAATTTTGTGGAAGATGACCCCAAAGAAGCAGCCCTACTCATCAAACATTTATCGCTGTTTTACCGTAAGTTAACTGCCTACAGTCAAAAAGAATTGATTACTTTAGATGAAGAACTGGTATTGCTTGATTCCTATTTATTTATTCAGAAAAAAAGATACGGAAATGCATTACAGGTTTCCATTAATATAAATCCGGATTTCAGAAAATCATGCTGGATACCACCCATGGTGTTGCAATTATTAACGGAGAATGCCGTTAAACACAATACCATCAGTAAAGACAAGCCACTGCACATTGAAATTTTTACAGCGCAGTACAGGATTGTGGTACAAAATAATATTAACCCTAAATTAGAAAAAGAAGAAAGTGAAGGGGTTGGATTAAAAAATATAAGTAACAGGTACCGGTTTTTAACAGATATAGAAGTGACCCAGGAAGAAAATAATGGAACATTTACTGTTAAGCTGCCCATAATATACAATTGAAAACGATGCGATTACTTGTTTTAGAAGACGAAGAACAGGCTTTACAAAGGCTTCAAAAAATTATTGGAAAAGTAATTCCCAACGCCACCATTTTGGGCACTGCTGCCAGCATTGAAGAAGCAATTGGCTGGTTTGAGCATAACCCAATGCCAGATCTTATATTTATGGATATTCAATTGGCAGATGGTACCAGCTTTCAGATATTCAATAAAATAAAAATTACATGCCCGGTTATTTTTACAACGGCTTACGAAAGTTATGCTCTACAGGCTTTTAAAGTAAACAGTGTAGATTACTTATTAAAACCACTGGATGAAGATGATGTAAAAAAAGCCATTGATAAATTAAAATTATTGCAAAACTCAGCAGCTGCTGTGATTGATTATGCCAGTATACTGAATACGCTTAAAACTGCTCAGAAAAAATATAAAGACCGCTTTGTAATAAAATTAGGCGATACCATAAAATCACTCTCCATTACAGATATTGCTTATTTCTATACAGAAAATAAAAGCAATTTTGTTTGTACCAATGAAGGAAAACGTTTACCAATTGATTTTACACTTGACCAGGTGGAAGAAATGCTTAACCCAAAAAATTTCTTTCGCATTAACAGGCAGTTTATAATTGGCCACCATGCCATTGATGAGATGAGAGCACATTCCCGTTCAAGAATCATAGTTAAGCTCTCCCCTGCTTTTAAAGACCCGGCAGTTGTTGCCATTGACAGGGCTATCGATTTCAGAAACTGGCTTTCTGAATAGTATTTTTACTTTCACCACATTTCCACAACAGCTTCAGCATCCATAACTGCAGACTCAGCAGGGTTTTACAGGAATTTTACATTACCTGGCGCAATTTTTCGTTCCGTAATAACCTATACATCACCCTTCCATCAGCAAAAAAAGCATTAACCCTTTTTTTAACAATCAATTTATTAATTGATAAACTCCAATGTTTATGAAAAAAAGTATGAGCTATAAGCTTGTTAGCCTGATGGTAATTGCCATTGTAATTGTACAGTTTGCCTGCAAACATGAAATACCAATCCCAACCTGCGATGGAAATTTTTCGGTTACAGCTACACAAACACCTGCCACACTGAATCAAAATAATGGCACCATTACAGCAACAGCTACTGGTGGTTCGGGATTTAAATACAGTTTAAATGGAGGTACATACCAGGATACTGGTTATTTTACCGGACTGGAACCATTTAGAAATTATAACCTGGTTGGAAAAAATTCTTTCGGATGTACAGATACTGTTATAGTTCAAATTGGCTCCAACGATCCCTGCCAGGGTGTTGTAATAAATGTAACACTTACTAAAACAGATGCTTCACCAAATCAAACAGACGGCTCTGTAACAGCAACAGCAACCGGTGGTACTGGTTTTACATACAGTATTAACAGCGGGCCATTTCAAAGCAGCGGCATTTTTTCTAATTTAGCCCCGGGCGATTATACGGTTGCAGCTAAAAGTGCTACAGGCTGCATTGGTACAGCAGTAATTACTGTTGGTACCAATAACCCTTGTGCAGGAATTACAGTAGTTGTGTCCACCACAGTGGTTCAACCTACCACAGGGCAAAGTAATGGCTCAATAACTGCATCAGCAACCGGAGGAACCGGATTTACATACAGTTTAAATAACGGTGCATTTCAAACCAGTGGTACATTTGGCGGTTTGGCTGCAGGTAATTATACCATTACGGCTAAAAATTCAACCGGATGTACCGGTGTTACAACGGTTGCTTTATCAAATAATAATCCGTGTGCCGGAATTACTGTTACTGTAACTACTACAGTTGTTCAACCCACTACCAACCAAAGTAATGGTTCAATAACTGCTACCGCAACCGGGGGAACCGGGTTTACATACAGCATAAACAACGGTGCATTTCAGGCAAGCGGCACATTCAGTGGTTTGGCCGCAGGCAATTATACCATTACGGCAAAAAATTCAAATGGCTGCACGGGTGTAACAACAGTTGCACTTGGAAATGCAAATCCCTGTGCAGGAATTACAGTTGTAGTAACAGCCACAACAGTAAATCCAACAATAGGGCAAAGTAATGGTTCAATAACTGCATCTGCCACTGGTGGAACCGGATTTACATACAGTTTAAATAACGGAGCATTTCAGGCAAGTGGCACATTCACAGGTTTGGCTGCAGGCACATATACGATAACGGCTAAAAATTCACTTGGATGTTTAGGTAGTACACAGGTAACACTTATTGAAGTAAATCAATGTGCAGGAATTACAGTAGTAGTAACAGCCACAACAGTAAATCCAACACAAGGCCAAAGCAATGGTTCAATTACAGCTTCTGCCACCGGAGGATCGGGCTTTACTTATAGTTTAAATAACGGAGCTTTTCAGGCAAGTGGCACATTCACCGGTTTGGCTGCAGGCACATATACGGTAACGGCAAAAAATTCACTTGGATGTTTAGGCAGTACACAGGTAACACTTACCGCAACAAATCCATGCAATACTATAAACATTGTTTTAACAGCTGCAATTGTTCATACTACTCCATGTGTAACACCAACAAATAACGGAAGTATTACTGTAACAGCTACAGGATCTACCGGTTTTACTTACAACATAAACGGAGGTGCTTACCAGGCAAGTAATCTATTTTCAAATCTTAATGCCGGTACTTTTTTGGTTGGGGTTAAAGACCTGAATGGATGTACAAAAACACTATCAGTAGTTGTTGCTGTAGTGCCCAAGGGGCCGCTGTTTACCAATGTAAGAAACCTCATCACAACAAGATGTAGTGGTAGTGGCTGCCATATGAATGGAGGTACTGCAGCCGGTTACAATTTTGATACAGATTGTAATGTTGTTATAAAGTGGGACCAGATAAATAAAACATGTGTGTTATATACACCGGGTTGGGTTAAAATGCCCAAAAGCCCGCAGCCATTTTTTACGGCAGCAGAAAAATTAATAATAACCAATTGGGTTAATGCCGGGCACAAATACACGGACTAACTATTTGTTTGAAATTAAAATAACCTGAAAGACTAACATGCTGACCTGTTTAATAAACAAGTAAAACAGGTTCAGCATGTTTACATGCAGGTTCAGCATACAAGTGCAGTTTTTTATTTACTGTTGGCTTTATTTTAGATGAACCAGTTAATAAAATGACATGAAAAAAAATAGAAAAAAAATAATTACCTGGGTATTGCTGTCAGTTTTGGTGATACTGGGAACCGGAGCGGTAGTTGGATACAAAATGTACACAAAACCACACCGGAATGTAGCCGAGGCAAAAACTATACAGATATCTGCTATAGACCTGGTTACGGCCTATGAAAACAATGAAGCCGGGGCCAACAGCCTGTACCTGGATAAGGTGCTTGAAGTAAAAGGAGAAGTAAACGAAGTATCAAAAAATCAAAAGGGAGAAACAGTTATTACTTTAAAAGGAACAGATATGAGTGGCTTAATATGTACACTTGAAGGAACACCCACATCTGAAGTTAAACCCAATTCATCTGTAGTTATAAAAGGTATCTGCACTGGATTCCTTACTGATGTGGTATTGGTAAGATGTGTTTTATAAAATTAAGGAAGTACAAATACCTATAGAAGAACCATTTTTTTAAAAAACCTAAACGCAGTAAAATGAAAAGTAAAAATTTAGTGCTCCTGTTTATGGCATGCAGCATTTTATTTGTAGCCGTAAACTCATGTAAACATGAAATACCCTTCCAGGTTGGAGTAGATACTCCGGTTTCAGGCGGTACACAAACATGCAGTACAGATACGGTATATTTTCAGAATAAGGTATTGCCATTACTTAACTCTGGCTGTGCCATGAGTGGTTGTCATGATGCCATATCACACAAGGATGGAGTTAATTTAACTACCTATTCAAATATTCTTTCTACAGGCGGAGTAAGGCCAGGCAATCCGGCCGAGAGTAAATTATATAAAGTGTTAAACGAATCCGGCGGCGACCGGATGCCACAACCACCAGCTGCGGCTTTTACCCAGGCTCAAAAAGATATTATTTATAAATGGATCTTACAGGGTGCTAAAAATAATGCCTGTAACGATTGTGATACTGCTGTATTTACTTATTCAGGTGCAGTAGCTCCGCTAATGAATACGTATTGCAAAGGATGCCATAATCCTTCTTCTTTAGGTGGTGGCATTGATGTTAGTACCTATGCCGGTGTAAATAGTATTGCCATAAATGGAAAATTAGCGGGAAGTATTACCCATGCAGCAGGATTTAAAGCAATGCCACAAGGAAGCAGTAAACTAAGTGATTGCAAAATTACGCAGGTGCAGAAATGGATTGCTGCAGGTGCTGAAAATAATTAAAGAAAAGATTAAAATTAAATATCATTATGAAAAAGAAAATCTGGTTTTTAGCCCTTGCTTCTATTTTAAGTATCGTATTGTTTCAAAGTTGCTATTATGATAAAGCAGATCTGCTATACCCTGGTGGAAATGCAGCCTGCGATACATCTGTAGTAGCAAAATATGCCAGTGATGTGATGCCTGTTATGAACAGCAGCTGTAATTCAAGTGGATGCCATAACACAGCAAGTGCATCAAGTGGTGTTATACTTGATACCTATGCAGGTGTAAAAGTTCAGGCACTCAATGGCAGGTTGATTGGCTCAATAGATCATGTAAATGGAACTATGCCAAAAGGTGGCGCAAAACTTACCAGCTGCACCATTACAAAAATTCAACAATGGATAAATTCAGGTACTCCTAATAATTAAAATTAAAAACTATGAAAAAAGTATTTTTTGTTTGTTTATGTACAATGGCTGCAGCCTTTGGCAGTGCACAAAATATCTACATGACCAAAACGGGTAAGATCTCTTTTAACTCCCGTGCTAAATCACCTGAAAAAGTAGAAGCCGATAACAATGAAGTTTCCAGTGTATTTAATACTCAATCAGGTGAAATGGTTTTTGCAGTATTGGTAAAGAGTTTTCATTTTGCAAGTGCTTTAATGGAAGAGCATTTTAATGAGAATTATGTAGAAAGCAACAAATATCCCAAGTCAACTTTTAAGGGTAAAGTGTCAAATCTATCGTCAGTTAATTTTTCAAAGGATGGTGTATATCCCGTTACAGTTGAAGGAGACTTAACTTTTCATGGAATAACCAAACAGGTAAACCCAACCGGTTCGTTAACGATAAGAGCAGGAAAAATCATTGCTGTATCAAAATTTCAGATGAAACTCAAAGATTTTAATGTCAGCATCCCTTCACTGGTAGCTGATAAAATTTCGCAGGAAATTGATATCATAGTTGAGTGTAACTATGAATTAAAAAAATAAATAACTAAATCCCATACAGATGAAAAAACTTATTTTATATATCTTCTTAGTGAGCATTTCTTTATCAAAAGCATTTGCACAGGATGATTTAATGAAAATGCTTGAAGATGAAACGAAGAATGATAAAAAGAAAAAGGATTATGCAACTGCTACTTTTAAAACAACCCGTTTAATGAACGGGCACACCATAGAAAATGCAGCAGCCGGGGTTCTGGATTTTAAAGTTTCGCACAGGTTTGGTATGGTAAACAGCGGCAGTTATCAGCTTTTTGGGTTAGACCAGGCTTCCATGCGTATGGGACTGGATTATGGTATTTCAAACCGCCTGATGGTTGGTGTAGGAAGAAGCACATTTCAAAAACAGTATGATGCATTTGGAAAATTTAAAATTCTGCGACAATCCAGTGGCGGCAAATGGTCGTCACCTGTTTCTGTAAGTGCAGTATCCACCATTATGCTTAAAACGCTTAAATGGGAAGATCCAAAAATTAAGAATTATTATACTTCCCGCCTGTCTTTCGCACATCAGTTAATTATTGCCCGCAAATTCAGTGAAGGCGTTTCATTCCAACTTATGCCTTCGTTCATACATACCAATTTAGCAAAGACCTCAACAGAACCAAATGATATTTTTGCTTTAGGTGCAGGTGGAAGAATTAAGTTAACCAAGCGTCTCAGTTTTAATGTAGAGTACTACCACGTGCTTCCCATCTCACTTGTTGAAGGTGAAAACTATATGATAGCCGGAACAAAAAATTCATTGGCAATTGGGTTTGACATTGAAACAGGTGGTCACGTTTTTCAATTACATTTTACAAACTCAACCGGTATGACAGAAAAGAATTTCATTACAGAAACCACTGGAGATTTCTTTAAAGGAGACATACATTTTGGATTCAACATATCCAGGGTATTTACAATAAAAAACATGAACAGGAAGAAGAAGAAATAAACAGGTGTAAAATCATTTCAGGATATACAATATAACAAAACAATACTTTTCAAGCATGCGTTAATAAGCAAAAAGAAACCGCCCATTACGGGCGGTTTTATTTTACTGATAATTTGATTTACTTATTCTTCTGTAGTTAAACCAGCCTTTAAATACTCCCTGTTCATTCTGGCAATATTTGATACTGAAATTCCTTTAGGGCATTCTGCTTCGCATGCATAGGTATTTGTACAACTTCCAAATCCTTCCTTATCCATTTGCGCCACCATATTCAGTACCCTCGATTCTCTTTCTGGTTGACCTTGCGGTAACAAAGCCAATTGAGAAACCTTGGCACTAACAAATAACATGGCACTGCTGTTCTTACATGCTGCCACACAGGCTCCGCAACCAATGCAGGAAGCTGCATCAAATGCTGTATCTGCATTCTTTTTATCAATAGGTAAGGAATTAGCATCAACAGCATTACCGGTATTTACAGAAATGAAACCACCAGCCTGCATGATCCTGTCAAAAGCACCACGGTCAACCATCAGATCTTTAATAACCGGGAAAGCCGCAGAGCGCCATGGCTCTACCACAATCGTATCACCATCTTTAAAGGCACGCATGTGTAACTGGCAAACCGTATTCTTTGTCCAGGGGCCGTGTGCCCTGCCATCAATATACATACTGCACATCCCGCAAATACCTTCACGGCAATCGTGATCAAAAGCAATCGGATCTTTCCCTTCGGTGATCAGTTGTTCGTTCAACACATCAAACATTTCCAGGAAAGACATTTCGGAAGAAATATCCTTTACCTGGTAGGTTTCAAAACTACCACCTGCTTTTGTATTTTTTTGTTTCCACACTTTCAGTGTGAGGTTCATGTTATAGTGTTCCATAAATCTTAAATACGTTTATAATTGCTGTATCCTGAATCTGTGTTGGTTTATTTGTAAGAACGTTGTGTTGGTTTTACAATTTCAAAAGTCAGTGGCTCCTTGTTCAGCTGCCAGTCACTTTCTCCTTTATATTCCCATGCTGATACAAAACTGTAATTATCATCATCACGCTTTGCTTCACCATCTTCAGTTTGCGATTCTTCTCTGAAGTGCCCGCCGCAGCTTTCATTTCTATTCAAAGCATCTTTACACATCAGTTCGCCAAGCTCAATAAAATCCGCTACCCTGCCGGCTTTATCCAGTTCAGGATTCATCTCATTAATATCGCCCGGTATTTTCACATCGCTCCAGAATTCTTTTTTCAATGCCTGTATTTCAGTAATCGCTTCCTGCAATCCCTGTGCATTGCGGGCCATGCCGCATTTATCCCACATGATTTTTCCCAAACGTTTGTGAAAACTTTCCACCGTTTGCTTTCCTTTAATATTCATCAGGGTATTGATCCTGTCGCTAACTTTTTTTTCTGCTTCTTCAAAAGCAGGATGTGAAGTTGGAATAGATGCCGTGCGGATATCATCTGCCAGGTAATTACCTAATGTGTAAGGAATAACAAAATAACCATCAGCCAGTCCTTGCATTAAAGCACTTGCTCCCAAACGGTTTGCGCCATGATCGCTGAAGTTGGCTTCACCCAACGCATATAAACCATCAACGGTAGTTTTTAATTCATAATCAACCCAAAGACCACCCATGGTATAATGCACGGCCGGATAGATACGCATCGGCATTTCGTAAGGATTTTCGCCGGTTATCTTTTCATACATTTCAAACAGGTTGCCGTATTTTTCTTCTACAACAGCTTTACCCATTTTTACTATTGAATCATGGTCAGCAGTATCATTACCTGTTTTACCTGCTTCAATTTTTCCGTATCTAACTATGGCATCTTTAAAATCTAAATAAACAGCCAATTTGGTTGTTCCTACACCATAACCTTCGTCGCATCTTTCTTTTGCTGCTCTGGAAGCCACATCACGAGGCACCAGGTTACCAAATGCAGGGTAACGACGTTCTAAATAATAATCTCTTTCTTCTTCCGGTATATCAACAGCTTTGCGGTTATCGTTCTTTTGTTTGGGTACCCAAATCCTTCCATCATTGCGCAAGCTTTCGCTCATCAAGGTTAATTTACTTTGATAATCGCCACTAACCGGTATACAGGTTGGATGTATTTGTGTAAAGCAAGGATTACCAAAATAAGCTCCTTGTTTATGCGCCTTCCAGGCTGCAGTAACATTACTGCCCATGGCATTGGTACTTAAATAAAATACGTTACCATATCCACCGGTGCATAATAAAACAGCATGACCAAAATGTCTTTCCAAAGTACCGTTAACCAAATCTCTTGCTATAATGCCTCTTGTCTTGCCATCAATCTTTACAATGTCAAGCATTTCGTGGCGGTTGTACATGGTTACATTACCAAGTGCAACCTGTCTTTCCAATGCACTGTAAGCACCCAGTAATAATTGCTGACCGGTTTGCCCGGCTGCATAAAATGTACGCTGCACCTGTGTACCGCCAAAACTACGGTTGCTTAATAAGCCGCCATATTCTCTGGCAAAAGGAACACCCTGTGCAACACACTGATCAATAATAGCAGCACTCACTTCGGCCAGGCGATGAACGTTGGCTTCTCTTGCACGGTAATCTCCGCCTTTAACTGTATCATAAAACAAACGGAAAACAGAATCACCGTCGTTCTGGTAATTCTTTGCTGCATTGATACCACCCTGCGCAGCTATACTGTGTGCACGGCGTGGACTATCCTGGAAACAAAATGCCTTTACTTTATAACCCATCTCGCCCAAAGACGCTGCTGCAGAGGCTCCGGCCAGGCCGGTACCCACAACAATTATTTCCAGCTTACGCTTATTGGCGGGATTTACGAGTTTTACATGGCCCTTGTAATCGGTCCACTTTTTATCCATTTCGCCTGCAGGTATTTTTGAATCTAGAGACATTGTATATAGTTAATTAGTAGATTAGTAATCAGTTATTCTTTTACAGTTTAATCAATCCATCCCATGTAAAAAGAGATGGGCATTAAAGCAAATAATATACAAACGATAATGGTGTAGCCAACGCCAATTGCTTTTATGATGGGCGTGTATCTTTTATGATTAATACCCAATGTTTGAAAAGCACTCTGGAACCCATGAAGTAAGTGCCAGAACAGCGATATGACACCCAGTACATAAATTACAACAACCCACCAGGTTTGAAATTCTTCTTTCATTGCATTGTACAGGTTATGGCTGGCATCATTGGCGCCGCCATCTGCATACAAGGCAATTTTGGTATCCACAAAAAACTTAGAAACATGAATGACTAAAAAGAACAAAAGCAGCGTACCCAATAAACCCATTGACCGGCTGTACCATTTGCTGTTTTTATTAGCGTCATTAACCGAATATTTTACCGGCCGGGCAGCATTGTTCTTTTTCCATAATAAAAGCCCCTGGATGATATGCAGCAAAAGCCCTGCAAATAAACCAACTTCCATAATGCGAAGTATCCAGTTATGACTCATGAAGTGGGCTGCCGCATTGAATGTTTCGCCGCCATCGTTAACAAAAATGCAGGAGTTTACGCCAACATGTACTATGAGGAATACAATTAAAAAAAGACCCGTGAGGCCCATAATTAATTTCTTTCCAATTGAAGAAGTGAAAAAGTGTTTCCAGGTCATATTGAAAGAGTTAGAGTTTGATTTGGATTACAAAAATACGACAGGATGAAGCAAAAACAATCTACATCCTGAGTTTTTATGCTGAAACGACATGATATTTATCATTCTTGTACCACGCTTAATCTCATTTCAAGTCAGTCTTTTAAACATCAGGCCATCCATCTGTTGAAAAATGATCTCAGGTTTTAATGTTCTCCATTGAGGAAAATCAACCAGCTCTATATAATTGGTTAGCCTGGCTTGTTTAAAATCGTATTGGCTTTGCAATGGCATATCCAGGATCACTGCCCATCCCCCAACATCCTGTAGTTGCTCCCGCCAGTCTTCATAATAGCTGTCATCACTGCTATGAAAATTCAATACATTTTCTGCTATCAGTATGAACTTACTTATTCCCTTTGCCTGCATATTATCAGTTATATCTCTTCGCAGGGTCATGATATCATTTTCAATAGCATCATTCCATTCGCCCAGTAATTCTATAATGGCAAAGTTTTGTTCATAATCTACAAACAAAATTTTCATGTACAATGTTCGGGAACCAAATTCATCCCATTGGGGATGTATATAATAATTGTAAACCGTATTGGAGAATTCAAACTCGCTGTAGGTACGCCGGTAAAAGGGAGAAAGCGGATCTTCTTCGGCGGTATATAAATGGCGCCAGTTGTAATAAGGTTCTATATCCTGCATGAATCGAATCGCTGATTTACTTGATTTAAATGATTGTGCTGATTGTGCAAATTTAAACGCAGATTAATAAAGATTAAAATTGATTTCGCTAATTCTGCAAAATTTTAAACCAGTTGATTATAAAAAAACCAGTTATCCAGCTAAGTGCATCTGCGAAATCAAAATCAATCTTTCAAATCTGCGGTTAAAAAAAGAGGGTTGCCAAACCTGGCAACCCCTTAGACTTAATAACCGTAATATTTTTATTGAACCACAATTCTTTCTGTAAAAATAAATTTGTTGTTTGCATCTGTTACTTTAACCATGTACATGCCTTTTGCAAACGACCTGCTTATCTGCACTGTCTCAACCTGTGATTTTACATTAGTAACAGTTACAACCCTGTTCATTACAGGCTTACCACTAAGATCAGTAATAGCTACATTGTATTTACCAGCCTGTTGTCCTTCAAACGAAATTTTGAATTCGCTGTTGGTAACGGGGTTAGGAAAGATATGTGCTTCGTTGGTTAATACCGGAACCACAGGTTTAAAATCAACTACAGCATAGGTTTTAGCTGCATCTGCTTCTTTTTGGTATAACAGGTTTCCATTAGCAAGATCTGATGCATTGTAAACCATATCCGATCCTTCAATTGGAGTAGCAACAAAATCTTTTAAAGAAAATTTATAGTACCCGGCAAATGTATTGGCACTTGCTACAACCACGTTACCATCTTTATCTACAGCAGCTCCGTTGGTACTGAAAGCAGCAGGTAAACCAGTGATGTATCCAATTTGCTTTGCTACCCTGGTTTCTACATCCAGTACAAATACATAATGGTTTGCAGAGATGATGTATAGTTTATTGTAGGCATCGGCAATCATATCGCCGCCCCAGCTGGTGCATTTGTTTTTTACTGATACGGTTTTGTTTGATTCATCATCAATCACCGGGCCCATATCTGTAATCGTAACTTTTTTACCGGTTGTAAATTTTACCAAACGGCTGGCATCATTGGTTAGTGCATAACCATTGCCATCGGCACCAATTACCATACGTGAAAACTGATTGGCTTCGTCGTATAGTTCTTTACTGGTGTTTAAAGGTGTAGCCGTAACTGTGTAATATTTCTGTTCGCTGCCTTTTGCATTCAGGTCCAGCCAGCGTAATTCACCAACTCTCATTGGCGTAAAAAATAATTTGTTTTGATTTTTGTCGTAAGCTGCAGCGGCCACCATCGTTTCGGTTGGGGTTCTGTTGGCAGCCGATTGTGTTTTTGAATCGGCATCCTTCATTACAAAGGTTGTTTTGTCTCTTTGATAAACATCAGTAACAATTTTACCGGTAGTAATATCTACCTGGCGGATGTTCATCCACATGAAATCATGATTACCATCGCCGGTTATTGCGAAGGTTTTGTTAGCATCCTGCGCCGAAACAGAGAAACTTGCTGCAATAAAAGTTGTTGAAAGTAAAAGTTTAATGTTCATAAGAGGAGTTTTATTTAATAATTAGATACGTAAATTAATCAAATTACATAAATCAACCAAGGTTTTTTTATGAATGGTTATTATCTAAGGATTTTTTAACGCTGCCCGATTGCAGTAACAAGGTTTTTGCTGCATCGTAATCATCCGTCTGCATTTTTTCCATCAGCATTTTTACACCCCGGTCAACAAGTTTTTCATTGGTCAGTTGCATGTTCACCATTTTATTATCTTCTACCCTTCCCAATTGAATCATTACAGATGTTGAGATCATATTCAGGATTAGTTTTTGTGCTGTACCGCTTTTCATACGGGTGCTGCCGGTAACAAATTCTGGTCCTACCACAGCTTCAATAGGATAATCTGCTGCGGCACTAAGCGGTGCATCCGGGTTACAGGAAATACTGCCTGTTATAATCTTGTTGGCCCTGCAATTATCCAATGCGGCAATTACATAGGGCGTGGTTCCTCCGGCAGCTATTCCAATCACTACATCTTTTTCGCTAACATCATGCTCCTGCAGATCAAGCCAGCCCTGCTCTGTGTCATCTTCTGCAAATTCAACTGCTTCGGTAATTGCTTTTTGGCCTCCGGCGATAATCGCAATGACCAATCCCGGAGGTACGCCGTATGTAGGCGGACATTCGCTTGCATCTACAACGCCCAACCGGCCGCTTGTACCTGCACCAATATAAAAAAGCCGGCCGCCAGCCAGCATCTTATCTGCAATTACCTGAACCAACTGGTCTATCTGCGGAATCGCTTTCTCAACAGCTGCAGGTACCAGGCTGTCTTCTTTATTAATATTGATTAATAACTCCTTAACCGACATTTTTTCCAGATGCCTGTAATTTGATTCTGATTCTGTTATTCTGTTAAACGCCATTATTTACTTATGAAATTTGATCAACCCGTCCATGGGTTTTTTAATTACTTTTCCTAACTGCAATTCAAACGAACTGCACATATCTTTTAAAACATCTTTAAAACCAAACGCAACACTGCCGGTAAAATTGATGGGCATTGTCCAGCTTTCACGGTATTTATATACATGGTTAAAAAAGAAATCATTAAAACTGTCTTCAATAATATTCTCTACCATATAATGGCCCCGGTTCTCCACTAAAAAATCGGTAAAGGCAGCCAGGTAACGATTTGGCAGAGGTTTTTTATAAACTGCACTTAGTATTTCATCGCTATTGGTATTATACTTGGCATTAAAACGATCCATCAGATCTTCATCAAATGTTTTGTATAAAAAATACTGAATTACTTTTCTGCCCATGTAAGCACCGCTGCCTTCATCGCCCAGCACATATCCCAATCCGGGACTGTTTTTAACTATCTTTTTGCCATTATAATAGCATGAATTTGAGCCGGTGCCCAATATACAGGCAATGCCTTTATCATGCCCGCAAAGAGCTTTGGCTGCTCCCATCAGATCGTGATCAACAAATATTTTTGCATCGTTAAATACTTTTTGAACTGCTTTTTTAACCAGTTTCACATTATCTGGATTGCTGCAACCCGTTCCGTAAAAGTAAATTTCGTCGGGCTCTGTTTTTTTAAACTTAACCTTTAGTTCTTCATTAATTACATATTCTATTTGCTCTGCCGAAAGAAAATAAGGGCTTAGTCCCTGTGTATAAAAGGTTTTTACCGATTTCCCATTCATTAAGCACCACTCCGTTTTTGTAGAACCGCTGTCTGCTATTAATTTAATTGCCATGTAAAACCGTTATTTGGTTTGAAGTTAATTCATTTTAATAATAAAGCTGCAAGTTACTGGCTGCAAGGGATAAGCAAAATAATAAACCCTCCTTTTCAAAACCTGCAGGCATCTTTATTATAGAGGGATTCTCCCCTGCCGCTGTTTTCCCCTTGAAGCTTATTCCTATCTTCGCAAAATGAATAACAAAAAAATACAGGTTTGGTTGCCCTTGCTGTTTAGTATAACAATGATTGTTGGCATGTACTTCGGGTATAAAATGAGGGATAATATGCCCGGCAAAAGTTTCTTTTTTGCCGAAAAGCGCCGGCCGGTTCAGGAAATAATGGACCTGATAAAAAACCGCTATGTAGATGATGTGGAAATGGAAAAGCTTGCCGACACCGCCATACAGGCCATGTTAAGCAAATTAGATCCCCACTCTGTTTTTATACCTGCCGAAGAACTGCAACAGGCAAATGAAGACCTGGCCGGTAAATTTTTTGGTATCGGCATCGAGTTCAATATTTTTAATGATACCCTGAATGTTATTAATGTTTTAAAAGATGGTCCGGGCTTTAAAGCGGGTTTGATTACCGGTGATAAGTTTATTAAAATTGATGACAGCCTGGTGGCAGGTAATAAAACCGATGCCGATGCTTTTAGAAAAAAACTTCGTGGCGAAAGGGGGACAAAAGTTACCATTACTTATTTACGTAATGCTGATAAAAAGCAGGCTGTTATTACCCGTGATGCTATTCCGCTGGTGAGTGTGGACGCCAGTTACATGATGACGAAAGAAATTGGTTATATAAAATTGAACAAATTTTCATCGGTAACTTATCGTGAGTTTATGGAAGCCCTGGAACCATTAAAAAAAGCCGGCCTGCAAAAACTGATACTTGATTTAAGAGGCAATGGCGGAGGAATTTTAGACCAGGCCGTGGAAATAGCCGACGAGTTTTTGGATGGCGATAAACTGATTACCTACACAGAGGGAAAACACGTTGATAAAAAAGAATACCGTTGCCGCCGCAATGGCCAGTTTGAAACTGGTAAGTTGGTTGTTTTGGCTGATGAAGGCACCGCCAGTGCCAGCGAGATACTGATTGGCGCCCTGCAGGATTGGGACCGTGCAACCATTGTTGGCAGGCGCAGTTTTGGTAAGGGCCTGGTGCAGGAACAGTTTGACCTTAGTGATAAGAGTGCATTGCGGCTTACCATTGCCCGTTATTACACTCCTATTGGCAGAAGCATACAAAGACCTTACATCAACGGCGAAAAAGCATACTACGATGAAGTAAGCAACCGTTATCATGATACAGAAACTGCCTATGAGGATTCGGTAAAAAACAATTCGGGTAAAGCTTATAAAACCAAGGGTGGCAAAACGGTTTATGCAAAAGGAGGCATTGCGCCGGATTTCTTTATAGCTTTAGATACAAGCGGTTTTAGTAAAAATTCTGCGGCTATTTACAACAAGAGTACAATAGGTGGTTTTGCGTATAATTTTTATCTTCAAAACCAGGCTTTATTAAGAACTTTTAAAACCCCTGCTGATTTTATTAAAGGGTTTACTTTAAGCGATGAAAACTGGAAACAATTTACCGCTGCTGCTGCAAAGGATTCTATAAATATCAGTATGGCTTCGGCTAAGGAAAAAACCAGCCTGACCAATCACATCAAATCATCTATTGCCCGCCAGGTATGGCGCAACGAAGGCTATTTTGAAGTGATGAATACAACTGACGAAGGGATTAAGAAAGCTTTGGAAATTATTCAGCAATAATAAATAATGCTGGTGTTTGTGTTCCTGAACCAGTTATCCGGTAAGCCTAAACCTTATTTAATTAAAGGATATCAGGATTATTGATTATTTTTATTTCGACTTAACACTACCAAACAACTCCTTATTATGAAACTGATCAGATTAGGTATTCTATTCTTAGTAATGCTGATTACCTTCAATTCCATTGCCCAGCAATTGCCCCCAAGCGGTACTCCATCGGTTGCTAAAACAGACAAAAAACAGCCAAAGAAAAAACCTGTAAAAACTGATAACCCTTCTAAGCTGAGTATTACAGGTGGAATAGGCATCGCCAATTATGTTGGCGATCTTATTAAAGGCAATACCCCTTTCCAGCAATCGAGTTATGCATCCAGCCTGGGTTTGAGCTATGCAGTCATCCCTCACTTAAATGCAAGATTCGAAATTGGTTTTAACAATGTGCAGGGTTATGATAGCAAAAGCGGTGGTGCCCACCCAGACAGAAACCTGAGTTTCAGATCAACCCTTCTTGAATTTTCGCTTGCAGCGGAATATACTTTGCTGAATATGGATAAATACAAATTCAGTCCCTATGTTTTTGTTGGTATTGGCGCTTTCCGTTTTAATCCACGTGCCTATTATGGCGCTGGTGGCACACATGCACTGCGTGAACTTGGTACCGAAGGCCAGGGCCTGACAGGCTACCCCGGGATGTACAGCACTATGGCTGTTGAATACCCTTTTGGAGCAGGGTTTAAATATAAAATTAATAATAAAATAATGTTGATGGGCGAATTCAATTTCAGGGGAACCGGAACAGATTACCTGGATGATGTTTCTACCTATTATCCTGATAAAGCTGCATTGGATGCAAGAAACCCAACTACTTCTAAATTTACTTATCGTGGTGAAGGTGCTTATCCAAAAAACCCAACACTTAAACGTGGAGATGCAGCTAATAAAGATGCCTATTACACAACCCAGTTAAAAGTTGCTTATAAACTGCAGAAAAATAATAACAAAAAACCTGTAAAAAAAGATGTTACACTGCCCGTAAAAGATAAATAAAGTTAGGCTGATGCCGATTACGATGGTAAAACCATGCACGTTGACAATACACAGCAAAGGCTCAACCACCGGGTGGAAATAACCATTCTTAAAAAAATAAAGACACTATTAAAATTTCACAAAAATGGCTGCTTTAAAAGCAGCCATTTTTGTAAAATTCATTCCGTACAAAACACATCAGCTTCTTAAACTAAAAAAATTACCTTTGCCGCAAAATAACGATTCTATATGTGGCTAAATAACATTCTCGATACAATAGGTAATACTCCCCTCATCAAAATAAATAACATTACGAAAAACCTGCCTTGCACCGTGCTGGCTAAAGTTGAGTACTTTAATCCGGGTAATTCTATTAAAGACCGTATGGCTTTAAAAATGCTGGAGGTTGCTGAAAAGGAAGGAAAAATTAAGCCCGGTGGAACCATTATCGAAGGTACCAGTGGTAATACCGGTATGGGACTTGCCCTGGCCGCATGCGTAAAAGGATACAAATGTATTTTTACTACTACCGATAAGCAATCAAAGGAAAAAGCTGATATTTTAAAAGCTGTTGGTGCCGAAGTGATTGTTTGCCCTACCAATGTGGAGCCGGAAGATCCACGCAGTTACTATTCAGTATCAAAACGCCTGGCTACCGAAGTGCCTAATAGCTGGTATGTAAACCAATACGATAACTTAGCCAACCGCCAGGCACACTACGAACAAACCGGCCCTGAGATTTGGGAACAGACGGAAGGTAAAGTAACACACCTGGTTGTTGCAACCGGTACTGGTGGCACTATTGTAGGTACAGGTAAGTATTTAAAAGAAAAAAATCCTAACATAAAAGTATGGGCCATTGACAGTTACGGCTCTTTGCTAAAAAAATATTTTGAGACAGGTGAGTTAGATCAAAAGGAAGTTTATCCATACATAAGCGAAGGATTTGGAGAAGATTTTGTACCTGCCAACTACGATATGAGTGTGATTGATGAGTTTACAAAAGTTACCGATAAAGACGGCGCGGTAATGGCCAGGCGTATTGCAAAGGAAGAAGGCATGTTTTGTGGATATAGCGCCGGCAGCTGCTTGCAGGGCATGATGCAGCTTAAAGACCAGTTGAAAAAAGATGATGTGGTAGTATTGATATTTCATGATCATGGAAGCCGCTATGTGGGTAAGGTATACAATGATGAATGGATGCTTGAAAGAGGCTTTTTAGATGTAAAAACCTTTAAGGACCTGGTTGGAGGCCGTGGTAAACAACGCCTGATAAACCTGAGCAAAGAAAATACAGTAGCTGATGCTATTGAACTGATGCGGAAATACGATATTGAAAATATTCCGGTAATGGATAGGGAAACCAGCGTTGGTGCTATATCTGCAAATGGTTTATTCAATAAGATCTTAAGCAATCCCGATATTAAAACCCAAACCGTTGAATCTGTTATGGAAAAAGCCTACCCCGAAGTTGCTTTTGAAACGCCCGTTGAGCGTTTAAGCAGCTTTATTACCAAAGAAAACGGAGCTGTTTTAAGCAGGGATGAAAGTGGCAGTTTTCATATTGTCACCAAATACGACATCATCCAGAGTCTTACCAAATAGAGGTACCGTTAATTTACGAAGGCTTTAAAACCAATACTGCACTGTATTTTATCAATACAGCAGGTATTGTATGCAGAAATAATACCATGCCAGACACGTATTTTTACGATTCCCTGAAACGTAACTATTCTATGTTAAAAATTGGATTATTACGAGTGCAGTAGTAATTACAGTAACCCAAAAAATGGGCAATATCGCTCTATAAAGGAATGTTAAACTGTTGCATCTTTGTGTAAGAAGTTGATTGATAGGAATTAAATATCAATCATTATCCAAAATCCTGATTAAACCAAAGAATTCAATCCTATGTTTGTGAAGAACCAACAAACAATCCAATATCAGTCAACTTCTTTTAAATCGCTTAAAAAAAACCAATATACGCTCTAAGATCTTGATCTTATAGAAAAACCAACGGATCTAAAAGTAATAATGAAACCAACAGATCTGGAAGTAATGATGAAAACCAATATCCCGCCTATGCCTTTAAAAGCGATGATGGCCGAAAAACCAAAAAGACCAATATCCTGGCTTATGCTGTAAAAAGCGATGATAGCCGAAAAACCAAAGAAAAACCAATATCCTGCCTATGCCCTTAAAAGCGATGATGGCTAAAATGAAGAACACTGAAACCAGGATAACTAATTAACGGAAATGCTCCAAAAAGGTAACCCCCTTTGAAAAGTAAGCCCCAAAATCCTGAAAAGACCGGCTCGTGCTTGGCTGGTTAAGAAATCGAACTTCCACACACACCTAATTACGACAGGTTTTTGTGGAAGTTTTTTTATGTGTACAATTCTCTTATTAGCTAATTTTGGTAATGATATTACAGCAAAATTCCGGTCTCACTTATCTCCCCAAAAGAATTGTTTCGTTGGTTCCCTCTCAAACAGAATTATTATTTGATCTTGGCTTAGAAACCGAAACTGTTGGTATCACTAAGTTTTGCATTCATCCTCTAAGCTGGTTTAAAACAAAAGACAGCGTTGGTGGCACCAAAACGGTAAATATTGATAAAGTACATCGGCTACAACCCGATCTTATTATTGCTAATAAAGAGGAAAATGTAAAGGAACAAATTGAAGCGCTGGCAGCAGACTACCCGGTTTGGCTAAGCGATGTAAACAACCTGGCGGATGCATTGCAAATGATTGCCGATATTGGAACATTAACCGGTAAATCAGCTGCTGCAAATACTTTAACAGGTAAAATAAACAAGGCTTTTGATGAAATGCCTAAAATAGAAACGCCTGTTAAAACTGCTTATCTCATCTGGCGAGAGCCGTATATGACTGTTGGTGGCGATACTTTTATAAATGATATGCTGCGCCACTGCGGTTTTGAAAACATTTTCTCCAACAAAACCAGGTATCCGGAAGTAAACATTGCCCAATTGCCCATTGCTAATTGCCAATTGCTCTTATTGTCCTCCGAGCCCTACCCTTTTAAACAAAAACATATTGATGAATTAAGTAAACAACTGCCCGGTACAAAAATAATATTGGCCGATGGTGAATTCTTTAGTTGGTATGGAAGCAGGATGCTGCTATCACCTGCATATTTCAGGCAGCTAATAGCTCAAATTCAGGGCATTAATTAATCGGTCATCTTCCTTACATTTGTAAAAAATAACTACTTATGAGTAAATACAGTTCCGGCGTTTTATTTGGTGCCGAATTAGAAGCACTTTACAACGATGCAAAAGACAATGAGTTTGCATTACCTGCCGTAAATACCATTGGCACAAATACCATCAATGCCACTTTAGAAGCAGCTGCAAAAGTAAATTCTCCGGTTATTATACAGTTTAGTAATGGCGGTGCCCAGTTTATAGCCGGTAAAGGAATGCCCAACGACCAGTTACAGGGCAATATTTCCGGTGGCGTTTCGGGTGCATTGCATATTCATAATGTAGCTAAGTATTATGGCGTGCCGGTTGTTTTGCATACCGATCATGCATCAAAAAAATGGCTACCCTGGGTAAGCGGTTTAATTGATGCCGGCGAACAGTTTTACAAAGAAAAAGGAAGGCCTTTATATAGCTCTCATATGCTCGACCTGTCGGAAGAGCCGATTGAAGAGAACATTGCCACTTCGGTTGAATTTTACAAACGCATTGCGCCCCTGGGCATGAGTATTGAAATTGAACTGGGCGTAACCGGCGGCGAAGAAGATGGTGTTGATAACAGCGATATTGACAATGCTAAATTATACACTCAACCCGAGCATGTTGCCTACTCATACACCGAATTAAGTAAGGTTGGAAAACTGTTTACCGTAGCCGCAGCATTCGGCAATGTGCATGGTGTTTACAAATCGGGTAATGTGCAGTTAACCCCAATCATTTTAAAGAACAGCCAGGATTATATTACCAAGAACCTGCACACAGGCGAAAAGCCGGTTTACTTTGTATTCCATGGTGGCAGCGGATCTCCGCAGAATCAAATACGTGAAGCCATTAGTTATGGCGCCATCAAAATGAATATTGATACCGATCTGCAATGGGCTTTTTGGGAAGGAATTTTGAATAACTACAAAAAGAACGAAGCCTATTTACAAGGGCAGTTGGGTAATCCCGATGGACCGGATAGTCCCAATAAAAAACATTACGATCCAAGGGTTTGGTTACGTAAAGGAGAAGAAAGTTTTATTAAAAGATTAGAAGTGGCTTTTGAAGATTTAAACTGTATAAACAGGAATGCATAATTCTGTTTTGATTTGCACCTTGTATACAGCCTTGAGCTCAATTACCATTAACGATTAACTGAAAACTGATGAAGAAAGAAGAAGATTTTGATGCCAGCCTGGCCGGTGAAGAAGGTACTGCCGAAGAGAATAAGGCCAACTGGTTTAAGCGCATGAAAAAAGGCATCCTTACATCTACCAAAGATAAAAAAGATGCGCCCGAAGGCCTCTGGTCTAAATGCCCATCCTGTAAATATACGAGCCCGGTTTCTGAGCTTGCCGAAAACAAATTTGTTTGCCCCAAATGCGAATACCATCACCGCATTGGCAGCCAGGAATATTTTGAAATTCTGTTTGATGAAAATCAATACACCGAACTTTTTGCTAACATCATTTCTAAGGATTATTTAAATTTTGTTGACCTGAAAGCCTACGGCAAACGCCTGGAAGAAACCTACGAAAAAACCGGCATTCACGATTCCATTACTGTAGGGCACGGAAAAGTAAATGGCAACGACCTCGTTGTTGCCTGCATGGATTTTGAATTTATTGGTGGCAGCCTGGGCAGTGTAATGGGCGAAAAAATAAGCCGTGCCTGCGATTATTGTATTGAGCACAACATCCCGTTTATGATCATCAACAAAAGCGGCGGTGCCCGTATGATGGAAAGTGCTTTTTCATTAATGCAACTGGCAAAAACATCCGGCAAACTATCTCAACTAAGCGATAAAAAAATTCCCTACATCTCACTCTGTACCGATCCTACTTTTGGCGGCACCACCGCATCCTTTGCCATGTTGGGCGATGTAATTTGTGCCGAACCCGATGCCCTGATCGGCTTTGCCGGCCCCAGGGTAATTAAAGAAACCATTAAAAAAGACCTGCCCGAAGGCTTTCAGCGCAGCGAATTTTTACTGGAGCATGGATTTTTAGACTTTATTGTTCATCGTAAGAATCTAAAAGAAAAATTAGGTAACTTGTTGGTGCTGTTTAAAAGTTAATATTACTGCAGGCATTATTTATACTTATCAGACATTAAATCTACGCTAATAAAAGCTGTCAGGTTGAGCTTGTCGAAACCGGGGCCATTTGGAAAAGAGCCTCTTTTATTTGTGAACCGCCTTCGACAAGCTCAGGCTGACAGTATAATTTAAATGTCTGATTAGTATTAATTCACCAGGGCAATCTGCAGTATTAATAGTTAAAAATTATGCTGCTTAACAGGCTACCCATGTTCATCATTATACTCTTACTGATATCGGGTAACGCATCTGCACAAAGCACACCCTGCACACTGCTTGGCCAAAATCCTCAAACCGCTTTTCCTGTTTGCGGCACAGCCGTTTTTCACATGGATACCGTGCCCATTTGCGGCGGACGTAAAGTTGCCACCCCTTGCATAGATGATACCTTGTACACAGATAAAAATCCGTTCTGGTATAAATTCACCTGCTTCCAAAGCGGTAAACTTGCCTTCTTTATTACGCCCAATACCATTACTGAAGATTATGACTGGCAGATCTTTGATATAACCGGAAAAAATCCACAGGATATTTATACCGACACCAGCACCTTTGTTGTATGCAGTTGGTCTGGTAACCCGGGAGTAACCGGGGCCTGTGAAGACTCTGGCGGGGTTAACCTGATTGAGTGTGAAGGGACCTGGCAAAACCGTTTTACACGGATGCCGGATCTGATTGCCGGCCACAATTATCTTTTACTGGTAAGTCATTTTGAAGATACGCAGTTTGGTTATGGCCTTTCCTTTGGCGGCCCCGGCAATACGGCTGTAATAACTGATACCTTACCCCCGCATATGTTTACAGCAAGCCGTGCAAGTTGCGATGGCACCAAAATACTGGTGAAGCTTAATAAGAAAATGAAATGCAGCAGCCTGATGGCTGATGGGTCCGACTTTGAGATAATCCCACCACTCACAAGTATTGCCGGCGCTGTTGGTATTGGCTGCAGCAATGCCTTCGATATTATGGATTCTGTATTGCTTACTTTCAGTGCCCCGCTACCACTTGGCAATTATAACCTGGTTGCTAAAAAAGGCCTTACAGATAACAACACGCTGACAGATTTATGCGATAATGAAATTCCGGTTGGCGAGGCCATTCCTTTTACGGTACTCTCGCCGTTCCCCGTGCCTTTTGACAGCCTTACCCATAATAAATGCAGTACCGATTCGCTTATAGTTGTTCTACCCGATCCCGTAAAGTGTAGTTCAGTAGCGCCAAACGGCAGCGATTTTTTTGTTACCGGCACCTACCCCGTTACCATCACCAATGCATTGCCATTAAATTGCGTAAGCGGATTAACCAACCGGATCGTTATTCATTTCAATTCCATTTTATTTCAACCGGGTAATTTTCAAATGGTACTAAAGGTGGGCAGCGATGGTAATACACTGCTTAGCGAATGCGATACCCCTTCTGTTGCCGGTTCTGCCATTCCCTTTACCATATTACCAAAACCTGTTGCCAGTTTTGCTTTTCCCGATACGGTTTGTTTGCCCAATGCCAGTATCACGTTTGCAAACCTGTCCAGTATATCCGATGGATCGGAAAACCTGTTTCAATACCGCTGGGATTTTGCCGACCCTTTACACCCCAATAATATCTCAACACTTAAAACTCCCACACATGTTTACACCTATACCGGTAATTACCTGGTAAAATTAAGGGTAACCAGCAATGGCGGATGCATAAAGGATACGGCAATATTGGTAAATACAATTCATCCGCAACCAAAAATAAATTTTGGTATCAGTAAACCAAATATTTGCCTGGGCGATGCTGTATTTTTAACCGACTCAACCAACAGTATGGATGGCACAACTGTACAGTGGAACTGGGATTTGGGCGATGGCAGAATAAGAAACACACAAAACGTTTTATACATTTATACAGCTCCACAAACCTATAATATTAGCCTGTACACGGTTAACAGTTTTGGCTGCAAAACAGAAACACTAAGCAAACTCATTACCGTTCACCCCTATCCCACTGCCAATGCCGGGCCCGACAGAATCGTGCTGGAAGGCGGCACCATCAGCATCAACGCCGCTGCCACCGGAAACGAACTTCAATATCTATGGACACCATCTCAATACCTGAACAACCCTACCATCATTTCACCAAAATGTGTGGATGTTAAATTTGATGTTTTATACACACTGACTGTAACCGGCAAAGGTGGTTGTGCTGTTACCGATGAAATGTATGTGGATGTTTTAAAAATACCACGCATACCAAATACTTTTTCGCCCAACAACGATCGCATCAATGATTTTTGGGAAATACAATACCTGGATGAATATACCAACCAGCATACAACAGTATTTACCCGTGCCGGCCAAAAAGTATTTGAAAGCCGTGGCCGCTATATAGCCTGGGATGGCCGCTACAAAGGTAAACCTGTGCCCATGGATACCTACTACTACATTATTGAACCGGGCAGCGGCAGAGATCCGATTGCGGGATATGTGATGGTTGTGAGGTAATTTTTACTGAATTCTGCCATGTTGTGACAGAATCCCTGTTTCATATTTCATAAATTTTGTGCATTATAATCTGTGAATAATGAAACTTATTACCAGATTTGTATAACAACCATCATTCAATTTTACTCAATTTTGCTTTTGATAAAAACCTTGTTTTAATAAATAGAGGTTGTTACCGGCACAGGTAGAAAGCTACAACTGTTTACCAATTATTAACCACCACGGATCAATTGAAATTTATGAAAAAAAGTATTTACCTGTTTTGTTTTATAGCAGCTGTGATGAGCGGCCTGCAGACCTTTGCTCAAAAATATAAAACAGTTGAAGATACTGTTAAGCTGAATAAAGAGTATGTAAAAGTAAGTAACGAGATTGTTGATCTTAATGCTAAACTAACCATTGCAAAAAACAATTTGCCGGGGTACAAATCAAAAGCAATAGCTGCAGGTACAGATGCCGAAAATGCGGCGGCTAACAGCAGCAACCAGGCATCTAAAGCTACAAACGGAGATATTGCCGATGCAAAAAAAGCAAAAAAAAGAGCTAATAAAGCATATAACGAAGCCAAAGACTCGAGAGCGGCAAATAATAATGTAAGCGACCAGGAAGATAAAATTACCAGGCTTACTCTACAAATAAACAAAAAGCAGCAACGCCTGAAGGTGTTAGATGTTATGCGCCTTGCGATTGATGAAAAATTTAAGCTAAACGCCGCAAACCCGGTTCAGAATCAATAATATTGTGCAGAAGCAACTGTATAATTCTCGTAATCCAACTTCAGGTGATTTTAAATACACGCCAATAATTTTCTTCTTCTTCAAACAAAAGCAAACCCAATACCTTTGCAAAAAAAACTGAGGCATTGGAACTAACAAACCGCAAGGCACATTACGAATACTTTTTTGAAGCAACTTATATAGCCGGCATGGTACTCAGCGGTACCGAAATAAAATCATTGCGGGCAGGCAAAGCCAGCTTTAATGACAGTTACTGCATTTTTCACCAGGGAGAACTGTTTGTAAAAAGCCTGCACATATCTGAATATTCATTTGGCACATACAGCAATCACGAACCCCTGCAGGAAAGAAAACTCCTCCTCAACAAACGTGAATTAAAAAAATTGGAAAATAAGATCAAGGAAAAAGGCTATTCCATTATCCCTTTAAGATTGTTCCTGGCAGAATCCGGTTATTTTAAAATGGAAATAGGCTTAGGCAAAGGCAAAAAGAATTACGATAAAAGGGATAGTATTAAAGAACGGGAGACGGATAGGGATATTAAGAGGAAGTACGGAGTGTAAATGCAAAGTCAAAAATCAAAAGGAAGAATCAGTTTTTATTTAATAGCATACTTTGAATTTTTACTTTTGAATTTTTACTTTAGAAAAGAACTAGCACTCAGAGAGACTTAGCGGCACGTTCACCGCCAATCCCCCATCAGCTGTTTCCTTGTATTTGTGGTTCATATCCAGGGCGGTTTCCCACATGGTTTTAATAACGCCGTCTAAACTTACTTTGGCATAATCGGGGGTGCTTTGCATGGCCAGCTGGCTGGCAGTAATTGCTTTAATAGCCCCCATGGTATTGCGTTCAATGCAGGGCACTTGTACCAGGCCGCCAATGGGGTCGCAGGTCATGCCCAGGTGATGCTCCATCGCAATTTCGGCTGCCATTAAAGTTTGGCGCTGGGTACCGCCCAGGCATTCGGTAAGTGCAGCAGCAGCCATGGCACTGCTAACACCAATCTCGGCCTGGCAACCACCCATGGCTGCAGAAATGGTGGCGCCTTTTTTAAATATGCTGCCCACTTCGGCGGCAGTTAATAAAAACTGAATTATTTTTTCTTCTTTATCGCCATCACAAAAGGCGATATAATATTGCAGTACTGCTGGTATAACACCAGCAGCGCCATTTGTGGGTGCTGTTACTACCCTTCCAAAACTGGCATTCTCTTCATTCACCGCCAGGGCAAAACAACTTACCCAATCCAGTATATAAGTAAAATTATTGCCGCCGTCTTTTACCAGTTGCAGCCAGCTGTTATAATCGGTATAGGTTCGGCCGTTGATTAGTTTATCATTTAAACTGGCAGCACGACGCTTTACCTGCAGGCCGCCGGGCAAAGTACCGGCCACATGGCAACCACGGTAAATACAGGCTTTCATCACGTTCCAGATATTGAGTAAGCCTGCTTTGGTAGCAGCTTCACTGCGCCACGCAGTTTCATTTTCAAGTACCACTTCGCTGATGTTGTGCCCGGTTTTCATGCACCAGTGCAATAACTCATCAGATGTGTTGATGGGAAAAGGAAGATGCACATCGGCACTGCTGCCCTGGGTTTCACCTTCCTTGGTAACAAAACCACCGCCAATGGAATAGAATGTTTCTGCAAAATTCTCATCATTGTGCAGGGTAACCAAAAAACTTAAAGCATTGGGATGAAAGGGCAAAGATTCGCTCATTAAAAACTCAATATCTTCTGCCGGGTCAAAATCAATTTCATGTTTGCCCGATAGCAGTATCTTATTCATGTGTTTGATGTCGGCAATCTTTGCATCAATATTATTTACATCAAAACTTACCGGGTCATCGCCGCTGAGGCCCAATTGCACGGCAATATCGGTACCATGCCCTACCCCTGTTTTTGCTAAAGAACCGTACAGTAAAACACGAATTGCTTTAACATCATTCAGCAAATCTTTGTCGGTTAATGATTGTGTAAACTGCTGTGCAGCACGCCATGGGCCAAGTGTATGGCTGCTGGATGGGCCTACACCAATTTTAAACATATCAAAAACTGAAATGGCTTCGTGGCTCACGTATGGGGGTTTAAATAAACTTTCTCAGATCGTTAAATATCCACTAACTCAATAGAAAAGATAAGAATTGAATTAGCCGGAATACTGCCAACTGCATTGGCACCATAGCCAAGTGATGGCGGCAGATATAAGTAGATGGTACCACCTTTTTTTATTAAAGGCAGTCCACGTTGCCAGCCAACTATTAACTGGCCAAGCCTGAAAGTAATGCCGGTAAGTTCTTCATCAAACTTAAAACCCGTGGTTAAATAACCGGTATATTTTACTCTTACATCTGAGCATATTTCCGGTGTTACCGTTCCGGTACCTGCAGCAATGATCTCATAATAAAAACCGCCGGGATGTAAAATAGCTGCGGGTTTGTTTGCGGCAACCCAGGCCTGCAGCGTTGTCATTTCAGAAGCAGGCACAACAACAGTGGATGCAGTGTAATTGCAGCTGTTGGTATCTGATTTTTTGCATGAAAGCATGACAGCACAAAAAGAAATAAGAATAATTAACCTACGGATCATAATTTAATTTTTATGTTTATTTGAAATTTATTTTTCGTTTGATTTGGCCGCCTTTTGTTTTAACTCCCGATACAACTGTTCATTGCTTTCCCATTTAAACTGCATACGAAAATAGGAAAAGAACAGCATACAGATAATAACGGCGATTACGATGGTTGTAATTGAGCCCGGCAGCCTGCTGGATATGCGGGTATACCATTCAGGAAAGAAAAGATAAACAGCTGCAATAAATAACAGGATGGGTGCACAGAACAAGGCTGCCATGGGCAGGCCCTGAATAAGCTTGGCAGAAAAAGTACTTCTACTTTCTTTTTCCTTTTCCCAATAGATTATAAAGTCTTTTTCTTTTTCAGAAAGCATGGCACAAAACTAATGCAATTTGACAGGACTTTACTGCTTTGAGTTGCAGCAAGGGCTGTCAACCTTTATAAAGTTCATTTAGGCTTAAATTTAAATACGCTCTGCAAGGTTTTTAACACTGTAGCCTATTACTCCAATTGAAAAGTGTACAGTACTTTGCCATCTAATGAATATCTTGTAGGTTTGTCAGGCCTAAATATTCTGCATGAAAATAGAACAACTGCTGGTTCAGCATTTTTACAATAACCGGGAAGTTACATTACAGGGAATGGGAACCTTTACCCTCTCCCCTGATTTTGTAATGCCTAAAGAAAATGATAAAGATGCGGAGATACCGGAAAATGCTATTTCATTTCAATACAATCCCAGGGCAGTTGCCGATGAAGCCCTGATTGATTTTATAGTACAGCAAACCCGAAAAATGAAATCGCTGGCTGCTGCCGACCTTGATAGTTACCTGGTGCTGGGTAAACAATTTTTAAATATTGGCAAGCCATTTAAAGTTGATGGCATGGGCATGCTGGTAAAAAACCAGCAAGGCGAACTGGAATTTACAAAAGGGTATACTTTTCAAGCAAAAATCGAAAACACACCCGCTGCATTAAAAGAAGTAAGAATAAATCCTGAAATATCTTTTGCATCGGAAACTAAAAAAACAGAAGGTGGCGGTAAGAAGGGATTGTTGATAGCAGGATTAATAATCGGTTTGGGATTGATTGGTACAGTAGTATGGTATTTTTTTATAAGGAACGCCAATCCTGCTGGTGAGAATACTGCCATTGAGGTAAAAGCCGACACAATAAAAAATGATGTGCAGCCGGCAGATACTGTTGCACTTAAAACAACAGCACCAATTATCGCAGATGATGGTTATACTTTTAAAGTGGTGTTTCTGCAAACAGCCGATTCTGCCGCAGCAGCATACCGCATGAATGTGCTGACCACCCGCAAGCACAAAGTGATCATGTACAAAACAGATTCGGTTAGTTACCGGCTTGCAGAGCCTTTTACAGGGCCGCTTACCGATACGGCCAGGATCAAAGATTCACTTAACAAATATTATTATTCGGGCAAGGCATTCATTCAATTAAAGTAGGCCTTCGCAACTTACCAATCTACATCAACATGCAGCAACCGGTTCAAAAAAAATTAGCTTATCTGTTCTGGTTATTGGCCCTACTGGATGTGGCGGGTATTGCTGCAAATATTGAAATGCTTCACTTTGCTGTAAAACCTCTTTTGATACCGGCTTTATGGCTACTCTTGTATTTTACAAAATCAGCTGTTCCCGGAAAAAATTTACTACTAACCGGTTTGTTTTTCTCCTGGCTGGGCGATATGTTTTTACTGTTTGAATATAAACATGCACTGTTTTTTATTTTTGGCCTCGTTAGTTTTTTAACTACGCATATTTTTTACATCGTTTATTTTTTAAGGATTCAGTCGCAGAAAATTTCGCTGCTTAAAAAGCAACCGGTTTTAATTGCATTGGTACTTGCCTATGGTATTACACTGGTTTGGCAGCTATACCCTCACCTGGGCGATTTAAAATTACCCGTGATGGTGTATGCGGCTATTATCTGCACTATGTTACTTTGCAGCCTGCACATCTTTTTAAAAGTAAATAAAAAGTCTGCTGCATTTTATTTGCTGGGTGCTGCAGCTTTTGTTGTTTCCGATTCTTTACTGGCCATCAATAAATTTTATCAGCCCTTTGCCAATGCAGGTGTGCTCATCATGCTGACCTATTGCGCTGCACAGTTTTTCATAGTTACCGGTTATACCCAACAGGATAAATCATGACTAAAGCAGAACTTTTACAGGAACTCGCCGGCAATACCTGGGTAATGCTAAAACCCTCTCCCATTGAAGGTATTGGCGTATTTGCGCTAAGAGATATTCCTAAAGGCTGCAGAGATATGTTTGGCAAACCAGATGATGCAGATGAATGGATTACTGTTTCAAAAAATGAAATTGAATCGCTGCCTGCACATGCACAATTCCTGGTTGGCAATTATTGTCTTTATGATGAAGCTAATTATTTTGTGCCGGCACAGGGATTCAAAAAAATAGACATCTCTCTTTTTTTAAACCATTCCGGTGAGCCTAATATCATTTCAGTGGATGATGGTGATTATTTTGAAACTACAAGGGATATTAAAGAAGGCGAAGAACTGGTTATTGATTATGGGGAGATTGTGGAAGGGGAATAAATAAGCATCTATTTTCAAAAAACTTTACTGTGTAAATAGTAAATTAGTATATGAAAAACTGGATCCTGATTATCTTTTTTTATTGCTCATATGCTATGCCGGGGTTTTCACAAAATGCCATTGTAAATACCAATGACAGCCTTGTATTTAAGAAAGCCACTGATGCATTTGCACTGGCATCTAAAAATTCAGACTCAGCCATGTTGCTGGCCAATGAGGCACTTGAGGAAGCTACCCGAATAAAAAATCAAAAAGCTGTCGCCAATGCATATAATTCCATTGGTTGGGCCTTTATGCATAAAGGCCACCTAGATTCTTCAATTATCAACCTGCAAAAATCTTGGGGTATTTTTTCAACACTAAAAAGTGATTATGATATTATAAGGGTCGACATCAATCTTTCAGAAGTATATACAAAACAGAATCAATTATCAAAAGCCATTACCCACCTGATGCAGGCTGATTCTATCAGCACAAAAATTAATAACGTTCCCCTGCTGACCGATGTAAAAAGGCAACTGGCCATCGTTTACCGGGAATCCGGTGATCAGAAAAAATCAGCCGGTTATTTCAGGCAGGCCCTGGATGGGTTTACAAAACAGCATGATTATTACAGGTATATCAATACCGGTGTAAGTTTAAGTATCCTGTACCGCAATATGCAACTCTTCGACAGCAGTATTTCAATCCTCAATTATTGTTTGAAGATTGCAAGGGAAAAATCCGGTACCAGGTACCAGGTAGCCATGGTAGAAGAAAATCTTGCTGAAACTAATTTTGACATAAAAAATTATAATGAAGCACTCAAACACTATTCTACGGCATATAACATTTTCGAAAAGTTAAATAATAAAGCCGACCTGGCTTTTGAATCTTTTTGCATGGGCAAAACACTGGTAAAACTCAACCAGTTTGCAGAAGCAGAAAAATATTTGCTGAAAGCATATGCTATTAATGATACGCTAAAGATGATCAATTACCAGGCAGATGCCGCCAATGAACTGGCTGCTTTATACAAGGTAACCGGAAACTGGCAAAAAGCATTTCAATACCTGGAAACCACGGTACGTTTAAAAGACAGCCTTGATTTAGCAGAAGAGATCACAAAAACGAATGAACTAAAAGAAAAATTTGAGTCAGAAAAAAAAGAACAGGAAATTGCTTTGCTGAAGGCCAGGAACCAGTTAACTGAAACTGATAGCCGCAAAACAAGGCTCATGCAGTATATCTTTATCCTGCTTTTTGCGGCCTCTGTAATTATTGGCTGGTTATTGTATAACCGGTTAAAAATTAAAAGAAAACTGGAAAAACAAATGCTCAGAAACCAGATAGCGGGTGATTTGCATGATGATATCGGCTCTACACTTTCAAGTATTGATATAAGCAGCCGTATTGCACTGGTTAAAAAAGAAGATATTAAAGTTGTAGAAGAACAACTGATAAAAATCCGGGATCACACCCGAAAAACAATGGATAGTATGAGTGATATTGTCTGGTCCATCAATCCCGTGAATGATAACTTCGAAAGTTTATTGATGAGGATGAGGGAGTTTGCTGTAGAGCTTTGTGAACCCGGGCAAATAACCCTTCACTTTAACTTCCCTGCCAATATTGAAAATGAATCACTGGATCCATACAACAGGAAAAACCTGTTCCTCATTTATAAGGAAGCCGTAAATAATGCGGTTAAGTACAGCAATTGTACTTCACTTTCTATAGAATTTGAAAAGACAATGAATGGAAACCTGCTGATGAAAATAAAAGATGATGGTAAAGGTTTTGAAGAAGAAACAGTAAAAAAGGGAAATGGGTTAAGGAATATGAAGATAAGGGCAGAACAACTAAAGGGTACACTTTCAATTCATTCCCGAAATGGAAAGGGTACGCTTATTGAATTAAGTTGCCCCCTTGCTTAAAGTATTTCCCCCGTTTTGGGGTATGAGCATAGCTTTTTTAAATTTATTTTAGCATCAATTATTGCCATGCAAAAACAAATACTGATATATGAAGACAATGAAGCGCTCCGCAAAAGCCTGGAAGAACTGTTAATGCTTACAGACGAATTTACTGTTACCGGGTCTTTTGAGAATTGCTTACAGGTAGTATCGGAAGTAAAAAAAATCAGCCCGGATATCATCCTGATGGATATTGATATGCCCGGTATGACCGGTATTGAGGCAGTAAAAAAAGTTCGCCAGTTCAATAAAGAAGTGGCTATTATCATGCTCACGGTTTTTGAAGACAATAAACATGTATTTGATGCCATTTGTGCAGGGGCCTCAGGTTACCTTCTGAAAAAAAGCGTTTCTGAAAAATTGATCATTTCTATAAAAGAAGTATTAAATGGTGGAGCTCCCATGAGTCCTGCAATAGCTAAAATGGTTATTAGTTCCATCCAGCATTCCTCCCCTGCCCAATACGATTTTACTGCAAAAGAAAAAGCTATTTTATCTCTTTTATGCAAAGGCAATAGTTATAAGATGATCGCATCAGAAACCAACCTGGCCTTTGAAACCATCCGGTCCTATATTAAAAAAATATACGAAAAACTACAGGTTCACTCCGCTACTGAAGCAGTTTCAAAAGCAATTAATGAACGGTTGGTGTAATCACCCTTTTTGGGGTTGATTTTTTTTATTAAAAGCTGAAGATTTGTTACTTACAAATATCAACAGCCTGATGAAAAAAATAATCACCTCCGCATTGGTTTTTGTGTTTTATACAAATTCCAACCTACATGCACAATCCGTAGCTATCAACAACGATGGTAGTAATGCCGATGCCAGTGCAGCATTGGATATTAAAAGTACATCAAAGGGAATGCTTGTGCCCAGGATGACAACTGTGCAACGTACTGCAATTGCTTCGCCGGCAAACGGTCTTTTGGTTTTTGATGAAACAACAAGTTCTTATTGGTTTAAAGAAACAAGCGGCTGGACTGAATTAGTTGATAAGAGCAATGAAAAATGGCAATTTGCCCCCAATGGGATTGATGTTTACCGGCCAAACTTTAGCCGGGTTGGTATCAATAGAAATATACCCAATTATCCGCTGGATGTGGATGGGTCCAGTTCTGACAATGGTGTAGTGGCCCGGTTTAATAACCCCACATCTGCAGTTGGTGAATACTCAAGTATATTACTGCATACAGGAACACAAAATGGCAACCAGGGTTCCGCTGCTATTTCTTCCATCTCATCTGTAAGTGGTGGGCAGCATTTGGCATTTACAACAGTTGCATCCGGATCAAATACTGCTTCAAGTGTATTTGAAAAAATGCGTATTGACAGTGCGGGTAATGTTGGGATAGGTACTAAAGTTCCTGATGAGAAACTGGATGTAAATGGTAATATAAAATTATCAGGCGCAGTAATGAAACCTGGCTTTGGTAATTTAAATTTTGTGCCTTACGCCTACGGAAGGGTAAGTGCAGGTGGTGTGGTTTATGGTACTCAAAATTTTACCCTGACTCATCCAGGCACCGGGAATTACTGGATAAATTTTGGCTCTGCAGCAGGGCTTAACACATCCAATTCATTGATCGTTATAACCCCTGAAGGAACGCAGTCTGATAATATATCCGTTGGCTATGACCAAACATTTAATCCTAATATTTTCATTGTAAGTATTAACCGTTCAACTTTGAATAAAGTACAATGTAACCAGGGAAATGTAGCATGCCCTTCGGTAATTTTTGATGCATCCGTTTCGGTAGACCCAATAAACAAAGGGTTTTCATTTGTAGTTTATAAATTTCAATTTTAATCATTTGGTGATTGTTGTAGCTGAAAAAGCACCAAATAATTAAGTATGTGCAGCAACAGATAAATAAAAACAAATCATTCAATTCTAAGCAATGAAAAAATTACTGTTATTTACAATGATATTTTACACAGGTAATTTTATAAACGCCCAATCTGTTGCCATCAACAACGATGGCAGCACCGCTGATGCCAGTGCAGCACTGGATATTAAAAGTACAATTAAGGGAATGCTGGTTCCCAGGATGACGCAGGCACAAAGAAATGCAATAGCTTCACCTGCTACAGGTTTATTAATTTATCAAACAGATAATACAACAGGGTTTTATTTTTATAATGGAAGTTCCTGGCTGTCTGTATCAGGTAGTGGAATACCTGCGGGATGGAACATCACCGGCAACAACGGAACCAACCCTGCAATAAATTTTTTAGGCACAACCGACGACCAGCCATTACACTTTCGCATCCGAAATGTAAATGCAGGTATAATTGACAGTATTCTTTACAACACATCTATTGGTTATCGATCTCTTGATGCAGTCAGTACAGGGTATGGTAATACCGCCAGCGGATATTTGGCACTCCGCTCCAACACAACAGGAATTTTTAATACAGCCGTTGGTTTTGGAGCACTTTTGTCCAACACAACGGGACAGAATAATACCGCCATTGGTAATAGTGCACTCATTGCCAATACAATCGGGGCTGGCAATACCGCCATCGGCGAAGCTGCACTCACTTCTAACCTGGGCGATTACAATACCGCCAGCGGTTACGAGGCACTCTATACAAACACAACAGGTCTTGCTAATACTGCCAGTGGATATTGGTCACTCTTTTACAACACAACCGGGACTTATAATACAGCCAGTGGCAGGAAGGCGCTCTATTCAAACATAGCAGGCGTTAATAATACAGCCAATGGTGCTGATGCACTCTTAAATACAACAGGAAGTTCTAATACAGCCAGCGGTGCCAGTACACTTTCGAACAATACTACCGGCAGTAACAACACTGCCATTGGGTTTAATGCTGATGTGAACAGCGGCAACTATACCAACAGCACTGCCATAGGCTCTAATGCCGTCGTTAATGCAAGCAATAAAATAAGATTAGGCAACAGCACAGTAACAGTCATTGAAGGCCAGGTAGCTTATACATTTCCATCTGATGGGAGGTTCAAGACAAATGTTTCTGAAAATGTAAAAGGGCTCGACTTCATCCTTAAGCTACGCCCGGTTATTTATAATTTCCAGTCAAAAAAATATGATGAGTTTATAAGTGATGAAATGAATAAAGACGTAAAGTTTGCATCTGTTGTTGATTACAGTGAATCTGAAAAACTGCGCCACAATGGTTTTATTGCACAGGAGGTAGAAAAGATAGCAACCGAAACAGGGTATGAATTTGACGGGGTGGTTGTTCCAAAAAATAATAAAGAGACTTATGGCCTTTCCTACTCACAGTTTGTAGTGCCACTGGTAAAAGCTGTACAGGAACAGCAATTCATTATTGAAAAGCAGCAAAAAAAAATTGATGGATTACAAAATGAAAATAATGAAATAAAAAAAATATGTACCACCTTATTGCAAAGAGTTGAAAAATTAGAAAATAAATAATTATGAAAATAAAAATTTTATTATTCTTTACATCCTGCATGGCGTTAATGCATTCCGCCATTGCCCAGCTACAAATTGGCCCTGGCACCAGCTGGCGAAGCGATAATACAACATACGTAGTATTGAATAATACCGGCATTAAATATGATGCTGCAACAACCACGCTTTCCAATAGTTTTAAATTTACCGGTAATGCCGATGCCGGTATATCAGGTACATCATTACCCATATTTACAAACATACTACTTGCCAAAACCGGAACTGCCAGGCTGATATTACAACGAAGTTTTAACCTTACACAAAATTTCGACTTCCAGGGCGGCCTTTGCGACCTGAATGGTTTTGCCATCAATCTGGGCACCAATGCAATGCTGATCAATGAAAATGAGAACAGCCGCATCATGGGTAGTGATGGCTATGTAAGAATTATTGCAGATCTGAATGCTCCCAATAATGTTAACCCGGGAAATCTTGGGGCTGTGCTCACATCTTCACAAAACCTGGGCAGTACGTTTATCTATCGTGGTGTGATGGCTCAAAATATTCTTACTCATAATTCTATAAAACGTTATTATGATATTTTGCCAACGAATAACACAGCACTGAATGCTACTTTACGTTTTAATTATTTTGATGCAGAACTGAACGGAATTAATGAAACCCAGCTCTTACTCTGGAAAAGCCCTGATAATATTAATTGGACAGAAATAGGATTTGACAGCAGAGATGCAGCTGCCAATTATGTTCTAAAATCAGGCATTGCAGATTTCAGCAGGTGGACACTTCAATTACCTGCAATTGCATTACCGGTGAATTTTAAATCAATCAACGCCAGGTGTGATAATGGGAAAGTAATTATCACCTGGAAAACAGCCCAGGAAATCAATAGCAAACGTTTTAATGTAGAGAGAAGCACAAATGGTAATTCATGGCAGGTGATTGGAACTATTGCTGCAGCAGGGTACAGTTCTTCAGAGAAAACATATGTTTATACCGATATCAATCCATTGTTGGCAGGTGATCTGTACAGGATAGCAGCATATGATTTGGATGGACGGGTACAATATTCGGGCATTTTACACAGCTCCTGTAATAAGATGGAGGAAATAAAAATATGGCCCAACCCGGCTCATGATATAGTCTTTTTAAGCATGATTACAAACACGGCATCCCATGCCTTGATCAATGTATACGACGCTAAAGGCTCACTTATACTAACACAAAAAGAAAACATGGTACCAGGAGGAAGCACTCAGCTTAACATAAACATCAGTAAACTTTTACCTGGTATTTATGAAATGAAAGTGACAAATAATAATAGGATGCTTAAAACATTTAAGCTCATCAAATATTAAATTACGGCTTGCAGCAATTAATCTTAAAAAAAATTAAGGATAAACTTTATTAATGTGTGGTGCAGTTATATGAATATTTCAATTTGGGGTTATGAGAGGTAAAAATAACTATACAGACACACAGGTTTACACCCTCAATAATCTAAATAAAATGTACACTTGCAATTCCGAAGAAGCCATGTGATTTGAAGCAGCGGATAGTTTAATTACTCACCAAACCTGTGTACTGCTGTGTTGCCTTCTTAATGATATAACCACTGATCCAGCCTACATAAGCATACTTTGCATAGATGAGTTTTTTGGAAGGATTAACCGTATTGATCTCCTGTACCAGGTCATCAAACCAGATGGCGCCAGCCAAAAGTGCTTTCCTGTCGTAGGTCTTTAATACCCGGTTAATATTTTTTTGGCAGGCCTTTTCCTGTTCAGGAACCTTAATGAATGAGAGGTCGGGCTTTATGAGTTTATCATAATCTGTAAACAGCATCCTGCGGAATTCTGAAATTTCCTGGGCAGTTAATTCCGTATAATTGTTATTGGCACTTTCTGGTCGCATCAGTGAGGCAATTGCCCATACAATACCACCGGATATATACATGATATCCCTGTTCCTTACATCCTGTTTTACAACGAACTCATTTATTACAGTATTTCTCAGGCTGTCTCTCCAGATGCCATCTGCAGTTTTTACATATTCATTAAGATCGCCACCGGTTTTTGATTCTATTAACCGTTGAAAGGATTTTGTACCCAATGGAAAAGTTACAGGCACAAATTTTTTATTTGCATCAAAATATCCGCCCTTGGTATTACCGCTGCCTACATCAATCTGTGTAGCAGTAAACCTGCGCTTTTGCGGCACTATACCCAGCAGGCTAAGCTGTGCTTCCTGTTCAGGTGTTATATAGGTTATTTTGATTGATGGATCAAGCGATGCAGGGCGGATCACATTGGCAAAATAATCAACCTTTTTATATTTATCCAGTTCCTGCATTAAACCACTGCTCATTACAATATGCACTTTAGATGATGGAATCTGGTGCCTGCTTTTCAATATATTCCAAAGTACATCAATGGCATCAGCAGTTTCCTTTTCACTCTGGTAAGATAAGGCAGCTGCATCGGTGTTGATAGACGTATCAGTCAATAAGGTATAATCAAATTCCCTGTCTTTACTCAGCTTTACATCTATCACAGTCAGTTTTATACCCTTTGCCCCTATTTCAATGCCGGCATACAAATCTCCAATGCCCTGTACGCTTTTTAACAAACTTTCTACCACATCTGCCAACACATTATATTTCAGAAGCCGGTATATTCTTACAGCCGAGGTATAATTTGTAATCGCTTTTTCAGGCTGATCGGTTTTGGTATACAGGTTACCCAAACCCTCATAAGCTACTGCCTGGTTGTAGGCATCATAATCTGCTTTGGCATATGCTAATCCCTTTTTATAATATTCCTCTGCAGCTTCAAATTGTTGTGCCTCTAACAGCGTAGTTGCGGTCTTTAACATCCTTAGCGTGGACTGACTTTTTCCAGATTGGGCAGAAACCGCGGTGAACACAGATAGTAAAAAGGCAAGCAGTATAATTTTTCGCAACATCAGTTATTTTTTTTGATAGTTTCTTTTCTCAAGACTTTACAAAACAAATGTATGATTCGTTAAAGGTTCTACCCTATCTTTTATGCGATTTGGATTGAGCTATATTAAAGATGTGGTTATTTTGTGTAAAACCTGTCCCTGTTTTGTACACAGGAATTTATCCGGATAATAATTGAGCAGTCGGGTAAGCAGATAAATGTATAAAAAAAAGGATCCTCCTGCAATTTACAGGAGGATCCTTTCTAAAGCACTACAAATGGATTATCATCCCAGTAGTCATGATTTTTTAAACCAACAATTTTCTTGAAATAACAAAACAAATGTTTCAAACTTACTTTCATAGGCTTTCTTCATTTTAATGTTTAACAATAAAAGTCTTTACTTAAAAATCCCTCCTGCATTGCTGCAAAAGGGATTGTATTTTTTGCAATTTACCAACTGGCAACTGCTAACTTATTTTAGTATCCACCCATTCCGCCCATATCAGGTGCGCCATGGCTGTGTGCTTCTTCTTTCTTAGGTTTGTCTGCAATCACACACTCGGTGGTCAGCATCATACCGGCAATTGAAGCAGCATTTTCCAATGCTACACGGCTAACTTTAGTCGGGTCAATTACACCGGCTTTAAACAGGTTCTCATACTTTTCGCTGTAAGCGTTAAAGCCATAATCACCTTTGCCTTCTTTAATTTTATTTACTACCACGCTTCCTTCAAAACCTGCGTTTTGAACAATGGTACGTAATGGCTCTTCCACCGCACGGCGAACAATGGCAATACCGGTTGTTTCATCTTCGTTGCTGCCTTTCATTTTTTCCAATGAATCGCTTGCACGAACATAAGCAACACCACCGCCCGGTACAATACCTTCTTCAACAGCGGCTCTTGTAGCATGTAAAGCATCATCCACACGGTCTTTCTTTTCTTTCATTTCAACTTCGGTAGCTGCACCAATGTATAATACCGCAACACCACCAGCCAGTTTAGCCAAACGCTCCTGCAATTTTTCTTTATCGTAATCAGAAGTGGTTGTTTCAACCTGTGCTTTAATCTGATTTACCCTTGCAGTAATATCTTTCTTAGCACCTTTACCACCAACGATGGTTGTATTGTCTTTATCAATGGTAATGCTTTCAGCAGAACCTAAATAAGTAAGATCAGCATTTTCTAATTTGAAACCCTGTTCTTCACTAACCACTATACCGGCAGTTAAAATGGCGATATCCTGTAACATTTCTTTTCTTCTGTCGCCAAAACCCGGTGCTTTTACAGCGGCCACTTTAATAGTGCCACGTAATTTGTTTACCACCAGTGTAGCCAATGCTTCACCATCCAGGTCTTCTGCAATGATCACTAAAGGACGGCCACTTTGAGCAACTTTCTCCAGTATGTGCAGGATATCTTTCATGGTAGATATCTTCTTATCATAAATTAAAATGTAAGGATTGCTTAATTCAACCTGCATTTTTTCGCTGTTGGTTACAAAGTACGGGCTGATATAACCACGGTCAAACTGCATACCTTCTACCACATCAACTGTAGTATCGGTTCCTTTTGCTTCTTCAACAGTAATAACACCTTCTTTACCAACCTTGGCCATTGCCTGGGCAATTAAAGCACCAATGGCTTTATCGTTATTGGCAGATATTGATGCAACCTGCTCAATCTTCTTGCTGTCGCTACCAATTTTTTCAGATTGTTTTCTCAGGTCTTCAACAATAGCAATAACAGCTTTGTCAATACCACGTTTCAGATCCATTGGGTTTGCACCGGCAGCAACGTTCTTTAAACCTTCGCTGATGATAGCCTGGGCCAGCACAGTTGCAGTAGTAGTACCATCACCTGCAATATCTGCAGTTTTAGATGCTACTTCTTTCACCATCTGTGCTCCCATGTTCTCAATAGGATCTTCCAGTTCAATTTCTTTAGCAACAGTAACACCATCTTTGGTAACTGTTGGTGCACCAAATTTGCGTTCAATAACCACGTTACGGCCTTTGGGGCCAAGGGTTACTTTTACAGCGTCTGATAAAGTATCAACGCCTTTTTTCATTTTATTTCTTGCTTCAATATCGAAGAATATCATTTTACTCATGTTATGTTTTACCCCAAACCCCTGAAGGGGCTTTAGAACCTGAGGGGTTAAGCAGGTTTTACTATTTTGAAATGTATAAATTTAAAAGAGCTAAGTTCCCCCTTCAGGGGGCGGAGGGGGTTTTATACTATCGCCAGTATATCACTCTCCCTCATGATCAGGTAATCCTTTCCTTCAATGGTAATTTCTGTTCCGGCATATTTGCCATATAAAACAGTATCTCCGGCTTTTACCATTACGGGTTCGTCTTTTTTACCAGGACCGGCAGCCAGTACAACACCACGTTGTGGTTTTTCTTTTGCAGTATCCGGTATGATGATTCCACCGGCAGTTTTTTCTTCAGCAGCAGCAGGTTGTACAATAACCCTGTCGTGCAAAGGGGTAATGCTCAGTTTAGCAGGAGCATTTTTAACTTTAGCCATAATTGTATTATTTTTTTGATTGGTTTGAAAATCTGATACCCGTTTGTGGCGGGCGGCAAAGGTACTGCCATTATTGTACCAATCAACTTAAAAGGCAGTTCTGTCAGTAAAAGCTGCCAGATATCAAAATCAGGCATTTTAAAACCGACAATTTTTCACAATCGTGCCATCTGCCCTTTTTATCTTTCCGCCACAAGCTATAAACCCTTAAATTTGCAGATTCAAGTAAAAAAGTTCTTTACGCATGATCAGCAGAAGAAATATCCGGGTAAAAGTGATGCAGACCTTATACAGCATCGACAGCATGAACGGTGATGTAAAACCCGGCGAAGCCATCAGCATCCTTACCAAAAAAATTGAACAAAGCAGGCAGATATTTACCTACCTCGTTTATTTTATAACCGAAGTGGCCCGGTATTCCGAAACCGATGCCCGGCAAAAAGCTTCCAAACACCTGCCAACAGCTGCTGACCTCAACATCAATACAAAAATTGCCGGTAACGAATTACTCTGGAAAATTGTAGAAGATGCCGGTTTTAAAGCCACTATTGCCGAGTTAAAGCCACAGCATATTATTGATACCGAGTTGCTGAAAAAGATATACCTGCAACTGGTTAACTCACCCGAGTATACCGAGTATATTGATGAGCAGAGCAGAACCAACAAGCTGGAGAAAGAAATGCTGGAATTCATTTTCACCAACCTGATGCTGCCCAACGAAGATTTTATTGCGCATGTAGAAGAGCATTTTATTCATTGGGATGATGATGCCGAAATGATGAACCAGCTGGTACTTAATTTTTTACAAAAACCCGCCAATGCCAATTTTGTAGAAATACTGAGTAAGGAAAAATGGGAATTTGCCAAGAGCCTGTTGCAGACTGTACTGGATAAAAAAGATATTTGCCTGGAACTGATAAAACCAAAGCTTAAAAACTGGGATGCCGAACGTATAGCTGCGCTGGATCTTATCATCCTGCAAATGGGTGTTTGCGAATTTTTGTTTTTTGAAACCATCCCAACCAAGGTTACCATTAATGAATACATTGACCTGGCAAAGGATTACAGCACGGTACAAAGCGGACAGTTTGTAAACGGATTACTTGATAATATAAACAAGGAACTGGCAGCTGAGAATAAAATAACCAAGAAGATTTATAAAAACAGTACGATATAATAACTTTGCAAAAAATTAAAACAGTGAAAAAATACATTTTAGTTTTATTGGTTTGTTCCGCTATCGTTTCTTGCGATGTGAGGCGTAAAGATAAAATTGCCGATGACGCAGAAACACAAAAGATACTGGCATTAAAAGATTCTACAACGGTACAGATCATAGACACTGCATATAATTTTAAAAGCGTGACCGATGGCGAAAAAGTGATATACAGTTACCGCTTTAAAAATACCGGTACAAAACCGCTGGTGATAGTAGAAGCAACTGCAAGCTGCGGTTGTACTGTACCACAAAAGCCCGAAAGGCCCATTTTACCCGGAGAAACCGGCTTTATAAAAGTAGTTTTTGATAGCAAGGGCCGGGTTGGCGAAGCTCATAAAACCATTAGCGTGATATCGAACGCAAAACCGGAGTTTCCGCCATTGATATTAACCGGTAATGTAGTGGCAAAAGAAAAAAGCCCATCAGATCATTAACGGATTAACAATAAACAGCATTAACTTTCTAAACAAATAAACAAACAACATGCAATTACTAAGTATTTTTTTGATGATGGACCCACAGGGAAAAGGTGGAAGCAGCGGCACTTTAATTATGATGGGATTGATGATCCTGGTTTTCTGGCTATTCATGATCAGGCCCCAGGCAAAAAAAGCAAAAAAACAAAAGGAATTTATCAATAACCTGCAAAAAGGCGATAAGATCGTAACCATTGCCGGTATACACGGAAAAGTAAACAAAGTGAATGATGACGCTACTTTGGAACTGGAAACCAGTCCCGGCAGTTACATGAAAATTGAACGCAGCGCCATCAGTATGGAGTGGACGGCTAATATCAATAAGCCGGTTGGAGAAACTAAAAAGTAAAAAATCAAAATTCAAAAAATCCGGAATTGAAGTTTAACTTCGGTTCCGGATTTTTATTTTAATAATAAAACACAATTGTCCCCCTTTAGGGGATAGGGGTATGCTCAAAATTGGCATCACAGGCGGCATAGGCAGCGGCAAAAGCACCGTAGCCAAAGTATTTGAAGTACTTGGCATACCGGTGTATTATGCTGATGATGCTGCAAAAAGATTGATGAATAGTGATGAAGAACTGAAACAAAAGATCAAGTTGCAGTTTGGTGATGAAGTATATAAAAACGGAAAGCTGGATAAAAGATATCTGGCCGATATAGTCTTTACATCTCCTGAAAAACTGGCATTGTTGAATGCACTGGTTCATCCTGCCACATTAAAAGATGCAGATAACTGGATGCAAAAACAAACAAGCCCTTACACTTTAAAAGAAGCCGCACTTATTTTTGAAAGTGGTGCACAGGAACACCTGGATTATGTGATTGGCGTAGCCGCTCCTGCCCCACTCCGCATACTGCGTAGCATACAGCGTGATGGCATTACCCGTGAAGAAGTGGTTGCCCGAATGGATAAGCAAATGGACGAAACCATTAAGATGAAGCTCTGCGACTTTGTAATAAAAAATGATGAGCAGCAAATGCTGCTTCCACAGGTAATTGCTTTGCATGAAAAATTATTAATGCTTGCCGAAAACAATTAAGATGCAAAAAGTAAATCTTGCTGAAAAATTCAACTTGTTTAATGACTATTGCAACCCCCGTATTATTGGCGAACTGAATGGCCAGCATGTAAAGGCCGTAAAACTAAAAGGCGAATTTGTGTGGCATAGCCACGAGCATGAAGATGAATTGTTCCTGGTGGTAAAGGGCAAATTTAATATGGAGTTAAGAGATAAGACTGTCACCATTAATGAAGGCGAATTTTTTATTGTACCAAGAACCGTTGAACACAAACCCGTTGCCGAAGAAGAAGTACACATACTTTTATTTGAACCGGCAACTACTGTAAATACCGGTAATGTTGAAAATGAATTAACAAGAACAGCATTAGAAAAAATATAGCATTACTGCTTCACGAACTGTAGTAACTGTTTCTCTTCCCCACTCTGTAACTTAAGCCAGTAATGGCCTGCAGGCAAATTATTTACCGGTATGGTTATAACCTGGTTTGATGTATACCGGAAATGTTTTTTTTGGAATGTGCCTATCCTGCAAAATAAGAATTTATACTGCATCATTACCCGTTTTAAAATACCTGTAAATATGCAGGAATGAAACAGGTTAAACAATTCCCCTTTCGGGGAATACGCCGGAAGAAGCGCTTTGCTTGAAAACAAAGGGATTATCTCTATATTTATCTAACCTTAAACAAAGCTTACTGCAACTGATGAATATTCCCTGGAAATATTTTATCCTTATTGCCTTACTGCAGTCGTGCAGGGAAACTGATAAACAGAATATACCGGATGATGGCCTGGCTTTGTACGCTCCCCCGCTTACTGCTGCTTTAGATACAACTAAAGGCTATATTATAAATCTCATCACCAGCGATTCTATAAAACCAATACTAAATAGTTTTGGCGACACCGTTAAAACAGGTATTGCTTTTCCATTTACAGGAATAAGAACTGATCCCTTAAAAAAAGCTGCACCTTTAATAACCAATGCTGCTACGCCGGTAAAAACAATCATCAAAACCAATGTTCATCCGGTTCCGGAAAAGCTTACTGTATTAACAGTTGATACAACCAAACTAAAAAAAGTTAAAGCCGGGAAACCAACTGTGCTGGCTGTTACCCGAAAAATAATGCCTTTCCGGGAACCGGTTCCGGTAAAGGCCCTGCCCCTTCGTTTTAAAGATAATGCAACTGCCAATTTGCAGTACCTGGATGTGGACCAGGGCATGGGCGCTTCTTATGTTTTCGATATACTGGAGGACAAGAGCGGGAATCTCTGGCTGGCTACAGAGGGGGTTGGTATTAGTAAATACAACGGCGTTGGTTTTACCCATTATGGCGTGCAGCAAGGCCTTTCTTCTAATACTGTAAGGTGTTTGCTGCTGGATAAGAGCGGGCGCATGTGGATAGGAACAGAAAATGGTTTGAACAGCTTTGATGGAGCAAATTTCACCCAATACAAAGAAGTATTTTCCGGCAATAATATCTTTTGTATAATGCAGGATACAAAAAGCAATATATGGTTTGGTACCAGTGCCGGATTAATTAAATATGATGGAAATAATTTCTTTCACTATTCTGTAAGAGAAGGATTATCCGCTGATTTCGTTTTTGCGGCTATGGAAGACAAGACCGGAAATTTATGGTTCGGAACTGTTGGCGGTATTATAAAATTTGACGGGGCATATTTTACCTACTATCCTAATAAGAACGGTTTGCCAGATGATGGCATCGTTTCCCTGCTTGAAGATGAAATGGGTAATATCTGGATAGGCACGCAAAAAGGCATCATTAAATTTGATGGAAAAAATTTTACGCACTACACCGAAAAAGAAGGACTCTCGGCTAATATTGTCTTATCAATGAGTAAGGACGGGAACGGCAACGTATGGATAGGCACCAGTTTTGGTGGTATCAATAAACTTAATGATGATGGCAATAGCTTTACACATTTTAACCTGGCCGAGGGTTTATCCAATAATAAAGTAAGGGCTATTCTGGAAGACCATAATGGTAATATCTGGTTAAGTACTGAAGGTGGCGGTATCAATAAACTGAATGATGCCGGCTTTAGTTATTTACCACACAACGAAGTGCTGGCCAATAACCGTGTGAGGCCCATCATAAAAGATAAAAACGGAAATGTATGGTTTGGAACTGAAGGGAACGGTATTGGAAAATATGATGCAGGAAATTTTGCGGAGCCATCAGAAAATTTTTCATATTTCAAAGAAAAAGGGAACGAAAAATTTGCAGGACTACGGTCATTGATGCAAGATGCAACAGGAAATATATGGATAGGTGAAACAAAAGGCAATATCATCAGTTTTAACGGGCAGGTTTTTACAACCTATCCGTCTGAAACCGAAAATCCGGAGAATACAATTTTTGATATAAAACAAGACAGGCAGGGAAATATCTGGTTTGCAAAAAGATATGATGGCATCAGCAAATTCAATGGTCAGTATTTTACCCGTTATACCGAAAAGGAAGGGCTGCCCTGCAAAAAAATATTTTCAATATATGAAGACAAAAAAGGAAACCTTTGGTTTGGTACTGATGGTGCAGGCATCTGCAAATTTGATGGAACAACCATTATTAATTATACAGAAAAAGAAGGGTTTTTTGGTAAAAGCGTTACATCTATTATAGAAGATAAAAAAGGAAATATATGGCTGGGTACTTTAGGCGCTGGTGTGTGCAGGTTTGATGGAAAAATTTTTACTTACTATACCGAAACAGCAGGATTAAGCAATAACTATGTATGGTCGCTAATTGAAGACAGTACCGGGCATATATGGGCAGGTACCGATAAAGGGCTCAATCGCTTTATACCGCTAAACAACAAATATGTTATTTACAATTATGGTTTGCAGGATGGATTGAAAGCGCTTGATTTTAACCTGCACAGTGCCTGCATTGATAATAATAACCGCCTGTGGTGGGGAACCGGAAAAAATATTGTTACCAAAGATCTGAACAGCCCGTTTAAACAAAACAATGTAAAAGCTATAAAACTGAATTATGTTGAAATTAACGACCGCTTTTATGATTACCGGAATCTGCCGGACAGCATGAATAAAAAAATAAGTTTCAGCAATGTTATTCCTTTCAGCAACTGCCCCAATAATTTAGCAGTTGCTTACAACCAGGATCATTTTACATTTCATTTCTCTGCCATTGATTGGTCGGCACCCGATAAAATAAAATACAGTTACCGCATGGTTGGCCTGGATGATAACTGGAGCAGGCCCACAGATGAGCCGATGGCAGATTACAGGAATTTAAGTTATGGCAGCTATCAGTTCCAGGTAAAGGCCATTGGGCAATCGCAGGTATGGACAGAACCTTACGCTTACAATTTTACCATTCATCCTGCATGGTGGCAAACCTGGTGGTTTAAAACACTGGTCATTATTAGCTTGTTAGGAATACTATTTTTTATTGGCCGTTTTATTTATTACTACCAGTTGCGCAAACAAAAAATACTGTTAGAAAAACAACTGGCCGTACAATACGAGCGGCAACGGATATCGGCCGAAATGCATGACGATATTGGCGCAGGCCTTTCGGGCATCAGGCTTATGACGGAAATGGCAAAGATGAAATCGAAAGATGATGAAAGTGTTTCTGAAATAGAAAAAATATATAACTCGGTTGGCGATATTTCATCTAAAATGAAAGAAGTTATCTGGAGTTTAAATACAGAAAATGACAGCCTGGGCAACCTGCTATCCTATTTGCAGAAACAGGCAAGGCAGATGATGGAAAATTATCCCGGCAGTTTTACAATAACAATGCCTGAGCAAACACCCGATATTAAAATTGGTGGCGAAATAAGAAGGCATATTTATCTTGCTGTAAAAGAAGCGCTGCATAATATCATCAAACACTCCGGCGCTGATATAATTAATTTGCTCATTAGTTGTGAGGATAATCTGATCATAAAAGTTTTGGATAATGGTAAAGGAATGAATATCCTTGAAAACAATAATGCAGGAAATGGTTTAAAGAACATGAAGAACCGGATGGAACAGATAGGCGGACATTTTTCTGTTGAAAATAAAAATGGCCTTACACTAATATTTGAAATACCACTAAAACCCTTATGATGATTACTGTATCGGTAGTAGAAGACAATGACCAGTTTCGCAATGCCCTTGAGACAATTATTGAGGGGCAGGATGATTTTACTTTAGCAGGCTCGTACGATAGTGCAGAAAAAGCAATGCATGGCTTAATAGAAAACCCACCAGATATTGTTATTGCCGACATTAGCCTGCCGGGCATAAAGGGAACTGAACTGATACTGCGGATGAAAAATCAATTACCGCAAACACAATTCATGATCTGCAGTATTCATGATGATAATGATACCGTTTTTGAAGCGTTGCAATTTGGTGCATCGGGTTATATTTTAAAAGACCCGGTAACCGCTGCCGAGATTGTAAAGGCAATCCGTGATTTGTACAATGGTGGTTCTCCCATGAGCCCGTATATAGCCAGGAAAGTAATCAGCAGTTTTCTTAAACCTGCAGCAAATGAAGAGAGCATATTACTAAGCATTCGTGAAAAGGAAGTGCTGGAGCTGCTTTCAAAAGGATTATTGTACAAAGAGATTGCCGATAAATTGGGTGTAACACATGAAACGGTAAAAAAACACCTGAAAAATATTTATCAAAAACTGCATGTTCAAAACAAAATTGAAGCGCTGAATAAATTCAGGCAACTCTAATCAATTCCCCAAAAGGGGAATTGATTCTTCTTTTTTCATTTCTCATTTTTACCAACAAGTATTTTTCTCATGAATGATGCCGATCAAACAATAACTCCACGGGAGAAAGAAGTGCTGCACCTGCTTTCGTTGGGTCTTACTTATGAAAAAATTGCAAAGCAATTGGAAGTATCTCACCAAACAGTAAAAATGCACCTGAAAAATATTTATAGAAAACTGGGTGTACAAAATAAGATTGAAGCATTGAATAAATTCCGCCTGTTATAACTCCCAATTCCCCGAAAGGGGAATTGATTTTTCTTTTTCATACTTATATGTTTGTAATGTGTTTTACCACAGGCTCCTGTCTGAATCAATTTTAAAATAAAGGGCTTAAAAAGGAAGACACTTTATGTTATGAAAAAAATCAGCATTCTTTTTTTACTTTTTTTTATTGTGCTTTTCAACTCCTGCAAAAAAAGCGATACACCCGAGCCGAATAATAATACCAGTACCACCCCTGGTATTATCGTAAATACATCAGGATACCTAAGCTCTACTTTAAAATTCCAGAGCATCGGTGGATTTTTTGCAACATATACTTCAGGGGCACCCAATCGATTGTTTATAGGAGGATCTAGTGCAACTGAAAGTTTTAGTCTCATACTAAATTGGAATAGCGGTGGCTTCCCTCCTTCCAACCTGAGTTTTAACCTGGATATTGGTAGCTCTGGCAGCAGCCAGTTCGGTTGGGGTTCGTATACTCCTAATACTGCTTCAGCTAATAATTACAGTAGTTATGGTATTGGGGGCGGTGGTACATGTACAATAACCAATATTGACCAGACAGCTAAAACGATAAGCGGCACTTTCAATTTTACTGCAGGGTATTGGAACAATAACGGGGCTACTCCGGTTTCAGGGCAAACCACCACATTTTCCGGCAGTTTTACTAAAATTCCTTATTAATAATTATTCAATAGCATAATCTACATAACCCCTCGCAGTATGTATTGCAGGGGCTACGTAATCTATAATAAACTGATTGGAAAAGTCGAATAAACTAAAATGCAATTTTTGCTGAGCAAAATTGCCGGGTGTATTCACCTTTTTATTTTCCGTTCTATCCCCATTGATAACTAATTCAGTTTATTATTACTTGCATATAGTTTTTGGTTCCTGAGCAAAAGAATGTATTTCATCAAAATGTGTAGATGCAACTGAATAATATTTACAGCAACCTAAATCTAAACTAATAAAACACATCATATGCAAAAGTTTCAAATCGCACTATTAAAAAGTATGAAGCTATTTTTGCTTTTAGGTTTTCTCTCCATTTTTTTTACTGCTTGTAAAAAAGAAGACCTTATTCCACCCATACCAACCGGCCCCGACTCGGGTGAAGGTATGTTTTGGATAGCATCAAATTTTGGGTGCGGAAACATAACAGTTACAATTGGCGGTATCTCAAAACTGATTACCGGTTTTTATAACACAACTATTCCGGATTGCAACGCATCCAGTGCGGCAACATTTAATTTAACCCCTGGTACTTATACATATACTGCAAGCTGCACGGGACTTAACTGGAGCGGCTCTATTACTATTACGGCGAACGGTTGCACCAAAATACAGCTTACCAGCGGCGGAGGTGGTGGTGGAGGTGGCAGTTCAACGGGTCAGGCAATGTTTTGGATAGCATCTGATTTAGGATGTGGGAATATTAATGTGGTGTGTAATGGCATTACCCGTACCATAAGCAGTGTGTATGGATCGGCGCCTGCTTGTGGCGCAAGCGGTATTGCCACCTTTGATTTAAGCCCCGGCACATATGCCTTTACAGCAAGCTGTTCGGGTAACAACTGGAGTGGTAACATAACCGTTACAGCCGGTACATGCAGCAAATATCAACTTACCGCTGCCGGTGGAGGCGGCGGTTCAACCGGTCAGGGTATGTTTTGGATAGCTTCTGATTTAGGTTGCGGAAACATAACGGTGGTTTGTAATGGTATAAGCAGGACAATAAGCAGTGTGTATGGTACTTCGCCTGCTTGTGGTGCCAGTGGCACAGCAACATTCGACTTAAGTCCCGGCACTTATGCATATACTGCCAGTTGCTCAGGCAAAAACTGGAGTGGTACTATTACTATTACTGCCGGGGGTTGCCAAAAAGTGCAATTAACCAGTAGCGGAGGTGGTTCAGGAACTGGACAGATAATCGTATGGATGAAAACTGATAAAGGCTGTGGGCCAATTAATGTAACAATTAATGGTGTTACCAGAACTATAAGTCAATACTATCCTTCAGGTGCACCACCATGTGGAGCTACCGGTTGTGCTAATTTTACATTAAATCCAGGTACCTATGTTTTAAACGCAAATTGCAGCGGCTATGCATGGATTACAAATATAGTTATAACTTCAGGTGGTTGTACCAAACAAGAATTACTTTGACGTTAATTATATTTCTTATTAATTACTGGTATCATAAACTTTTAACCGTTGTTGGTGTTCGTGCGTTAGCTACAGCAGCAAAGCGAACACCAACAACGACAAAAATGAAAGTAATGTAAATCATAAATCAGGTTTTCTCATTAGTTTTTGATTCTATCGTGCGTTTATGTACAATTCCCCTTTTGGGGAATTGTTTTTGTAACTTTATGGGATGAAAATCTTTTCTGCTGCCCAGATAAAACAATGGGATTCATTTACCATAGAAAATGAACCCATTCCTTCAATTGATCTGATGGAACGTGCCGCCACAGCCTGTTGCAAATGGCTGATTGGAAAAAATTTCGGGGTATTTCATTTCCGCATTTTTTGCGGCAAGGGCAATAATGGCGGCGATGGGCTGGCCATAGCACGCATGCTTATTGAGCATAAATGCCTGGTAACTGTTTACATACTTGAATTAGGCAAGATCGGCTCTGATGATTTTCAAACAAACCTCGAAAAGCTACATCCTTTTACCACAGATATTCATTTTCTTCAATCACCCGAATTTTTCCCGGTAATCAATGAAACCGATATTGTTATTGATGCGCTGTTTGGTACCGGCCTTAATAAACCGCCGGAAGATATCAGTGCCACTTTGATAAACCAAATCAATCTCTATAAAAACACAGTAATATCAATTGACCTGCCTTCCGGATTATATGCAGATAAAAGTTCAAAAGGCCATGCTGTTGTGAAAGCAACACACACCCTGTCCTTTCAAAATTATAAACTGGCTTTTCTGTTACCGGAAAATGAAAATTACTGCGGCCAGGTTCACCTGCTGCATATTGGCCTTCATCGGGCATTTGAAGAAAATGAAATAGCTGATTTTGAATTGCTGGATGAAGCGATCATAAAAACAATCTACAAACCCCGTTCAGCATTTGCACACAAAGGAACTCATGGCCATGCGGCTTTACTTTGTGGATCAAATGGCATGATGGGTGCCGCTGTTTTATCATCACTTGCCTGTTTACGAAGCGGTGCCGGTAAACTCACTACCTATATTCCAAACTGTGGTTATCAAATTCTGCAAACAACTGTACCGGAAGCGATGAGTTTTGTTGCTGGTGAGGACTATCTTTTATCGGCACCCGGAATTGAAAAAATGAATGCCGTTGGCATTGGACCGGGCATTGGTATGCACCCCACTCATGCAAAACTAATGACCGATATCTTTGAAAGAATAAATTCACCTTTGGTAATAGATGCTGATGCATTAAACATTATAGCCGGAAATAAGGATTTGCTGAACTCAATTCCCAAACATTCCATCTTAACGCCGCATCCAAAAGAATTTGAAAGATTGTTTGGCAAAACTGAAAATGATTTTGAAAGGCTGGAGCTGGCAAAACAAAAATCCAATGAATACCAGGTTTATATTGTTTTAAAAGGGCATTACAGCTTTATAAGCACACCCAACGGGAAAGGTTATTTCAACAGTACCGGTAATGCCGGCATGGCTACAGCCGGCAGCGGCGATGTGTTAACAGGCATACTTACCGGTTTACTGGCTCAGCATTATACAGCCCTTGATGCATGTTTACTGGCGGTTTATTTACATGGTGCTGCGGGAGATATTGCTGCTGCTGAATTTTCGCAGGAAGCCATGATTGCAACTGATTTGGTTAACTGTATCGGTGATGCTTTCATTCAAATTCAAACATCTTTTACCTAGCCTTGTTATAACTACCTTGTTCTTATAGCAATTAAACTATCAATTCTGCCGGTTTTTAACCCAATTACCCTATTTTTGCCGTCCAAAATTCAGAACAAATATTACTTATGGACAATTTGATTTATGTTATTCCGGCAATGGGCGTTGTAGGCCTGCTTTACACTTTTATAAAATTTGCGTGGGTATCTAAACAGGATGCCGGTAACGAACGCATGAAAGAGATCAGCACGTATATTGCTGAAGGCGCTATGGCTTTCTTAAAAGCCGAGTATAAAATCCTTACTTATTTTGTTATCATCGGCGCTTTATTGTTGGGTGTAATGGGATATAGTAATCCCAACAGCCATTGGAGTATTGCCGTTGCTTTTATTATTGGGGCTTTCTTCAGCGCATTAGCTGGCTTTATTGGTATGAAAGTAGCTACCAAAGCCAATGTGCGTACTGCACAGGCAGCCCGTACCAGTTTATCAAAAGCATTAAAAGTTTCTTTTACCGGTGGTAGTGTAATGGGATTAGGTGTTGCCGGTTTAGCGGTATTAGGACTTGGTGGTTTGTTTATTATCTTAAAAATGATCTTTGCTCCCGAAGCGGCTGTTAACAGCCACGAAATGGAGAAAACCATAGAAATTTTAACCGGCTTCAGTTTAGGTGCCGAGTCAATTGCATTGTTTGCTCGTGTGGGCGGTGGTATCTATACTAAAGCTGCCGACGTTGGTGCTGACCTTGTAGGTAAAGTAGAAGCCGGTATCCCGGAGGATGATCCACGCAACCCGGCAACTATTGCAGATAATGTGGGTGATAATGTGGGTGACGTTGCCGGTATGGGCGCCGATCTTTTCGGTTCTTATGTTGCAACTGTTTTGGCTACCATGGTTTTGGGCAGAGAAACAAATGCCATGACTGATCATTTTGGTGGTATGTCTCCTATTCTGCTACCCATGCTGATTGCAGCTATGGGAATCCTGTTCTCTATCATCGGTACTTTCTTTGTACGCATCAGCGAGAGCGCAGGTTTAAGTACACAAAAAGTACAGAACGCTTTAAATATGGGTAACTGGGGTTCTATTGTATTAACTGCTGTGTTCTCTTATTTCCTGGTAAATTACTTAATGCCGGATACGATGACCTTACGTGGACATGAGTTCACTAAGAATGGCATATTTGGTGCTATTATGGTTGGTTTAATTGTAGGTACTTTGATGAGCATTATCACCGAGTATTACACAGCCATGGGCAAACGTCCGGTTAATACCATCATCCGCCAGTCTGGTACAGGCCACGCTACCAACATCATCGGTGGTTTGGCAATGGGTATGGAAAGTACCTTCTTACCAATTCTTGTATTGGCTTCTGGTATTTATATGAGTTTCTGGTGTGCTGGTTTATACGGTGTGGCTATTGCTGCTGCCGGTATGATGGCTACAACAGCGATGCAGCTTGCCATTGATGCATTTGGACCGATTGCCGATAACGCAGGTGGTATTGCTGAAATGAGTGAGTTACCAAAAGAAGTTCGTGAAAAGACAGATATTTTAGATGCTGTTGGTAATACAACAGCTGCTACCGGTAAAGGATTTGCCATTGCTTCTGCAGCTTTAACTGCACTGGCTTTGTTTGCAGCCTTTGTTGGTATCAGCGGTATTGAAGGTATTGATATTTACAAAGCGCCGGTTTTGGCTGGTTTATTTGTAGGTGGTATGATTCCTTTCATTTTCTCTTCATTAGCCATCCGTGCCGTGGGAGAAGCTGCTATGGCGATGGTGGAAGAAGTTCGCCGCCAGTTCCGCACCATCCCTGGTATTATGGAAGGTACAGGAAAGCCTGAGTATGATAAATGTGTGGCTATCTCTACCGAAGCTTCATTGAAGAAAATGATGTTGCCGGGTGCAATTGCTTTATTATCTCCACTGATCATTGGTTTTGCTTTTGGTCCCGAGGTTTTAGGTGGATTTTTAGCAGGTGCCACTGTTAGTGGTGTATTGATGGGTATGTTCCAGAACAATGCCGGTGGCGCCTGGGATAACGCAAAGAAATCTTTTGAAACCGGTGTTGAGATTAACGGTGAAATGTTTTACAAAAAATCTGAACCACACAAGGCTTCTGTTACAGGTGATACAGTAGGTGATCCATTTAAAGATACATCAGGACCTTCTATGAATATCTTAATCAAACTGATGTCAATCGTTTCACTGGTTATCGCCCCTACTCTTGCAACCATGAACTGGGGTGCTACTCCCAAGCATATAATGCCTGAACAGGTAACTAAAGAGATATCAATTATTAAGACAGACAGCACGAACACAATGACTGTTACCGCCAGCCCCGATGCTTTAAAAGTGCCTACCGATAATCTTATCGACGCTTTAGCTGCTGATAAATTAATTGAGAAAGATAATTATTCACTTTCTTTATCAAAAGGCAAATTAACCTTGAATGATAAAGAACAAACGGCAGAAGTAACCGCTAAATACCAATCATTGATTGATGCTTTGGGTGGTGCCGATCTGAATATTAAGAATACTCAAAAGTGATTTTAAATAAATTTTTAAAAGCCCGGCTGAAATTCAGCCGGGCTTTTTTTGCCAATGAATTGTTAACAGTTTCAAAAAATAAATAAACGGATTTGCTGTTTACAAATAAATTCGTACTTTGCCTTACGAAAATACTCGTACTATGACATTAATCAAGCATAACAAGCCCACAGAAAGTGAACTGGAAATATTACAGGTTTTGTGGAATGAAAAAGCAGCAACCGTACGCACAGTTCATGAAGAGTTGCTGAAAACCAAGGAAGCCGGTTATACCACTACCCTCAAACTGATGCAGATTATGTTTGAAAAAGGCTTGGTAACCCGTGATGACAGCAGTAAAACGCATATTTACCAGCCTGCTGTAACCCGTGAAAAAACACAACAGCAGTTTCTGAATAAAATGATCAATACATTATTTGCAGGCTCTTCATCCGACCTGATAATGCAGGCACTTGGTGGCCACGATGCCAGCGGCGAGGAACTGGAAAAAATTCAGCAGCTGATCAACCAGTTAAAAAAAGATAAATAAACACCAAACTGCCAATTTAAACGTTTAAACGCTTATGATACAGTTCACCTACAGTTTTTGTATGGCTATGCTGCACAGCTTGTGGCAGGCTGCCCTGCTGATGTTGCTGTATGTAATTGTAGATAAGCTAACGCATAAAAACAGCGCCCCGCTTGCCAAAAGGAATTTTTTATATGCAGCCATTACTGCCCAGCTGATCTTGTTTTCACTCACATTTTCAATTTACTTTTTTAGCAGCGAAGGCATTGGCACTTTAAGTAATGCTATTCAAAACATTACCAATACACTGGGCAGCGAAAGCATAAAAATAATCACACCGTGGATCTTCAGCCTGTACTTATTTATCATTGCCGGCAAATTAATTAAGGCAGTTTATAGTTGGCTGCATTTTAAACACCAGTTTAAAATGGGTTTACAAAAGCCCGATGTTGAGCTTAAACTTTTTACCGAATTAAAAGCTTACCAGTTTGGTATAAAAAGAAAAGTAAAACTTTGGTTAAGCCATTCTGTACAAACACCGGTAACATTCGGTTACTTTAAACCTATCATTCTATTGCCGGTTGCATTGGTTAATAACATTAGCACCAAACAGGCCGAAACCCTTATCCTGCACGAGTTAACCCATATTCGTACACATGATTACCTGCTGAATTGGTTTTTGGTAATTGCAGAAACAATTTTCTTTTTCAACCCTTTTATTACCGGTCTTTGCAAACAGATTAAACTGGAAAGAGAGAAGCATTGCGATATGAATGTGATGTCGTTTGAGTATTCGCCTGCCCTGTATGCCGAAACTTTATTACTTGCAGAAAGAATGAAACAGTTAACACCTGTTTTTCAACTGGCTGCTGTAAACCGTAAGAAACATTTACTGCAGCGCATCCAGTTTTTCACCAACGAAAAGGTTTTAAACCAAACCCTGCGTTTTAATATTGTTGCGCCACTTATTGGTTTGGTATTGCTGTTCATGCTTTCTACAGCGGTATTATTTCAATCCACAACAACAGCAGGCCAGCAACAAAATACTGCAGGCATGCATTATTTACCTTCTGATAATTACATTATTTCAAATACCGAAGCCGGCACACCGGTTTTAACCGAAAATATAAAAACTGAACAGTCAACCAATTTAAATGAAATTGCCCTGCCGGTAATAATGCCGGAAAAAAGTACCATTCAGCCTCCCCCGGCTTGTGAGCCCATGCCCGAGCCTGAGAGTGCTGCTGAAACCGCATCACCGCTTGATCTGAATTTTGCCAAACCCATTACTGCTACTGAGAATGATGCTGCCAGGCAGATCATCATTAAAGAAGAAGGATCTACAGGTGCTACTATTAAAGTGTATAACCTGATTTTTGCAGATGGTAAATGGATCCTGCTACCCGAGTTGGTTATGAGTTCAAAAGAAATAATGACTGATTCGCTTAACAGTAAGGTTGATTCTTTGCAAAGAAAGCTGAAGAAGATCTATCCTGATCAACAATAAATATTGATTGTAGTTTTTTTAGATTGGCGATTTTAGATTGCTTGTATCTTCTAACTTTATCTACCCTAAATTTTTCTCGACTCTCGACTCTACCAAATATTACGTGGACAACTGCTTCCGTATTTATTACCAATTAAGAAGCCCAGCATAATTTCATGCGTACCTTTTGTAAAGGTCTGCAGGCGTGATGAACTGGCATGTTCGTATGCATAACTTATGTTGAAAGTATTTGACACATTCACGCCAATCATTCCTGAGTAACCGCCTACAAGATCTGCATGTCGGTAACTGGCACCGATCCATAAAAAATCCTGGTACTGCATTTTTACATTGGCATGTAAAGAGGTAAGTTGTGGTTGCCAGTATTGAACCATAACAGACGGTAAAACAGAAATATCATCAGATACAGCAAATCGGTAACCGCCCGATGCAAAAAAGTTTGGTGTAAAGGTTTCGCCGTAACTGGCATCCTTCACAAATTTGGCTTTACCCGGAATAATATTCAATACAGAAACGCCCAGGAAATACCGTGCTGAATACAACCAGACACCGGCGCCTATTTCGGGTTTTATTTTGCTGATAGAACCGTTGTTGTACCCTATTGCCGGATCATTGGGATCCAGGTTGCCCCACTCTATCTTGCTCCTGTCTATACTTACACTGCTCATACCTACACTTAAACCGGCAGCAAGGCTGGTTTTAACAGACAGTGGCATGTGGTAAGCATAAGTAGCAGCGGCCGACCAGCGGTTTATATAACCGGCTTTATCATTTATAACCTGCAATCCCAAACCATGGTGGGCAGGAGAAACTGCATATTCATCCCAGGCCTTAGGGCCACCGGGGTGTTCACCCGGTACCTGAAAAGAGGTAGCGTTGGTACGCATATCCTTTTTACCTATCGGCTTATGAATGGTAAAATAAGTGGTTACCGGATGGCCGGATATACCAGCCCATTGATTACGGTAACTCAGTTTTACATCGGTATAATTTTCAATACCCGTAATGCCAGGATTGAGGATGTAATTATTTAAGATATACTGGGTATAATAAGGTTTAGCCTGACTGAATGCCGTGTTACCAACAAAACAACAAACAACAGCAATAAAAACAATTTTCTTCATGCTTTCAATTTTTCATCTGGGTATGTAAATCCCGTTAATAAAGTTCAATCTTTTTGATTGATTTAAATGTTAATAGTGCCTGTAAAATTTACAGCGATCTGCCGGAAGGTGAACCGCTGTAAATAATTGTCTATTTCAAAATGGTTACATAACCTGTAATCGGGTCACGGCCATTGCCTGGTTCTATAATATAGTAGTAAGTATCAAATGGCATTGGCTTACCTTTTAAAGTACCATCCCATGGCGTATTATAGCCTCTCGATTCAAACACCAGGTTTCCAGCCCTTGTAAAAATCTGCACCCGGTTGTTTGGATAAGTATTTAAGTAATCTATCCTCCAGGTATCATTAATACCATCGCCATTGGGTGTAAATGTATTTGGTATTACCGGGAATTTGAGCAGCTTCACAAACACATTATCACTTACCTGGCATCCACCAATTCCGGTTACTGTCAGCGTGTAAGTCATATCCGTTTTAGGATTTACCACCCGGGGCCTTAAAATATTGGCATCTGTCAAATAAAGGTTTGGTGACCATACATATTGAGGGTTGACCGCAAAAGCGGTTGCTTCAAGCTCCACAGAGCCTCCTTCCAGTACAAACTTATCGGGACCAGCATTTCTATGTGGGTAAGGATAAACACTAAATGGTTTGCTAATGGTATCACTGTTACAGCCATGGGTATTTACCGAATACATGGTTATGGTATAAGTGATGGTGTCACCATAGGTGTATGTAACCGGGTTTGTAAGCCTGGTTCCACCATCACCCATATCCCAATGCCACTGATTTACAATGCCATCTTTGCCATCTGTATTATCGGTTATCAATACATTATCTCCAATACAAACGCTTGGTTTGCTGAAAACAAAATCGGCTTTCGGCTGCGGGTGAATAATACTCAGTAAATTAGGTTGAATACTTTCGCAACCAATTACACCGTGGTTTAATAATACAGTGCTGCGGGCTTTAAGTGTTACAGTAAATGGTCCTTCAGATGTGTACCAATGACTTGGCGATGCTGCTGTACTGGATCCTCCATCACCAAAATCCCATGCATAAGTGTGGTTACCAAGCGGAGACGGAGTAGTATTATTAATAAATCCTACAATGGCATTAGGTATACAATAACTTCCTTTATCAAATGTAAAAGCAGGAACCGGGTAGTCATTCACCAGTATCTCCCCTATTGTATTTGCCTTAATGCAGGAGTTACCGGTAGTTTGTATGGCAAAATTAAACATGGGGCCTCCTGCACTTGAAGTTGGCGTACCGCTGATGGTAAGTGTTGTACCAACAACATTAAATGTTACACCGGGTGGCAGGTTGGTTATAGTTACCCCTGTTGCGCCGCCACCCAGGTTATATACGATATCATCTATTGGCGTCTTAACACAAACTGATTGTGCAGTATCTCCCGAAGTGAAAGCAATGGTATGGTCGGGCTGTACAGCAATAGAACCGGCTGCATTAGCCAGTACACAACTATTACCCGTTGTTTGTATGGTAAAAGGAAATAACGGACCACCGGCTGCCGGACTTGGCAGGCCACTGATGGTTAAAGTATTTCCAACAACTGCGTAAGTTACACCAGCTGGTAAACCAGTAACAGTTGCTCCGGTTGCACCGCCACTTAAAGTGTACACAATAGGAATTATAGCTGTATTAATACAAACAGATTGATTTTGATTACCGCTGGCGGCATTCCATGCAATAGCATGATTAGGATCTATTGTTATAGACGCAACTGTATCTGTACTTAAACAACCGGCAGACGAAACATTGTGCATGGTTACATTATAAGTACCCGGCAAAGCAAATGTATGTGTAAAGGTACTTCCCGGTGCATGGTTTTCAATTGCAGTTCCATCGCCAAAATCCCAAACAGTATTAACCAATGTAACCGTAGCTGGTGCTGTTGATAAATCGGTAAACGAAACCGGAACCTGTTCGCAACTGGGCAATACATAACTGAATGCGGCATGTGCTGTATCCAGTACAGTAATGGTATTGCTCATGGTATCTATACAACCCGCAGCGGTTGAAGTAAACGTATAAAGTATTGTATGCGTACCAATGCCTGCAACCTGCGGATTAAAAATACCTGTTGGCGAAACACCCGGGCCGCTGTAAGTACCCGTACCCGGTACACCGCCAATTTCACTGGCCTGTGTAATCTGGAATGGCGGAATCATTAAACAGCTATTAGGCATATTATTAAACTGCACCAATGGCGCCGCATTAACGGTAATATTTCTGATACTGTCATCCAGGCAAACTCCACCCGAATAAGCCCTGTACCTGATCTGGAATACTTTGGTTAATGGTGCCTGGAAGTTTGGATATAAATGCCTGTATACTTTACCGGTAACAGGGAAATTATCTAAAATATCAGGAGGGCCCGGAGGGCCGGCTGTTACATTATCAAACCATATCTCAACCTTGGTTATTGTACCAGGGAAAACCGTTGAAGCTTCTACAAGAGCCACCGAATCATTAGCGCAAAGTGTAGTTGGATTGTTTACGGAGAAGATTGCCTGCGGGAAACTTCCGTTTACCTGTAAAACCTGTATAATAGTATCCCTGCAACCTTTGGCAAAGTTCCAAACAATTAAACGTACATTATAAGTACCAACAGCCGAATAACTATGTGTTGGATTTTGTAAAGTAGATACATTTAGAGGCCCCGAACCAGGGTCTCCAAAATTCCAATCCCAACGGTCAATAACCGCATTGGTTAGCTTACTGGTATCTAAAAATTGTGCGTAGGTATCACTCAAACAAACTTCAGGAATAATGAAACCTGCCTGTGGCCTGTTATCTATAGTTACCGGTACATTGGCAATAGGATTGCTGGTACAACCTTTATCAGTAGTTACAGTTAATGTTACATTATAAGTTCCTGCTGCTGCATATACATGCGTAGGGTTTTGCAGCGTGCTGGTTGGAGGACCATCTCCAAAATCCCAGGTCCAGCTGTTTAAAACACCGCTGTTTGGTGTAGATGCATCTGTATAAGCTATTATCCTTGTTTCGCAACTGGGTGCAGTGTAAGTGAAAGCAGCAGTTGGTAATTGATTAACCAGTATGGTGCCTGATAAACTCTTTTGTACACAGGTCCCTGTGGTAGTTACTGTATAATTAAATAATCCGGCAACTGTTGGCGATCCGCTGATGGTAAATACACCTCCTGCATAAACACCGGTAACACCAGCCGGTAAACCGGTTACACCTGCGCCTGTACCGCCGCCTGCAATGGCATAAGTAATATCAGTTAAGGCAGAGTTTCTGCAAAGCTCCTGCGATGTAGTAGGTGCCGCAGAAGTTAATGTAATTGATGCATCGGGATTAACGGTAATGGTACCGCCCGCTGTAGGAATTACGCAAGGTCCTGTTGTTGTAACAGTATAATTATAGGTGCCTGTTGCGGTTGGTGTACCGGAAATGGTAATAACCCCTGCAGCAAAAACCCCCGTAACTCCGGGAGGTAATCCACTTACACTTCCACCCGTTCCTGTTCCGCCAACGGCGTAGGTAATATTGGTAATAGGTATATTTATACAAAGCGATTGGTTATCAGTACCAACAGCAGATGTTAGTGTTAAGGTCCCATCTCCGGTAACAGTAATAGTACCTGTTGCTGTAGGAATAACACAGGGGCCGGTTGTTAAAACGGTATAATTAAATACACCCGCAACTGTTGGTGTGCCGGAGATGGTTATTACACCACCTGCAAATACACCCGTAACACCGGCAGGTAAACCGCTAACAGTACCACCGGTACCACTGCCTCCTACTGCATAAGTAATATTAACCAGCAGCGGTGTATTAATACATAAGGTTTGATTATCTGAACCTGCTGCAGATGTTAAAGCAATGGTGGCATTATCAGTAACAGTAATAGTACCGGTTGCCTGTGGTGTTAAACAAGGCCCGGTGGTTGTTACAGTATAAGAAAAAACACCAGATACGGTTGGTGTACCGGTTATGGTTATTACCCCGGCAGCATACGTACCTGTTACACCGGCTGGCAAGCCTGATACAGCACCACCGGTTCCGCTTCCTGCAACATCATACCGTATATTAATGATTGGGGTATTAATACAAACTGTTTGGTTATCATTATCGCCGGGTCTTAAAGTAACAGTGGCATCAGGGGTGATATTAACTGTAACTGTTTGCCCGCTGATATTTCGGGTGCAGGTTCCGGAACCTACATTCTGCACACTTAAAAGTTCATAAATAAATGTTCCTGCCACAGTGGTTGGGTGTTGTATCGTTAAAACCCCGGCTACACTTGGTGCACTCACAATGGGTGTACCGCCATTTATTCTGTAGGTAAAAATATATTCAGGTGTTCCCAGCGTTCCGGTAAAAACTACATCGGGCCCTACAGCCGTATTTATACAAACCGGTGTTGTATTACCACTAATGCTTGCATTAGGCAAATCGGGTACCGTAATATTTTGTACAATGGTATCACTTAAGCAACCGGGTGTAGTAATACTGGCATGCCGTATTTGTTTAACACCAGGTGTGGTAAAAGTATGACTAGCTGTTCTATTAGCATTACCGGTTCCACCATATACGGTAGTTACGTTCGTTACCGGGTCATAAAACTCCCACCAAAACTTATAGGTAGGTTTAGGTAACTGTGGTGTGGTTTCTGTTGCTACAACAGGTAGTAAGTAACAACCGGGTGCTGGGGCATTAAAGCTTGCAGTGGGTGGGTCACTTATCGTTATGGCAAATTCATATTCCTTATTAGCACCGCACCCTTCATTAGTACTTGTGTAGCCAGTTATTAATAGAGTATCAATACCGGGAGCATTAAAATAATAGGTGGTGGGTAATGAATACCAGGCAACCGATCTTCCGTTTCTTATATTGATAGAATCTATTGCAACTTTTGGAGGTGCCCCAACAGTACCATAAACCATTATCGGAAAATTATTAGGTACAATCAGGCTGGGATTACTCAAATTCCAGCTTAGAGAATCAAACCTGATGGCAACTGCAGGTGTAGATGGCGTACCAATAGTTGAATCAGGAAAATAAACTTTAAACCTGAAAGGAGCATTGGTACAAACTGAGGGCGATGTTTCAATACCATAAGTTGTTTCTATTTCCAATTGTTTTGTAAGGTCTCTCACACTTGTACCAGCGGAGTAAGCATAAGATTCAAAAGCTCCGGCTTCAAATCCATAACAAATAGCATTAAATCCGGTATCTGCAGTAATTAATCTTGAGCCATTAAAAGGGGTAGTGAAGCGATGTACCAGATATGAGTAACCTGGGATATTAGCAGCAACCTGAAATGGAGTTGAAGGAGTCATGCCATCAATCCTGAATGAAGGGGCAGACACTGTTGGAATTAATACATTTATCCATTGCCTGTTAATGTTTTCCTGCGTTGATGTAAAAATTGTAATGTCTTTTATGTTTTGTTCAATAGGATTTAATATTACCATATCCGGATCTCCATGACCACTTCCTGAACAGGGGTTTCGCTGAGCATATTGGCTTACTGCAATTTGCTTATCAGCAGTAATACTTGAGGGCTGTGTTATTACAACAGGGTTAGCAGACCCATAGTTGTTGGGGTATATCTGACCGGCATTCAAAGTGGCTACAACTGCCCCATTAATAGAAACATTTGTATTATCATCTGCAGCCATAATCCTGTATGGATTTCCATTAGGATAATCTCCTAATGGTATAAATCCAAAATTTTTACCCCAGGTAGTAATTGGATATAATTGTTGTAACAAGGGGTCTACCGAGTTACCCGCATTACAGCCAGATATGGCAAAAGATGTTCCTGAACTTCCGCTGAATACAGCAATAGCATTACACCCTCCCATACCACCTGCCACTGATTCTATAAGAGATCCGCTAATATCCTGTGTTGATTGATACTGATACATATCGCCAACATTCGGTAAAGAGAGATTTATTACAGGTTGTACTACGCCATTATTCCTGGGTGTAATTACTACATTAGTGTTTGGTTTGGTAGCAATTATTTGAAATTGAGATCTGCCGGTTCCATTTTGAAAAAAACTTGTGGCCAAATATTTTCTACCTAAAACACTGGTTGGCAACAATAAGGTAGCTGCACTTCTGGCTGCCGCAAACTGTTGTAAATATGCTACTACAGCCGGTTGACCGGCATTTACCTGAAGCTTGATTGATTTTTGCAGTACTGTACCAGACTCGGCATTACTTATATGTGCCGCAGCGTAAGGAATTTCTACAGATGTAATGCTATTTGCGGCAACAGTAAAAGGAGCACTAAATGAACCATTTGTAACCGACACTGTTCCACTACTTGCCTGATCAGATGTAATCCAAACCTGCAAACGTCCTAAAACGGCCCCACTGGGAACATGACTGGGAAAGCAAAACCAAAATTCTTTTCCTTTATTACTGAAATCCTGTCCAAACGCAGTAAATGATGTTAAAAAAATAAAAGCGAGAAGTAGTATTTTTCTCATAGTATTTGTTATAAAATTAGGTTAGGCATTAAATAATAAAACCCGGTAAACCGGATGCTGCTTTTGGGGGTAACGTTGCCTTACAAGGATAAAAGAAATTAACAGTTTTTTCACACTGAAGCACAAAACCAAATATAAGTCTAAAAAAGAAAACAGCCACAGTTTATTGTGGCTATTTTTATATACAGGTTGTGTACAGGGCTTATTCCAAAAATCACTAAAGTGTTATAAAGATTGTGTTAAACCCATACCTAAAGTTTCACAAACGATTTTGCTACCCTCTCCCCCTTTAGGTTTATAATTTCTACATAATAGATGCCTTTTTCTAAATTTCCAATATTTAAAGGCGAACCTGGTAAATAATTAGTTTTTTGTAAAACCACCCTTCCAATACGATTAGTAATCTTAATTGAATAGTTTGACAAGCTTTGTTTATTTATCTCTTCAATCTTTATATTTACACTATTACCTGTGGTGGGGTTAGGTAAAATAAATGCTTTAAAAGAAACAGGGTTTTCTGTTGGTTTAGCTTCCGCTTTTTTCTTAAAGTCCTGATCATTACCTGAAAAACTTCCGGCATCATAACAAATTTGCGTAATAATTACCGGCAACTCATTTGTAATACTAAGATTTGCTATTGAAATACTTACCGGTAGATTATTTAAAACAGTTGTAAGCCCATTAGTTATACTGGCATTAACCGAAACAGAAGGGAAATTTACATTTATATCACAAGAGGATGGCAAATTAGTGTAGTTGTAAAACTTATTTTTATCACTAAAAGTTAGGGGATCTTTATAGGCAACCATATCAAACTCATTATTATATAAAATTGAGTTATTGCTGGTCATTATATTATTATCTGCTTGTGTTAAACTAAAATTTTGATTAAGATCGTTGAATTTTTTATAAAAAATTTCACCTCCATTTCCAAAAAGAATCGTTCCATAACCTGAGGTTGAATTACTTTCAGAAGTGTTATACCTACCTGATGCGAAACCATAACTCTGACCACCTAATCCCTGCCCACCTAATGAACCAACACTTTTCTCAGTAAGTAACTCAAACTTTTCATTAAAGTATGCCTGTGTACCATTCCCGTTTGTGAAATAAAGTTTCCCGTTGTGCCCTTGCGATACAACAGCTAGAATTCCATCGAATTGTTGGATATTAGCAGTTTTAACATAGGAATTATCATAATTATAGACACTTCCTTGTAGTAAGCAATTTTCGCAAGAATAAAAGCTAAATGGTTTATTGTTTATAAAATTTTTGTCGGGACTTATAAGCCCTCCAAAGAACAAAACAGGTAATGATCTTATAGGCGACATCCAATTAACATCAAACATATTTGTAGGTTTAAGAAAACTTGTTGTGGATGACGGATCATAGGTATAAAAACTTCTGGTTGCATTATTTTGCAGGTTTACTTCAACTATATAAATCTTTGAAGAAGATGGATTTGGAGAAACTGTTTTATTGTGTCCATAAGACATTACATATAAGTAATTATCTATTACTCCAAGACTAAACGGCTCATGCAATTGATTTTGATGGAACCCGTCAATAGTAATTGAGCTAACAATATCTCCATTATTTCTATCAATCTTTAATACTAAAGTTTTTTGATCATCACAAGTACATGTAAGTCCATCCTTAATTCCAGCCAATACAAAATAATAATTAGTGGAGGCAAAATTATAAGTCTCAGTGATTTTCTTAAGGAATAGTTTTTTACCGGTTAATTTATATTGCCGATTAAAAATCTTATTCCCATTTGGATCAAATTTTACTATCCCAAACCCTACTTCTTGGTCTTCGGGATTAGGAACTTGTATATTATCGATTGAAGCATATCCAATAACTGAATTATTGTCAATATCACGAATTATATCAACTGGTTTGGCACTCTGTATATTTGGAATTTCCACTATTCTTATAGGGCCTGTTGTTGGAGGACAAGGTCCATTCACAAAATCAAACACATAATTATCTGTGTAATTCCCCGAAGTTGCAGTTAGTGATATAGCGCCACTAATCCCACAAGCCACCGAAAAAACAATTTGATGGTCATTGCTGCTTTCTAATGTAACCGGTCCTGTAAAACTGTAGCTTACTGGCAGGCATGCCGGATTATTTATAAGCACAGTAATCGTATTATTTATTACTGTATAAGGATTGGTTGCAAAATGCTTTATTCCAAAATAATTGTTAATAAAAGGAAACCGGGTACCAAAAGGACCACCGGACGAAAAATAAGACCTTGCCCTGTCTTTCTGCCCTGTAGTAAAAAAATACTTGCAATCATCTTGTGTTTGGTCCATGTAATTCATAAACATTATACCCGGATAGTTAGAACTACACAACACATCTGTAAACGGGAAAGCCGTGCAGCCTATAGTGGGCGAAGATTGCGGAGGTGTATCATTTACTTCATCTCCATTGTTAGTACAAATTCCCTGGTAAGTATGGAATAAACCGAGCCAATGACCTACTTCATGTGTTAAAACTCTTCCTTTTCCATAATAAGGATCATTCGAATTCTCACCTACAACAGTATAATCTAAAATTATTCCATCAAATAAAGAAGATGGATAGGTATTACTGCCATATGTCCCTGTTCCAAAACGGTTCTGTGGAAGCATAGCTACTCCACCTCCGCTTTCCATATCGCAAACCCAAATATTCAAGTACTTATCCGTTGGCCATGCATCTGCACCATAAGAAGATGAAAGCTGAGCATCAGGACACAGCATATTTAAAGTACCAGTAAAACAAAATGGGTTAGGATTTGTTGTCACAACTTCATTAATCCCATCTGTAAGATTTCCATTTGGATCAATACAAGCAAGCTTAAATTCAAATTTCATATCAGCAGCTAACCCTTGCCATATTAGTGGTACTTGTCCAATATCTGAATTTGCTTTTCTAAAATCTGCATTCAAACGGTCCATTTGTGAAGCAATATAATTTACAACATTCTCTTCAGGTTTGTTAGCATGATATAATATATGAAATACTACCGGTATAATAATTACTCCATTTTGATCAATTAGTATTGAGTTATTGTTTGGATTTCCTTTAACTCTTCCTCCATCTGTAGGAAGTATTAAATTATCCCCCACAAAGCACCATTTTTTTTGAATTCTTTGATCTTTTGTTTGCCCGTAAGATGTAAGGGTGAAAAGTGTAATGATTAAACTGAGAACAATTGGTAATTGGCAATTGGAGGGTTTCATAACAGTTACGTTTTATATTTTACTAATAACATTCAGATAAGTAATATATGCATAATATTTCCAGCTTTTCAATTTTTTTATTGTTTTTTGATCTTTAATACAACAATTTTCTTTGAATTTGCTAGCTTCTAAAAATTATTTTTCAATCCAGTTTTACTTGCATTGAAGCTGGCAACATAAATAAATGATTCTCTCCATCTATAGTCATCCATAAACTCCTGCAACTTTTTTAGCTTAATTGAAGATTCTCAAAAACTTAACAGGAATGCACCTTCGATAAGAATCTTTATTTATCATGATTTTAGTTTTTTAGGAATAAGCCTTTAAAAGGCACGCCGCCAATTGTACCTCACACATAGGCTAACGTCTCAGTTACATAGTTAACTATATCTTACACATAGCTAACAATAATAAGCACATAATCAATTGTATCTTACACACAGCCTTCATCACCTGGCACACAATCAATCCTATACTGGGCATATCTAATCCTTCCTTACACATTATCACAAATTTATATTATTCAGACAAAATCATTGCACAGCAAAGCTTTCAATACATTATCATTTTATATATTCTTTAACAAAGCAGTTACTATATTTATAATGTGATTCTTATTTAATAACAATTAAAACCCTACTATCATGGCATCATCTTCAGAAGTAACCTTCGGCTCACGCCTGGCCAACGCCCAAACATTAGCTACCCACCTGCAATCTTTTACAGATTACGTGGCCCAAACACCCGATCAGTCTGTAGCCAATGTACAGGCAGTAATAACAAACATTAAAGCACAAAACACTACAACAGCAGGTAATAAACAAGATTACTCCACTGCAGTAGATCTAAGGCAAAAACTTTACAATAAAGACAGCGATTCTTTATTAAAACTCCTAAGCCCCATTGGCTCCGCCGTTCGTTCTGCCTTTGGCAAAACATCTAAAGAAGCTGCCAACACAGCAGCACTCATTACAAAAATCAGGGGTATAAAAGTTAAAAAAGAACCCAAAGAGCCTACTGAAGAAACTGTAAGCCAGTCAGAGCGCTCATTCGGAAGCATCACCCAAACTTTTTCCGATATCATAGCCACCCTGGAAAAATTCGGTGTCAATTATAATCCCGCAAACGAAAAGGTAAAACTACCCGCCCTGGCAGATAAGATGGCACAGCTTACCACTGCCAACACCAATGTACCCCTTGCCTATGGCAAACTAAAACAAGCCCGCAACGACCGCAATGAGCTCTACAAAAACCTTACAGATATTACCCAACGCATTAAAGAAGCCGTTAAAAGCCAGTACACGCTTGGTTCAACAGAGTATGCATTAATAAAAGGATTAAGAATTTAACGTTGTTTAATTTCTCAGGCTCCTGCATCTCCCCCGGAGTTCCTTGCAAAGGAACAAGCGATAGCTCACCGGGGTGAGGTCAAACAAAAAAGCCGCATAGAAATGCAGCTTTTGTTAAGAATCTTTCGATTCTGTAACCCCCAAAGAAAACATCGTAAACCAAGCACTTGGTTCAGTTACCCGGGGGCCGGGTACTGAACGCATTTTGGGTTTTATTATTTTGCCGGGTATAAAATCTTTTTATTAATTACTGTTTATTGTATGTTACCATTCCTTCAACTACCGGCAGTTTTACCGGTTGCAACACCTGCACACCTGCTGTTGGTAAAAACATTGCCGTTAAATATTGTATTGCTGAAAAGAAAGTACTCATGTTATATTTTTTATATTTTTATTAAAACCGGCTGCACACTTATCTTTTTGCAGTCTTCCGGGATGATGGATTTTGATTAAATCTGGTGGAAATTGTTTGGTTATTTTCAATTCAGCAAATGGGCTGATTGCTTACAATCAAGCATTAAGCTATACTTAATTTTGGTGCGTACAGTTTAGTTCCAGCAATAATTTCATGGGCATTTAAAATACCGGCAGTTGAACCAGCTACCGGTATTTTTGTTTCGCCCATGCTTACTGTAGATTGTTTGGATAACAATATTTGATTGTTTGGATAAACTTGAACTCTTGAAGTTTCTTGTTTTGGAAATACGGTTACCGTTGCATTCATCTGCACAGCCATTACTGAACTGTAATGAACCTGGTTATTAATATCAATCTGCTTTAAACGATAGTAAACTGTTTTGCCTTTGCTTACTTCGCCAGCCGCTTCCTTAAATTTATAAGATTTACCATCTGTTCCGGTAGTAGAAAATCCGTCTAAAACCATAGCAACAGTTTTAAAAGATTTCATATCGGTTGATCTTTCAACTTCAAAATGGCTGTTATTAAGTTCAGAAACAGTAACCCAGCTGATAAATACGCTGTTTTGAGTTGCTGTTGCAGCTAAAGAAGCATATTCAATACCGGGATTGTTTAGAGTAGTATGTTCAGTAAGTGCATTTGCCTTACCTGCAAAAAATAATAATGATAATGTAAAAACTGAGGTGAATAGTCGGTTGACCAATAAAGATGTAAAAGTTTTCATTTTCTTGTGGTTTGTGTTTTCAAAAAAACAACTATGGCTGGGAACTAATAAATACCAAACCGTAATTGGTTGGTTTTTTAGAGGAGAATTGGAGGTTTAGGATTGAAGAGTAAAATAACCGAGGTAACAGTCATTATTAATTTCGTCACAAACATAATACGTTTTTCGGAAAGCGCAAATTTTTATGACAGTAATTTTACGGTCAAAGGGGTGATAATACGTAAAATCGCATTTTTTTTAAATGTTTTCTATTGGTCCAAAGCGAAAAACCATACAATATCTAACAATAGACCAAATAAATTAGAAATATTTTTTTATCAAGCATTTATCGTTACATATAATATACAAAAGCCGGGGTTTTAGGTACTTCCTGTTAAATGAACTTTAGTTTACCTGTGTATCCAAATGCTTACTGTAACCTGGTAACATAAACATCCTAATCCTCAGCCAGAAGATCTGTAAGCCAGAAGATCTATCAAAAAACCGAGGTTTTGAGCGCAGCCATTTTGTCGCATTTATTTCACTGACTCTCCCTAGTTTAAAATTTTTCTCAAATAAGATACTTAAATATAAAATAAGAATTACCAAAATCTGTAGAGGGGAGCACCGGTTTTCTTTCGTACCAAAGCTCATGAAACAAAATAATTAACAATATTTAAATTTACATACAATATTTTACTCAGTAAATATAATTAAACTTTCATTTTCAAGTATTTAAATCTTTATTATTCTAAAATTTAAGTAATAGTAGTAAGCTTAATTAAATTCTCCTTTTATTCTGATTAACCCCAGCTTTTATTAATATTTATTTTGCAATTAAACTTTATAAAACACTAGTTATTAAATTTTTAATACTATTTTTTATATGCTATATAGCTTAGCTTACATTTTCCAGCATTTTTTGCTGATGAACAAATTATAACCCTAACATTATTAGCAGGTAACGAAAGCCTGTTTATAACATTTTCCGAAAATTAAATTTCTTATCTTAAATTACAGTTTGAAAAAATAAGCATGAAAAGCAAGCTACCCTTCTACTCTACCATCATTCTGGCAATCGTCATTTTTACGTCATCATGTCAGGCTCCTAAAGAACTGGTGTACCGCGATTTTAAAAATCTGAAAGTTGAAAAAGTTGGTTTTGCAGCAACAACCCTAAAAGTTGACCTGATCTACTACAACCCTAACAATTTTGGATTACAGCTTAAATACACCGATCTGGATATTTATTTGGATAATAATTTTCTGGGGCACAGTTCGCAGGATTACCAGATAACCATTTCAAAACTATCGGAGTTTACGATGCCCCTGGCCATAGAAGTTGACATGAAGAACCTGCTTAAGAATGCCTTGCCTACCCTGTTGGGGAAAGAAGTAATGGTAAAAGTTACAGGCACAGTAAAGTTGGGAAAGGCAAATGTGTACAAAACATTCCCCGTAAGTTATGAGGGATTACAGAAATTTACTGTTTTTTAAAGCCGTATACAGACGTTTTTCGGCCCCAAAAATTAAAAAAAGCAGGATTATTGCTTCACAGCCGGAGTTACTGCTGGGTTTACAGTAGCTGATGCCTTTGCTTTAGCTGCAGCTATTTCTGCTTTACACTCCTTAGGAAGCCTTTTAAAAGCATATTCTTCGGCTTCTATATCATCGGCATCATAACCAAGGTTGGCAATAGCGGTTTTTATGTTTTCGAGGGTTGTACGGTCGTTTAACCAGGTAACCGTAGTGGTTTTCTTTCTGAAATTAACTGCACATGAAGTAACGCCTTCGGTATGGCTTATGAAAAACTCTACCTTTTCCTGGCATTTTTCGCAAAGTATGGTGGGGGTTTTTATTACAGCCTTACCCGATACTTTCTGGGTTTGCTGATATTGGGCAAAACTTACGGTAGTAAGAAAAAAAACAGCCAGTAAACTAAGTGAAAATGCTTTCATCTGTTCCAATTTTAATAATAAAAGATGCCTGAAGTTATTAAATCCCTTTCCAATTGGCGGGATCGGCCCTCCAATTTAACAAGGTATTTTGTTCCCCTGCTGCTACAATTCCTTTTTTAACCGCCAAATCAATCAATGTTTGATAGTTTGTTAGCGACTGATAAGGAATATTGGCAGCCTTAAATGCAATATCTGCAATTTCAAAACCATAGGTAAATATGGATACCATCCCAATCACATCAGCCCCGGCAGCTTTTAAAACATCACAAACCTGCAGGCTGCTTTTACCGGTTGAAATAAGATCTTCAATAACCAGTACCTTCTGCCCTTTTTCAAGGTTTCCTTCAATCTGGTTACCCAAGCCATGTTCCTTGGGTTTTGGGCGAACATAGATATACGGAAGTTTTAGCTGATCGGCTGCCATTGCTCCCCAGGCAATACCTGCAGTGGCAACGCCGGCAAGCACATCGGCATCTGGAAATTTTTCGAAAATAACGCTGCACATTTCACTTTTAATAAAATCCCGGATATAAGGAAAGGATAAAACCTTGCGGTTATCGCAATAGATCGGACTTTTCCATCCGCTGGCCCAGGTAAAGGGTTCTTGCGGACTCAGTTTTATTGCATTAATTTGTAGAAGCTTTTCAGCTACGGCTTTTTCGTTAGTCATGCTGCAAATGTAGGGAAGAGTTGGCAGTTGACGATGGGCAGTTGACAGTAGACAGTTTTTGATTTTTTACTTTTGAATTTTTACTTTTTATGTACATCAACATTTATTTTGGCAATAAACCCGTAATTCTTTGCAACGAAATTAACAAAGAACTGAATGAAATACTGCACCACCCCGATGCAGTTTTTGTAGATGAGGTATCGCCCAGGGCCATCAAAGCCATGTTACATGAGATTAAAAAAGAGGAGTTTCATGCCGGCGTGATCTGGCATAGCGACCTGGATAAGCTGAAAGAAACCTTTTTTAAAAATTTTAAAGTTATAGAAGCTGCCGGTGGTATTGTACAAAATGATAAAAAGGAAATTCTTTTTATAAACCGCCTTGGCAAATGGGATTTACCAAAAGGGAAGATTGAAAAAGACGAAAAGGAAGAGGAATGTGCGGTAAGAGAAGTTATGGAAGAAACAGGCGTTACAAACCTGCATTTAAAAAAGAAGATTGGTGAGACCTATCATGTGTATGATGAATTTGGCAAACACTTTTTAAAGATCTCTCACTGGTACCATATGACATGCCCGGCAAAACAGGAACTGCAACCTCAGACAGAAGAGCACATAACTGAGATAAAATGGGTGAAAACAATAAACATTAAAGAGCCTGTAAAAAATACGTACCCTTCTATAAAAGATATACTGGCAAAGTTTTTTGATACGCCTTAAAAAGCAGTCAGAAGTTGGGAGTCGTTAGTCAGGAGTTGTTCTAACTTTAGCAGCTCACTTTTTTGACTTTTGCTTTTTTACTTTTTACTTCCATCCTGTGGTTTCTTCAAAATAGCAACCGTTAACCTGCTTACACAAACCAGCTTTTTTCTTTCGTCATGAATTTTAATATCCCATACATGGGTTGATGCACCAATATGCAATGGTGTACATGTTGCTGTTACATAACCGCTGCGGGCACTGCGAACATGGTTGGCATTTATTTCCAGACCCACACAGATAAATTTATCGGGGTCAATTACAAAATGTGAGGCAAGGCTGCCAATAGTTTCAGCCAAAACACAACTGGCACCACCATGCAGCAGACCATAAGGTTGTTTGGTACGGTCATCTACAGGCATACGCATTACCAGGTAATCATCCCCCTGTTCTACCCATTCCATTCCTAAAAATTCGCCCATGGTTTTTGGTCCAAGCGGATTTAACCCGGGTAAGGTCAGCGTTTTATTAAACCAAATCGACATTGTTTGTAAAGTATTAATAAGAAAGAATTACTTTTTTTTGATTGACTTTTTAACCACTTCGGGTAAAAATTGCGATACATCGCCACCATTTCTTAATACATCTCTTACCAGCGTTGATGCAACTGAGGTAAACTGCGGTAAACAGGTGAGGAAAATGGTTTCTATCTTTTGGTCAATACTCCTGTTCATATCGGCAATAGCTTTTTCGTATTCAAAATCATTTACGTAACGAATGCCACGAAGAATAAAATTGGCGCCTACTTTATTACAGCAATCAACGGTTAAACCATCGTAGGCAAGTGCTTCTACTTTTGGATTGTCTTTGTAAATTTCTCTTAACCATTTTAAGCGCTGCTTTTCGCTGAACATAGGTTTTTTATTGGCATTGCGGCCAATACCAATCACCAGCTTATCGAATAAAGGAAGTGCCCTGTCTATAATATCAGTATGCCCCAAAGTAACGGGATCAAAAGTGCCGGGAAATAAACAGATGCGGTTCATTAGTGGATAATTAATAATGTTTTAATGGATAATTCCTCAGAATACTGTCTCCCTTTTCTTCTGCCAAAGTACAAATGTTATTATAAATATGAGATAACAGATAACGAAAACATTATCCATTATCAATTATAAAATTATCCATTGCTCTTTCCTGCAAGCAAATACAACGCCGCCATCCGCACTGCCACACCGTTCTCAACCTGTTGCAATATAATAGACTGATTTCCATCTGCCACATCACTATCAATTTCCACACCACGGTTAATGGGCCCCGGATGCATAATTACTATTTCTTTTTGTAAACCATCCAGTAATTTTCGGCTTACTCCATAAGCCAGGTTATACTCTCTTAAAGATGAGAACAGCACCTGGTTTTGCCGCTCCAGCTGAATACGCAGCACATTGGCTACATCGCACCATTGCAACGCTTTCTTAATGTTGTATTCTACTTTTACATTTAGCGCTTCTTCAATGTATTTTGGTATAAGGGTTGGCGGACCGGCAACCATCACTTCGGCACCCATTTTATTCAGTAAATAAATATTGCTGAGTGCCACCCTGCTGTGCATGATATCACCTACCAACACCACTTTCTTTCCTTCCAGGCTTCCGAGTTTTTCTGTTACAGATAAAGCATCCAGTAACGCCTGTGTAGGATGTTCGTTGATACCATCGCCGGCATTGATAATTGCTGCAGGAATATGTTTGGCCAAAAAATGTGGTGCTCCGCTGGCACTGTGGCGCATCACTACCATATCCACTTTCATGCTTAAAATATTATTTACGGTATCAAGCAATGTTTCGCCTTTTGCTGCAGAAGAACCAGAGGCTGTAAAATTGATGGTATCCGCACCAAGCCGTTTTTCAGCAAGCTCAAAAGATATCCGGGTACGGGTGCTGTTTTCGTAAAATAAATTCACAATAGTTACATCACGTAAGGAAGGAACTTTCTTTACTGGCCTTTGTAAAACTTCTTTAAACTGTGTGGCGGTTGATAAAATGAGGGAAATATCTTCCCGGCTGAGGTCTTTAATGCCCAATAGATGTTTGGTAGATAGTTGCATTAAGCAGCGAAGTTAAAGGAAAAAGGTAAAGCAAAGTCAAAAATCAAAAGTCAAAGGTCAAAAAAACAGATTTCACGCCCAGGTACTTTTTTAAATTTTGATTTTTTACTTTTGACTTAATACAATACTACTGCCTCCTTATCCCACTCAACCTTTACTTTTTGTGAGATCACAGTATCAATTGCTTTGCCGCAATAATCAGGCTGTATGGGCAATTCACGGTTAAACCTTCTATCTACCAAAACACATAGTTCCACTTTTTGGGGCCTGCCAAAATCCTGTATAGCATCCAGTGCAGCACGAATGGTACGGCCGGTATATAAAACATCATCAATTAAAACAACTTTCTTACCTTCTATAGAAAAGGGAATATCGGTCGTATTGGCAACATGCAGTTCATCCCTTACATCATCGCGGTAAAAAGTTATATCCAGCACGCCGTATTGAGGCCTTTGGCCTTGTGTGAGCTGCTGAATAGATTCCATTAACTTGTTGCCCACCTGTACGCCACGGGGTTGCATGCCGATAAATACCGTGTCATTCAGATCAATACTATTCTCCAGCAGCTGGTGCGCTAGCCTTAAAATAGTAAGATACAACTGTTGCTTATCTAATATTGTTTTCAATTTAAAAATTTATAAAGCGAATTTATCTGTTATCGGCCGATAAAAAAAGGTTCTGCTCATCTCCTGCATTCATCCTGTTTACTTGTATGTAATACCAGCGCACCTCCTGCTTACCTTAGGGCTAGTCCGGCTTTACTCCGTACCAACTTCATGGAGACTTCATCTTTACTCCGTTCCAGACTCATACCAAATACCTGTAAACCCCTTATCTGAAACCTATAAAATATAGTACAACATCATTTTCCACCCTTAAGACCGTTTTGCAAAACCGCAAGGTCTTCCCATTTACCATCTGCTGCAAGTTTAGCCTGCTTGGGCCAGCTACCCGGATTGTGCATACTGAATTTATTGCCACCTGATTCTAAAATTGCTTTCAGATTAGTGATAGTTGCTTTTGAAAGTTGCTTATAACTGTGAATTTTATTTTTATAAAGAAGAGCCTCTATCTTTTTCCCAATACCCTCCACTTTCGTTAGATCATCTTTGATAATTGCAGGTGTTGCTTTTGCTGCTGGTTTGGCTTTTACCGTTTTAGGTTTTGCTGCTTTTGTTGTTGCAGGCTTTCCTGTTTCAGTAACTGCCTGCACCCTTACAATACAATTCACCACCGGGTATCCATGCATTTCGGAAGTTATTTTTTCTCCATTATCATTTACCCAACGGCCATTGCTGAGGAGGTAGCGGTATTGGTAATCTTTACCGGCAGCAAGCTCAACCTCGGCTGTCATAGAGCCATCCGCCTGCTTTTGCAGGTAAACCCCTTTGTCTAAATTCCAGTCATTAAATTCTCCCAGTAATACACATTCTGCTGCACCAATAATATTGGCTGCTGGTAATGTGAATGTAATTTTTGTTGTCATTTTCTTATTCACTGTTTATTGATTCAATTTTATTTTTCCTGTAAAAAAGGATAACGGTAATCTGTTGGCGAGTTAAATGTTTCCTTGATAGTACGTGCACTTAACCAGCGGTATAAATTTAAAATAGAACCCGCTTTATCATTAGTACCACTGCCTCTTGCACCGCCAAATGGTTGCTGGCCTACTACTGCACCGGTTGGTTTATCGTTGATGTAAAAATTACCGGCACTGTTGCGAAGCTTATCTGTTGCCAGTTCCACTGCAAAACGATCCCGTGCAATTACAGCACCTGTTAATGCATAAGGCGAAGTTTCATCAACCAGTTTAAGCGTTGCTTCGTATTTATTTTCATCGTAGATGTAAACAGTAAGTACCGGTCCAAACAACTCTTCGCACATGGTTACATAATGGGGATCAGTTGCTTCAATGATGGTTGGCTCAATAAAGAAGCCTTCTGTTTTGTCGCACTTACCTCCTACCCATATTTTTGCACCGCTGTCACGTTTCCTTGAATTTTTAATATAGCCTTCCAGTTTATCAAAACTCTTTTCATCAATAACCGCATTTACAAAATTGGTAAAGTCTTCCACAGTTCCCATCTTCATCGTTTTCACCTGCTCTACTAATTTCTTCTTTACTTCTGCTGCTATGTTTGATGGTATGTATGCTCTTGATGCAGCCGAACATTTTTGTCCCTGGTATTCAAATGCACCTCTTGCCAGTGCAGTAACCACTACGTCCGGATCGGCGCTTTTATGAGCTATCACAAAATCCTTACCACCGGTCTCACCCACAATGCGTGGATAAGAAAGATACATACTCATATTCTTACCAATGGTTTCCCACATTTTATTAAATACACCCGTGCTTCCGGTAAAATGTATACCGGCAAAATCGCGGTGATTAAAAACCACTTCTCCAATCGTTGGACCATCAATAAAAACCAGGTTGATAACGCCATCGGGTAAGCCGGCTTCTTTTAAAATACGCATGAACATTTGTGCGCTGTAAACCTGTGTGTTGGCACATTTCCAGATAACTACATTACCACACATGGCAGCCGATGTTGGCAGATTGCCGCCAATGGCTGTAAAGTTGAAGGGCGTTAATGCAAACACAAATCCTTCCAGCGGGCGGTATTCCATTCTATTATTCATGCTGGCACCGCTGATGGGTTGCTGGCGATAAATATCACTTAAGAAATGTACATTGAAACGCAGGAAATCTATTAACTCACAAGCCGCATCTATCTCTGCCTGGAAAGCATTTTTGCTTTGCCCCAGCATGGTAGTACCGTTGATGTATGGGCGGTATTTACCTGCCAATAGATCGGCAGCTTTTAAAAATATATTGGCACGGTTCTCCCAACTCATGTTGGCCCATTTGTCCTTTACTTTTAGTGCAGCATTAATTGCTTTGGTTACATGCTTTGCCTCGCCCACATGAAATTGCCCAAGCACGTGTTTACGCTCGTGTGGCGGACGAATATCAACTGTATTACCGGTTCTTATTTCTTCACCACCGATGTACATGGGTACATCAATTTTTTGTTTTTTTAGTTCTGCCAAAACTTCTTTCAATCTTTTCTTTTCTGCAGAACCTGGGGCGTATGACAGAACCGGTTCATTCACCGGCATTGGGTAATAAAAATCTCCGTATTGCATGATCGTTATTTTTTATTGTTTGTAAAAGTTCAGCAAAGGTATATCGTACAAGTGAGTGACACAACGATGTTGAATACAATTTCAAATGCTGGTCTCAAAAAATTAACCACAAAGATCACTAAGTTTTTCCCTAAGTACACAAAGACCTTGGCGCTCTTTGTGTGTATTTTCTTTGCGCCCTTTGTGGTAAACTAAATTAAGCTTCGGTTTCTTTTTCGCTCATTAAGTATGCCTTAATAAACCCATCCAGTTCTCCATCCATCACCGGGCCCACATTACCAACTTCATAATCGGTGCGGTGGTCTTTTATCATTTTGTATGGATGAAAAACATAACTGCGTATCTGGCTGCCCCACTCTATCTTCTTCTTTTTGCTGTTGGCTGCGTCTTTTATCTCATTACGCTTTTGCAGTTCCATCTCATACAGGCGGCTTTTCAGCATCTGCATAGCCAGTTCACGGTTGCCCAACTGGCTTCTGTCCTGCTGGCAAACTACTACAATGCCCGTTGGTATATGCGTTAATTGTACTTTGGTTTCTACCTTGTTTACGTTTTGCCCGCCGGCGCCGCCACTGCGGCTTGTTTCCATTTTCACATCAGCAGGGTTTATCTCAATGTTAATGGTATCATCTACCAATGGGTAAACATTTACCGATACGAAAGAAGTATGCCTGCGTGCATTACTGTCAAATGGCGAAATACGCACCAGGCGATGCACACCACTTTCAGACTTTAAGAAGCCATAAGCAAACGGCCCTTCAATCTTATACGTACAGGTTTTAATGCCGGCACCATCGCCCCACTGCCAGTCCATTTCTGTAACAGCCCAGCCTTGTTTTTCAGCATACATTCTAAACATACGGGCAAGCATTTCTGCCCAGTCCTGGCTTTCGGTACCACCAGCGCCACTATTTATCTGCATCATGGCGGGCAGTTCGTCTTCGGGTTCGTTAAGGGTGCTTTTAAATTCGGCTTCTTCAATTCTTTCAATGGCCAGATCAAAAGCTTCTTTCACTTCTTCCTCGCTGGTTTCTCCTGCTTTCCAGAATTCGAATAATACGGCAAAATCCTCCACAGCAGTTTCCACTGCATTGTAAAGATTTATCCAGTATTCGTTTACTTTAGTTTCTTTCAGAATGGCAGTTGCACGGGCATTATCATCCCAAAAGCCCGGCGAAAGTGAAAGTTGTTTATCGTTGGCTACTTTGGCTTGTCGGTTAGCAACGTCAAAGAAACCTCCCCAAGACCAGGACACGGTCCCTTATAGATTTAAGATGCTCAATTGTCATGCGGCAAAGGTAACTGAATAAGAAACAGGTAACAAGTTTTTTGAAACATCTGCCCACAACCATTCCCCCGAAAATTGCGTTTATAATTTATTATTAAATGGTGCTCCTGAAATTAAACAAACAAACCATGCGTTTAAAAAGCATTTAATATTGTTAACTGTTTAGTTGAGAGATGCCAAAAATGTTTTAACTTTAGTTACCCCCCGGTCAACGTTTACCAAGTGTTGTGATTATTATGTTTTTAAAACGCTACATACCTCTGTTGTTGATCGCCTGCTCATATTTATGGGCACTACCTGGTTATGTATTTGCACAATGCCCGCCCAATATTGATTTTGAACAAGGCGATTTTAATGGCTGGACCTGCTATACAGGTAGTGTTGCTTCTGTTAATGATGTAAATGTTATCAGTTTTAATTATGCCGGAGGCCCTACCGCCAACCGGCAAACCATGTTTTCGGCAATTGGAGGTGGCGGCACAGACCCTTACGGCGGTTTTCCGGTAAATTGCCCTAACGGCAGTGGCCATTCAATCAGGTTAGGCAATAATTCTGCCGGGCGTGAGGCTGAGGGTGTCTCTTATGATTTTACCATTCCGGCAGGTGCCAATACCTATAATCTTATTTATAATTATGCCGTGGTTTTTCAGGATCCCGGCCACCGGGAATCGGAACAACCACGGCTTGACCTGCTTGTACAGAATTTAAGCGATGGCTATGCTATTGGCTGCTCATCCTTTTCATTTTTTGCCAACGGATCGCCATTGCCCGGTTTTGAGCTATCGCCCAACCCGGGTGGCAATACACCGGTTTGGTACAAAAGCTGGACGGCAGTTTCCATTAACCTGGATAACCTGGCCGGTAAAACCATCAGGTTGTTTTTTAAAACCGCCGACTGTACATTTCGTATACATTTTGGCTATGCCTATATAGATGTAAACAGCGAATGCAGCGACCGCTTTGAGGGTGCTGATTTTTGCCCCGATGATAATTTTGTACGTGTGAATGCACCATATGGTTATCAAACCTACACCTGGTGGAATACTGCTTTTACACAGGTATTGGGCAATTCGCAAACACTAACTTTAGCTCCGCCACCAACTGCCGGTACTCAGGTAGCTGTGGTGGTGGTACCTTACAGTGGCTATGGCTGCCTCGATACTTTGTACACTACCCTGTATGACACCCTTACTTACAAAGCCAATGCCGGCCCCAATAAAGTTTCGTGCAATAACAGTGTGGTGCAAATTGGCGTGCCGCCCAAGCCAGGCTGGTTTTACGTGTGGAGTCCCGCCACAGCATTAAGTAATGAATTTATTGCTAACCCGCTGGCTACACCCGATGTAACAACCGATTATATCTTAAATGTTCAACATAACGGTGGCGGATGCCGCAGTGCTGATACGGTTACTATACAGGCTGCAAAACTATACGATGACCTGGATGTGTTGGGTAAACCAACCTGGTGCATTGGCAGCGGCGATAGCAGTGTGTTACAGGTTAAGCCCTGCGATAGTGTGCAATGGTATAAAAATGGTATTCTAATACCTGGTGCCAATCAGCAGCGTTATAAGGTTACTGAAACAGGTACCTACCAGGCACAGGTATTTAGTTTTTTAGGTTGTAATTTATTTACCAAAACCATTAATATAGATATTTCCTCTATACCTGTGCCCGGTTTTACAGTTGATAAACCCGTGCAATGCTTTATTAACAACAAATTTATTTTTAAAAATACCAGTACCAATGCGGTTGGCGGCCCCATGCAATACAAATGGATAACCGGCGATGGTTATACCGGCTTTACCCGTGACCTTACCTATAGTTTTAAAAAACCGGGCACTTACGAAGTGGTAATGATCGTAAACAGCAGCAGTGCCTGTGCCGACAGTACCAGTACTACCGTTACCATACATCCAAATGTTTTTGCCGAGTTTGGCGTAAATGCCGCCTGTATTAATGAGCCGGTAACGCCGGTAAATAATACCATTGACCCTGGCACATCAACGATTAGTTATTTATGGGATTTTGGCAACGGCCAAACATCTACGTTACGTAACCCGCCTGTACAGGCTTATGCCACACCTGGTAATTATGTAATGAGTTTAACGGTAAGCACTGCACAGTGCCCTTTTCCTTTAAGCATACAAAAAAGATTTGTACATATTGAAAAACCCGCAGCCGGAAAAAACTACCACGAAGCCTATGCAGTTGCCAATTTGCCTTTAACCTTACAGGCCAGGCCCATTGGTAATAGTGCATTGTGGATACCTGCAACAAGTCTTGATGATGCAACAAGCTATACCCCCACTTTTACCGACAGTAAAGAAAGAACCTATACCATTGCCCTTAAAACCGCTGCCGGATGCATAACCATTGATACGCAGGTGGTAAAAATTAATAAGAACATTGTAATTTATGTGCCCAATGCATTTACGCCCAACAGCGATAGCCGCAATGATGTTTTAATACCCTTTATGATTGGTATTAAAGAACTGGTTTACTTTAAAATATTCAACCGCTGGGGAGAGTTGGTTTTTGAAACCAAAAACATAACCGAGGGATGGGATGGCCGGTACAAAGGCAACCCGGTACAATCACACACACTGGTATGGATGCTACAGGGCATTGGCGCCGATAATAAAGTTTATAATGCAAAAGGAAGTACCGTGTTAATCAGGTGATAGTTGAGAATTGAAAGTTTTTATAAGTTGTAATCAAAAGCTTACACTTTCAAACCTAACTCTTAACTTTCAACCATCAACTTTCAACTCTCAACTTACATGTCCCGTTACTTCATCATCAACAAGCCCTTCAACATGGTATCGCAGTTTGTAAGTACGCATGATGTACGCCTGTTGGGTGATCTTGCTTTTGATTTTCCTGCGGGCATACATGCCGTGGGCAGGCTGGATAATGATTCAGAAGGGCTGCTCATCTTAACCACCAATAAAAAAGTAACGCGGCTTTTGTTTTTAAGCAATGAACCACATAAACGTACATACCTGGTACAGATAAACAATATTCTTTCTGACGAAAATTTAAAGCGCCTGCAAAACGGTATCAGCATACGCATAAAGACGGGTATACATTATACAACAACTCCCTGTGATGTACGCATGGTAACCAACCCGGAAGAACTGTATGATCTTGGTGAACGTCTTACCGCTTACGAGCCTTTTACCTGGCTGCTGATGACGATTACCGAAGGTAAATTTCACCAGGTACGCAAAATGATTGCCGCCACCGGGCATAAATGCAAGCGGCTGATACGCATTAGTATTGAAGACCTGAAACTGAATGGATTGAAGGCGGGTGAAATAAGAGAACTGGAGGAAAAAGATTTTTTTAGAAAACTGAAAATCGCAGAATATTGATCCGCAACAGTCGGTATTCTTTTACTTAAAACATCATAATCGGCCGGTTTATTGTTAACTTACCCTAAGTGAACTATCACAAAAAATATATCAATTTTATAAATGGCCGCTATGCAACTGAGGGCATCCGTATTACGGCGGGCATTTTATTACCATCACTGGTGATGCATTATTTTGATATGCTTCCTCTCGGCATTGTATTATCAGTGGGTGCCCTATGCGTAAGTGTGGCAGATACTCCCGGCGCTGTAAAACACAGGCTTATAGGAATGCTGTCATGCAGTTTGCTGGTGGCAGGAATCTCTGTGATCACCTATTACAGCGCAGCAAATATCATACTGCTGGGAGCGCTTTTGCTGATCAGTGGTTTCATCTTTTCCATGCTTACTGTTTATGGAGCCCGCAGTTCTTCGGTAGGTATTGCCGTTATTATCATCATGGTGCTGAGCCTGCAGGATCCGCTGCAGGGAAGGGATATATGGATTACTGCCAGCTATACACTGGCTGGCGGTATCTGGTATATGTTGTATAGCCTCGTGCTTTACAGGTTGCGGCCTTACAGGTTCATTCAGCAGGTAATGGGCGATTATATTGCAGGGGTTGGAAATTTCCTTCACTTAAGAGGTTCATTGTATGCAACAGAACCTGATTATGATAAAATAAACAAGCAACTGCTGCAACTACAGGTACAAATAGAAGCAGAACAAAAAACACTGGGCGACCTGCTATTTAATACCAGGGCCATTGTGAAAGAATCAACGCATACCGGCAGGGTGCTTGTAAAAATTTACCTGGAAGTGGCAGAACTCTACGAATCGGTAATGACGAGTTACCAGCACTACCCTGTTTTGCACGCACAGTTCGATAATACAGGCATCCTGCAGGAGTATCATACATTAATAGATGCACTGGGTAAAGAGATAGAAGAAGTGGGCATGGCGGTAAGGTCGGGCATATCATCAGAAACAGCCAATGAAACAACCCGGCTAATTAAAGAAACCAGGCAACACTTTGATAAATTGCGGCTAAGCGACATGAATGAAAAGAATGTAGAAGATTTTGTTGGCCTTGGACGCATTATGAAAAACCTCGAAGACCTGACTGCCAAAATAAAACTGCTGCATGTTTACACCGGTTACGAAGTAAGCCTGAAGACAAATAATATTGGTGCTGCCATAAAAACACATACCGAAACCACACCCGATATACGCCCCTCTTTGTTTTTTGATAACCTTAATTTCCGGTCAAACACTTTCAGGCATGCATTAAGGGTGGCACTGGCTATGCTGGTGGGATATATCATTGCTGTGATATTCAAGATAGACCGTGGGTACTGGATACTGCTTACCATTGTAGTGATATTGAAACCAGCTTATGCACTCACCAAACAGCGAAACCGGGACAGGCTTATCGGCACCCTTGCAGGCGTTGTGGTCGGCATGACTATTTTATATTTTATTCATAGCAATACAGTGCTGCTTATACTCATGATCTGTTTTATGGCAGCCAGTTATATGTTCATGCGTACCAATTATTTTTTGAACGTGCTGCTCATGACACCCGAGCTGATCATTTTCTTTCACTTCCTTTACCCAGGTAATATTAGTGAAGTGATGCAGGACAGGATCATTGATACCGGCATCGGCTCTGTCATTGCCTTCTTTGCCAGCCTGTTTTTGGTGCCCGCATGGGAGCGCCACAGCATAAAGGCATACATGACCGAGATGCTGCAGGCCAATGAAAGATATTACCAGGTAATTGCTTCGCAGTTTATTCCCGGCGCAGCGTTAGATACCGTAGCCATAAAAATGGCACGCAGGAATGTGCTGATCGTGCTGGCAAATTTATCTGATGCATTTACCCGTATGCTTTCGGAACCCAAACGCCATCGCCAGGGCATAAAGAATGTACACAAATTTGTATCCATCAATCATACGTTGATATCGCACCTGGCCACACTCTCCTGGTACCTGCAAACAAACAAAGTCTTATTCCGGTCGATACATCTTATACCCTGGATTGAAGCAACAACCCGGTATTTTAAAACTGCCGAAAGTCTGCTTGCTGCGCCACAAGAGAGCATAATACTACCACCTGCACCAGATCTAAGTGCCCTGGAGGAAATGATAAACAGCCTCGTTGAAAAAAGAAAGACAGAACTTGTGGACGGGCAACTGGAAACCCCTACTAAAAAAGAACTGGTGGAAACAAAATCAGTAACAGACCAGTTCAATTATATTTTAAGTGATGCATCCGTAATATATAAGTTGTGTGTGGATCATGATGCGGATATGAATTTAAAATAGTACAAATTTATAATGGGCATGATAATAACTGCTGCCATTTTATTATTGGCAGACTATTATATAGTTAAATTTAGAAAAAGTAACAGACAAGGTAGATGAAATTTTATAGGCAACAGGGCTTTGCGAATTCGATTACAAACAATGCTTTGAGAGGGAAAGAAAAATAAAACATTTTCAGTTTTCATTTCAGAAAATAAAACAACCCAATGAATTTGTCCCAACAAACAGCTAAACATTTCAGAGATGTTCATTTTGGCGGAAACTGGACTTCGGTAAACCTGAAGGATACGCTGGCAGATGTAAGCTGGCAACAGGCCCAAACAAAAGTTGATTCTTTTAATACCATTGCAGTACTTGTTTATCACATGAATTATTATGTAAGTGCCGTGTTAAAAGTATTACAGGGAGAGCTACTTAATGCTAGCGATAAATTCAGTTTTGATCTTCGTCCAATACAGTCTGAAACCGGTTGGAATAACCTGCTGAATAAAACCTGGGCCGATGCAGAAAACTTTGCCAGCCTGCTGGAACTGCTGCCTGAAAGCAGCTTTGGAGAAATATTTACCGACGAAAAATATGGAACCTATTACCGGAATATGCATGGCATTATTGAGCATATTCATTATCACCTGGGGCAAATAGTGATTATTAAAAAAATAATTCAGCAGGCTTAAAAAATTAAGAAGCTGCTTATTAGCGGTTTACAGATATTTTACAGCTTATTAACTTAGTAATTTGTTTCAATTGCCCGTAAAACCTTAAGTTTGCTTTAAACCCACCCCTAATGGAATTAAAGTATGTAAAAAACATTCAGTTTACAAGACTGATAAAATGTGATGGCCAGTTGAAGGAATTTAACTTCAGAAAACCCAATGGCAAACAGGAAGGTCCTTTTACCGTAGATGTTATTGATGCAAAAGGAAACCGTATCATCTTTAATATGGAAATGAAGGATAACACCTGGAAAATTACAACCGAAACATTACCAGCCTGGATAACAGAAAGCGAAACTGCTTTTCATGAAATGATTGAAGAGGAATTTAAAGCAGATTAATCTTCAGATATATTTTTAAATTAAAAAAGCTTTTGTTCTTATGGAACAAAAGCTTTTTTAATTATATCTATTTGCTATTATTAAAATTCAGCAACCACTTTAATGTTTGGTTCTTTAGAAACTTTACCTGCAGCAATGGCTCCACCGTTAACTTTGTAATCTTCCAGCTTTACGGTAAACTCAGATGTAGCAACAACTGTTTTGCCGCTTACCTTTACGGTACCCTTTGCATCTATTACTTTGGTAACGCCATGTATGGTAAGATCTCCGGTTACATCAACAGCATAAGTACCATCTTTATTAAATTTTACATCTTTAAGATTTGTGATGCTTCCCTTAAAAGTTGCAGTTGCAAACTGGTCACTATCCATCCAGCCCTTGCTGTTAAAATGCTCCTGTATTTTTGGGTTTGAAAATGCAAAGCTTTTTACAGCAGCTTCAAAAGCTATTGTGCCGCTTTTTGAATCAAGCGATGCAATCACTGTTTTATTTTCTGCCTTGGGTAAAGCATCAATAGGCGTTGTTGCATCAAAACTGATAACAGCCGATGTGGTTGTTTTCTTTTGCGCAAACAGTAAACCTGCTGCTAATACCATTGTTAAAGAGAGAATTGTTTTTTTCATTTGGTTGTTTTTATTTTAGATTTAAAATTATTTTTTATTAATAGCACAGCGTTTAAAGTCTATTTTTTCTACTCCCAGTATATCACTAAATACTCCAACGCTGCAGCTTCCTTTAATTGATACCTGCTCTCCTTCCTTCATTGCCTTGGCCTCGGCAAGATGTTGCTGCTGAAAAGCAAAAATGATGTAAGCACCGTTTGTGGTATCAATCATTTTAATATTGGCGGTAGTATCTGCCATTTCAATAGCCGATATGGTTCCGTTAACAACAACGATCTTCTCTGAATATTTTTTATTGGCAGCAGCCATATCCTGCTTAAACTCTTTAATAAAATCCATAGCATTAACCGTAAAATCAGCTTTTACAGATGCTGTATCATCATACTTAAGGCTAAACAGGTAATAAATAACCAATACTCCTGCCAGCAAAAGCACCCCCAAGGCAATCAGCCATTTTTTATATCGCTTCATTATTTATCATTTAAACCAGGCATTGCGTGGCAAATAAGGTACAAATATACAGTGTTTAAACATTGAATGAACAAACATCATCATTTCTTTATTCAGAATCCTGTTAAATTTTTGTTGCCATTAGTTTAGTGGCTGGTAATCTTAATTTTACAACACTTTTATTTGGCAGGTATTTTGTAAATGCCATACTGGTAAATATTGTTTTACAATTAAAAGGCTTATTGTAGCACCTGATTCTTATTTTCGCAATAAATAACCATTTGAAACTTTCGATTCATACATGTGCCCGGTATTTTATTAAAGCTGCTGTTTTAACATGTGGTATCATATTACTTACAACAGTTGTTAAAGCAATTACCCCAACTTACCCGGTTTTACCCGAAAAAGTTACTTCCACCCAGCAGCAGGCCATTGAGTACGTTGAAAAGATAAAAGAATTAAAACCAAGTTCGCATTGGCCCAATATAAAGCCTGTCTTATTTCTTAAAAATCTTAAAACCAATATTCATAACATTGTAAGTATTTACCCGGGGAAGGCCACAAATTTTTGTGGTTACGGTGCATTAACCTATTTGTTTTTGAAAGATGATCCATTAGGCTATGCTACCCTCCTGCTCCAGCTTTATAGTGAAGGAAAAGCAACTTTCAGAAGCGTTGTATTTGATCCCTCACCAGCCATCAAACTGGAAGCCGGAGAACTGAAGTACAAAGGCCTGCTTGATATTAACCCTGCAGAGCAGATGTGGTACTTAACCCTTGCCGATCATTACAAAGGCTACCTGAATATCTTTAACCACAAATATGATGATGGTGATGAAAACCGTTTTTGGGCCTCGGTAAATTATGCCAAATTCAACCGCATGACCAGGGAGTTGCTTCATTACAATTCCAAAGCTAAGGGTGCCGATTTAATGCGGCCCAAAGTTGCCAGCCTGTATGATTATATAAGTGAAAAGATGAAAACAGGTACTGTTGTTTTGTTTATCAATAACCGTATTGTTCATAAGAAAGATCATATCAGGATTAAACTGGGTGTGCCTACTCATTTTATTGTTGCCGAAAAAATAAGTATTGAAGATGATGTAATTACTTTCATGTACTGGGATTATGGACGCAAAACCCAGCTACAGGTATCTACTGCTTTTTTAAAACGTATTGTTTTTGGTATTACCTGGTTCACTAAAAAAGAAACCGATGCTGAATAAAAAATATCACATACTGATTGTATCATTAAGTGCAGGTTTACTTTTTTCCTGCTCGCCTAAAACTATTTCAACAAAATATTATTACGAAAATGAAAAAGTACTCGACCGGATAGAAGAATCGTACAAGGCACTTTACCCGCTGGGGCCTTTTAATGTAGGCTTTACCGACCGTGATTTTAAAACCGTATCACTTGAAATAATTACAGATACGCTCAGCTATATTTATGAATTTGGTATAGATGAAGCCCGTTTAAGTGATACACTTAAAGCTTATGATTTGAATGCAGTAAAGATTAATACCCTGATAAAACAAATGCATGACATCCGTTGTACCTGGATAAATTACTCAGATTATTATGTGGACGAAAAGAAAGAAACGATGATACTGATGTCGATAAAACCTGTTGCACTCAAATCGCTTTTCTCCTACGCCAAATATTATGTGCTTACTTATTTTCCGCAGCCACAGTATTTCGACAGTGAAGGAAGATTACTGGATAAAAGAAAACTACGCCGCCTGCGCAAAATAAATGGCGAGGTTTTTAAAAGAATAAACAGTAAGGTTTGTTATGCCGTTACCGGCCACTTCAGGTAGATCAGAACTTCATAAACAACATCTTCACTGCAAAGAGAATAATAAAAATACTCATGCAGTATCTTACCAGTCGTTGGTTCCGTTCATTTTTAAAAAACGCTTCAGTAGCAAAGCCTGCCAAGTAAACAATGCTACAATTGGTTATGAAGCTGCACAGCATCTGTATACCGCCCAGCTTTACATTTTGTAATAACAGCTGCCCACGTTCGGGATGAAGAAACTGTGGGAGTACAGAAAAGTATAAAAATAAAGAACCGGGATTGAGCAGGTTGCCAATAAAACCCTTTAAATAGAAAACGCCCAATCCTGCCTCTGTACGCTGAGCATCACCTGCTTTCCATTTTACAGTTTTAAGATTTACAATGGCCAGGTAAATTAAATAGGCAATACCACAATAGCGCAGAATTTCCAGCGCATGCGGCATGCTTATCAGTAAAGCAGTTAAGCCAAATACAATTGCTGTAATATGCACAAGAAATGAACTTACAATACCTGCAGCTGTTGCCCAGCCTGCTTTACGCCCATATTCAAAAGTATAGGTAAGATACAGCATCATGTTGGGGCCGGGCGTAAGTGCAAAGCCCACAACAAAACTGATATAAACTAACAGTTCGCTAAAAGACATCTTGTTTCCTTGATTTTCTTAATGCATTGGTTTCCTCACCGATCTGCTCAAACCGTTTATCGTATTCCTTGTGTGTGGTATTCATTAACCTGTCCCACCAGGTAAAATACAAACCATAGTTCCCTTTAAAATACTGGTGATGCATATTGTGATTTACAGATGTATTGAACCATTTAAGAAACCAATGCCTGTTTGCCCCTTTGGGAAATAACTCGAACCCAAGATGACCGTAAACATTATAAAGTGTCATAAAAATAAGGAAAGACAAGAGGTGTACAACATGCACGGGAAAGGTTAAAGCAAATAAATAAATGATACCCGATTCAATAAAGGCTTCGGTTGGCTGAAAGGAAAAAGATGCCCAGGGCGATGGATTGGTACTTTTATGATGCACCACATGAAAAAATGAAAAAAGTTTTGGATGATGCATGATGCGGTGAGCAAAATAAAAATAAGCATCATGCACAATAAGCATCATTGGAAAAACCATCCAGAAATAAACCATGCTGTGCTGGTGTATATCACGGTAAATGGTGGTATAGGGTTTAATGTACGGGTTGTTTAATACCAGTGGTGTTATCGAAAAAATGAGGAAGGTGAGCAACGAGTAAAATATCTCCCGGTAATAATCTGCTTTTGCCGGCCATTTTTTTTGAATTTTTGCAAAGAGTGCTTTGTTTTTGAGCAGTACATAAAAAAATAAAAAGGCCAGGCCTCCAATAACCAGGTAGCGCACTACACTAAGTATAAAAACAAAAGCTACCTGTCCCCAGGTATCATAAGGCAAAATCATATGGGTTATTTATATTCAAGATAAATTTCTGTAGCGCCATAGCCAAATTGCGGGCTGTACTGGTTTACAAACGATTTTACTTCTTTTTTCAATCTTAAAATGTCATGTATCTCATCCCGCAGTTTACCCACGCCTACGCCGTGTATAATAGTTAACTCAGGTTGATGATGTGCAATAGCCAGTTCATAATATTTTTCAAAAGCCTTTAACTGTATGGACAGTATTTCAAAATTGCTAAGGTGCTTCCAGCTATCGGTTAGCTTTTCAATATGCAGGTCAACCACGGTTCTTGCAGGCTCCAGGTTATGCCTGATCTTATGGGCATCATAAATACGGAAGCCTGCATGGCCCAGGCGGCCAAGGTCAACCTTCTCCTCTTCTACCTTGTCGGGATAATCTTCAAACAACACATAAGAAAAGGATGGTTCATTCTTTAATTGTATCTCTTCAATCTTTTTAAATAACTGCTTAGCTTTTAATTTTAAAGATGTTTCGTAATAAGGCGCTTTCTTTTTATCGGGTTCCTTTAAGGCAAACTCAAATTCAAAACGTGGGCTGTCGCTCAGGTCTTCAAACCGTACATCATGCAGGTAGAAATCACTTAATGGCTCCAGCGTATTCTTTAGCTGGAAATCGCTTTCGCCTCCGATCATTAAGTTGTAGGTAAAAGTATAAGCTGTTTCATTTTGATTGAGCAGGTATAGTTTGAATTTCTCTACAATATCATCATCAAAAATATCTTTATCAAAAACAGGGATGAATGAAAGTTTAATACCGTTGCCCTCTTTCACTTTGGGCATGGCTTTTTCTTTTTGCACCTGGTCAATAAAAACCTTCTTCTTTTCTGCCTTGAATTTTTTTGAGAACATTTTAAAGTACGGAAAGTCAATCTGGTCGGTATAGATGGGGAATTTTACGCCCTTCACTTCTACCAGCACCATTTTTTCGTTCATGATCTCTACTACAGTACCTTCTTCGTCGGTAAGCAGCACCAATATTTTATCGCCGGGTTGATATTTCATCTTTACTTGTATAAAAAAAACGTCGCACAAAGGTACTAAAGTACAAGAGTGCGACGCCAATGAAGTTCAATAAAGAACAAATGTTTGGTTCAAAAGAAAAACACGCAGGTTAATTTGCCAGTTTACTTTTTTTATACCCGTATAAAAAGTAAATGATGATACCAATAATCAGCCAGGCAATAAACCACACCCAGTTGCTTTTGCTCATACCGGTAAGCAGGTACATACAGGTTATTACACCCATTAAAGGTATGAGCGAATACTTTTTAACAAAAGCGAAAACCGCCAGCAGCAGGGCGCTTATCCAAAATACGATCAACGAAATATTGGTGATGGCCATATCCATAAATGTTTTTTTACCGGCTGCATAATCTTCATTTGCACTGTAATCAAAATTGAGCATATCGGAAAAATAGGTTTTGGAAAGGGCCCAGGCCATGATGATGGAACCGATCACGATCAACGGAAAAATGAACTGCCCGTTTATATAAGGCAGATGAAACCTGCCTCCCAGTTTTTCTTTTCGTGGTATAAGCAATACACCGCCGCAAACCAGCACAAAAGCAAAGAGTGTTGCTATACTTGTAAAATCAAGCACAAAGGTTTTATCTGTAAATAAAATAGGCACACCTACTACTAAACCGGTTATAATGGTTGCAAAAGAAGGCGTTTTAAATTTAGGGTGAATTTTTTGAAAAACCGGTGGCAGCAAACCATCCCGGCTCATGCTCATCCAGATACGTGGCTGGCCCATTTGGAAAACAAGTAAAACACTCGTCATAGCCACAACAGCAACAACCGCTACTAAAAACTGCATCCAACCAACATTAAGATTTTGTGGTTCAAAAATAAACGCCAGCGGATCACCAACGCCATCAAAGGCTCTGTAGTTAACCGCACCGGTTAAAACCAGTGTGAGTAAAATATAGATGATGGTGCAGATGACCAGTGATAATATCATTCCTCTCGGCAAATCCCTTTGTGGATTTTTACTTTCTTCTGCCAATACACTCACTGCATCAAAACCAATATAAGCAAAGAATACACTGGCTACAGCCATCATTACACCGCTGAAGCCATTGGGCATAAATGATTTTACGCCTTCGTCGTTTGGTGGTGTCCAGTTTGCAGTAAGGCCGTGTGAAAAAACAAGATAACCGCCAACAATAATAATAAGTGTCACCACTGCTATTTTCAAAATCACCATTACATTGCTGAAGTTGCGGCTTTCTTTTATACCACGATAAACCAGGTAAGTGATGAGGAAGTTGATGATCAGCGCCGGCAGATCGAGTATCATTCTTAATCCACCAATAACGGGTGCATTATTCCAGGCGGCCAGTTCATCGGCGTTGGTGCTGCCACCTTCAACGGCGTGTTTGGCTTCCATATAACTGGTGCATAAATACTCGGGAATATGCACGTTCATTTTTCCCATAAGCGATGTAAAATAATCGCTCCAGCTGTATGCCACATAAATATTACCAATAGAGTATTCCATAATGAGTGCCCAACCAATGATCCAGGCAAACAACTCACCAAAGCTGGCATAGGCATAGGTATAAGCACTACCTGCAACCGGAATACGGCTTGCAAATTCGGAATAACAAAGGGCTGTAAATGCGCAGGCAATACCGGTAATAATAAACAAACTTACTACACCCGGCCCGCCATGAAACACCGCATAGCCCAGGCTGCTAAAACTACCGGCACCTAAAATGGCTGCAATACCAAAAAAAGTAAGGTCACGTACGGTAAGTACCCGTTTAAGGCCTCCGCCTCCATGCGGATCGTCGCTACCCTCAGCTAAAATATTCTCAATTTTTTTTGTGCGGAATAAGGAATTTGCCATGTTGGTTTCTGTTTTGGTAGAAGGAAATTAAGAAAATATTTTTATAGTTGCTAATCAGCTTCTGATTGAAATTATTTTACTCCCAACCACAAACCACCAACTACAAACCAATTAACTTTCTCTCATCATCAAATAATCGGCAAGTTCCTGCAATGGTTTTTTACGTACATAGAGTACGGCTGTATCTTCCAGGTGCTTTAATGCTGTTTGCAGGTATATATTTTTTAGTTCTTTGGCCCAGTCATCTACTTTACAGTCGTGGAATATCTGCATTACTTTTTCTACTTTATCGGCAGGGTTGGTTTTTATCAGTTCTTTTAATTCGCTTAACTGCGCAGGCTTTGCAGTTTCAAAAGCGTGAATCATTAAAAAAGTTTTTTTATTGGCTACGATATCGCCTCCTACTTTTTTTCCAAATTTTTCAGGATCTCCAAATGCATCTAAATAATCATCCTGCACCTGGAAGGCAATGCCGAGATTTTTTCCAAACTCGTACAAATGATTTTGATTACCTTCTCCGGCCCCACCTAAAATAGCACCCAGCTTAAGGCTGGCAGCTACCAGCACCGAAGTTTTTAAAGTGATCATGCGTACATATTCGTCCATACTCACCGTTTCCCGGTTTTCAAAATCCATATCCAGTTGCTGGCCTTCGCAAACCGCACTGGCTGTATTATTAAAGAGGTATAAAACTTTTTGAAGCTGGGCCAGTTTAATCTTATTCAGGTATTCGTATGCTTTTACAAACATCACATCACCTGCAAGCAGGGCTGTTGATTCGCCATATTTTGTATGCACCGTTTCCATGCCGCGGCGCATGGGCGCTTTATCCATGATATCATCATGTATCAAACTGAAATTGTGAAAAAGCTCAATGGCAGCCGCAGCGTTGTATGCATCAGGATCTATTTCATTAAATAACTGGTTACCCATTAATACACATACAGGCCTTATTCTTTTACCGCCCAGGTTTAAAATATACTGTGCAGGGTTGTATAAAGTTTCCGGCTGCTCCGGAAAATGCCGGGTGTTGAATTTTTCTTCGAAAAGTTGTGAGAGTTCTATAAATGAATGCATATGCTTAGCCACTAAGACACAAATACGCAAAGTATTCAGCGTGTTTGCAGTTTATAATTTTATTTTTTCTTTTTACCTGTTGGTTTTGCACCAGGCTTTGGTTTGCTGCCGCCTGCCTGGGTTTTTCCTTTTACATCTCTTGCCTTCTTTCCTAATTCTCCGCTACCACCGGCTGTCTTTTCTGTAACCCACTCATAATCCAATTGCCGCTTACTTAAATTGGCTGCCACCACTTTTATTTTTACAGCATCTCCCATCCTGAATTTTTGGCCGGTACGCAAGCCAACCAGTGCATAGTCCGCTTCATCCAGGCGAAAATCATCATAGGCACTCAGGTCTCTTACGGTAACCATGCCTTCACATTTATGCAAAACGGTTTCAACAAAAAAACCAAAAGAAGCAACACCACTGATGATACCGTCAAACTCCTCTCCCAGGTAATTCTGCATAAACTCTACCTGCTTGTATTTATTACCGGCACGTTCGGCTTCCATGGCTTTACGTTCCCTGTCGCTGCAGTGTTTGCAACGCTCATCCATTTTTTTATCCAGCTTCAGATCCTTTTCCAGACATTGCTGTAAAATACGATGCACCATCACATCCGGGTACCGGCGTATGGGCGAAGTAAAATGGCAATAATGCTCAAACCCAAGGCCATAGTGGCCAATATTAGATGATGTGTACACAGCCTTCGACATGGTTCTGATACCCAACTGCTCCAGCACATGCTGCTCGGGTTTACCCTGTACCTCTTTCAACATTTTATTGAAAGAAGCTGCTACAGCACGTTCATCATGCAGATCGAAAGTGTAACCAAATTTTTTGGCGAATGCCGCAAAAGGTTTCAGCTTTTCATCATCAGGTGTATCATGAATTCGGTATGGAAAAGGTATTGGCTCTTTATTTACTTTTATTTTAGACACATAAGAAGCCACCGCCCTGTTTGCCAGCAGCATAAATTCTTCAATCAGTTTATGTGCATCTTTACTTTCTTTTACAATAATGCCAATGGGCTTTCCTTTTTCATCCAGCTCAAAACGTACCTCTGTAGATGAAAAATTGATGGCGCCTTCTTTAAAACGTTCTGCCCTGAATTTTTTGGCCAGTTCATTTAATAAAACAATGGGTTTATGATGCAGTCCGTCTTTCTTTTCAATAATTTCCTGCACTTCATCATAACTAAAACGATGGTTACTGTGTATAATGGTGCGGCCCAGCCAGGTATGTTTTATCTCGGCCCGGTTGGTAATCTGAAACACCGCAGAGAAGGTATACTTATCTTCATGCGGCCTTAAAGAACATAATTCGTTTGATATTTTTTCGGGCAGCATCGGGTTCACCCTATCCGGCAAATACACGCTGGTGGCTCTTTCGTAAGCAATCTTATCAAGCAGGGTACCGGGTTTTACAAAATGACTTACGTCTGCAATGTGTACACCAATCTCATAATTACCATTATCCAGGTTACGGATAGAGATAGCATCATCAAAATCTTTCGCATCCACAGGATCGATGGTAAAAGTTAAAATATCTCTGAAATCTTTTCTTTTGCTGATCTCTTCCCTTGAAATATTTGGCAATAGTTTTTTAACTTCTGCCAATACTTCTTTATCAAAAGCCAGCGGGAACCCTGTTTCAATCAGTATCTCCTTCATGGCCATATCATTCTCATCTTCGCTCTTTAATATACTCACCACTTCGCCAATTGGTTTCTTTTCGGTTTTATCCCAGCTCAATAATTTTACCACCACCCTTTCGTTATCCTGGGCGCCATTTAATTTATCGGCAGCAATATAAAAATCGGGAATGGCTTTTTCGGATGCAGGTATAAAAAAAGCAAAGCTCTTGCTCATTTGTATGTTACCAATAAACTCGGTTTGTTTACGCTCAGCTACATCAACCACTTTACCTTCAAGTCTTTTATCTTTTGATAAGCCACTATTAACCTGTACCCGTACAATATCGCCATGAAAAGCCCTGTTAAAGTCATTCGGACGTACGATGATGTCTTTATCATTACCTTCTACAATTACATACCCCATTCCGCTTTTCGAAATATCAAGCTTACCTTTTACAATGTTGGTTTGAGATGATTTCTTTCCGGCTGTTTTCTTCTTATGCATATTTGTTTTTTATGTTACCCACTTAAAACCAATAAAACTCATATTGATGCTCATTGTGATACAAGTAACAAATTATCTTTTTATGCCTGCAATGTACCAACAAATTGCTACATTCGGAAAAACGAAGCCATTTGCTCACTCCCACAAATTCTCCACAAAAGATAATTACACGTACTGTCTGGATGCTGTCGCTGGTAAGTTTATTTACTGATATGGCCAGCGAAATGCTTTACCCGGTAATGCCGCTTTTTCTTAAACACATTGGTTATACGGCCCTGTTTATAGGGGTTTTGGAAGGCATTGCTGAATCTGTGGCAGGTTTAAGTAAAAGTTATTTTGGCAAATTGAGCGATAACAGCGGCAAACGTTTGCCATTTGTACAACTGGGCTATACTTTAAGCGCCATCAGTAAACCCATGTTGGCCATTTTTGTTTATCCCTGGTGGATATTTTTATCGAGAACGATTGACAGATTGGGCAAAGGCATACGCACCGGAGCCAGAGATGCTTTACTGAGTGATGAATGTGCAAAGGAAAATAAAGCAAGGGTTTTTGGCTTTCACCGCAGTATGGATACACTGGGTGCAGTTTTTGGGCCTGCCATTGCGCTGGTATATCTTTATTTTAATCCAGATGATTATAAAACACTTTTCCTTGTTGCCTTTTTACCGGGATTGCTGGCTATTATTGCTACATTACTAATAAAAGAAAAAAGAACCCTTCCTGCTGCAATTAACACCGGGCAACGACCAACAGCCAGCGTTTTCGCCTTTGCATCTTATTGGAAAAACAGTCCTGCTCAGTATAAAAAACTGGTTACCGGCTTACTGCTGTTCGCCTTATTTAACAGCTCTGATGTTTTTCTTTTATTGAAGATGAAAGAAAGCGGGCTGAATGACACGGCTGTAATTGGCGTATATATTTTTTACAACCTGGTATTTGCGCTGCTGGCCTATCCCATTGGTATATTGGCCGACAGGATCGGGCTTAAAAAAATATTCATTACCGGGCTATTTATTTTTAGCATGGTTTACATAGGGTTTGCATTTAATAAAAGTATGCCTGTGTTCTTTTTTCTTTTTTTTCTGTACGGAGTTTATGCTGCTGCCACAGAAGGCATATCCAAAGCATGGATAAGTAATATAGTTGATAAAAAAGATACAGCCACTGCTATTGGCACCTATTCAGGCTTTCAGAGCATCTGTGCATTTATTGCCAGCAGCCTTTGCGGTTTACTATGGTTTAATTTTGGCTCCATGATAACTTTCCTGATAACAGCAGGAGTCAGCCTGATAGTGATAATCTATTTGGCTTTTTTTAAAAGAACTAATGTTTCCATTCCGTAACTTCATCAAAAAATTTATGAACTCACCTGATACTGTTACCGAGGCCTTACAAGAATTAAAACGCAGAGGTTATACGGTTGATTTTAATATCGCTTTCGATAAAATAATCTGTTCCGATAATAAGATCTGTCTTGATCCGCATGAGTTTGAAATTGTGGAAGTATTCCGCTTTGAAGGAGATACCAATCCTTCTGATGAAGATGTTGTTTATGCCATTGAATCAAAAGACGGAGAGATAAAAGGAAGCATGACAAGTGCATATGGAATGTATGCTGAAACTGTTTCTTCAGATATGATCAAAAAGCTTTCAATACACAAATAAGATACAACACGCTTAAATATGAACAGAAGAAAATTCCTGCACCTTTCCGCTTTAACTGCGCCCTTGCTTGCTGCAAAAAAAACGCTGGCTAACGGCTTTGATGGAACGACAAAACCCATTGTAATTTCTACGTGGGATAGCGGTATGGCAGTAAATGCCGAAGCCTGGAAAGTGTTATCTGCCAGAGGCACAGCACTGGATGCCGTGGAAGCCGGCGCCATGAACATAGAGGATAAAATAGATTGCTGTGTGGGATTGGGTGGCTTCCCCGACAGGGATGGCATTGTAACATTGGATAGCTGCATTATGGATCACCAGGCCAATATTGGAGCTGTAGCAGGAATTGAAAGAATAAAACACCCGGTTTCTGTTGCAAGAAAAGTGATGGAAAAAACGCCCCATGTAATTTTGGTTGGAGCCGGTGCACAACAGTTTGCCGTTGAAAATGGATTTACACTGGAAAGTGGTAAGCTGTCTGAATCTGCAAAAAAAGCTTACGAAGAATGGCTGATAAAAAATGAATACAAGCCGGTAATAAATATCGAAAATAAAAAACAGAACGGCCCTTTTGCGCCAAACTTTTTTGAGGATGGCACTGCCAATCATGATACCATGGGTTTGGTAGCGATGGATGCAATGGGGAATTTATCGGGTGCAGTTACAACAAGCGGCATGGCATTTAAATTACACGGCCGTGTGGGTGATTCTCCTATTATTGGAGCCGGTTTATTTGTAGATAACGAAATTGGTGCTGCCACCAGCAGTGGTACCGGCGAAGAAGTGATACGCATTTGCGGAACGCACCTGGTAGTTGAATTCATGCGCCAGGGATACTCACCCGAAATGGCCTGTAAAAAAGCAGTGGAAAGAATTGTAAAAAGAGATAAAGAAAAAGCAAAAACATTGCAGGTTGGTTTTTTAGCCATGAATAAAAAAGGACAGTATGGTGCCTATGCCATTCAGAAAGGATTTGTATTTAGTGTGAAGAGCAATAATGAAAATAAAATTCATCAATCAAAATATTTATTGCCCTAAATCCCTAAAGGGACTTTAACCCTCAAGTTTTAAAGTTTTAAATGGAACACTTACACCATGCTAATAAAAGTGCTAAAAGCCCCTTTAGGGGTTTGGGGTATTTCCTGTTAGAAGTAATTGGTTTTAATATCGAAAGCTGCATGCTGGCACAGGCTGCAGGTGCCAACCGTATTGAACTGTGCGATAATCCCGGTGAAGGCGGCACTACCCCATCTTATGGTTTTATTAAAGCAGCACGTGAAAAATTACAGATAGAATTATATCCCATCATCCGTCCACGTGGCGGTGATTTTTTTTATAGTGATGCTGAATTTGAAGTGATGAAAGCGGATGTAAAAATTTGTAAAGAAATTGGTTGTGATGGTGTGGTGATTGGTATTCTGCATGCAGATGGAACGGTTGATAAAAAACGATGCAAAGAACTGGTGGAGATTGCTTACCCGCTTGGCGTTACTTTCCACCGGGCATTTGACCGGGTAAAAGATGCTGCACTGGCATTGGAAGATGTAATTGAAATTGGCTGCGAAAGAATACTTACATCGGGTTTAGTGCCTAATGCATTGGATGGTGCAGAAACCCTTGCTGCACTCATTAAGCAGGCTGACGAAAGGATTATTATTATGCCGGGCAGCGGTGTACGTGCCGATAATATTATTGAGCTGGCTAAAAAAACAGGCGCTGTTGAATTTCATACATCTGCAAGAATGAATATTGACAGTAAGATGGAGTATACAAATGAAGCAATGAAGGAAAGCCTGAAATCAGTTTCATTAGATAAAGAAGAAGTGAAAATGATAATTGCTAATTTAAAGAGTTTGTAAGATGAAAAGCTGCTCAATCTTTTTAATCCTGCTGGTTTGTTTAATCCCTTTTCACACAACTGCCCAAAACATCTCCATTGAACTAAACAAGAACTGGCAATTCAAAAATCAGAAAGAAAACAAATGGTATAAAGCAACTGTGCCTGGAACTGTGCATACGGATCTGCTTGCAAACAAACTCATCCCTGATCCTTTTTACAGAGACAATGAAAGCAAACTGCAATGGATTGATAAAGCAGATTGGGAGTATAAAACTGTTTTTAATGTAGATGCCAGCACTTTTACAAAGAAGAATATTGAATTGGTTTTTGATGGGCTTGATACCTATGCTGATGTCTATCTGAATGGCAAATTAATTTTACAGGCTGATAATATGTTCCGGGGCTGGACGATTGATGTGAAGCCGCTCGTAAAAAGAACAAGCAATGTTCTGCTGATCAAATTTGCATCAGCCCAAAACAAAGTGGACAGTATTGCAAAAGCAAGGCTACCATTGGTTTTACCGGATAACAACCGTGTTTATGTCCGTAAAGCGCAGTTTCAGTTTGGCTGGGATTGGGGGCCGAAGTTTGTTGGATGTGGGGTGTGGAAAAAAGTATATTTAAAGGTGGCAGATGTAAAAAGATCAATTGCTATCAACAACGACCACAACATTATTGTAAAACTCATCCAACAAAAAGATTCCATCGGCACATCTTTCTATTTTGAAAAAGATGGCAAACCAATTTACTGCAAAGGTGCCAACTGGATTCCCGGCGATGTTTTTTTACCAAGATTAAAAAGAGAAGACTACAGGAGAATGCTATTAAGTGCAAAAAATGCCAACATGAATATGCTCCGTGTCTGGGGCGGCGGTGTATATGAAGATGATGCTTTTTATGATCTCTGCGATTCACTGGACATCATGGTTTGGCAGGATTTTATGTTTGCCGGCGGTATGTATCCCGGTGATGATGCATTTATGAATAATGTTCGGGAAGAAGTAAAATATCAGGTTGAAAGACTGAAAGAACATCCCTGCATTGTACTCTGGTGCGGCAACAACGAGTTGGAAGAAGCCTGGAAGAACTGGGGCTGGCAGGGGCAGTTTAATTTACATGGAGCCGATTCTGCCAAAGTATGGAACGATTATAAACGTTTGTTTCAGGACAGCCTGAAAAAATGGGTTGATGAGTTTGATGGAACAAGGCCTTATGTTTCCACATCGCCAAAAAACGGTTGGGGCCACAAAGAAAGTTTTACCGAAGGCGATAGTCATTACTGGGGTGTTTGGTGGGGACTGGAAGATTGGGAAGCTTTTGAAAATAAGACCGGCCGCTTTGTAAGTGAATATGGTATGCAAGCAATGCCCAACTGGAATACCATCAAAAGTTTTACCGATTCATCAGACAGGTATATGCAATCACCTATCATTCAAGCTCACCAAAAAGCAAGTGATGGTTTTAAAAAACTGGATCATTATTTAACACGTTACTTTATTGATTCGGCAAAGCTTAGCCGCCTTTCGCTGGAAGATTACACTTATTTATCGCAATGCATACAGTACTATATTTTAAAGAACAGTATTGCGGTACATCGCGGTAAATACCCGGCAAATATGGGTACGCTTTTATGGCAGTTAAACGATTGCTGGCCTGTTACCAGCTGGAGCATTACGGATTACAGCAGGCAGCCAAAAGCAGCGTGGTATGCGGTTAAGGAGGCTTACAGGGATGATAAGCTGCCTCAAAAGGATGTTGTTCACCCAAAGAACTTGAAATTAGAAAATCCCAGCTTTGATATTAATCTATCTTTCGATTCTATTAAAATTACTGCAAACGCTGATGCAAAATATGTAAGCTTATCTTTCATTGACAATGATGCTTTGTTTTCAGATAATTATTTTGATTTAAAGAAAGGAGAAACAAGAACAATTGCAATTAGCAATATTACAAATGCCAGGGAAATTTTAAACAAATTGAAAATAAAGTCACTCTACGATATTTTAAATGCTCAATAAAGTACAAATGCATAAGTGTCCGTCCTGGCGAGGAGGAACGACGAAGCCATCCGCCGATGAAAGCTGAAAATAGTTAATCATTAGTAACTTTATTCGGCGAATGACTTCACTGCGTTCGCCATGACGGTAAATTCATCTTCATTTCTTAAATCAACATTATGGAATATGGCGGCTGTGTTTATATCATGACCAATTTTCACAACACAGTTTTATACACAGGAGTAACTTCAAATTTACCTCTACGTGTTCATCAGCATAAAACAAAACACTTTAAAACCAGTTTTACAGCTCAATACAATTGTGATAAACTGGTTTGGTATGAAAGTTTTGGCAGGATTGAAGATGCTATTGCAAGAGAGAAACAATTAAAAGCGGGTAACAGGAAAAGGAAGGAAGATCTGATCCATACAATGAATCCACATTGGGATGATTTGTGGGAAAAGGTGAAACTATGGTAAATTCAGCATTTGTATCTTTATTGGGCAGATTGCTTCACTGCGTTCGCCATGACGGGAACATCAGCTTTATATCTCTAATGAACATTTATGAAACAAGCAGTATTAATTTTACTCATTACAATATTCACACACCTGAGTTTTGCCCAAAAACATGAATTCAGTTTAGGCAAAGCCGATTTTTTATTAGACGGCAAACCTTTCCAGATCATCAGCGGCGAAATGCACCCGGCAAGGATTCCAAAAGAATACTGGCGGCACCGCATACAAATGGCAAAGGCAATGGGCTGTAACACGATTGCTGCTTATATCTTCTGGAATTATCACGAAGAGAAAGAAGGCACATTTGATTTTACAACAGAGAACAGGAATATTGCGGAGTTTATAAAAATTTGCCAGCAGGAAGGCATGTGGGTATTACTGCGGCCAGGCCCCTATGTATGTGCTGAATGGGATTTCGGCGGCCTTCCTCCTTACCTGCTTAAATACCCCGATATAAAAGTTCGTTGTATGGATCCCAGATATATGGCTGCTACACAGCGATACATTAGTGAATTGGCAAAACAGGTTACAGCATTGCAATGTGTAAACGGCGGCCCCATATTAATGGTGCAGATTGAAAACGAATACGGCAGTTATGGTAACGATAAAAATTATCTGGAAGCATTAAGAACTGCCTGGCTCAAAAACGGAATTAAAGTTCCTTTCTACACTGCGGATGGGCCCACAGCCTATATGCTGGAAGCAGGGCATATAAAAGGCACCGCTATTGGTTTAGACAGTGGCGGCAGCGATGCAGATTTCGCACAAGCAAATAAAAGTGATCCCGATGTTCCTGCTTTCAGCAGCGAAACTTATCCCGGCTGGTTAACACATTGGGGAGAAAAATGGCAGCGGCCAGATACCAATGATCTTAAAAAAGAAGTTGAATATCTTTTACAGCATAAAAGATCGGTTAACTTTTATGTGATACATGGTGGTACCAATTTTGGTTTTACTGCAGGTGCCAACGCTTTCTCGCCAACGCAGTACCAGCCTGATATTACCAGCTACGATTATGATGCTCCCATTAACGAACGTGGCGAGGCTACTGCAAAATATTTTACGCTGCGTAACCTCATTGCAAAATATGTTTCTTATAAAATACCAACTGTGCCAAAAGAAATTGTAGCTATTGAAATACCGGCTATTGATATGAAGTATATGACAACCATCTGGAACCGCTTGCCACAGCCCATATTATCGGTGCAGCCAAAACCAATGGAAGACTATGGGCAAAACCAGGGACTGATGTTGTACCGTACAAAACTAATCGGGCATAAAAGCGGCAAATTAAAAATATGGGAGCCGCATGATTATGCACTGGTATTTTTAGACGGCAAATTTATTGACACAGTATATCGTGATGGCGGCAACTGGACTGTTGATCTGCCTAAAACAGATATGGAAAACCCTACGCTTGATATTTTAGTGGAGGGCATGGGCCATATCAACTTTGCACAATTTATGATTGACAGAAAAGGCATTACCGAAAGAGTAACTTTAAATGGCATGACTTTAATGAACTGGCAGGTTTTTCCATTACCCATGGATGCTGCATTTGTAACAAATGCTGCTACACAGGATCGTGGCATTAGTGAAGGACCCGGAATTTTTTATAAGGGCAATTTTAATTTACAGGAAACCGGCGATACCTATTTTGACCTAGGCAAATACAGTAAAGGAATGGTTTATGTAAATGGACACAACCTTGGCCGCTACTGGAATGTGGGACCACAACAAAGATTATACTGCCCTGCAGGCTGGCTAAAAAAAGGTAACAATGAAATAATTGCTTTTGATCTGTTGCAAACAGAATCAAAACCTATATTAGCATTTAAAACACTGGAATAAGATGAAAAAATTACTGATTTTATTATTTGTCTTCAACGTAACTACAGCACTGGCACAAACAGCCGAAAACATCATCATCATTACTACCGATGGTTTTCGCTGGCAGGAAGTGTTTGGCGGTATGGACAGTGCCATTGCCAACAACAAAAAATACAACCAGGACGACAGCGCTGCCATTTTTAAAAAATACTGGGCAGATAATGCCGTTGACAGAAGAAAAAAATTGATGCCGTTTTTATGGAGTATTATTGAAAAGAACGGGCAGATATACGGTAACAGAAACCTTGGCAATAAAGTTGACAATGCAAATCCCTATTGGTTTTCCTATCCAGGCTATAATGAAATTTTTACAGGGTTCCCTGATACACTCGTTAACAGTAATTCCTTCCCTCCCAACCCAAATACCAATTTACTGGAGTTTTTAAACAAACGATCAAAATACAAAAACAAGGTTGCTGCATTTGGCGCCTGGGATGCATTTGACAGGATCTTAAACCAGGAAAGAAGTAAAATTCCTGTGTATTCAGCTTTCGATCTATTTGGCGGAACAAATCCTACTGCAACAGAAAAGACCATTAACGCATTGGCAAAAGATTCTTACAAACCCTTTGGCGAAGAAGAAGTGCTGGATGTATTTACACATTACGGCGCCATGAATTACCTGCAAACCAAAAAGCCAAAAGTGTTGTACATATCATACGGAGAAACAGATGAATGGGCACACAGCGGACAATACAGGGATTATTTAAATGCTGCCCACCAGGTTGATAAATGGATACAGGATATCTGGAATTATGTACAATCAGATCCATTCTATAAAAATAAGACAGCCATTTTTATCACCACAGATCATGGCCGTGGAGATGCGAAGAAAGAAGAATGGACAAGTCACAACAATAAAATAAAAGATTGTTACCAGATCTGGATGGCGGCCATGGGGCCTGGTATACAGGCAAAAGGAGAAGTAAAAACCAATCAGCAGTTGTATCAAAAACAATTTGCACAAACAATGGCAGCCTTGTTAGGTTTAACTTTTACTGCTGAACATCCAATTGGAGAAAAGATTGAACTAAATAAATAATTTCTAACCCGCCTCCGACAAGCTCAGGCTGACATCTCATTATTAAATTCCTGAAGGCGATGTAATAAAGTAATTTGATTGCCGGCTCTTACAAAGTTATGACCTTCGTATTTTGCACCGTAGTAGCTATCATCATTCAAATGATCGGTTAAAAAACGGATGGCCTGCATATAGATCATAAACTCTCCGGCATAATTAAAATATTGCTTTTCAATATCAGTCAACTCCGCTCCCATTTCTGATAAATAGCCATTTACAATCGCTTCATAAAATTCTTTGCGGATGTTTATTTTTGAAAAACCTTTCTCTTCCTCACTAACAGGGCACAGGTAAGTCCGCATCATATCTCCCACATCGCTGATGAAATAGCCGGGCATTACGGTATCGAGATCTATTACACAAAGTCCTTCCCCTTTTTCATCAAGCAAAACATTACTGATCTTGGTATCGTGATGTGTTACTCTTACGATAAATTTTTCTTTGCAAATTTCAAACTCATTTACAATCTTTTGGTTTTGTTTGATAGCTGTAATTAATTCTGCTGCCTGTGTAATTCTTTTGGGGTTGCCATTCTCCAATGCTAATTCAAACTGCTGATAACGAAGTGTGAGGTTATGAAAATCCGGCAGCGTGATTTTTAATTTTGATGCATCAAAACCCGATAACAACTTTGTAAACCTCCCGAATTGTTTGGCTGCTTCATAAGCCTGTTGCGGCTTTTCAACCACATCAATGGTATGAGAATTTGTAATAAAGGGAAACATCCTGTAATACCCATCATCGGTTTTTACAAGTTCTTCACCAGTAACTGTAACCACCGGTGACACAAATAAATAATCTGGAAAATGATTCTTCAGGTAATTATCGATCAGCCGCATATTAAAAGCAATATCATCGGGCTGATTAAAAATCTGCTGATTTATTTTTTGAAGAATATATTTTGAATTGCCCTGTTCATCAGCAATCTTCCAGGTCGTATTGATCAACCCGTTACCAAAAGGCAGTGCCTGACAGTTTTCCTCAGCTAATCCAAATTGAAATAAAATTTCCTTCATAACAGCTAAATTCGTGCAATTACTTTAATTGATGAATTTAAGAGAAGAAATATTAAAAGAACATTCCAAAGCACAATGCACCAAAATTGTGAAATGGGTTGGCAGCAGCCAGCAGCGCTTTGATGAACTCTTCAAACTGTTTTTAAACGATGAATACCGCGTTGTGCAAAGAAGCGCCTGGCCTATGAGTTACTGTGTTGATGCACATCCATCACTCATTGGTAAACACTGGAAAGAACTGATGCATAATCTTAAAAAGCCAAACCTCCATGATGCTGTAAAACGCAACAGCATCCGTTTAATGCAGGACATTGAATTACCAGAAAAATATCATGGCGAAATAATGGACCTCTGCTTTACTTACCTGGAATCGCCAAAAGAATCGCTGGCTGTAAAAGTTTTCTCTATGTCGGTTATTGCCAATCTTGCAAAATATTATCCCGAAATTAAACCTGAACTGAAACTGATTATTGAAGACCAACTGCCACATCAATCTGCCGGCTTTAAAAGCAGGGCGAAAATGGTTTTAAAGCAACTATCTAAACTCCCCGATTTATAAGCAGTTTGTAGAATTAACTCTATTACAAACGGGCAAATTCTGTAGAACTTTGCCTGTTAATTGTAATAATGAATTTTAAAAGCCATTCATATTTACTGTGTTTATTTATTTTGCTTCCTGCTGTATTATTTGCACAAAATAAATCGAATAAGGGCAGGGAGTTCTGGCTGGGATATGGCCATAATGTTCTTTTCACACAGGATAATCCTGTAAACAGCCAGACGCTGGTTTTGTATTTAAGTGCCGAGCAGGCGGCCATTGTAACCGTAACCATTAATTCAACCGGCTTTAGCCAAACAGTAAATATTCCTGCAAACACCGTTGATTTTTCTGTCATCATTCCCAAGTCAGGTGTTAACGATGCACGCATTCAATCAGAGGGATTATCAACCAAAGGAATTCATATTGTAAGCGATGTACCTATTGTGGTGTATGCACACCAATATGGTTTGTTTTCATCAGGCGCAACCATGTTGATGCCTGTAGAAACTTATGGTTACCGGTATTATTCAATAAACTTCACACAGGTATCCAATTACCCGGATTCTTATTCCTGGTTTTATGTGGTGGCATCGGAAAATAATACCCGTTTGCAAATAACACCATCAGATAGTACAGAAGGTGGCTGGGAGCCAAATCTCACTTACACAGTTAATTTGAACAAAGGAGAAATTTATAACGTCTTTGGAAAAAAGACAGGAACCTTTAGCAGTAAAGATATGACGGGCAGCAAAGTTATTTCCGTTCCAGGCGGCGATGCGCTTTGTCATCCTGTTGCCATGTTTTCGGGCAGCAGCCGCATTACAATTTGTTCGGGCGATGGTGGAGAAATTCTGCAGCAGCAAATTTTTCCTGCACAAGCATGGGGTACCCGTTACCTTACGCATCACACACTCAATAATTCCAATACCAATATAAATTCAAGCTTCAGAAATTACTACAGGATATGTGTGCAGGATCCAACTACCATCGTAAAAAGAAATGGTGTTGTGATGACTGGGCTGATCAAAAATTTTTACTACGAACTCCTGGATTCTACTGGCGGCGATTATTTCACGGCTGATAAGCCCATACTGATTTCTCAATATACTCCTAACAAAAACCAATGCTGGAATACGCTGCAGAATCCCTATGGCGATCCTGAAATGATCTACCTGAGTCCAATTGAACAAGGACAAAAAAATGTTTTGTTTTATACCACTTCTAAGTTTGGTATTGATTATATCTATTCCAACATAACTGTTCCTGTTGCCGGTATACCTTCTTTGCTGGTTGATGGAGTTCCGCTTCCTGCAGCGCAAATAAAAGTGCATCCAAATAATCCTGCCTACGCTGTTGCATTTGCAAACCTTACCAATATTGATATGCAGCATACTATCAGTTGTGATTCTGCATTTACAGGTATTGTATACGGACTGGGATTTTTTGAAAGCTATGCCTACAATGTGGGCACGCTAATAAATAATCTGAATGCCATCGGGCAAATTAAAAATGTAAACAGCACGGTTGGTGGTGTTGATACTTTTACCTGCAGGCAAACACCGTTCCGCTTATTTATTAAAGTAGCTTACCCACTCACTGCCATTCACTGGAAACTCAGCCAGGTAGCGGGTATCAGCCCTAATACGGATTCGGTCATCAACAATCCAATTCCCATTTTAACTGAAAGCATTAACGGCCGCACTTATTATACCTACAGCTTACAACAGGATTTTACCATTACAAACCCGGGTACTTATTACCTGCCGGTAACTTACACTGCAAATGAAATTGATAATTGCAGTCATACTGAAAATTACAATATTGAAATACTCGTTAAGTTACCTCCGGCTGCCGACTTTACTGTTCCCGCAATTAATTGTTTAAAAGATACTGTTCATTTTATTCATGTACCTGTTACGGGGCCATTCACCATCACCAATTACCTGTGGAATTTTGATGATGCTACAACACAAGCCACAATTGATGCCAGCAAACTATTTGCTACACCCGGTATTCAAAATGTGCGGTATCGTGTTTATGCAAATAATGGCTGCGTGGGCGATACAACAAAGACATTGACGATCTCCCCGACTCCTACCGCTGTAATTGGTGCCGGCACACCCATCTGTGCAAGTGATTCAGTTTTAATATCCGATACATCTGCCATTGCAAGCGGAACCATTACCAGTTGGAGATATGATTTTGGTGATGCAACAACTTTAGTAAGAACTACCAATACAAATTTTTATCACACATATACTTTGCCCGGCACTTATACCATCAAACTGGTTACTGTTTCAAATAATGGTTGTATCAGCGATACCGGTTACAGGTCTGTTACAGTGTTTGCAAAACCGGTTGCCTTGTTTGGTACAAGCAATAATATTTGTATCCGTGATTCAGTACACATCACAGATACATCATCCATTGTAATAGGTGCTATTACAAGCTGGCACTATAATTTTGGAGATGGCAATACTTTGGTAAGAAATAACAACTCAGCATTTTATCATCCATACAATATTGCCGGCAGTTTTATTTTATCGCTGGTAACGATTTCTGATATGGGTTGCATCAGTGATACTTTCAGAAGAACGATTACAGTAAACGACAGGCCACGTGCTGATTTTACAATAGCTTCATTAAACTGTTTAAAAGATACTGTTTTCTTCAATCACATCAATCCACCTGGCACATTCAACATCACCGGTTATTTATGGAGTTTTGATGATGCTACCACACAAACAACCATTGATGCAAAAAAGAAATTTGCAACAGCCGGTGTACAAAATATACGTTACCGCATTTTTACTGCCGAAGGTTGCACAGGTGATACCACCAAACAAATAACCATTGCTCCTGATCCTGTTTCAAAACCGGGCATACTGGCTGCAGGCTGTACCAATGCGCCCATGCAGATAACAGATACTTCTGTTGTAAGCAGCGGAAGCATTGTTAGCTGGCAATACGATTTTGGTGATCTTACTTCACTCATACGTGCAACCAACACTCCTTTTACACATACATACACCAGCGCAGGTACTTATACACTTACGCTTATAACAACATCGGCTCTGGGTTGTAAAAGTGATACTGCTAAAAAAACAATTACCATCAGTGATAAGCCACTTGCGCCTTTTAGTTTTACCGGTACACCTTGCGTAGGCAATACATTTACTTTTACTTCGGGCTATACCAATACTGTTGGTACAAGCTGGTACTGGGATTTTGGAGATACTCAAATTTTAAATACCACTGCAGGAAATACTGCAACTCATATTTACACAACAGCATTAACCAATATAACAGTAAAACATGTGGTAAGCATTGTTGGTTCTGTTTGTGCGTCCGATACTACGTTTAACATCATACCAATCATCAACCAAAATCCCGTTGCATCTTTCAGTATTAAAAAAGATACGGCCTGCGAAAGTATTCCGCTTGCATTTACATCAGCCGCTGCAGGAGTAAGTACCTGGAGCTGGAATTTTGGTAATGGTACCGGCACTTCTGCCCCACCCTTTAACAGAACTTATAGTACCGCCGGAACATACAATATTTCTTTAACTGTTACTGATGTAAACAGCTGTAAATCGCTGCCAGCAACAGATGTATTGGTTATTAATCCAACACCCATCGTTAATGCCGGGCCCGATAAAATTGCTTACTATGGATATCCTGTAACGCTGGATGCATCGGTATTACCGCCATCTGCCTATAATTATTTATGGACTCCTTCAGCAGGTTTAAGTGCAATCAATATTTTAAGGCCAACTGCTTTGCCTGCTGTAAATACAACTTATATTTTGCAGGCCGAAGATGTGAATACACACTGCAAAGCAACTGATGCTGTTTTTGTAAAATCAGTTACAGAAGTATACATACCCAATGCATTTACACCCGATGGCAATGGCCTTAACGATAAATGGGAAATACCATCGCTGGCGCAATATCCCAATGCAGTGGTAACTTTATTTAACCGCTACGGACAAAAAATATTTGAAACAAATAATTACGTAAATAACATGTGGGATGGTACCTTTAAGGGGACAAAACAACCCGGTGGTTCTTATGTTTATTACATCAAGCTAAACGATAACAGAAACCAGGTTTTCCAGGGACTGGTAACCATAATCAGGTAGTTTATACATTCCTTTTCTTCAGTACACTTATATCCGAACCTTCTGCAACAAAAACCGAATTGGGTTTAGCAGCTGTTAAATTTGAAAACGAATCTCCATACAGTGATTTAAAATCACAATCAATCAAATAATCTTTAACCGGAAATATTTTCCATGCAGGATGCTGTACATTATATTCAAAGGTTGTGGCATCATTATATTTTGAATAGCCCCAGTAATGTTCTGCAATAAATTCTTCTTCGCTGCCCAAAACCATTGCCTGCGAGGGTTTTTCGGCAGAAGCTTCAATACGGTTCCATTTATTTTTATGTTTCCATTGATAACTCAATGAAATTTCATTTTCTGTTTCAGTGGTAAGATGCTTCATGCTTTTGGTGTCATATTTTTCATGGTACACCGTATTGGCAATAAAACTGATAGCCGGTTTTGGAACAATCTCTTTAATAAAAACGGTACCACGTTTCCAGGTTCCGTTATCATTATACCGTACATAAAACCTCAGGTTCACTTCTTCAAAATTTACATGAAAAGGAATTTTAAAACCAAGTACCCTGGTGTTCATAAACATGAAACCAACCAGGCTTACATAAGCATTGCCATTAAACAGATCCAGTTCTGTTTTGCTGGGAAGATATGGTGTAAGCACAGTTGGATCAACAATATAATTCGCCATGATCAGGTTCTTCCAGGTGGCAGTTAAAAATTTTGAAGCCATTTTTTATTTTCTTTTTTCTCTGTAAAACTCTTTAAAGATGAGGCGTAAATTCTGATCGTAGGTAAAATAATTGTACAGCCAGTTGCTAAAAACGAAGAACCGATTCTTAACTCCCAGTATCAGCATCAAATGCAGGCCCATCCAAATCATCCAGGCAAAGAAACCGCCGAAATGTAATTTCGGTTTTGGCATATCAACCACGGCCAGGTTGCGGCCAACAGTAGCCATGCTGCCTTTGTCATTGTAAATAAATTCTTCCCAAAGTTCTGTAGTACTTTTCATTTCCTGTCTGCGTAAATTATTTACCAACATATCTGCCTGCTGCATGGCAACCGGTGCCACCTGTGGGTGGCCATTTGGCCAGGCAGGCTCTTCCATATAAGCCACATCACCTATTGCATATACATTTTCAAAACCATTTACCTGGCAATGCCTGTTTACTTTAATACGGTTGCCACGTGCAATCAGATCTGCATTGATACCTTCAGGTACATTTCCCTTAATACCTGCGGCCCAAATTACCATGGCAGTTTCAATGGTATCGCCGTTTTGCAGTTCCACTGTTTTTCCGTCATAATTTTTCAGCAGCGCATTTGTTAAAACAGTCACGCCTAATTTCTCTAAATATTTTTGAGATTGTGCGCTTGATTTTTCACTCATGGCGGCCAGTGTTTTACCGGTTCCTTCCAGCAAATAAATTTTCATCTTGTCAAAATCAAGTTCGGGATAATCTTTCGGTAATACAAAACGCTTCATATCGGCAATGGCACCACTTAACTCAACACCTGTTGGACCAGCACCAACAATTACAATATTCATCAGGCGCTGTAATTCAAGTTCAGACTGTACATTTAATGCATCTTCAAAATTGTGTAGCAAGCGGTGGCGCAGTTGTAATGCTTCCACCGTACTCTTCATCGGAAAAGCATTATCGATCAATTGCTGGTTGCCGAAAAAATTGGTATCCGCACCGGTTGCAATCACCAGTACATCATAATCAAAATCACCAATATCAGTAACCACTTTTCTTTCAGAAGTAAGTAATTTTTGAACCTCGGCCATTCTGAAACGCACATTCTTACTTGTATGAAAAACCTTTCGTAACGGAAAAGAAATATTACTGGCATCCAGTCCGGCTGTAGCTACCTGGTAAAATAAAGGTTGAAACTGGTGATAATTAAAACGGTCAATTAAAGTGATATCAAAGCCTGGCTTGTTACTCAGCTTACGGGCAAGTCGTAAGCCTCCAAAACCTCCCCCGATTATTATAAGTTTCATTTGTTAGTAATTTGACAACGAAGGTACATTGTTTTCAATAAATTTTGAAAAATTAATAACTTCAACTTACTCACCTCTTCTAACTGCTAATATAAAAAAGGAGCTGCCCTAAGGCAGCTCCTCATACTTGAACTATTAACCGAGAAAAATTAACCGATAATATTTACTGAATCACTACTCTGCACATGGTTAAACGGTTACCGTTCAGGTCACCAATTTCAACCCAGTAGAGTCCTTTTCCATAAGCTCTCATATCAACATCCATTCTGTCATATGGTCTTCCAATTGCATAGTATTTAGTGTACACCCTATCTCCTTTAGCATCATAGATAGTTAATGTTCTAGGCAACACGTTGCCCGCTACACTGTAATACCTAACCTGGAATACACCACTGGTTGGGTTTGGATAGATAAAGCATTTGCCACTTGCAGAATCTTTGATGGTGATGGTGTTGGATATATTGGTACATCCATTAACATCAGTCACCCTCAATTGATAATCTCCCTGGCCATCTACATCAAGTTTCAGGCTACCAGTGCCTATACCACTAACCACGCCCAATGAAGGGTTGGTTAACACTGTTCCGTTACGTATCCAGCTATAGGTTGTAACTGGGTTTGGAGTAACTGTTGATGACAGGGTAGTTTGTAAACCAGGTAATAAGCTGGTATAAGGTGCAGCACTGATCACAATAACCGGTAATGGGTTAACTGTTAACAGAGCTGGCCTTGATGTTTGTGCAGCACATGGTGCAGCACCGGTTACAATGGCACGGTAATAATATCCGTTCATGCTTACCGGAGGTGCAGTGATGGTTAAGGTTGCTGTAGTAGCACCGCTGTAAACACCGCCATTGGCAACATTAGCATACGTGCCGGCTATACCTGTAGTACTTACCTGCCACTGATAGCTGTGAGGGCCGGTTCCGGCTGTAACTGCTACAGTGAATGTTGCTACCTTATCGGTACAGATGGTTTGGTTAACCGGTATGTTGGCATTCAGCACTGTAGGCTGGTTAACCGTTACTACCACTGTTCTTGCAGGTGAAGTACAAGGAGCAACCGGTACATTGAATCTGATAGTGTAACCACCAGATATTGATCCATCGTCTCCTGCAAAATCATCTACAGCAAAGAGTTTCCAGGTACCGTTCATATTGCCGGTAAAGGAAGCCAAAGTTGGTGTTGGCTGCGGAAGTGAGCCAGGGCCTGGAGCCGGGAAGTTATCTGGCTCAACACCTAAGGTGCCAACCAGGTTTGTTGGCCTGTAAGTACCTGTAGGATTAGCTCCGGTACCCATGGCAGCTGCTCCGTCCTGGAAGGTATAGGTAGCATTTGTTATTATGCTTGCTCCACCCACGTCTGACATCAATATTGTATTTACACCAGTTGGTGATTGTAAAACAATATCAATATCATCAGACCAGGTATGGCTAAGGCCATTAAGTATTACTGATTGAACAGTAACGCCTGTTGTTGGTAAGCCAGCTACAACCAGGTTTGATGGATAAGGAGTAGATCCGGTATTTGTAATGTTAATTGGAGCAGGGTTGGTAAACGCTGGAGGAACCGGCAGGAATGCAGGAACACTCTGTACAGTTACCGAGTAATTATTTGCACCAATTGTTGTTGGCATTGCCCATACGGTATCTCTTGGCGTACCAGCATAAGGAATGGTAGCTGCTGCATCATTATATAATCCAGCAATTGGAGACCATGTGGCAGGAGTTGAAGGAACACCGCAAACATAGGTCATATCAATGCACCATGATGTAAGTGTACCCTGATCGCCACCAAAAGCATCAACCATAGCTAATGTCCAGGTACCGTTCGGTACACTGAACAATGAATTCCAGGTTGTAGTTGTTGGAGCAAAACCTGTAGGGCCAGACGGAGGAGCTGCTGCTAAAGAAGCATCAGCCCTGAATGTTCCGGTAAACGGACTTGTTGCTGAACCAATTGATGTAGTCCCTGTTGAACTGATCCTGGTATTTACAAATCCTGTTGTTGGACCAGCACCTGTATTAGACAGGTAGTAGTCCAGGTTTAAGATCTGACCATTTGGCGCTTTTAACGCAATGGCAACATCACCAGCCCAGGTATGCGGCATATTGAAAGTAACTGACATCGCAGATACGTTACAAGAAGCTGGAATACCGGAAACGGTAATATTGCTTGTTGAACCTGCAGGGTTGTTGTCAGGTACTATAACACTGATAGGGCCAGAGCAGAACTGTACTGATGTACTGGTTGCTGATGAACTTATCAAACGTACAGCTGGATCTCCCAGACACATGGTAACAGAACTTGGTGTTACTGTTGGTGCTGGTGGAGTATAGTTAACCAATACTGAAGCTGTACTTACACAACCGGTAACTATATCTGTAGCTGTTACAGTATAAGTAGTTAATGCAGTTGGTGCAGCATATACGACAGGTGTGTTGGTACCTGTGTAAGGAATGGTAGCTGCAGCATCGTTATACAAACCTGCCAACGGAGACCATACATAAGAAAGTGTAGAGTTTGTTGTACCTGGTGTGGTATAATCTACGGTAATTGTCCAGTTGGTTAAAGTTCCAAGATCACCGCCACCACCATCATACATAGCCAAAGTCCATGTTCCGTTAGGAATAGGAGTGTACATCGGCGTCCAGGTTGAAACGGTTGGTGTAAAGCCTGTTGGGCCTGAAGGGCCGAATGGAATTGTTGTTGTAACCGCATCAGCTTTGAAAGTACCTGTATAAGTACCGGTACCTGTGCTAAGGGCATTAACACCTGCAGAGCTTACTGTAGTATTTACAAAACCTGTTGTTGCACCAGCACCGCCTGTTGTAGACAGATAATAGTCAAGGTTAAGTATGCTTCCATTTGGAGATTTTAATACAAATACCATATCTCCATTCCAGGTATGAGGCATTGTCCAGCTGGCTCTTGCTCCTGTAATAGTAGCATTAGCTGGTATTCCAGCCATGGTAAGGTTAGAACTTGCACCGGCTAAACTGTTATCAGGAACAGGAACACTGATTGTTCCTGAATTGATCGTTACCGAACCCGGTACCGGAGGAGGAGCAGATGCTGTGCTTAATTGTGTACCAAATAAACCCGCAACACCACCACATACGGGGCCAACAGGACTAATAGTAACAACCGGTAATGGATTAACCGTTAAGGTAGCACAGTTTGATACGTTGGTTGCCGGATTCCACGGAGCACAAGTACCAGTTACTACGCAACGGTATCCTCTGCCACTCATTAATCCCGTTACCGGGTTAATGGTAAGCGTTGCTGTGTTTACACCGCCATAAGGAGCTGCATTAGGCAGGTTAGTCCATGTTGTACCAGGACAACCTGTAAGGCTTTCCTGCCATTGATAGGCAAGGCCTGTACCAGTTGCACCTACAGTAAAGGTTGCAGCAGTACCAACACATCTAACATTATTGGCAGGCTGTGTTGTAACTACAGGACGCTTGTTAACTGTTATTGTTATCTGCGCCGATGCAACACAACCTCCGGGAACCGTTGTACGGGTTACTGTGTATGTTGTTGTATTCATTGGAGAAGCTGCAACCGGGTTAGAAGTTGTAGAACTTAAACCTGCAGCAGGGCTCCATAAGAAGGTACCGGTTGATTGTGGGCCAAGTGAACCGATGGTATAATCAAAGAAAACTCTTGATATAGAAGCAGCTTCTGTCCATATCTGTTGAGGAGCTGTTGTTGCCAGCGGGAATTGCATTCCCATCCTGGTAAGGTTTACAGTGAATCCTCCAATTGTTGTTGTATTTGGATTGATGCGATAAGAATTCACATCAGCACCACGGGTACCCATGATACCGATTACATCGCCTGCATTGATTGCAATACTAACCGGAATATTTCCTGCAGCAGGATTATTCTGAGATACAAATAAAGTAGTAAATGCATTGGTTGTACCAGGGAAAGCCGGAGGTGGTGTAGCTCCTGTAAATCTTACCACAGCCACATTCTGGTTACCTGCAGATGCATCTGTCGGCACACGCAATGCCGTCATTGTAAAGTTGGTTGGTGCTGTAAACCAGTAACCCCGTGCAAGACTGCTGAATGTACCGGTTTGTACTCCTAAAGGTATAGTACCACCAACTGCACTGCCTGCATCGTAAACAGTTAGCAAAGTTGGATCACCTTCGCACAATGTTGTGCCGGGATCTGCAACAATTACCAAACCCGGATTTGGGTTAACATTGATTGTTATACTTCTTGTTTTAACACAACTGTTTAAAGTTGCAGTAACTGTGTAAGTAGTAGTAACCAATGGTGAGGCTATTGGATTGGCAATATTAGGATTGGATAAACCTAAAGCGGGACTCCATAAATAAGTTGTAGAATTACCTGAAGCAATTAACTGTACCGATGCTCCGGCACAAATTGTTGCAGTTGTGATATTGGTGTTTAAAACCTGGTCGTCGTTTAAAGCAACGGTAACAGTTTTGGTAAGCAAGCCACAATAAGCATCTTTAATAGTTATTGTATGCGTACCGGCAGAAACTCCGTTAAATACATTTGAAGGTTGGAATGCTCCTGCATCAAGCTGGTAAGTATATGGTGCAAGACCACCAGTGGCAGTAATAGTAATACTTCCGCTGTTTGGCGATGAACACGCAGCACCTGCAATTAATTCTGTTGAATTAACCTGTGTATTGGCAGGGTTGCCATATTCCATGATAGGTGCACCTGAGATGTTTGGTCCTGAAACCAGCATTTTTCTGTTAACCATATTTACGCCTGGCCCTACAACTTTTGGAACAAATGCAGCAGTAGTAAACAGGTTACCTGTTGGAGCTAAGTCCAAAGTCCAGCTTGTACCGCCATTATTGGTAACCAGTAATGCACCACCGGGAGTCATTACGTAACCGTTATTGATATCATGCATTAAAATACCATTCAGGTTACCTACACCAGTGGTAAGAATATTACCGGTTATATCGGTCCAGTTTGCACCACCATCTGTAGTGCGGTAAACCGCTTTGCGTGGAAAACCAACGCCTATAACAAAAATGGTATCCTTATTAAGTGCCTGAATTGCAGTATAAGTAAGTTGTGGTGTCAGAGCTGGGAACGGGCTTATATCTGTCCAGGTGGCACCGGCATCAGTAGTTTTATAAACATAATTCCTGGTTCCGCATATATAACCAATACTGCGGGTTGGAAAATCCATTGCTCTGGGAGTAAAAGATAATGAACCAATCGGGCCAACGGGAATAGTATCCCATGTGGCGGCATTATTGAATGAACGGTAAACTTTACCTTGCCTTGAAGCAGTAGGAACACTAAAAGAACTGAATCCTACAGCCCATAAACTGTCCGCTCCCTGCCAGGCAATATCATTTACCTGGCCACCTAGCGGCTCGGCAAATACCGGGCTTAGATTAATTCCCTGGTTGGCCGAGCGGTAAATATTTCCAATACTGGTAGTAAAATATACTTTTGTTGGACTAACATAAGACAGGTGTGTTATGTTGGCAAAAAGGGCTCCTAAAACAGGGCTCGCCCGGTCAATCCAGGTATTACCTCCATCATTGGTAACTGTAATAGAAGAACCGCCTGCAGCAATTCCATTATTGCAATCCACAAATTCCATATCATTATAACTTGCGCCCAGCGGCGTTGTTACATAGTTACTATGCCAAGGTGAACCTGGCATAGAATCCGCAACCACACCATTTGAACCCATGGTTAAAAACCTGCCATTGGGTGCAATATCCATTGACCAAACTCCATTCGCACTATAATTCTGGCCTTGTGGCAAAGTAACATCCTGTATCCAGTTTCTTCCGGTATCAACCGATTTAAACATGCGGCCAAAGTTGCCATTAACCACCAGCGTTCCATTGGCTGTTCTCCTCATCTGGTAAGGGTTGGAAGCCAGCAAAACCTGCGGGTTTGGAATTGGCGGACCTGCATTAGGGCCTTGCGTGGGAGGAAAAGGAAAATTGAGTACTTCATATTTACCTGTTTCAAAAACTCCCGGCGCATTCACATTGGCTGTAGAGTCATTTTTACCGGTATTTACTTTTACAACCGTGTTGTTGTTAAACGACATCAAAACGACAGTGCTGTCGTTAACGATGTTCATTGCCCTGTATTGCTGGGTATTGGGCGTTACCGTTCCAAATGTAGTAGAGCAATTAATTGTATTGGTATTAATTCCCGTATAGCCAAGCCTTTCTTTAGTTAATGAATAATCGGTTAGTACGCCGCTTTTGAATTTCCAAAGCAAAGCTCCAGCCATAGACCCGGAGGTTAAGAATGTGGTAAGTGGTGTACAAACTGTAGTGCTGGTTGCCCTAAAACTAACACTAGGGAACAAGGTAACACCATAAGAGTTACTACCGCATACATATCCCGTACTGTCATTGATAAATTCAATGCGGAATATTTCTTTCAATTTGGCATTTACCGGATAAAGTACCGAGGGGATTAAAGCATTGCTGACATAACCAACACGGGAAACTCCGTTAACCGCAGGTGCTGCAATTGAATCCCAGGTAGCACCACCATTTAATGTAATATATAATTTGGGTAAAGAATCGGATGTATTGTTTTGTTCACCACCAATATATCCCTTATTAGCATCTACAAACCAGCATGCATTGATATTTTTTGTGTTTGGTAAAAGTGGGGTTGCAACAAAATTCCAGGTGGCTCCACCATCTGTTGTTTTTGCCATCGCACCTAAACTACCTACTGCATAAGCAACTGTTGATGTTACATAATGAACATCATTAAAATTGGCCGTAACCTTAAAACTGGCGGGGTTAATGTAAGTAAAGACACCGTAGGTCCAGTTTAAACCGCCATCGGTAGTTTTGGCAATACCGCCGTTACTGCCTACAGCAATGGCATTATTGTTATCAAAATAATCAACGTCCAGAACAGTAAATCCAAATTGCTTTGGATTGCTGAATTTCCAGTTGGTAGTGTTGTAGCCCTGTGCAAAAGCTGCGCCTGTTGCAAGGATCATCAATACCAGGAAACAATAAATTCTTTGTAAGTAATGCTTGTTCATGATAAAACTGTTTGGTTATAATTTGGAAACTTGGGCAATGTTACATGCTTATACAAATTGTGTTTGTAGAATTAATTCTACTGGCATATTTCGCTACTTTATGGAATATTGTTTATTGAAAAAATGTTTATGAAAAAGATTGTTGCATTAATATTAACCTGCCTGATTTTTTTTCAGTCATTATCTGCCCAGGATAAGTCAAACCGGGGTAAAGAGTTTTGGCTTGGTTATGGTTTTAATTATGGGTATTTTAATGATGCACCGGTGAATCAACAGGAACTTGCTTTATATATCAGTACCGAACTTCCGGCAACAGTTACAGTTTCTATTAATTCTACAGGCTGGACCCAGACAGTGAATATTCCTGCCAATACTGTAAATGCAACTATTTTAATTCCAAAATCGGGCCCCAACGATGCAAGGATATTGACCGATGGCTTATCTACCAGGGGAATTCATATTGTAAGTGATGTGCCAGTTGCAGTTTATGCGCATGTATATGCATTGATGGTTTCAGGCGCAACCATGCTGATGCCGGTTGAAACCTATGGATATAAATACTATTCCATTAATTACTATCAAACTACTTCGCAGTCCAGCCCTTCCGACTGGTACTCCTGGTTTTATGCTGTAGCATCTGAAGATAATACCCGGTTGGAAATAACACCAGCCGACACAACAAAAAATGGCTGGTTGCCCGGTATAACTTATACTATAAACCTGAACAAAGGAGAAATGTTTAATGTTTTTGGCAAAGCAGTTTTTAATGGAAATGCAGACTCAGCAAGCAAAGACATGACAGGAAGCAAAATCGTTTCTGTACCCGGTAATGATGCAAAGTGCCATCCCTTTGCACTGTTCTCCGGCTCTGGTGGCATCAGGCTTTGCCGCGGTGACGGTGGTGAGTTTATGCAGCAGCAGATATTTCCTGCACAGGCCTGGGGTACACGTTATCTTACACATCACACACTCAATAACACCAACACAAATATTAATAGTACATTCCGCAATTATTATCGTATTTGTGTACAGGATCCTACCACTGTTGTTAAAAAGAATGGTGTTGTAATGACGGGCCTGATAAAAAATTTCTTTTATGAGCATATGGATTCTACCGGTGGTGATTATTTTACTGCTGATAAACCCATCATGGTTTCGCAATACACACCCAATAAAAACCAATGCTGGATGTTTAATAATAACCAGTATGGCGATCCGGAAATGATTTACCTGAGCCCGATTGAACAGGGACAAAAATCTGTGTTGTTTTATACTAGTTCAAAATTTGGTATTGATTATGTGTATGCAAATATCACCTTACCCACGGCTGGTATTACTTCTTTACGGGTTGATGGTGCTCCCCTGCCGGCAGCACAAATAAAAGTGCATCCCAACAATCCAGCTTACTCCGTTGCATTCGCAAACTTAACAAATGCAGATGCACAGCATACGGTCACGAGTGACTCTGCATTCACGGCTATTGTAACCGGCATTGGTTATTTTGAAAGTTATGGTTACAATGTGGGCACATTAATAAACAACCTGAATTTTTACAGCAACATTAAAAATACCAACAGCACCAGCACACAGGTTGATACGTTTACCTGTAAAAACACGCCGGTACGTTTGTTTGTAAAAATTGCACAACCGGCTACATCCATTCACTGGAAACTGAGCCAGGTGGCTGGCATTTCTCCAAATGTTGATTCTATAATAAGTAACCCGGTTCCAGTACTTACCGAATTGATCAATGGCCGTAGTTATTATGTATACAGCCTGCAACAGGATTTTACTTTTTCAAATTATGGTACTTTTTATGTACCCGTTGTTTATTCATCTGCAGTAATACAAAATTGCAGCCAGGTAGATTCTGCTTCTGTAAAAGTTGTTGTAAAACCCGGCCCCGTGGCCGATTTTACGGTATCGGCACTTAACTGTTTAAAAGATACCATTCATTTTACAGGCACATCAAATACTGCTGGTTTTAATATTGTAAATTATCTGTGGAATTTTGATGATGCCACCACACAGGCAACAGTTAATGCAAATAAATTATTTGCAACAGCAGGTATACAAAATGTACGCTACCGTGTTTATCCCGATAATGGCTGTGCCCCCGGTGATACCACCAAAGTGCTGAACATCTTCCCCAGCCCTCTTGCAAAGATTGGTGTAAGCACGCCTGCCTGTGCAAGCGATTCGGTTTTAGTATCCGATACATCTTCCATTGCAAGCGGCACCATCACCACCTGGCGATATGATTTTGGTGATGCTACCACTTTAGTACGCAACACCAATACAAATTTTTATCACACCTATACTTCACCGGGTACATTTATTATTAAACTGGTAACCACATCAAACAATGGTTGTATTAGTGATACTGCATACAAATCTGTAACTGTGTTTGCAAAGCCAACAGCTTTGTTTGGTTCGGCTACCGGCCTCTGCATCCGTGACTCGGTGCATATAACCGATACATCTACCATTGCATTGGGCGCTATTGCAAGCTGGCATTACGATTTTGGCGATGGCAATACTTTGGTAAGAAATAACAATACAGCTTTCTATCATCCTTACAATACTGCCGGTACATTTATTTTATCGCTTGTTACTATTTCTGATATGGGTTGTAAGAGTGATACTTTCAGAAGAACAATTATTGTAAGTGATAAGCCACGTGCCGACTTTACCATTTCTGCATTAAACTGTTTGAAGGACACGATTTATTTTAACCACATCAATCCACCGGGCACATTTAACATCACCGGTTATTTATGGAATTTTGATGACGCCACCACACAAACAACCATTGATGCACAAAAGAAATTTGCAACAGCCGGTGTGCAAAATATACGCTACCGCATTTTTACAACATCGGGTTGCACAGGCGATACAACCAAAACAATAAATATTTTCGACAGCCCCATAAGCAGGCTGGGCGCTACTGCCACCAATTGTGTAGATTCTGTTTTGATATCCGACACTTCATCCATTGCAGTTGGTACCATTACCAGCTGGCGGTATAATTTTGGCGATGCAACAACGCTTACCAGGACAACCAACACACCTTTTTATCACCGGTATGCATTGCCGGGCACCTACAATGTTTCATTAGTAACTACTTCCAGCAATGGTTGTATCAGCGACACTTCAAAAAAGACAATATCAATTTTTATCAAGCCATATTCAGATTTTTCAATCACGGCAAATAATTGTTTGCGTGATACGGTTTTCTTCAATCACATCAATCCACCTGGCACATTCAACATCACCGGTTATTTATGGAGTTTTGATGATGCTACCACACAAACAACCATTGATGCAAAAAAGAAATTTGCAACAGCCGGTGTACAAAATATACGTTACCGCATTTTTACTGCCGAAGGTTGCACAGGTGATACCACCAAACAAATAACCATTGCTCCTGATCCTGTTTCAAAACCGGGCATACTGGCTGCAGGCTGTACCAATGCGCCCATGCAGATAACAGATACTTCTGTTGTAAGCAGCGGAAGCATTGTTAGCTGGCAATACGATTTTGGTGATCTTACTTCACTCATACGTGCAACCAACACTCCTTTTACACATACATACACCAGCGCAGGTACTTATACACTTACGCTTATAACAACATCGGCTCTGGGTTGTAAAAGTGATACTGCTAAAAAAACAATTACCATCAGTGATAAGCCACTTGCGCCTTTTAGTTTTACCGGTACACCTTGCGTAGGCAATACATTTACTTTTACTTCGGGCTATACCAATACTGTTGGTACAAGCTGGTACTGGGATTTTGGAGATACTCAAATTTTAAATACCACTGCAGGAAATACTGCAACTCATATTTACACAACAGCATTAACCAATATAACAGTAAAACATGTGGTAAGCATTGTTGGTTCTGTTTGTGCGTCCGATACTACGTTTAACATCATACCAATCATCAACCAAAATCCCGTTGCATCTTTCAGTATTAAAAAAGATACGGCCTGCGAAAGTATTCCGCTTGCATTTACATCAGCCGCTGCAGGAGTAAGTACCTGGAGCTGGAATTTTGGTAATGGTACCGGCACTTCTGCCCCACCCTTTAACAGAACTTATAGTACCGCCGGAACATACAATATTTCTTTAACTGTTACTGATGTAAACAGCTGTAAATCGCTGCCAGCAACAGATGTATTGGTTATTAATCCAACACCCATCGTTAATGCCGGGCCCGATAAAATTGCTTACTATGGATATCCTGTAACGCTGGATGCATCGGTATTACCGCCATCTGCCTATAATTATTTATGGACTCCTTCAGCAGGTTTAAGTGCAATCAATATTTTAAGGCCAACTGCTTTGCCTGCTGTAAATACAACTTATATTTTGCAGGCCGAAGATGTGAATACACACTGCAAAGCAACTGATGCTGTTTTTGTAAAATCAGTTACAGAAGTATACATACCCAATGCATTTACACCCGATGGCAATGGCCTTAACGATAAATGGGAAATACCATCGCTGGCGCAATATCCCAATGCAGTGGTAACTTTATTTAACCGCTACGGACAAAAAATATTTGAAACAAATAATTACGTAAATAACATGTGGGATGGTACCTTTAAGGGGACAAAACAACCCGGTGGTTCTTATGTATATTTCATTAAGTTAAACGATAACAGAAACCAGGTTTTCCAGGGATTGGTAACCATCATCAGATAAAATATGCAACCAAAAATACTGATAGCGGATGATCACAGCATGATAAGAAAAGGGTTAAAACTGCACATGCAGCTAACACTTGGATATAACGATTTACACGAAGTTGGCACCTGCAATGAACTGATGACCGAACTGGTAAAAAATAAATACACACACCTTATACTTGATATTATTTTATCTGACGGCAGCACACTGGAAGTAATTCCTAACATACGAAGGGTATATCCCGATCTGAACATCCTGATCTTCTCCATGCAACCCGCCGAAATTTATGGCGAAGCTTTAAAACAATACGGCATTAACTACTACATGTCTAAATCAGTTGGCGAAGAAGAGATGATACAGGTACTGCAAAAATTCATGCACAATGAAGCACCGGTGAGGCAAGCCAATATTCATGTGCAGGATAATCCTTTTACATCACTTGCTCCACGGGAGTTAGAGATACTTCATTATGTGCTTAAAGGAATTGGAACCAAAGACATTGCCGAGACCCTGAACTTAAAAATGAATACTATCTCTACCATCAAAACCCGCATTTTTGAAAAAACAACTGCCGGTAATATCAAAGAACTAATGGAACTTGCTACGCTTTATAATGTTAATTATTAAGTTGGATGCAGTAACTTGTTTGCTGTAAAACGCTTATGCAAAGACTGTACATTTTACTGTTCTTTTTTATTATTACGTCTACGGCTGCATCTCAAACTGCGGCGGACTACCACGTACAGCAATATACTACTGATAATGGCTTACCCTCTAATGGTATTAAAGGAATGCAATGGGATGAAAAAACCGGTTTTTTATGGATGGCCACCGAAGCTGGTATTGTAAGATTTAATGGCGTTGATTTCAAGTCGTATACCAAAGAAAATATGCCAGCCATTGCATCAGAGAGAATGCTTTTTATGGTTCGGAACAATGCAGGAAAAATATATTTATCGGATCAACCCGGTAATATTTTTTTTATTGATCAAAGTAAACCGGCACTCTGGAAAAAATCTGCAACAAACAGCACTATTAACCCTTATATCAGAAATTATTATTTATTGGGTATATCTGATATTTTTTTTAATAAAAATGCAGGCCTGCTAACATCTCCTTCCTTTGCATCTGGTTTTAATAAAATAGTACCCCTGAGCGATACATCCTGCCTGGTTCTTAATAATACAAATCTTTTCTTTTTCTCAATCAATTTAAAAGAGCCGGTAACATTATCTTTTGGGAATGGAAATGTTGGCAACGTTTTTAAAATCAATAACAGTTATTTTATTGCTAATAATAAAAAAGAAATCTTTCTTTTGAATACAGCAGATATGAGTATCTCGCCGGTTTTAATTACTGAGGAAACCGGCAACATATTGAATCCTAAAGCCGGTAACAGTACCCTGTATTGGCAAACCGGAATGGCAAATCCTGTTTATGTTGACGGACAAACTGCACGGCTCTTGTCTTTCAATGGCAAGGTTATAACTGCCAGCCTGCTATTTACGGGCATTCCCGCTGATTCATATATCAAGTCTGTTCAGTACAGCAAAAAAAATCAACTGCTTTTTATTGGTACAGAATCAAAAGGCCTTATTGTTATCAGCAGAAACAGGGTTGAATCAAAGAGAAGAAATGATGTCAATTCAAAAAACAGGAACTCCTATTATTCACAGATTGAACTTTCAAACGGCAATATCTTAACCAACGAAAACGATGTAATTGGCGATAACAAGTCTGCCGGGAATATCTTACCTGTAAAAGGTAAATTCTCTTTTAATGTTTCCCGAACCAATGGAAATTTATTGTGGTACACACAGCAGGAAATGCCACAGGGTAATCACTGTCTGCACCAGTACAACAGTAACACAGGCCTCACAAAAATATATTCCAAAATAACATCGGGTGATATAATAGCCGAATCGGGAACATCTATTTATTCAGCAAACTTAAACGGCATAGCTATTCTGGAAGCAGACAGTCTCCGGTATCTGTATAAATATCCAAAAGCATTGGAAGGTGTGGTAACTTTTGATTTTACAGAACTAAGTCCGGGCATATTGGGTGTTGCAACCTGCGCCGGTTTACTCAGGTTTAATACAACCAACAATAAATTTGATACACTGTTTACCAAAGAAAATATTTGTGTGCGCAGCATCTGGAAATACAGGGATTATGTTTTTTTCGGCACTTATGGCTCCGGATTTTATATCTATAAAGATGGAAAGATCGAAGCGATGCCACTTGATAAAAATAAATATCTTTTATACACACATTGTTTTGTGTCTGATAACAATGGCTATTGCTGGATAAGTACAAACCGGGGGCTGTTTAAAGCCAGTTTATCAGAAATCACAAATGCCTTTGAAAAAAATGCACCCGTGGTTTACTACCATTATTTTGGTAAGAAAGATGGTATGGAAATGACAGAACTGAATGGAGGTTGCACACCTTGCGCCTTACGTTTAAGCAATAACATCATTTCATTTCCAACCATGGATGGTTTATTATGGGTAGATCCAGAAAAAGCAATACCGGTCTTGCCCGAAGGAGAAATTTTTATTGATGATATACTGGTAGATAACATTCCTGTGAATGCAGATTCACTGCAATATAAAAGCCTGCCGGCACAAACCCAGGAGATCATATTTGAACTTGGTTTTTCTGCCTGGTGCAATAAAGAAAATATTTATCTCGATTATCAGTTGAATGATACCACAACCTGGAAAGCTGTTAAAACAGATAATGAAACTTTTATCAGGCTTGGTGGCCTGCACCCGGGAAAATATACTTTACGCATCAGGAAACTAAACGGTTTTGGTAAAGATAATTATTCGTACAAAACCATCCAGTTCAGCATTACCACACCCTGGTATAAGCAATGGTGGTTTTATGCGTTGATAGCAACGGCTATATTGGGTATGTTTATTTTAATTTACAGGATAAGGGTTAACCAGCTGGAAATAAACCAGCGAAAACTCGAAAAACAGGTTGCAGAAAAAACTGAAGAACTGCTGCAAAAAAATAATACCCTCGAAAAAAATAACAGTATTAATAACAGGCTCATCTCCATCATCAGCCATGATATTATTACGCCGCTTAAATTTTTAAATGTGGCAGGAAAAAATCTGCTGGAAAAAAAATCAGTAATGCCCGAAGAGCTGAAAGATGAAACCATCAGAGAGATCACCACCACATCCAAGGAATTGCAATTATTAAGCACCAATATTCTCAACTGGATAAAATATCAAAACGAAAACCGGCGGCTGGTAAAAGAGCAGTTTCATTTGCAGGAAATGCTGAACCAGGTTTTCAGCATATTAAATTCAATGGCGCACCAGAAAAATTTAAAGCTCATCAGCCATGTTGATGAGGCATTCTCGGTAACACAATATTTTGAAGCACTTAAAATTTTAGTTTACAACCTGGTAACTAATGCGATTCATTTTTCTGAAAATGGAAGTATCACAGTAAATGCCCGGGAAACCGAAAACAAAATAATAATCAGTGTGAGTGATGAAGGGGTTGGTATGTCAGCTGATCAGATTAAAAATATAATGGCCGACCAGTTCATTGTTTCATCTGCGAATATGGATAATAAAAAAGGAAATGGGCTTGGTTATCTTATCATTAAAGACCTGTTGAAAATGATGAATGCAACGCTTTCTATTAACAGCGAAAAAGGGAAAGGCACAACAGTTTATGTTGAGCTGCCTAAATAAGTGACCTGTTCGTTAAAATATTTAATACAGCATTCTCACTTTAATAGTCCCCTTTACCTTCCTTAATAATTCCAATGCATTTTTACTCAGGTTCTTATTTACATCCAGTACTACATAACCAATTGTGTCGTTGGTTTTAAGATATTGCCCAAGTATATTGATCTTGTGTTTGCTTAGTTGTGTATTAATTTCTGAAAGCACACCGGGTACGTTGTGATGTATATGCAAAATGCGATGCGTTCCTTCCTGCGGTGGCAGCGCCAGTTCAGGAATGCTGTGAGAGCCAATGCTGCTGCCTTTTTCGAGGTAGTTAAATAATTTACCGCTCACATCATCGCCAATATTACTTTGTGCTTCCTGTGTGCTGCCGCCAATATGTGGTGTAAGCAATACATTGCCCAGGCCCTGTAATGGTGATGAAAAATGATCGCCGTTTTTTTCTGGCTCTACCGGAAAAACATCAACGGCAGCACCGCCCAAATGCCCATCCAGCAAAGCCAAACGCAATGCATCCAGGTCAACTACTTCTCCCCTTGCATAGTTAATTAAAATACTGCCTTGCTTAAATTGTTTCAGCACGTTTTTGCTGATCAGGTTTTTTGTGCTGTCAAGTTCGGGCACATGCATCGTAACAATATCCGATTTACTAACCACATCCTTCAGGCTTTTCCTGCTTTCTGCATTACCTAAAGGCAGTTGGGTTTCCACATCAAAAAAAATAACTTTCATACCCAGGCTTTCGGCAAGTACACTTACCTGCTTACCAATATTACCGTATCCAATTATGCCCAGAGTTTTACCTCTTAATTCGTAACTGCCACTTGCTTCTTTCAGCCATACTCCTTCATGCGCTGCTTTATTTTTATCAATAATTTTTCTGATAAGCATTATAGAAGCACCAATCACCAATTCGGCTACACTGCGGGTATTACTGTAAGGAGCATTAAAAACAGCAACGCCGTTTTTTGTTGCGGTTTTTAAATCTACCTGGTTAACGCCAATGCAAAAACAGCCAATTGCCTGTAATTTTTGTGCAGCGTCCAGTATCTTTTTTGTTAATTGTGTTTTACTGCGTATGCCAAGCAGGTGAACATCTTTTATGGCAGTTATCAAATCGGCTTCAGTTAAAGCGCCATTTATCTTCTTCACATTGGTATATCCTGCAGCATTAAAGTTCTTAACTGCAACATCGCTTATATTTTCTAAAAAGAGAATGTTTATCTTTTCTTTGGGATAACTGGTTATTTTTTTTTCGGCCATGATGATTACTGCGTATTTTGCACAAATATATTCTATCTGAACCGTAAAAAAATATCATGCCTGCATTGCCTAAAACATTTTCATTTACTTTTTTATTTCCCCTGTTTACATGTGTTTTAATAAATACAGCCTGCAATTCGTCCGGCAATAAAAGCAAAAAAAATGAAGCCGATAGTTTACAGATAATTGAATTGCCTAAACTTGTTTCAATATCGGCTGCAGAAACCGGCCGCATCCAAAATTCCTGCCGGCTCTGGTACGATAGTGTTTTATTATTAAAAGGTTTTAATGGAGGAATTGTTGTTGCCAAAGATGGTAATATCGTCTTTGAAAAATACAGCGGCACCGCACATTTACCGGGCAAGGATACCATTACAGCAAATTCATCCATGCACATTGCATCCATTTCAAAAACATTTACTGCCATGGCGGTACTTAAATTGAGGCAGGAAGGAAAGCTTAATATTGATGATGAATTCAGTAAATATTTTCCGGCATTTAATTATCCGGGCATAACTATCCGCACGCTTTTAAACCACCGTAGCGGCTTACCCAACTACAATTATTTTATGGAAACCCTGGGGTGGGATAAAACACGCTTCGTAAAAAATGAAGATGTACTCAATTATTTAATTACCTACAAAGCAGCACTGCCCGATGTTACAACACCCGGTTTACATTTCTCTTACTGTAATACCAATTATGCTTTATTAGCTTTATTGATAGAAAAAATTACGGGAACAACCTATGCCGCTTACCTGAGCCGGAGTTTTTTTATCCCCTTGCAAATGAAACACACGTATGTTTTTTCTTTGGCCGATACATTAAAAGCTATACCCAGCTATAACTGGCGTGGAGTGCCGGAAGCTTTTAATTTTCTGGACCAGGTTTATGGAGATAAAAATATTTACACCACCCCACGTGACCTGCTTACCTGGGACAGGGCCTTGTCTTCAAATTTAATTTTTACCCCCGAAACACTTGAACAGGCGTATGCACCTTATAGCAACGAAAAGCCCGGCCAGCACAATTATGGCCTTGGCTGGCGTATGAACATTTTTCCGGATGGGAATAAGATCATTTATCACAATGGCTGGTGGCATGGCAGTAATGCCAGTTTTATACGGTTGCTTAAAGAAAAAGCAACCATTATAGTAATTGGCAATAAATTCACCAGGGCTGTTTATCATGCCAAAGTACTTAGCTCTATTTTTGGTGATTATTATTTACCAGGTGATGAGGAAGAAAATGCGGTTTTGAAAGATTCACTTAAGTTAGAGGTACCAGCTTTGACAAATGACAGCAATCCAATGCCTCCCAAAAAACAAAAAAAAGGTTTGCAAAGTAAAAAAAGGGGTACGTAAAATGAATCACTGTTTTTTTAAAAATCAACTTCCCGTCTAACTGAACAATGCAGGTTTTGCAGGTTTTTGCACAGTATGTGCAATATTTTTATTAAAAATCTGCTGTTTTCTGCATTTAAATTCCTAATTTGAATAAGAATAACTAACTGATGCTCAAAAGAGAAAGACAGGCGTACATTGTACACCAGGTAAATCTGCATAATAAAGTATTGTCAAATACCTTAAGTTTCGAAATTGACGTTTCGGAAGACACCATACGCAGGGATTTACAGGAACTGGATGGTAAAGGGAAATTAATAAAAGTTCATGGTGGCGCATTATCTCATGCATTTAACGATATAACTTACCCTTCCAAAAAAATTTATTCGCAGGATAGTAAAAGAATCATTGGTGAAAAAGCTGCCCGCCTGATTAAAGACGGCATGTTTGTATTAACCGGTGGCGGTACTACTGTTATTGAAATGGCTAGATCACTGCCCATAAATCTTTCTGCTACCTTTATCTCCGGCAGTATTCCGGCAATTGTTGAATACATGCACCACCCTATGCTTGAAGTGATTGTGATTGGCGATAAATTATCAAAAAACTCAAAAATTACGCTGGGTACACATGCCATTGCCAAAATTAATACCCTTAAACCCGATTTATGTTTTTTGGGTATCAATGCAATTGATCTGCAATACGGTATTACCGACAGCGACTGGGATGTGGTACAAATAAAGCAAGCCATGGTTGAGGCATCGCAAAAAGTAGTTTGCCTTACCATTTCTGAAAAGATAAATACCATGCAGCCTGTTAAGGTTTGCGATTTAAATAAAATAGATATTCTGATAACTGAATTACCAAAAGAACACCCCCTGCTGCAACCTTATGTAGCTGCAGGAATAACAGTAATGTAAATAAATTTAAAATAGAACTTTTTTTAAACAACCAAAACACGACTTATATGAGAAAATTTACAAACAGATTGATTGCTATTCTGTTTTTCCTTGTTCCGTTATTAGCACAGGCACAGGCACCGGTTACGGGCCGGGTACTGGATGAAAAAGGCCAACCCGTTGTGGGTGCTACTGTACTTGTAAAAGGTGCAAAATCGGGAACAAAAACAGATGCAAACGGAAACTTTACCATCACTGCCAAAACAGGAGATGTTCTGGTGATCAGTTCCGTTAATTTTGGAAGCCAGCAAACTAAAGTAAAAGATGGCGGCAATGTTACGGTAAATATGATTGCAAAAGATGGTACCATGGATGAAGTTGTTGTAACTGCCATGGACATTAAAAAAACACCCAGGGAACTGGGTTATTCTGTTCAAACAGTAAAAGGAGCAGATGTTGCAGAAACTCAAAGGGAAAATTTTATTAATGCACTTCAGGGAAGAGTTGCAGGCCTTAGTGTAACACCAACAACAGGTACTGCAGGAGCTTCGTCGGGTATTATTTTAAGAGGCTTTAATACCTTATCAGGTACCAACCAGCCTTTGTTTGTAATAGATGGCGTTATTGCAGATAATACTACATTCAACTCCAACTCCCAGGGGGGAAGCGGTGTTGGCCTTGCCAGTGACGGAGCCAACAGAAATATTGACAATACCAACCGTATTGCAGATTTAAATCCCAATGATATAGAATCTTACACAGTGCTAAAAGGCCCGGAAGCTACTGCACTTTATGGCAGCCAGGCAAGTTCGGGTGCCATTGTTATCACAACCAAAAAAGCAAAACTTACCGGTAAAAAAATAGCAGTAACCTACGATAATAATTTCCGGATGCAGAAATTAACCAGGTTTGCCAAATTAAATAATGAATACGGTCCCGGTGCCAGCAATGCCACTCCCGATCCCATAGGACGTTTCACTTCATTTGGACCTAAATGGCCTGCAGGAACACAATTGTATGATAACTTACACAACTTCTATGAAACAGGTTTTTCGCAAACACATAATCTGGGCGTGGAATTTGGAATAAAAAATGTAGGTTTCCGTGCTTCGGGCCAATATTTAAATAACAGTGGTGTGGTACCTAATAATTTTTATAAAAAGTACTCTGCCCGTATTTCCAATACAACCAAAATTGGTAAATATATAACGCTTACGCCTTCTGTTGCTTATTCTTATGCTGATAATAAAAAACCAACAAAAGGCTCTTCTTCTTATTTAATGAGCCTTTACCAATGGCCGGCAAATAATAATATTGAAAGATACCAGGATGATTATGGCGGTAAACTCACTTTATTTAATGCTAATCCCAATGCAGATTTTGATAACCCCATCTGGAGTTCAAAAAATAATATCATGGGAGACATTACCAAGCGCTGGATAGCAACCATGGGGATAGATATAAAACCTTTTGAGTGGCTGAATGTGGCTGGCAGATTTGGATATGACACCTACAAGACTGATGGATACATTATGATTCACCCGCAGTCTTTTTACCTTACTGCAGGTACATTAGGCACACTTGAAAATTATTACACCACTTATAAAGGATATAACCACACCATTACAGCAAGTGCTAAAAAAGAATGGAAAGGTCTTACCGCCAGGTTGTTGGTAGGTACCATGTGGCAGGATTTTGAAACGCAGCAGTATGCTGTATTTGGTAACCGCATTGCCGATTCAATTGTTGGCGGTAAAATATACAAGTATGGTAATATTGTTACCGGCTGGGACCCAACCGACAGTAGTCTTACTGCTCCGGGTTCCAGAACACGCTTGCAAAGAGCAGCTAAAAACGGTTTACCTAATTTAAGACAATTCAGAGAGATCGCTTATTTCGGTGAAGTTTCTTTAGGCTATAAAAATGTTGCATTCCTTACTTACTCACAACGTTTTGAAAAAGCCTCTCCTATTCCTCCTAAAAACAATAATTATAATTACCCTGGTGCAAGTTTAAGTTTAATTATGTCAGACATATTCCCGGTACTTAAAACAAGGGAAATTCTTGATTACTTTAAACTGCGGGCTTCACTGGCAAATACTGCCAGATTGAATGACCCTTATTCCAACCAAAGGGTTTTTGTACCTAACCAAAGTAGCTCTACCAATCCAGGCGGTACGTTCACTTATAGTTTTATAAACAATAACCCCGACCTGGTGCCCGAAAGGCAATCAACTTATGAAGTAGGTACAGAATTCAGATTTTTCAATGGCAGAATCAATTTAGAAGCTGCCTATTATAATACCCTGTGTACAGAACAGATCAGCCAGGGTTTCAGGGCCAGTTATGCTACCACTGCGGTTTTGAACACCACCAATGCTTCTTCTTTACGTAATGAAGGAGTTGAGATTACTTTGAATCTTAACCCGGTTAAAAAGAAAAATTTTAACTGGAATATTAATTTCAACTTTTCTCACATGTGGAGTAAAGTGTTAACCCTGCCTGAATCAATAGGACAATACAATGATTACTATAATTCAGATACTTACATTTCCAACGTAAGAGGTGGATTGATAAGAGGCAATTCTACCGGCACCATTACAGGTTCAACTTATCAGCGTAACCAGTTTGGCCAGATTATTATTAATGCTGCAAACGGTTTGCCATTAACCAATGGTGGTAACCAACTTATTGCCGACAGGAACCCTGATTTTACTTTGGGAACACTGAATACCTTCAGGTATAAAAACTGGACCTTAAGTTTCTTATGGGACTGGAAAGTTGGCGGAGACATCTATAACGGAACTGACCAGGTATTGACAGGTATTGGCAAAAGTGCCAGAACTGCAAACCGTAATAATGCAATAGTAGTTGAAGGTGTATTGAACGATGGTTTTCAAAATACAACCACCCCAACAAGAAATACAATTGCAATTATACCTAATTTCTTAAGTACCTATTATACCACCATGCCCGATGAGGAGTTTATTGAAAAAGATGTTAACTGGTTCAGATTAAGAGATATTACTTTAAACTACAGGTTTCCAGAAAAACTTACAAAGCGTGTTAAATATTTAAAAGCAATGAGCTTTTTCATAACAGGTAATGACCTGATCCTTTATACCAATTACAGAGGTGCAGATCCTTCCATTAATGCAAATAACCCCGGCACATTGGGCGTGGGCGGATATGGCATGGATTTGGGCAATGCACCTACTCCTGTTGGATTAAGTTTTGGTTTAAAAGCCAGTTTTTAATGATTAACTAAAAAGTAAATTTTAAATTTTTTTGTATGAAAAATAAAATAATAAAACCAATGTTTTTCTTTGGGTTGCTGAGCATCGTTTTAGCAACATCCTGTAAGAAAAAGATTGAAGATGCATATCCAAATCCAAACTCACCGGTTGTAGTGCCCATAGAAACTATTTTACCCGGTGTAATTGGTGGCTTTACAGCTTTCTTTTCATCCAATGGCACAGGCTTTGGTGTTCAGGCCGATGGTATTTTACTGGGCCGTTATATACAGTATTGGGGTACGCAAACAAATGGTGAACTTTATGGGCAGATGGGTTTCCCCGGTGCCCCTGCAACTGCCAGCGATAACACCGGTGCCCTTTGGGGAACTGTTTATTATGGCCACGGAGGCAACGTAAACCGCATTATTGAATGGGGTGCCGAGCAGCAAAAATGGGATTATGTAGGTGTAGGTTATGCTATAAGGGCCTGGGGATGGCTGGAGCTGACCAACTGCTACGGAGATGCAATTTTAAAAGAAGCATTTAATACCAGTCTTACTCAGTTTCATTATGATACCCAACAGGAATTTTATGACAGCTGCCGGGTTATCTGTCATCGTTCCTTAAGCTATTTAAACAGAACAGATGGAGCTGTAAGCCAGGCAAATCTTGCCATTGGCGACGCATTCTTTTACAATGGCGATGTAAGTAAATGGAAAAAATTTGTTTACGGAATACTGGCCCGTTCTTATATCAGCCTAAGTGGTAAAACTGATTTTGTTTCAAAAGGTTATGCTGATTCTGCTATTAAATATGCCAACCTTTCATTGCTTACCAATGCAGATAATGCACTGGTAAAAGTAAGTGGTGGCCTTACATCTGCAGTAAACAATTATTTTGGCCCGTTCAGAGGTAATATAGGTGCCATCAGGCAATCGGCATTTATTGCCGATCTTATGTCGGGTAATAATGCCCAGGCTTTTAATGGTGTACCCGATCCAAGAAGATATTATATGCTTCGTGAAAATCTAAACGGCACCTTTAAGGGATTTACACCCTGGCTTGGCTCTGGTGGGGTTACTGCCAGTGATTATCCTAAAAATTTCTGGGGTAATGCAACTCCATCTTCTACAGTGGGCACACCTGCTCCTGCACCAGACAGCAGCCGTTATCTTTATCAAAATACCAGCCCATGGCCAATGATGACAGCTTCTGAAATACAGTTCATTATTGCTGAAGCTGCTTATCTTAAAGGTGATAAAACGCTGGCACTTTCAGCCTATGCCAATGGCATCAGCCTGAATTTTGATATGATAACCACCACATATCCGCAAAATGTTCCAACAGTATATGCAATTACACCTGCTAATAAAGCTACTTATCTTGCCGCTGTAGTTCCAGGTGTTTCTACCAGTTTAACACTATCGCAAATTATGTTGCAAAAGTATATTGCATTATATGGTTGGGGAGTTCAGCAAACCTGGACAGATATGCGTAAGTATCATTACGTAGATATTGATCCTGCAACAGGCAACCAGGTTTATGCAGGCTTTACGCCTCCCTCTGGTATAAACTTAATTTCAACCAACAATGGTAATTTGGTTTACAGGTGCAGGCCAAGGTATAATTCAGAATACCTCTATAATATTCCTGAGTTAACAAGATTAGGCGCATTAAATTTAGACTACAACACTTACAGACCATGGTTTGCTCAACCCTAACCTTTAAAAAAACAGAAAATGACAAATAAATTTAAAACACTCATAACGGCAGCAATAAGTATTCTGGTAATTAATTCTTGCTATGACAAGGATACTTCATTGACCATTTTGCAGGCAAATCCTGCCAATAACGTAGCCTACGTGAAATTTATCAATACCTATGCAGCTTCTTACCCTTCTTCAGTTACACCGGGTACAGGGCCATCGGTAAATGTGTATATAAATGATATAAAGATCAATGCTGCACCTCTTGGTTATGGCGGCTCTTTTCCGCTTTCGCCATCATATACCGCCGTTGCTCCGGGCTTGGCCATTAATATAAAGGTGATATTAAACAGGGCTAACATTACACCAATCGCAGGTGATACTTTAAGCAATAAGAATTACGACCTGGGAGTAAACAGCTATACCACATTTTATATAGCTGATACCACACCAAACCCAACGCCGTTAAATCCATATGTAGTTCCTATTCAGGAACTCGTCAATGATGCACCTGTTGGTTATTTCAGAGCCAGGTTTGTAAATATGATACCCAGTAACGATACACTGGAAGTATTTTCAAAAAGGCTGAATGCGGTGATTTTTAGCGGGCAGCTTTATAAAAACGCTACCCCAATGGTTGAACTGCCGACATTTGCTATAAGCGATACCTTTCAGTTAAGAAAAGTAAGTGCACCTGCAACCATCTTGTTCCAGACTCCCGCATTTTTTCCTACATCATCTAGGGTATATACTTTTTATTGTACCGGAAACATAACAGGTACTCCACGTGCAAGAACATTAACTTCTTTTACCAACAGGTAAGTAAATGGTGATTCAAGCATATAAAAAAAGCTTTCCAATTGGAAAGCTTTTTTTATATCATTAATTTCTACATATACCCAAAAAACAAATAACAAACCACAATACTGGTGATGATGCCCACCAGATCGGCCAGCAGCATAGCTCCTATGGTATACCTTGTATTTTTAACTGCCACGGCGCCAAAATAAACGGCTATCACATAAAAAGTAGTATCACTGCTTCCCTGTAAAATACAGGCAAGCCTTCCGGCAAATGAATCCGGCTCAAAGGTACGCATGGTATCTACCATCATGCCCCTGGCACCGCCCCCACTCATGGGTTTTATGAGCGCAGTAGGTAAACCATCCACAAACCGGGTATCGGCCCCCATTGCTGCAAACAGGCTTTTTATACCTTCTATAATTACATCAAAGGTTCCGCTGGTGCGTAAAAGCGAAATAGCCACCAGCATACCTACCAGGTAGGGTATAATTTTTATAGCAACCTCAAAACCTCCTTTTGCACCTTCAATAAAAGCATCAAAAACATTTATCTTTTTATACACTCCTCCTAAAACAATAATAAAAAAAACGAGTAAGATTATGCCGGTGCTTAACTGTTCACTAAATATATTAACGCCAACTGTATTTAAGCTGTTGATAAAAAATACCAGTAAAGCTATAATGGCCGAAATACCCAATACCCAGCCCAATACCACAGGCTGAAACAATTTAATTTTTTGTTTAAAAGAAACAATCAGCAAAGCAGCCATGGTTGCTACAAAAGTTGCCACCAGGCAGGGAATAAAGATATCTGTTGGGTTTGCAGCCTTTGTTCCATTGATGCCCACTGTAACTGCCCTTACTGCAATTACCGATGTAGGTATTAATGCCAGTCCGGCAGCATGCAAACACAAAAACATGATCTGCGCATTACTGGCTGTACTTTTATTGGGGTTCAGTTCCTGTAAACTCTCCATGGCTTTAATACCAAAGGGTGTTGCAGCATTATCCAGGCCAAGCATATTGGCGCTGAAATTCATCATAATGTGTCCGTGTGCCGGATGTCCCTTTGGTACTTCTGGGAAAAGTTTAGAAAAAAATGGTCCTACAATTCTTGATAAGAAACGAATACCACCGGCTTTTTCGGCAATACTCATAAAGCCCATAAACAAAGCCATAATTCCAATTAAACCAATGCAGATGTTTACAGCAGTGGTACAGGTGGCTATCACACCATCCATCGGTTTTTGCTTTCTGCCAGCAATATACTCAGATCCTACAATCCTGGCACCGGCAAATTTTGCCTGCAATTTTAAAGCGCTATCGTTTGTAGCCCTATATGCCAGTATGTATTTTGTTTCTTTATCCGCCTCTTTCTGCAAAACATAACCATAGTCTTTCATTTCTTTTGAAAGTGCGGCTGTTGAACTGCTGTCTAAAGTTGAAACAAATTTGTAATCATCCTTAGCAGTACCGGTAACCATGCGGCCAAAAATATCATCCCGGCTGCTATTAAAAGTAAAATGGTAACCTGCCACCAATAAAGCTATAATGATAAATGCCGACCAGATTCTGCTTAAAGCCATTTTAAGTAAAAAGTTTAAATTAAAAAGTAAAAAAGTCTGCCTATTAAATTGCCGTTGCTTTTCATTTTTCTGACATCTGAAATTAGTGTTTTATACCGAAATAACTCATATCGTTGCAAACCTTACCTTTGCAGCCAATTTAAAATTAAAAAATGCCGGTCAGGCCGTTTTTAATTTTGACTTTTAACTTTTTAATTTTTTAAGAAATGGCATTAAAAGCAGGAATAGTAGGATTACCCAATGTTGGAAAATCAACCTTATTTAATGCGGTAAGCAACAGTGCCAAGGCACAGGCCAGCAATTACCGTTTTTGTACCATTGAACCCAATACAGGCCTGGTAAATGTACCCGACCCCCGTTTGGATAAACTGGCCGAACTGGTAATACCAGACAGAACTGTGCCTACACAGATAGAAATTGTAGACATTGCCGGACTGGTACGTGGCGCCAGCAAAGGCGAAGGCCTTGGCAATAAGTTTTTAGCCAATATACGTGAAGTGGATGCCATCATACATGTAGTACGTTGTTTTGAAGATGAAAATATTTTACGGGATGAAGGCCCTATAAACCCGGTTAGTGATAAGGAAATTATTGAAACCGAACTTCAATTGAAAGACCTGGAAAGTGTAGATAAGAAAATGCAGCGTACAGAAAAAATGGCCAAGACCGATCCTAAAATGAAGGTGGAACTGGAGACATTGATACAATGCAAAAAGCACCTGGAAGAAGGAAAGAACATCATCAGCCTGGGGTTAAGTAAAGAAGATAAATCGGCCATTGAGGATTTATTCCTGCTTACCGATAAGCATATTTTATATGTGGCCAATGTAGATGAAGCCAGTATGCATACCGGCAATAAATATTGTGCTGCACTGATTGAAGCAGTTAAGAACGAAGGCAACGAAGTTATTGTAATGACCAATGCCATTGAAGCACAGATAGCCGAGTTTGAAAACCCGGAAGATAAGGCCATGTTTATGGAAGAATATAAAATGGTTGAACCTGCCCTTGACAGATTGATTCATTCAACATATAAATTACTTAACCTGTCAACCTATTTTACTGCAGGTGTGCAGGAAGTAAGGGCCTGGACGATTGAAAAAGGCTGGAAAGCGCCACAGGCAGCCAGTGTAATACATACCGATTTTGAAAAAGGTTTTATTAAAGCCGAAGTAATTGCCTACGATGATTTTTTAAAATACAAATCGGAAGCAGCATGTAGAGAAAACGGAAGGCTACGTATTGAAGGAAAAGAATACCTGGTGCAGGATGGTGATGTAATGCATTTCAGGTTTAATGTTTAATTAAAAAGACCAGCATAAAAAACGGGCTTCTGATTTTCAGAAGCCCGTTTTTATATTTATAACTAAAATATTATTGAGGTAACATTACCTGATCTATTTTATGGATCACACCATTCACAAAAAACTGATCGCTTGTACCATTGGGTTCTGGTGTTGGGTTAATGGCTATATTAGATGCAGTTGCATTAGCGGCACCTTTAACTGTTGCGGCACTAACAAATGGGCCTGTGAATGTACAGCTAAGCCTAACACCCGGATGTGCTGGTATGGCACTATTGAGCAGTGTTGGATACGAAGTTGCAGTTACAGGAAAGTTATTGGTAAATGCACGGTTACCCAACATGTGATAAACTACTATGCCTTTAACCAATTGAGTGGAAACATTATTTGTACTTAAAAAAGCAGGGCCTGCTGCCACAGCACCATTTGCCTGTGCTGTAGCTATAGCTACACTACCTGTTGCAGCAAAAACCTGTTGGTAAACCAACCCGAATATTAAATTTTGAAATGCTGCATTGCTTGGTGCAAATAAGGTAACATTCGGACCAAAATTACTCAACACCCAAACAAGACTTGCAGAGGTGGTGGGTGCAACCCCACTATCAGCACGCTGAAAAGCTGCTGCTAAATAAGTAAGATCTGCATCTGCAAAAACCCTTTGCGCTAAAACTTTTGTTGGTGGTGCAGGCAGTGCAGCAGCTGTATGTATTACACCATTGGCAGCAGCTAAATTTACTGCTAACAGCGGAATATTGTTTACCCAGTTGCCATTACGGGTGCTGGGGAAAGTTAATAGCCTTACCAATGCATTATAACCTGCAGTACCAGGTGTACCGGTTGGGTTTAAATTAGTTGGGTAAAAGAAATTAGGGAAAGTACCGGGAATACTTGCAGTTGTAATTTTTTGCGGCATCATGTTATAACTAACAATACTTGCTGCTGTTGCAACCGGAAGGCTGCCGGCAATAAAACCGGAAACAATTGCATCGGGAGTACCGATTGGTATAGCACCGCCAGATGCTGCTGCAACGAACTGTCTCATCGCGGCATTATTAGGCACATGCATTGTAAATATGTTCGACTTGTTGTTTATTGTTGCCAACATTCCGCCTCTTATAATCATCCTGTAGTATAAACTATCATCAGCAATAGTTGCAATGGTTTCACCAAGAGCCAGACCAGCTGGTGCAACAACTACCGGTGTTGCAAATTGCTCCACATCTTTATTACAGGAAGATAAAATAAACATCATTGCTGCAACGGCCAGCAAAAAATGAATCTTAATCCTTTTAGCTATATATTTCATAATTAAAATTTTATTTGTTTTTGTTTGATACAATTTAAACTGAACGATTAATAAATATTATATCCAAAACTTACATAGTATAAACCACCAACCTGAGAGTTTCCTATTGCGTTATAATAGTATTGGTTCAGCAAATTAGTAGCACCAAGTTTAATTATAGATTTGTTAGCCTTAGGTAGTTTTAAACTAACCTGCGCATCCAGTGTTTGAACAACCGGTAAGTTTCCTGTTGCAAAATCGCCCTGGTAAACAAAAGCACCCTGGTAACGGTAGGCAACATTAAATCCTAAGCGTTTGCCGGGACCAAAACCTGAGTTACCCAGATTTACATTGGCTTTGTATTTAGGTGCATTGAAATAGGCTACAAAAGTTGCAGGTACATCTTTCAATATATCTGAAGCAACATTGGCTCCGATGGTGAAATTCCATGGCAGCCTGTAATCTACACTTAAACCAAAACCATAGGTTTTAACCTTATCGGTTGAGTTGACAGGTATTGAAAGTCTTCTGCCATTTAATGTATCACCCAATGCAATAGCAGCACCGCTTGATTGAACTGTAACTTTTCTTCCTAAGAAATCTTTATAAGTTCCATAGTAACCGTAAACATCAATCAATAATTTACTTTGCAACATCAGCCCTTTAAAACCAGCTTCAAAAGATGATAAAGATTCAGGCTTTAAATCCTGTGGAGTATACGCCTTAATACTACCTGCTCTTAAAGCATCAAAATCATAAACAGGTTTTGCCGAAAAATTATAGTATTCTCTGAAACCAGGATTACCGCCGATTAAATAAACATTGCTACCCACAGCCAGGTTAATAAATTGTTGTTGGTTAGAAGGGAAACGGTAAGCTGTTTGATAAGATACACGGAAATTATTATTTTCCGCTATTTTAATCATAGCGGTTGCCCTTGGTGTTACCCTGCCTTTAAAATTCTCGTTTTTATCATAGCGGCCGGAAACAGTAAGATTAACACGATTCATAATTTTGCGGCTAAGCTGCATATAAGCACCGTATTCAGAAATTTTAATTCTGTCAATTGAATCGGCAAATAAAGTACCGCCTGAATTTAATACATATTGTTTATAGCTTCCACCAATCAACATATCAACCCATTTACCGGTTAAATGACTCAGGTTATAAGTTCCTTCAAGGCTGTATAGATCTGATTTGTCCAGTAATAAAGCACCACCCAGTTTAATAGGCATTTTACGTATTGAATCGTATGATTTAGTAAACTGTGCACTACCGGCAGCAGGGCGGCCAATATCTGATTGTGCTCTTGCTCCTGTATGGGCATCTGCATCAGTTGCACCTGCCAACCTTAATGCTAAATAGGTTTGTGAGTATGTAGAGAACCAACCGGTTGCTCCACCACTTGGCCTCCAGCTTTCGTTAAATAAACGGGTTGCAACTGTTGTGTTATAAGATTCACCCGCATTTTCCTGGGTTGTATATGCCCTTAACGACCAGTACCTGTTAATGAACTCCAGTTTGTATTGGCCCATTTTAAAGTCTTTCAAAGAATATCTTTCACTACCTGTGTACACAGTATTACCGGTTCCCCAGTATGCCGCAAATGTAGCTTCAGTATGTGGTGTAACTTTATAATGAAGCGATGCGCCCAGTTTAAAGTTTACGGTGTTTGGATTGGTAACTTCTTTTTCAGTATATCCTGTACGTGATACATTGATAGGTGCACCTCCATTTAAAGTATCAATAAAATTTTTAAGAAAAGGTGCCGCAGTAGATCCAATTGCATTTAAAACAGCGCTTCTTATTTCAGCAGTGGTTTCATCACCATAAACATTTATACCATCGTAATTGGGGTCAAAAGCCCTTGTACCGGCTTTTACATTACCGCCAGTAGCAGCACGTGCATAATTCCTGTAATCACGGCCCTGCCAGTCTTTTGCCTGCAATAACTCAGCATTAATTTTAAATGCAAATTTATCTGAAACTTTTTTAGCCCATCTCATGGTCCAGTTGTGGTAAGGAGATGCAGCACGCTGGCTGTTAGAACCAACATGCATCAAACCTTCTTTTACCAAAACAGATAACCCCTGGTATTTGAATGGATTTTTGCTGTTGATCAGTAAAGTACCGTTCATACCACCGGCGCCATACAATGCAGATGATGCTCCAGATAAAAGCTCCATATTATCAACATCCAGTTCGCTTAAACCAATAATAGATGCAACAGAAAAATTAAGGCCTGGTGCCTGGTTATCCATTCCATCTACCAATTGATTAAAACGGGTATTACCACTACCGTTAAAACCACGGGTGGTAGGTGTTTTAAAAGTTAAAGAAGAAGTTGTAACATCCACACCCTTTAAACTGCTAACCACATCGTAATAACTGGCCACAGGTGAATTACGGATATTAGCGGCACTCACCCTTTCAATTGAAACCGGTGATTCCAGTATTTTTTGAGGAACCCTGTTGGCTGCAACTACAACCTCCTGCCCTAATGCACTGGTGGGTTTAAATTCTACCTGTGTAAGGCTTGCGGCATTTGAAACAGTAATTTCCTGTAATTCATATCCAACTGAAGAAACCAATAAGGTAACCGGCAATTTCTTAACCGTTAGCCTGAAATTTCCTTTATCATCCGTAAAAGTACCGTTGTCTTCGCCTTTTACTACTACAGAAACAGCTCCGGATCCTTCTTTAGTGCTGCTGTTTCTAACATTGCCGTTAATAGTTACATTTTGTGCAAAAGCTCCTATCGTAATGATATTAGCTAATAAAAATGCAACCAAATAGCTTGTAACTTTTCTCATATCGCGTTTTTTGGTTTTAAATATTAAGCAAATTAAGCATTGTTATTTCTACCTGAAAAATTTATTTTCCATGCCTGTTAACAACTTATTGGGTGCAATTGAATTGTTTTAAAACTGCTGTTGGTATTTTAGCAGCATGAAATCTTTCCAATTTAAGCACCAAACCGGTTTTTACTCCGGCAAAGTAAGAGATGTTTATTCAATTTCCAACAATTATTTAGTAATGTTTGCCAGTAACCGTATTTCGGCTTTCGACGTTATTTTACCCCGCCCAATTCCGTTTAAAGGACAGGTATTAAACCAGATAGCCGCATACATGTTGCATGCCACCAAAGATATATGCCCCAACTGGCTAATATCCACACCTGCACCCCATGTAAGCATTGGTAAAAAATGCCAGCCTTTTAAAATTGAAATGGTGGTAAGGGGCAACTTAACCGGCCATGCCTGGCGTACTTATGCCGCCGGAAAAAGGATTTTGTGTGGTGCCGGAATGCCTGAAGGCATGAAAGAAAATGATTACTTCCCCGACCCCATTATTACCCCCAGCACCAAGGCCGAGGAAGGACATGATGAAGATATTTCGGCAGCCGAAATTATTGAGAAAGGATTAGCCACTGAAACCGAGTGGAAAACCCTTTGCAATTATGCCCTGCAATTATTTGCCCGTGGTAAAGAAATTGCTGCAAAACAGGGTTTGATCTTAGTAGATACAAAATATGAATTTGGTAAAATTGGCGATGAGATTGTGTTGATGGATGAGATACATACGCCCGACAGCAGCCGCTATTTTTATGCCGATGGTTTTGAAGAAAGACAGGCATCCGGTGAACGCCAGAAACAACTGAGCAAAGAATTTGTACGTGAGTGGCTGATTGAGAATAATTTTATGGGCAAAGAAGGCCAGACCGTGCCGGAGATGAGTGATGCATGGATACAGATCATCAGCAACCGCTACATAGAACTTTACGAAAAAATCATTGGTGAAAAATTTGTACCGGTTGAGCTGAGCGATGAGGAAACGGAGAAGCTGGTTGTGGGGGAATTGGAGAAGTTGGGAGTAAACTAAGCCTTCGGCAAAGTAAACGTAAACCTGCTCCCCTTTCCTTCTTCGCTTTGCACAAAAATCTCGCCGCCATTCTTGGTTAAAAACTCTTTGCACATCATCAGGCCCAGGCCGGTACCCGATTCATTGGCGGTACCCTTGGTAGTAAAATAATTATTGCTGAACAGCTTCTGCAAATTATCGCTGCTGATGCCTTTGCCGGTATCCTGCACATGCACTTCAACTGTTTCATCTGTTACCGATGCACTTACTGATACTTCACCATGTTGCGGTGTAAATTTTATGGCATTGGATACCAGGTTAAGCAGTACCAGGTTCATCATATCCTTATCGGCATAAATGTAGATGGGTTTATCTGCTTTGGTGCTTACGTATATTTTTTTGTTATCGGCCTGCAGGCGCAGCATTTGTTTTACATCTTTCATTAAGTCCGAAATATCAATCAGCTGCTGGTTGATGTGATCACCCTGCATCTGGCTCTTGGCCCATTGCAGTAAATTTTCCATCAGGCCTGTGGTGTAGTTTAAATCGGTTAATATTTCGGGCACATACAATTTTACTTCGGCCGCAGGCAAATCATTTTCGTGCATGGCTTTAAACAGGTTACGCAGGCCGTAAATGGGTGTTTTCAAATCATGCGATACCACAGAAAAAAGCCGGTTCTTAACTGTATTCAATTCTACCAGTTGCAATGTCTGCTCTTCAAGCAAGGCAGCTTTTTCTTCCAACTGCAAACGCTGCTGGTAAATTTCTTCATTGGTATTTTTTAATTCCCAATTGGCATACAGCATTTCTTTCTGGTAATCTGTATTTTCTTTTTTAATAAGAAACAATCCCACAAAAATAAAAGCCAGCGAAACAAACTGGTTAATGATATAGTATTGAAAATTTATTTCGGCCAGTACATATTTGTAATCTCTGAAAACAATAACCACAGCTAAATAACAGGCAACTGAAAAGCAGGTAGCAAAAAGTATGTGAATGGTTTTTTGTAAAAAGAAAACAGCAAATACGCCATACAATACAAACAGCAATTCTATACCCACATCTATATTGCCTGCATATACCATACAGGTGATGATGGGGTAAGTAATAAAATACCACATCATGGCAAAATGGTGTTTGTAATAATAATTGCTGATGAGTACAACCGAACTTATAAAGGCAGGTGCCATGGCCACCACCCATGCTATGGGAGGCACATAGCCTTTGCCAAACAATGCTGAGAAAGGAATAATAATACCGGTAAGTAATCCTAAAAAATTGATGCGGTTAAAAATACCCAGCCTGCGTTTTTCATAATTATCCATGTTGTTTGTATAGCCAATGGATTTAACGAGGTTGTTGAATTGAAGCAGCGCCTTGACGAAAGCTGTCATAGTTATTGATTTGGTTTCAGATTTAACGAGCGGATTTCATTATCCTGAATTAAGCGGGGGCCGGCTAATTTAGGCGATACTGTATTGTCACCCTATCTACGGAGAAGTGGAATAATTGGATTCAGATAAAATAATTTGCTATTTATACGATCTGTTTTCTTCAATGGTGGGCCTCAATCGTTTTTTACTTTTGTTGAATACCATCATGCCTTTATCAATGCCTTTGCGCAGTTCAACCTGCTCTTCTAAAGGCAGATTATAAACCGTTTGGCATTCAACCGTGCAGCAGCCATCATATTTTTTAGCGCATTCATCGCACTGAATGAAGAGCAGGTGACAGCCATCATTCTTGCAATTGGTATGAGTATCGGCTGGTTTGCCACACTGGTGGCATTTGGCAATAATATCATCTGTAATGCGCTCTCCCAGTCTGTCGTCAAACACAAAATTCTTACCAATAAATTTTGTTTCAAGTCCGGCAGCTTTTGCCTGCCTGGCATAATTAATAATACCTCCTTCCAGGTGATACACATGATTAAAGCCATGGTGCAACATATAAGCACTTGCTTTTTCGCAGCGTATGCCGCCTGTGCAATACATGATGATGTTCTTGTCTTTTTTATCCTTCATCATATCCACCGCCATGGGCAATTGCTCCCGGAAAGTATCGCTGGGTATTTCAATGGCTTTTTCAAAATGGCCTACTTCGTATTCGTAATGATTGCGCATGTCAATTACCACCGTATCATCATCCTGCAGCAATTCATTCATTTGTTTTGCATTAACATAGCTGCCTTTGTTTTGCATACTAAAACCCGGATCATTAATACCATCAGCAACAATTTTTTCACGCACTTTAATTTTAAGTACCCAAAAAGATTTACCATCATCATCAACAGCAATATTCAATCTTATATCTTTTAACGCAGGAATTGTATTTAGATATTCTCTGAAAGCATCTACATTACTATCCGGCACACTTATCTGGGCATTAATGCCTTCTGCAGCCACATAAATTCTTCCAAATACTTTTAATGCATTCAACGCTTTGTACAAATCATCTCTGAATAGTTTTGGATCATCAACAGGAAAATACTGATAAAACGAAATAGTTGTACGATGCTCTGTTTCAGCGTACAAAAGTTTCTTTAATTCCGCCTGGGAAATACGATTGTGTAATACTGCCATAAGTTTAAAATTTGAATCAGGATTGAACTGATAATCCGCCAATCGGCGGATTGGATGCTTGCAGGCAAACCAAATTGAGCAACAAAGATATTGATTAAAAAATAAAGTAGTGACTCAGTTTGAAAAGCTGTCAGTGTGAGCTTGTCGAACCCGGTGTATTAGTATAAACCCGCCTTCGACAAGCTCAGGCTGACAACTCAATACTTTAACGGCAATTCAAACTGAGACACAACCAAAAAATAATTACAAACTGATTGATGAGCGACGGCTCCTGGAATTATTGGTACTAAGGCTGCCTCCCAATATACCTCCGGTTCCGATGCGGATACCGGTTCTTTCGTACTTTCCGTTGCGGTAGGATACAAGCAGGTCTACCCTGAAAATTTTAATTAAATTTTCAAGCCCTGCAAATACCTCCACATGATTGCTTAGTTTATTTACATACAGGGCATTGCTGCCGGCAACCAGGTTCCAGTTAAGGCGTTTAAATAATGGAATTTTATTGGTGATTAATCCGTTAAAATGATGCTCCAGGTGTCCATAGGTATAAAACGAACTGGTGGTACTGTACATATAATAATGCGCCATTTGAAAACTGTTAACATACTCACTGGCCCTGGTTGAGCGGTTACCGGTAAAATGCTGGTAATCCTGAATAAAAACATTTTTTGCATTTAAAAATCCACCAATACCAATCTTGTATTTTAATAATCCTGCCAGTTTAAAATTCTTATCATCACTCACGCTCAGGCGCCATTTGTCAAAATTCACATCGCTGCCAAAAATATTTTTAATTCCCTTTGTATAATTAAGACTGATGGTTGGATAATTGGAACCAAGCGACATTTTACGGTTTGGATATTGAATATACTTTTGTCCGGGTTTTATACTGATATCAAAACTTACAATAAATGCCTGATGTGCGGTAAACTGCGAGGCTATTTTTTCAATTGGATAATTGGGTATCCAGTTGGCCGAGTCTCTTTTAAAGATTACAAAATCGGTTGTGTTCTCCAATGGTATTCTGTCTTCGTATAAAACATTTGCATTAAACCGCAGGCCGTTTTCATAACGTTTACTAAAGTTGATGCTGCCGAAATAATTTTCGTAGATCTTCAAAAAATTATCACCCCATAACAATGTGCTGATGGTATTGGTTAGTGGTGTTATCGGGTTTGTTTTATTAAACTGGCTCACCCTTTTTCCGCCCGATATTGTCCAGGTTTGCCGTTTTATTTTTTTATCGGTTTCCCAATCACGGGTACGGAAATGAATATCGGCCCAGGCATTAAGGTGGCCATTATTAAAACCGTAACGCAGGTTAGGTTCAAAAGAAAAATTGGTCTTTATCTTTTTAAAATACCGGTTGTAATAAGGATTTACATTCAGCACAATACCCTCTACGGTATTGTATTCCATGTTTTGTATCAAAGATTCTACACCCCATTGATGATTACCGTTTACCGTGTATTTTGTGCGGTGCAAACCCTTCCAGAAAATATCGTACAGTTTCAGTTTGCCTTGTTTTTTATTCATGGAATCAACCGATGCCTGGCTTTGAACAGCATCTTTATTAACCAGGAAAAGACTGTCTTTTACTTTATAATCCAATCTTTCTTCAATCTCAAGAGGCATGGGTCTGATGCTGTCCCAATAAGCAATTGGTTTTTTATTGGATGCGGTATCATATTTAACAACCACATTATTAAACCTGTTTTTTACAAACACAGGATTAATTTTATAATCGGAATATACAGAAACAAAATTGCCGATGGCATCAATACCAAATTGCTTAAATCCAAAATTAATATGCTGGTTTTTTACCCTCCACACATTCTTACCTACCGGCACATGAAACTGGGTAATATGCAGCGTATCCACAATTTCCAGCTGCGATGTTTTGGTAAGTAAAAGATCAAGACTGTGAATGCGCCAGTCTCCATCCGTAATATTGATGATACCCGAAAATACAGGCTCGTAAGTGCGGCGTGGAATTACCTGTATGCTGTTTATCTCTTTTCCATCTTCATAAAAACTACCCAGGTATTTGTATTTGTACATGCTGATAGCCGCATCGGCAATAGGCGAAACAAACCCTCTTGGATTTAAACGATCAAGAAAAATAGAAACATTGTTTTGATAAAAACTGATAAAGGTGGGGAATGTAAAACCAAAACCATCGCTGCCACTGACCCTGCTGCTGAGCACTTCCATTTTAAATTTATCGGGTTGCTGCATATAAATTCTGGCAACAGATTCGGCCAGGTAAATAATTCCTTTGCGGGAAGAATCGAGCCCCATATCTTTTACATCTTCATCCTCTATTTTTCGGCCAAGTATTTTTTTAGGAAGTTTACGCAGCTTCATCATATCCTTGGTGTACAATCCGCACTCAAAGCCTTTTACCTGTTCGTTATAAAAAGACCGCTTTTTTATCGCCTGCCTGATGATCTCGTAGGCAGGATCTTCTCCGCTCTTCACCACCACTTCGGTCATATCCAATTGTTGGGTAGAAATAATAAAAGTGATTTCTGCATCTTCATTTGTTACAGTAATATTTTTTTCCTGTGTTTTGTAGCCGATGTGCTGGCAAACAACCGTGTAAGTGCCCGGCCCAACAGAAAAAGAAAATTTTGCTTTATTATTGGCGCTGGTACCAATGGAAGTTCCTTTGATAGTAACGGAGGCGTAAGGCAACAGATCACCTTTATCTGAAAAAACTGTACCGTAAATTTTTTGGGCTGATGAGGTATTTACAATAAAAAGAAAAATGAACAATAAAGTTTTGGGCATAATTTGTTTTGAGTATAACAAAATTAATGTTGATTTTGTTACTGAAACTCTAAATTAAATCAATGGATCTTTTTATACTTTGGTTTTACGCAGATAACTGCCTGCCAGCGCTGCAAAACCAGCTACCAGTGCACCAATTAAAGCAGTAGCCAATATCAGCACATAAGGGTTATCCATCTTTAAGATTAGCTGCGATACTTTATGCACCAGTATATGATCGTTGTTATTACTTATCCAAAAGCTTAAACCACCCCATAATGAAAACAATGCAACAAAACCTGTAAGGAATGCTTTAAATGGTTTTTGTGGTATTAAAGCAGCCACAACAAATGCAGCAATGGCAATGCTCCACCAGGGAAGAAATAAACAGGCTGCAAAACTTAATAAAATAGTAAGTATAAGAGAGATAAAGAATTTCATTGTAAGAAGTTTACTGGTTGATTGGTTTATTGGTTCTGCAATTATTTATTGAAACTCATTTTTGCAAGGATACGTTTATCACCTGTTTGGACTTTAGTCATCATCCACAGTGAATAATATTTTCCGGCAGCCCATTGGTCAACAAAACTATCGTAGTATTTACTGCCGGGGTTACCACTTTGTCCGCCGGGATATACACCGTAGGCCTCAGTTTCGGCTGTAAGGCTTATTACCATGCGCCAGCTGGGACCATGATCTACCTTGGTTGCATTGATGCTGCGGTAACCGCCACCAATGGGTAAATTCAACCTGCTGAAAGGCGCCAGTTTTGCCAGGTGATTAATGCGTGTGGCTTTATTTTTCTCCCAATCCAGTTTACCGGCTGCTTCTAATTTCTCTAACTGAGGCACTGCTTTTTTAAATGCTGCTGTTACATCGTCTGCCAGTGTTTCTACCTGTGTTGTTGTAATATCATCTAAAAATTTATAGGCCGAATCTTTTAACACCTGTTCAACCAAAGTACTGAAGAAAGGGCGCATGATCACTTTTGGTGCTTTTGCATATTCATCGTCATAAACTGTTGAATCAAATTTATTCCAGAACACATCAAATACCGAAACACCTTTTGAGCCAACATCATTCCTGCAATCCCAGTTCTTTAAAATATCAAAATACTTTTTTTCAGCAGCATTCAAATCAGCTTCTTTCATATTGGCAATAATGAAAGGCTTGGCCATGGCTGCAGCTGCATCAAAATTATCAGTTTGCAGGGTCATCATATCCTGCGGCGTGATATTAGTCATTGCATTCAGCCGCTTATTAATAATGTAGCCCCGGTAAGGCGGATAATCCCGTCCCAAATAATAAGGATAGGTATTATCATCAACCGGTTTTTGATTGGCACTGCTTACAAAACCTCTTTCGGGATTGTATTGATAAGGCACTTCATCCTGCGGAATCATTCCCTGCCATAAATAACTGGTATCATAGCCTGGCATTACAAAATCGCCCTGGCCTTTCCATTTGGCAGGCCACTCTCCTTGTGTACGCAATGCTATGTCGCCGTTTTTAGCAGCAAAAACAACATTTTGCCCCGGTGTATGCAGGTTGGTAACAGCAGCTGTGTAATCAGAATAATTTTTTGCACGGTTAAGCATGTTAAAAATCTTTAGCTCATTACTTCCATCATGTGCTTTCCATCTTACCGCATAATATTTATTGTTTGTTTTTTTTCCGCCCGAAAATGATTTATCATACATCACCGGGCACAATTCGTTACCTAATTGTACATAAGCGACTGAATCAATAAAATCGGGTTTGTTTTTTATTTTGATGGTGTCAATTCTGAATGTTGTTTTTACCCATTGTCCGTTAAAAAAATATTCCTGGCGGCTATCATTCTTAAATTTTATTTCGAAATAATCCCTTACATCACGGCCGCCGTTGGTGAACCCAAAAGCGCAGCTGTCGTTATACCCAATAATGACACCCGGTGCCCCCGGAAAGCTTACCCCATAAGCATTAAAGGATGGTGTAGATATCTGTACTTCGTACCAAAGCGAAGGAAGATTTAAGCCCAAATGCGGATCGTTGCATAAAATAGGTGCCCCGCTTTTTGTTTTGCTGCCACTCACTGCCCAGTTATTACTTCCATTATCACGGTCGGGTTTGGATGTTTCGGAAACTGCCAGATCGTGATTATTAAAATAAACAGAATCGGCCTGTGCAGGCGCAACCGGAAATACTTTTTGTTTTTCAAAAATGGTTCCTTTGGGAATGATGGGATCTAAAGAATCCTGAATAGCAGGAAATAGTTTTGCAAAATCATCAGCACTAAAATAACTTTTTGCATTTGTCAGTTCAAAATCATCATCATGCGCAGCAAGATCATAACTCATGTATTTTAAAAACAGCATCGATTTAAGGTTACTCCACTTTTCGGGTTTATAACCAATCAATTTATACTCCAGCGGAAGCGTGCTTTCTGTAAGTTTTTCTATATAAGCATTTACACCTGCCGTGTAAGCATCGCATTCAGACTTTACAATCGGATCCTTGTTCAATTCCTGCAGTGCAATTTCTGCTGCGTAAACCATACCCAGTCTTCTAAATTCACGATCGTGCTGCAGACCTTTTTCTCCCAGTATTTCACTGGCCCTGCCTCCTGCTGCAAATGTTTGCAACTCCATTTGCCAAAGACGGAATTTTGCATGCAGATAACCCTGAACAAAATAGGCATCGTTCTCCTGCTCAGCAAAAATGTGCGGCACTAAACGGTCATCCAGGTAAACATCTACCTTACCATTGAGTTGTGGAAATGAAAGATCTGCAGTAAAATTTTCGGAAACGGCCTCGGCATTTTGCCAAAACCCATGTTGCGGACTTAAAAAACTTCCAAACGCAGGTGCTTCATTACCGGCAATTGTTAGCCTGGTATTCAGCGTAATTACTAATGCAGTTGAAATAGCAGTGGTTATAAGGAAAGGAACAATTCTCATACAAGCATATTATTTTCTGTAAAATACTAAAATATGCTTTAATACTGTGCGTTGCTGTCAAATTATTGATGCTTACTAACATAAAAACTTAATATCATCACAAATACTTTTTTACATTTTAACATTACTGCATTTACAAAATACCCACATTATACCGCAGTGGTATGAAGTTTGTTTAACGTCTGATGGAAACAAGCATTTCAATCATTTCTTTAAAACAAAAACTATGAAAAAGAGTTTATTTGCGTTAATACCTGCTTTGGCAATGGTATTTTTAATATCATCTTGCAGTAAAGACGATACAACAACTCCGGTTAATTCTACTCCAGCAGGAACCTGGACAGGAACCGGCCAGTATGGAACATCTGCAGGACTACCAACATACACATTTACTTTAAACTTTAAAGCAAATGGAACTGTTGATATTACGGGAGATAATGGCACTGCCATTGATATTGCCACAGGAACCTGGACAATTGTTGCAGATAGTGTCAGGGCTTTTTATAGATATGCCGGCTCAAGCGCTGAGTATACATTGTCAGGTAAATATACAGCAGGTGCTACTGTTATGGCAGGTACCATTGGCTTGGGAACAGCAACCACAGGCGTAGGTTTGTTTTCGGTTACAAAACAATAAATTAATAACTCCAGATAAATTAAAACAGTTTGGCTTTTACAGCCAGGCTGTTTTATTTTTGTGGGTATGGAAAATTTATCTATCGATGTCAAGAATATTTTAGGATTACAATTACCCAGCGACCCACGTTGGGTAAATCTGGCTGAATTGCAACTGGATGAAATTTTAACCGATCATGCTTATTGCGAACAAAAAGCAGCAACAACCTGCATTTCGTTGATTACAAAAAATTCCGAGAAGGAATTACTGGTAGATGAACTAAGCCCGATTGTTACAGAAGAATGGGGGCATTTTAGAATGGTGATTGCAGAACTGAAAAAGCGAGACCTTAAACTGGGCAGGCAACGCAAGGATGTGTATGTAAACAGCCTGTTGCAGTTTCAAAAAAAAGATGGCAGCCCCGATGATCGTTTTTTAGACCAGATGCTGATTATGGCATTGATTGAAGCCCGCAGCTGCGAACGTTTTAAGAGACTGAGTGAAGGGCTGGATGATGCATACATGCGTAACTTCTACCGTAAATTTATGGAAAGCGAAGCCGGGCATTATACATTATTTATTACATTGGCCGAGCATTATTTAGATAAAAAAGTTGTAAGGAAACGCTGGGCCGAATGGCTGAAATATGAAAAGGAATTGATGAAGGAGATGGAAATAAGGGGAGATAGGATACATTAACCCACTCTTCCCCCTGCCCTTCGGCTTCGCTCAGAATGAGGGGGAATCTGAACTCACGATTTGAAAAAATCTTCTTCTTCTTTTAGATTTAGATATAAAAATTGCTGTTGCAGTTTTTTTACTTTTTCCAGATTAGTCTGCAGAAATTTTTTGTGCTGCTCAGATGTCGGATTGAATGGTTTATGATTTTTAGCTGCAACAATTACAGCAATCTCTTTCATTAACTGTTGGGATGTTTCATCAATACAAGTTGCAATAAATTTTTCCCAAACATAGTTTGTAGCTGCATAATTGGGATGCACCATATCTTCGGCAAAAAAGCGGTAATCACGCAGGTCGTCAATTACCAGTTCGTATGCCGGGAAATAAAAACAGCTGTTGTTTTTTTCTACCAGCTGGTGTACAGTCTGTATCAACGTAGCTTTGCTGCGGTTGTTCTCCACAAAGCCATCACGTAAATGCCTTACCGGGCTGATGGTAAATATGATTTTCAGCTGCGGGTTAAAAGCAACTGCTTTTTCAATCATCCTTTGCAGATCGGTAAAAACTTCATCTGCTGATAAAAGACGCTTGCAAAATTTATCTGTTGGTACTTTGTGGCAGTTGGCTACAACTTCTTTATTTTCTAACTCATACACAAATGCCGATCCGAGTGTTATCAATAACCAGTCTGCATTTTTAAAAAATGTATTTGCTTTGGATTGTGATTCATTTATCCCAGCCAGGCATATTTTTTTATCGGGATGAGAAAACCGGCTGTGATGCTCCCAACTGTTCCAGCATTCATTCTGGTAAAATAGCTCTTCTTGGGTGTATTGTTTATTATTGATGTAAGATGAAATGGATTTGGCAATGCTTGACGGATTAAAAAGAATCCCATTGGGATTATCAAGCACGGCAAATTTATGATTGGCCAGTTTTGTACCAATCTGTTCGGTAAAGCAGGAGCCAATCAGCAATAAGTTTTGCTGATGATTGATCTTTATATCAAATGGTTTGGGAGCAAATTCAAGGCGAAATTCCATAACACGAATTTAGAAGCAATTACACGAATATTTCTGATGCAAGCATACTGCATTTCTTCAAAGCCTCTTTATCTAAATTATTCAACAAATTCTCTTCTTCAAAATAAGGTATCATCAATTCTGTATCCATATTACCTACCAGTTCATCATCGGCCATTGGGCAGCCGCCAATGCCTTTTAAAGCGCCGTCAAAACGTTTGCAACCGGCCTTTAAAGCCGCATCCACCTTTTCTTTCCAGTTTGATGGTGTGGAGTGCAGGTGAACACCAATTTCTGTATCCGGCAATGAATCAACCAGATATTTGGTGATATTATAAACCTGTTCTTTAGTAGCCAGGCCAACCGTATCGGCCAGCGAAATTATTTTGATATCCATATCCACCAGTTTATTCACCCACTCAAAAACAATTTCTTCATTATAAACATCGCCATACGGATTTCCAAAGCCCATCGAAATATAAACCACCAGTTCTTTCTTATTTTTTATGCAAAGATTCTGAATCTCCTCTACCCTGCCCAGCGATTGAGCAATGGTTGAATTGGTATTACGTAATTGAAATGTTTCAGAAACAGAAAAAGGAAAACCAAGGTAAGTGATTTCATCAAACACAACGGCATCCTGCGCTCCTCTTTCATTGGCGATAATGGCCAGCAATTTTGTTTTTGAATTTTCCCTTTTGATTTTCTGAATGACTTCCTTTGTATCTGCCATCTGCGGTATTGCCTTTGGCGAAACAAAACTCCCGAAGTCTATCGTATCAAAACCAACCTGCAATAAGGCATTAATGTATTCAATCTTTTTTTCGGTAGATATAAAATGCGGCCAGCCTTGCATGGCATCACGGGGGCATTCTATCAGTTTGAGCAACGCTTGTTTCATACTTCAAAAATACTTAAAGCCCGCCGTTTAATTTAATTTTATCACGCAGTGTGTTAAAGAAACGATACCTGTCTTTTTCGCCGACCTTACTCAGTTGGGTAGAACGTTGAATAAGGTTTTGCATATTGCCGTGTATAAAGCTGTTGAACTTGATATCGGTTGTAGAAATGAAATGCAACACACTATGATTTAAAAAAGTGATCTTTTTAAGATCGAGTTCAATAACCAATGTATTATCAGCAGTTACCAGGTCGTTCCAAAACAGGTTAAAAGCTGCAGCACCCGGTGCCGGCGTTTCTCCCACCCTGAACTTTAAACCAGTTTCCGATTGATGCTCAAGATGGTTGATAAGTGTAAGCAAGGCCTGGTACACTTTTTTAACATCTTCGGTATCTTCAAACATATTGGCTTCCCTGTAAAATTCAATCTGCCTGATGGTGCTGTTTATACTTTCAACATTCCAAATTTGTGTAGTGGGTATTTTAAGATAGACGGCTTCAATTTCTCTGCCCATTTCCAGGTGTTCGGCACTGGCATCTTTTAAAGAAAATTTTTTCCCTTTTAAATCCTCATATTGCAGGATCGATCTTCGCCATAAAAAAGATTTAAAAGCCAGCAGATCGGGTACCATAAACTGATCCATAATAGGTACATCTTTGGCAAGGTAATACAGGTGCTTGTGGGTAAAACCATCTACGAAAGTCAGCTGCCGCAATACATTTGTCATCCAGTTTTCAAATACAGGGTCTCCGGCAGCACCCAATTCGCCGGAAAAAATATACGAGCCCGAATCGATATGCAGAAACTGGTCGATAGAAATTTTAAAATGACTGGCAAGCTTATGCATTTCATCCAGGCTGATATGCTTTTCGCCACGAATACGTCGGTAAGCACTATCATTGCTTATTCCCAACAGCTCTGCAATTTCATCCACAAATGAAATATGATCGGGCAAAATGGATTTGATGTGCTGAAAAAACAACAGTTGAGAATTGCTTGATTCCATGCAAAAAGTTTTGGTAAAAAATGCAAATCACCCCCCTAATTTATCGCATTCCATACCAATCTGCAATAATCCTTTTGCATTTTTTGCAAAAAACTCCTTTCAAACAACACAATCAGGTAACAACCAGCAGTAATTCTGGATTAGTTACAAACATCATTATTTATCAATTAGGGAAAAGTACTTTACCTGAATACTTTTGGATTGTAAAATTTATAAATCAATTAAAACAACTATTATGAAAAAGTCAATTTTAATGCTTGGAGTAATTTTCCTTATTAATCTGGAATCAAAAGCCCAGCAGGAAAGCCAGTTTATTGCTGCTAACAATTTAAGTGCCACCAAACCTGTTTCATTTTCTTTACCTGCTTACGGTGGCCCCGATAAAGATGCAGATTTTTACATGCGCAGAAGTAAAAACTACCGTATAGTAGGCTGGTCTACGCTTGGTGCTGGATTAATTGCTTCTGGAGCTGGTTTATTATTAGCTACCAATAATAGCAACTATTACAACACTAGTAATGAAGACGCAGCTGCCGCATTGTTCCTGGTTGGTGCAGTTTCAGGCATTACGAGCATACCTTTTATGATTATGGCAACTACTTATAAACATAAAGCAAAAGCAATGGTAAGCAGCCAGAAAACAGGTTTTGGTGTGCCTGGTAATGTGAGTAAGGATATTGTTGGTATTACATTACAAATACCGCTGGGTCATTAATTATTTAAATGAATATTTCTGTATTTATTATGCGTATTAATGACTCAGGCAGGCTTGCAGAAACGCTTGAAAGTTTACCGGGCATTGGTGAAAGGGCCATAATTTAACAGCATCATTCCAGGCAGACATATCTAACAGTTTGTTCATTAAATTCAAACAGGTAATGTTTGCAACTCTGTGTTATTTGAGTAACTTGTCTTATGATTCAAAATTAAGGTTACCATTACATTTATTAATTTAAACTGAAAATAATAAACCAACTGACCTTTTTAAATAATGTATAAATTTGACGTCATAGCGATCACCCTTTTGATTGCAGCCTCAGTTATTGAATTTACATTACTATTGCTGCAACGTCCTGAAAAGAAGATGATCAGGGACATGAAGGCTAATTTACTGATCGGTTTATGTCTCATATTGCTTGGGATATTCATAAAGGGTGTGCAATTAAGCCTTTATTCCTTTGTATACAGTTTTTCCATTTTTAAACCGGAAATGTCCTGGTGGTTATGGATCGTAGCATTTTTAAGCTGTGACCTTGTTCATTATTTCTTCCATTGGTGCGGTCATCACACACGCATCTTCTGGGCTGCACATGTAACACACCATTCATCCGAATACCTGAATCTTTCCACTGCATGGCGCACAAACTTTTTACACCTTTTTTACCGATTCTTATTCTGGACACCACTTTGCTTTCTTGGATTGCCTCCCGCATTGGTTATGTTCATTGAGTCTGTTACGGCTATTGCTAATTTCCTGATCCATACTGAAAAGATTGGAAAACTGGGGGTATTTGACCGGGTATTTAATTCCCCTTCCAATCACCGGGTGCACCATGGAACAAACCCGGAATATATTGACAAAAATCTTGGCGGCATACTAATGATTTACGACCACCTGTTTGGCACGTATGTAAAAGAAACAGTTCCTGCCGTTTACGGTATCACTCATAATATAAATACCGAAGATCCGGTGACCATTATTTTGCATGAATATATCCGGCTGAAAAAAGAATTACCTAAGATCAAAGGGATGAAACAAAAGCTCCGTTACCTGTTTTCTTCACCTACCTGAAAGTGAAAACCCTTATAAAAATGAAAAGGAATCAGCCAAATAGAGCCAGAACCCTTTTTCAAAAAATAACAAGGTTAACTGTTGTTGCATATATTGCTATGCTGCTGTTAGTTTGTTCAAAAAAGGGAGATGCACAACCCTACCTGGATATTGTTAATCTGAAATATACTAACAGTCCGAACATCGGCATGATAAACCAAAATAAAAACGATTTACTACTTCAGTATTTCTGTATAGGAACAAATCTTCCCGTGCAATTTAAAAATAAAAAAGATGCATTTATCTTCAGCCCTTTTTTTGAATCCTGGTTATCAAATATCAGCAACAATAAACGGCAAAATTATTATAGTGTTGCGCTGCCTGTATCGCTTTCAAAAACAATCCCTAACACCAAATGGAGTTTTTTACTTACCGGCATTGTAAGAATGAATGACAGCAGCATCAATAAAAAAACAACCATGCAGGTGGGCGGTGCTATTATTGTGAGTAACAAAAGAAATAAAAACCTAACCTGGAAACTGGGGCTTTATGTAAACAATGAACTGTTTGGCTTATTTGTGATGCCGCTGGCTGGCATTGACTGGAGAATAAATACACGTAACAACCTCTTTGGCATATTACCGGGCAATCTTACTTACGAGCATAAAATAAATGATCATTTTTATTATGGCGCAAACTTCAGAGCCATAACCAACTCATATGCAAAGTCAAATAGTTATTGGCGCATTGATGAAAACCAGTTGGGGTTATACCTGGATACGTACTTTAATAAAAACCTGGTGTTAAATATTGAAGCAGGGCATTCTTTATTCAGAAAGATAAGAACAGGAGAAAAGCATATTTCAAAAGCCGATGCAAACGTAAATGATAATTTCTATTTTAAGTTATCATTTGCTTATCGGGTTCGTTTTCCAAAAAAATAAAAAAGAAAAGTTATCCTCTTTGTTTCACTGCCTCATACAAAATAATACCCGTGGCCACAGATACATTCAATGAATCAAAATCGCCGGTCATGGGTATTTGAAATGTATCATCGCAGATCTTTAAAAGTGCCGGATAAATTCCTTTCTCCTCTCCTCCCATTACAATGGCGCAGGGCTCGGCAAAATTACATTCGTATGTTTTTTTGGCAGCTTTCATTTCGCTGGCAAAAACTTTAATACCGTTCATATGCAGGTCGTCAACTGTTTTCATCAGGCTGTTAACACGGCAAACGGCAATTTCTTCCAATGCACCGGCAGAAGTTAATACCGCATCTTCATTCAATGCGCCAACGCCTTTATCGGGTATAATGATGGCATGAACCCCAAAGCAGTAAGCACTGCGGGCAATACCACCAATATTGCGGATATCAGTAACACCATCAAGAATAAGAAACAAAGGCACTTCGCCTTTTTCTACCACAAAGGAAATAACATCCTGCAGATCCTGGTACTGCACTTTGGCAATCAGTGCTACACAGCCTTCGTGATTGCTTACATTGAAGTTGTTCAGTTTTTCAACCGGCACTTTGTTGATAGGTGTTTGTGTTTTCTCTGCCAGCTTTTTTATTTCGTCAATAGCTTCTCCATGTACAGTGGTTTGCAGGTAAATACGCTCCAGCTGTTTACCGGTTTGCATGGCTTCGGTAACTGCCTTACGGCCAATTACCAGGCTGCTTTTTTTAGGACGATGATGTTGATGTTGCTGTCTAAAATTTTTCACAATGCAAATTTATGTTTTATTCTTGTCTGAACAGGGATTTGGGTGGATTGCCGGGATTAAAAGGGTTTTGAATTAAAAAACCCTCTCTGGTTGGAGAGGGTTTATATAAGTTTGATCGTTTTATTTTAAACCAAATACTTTCTTCACTTCTTTCACTGCATCCAGTTTTTCCCAGGTAAAAAGTTCAACTTTTTTCTTAAGGATTTTACCATCTGGCGATGTGAATATTTTCTCAACTGTTTCATGCTTACGTCCCATGTGACCGTATGCTGCAGTTTCGCTGTACATAGGGTTACGTAGTTTTAACCGCTGCTCAATAAAGTAAGGGCGCATATCAAAGCAAGACATTTTCATTACCTTTTCTGCAATCTCTCCATCAGTTAAATTTACTTTGGAGGTACCATAGGTTACCACGTTGATACTGGTTGGCTGCGCTACACCAATAGCGTAGGAAACCTGCACCAGCACTTCATCACACAAACCAGCTGCCACTAAATTCTTGGCAATATGGCGAGTTGCATAAGCAGCGCTACGGTCAACTTTACTTGGATCTTTACCACTAAAAGCGCCACCACCATGTGCGCCTTTACCACCGTATGTATCTACAATAATTTTGCGGCCGGTTAAGCCAGTATCGCCATGCGGACCACCAATAACAAATTTACCCGTTGGGTTAATGTGATACTTTATTTTGTTGTTGAAAAGATGATTGTACTTAGGATATTTTGCTTTAACCCTTGGAATTACAATGTTGATAATGTCCTTTTTAATTTTTGCCAGCATTTTGTCATCACTTGCAAAATCATCGTGCTGTGTTGAAACAACAATGGCATCAATTCTTACGGGCCTGTTGTTATCATCGTATTCTAAAGTAACCTGGCTTTTTGCATCCGGGCGCAGATATTTGATTTCTTTATTTTCCCTGCGTACTGCAGCCATTTCAATTAATATAAAATGTGCCAGGTCTAAAGCCAAAGGCATGTAATTATCGGTTTCGTTGGTTGCATAACCAAACATCATTCCCTGGTCGCCGGCACCCTGCTCTTCTTTTTTCTTACGGTCAACGCCCTGGTTAATATCACCACTCTGCTCGTGAATGGCAGATAAAATACCGCATGAATTGGCTTCAAACATGTATTCGCTTTTGGTATAACCAATTTTACGAATCACGCCACGTGCAATTTCCTGCACATCCAGGTAGGCTTTACTTTTTACTTCGCCGGCAAGTATAACCTGGCCGGTGGTTACCAATGTTTCGCAGGCTACTTTGCTCTGCGGATCAAAGGCTAAAAAATTATCAATCAACGCATCGCTGATCTGGTCTGCAACTTTATCCGGATGTCCTTCACTTACGGACTCTGATGTAAATAAATATGGCATATTTTTTTTTTAAGATTGCAAAGATAAGGTTGTATGTGTTAAAGAACAAAGTCCTCCCTGAAAATGGGGAGGACTTTTAAATATTGTGTAAAACTTAAAGTTTAGAATATACGATCCGCAGCCTTAGCTTGTAATTGGGGTTCGTTCCGCTTCCTATTCTTACCCTGCCAAAAGCTATATTATTACCATAAGCAAAATAAACGCCTGAATATTGCTTGTAATTAAGGTTAAATGGTGCAGATAAACGCAAGTCATAAGACCTGGTATGATCGGTAACAATTTGCTGAACGTACCTGGTAATATTGAAATTGTAAAATTTATTGTAGCCTCCTGTAAAAAGATCCGGCTTTATTCTTCTGTAACCTCCATAATAAACAAAGTTGATGTTAGCATCGGAACCACCACTGGTTGGAAGAAAATATGATCCATTTTTATAATCAGGATCGTAGCTTTGTGAAGTATTCAGGTCATAATAAACGGGTTTCCATTTGGCAGTGGTGCCAGTGTCCTTTAATTCCAGATACAGAAAATTTGGTGTTGTTAGTTTTTCATCCAGAACTCCAGGGGTAGGTATCTGTTCTACAATAATCTCTGCACGGTGAATAACGCGGTTTGATAAAGTTGCCAGTGCGGGAATATTAAGATTTACAAATGATCCGGGGGCTGCCTGCAAATAATGCTCTCCTGCAGGAGGGTTTAACATAACGGCACTCCGGTTACGTTGAATATAGTTGCTGGTATTAGACATTGCCGAATTTGTTAGAGGAGTAGGATTAAACCTGAATGAAGTAAAGGTGGAATCAATGGTAGTTGCCCCTTTTGCTTTTTTCCTGTAATATATTTCCAGCTTGGTAGCAGTATCTGAGAGGCTGGCATACAATAAGCCATTGCTGCCAAAACCAGTTGAAAAAACAGCAAGGCCATTATAAAGACGCCTGTAAGCTGAATCGCTGTAAAATGCATTGGTGTTGGTATTGGCTTTAATGCTATCTCTGCCAAAAAGGGTACTAATCCATGCCAGATTTGTAATCGGAATACGAATTTGATTTTTTATCGAATCTCTGCCATAATTGTATTTAACATAGTTTCCTAAAGTAAGCACATCTACAGTGGTACCACCCAATGGAGTACCGGTTGTAAAAGTAACATTGGTTTTATTTTCTTTTAACACAGAATCCCTGAATATATCATCCTCTACCTGCCTAACCTGCAGCGTAATTGGCAAAGTGCTATCGCCCCAAAAACCCTTGTATTTCAAACAAAGCACTATTGAATCAATCCCAACGCCAGAGATACCGCTTATGGTATCGCCTGCATTTCCAAAAAAGAATGGATAAAAAGCAGGCTTTAACTGCATAAAAATACTGGCATTTGTTGTACCAAAAAGCGGGTCATTATTTATGCTGCCAAGAGCATAATCATCATATTTACCAATGTAGGTAGAATCACTGAAATAGCTTTCCTGGGTTGAGTTGATAAGTAATGTATCGGCAAATGTATGTACATTATCAACAGCCGGCAACTGGTCGCTTCCAATATCGGTTGTATCCAGTTTGGTACAGTTTAAGCTAATTAATGAAATAAGTAAAACAGCAGTTACTGCCAGGGGAAGAATACGTTTTTGCACAATAATAATTTTATGAAATGCGGTTAGATTTTCTACTTCGCAAGTTCGGAATACAATTGCAAATAGTCTGTTAAATCACTTTCTGCATTAAATTTCAAAACTTTTTTTCCTTTAACTTTTGAAAATTGTTCAACAAGTTTTTTATCTGCTTTTTCGGCACCAAATGTAATGGCATCGGCAAACGTAGCGCCGCCGGCAAACATAGCCGAGTTGTTCATATCTTTAAAAGGCTCCAGCTCTTTTTTGGTAACATAATCATTGATGGTAGCCATTTTCAGAAAATCCTTTTCAAGTTTTTCTTTAAATGTATTCTGGCCAATGGTATATATGATCTTACTGTTGCTGAAAACCGGTTCTTTTTTATAAGCGTTTCTTATGAACATGGGTATTAAGCCGGTCATCCAGCCGCTGCAATGAATGATATCGGGCGGCCAGCCAAATTTCTTTACAGTTTCCAATGCTCCTTTGCAGAATAAAACGGTTCTTAATCCATTATCATCAAACCAATTCTCCTTTTCATCGGTAAAAATTGATTTTCTCTTAAAATAATCGTCGTTATCCAAAAAGTAAATCTGCAGTCTTGCATTTGGCAGCGATGCTACCTTAATGATCAGGGGATAATCATCGTTGTCAATTGTTACATTAATACCCGATAAGCGAACAACCTCATGCAAGCGGTGCCTTCTTTCGTTTATCACACCAAACCTTGGCATAATGCAGCGTACTTCCATCCCTGTGTCATTGGACTTTACGGCCAGTTTATTTACAATCTCCGCAAAATCAGTAAGTTCCAGATAAGGCGACATTTCATTTGCAATAAATAAAATTCTTTTCTTTGTACTCATTTATGCTTGGTTTGTTGCTGTAATATTTTAGAAACGGCTGCAAAAGTACGATATTTATTCCGGAAAATCAGATTCAACAGGCATTTGAAGTGTAATTGATACCAATATGATACTATTTAAGAAAGCTGCAGATATTACTGACTGGCTCCTGAAAAGCAAAGTTGCCGGTAAAAAAATTGGTTTCATCCCCACCATGGGCGCTTTGCACCAGGGGCATACTTCGCTGCTACAGGCTTCAAAACATGCCGGTTATATTTCGGTTTGCAGCATTTTTGTAAACCCGGCCCAGTTTAACGATGCGAAAGATTTTGATAATTACCCTTCCACCATTGAAAAAGATTTAGATGCCCTGGAGAAAGCCGGTTGCGATGTGCTCTTCTTACCTTCAGTTTCAGAAATGTACCCCTCCGGAATGGAAAACGCAAAGACCTATAACCTGGGTTATTTAGAAACTGTGCTGGAAGGCAAATACCGGCCGGGGCATTTTCAGGGGGTATGCCTGGTGGTTCATCGGCTTTTAAACATTATACCAGCTGATGACTTATACCTTGGCCAGAAAGATTACCAGCAATGCATGGTCATTAAAAAACTGGTTGAGTTGGAGAAGATCAACACAACTATCCATATCTGCCCCACACTTAGAGAACCAAGCGGGCTTGCTATGAGCAGCAGGAATATGAGGCTGACAGCAGCAGCCAGGGAACGTGCGCTTAAAATATTTGAAACCTTATCTTATTTAAAAAACAATGTCAGGCCCGGCGATTTAACCACAATAAAACAAACTGTCATTGATAATTTAACCGATGCCGGTTTTAAAGTTGACTATGTTGAGATTGCCGATGCCGGTAATCTTGAAATTATTAACCATTGGGATGGCAACAGAAAACTGGTTGCAGTTGCTGCTGCATTTTTAGGTGATGTAAGGCTGATTGATAATTTACTTTTAAATGTGGATTCCTGAACCGTGATTCCCTGTACTTGATTCTTCTTTTTTGACATTCCTGTTTTCCCTTCGTAATTTGTAACCGATTATGAATAAGCGGTTAATCTCCATATTACAATACACAGTTTTCCTGGGTGCCGGTATATTTTTGGTATGGTGGCAACTTAAGGGAATGACTTCAGAGCAGAAAACCCAGTTCATATCAGCATTACGCAGCGCCAATTACTGGTTGATCATTCCCATTATTTTTATGAGCCTGCTTAGTCATTTAAGCCGTGCCTACCGTTGGAAATTACTTTTAGAACCGCTGGATTATCACCCAAAAATTAAAAATGTATTTGCCGTTACCATGGTTGGTTACCTGGCCAATGCTGCCATTCCCCGTTTGGGCGAAGTTTTAAAATGTACTTTTTTATCAAAGTACGAACACATTAAAGTTGAAAAACTGGTTGGTTCCATTTTAATTGAACGCACATTTGACCTGCTGTGCTTTGTCCTTTTCATAGGCATTACTGTGCTGATACAGGTAGATAAAATCGGCGGTTTTATAAAAGAAAAGATCACATCGTTTGGAAAAGATGCTGCCATGCCGCTTTGGGTAAAGGGCCTGATTGTTTTAGGAATAATTATGCTGATCTATTGGAGTTTAAAATTATTGGTTAAGAAATTCCCGGGAAACAAAACCATCCTTAAAATAAATAACTTCTTTAAAGGAATTGGCCAGGGATTTATTGCAATAAGAAGTTTAAAAAAACGCAACCAGTTTATTGCACACACTTTGTTTATTTGGGCCATGTACCTTTTACAGATATATATCGGTTTTAAAGCAATGGAACATACAGCAGAACTGGATATGAGAGCCGCCTGCAGCGTACTGGTGCTGGCAACTTTTGCCATGATCATTACACCAAACGGAATTGGCCTGTTTCCCATATTTGTAATGCAGACATTGATTCTATATGGCATCGACAGTGCCTATGGCAAAGCATTTGGCTGGCTAATCTGGGGCGTAGCCACTTCCATTATTTTAGTGGTGGGCTTTATCTGCCTGTTGCTTCTTCCTTACATTAACAAACAAAAAAATGAAAACAATACAGGCTATACCGGATAAAATTTTTACGCTTAATGAATTGAAACTGCAGATTAACCGCTGGCGGCTGCTTGACAAAAAAATTGTTTTCACAAACGGTGTTTTTGACATTTTGCACGAAGGACATATTGCTTCGTTAAGCGAAGCTGCGTTATACGGCCACATTTTAATTGTGGGTATTAATGCAGATGCTTCTGTAAAAAGATTAAAAGGCGAAAGCCGCCCGGTTAATAATGAAGGATCAAGAACATTGCTGATGGCTTCGCTGGTGATGGTTGATGCGGTTATTTTGTTTGAAGAAGACACACCACTAAATTTAATATCTACACTTTTACCTGATGTGCTTGTAAAAGGCGGTGATTATACTATTGACCAGATTGTTGGCGCCAAAGAAGTAATGGCCAATGGCGGTGAGGTAAAAATTGTACCCATACTGGAGGGGTTTTCTACCACAGGAATTATTGAAAGGATGAAAAACGGCGACAAATAATATTTTTTTACAAAAACTTAATATTGGTTATAGTTACATTTAAAAGCCAAGGCTTAAATTCGCCACACTTATCCATAAAATTCAATTTGCTTGCAAAAACGAAAGATCATATTCAGAGACATAAGCTGGCTCTCCTTCAACAATCGTGTTCTGCAGGAGGCTGCAGATGAAACCGTTCCATTGCGTGAACGCATCCGTTTCCTCGGTATATTTTCAAACAACCTCGATGAGTTTTTCCGGGTACGTGTGGCCGCACTTAAACGCATGATTGAGTTCGGAAAAAAATCCAAGATGCACCTGGAACTTACACCCGCTGCCATTATTGAAGAGATTCAGGAAATAGTAATTGAACAGCAAAAAGAATTTGAACGCATCTGGAATGAAATTTTACGGGAGCTTAAAAAAGAAAGGATTTACCTGGTTAACGAAACACAGTTAAATAAAATACAGCAGGCTTTTATCCTGGATTATTTTAATGAAGAAATACGGAGTAATGTAATACCGCTGATGATTGAAAGTATCCAGAATTTTCCGGTATTAAACGACCGGTCTATTTACCTGGCTTGTAAACTTTCGAAAAAAGATAAATCCATTCCTCAAAAATATGCATTGCTTTCGGTGCCAACCAGAAGGTTGCCCAGGTTTATCATTCTGCCATCAAAAAATGCCGATAAGCAGATTATTTTACTGGAAGATATCATCCGCTTTTGTTTACCCAGTATTTTTTCGTTTTTTGGATACGATACTTTTTCGGCACACATCATTAAAGTAACCCGTGATGCTGAAATTGACATGGATAATGACATTGAAACATCGCTTATTCAAAAAATTGAAAAGGGTTTAAAGAACCGGAAAAAAGGTAAACCGGTGCGTTTTGTTTTTGATAAAGCAATCGATCCATCGCTCCTCACCTACCTGGTACGCCGCCTGGGTTTATTGCAAAAGGATAATTTAATTCCCGGTGGCCGTATTCATAATTTCGTCGACTTCATGAATTTTCCCGAATCGGTTTTTAATAAAAAAAGCCTGCGGAAAAAGCCTTTTATACATCCCGTTTTAAAAAATGTAACCAGTGTTACCAATATTGTTTTACAAAAAGATGTGCTGCTGAATTTTCCCTATCATTCCTTCGACAGTATCATTGATCTTTTGCGTGAAGCAGCCATTGACCCCGAAGTGGTAAGCATTAAAATTACCTGTTACCGCCTGGCCGATCGTTCTAAAATAATAAACGCTTTAACCAATGCCGTACGCAATGGCAAACAGGTAACTGCAGTGCTGGAGTTGCGTGCCCGCTTTGATGAAGAAGCCAACCTGGAATGGAAAACCGAACTGGAAGAAAATGGCGTAAAAGTATTGCTGGGTGTGCCTAACACAAAAGTACATGCCAAAATATGCTTAATAAAAAAGCGGGTTAATAACCGCACCATTCATTATGGTTTTGTAAGCACCGGCAACCTGAATGAAAAAACGGCAAAGGTTTACAGCGATGCCTGCCTCCTTACATCCGACCGCAATATTATGGCCGATGTAAACCGCATATTTAATTACCTGGAGCAACCCAAAACCAGGATCGCTTTATTAAAAAGCTGCAAAACATTATTGGTAAGCCCTACCGGAATGAGAAGGCAGTTATTGCAACTGATCAATAAAGAAATAAAAACAGCAAAACTAAAAAAGCCTGCTTCCATCATTCTTAAATTAAATTCTTTGAGCGATGAAATGCTCATTGATAAATTATACGAAGCTGCAAAAGCAGGTGTTGAAATTAAACTGATCATCCGGGGAATATTTTGTCTGCTAACAGAAAATAAAAAATTTAAGATCCCCGTGCAGGCCATCAGCATTGTGGATGAGTACCTGGAGCATTCACGTATCATGATCTTTCACAACGGTGGAAAAGAAAGGACTTTTATTTCATCTGCCGACTGGATGGTTCGCAATATTGATCACCGGGTGGAAGTTGCCTGTCCTATTTTTGAAAAAAATATTCAGCAGGAAATTAAAGACATCATACAGATACAACTCAAAGACAATATTAAAGCCAGGATACTGGATAACGACCTCAGCAACCAATATGTAAACCCACGCAACACCAAAAAGATCCGCAGCCAGGTGGAAACGTATAATTATCTGTACAGGAAAGGTTAATCAGTTAATCCCTGCCCGAATGAATTCTGTCAGGCGGGCGTTTAAACGTTAATCCGTAATTTCGTTTTTATTAAGTAATGGACTAAGCAACAAACCAACCAACGGATTAACCAATTAACTAATTAACGGATTAACTATTTTGAAATTAGCAGCCATAGACATAGGAAGTAACGCAGCCCGTTTATTAATTACAGAAGTAACTACCGACGAAAAGAACGTACCGGTTTTTAATAAGCTTAATCTGATAAGGGTGCCGCTGCGTTTGGGTTTTGAAGTGTTTGAGACCGGGCTCATCTCCAAACAAAAAACCGGTATGCTTATACAGACCATGAAGGCTTTTAAGCATTTGATGAATGCCTATGATGTTAAACATGTAAAAGCATGTGCCACCAGCGCCATGCGGGATGCAAAAAACAGCGAAGACATCATACGCAAAGTAAAACTGGAAACAGATATTGCCATTGAAGTCATCAGCGGCGATATGGAAGCCGGCCTTGTTTTTGAAAACCATATTGCCGAAACATTAGACAAAGACCACAGCTACATGTACATTGATGTAGGTGGTGGTAGTACCGAGCTTTCTTTCTTCAGCAATGGGGTACTTACTTTTAAAGAATCCTTCAATATTGGCACCATCCGTTTATTACAAAACCAGGTTAATGATAAAACCTGGGAACTGATGAAGGAGATCATCAAGACCGTGACCAAGGGGCAAAAAGAAGTAATGGCCATTGGTAGTGGTGGCAATATCAACAAGGTTTTCAGCATGAGCAAACGGAAGGATGGTAAACCACTTACACTTGATCTGCTTAAAGACTACCTCAGGGAATTAAGCAGTGTTACTTTGGAAGACAGGATCAGGCTGTATAATTTAAGAGCCGACCGTGCCGATGTAATTGTACCGGCATTACAAATTTACACCAATGCCATGCGCTGGGCCGGCGCTACCGAAATGTATGTACCAAAAATTGGTTTGGTTGATGGATTGGTGCAGCACATGTGGGAGGAGTTGAAATAAGTTTTCTTTCCTACTATTTCCTATTTTCAATCAATGAATTCAAAACCCGCAGTCCGCTTTGATGCACTCACCGGCTTTCGTTGCCTGGCAGCCTGTTTGGTTTTTCTGTATCACAACCGTAAATACTGGCGTGATTCATTACATCCCGAGCTGATGAGGTTGCTGAATGAATTTCACATCGGCGTTTCTTTATTTTTTGTACTAAGCGGTTTTTTAATTGCCTATACTTATGCCGAAGAACCTTTGCAGTCTGTAAAAAGCTATGCAAAATATTTTTCAATCCGCTTTGTACGCATCATGCCATTGTATTGGTTGATACTTACTGCTTATTATCTCGATCCTGCTTTTGGCAAAGGGCAATTCTCCTGGCTTATCTATTCACTCTTTCATGGTTTCTCCGATCAGCACAACCTGGATGCCATTGCCCAGGCATGGTCGCTTAATATTGAAATGACATTTTATGCACTGGCTCCCCTGCTTTGCCTGTTGCAGAAAAAACACTTGCTTTATTTACTTGGCTTCCTGGTATTGTTGTTTGCTGGCACATGGGCAATCGGTTATTACTGGCATCAAATAAACGGCAACCCGGGGCTATGGTTATATCCTTTAAACTTTGTTATACACGGCACGTTTGCAGGTCGTTGCCTGGAGTTTGTGGCAGGCATGATACTGGCCAATTATATCCGCAACAACAAAACAGCGTTCATTCAAAAACTCCGTTTTAAAACTATCATCGGCTTTGCAGGCATATTCATCGTCACGTATTGCATCGGGCTTTTTCAACCCAATACATTTACGCAGGGCTCCGACCAGGTTGGCGGAATGATCTTGCAACTTTTGGTACTGCCTGTTTTTGTAGCCATTGCATTGGCAGGGCTTATTTACGAACAAAGCTGGCTGCAGAAATTCTTTGCATCTAAAGTGTTGATTTTATTGGGCAATGCATCCTTTGCTTTTTATCTTATCCATATCAGCTATGTAAATATTAAAGTAAAGCAGTGGTTTTTATTGCCCGACCGTAATTTTATTGTGTTGTGGTTAATTGCAATTGTTTTATACCTGGCAGTTGAAAAGCCGGTTTATAATGGATATAGAAAATGGATAAAGAAATAGCCTCACTTTAAAAAGCTGTCAGGCTGACACGCTGCTAAAAACTTAAAAATCATTTCCAATTCATTTTCTATCTACATTTACATTTCAATTGCTCCCCGGATTTGTTTTATTCTAATGCAGAGCCAACTCCACCAGCATCTCAGTTAATTAAAACAAACAATCATGTCGGTACAAAAAGAAATTAAAAAAGTAACCACACACACATTGCAAATGATGAAAGGCGCCGGAGAAAAGATCTCCATGATAACCGCCTACGATTTTTCTTTTGCAAAAATATTTGATACAGCAGGCATTGATATCATCCTTGTAGGCGACAGCGCCAGCAATGTAATGGCCGGTCACGAAACCACGCTGCCCATTACATTAGACCAGATGATCTACCATGCACAAAGTGTGGTCCGTGGCATCAACCGTTGCCTGGTGGTGGTAGATATGCCCTTCGGTTCTTACCAATCAAATTCAGAAATCGCATTGGCATCGGCCATTAAAATAATGAAAGAGACCGGTGGCCACTCTGTAAAGTTAGAAGGCGGCGAAGAAGCCGTTGATTCAGTTAAAAAAATTGTAAGTGCCGGTATACCGGTAATGGGGCACCTCGGCTTAACGCCGCAAAGCATTTATAAATTTGGTACCTACACCGTAAGGGCCAAAGAAGTAGATGAAGCTGCCAAACTAAAAAAAGATGCCTTGCTTTTACAGGAAGCCGGTGCATTTGCCATTGTGCTGGAAAAAATTCCGGCAGCATTGGCAAAGGAAGTAAGCGAAAGCCTGCACATACCAACCATTGGCATTGGTGCCGGTGGCGCCTGCGATGGACAGGTGCTGGTAATGCATGATATGCTGGGCATTAATGTTGAATTTAAACCACGCTTCTTAAGAAAATACCTGGATTTATACGAGCAGATAGATGGCGCCGTTAAGCAATACATCAGCGATGTAAAAAGCAAAGATTTCCCTAATGAGAATGAACAATATTAATTGAGTTGAAAGTGGATAGTTGAGAGTTGATAGTTTATCATAATTTAACTATCAACTCTCAATTTTCAACTATCAACTAACTGGTAACTCTTCGTAACTTTGCGCCCTAATGTCAAATCGAGCTATATGAAATTTTTAAAGACCCTGAAATTACAGGCCAGTAACAATGGCGTTTCCACCGGACTAAACTCAATAAAAACCAACGGAGAAAAACTAAACTCCTTCTCCCCTGTTGATGGAAAATTAATTGGAACTGTAACCGGTGCCGATGCAAAAGCTTACGAAACTGTTATTAAAAAAGCACAAAGTGCATTTGCCGAATGGCGCAGCTGGCCTGCACCAAAGCGTGGCGAAATTGTACGCCAGGTTGGCGAAGAACTCAGAAAATATAAACAGGATCTTGGCCAGCTGGTGAGTTATGAAATGGGCAAAAGTTTACAGGAAGGCCTTGGCGAAGTACAGGAGATGATCGACATCTGCGATTTTGCAGTGGGTCTCAGTCGCCAGCTGCATGGCCTTACCATGCACAGCGAAAGGCCCGGTCACCGCATGTATGAGCAGTATCATCCGTTGGGTATTGTAGGCGTAATATCGGCCTTTAATTTCCCAGTGGCTGTATGGAGCTGGAATGCTGCCTTGGCCTGGGTTTGTGGAGATGTGTGCGTTTGGAAGCCGAGCGAAAAAACACCGCTTTGTGCCGTTGCCTGTCAGAATATTATTCAATCGGTTTTCAAAAAAAATAATGTGCCCGAAGGTGTTTCCTGCATTATTGCCGGTGGCCGCAACGTAGGCGAATGGATGGCGAACGATACCAGAATGCCACTTGTATCTGCAACCGGCAGCACCCGTATGGGTAAAGCTGTAGGTGCGGCTGTTGGCCAGCGTTTAGGAAGAAGCCTGTTGGAACTGGGTGGCAACAATGCCATCATCATCACCGAAAATGCCGACCTGGATATGGCATTAATCGGTGCTGCTTTTGGCGCTGTAGGTACTGCCGGTCAGCGTTGCACTTCTACCCGCAGGCTCATCATTCACGAAAAAATTTACAATAAGTTTAAAGATAAACTGGTGCATGCTTATGGCCAGTTAAAAATTGGTAATCCGCTGAATGAAAAAAATCATGTAGGGCCGCTTATTGATAAAGATGCAGTAAAAATGTACCTCGATTCTATTGAAAAATGTAAAGAAGAAGGCGGCAAATTTATTGTAGAAGGCGGTGTACTTAAAGGCAAAGCTTTTGAAAGCGGTTGTTATGTTAAGCCATGCATTGCAGAAGCAAAAAACAGTTTCGCCATTGTGCAGCACGAAACCTTTGCCCCCATTCTATACATCATGAAATACAAAACACTGGATGAGGCCATTGCCCTGCAAAACGGTGTGCCGCAGGGTTTATCATCGGCCATCATGACCAACAACATGCGCCAGGCCGAGCAGTTCCTTTCGCAGGCCGGCAGCGATTGCGGTATTGCCAATGTTAACATCGGTACATCCGGTGCCGAAATTGGCGGCGCCTTCGGCGGCGAAAAAGAAACCGGTGGCGGACGTGAAAGCGGCAGCGATGCCTGGAAAGTGTACATGCGCCGACAGACCAATACGATTAATTACACCGATAAATTACCATTGGCACAGGGTATTAAATTTAACTTGTAATTCTTCATTTAACTCAGCATTGATTCAGCATTTTAAAAAGCTGTCAGTCTGTACTGAGCTTGTCGAAGTGTTGTCGAAGACGGCTTTGAGAAGGCTTTTAAATAAATCACGATAAAAATTTAACTTGTAAAATTTTGCAAATAAATACAAACGGTATGGCTGTTACCTGCATACCCTTTAATTTTACTCCAAACAAATAATGTAGATATGATCAAATTCTCCAAAATTTTTCTTGCCTTATTAATTACAGGCATTTCGGCTTTGGCGCAAACCAGTGTTATACCCAACAGCTGGCACATGATGGATAAAGAAGCAGACGGGTACAGCGGTATTAGTGCAAACAAAGCCTACGAATTTTTAAAAAGTAAAAATCTTAAAAGTAAAACGGTAATTGTTGCGGTAATAGATACAGGTATCGACACCCTGCATGAAGACCTCAAATCAATCCTTTGGAACAATCCCAAAGAAATACCCGGCAATGGTAAAGACGATGATGGCAACGGCTACATTGATGATGTGCATGGCTGGAATTTTTTAGGAGGCAAAGATGGCCGCAATGTAAAAGTTGACAGCGATGAACGTGGCCGTGTGTATTATGGTTTAAAAGACAAATGGGATAATAAGGAAGTTGATAAATCAAAACTGAACAAGGCCGATTTGTACGAGTACGAAATGTTTGTAAAAGCCAAAGCCGAAATTAAAGGAACCGATAGCAAGGAAGATGAATTTAAGGATGTAGATGTAGCCGCTTTAAAAGCCCTGCACGCTTCTCTGCTAATAAGCGACAGTATTCTTAAAAAAGCAATGAACCGCGATACTTTCACCGGCAAAGAGCTTGATCAGTATATAACAAAATCTTTTGCCGAGCGCAGGGCAAAAACAGAGATACTTACATTGATGAAGAACAACAATATGATGGACCAGTCCGACAAAGAATTTATTGGCGGCCTGGCGGAGTATATTGAGTATATAGAAGGCGAGCAAAGAAAGGCGCAGGCAAAAGTCAGTGCACCAAGAGCATACCGTAAAGAAATTGTGGGCGATGATGAAAATAATTTCGCCGACTACAAGTATGGCAACAGCGATATCATGGCCGATTTTTCTATGCACGGCACACACTGCGCCGGCATCATTGGTGCAGCACGTAACAATGGTAAAGGCATGGATGGCATTGCCGATAATGTACGTATTATGGCCCTGCGTGTGGTACCCGATGGCGATGAGCACGATAAGGACATTGCACTCGCCATACGTTATGCAGTTGATAACGGCGCACAAATCATCAGCATGAGTTTTGGTAAAAGTTACTCACCGCAAAAAGTATGGGTTGATGAAGCCTTTGCCTATGCCGAAAGTAAAAATGTATTGCTGGTGCATGCAGCAGGCAACGATGCAAAGAATGTAGATAGTGCAGATAATTTCCCCAACCCAAATTATGTAAATGGCGGCAGGGCCGGTAACATCATTACCGTAGGCGCCAGTGCCGAGCCTTTATCAGGTAGCCAGGTTGCAGGTTTCAGCAATTACGGTAAAAAAGAAGTAGATGTATTTTCGCCCGGTGCAAAAATTTATTCAACCCTGCCCGGCGGTAACAATTACGGCAACTTAAGCGGTACCAGCATGGCCTGCCCGTTGGTAGCCGGCATTGCAGCTTTAACGCTGGAGTACTTCCCTACCCTTACCGCAAAACAATTAAAATATGTAATTGAAAAATCGGCCATACAGCCCAAAGAAAAAGTAAACAAGCCCGGCAGCGATGATGAAAAAGTTCCTATGAGCGATCTTTCTAAAACCGGCGGTATTGTAAATGCCTACGAAGCAGTAAAACTGGCTGCAACTTTAACAGGTGAAAACAAAACCGAAAACCTGCCAAAGCCAAGCATGGCAAAACCTAAAAAAGGATAATCATTAAAATATTATTTGTAGATCCGGGGCCTGAAGGCTCCGGATTTTTTTGATACCAGCTTTAGTATTTCATAGCAGCATCGTTGCGTCGCAATCCTTTCATCGGTATACCAATGGGGAGCTTTAATTGTGTTTTGCTCAGTTATCTACCTTGTAAAAAACTGCTGTTGAGGCTATATAACAAACCGCTTATCAAACTTGTGTCTCAGCGGGGTTTTCGCAAGCAAATCCTTATTCTTAAAATATACTTTCTGCGAAACCCCGATGTTTGATAAATCCTGCACAGTAATTCTCCCACCCTTGCGCTAATATTGAACTGTAATACAAACCGCTTATCAAACTTCATCACATTTCAAATTCTTTTTTCCCTTATTTTTAATCCTTAAAAACAAATCAGCTATGCCAACAAAACCATCACCCGAAACTTACTTCTCCTATTTTAAAAGATATGTTGACCAGGTGCCCGAAGAAGACCTGGCGGCAGCATTCAGCAACCAGTTGCCAATAATAAAAGATTTTTTAAACGCAATAACCGAAGAAAAATCTACCTATGCTTATGCCCCCGGCAAATGGACCTTAAAGGAATTGCTGCAACACATTACCGATACCGAAAGAATATTTAATTACCGTGCACTGGCTATTGCCCGTAAAGAAACTGCCCCGCTGCCCGGCTTTGATGAAGACAGTTATGCAGCCAATTCAAACGCCAACAGCAGAACCTGGCAAACGTTGGTGGATGAATTTTTAATCGTTCGCCAGTCAACCCAATTCTTATACGATAGTTTTTCCGATGACATGTTTGCATCGGCAGGCATAGCCAGTAATAACCCTTTAACCGTTGTAAGTCTCGGGTTTACCACACTCGGCCATTTTTATCACCACAAAAAAGTAATGGAAGAAAGATATCTTTCTTAATATCAAAACATATTCCTACAAAAGAAAAATGCCGTCACATTCAAGTGACGGCATTTTTTACTTTTGAATTTTTACTTTTTACTTTCTCAATTCGTTTTAGCAGTTGCCGGCTGAAGGATCATACTATTCATCACTTTCACCGTCTCATCAATATAAATATCTCCGCTAACTCTTTTCAGCCAGGCTGTATTTTTTTCGATCTTTTCTTTTGCTGCATTAATGGCTGCCATATCGGCCTGTATGTTTTTTACATTCATTTCTTTATTCAGCTTAAACAAATCTTCCAGTTCTTTTTGTTTTACTTTAAGCTCCTTCTGCTCCTGGCGGTACTTGGTTAAATTTAAAGGGTAAGCTTTATCACTGTACTTTTCGAGCCAGACAATACTTTCTTTTATTTTACTGAAGGTGGTGCTTTTTGCAATTTCAGCATCGCTGTATTTAACAACCACATCATTGCTGATAGTGCTTGTCCAGGGTTTGTATTCTGCCTTGGCAATTTCATCCCAGGGCAATGCAGCGGTATTATCTTTTTCACGAAATTTCAAATATTCAAACCTGTCGGGGATAACAATATCCGGTGTAACACCCTTTAACTGTGTAGCGCCGCCATTAACCCTGTAAAATTTCTGCAGCGTAAGTTTTACCGAGCCAAGGTCTTCTACTTCTTTATTGCTGAACATGGCATTTTCACTTTCGGGGTTTAAAGGTATGTTGCGCTGTACCGTTCCTTTACCAAAAGTAGAGGTACTGCCAATCACAATACCACGCTTATAATCCTGTATGGCTGCAGCAAATATTTCAGATGCACTGGCGCTGAACTCATCAACCATCACCGTTAACGGGCCGGTGTACAAAACGCTTTTATCTTTATCCTTCCATTGATAAGGCTTCTCTTCATCGCGGCCTTTAACCACGCAAACGGGGCCATCTTCAATAAACAGTCCAACCATTTTTACCACTTCTGGTAATGAACCACCCCCATTGCCACGTAAGTCCATAATAATACCTTCTACATTTTCGGCTTTCAGTTTTTCAATTTCCCTGGCCACATCTTCCGAACATTTAGCGCCCTTGGGATCGTTGAAATCTACATAAAACTCAGGCAGGTAAATATATCCTACTTTATGAGCGCCGTTTATAATAGCACTTCTGGCAAATGTATCATCCAGTTTAATTTCATCCCTGATGATGGGAATTACTGTTATAGATCCGTCGATTCTTCTTACTGTCAACCTTACTTCCGATCCTTTCTTAGCACCCCGAATAATTTTTACAGCATCAGTAACTGAGTAACCGGTAACATCTACAGGTTCTTCGGTTCCCTGTGCCACTTTAATAATTTCATCTTCTACTTTTAATGCACCACCTTTCCAGGCTGGTCCGCCAGATACCAGTGAACCAATCTTTATCTTGCCATCATCTTCTTTAAGAATAGCACCAATACCATAAAAGCTTCCTTTCATACCTTCATCAAATGTTCTTTTATCTATGGGTGCAAAATAATTGGTGTGAGGATCCATCGTGCCGGTAATGGCATTTACAAACGTGCTGAAATTCTCATCATTATTTTCACGGTTTATCTTGGTAGAAAAATAACGGTCGATCTGCTTTCTCACTGCATCTCTTGCTTCTCTTTCTAAGGTTGAATCGGCTTTAAATTTAAAGTTGGCAGAATCTTTATTCTTCTCTCTTGATTCAAGTGCCAGGTTGTACCTGTCAAGTGTAAGGTATTTTAAACGCTTACGCCATATCTCTTTCCTTTCGGCTTCGTTCTTTGGATTGTTCAGTTTCTCCCTGTCTAGCATCACATCTTCATCTTTCGAAAAATCAAAAGGCTTAGCCAATATATCGTTGTACAAACCAGCAGTTTCTTTCAGGCGGTTAATATACACACCACTGATGGTGAAAAAAGAGATGAGTTCTGCTCCGTGAATTTCATCATCTATTTTGGTTTCAAATTTTTTGAAGCCATCAATATCGCTTTGCAAAAAAATATTCTTATCGCCATCCATGTCTTCAATAAACTTTTTCAATACCACTTTGGAAAAGTCATCATTAATGGGTTTAGGACTGTAATGCCCCTGCTCGAGCAATAATCCTACATTACGAATGATCCTGGTGTATTTGGATTTTGGATTATCCGTATCCGGTTTGCCCTGGGTTTGAAAAGCAACAAAAAGACTGGTCGCCGTAAGTACCAGTATCACGGGTATAAATTTTTTACTCATCATAAATTGCGCAATTTTTTGCATACTGTAAAAATAAAGGAAAAAGCACTGTTTACATGGGTACTAAACGCTACATTCTGAATAATGTTTTGTTAAACAAGATTTTTGGAAATGCTTAGGGATAAGCGGTAAACGAATGTCTTATTCCTGTAAAATAGTATGCTTTCAAATATCAGTCCAAAAAAAAACCTCCCTACATAAATGTAGAGAGGAACTTTATTTGGGGTAATCGAGGGGGCTCGAACCCCCGACCCTCAGAATCACAATCTGATGCTCTAACCAACTGAGCTACGACTACCATTTTTAACTGACGGCAAAAATAAAGAAAAAGCCCTCTCCTTCAAAATACATTTTGAGCCGGCTGCATTAATCGCTTACTTTGCAGCCCCGAATATATTTTTAATGCCATTGATGCAATTTATTTTACCGCTTCTTTTATCAGCTTTTACCGGATGGTTTGTAATATGGCTTATCATTAAAATGCTGTTCAGGCCGCATAATCCTGTTAGTGTAACCGGTTTTAAAATACAGGGTGCTCTTCCGGCAAACCAGCAGTTGATTGCAGAAAAAATAGGCAAATTGGTAAGTACCGAATTATTTTCATTTGATGCGCTGCAGCAAAAAGTAACCGATCCCGAAAATTTTAATAAGTTAAAGCCCGAAATTGAAAACCATATTGATAGTTTTTTAAGAGAACGCTTAAAAGAAACCTTCCCCATGCTGTCGATGCTGATTGGCGATAAAACCATCACACAGCTTAAAACGGCTTTTTTAACCGAACTCGAAACCTTGTTTCCGGCATTGATGAAAAGCTATGTAGCCAACCTGGAGAAAGAATTTGATATTGAAAAGCTGGTATCTGAAAAAATTGCCGGCTTCTCCATCAGCAAAACCGAAGACCTGGTTTACACATCGGCAAAAAAACAATTGCTTAAGGTACAATTATTGGGTGCAGCCATTGGTTTGCTCACCGGTTTGATACATATATTCATCAATGCGCAACTATTTAACTAACTATTTGTTAATTGTTGGTTCTTTCTCACTTTTATAATACCACTCATACCATAGATGACATTTATATGACATTTTAGAAGGTAATTTGCAAAATATTTTTATTTCAAAGTTGAAAACAAGTTTACTAATGATTAATTCGATTAAATTTTTACTGGTTTTTGTATGTGCAATGACACTTTCCATAGCCAATGCGCAAATGCCGGGTGGCGCAGGCCGTGCCCAAATGGGCGGACAGAATATGAACATGGGGCATTTTTACGGCAAAGTGCTGGAATCTGTAAGTGGTAAACCATTGGAAGCTGCATCGGTTTTACTTGTTCAGAATAAGTTTGATTCAGTAACTAAAAAACGCAAAGATGTAGTTGTGGGTGGTATGCTTACGGATAAAAAAGGCGAATTCAGCCTGGAAAACGTGAATATCATGGCGCAGTACAAACTTAAAATTACTGCCCTGGGTTTTAAAGCCTACGAGGCCAAAGTTGGTTTTGAACTGAATATGGCTGGTGCCCGCAATGGAGATATGAGTAGTATGCTGAGTGCTGTTGATAAAGATTTGGGTAACCTGACTTTAAGCCCCGATGAAAAGCAACTGGAAAACGTAACAGTATCGGCTAGCAAAGCCATGCTTGAAATGAAAATTGACCGTAAGGTTTTTAATGTGGAGAAAAATCTTACCAGCGTTGGTGGAACGGCCGTTGACGTAATGAAAAATGTACCTTCTTTAAATGTTGATATTGATGGCAATGTTAGTTTACGCAATGCTGCTCCGCAGATATTTGTAGATGGCAGGCCCACTACCCTCACATTAGACCAGATACCGGCAGATGAAATTGCCAGCGTGGAAATTATTACAAACCCATCGGCAAAATTTGATGCCAGCGGCGGCGGTGCAGGTATTTTAAATATTGTGATGAAGAAAAATAAGAAAGCCGGCTACAATGGAAATATCAATGCCAGTGTTGATTCCAGGTTGCGCCCTGCTTTTGGCGGCGATATCAATGTTAAACAAAGTAAAATAAACTTCTTTGCAAGAGGCAGGTTAAACTACCGTAAATCCATCAGCACAAACGAAAGCGACAGAACCAATTTTTTAAATAACGATACCAGTTCGCTTTTTATACAAAACAACAAACCCATCAGCAAAGGTTACTTTGCTTTTTTAAGAGGCGGTTTTGATTATTTTATTGATAACAGGAATACGATAACTGTTGGCGGCATGTTTGTAAACGGACAGTTTAATAATACAGATTACATCAACATTGAAAGAGATACACTATATAAAAACAACCTGCTGCTAACCGATTTGGGAATCAGAGATACAAAAACGGCCTTTCAGTTCAGAAATGTTGGAGCCAGCCTCAGTTTCAAGCACAATTTTACGAAGCCAAATAAAGAGTGGACGGTTGATGCAAATTACAACAGCAGTAAAAATGATAATTCGGGTGATTACAGAACCCAATATTTTTACACCAACAACAATCCTAAAACTGCAGCCATAGTTGAACGCACCGGTGGTGCCGGAACTTCTAAATTTTTTACTGCACAGACAGATTTTGTAAATCCGATATCAGAAAATATTAAAATGGAAATGGGTGTTAGAGCTGCAGTGAGAAATTATGAAAGCACCTCATCAAACTATGTACAGGATGGAACAGGAAATTACATTTTGATTCCAGGATTCAGCAATAATTATAAATTTACCGACCAGGTGTATGCTGCTTATGTAACTTTCAGTCAAAAAATTAAAAATTTTACTTACCAGCTTGGTTTACGTGCAGAAAGTTCCAGTTATACCGGAACCTTGCTTAGTACCAATAAAAAGTTTAAAAATGAATATCCCTTCAGCTTGTTTCCAAGTGTGTTCCTTACATACAAGCTGAATGATAAATCTGACATACAGTTAAATTATTCACGCAAAATAAACAGGCCTAATTTTTTCCAGTTGATACCCAACTACGATATATCTGATCCGTTAAATTTATCAATTGGAAACCCCAACCTGGTACCTGAATTTACCAACCTGGCTGAAATATCTTACCAGAATCAGTTAACTAAAAAAACAAGTTTTCTTGCTACGGCATATTTTAAAAATACCAATGATTTAATTACCAATTACCAGTACCGGGATAAAAACCCTGATCCCAATGCCAAGCCTGATACGGTATTGATCACATCATATGCCAATGCAAACACCAGCTATAATGTAGGTTTGGAATTAACTACAAAAACCAAATTAACCAAGTGGTGGGATTTTAGTGTGAATGTAAACCTGTATAATTCTACACTTAAAGCTGGTGCTATAACCGGCGGTGCCGATAATTCACAATTCAGCATGTTTGGAAAAATAAACAACTCATTTACGTTGCCTAAGAATTTCTCTATTCAGTTAAGCGGCGATTACCAGGCCAAAACAATTCTCCCTCCAAACAGCAGAGGCAGTGGCGGTGGTATGATGATGATGTTTGGAGGTCCGCAGACCGGGGCACAGGGTTATATAAAACCAAACTATGGTGTTGATATTGCCATTAAAAAAGATTTTATGAAGAACAAAGCTGCATCTTTAACCCTGCAGATGAATGATATTTTCAGAACCAAATTGTATGGCACGCATTCCGAGTCTCAGTATTTTGTGCAGGATAACAGCCGCCGCAGAGATCCCCAGGTTTTGCGCCTGAACTTTAATTACCGTTTTGGTAAAATGGATGTATCGCTGTTTAAAAAGAAAAGTATGAAAGGCGAAATGGACAGTATGCAGAATGCATCGCAGGGAATGGGCAATTAATAAAGGCCGATAAATAACATTAAAAAAGCTACTGTAACCGGTAGCTTTTTTAATTGGTAAGCTCTGCAAGCTTTAATACTTTTACAGCTATCTTTTAATTTTTTAGCATTATTTTGCCGAAGCAAAAATCTATTATGAAGCAAATCAATTTCAAGCAGGTATTACCACACCTTGTAGCCGTAGTTATTTTTCTGGCTCTTTCTATTGTTTTAAATAAACCCGCCCTTGAGGGTAAAGTGGTACAGCAAAATGATGTTATCCAGTGGAGGGCCATGGCTCAGCAATCATTTGAATTTAAAGAAAAACATGGCCATTTTCCAAAATGGACCAATAGCATGATGAGTGGAATGCCTACGTTTCAGATTGCACTGGGACCAAAAGACCCGGTAAACATTCATCTTGAACACGTACAGAAAATTCTGACACTCGGATTTCCAAAACCCATTTTCTATTTATTCATTGCAGCATTGTGTTTTTATTTGCTTTGCTTAGTGGTAGGCGTCAACCCCTGGATTAGTATTTTAGGAGGCATTGCCTATGCTTATTGTTCCTATAATCCGATTTTAATTGCCGGTGGCCACGATACCAAATTAATGTCAATGGCTTACGCCCCGGCTGTTTTAGCCGGCCTGCAATTAATATTTAAACAAAAATACTGGATGGGAACTGCAGTTTTACTCACATCCGGCGTTTTACTGCTTAGCCAGAATCACCAACAGATAGTTTATTATACACTATTGATGGCTGTGTTTATGACAATCCCTTTCATCATAAAATGTATCAGGGAAAAAGCTATAAAGCATTTAATTGTTTCTGGAATCATAAGCATAGGATTGGGTGCTGTAATCCTTGGTACCATGGCTTTTACCTACTGGCCAACCTACGAGTTTAGTAAAGAAACCATGCGTGGCGGACGCAGTGAACTTACACAGAAAGAAACCAAGAACGCCACAAAAGGAGGCCTTGATAAAGATTATGCTTTTCAATGGAGTTATGGCAAAGCCGAAACAATGACCTTGCTGGTACCGAATGCATTTGGCGGCAGTTCCGCTGAAGGCCTTGGCGAAAACTCAAAAGCCATTGAAGTATTGCAGGAAAATGCACAAACACTGCCTCAGGGATTTGCGCAACAGATTGCACAATCATCTCCCATGTATTGGGGAGAATTGTTAAGTACACAGGGTACAGTTTACCTGGGCGCCATTGTGTGTTTGTTATTTTTATTTGGAGCCTTCTTTTCTAAAAGTGAACACAGGTGGTGGCTTGTTGCTATCACAATTTTTGGTGTCGTTTTATCGTGGGGTAAAAATTTTGAAGCCGTAAACTATTTCCTTTTCGATCATCTTCCTTTTTATAAAAAATTCAGGGCGCCTTCTATGGCACTGGTTATACCGCAGCTTTCTGCAGCCTTATTAGCGGTAATATTTTTAAATGAATTTGTTAAAACAGAAAAAGAAAAATTATGGCAACTGTTTAAAAAATGTTTGCTTGTGGCCGGCGGTACTGTTGCTGTTTTAGGTTTGTTTTATTTCTTTTCTGATTTCAGCAACACAGCAACCGGTGAACTGCGCAAAAGCATCAACGAAGCCCTGAAGGGCCAGGGTAGCGATTTTACAAGAAGTTATTTCAACGCGTTAAAAGCCGACCGCCAGGCATTTTACCTGGGCGATATGTGGCGCACTATAGGATTTATTTCTGTGCTGGTTGCCACCATGTTCCTGTATGCAAAAAACTGGATCAAGCCTGCCATTGTTTATGCTGCAATAATTCTTTTCTGTATTATAGATTTATTCGGTGTAAGCAAAAGATATTTGAAAGAAGAAAATTTTGTTGATGCTACCGATCTTGAAAATAGCTATGCCGATACCCGTGCAGATCTGCAGCTTAAAAGCGATACTGGTTATTACAGGATCGCAAACCTGGCTTTTCAGGGTGGAAATGGTTATGTATTTGACATTGGCAATTCTTTTAATGATGCCATCGCTTCATATAAACACAATACCATTGGTGGTTATAGCCCTGCCAAACTGGGCCTTTACCAGGATCTGATTGAAAGACAGATCGGCAAAAATATTCAGGCATGGGCTACCAATCAATCAGCCAAAGACAGTTTTCCTGTTCTGAATATGCTGAACATGAAGTATGTTATTGTACCAAGCCAGGACCAAAAGCAAAACCAGGCTATACCTAACCCATTTGCAATGGGTAATTGCTGGCTGGTTAAAGAAGTTAAGTTTGTAAAGAATGCTGATGAAGAAATGAATTCATTGAATTCGTTTGATCCTGCTGCTGTTGCCTTTGTTGACGAGCGTTTTAAAGCAGCAGTTCCCTTCTCTCCTGTTTACGATTCAACTGCCACCATCAGGTTAATTGAAAATAAAAACGATGAGATAAAATATGAATTCAATGCAGCGGGGAACCAGTTTGCTGTGTTTAGTGAAATATATTATCCACACGGATGGGAAGCTTATATAGACGGAAAGAAAACGCCGTATGTAAAAACCAATTACGCTTTAAGAGGCCTTGCCATACCGGCAGGTAAACATAGTATTGAATTTATTTTTGATCCGGCCTCTGTAAGAGTTGGGGAAACTGTTGGCAGGTATATGCATTTATTTTCTGTGTTACTTGTGTTACTGTGTTTCTTTATGGCATGGAAAAACAGGAATAAATCAGCAGCAAACTTAAAAGAAGCATAGAACCATTGCAAACCAACCATAAATTTATTGAGCCATTTGATGATACGGCCAGCTTAATAAATGACAAGGCAAATATCCTGTATCAAAAATTGCTGGTACTTGATATCAGCGATGCTGATATTGATGAATTTGGTAAATATTATTTCACCAATCATCATACCGGCAAGCGACTGATTTTTTCTATACAAAGCAGTGCATACATCATTTACAATTCGGTAAAGCAGCATAATAAACCTGTACAGGAAACTTCTTTTATAGATTACGGTGCCGGCCTGGGCACACTTTTTTTATTGGCCGGAATGGTTAGTTTTAAAAAAGTGTATTTCAATGATTATTTTCCGCAGTGGGCCGATTATGCAAAAATAATCTGCGATAAACTGGATATCAGCATTGATGATTTTATATCGGGCGATATTGATGCCGTAATAGATTACTGCAAGGCAAATAATATGCACATTGATATTGTAGCATCCAGGAACGTGGTAGAACATATTTACAAGCTCAGGGATTTTTACTCGAAGCTATACCAGTCGGGCATTACAACGCTTTGCTATTCCACCACTACAGCCAATTATCATAACCTGGCTATGCGGTTAAAACATTACTGGCATCACTACCAGGTAGAAAAAAAACAATATAGAAAACAGCGGACGGCACATATAAAAGAACTGGTACCGGCCATTAATAATACCGACCTGAATGCATTGGTGAACCTTACCAGGGGAAGAGCATTTACAGATTTTAGTAATGCTGTGGACCAGTATTTTAAAAAGCAACCCATACCGGCAGTTGAATTTTTATACAGCAATACCTGCGATTGTACAACAGGTGTTTGGGCCGAAAATTTAATTACACGTCAGAATTATTCCGATATTATTCAGCAATCAGGCTTTACATTTGAATACACAGCCGGATTTTGGGACACGCATTATAAATATGGTATTGTAAACTTAATAACCGGCCTGTTGAACCGGATCATAAAAATGAGCGGTAAAAAAGGATATTGGTTTGCGCCATTTGTAAATATTACTGCCAGTAAAAAATAATGGATAACCCGGTAAAAATATTAAGCCTTGTTCCTTATAAATTTTTACCGCCGGATATGGGCGGACAAAAAGGCATTGCATTCTTCAACCGGTATTTAAGCAGGCATACCAACCTTATTTGTGTTACGATAAAAGATAACAGCCAGTCTGCCACTGAAGGATATGCCATAAAAAATATCCTGAGCAATGGCTCCACCCGGTACTTTAACCCGTTTTATTTTTTTACACTCAGCCGTATCATCAGGGAAAAAAAAATAACACACCTTATCATTGAACACCCCTATTATGGCTGGCTGGGTATTTTACTGAAATGGTTTTGCAAAGTAAAACTCATTATTCACTCACATAATATAGAAGCCCTGCGTTTTAAAAGCATGGGCAAATGGTGGTGGGGCATTTTATGGCATTACGAAAAATTCACTCACCGGCGTGCCAACCATAATTTCTTTATTCAGAACAATGATAAGGAATACGCAATTGCTAACTTTAAATTACCCACTGATGTTTGCACAACCATTACCTATGGGTTTGAGCATAGCGAGGCTCCCACGGCCGGTGAGAAGAGTATTGCCCGGCAACTAATTTGCAAAACACATGCAATTCAGGAAACTGAAAAATTGTTACTTTTTAACGGCACGCTTGGCTATAAACCCAACCTGGATGCACTTGACACAATCCTGAATAAAATAAACCCTGTGCTTTTATCTGCAACAGGCTTTACATACAAGATCGTCATTTGTGGTAACAAACTCCCACCCCCTTACTCAGGCTTGATTGATTACAAGGAAAAGAATATTGTATATGCAGGCTTTGTAGATGATATCAATGTTTATTTTAAAGGCTGCGATATTTTCATCAACCCGGTTATTGATGGCGGCGGCATCAAAACAAAAATAGTTGAAGCTTTGGGATACGACCTTTCAGTTATCAGTACAAAAAGCGGCGCCATCGGTATTCCGGAAGAAATTACCGGTGGAAAATTAAATATTGTGGAAGACAATGACTGGATAACATTTGCCAACAGCATTATTTCACTCAATTCAGCAACACAAACACCTCCGGCATTTTTTGAACATTTCTATTGGGGTAATATTGCAAAAAAAGCAGCAACAGCTATTGCCAATTGCAAGTGATGGTTTACACCGGAATTTTAAATCCATCCTTAATTGCCTGCACCAGTTTCTTACGCTGTGCTTTATTAAAACGTACATAGTAAAATACCCTGGTGAACAAGGTATAGCCTATTGCAAAATATTTTACAAATCCTTTTAAATTTTTTCGGGTAAAATAAATTTTATTGCGGTTGGAATAATAAACATAAAAAGAAGAATCGCCACCGGTGGATGATGAAACCTTGTGCAGCACTGTAATTGAAGGCTCATAATACATTTTATAACCTGCTTCATTCGCCCTGAATACAAAATCAGTGTCATCGTAGTACGCGAAATATTTTGCATCCATCATCCCAACTTTCTTAAACACACTGCTCTCAATCAACATAAAACAGGTGGGTGCATAAGTTATGTATTTACCAATGTTATATTCGGGTGCGTCCGGCTTATTATAGCCATTGTGCGTACCCAATGCACGCCATTTGTTCATATTACCGCCGGCCATCCATATCTTCCGACTATCGTAATAAAATATTTTGGGCACAACAATATTGCATTCCTTTTCCTTTAAAGCAGATAACATCTTTTCAAAAACAAAATCCTGCTCAAGTTCTATGTCGTTGTTCAATATTAAAAGATGGGTGCAGTTATCCTCAAGAGCCTTCCTGATGCCTATATTGTTTCCTTCGGCAACACCAACATTGCCGATGCTTTTTATGTGCTGGTATTGGGTAACAGGGTTTTCCGAATGGCATTTTAAAATCAGGTTATCGGTATTGATGTTTGGGTCATTATCAATAATGTAAAGAATATAATCTTTATAGGTTTGCTTTGCTATACTTTCAAAAAAATCAGGCAGCACATCATCGCACTTAAAGAGAACAGTAACCAAACCTATTGTAGCCATAACATTTATTTCATTAGTCCTTTTGCTTTCATCTCATTAATAGAGTCTTCATAGGTAGTTTTTTGAACCTCCTGGCTATTCACCCAATCTGTAAATTTTTTCAGGCCGGTTTTAAAATCATATGCAGGTTTAAAAGAAAGCAGTTTTTCAATTTTTGCAATATCAGCATAATTATGACGTATATCACCCAGCCTGTAATTTCCCGTTACCTGCACGGGTATCTCAGCTCCGTAATAATCAACTAATAATGCTGCTACTTCTGACACTGTTGTTGCAATACCGGTTCCTACATTGAAAATTTCACCTTCGGCTGCTGCCTGTTCAATACCCAGGTAAGTAGCCTGTACCACATCATCTATATAAACAAAATCACGGCTCTCTTTTCCGTCTTCAAAAATATTTATTGACTTGTTATTCTTTATCAATGTAGAAAAAATGGAAAGAATGCCGGTGTAAGGATTACTTAACGACTGTCCGGGCCCATACACATTCTGATACCTGAAAGCAACCGGCGCAATACCTAACGAAGGGCAAACTGTCATTACCATTTGCTCCTGGTTGTATTTTGTAATTCCATAAACTGATGAAGGATGTATTTTAGATTCCTCATCGGTTGCAACCAGTTGTAATGGTTTTGTTGTGCCGGGATAAGTTACTTCAAAATTACCAGCATCCATTTCTTTGGATGAGCGGTGGGCAGGATAAACAGCACCGTGTTCGGGTTCAATATATTTGCCCTCTCCATATATAGCTCTTGATGAAGCGACCACAATTTTTTTAACGGCTGTTTTGTTATTTGCCAGGATATCCAACATCAGCGCTGTTCCGCCAATATTTACGTCAGTATATTTTTTTATCTGGTACATGGATTGGCCAGTACCGGTTTCGGCGGCCAGGTGTACAATAATTTCATTATCAGCAATAGCATTATTCCAGTCTTCGGCAGAAGTAACAGTGCCTTTTATAAACCTGACTTTATCTTTTATAGAAAGAAATAAGGGTGATTTGTTTTCAGCATCAGTTCCATGTATCTGCTCAGATAAATTATCCAGAACGGTTACTTCATATCCCTTATCAAGCAGGAATAAGGAAAGGTTTGAACCGATAAATCCTGCGCCACCTGTAATTAAAATTTTTTGTTTGCTCATATCAAATAAATTGTCCGTCTTTATCAGTTTTTTGCCATTGCTGGTTATCAAAATTATATCGCTTAATAATTATCGCAGGCGAACCAATGGCCACACAATGATCAGGTATATCTTTGGTAACAACAGAGTTGGCTCCCACAATACTATTCTTTCCTACGCTTGCCCCTATAACACAAACATTCTCGCCAAGCCAGGCGCCATCAGCAATTAAAACAGGGCTGGCCTGCTTTACAGGCTGATCAATCACCGGCATATTTATATTTTCATAGCTATGCAAATTGTCGCTGATGTAAACCTTATCGGCCATTAAAACTTTTTTACCAATTTCAATTTTTGAAGTTGCATAAATATGGCTGAACCGGCCAATATACGTTCCATCACCGATGATGAGTTTGCAATTGGTATCGCCTGTTAGCGGAACAGAAGCCAGCCAGGCATTCAGATTAACGTAAACTTTTGATCCAATAAATATCCGCTTGCCTTCCGTAAGCGTTGGCTTTATCAGTTTAGAACCCCTTCCAATGCTACCCAATGTGAGTTTATAAAAAGGAGTTTTGAACAGGTAATAAAAAAGTCCGTTTATTTTATTAATCATAAATGATATCCATTTTAAATTGCCGAACTATTTTATTTTCAACTTTACTTTAATGTACCAGGCCAGGTAACTAAAGTACATCTTAATAGCAAATAGTTTAAACTTTATGCCGGGGTAAAACCAAAAATTGATACGCAGTACCTTTAAAATATAAGTAACAATTTTTAAAGCATGCCTCATCTCTGCGCCCGAAAAATTATCGCCATGAACACGGTATAAAGCCACTTTAAAATCTACATATACCATCCTTTTTACACAGGCCGCCCGTTGATAAAAATACCAGTCTTCTATTCTTAAATCTTCGGGATGCATACCAATTTCATCCAATATACTGCGGTCGTACATAATGATTGGCCCGCCAACTTTAGGTCCCCGTATACATTCATAAATCAGGTCTTCGTCATTCAGGTACTTACTCTTATCCGCTTTCCAGTAATCGGTAGCTGAACTTTGCATGATGATATTATCTTCCGCATCAATGACCAATGCATCATTCAGCAATACTGTTTTTTGGGGATCATCTTCCAGTATCTGAATTCGTTTTGCAATGGTATTGCCATATAAACAATCATCCGATGCTAAAGGTAAAATGTATTTTCCTTTTGATATTAAGGTCATTTCATTAAGGGTAACACATATTCCTTTATTCTCCCTCGATCTATAAATAACTACAATCTTTTGTTCATTTTTTGATACCCATTCCCTGATCTTTGCATCAGAGTTATCTGTAGAGCCATCGTTGATGATCACAATTTCCTTGTAGGGATATGTATCTGCAAGAATGCTATCCAGCGTACGTTCTATAAATTTTTCGTGATTATAACAAGGTATTAAAATACTTACCCAAACAGGTTCATCTTCGGTTTTTGTAATCACTGTATCCTGTGTTTCGGTACTCATTAAAATCTGTTGATGGTTTCAGTTATTTTTTTCATTTCATCTGCTGTTAGCAAACTACTGATTGGCAGGCTGAGTACTTCTTTATGTATTTTCTCTGTTATTGGAAAATGTAAATGATTATAAGATTGATAAGCCTGCTGCAAATGCGGAGGCACTGGATAATGGATCAGGGTTTGAATGCCATTCTCTTCCAGGTAAGCCTGTAGCTCATCTCTTTTTTCGCAACGCACAACAAACAAATGCCAAACATGCTCTGCAGCATTTACCGGCATTTGCGGAAGTGTTATTTTATCATTACTGATTGCCTGGATATAAAGCGAAGCTATCTTTTGCCGGGCTTCATTTTCATGATGCAGGTATTTTAGTTTTACATTTAAAACAGCAGCCTGCATTTCATCCAGGCGACTGTTTACCCCCATTACATCGTTAATATATTTTTCGGATGAACCATAGTTTGCAATGGCTCTTATTCTTGCAGCCAAAACCGCATCGTTGGTTGTAACAGCACCGGCATCGCCCAGAGCGCCCAGGTTTTTACCGGGATAAAAACTAAATGCTGCCACATCGGCCAGGGCACCGGTTTTGATATCGTTCCAGGTGGCACCGATAGCCTGTGCATTATCTTCCACAATTTTTAAATTGTATTTTTTTGCCAATGCAATCAACGCTTCTGAAAAAACCACACGCCCATATAAGTGAACCAGTAAAATGGCTTTTGTTTTTGGTGTGATCTTCTCCTCTATCTTATTGATATCAATATTATAAGTTTCAATATCCGGTTCAACAAAAACCGGTGTTAACCTGTTATCGCTAACAGCAAGTACCGAAGCAATAAAAGTATTGGCAGGAATTATTACTTCATCTCCTTCTGCTATTACACCCAACTGGATGTATGCCTTAAAAATCAATCTGATGGCATCTAAACCATTTGCTACACCAACTGCATGATTGGTTCCGACAAACTCCGCCAGGTTATTTTCAAAGCTTTTTACTTCAGTACCTGAAATATACCAACCGCTTCTGAAAACTTTGAGGAGTTGTTCTTCGATCTCATCTTTATGTTGCAGGTTGATAGCCTGCAGGTCGAGGAATTTTATCACTTTACTGTTGGTTTATAAAGATGCAATAATATAAATTTCTGCAGCAATTTCGGGATACGATTCGCCCAGCTTTAAAAATGCTGATAACATTTCCTGTGTCCAGGATTCTTCAATTTGTTTATCCGAAACTGGCTTTAACCAATAGCCACCAAAATGATCAATATGATAACCGGCTTTTGTAAAATCGGCCTTAAATGTTTCGGGCGCATAAATACGCATGTGGCCATGATGAATGTCTTTGGCACTTTGCGAAAACACCGTTTCCAGCAATCCCATTTCAACAGCTGCCTGCCTGTGCAGTGATTGTGCATTGGGTACCGCACAAAGCACTTTTCCGCCGGGTGCAAGCCATTTTTTTATTACTTCCAGTAAGAGAACCGGATCGGCAACATGCTCCAGCACATGGCCAAGTATAATAAAGTCAAATGTATCTTTCAGTTCTGTTTCTTCAAAAAGCGAATTGATAACTTTAAGGGAAGGATATTTTTCTTTAAGCTGTGCAGCAAATACTGATGAACCTTCGATGACAGTTAATTCAGGATCGTAAGTTAATAGATGCGGTGTCATTAAACCCTCGGCTGGTCCAAGTTCCAGCACTTTTCCTTCTTTTAAAAACCTCGAAAATATTTTATAGGAATACAGAATCGTATTGCTGTTGGTAAAAGTAGTGTAGAGTGATTGTGATGCTACTTCGTTTAATTTTGATTCGCTGAATGTGCTCATAATATGGTTGAAAAATATTGATTAATGTTATCAAACTGCCTTGCCTGCTCAAAATCGGGCAACCGGTACAAAGATGTTTTAACCTGTACAAAGTTAATATTTAATTGTTGAGCCGCTTCATAGTCAGATGCAGAATCACCGCAGAATGCAACAATATCAAATTCGGTATTCAATTGCTGCAGACGGTTCAATTTTGGATTAGTGCCGTGATCATGTTTTTCAAAGTAGATCCTGTCGAAAAAAACATCAATACCTAAATTATGAATTTGCTTCTTTGAATTGGCCTCATTAGCTCTCAGTGAAAGCAATACCAGTTTAAGATCCTTCTGCACTATTGCTTCCAAAAAATGTTTTTCAACTATCAATTCATCCAAAGCAAGATAATTTTCCGACTCTATATTATTTTGGTAATACAATCTGAATGCTTCCCAATCCAGATCAATATTTAAAGTTGTAAGCAGGTTTGTATTCGATAGATTATTTGAATGCCTAATCTGCAAATAATCGTCAAAGGCGATGAACTTCTTTCCGTCCTTAATTAAATAATCATTAATGCAGCAATATTGCCGGTAATGTGTGGATATCAACGTATCATCCAGGTCCAGAATTATGGCTTTATCCTTCATAAAAATTTTCGTTCCAATACCTGGTCATAAAAATTCCCTTTTTAACCGGTATTGTGCTCAGCTCTTTAAAAAGCGGCGATTGAACCGATTCAAGTGCTGTAAACAAGGGACTGTTTAACCCCGCATGATAAGACAATATGCCGGCACCCGAAAAGCGGGGATTGATCTCAATAAAATAAGGCACTTCATTTTCAACAATAAACTGAATGTTGGAAGCTCCTTTATATGCTAAACACTTATGAATTTCCGCAGCAAGTTTTTCCAGTAAAGGATAGTCAACCGTTACGCCTTTTGTTGATATGCCTTCTTTTGTTTCTATTCTTCTTCTTACGCAGCATGTAAAATGACCATCGCCATAAGCCGTGTAACAATCCACCGTGTACTCTTCTCCCTTAATCATTTTTTGCAGAAAACCATTTTCCAAATCAAACTGTCTGTTGCTTTCTGCTGCCGAAGCAATCACCTGTATGCCTTTACTGCTAACACCTTCGTTGGGTTTGTAAATGGCAGGATATGAAATTTCGGCCACTGAATTAAACATTTCGGGCACACTAATTTTATGGTCAGCCAAAAAAGAATTGATCTTCTTTTTGTCATTACACATTGAAATAACCTCTGGCTTATTTACCGCCCAAAAACAAAGCGCCGGATATTTTTCGGCTAAGGCTGCATTTTTTTTTACTTCAACATCATGTATAGGAATTACGCATTGAATGTTTTGTTCTTTAATGATGCTAATCAACTGAGTTTCATAATCATCTGCAACTGCCAGCGGAACCTGGTAAAAATGATCTGCAAATGAACTACCGGCAGATAAGTGTGCAGGAAAAGTATCGGTTCCTGTTACTGAAATATCTTTATGATAACGTAATGCTTTTATTACGCCAATAGCAGTATTGCTGCCCAGTGATGTAACCAATACATTTATCATACTGCTGTTTTTATTAGTAAACCATGGCCGTTTATATTGTGTACAAAGAAAGCATCGGGTGTACTATCTGCCAGTTCGTTTACCAGTTGGGTAATACCGGCACAGGCCGCAAAACCATAATCATCAAATACCACTACTCCACCTAGGATCATTCTTTGCCAAACCCAGTTAAATATATCTTTAGCAGAATCGTACACATCCACATCGATATGGCAAATCTTAAATTTCTGATCTGCTACTTTATCAGCATTTACATCCGGAAAAATTCCTTTTAAAATATGATAGCCGGAAATGTCCAGCTGGCTCATCAGTTTTTCAACTGTTTCAACAGAAGTATCGGAATGCTCACCTCCTTTATACTGGTTATCTTTTTCGCCTGCCTTGGCAACGCCTTCAAAAGTATCGCATAAATAAACCGGCGAATGGTTGTTATTGGCTTTTGCCAGCAATGCAGCAGTACCGCCACGCCATACACCCACTTCAATGATGGAAGCTGTGCTGTTTTTTAAGCGTTTGCTTATTTGCCAGAGTTCGAAACAACGGTAAATATCAACCAGTGTATTATCCTTAATAACATCATAGGTTTTCATAAACAATTCATCATTCAGCCAGGGCGAATAAGTACTTTTTGGAAACAACAGACTTTGCTTATAAGCCTGCTCTCTTTCTTCCCAATAAGCATGATAATAATGGTGATTTTCCCAGCTATAAATTTTTTCCATGTTGGTTATTTCAAAAACTCCTGATAGTCTCTTATATAATCTTTTTCATCGTACTCTTCACTTGCTATGCACATCTGCACTGCATTGTGGCTGTATTGCATCATGCGCCAGCACATTTTAGGAATATACAAACCAACTTTAGGAGAATCCAGTACAAACTCCTGCTTTTCGCCACCTTGCATTTCTGTGGTCACTATTATTCTGCCTGCCACCGCTACTAAAATCTGTTCTAAATTATAATGCGAATGAAAACCTCTTTTTACATCTTCGGGTGTATAGTATGTCCAGTAAATTCTTTTGGGTATAAACGGAAGTGTTTCTTTTTCAGCAATGGAAATGTACCCTATGTCCGATTTTCCGATAGACTTAAAATGAATAAGATGAGGCAAACCCGGCATAGTAAATTATTTGATGACAGTTTTAGAGAATAACACGCTCTTCCACATTTATTTTGCTCAAAAATAAAGCTTTTGCCGCTTGCATACGGGCATCCAGTTTAAATTTCACAAAATCGGTATAATAAGATTTTAAGTCAAAAACTGTTAGCGGATTTTGACTGATGACTTCATCCAGGTGAATAAACCCTTTTTCATTTGCTTTATTAAATGCTTCAATAAATGCGGCAGGTAATTCTTTATTACTCACCCAGGCAGCAAATACAAAAGGCAAACCGGTCATTTCCTTCCAGGCTGTTCCCAAATCGTAAATGTATTTAGATTTTTGGCGCTGCTGCAATGCCCTGTCGCCAATTACAAGGCCAGCAGTTGTTCCGGTAATTTCATTTTCGTAGTTGGCTGTTCCTGCAATCAACGCAGGGCTAATCTTCCAATGCTCCTTTAATAATATCTTTAACAATGCTACCGATGTGCGGCTTTGATAATCCATTAAAATGGTTTCAATCTCATGCAACGGTACATCACTAAAAAGACATACACTGGCAACTTCGCCATCACATGCAATACCATAATCCGATACAATATGATGTTCTTTTAATAAAGGAATAATGGCTACCGGAACAAGCCCGATGTCTATCTTATCCTGAATTAATAAAGCAGCAATGTTGGCCGGGTAATCAAAGATCAGTTCAATCTCATCCTTCATTTCTCCCTGCTCAAAGCCATATATCAGCGGTTTGGTATTTAAATAACTTACTGCGCCTACCTTTATCTTCTGTGCCAATTAGTGTATTTTTGCCGCAAATTTACAGCAACATCATGGATTTAAATCAACTTACTGCCATATCTCCCATCGACGGACGTTACCGCAAACAGCTACAACACCTGAGTGAGTATTTTAGCGAATACGCCCTTATCAAATACCGGGTAATTGTTGAGATAGAATACTTTTTATTTTTGGCAGAAAAGAGATTTTTTAAACTTGATACCAAAACCCGTCAAAATTTACAAAAAACAGCCAATGATTTTTCGCTAACCGATGCCGCTGAAATTAAAAAGACAGAAACAGTAACCAACCACGATGTGAAAGCAGTTGAATATTTTATTAAGACTGCTTTGGATAATTGCAACGCCGGTCATTTAAAAGAGTGGGTGCATTTTGGATTAACATCACAGGATATAAACAATACCGCCATTCCATTACTTTGGAAAAACAGTATTGAACAGGAATATTTGCCTGCAGTCATCAACCTGCAACACACTATTGGCAAGCTGGCACTTGCGTGGAAAGATGTATCCATGCTGGCCCGTACACATGGGCAGCCTGCCAGTCCTACCAGATTGGGAAAAGAAATGATGGTTTTTGTGGAGCGGCTGGAGAACCAGATACAGTTGTTCAGTTACATACCTTTTACTGCCAAGTTTGGCGGTGCCACCGGTAATTTTAATGCACACCATGTTGCATTTCCAAAACACAACTGGGTAAAATTTGCCAACGATTTTACAGAGAACAAACTGGGTTTACAACGCCAGCAATACACTACGCAAATAGAACATTTTGATACACTGGCCGCACATTTTGATGCTATCAAACGCATCAATACCATCATCATGGATTTTTGCAGGGATATGTGGACCTACATCAGCATGGATTATTTTAAGCAGCAAACCAAAAAGGGTGAAATTGGCAGCAGTGCCATGCCACATAAAGTAAACCCCATTGATTTTGAAAATGCCGAAGGTAACCTGGGCATTGCAAATGCTTTGCTGGAACACTTTTCGGCCAAACTGCCCATATCACGTTTGCAAAGAGACCTTACAGATTCAACTGTGCTGAGAAATATTGGTGTGCCCGTTGCACATACCATCCTGGCCATTAAATCAACCGAAAAAGGTATAAATAAACTTGTTTTACACGAGCCCAAATTAAAAGCCGACCTGGAAAATAACTGGGCCGTGGTTGCCGAAGCCATTCAAACCATTTTACGCAGGGAGAACTATCCAAACCCCTATGAAGCATTGAAAGACCTTACCAGGGGCAAACATACCATTGATAAAAAAGCGATTCATGATTTTATTGGTGGCCTGAAAATTTCTGCTGCTTTAAAAAAAGAATTAAAAGCCATTACACCGCATAATTACGTGGGATTATAATAAAAGGTTATGTAAATTCGGTGATAATACCATCCCGGTAATACCAATATGAAAAAGATACTGCTTCCGTTACTCCTTATTATTACCCATATAGCTATTGGCCAGGTTGATTTGAATCTTGGTTTAAGAGCCTATTACCCTTTTACCGGTAATGCAAATGATGTTAGCGGTAATAATAACAATCCTGTTTTTAATAATGCAACTTTAACTGCCGATCGTTTTGGTAATCCCAACAGTGCCTATCATTTTAATGGTATTGATAATTACATGCGGGTAACAGATAATGCAACATTAAATATGGGCAATAAAATGTCGATTGCAATCTGGGTTAAAGCCACCGGTTACTATACAGGTCCCTGTTACAACAGTATGTGTGTAATGAAATCGAACCCGGCTACTTTACCATCCAATTATTTTATCCGCTTTGCAGATATTTATAATGGCTGCACTTCCCCATCCACAACACAGGAAAGATTTGCCGGCAATAATGTTGTAGCTGCAACACCTTTTGTACAATTAAATCAATGGTACAGCGTAGTGTGGACATCAGATGGGGTTACCGAAAAAATTTATGTAAACTGTGAACTTAAAGGATCAGTTCCTGCCGGAGGCGTACCCTACACTAATATAAGTGATTTGCTTATGGGTAAGAATGTTGACCCATCGTTTCCATATTGGTTAGATGGAGACCTTGATGAAGTAAGGCTTTACGACCGTGCATTAAACCAGGATGAAGTAAATGTTTTGGGAGATTGTGTAATTCCATTTGCCTGCAACAACTGGTTAAGAACCCAGGCTGTTGGCCAAAGCGTTACCGTAGGCGATCTTGATATCAGTGGTAACCAGGTAACCGTTGAGGCAAATTTTAATTGCAGTTCTTTTCCGCTAACCAGGCCCGATAAACAGGAAGATATTGTTTCAAAACATTCGAATACAACAGATATAAATTATGTTTTGCGGATGGACCTGGCGGGTATCACAACCACAAACGGCCAGTTTTTAACTCCGCTGCCATGTGATAACCTGGTTACAAATAAAACTTACCATGTAGCCATGGTATATAATGGCAGCAGTCTTAAATTTTACAGAGATGGGTTTTTGATGAGCCAGATTGCTGCCAGTGGAAACCTAATCTTAAATAATTGGCTGACTACCATTGGAGACTATGCCGTTAACAACCCGGTGGGTACAAATTTTTTGGGTTACATTAACGAAGTGCGCATTTGGAATGTGGCCAGAACGCAAGCCCAGATACAAACCTATATGAATAGTTCTTTACCAAATCCAACAACACAAACTGGTTTACAAGGGTATTATACATTTGATAACCTGGTGAACAAACAGGGAAATGCCACATGGAATGGAACATTAAACGGTGGGGCTACAATAAATAATACAAATCCAAATTGCACATTTGTAGCGGATTCATGTATTGTAACTCCTCCTCCACCTGTATGCAACTCATCTTTTGAATTGGCCAAAACTAATAATAGCTATGTACGTGTCCTTCCTGCTGCACCAGCAACCTATAACCAGCTTTATAATAGCAATGGATTTTCGTGGGAAACCTGGTTTAAATTAACCGGCCCTATAACAAATTTATCAACCCTGGTAAGTACAGAAGATGCCGTACTATTTCATGATATATTTTTAGGTTTTGGTTGGGGAAGTATTCCCAACGCTCTTTGTTTTTTAGTATCAGATAATGGAGCCAACAACGCAACAGTTTATGCAGAGTCTGCCCAAAGCCTTACTGTTGGTACCTGGTATCATGTTGCAGCTGTTTGTGATTATTCAAACGCCATTTTAAGGTTATATCTAAATGGTAATATCATTGCAACAAAGCCCATCCCTATTGGTATTTTAAACGACAGGCTATCTACCAACGTGAGTACACAACTCGGCAATGCATCATCTTCATTAATTTATGGCATTAATGCCAATATTGATGAAACAAGGTTTTGGAATACAGTTAGAAGCCAGGCAGAGATCCAGGCAAGTATGAACCAGTGCTTATCAAACCCCCAGCCGGGTTTGGTGGCTTATTTTAAAGCTGATGAATTGGTTGGAACTACAGCAGCCAGCGCAGTGAATAATAATTTCAGCGGCTCTTTATCCAACACAACATGGGGCACACAAACGCCCAGTGTAAATTGCGGATGTGTAACATCAACCAGCGTTATCATAAATGACTATACTCCTGTTTTAGCTTTAAACCCATGTACCAATACCCTGACTGTTGAAAATGCAACTGCCTATAATGTTGGCGATACAGTTTTATTGATACAAATGAAAGGAGCAGTAATAGACTCAACCAATACCGCTGCATTTGGCACCATAACCGATTACAAAAACTCCGGCAACTACGAATACAATTATGTAAAAACGAAGACGGGCAATATCATTGAATTAAAAAACACACTAACCAGGCAATACGATATTCCTGTTGGAAAAGTGCAATTGATAAGGGTTCCTTATTACACTAATTTAACAACCACCGATACTTTAACCTGCTTACCATGGGATGGAAACAAAGGCGGAGTATTGGTATTTAATGTTCAAAATACATTGACCTTGGGTGCCGATATGAATGTGAGTGGAAAAGGTTTTAAAGGAGGCATTGGTTACAATCCCGGTAATGCAACCCTTAGCTGTTTTCAGAATAATTATTTTTATCCCATCAATACCATACAGGCAACTTACAAAGGAGAAAGTATTTCTTCTGTATCAAACAATATTATTTGTGGTAAAGGTAACCTGGCAGGCGGCGGTGGCGGTGGTGCAGGGCATAACAGCGGTGGTGGCGGTGGTGGCAATGGAGGTCCTGGTGGTTTTGGCGGTTACCAGTTGGATAACTGTGGCAGTGCTCCTTTTGATAACAGGGGTATTGGTGGCAGGCAACTGGCATACAGCACTGCAAACAACAGAATTTTTATGGGTAGCGGTGGTGGCGCAGGCCATGCAGATAACCCCGGAAATACTCCTCCTGCCGGGGGAAATGGTGCCGGCATTATTATCGTTAACGCTGATAAAATTCAGGCAAATTCAAAAAAAATAATTGCAAATGGCAATAATGGGCTGGCATGCTCTGCTCCTTCTCCCGATTGTCATGATGCGATGGGTGGCGGTGGTGCTGGTGGCACTGTTTTGTTATCTGTAAATCAATATTTAGATAATTCAATTGTTGAAAATAAAGGAGGAAAAGGAGCTGATGTGGTTTCCGGAAACATAGCTGCTGCCGGGAGGATTGGCCCTGGCGGTGGTGGTGCTGGCGGACTTGCATTTTTAAAAGCTGCGTCGTTACCTGCTAATCTTAGCATTGTTAATACCGGGGGGGTAAATGGTGTATTGACCCAGGATGCCAATAATCCATGGGGAGCAACTCCTGGCGCTGCCGGTCAAAATCTTTTCAATCTTGTTTTACCAATTGACAATATTCCTTTCAAAACAAATATTGATTCGGTCCGTATAAAAGACAGCCTCTTGAATTGTAATGGCTTTGATTTTAAAGGACTGGCCTATATCAATACCGCTCCTATTGCAAGCTGGCAATGGTATTTTGGAGATGGAGGCCAGGCAACCACACAAAACACTTCGCATGCCTATACCGCAGCCGGATTGTATACCGTAAAATTAATTGTTACAGATATTAATGGATGCATCGACAGTACATCGAAAGATGTGAACGCCCTACCGGGTGTTAATGCCGAAGCTGGCGCAGATACATCCATCTGTACCAACGGATCGGCATCAGTAACATTGAATGGCACAGCTGTGGGTGGGCCTTATTTATGGTCACCGGCTATCTATCTCAATAATCCTAACATACAAAATCCTGTTGCTACCATCAGCACTACCACCACTTTTTACCTGAATGTAACCGGTTCTGCCAGTTGTACATCCATAGATTCTGTAACCATTTATATTAATCCGCTTCCGCTGGTTAACACCAGAACCGATACGGCTATTTGCCGCCTTTCTCCCCTGGTGCTGAATACCGTTTCCAATGCTGTATCATACCAATGGAGTCCACCTGCTTATGTAAGTAATCCAAACATTGCCAGCCCCAACTATATCGATAATTTTTCGCACAGGGTTTATGTTACCGGTACATCGGCACTCGGCTGTAAGGCAACCGACAGCCTGGATGTTACGGTAAATCCATTACCGGTTGTTCAAACAATTGCCGATACAACACTATGTCAAAGTGAAAACGTAACCTTAACCACAACAGGTGCTCAAACTTATTCCTGGAATCCGGCTATCGGCCTTAGCAATCCGGCTATTGCCAGCCCGGTTTTTATTGGCAATAGCGGACAAACCTATACCGTTACCGGCACTGATGCAAATGGTTGTAAAAACAATGATCTGGTAACGATCAATGTAATTATGCCGGGCTCTTTTAAAGCGCCACCGGCATTTACCATTTGCCAAAAGCAATCTGTACAACTTGATGGCAATAATGGTAACCAGGTGAGTTATTTGTGGAGTCCCGCTACCTATCTTTCAAATGCAACCATTATTAACCCACTGGCCAATCCACCACAAACCACTTTATATACTTTACTGGTTACTGATAACAGGTGTGGTTACGATAGTATTTTTACAACCTTATTAACTGTGTTACCGGCGCCATTCATTAGTGTACGTAAATCAAATGATATTGACTGCGCTTTAAAATCAGCCACTCTTTTTGCATCGGGTGGCAATCAGTATTTATGGTCACCATCAGCAGGTTTAAACAATCCCAATATTTCAAGCCCTGTAGCAACGCCTTCAAATACGCAAACATATACGGTACTGGTAAAAGATGCTACAGGTTGCACCAATACCGACAGCGTTACCATTTTTATAAAAAAAGCGGCCAGTTTAGCCCGTTACATGCCCAATGCATTTACACCTGATGGAAACGGTATTAATGACTGCTATGGTTTAAAAAACTGGATGTACATTCAAAAATTGCAGTTCTATATTTTTAACCGGTATGGTGAACAGGTTTTTGCTACTTCAAATCCTAAGGTTTGCTGGAATGGCACTTACAAAGGCAAACCGGCGCTGGCAGGTGCTTACGTTTATGTTATAAAAGCACAAACAGATTGTGGCGAGGAAGAACAAAAAGGAAGTTTCTTATTGATCCGCTAAGTAAATTAACGAATCGTTTTTTTATTAAACGCTGCAGAATACCGGGAGATGCTTAATTTTAAGCAAATTAAATGATGCTTATAATTTAAGATGATAAGATTTTTACTTTGCTTCTTGTTCCTCAGTGAATTTTGTGCTGCACAGATAAACCTTGATAAGGGTTTACAGGCTTACTATCCTTTCAATGGCAATGCCAATGATGCCAGTGGCAACAACAATAACCCCGTTTTTAATAATGCAACCATAACTACCGACAGGTTTGGTAATCCAAACAGCGCCTATCATTTTAATGGCGTGTTCCAGTACATGCGCATTCCTAATAAACCCTCGCTTAATTTTAATAAAGAGATCACCCTTTCTGTTTGGGTAAGGCCAACCGGTTTTTATTACGATATATGCCATGCAAGTCAGCTCATCAGCAAAGGTGGAGGTAATTATAACCCCGGTAATTACGCATTGCGTTTTGATGATGCATTGTTCACATTGGGTACAGGTTGCAATGGGGCAGTATGTGATTCCGTTCATCAGAATTTCAGGGGAACCGGCACGGTACTGAAACCCTACGGAGGCGATTTTATCAAAAAAAATCAATGGTACAATGTTTTGTACACCAATGATGGCCGCACTGCCAGGTTGTATGTTGATTGTGAATTGAAATACGAAGTTGTATTTCCCGAAACTTTCACCAATAATGAAGACCTGTTTTTTGGTAAATCGGATGATGATATTTTTCCTTTTTGGTTAAATGGTGACCTGGATGATATCAGGATATATAACCGGGCATTGAATGATAAAGAAATATTTTCTCTTTGCAACGACAGCAAAAAACCTGACAAGATTGATACACCTGCTTTGGTAAAACCAGTGGTTGAACTTGAAAAAAGAAAAAATGAACTGGTTCAGGAAATTACAGTGGATACAGATTCACTTATTGTAACACTGTACGATAATGGCGAAATTGACGGCGACAGCATTACCCTTATTTACAATGATAAAATTCTTACCACACACCAGCGGCTTACAGATAAACCCCTCAGCTTTGTTATTAAAATAACCCGTGGTGTAGGCAGCCGGAACGAACTGGTAATGTACGCCGAGAATTTAGGCAGTATACCGCCAAACACTGCATTAATGGTTATTTACGACGGTAAGAAAAGATATGAACTGAATATTAAGAGTACCGAAAAAACAAATGGTGCGGTATCGTTTAAGTTGCGGGAATAGGAATTTTATTGAGTGAGCTTTTCAATATCATCCAGATCTTTGTGGCGGCCTGCGGCTTTTTTGGCTTGGATTAAAGTGTTGATATGTATAAATCTAATCTGTAAACCGTCTTCATCATAAATCTTACTGATTTTATAAGCTTCGTCAAAATCACAACCCTTCACTTTTTTTAAAACCTCAATACACACCGGCGGTATCCCGTAACTGAATACATCCATCTCGTCATTTCTTAAAAAATTATCTTCAGTAATATCTGAAGTAGGTAAACCAAAGGCAAGAAAGGTTTTGATAAGTTTTTTATGATTTTCGGCTGACACATTCACCCAAACATCCATATCGCCTGTTGATCTTCTGTAACCGTTTAAAATAACGGCATATCCTCCTACAAGCAAATATTCAACATCATGCTTGTTTAAAGCATCTATAAAATCTCTGAAATCTTCATTGAAAATGTTAGCCATTACTTTGCATGTTTTCTTATGCCAACCAACTTCTTTTCCATTTTTGTTGGGTTATATGGATCAATCTTATGAACCATTGCTGAAAGATACCAACCCTGATTCAACCTCTCATATAGTGGAACATCTTCTTCAAAAACATTACTCTTTTCAGCCTCTGAAAAAGTTTGTGTTTTAGATACGCTTTTATCAAGTTTATACATACTGTAAACTTAGTAATTTTATTTAACTCCCTTGCATATTGCTAATTGCCCATTACTTATGTATCTCACTCGTAAAATGAAACTCAATATCCGGGTTATTCTGTATTTCTGTATTTAAAAACCACTCGCTGTTGGCCAGGTAAACCAAGTGGTTATCTTTATCCTCGGCAATATTGGCTTGTTTGTATTTGATGAAATCTTCCAGCTTTTTTGGGTCTTTACTGGTAAGCCAGCAGGCTTTAAAAAACGGCAGGCTGTTCATTTGTACCGACGCCCCATACTCCTGCAAAAGCCGGTATTGTATCACTTCAAACTGCAGTTCTCCCACACAGCCAATAATTTTCTTATTACCGCCAAACTGGGTAAATAACTGGGCCACACCTTCATCAGTAAGCTGCAAAAGCCCTTTTTCCAACTGCTTGGTTTTCATTGGATCTTTATTAACTACCTCTTTAAATATTTCAGGCGAAAAACTGGGTATACCGGTAAAGAAAAAATCTTCTCCCTCGGTCATCGTATCGCCAATTTTAAAGTTGCCGGTGTCAAATAAACCTACCACATCGCCGGGGTAAGCATCTTCAATTACTTCCTTTTGACGGGCCAAAAAACTATAGGGGTTACTGAAGCGAAGATCCTTATCCATACGCACATGATGGTAATAAGTGTTGCGTTCAAACCGGCCGCTGCATACCCTTAAAAAGGCAATGCGGTCCCGGTGCTTGGGATCTAGGTTGGCATGTATCTTAAAAATAAATCCGCTGAATTTATCTTCCTCGGGTTTAATATCCCGGGTAGTGGTATGCCTGGGCCTGGGCGTTGGTGCAATGCGAATAAAAGTATCCAGCATTTCTTTTACACCAAAATTGTTTACCGCACTGCCGAAAAACACAGGGGCTGTTTTACCACTCAGGTAATCTGCTTCGTTCAGTTCGCCATAAACCCCATCAATCAGTTCCACATCTTCACGCAAGGTATTGGCATCCTTCTCTCCTATTTTCTTATCCAGTATTGCATCATGCAGGTCCTTTATCTCCAGCACATCTTCATCATTGGCCTTGGTACCTGCTGTAAACAACACTAAACTTTTTTCATGCAGATCGTACACACCCTTAAAATCTTTACCGCTGTTGATAGGCACCGTCATAGGGTGCAACTGAATCTTCAATTCCTTTTCAATTTCTTCCAGCAGGTCAAAACGGTTCTTACCGTCCCTGTCCATTTTATTAATAAAAACAATCACCGGCGTATTACGCATGGCAATTACTTCCATCAGGCGGCGGGTTTGGGCCTCTACTCCGTTCACACTGTCAATTACCAGTACCACGCTGTCAACCGCCGTTAATGTGCGGTAAGTATCTTCTGCAAAGTCTTTGTGGCCGGGCGTATCCAGCAGGTTAATCAGATGTCCATCATATTCAAAAGTCATTACACTGGTTGCGACACTAATACCACGTTGGCGTTCAATTTCCATAAAATCGCTGGTGGCATGCTTTTTAATTTTATTGCTTTTTACGGCACCGGCTGTTTGTATGGCACCGCCAAATAACAGGAATTTTTCTGTAAGGGTAGTTTTACCGGCATCGGGGTGACTGATGATGGCGAATGTTTTGCGTTTGTTTATTTCGTTGATATACTTCATGGTGTTGCCCGCAGATTTCGCAGATAGCGCAGAAACCTATTTTTATTGGCGGCAAAGGTAAGGTTTGAAAAATAAACTTAAACTGATGCCAAAAACTACGCTTCAGGGAAAGCTCAATAATGGCATGCGGTACAAGTGAGTGACACAACGATGATCAGGAGAGAACAAAAAGCCCGTCCCAAATAACCATTCATATATTTTCGAACTTAAATCAAAATGCAAAACGTAATTTTGAGTTATGCGTAAAACGCTGAATATTCTCCGCAATTCTTTAAAGCTCACTTTCCAGGAACTGAAGGTTAATAAACTGCGTACGGCCCTCAGCCTTACGGGCGTGGCTTTTGGTATTTTTTGCATTATTGGTGTGCTGGCAACAGTTAACAGCCTTGAACGTAATATTCAGAACGAAGTAAAAAGTCTGGGCACTAATACCATCTATATTGATAAATGGGATTATAGCGGCGGCCCCGACCAACCCATCTGGAAATTTATGGCCAGGCCAACACCGCAATATGAAGAAGCCGAAATGGTAAGGCAACGTGCAGTGCTGCTGGATGATATTGCTTTTTTAATGCAGACAGGGGGCAGTATTTCGCATAAAGACGATGTTCTGCAAAGTGTAAGTGTGTATGGCGTAAATGAGGAGCAAATGATTATTCAGCCGCTGAGTTTTGACCAGGGACGTTTTTTTTCGGCCAGCGAATTTAATGCCGGCAGCAGTGTTTGTTTAATTGGTTTTACCAATGCCGAAAACTTATTTGGCAACTCCATAAGAGCTTTGGGAAAACAGATTGATGTAAAAGGTAAGAAAGCAACCATTGTAGGTGTTATTAAAAAAGAAGGTACCAATATGATTGGCTGGGATTACGATAACTGTATCATGCTGCCATACAAATTCTGCAGGCAACTGTTTGAAGAAAAAAATGCCAACCCTATTTTAATTGCCAAAGGAAAAGAAGGGGTAACCACCGATGCTTTGATGGATGAATTAAAAGGTATTATGCGCCAGATAAGGAAATTAAGCCCCAGGCAGGAAGATAATTTTTCTTTAAACAGTGTAGAAGCTTTCAGTAAAGCCATTACCGGCTTTTTCTCTACAGTAAATGTTGTGGGTGCCATTATTGGCGGTATCAGCTTAATTGTAGGGTTGTTTGGCATTGCCAATATTATGTTTGTTACAGTAAGGGAAAGAACCAGCATCATCGGCCTTAAAAAAGCTATTGGTGCAAAAAAAAGCACCATCCTTTTTGAATTTTTAATGGAAGCAACCGTGCTTTGCATTTTGGGTGGCGCTATTGGTTTATTTTTTGTGTACATACTCACACTCATATTATCCGGGCCTTTAAAATTTCCGGTATATATTTCTTTACCCATGCTTTTTGCCACCATTATTATTTGTCTTGCTGTGGGCATACTTGCCGGTATTATACCTGCATCGCAGGCAGCTAAGATGGACCCGGTGGTGGCGATACGGAGCAAGTAAAACCCCCTCCGCCCCCTGAAGGGGGAACTGGAGCCTTAAATTTACAAACGCTTTATTCTTATTAACAGTTCAATTACTTTTGCACGGTGCTTACTAAAAAAAATATAAACACTAACACTCAAAAAGAGCCTGCCCTGGTTCCCCCTTCAGGGGGCGGAGGGGGTATTACCATTTTAGCAATTGAATCTTCCTGCGATGAAACATCAGCCTCCGTTTGTGTTGATGGAAAAATTTTATCGAACAGTATTGCCAACCAAACCGTGCATGAGCAGTTTGGCGGTGTAGTGCCCGAACTGGCCAGCCGTGCCCACATGCAGAATATTGTGCCGGTTGTTGATATTGCTTTGCAAAAAGCCAATTGCGATATTACAGCTGTTGATGCCATTGCATTTACACAGGCTCCGGGCTTAATTGGCTCGCTGCTTGTTGGTGCACAGTTTGCAAAATCACTTGCCCTGGCGCTGGATAAACCCCTTATAGCTGTGCACCATATGCAGGCGCATGTGCTGGCAAATCTTATTCCTGATAACAAGCCAGCCTTTCCTTTTTTGTGTTTAACAGTAAGTGGTGGCCATACTCAAATTGTGCGATGCGATAGCCCCACCCAATTAAAAGTAATTGGCGAAACCATTGATGATGCAGCCGGCGAAGCTTTTGACAAAACAGCAAAAATGCTGGGGCTTCCTTACCCCGGCGGACCACTGATTGATAAACACGCTGCCCTTGGCAATGCAACACGTTTTAAATTTCCTGAGCCGCAGATACCGGGTTTGAATTTTAGCTTTTCGGGTCTCAAAACTTCTATCCTTTATTTTTTAAAAAATGCCGGTACCAGTAATTTATTTAAAGAAGAATTTTTGGCCGATGAAGAAACACGTCAAAAATTCATTACCGAAAATATAAATGATATCTGTGCATCGGTACAGGAACGTATCATCAGCATCTTACTAAATAAAGTAAAAAAAGCAGCCACTGAAACAGGCATTACCCATATTTGCCTGGCGGGTGGTGTTAGTGCAAACAGTGGATTGCGTAAGGCTTTTGCCGCTCTGGGTGAAAAAGAAAACTGGCAAACCTTTATACCGGCTTTTGAATATTGTACCGATAATGCCGCCATGATAGCCATAACCGGTTACTATAAATTTCTGGAAAATAATTTTACTGAACTTAGCATAAGCCCTTCTGCCAGGGCCGAATGGTAATATCCTGTGGATTAATTATAAACCACCATTACAATAAAGTATTTCTTAACCCGTTAACGAGTGACCAAAATTTAGAACTGTTTAATCTGTAGGAAAATTCTATGGCAAACTCTTATTTCAAATTCAAACAGTTTACCATTCACCAGGATAAGTGTGCTATGAAAGTTTGCACCGATGCATGCCTTTTTGGTGCATTGGTTGCTGGCTGTAAAACATGCCTGTCAACAGACAAGCAGTTTGTTAATTGCCTGGAGATAGGCACAGGAACCGGGCTGCTTTCACTAATGATTGCTCAAAAAAACAATGCTTTAAAAATTGATGCGGTTGAAATTGATGCTGTTGCTGCAGGGCAGGCAAGTGAAAATGTTGCTGCATCGCCATGGGCCGAAAATATAAAGGTCTTTAATGAAGATATTTTAAGATTCAGTTACGAAAAAAAATACGACTGTATTATTTCCAATCCTCCTTTTTTTGAAGATGATCTGCGATCGGCTGATAAAGCCAAAAACAATGCAAAGCATAATACTTCGCTGAATTTATTACAGCTGTTGCAGGTGGTTGAAAGTTATCTTAGCGCTGATGGCTTTTTTGCAGTCTTACTGCCCTATCACCGTGTTGGTTATTTTATTGAAGAATCAGAGAAAGCAGGTTTGCATCTTTCGAAACAAATACTGGTAAAGCAAACCATAAAACATAAATTTTTTAGGGGTATTTTATTTTTTAGCCGCAAAAAAACGCCCCCCCAATTGATGGAAATTATTATTAAGGATGCAGAACATAATTATACACCAGAATTTGCAGACACCTTAAAAGATTACTATCTCTTTCTTTAATTACAAGCCTGCATAATCTTTCATGTATAAATACGGCTCAGTAAGTTTACCCTCATTTATCAGTGTTGCCTGTTCAATAACCCTGCTTCCGCCCTGGCGTATATCATTCAAAACAAACTTTATCATTTGCTCACCAAAGTAACGGCTTGCATCCCTGGGGAGTTCATTTGGCAGGTTGCCAACGGCCATTACATCTACCGAATCCGGTACATAAGGAGCAGTACGCTCTAAGCTTTTCCTGTTAACTCCATACACTGGTTCATCAATGGTGCTGTCGCCCAGGTTGCAGGGCACCGATCCATTTCTGTCATCAGTAATATCAGCAATGGTTTGCAGGCGAAAATCAGTTCTTTGCAGGTCTTCTATTTCAAATAAACGTGGAATATTTTTCTCCCAGTAAATTCCGTTCATCAGAATATCTGTATGGGCAAGGTATTCCTTAAACCGGCAATTATACGCCTGCGGATTGGCATGAAAATCATTACGGTTGTATTTACCGGTTTCTTTGTGTGCATACAGATCAATTCCTTTTAAATGCACATACACCGGGTAAGTAAATTCTTTTTCAACATACTCATCCGGCTCCACTTCATGTATGCCCAGCAGGTTCATAATTTCCAGCACACCATGCGCCACACGGCCGGTACCGGTTACAGCAATTTTTATGTTAGGCAGTTTCAATCCAAAATATGTGTGTATCAGTTTTTGAAAACTGTTGACCGAGCCAACCCGTTGCAGTTTAAAAGCTCCGGTGCGGTTGCCATAAGCCATCATGCCGTTATGTGCGCCAACAATGCCGGCAAAAAAACCAAAGCCAATAATGCGGGTACCGTCTTCATGCTCCAGGCATTCATAATCTATCAACGTTGCTTTTTTATCAAGCAGGGCTTTAAAAAGTTTTTGATTGGCAGGTTGTAATTTTTTGGTGTGAGAAAAGAACATGTAGCGCTTACCTTCCAGCAGCATATCAACCGGTACTTCTTTTATGCCCAGCAGCAGGTTGCAATTACTCAGATCTTCTGTAACCTCCACTCCTGCTCTTTCATATTCCTTATCTGTATAACAACGTTTTTCTGAATGTTGCACCACAACCCTTACATCATAAAAATGCATGTGTAACCATTTGCAATGGGCCGGTGTAAGTGCCACCCGGTTATCCTGCGGAACCTTTCCTTCCCGTATTAATCCAATTGTAAGCATCAATCGTTATTTTAAAGTGGCAATTTACATTTTATCTATGCTTATTCCAGTGATTCCTTCTGAAATTATTGATGATCTTTCATCGCAATTTTCTCCATTTTTTATTTTTCTTTTTTGCTTCTCCAAAAAAGGAGCCCCAAAATCGAATACTGTCCGATTTCGGGAAGCAGCTATGTTGAACATTTGTACTACTGTAGCTTGTACATCGGTAATTCTACTCTTAGGCTCAGTCACCTAAATAAAATAATAACAGTATTTAATTAAATGGATACCCACACCTTGTTTTTGCTGATATAAATGCGACCACGGTATTTTTCGATTTTGCAATTAGCTTAAAAGTGAACAGCCACACTAATGGCAATTAAACTGATTACTACTTTTAAAAGGTTTGAAAAAACGGTCTGTGTTTTGAATTGATTTAAAAAAAGCCGACTGGTCACGTGGCGTTGGTCTGGCAAAACGGCGGAGCATTCGTTTTACCTTGACATTTTTGTTACTTTTTGCGTCAAGGCAAAAAGTAAATAAAACGATGCACTACATTTGCAACATGAACTACTTTGAACTTTTCGAACTCCCCATCTCCATACAAATAGACAAGGCAAAACTTGCCCAAAAGTATTTTGAGCTGCAAAAAAAATACCACCCCGATTTTTTTGCAAACGGTACCGAACACGAACAGGAACAGGCATTGGAAATATCATCCCTGCTAAACAAAGCCTTAAAAACATTTAAGTACGAAGACCAGACCATTAAATATGTATTACAGTTAAAAGGCCTGCTGGAAGAAGAAGAAAAATACCAGTTGCCCCCGGCATTTTTAATGGAAATGATGGAACTGAATGAAGAACTATCTGCCGACAGTGCAAAACAGATACAGGAACTGGAAGCAACACTTTACAATGAAGTAACCACTATTATTGAAAACTACGATGATGCGTTCATCACCACCGCCGATTTATTAAAACTGAAAGAATACTACTTCAAGAAAAAATACCTTCAGCGTATTTTGGACAGATTGGAGGGATGACGTAATATTGCAGCCCCTTAGGGGTTAATCCGTTAAATAGTTAATTGGTTAATCCGAAAGGGCTTAATCTTTTAAAAGTTATCCGTGTTAATGAGATCTACGTTTTTACGGATTAACAATGTGAAGCCCATGTGGCGGAATTGGTAGACGCAGCAGACTCAAAATCTGCCGTTCGCAAGGGCGTGAAGGTTCGATTCCTTTCGTGGGCACACACTGTGGATTAAGGCAATCTTGCAAAAGATTGCCTTTTTTATTTTTCTCTAAGACCCTTGACAGTGGCTGAATTGAGTCAAAAACCCCATTCACCCTTTGGGTTCGAACTCGGTTATTTTTCTTTGAATACAGAATGCCCTCAGGAAAAAGCAAATACTGTAGCCGTTGCTTATTTGTATAGTCTAATGAAATCCATAACTGGCTTATATTCTGTGCGATTTCCAAACCTTTTTCCACAATCTTTTCTAGGTTCGAACTTGAAAAACTATTTATTCTGCATTCGCTCTCCAGTAATGCTATCTCATTTTGATATTTTAAACAGTATTTTTCATACAAATCCTTTTTCAGCTCGCCAATGACATACTTTTCCTCTATTTTCTCCAGAAGGTTTCTTTTTTCTGTTAATCGCTTTTTTAATAAGACACTTTCCTCCAAAGAATTGCTCAATCTCTTTTTAATACCCACGATTAGGGCCTTTTTTAAATTTGCATTATACTCTTTTTTAAATTCAAAATGTTTCAATTTTTGAACAAATAATTCGTTTAATTTTTTTGCATTTACATTTACTGCAGCTCCTTTACCTATTGCCTTATAATACCAATTCCCCTTTTTAATATAGCCGGTAAAGGACGAGCCACTAATTTCTTCTTTTGCAAATACTTTAAGCGGCAACTCTTCCTTTTTGAACTTTTTTGGTACTGCGACATTGACAGCTTCTTTCATTAAGTTATTAGCTTTCAAAAACGTTTCAAGATCAATGATAGGCGGATGCTTACCTTTAATTAGTTTCCTTTCCACGATATTACCAGTTACATAACCCGCATAAAATGGGTTAGAAAGGATTCGCCTGAAGTTTTTTTCTGTTATTCGAAGTCCTCTAGAGGAAAGTTTTGTGATGATCTCATAATTAGCCATTTTCCCTTCGGCCTTTAACTGAAAAGCCTTTTTTATTTCTTTTCCTTCATCTGTAATAATATATTCATGATAGCAAGCTCTGTGTTTCGGTTTTAGATTTTCGTATCCAATTGGGGTACCATATGGCCAATACCCTTTCAGCATTACTTCCCGGGTGTTGGTTATTGTCCTGTCACTTTTGGAATGATTATCAAAGCGATTAAAAAGATGAATAAAATTTTCCTGCATGCGCCCGGAAGCATTGGATGTATCAATATCCTGTGTCACAGATTTCAGGATAACGCCATCTTTCCCCAGCTTTTCACTCAAGAGAGCCGCTTCTGCGCCTGTACGGGAGAACCGATCATAATTTTGAACGATTATATAGCAGACTTCTTTATCTCTTTGAATAAATTCAAGCATTCGCCGAAACTCTTTGCGACCATCTGTCTTTGCACTTTCAAAAACACCACCAAAATGTTGTTTTATTACAATTGCGTTTCGTATCGCATAATCTTTACAATATTTTTCCTGCACTTCAAGGCTACCATTACTCTGTGCTTGCTCCTGAGTACTTACCCTAGTGTAAATAACACCAAACCCCTTATTTCTTTTTGCTACAGTACTGTAATTTCTAGAAGTTCTTTGCAAAAGAATTGCTTCCAATTCCTGATGATTTGTTTTAGTCATTTGTTGCTTCATATATACCGTTTAAAAGTTCATCAATAATAATATCAGCAAAAAGCTCAATTTGGTCTTTAATATTTGGTTCTGCATGGGAAGCAGATATTTGTTTTTTTTCTGCGTTTCCTTTTCCCTGACTTGATTTTCTTTTTAAATCGTCTTCATTTAATAATTTCATTTGGCATTGAATTGCCGCCTTTTTCAGTCGTCTACTGCATTAAGGCTGATATTGCCAATTGGTCTGAGAACTTCAGCACCTGTATTTTCTTAAATTTTAATAATATCGGTCTCGTCATAGGTTATTAATTGCCCATTCCTGGTTTTAAAACTAATATGCTGGAATGTTCCCTTTTTAAGGTAACGGGCTACTTTTGTAATCGTTTCCAGTGAAATTCTATTCCTCGTTACCTTTATTTGAATTGGATTGCTTTCACTGTCAAAGGATATTACTATTTCTTTGGCATTTGCTTTTCGGATATGATCAATAATTTTTTTTTCGTTAGGAGAAAGAAAATCTAAAATAAAATTATCATTGTGGCGAAGGTCTGGCTCTTGAAAAAGCTCAGTAACAATTTTTCTTAAATTAACGACAAGAAATGATTCATTTACTAAGTTTGATATAACTCCGTCATTAGCTGCCTGCATTTCTTTCTTGACATTCCCCAGGATGAATATGGTGCAAAAATTCTCAGAATAAACTAAGCAATAATTCTGCTCTGAGGTGACAACTCCAATTACCAGGAATAAAAATATACTGACCTGAGCTTCAAAAAAATGATTCCTCATATCCTGCATTAATTCAGGGTCATTCATTCCAGCAATAAATTTGTCCTTAAATTCTGACTTCCCTTTATAACCTTCAATATTATCTTTTAGAAATTGAATTAGGTCATCTAGGTCTTTTAGGAATAACATTTGCTTAACCTCTCTTATTTTATCAAGCGATACACCAAGCTTCCTGAATTCATGTATGCACTTAAGCCAGATCCATTCTATAAAACTGAATTTTCGCCAACCTTCTTCATTGAACTCATAAGGAAGAAGCCCAGCTATTTCCCAATCTTTTAAAGTTTTTCTATTTATCCCAGTATCTCCTATATAAAATTTCCTTTCGCTGTATAGTTTAATATAATTTTCGGTAGCATTTGCATTGCTAATCAAATGTTCAAAATCACTATACCCGATTTTTATTTCTTTGAAAAACATATATTTATTTGTCTGCTAAAGGTAACGTTTATTACAACATTCCCAAAAAATATATAGATTAGTTTCATATATCTTTTAATGTATTACAAATATTAGAGAATTTTCTTTCGGGAAATTATATAAGCCATCAGCGCCAATGCAGACTCCTATTTCGAAATCCGTATGCTGCTCGTTCAAATACAGTATTAGAATGTATCCCTCCGGCTAAGTACATATTTTTTAAAAAATATATTGCCGAAAACTTTGCGCCTACTTACAATTGTGGGGGTAACAGTTCTTTGATCTTGTTGATGGGATGTGTTGCAATTTTTTCAAGTGTATTACGCAACCAGTTGTATGGTTCAATTCCGTGAATTATACAGGTGCCGAGCAAGGAATAGAGTATGTAACTTCGCTGTGCTGCTTCGTGGCTTCCGGCAAAAAGATAATTCTTTCTGCCCAATGCACATATTTGTATCGCATTCTCTACATATACATTCGCTGTTGAGAGGGGCCCAGAGTCGTCATACCTTGGTTTGCTGTAGTTTAACCACTATGATCGTTCGCTATCATTGACCATGAGGCTATCCATTGATTTCAGTGTAAATTTAATTGATTTATATTCTCAAATATATGTGTCGAATTTGTATTTAAAAACAAACATCTAAGATTGTATTTAAATACAAGCATTTATACATGAATTTTACAATCTAGCTGTTCATTACAATTTAACTGTTCATGAATTTCCGGTCATTAAATATATGCAATTTGTTTTTTATTTGTTATCATGTGAAATAATCTTTATCATTTATTTTGTGTAACTGGACGGCAGGTCGAAGGTATAAGTAAATGGAAAATCCTGTAAATTATTTATGATACAGGAAAAGGGATTTTATAGTAATCACCGACTAAATAACACAGAAGTTTACAATAAACCATGTAATGAGATTCCGGACATATGGACGGCTGGTCGAAGGTATATGTTTACGGAAATCCTGTAAATTATTTATGATACAGGAAAAGGGATTATATTGTAATCACCGACTAAATAACACAGAAGTTTACAATAAACCATGTACAGGAGATTCCGGACATATGGACGGCTGGTCGAAGGTATATGTTTACGGAAATCCTGTAAATTATTTATGATACAGGAAAAGGGATTATATTGTAATCACCGACTAAATAACACAGAAGTTTACAATAAACCATTTACAGGAGATTCCGGATATAGGGACGGCTGGTCGAAGATATATGTACTGGAAAATCCTGTAAAATATTTATGTTACTGGGAAAGGGGGTTTATGGTAATCACCGACTAAATAACATAGAAGTTTACAATAAACCATGTACAGAAGATTCCGGACATATGGACGGCTGGTCGACGGTATATGTTTACGGAAATCCTGTAAATCATTTGCGTTACTGGCAAAGGGATTTTATGGTAATCATCGACTAAATAACACAGAAGTTTACAATAAACCATGTACAGGAGATTCCGAATATAGGGACGGCTGGTCGAAGATATATGTACTGGAAAATCCTGTAAAATATTTATGTTACTGGGAAAGGGGGTTTATGGTAATCACCGATTAAATATCACAGTAGCGTACAATAAACCATGTACAGGAGATTCCGAATATAGGGACGGCTGGTTGACAGTATATGTACTGGAAAATCCTGTAAAATATTTATATTACTGGGAAAGGGGTTTTATGGTAATCACCGACTAAATAACTCAGTAGCGTACAATAAACCATGTACAGGAGATTCCGGATATGGGGACGGCTGGTCGACGGTATATGTACTGAAAATCCTGTGAAATATTTATGTTACTGGGAAAGGGGTTTTATGGTAATCACCGACTAAATAACTCAGTAGCGTACAATAAACCATGTACAGGAGATTTCGAATATAGGGACGGCTGGCCGAAGATATATGTACTGGAAAATCCTGTAAAATATTTATGTTACTGGGAAAGGGGTTTTATGGTAATCACCGACTAAATAACACAGTAGTTTACAATAAACCATGTACAGGAGATTCCGGATATATGGACGGCAGGTCGAAGGTATATGTACTGGAAAATCCCGTAAATTATTTATGATACACGCAAAGGGATTTTATGGTAATCACCGACTAAATAACACAGTAGTTTACAATAAACCATGTACAGGAGATTCCGGATATATGGACAGCAGGTCGAAGGTATATGTACTGGAAAATCCTGTAAATTATTTATGATACACGCAAAGGGATTTTATGGTAATCACCGACTAAATAACTCAGTAATGTACAATTAACTTACTGGGTTACATTATTTAAATACGTACAGAAATACATATTCTTTAATCAACAAAATAATTAAAAAATGTTGAACTAAAATTCAACAATATGATTTTTATTGTTTATATTAGGGTATCCATCCTACCCTTAAACATTTGTTTGTAACTGAGGGACGGCAACGCCTTGTTTAGACGAGTAAGATGAATCGATTCATAAATTTTTATGTATGCAGTCTGTAACCCTTAAACCCCTGCTCCACCGCAACCAGGAATGCATTGGCATTTATTTTTTTAACAGCACTATTTTAAACAATGCCATACAAAAGCAGGCCGGTGCCCGCTGGAGCAAAACGCAAAAGTGCTGGTATATTCCCCAGCAAAAGCAAAATTATGATAAACTTGTAAAAGCTCTGGAAGGTAAGGCGGTTATTGACTATTCAGCCCTCTCGCAATACCTGAAGGCAAAAAAAGCGGGTAATTTTCAGTCAGCGGCCAGCCTGCTGCCTGTTAAAAAAGCGGTACCGGATTCCGCAGTCCAGCATAAAAAACCGGCAGCTGTTACTGAAGGCCGACAACATATAATTGTTTATAAAGGAAGCCGGATAAGCGCAGTAAACGCTCATGTAATACCCAACATGCAGGCGCATTTAAAATTAAAAGCTTACAGTGCATCTACCATGCGTACCTATTTGGGTGAGATGAAACAATTGCTTGGGCTGCTGAAAGATATACCTGCCGATGACCTGGAAACGGTACATTTAAAAAGGTATTTATTGTTTTGCCACGAAAAACTGCATTTAACAGAAAATAGCCTGCATAGCCGTATGAATGCCATGAAATACTATTATGAGCAGGTATTGGGCAAAGAAAAATTTTTTTGGGAAATACCCAGGCCGAAAAAGCAATTGCAGTTACCCCATTTTTTTAACCAGGATGAAATTACCGCCATTTTGAATTCGGTAGATAATGTAAAGCACAAAACCATGCTAATGCTGGCCTACAGCTCGGGTTTACGTGTGAGTGAAGTGGTAAGCATACGAACCAAAAATATTGACAGCAGCCGCATGTGTATTTTAATAAAACAGGCCAAGGGTAAAAAAGACAGGATAGTAAAGCTGAGCCCTGTTTTACTGATCATGCTGCGTGAGTACTGGGGTAAGTATAAACCGGCAAGGGACGGGGTATTATTTGAGGGGCAGTATGCGGGTGAGCCATACAGTACCCGCAGCTTGCAAATGGTGTTGGCCGCTGCCAAGCAAAAAGCAGGTGTTTTAAAGCCCGGCAGCATACATGCTTTAAGGCATAGCTTTGCCACGCATTTGCTGGATAAGGGAACAGATGTAACAATGATCATGAAATTACTGGGACATAATGATATAAAAACAACCCTGCGGTATTTGCATGTTACAAACCGGGATATGTTGCAAATAATCAGTCCACTGGATGATTTAAAGCTTGATTAATGAGTTGTATTGACGAAAGTTTTCAACTCAGTAAAAACTTTCGCTTTTTTTTGTAAAATGTTGATTTTTAAAAGGTTTAAAAAATAGTAAATTCTGATAGGCTGTAAAAACTTTCGCCTATTTTTGAGTTGCCTGCAAGCCTTTTGAAACTTCACGTACATAAAGTAAAGACTATGAAACAAATTCTATTTTATAGCATTCTCGTTACAATTTGCTCTTCTTTTCAAGTTCATAGAACAGACAATCCTAAGTTATCATTAAAGGCAGTTATTGATAGTCGAAGTGGTAACAATTTGACGATTAAAGTAACTCTTACAAATAATACTGCTGACACAGTAAAGTATATTAGTATGGACTGCTCTTGGCAGGACTCGTATTCAATTGATAATGATAAGTGGAGTATCTATGTAAACTTATGCTACAAGAATGGACCCGAAACAATTTCACTCCCACCTTACAAAAGTGAGACAAAGACACTTGAATTAAAAAGAGTTATCGGTTCCAGTAAATCTAAGAGTTCAAAATTTAAAATAGGATTTCGTTTTGTTCCGCCGCCAGCTCCATTAGATAGTATTCCGATTAAACTCGAAAAAATAAAACCAAACGCAGTAACTATATGGAGCAATACAGTATGGACAAGTTATTCTTCAAAAAATTAATCAATTAGGCCAGCAGGCAACATTGGGTTTGCTGCAAGGCTGGCTGGACATTGGAGCAATTGGGCATTTTATCGCTGTTGTGCTTCATCTGGGCTGGACATACTTTGTTGGGCTTTTGTTTGTTAACCTGTACTTTTATATCTTTAATCAGCAGCGGTTCCGGGCAGGACGAGCAATGAATTCCAGCCCTGCAGCAAGCCCTGCCCGTTACCAGCAAGCCATACTGACATCACAATCCTTAAAGTAAATGACCGGATTTTATATCTTTATTGAGCAGCCTGTTACTATTTCGCAGTTAAAAATTGTTATGCAGAAAATTTTTCCTGCTTTCAATTTTTTCGATTGGGATATTCAGGAAAATATCATTGACGGCGTAAAAGACAAGGAATTGACAGACAAAGATATTTTAATAGAAATAATTAATCTCCCTGGTCTTTTTAAAACTCGTATTGAATTTTATAGATTCCCTTTGGGAGAGCATAATAATCGTATTGACCTTTTTGTTGGACTCAAATTATCTAGTTTTTTTAACTGTAAGACCACAATTGATGGGTACAGCTATTGTGACTTTGACCAAATGCCTGATTACAGCTTATTGCTTGAAAATAGTAAAGCGTATCTTATTAATGATTGTTATGCTGAATTAGATTGGCCAGAGAATGACGAAAGAATTAAAAACCTAGCAATTAAAATAATTCAGGAAATAGATATTTCCAATTTTACAGAAACTTATACTTAGGAAGGACAAAACCAATAGACTGCATTGGCCTGCTGGTAACATTGGGTTTGCTGCAAGGCTGGCTGGACATTGGAGGAATTGGGCATTTTATCGCTATTGTGCTTCATCTGGGCTGGACATACTTTGTTGGGCTTTTGTTTGTTAACCTGTACTTTTATATCTTTAATCAGCAGCGGTTCCGGGCAGGACGAGCAATGAATTCCAGCCCTGCAGCAAGCCCTGCCCGTTAGCAGTAAGCACATGAACACCTCAACACTCACAACCATATTGACCATTTTACTTTCTGTAATCCTATTTTTTACTGGAGTATACTTCTATGGACAATTTTTTGAATGGACACTTCCGAATATTGACGGAATGAAATTTCAAGTAACATCAGTAAACGGACAATTCAATGGTATGCTTACTTTCGCATTGACACTTGCCTTAATTCCAGTCAGCGCATTTTTTACTTGGAAGTTTGCTCCAATTGTAATGACAAACCGAAAATTATTGAATGTTTTTATTCTAGTGGCTTGTGTAATACTTGGTGCGGTAATTAGACGAGAATGGCTAATGTTCCAATCCGACATTTACTTAAAAGGGTTACCACAAGGCTTTGACAATAAACTTCAATTTCAAATACCCATTGAGAATTTTAATGTAACAAATTATATGTTACTTGGACTGCTAGTAGGGACGGTAATTTCATATTTCTCATTAAAACAAAACATAGCAGTTAAGTAACGACTGCCTACTGCTAACATTGGGTTTGCTGCAAGGCTGGCTGGACATTGAAACAATGGTCATTTTATCGCTGTTGTGCTTCATCTGGGCTGGACATTCAATCTTGGGCTTTTGTTTGTTAACCTGTACTTTTATATCTTTAATCAGCAGCGGTTCCGGGCGGACGAGCAATGAATTCCAGCCCTGCAGCAAGCCCTGCCCGTTGTAGGCAATGCCTGTGGACACTTTACACACTAAGCTCTATATTTATATTCAATGAAAACTATTTTCTTTTTTGCAGTTAACATATTTTTTAGTTCCATTACATTTGGACAAGACTTTCAATTCAACAAGATACCATTCAATAAAATTGACTCGATTCAGAAAAGCCAAGGTTTTGAAAAGTTTCAATATGACTACCCGATTGGAGTTTCAGAAGATTATTTCCCAAATAGAAAAAAATACAGAATAGAACAGCCAATTGTTTATAGAAAAAAATATCAAGATTATTTTGTAGAGACATCATTCTATTTGTCGAGTAGGGACAGCACTGTCCGGCTAATTGAATATTGGTGGCGTGACACAACTTATAGCTTAGACTTCACAGATACAATAATTGCAAAAAATAATATTATCATTTCATCTTTTTTTAAATCAAAGGGTAAGACTTATCCTGAAAATGAGAATCACGGAGACAAAACTATATGGAGAAACAAATTCTATTATGTTCAACAGTTTCCTGTGGCGGAAGGCTTGAGAGTTTTGATTAGCTGGAAATAGATATTGGCACTGCCTACAACATTGGGTTTGCTGCAAGGCTGGCTGGACATTGGAGCAATGGTCATTTTATTGTCTCGTCCTGAAATAGGTTGACTACAAAATCAACCAAAATGGACTTAAAAGACCAGATCATTCAGGAGTATTTACTCACCGGATGCGGCTTTAGAAAATTAGCCGCTAAGTATGGCATCAGCCGCACCACTATTTGTAACTGGGTACAGGTTTACCAGGGAATTCATAACTTGCCTCCTACTCAAAATCAGGAATCTTATTCCAAAAGCAGTATGAACAGTTCGCCTAAAAAATCAACAGGCCAGGAGACCAATGAAGAATTACTGCAAAAAATTGCAGCACTGGAAAAACAATTGGAAGACCAGCAGCTTAAAGTGGTTGTGCTGGATACCTTAATTACAGTTGCCGAAAAACAACTCAACATTTCCATCAGAAAAAAGCCTGGCACCCAACAGTCCGAGAAGTAAAAAAGGTAATTCCGTTTATTAGTGTGCAACGGATTTGCCGGTTGTTGGGTTATTCGCCTCAGGCTTATCACAAAAAACAACACAAAAATGCAGTGCAGTTATCTAACGAATTTTTGATACTGCAGCAGATTGATGCTATTCGTAAATACCAGCCACGCTGTGGCGGCCGTAAACTTTTTATTATGCTGCAACCTTTTTTAAAACAACATCAGATCACTATTGGAAGAGACCAGTTTTTTGATCTGCTAAGACGTAATAAGCTTTTAGTAAGGCGGGTAAAAAGAAGTGTACACACCACCAACAGCAAACATCACTTTCGCCGGTATCCCAACCTGGTAAAGGATTTTACGCCACTTAAAGCACATGAAATGTGGGTCGCTGATATTACTTACATACCACTTAAAAACAGGTTTGCTTATTTGTTTTTGATAACCGATGCTTACAGCAGAAAGATTGTGGGCTTTCATGTAAGCGATGATATGAAAGTAAGCAGCGCAACACTTGCTTTAAGAAAAGCACTGGCACAAAAACCACCCGAAACAATTGTAATACACCACAGCGACCGGGGTATACAATATTGCAGCACAGCTTATGTACAATTATTACAGCAACATCATGCCCATATCAGCATGACTCAAAACGGAGATCCTTACGAAAATGCCATTGCCGAAAGAGTAAATGGTATTTTAAAAACAGAACTCATCAGCAGGCAGTACGACAACATTGATAATGCCTCCATACATATTGCACGCTGCATTACCATTTACAATTACAAACGAAGGCATAGCAGCCTTAACTGGCAGATACCTCATGATGTACATATGCAACAGGGGCCACAAATAAGAAGATGGAAAAACTATTATTATAACAACTCAAATAACAAAACCAAAATGCAACCAACATAAATGGCCAGGCACAAAAACAGTTCCTTTAGCTATGGTGGCTACGAAACTGTTTTTGCCCAACGCACAGCAAATAACTTTTTTAATCAACCTTATTCAGGATGTTTTATCTTAGTCAACCAATAACAGGATTTATTAACTAACACAGTCAACTTTTTTCAGGACGGGTCATATCGCTGTTGTGCTTCATCTGGGCTGGACATACATTGTTGAGCTTTTGTTTGTTAACCTGTACTTTTATATCTTTATTCAGCAGCGGTTCCGGGCTGACCAGCAATGAATTCCAGCCCTGCAGCAAGCCCTGCCCGTTAGCGGCTATATGATTCGTCCTCTCGTTATATTGACAATTTTTTTATCGCTCTTTTCCTGCAACATAAACGAAAAGAAACCGGAGGCAAAAGCTGTAGGCATACCCAAGGAGATTGACATACTTGAGCCTGACCGTGACACACTACCGAATGGCAAAAGGCTATTGGACAACATTGATTCCGGAATGGTTCATTACTATAAAGAAGTTGTGGGTTCTGATACATTGATAGGTGGTTACATAAGTTGCTACGGCATTGACGATAGTACAAAATATTTTTATCTAAGGCATGGTGACACATTGCATTTATTAAATCAGACACCAATGTATACTTCAACCTGGAGTTTAGGTACATTGGAAAAAGATTATAACAGTTTCTTTCTTACAAGAGTTGACAATGGTAATGGAACTGTTGCTACATATCAAATCTTTGACAAACGAACTGGCAAGAACATTTTGGGGGACAAAGTTGAAGCATGGAATTATAAGACATACAATGATTCATTATTTTTCTTGTATGACAATCACACTGTAAATTATATTGGCACTTATATTGACAGAAAAAAAGCAGATAGTATTTTTCTTTACAATGCAGTATCAGGTAGACGACAACGCTTCAAACTGCCAAAAGAAATTCCTTACGACTCTTACCTTGATTTGAAAAAAATAACAAAAAATAGCCTAACAATTAGTTGGGTACAAATAATGACAGATGACGATAAAAAGTTCGTTACATACAGCCGCTAACATTGGGTTTGCTGCAAGGCTGGCTGGACATTGGAACAATTGGGCATTTTATCGCTATTGTGCTTCATCCGGGCTGGACGTACATTGTTGGGCTTTTGTTTGTTAACCTGTACTTTTATATCTTTAATCAGCAGCGGTTCCGGGCAGGACGAGCTATGAATTCCAGCCCTGCAGCAAGCCCTGCCCGTTGCCTGCAACCCTATCTGACACAGTATAACTATGCAAACAGAACAAGCCCAAAGAGACAGACTAATTGAATTTAAGCAGCGAGATAAATTTTCATCAACTGCCTGGAACGATAGAGGTTTAAACCCTTCTGGTAACGAATTGTGTCAACAATTAAAAACACTTTTCAATTCATGTGCTGACAATCTATTAGAAGCGATAGACAAAAAATATTCAGATAGGCAGCTAAAGACAGTTTTAAAAAATGAACTCTCCAACTTCAACAAACTTGAATATGACACAGAAGAAAAAGAATTTATTGTTGACCTCTTTCACGAATTGTTGACTATCGTAAATGTTGACTTCAATGACAATTTAAACAAATGGCTCTATGGTTCTATTTTGACAACTCTTCTTAAAATAAAGAAAGTTCTTAAACCGGAAAGAATCGTTGAAACTATAAAACAACCTTGTACAAAATGCGGCACAGACCTTGAAACCCACATAATGAAAAGAGGACAGGGGATTGCTGAAACAAGTTGGCTTATTGTAAAATGTAATAATTGCAAAGAGTATAACTTATTATCACACGGGCCTGACGTGAAAGAAACAAGATTTGGAAACTATGAATGGGTTGAAAATTTACAAATGAATGAATTTACACACGAGCAAGCATTAACAAGACTTGAGCAAATTAAATTTTTCAGGAAATAAATTCAGGCAGCCCAAATAAGGGCAGCAGGCAACATTGGGTTTGCTGCAAGGCTGGCTGGACATTGGAGCAATGGTCATTTTATTGTCTCGTCCTGAAATAGGTTGACTACAAAATCAACCAAAATGGACTTAAAAGACCAGATCATTCAGGAGTATTTACTCACCGGATGCGGCTTTAGAAAATTAGCCGCTAAGTATGGCATCAGCCGCACCACTATTTGTAACTGGGTACAGGTTTACCAGGGAATTCATAACTTGCCTCCTACTCAAAATCAGGAATCTTATTCCAAAAGCAGTATGAACAGTTCGCCTAAAAAATCAACAGGCCAGGAGACCAATGAAGAATTACTGCAAAAAATTGCAGCACTGGAAAAACAATTGGAAGACCAGCAGCTTAAAGTGGTTGTGCTGGATACCTTAATTACAGTTGCCGAAAAACAACTCAACATTTCCATCAGAAAAAAGCCTGGCACCCAACAGTCCGAGAAGTAAAAAAGGTAATTCCGTTTATTAGTGTGCAACGGATTTGCCGGTTGTTGGGTTATTCGCCTCAGGCTTATCACAAAAAACAACACAAAAATGCAGTGCAGTTATCTAACGAATTTTTGATACTGCAGCAGATTGATGCTATTCGTAAATACCAGCCACGCTGTGGCGGCCGTAAACTTTTTATTATGCTGCAACCTTTTTTAAAACAACATCAGATCACTATTGGAAGAGACCAGTTTTTTGATCTGCTAAGACGTAATAAGCTTTTAGTAAGGCGGGTAAAAAGAAGTGTACACACCACCAACAGCAAACATCACTTTCGCCGGTATCCCAACCTGGTAAAGGATTTTACGCCACTTAAAGCACATGAAATGTGGGTGGCTGATATTACTTACATACCACTTAAAAACAGGTTTGCTTATTTGTTTTTGATAACCGATGCTTACAGCAGAAAGATTGTGGGCTTTCATGTAAGCGATGATATGAAAGTAAGCAGCGCAACACTTGCTTTAAGAAAAGCACTGGCACAAAAACCACCCGAAACAATTGTAATACACCACAGCGACCGGGGTATACAATATTGCAGCACAGCTTATGTACAATTATTACAGCAACATCATGCCCATATCAGCATGACTCAAAACGGAGATCCTTACGAAAATGCCATTGCCGAAAGAGTAAATGGTATTTTAAAAACAGAACTCATCAGCAGGCAGTACGACAACATTGATAATGCCTCCATACATATTGCACGCTGCATTACCATTTACAATTACAAACGAAGGCATAGCAGCCTTAACTGGCAGATACCTCATGATGTACATATGCAACAGGGGCCACAAATAAGAAGATGGAAAAACTATTATTATAACAACTCAAATAACAAAACCAAAATGCAACCAACATAAATGGCCAGGCACAAAAACAGTTCCTTTAGCTATGGTGGCTACGAAACTGTTTTTGCCCAACGCACAGCAAATAACTTTTTTAATCAACCTTATTCAGGATGTTTTATCTTAGTCAACCAATAACAGGATTTATTAACTAACACAGTCAACTTTTTTCAGGACGGGTCATATCGCTGTTGTACTTCATCTGGGCTGGACAAACATCGCTGGGCTTTTGTTTGTTAACTTGTACTTTTATATCTTTAAGCAGCAGCGGTTCCGGGCGGACAAGCAATGAATTCCAGCCCTGCAGCAAGCCCTGCCCGTTGGTGGTAATTTTAATTGAACTTTATGCTTTGGACAAAAACAATACGGACAAACTCTGATAAACAAATCAACTTACCACATCCTTATAGGTTTTGTAATTTGTACATTAGTGACAAGTTTAAACAAATCTTATTTACTCCTTTCGGCGGACTAGAAAATGGTATGCATGCAGAAGTTGACAATATAATAGTTGATACCTGGCCTTGCAAATTTGAAGACTTGCAGACAAATATTGAAGAAACCTTAAGACGTTTTTCAGACAAAGCAATTTACGTTAAAGGAAAGTGGCCATCATTTGACAACAGTAAAGCTAAATCACACAGATCTTTTGAAACCGACTATATTACAATTAGACTTGAAACAGACCTAACAAGAAACTATGGAGAACATGAAGTTGAACGTATAAAAGTTAGTGCACGACCAACTTCGCTCGACAATACATATACATTGAATGGTTGTGGCCATCTAATAGATACAAAGGTTGCACAAATCGTATTGGACATTTTTGAGGCCTGTTTAAAAATTAGAAGTTAGCATTCGTTACAAAACTACCACCAACATTGGGTTTGCTGCAAGGCAGGCTGGACATTGGAGCAATTGGTCATTTTATCGCTGTTGTGCTTCATCTGGGCTGGACAAACATTGTTGGGCTTTTGTTTGTTAACCTGTACTTTTATATCTTTATTCAGCTGCGGTTCCGGGCTTGACGAGCAATGAATTCCAGCCCTGCAGCAAGCCCTGCCCGTTGTAGGCAATGCTAAACGAACTTCAGTCTTAATAAGTATCTAACCAAAAAACTCTACTATGAAACGGCTATTAATTTTCATTACCACTTTTATTTCGCTTTCAGTTCTCGGACAGGACAAAAATCCGACACAGAAAATTTTAATTGGTTTCAACTTTTCTCCGGACTATAGCTCTCGGACACTTAAAAATAATGACGGCAGTCCTTCAAGTGACCTTGTAATCAAAAGCAGAAAGGATAATGAGGTTGCCAAGTTTGGTTATACGACTGGATTAAATGTTTGCTTTAATTTCTCACAACTTCTAGGATTTGAAACGGGAATTCAATTTTCAAACAAAGGTTTTAAAACAAAAAGCCAGGACTTAACTTACTTTCCTCCAGATCCAAGTTTGCCTACAAAAGCAAAAACCGTTTATGCTTACCAATATATCGGCATTCCTTTAAAAGCAAAATTTTCTTTCGGAAAAAGTAAAGTTCGTTTTGTTTCAAGTGTTGGCTTCATGACAAATTTTTTATTGAATGTTAAGCAGACTAGTAATTATGAGTATGCTAATGGTAAGACAGAAAAAAAATCACAATCATCAAAATCTGGCTTTAACAAGGTTGACATTTCTCCAATGGTAAGTGTTGGCGTTGATTATAAGCTAACTAATAAAATCCATTTGCTTGCAGAGCCGACATTTAGATATGGGGCAGTAAAAACAAAAGATGCTCCGGTGACAGAGAATTTGTGGAGTGCCGGTCTAAACGTTGGATTTTATTATGCTCTTAAATGACGGAGAAGCACATGCCTACAACATCAGGTTTTGTGCAATTGGGGCATGACGTTGCAACAATCATCGGCGGTGCATATCCCAGCTTTGGTTTCGGCGGACGTAATTCTGTTGGGCAGTGGTTCTAAACTTCAGCTTTTAGTTATAAATTTAGGTTCAGTTCCGGGCGGACAGTTGGTCAATTCCCCAACTGCACAAAGCCTCGAACGTTGCCTGCAACCCTATCTGACACAGTATAACTATGCAAACAGAACAAGCCCAAAGAGACAGACTAATTGAATTTAAGCAGCGAGATAAATTTTCATCAACTGCCTGGAACGATAGAGGTTTAAACCCTTCTGGTAACGAATTGTGTCAACAATTAAAAACACTTTTCAATTCATGTGCTGACAATCTATTAGAAGCGATAGACAAAAAATATTCAGATAGGCAGCTAAAGACAGTTTTAAAAAATGAACTCTCCAACTTCAACAAACTTGAATATGACACAGAAGAAAAAGAATTTATTGTTGACCTCTTTCACGAATTGTCAACTATCGTAAATGTTGACTTCAATGACAATTTAAACAAATGGCTCTATGGTTCTATTTTGACAACTCTTCTTAAAATAAAGAAAGTTCTTAAACCGGAAAGAATCGTTGAAACTATAAAACAACCTTGTACAAAATGCGGCACAGACCTTGAAACCCACATAATGAAAAGAGGACAGGGGATTGCTGAAACAAGTTGGCTTATTGTAAAATGTAATAATTGCAAAGAGTATAACTTATTATCACACGGGCCTGACGTGAAAGAAACAAGATTTGGAAACTATGAATGGGTTGAAAATTTACAAATGAATGAATTTACACACGAGCAAGCATTAACAAGACTTGAGCAAATTAAATTTTTCAGGAAATAAATTCAGGCAGCCCAAATAAGGGCAGCAGGCAACATTGGGTTTGCTGCAAGGCTGGCTGGACATTGGAGCAATGGTCATTTTATCGCTGTTGTACTTCATCTGGGCTGGACAAACATCGCTGGGCTTTTGTTTGTTAACTTGTACTTTTATATCTTTAAGCAGCAGCGGTTCCGGGCGGACAAGCAATGAATTCCAGCCCTGCAGCAAGCCCTGCCCGTTGCCTGCTACCTTAATCGACATCCTTCTATAAATGACAAATTGGTTAAAGACACTTTGGAAAGACTTGGGAAACTTACCTAAAGGACAGTTTTTCCAAAAATATGTTTTGCCAGCACTTGCAATATTTTTCACCTGGGGCATAGTTGGACACATCATGCTAATTAACCTTACCACAAGTTCTCTTATAAAAAATACAGGACAAGTAGCAGACATTGCCATAAAACTTGACCAAGGAACGAAATACAAATACTATCCTTTAAAAATAGCATTGGCTAACTATCCTGAAGAATTTAGACTATCAGATACATATAAATATGATTTCACAGTCCTGCAAGAAAAAATATTAACAGGCGACACTATCACGCTATACACAAGACACAAATGGCAATCAGTATTGGGTTGGGGTAAGCAAATAGACATTTACCAAATTGAAAAAGGTGGACAAACACTCTTTGCAATCTCAAAAGTAATTTCAGAGAAAAAATCGCAAGGGACGATATTTGCTGTGTTCTGTATAATTCTTTGGCCTTGGTATTTTATTTATAGGCGGACACGAAACACTCGTTGACAAGGCAGCAGGCAACATTGGGTTTGCTGCAAGGCTGGCTGGACATTGGAGCAATGGTCATTTTATCGCTGTTGGGCTTTTGTTCGGGCCGACGTTTTCCAATTTGGCTTTTGTTTGTTAACCTGTACTTTTATATCTTTAATCAGCAGCGGTTCCGGGCAGGACGAGCAATGAATTCCAGCCCTGCAGCAAGCCCTGCCCGTCAGACTGTGAAAAAACTCTCTCAAATAAAAATCGACTTCTACAGTTTCATCTAAAGCTTATAGCAGTTCATTTAAACAGCATTTAAAAAAAGTAACGGATAGGTTTGTAAAAAAAGCGATGGCTTATTCTGGCTGTAAATCATTTTAATAAAGCCGTTTTTTAAAGCACAGACTATTTTACTGTAGTCGGGTTTCCAGTTTTTAATCGCTTCAATCATTTTATCAAAGCCCAGTATATTTTTTGTTCGCATAAAGTTGTAACAAAACATAATCAGGTGCATTTCGCCATTTACTTTTTGAAGGCCTTTTAGTAAAGTATGTGTAAATCCGAAGTGTCGTTTGATGGTGCCAAAGGGATGTTCTACAATGGCCTGCCGCCGTTTATAATATTGTGGGTTTTGTTTGATGTTATTATTGTTGATGTCTACTGCATCCTGGTATTCGCTGCGCTGTATAATCCGTTTGTTCAGTTTGGTACATTGACTTCTTAATGCACAGGTTTTGCAGGCATCAGTACGGTAGGTTTTAAAACGAAAACTGGTTTCATTGGCTTCGCCCTTTTTATTGTGCCAGGTACCAAGGCTGGTTAGTGTGGCGCCTGCCGGACAGGTATAGCTATCGGTGGCTTTATCATAAGCAAAACTTTCGGCTAAAAACTCAGTGGTTATATGTTTTACGCCGGGCTGTTCTTTATAGGCAACATGCGTTATCATATTATCCTGCTGGCACTGCTGCAGTTCCGCTCCGGTGTGGTAACCTTTGTCGGCAAGTAAGATTATAGTCTCGTCGTTTTGCAATTGCAAATTCTCTTTGGCCTGCACGGCGGCTTTGTACAGGGCTTTGCCATCGTTGGTATTGGTGGCCTGGGTTTGAACTACCAGGTTGTGTTTATCATCAACAGCATTCTGCACATTGTAAGCAACCTCCACAATACTTTTGGTGATCAGGATGCTACGGCTGTCGGCATCGGTGGTGCTGATCTGTTTGTCTGTTGTATTGTTTAACTGCTGTTGCAGATTATCGTATTTGATGCTGCGTTCTTTTAGTTTTTCAAGTCCTTGTTTTATTTTTTCTTTCTTTATTTGAAGTTCATCTTTGGTGGTTGTTTGTTCCTGCTTATCCAGTTCATCAAGTTCCTGTAAATATTTTTCGGCCTTATCTTTTATAAACTGCTGATGTTTGTCTATCTTTTTTTGATTGTAGTTGTTCTTTTTACTGTTTACTGCTTTAAACTTGCTGCCATCTACAGCAATGGTGGTTTTACCCAACAGCCCGGCTTCGCTTAAAAAATGAACATACAGCCTGAACATCAATTGAAGCGGTTGGGCATGCAGCTTTCTAAAATCGGCAATGGTATGATAATTTGGCTGCAGGTTTTGCAAAAGCCATTGAAGCTCTATATTGCGGCTGCACTCCCTTTCCAACTTGCGGCTGCTGCGTACCTTATTTAAATAACCATACAGGTATAGTTTTAAAAGTACCTGTGGGGCATACGGCGGGCGGCCTTCGCTGTGATGTACTGTTTTACTGAAACCTAATTTTTGCAGATCAAGCTTTTCTATAAAAGCATCCATGAGCCTTACCGGATTATCGGTGGCTACCTGGGCTTCTAAAGTGGCAAAATAGGTTTGATGGCGGTGTTGTCCTTGGATAAATTGCATACCAATTTATTGCAAAAATCATACGACTTTGAAGCTATTAACATTGTGTGTATATTTATAGAGAGATGAGAGTTTTTTCACAAACTCCCGTTAGCCGCCATAACTTCCGACATGCCAAATGTTATTAATGACTTAGCGATTCCAAAAGGTTTTTTTTATGAGTCGGACGGTGGCATTGATTACAATTTATCTTTTCCTGACCATGAAGACATAAACAAGCCTGCTAATACTATTACATTAATCGGACAATCGAAAGACGGAAATCAATATTTCTACAAACTCTTAGACATAGAAGAAGAAATCATCGCTTTACTTAGACTTTATAAAGAGACAATCTGTGGAGAAGACTATTTCAGGATTTATAAAATAGGCACAAAGCAAGAATATCGAAATAATGGGTATGCAAAATATTTATACAATTTGGCATTGAGACATTGTGAAAGTGCCTTGGTGTCAGACCGAAATCTAACTATGCCGGGCTCTTATAATATTTGGGAGAGTTTCATTGTATCGAGAAATCAAGAACCATATATAGTTTCCATTATTGACACTTCTGACTGTTCACAACATGAATATGATAGTAGGAGAAATCAGACATTCTATTGGGGACACGACGAGGATTATTTAGAAGAGTACAAATCAGACCCAGAAAACTTGGAACTAATGTACAATGACGAAGTATTAGAGGAAGAGCTTTATGATTACCTAAAAAGCAACTTGGAGCGTCTTGGTGATAGAAAACACATCAGATTCGTGTTGACCTATAACGGCGGCTAACATGAACTGTGTAAAAAACCAAATAAATTTTGCTCTTTTTTATGGTTTAGCTGAGCAGTAATTGGGCTGATACAAACTGTTGTTTTTTACTACTGCAAATACCTGTTTTAATAGTTTGTTCATTACTGCCACCAGGGCTTGTTTACCGGTTTTTCCGTTAGCTCTTAATCGGTCGTAAAGTGCCTTGCAGGCCGTGTTGGTTTTCATCGCATTCATGCTGCACATGTATAGCACATCACGAAGGTTTTTGCCGCCTCGCTTGTAGATCCTTGGCTTGCCCTGTATGCTACTACCGCTGCTATATTGCGTTGGTGCCAGTCCGGCAAAGCTGATGAGCTGGCGATGGTTTTGAGTGTGTTTAAAACCCTGGGTAAACACAATGAGCATGGCAGCAGCTCTTTTGCCAATACCTTTTACACTGCTTACACTTTTTAACTGATCAGGTTGCCATTGCTCCAGTAATGCCTGGAGTTTCTGTTCCAGTTGTTTGATCTCTTTTTGCATGTTGGCAATCGTTTTTTCCAGTGACCTGATAGTGTCTTTGCTGGGTACAGGTAGCAGGCGAAGGCTGTGCAAGTGGTTATTAAATCGTTTGATCTGTTCGGTGTATTCTCTTATAGTGTTGTAAAGTTGCTTTGCCTCAAAGTAAGCATTGTCGGGCATTTGCCAGTATGGTGGCTGTTGCTCGATAGCATACCGGCAGATCCAGGCAGCATCTTTTTTGTCGGTCTTGTTACGCTCCAGGTGCATTTGTATGTAGCGCTTTATAGCCATAGCATTTACTACACTTAATACACACCCCTTGCTGTGTAAATAAAACGCCAGGCGTATGTAATAAACTCCGGTGGCTTCCATTACAAAGTGATAATCAATGCCGGTATGTTCAAGAATTTTCTGATAACCGCTGTTATTGTTACCAACTTTTAAGTGAAACAACTTGCCCAGGTTGTTCTGGTAACAAACATCCAGTGTAGTGTGTGAAACATCAATACCGCAGCATAGCTTTTTTGTTTGCATGATGATTTGATTTTTGATGAGATGATCGTATATTTAATAAGCAAAAAAACACACGGAAGAACACTCTTACACTGTGCTATCTATCCTAATGCAGGCTTTTAAAAAAGCTTGTTGAACTGTTCAGCATCGGGTAAGAAAAGGGGCGGTGACTACCATGTTAGAAAGGCTGCCAGCCTATCAGGTTTTAAAGTCTTATTCCGCCCTTTGTTCTTTCGAATATCTGGGTTGCTTACTGGTAATAAAATTATTGAATTGTAAACATAGGATTGGGTTTGCTGCAAGGCTGGCTGGACGTTGGAGCAATGGTCATTTTATCGCTGTTGTGCTTCATCTGGGCTGGACAAACATCGCTGGGCTTTTGTTTGTTAACCTGTACTTTTATATCTTTAATCAGCAGCGGTTCCGAGCGGACAAGCAATGAATTCCAGCCCTGCAGCAAGCCCTGCCCGTCAGACTGTGAAAAAACTCTCTCAAATAAAAATCGACTTCTACAGTTTCATCTAAAGCTTATAGCAGTTCATTTAAACAGCATTTAAAAAAAGTAACGGATAGGTTTGTAAAAAAAGCGATGGCTTATTCTGGCTGTAAATCATTTTAATAAAGCCGTTTTTTAAAGCACAGACTATTTTACTGTAGTCGGGTTTCCAGTTTTTAATCGCTTCAATCATTTTATCAAAGCCCAGTATATTTTTTGTTCGCATAAAGTTGTAACAAAACATAATCAGGTGCATTTCGCCATTTACTTTTTGAAGGCCTTTTAGTAAAGTATGTGTAAATCCGAAGTGTCGTTTGATGGTGCCAAAGGGATGTTCTACAATGGCCTGCCGCCGTTTATAATATTGTGGGTTTTGTTTGATGTTATTATTGTTGATGTCTACTGCATCCTGGTATTCGCTGCGCTGTATAATCCGTTTGTTCAGTTTGGTACATTGACTTCTTAATGCACAGGTTTTGCAGGCATCAGTACGGTAGGTTTTAAAACGAAAACTGGTTTCATTGGCTTCGCCCTTTTTATTGTGCCAGGTACCAAGGCTGGTTAGTGTGGCGCCTGCCGGACAGGTATAGCTATCGGTGGCTTTATCATAAGCAAAACTTTCGGCTAAAAACTCAGTGGTTATATGTTTTACGCCGGGCTGTTCTTTATAGGCAACATGCGTTATCATATTATCCTGCTGGCACTGCTGCAGTTCCGCTCCGGTGTGGTAACCTTTGTCGGCAAGTAAGATTATAGTCTCGTCGTTTTGCAATTGCAAATTCTCTTTGGCCTGCACGGCGGCTTTGTACAGGGCTTTGCCATCGTTGGTATTGGTGGCCTGGGTTTGAACTACCAGGTTGTGTTTATCATCAACAGCATTCTGCACATTGTAAGCAACCTCCACAATACTTTTGGTGATCAGGATGCTACGGCTGTCGGCATCGGTGGTGCTGATCTGTTTGTCTGTTGTATTGTTTAACTGCTGTTGCAGATTATCGTATTTGATGCTGCGTTCTTTTAGTTTTTCAAGTCCTTGTTTTATTTTTTCTTTCTTTATTTGAAGTTCATCTTTGGTGGTTGTTTGTTCCTGCTTATCCAGTTCATCAAGTTCCTGTAAATATTTTTCGGCCTTATCTTTTATAAACTGCTGATGTTTGTCTATCTTTTTTTGATTGTAGTTGTTCTTTTTACTGTTTACTGCTTTAAACTTGCTGCCATCTACAGCAATGGTGGTTTTACCCAACAGCCCGGCTTCGCTTAAAAAATGAACATACAGCCTGAACATCAATTGAAGCGGTTGGGCATGCAGCTTTCTAAAATCGGCAATGGTATGATAATTTGGCTGCAGGTTTTGCAAAAGCCATTGAAGCTCTATATTGCGGCTGCACTCCCTTTCCAACTTGCGGCTGCTGCGTACCTTATTTAAATAACCATACAGGTATAGTTTTAAAAGTACCTGTGGGGCATACGGCGGGCGGCCTTCGCTGTGATGTACTGTTTTACTGAAACCTAATTTTTGCAGATCAAGCTTTTCTATAAAAGCATCCATGAGCCTTACCGGATTATCGGTGGCTACCTGGGCTTCTAAAGTGGCAAAATAGGTTTGATGGCGGTGTTGTCCTTGGATAAATTGCATACCAATTTATTGCAAAAATCATACGACTTTGAAGCTATTAACATTGTGTGTATATTTATAGAGAGATGAGAGTTTTTTCACAAACTCTCGTTGCCTGCAATTTTATTTGACACCTCAATAATGACAATACTTTTAGACATAGATGGAGTTTTGGTAACGACGCCAAGTTGGAAACAAGTAGAACACTTATCCGACGGTTTTATGAAATTTTCAGAAGTCGCAGTGTTAAATTTGGCGACACTTTATAAAGAGACAAACGCAGCAATTGTTTTGACAACAACCCATAGAATTAATTATACAGAAAGTCAGTGGAAAGAGATTTTCAAACTTAGGGGCTTAAACTTCCAAAAAATTTCAAAGGTCAATGACAAAACCGAAATTAGTCAACTACTTGACCGGGCGACAGAAATAAAAGAATGGACTAAAACCAATCCTGTTGACAACAACTATGTAATTATAGACGATGATCTTTCGCTTAATTCTTTAGACGAAAGTATTAAGGAACGGTGGGTTGCGACAAAGCCTCTTATTGGGTTTGACAAAGACTCTAAGGAAAAAGCATTACAGATTCTAAAAATCAATTCAAAATTTCCTTGTCCTTGTTGTGGACATAAAACATATTTTGAAAAGCCAGGCGGCACTTATGGAATTTGTCAAATATGCTATTGGGAAGACGACCCTTATCAACTTGAAAATCCAGATGAAGATTGTGGAGCAAATCCAATTTCGTTAAGACAAGCCCAAAAAAATTATCTTGACTTTGGAGCATGTGAAGAAAATATGAAAAAGAACGTGCGACAACCGTTTATAGACGAACCAAAAGACAGAAATTGGCAACCACTCTAAAGAAAAACTGCAGGCAACATTGGGTTTGCAGCAAGGCTGGCAGGACATTGGAGCAATGGTCATTTTATCGCTGTTGTGCTTCATCTGGGCTGGACGTACATTGTTGGGCTTTTGTTTGTTAAGCTGTACTTTTATATCTTTAATCAGCAGCGGTTCCGGGCGGACGAGCAATGAATTCCAGCCCTGCAGCAAGCCCTGTGTAAGCTCCCCTTAAATTCGTGCCACTCAAAAGTATAATATTTTCTTTTTTGTTTAACATGGGAAACGGATTAAATAAACTCAACCGGTGGAACAAAGCCCAGCGATTGATGTGGTCTTGAACAGTTGTAATCCAGCCTCCATTCCTCCGCTTTTTGTCGAACATCATTCAGGTTGTTAAAAACAAAGGCATTTAATAATTCCTTTCTGATGTTTCCATTGCACCTTTCTACAAAACCATTTTGCATGGGCTTACCTGGTTGTATAAAAGCCAGGCTGATCTTGTGTTCCTTACACCACATGTCTAAGCGGTGTGAGATAAATTCGGGACCATTATCAACCCGAATGATCTGAGGCAGGCCCCTGAACTCTTTCAAATACTCCAGCACCCTAATCAGCCTTAGTGTTGGTAACGACAAATCGGTTTCAATATGTAATACCTCCCTGTTGTAATCATCAATAATGTTCAATAACCTAAAACGCCTTCCATCCCATAAGGTGTCGCTCATAAAATCAATACTCCATACCTCATTCAATGCAGCCGGTTGATACAATGCCTGTTTTACTCTTGCCGGTAAGCGTTTTTTGTAACGCCTTCTGATATTGAGTTTCATTTCTGTGTATACACGGTACACTTTTTTGTGGTTCCAGTTAAAACCTTTTCGCCGGATCCTGTAATAACTCTGCCAAAAACCAATTGATGGATGTTTATCTACCAACTCTTTAAGCTGATCAATTACTGGTTCATCCCGTTTGGGTTTACGTTTGTATTGCACATTACTTCTGGGCAGACTTACTACTTTACATGCCTGACGTTGACTGATTCCATGTTCGGTTATCATGTGTTCAGCCAAGCTGCCTTTATCATCAGGCGTTAAAGCTTTTTTGCAACAGCATCCTTTAATGCTTCATGTACTAAACTTAAATTGGCATACATCCGCTTCAAACGATTGTTCTCGTCCTCAAGTTCCTTGACTCTTTTGAGTTCGTTCACATCTAATCCTCCATAGCGTTGTCGCCATTTGTAAAAAGCAGCAGTGCTGACACCTAACTCTCTGCAGAGTTCTTTAGCATCCCTGCCATTTTCATGTTCCTGAATAGCTTTTACAATTTGTGTTTCGGTGAATCTTGTCTTTTTCATAATCGACCTCCTTGGTTTAAAGTTAACAATTTTGTCAACTTTTAAATGGCCGAGTTATAGGGGAGCTTACAGTTATAGGCTACCTAAGAGGCTTATCGTTTCTATTCGTGTTTTTTTGGACACAGTGTTTGGTGGCTGGTTGTAATTTGGTTGGACACAGAAAAATAATTTTATGAAAGCATTTTTTATATCTCTATTCTTATTTGTTTCAATAAAAGTAACCTCACAGTCAAAGCATACTATTATTTATGAAGCAGATGTTATAAGAAGCAGTTTAATTCAAGATTACACTTCAGGAAAGGATGTTGTAAAGTATGACGATGCTGTTGGCGTTGATGTAAAAATAATAGTTGATAACAAATGATTTGGATACAATTTTTACCAGGAAGGACATTGATTTTTTTGGTGAACAGTTTCGAGCAATGACAAAGGACACAGTATGGAGAATTCCTTTTACGAACTCCATACTTATTGACAGCATTGAGTACGAAAAAGATGACAAGCAAGTTTGGAGAAAACGGTCGAAATGGGGTGTTTGGGATTATTCTCTACCTCTATTTTCTCTAGATAGACATTATGCGATAATAATTAAGGCAAGCTCCACAGGTGGAGGCTACTATATTTATAAACTTGATGAATACGGAGGATGGGTTTTAATTAAAATTCTAAATCCATGGTCCGAGGGATAGAATAAACAGCGCACAACACGAACGGAGCGGAAAGTTGAATTCAATTAAAAGCTAAAATTGGAACGGGAAGCCAGGTGCGTGGGTTTCGGCAGTTGTTAGCCGGGAGCAAGTGGCCGGCTGTGCCGCCCGGGCGCTAAGCTGCCAGTTCAGGCTAATCATGAATTTTTAACATGGCCTAAATAGGACAAAAATAAAAGCTTAGAGGGTACAAGGACGTAACAGATGTATAGTTACATGCCTAAGATAGAAAACAAAAAAATATTAGATTTTCAAGCCTAATGATAAATAAAAAGTTCTGCCATCTGCAGGTAAAATACCAGGACCCGGATACATGGTAATTCTTCGATTGAAATATTTTTTGTTTCTAAAATTGTTTACGCCTCCCGATAAATGAAGACCTTTTGCAAATAGCCAGTTAATTGACCAATCCCACACATCGTAAGCTGGAATTAATCCTGTTATGCCATCTGTACTTGCAGTTGTATTAAATGCATCATTAAAACTTTTACTTGTATAAGTGAATTGAAAAGTTGTTGTTAGATGTTTATGTTGTAATGTTAACCCTGTTTTATTCATCCATTCCGGCACATTTTCAACATAGTTACCTGTTACATTTATGTTAGTCCCGGATTTATTTGCCTGGGCTGAAGTGTACCGAGCATGATTATAAGAAAGAGAATTAAAAAACCGAATGTCATTTAATGTATGCCTTTTAATGATGGTTTTCAAAAGTGATAATTCGATATATACTTCCGCTCCTTTTGTTACGGCATCACCAATATTTGTTGTAAGTAAATATTTACTTCCATCTGGCTTCAGTGCAGTTAATAAACCTACCCGGTCACCATAGAAAAGATAAAAGGCATTTATATCAAAATTTAATACATCATGGTAATGACCTCTATAACCTAAATCAATATCAAAACCTTTACTGTCTTTTAAATTTGGATCTATTACATCAACTCTATCTGCCGGTGTAACACTGGCATATAAAAAAGGGCGATATGCCTGCGAGATATTTCCATATAACTGGCTGTTTTTATTTACCTGGTATTGCAGCCCTGTTCCAAATAAAGGAAAATTTCTGTTTCCTTTATAGGCCACATCCACAGTTGTATTGGTTATCTTACCTTTTAAATCTGTATTAATAACTTCATAACGAATGCCCGGTATTACAGCGAACCGGTCAGTTAACTGAAAGATATTTTCTGCAAAAACTGCAAAGTTACTTGTGCTAAAACGCAAATCGATACCGTAAGGCTTTACAAGAGATAGATCGAAATCGCTACCTGTTGTACCAACTCCTTTTTGTTTACGTTTTGTGGTTTCATTGGAATAACGAAGACCTCCTGTAATAGTAGATTTTATACCTCCTATTTTGTACTGATGTAAAAGCCTTGCTTCGGTTGTAAATCCACTATAATAATCTCTATCTACCTGCCGCGGATTGTAAGTACCTAACGCTGTATTAACAGTATCTGAAATAACGGGTGAAGCAATAAACTGCACGCTGTTACGCTGACCAAATAAGGCATTGCTTGTGATTTCCAGCCGGGTATTGTCAGATAAATTATATTTAAAAAGAAGTGCCGGAATATTTATTTCAGGATTAAACCAATTTCTTGCACGAAAAGACTGCTTCGAATTTTGATTAAATTGTGCATCCGTTAAGCCGCCTGCTATCTGCTGCACATAATCCATTCTGGAAAACTGAAAGGCTAAACTTGCTTTGGCAGTAAAATGATAGTTGAGATTGACGTAGTAAGCATGATAGTTAAAAAGGGCATTCGGTCGCCAACCATCCCCATGCCTGTAATCGTAATACGCATAATAGCTCAGTTTGCCTTTTACCCCCCCAATTGCGTTGTAGGAATTAAAAAAATTATTTGAGCCTGTAGTTTGTTCACTTTCTATTGCAACAGGTTTAGTACTATCTCCTTCCTTCATAACATAATTCATCATGCCTCCAAACTGGCTACCGAATTGTAATGCTGCTGAACCTCTTACAAGTTGCACTTGCTGAATAGCTTGTAAAGGTGGTGTATAATGATCTTCAGGATAGCCAAACATATCCGAATTTATATTGTACCCATTTTGCCGCATGTTCATTTCTATAGAGCGATGACTGTCCGTACCTCTTGAACCTACATTTATTTGCAATCCTGCACCGTCCATATCCCACATAGTAAGTCCGGGAATTTTTGCAAAAGCGGTTCTTGTAACGTTTTGGGCAAGGTTTGAACGGCTGGGATCAAGATAAATCACATTGGTTTTTTTGCCGGAATAAATGTTTACCCCTACAACATCTGCTAAGTACTTTGCTTTTGCATTGACTAAATACGTATTTACAATTATACTATCCAAAGTTTTATGCCCTATGGAATCAAAAGCCCTGGGATTTGTTTGTGCTTTAATCGTTTGCAAACAGCCTGTAAATAATATTAAAAAGCAAATTTTTTTCATATACTTACTAGTCTTTAAAACCAATGTATTCAGGGGCTAAATTAACAAATAAAAACCGCTTCTTAAATAAAAGCCGGGGAAGGCGAACATGTAATGTTTTATTCAGCAATGACCACATGTTCGTTAATTTAAGTACTGCCTCTTTTGCAAATTGCCCGACTTTATTATTTGATATAAGTTTGGGATTATGGCCTACGGAAGTGCAACGCTGAGGAACGAAGCTGCGGCACTGAGTAAGGCGACCTGCTGGTATAAAGTACTTCGATTACGCTCAGTATTGTTGCCCATAGGTATGCAGTACAAGAGTGATTATTCTTCCTTTTTACTAAAAAGAAAGAATAACAGAACAAGTTCGCAACGATGATGCCATGAAAGGATGAAGTAGGGAACATATAAATTTAGAAAGGAATTCATTTCGTTCGTTACGATTCAAAGCATGTGTATTTACTTAAAATTTCATACGCTGTATCCTCACAGCATTTAAAATTGCCAATAAAGCTACACCAACATCAGCAATTACAGCTTCCCATAAAGTAGCAATGCCACCTGCACCAAGAATTAATACAATCACTTTTATAACCATGGCAATGGTTATGTTTTGCCAAACAATCTGCCTGGTTATTTTGCCTATTTTAATGGCAGTAACAATCTTAGATGGTTGGTCATTCTGAATAACAATATCGGCAGTTTCAATGGTTGCATCACTTCCCAACCCTCCCATTGCAATACCGGCATCTGCCAATGCAACAACAGGTGCATCATTTACACCATCGCCAATAAATGCAATGTGCATTCCTTCAGTTTTTAATGCCTGTACTTTTTCTACTTTACCTTCCGGCAATAAATCTCCGTAAGCATTATCAATACCTAATGATTGTGCCACTTTATCAACCACGGCCTGCTTATCACCTGATAACATAACGGTTTGAATATTCAGCTTATGCATTTCCTCAATAGCCTGTTTTGCATCTTCTTTTATTTCATCAGCAATAGTAATGAAACCGGCATATTTATTATCTACTGCAACGACCACAACTGTATCTATAAGTTGATCGAGTTCTGCAGGATATTCAATATTAAATTTCTTTAAGAGTTTAACATTACCTGCCAGCACATTTTTACCATCAACAGCCCCCTTTAACCCATGCCCGGATATTTCCTCAACATTATCAGCTTTTAAACTCTTAGCGTTGTCGCCTGCATATTCCACTACTGCTTTTGCAATAGGGTGTGTCGAATTGCCTTCTATAGCTGCTGTTAGTTTTACCAATTCATCTTTCTCCATATCTTTTACTGATACTTCCTGCACTTTAAAAACCCCTTTTGTAAGTGTGCCCGTCTTATCCATTACAATTACATTCACTTTTGTAATTACATCTAAAAAGTTGGAGCCTTTAAATAATATTCCATTTTTGGATGCTAATCCAATACCACCGAAATATCCCAATGGAATTGATACTACCAAAGCACAAGGGCAACTGATTACCAGGAATACCAACGCCCGGTAAAACCAAACATTAAAAATATAAGGGTCAGCAAAAAAGTATGGAACAAGGCATACTGCGACTGCCAATGCAAAAACAATTGGCGTATATATTTTGGCAAAGCGGCTGATAAATAATTGTGTCTGTGATTTCCTGGCAGTGGCATCCTGCACCATCTCTAAAATCTTACTCAGCTTGCTGTCCTTAAAAAGTGATTTTACTTTTATTTCAGAAACTCTGTCAAGATTAATCATACCTGCCAGCACCTGTTCGCCTTTTCTTTTTGTGTCAGGTTTGCTTTCGCCTGTAAGTGCTGCTGTATTAAATGTACCTGCATCCGAATTTAACTCTCCGTCCAATGCAACCTTTTCTCCTGCTTTTACCTGGATAATTTCATCTACCTGTATCTCGTTTGGATGAATAACCTGTGTTGTTCCGTTTCTTAAAACGGTTACTTCATCAGGCCGTATATCCAACAGGGCTTTAATACTTCTCTTTGCTTTACTAACTGCTGAGTCCTGGAACCACTCGCCAATGGAATAGAAAACCATTACAGCAACCCCTTCACTATAAGAGCCGATTGCAAATGCACCAATGGTTGCCACACTCATTAAAAAGAACTCATTAAAAAAGTCGAACCTGATTGCTTTGCGAAGAGCAAGGTTTAACACATTATAACCTGCCAACAAATAAGCAAGTATATAAATAATTAAATCAACCGGAAATACGGGCTTAAACTTAAAACCAAATTCCAAGACTAACATTATCAGTAATATCGCAAGAGAGGATAATAAAGGCCAATGGCTCTTCCAGCCATCGGATTCCTCACCGCCATGATCGTGCCCATCACCTTCATCGTGATCATCATCGTGATTATGTTTTTCACCCTCTTTATGTTCATGCCTATTAGTATCGCCAGCAGCAGCCACTTTTTTTGTATTGTCTTTTTCGTCTGTGTTGCAACATTCCTGCGCCATATAAATTATTTAAGAGATAAAAAATGATACTATTCCGGTTACTACTAAAGTCCATCCTGTAATTATCCCGGACTTATGTTCGAGTGTATGCCAATTTAATTTTAGTATTCCTTTGTAGGCAAGCCTTACCCACAATACCATTCCAGAAACTGATATGGTAAGATATAAAGCTGCTATACTTATAACAGCCCACAATCCGTAAGCACCTGCAAGCAGGAAATAGGCTTCTATTTCCATACAGGGAGAAAGAAACATGGCAACCACCAATGCCAGAATAATTTTGTTTTTGGGAAGTGTAGGTTTGGGCGTTTTATGCAAATGAAAATGCTTGTGCCGGTGATGCTGATAAATGAAAAATACACCTAACAATATTAAAACGGCAGGTGCAATAAAATGTGTGAAGTACTCAATTTTATTAGCAAGTTGCAAACCCAACAACCCTAAAATAATCCCTATCCCAACCGTACTTAGTGCATGAGCCATTCCTGTTATAAATGTAACCCTGGTAATTTCCTTCAAACTCCAGTTATCTTTTTTACCAATAGCTAATACAGGCAGCCAGTGATTGGGAATCACTGCATGTAATAAACTCAATAAAAGGCTTCCTACAAAAATGCTGTACATTACGATTATCAGTGAGTTATTAATAAACTAAAAGAGATTGCGAAAACATTTCAGTTACTTTTATTATTATGACTACTATATTGATTTCTGAAAAATAATAAAGCCACGATAGCAAGTGCCAATGTAATAATGCCACCATACAGGAAATCTTTCCCTGGGAAACCCGTACCTAAAAACCCTGCAATTGGATAAGCGATAGCCCACCATAAATGTGAAAATGCAAAATGTGAACCATATACCTTTCCCTGGTGCTGCGAATCAATATTTTCTGCTATTAAAGTTTCTGATGGCATTTCTGCAAGGCTTTGCCCCAGGCCGGCCAATAACCAAAAAATAATGAGTACCGGATAAGACACATAGTTGACAAAGCAAATAGACAAGCCTAATAATAATGCGCCACTTATTAAGGATACACTCCGTGTTTTTGATTTATCTAAACTACCCAGTAAAAAAGCGGTAATGGCTGCACCAATACCAAAAGTGGCCATTGCCCAACCGTAATATTTATCATCCAGTAACAGTCCATTTTTAATATGGCTGATAGTGTTTACCAAAATCATTGCACCGGCAATGGCTGATACAAATTCTATACTTAAAGCAAAGCGCAAAACTTTATTGCCGAACAATAAACGGATACCTTTTATTACATCGCCCCATGTATTATGTGATTGTTGTGCTTCCAAAGAAACCCCTTTTTGCAGTTCCTGTTTTGGGATAGATAGAATTAAAACGGCTGCTATAATAAAGGAAGCTGCATCTAAAAAAAAGATTTGTCTTGCACCTAACCAAACTGCTACAATGCCCGCTAATGCAGGGCCTAAAACACCTAACAATTGAAAAGTTGCAGTTGATAAGCCTACAGCTTCTCTAAAATATCTGCCTTCTATTATTTGCGGAATTACGGCACGATAAGTTGGTGTAAAAAAAGCATTGAATACATTGAGCAAAAACACCAACACATAAATTTGCCATTCGGCATGGATAAACGGCAGGCAGGAAATGATTGCCATTCTTATAAAATGGGTAACATATAAAATCTTCTTCCTGTCAACTTTATCTGCTACCACACCTGCAAACGGAGAAAAAATAATAAATGACGTTACTCTTAATGTAAGTGCAGTTGCAAGAATTACCGGGGAACGTTCTTTGTCTATCTGATATGCCAGCAATGCCAGCCCAACCCACGAAAAAGCATCACCCAACAAACTAATGGTTTGTGCCAGGTAGAGCTTTGCAAAAACTTTATTTTGTAAAGCTTTAAAAGGTTCGGTTAGTATTTGTATAATATTTCTTTTGTCTGACAGCATTTATTTTTTTTGAAAGCTGCAAAAAAGAAAATTCTGCACTGTGTTAAATGGGGTTATATGATCTTCGGTAATACATTTAATGCGGTTAAATGCAATTTCAAATCTTGCACTCATAGATGCTTCGTTGTATTGCTGAATTTGTAAGCCGCTGCATTTTTCGGGCCCTGTTTCTGAAAAAGTGCCTAACACCAAATAGCCTTCACTGCGTATTCCTTTTTCGGCAATGGCCACATATTTATTCACTGCATCTTCATCAGTAAGGAAATGAAAAGCCGCCCGGTCGTGCCAAAAATCAAACTGTACAGGTGGCTCAAATGCTGTAACATCAGTAACAACCCAATGTACCAGATCAGCTTTTTCACCCAAACGGTTTTTCGCTCTTTCTAATGCTGCTGCTGAAATATCCAATATCCAAATATTTTGATAGCCTTTTTCTAAAAGGGCATCAACCAAATTGCTATCGCCGCCGCCAATATCAATAATATTCGCCGTTATTGGTAATTTAAAAAGTTCTAAAAACGCTATGGATGTTTTTGGATATTGCTGAAACCAACTTACTTCGTTTGGAGTTTTGGTTGTAAAGACATTTTCCCAATGTTGCTTTTTATTTTCCATTTTATGGTTTTAAATATTCCATTATTATTCTTCACCCACATTGGTTTGTTTAGCCAAAAGAAAAAATGAACCCTTTATTACCACTTTTATATCAGCGGCCACTTCTTTCAACAAAGTAATTTCGCTGTACCCTACATCGCTTGTACCTTTTGCCACCGGTATTCTCTTAAAACGAGTTTCGGTGCTTTTTGTATCTACAGAATCAACAATAAAAATATAATCCTGCCCCTGGTAATTTACAATCGCTTCGGTAGGTACAGCAGGTAAAGTAGCTTTGTCCAGACTAATGTTTGCTGTAATATTCATCCCATCAATCAAGCCTGTTTTATCGCCCTTTACCATGGCATGTACAGAAACTGCTTTACTTTCATTTTCAAAAGATGAACCCAACGAAAATATTTCGGCATCGTATTCCTTGCCGGGATTGTTGGTTACAGTAAAATGTATAGTTTGTTTGTTTTTTAATTTGGGTAAATCTTTTTCGTACACAAAGAGGTCAAGATGCAGTTGGCTGTTGTCAACCACTTCGGCAACAACGGTGCTTAAATCTACATAGCTTCCTATTTTAACATTTACATTACTTACCACACCACTGATGGGGCTGCGGACAGCTACAACAGAAACCAATCGTCCGTTGGAGATTGAGCCCGGATTGATACCCATTAATTGTATTTGTTGCTGCAAAGATGAACGCCTGGTTCGTAAAGATTTTAATTCGGCATCGGCACCCTGCAGGTTTTTTAATGCCCCGGCATTGCCTTCATTCAATTCTTTCTGGCGGTTGTATTCCTGCTGGGCCAATACAATTTTTGAATTGATGCCAAGATACTCGCTCTGCACCTGTATAAACTCGGGATTGGCAATGGTGGCAATTGTTTGTCCTCTTGATACATTATTGCCGGGTTGCACCAGCAGTGATCTTATTATTCCGCCATAAACAGAACTGATGCTGGCTTTGTTTTGATTAGGCACTTTAAGCACCCCATTTGTTTTTAGCGAAGCTGTTAATTGTTTTTGTTCAATTACGCCAAACTCAACACCGATGGTTTTTATCTGCTCTGCTGTAAGCGTTGCCTCTTCCGGATTTTCATGTTTTTCTTCCTGCTTTTCCGGTTCGGCAGCAGTTTCGGTTTTATCGCTTCCACCGCAAGCCGTAAAGAAAACAGCAGCCCCAAAAAGGATAGCTATAAAGATTGATTTATTTTTCATTTTCAAATCTGTTTATTGATTGATAAAGTAATTGTATTGAATGACTGACTGGTTGTAGCTATTAAGCACTTCCAGGTAACTTTTCTGAATATCTATAGCCTGTGTTAAGAATTGCGATAACTCGGCAAAACTTATTTCGCCTGCACGGTAGGCAAGCGAAGAGGCTTTCATAATTTCTTCGGCCTGGCGTAAGCCGCTTTTTTCGTAAAAAGATAAAAGGCTTTTATTTTTTTCAACTTCCCTTTGAATTTGTAATTGCTGCGTATTGAATAACTGCTTACCATATTCAAATTGTTTTTGCTGCAGCGAAACTTCGGCCTGTGCTGTTTTTACCTTGCTCCGGGAAGCCGATGCTGCAAACAATGGGAATGATGCTGTTACAGAAAAGCCTGTGAAAGGATCTTTGGCACCCCACAGCCGCTGACTGAAAAACCTGCCGGAGAAATCGGGTTTGTTTTCATTCTTAATAACAGATAAGCCTGCATTGGCAATATTTATATTTTGCGATTGCAGTGCCAGTAATGGATGCAGTGAATCGCCTGATACAACCGTGAAAGTTAATTTTTCAAGCGGCTTTTGCATGGGCAAAATCAAATCGGTGCTATTAACCAATTGCGATAATGACTGTTGCTGAATAATCATATCGTTATCAATTTGCTGCAACAAAGCCTGTAGTTCGGCTGAACGTACTTTGGCTGCGATACTATCTAACCCACGACTGTCGCCGGTTTTAACCTTTAATATGGCAGCCGAGCTAAGCGATTTGTAAATACTGTCTAAGCGATGATACAATTGCTGTTTATCCTGTAAATACCAAAGCTGGTAATATACGGTACGTACATCTCTTTTTAAATCTATATCTATTGTAGCTTCATTTACCTGGTAGTATTTCATTTGTTCGGTGTAGAGATTCTTCTTTGCTTTATATAAACCAGGCCAATCAATACTTTGCGAAATGCCTATTTTTAAAATGCCTTTGCTATCGCTTGGCCTGAAGTCTTCATTCTCTGCAAACACACCGGTTTTGGGTAAGGCTCTTGCTGTTTTGATCTGTTCTTTTCCTTTACTAATCTGCTGGGTATTGATGCCATATTGCAGGTTATTTTTTGCAGCAGTTATTGTTTCATCAATGGTTATTCGTTTTGGAGCAGGCTGTTGCGCAAGTACATTTAAAGAGAAAAACAAAAGTAAAATGCTTACGACTGCTGTTGCAACCGGTTTCATCTTTATATTGTTTCTTTTTGAAAAAATGATATACAAACATGGCAACACAATGAGGGTTAAAAATGTGGCAGTTATTAAGCCGCCTATAACAACTGTTGCCAAAGGTTTTTGAACTTCTGCACCGGCACCCGAAGAAAGTGCCATAGGTAAAAAGCCAAGTGATGCAACCATGGCCGTCATCAACACAGGCCGCAGCCTCATTTTTGTACCTTCCCAAACTCTTTGCATGATATCTTTCATACCATCTTTTTCCAACTGGTTAAAAGTGCTTATCAATACAATACCATTTAATACCGCCACACCAAACAAAGCAATAAAACCTACCCCTGCCGAAATACTGAATGGCATTCCTCTTAATAAAAGTGCAAACACACCGCCAATAGCACTCATGGGTATTGCTGTGAAAATAAGCGCTGCTTCTTTAAACGAACGGAAAGTGAGGTATAACATAAAGAAAATAAGCAACAGTGCCAGCGGCACCACAATCATTAACCTGGCCGATGCTTTTTGCAGGTTTTCAAAAGTACCTCCGTAGGTATAATAATAACCTGGTGGCAGTTTTACTTTTTTATTTAATTTTTCCTGTGCTTCTTTTACAACGCTTGCCACATCACGTCCGCTTACATTAAAGCTTACATAAATTCTGCGTTTACCAGCTTCACGGCTTATTTGCGCCGGGCCGGTTTTAAAAGCTACGGCAGCAACCTGCGATAATGGAATCTGATTCCCATCTTTCATAGGTATATATAGATTGCTTACATCATCCAGTGATTTGCGATAGCCACTATCAAGCCGTAAAACCAAATCAAATTTTCTTTCATTTTCATAAACTGCACCGGCCACTTCGCCGGCAAAAGCTGTGCTGATAACATGGTTTACATCTTCAATATTTAATCCATAACCGGCCAGTCTTGCCCGGTCGTATTCAATGGTTATCTGCGGTAAACCATCAACCCTTTCAACCTGTGGTTGTGTAATACCTTTTATGGGGCCAATTACACCGGCCACTTTATCGGCGTAAGCAATCAGTGTATCCAGGTTCTCACCAAATATTTTTATAGCCACATCCTGCCGTATACCTGTCATCAATTCGTTAAACCGCATTTGAATAGGCTGACTTGGCTCTGCAATTACGCCTGGAATTGTTGATAATTTTTCGCCCATCATTTCTGACAGTTCATAAAAATCGTTGGTAGATTTCCATTCTTTTTTTGGTTTGAGAATCACCATTAAATCAGATGCCTCAGGCGGCATGGGATCGGTAGCCACATCAGCAGCACCGGTTTTGCCTACCACCATTTTCACTTCCGGAAACTTCAACAACATACGCTGAGCCATCATTACCGTTTCGGTTGTTTGTGATAAAGAAGAGCCCTGTGGTAAAACAAATTCAATGGCATAGTCACCCTCTTCAAGTGTGGGTATAAACTCGCCACCCATATTTTTAAAAATGATGATGCTGATAATTAATAAGCCTGCTGCAATGCCTGTTACCACATATTTCATTTTTACGGCACCCTTAATTAATGGGGTATATATGCGCTGAAAGAATCCCATCATTTTATCAGCAAATGTTTTTTTATGGCTGATATTTTTGGAGAGGAACAAGGCACTCATCATGGGGATATAGGTGAGCGATAAGATCAATGCACCAAGGATGGCGAAAGCCACCGTTTCGGCCATGGGCCTGAACATTTTCCCTTCAACACCCTGTAAAGAAAGTATGGGTAAATAAACAATGAGGATAATAATTTGCCCAAATGCTGCTGAACTCATCATACGCCTGGCACTACCGCCAACAGCATTATCCATCTGTTGCTGTGTTAATTTCCCTTTTAGCTTTTCACTCGAAAAAAAATGCAAAGTTGCTTCTACAATAATTACAGCACCATCTACAATTAAACCAAAATCAATAGCCCCCAAACTCATCAGGTTGGCACTTACACCAAACAAATTCATTAATGCCAGTGCAAATAATAATGATAATGGAATGGCAGAAGCAACTATTAAACCAGCACGGAAGTTTCCGAGAAATAAAACCAATACCAGTATTACTATCAATGCCCCTTCTATCAAATTTGTTTTTACGGTATTGATGGCACGGTCAATTAAATTGGTGCGGTCTAAAAATGCTTCTATCGTCACATCATCGGGCAATGATTTTTCTACTGTTTTCATCCGTTCTTTTACCAACTCCACAACAGAGGCACTGTTTGCACCTTTAGTCATTAATACAATACCGCCAACCACTTCTTTCTCACCATTATACGTCATGGCGCCATAGCGGGGCGGTGAACCAAATTGAACAACAGCTACATCCCTTATCAATACAGGAATGCCAGCACCCTGCTGTTTGATAACAATATTTTCTATATCGGCAAATGTTTTTACCAGGCCTACGCCACGGATAAAATAGGCATTGGGTTTTCTGTCGATATAAGCACCGCCGGTATTTTCATTGTTTTTTTGCAGTGCTGTAAATATTTCTGGAATGGTTACATTCATCGCTTTAAGCCTGTCGGGGTTTATTGCTACTTCATATTGTTTGCTTATGCCACCAAAACCGGTTACTTCTGCAACGCCGGTAATACCAGTTAACTGGCGGCCAACGATCCAGTCCTGCATGGTACGTAAATCCATAGCAGAATATTTTTGTTCGCTGCCTTTTTTGGGATGTATAACGTACTGGTAAATTTCGCCGAGGCCTGTTGTTACCGGCCCCATTTCGGGTGTGCCCATACCAGCGGGGATTTCAGATTCTGCCATTTTTAATTTTTCGGCAATAAGTTGCCGGGCAAAATAAATGTCCATATCCTCTTTGAAAACAACAGTGATTACACTTAAACCGAATCTGGAAAAAGAACGCATCTCCTCAACACCCTGAATATTGGACATGGCTCTTTCAACAGGGTAGGTAATAAACTGCTCTACTTCCTGTGCTGCTAAAGTTGGGGCACGGGTAATAACCTGTACCTGGTTATTGGTTACATCGGGCAATGCATCTACGGGTAATTTTGAGGCACTCCATAAACCCCAGATGATCAATGCAATTGTCATTACACCAATAATGAGTTTATTTTTTATACTGAAGTGTATAATCTTGTTGAGCATGGGTTGTTTCTGTTTAATTATGATATCAGTAGAAGTGAATGATCATTGCTGCATGACTGGAAAATGCAGTAAAACAACAATGATTTAAATTGTCCGAATCAAAAAACTGTTCCTTTTTTTTGATTCGGCAATAAATAATGAACGCCTGCATAGCATTATATGGCTATGCAGCAAATTCAAAAAACAGCTAATTATGATATTTTAGGAGGCTGCCAGATGGAATAATGCGCTTCGGCATTAATGGCTACATTATAAAGTGGATATTTCTCTGATTGAAAAACTACTTTAGAAACCAGGTATTTTGTGAAAGGAGTATAATATGCCGATGTTGCACAGCATGAGCAAATACAAAAAGGGCTACAGGCTTCCGACTCGTGATTATGTTGCTTGTGATTATCAATAGTATAAATTTTTGCTTCTGGCTTTACATTACACTCCCCAATGTCGCCACATGGAAGGCATGACAGATAAAGCATAAAGCAACTTATTATGAAGAAGAAAAATTTCATGTTCCGCAAAAATAGGGGTTTATGTTGCAAATCCATAATACAAAGCTGTAAAAAATAACAATGCTGTTGCAAAAAAAAACAGGCCAGGAAAATGTTTTATCCGGCAATATAGTCTTACTCAATTAATTTATTATGTCGCTTGTGTGATATAAAAATAAGTAGTGCCATAATAACAACAGAGACTAACGACGATTGCAAAGTGCCAAGTTCTAATCCACCTTTTGCTACAGGTTTTGTCAGGAAATCACCAAATGTTGCCCCAAATGGCCGGGTAAAAATAAAAGCTATCCAAAATAAAAGTATGTGATTGAGTTTGGTATAATAATGCAGTAGAACAACTATTAAAATAATCGTGCCGGTTATTATTGCCCCATACAAGTAACTTAATCCCAAATTATCGCTCAAAAAATCGCCAAATGCTGTTCCTAAACTATTAGAAAAAAGTATAGCCATCCAATAGTAAATTTCTTTGGGCATATCTGTGATTGGGTAAACTTCAAGATTTTTATATTTTCTGTTCCATAAATACAATGTGAGAAACAAACAGCTAATAAGTAGTAAACTACCCCAGGCATAACCAAAATGCAATGTTCTGTCAATAAAATCAGAAATTTCCGTTCCGAGAGTTGTTGTACCTACTATTACCAACCAATAAACCAAAGGGATATATTTTTTTACCGATAACTGTGTAAATAATACTACTGCAAAAAAGAGTGCGGTAATTCCGATACCGGCTCCATAACCTAAATTTAGTGTCATAGAAATAAAATCACCTAAAGTTTCACCAAGGGTGGTAGCTACTATTTTCATCAGCCAAAATAGCAAGGCTATTTTAGCAACCTTATTTAAATTTTTCATCTGCAATTTTATTTAATTAACCTATGCTAATAAGTAATCGTAATCCCTGCACCCAAACCCATATCACTATCATAATGCGATGAAACAGAAATATATTTTGTAGCAATGTATCTTAAACCAGCCATGTATTCCTTGTCTGTGTTAATCATCATACTAAAACGTAAACGCTTTGTTACCGGGACATCTTCTCTACCAAACTGAAAACGGAATTTTCCATTGCCGTCTATTCTCAGATCAGCAACAAACAACATAGGTAACGTATAAGCAACACCGGCTATGATTGTTTTCCGATTGTTTTTATTGCTTGTTTGGCCAAACCAGTTTTTTTCTTCGCCACCAAAAATATTTTTTGGGCCTCCTTCCATTTTATAATGATAGTCGAACCCCACATACGGGTATAACCATTGCATACGGCCAATGTATCGGCCGATCATGGTTTCACTTTCGTAACCATGCATATCATGGTATCCCAAATGCCAGAGGGTACTTAGCTTCCACCTTGTATTGGCAATCATAGCTTCGCCATCACTACCATTGCTTTCTATGCCTATTCTTCCCATTAAATGAAACTCCCTGTCATCTGCAAATAATTTTCGCTGCGCCAGTTTTGGATTTGTTATTTCGGGATTTGCCGGTTGGTTTTCATAAGTAAATACCCTGCCCATACCACTCATCATGTGGTATAAAATATGGCAATGGAAAAACCAATCGCCATACACATTTGCATTAAATTCAATGGTATCTCTTTCCATTGGCATAATGTCGATAATGTTTTTCATGGGAGCATATTCTCCCTGGCCATTGAGCAATCGAAAGTCGTGGCCGTGTAAGTGCATGGGGTGCCGCATCATGCTGTTGTTGTATAAAATGATACGCACATTCTCTCCTTTTTTAATCAGGATCTTATCGCTTTCAGAAACTGTTTTGTTGTCCAGTGTCCATACATAACGGTTCATGTTTCCGGTAAGGTCAAACTTCAATACTTTCAAAGGTCCATCGGGCAAAGTTGTTTTTTCCGGTGCTTTTAACATGGTATAATTCAGGGACACTATATCGGCTGTTTCGGCTTCCATATTCATACCCTGCATACTGTTGTTATTGGGCATTTGCATGGTATGAGTGTCTTCTTTCTTTTGTTCTTTTTTGGGCTTTTCATCGCCGGTTATTTCAGGATACATTACGGTGTTCATATCCATAACCTGGTTTTCCATTTTCATGCCTTCCATTTCAATCATATTGCCTTTCATATCCATCATGTCGTTCATCATCTTCATGCCTGCAAAATATTTTGGCCGTTTCATTTTTACAGCGGCTACTTTTTCGCCGCTGCCCAGCCACAGGGAAGCATGTTTGGTACGGTCTTCGGGAGTTACCAAAAATTCATAGCTTTTATTATCGGGAATGGTTACAATTACATCATAGGTTTCTGAAACTGCGATTATTAATCTATCTACTTCTACCGGTTCTACATCATTACCATCGGTGGCAACTACCGTTATTTTACCACCGGCATACGACAGCCAGAAATAATCAGATGCACCGCCATTTGCAATTCGCAATCTTACTTTATCACCAGCTTTAAACTGCGGCTGTTCGTTTTGATTTTTACCATTCAATAGAAAATTATCGTAGTACACATCGGTCAGATCCATTGCATTCATACGTTTCCATTCGTTACCTACTTTTGTTTTTAAATGGCCTTGCTTTATAGCCTCTGCATAACTTTGTGTACTCCCTTTTTGCACTGCAAACCAGTCTGTGGCCGCATGTAGGCTGCGATGCACTTCTTTAGGGTTCATATCTATCCATTCACTAAGTAAGAGAGGGATAGTGGGTATATCCCATTCTTTTCTTTTGTTCATGATAAACATTCCGTACATGCCAATTTGTTCCTGCAGGCCGGTATGACTATGATACCAATGTGTACCATTTTGTATGATAGGAAATTTATACAGGTGCGTTGTGTGTGCCTTGATAGGCATTTGTGTAAGATTAGGTACACCATCGTATTGATTGGGAAGAAATAACCCGTGCCAATGCAAAGATGTTTCTTCATCTAAATTATTATGTACATAAATTTCTGCGGTGTCACCTTCTGTAAACGTGAGTGTAGGCATGGGTATTTGTCCGTTTACTGCAATGGCCCGTTTTGATTTTTTACCAAATGTTACCATGGTATCTGCTATGTACAGATCGTATCGAACTATTCGTGGAGGTTCATTATTTATAATGGTTTTTATAGGACCAATATTTGCTTTAGGCATATCCATATTTGCCATAGCTTTATTTTCCATGTTCATGTTGTCCATGTTGCCCATCTTTGAAGTTGTGTCTTTCCCAGGCATTTTCATTTCTTCCTTTTTTTGAGGCGTAGCAGCCTTAGGTTTCTCCTTAATTAACTTCATACCACACTTTGGACAATTGCCAGGCTTTGTTGAATGGATTTCGGGATGCATGGGGCAGGTGTATGTGATGGGTACATCTGCAGCTTTTGGCATTTGCATTTCTTCCTTTTTCTTTATTACCGGTGTAGCGGTAGCTTTAGACTTTTCCTTTACCAGTTTCATCCCGCACTTAGGGCAGTTGCCGGGTTTGCTGGCGTGTATTTCGGGGTGCATGGGACAGGTGTAGGTTACCGGCTGGGTTTGATCCTTTTTTGTCATGTCCATGCCTTTCATATCCTGCGCTTGTGCAAAAGAAAAGCTGGCAAGCAGCAATATTGCAAATGTTATCTTTTTCATTCTTTAATTCTTTAATTCTTTAATTCTTTATTTTTTTACTTTTAAAAAACTTGCATTGATAGCAACAACAACTGTGCTTACTGTCATTAAAACTGCGCCTGCTGCCGGGCTTAATAAAATGCCTTGTTTGTACAAAACACCTGCTGCCAAAGGCAATGCAATAACATTGTAACCTGTAGCCCAAATTAAATTCTGTATCATTTTTCTATAAGTGGCTTTGCCAAATAATATCAAACTCACAATATCTTTTGGGTTACTGTTTACCAAAACAATTCCTGCGGTTTCTGCTGCTATGTCGCTGCCACTACCAACAGCAATACCTACATCTGCAATTGCTAAAGCCGGGGCATCGTTTACACCATCGCCTGTCATGGCAACAAACTCGCCTTTGCTTTGCAGGTCTTTTATTTTTTCTAATTTTTGATGTGGTAATACTTCGGCTATAAAACTATCCATACCCAACGTATGGCTTACGCTTTTCGCAACTTTGCTGTTATCGCCTGTGAGCAAAATAGATTTGATATTATTTTCTTTTAAGGTTTTTATTGCTTCTACTGATTCGGGTCTTATCTCGTCTGACAAAGCAATGTAACCTGCCAACTGATCATTCATAATTACAAATACAACCGTTTCGGTATCGTTCGCAGTAAAACCTTCGGGAATTGCCATTTTGTTTTCTTTTAAATACCCGGGACTAACCACCAATATTTTCTTGCCTTCAACTGTTGCTTCAACGCCTTTGCCTGTGATGGCATTAAAATTTTCTGTTGCAGGAATAGTGATTGATAAATCTTTTACTTTTTGCAAGATGCCTGTTGCAATGGGATGTTCTGATTTTTGTTCTAATGCAGAAGCCAAACGGATTATTTCATTTTCGGAAAATTCCTTTTGCAACGATACAATTTTTGATACTTCAAACTTGCCTACTGTTAATGTTCCTGTTTTGTCAAAAACAATGGTGGTTATTTTTCTTGCATTTTCAAATGCTGTTCTGTTTTTAATAAGCAACCCGTTTTTTGCTGATAATGCTGTTGATTTTGCAACTACCAATGGAACTGCCAAACCCAAAGCATGAGGGCAACAAATAACAATTACAGTTACCATTCTTTCCATGGCAAAGGCCAATGGTTGACCGGTTAAATACCAATATAAGAAAGTACCAATGCCTGCAACGATGGCAATAACTGTTAACCATTTGGCCGCTGTATCTGCCAGTAACTGGGTTTTTGATTTTGATTTTTGGGCATCATCTACCAACTTGATAACCTGGGATAAATACGAGTCCTTTGCAGTATGAGAGACAGTAACCTTTATTGAGCCGTTGCCATTGATGGCACCTGCTATTACTTTATCGCCTTTTACTTTTTTCACTGGTTTGCTTTCGCCTGTCAGCATACTTTCATTTAGGTAACTTTCGCCTTCTAATATTATTCCATCTGCTGCTACTTTTTCGCCTGGTTTTACTAAAATAATATCGTTCTCTTTTAGTGTATCGGTCTTTACATCATGTATCATGTTGGGCATTACCATGTGTGCATCGGCCGGCATTAACTGCACCAATAATTCTAATTCTTTAGATGCACCTGCTACAGATTTCATTTCTATCCAATGCCCCAATAGCATTATAAGGATCAGCGTTGCCAATTCCCAAAAGAAGTCCATGCCCTGCAAACCAAAAACAATTGCTACACTGTAGATGTATGCAACCGTAATGGCAAAGCCAATTAAAAACATCATGCCAGGATTCTTTGCTTTTACCTCATCTACCAATCCCTTTAAGAATGGCCAGCCCCCGTAAAAGAAAACAACAGATGACAATGCAAGCAATACATATTTTGAGCCCGGGAAGCTGATATGCAAATTCAACCAATGCTGAATCATTTCTGATAGCAACATAATTGGTACTGTAAGAATCAGCACTACATAAAACCGTTTTTTAAAATCAGCAATCATCATAGCATGATGATTATGCCCTGCATGGCCCATTGCCGGATTGACGCCATGCTGCATATTGCTCATATCATGACTTGCATGGCTTTCTTTATTTGCTTCGTGTTGATGTTCCATAATAAATAATTGTTATTTGCAACAATCCTTCTTACCAATAAAGATTGCTTTAAAAATGCTGATTAATATTTGTTTGATTTTACGCATTGCTTTTAATTTTCTATTGAAAGGCTATCTGCTGATTTGTTCATCCAATCCATGATTAACAATTTTTCTTCTTTGGTAAGACTTGCTTTTTTGTGCATCCATTTGTAAGAAGCTATTGGCATTTCATCATCTTTAATCTGGTTTGCTATCCCCTTTAACTTACTTATCTGCCTCCGGCTTGTGTAGCTGCCAAAATCGCTAAAATTCAATTTGTCTTTACCGTTCTTTATATGCCTTGCCATCACCCATGCCATTGGCTGAATGTTGGAATACCAGGGATAAACGGTGTTATTGCTATGACAATCGTAACAGGCATTTTGCAACAATACCAGTAAACTATCGGGCACTGCATAAACTTGCCTAAAATCTGCCGGCAATACCTGCTTGCTTTTATTACGGGCAGGTTGTATAAATTGAATTACAATAAAGACCAGCAATAATCCTAATAGAATTTTTTTTAACCTGCTCATGGCTATTTGATGGTTTCTTTAACAGTACCACAATCTGGCATTTTGCTTCCCAAATATGGGTTTTTGATTTCCTTTACTTCGCTAATCCATATTGCACCTTTGTTATCATTTGCCATTGGGCAAAAGTCCTTGTATAAAGTTTGACCGCCATTGCCGAAAGCCTTCACAAAGTCTGCCATGTCTTTGCTTAGCATTATAAAATGCTCTCTCTGGTGCTCTATCTTTCCTGCATTTGCACCAATGTGCTCTGCATGTTCTTTTATATCGTCTGCTAAAGCCATGTAGCTTTTCATTTGCTCTGCCGACAGGCTTTTCATATCAACTGTAGCTAGTGTTGCAATAATTACATTACCTGCAGTTGCTGCATCTTTGCCATTATCTTTTGCCAAAGCATTTTTTAATTGCAGGTAACCTGTAATTATCTCTTCGGCAGGAAATGTTGCTTCACTTGTTGCTGTTGTGCTTTGTGTAGTTGCGGTATCTTTGATTACCTGTTGTTGCGTTGCTATTGCTGTATCATTTTTTGAGTCGGCAGTATTGTTATTACTATTGTTACAAGCTGCTAATGTGGTGGCTGCTATTGCAAAACCTATTATTATATTTTTCATTTTCTTTGTTTTGAATATTGCCTTCGGCCCTTCATGTGTTGAAAGGCCGGGAGCGGGTTAAGAAATTATAAAGTTGCTTTTACGCTGCCGCAGGTAAGCATGGCATTACCGTAATAAGGATTTTTAATCGCCTTATCATTGCTCAACCACGTTGCTTTTTTCATTGGGCAATACTGCTGGTAGATTGGATCGGTAGATAGCTTTACCGTTTTTGCCAACTCAAACATATTGTTTGACAGGGTTGCGAATTTTTCCCTTTGCACTTTGATGTCTTTAGATTGGGAAATAGCATTAGCATCTTTTATAAGCACAGCCCTGGCATCATCTGGTACAACTTCCTTAGCGCTGGTATTAATAGCCTTTAACAATGCTTCTGCATTAGCGGCTGCTATGGTTGAGTTACTGCTTACCAGGGCATCTTTTAGCTTGTAATAGGTATTAAGGAGTGAAGCAGGTTGTTCGCTTGTGCCTTCTTGTGCGAAAATGTTTTGAGTGAATACAGTTGCGATTAGGGCAACCAACAGAAAAATCTTTTTCATTTTGATTTAATTTATGTTGAATACAATGATTACGGGCATAACAATACCCTTCATGCTGAAAAACATAAACCAAATCATATCTGAAAACTCTGGATTGCTATGCGTATGTCGGGGATGGGGGGATGGTGCCCACGAACATAGTATTTGTTAGCTGAGCTAACCTGTGAGGGATAAGAAATATTGATGTTGTAGAAAACAGCAACAAAGGCTGTAAAAAATGTTGGGCTTAATAATTTGGAAAGTTGTGGAATTGCTTTATCCGTTTGTAATATTTTTACCACTTTATCATTGCAGCAATCATCCTTTTTTGAAGTTTCTTTTTCGTCATGATGGTGCTTGCCGGTTTCGTTGTGGTGCTGATGTTTTTTACCATCTATGTGTACATGAACCTCTATCGCCTCTTCGTCATGATGGGTAGAGTTAAAACCCATATCTACACCTATAGCGCAGGCAAAACCAACCAATGTATTCGTTCCAAATACTACCAGTAGTATGGCTGCTTTTAATTGTATGGATATATTCCGTTTCATTTTTGCTACCTGAAATTATGTCAATTTTACCGAAAAATAACTATTTCAAACCTAAAGATAGGCTCAAACACGAGTGCTGTAGTTACATAATTATGGGAAGATTTACAGAATTATGGTTTTCACACTGCTTTGGCAATCTTTTCCATAATATGGTGGCTTTCGCCAAACTTGCACAAGGCATCGCAATTATTGCGGAGTTCTGAAAACAGGATGTATTTGATAACTACATTATTTTGCTTAATAGCCGGACGGCACAATTGCATACAAACATCTTTCTCCCTTTTGTCTGGTACAATCAAGTAAAACACTTCATCGCCATCTGCAATAGAATAACTCAAATCTGTTAACCGCAAAATGCCTGAATAAATGCTTGTGCTTTTTTCTACTTCAAAAGCGGCAATAACATTTTTAGTACCTTTCTGAAACCACAGCACATCAATAAGCTTTACCGTATTTAATGTTTCTTTATCCAACTTAATTTCAGGAAACTGCTGCAAACTCATAAACGAAAAACTGTTGCCACCATGTGACCTTGAGCGGTCATTGGAGGCTGCAATTACATCATAACCCAAAACATTTCCAATCTTCAACAAATGATACTGCATTTCTGTATGCAGGTTCTCTTCTTCTTTTTCCTGCTGTACATCCTGCTGCCGCTTCTCTATTAATTTTTCTAATTTTTTACGTTCACGTTCTGATAAATATACATCGCTGCCTAAAACCAGTTTCTGTGTTCCAATTTCAAACAATAATCCCGCTATTGCACCCAGATCTGATGATAATTCGGAACGGTACTGGTTATTGGTATCAATTGTCACTTCTCTTAACTTTAGATATTCACTCCAGCTACCAAGCTTCTTTTTGTCTTTGAATAAAAAATTAAATCCGTTGATAATTGCTGTGTTGAAAGGAGGAATAATGGTTGGATGCAAAAAGTACAAAATACTGGCAACTGACGGGCCAAGACCTTTAATCTTTAAGCTATCCAGCCTGATGATTTCTTTAATGATCTGCTCTTCTGTTTTAGCATTCAAACAATTTTCTAAGAATTGACCGAAAGCCTGTTTATTATTTTCGTTCTCATAAATATCCGGTATCCGTAATTTTGGTTTCCAGTAAAATGGGTGAGCAGCTCCTTCAAATACCTGCTTTTGTTCGGTGATGCAGGTAAGTACAAATTCTAATGACGAGCCTTTAAAATCATTGGGGAATTTTTTGTTCTTAATATCATCAATCACCTGCATCACCCCTCTTCGAATTGAACGGAATGCTTTAAGGCGTTCTTCGTTATTTATAAACCAGGTATTGAAAACTGATTGTTTATCTTCTTTGTACTGAAGGATGATTTGGGAAAGATTACTGTCCATACTTTTGTTAAAACAGCAAAATACATCATTTGCAGCAACTTATTTCTTGAAGTATTGGAGGGCATTCGTGGTATTGTTTCCTCTTTCTTAAATCCGCAATCAGGGCGATTATCAATTAACTCAATTGATATTGTAACATCATTCCATCACCTTCATGCTCCAGATTATGGCAATGGAAAACAAACCTGCCGGAATTGCTTCCAAAAGGAACAATAACTTTAACTATTTCACCGGGCATTACTAAAACAGTGTCTTTCCATCCACTTTCAGAAGCAATCAGGATATTTCTTCCTCCAGTTCTTTGCAATATCTGAAAGTCAATACCATGGATATGCATAGGGTGTGGCTCATCGCCCTGTGAGTTATCAAATTGCCATATTTCAACAGCACTTGCCGAAACCGTTTCATCTATCCTGTTTTCATCAAATAATTTATTATTGATACGATGCGTACCGCTTTGCATATTCATACCGGGATTTGATATATCAAAATTTCTTGTACGGCTTGCCTGTGCTGCCGTAAGGGGAGTAATGGATGATAATATTGAAGGAATGATAAAAGGAGCATTTATTTTTTGAATGATTTTAAATTTCAAAATTTTAAACTGCTGACTGCCCTGTGCATTACCAGCACCACCGAATAACTTACTAATCAGAAATACTTCATCACCGGTATTAAATGACGAAAAGTCAACTAATACATCCAAACGTTCGCCCGGACAAATTAAAATGCTGTTTGCAGAAACAGGAGCTTTTAACAGGCCCCCATCATTGCCAATAATTGTAAACGACTGATTATTGCTAAAAGCCAGGTTATAAATTCTGGCATTTGAACCGTTTAAGATTCTTAACCGGTATGTTTGAGACTTTATTTCATGAAATGGAGCAACTTTCCCATTAACTAAAATAGATTCACCCAGGTAACCACTCATAACTTCCATAACCGTTGGGTTATAGGTAAGGTTGGTATCTGCTAAACGTTTGTCCTGAATAACTAATGGTATTTCATATTCGCCAGCTGGCAAATTTAATGCAGCCTCTTCCGGATCATTTATAATAAACAAACCTGCCAATCCCTTGTAAACCTGCTTACCCGTTGCCATATGAGGATGTGGGTGATACCAGTTGAGCCCGGCTCTTTGCTGAATAATAAAGTTATAGTTGAATGAAGCACCGGCGTTAATTATATTTGCCGGATGCCCGTCCATTGCAGCCGGTATATGCAATCCGTGCCAATGTATATTAGAAGCTTCGCTTAAAAGATTATTTATGTTAACACTAACATTTGACCCTTTATTTACACGAAACGTTGGCCCCAATATTGAATTTGTCTGGTAACCAAGTACATTATAGGATTGATTTCCTTTTAATGCACCAGAAGTAACTTGTGGTGCAAGTGTAGTACTTGCACCTACGCTTGCTGGGATTGGAAGTGCCTGTAGAAATTCACCATCGGTTACTGTAACACCATTACCAGACATTCCTCCCATATTTCCTAAACCACCGGTTTTATTACAACCAGATGAAATAAAGCTAATAATCCCTCCAGGAATCAATAACGTACCAGCTCCTGTACCTGTTAACTTCAAAAATTCTTTCCTTTTCATAAAATGACAGTTTACTTCTGAAAAGTAATACTATACAAAAATTATTTCACAGTGTGTGACTTTTGTTACAATAAAAATTAATTTTCATTTGGTGTTAAATTCATTTCCGCTGATCTTTTCACTTATACCTGATTTTTAATACTTAATAACCGTAATTAATTTTCAGGTTTTATGTAAGTACCTTCATTCATCATTTTTTGTTGTTCGGTAGTCATCTTTTGTTTTACCAGTTTCATATTGCACTTTGGACATTTACCCTGATGGTCACTCATTACCTCATTATGCATGGTACAGGTGTACATTTCGTCTTTTGCCAATTGTTCAGTTTTTGATTTGTTATCAATGCCCGAACAAGCTGTAATAACAAGTCCAATTGCTAAGAGGATTAGGGCAGTGAAAAATATTTTTTTCATAATCGTTTTTTCTAATTTTGAATGTTGTTTTTAAGTTGTTGGCTATTCTTTTAAACCAACTTCATTGATTGTGTAATGTCCTGCTTTACTAAGTTGAGTCTGTAATTCAGCTAAATCAATAGGCTTGTTCATCGTAATAACCGCTTTTTGAGGATTTAACTGGACTTCAGCTTCTTCAACATCCGGGATTTTAATCAAGGCCTGCTTTACCGCGTTCACACATCCCCCGCAGCTCATACCTGTCAATTCATAGGTCTTTTTCATTTGTAAATGTTTATTTTAAAATATTGTTCAGGTTCAACAGTTGTAATGCTATTCAGTCAGAATATAAGCGATTCATTTGCTTCTCCTGGAATTAAAAAAGAATCCAACGACCATTATTAAAATAACAAGTATTAAAATCCACCAACCCATATGCATGCCCCAGTAATAGTAGCCTCCGTGATTGTCCATCATAGTTTTAGTTTTTAAAGTTTTTATAATTAATGTTTCATTTTATTATCCATGCCCTCCATTTTGTTCATATCCATTTTTTCTCCTTTCATCTTTTGCATCATATCCATCATTTGAGGGTTCTCCATCATTTTTTTACACATGCCCGACATCATGGCGGTATCAGTCTTACAGGCTTCCATCATATTCATCATCATATTGTCCATCATGCCTGGATTGCCCTTCATCATTTTCATCATCGCTTCATGATTTTCCATCATCGGCATCATCATCATTTCACCGTTTTTGCTATTCATCATGGCCGACATCATTTCTTTCGACATCATACTATCGTCTGCAATTTTGTTCATCATTTCCATTCTTGTTTCAGTTTTGGAAAGCGTTTGGTTTACATCTTTACCTGATTGGCAGGATGCAAAAAATGTAATTATAGCAATCAGCAAGCTAATTTTTTGCAGTGATTTCATGAATTTGATTTTTAAGTTATTCATCAGTTTTGTTTTTAGTGTGAAAGAATTTTCACAACAGTAGTAAGGTAAACTTCCTGATATAGTTTATAATACACAATTAATTAAAAAAATTACATCATTCACACATTTGAACATGTGAACAAAAAAGAGTGCTGGCAAATAATTTTAAGTTGGCATATTTGTTTAGCATATAGTATTTACATTGCCTTCATATCATGGCCCGACATGGGGTTTGTTCCTTTTTTAAAAATGTATTCGCTATTAAGGAGGTAAGCACCACTAATTACCACGATATCTCCTATTGCCAGGCCAGACCTTATCTCTATTCTGTCATTAGTTTCCATGCCAGTTTGTACCATAACACTCTTAAATGTTTTGTTGCCGGTTTGTATCCATACGGTTGCACCCTTCCCATCACGTATGACTGCATCAATCGGAAGTGTTAATGACTTTCGCTGTGGACTTTTTAGCAATACATAGGCCGGCATACCTGGCTTTAGCTGGTTACCGGGGTTTGGAATGGACACACGGATCAGATTGATCCTGGTATCAGGAGCAATCTCTGGGTTTACAAATTCAATCCTGCCTTTGATCTCTTTACCATCAAAATCGGGAAGTTGAACAGTAGCAATACTATTCCTGTCTATCTCTGATAATTGTGAAGTATATACCTGCGCCTCTGCCCAAAGACTTGACAGATCAGCCAGTTTAACAATAGTGCCACCCTCCATTACATAGTCGCCTTCCCGGATATCCAGGGTGGTAATGTAACCGGATGAAGTGCTGTAAAAAGTAGTGGTGGGAGTAGCTTTTTTACTTTTAGCCAGTTCAAGCACCTGGGCATCAGACATGCCCCATAATAACAATTTATTTTTAGCGCCTTGCAAAAGCTGATCAAAGTCGATAACTGTTTCATCAGCAAATACTTTCCTTTTATCCAGGGCAAGCAGGTATTCCTGTTTGGCATTATTCAATTCTTCGCTGTACAACTCATAAAGCGGGGAACCATTTTTTACATAATCGCCCAGGTTCTTAAAATATAATTTTTCGACTCTTCCCATCACCCTTGAACTGACAGAAGAGGATTTCATCTGGTCAAAATTTAATGTAGCAGTCAATACCAACTGGTCCCCAATTGTTCCATTGCGGATCGTGTCTGTACGCACATTACCCAACTGTATCTGCAGTTCACTTAATTCTATTTCGTCTTTTTCCAGTACCGATACTAACTCAGTTTTTGGCTCTGCAGGCATTTCTTTTTTGCTGCTGCAGGATGCAAATAACAAACAAGCCGTAGCTATCATAATTATGTACCGCATGATCAATTTTTTATTTTTATAAAACTTTCACTGTCCATTAAAAACTGGGCATTTACTGCAACGGAATCTTTTTCAGTAAGACCACTCAAAACCTGTGTAAGATCTTTATAGGTGATTCCTGTATTTATTTTCTTTATTGTAAAGCCGCCTTCCGTCTTTTTAAACACTACTTTATCGAGGCCCAATGAAACAACTGCATTTTTCGGCAACCAATATGCTTCTTTGTTATTGCCAAATATGGTGGCCCTGACCTGGCTGCCAATTGGTATTTTTAAAACACTATTATTAAAGTAAACCCTTGCTGTTAATGTTTTACTTTCTTTACGATAGAAGGGTTCGATAAAATCAATCTTTGCGCTGAAGTCCCTGTCCGGTGCAGTTTCAGGAACTACCCTGACTGAGTTGCCGGTTTTTACCAGGTTCTGATTTTCGCCATAAATATTCAGGATAGCCCAGGCCCGGGCGGGGTCATATACCGTGAATATGGACTGGCCCTTTTGTAAATACATTCCTTCTTTTAATGAAAGCTCCTCTGTTATGAGTGAAATATCATTCATTTTACCTGGCGTTGTATTCATGCTGTTATTGCCGGCAGCTTCATGAATATGGCCGCTGTAATTACTATACACGGCAATCGTTAATGATGGTTTACCTGACTGGATAATTTGTTGCACCTGTTGTGTACTTATTCCCAATAACAGCAACCTTTCTTTAGCGGCCTGTAAGAATGTTGTATTGGCAGGATCGTTCTTTAAAAGAAATAACAGGTTTTGCTGTGCTGTCATTAATTCCGGACTATATATATCAAGTATGCGCTGGCCCTTACTTATTTTTTGAAAGCGATTGCGTACATATAATTTTTCAATTCTTCCGGCAACTCTTGAAGAAATACTGCCTATCTGCCTTGTATCATAAGCAATATTTCCCAGCGCTTCAATTTCTAATTGTTGTTCCTTTTTCTCTATAGCAGTAACCGGAATTGATGAAATAACAAACTCATTGGTCGGTTTCAATAGTGATACCAATTCTATATCAGCAGACTTTTGACCGCCTTTTTCTTTCTTTACTAAAGCCATACCACAGATGGGGCAATTGCCAGGCTTGTCCCTTACAATTTCCGGGTGCATGGGGCAGGTATAAATATCCGGTACCGATACGGATTTGTGTTCTGCATGAGGGTCTTTTTTATTGTTACAACTGATTGCAGCCATAACAATAAATAATATCGGTATAAATATTAGTCTGTTCATTTTTTTTCTATTAGCCGGTCTATTGACACCTGTGTTCTTAAAGCCTGATTTAATATTTCGGTATATTCCATTTGCGCCATGTATAAAGTTTCCCATGCATCATACAGCATGAATAATTCTTCTGTATTCTGTTCATATCCCAGCTGCATTGTTTTATAATTATTCTTTAATGCCGGAATAATGTTTTCATCATAAAGTTTTAATTGTTTCTTTTTCAACTCCAGCTCATTACGCATACTATACGCCATGCCGCTATATTCGTTCGCCATCATTTCCTTTTGCGATTGCAGGGCATAGGCTTTCCATTTCAGGCTTTCCACATTGGCTTTATTCATTTTAGAAGACCAATTTGCCAATGGCAACCTCATCATTCCCATTAACGAATATTGCATAGGCAAACCTCCAAAACCAAACATGTGTTCATATCGAATACCAAATTGGGGTTTAAGGCTTTGCCTTTCTGTTTCCTGTTTAAGCCAGGCAAGGTTAATGTCTTTGTCAATTGATTTTAAATCGCTCCGGTTTTTGTAAAAAAGTGTACTGTCGAATACGATCGTTGAATAATCATCCAGCCTGTAAGTAGTATCTATATCAAAACCGATCATGGCATTGCGGCCCATCAAAGCGTTGATGCTGATGCGTTTTTCACTGATATCATTTTCATACATCAGCCGCATGTTCTGTACATTTCCCAAAGCAGCTTTTGCTTTATAATAAGCGCCTATTTTATCCAATCCGTTCTTATAGCGTATTTCTGTATTCCTGATCATAAAGTCCAGCAGCTTTTCATTTTGGGTAAGAATAGCCAGTTTCTTCTTTAAAATGATCCACTCGTAATACAATTGTTTGGCATCGTTTACCAATTCATTCAGTGTGGCATTCTTTTTTTCTTTTTCTACCGATGACATGGCCTGCATATAAGCGGCATCAGCATTTTGTTTTTTCCTGTTGGGAATCATTTGCTGGCCGCCAATCATGTACTGACCCATACCCGTTCCTCCCATGTCATCTTTCTTCCACAGTTTTGTATTATAGGGCACCATCCAAAGGCCGGTACTGATCTCCGGTGGCATCCAGCTTTTAGCTCCTTTGGCTGCTTCATCCATCGAGCGGATCTCGTTGTTATACATTTTTACAACCGGGTGTAATGCTGTAATGCTGTCTATAACAGCATCCAGTTTTAATGTTTGTGCTTTGCTGCTGAAAGCAACAGCAAGCAAAATCATTACCGGAAACAGTTTATTCTTTTGCATCGATTAATTCAATTTTATTGTTGCGTTTTAATTCTCTTTCTTTTATCATTTCAAATATCACCGGCGTGATCAACAGTACATAAATGGTTGATGTGATGGTGCCGCCTATCAACGGTATAGTAATGGGCCGCATAATATCGCTGCCAACACCACTTGCCCATAAAATAGGAATTAACCCAAACAAGCCAACTGACACTGTCATTAATTTGGGCCGCAATCTTTTTGCTGCTCCTTCAATCACAAACTCCCTGATGATTGCATTGTTAAGTGTTGCTTTAGAATTGCCGTGTTTGGCAACCATGTTCTGCATGGCTTCATTCAGATAAATAGTCATGAGCATGGCTGTTTCAATGGCCATACCAAATAAGGCAATGAAACCAACTGCCACTGCTACAGATAAATTGACACCATAGAAATACACCATAAACACGCCGCCAATCAATGCAAACGGTACCGTTATCATGGTTATAAAAGATTCCTTAAATGAATGATAGGTGAAATACAGTACCATAAAAATGATGATGAGTACGATGGGCAGTATCATTTTTAAGGTGCGGTTTGCCCGTATCTGGTTTTCCCACTGGCCACTCCACTCCAGGAAATAACCTTTGGGTAATTTGGTTACCAGCTGGTTCAGTTTTTGTTGTGCCTCTTTTACTGTGCTGCCCAAATCCCGTTCCCGCACATTAAATAATACCGTTCCCCGCAGCATGGCATTTTCTGAGTTTATCATGGGCGGGCCATCACTCAGTGTTATATCGGCCACGGCTTCCAGTGGTACGGGGCCGAAATTCATTGTTTGCACCTGTAGCCGTTTTAATGCTGAGAGGTTATTCCGGAAATCCTGTCCATACCTGGCATTTATAGAAAACCGCTGACGCCCTTCAATAGTGGTGGTGAGTTTCATACCGCCCAATGCGCTTTCAATAACGGTATTCACATCATCCACCGTTAAACCATACCGGCCGGTCTCTTCCCGTTTGATGGTAATATCAATGTACTTGCCGCCTGTAATGGGTTCTACATACGAATCTTTTACACCATCAATTCCTTCAAGTTGTTTTTTTAGAATTTGGGCAAAGGCATAAATACTGTCCAGATTTTGTCCGTACACTTTTAATCCTACATCGGTACGTATACCGGTTGAAAGCATGTTGATGCGGTTTATGATGGGCTGCGTCCATCCGTTTGTAATACCGGGTATCTGTAATTTCGAGTTCAGTTCATTGATGATGCCATCTTTGGTGATGCCTTTACGCCATTCGTTTTTAGGTTTAAGCAGAATAATGGTTTCAATCATGCTGATGGGTGAATTATCGGTAGCTGTATTGGCCCGGCCAGCCTTGCCCAGCACATGCGATACTTCGGGAACGGTGCTGATAATTTTATCCTGCACCTGCAATAAACGCTTTGCTTCTGAGTTGGAAACATCGGGCAATGTAACAGGCATGAACAACAAAGACCCTTCGTCCAGCGGAGGCATAAATTCAGAACCAAGTCTTGTCATCATTACAATACCAACAGCCAGAGCAGCAAGATTGATGAGGATTGTTGTTTTTCTCCAGCGCAAACACAATTTTAAAACGGGTGTATAAATTCTCTCTAATGTTTTTGTAACAGGATTGGCGCTTTCCGGTTTTAATTTTCCTTTAAGCAGAAAAGAAATTAATACCGGTGTAAGTGTGATTGCCAGGAAAGCATCAATGAGCAGGATAAAGGTTTTTGTCCATGCCAGGGGGCTGAAAAGTTTTCCCTCCATACCTGTTAACAGAAATACCGGAAGAAAAGAAGTAACCACAATGATGGTTGAATAGAATACACCGGGCCCCACCTGTTTGGATGAGCTTTCGATGATCTTCATCTTTTCTTCAGATGTCAACGGATCTTTATTTTGTTTAAACCATTTTGCCATGATCAGATTTTTTCTGTTGACTTTAATTTTGCTGTTTGAGCTTCGCTGATATGCCTGTATGCATTTTCCACCATCACTATACCATCATCCACTACCACACCAATAGCCAGTGCAATACCGGTTAATGACATGATATTGGATGATATACCGAACATTTGCAGAAAGATAAAGCCAGCCGCTACTGAAATGGGCAATTGAATTAAAATGATAACCGCACTGCGCCAGTGAAAAAGAAATATTAATACCACAATAGATACTACAATCATTTCTTCCGTTAAAGTACCTTTTACCGATTCAATGGCTTCCTGTATTAATACGCTTCTGTCGTAAGAAGTTTTAAAAGTTACCCCTTCGGGCAAACCTTTTTCCACTTCCTTTATTTTCTCTTTTATAGCTTCAATTACTTTATTTGCATTTTCGCCATAGCGCATTACCACAATGCCGCCAACCACCTCGCCTTTTCCATCCATGTCAAAAATGCCCAGGCGTAAGTCGCCTCCCATTTGTACGGTGCCAATATCTTTAACCCTTACCGGGATGCCGTTGTAATTGTTTAATGCAATATTCTCTACATCTTCTTTGCTTTTGATATAGCCCAGGCCACGGATGATATAAGCCATATCGGCCATTTCAAATTTTCTGCCGCCCACATCATTATTATTGGCTTTTACTTTATTCATTACATCCATCAGTGAAATGTTATAATACTGCAGTTTCACCGGGTCAACTATTAACTGATACTGCTTTTCAAAACCACCAAAGGATGCAACTTCCGCTACGCCAGGCACAGTTTGCAAGGCAAATTTTATATACCAATCCTGCAATGCCCTTTGCTCTCCCAGGTCCATTTTTGGAGCATTTAAATGATACCAGAAAATATGGCCTACCCCGGTTCCATCGGGGCCCAGTGTTGGTGTTATACCCTGTGGCAATAAACGCTGAGCATAGTTTAGTCTTTCCAATACCCTTGTTCTTGCCCAATAGATATCTACATTGTCTTCAAAAATCACATACACAAAACTCATCCCGAACATGGATGAACCCCGGATATTTTTAATTTTAGGAATGCCCTGCAGATTGCTCACCAGCGGATAGGTAACCTGGTCTTCTATTACCTGTGGGCTGCGGCCCATCCATTCTGTAAAAACAATTACCTGGTTCTCACTCAAATCGGGAATGGCATCAATGGGATTTTTTTTGATGGAGTAAAAACCATACGCAAACAGACCGCCCGCTATAAGCAGTACCACAAACCTGTTGCATAAAGCCAGTTCAATTAATTTGCGAACCATAACCTGTTTTTAAGTGTCATACAATTATTGATGTTGATCTGGTCTCTAGTTTTTCTTTTCTTTCAAATCCATTCCACATTCAGGACACTTGCCCGGCTTGTTACTGGTTACCTGTGGGTGCATGGGGCAGCTATAAGTCTTCATTACTTCCATCTTCATTTTTTCTTTGGGTGACTGATCTGACTGTAACTGCAATTGCATTCCACATTTTGAACAGGTGCCGGGGCTATTACTTTTAATATCCGGATGCATGGGGCAGGCATAGGTTTGTATAACTTTTTCCTGCTTTATTAAATCCATGCCACAGGTGGGGCATTTACCCGGCTTATTGCTGTATTCACCCGGATGCATGGGGCAGGTGTAGGTTTTCATGGTTTCCATTTTCATTTTTTCTTTTGCAGAACGGTTCATTATGGCACCACATTTAGGACAATTGCCCGGCTTATCGCTTGTCGCTTCCGGATGCATTGGGCAGGTATAGGTTTTCATCACTTCCATTTTCATCTGCTCTTTTTTGGACCTGGTTAAATCCATACCGCACTTGGGGCACTTGCCAGGTTTATCAGCAGTTACATCAGGATGCATGGGGCAACAGTATTTTGCATTTGCTGTTTTCTGCGTGGAAGTCTTCGTCTTTAGCTTTGCTGTATCTTGTGCAAAAGCTGAAACAGACAGGATGGTGAAAGCTGCCATCATCAGCATTTTAAATGATTTCATTTTGTTTTATTGAATGTGCAATAAAGAAATTAAATAACAGGCATAGAGAAATGCCAGGTGCCCGACAATAAATTATCTGACCAATTGAAAGGAGTAATTTTTAAATACGGAAAACGCAATTTCGGATGTAAAATGCTATGCCGCAATTTCGGGATGGCGGGTGGTTGATGGGACTTACCAATGTTATAGCAGGAAAATTATTGTAAAGCGCTTCCTCAAAAAAAGGATGTGGAGCGAAAGAAATGAGCTGTATAAATTGAAACCCAGATTCGGTTGTTTTTTGGTCGGTATCATTTTTTACAAACTTCTGCTCATGCCTGCAGCATCCATTACCTGTTTCCTGCATACCACAGTTACTGCATAGCGTAGCGCTATTTCCCATCAACCCTGAATCAGCCAGTTTGCCCATGCAATAATGCATATGAAGCGTAGCCCCTATGGTGCTGCTGATATACAAGAAGGCTAATATGGTTACGAGAAATTTTTTCATTACATCGAATAATAATCCCTTAGTCAGAGAGGAATCACTCAAATTCAAAGTAATTAAATAGTTGTGTCAAATAAACTGATATAAATCAGTACCAAATATGACATTTAATAGTAAACCCGAAATACACCTGCTTAATTACTTTGTTGTTCTCATTTTAATATTGTTACCAGCATTATCCCACTCATTGCAATCATCAGCCCATCTTCAATAATGGTAATGGTACTCATAGGCAGGTTAAATACATCACCCAGACAGGCACATTTAATTTTACGCTTGTTTAAAACAGATTGCACTACGCCAATGAGACTTACTGCCATTACTACCAAAGTAATGCTGTTGGATAGGATTGGGTTGTAGCCGGTAAGAAAGGCAATACCCAACGCCAGTTCAACAAAAGCATATACATAGCCCCAGCCATTCCATTTTTTAGCTACAATGTCGTACATGGCATAGCTTTCTGCAAAGCCTTTAAGGTTTAGCAATTTAAAAAAGGAGAATACCAAAAAGAAGCCAGCCATGAAATGATTCATCCACCGCATCAGAACAAACCCGCCTTGCCCCATTTCTACCAACAGCGAAATGCCGGAAACGTAGGCAAAGATCAGCAGCACAGGTTTATAGGTTGCAATCCATGATTTATCTTCTTCATCAGCGACCGCAGAAACAGCATGGTGCTGGTGAGTGGCCGCTGATAACTGATATTTTGGATAATCTTTTAATGCAGCTTTCAAATCTTCTGTTGCAATGTGCCTATCCATATCAATGGAAGCCTCGCCTTTTTGCAAATCAATGCTTATGTTTTTAATGCCTGCTACTTTTGATAAAAGAGCCTGCACTTTGGCCTGGCATCCGCCGCAGGTCATTCCGCTTATGTTATAGGTATGTGTCATAGTAAATATTTAAGACACAAAGTTCCTACAACAAGATCGTAAGATGTTACAGAATCATGGAAAAGAGTTATACCTATTTGTGGTGAACATTATCTAATGAATGGCGGTGGATGCCTCCCATTTTTTTAAAATGACTTGGCGTAAGCCCGGTTACTTTCTTAAACTGTGCGGAAAGATGTGCTACGCTGCTATATCCTAACTTGTACGAAATTTCACTCAGGTTCATTTCATTGTAGATGATTAACTCTTTTACTTTCTCAATCTTTTGAAGAATAAAAAACTGTTCAATGGTAATACCTTCCACTTCGGAAAACAGACGGGAGATATAACTATAGTCTTTGTTTAAAGCTTTGGTTAAATAAGTAGTGATGCTAAAATGTTCTTCAACTTCGCCGGATTGAATTTGTTTGATGAGCAGGGTCTTTATTTTTTCGATGTGCTTCTGCTTCTGATCGTCTAATAATTCAAAACCCAATTCTTTCAGTCTTTCATCTAGCGTTTTTAATTGTTTAACGGTTGCAGTTTTCGAGAGCTCTACTTCTCCCATGCTAACCAGTGCCGGCAATAGCTTTTGTTTTTCGAGTTCCTGCTTTACCACCATTATGCAGCGGTTGCAAACCATATTTTTTATGTAGAGTTTCAATTTTAAAAATTTAAGCCAAAGCTATAACATATTAAATACGCTTTTTTAGAATTTATAAACCACCCCAGGCATCAGCCTTCCGTTTGTATAATTTATTGTATAAGATAATGTTGCTTTGTGCCGCCCTGATGCAGTTGTTTGCACAACCCGCCTGTTATTTTTTATAACCTGCCTTGCACATAAATACCCTAAAGCTATTGCCAAAGGATAATCACTTGCCCAGTGTACCCTGTTATTAATCATAGAATAACCTACAAGCCCGATAACTGAATATCCAACAGGTCTTATCCATTTTATTTCCGGGTAATTGTCTGCAAGAATTGTTACTGAACTCATCAGGGTTGCCAAATGGCCGGATGGGAAAGCATCGTAAACAGGAGTGTGATTCTGATAATTTTTAAATGACGGGAAAGGATGCCATGATCCGTCTAAATCAACTGCTTCACTTGGGCTTTGCCGCCCTGTAATTCTTTTTATTAATTGTGTACCAACTCCCATTAAGATAAAAGCCTCTGCCAATTGGCTCGCCGTACTTATTGCCCTGTAATCCTTATGTATTTTGCCATAGGTATATAAGCCAGCACCAATTAATAAGCTGGGAAAGCCCTGCCCCAACTGGTATAAAGCTGTATTAATATTTTGTGGGGCTTTTAGCAAACTCGTATTTGTCTTCCCCAATTTGATATTTAGCACATCCTTATACTTTTCATCGGGTGACAGGTGTATGTTTTTGGAAAATTGCCCAACAGCTTCACTAATTGCTTCGTCATTAAGCATTAATAATGCAGTTGTGCCTGCAATACACAGTAAAGGTGCTAAATTTTTTTTCCGAAAAGGCGCAACTGCTATTCCAGCTGCATCTTTTGGAAGCTTAGTTATAAAACTGAATAATTTTGGTTTTTGATAAATAAAGATTTTATCATTGCCAACATCATACTGTTTCTCTAATGGCTTTTTTCTAACAGTGCCGGTAACGATAGCGATGGCTTTTGTTGAATCACCTATTGCAGATTGAGAAAATGATACTGGCTTACAGCAAAACAAAATACAGATGCAAAGCATTATTCTAAGTGCCATGAAAAGAGTTTTGGTTAAACAGATTAATGCCTGAAATTATAAACCAATGCCAAACCGCCACCACCACTTTGATAATAAGGCATTAGCATTGTGTTCATTGGTTTATTCTTAAAGAATTTTCTTTTAATGGAAGGATAAATCCAGTATGCCAGTTTTGTTGAGAGGATTCCAAAACCTGCCCCTGCAACCACATCACTTACCCAATGCTTATTATTATACAATCTCAAAACGCCTGTTGTTACCGCAACAGTATATCCGGCTATGCCATACCAGGGCGAAACATCTTTATACTCCATCCTTAAAAATTCTGCTGCAGCAAAAGCTGTAGTGGTATGCCCTGAGGGAAAAGAATTGAAACCCGAGCCATCGGGCCGCTGTACTTTGGTTATCTTTTTTAAAGGCAAAACAATTGTTGAAGAAATAATTGTTGATAACCCATAAATGATTGTTCTATCCCTGAAATTATTCTTGCCTTTTACGCCCAAAGCATTTAGCCCATATACTGCCAAAGCCGGCGAATACTGGAGATAATTATCCAGTTTGGTGATAAAGGTTGGATGGTCTTCCCGTATTTCCAGTTTAGTATTATTATCTAATTTTTTCAGGCCATCATTCTCCAATGCAATAAAGCCATAAGCAATTAATCCTGCAGGAATAAATAAAGATTTAATCCTTCGGTTTTCTTCTTTAATTATATCAAAGCCAGTAAAGGGTTTCAACATTGGCCGCTGAACAGTTGTATCAGTTTTAATAACAGTGACAGGTTGCTGCTGTCCATTAACAAGGCTAATACTACATAAGGCGGCAATAAAAAGGATTGATTTCATCATAAATTATTTATTCAGGGTAAACAAAAACAACTGAATCAGAAATGGCATAAGCACCAAATACACCAATGGCATCTTTAAATTGTCCTGGTATAATAAATACAGGTTCTACAAATGGATTGTATTGTGCTAATTTTTGCCTGTCGAGGTTGTCGTAAAAAGTAAAAATATTTTTATCTACTGTTTGTAAACGGATATATCCAGTGTCATTTCTTTTGTGAGAAAAATTTGGTTCAAAAGTGAAAGTAAGCGCCAACCCTTCCACATTTTTATCAGGGTAAATTGTTCTGCCAACTTCTTTTACATAATACTTTTGCCCGAATGTGCAACTGCTTTTTACAGCATCAACGCTTTTAACACTGCTGTCAATCATCCGACTCATTTCATAACGGTAATAATTTTCTTCCCCAGCTTTGTCGGTATAACCAACAATAACCCCTTCATGCTCACCATATAAATCTTTAAATACAGGTACATAACTGGTTGATGTAACGGGTACTTTTGATTGGTTGGTAGTTGCCTGTGCCGTATAAGTAACTCCATTAAAAACTATATTCAGGGTGTAGGTCTTATTTGCCTGGATGGTTTGTGGATTGCTATAAAAATAATCGTACCGGCAGTAGTGATAATTATAGGTAGAATCAAAACTAAGCAGATAAGTTGTTGCGCCATCATTTAATGTAACGGCTGCATTATCTACTGTAAGCTCTCTTGTATTTACTTTCGGATCAAAGTATGGAACCGTTCTGTTCAGGTAAATCTGAGGCTTTTGATTTGGTGTAATTAAACCCTGGATGGACAGTTTACTTTGATAGGGTTGTTGTTTTATAGTAATCGTTTTTTCGCAAGATATAAATACAACTACGCAAATTACAAAGGCTAATATTGATAATTTTTTCATCTGGTTAAAATTTGAAGTTGTAGCTAATACTTGGTATGACAGGCAATAAAGAAACTTCTCTTGCTGAAATTGCTTTAGTGATTGGATCTTTGGTTAAATAAATAAAATAAGGATTATGGCGACTGTACACATTGTAAACACTTATCACCAATTCCGATTCATATCTTTTTCCAAACAGTTTTGGATTACCATGCCGTATTGCACTCAGGTCCAGCCGATGATAAGAACGGTAGCGGTAATTATTTCTTCCGCTGTAATCATAATAAGTACCATCATACAAAGAGCCATCTCCATACACGCCTGCCCGGCCAGTAGGCAAAGTAAATGCACCACCAGATGTAAATACAAATGCACCCGAAAATGTCCAGCGTTTATTCAGGTCGTAAGTACCAACAATGGAAAGGTTATGGCGTTTGTCGTACGTGAAAGGGAATTGTTTGCCAAAATTCAGTGAATCAAATTTTTGGTTAGTCCATGATAAAGTATAAGACAACCATCCAGTGAATCTGCCCACATTCTTTTTGATGAACAATTCAGCTCCATAGCTGCTGCCTTTACCAAATGTAAGTTTTGTGTCTATATCGGTACTTTGTATTGATTGTGCCCCTTCTTTAAATAACACCTGGTTATTCATCGTCTTATAGTAGCCCTCAATGCTTGCCTCAAAACTATTATCCTTAAAGTTTTTAAATAAGCCAATGGCAAACTGTTGACTGGTTTGCGGCTTTACAATTTTGCTGCTGCTTATCCATATATCAGTTGGTAATGATGCTGTGCTGCTGGGTACTAAATGCTGAAACTGATTCATTATGGTGTAGGCTGCTTTAACAGAAGTGGCATCATTCAATTGATATTTAACAGTTGCCCTGGGTTCATAGCGCAGGTATTGCACATCAGATTTTATGAATACCGGAACCCTTAATCCCAGGCTTGCACTAAATTTTTCCGAAATAGTAATATCATCATTCACATAAAAAGAAAGCAGGGAAGAATATTTTCGTTCTATACTGTCTAAATTCGGTTTATTAATATTGCCACTCCTGGGGATCTTTGCTGAAGTAGTAGATGGAAACAAGGTGCTGTAAGCATAGTTAACACCGGCTTTAATGGAATGAGTTGAAGAAGGGAAATAACTAAAATCAGTTTTTACATTTACATCTTTAATACCGGTATAAAGCTGTGCATAATACTGATCCTGTGTGGTGGTAAGACTTAAATGATAATCATTGTAAATAAATGAGGTATTGGCAAACAGTTTTTTATTAAATAAATGGTTCCATCTTACTGTACCTGTAGTATTGCCAAAATTGATTCCATAATTCAGGCTACTGGCTCCGGCGTATTTTGCATTGTCTAATCCTTTAAAAAAACTAAGGTATAGTTTATCTTTTTTCCCTAATTCAAAATTTGCTTTTGCATTAATGTCATAAAAATAATAGTTTGTATTATTTTTAGGAACTACTGCTTTGGCAATTAAATCTAAAAAAGTTCTTCTTGCAGAAATAATAAAGGATGATTTGTTTTTTATGATCGGGCCTTGCAATGTGAGGTTTGAAGAAACCAATCCAATACCGCCTTCACCGCTAAATTTCTTTTTATTACCCTCTTTCATGGTAATATCCAGGATAGAACTTAACCTGCCGCCGTATTGTGCAGGATAGCCGCCTTTTATTAATGTAACACTGTTTATAGCATTGGTATTAAAAGTGCTGAACAAGCCAAACAGATGATTAGGATTATAAACTGTTGCTTCATCCAACTGAACTAAATTCTGATCCGTATTACCACCTCTTACATAAAACCCTGTTGTACCTTCCTGTCCCGATTGCACACCGGGCAGTAACTGAACAATTTTTAAAATATCCCTTTCCCCTGCAATGGCAGGTAATGTTTTTATCTGCTTCATGGGTATGTTTATCACACTCATTCTTGCCTTAGTAATATTGCTATTATTTTTAGATGAACTAACCACAACTTCTGTAAGACTGCTGGATTTTTCCTGTAAATTATAATCTAATACCTGATCGGCTTTTCCGCTGATCGTTGTTAGCTGTGGTTGGTATCCCTGGTAGGAAATAACAATCCCAACTGAATCTGCCTGCTTTACTGAGATAGAATAAAACCCGTATGAATTGGTTGTAGTGCCTCTTTTTTCATTAGTAACATATACACTTGCGCTAACAAGTGCTTCACCGGTTTTAGTATCTTTTACATACCCACTAATGGTAATTTTCTTTTGTGCCATTACCATAAAAGGTAAACAGGCAATCAGTAGCAGTGTAATTTTTTGTTTCATTTGCAGAATTTATAAAAATGAAATTTTTAAAATAGCCCCTCATAATAAACAAGGAGGGGCTATAACCCTGATACACCCTCATAGTGTATTAAAATACTGGCTAATGAACTTCTTTTTGTGTTTCACATTCACAACTTGTTGTTGTTTTAACTCCTGCAGTTGTGCTGTCTTCCTGCTCATTGTCGTTATGCGTTTCGATCTGTTCTTTAATAAAGCTGCCATTATTAGCAAACTCTGCTAATGTTTCTACATTAGTAGCCGTTTTAAAGTAGGCACAATAATTAACGCTGTCTTTATTAAACCATGTAATAACGATTGTTGTCGGATACCTTACTGCAAAAGAATCTTTAACCACCTGCGGTACTGCACTGGCAGCAACCACCGGGCAAAGGTTTTCTGTTTTTTCATTTTTATCTTTTTTGCACGATACGAAAAAGGCTGATATAGAAATTACTATCAACAGCAAAAACAGATAAACTGAAGTTGATGTAAGAAATAATACTTTTTTCATGCTGCATTTTTATAAATAATTAAAAATTTGTGCTAAATACAATATGGCCTTATTAATACGCTGGATTCTTAAATCACGGATCTCATCTTTTTGGGTTGAGTTTTTTTGTTTATCATTTTGCACTTTATCAATAGCATCACTTTTAGTAACAATAAATGAATCTATACCATTACTCTTTATTTCAATTACTGGTTTTATCTCAGGCTTTGATCTATCTGCTGCAATTGTTGATGCCGTTAGTAAAGCAGAGTTCGTTTTATTCAAACCTTGCTTTACTATATCATCGGATTTTTCCACCGATGTTTTCAAAGTCTGGGCTGTACACAACATATTTATTGAAATCAATACAATAAATATGGCTGCTACTTTTTTCATTTTTTATCTTTAATATTTTATGAGAATATACAGGTGTGTATTCTCTTATTTACTTTTCCCTTTTTTATTTTTATTGTACCGCATATCGGGTGTACCATCTTTTTTTACAGGGCCAGCAGGGGTAGTAGTATTGTAGCGTTTGTCGGGGGTGCCGTCTTTCTTTAAAACTATAGAGGTTTTTGTATTTGCTGGTTGTGACTTAACAACTACTGGTGCAGTTGCAACAGGTTTTACAGTGGCAGGCGTTTTAGCAGTAGTTTTTGGCATTTCTACTACTTTGGCAGACGTTGCTGATTTTGCTGCCGGTACTGTTTTTAGTTTATCATCATTTTTTTTTACAGCTTGCGCCATGCTATGTAAACTAAAACCGATAAATAAAACAAATGCGATTAATACTTTTTTCATTTTTTTGTTTTTATGTGTGGTAAATAAATTATTGTATGTTTCCGTTTGCAACCACAGTAGCTATTTGTGCTGCACTGTAATGAATATTAAAATATCTTGAGCCAGCCACTATGATACTATCATAGGTTAATGCAACAGTGGAGCCAGTTGCTGATAAGCCAGATGTTATATTTAATGTTGAACCTGTAGCCTGGCTACCTGTGCCTGTTATATTTGTTAAAGGAATCGAAATATTACCTGGTGCTGCAATGCTTCCATTATGAATGTGCATTACCATTACCGTATCCTTGACTGTATTTTGCAGCGTAATACTTACATTGAAGGAGTGATCTGCATTTTCAGCAATAACCGCCTTACCGCTAACGGTGTTTCCTGCGGTTGATGTTAACGTAATTTCTTTGGTTCGTAACGTTGCAGTAGTAGTTGCAACATCTGGTTTTTCGCATGAAGAAAATGAAACGGAAAAAATAAGGGTCAAAGCAAGTATAAGGATCGTAAAGCTAATTGTGTTAAATGTTTTTAAACTGATTGTTTTCATAATTGTGTTTTTAATTTTTAAAATGATAATTCATGGAATACCCCTGAACCAATGCAGCATTATTTCTTCAACTGCTTAATTAAATAGTAGCAGGTATTCAGCAGATTGGTTGGGTATAATCAAAAATATTTTTGAACTCCTCTGAAAAAATAAATTCATTTAGCTGTTGTACCTGCTTTTCTTTATGAATACTATTATCAGGCACCATTAAAATTGGAATGAAGATTACAATATTGATTTTATCGTGTACCAGGAAAGGCAAAGCAAGTTTTAATATATTACTGTATGATTCAGTTACAGTAACCAGGAATGAATAGTTGGGTAATTTTGACCTAAGTTCTGCATATGCTTCCAGATCAGAAATAAAAATCAATTTACAACCACTGTTATTAAGGAATTTACTATCCTGCTCTAAACCGGCTGTTGTTATGGTGGTTATTTTTCTTTTAGGCAGTTCGAGTTTGTAGTACATTAAAACAGTATTCTCTACAGGCTTTTTTATAAATGGAAAGTGCCTGATAAATAGCAAAAGCAAAATAAAACCCAGGAATAGTGTGGTATATATAATAGCACTATCCGACATTTTTATAGCTGAATTTTTAACCCAACGCCAAGGCCAAAAGACATTGGGTAGGATTTTACCGGGGCATCTTTATTAATTGAATTTAATGCAAAACGCATAGTAGGTGCAAAGACAAGTGATGTTTTCTTAGTTAATTTATAATTAACCCCTATACCGGCCAAGCCACTGAAATAAACCTTTTTTAACCCTTGTATATTATCAACAGTCTCCATTGAATTATTAAATCCTTTTTCCAAAGTTGCTTCCAACTTAGCCTTCGTTAAAATATTTGCAGATATTCCTGCCAGGGCATTAAACTTAAATTTGCCTTTTGTAATATTATATGTAATCGCCAGCGGAATACCAATGTATTGTAAAGAATGGGTGGAAGTAAAGGCATACAAACTATCACCAATGGCAGGATTACTACTGAATGATGGTAATACATAGCCATAGCCAGAAGAAGTATTGATACGATATTTAACACCACCGGTATTATCCTGTTGCGCATAAATCGTTTTAGGCTCTACTGTAATATTGGTGTTAGATAATGTAACCCCCGATTGCAGGCCCCAATGTTTATTTATTTTATAATCGGCCAGAACTCCGTAGGTATAAGAAAACTCATGCCTTTCTTCTTTTTCTAATTCCTTCGCATTATCGGGCTGGCTTCCTAATTTATCATCCTGTAAGCGATACCAGGCTATATCAGGAGAGAAGAATGGAGTAAATGAAAATCTTGATGGTTTGCTCGTTTTTTTACTGGCAGTTTTTGCAATTGAATTGTTGATGGAATCAGCAGCTTTAGGTTTAGCCGATACAATCAGCGTAGATATTTTTTTCGTATCAGTTGAATCTTTTGTTTTCAGTTTATCTTCTTCAGGCGGCCTGGTATTTTTCTTTGGTAAATATGGAATTTGGTTATCTGCATAATCATTTTGATCTGTAGATTCCTTGTCTTCCACAGGATTTGGATTTGTAATTTTTATCCTGTAAGATCCTTTGGTATTTCTTTTTTTCTTATGGTCAGAGGTAAGGTCTTCCGGGTTTTCCTTTATGCTTTTAGATGGGTATATTTTTTCAACTTTATTTCGCCTTTGTAATTGAGTGTTATAAAAAGGCACATCCTGCTGCTGATTAATTAGCTTTTGATTATTGGCAGTAACATTTTCAAGCGAAGGTTCATCTTTTTTAGTATCAATATTATTACTGGTATCGGTTATGACAACGGAATTTGTTTCAGTATTTTTTTCTGAACCTTTATCGGTTAGTGAATTAGATTTTGATTGCTTATCTGACTTAATACTATCTCCATTTTTTACGAAATCATTTCCTTTATGTAATGTATTCATTTTATATACATCAAATAACACAAAACTTACTAATAAAAATAATAGCAATATTGCAATACGCTTTACGTTAGTATATTTCCGTTTAATGCTAACAATATTATCCTTATCAAGCCGCTTCTCTACCGTTTCCCAAACATTTTGAGATGGGGTTTCTTCATTGTCATCAAGAGCAGCGTGAAACAAATCTTCTATGTTGTGTAAATTTTTATCCATCTCAATAATTTTTTGCAATTTTTAAACTATTAGTTACTGCTTTTTGTAAAAGTTGTTTAGCATCAAAGAAATTGGATTTAGATGTGCCTTCCGAAATACCCAGGTGTTCTGCAATTTCACGGTGTTTCATCCCTTCAAAAACATAGAGGTTAAAAATCATTCTGTAAGCCGGTGGTAATGCCTGTACCATTTTCAATAATTCTTTCTTGTGCAGGTAGCTCATAATTTCTTCGTTACCCAAATCCTCTGTCTTTGCATTCTCTATATCTACAACCATGTGCATTTTAGGCTTTGTACGATAATGATGTATGGCACTGTACACCATTATCTTTCTTATCCAGCCTTCAAAAGAACCTGCAAATTTGAAATTGTGCAACGACTTAAAAACCTGCACAAAGCCTTCCTGCATAATCTCCTCCGCTTCCTCCCTGTTCTTAGCATACCGCATACAAACTCCGAACATTTTTGTAGCAAACTGCTCATACAAAGCACTTTGGGAATATCTATCCCCTCCAATACAGGCTTGTATCAATTGTACAGGTTGTTCCAATAACTCAGTTGGGTTTATACAAATAGTGGTATCAACCATGAAAAAAGGTTGGGTTGGTTAAAAAATATTTTTTACGAAAGGATGACAAAGCATTTTGCCATTTACAAATCTTAAAGTGAATTCTGTTTAAATCCTGAAGAATTGCATTGCCTGTGTGGGTATTCCGGTTAATTTAACAACCCATAAACAGGGTTCTTTCATTAACTTTTTCTTCACCCAACTATTTTCCTGAAATTATACTACTCTTTTGAAATAAGCCATACCAGATGGTATGTGTAGGATTTATATCAAAATATTTTATGAATAAAAAAAATGCACGGCTATTCTTCTCACTATTTTTTTTCTGCTTCTCATTTACAGCAAATGCCCAAAACGGATATACCATTTCCGGAAAGATAACTGAGGGTGGAGTTGGCAAACCAATACAAAATGCCACTGTACATTTAAAAGGCAGTACAACAAGTACCATGTCAAAAATGGACGGCATATTCAGGCTGCATACAACGGAGTGGGGCGATAGTCTGGAAATTACCTGCATAAATTTTGAACCCTTTACAATTGCACTGCAACAGGGGCATACATTAAATATTGCTGTTACAATGAAAAGTAAAACCAATGCTTTGCAGGAAGTCGTTATAGGGACTTCAAAAAAACCGGGGGAATCATTTATGCAGAAAGTAATTGATCACAAACCTAATAATAATCCATCCAGATTTCGCAGTTATAGTTTCCAGCGTTATACCCGAAATGAATTAGACATGGATAATATGGATTTTAAAAAATCGAACGGCAAAGGGTTAAAAAGTCTTTTACTAAAAACCTATGCAGGGCTGGATTCATCAGCACTAAACGACAAGGAGCTACCTGTATATTTTGCAGAAAGGCTTGCGAATAATTATCATTCTGTTTCGCCAAATATAGACAGGGAAAATATTATTGCTAAAAAGAACCTGGGCTTAAAGACTGACGACCTTTTAAGTAAATTAGATAAATTTTATTTCAATTTTAACGTGTATGACGACTGGATTGCGGTATTTGATCAAACCTATGTAAGTCCGCTTAACTCCAATGCTTTCAGTTATTACAAATATTTTGAGGGTGAAATTATAGTAGAAAATGGTGATACCATGCAGCAAATACGTTTTTTGCCAATACGTCCTTACGAACGGGCTTTTAGCGGCACCATGTGGATTAATAAGGCTACACTGGCGGTAGAAACGGTAAACATGCATTTAAGTAAGACTGCGAACTTAAATTTTGTAAATGATATTAATTACAGCGAAGAATATAAGCAGGTTTACGACAGCAGTACAGAAAAACTGGTGTATATGCCCTATAAATTTTCTTCGGAAGTTAAATTTGAAAGCGGGCTGGCATTGCTTGGTTTGCCGGTCCCGGAGGATAAAAGCAATATTAAGTTTATAATTAAAAATACATCAGTAACCGACAAGATAAAACTGAATACCAGTGAGCCTACTTCGGTAGTAAGCAGTTTAATTAAAAAAGAGCAAACAACCAACTGGGAAAAACCTGATGCTTTCTGGCAAAAAAACCGCCTTGAAGCTTTAACTGACCATGAACAAAATATTTATACCATGGTTGATTCACTTAAGAAGAACAACCGTTTTCAAAGAGATATAAAATTAGTTGCCTTTGCCGGCACCGGCTATTGGGATTTTGGTAAGTATGTTCGCCTTGGGCCCTACTCTTCATTCATCAGCAAAAACTCTATTGAAGGCTGGCGCATCAGGCTTGGATTTTGGACTATGCCGGGCATCAGCAAAAAAGTAAATCTTTTTGGATACGGAGCTTATGGCACTAAAGACCAAAAACTGAAGGGAATGCTTGGTATTAAATATATCTGGAATGAAGCAAAGTGGACCAAAACGACTTTAAGTTATGGCAGCGATTATGATTTTGTAATTGACCAGGATGATGAATTGGACAAGGACAATATTGTGAATTCGTTTTTACGTAAAAATATCCCTTTTACCAGGATGTATGTAAAACAAGGTATGTTAAAACATGAACAGTATTTATCGCCAGACTTCTCAGCAAGGGGTTCGCTTAGTTACAAAGAACTTGATCCGGTTTTTGATTTTAAGTACAGGCCAATTAATCCCACAATTGATAAACCGTTTGATAGTGTGTTTGTAAAAAAATTGCCTGTTGCGGAAGCATCTATTGGAATAAGGTATGCTCATAAGGAACGAACAACTATGCTTAATTACGACAATATCCGGCTTGGCACATTCTCGCCGGTATTAACAGCTAATTATACTTATGGTTTCGAAATAGGCAAGTCGCAGTTTAATTTTCATAAAGTAAGTGTGGGGATTGAGCAACGGCTGCGTTTGCCCCCTAAAATGATGCTGTATTATAAACTGGAAGCGGGCAAAGTATTTGGCACAATTCCGTATCTGCTGTTGAACGTACCTGCAGGTAATGAATACTATGTGGCCAGCAAATACCAGTTTAATACTATGGCTCCGTATGAATTTGCTGCTGACAGGTTTGTAAGCCTGCATACCAGGTTTTATTTGGGTGGAACTGTTTTAGATAAAATACCCTTTATGCAAAAATTAGGTTGGCGTGAGCGGTTTTCCTTCAATGCATATTGGGGGGATATGACCAAAGCGAATATTGATTATAACAAAAACTCGAATTTTAACCAGATTGGCAAAGCACCTTTTATGGAAGCCAGCGTGGGCATAGAAAATATATTTCATGTACTGTCAATTGAATATTACAGACGGCTTAATTATTTGAACAACCCTTACGCAAAAAAGGATGGTATTTATTTGGGTTTAACCCTTGCATTTTAAGCACATAAATTATTTACAAATGAAAAATTTTCTGTTTGCCATGCTACTGTTACCCTTCTGCTCTTTCAAATATGCAGCAATCAGTAATTCAGATGTGATAGTGGGTAAATGGATGAGTGCAGAAGATAATAACCTGGAAGTGGAGGTTTACAAAACCGGTAATGAATATAGGGCTAAAATAGTTTGGTTTGACGACAGTGATGATAAAAGCAAGCCTATGGCTGAAAGGTGTGATACAAAAAATCCTGATAAAGCATTGCGTACCCGTAAAATTATAGGGCTGGAAGTAATGCATGGATTGGTATACAATAAAGATGATGACGAGTGGCAGGATGGCAGGATATATGATGCAAGCAGCGGTAAAGACTGGAATGCAAAAGCATGGGTAAACAATGATGGGTACTTAAAAGTACGTGGCTATTGGCATTTTGAATTTCTTGGAGAAAATATGACTTTCAAAAAAGTTTTATAAATGTTTTATATGATGAATATTATTCAACAGTTTGTAACAACCCACGGGCAACAGGCACAATTATTTTTGTTTGCCGGCCTGTTTTTCATTTGCTGGAATATTGAAAATATTGCCGGTGTGCTTTTTAAATATAAAAAATGGAAACATGCTTTTATAAATGCCCCGTTTATTTTAACGGCTATTCCGGGCCAGTTGTTGCTTGGCTTTGCATTTGTAAAGACCATTGAGTGGACAAACCTGCACCAATTCGGTTTTCTTTATTATTTACCGGTTGGTAAAAATTCTTTGCTATCTTTTTTACTCACGTTTATTTTTCTTGATTTAGGTGAATACATTTATCATGTAACCATGCATAAGGTAAAAAGGCTGTGGATGTTTCATATAGTACACCACAGCGACCAGCTTGTTGATGTATCTACCACACTTCGGGAACACCCGGGAGAAAATTTTATACGATTAACTTTTACATTGCTTTGGGTGTTTTTAAGCGGGGCTGCCTTTTGGGCCTTGATGCTAAGGCAGATCATACAGGCATTTACTACTTTATTTGCCCATATAAATTACCGCCTGCCGGAAAAGTTTGATAATATCGTTGGCCTGGTTTTTATTACCCCTAACCTGCACCAGGTACATCATCATTACAAACAACCTTATACCGATAAAAATTATGGAGATGTGTTAAGTATATGGGACAGGTTGTTTGGTACTTTTAAAAAACTACCTGCTGAGGATTTAGTTTTTGGAGTAGATACTTATATGAACAAAGAAGATACAGGAAATTTTATTTCGCTTGCAAAATTACCTTTTGGAAAATACAGAAAGTCGAGTAGTGATATTCAACAATACTAAATGTCGAAATATTAGCAATAATTACGTAAATAATTACAATATGAAATTAGATACCAGTACCGTACCATTGCTTTACCCTGATATTCTTGATTACATTAAAGGAAGAGAAGAGGTATGCAAGATTGTGTTATCAGTTTGTGAGGCAAAGGCAATTAAAGCTCCTACAGCAATTACCCTTCATACAAATCTGTTCACAACACTTAATTTTAAATATTCAGACATTACCAACATTATACAGCATACAGGTAAGCAATTACTGATTCGATTTTCTTACAGTTTATTGATTCAGTTAGATGAGAATTCCTCGGTGGAATGTCTTGCTACGTTGTTGTGGAAGTATATGTACCGTGTGATCAAAAGCAATTAATTTTTGAAAAATGAATTTGGATCTGCAACCATATCTCAATTTTAAGTGCAACATTAAAATGTATTCAATTTTTCGATAAACCAGTTATTACCGACAAAAGGCCACCGATAATCTTTCCAACATCATTTACAAATGAGACTTAAAATAAAGCACATACTTGTAAGCATCACACTCATCTTCTTACTCCTCTCCTGTAGAAAATTTGATCAGGCCGGCAGTTTGCCTGAGCCTGGTATTGCACTCACTTTTGATGATGACTATATAGATAATTGGTATAAATACCTGCCCTTACTTGATTCATTAAACGTAAAAGCGACTTTTTATATTTCTAATTATCATAAGTTCTCTCCTTTACAAGTACAAAAACTAAAAACCATTGAAGCACATGGAAATGAAATTGGTTATCATACCACTAATCACATTGATATACCGAAATATATTGACAGATACGGTTTGGACCAGTTAGTGAAAAATGAAATTAATCCAGATTTAATAAAAATGAGAATTGATGGATTCAACCCACAGGTTTTTGCATATCCTTATGGAGCTCATAACCCGGAATCTGATAATTTATTATTAGATATTTTTAAAAGTATCAGATACCTGAATGGTTCACCAAATTTTGCCAAAAGCCTTACTTCTTCAAACAAAGAATTGCGATTATATGGTATGGAACTGGACCTAAGCGGCAAAAGAAAAGATTGGATGTATGACGAATTAATAAATTCAGCCAGGGAAAACGGAAATTGTTTTATCCTGGTTGGGCACAGAATAGAAAATGGTAGTACAAATCTGAAAGTTCCACTATACCGCCTGCTTCATGTAATTAATAAGGTTAAAGAGATGAACATGCGGTTTTACACCGTATCTGAAATTTCAAGAAAATAAGAAAAATATTTTAAAAGGGAAATTAACAATGTTTGGCAAAGTTATTGCACATTTTGCTAAACAATCATATCCGCTTATAGTCATCTCTTTTACACTTACTTGTTTATTGCTCTTAAATTTTAGGTTATTGGTAATTTATAGGGCGATTAAATTTATTAACGCTCCCAACCATTTTTGGTTTTTATTACAACTATAATAAAAAGATGTTTAAGAATCATTTACCTGTTAAGTATTTTGTCACGCTTTAAAATTCAAAAAATGAAATTTTTAAAAAATCCTTTACCATGGGCTACTATGTTAATCATCAGCCTATCCTTATTAATTGTTGCCTGCCAAAAACAGGCTGCACCCACAAACAGCACAACAGGTGCTAAACAATTATCCGTTTATCTAACTGATGACCCATGCCAGTACGATTCTGTATTTATCGACATCCGTTATGTAGAGGTAAAAATTGACACCAGTACGCAGCACATGAATGATGATCATTATGGCGATAATGATGATGACAGGGATGACGATAATCACCATCGGGACCAATATGGCAGATGGGATACACTTACCATCAGACCGGGAGTGTACAACATCCTCCGTTTACGAAACGGAATTGACACCTTACTTGGTACAGCCAATTTACCTGCAGGGAAAATCCGTAAAATAAGATTAACGCTTGGCACAAATAATTCTTTGATAAAAGCCGGGGTGAGTTATCCGCTTAATCTTTTCCCGGGCACAAATAATTATGTTTACATAAAAATACATGGTGAAGATGAGGATGAAGTAACACCTGGCCATAGTGCCATCTGGATAGATTTCAACGTTTGCGAATCAATTCATTTAATTGGAGGACAATACTACCTGAAAACCGTTTTAAAAGCATTCTCCATGCAGCAGTTTGGCAAAATTGAGGGCAAGGTTTTTCCGCATGATGCATTGCCTTTTGTAAGAGCCTTTAATACAACAGATTCAGCTTCAGCCATGCCGGAAAATGATGGAGAGTATAGAATAAGGGGATTGCGTGATGGTATTTACAGCATTAAGTTTACCGGTTCAAATGGATACAGGGATACTACTATTTCTAATATTCAGGTACAGAAGGGCAGAGAAACACATATTACCAATATAACTTTAAGAAGATAATTTTTCAAGCATGTGGTTATAATAAGAGCCGGATTAATATCCGGCTTTTTTAAATCAAAACTTAACCCTAAATACTTTTCAACTATAAAAATGAATTTTAAAACTAACTCATCTGCAATTTTACTTATTGTTTTATTTTGCTCTTGCAAAATAATTAAGCCAATTATCTTAAATCTTCCTGATGAAAAAGATGCAAAACGTTTCCCATACAGAACTGTAGCTGCTGCTGCTAATTTGGCTGTATTTAATTTTATTAAAACGACAGATACATTAGCAGAAATAAAAAATATTAAGGTGGAAAATCGGGCAATGAATTCAACAGGTGTTTCACTTAATGAATTTGTAAAACTGCACAAAACAATTTCATTTGCTATTATACGAAACGACAGTATTTTGTACGAATATTATGCTAACAATTATAATAGCCAAAAAAATGTCAGCAGTTTTTCTATTGCCAAAGCATATATTACCATGCTCACGGGTATTGCCGTACAAGATGGCTTAATTAAAAGTATAGACCAGCCAATAACTGACTTTATTTCAGAATGGAAAGATAAGCCCGGTTACAATTTGATTACCATAAAAGACTTACTAAGGCACACATCTGGGTTAAAATTTACAGAGAACCCCTTTAACCCAAACTCTGACCAATTGCAGTTTTATTACGGCACACATTTAAGAAAAAATATTTTAGCTTCCGCCATTACAGAACCACCTGGCTTGCATTTTGATTATGAGAGTGAAAACACCTGCCTGTTAGGGATTATATTAGAAAGGGTAACTGGCAAAACCTTATCAGCCTATTTACAGGAAAAAATTTGGAGCCAGATCGGTACAGAAGCTCCGGCATTATGGAATACGGACAGAAAGGACAGCAACGCCATTGAAAAAGCCTTTTGTTGCTTAAATGCCCACACATTAGATTTTGCAAAATTTGCAAGACTACTTTTAAATAAGGGTAACTGGAATGGCAAACAAATTATACCTGTAGCATGGATTGATGAAGCAACGAAAAGAACCAATGAAGCAGGCGGTAAATTGACTTACGGTTATAATATGGGAATAGGCCCGGCGGCATACAACAGCTTTTACCCAGTTGGTTTATACGGGCAATGGCTTTATATCTACCCCAAAAAGAATTTAATAATTGTGCGGTTTGGAAATGCGGATGTCAGGTATAACCCAAACTACTGGAAAGAAATAATGCTGCAGTTGATTGACCAGTTGTAACTACATAATTTTTCTATTAAGCGGTATAAAATAATCCGGACACAACAGCCAAAAGCTTTCTTTGAATTTATTATAATTCTCCATTGCTATTTTTTAAAAGTTATACTTAATTCCAAACTGTGCCTGAAAGCGACTATTCAATGGATCAACTGTATAGTAATGGTTATCTAAACCGGTAGGTTTAATAAAATTATATGTTGGTAAATAGCCACTTGACGGTTTGCCTGGTGCAAGCCCGTTTGCATCTTTTGCAAAAGTAAACAGGTTAACAGCATAGTTATTTACGTTGGTTACAAAATATACGTGTCCCCAGTTATTATTCAACAAGTTTAGTACATTAAATATATCCAGGCTTAGTTGCAATGAATGGGTATTATCCTTTCCTAATTTAAACTCATGCATTAATTTTAAATCCAGTTCATGGTTCCAGGGTGTACGTAAGCCATTTCTTTCTGCATATTGTCCCCTTCTTTTGCTTAAATATTTATCGCCGGAAATTAAATTATCCAAGTCAGCCCATTGCTGTGCAGCAGTGTACACTTGTCCATTAACTGTATAATCTGCTAACTTAATATCATTTTGCTTAGCCGGTATATAAGGCAGGTTAGCATTGGCTGCATTACCAAAGGGATTACCACCAGCATTGTAAACTACCGAGTAAGGGTTGCCGGACTGACCTGAATAAAAGAAATGCAGGGAAGTGGTATTCTTTTTATTCCATAAGAAATTACCGCCCATTGTTGCTACTATACGATGACGCAAATCAAAATTTGAATACCCAAGTTGCGGATTGTTTGGCGTAATTGCCGGGTTTACTTCAAAATTAGATTGAAAAGAATTTCTGATACCATTGCTTACATCTTTACTTACGCCATAAGTGTAAGCCAGGCTCCAGTTGGTATTTAACTGATGATTGCTGCCTAACTTTACATTGCCGGATGTTTTACTTAATTGTGCTGTTAAATTATACCTATAGCCTTTTGTTGTGGTACTCAGCAGATAAACATTAGAATACTGGCTGTTTAATTTACCGCCAACATATACTGGTGATTGGGTTGGCCCTGTTGTAAAATATTGCACACTGTCTTTAATATTAATCTGCTGAAATTTTACATCGTATAATGTTTTTGTAAACAAGGCATCCAATGTTAATTTATATCCTTTTCCAAATTTAATATCAGCCGCAATATTTGAACGCCAAACCCTTGGCAATTTAAAATTATTGTCTATTATATCTACCTCTCTGGTAGCAGCAGCATTGGCACTTGCCAATGCATGGGCGTTGATAGTATCTTTAAGGTAGAGGGGATTGATAGCTAATGGGATAACTGTGTTGCCACCAATGGTATTTGTTGCGGTTGGTCTGAAATCAATATTATTATACACACCACCAGATAGCGTTTCTGCATAGCCCAGCCATGCAAATGGCATCCTGCCAACAAACACACCCGTACCCCCTCTTATCACAATGCTTTGGTCGCCATTTACATTCCAGTTAAAACCTACTCTTGGTGAAAGCGTTGCAGTCCCCAACCATTTATTGGTGAACTGGTTAAAAGAGGTATTACTGTATGTTGGATTAGTGGTATTATTTTTTGCAGTGGCAAAATCTTTATCAACAGAAATTTGCTTACCAAGGAAGGAATAATCAACTCTTAAACCCGCCGTGAGTTTAAACTTACGGTTTACTGCAATTTCATCCTGTGCATACACACTCATCAAATTCACATTGTAAGGATTGGGCGAATTATTATATAAATCATCCCTGGTGTTTGGATATTTTGCATCAGTAGAATACGCACCCCGAATACGGCTTGGTTTATCTGCTAAAAAATTAGCAAGGTTGGAATACTCCCAACGACCGTTCCATGAGTTTACAAAGCCATAAGTAAGATTATAAAATTCATTATGTGTACCCACAGTAAATTTATGAATACCTTTTGTGTAAGTAATGTTATCGCTTAACTCTATTGTTTGCTGTTTCATGTTATAAATAGAAGCTTCACGCCATGTACCCACCCATGCAGCACCACCGCCAATATCCATAAAGGGAGAAAGTGTGCCAGGAAAATCCCTGTACTCATGTACATTGATATAGCTTGCATTAAACTGGTTACTGATGTTGCCTGATATTTTTGTTTTTAACTCAGCGGTAAGATTTACGTTTTTTGTATGCTGTGTAAAATCTGTTGACCCAAATTGAAAATTAGTAGAAGTTCGTTCTAAATTATTTCCCCAGCCATTAGTATAAATACCCCTGAGTGTTAAAGAATTTTTTGGGTTAAGGTTAAAATCTAATCTTGCAAATAACTTATCGCTGTTGGTGAATAATTTATAAGCACCCTGATAGGCTCCGGCGTCGTAATTATATTTAGACTTTAAATTGTTGTAAATGTTAGCAGCATCTGAAAGGCTGATGGCTGCACCGGGTTCGCCTGCATTATAAAAAGTTGGCTCCTGCCTTCTAGTTTGCTCAAAGTTTACAATAAAAAATGCTTTGTTTTTTACAATGGGGCCACTGACTGTTGCACCATATTGATAGTCATGAAAATCGGAGCCAATTTTAGTTTTTAAACCATCAACACTTTTGCCAGTGAGTAATTGATTTCTTCCATACGCATAAACAGAACCATGAAAATTATTAGTGCCACTTTTTGTTACTGCATTTACAGAGCCTCCCGTAAAATTACCCAGCCTTACATCAAATGGAGATAATTGCACCTGCACTTCCTGTATCACATCTATGCTATATGGATTTGTTCTTGTACCAGCACCGGCAGCACCTGATTGGCCACCACCACTTACACCGCCAAATGAATTGCTGAAACCGATAGCATCGTTATTGATGGCACCATCTACCGTTAAATTATTATACCTGAAATTTGTTCCGGCAAATGAATTGTTGTTTGATTGAGGTGTAAGCCTTGTGAAGTCTGATAAACTTCTGCCTAAAGTTGGTAATGTATTTAATTGTGCTTTACCTACTGATAATCCGCCGATTTGTTTACGTGATGTTCCTGTTACTACTATTTCAGTAAGGCTCTTGCCATCAGCCTTAAGTATTACATTCAATTCCGGATTATTACCTAAAGAAAGTGATACATTTTCCAGCACTTCAGGTTTTAAACCTACAAAAGAAATAGTAACTGTATAAGGCCCGCCGGGTTTTAAATTGGGTAAAATAAAAATTCCTTTGCTATTTGTTTGTGTAGTGGTTTTATAGCCAGTGGGTTCATGTTTTATCAAAACAGTAGCACCCTTAAGAACCATGCCTTTAGCATCTTCTACTATACCATTTATGGTAGAAGAAGTTTCTTGGGCAAACAGTTTATTTGTAGCAAATATTGATAATGCAGCTATAATAAAAATCTTTGTAAAACTTTTCATCTTAATAATTTTTACAAAGGACACACCCAAATGTTATGTGAATGTATCTGCCCGGTTAAGCGGATGTTAAACAGAAGGCAATTCAGGAAAAGATAATAACATTAAAGAAATATTTTTCAACACACCCAACTATTTTAAGTTTTTATGCAACTACGATTTTCACATCAGTGATGTTGTTATTGATTGAAGGATACTAAGTTTAATAAAGTTCTTTTACAAAATCACCCCTATTATTCCTGCAATATTCTGTAATGTCCAATAGCAGATTTAATGGATTGATTAAGCAACAAAAAAATCTTATCATCGTAAGACTTGCCCACACTGATATTAGGGTCAACCCAAATTACCGGAAAGAAATAATGTTACGGTTGATTGACAAGTTGCAAATAATTTATTTTTACTGTTAAGCGCTTTGCTAGATTCCGGTTAAATTAATATGTGCTTCATTTTTTTTACGCAGCTTTTTTATAATCCAAAATGCCAATAATATATATACTATACCAAGGCAAAAAGCGGCAATAACATCCGTGGCAAAATGAACATTCAATATAATCCTGCTAAGGCCAATGCTGATAGAACCTAAAAACAATGAAGCTATGACAGCATATTTCCAAACCGGTTTAATGGACGAGATCCATATAAGATACGCTACTATACTGCAAGAAATAAATGAGGTAAAAGTATGGCCGCTGGGGAAACTATAACCATCGGTGGTTTCAGAAACAGGCAAAAGAGGGCGGTGTCTTTTAAACAATTGCTTTAATAAATACATTACAGCTGTACTACTTATCGCAATTATGGCAATATCTAATGCATAAGCTATGTTTTTTTTTATCATAAAAAATACCACCAGAACAATATAAACCGGCAATAAAAATTGTGAAGAACCCAAAAAAGTGATCATGAGCATTATCTTTTGGAGCAACGGGGTAGTGTGTGCAACTACAAATGCCATTACCCTGGTATCAAATGCAATATCTTTTTCCAATACATTTTCATCTGCTATATAAACAAAAATAAACAAGCTGGTTATAAAAAGCAGGGTAAGTAACAAAGACTTCATTGAAATGAGACGCAGTAAATATTGATTTCTTTTCATTATTTTAAAACTTGTGCTGTTACCCGGCTACTAGAGGGACAATTATTTCAAGTGCATGGGGTATTCATAAACAAAGAAATTAAAACCTGCCTTTTTAGCGATAGTAATGAAGCGATACTACATTCAAAAGCCATAGGACTAAGAGTTTAATATCTGTTGTATTTTACCGTTTATTGTAAATATTTACCAGAAAAAGATAAGCACAACCAAAATGGTTCTTCATTAAATATTTTTAATCAGATAATCGTCCACTTTCTTTTTGTTTTTCCTTTCTGTTGAATAAAAAATAATCAATGCCAATAAACCCGCAGCAATCAGTGTTGCAGTACCTCTTCCAAAATTTAAGCCACCTTTATCTAATGGCTTTGTAAGTAAATCTCCAAAGGTTGCTCCGAAAGGACGGGTAAATATAAATGCGATCCAAAAAAGTAATACCTGGTTTATTTTAGTGTAATAATGAAGCAATACAACTATCAGGATAATTATCCCGGTTATAATAGCACCCGTCAAATAACTAAATCCCATATTATCGCTCAGGTAATCGCCAAATGCGGTACCAAGGCTGTTTGAGAATAAAATAGTAATCCAGTAAAAAATTTCTATCCTTGGTTTTGTTATGGGATAAACCTTTATACCATTTTCGATTTTATGCCACAAGTACAAAGTAAACAGTAAACAGGAGAAAAGAATAAGTGACCCCCAGGCGTAACCCAATCCCAAAGTCCTGTCCATAAGGTCAGAAATTTCTGTACCGACGGTGGTAGTGCCAACAATAGCCAACCAAAAAACTGCAGCATTAAATTTTGAAATTTTTAATTGAATTATCAATACTACTAAAAGAAACGCTACTGTAATTGCAAGGCTTATGATATATCCGAGATTTAAAGTCATGGAAAAAAAATCTCCTGCCATTTCACCAAGGGTGGTAGCTATAACTTTCATAATCCAGAAATACAAAGTAATCTTTGCAACTTTATTTAAGTATTTCATAATTTCAATTATTATTTTAGATGTAGTCTTTATTTTCGATTGGTTCAACGACAGATTTTTTATTCTTATACGCCACATGCATTAAACTCGGTAGCACAATCAACAGCAATGGTAGCGCTACAATAAACCCGCCAATTACAGCAATAGCCAGGGGCTGGTGCAATTGTGCCCCTGTGCCAATGCCCAATGCAATGGGCATTAAAGCAATGATGGCTCCTAATGCCGTCATCAATTTAGGACGCAATCTTGTAGAAATAGAATAAATAATGGATTGGTCAACATTATTACTTTGCAACAATGACTCTCTGAATTGCAGGAAAGTAAAAATTGCATTTTCACCAATGATCCCAACAATCATAATGAGGCCTGTATAGCTACCAACATTTAGGGGGGTATTGGTAAAATATAAACCCAAGTAACTGCCACTGATGCCTAGCACGGCTATCAACAAAATCATTAAAGCCACCTTAAAATCCCGGAACAAAAATAATATGACACAAAACACCAACAGACTACTTGTAATTAAAATCATTAGTAATTCACTGAAAGATTTTTGCTGATCAGCATAAGCACCGCCATATACTATATGATAACCTTTGGGAAGCACTACTTTGGCTGCCACTTCTTTTTGAATGTCTTTCATTACACCTCCAAGGTCACGGTTATCTAACCTTCCCGTTATTACACCCATAGACTGTAAATCTTCCCGTTCTATTTCAGCGTCACCGGTATTTAATTTAATATCGGCCAAATCTGTAATGGGCTTTAGTTTTCCATTCGGTAAAAAAATCTGCATTCGCTTAATATCTTCAACACTTAGTTTTCTGTTGCCGGGATATACAACCCTTAATGAGGATAGCTGTTGTTTATCAAACACAGTACCTACTATATTTCCTTCCAATGCAGTTTGCAACTGGAATTGAAGGCTGGCGGGTGTAATACCATATTGTGCCAGCATCACAGCATCAGGTACAATAGATATAGATGGCCCTGCAATTACAATACCATCAAACACATCGGCTGTACCTTTCACATTGGTAACAACTTCGCTAACCTGTTTAGATAATTGCTGTAATTTTTTCTGGTCGGCACCAAATATTTTTACTTCAATGGGTTGAACCGAAGTCATTAAATCCCCCAACATGTCACCAATTACCTGTCCAAAGTCAATACGCAGGGCCGGTTGTGAGGCTTCTACTTTAGCCCGTATCTCATCAATTACCTGGTTAGATGTTCTCTTTCTTTTTTTCTTTAACTGAATCAGGTAATCACCCCGGTTGGGTTCGGTAATAAAAAAGCCCATCTGTGTGCCTGTTCGTCTTGAATAAGTCTCTACTTCAGGAATTTTTGTAATTATTTTCTCTGCTTCTCTTAGCATGCGGTCAGTTTCTTCTAAGGAAGTGCCGGGTGGTGAACTGTAATCCAGCACAATACTTCCTTCATCCATCTCCGGTAAAAAGCCTGTTTGCAGTTTTGGCAAAATGATATAAATACAACCTGCCAGCAATATCATAAACAGCAGACTAATGTATGGGCGTTTAATAAAAAAGCCCACCCATTTTTGGTTGTGTACAGTATGTGATGGTTGCTTACTTTCTTTTAAACGCTTTAACCGCTGTTTTGCATTAAGCAGTTTAGGTTTATTTCTGCTCAGCAATAAATAAATAACCGGCAACCCAATCCAGCTTACAAAAAATGAGCATACCAATGTAATGATCATGGTATCTGTCATTACTTTAAAATAAGCTCCTGCAACACCTGTCATTAAAATAAAAGGAACGAATATTACAATAGTACTAAGCGATGAACCAACCATTGCAGGGAATAAATAGCGAATAGACTTCTGCAAAAGATTGCTGGTGGGTTCTTCAGGGTGTTCTTCATGAGTGCGGTGTATTTGTTCCACCACTACAATAGCATCGTCAATAATTAAACCAATGGCTGCTGCAATAGCTCCAAGGGTCATGATATTAAATGTTTGGCCTGTAGCATACAAGACAATTAATGTAAGCAACAGTGTAACGGGTATGGTAATTAAAATAACAGCACTTGCTTTTAAAGAACGCAGAAAAATAATAGCAACAATTATAGCAAGGGCTAATCCAATCCATAAACTATCGGTAACACTTTTAACAGATTCTTTTACAAAATCGGATTGTACATAAAATGGTTGTATGGTTACTCCTTTGGGTAATACCTTCCTGAGTTCTTCCACTTTTTTGTGCATCTTGTCCGACAAATCAACCAGGTTGGCATTGGGTTGTTTTACTATGGCCAGTAAAATAGCAGAATGACCATTGGCATTTATTTTTACATATTCTTTTGCTTCCTGTATGTCTATGGCCGCAATATCCTGTAGTGTTACTATTCTTTTTCCATTATTGCTGATCACTAATTTTTCCAACTCATCTTTTGTATCGACTACTGCATCGGTAACAGTTAAATACATTTGCCTGTAATCTGATAAGTAACCATTTGATTTGATGAAATTGGTTGCATTGAGTGCATTGATTATCGCATCTGGTGTTATACCAAGTGTACTCATTTTGCCGGTATTGAGCGTAAGCCAGTATTCTTTTGTCTTTCCTCCAATCACCCTTATTTCACTCACCCCTTCTACCTGCGATAAAAAAGGTTTGATGGTGTACATGGCTAATAACTTTTCAGCAATGGGTGTCATATTAGGGGCTTCCAGCGTATATCCAATCACAGGCAGAATAGAAGGGTTCATTCTTTCCACTGTTATTTGTACATCCGGGGGCAGTAAATTTCTAATCTGGGTTATTTTTGATTCTATACGCTGCTGGCTCACATCAATATTTGCTTTCCAATCCATGTAAGCACTAATTTCGCAACTGCCACGGCTGGTAGTGCTACGTATCATTTTTAAATCGGGCACCTGTTTAACTGCAGTTTCCAGTTCACGGGTTACCGTTATCATCATTTTGTTTACGGGCTGCTGCCCTGCATCTGCAATAATTTTTATTTTAGGAAAAGTTATTTCTGGAAATAAAGCTGTTTGCATTTTACTGTATGCAAACAAACCACCTAATAAAATAATGGCCAGAACAACAGTGACAGGATTTTTATGTGATACAAAGAAATTTTTCATGTTGTTATTGTTGAAGTACGGTCACTTTTGCTGTATCAGTTAGTCCATAATTACCTGTGAGTAAAATTTTATCATTAATAGAAAACACAGGCGAAAGAATTTCTACATTACTGCCATTCTCCAATCCTTTTTTTACAGGAACTTTTACAGCGGTAACGCTATCAATTAATTTCATTACCCAAAATTCGCCCTGCACTTCATCTGTTAGCACCGCTTCTTTTGGTAATGATACAGCATTACTTTTCGATTTTTTTATCAACACCACTTTTGCAATTAAACCTTCTGGTATTTGCTGGTTGCCATTTACTTTTATTACAACACCCTGTGTTTGCGAAACAGGGTCAACACTTGGCATTAAAGAAGCTACATAACCATTGAACTGTGTGCCATCCGGCAACTTCAATAAAAGCTTTTTATTCCCGGTTAAAAACGGTTTTAACTCGTATGGCAGGTCGAGTAAGAAAGCAAAACTGTTTTTATCACTAATGACAGCTAACTGTTCTCCATCCTGTACATAATCCCCCATTTGATAATTAAGGGTAGTAACATAACCACTGCCTGGAGATTTAATATGCACCATGCCGGTAAAACGAAATGAAGAATCGAGTACATTAATTGTGTTACCCAATGCTTCTGCTTCTTTTGTTTTTATAACAAACACCTGCTGCCCTTTATTGATATACTTGCCCATTTGAGCATTTACCGATTGCAGGTAGCCAGTGGCATTTGCCTTAATAAATGTTTTTAACTGAAACACCGATGTTGCATTTAGTTCTATACTTTCATCAAGCTGGCCAACAGAGATATTGGTAATTGTAACTGGTATTCCAATTTCCGGGGTTGGTTCAGCGTTTGTAGTAGAGTCAGCGCCACAACTGAATAAAGCAGTAATGGCAAAGCAACATAAAAAATAAGTTGATAATTTTATCATAATAGTTTACAGCTTTCGGTTCCAGTAATTTATCTGGTTGATAATTTGTAATTTATTGATGTTATTTTGGGTAACAATATTTTTTGCGTTCAGGTAATTACCTATTGCGATGATATAATCTGCAATACGAACATCACCGGTGATCAGTTGCTGCTGTTGTGCTTTTATCAAACCTTCTGCATATTTTATTTGGGTATCGGTTTGATCAATTAATTGTTGTGTGAGCAACAATTGTTGTTTTAACTGAGCAATCTGTTGGTTATATTGTGTACTAAAAAATTCCTGATAAGTCTTGCGGTTCTGTTCTGCAATAGCATTTTTTCTATGCTGCATCTTTCTTTGCTTTCCATCATATATTGGTATGCTTAATGCAACACCTGCACTAAGGCCAATATTTTTATACGGAGTAACTACAAAGGAAGAGTTATACCCGCCGTCTGCAAACAGGCTTACCCTTGGCTTGTAACTATAATCAATTTGCTTATCGCTGGTTTTTATTTTTAAGCTGTCAATTTTAAACTGATTATAAAAAATGGTTTCCTGCAGTTCCGGTAATGCTGCTATTGCAACAGGTGGAGATTCCAATATAGTATATGCAGTATCATTCAGGCCAGCTATGTAATTAAGTGTAGCAAAATTATTTTGATATTGTATGTGCAGTTGTTTAATGAGCAATTCCTGCTGCTGAATATTTACAAGGAAAGATAAAAAATCAGTTTGTTTGTAAACAGCTTTTTCTGCTAATTTTTTTAAAATGATTTCTTCTTTTTTAAGCAGGGCTATTATTTCCTTGTTAAAGTTTATTTGCAATAAATCACCATAAGCAGTAATATACTGTTGTGTAATGCTTCTCTTTAGATCCTGCTCGGATATTTTACCCTGGTTTTGTAAACCCAGGTTTAGCAGTTGAATAGAAAGGTATTGATTGTTGATATTGCCTTTGCTGATAAATGTTCGTGATACACCAATAAGTGCATTATAAGTATGTAAGTTAGAAAGTGCTCCATCATATCCCCAGCCTTTAAATACCGGCGAATACGAACCTGTAGAAGTACCATTTACCTGTGGCCCGTAGCTTGCTCTTATTCTTTGGCTGTCAATTTTATTGCTCAGTACCTGAAACTGATAGTCTTTCAGTAAAGGGCTGTTTTGCAAACCCTGGTTAATAAAATAGTCAAGATTTTTCTGTTGAGCATATAATGATAAAAAGGAGAATGCGGCAAAAAGTATAGAAACAAAATATTTCATTCGCTATTACAATGATTTCATTCAAAAAATTAGAAAAAGCAGTTGACAGAAAATTCACCAGCAATGAACTGCCAACTGCCGAAGTCATTTTACACTACAATGGCTGTTTATTTTTCACATACTACATTACCATCCGCAGTAAATATTACCTCCTTTGTTACACTACCCTTAGTTAAATCTACCAGGTATTCAACCGATTTATCAGCAAGAATTACCTTTTCTATTTGAGTGCCTGTAGAATAATCGGAATACTTAGACTTTAAAGCATCTTTTACTTTTGCAGTGGCAGTTGTTAAAGGTACGTCTTCTTCCTGTTGAACATAAGTACCATCGGGTTTAAAAATAAGAGACAAATTGGGTGCGCCGGTTTTTGCAATGGCCAAATCAATGGCATCGCCGCCCTGGCAAAGTGGGTCAGATGCTGCCTTAACCATCTTATATCCGGCATAATTTTTAGTTACAAATTCTTTTACTCCAGCCGGTAACCTATCCAATGTTATTTCGCCAGCAGGCAAAGCTGTTGTAACAGTTGCGGTGGTATTAGCTTTTTCCGCTTCTGTTTTTTCCTGCTGTTTTGTTTCTGTGGCTTCATCCTTTTCGTCTTTTTCATTTTTCTCGCCATCGCAACTAACTATTGCAAAAGAAAGTGACAAAGCAATTAACGGTAATGTGACATTTTTAAAATTCATGATTGTATTTTTTGAAGTGAATAAATTATTTAGAAAGTGTAAAGATGATTTGCAATACTGAAGAGAAGTTGAAGTTGTAGTAAAAAACAATAATTATAATTCCAGCATGACACATTATTAAAAACACATCCTTACTATGCCATTGCTTTAAGTATTCAATAATAGTGTTTTTAATGCGGCAACATTTTTTTGTAAAACCATTTCTTGGCAAGTTCGGCTGATACAATATACCCTGATATTATTACTGCCATCCAACCATAAAAAGCTATGGGTAGTTTTACAAAACTGAATACGGCAGCTATAGGAGTAAAAGGCATAATCAATACAAAAAGCACTACCAGCAAAGTTGCAACAGTTAAGTATTTACCAGGCAGACTCTTAAAAAAAGGCAACCTTGTTCTTACAACTAAAACAATTAATGTAGCAGAAATTACAGATTCTAAAAACCATCCGGTTTGAAATAATTTTTCATCTGCTTTTAAATAATAAATCAGCACCCCAAAAGTCAGATAGTCGAATACAGAACTTATGAGGCCGAATACAATCATAAACCGCTTAATAAAACGAATATCCCATTTGTGTGGAGTGCCTACGCTTATGTCATCAACTCTGTCGCTTGCAATAGCCATTTCAGGGAAATCGGTTAACAGGTTGGTCAATAAAATTTGCTTTGGCAACAAAGGAAGAAACGGCAGGAATAATGATGCGCCTGCCATGCTGAACATATTTCCAAAATTGGCGCTGGTAGCCATGAATACATACTTCATAGTATTGGCAAAAGTTTTTCTTCCTTCTATAATACCTGCCTGTAATACATTTAAATCCTGGTTAAGCAAAACAATATCTGCTGCTTCTTTGGCAACATCCACTGCGGTGTCAACTGATATACCAACGTCCGCCGCATGTAAAGCAGGTGCATCATTTATACCATCTCCCATAAAGCCTACTACATTGCCTGCCTTTTGCAGTGCAAGTATTATTCTTTCTTTTTGATTAGGTTCTACCTCAGCAAAAATATGTGCTGCCTGTGCCTGCTGCCTGAATGCAGCTTCACTCATTTTCCTTATTTTCCCACCCGTAATAATTATCGCATCGTGAAAGCCGATTTGTTTTGCAATACTATTTGCAACAAGGGCATTATCGCCTGTAATTATTTTTAATGATACCCCAGCTTTTTTTAAATTATCAATAGTTTGTTGTACTTCTTTTTTAGGAGGGTCGAACAAAGAAATAAAACCTAAAAAAATCATATCAGTTTCATCCTGCCGGGTAAAATCTTTATTGTCTGTATTTTTATAAGCAACGCCTAAAGTACGGTATCCGTTTGCACTTAATAATTCATACTGTTTTATAATCTCATTTTTCTTTGATGCCAGTGGAATTATTTCGCCTTTACCACTTTCTGCAAAACTGCAAACTTCCAGTATATTGTTTAAAGCACCTTTTGTAACAGCAATCATTTTGTTATCAATCATCAATTGAATGGTAAGCCGTTTGCGGATAAAATCGTAAGGAATTTCTGTCTGCACTTTTCCTTCAATTGCTGTTCCTTTATAACTATTACAAATAGCCTCATCTATCGGGTTGCGAAAACCTCTTTGCATAGAAGCATTCAGCCATGCATAATACATTGTTTTGCCGGATACCTTTCCTTCCAAATCCAGGGCCTCCTTCACATTTACTTTGCCTTGCGTAATAGTACCCGTTTTATCGGAACATAAAATATTCATGCTTCCCAAATTTTCAATGGAAGACAATCGCTTTACAATCACTTTTAACTTTGCCATATTGCCGGCACCTTTAGAAAGGTTAATGGTGATGATGGCAGGCAACAGTTGGGGCGTTAACCCTACTGCCAACGCCAGCGAAAACAAGAATGAATCCAGCACCGGTTTATGCAGGAATACGTTTACGCCAAAAATAATTACTACAAGAATCAGCGTTAATTCCATTAGCATATACCCAAAGCGGCGTATGCCTTTTTCAAAATCTGTTTCTGGTTGCTTTAGTAGAAGGCGGTCGGATATTTTACCAAACTCTGTTTGCTTGCCGGTGTAAACCACCATCATTTTTGCAGTGCCGCTAATTACATGCGAACCCAAAAAAACTGTATTGCTTCTTTGCGCCAGTGTAGCATCTGCCTTAACGATACCGGCATTTTTTTCTACCGGAAATGTTTCACCTGTAAAAGCTGCTTCATCCGCATATAATTCCTGCGATTCAATAATTAAACCATCTCCTGGAATAATATCGCCTGCATTTAATACTATTATATCGCCTGGCACCACCTGCTCCAAAGGCAATTCTTTTTCTGCTCCACTACGTAAAATGCTGCATTTAATTTGAACCATTTTTAGTAATTGAGTAACAGCATTAGCCGCTCCTTTCTCCTGCCAAAAACCCAATGCACTGCTTAGTATAATGATTGCAAATATTATAACGGCATCAGTAGTATCGCCTAAAGCCATTGATAATACGGCGGCCATTAAAAGTAAGATGGTGAGCGGACTTTTAAACTGTCTTAGAAATAATAACAATCCAGATACACGGGAAGATGATTGTAAAGTATTGGGGCCATAGAATTTTAAACGTTCTGCAGCGTCTTTATCTGATAATCCCTTTTCGTTTGACTGAAGGGATAACAATACATTCTGTATGGAAAGGTTCCAAAAAGATTTATTGGCATTATCCGGGTTCGTATTCATTTTTATTTCATTAAAAATTTAATAAAAAAGAAGCTTAAGCACTTAATAATAAATTCAAGCTTGCTTGACCAGATTCATTTCCTTTTTATCAATCAATATTTTCACAAAATCATTTATCAGCAAATTTGCTATAACAAAGAAACCAAGAGTAGCAGCAATAACCGTAACAGGTAATTTGGTAAATCCTGTAAATCCAACTGCAAGTAAAAAACAAACTACTAAAACATCTGCCAGTAAAACATACACCAGGGTTTTACTGATGGGCTCTTTATAAAACCGTTTATCTGTTCTTATAACAGGTATGGATGCAATGCCGGAGAAAAACAAACAGGCAAACCCTAAAGTATGATACATGTTTGGATCCTGTATTTTAAAAATTGATTTAGCCAAAAAGAACCAGCCAATACATTCTGTAAAAAGTAATAGCCCTATTAACACCCCTTTTTTTACGAGTGGTTTTATATTCCAGTTGGCAGGTTGCCTGCTCCAGCTTACTTTATCAACGGCTAAAGCCAGTACAACAAAGTCTATCAAAAATAACAGCAGCACCATATCAATAGTAGCCACTACAAACTGTTTGGAGATAATAAACGACACGCATACAAACAAAATAGTTTGAATAGTTTTAGCAATCTTGTTTACTGTGTAGTTGGCTATCCTTACATGTATGCTGCGGCCAACACGGATCAGGTCTAAAATTTGCTGCAAGCCTTCCTTTAATAAAATAATACTTGCCGCCTGTTTGGCAACATCGGTAGCGTTCTTCATTGCTATACCCACTTCTGCCTGTTTCAATGCAGGTGCATCATTTACGCCATCGCCTGTCATGCCTACTATCTGCTTTGCCTGTTGCAGGCTTTTTACAATATTGAATTTATCTTCGGGTAACACTTCTGCAAAACCATTACAGGAGTTTATCATTTTAATCCGCTCTTCAGCAACTGTCATTTGTTGTCTTACATCACCCATTGAAACAATATTATTTCCTATACCCACCTGTATGGCAATTTCTTTACCAATAGGTAAAGCATCGCCGGTTAGCATTTTTATATCTACCCCTAAAGCTTTAATGGAAGCAAGCATTGCTGCTGCATCTTCCCGTGGAGGGTCAAACAAAGCCGCTATACCCACCAATTGAAAATTCCTATCGCTTTTTGCTACAGCTACCGCAATTGTTTTAAACCCTTTGTGTGCCCAATCATCTACCGTTTTATCTAATTCGTTAGCAGTAATATTGCACATATTTTTTATGGCTACAAAAGCTCCTTTTGCAACAGTACAGCCGTTGCCATTAAAAAAAACAGTAGCCTCAGTATGTTTTATGACGGCATTAAAAGGGACAAATGTCTCCTGTTTAAAATCTTGCGGAAGTAGTTTTTGTTTTTCTGCTACTTCTATAAAAGCAAGGTCAATAATATCATTATCTGCCTTAACAGAAGCCATTGTACCAAACATTATTACATCACTTTCAGAAAAATTATTAGTTGCAACAGTTTGCCTTAATGATAAATCGTTTTTAGTGATGGTGCCGGTTTTATCAATGCAAAGGGTGGTAAGGGTTGCCACATCTTCTGTGGCACTCAGCCTGCTTACCAGTAAGCCATTTTCTGCAAGTTCTTTTGAACCCCTTGCCATACTGATAGTAAACATTGCAGGCATGCCCACTGGTACCGCTGATACCAGCAATATTAATATGAGGGGCAATACAGTAAGTAAACCCTGGCCGCTTATTAAACCAATAACTGCTGTGATAGCTAATACCGAAATAACTGAAATAAAGAGTAACCTTACCACTTTAACCACCACTTCTTCCATGTGCATTTTATGGCTTGCCGTCATTACTAATTTTGCTGTTTTACCAAAAAAACTTTGGGTGCCTGTAGCAGTTACCATTGCTGTGCCTTCGCCAGACTTTGTTACAGAACCTGCAAACACAGTATCATTTTTTTTTACCTCAATTAAGGCAGATTCCCCGGTAAGGGCAGATTTATCAGCCTTTATTTCACCATCCAGCAATTGCATATCTGCGGTTATAAAATCTCCCGTTCTAATCCGCACAATATCGCCAGGCACTAATTCTTTTGATGAAATTTGAAACCAGTTACTATTGCGTAACACCCTTACCATCACCTGTAATTGTTGTTGCAAAGCGGCTACTGTTTTGGCTGCTTTTTGCTCATTATAAAATCCAATCAATGCATTAAAAATCAGCAGTGCCAGTATAACCCAGGCGTCAAAAGTTTTATGAAGTATAAAGGAGATAATTACTGTTGCTTCCAGCATCCATGCAGTAAGCCCCCAAAAATGCCGGGCCAATAAACCTATTGCTGACTTGTGTTTTTCTGTTACTTCATTATAACCATACTGCTGCCTCAATTGAATAACCGCAGCATCTGTAAGGCCGGTTTTTAAATCCGTAACAGGAATATTTTCCTCCTCATTTTTTATTATTGCATTTTCTTTTTCTTCCATAATAAGTTAATAACACAGCATGGAATCAATTTAATTTTCATCTTTTAGTTCAATGGCGGCTTTAGCTAATAATTGTATTTTATCATTGGTTAATGCCGGGAAAGACAAATCCATATCTTCCATAACTTTTACAAGGATGCGGCTGATAGCAACCCGGCTAAACCATTTTTCATCTGCAGGTATTGCATACCAATGTGCATCGTGGGTAGATGTATTGCTCAACATATCTTCATAAGCTTTTTTGTATTGATGCCAGTATGCCCTTTCACTTAAATCACCGTACTCAAATTTCCAGTTCTTATCCTTATCTGCGATGCGTTGCAGCAGCCTGTTTTTTTGTTCCTGTTTAGATATGTGTAAAAAGAATTTTAAAATAACAGTACCAGACGCTGCCAGTTGTTTTTCAAATGCATTAATTGTTTCAAACCTGTTTTTCCAAAAGTGATTTGTAATATCAGTTGCAGTTTTTATCCCGGACACATTTTCTTTCAGCAACAACTCAGGATGTATCCTTGTAATTAAAACATTTTCGTAGTAAGAACGGTTAAAGATGCTGATAAAACCTTTTGAAGGCAGTATGGAATAATGCCGCCACATAAAATCATGCGATAACTCAAGTGGTGTGGGTTGTTTAAAACTGGTTACTGTACAACCTTGTGGATTTACCCCGGAAAATATATGACGGATGCAACTATCTTTACCGGCAGTATCCATACCCTGAAAAATTATAAGTATCGCTTTTTTACTGGATGCATAAAATTTTTGCTGAAGCTGCTCCATTTTATTCACATCTTCTGCTAATATTATTTTTGCTTCATTTTCATCAGCAAAAAAAAGTTGCGACGCTTTTGTTTCTACATTATTCAGGCTTATCTGTTCTCCGGATTTTATTTTAAACTTATTATGCATTGTTATTTGATGTAGTGTTATTAAATAGATTGGTTAAGAAATCAAATACTTGATTATAATTTTTTCTCATCCGTAATAATTATTTATACGCCACCTTTATTATCCAAACAGATATTTTACTATCTCTTTTTCATGCTCTATCATACTCCGCATAGTTATTTAACCGACTAACTTCTGCAACCGTTTTTTATACGAGTTGTAAATAAATCATTACTACTGCTGCAACAGTCATTACTACAAGGGTCGTAAATCCCAGTATATTTGAAAGTTTGCCGTTTGTATATTCCCCCATCACTTTTTTATTATTGGCAATATGAAGTATAATAGCAATTAATACAGGTGCAGTAAGGCCATAGAGTATAGCTGAATAAATAAGTGCTTTTACAGGTGATATACCAATGTAATTCATTAATAAACCCAGCACCAGTGAAACTGAAATTACAAGGTAAAATGCTTTTGCTTCATGAAATTTTTTATCAAGACCCTGCTTCCAGCCAAATGTTTCGGTAATGATATACGAAAGTGAGCCACTTAAAACAGGAATAGCTAAGAACCCGGTGCCAATTATGCCAATTGCAAAAAGTAGGTAAGCAAAATTTCCTGCCAATGGCTTTAGTGCTTGTGCAGCCTGCTCCACAGTATTAATTTGATGAATGCCCCCATTAAACAATACAGTGCCTGTTGTGAGAATGATAAAGAACATGACAAGATTTGAAAACAACATTCCAAAATCAACATCCTGTTTCATATCCTGCATTATTTTTTTATTAAGTATCAATAACTTTTTTTCCTTTCTGTCTTCTACCTCCATTGTTGCCTGCCAAAAGAACAGATAAGGTGAAATGGTAGTACCCAAAATAGCAACGAGGATGCTAATAAAGTCTTTATTGAATTTTATAGATGGTATAAATGTTCCCTTTAAAATAGTAAGCCAATTTTGTTTGTACAGGAAAGGAACAATAAAATAAACCAGCAACACAATACACAGATATTTAAGTATTGGTGCAATTTTTTTATACGGTAAAAAAATAATGGAAATTAAAAGCAGGAGGGTAAAACCAATGCTAAAAAATATTGGATGAACATATGGAATCAGTAAATTTCCAACCGCTCCCATTCCTGCAATATCAGCACCAATATTCATAACAATTGCCGGAAAACTGAATGCAACCATTAAATATAAAATGGATTTTGAATAATTTTTTTTAAGCGTTCCTGTTAATCCCTGGGAGGTAACCAATCCAATTCTTGCACACATTTCCTGTATGGCTGCCATTAGTGGAAATGTAATAAGTGCTGTCCACAAAGTTGAGAGTCCATATTGTGCCCCTGCCTGCGAATAAGTTGCAATTCCTGACGGGTCATCATCGCTTGCACCTGTTACAAGGCCGGGCCCAAGAAGTTTCCAAAACCGGGATAGCCTGTTAGTTTTTTTTTTGTTGATCATTTTTTATTTGCTGTTTAATAGCTGGCAAAAGCACAACCAACATTAATGTAAAGCCTGTAAGAATATTTAATTCTATAAAAATATCAGGGTTGCTATTTTGATAAAAAAACCAAAATAAATTGATGATTACACATAGTAAGCTGATAAAATTAAAAGGGTTTTATTGGTTATTTTTAATTTCATAATTACCTGTATGCAGATTTCATTTTATTAAGCGTAAGTATTTTATATTAACCCAGATAAAACCAATAATGCAGCCTGCCCTGCTATTATTCTATTTATGCTCAGCAGTTATTACCAAAACAGGAACTTTACTATGCCTGATAACATGCTCTGCAACGCTACCCATTAGTAAGTGAGAAAGTCCTGTTCTGCCATGTGTGCCTGCAACAATATAATCCGCTTTCCATTCATTGGCTGTTTCTACAATTTTTGCAGCAGGCTTACCATCTTCAATAAAAGTCCAGGTTTGCTGAATACCAAATTCAGAAGTTAGTTTGGCAAACAGTTCCTGTGCTTCCTTGTGTGAATCCTGTATATAGTTTTGAATAGTATAGCCACCTTCACCCATAAAACCTGTAGCATCTACTACATATACCAAACCAATTTCTGCCTGAATTAAATTAGCCAGAGTTATGCCATGTTGTACAACCGTTTCTGTTAATGGCCCACCTTCAACGGCTATTAATACTTTTTTCATTTTAGTTTTTTTAATTTAAAAAATTAACTGCCATTCTTTTTGTTTACAAATGAGCTACGCAGATGTGTAATATTGGCAATTATAAGAATTGTAAAAAAGAAAGCAATCATCAACTCTGTAGAAACAAAAATTTGCGCACTGGTACTGTTAGGTTTTATATCTCCAAAACCTGCAGTGGTAAAAACTGAAATACTATAATAAAAGAAACTAATAAACTCAGTTAAAATGTTCTGCTTTGCAATTACCCCAGCAAATGATTGGGCATCTATTCTAAAAAGGCAATAATAGTCTATTGCAAAGGAAAATATAACTAACAAAATACTAACTACTACAAAGCCCATAAATTCATGAAAATTAAATTCTTTATGTGCAGTTTCTTTAATTGTTCTGAATACAAAAAAAATAAAGTACCCGGCTTTTAAAAGGCTGATTGCTGATAAAACAATTTCGTTAGAGAGGGTATTTATTAATTCAAAATAATCAAGCAGAAATATTACCAGTCCAATAACGATTACAATTAGATATTTATATGTGCTTTTTACATGAAGCATTGTTGTAAGTTATCATTCTTTTAATTGCTCGGGTTTTATTTTTACAATTTTCACCTCATTTGCAAACTTAAAGATTACCCGTTGAATGCATTGAAAAAACTTATTGAAGGCACTGGTTGTTAATTTGTTTATGCATTACAAGCAATCTTTGAATATTTAAAATACCTGATATAGCTTATAAAAATTGTAACTCTTTTCTTACAACCTAAAACAGGTCTTAAAAATATTTGAAGTAAAAAAAGGGATGTATTTAATTACACCCCTTTGCCATTAACTCTCAACCTTAGCCGGTGAAAAAATTAACCTTTTACTTCCTTCAGAAATTTACCATTTGCATCAAATATCAGATCTTTGCCTTTTACTTCTGCTTCATAATTAACTTCGCCATTTGCCTTGGTAATTTTAGCAGCTTCCTTCACAGAGGCTCCTTTGTGATGTGTATTTATATACTGCATTACTGAGGCTGGCAATTCGCTTACTTTAATTTCCATTTCCGATTCTGTCATGGTGCCGTTTGCTTCAAACATGGCACTCATTTCACTGCCATTGTGATCAAAGCCAGCCTCATACAAACCGTTCTCTTTTTCCCATTTAACTTTTGTGCCGGGATATTGCTTTGCAAAAGAGGTTTTTACTGCTGCAGGTACTTTAGCTGCATCTAATTTTTGGGCACTGGCGGCAAATACAATTGCCGTGATGGCCATAACTGACATTAGTAACTTTTTCATTTTTCGTTTTTTTAATTATTAATTTTTAATTATAATGTAAATCTAAAATGACATTCTGTAGCGAATTTGAAGTTGAATGTTAAAATAATGCTACTATTCAATCTGTTTGTGAAAACTGAATAGTGATTTTGTGCAATTGAGTAATGCTATTATATTTTATACTAAAATTGTATCGTTCGCATATTTTTTTTACAATAGATAAACCTAAACCCAATGATTCTGAGTTTACATTATCTTTTTTAAACCGTTCAAATAACTCATCTGTATTCGTAGCCAGTGGAATGCCCGTGTTGCTAACTATCAGGCAATTTTCTTTTAATACAATGTTTATTGCCCCTTTCTCAATATTATGCTTAATGGCGTTGGTAATTAAATTAGAGATTAATATATCTGCCATTGTTTCATTCATTAACAGTGCATCAATTTTTTCAATGTCTTTTGTAAGGGTAATTTGCGCTGCCGTAATTAGTTCTTCGTATTTATACAAGTGGCGGTTTATAATCACCGCTATATCCACAGCCTCTGTTTCACTAAACTGCTGGTTATCTATTTTAGTTAATAATAATAGCGACTGGTTTAGCCTGGAAAGCCGCCTGATTTCATCATGTATGGTTTCTACCCCATTCATTTGCTGTTCTGAAAAATTTTCTGACTGCATCAGCAATTCCAATTTTGAATTTATAACAGCCAGCGGCGTTTGAATTTCGTGTGATGCATTCTCGGTAAAACTTTTCAAAGATTCATAATCTTTAAGTACCTGGCTGCTCATCACCGTTACTGCTTTATTAAGTTCCCTGAATTCATTGATACCGGTATCGTTCAACTCCAGATTTTTTTTAGACTGCAGATTGAATTGCCTGAGTTGCGTAAGTGTGTTGTTAAAGGGAAGCCACAGTTTATTAAGTACAAAGCGGTTAATAATAAATAAAACCAGCAATAGCAGGATTACCATCGCCAGTGTGATGGAAACGATGAGTTGTATAAGATCTTCTGTTTCCTGTTGTGATTTAGAAACTAAAACCTTATAATAAAGACCCGAAATATTTACAGAAAACATCAATCGTCGTATGGTTATATATTCGTTGTCTTTCTTTTTTAAAATATCAACACTCCCGAATTTTCTTTTAACCGCTTCAGCCACCTGTTCAAACGAAACCTGCTGGTCCTTATAATCTGCAGAATCAGGTAGGTTGTTGTGGGCCTTTACATAATCTATTATTTCCTGTTCTTCCACCCGAAGATCTTTATCGAGCTGTTTAATTAAAACCAGGTGCAGTATAAAATAATAACAAACACCACCAATCATAAATACAATGGTAGTAGCCAGAATGTTTACCCTGTTATATTTTGCCAGCAGTTTCATCAGTCAGTAAATTTATATCCCATGCCGTAAACCGATTTTATGTAATCGGCATCACCGGCTTCTATTAATTTCTTTCTCAGGTTTTTTATGTGGGTATAAATAAAATCCAGATTACCTTCCATCTCATCACCCCATAAATGTTCTGCAATGGCAGTTTTGGAAATCACCTTTCGTTTGTTGCTTACAAAATACAGCAAAAGCTCATATTCTTTTCTTGTAAGGTCTAAGCTGGTATTATTTACCGCAGCAACTTTTGCCTGCGTGTCAATGCTGATATGATTAAACCGAATGATACTGCTGCCGCCAAATTGCTTTCGCCGTATGATGGCACCAATTCTTGCATTCAATTCAGATAAGTGAAAAGGTTTGGGCAGGTAATCATCAGCACCTAAAGTAAGCCCGGCCACTTTATCATCAATAGAATTTTTAGCCGATATAATAAGAACGCCATCCATTTTATTATTAGCCCTCAATTCCTTTAAAACAGACAGCCCACTGCCCCCAGGCAGGGTAATATCCAGCAGGATGCAATCATAATCGTATAATTCTGTTTTTTCCATCGCTGAATTGAAATCGGTGGCAGTCTCACATATATAATCCTGCCCTTTCAGGTAAGTGGTAATACTTTCACTTAATGCTTTTTCATCTTCAATTATCAATATTTTCACTAAATTCTTTTTTACAAAACAATATACAAATTCTGTGGAGAAGTTGAAGTAAGAGTAAAATATGTATAGTTGTTGTAAAATTAGTGCTGGTTGATGTTTTAAGGATATAATAAAATTGCCCTTGCATTTGGATTTACAACCTGACTCTCGCCGGAGGAACAGAGGTGAGGCACTGAGTAAGACGACCTTAAGGCGTTAAAGGAGATAAAAGTTTTTAAAATAACTTTAATTGCAGTTCTTCTTTTACTGGTTTTGGAAATGTAGGATGAAATGTTCCGATAATAACAAATGGGTTAGGATAGTTTTTTGCATGGCTTTCATAAACAGTTCCCAAAAACAAATACAAATCCTTTGTTAAAGTAAAATCATCCCAATATTTTTTCCTTACATCTTCACAGGCTTTTGTTTCCCGGTCATGACCATCATATTTTGCCAACATCTTCCAATACAAGGCTCCAATTTCCCAATCTTCTATCATTAATTTGGAAAGGGTTCCTGCATCATCTTTAAACCTGTAAGAAAACTTGAATGGCAATTTATTTACCACTTCAAAAGGGTTCTCGGCGTTCTGAAACAAATGTAATTGTTGGGCTTTAGCTTTAAGTGTTGCCAGCTTTTCTTTGTCCCATTCTCGTTCAACCGGCTCTATGGTAAAATCAAGTATTTCCTTTGGCTTAAATGTCGCTAATGAGGTAGCTATCTTTTTATCTTTTGCTTCGGCTATAAGTTGTGTAAGATTGGTATAAACCTTTTTTAAAACGATATCTTTTCTTTGCTGCCAATTGTTATGAGTTTCTATGTGGCCAACTACCGTAAAAGCATTTTCAATAGACCGTGGCTTATGACTTTCCGGCCTGAAGTCACCGGTATTTTTTGTCAAATCAATTTCTACCCAATCATATTTACTGTAACGCTTATCATATTCCAGTTTCCGGAAGGGAATAGGAAAAATCCTGATCCAATTGCCGTTCTCTAAAAAGCCGGCAGTGCATACTAACTCATCATATTTTGAAGATAATGCCGGGTAAGTTTTTACAGCAATCAATACTCTGGTAAGTGCCATTCTAAATATGCTTTAGTTCATAATTCCATTGGGGTAGTTGGGTGATTGCCTCGGCCAGGTGTTTGCGGTGGCATTGGCAAATATTTGCTTCAAAACAGGTTAACGCAATCCGCTTTTTATCTTTCAGCAAAGCCAGTATTTTTTCCTGGGTTGTAATTGTATTAGGAAGCGTTTTCTGTTTATAAATGTTAAACAGATTATCGTAATCAGATTGTTCCTTTAATTCCTGCCGGTATTCGGCCTGGATACCCACATCTCCGAAATGTATATACTCAATATGTAAACCTTCGCAATATCTTATTAACTGGCTTTTTGAAAAACCAAATTTCTGGCTCAATGGATTATTGCGAACATCTACCAACACTTTAATATCATGCTTAATTAATTTGTTCAAATATGCTTCAAGCGATATGCCTTCGTAGCCAATTGTGTAAAGCGTTGTAGCCATTAAAGCCGGACGAAAATTATTAACCTTATCTAATTGCTCCTGCGTTAAAAGCCTTTCGGCAGTAGTGCTGTTAATAGCGTAGTAAGGAAAGTTTGTGTAAGTGTGTTTCATCAATCCATCACCGTCCATTTTATTATAAAGAACATAGGCCTGGTTCACCAGCTTTTTATCTTCTTCATCTAATAATCCCAAATAGTTTTTGCGGTCTTTTTTTGAATAGCCCGTTTCATCCTCGGTTAAAAAATCTTTCTTCACCATTGTAAACAAATCGGCCTTAGCCGAATGAGAATAACAGCCGTACAAATAGGGTATAAAATCGTACTCCGGCTCCTTTTGTTTTTGGCATACCAGGAAAAGCAGTTTTTGCAGGTTGATTTTCTCCAATCTGCCACCAAATACCTGTAACAAGGCCAATATAATTTTTCTACGATAAAACATAATGTAAAACTAACTCTTTTTTTGACTTAGATAGCCGCCCTTTAGATGGATGTGATTTAGCGTATTCTTCACAAGCATTTCTTAAATATGCGCCAGCCGTCAGCGAAAATTATTCGTCCTCGAGGAGACGTTGATATAAATTTTAGTACATCTCTATAATGTGAAACTTTTAAATGCAAATTGAAATAATTACATACTTTTCCATACAAATTGATACGCATTGATTTGCATTGATACGTAAGGAAATATGTGGGATTACTATTAAGAAAGCGAAAGTTGACCCGCCTGGGGCCGTACCACTATTATTTGTTGTAACAAGAGTTTTTAGTGATGCCCATGGTGAAAGCCATTTTGAAGATATATGTATTCCATTGAAATACGCCGGCCAAATTGGTAGTTTATCTGAGGTATCGCCGGCAAAAGGAATTATCTTCCGGGAAGTAGTACGATCTTACGACTAAGATTTTCAAAATGCACCGCAAAGGCAATCCATCGTTTTGCTTGATGGGGGAATAGAAATTGAAACTTCATCAGGTGAAATCAGGATATTTAGCCCCGGTTAAATATTACTGGTTGAAGATATAAAAGGTAAAGGCCACCAAACCAAAAAACACAGAATAGAAAACGAGAAGGTCATTATTTGTAGCGCTTTAAATAAGCCTGTTACCTGCCTTTATAATATAGGTTTTCAGCCAATTTTAAGATTCACTAACAAATCCCAAACTTTTAAGTTTTTCCAACTCTTGAATTTTTAATAATGGGGTTGCTATTATTAAGGCATATTTAGGACGGGATCGCTGTTGTGCTTCATCTGGGCTGGACATTCAATCTTGGGCTTTTGTTTGTTAACTTGTACTTTTATATCTTTAATCAGCAGCGGTTCCGGGCGGACAAGCAATGAATTCCAGCCCTGCAGCAAGGCCTGCCCGTTATGTGCCATTTTGCAGACACTTTACAATAGTTGATTTTATTCATGAACTATGCCTGATTTATTTAAAAACAAACCGCACCCTTCTTTAAGTGAATTCGTAAAAGAATATTGGTATGTATATTGGGCAAACTTTAGTCCTACACCTCTTTCTAACACACCAACACCAGAGGAGGCTATATGCTTCTTTCCCCGAAATTTACCGTTCAGTAAGGTTGAAGGAAAATTTGTAAAAACAACAGACACCATCATAATCCGTCAATCTACAACAAGGGTAGACATGCTAATTCCAGACGATTATATTATGTTCAAAATCATTTTTCAAACGGGTGGTTTTTATAAATTATTTGGTGTTCCAATGTCATTATTTGCAAACGGACATACTGAAACAATTTCTGTTTTAGGAAACTCTGTAGTGGAATTAAAAGAGCAAATTGCTAATGCCCAAAATTTTAAAGAAATGTCAAGTTTTGTAGACAAATATTTAATGAGTGAAGCAAAAACCATTAAGACATATCAACACCCTATAGATTTTGTTATTAACCAAAAGAGTTTGTATCAGTATTCGTTAGACAGGTTGGCTTCTGACGCTTGTCTCAGCAATAGGCAGTTTGAAAGAAAATTTTTTGAGCGAACAGGGGTTACTCCAAAATTATACCAAAGAATACTAAAGTTCAATGAAGCGATGAAAATAAAAAAGAAGACTCCAAAGTTATCCTGGGTTGATATTACTTATATGGTTGGCTATTACGACCAAATGCACCTGCTACGTGATTTTAAACAATTTACAGACATTACGCCTAAAGCTTTTGATTTCGCCAACGCCATCATATATTAAAGTTGTCGCTTTTTTACTATAACAATCTTTCTATTTCAACAACCTTTGCATAAAACTAAAATTTATTAAAATGAAGAAATCGAATTTGTTAGCAGTGTTTGTCTTACTATTTTTATCAAACAGCATTTTCGGGCAAGAAAAAAAGTTTGAAAATTTTGATGCAGAACAAAAAAATTACAAAAAAGAAATAAAATCTTTTCTGGAAGCAAAGTTGAACGACCACAATAACAATGACCTGTTTTCCAACTTGCAAAGCAACTATTCAATTGCAATAAACCCAATGGGTGAAGTACATGACAGCTTAACCTACAAGGGTGCACCAAAACCACTTGGTGACAACACTAACTTGGACAGCTTACCCAAAGACAAAGTATTTACTATTTCTATCAAGACTGACCCAACCTCACAAAAAGCGGTTGTTTATAATGAGGGCAGAACATTAGTTTATAATTGGCGGGCAATGATTACCAGTTATGTTTTTGGACATTTGGTAAAATTCAATGTAACAAGGCTTGAGACATACATAAAGTATAAAGGAAAATGGATGATGGTATGCGGTAGCGGGACAGAATCTAACCCAAAATGGAGACCAACGCCTTTAACAAACTAACAGATTCCTGATAAAAAACGGCACATAACATGAACTGTGTAAAAAACCAAATAAATTCTGCTCTTTTTTATGGTTTTGCTGAGCAGTAATTTGGCTGATATAAACTGTTGTTTTTTACCACTGCAAATACCTGTTTTAAAAGCTTATTGCACACCGCAATTAAAGCTTGCTTACCTGTTTTTCCATTATCCCTAAGCCTTTCGTAAAGAGCTTTGCAGGCCGGGTTTGTTTTCATCGCATTCATGGAGCACATGTACAACACATCACGCAAGTTTTTACCGCCCCGTTTATATATCCTGGCTTTGCCCTGTATGCTGCTGCCGCTGCTATATTCAGTTGGGCTAAGACCAGCAAAACTTATAAGCTGGCGATGACTGTTTGTATATTTAAAACCCTGGGTAAACACGATCAACATCGCTGTGGCACGTTTACCAATCCCTTTTATACTGCTTACGCTTTTGAGCTGATCGGGCTGCCATTGTTGCAAAGAGGCTTCCAGTTTTTGTTCTAAAATACTGACCTCTTTTTCTAATTGCTGATTTACTTTTTCCAGTGACTTTATCGTGTCTTTACTGGGTACAGGCAGCAATCGCAAACTGTGCAGCTGGTTGTTGAAGCGCTTGATCTGTTCGGTGTATTCCCGGATGGTGTTGTAAAGCTGCTTACACTCAAAATAAGCGCTGTCGGGCATTTCCCAATAAGGCGGCCGTTGCTCAATAGCATACCGACAAATCCAGGCGGCATCTTTTTTGTCACTCTTGTTGCGTTCAAGATGCATTTGAATGTAACGTTTAACAGAAAGTGAATTAACCACGCTAAGTTTACAACCAAGGCTATGTAAATAAAAAGCAAGCCGTATATAGTATACGCCTGTTGCCTCCATTACAAAGTGATAACCGGTGCCTGTGTGTTCAAGGATCTTTTTAAATCCGTTGATGTTGTTACCTACCTTAAGGTGAAATAAATTGCCCAGGTTGTTTTGATAGCTAACATCCAAAGTTGTGTGTGAGACATCAATACCACAACATAATTTTTTGTCTTCCATAAACATCTTTTTTTGGGGTGATTGTATTATTTTTAATAAAGGAAAAAACAAGGGAAGAACATACTTACACTGTGCTATCTATCCTAATGCAAGCTTGACGGAGCTTGTTGAACTGTTCAGCATCGGGTAAGAAAAGGGCGGTGACTATCATGTTAGAAAGGCTCAATGGCCTATCAGGTTTTTCGGTCTTATTCCGCCCTTTGTTCTTTCTGAATTTGATTAATTCCTGTTAAGTAAATTTATTGAATTGTAAACATAGGATCAGGTTTTGTGTATTGGGGCGGGACATTGAAGCAATCATCGGCAGTGCATATCCAAGCTTTGGTTTCGGCGGACGTAATACTATTGGGTAGTAGTTCTAAACTTCAGCATTTAGTTATAAATTTAGCTTCAGTTCCGGGGCAGTTGGTAGTTTACTATCCTAGAATACACAAAGGCCTCGAACGTTGTGCGTCATGCTGGCGAACACCCTACACATACTAATGAGTCTTTTTATTTAGGGCTTTTAAAATTATTGAACAAGTTGAAGGAGAATAGACTAATTAAACACTTATGAAAAAAATAATTCTTTTCATTCTTGTAAGCGTGACCATTGCATATAATAGTGATGCCCAAACAAACCAGGTATTTAAAAGAGACAGCCTGCAACAGGCACTTCAAAAAGAAAAAACAGATACAGGCCGTGTATTGCTGCTGTCAGAACTGGCATACCAATTACATGAGTCAAAACCTGATACAGCTATGATACTGGCACTGGAAGCATTATCACTTTCCCGCCGCATAGGTTTTGAAAAAGGAGAAGCAGTAAGCTTAAACAGGGTTGGCAATGTATATAGTAACATAGGCAACTACCCTAAAGCAATGGAAGTTTATTTACAGGCATTAAGGCTCAATGAAAAGATAAATAACCTGGATGGCAGGCAAAGAAACCTAGGAAATATAGGGGTTCAGTATTTGCACCAGGGAGAATACCGGCAGGCACTCAACTATCAGTTTGAAGCAAAAAAACTGGCAGAACAAATTAATAATAAAGAAAGTATTGCTATTGCCTTTGTAAACATTGCTCAAATTTATTTTGAGTTAAAAGTATTTGACTCTGCAATACTCTATGCTCAACAATCATATAATATTGCTTCGCAGATTAATTATTTCCGAACAATGGGTTCTTCACAAGCCCACCTTGGGCATATATATGCTGAAACAGGAAAAAATACTTTAGCATTGGAATATTTTCGTTTAAGTATTCCTGACTTAAAAACAGCAGAAAGTGATGCAGTCCTAAGTTATGCATTTTTAGGTATGGCTAAAGTGTTTGAAAAAAACAAGCAGCCTGATTCCGTACTTTTTTATGCCGGGGAATCTATGTTTCTTGCCAAAGAAAAAGGATTTACACTGGAGGTACGGGATGCCGGTCGGTTCTTATCCATGTATTACCGGAAAACAGGAATTGCTGACAGTGCATTTTTTTACCAGGACATTACCAAAGCCGCCAACGATTCTTTATTCAACCAACAAAAGAACAATCAAATGCAAAGCCTGGTATTTGATGAAAAGATGAGGCAGCAGGAAATTGCATTAACAGAATTAAAAGCCCAAAAAGATAGAGGGCATAATATTCAATATGCAGCCATTACCTTAGGTGTTATTACTTTCCTGATATTATTTTTTGCATTAAGCCATAGCATCGTGGTTAATGAAAAATGGGTGCGGTTCTTTGGTATCCTTGCTTTGCTGCTTGTTTTTGAACTGATCAATTTATTTATTCATCCTTATCTTGCTTATGCTACCGGTGACTCACCCTTTCTCATGCTGATGGCGTTAGTTTGTATTGCAGCCCTTCTTATTCCTGCCCACCACCGACTGGAGCATTGGATAAAGAACAGGCTTGTGGAAAAAAATAAAAAAATACGACTGGCTGCAGCAAAGAAAACCATTGAGCATTTGGAAGGAAAGTCTGATGACTTATAGATAAGCACGAACGCACAATTGGGTTTGCTGCAAGGCTGGTTGGACATTGGAGCAATTGGGCATTTTATCGCTGTTGTGCCTAGCCTAGTTGCGACAACAATCGAATGGGGTACAAAGAAAAAGAAAGAAGTGAAGGCGAGATATGCTGGCTGTATTGTGACAGATTGCGATCCACAATTTTATTGCAAAGAACACGACATCGAATTCTAACAAAACGGCTGCTTACATTGGCTGCTAATTTAGAGTAGCAAATACCTTTAAAATCTATAATAATTCAAATATCCTCTAAGAAATCACTAAAAAAGCAAATTAATAGTAAATGTGGGCTAAAAGCGGGCTGGACTACAAAATAAAATACGATATATCTTTGATTATCAATGATATATCGTATTTAAAAGTGGAGCTGCAGAGAATCGAACCCTGATCCAAAAAATATTCACTTTCAACTATTGTAAAAAAAATGATTTTATCGATATTCAAAAATTATACAAACTGTTCAAGTCTTCTATCAAAAAGTTCGAACTCTGGCTAGTTCTGGGCACCAAGGCCAGAAACCTCCTCAAATTCTGAGGAGGTTTTTTATTAGGATTTCAATAATTAAAGACCTTCCTGATAAACTTCACCCCAATATATTTATTAGGTGGTATATAGGCAGAGAAAAGGTCTTTGGTTTGCTTTGATTGAAATTTACTGTCAAATTCTTTCCATAAAACATTCCAGTTTATATCCCGGTTATTAACCATCTCAGTGTTTATTTTGTCAAGCAAAGGATCGTTTATCTGTTTCGACCCCACACTACGGGTTGCAATAATATTCACATCGGGGTTTAGTTCAAATACTTTTAGCACCTGGCTATAACCGCCACAACTGCCCAAAAACACAAACTGGCTGGACGTGGTCATCTTTCTTAAACTTTGCCCCAGGTGGTAACTATGTCCCCGGTGAATAAATGAAGTAACCACGTAGCCGTCATGTTCAATGGCCACCAGCATTTCATTCTGCGATGAGTCGCTACCCTGATTAGTATTGGGTTTATTCATATATACCCTCATTTTATTGCCCGATCTTGAGTTAAAGACAATATAATTCCCCAGGTCTTTTTTATCCCACAGCTTGGCATTATAGGTTGCAGTGCTGCTGGCAAATGAACTGGATGCATCGTCATCATCGTAATAAAAACAAGCCTGCACAATATTATCCTCTCTTTGTAAGCGCTGTATCTGCAGTACATCGTAGGAGTTATCGCTGTCATACTCATTTTTATCAAGCAGTATATCTTTAAATCCATTGTACATGCGCTGGTACATAACATAATTCTGGAGCCTGGGTAGCTTTTGAATTTTATCAATCTGAGTAAGCAGCGAACTTTTTATCCCTTCATGATTTCTTATTTCATACAATACTTCGGCCATGGTCATCGCATTCAAAATGATCTCATTATCTGTAAGCTGTTTGTTAGGCAGACTTGCAAGATATTTCCCTAACAACAAAGCAACTTTTTCTTCATTCAGGTTATTCACCAGTTCATCAACCAAACCGTAATCAGAAATATTTGAAATAAACTCATCAAAACCGTAATACCCAATATCATTAAAGAATTTATCAAGGCCCTCCTTATCCGCTTCTTTCAGGAATTTTTTAAACACGTACAAAAAGCTGGATGTGTACAATGCATCGCTGCCACCTATCACCAGTTCATTTCTGCCGGCAACCAGCAAAAAATAAAGGTCGCTTACAGGCAATGCATTTATCGAAACAAAACGAAGATTATCCGGAGATTCATGCAGGTCATTGATGGCTTTTATAAAATAGTGATTGGCAATTTTTTTATTCAGGTCGGCTATTGGTTGTTTTAAAAAAGACTGTGTTTCAGCATCCGTACTGGTATGCAGCCTGATCGCTTCTGTAACAAAAGCATGGTAATAATCTGCAGGCACCAGGGTAAGTTTCTTTATTGAATCTTCTGTAATGAGGTTTTCATAAATAGCCAGGCTAAATGGTATAGACCTTTCGTAATACTCATCCATTTTTATACGGGTTATTGCCTTTACGCTTCTGCTTTTACTGTTATTAACAAGTTGAGTATAGGTAGTATCATTATCTGCCAGTTTTTTAATCAGTAAATCCGGTGCACCATTAGCCAGGGCATAAAGCAATGTATCTTTATAGGCTGCATATTGCGGCAACTTAATACTGCTGGAAATATAATAAGGGTCATGGAACATTTCCCGCAGGCCATTGATGGTTTTTATGCTGTCGCCCAGTAAAAGCCCGTCAAATGTATATTGCAGTATGTTACTTTTTGTAACATTTATATTTCTGTACAGGTTAACAATTGATGTTTTATTGTACGTTCTCAGTGTTAAAAGAAAATCCTGGTTTACAGAAGGAATACGCAGTGAATTAACTGCCTTAGCACTGATCTTATTATTGCATATATCAAAGAGTCTTATTAAAATATCTTTTATGGGCTTATCATCAATGGTGACCTTTTTTTTAATTAAAGAATCGCAGGTGATTGAATAAAAGCGGTCAATATTTTGGGTGTAAGCCTTATCAATGTACCTGACTTTTAAAGTCTTTATTATCCTTGCCTTTGCATTGGCATAACTATCCTGCGATGTTGCAGTGAAAGAGATCAGTAGTAATACAGAAAAAAACACTGTACAATAAAAGAAAGGTTTGCTGAAAGGGTTTAGGGGTATTAGCACTTGATTATATTTTGTTATCAATTTTTTGAATTTTGAACATGCCATTAAACATGATAAATAAAGGTAAATGCTGAAGAAATATCAAACCATGACGACAGTCATTACGGAAGTGTAAAATGAACAGCTATAGCCCAAAACAACTTAAAACAGCACTATTTAGTTAACATATTACTAAATAGTGTGCCAATAAAGATTATTACCCGCATAACCTTACAAAATGAAGTAACTTTGTAACAAATAAGTCAGGTTGTTTTATCGTTACTATTTAAGAAACGCATTAAATCTTCAGGATATGAAAAAAGTTAAAAAGTTGTTTACTGCACTTACTTTGCTCATCGCATCTAAAGGTGCGACAAGTACGCCATTGCATTCAACGATTAACTTTCCAATAAAAAGTAAATCTCCTGAAAATGATGTTGCTTCCAGCAAACAAAAAACTGTCTTCTATCATTTTACAAAAATTGCCGGATCAAATATTGTTGATGATACTTCTTCTAATCCGGTTGATATTAAAAGCATTAACGGCCCCGGCCGTTTAAGGCGCCAGGCAGATAAGATCAGGGATTATGCAAAGGCAAATAATTACAGCATGGAGTATTGTTTCCTGGTTGATATGTCTATCCCCTCCGGTAAAAAACGTTTTTTTGTTTATAACATGAGAAAAGATTCTTTGGAGTTTTCCGCACTGGTGGCGCATGGTTTTGGCTCCACCCAGAAAGATTGTGGCGATCAACTGGTGTTCTCCAATAATAATTACAGCTTTAAAACATCGTTGGGTAAATACAAAATTGGTAAACCATATAAGGGAGAATTTGGTTTGTCTTATAAATTATATGGTTTAGACAGTACCAATAGCAGGGCTTATGAGCGTGCCATTGTTTTACATTCAGATGTGCATGTTCCGGAGCAGGAAACCTATCCGGCAAGAATCTATCAAAGTGCCGGCTGCCCAACAGTAACCCCTGCTTTTCTTCCAATACTTGGCAGTTTTATTAAGTCTTCACAAAAACCAATTTTGATGTGGATTTATGATTGATCCATTACAGAACTATTTTATGCTGCCATTCCGGGCCTGTATTTTATTGTAGCAAAACAGCCTTGTTAATTTTTTCTCCGCATTTTATTTTATCTTGTTTGTACTTAACAAACCAAAGGCTTATTCAATTGCTTTATGATAAGACAACTGTTACTTACCACATTGATATTTTTTTTCTACCATGTTTCTGTATCTGCCCAAACAAAGACGCCCCCAAACATCATCCTCATCATTGTTGACGATCTTGGTCACAGCGATCTTACCAGCTACGGTAATAAAGCGGTGCATACACCTAATATAGATTCGCTGGGCATAACGGGAGCCCGCTTTACACAGGCCTATGTTACATCGCCTATATGTGCGCCCTCACGCATGGGCATTATCACGGGCCGTTACCAGCAACGCTTTGGCGCCGAGTTTATGCTGTATGATAAGTTTGATAAATCTGTAAAGAAAAAAATAACCAGCCATTTTTTATCTTTTAAAAAGAAACCCGTGGGCATTGCCACTTTAAAACCCGATTTCTTTTTAGACCGTTCTGTGTACGTGACCGACCTGCCTGCAGGCGAAATCACCATTGCTGAAATGCTGAAACAAAAAGGTTATACAACCGGTTATGTGGGCAAATGGAACCTGACTTCATCGCCCACTGTTTATCCCGATATGCATGGCTTTGATTACGCTTATTATTTTGATGGTGCCCTCAGCCGTTATGTAGATGACCCCGTTGATACCAGTCTCTACATCAACATGCATTTGCCCTGGGCTTTCTCAGAAATTCCTGCATGGGCTCCCAGGCATGGCTCTACAGCTATAAAAGAAGGAAGAAACATTGTAAAAGATTCAGGCTACCTTACTTTTTCCCTGGCAGAAAAAGGGATCGATTTTATTGAACGCAATAAAACAAAACCTTTCTTTCTTACACTTTCTTTTAATGCACCGCACGATCCCTTCCAGGTGCCAAAAACTTATTACAACCGCATACAAACCGAAACAGATTCGGTAAGGCGTGTGTACAGTGGCATGATTGAAGCGTTGGATGATGCTGTTGGCACCCTACTTAAAAAGTTAGAGCAGGAAGGCCTTACAGACAACTGCCTTATTTTTTTTACCAGCGATAATGGTGGCGCCACTTACACCCGTGCAACCGATAATGCGCCGCTGCGTGGCGGCAAAGCAACTCATTTTGATGGCGGCGTATCGGTTCCATTCTTTATTAAATATCCCAATGGTTTGCCAGCCCGGCAAACATACAATCACCCGGTTTCATCGCTGGATATATTTGCTACCATCGCTGCCACAAGTGGCGCTGCATTGGCAGCAGACCGTACTTATGATGGCGTTAACCTGCTGCCCTACCTTTCCGATGATTCGTTATTGCCACACCAGGATTTTTTCTGGCGAAGCGGTTACTCAAAAGCTTTTCGCCGCGGCAACTGGAAATTGTACGTGAACGAAAAAAACAAAGTTACTTACCTTTTTGATCTTGCACATGACCCCGGAGAAAAGCAGGACCTTTCTGCCCAACAGCCCGATAAAGTAAAAGAGTTGCAGGATGCATTAAAAGATTGGGAGCAAAAAAATTCGGTGCCTCCATTATGGCCCAGTGCTGCTGATGTACTAATTGAAGTAAATGGAAAGTGGTTTAGGTTTCCGAGTTGATTATTTACTTTCCATATACCTGATGATTGCCCGCCTTACATCCGATCTTGAATCATTCAGGTCGGTAAATACTGCATATACTTTCACCATATCCGGATTATCCTTTGTAAGAAAATCAAGATTAGCTTCGCCACCGGTCATTAAAAAATCAGTAATGGCAATTTTGTAAGTTTTACCTGCATCAACCGGAATATTTTTTAAAGACCAGCCATTGTTATCATTACTGAGTGCTGATGAGTATTGAAGAAATCCACCACTACCAACATTCTTCTTACCGGCATTTAATATTTTTATCAGCAGGCTTCCTTTCATATCAACTTCCATAATGCTGCCGCCGAATGGCAGACTGCGTATCACATCGTATTGCGTTACCGGCATCTGCAAAATATCATCCACCCGTATAGAACCTGAATTGATGATGCATACATCAACAGTTGGTGATGCCTTTTCCATGGCAGTAACTATCAGTTTTGTAAAATTAGTTTGCTGTGTTCTGATATAAGCTTCTCTCCCATCCAGCGGATCGCCGTTTTGCATACAAACTTTGGTTGCATCAAAACCAAGTGATGCATAACTTTTGTTGGCAATATCGGTCCACTTTTTTACCACCACATTTGTTGTTGAATCCAAAGCGATCTTTTCATTTACATCCAGTATAGCTGCTTTCAGTTTCAGTTCTTTATTTTTTTTATTGAGATTCAGCCTGATGATATAAGCAGATTTTGCATTGGCATCAGCCTTGGTAATATACACATTGCCTATTTTGGCATAATGCCTTTCGTGCTCGTGTCCGCCAATAATCAAAGCAAGCCGCGGTATCTGCCTGGCCAGTTTTATATCATCATCCATGGCCTGGTGTGTAACAGCTATCACTGCATCGCAGCTGTCTTTTATCTGGTCGTACTTTTTTTGTGCTGCAGTAAACACATCGGTATAACTAACATAGGGCGCTTTATTAAAAGGCAGTGTAATTCCGATGAAACCGATACGGGCAGTAGTTCCGTCAGCATCTGTAAAAGTTCTGATATAGGTTTCAGGAAACGGCACTCCGTTCTTTACAAAAGGAATAATATCATTCCCCTTCTTATTAAAAGTATTGGAAGACACCCATTGAAAAGCCGATTCGTTGATGCGGTTCTGCACATCTGCTTCCGGAATATCAAATTCATGATTGCCAAAAACAGCCAGGTCAACACCAGCTGTGTTCATAGCATCTACCATCTGTTTACCACGTATGCGGTTGCCTTCAAACTTCAGGCTGTTATAAACAGAAGGACTTAAAAAATCTCCCGCCATAACCAATAAGGTGTTGTTATTATCACGTAGCTGTTCTTTCTTAACAGTTGCTACTCTTGCCATACCGCCTGCTTTACCGCCGTCAAGTGGCGCTATTTCATACACATCATTTATCTGTACAAGGGTAATATCTATCTGTCCGTTATCGCCTGTAGCCGTTTGTTTTGCTGTGTTGCAGGAAGTAAAGATCAGCGAAGCAATAATAACCGGCAGGCATAATAATTTTCTCATAAAAGAATTGTTTTGGTAATGATTTTCTAAAGCACTCCTCTCAAATTAGGATACTTAAGCAGGATATCTTTATTAAAATATTTCTCCAGCATTTTTCTAAAATCTGCCAGGAACCTTACATTGTCAATATTTTTATCAGTTTCCCAGTATGGAAGATCCACCATACGCTTAGCTAAAGCAATATCGAGGTTTTTAAGCGACTCGGCCGGTTGCTTGCCTACACTGTAAGCTGCGCCCAGGTTATAATAACCCCAATAATCATTTGGTAATAATGCAATTTGATTATTAAACATGGCAATGGCCTGGGGTATTTTTTTCTGGTTAAGTAGACTGTAACCCAGGCGTTCAACAATATCTTTTTGTGTTTTATTTATTTGATAAGCTTTGCTGTAATAAATTTCGGCCTGATCGTATTGCTTCAATTGTAAATAATACACATCGGCTGTATTTTTATAACCGCTCCATTCGTTAGGCAAACCGCTATTGTATTTTTTAAAAGCTTCTATGGCTTCGTTGCTTTTATTCTGTGTCATGTAAATGTTACCCAGGTTAAAATATACATTTACATTATTTGGTTGCAGCTGAGCAACTTTCTGGTAATCTGCCAAAGCTCCTTTCGTATCTTTCAGCGCATATTTTGCATTACCCCTGTTTAAAACTGTTACCGCATTGTTGGGTTCGTATTCAATGGCTTTGTCATAAAATTTTATAGCTTCTGCATAATTATTCTGAATACTTTTCATAGAACCACGTCCCAGGTATCCATCTGCATCCTCAGGTTTTAGTTCAATACATTTTGCATAGTCATTATCGGCAGCAGCATAATTCTTTAATGCAACCTGTGCAGTCGCACGGTTTTTATAAGCCAGAAAATAAGCCGGATCATTTTTAATGGCCGCGTTGTAATCATTCAGCGCAGCGGTATAATTATTTTGCTTGTAATACACCATGCCCCGGTCATTATAGGCATTGCTGTAAGCTGGGTTTATGGCAATAGCCTGGGTTTGATCTGCAATGGCACCTGCAAAATCTTTCAGGGCATATTTGGCAAGGCCACGGTTGTGCAGGGCTTTCTCATTCTTTGCATCCAGTGCAACCGCTTTATTAAAATCTGCCAGGGCACCGTTATAATCTTTGGCTTTGTACTTAGCCAGGCCCTGGTTATTCATTTCTACAGAAGTTTGTGCAGTGGCTGTGTTAAAGCATAATGCAAAGCCAAGTAATGCCAGCAGTGCTATCTTATTTTTCATACTCATCATTTGATTGGTTGTTAAAATTATGCCATCATTCAGTTACGGTGAAATCTCTTTTTAAAAGCAGTTACAAACAACGTACCGCAAAATTAACGGCTATCCGGTAAGCAGCATCAAAACTTTTTTAAAACTACTATCTTAGCAAATACAAATGTGCATATGCCCAGATATTTTATCATTCTCTTTTTTGGATTGACATGTGTTTTAGTACACGCTCAGCTAAAGTCAGCTGCGGCAAAGCCTGAAAAAGGAATTAAGGCAATTCATCCAAACTCTGCAGACCATCGCTATGATGCTCATCGTTTTTATCTGAATAAGAAAATGAAAATTATTGCTCACCATTTCAGGCTTGAAGTATGATACCTGATTAATAAAGCTGTCAGCCTGAGCTTGTCGAAGGCGGGTTCACATTAACACACCGGCTTCGACAAGCTCAGGCTGACAGCTAAAAAGTTTTAAATCCATTTCATAGATGGCAATTAAAGACCAAAAAATAAAATCAATCTTACAACTCTACGATGCCATACCGGAGCATGAGCGCATCATTGTAGATGTACTAAGGGCGATAATTACAGAACAGTTACCGGCTTACTGCAAAGAAAAAATATCTTACCAGGTTCCGTTTTTTTATGGCCATAAAGGCATCTGCATTATCTGGCCATCGGCCATACCCCGTGGCGGCATTAAAAAAGGCGTGCTGCTTGGTTTTTGGTATGGCAACAAACTTGCCGATGCAGATAATTACTTAACACAAGGCACCAACAAACAGATCTTCTATAAAATTTATAATGATGTGGAAGAGATAAATGTGAAAGCGGTTGTGAAGCTTTTGAAGGAAGCGGTGAAGTTGGATAAGGGTTGGAAATAATCTAAATAGATATATAATTTCCTCCCCCATTTCCTTTTCCCAATTAGTTTTTGTTTCTTTAATAAAAATAAAATCTGTTTATGAAATATACAATCACTGTATTGCTTGCATTTTTTGCAACCACTGTTATTGCCCAGGGTAATATAGACTATATGACTTCCGGCGGAAAACTAAAACCCCTGCAAGCCAATATGGATATCAGGCATTATACCCTGGCACTTGATGTGGATATACCTAACCAGTCCATCAACGGTTATACCGAGATTGATTTTATTCTAACCAAGCCAACAGACACCCTCCTCTTCGACCTGGTTAATTTTTTAAACGTTACAAAAATTACAGCCGAAAAAAAGAACAAAACCTTTTACCGTGATTTTGATCTTATTTATATTGTTGATGCAGCCGGTTTTAAAGCAGGCAGGCAAACCATTAAAATTGAATACAACGGCAAACCTCCTGTAGCCGTAAGGCCGCCATGGAAAGGCGGTTTCAGCTGGAAGAAAGATGGTGCCGGAAATCCCTGGGTAATCATCAACTGCCAGTTGGAAGGAGCCAAAGTTTATTTTCCTTGTAAAGATCACCCCAGCGATGAACCCAACGAAGGCGTGGATATGATGATAACCGTGCCCAAAGGATTAACCGTTGCCGGGCCGGGATTATTACAAAAAGTAACTGCAAAAAAAGACAAACAAACTTTTCACTGGAAAACAAATTATACCATCAGCAATTATTGTGTGGTTTTTAATGTGGGTAAATACGTGGTTGCCAAAAGAACTTACACCACCATTGATGGTAACAAAGTGCCCATGGAATTTTATGTGCTGGAAGAAGACAAAGCCGTTGCCGAAAAAATACTCGACATGCGGGAACGTGATACCCGGATACTGGAAAAATATTTTGGTGAATACCCCTGGGTAAAAGAGAAAATAGGCATTGCCCAGGTTCCCAACCCCGGTATGGAACACCAGACCATGATTACTTATGGCGATGGTGAGAACAGGGCCAAATTTGTAACTACCAAAGTGGGTACCTGGGATTATTCCGGTAACCTTTTCCATGAATTTGGCCATGAATGGTTTGCCAATAAAGTAACCAATAAAGACTGGGCACATATGTGGATACAGGAAGGTATTGACACATACAGTGAAGCACTGTTTTGCCGGGAAGCCAATGGCGAAAGGGGTTACGACAGCATGATGGTGATGATCAGGAAAGGCATACGCAACGAAAAGCCAATAGTACAGGGCGAAGAAATGAACTCGGGCAATGCATACATTGGCGATATTTATACCAAGGGCGCTTTTTTTATGCATACCCTGCGTTATGTGCTGGGCGATGAATTATTTTTTCCTACGCTTAAAAAACTGGCCACCGATCCGCAATACACGTACAGCAACTTTGTAGTCACCGATGATGTGGAGCAACTCTTCAGCAAAGCTGCCGGCAAAAACCTAAAGCCGCTCTTTGATTTTTATTTAAGAACAACTAAGAAACTGGAATTATCCATTGTACAAACCGGCTACCACGAGTACGGCATTAAAGCCACCAACCTGCCCATGCCCTTACCTATTGATGTACTTACCGATAGCGGTACAAAGCAGATCATGCTGGAAGATAAATGGATAAAGATTATCAGCAGCTTTCCACCGGTGGTGGATGGTAACGGGCATTATTTGAAAACGGTTAGCTCTAATTAAACCATACCGGAGTTTACTAAACCAACAAAAATGAAAAAGTTAATACTCTTACTAACAGCAATACATTTATTCAGTACAGCTTTTTGTCAAACGAAAATATCAAAGGAAGCGAAATTAAAGTCACAGATCATCTCACTTGAAAAAGCAGGTTGGGAAGCCTGGAAAAATAAGGATACTGTCTGGTTCCGCAAAAACACAACAGCAGCCTGTTTGTGGATTAGCTCCGATGGGATAACCAACAAAGCGCAAATGATCAAATCAACTGCAACAGATTGTAATGTAAAAGCTATTGCTCTTGATGATTTTAAATTTGTACAATTGAATGAATATACGGTCCTGCTATCCTATGTTGTAATGCAGGACGGATATTGCGGCGATAAAAAACTAACAGATAAAATAAGGGCATCCGTTAATTACGTTAGGCAAGGAGGAAAATGGTTTGAAGCTTTTTATATGGAAACCCCGTTTGCTCAATAGCTTATAACGGGTCACTGGAAAATAAAGATTATGCAACATTAATCGCCGTTGGTCAGAGACCAAACTGCGGCAGCATAAAAAAAGGCGGGTCTGCCACCAATCTTTTCTTACTCCTCATCCTTAGGCTCCCAAAGCTGCACCTTAATGCCTTCCAGGTCTAGTATATGCACAAACTTGCCATAGTCGGTATCTTCAATATTGTCAACAATGGTTACTCCTTCTGCTTTTAGTTGCGCTACCAGGGCATCTAAATCATCCACCCGGTAATTTATCATAAAGTCTTTTGTGGATGGCTCATACATTTTTGCCGCTTCGGTATTCACATTCCATTGCGTAAGACCTTTCTTTTCAGGCGCATCCAATTGCCGCCATTCAAAACTTGCGCCATAAGGGCTAGCTTCCAGGCCAAGATGTTTGTTGTACCATTCCTTCACTGCATTTGGGTCTTTGCATTTAAAGAAGATGCCTCCTATTCCTGTTACTTTTTTCATTTTTATATTTTTATTTGTTAAGCGGTTTGTATTTGTTTAGGTGTCTTTCTTTTCAATATCAATGCGCTGATAAGTGAAACCACCAATACCACTGGAAGTATCTCTACATAAGTCATCAAAATTACAAACAAAGGATTTTTATACCATTCTTTCATCTTCGCCATATAAGCTGTTTGCTTAGTAAGTTCATCTGCACTGATGCCGCTGGCTTTTGCTTTGGCAACCATAACAGCGGCATATTTATCCATAAAATCGGGCATAAAACAATAATAATTAATCAGCCAGCCTATCACATAAATGGTAGAGGCAATCAATGATATGAAAAGACCGGTTTTAAATGCTTTGCCGAAATTGATGACTCCGCCATTGTGTTTATCGCGGAAAGATTTAATTCCTACAAAGATCATGGCTGACGCAATGATCATAGAAGAATAACCGTAAATCATACCGCCTTCAAAATCTCCTTTGGCACAAAAATAACCAGTGGAGAAGGCCATCATACCGGTAACGATGAGGCCTGCAATGATACCGTAAACAAGAACTACTTTTTTCATTTTACTAAGTTTTGGTTTGAGGTGTAAAAGTCAAAAAGAATTATCTTTTCCTCCTCATACTTTCGGGCGATTTTGCTTTTTTACACGTACAATTCATACCAAAGTACCAGCTTATGGTATCAGGTTAAGCGTTTTTGCCTTTTCAATAGCCTGTGTTCTGCGGCTTGCATCCAGTTTAAAAAAAAGATTGGATGCATGGGTTTTAATAGTGTTGAGCGAAACAAATAAACGGGCTGCAATTTCTGCATTGCTCAGGCCTTCGGACATTAATTGTAAAACCTCCAGTTCCCTCTTGCTTAAACCCAGACGGGTAAATTCGGCATCGTTAAAAACAAACTCCCTGCTTTTTTCAATGTAAATTTCTTTTTCAACCACTACCCTTTCTATTTTGGGTTTGGTTAGTTTAAGTGCCAGCCATATACCCAGTGCAGTAAAAATAACGGCAATGGCGCCCACATATATTTCCAGGGCATGGTCAAATATTACATACCGCAGTTCGAGCCACTTAAGCAAAAACAACAGCAAGGCCAGGCTGGTACCATACAGCAGGATGGTTTTATGTTTTATAAAAAATTGCCGGATGGTCATCATATTTTTTAGCAGCGTCTGTATTTTCAAATGTAAAACATTTCTTTCAGTAGGCAGATACGGGCCGGTTATACTGAAATAATTTTGCTGCTGCCGCTTATCCATCAAAACCTTCCTGCACCATCCTGTTCAGGCAGTTTTTTTAAAATAATGCCCGCCAGTTATTTCCTACATTGGCGTCTAAAGTAACATAACTAACTTTTATGCAGCGCATTGCCCTTGTTGTTTTCCTTCTTTTTACCCTTTGCTTTTCGGCCACGGCACAAAAGCCTGCAGGCAATATTAAAGGTATGTTGATGGACACTGCTGCTAAACAACCGCTTGCCGGTGCTACCGTTTCTGTTGTATTTATAAAAGATTCGTCCGTAGCAAGTTTTGCAATAAGCGATAAGGCCGGCCTGTTTGATATTAAAGAACTGGAAAACGATAGCTATAAACTCCATATCAGTTTTAAAGGTTTTCAACCTTACCAGAAAACGGTTACTATTTCTGCAAACAAACAAACCTTCGATCTGGGCAGTATCATTCTTAAAAAAGATGAACATACACTGGACACGTTTACCGTAACCAGCGATGTGCCCATACAGATAAAGGGCGATACCACACAGTTTAATGCCAGCGCTTTTAAAACCGTGCCCAATGCCAATGCCGAAGACCTGCTTAAAAAATTACCCGGTGTAGAAGTGGATGTGGATGGCAATGTAAAAGCACAGGGCGAAGAGGTAACGAAGATTTATGTAGATGGAAAAGAGTTTTTTGGTAAAGACCCCAAGATGGCAACCAAAAACATTACTGCCGAAATGATACAGAGCGTGCAGGTGTACGATGATATGAGCGACCAGGCAAAATTTACACGCATTGATGATGGCAGCCGCAGCAAGACCATCAATATTGTTTTAAAGAAGAACAGGCGCAAAGGATATTTTGGAAGAGCCATTGCAGGTGTTGGCAATGATGAACATTATCAAACTAATTTAACAGCCAATCGTTTTAATGAAACACGCCGCATTTCGCTGGTAGCATCATCCAACAATATCAACAAACAGGGATTCAGCTCCAACGATATTGTGGGGCGCATGGGTGGTTATAGTGGTGGTGGTAACCGTACTGTAACTGTGGGACGTGGCACTACCGGCGCAGGTAGCGGACTTACCACATCGTCTTCTATAGGCTTAAATTATATTGATAAGATTGGCAAGAAGCTTGACATCACAGGCAGCTACAATTATTTTTCTACACGCAACCGCAGGGAACAAAACAGTTACCGGGAATCTACTTTCTTCAATGATTCTTCGGCAACAGAGGAAAGTAAAACTGTTTCTGTAAATACCAACAGCAATCACCAGTTTAATCTGAGGATGGAATTTTATATCGACTCGATGAATTCTATTCTCTACACACCCAATGTTTCTTTTCAGCATTCGGATAATTATAGCCAGGGTAATGCTTCCACAATGGCTATTCTGCCTGGTAAAAAATATTTATCCAACACCCGGAATGCAGTTTATGAAAGCCAGCGTGATGGCGTAAGCATTAACAACGAATTACTTTACAGGCGTAAGTTTAAAAAGATTGGCCGCACGTTCACACTTGGTTATTCAAACGGCAGTGACAGAAGTGAAGGCAGTGGCACCAACATCTCTCCCATTATTTTTTACAATGCCGATGGCAGCATTGCCACAACCATTGATCAGAATTTTGAGAGCGCTCAAAAAACCAGGAGCCGCAATAATGTCATCACCAGTTCTTTTACCGAAATGTTTGGTAAAAGTAAAATATTGGAACTGAACTATGCCTACACCAACAGGCACAGTACTTCTGATAAAGATGCTTATGATTATAATTCAACCTCCAAACAATTTGATATCATCAACAGGCAGCAAACCAACTATTTTGAAAATGATTTTATTGCACACCGCTATGGTGCTAATTTCAGGTATCTAAAAACCAAATACAGTTTTCAGTTTGGTACGGCGGTGCAAACATCGCAGCTGGATAATAAAAGCATCCGTGGTATTTATAGTACAATCGGAAAAGATTCTCTCATCAAAACCAAACAACGCTACACCAATCTTTTTCCCACAGCAAATTTTACTTACAACTTTACTAAAAAAACAAACCTAAGTATTCATTACCGGGGCCGTACCAACCAGCCATCGGTTAACCAGCTACAGGATGTGCCCGACCTAAGCAACCTCTTACGCATCAATGTAGGCAACCCGGGCTTAAAGCAGGAATTTGGGCATAATGTAGATATCAGTTTTAAAACTCTAAACCCAATTACTTTTAAATATCTCAACATTGCCATCACCGGTTCGCAAACCAGCAACCGCATTGTTAACAGCACCGACAGTCTTACCCAAAGCAGTTTAAAAAGCATGGGCCTCCCCGATTCTTTATTACGCCCCGGAGTTCAACTTATTAAACCCGTAAACCTTAATGGTGCTTACAACGTTTCTTCCAATATTACCCTTGGCATTCCTTTTAAAAAAATGAAAGGCAGCAGCATAAACTTTACCAATGTTGTAAATTACAACCACAGTTTAAGCATGCTGTACAGGCAGCTGAATGTTACCAATAGCCTTACCATTTCGCAATCGGCCGGGGTTAATATTGATGTAAAGAATAAATTCAATTTTAGTTTAAGGGCCAGGGTTTCTTACTCGCAGGCAAAGTATAGCATTGCCTCCGGCAGAAACAATACCGATTATTTCACCCAGTCTTATTCAACCGATATCAATTACTACATAACCAAAACCTTCATACTCTCCACCGATTTTGATTATATCCGCTATACCGGCCAATCAACCGGTTTTAACCGTAACATCCCTTTATGGAACGCCAATATTGCCAAACAGTTATTTAAAAAGAAAAATGGCGAGTTGAAATTTTCTGTAAACGATCTCCTCAATCAAAATCAAAGCATTACCCGTATGCAGGGCGAGAATTATTATTACGACAGCCGAACAGTTGTTTTAAAGCGCTACTTCCTGTTAACCTTCACCTACAACTTAAACCGCTTTGGCGGAAAAATCCAACAGCAGCAGCAAGGCACAAGGATGCAGCGAAGCAGTGGTAGTGGCAATGGCGGTGGCAGAAGGCTGCAGTAATAATCTAAATTTTTATTCCTTTCTTTGGTAAAATTCTCTTCAATGAAGATTGCTATTGCTACCAATACACTTGCCGGAAGCGGAAAAGCAGTTAAGCTGGCAGCTGCAATACAGGCTATACTCACCGAAAGAAAAATTACTTCACAAATATTTACAGAAAAAGAATGGGATGAACGCTTGTATACATTTGACCAGGTCTGGATTACCGGTGGCGATGGAACGGTAAATTATTTTGTGAACCAGTATAACGATATTAAAATACCACTCTGCATTTTTAATGGTGGCACCGGCAATGATTTTTATGCCTTGTTGTATGGTAAAACTACAACTGAAGCACAGGTGAATCATGTATTGCAATCATCTGCCAAACCAATTGATGCAGGCAAATGCAACGAACGCTATTTTTTAAATGGTGTAGGTATTGGTTTTGATGGTGCTGTTGCCAAAGGCCTGCGGGGCGTAAATAAGTTTGGCGGAAAAACATCATTCATGTTGTCGGTTTTAAAACATATTCTATTTTATAAAGAACAACAGTATACCATTTCATCGGCAGAAAAAACAGTAGAAGGCAAATTCATGATGATCAGTATTGCCAACGGAACCCGTTACGGAGGTGGTTTTTTTGTAGCTCCAATGGCAAAGGCAGATGATGGTTTGCTCGATACGATCCTGGTAAAGCCACTCTCTGTTTTTAAAAGGCTTAGGTATTTGCCGGTTATTGAAAAAGGAAAACACCTGGATCTTCCTTTTATAGATTATTACAACACACAGAAAATAACCATTACAAGTAATCTGCCCATTCAATCGCATTTAGATGGAGAATATCTGGAAAGCAATGAATTCAGCATAGAAATACTTCCTGCACATTTTAATTTTATCTTTTAATTTGATTGCTTTGCCAATTTGTTCACCGTTTATACGGTTGTAGTAAAATACTTACAAAAGTAAAATTGCTTATACTATGTATAAGCCAAATGCACGTTGCTACCTTTGCATTAAGAAGTTCGCGGTTGTTTGCAGGATTTATATCATCCTACTCATAAACTATTTTACATATTTACCAGATTTAAAATCAGATATTCTGTTAGCGGCATGTTTATTGTCTTTTAGTAACAGGATATAGCAGTATTTTTAAAAAATCCGATATCCAAACAAAGCATGCCTCAGTTATTAAACAAAAAGCAACCAATCCAAAAAGGCAATAAACCAGGGCTTTTACCGGTTAATGCAACGGGCAGAGTAATAACCCCGGTATTACCTGCAATCAAAGATTCTGCTGCATTTGAAAAAAGCGAAAAGGAAATCCTCATAAATTTTACCGACGATCTGTTATGGAGTGTAAACTGCGATTTTCAACTCATTACCGCCAATCATGCATTTATCAAATACATGCAGGATCTGGCAGGAATTACAGTTGAGCCGGGCGATGATCTGTTATTGAAAACTGTTTTTCCGGAAGATTATCTTGATTTTTGGAAGGCAATTTATAAAAGAGCTTTGGATGGTGTATCATTTAAAGAAGATATATATACCCAAGGGTTAAAAAGGCAAAAAGCATTCTGGACCGAAACCATTTTTAATCCTATCAAAGAAGCAGGGATAATAGTTGGTGTTGCCTGTTATTCAAGAAATATAACTGAAAAGAAATTAGCAGAAGAAAAGTTAAGGCAAAGTGAAACCCGGTTAATCCAGACACAGGAAGTATCAAAAGTTGGCAGTTGGGAAACAGATTTGTCAACCCTGGAAGTAATTTGGTCTGAAGAGACTTATAATATCTTTGAATTAGACCCGGCCATGTTCCAGACATCTCACCCGGGGTTTTTAGAATTCGTTCATCCCGATGACAGGGCAAAAGTAGATGCTGCATTCGTAAATTCTATTGGTGAAAATTCAATCAATACAGTCAAGCACCGTATACTTACAACAAGTGGTAATATAAAAATAGTAGAAGAACGTTGGCGGATCTTTAGTGATGATGAAGGAAAGCCAATACGGGCTGTAGGTACCTGCCAGGATATAACCGAACGTGAAAAATCAAAAACGGCATTACAACAGGCCTACGAAGAGAAGAATATGGTACTGGAAAGAATTGATGATGGTTTTTTTGCCATTGATGAGCATTCGACAGTAACCTATTGGAATAAAAGAGCCGAAATTCTATTGGATGCAAGGCGGGAAGAAATGATCGGTAAAAACCTGCACGAAGTATTTGCAAATCCGGAACCCAATGCTTTTTTCGATAATTATCAAAAAGCCATTGCACAAAAAACCACCGTACACTTTGTAGAGTTTTCAGGCAGAACCAATAAATGGTTTGCAGTAAGTGCTTATGCTTCTGAGAATGGTCTGTCGGTTTATTTTAAAGATGTTACGGAACAAAAGAATGCCGAAGAAAAATTAAAAGCAAGTGAATTACGCTACCGCTCACTTAATGAACAGGCAACTGATACCATCTGTATCGTAGATTCATCTTTCCGGTTTATTGATGTGAACAGAAGCGGTTGCGTGATGTTTGGATGCTCAAAAGAAGAAGTTTTACAACTTCATATGGCCGATGTGCTGTTTGAAGAAGACCTTAAAACAAACCCGATAAAAATTGATGATTTAAAGGCAGGAAAACCCATCAGCAATGAACGGAGGATCAAAAGAAAAGACGGATCTGCCATATTGGTAGAGCTAAGCAGTAAAATGCTGGAAGATGGAAGAATCATCATATTCGGACGTGATATATCTGCACGCAAAGAATCGGAAAGATTAATAAAAGAAAGTGAAGCCAAATACCGTTCTTTTTTTGAGAGCAGCATGGATGGCATATTGCTTACTGTTACAGATGGAGATATTCTTTCAGCAAATCCGGCAGCCTGCGAAATATTCAAAATGACAGAAGCCGAAATTTGTGCAGCAGGACGGTTTGGTGTTGTTGATCTTTCAGACCCAAGGCTATATAAACTTATAGAAGAACGCAAGCTCACCGGCAGGGCCAAAGGTGAACTTACGCTGATTCGTAAAGACGGCAGTAAGTTTGAAGCAGAACTTACTTCGGCTGTGTTTACCGATTCATATGGCCAGCACAGAACCTCCATGATTGTGAGAGATATAACAGAAAGAAAGCAGGCTGAATTATATATCCAGGAAAGTAGTGAACGATATAATTTAATAAGCCAGGCTACCAATGATATGGTGTGGGATTGGAACCTTACAACAGGTAAAGTTTACCGCAATAAGGAAGGCTGGAAGAAATTATTCCGAACTGATGATATAGAAATTAAAAATGAATCAGTACTTGATTGGGATAACAGGGTACATCCGGAAGACAGGGAAAAAGTGAAACTGGTAAGTAACGAAATACAGGCATCTTCAAAAAAAGATTTTTATGAGATTGAATGTCGTATGCTGAGAGATGATGGTACCTATGTTTATGTGCATGACAAAGGGTATGTTATCCGAAATGAACAGGGTAAGGCTATAAGGCTTATTGGTGCTACACAGGATATTACCGAGCGAAAAGAAGCAGAACTGCAGGTTGCCAAAAGTGAATTACGGTTCAGATCACTTGTTCAAAACAGTTCAGACATTATCTGCATTTTTAATGACCGTGGTTATTTTCTTTACAGCAGCCCTGCTATTAAAAAGACATTAGGATTTGAGCCGGAAGAGACAATTGGAAAAAATGCATTTGCTTTCCTGCATCCTGATGATATAAATCCGCTAAAAGATTATTTATCGGAAACGAAACCAGACATGAACCGGGAAATGCCCTTGCTGCGTTTTAGAAATACAAAGGGAGAATGGAAATGGCTTGAAAGCAGGGTTACCAATATGTGTGATAACCCGGAAGTAGCCGGATATGTTTTTAACTGCAGGGATGTTACAGAGCGCAAAATTGCAGAAGCTGAAATAGAAAAACTTTCTTTTATTGCCAGAGAAACCGGCAATGCAGTAATCATTACCAATTCCGAAGGGAAAATTGTTTGGGTAAACGAAGGCTTTACTAAAATTACCGAATATGGATTTGATGAAGTGATTGGCAAAAAACCCGGTGATTTTTTGCAGGGCGATGAAACCAACCTGGCCGTGGTGAGATACATGCGCAATAAACTAAAAAATCTGGCCCCCTTTGAGTGTGACATTATTAACTATTCCAAATCTGGCAGAAAATACTGGCTTCGCATACAAAGCCAGCCTCAGTTTGATGAAACCGGAAATCTTAAATATTTTTTCGCTATTGAAACAGACATCACAAAAGAAAAAGAAGCCGAAAAAATTTTAAAGGCATCTGAAGAACGTTACCGCTACCTGTTCAACAATAACCCCGCAAGCATATTCATCTGGGATGCTGAAAATTTTCAGATACTGGAAGTAAATGATACAGCCGTTGAGTTATATGGTTACCGCAGGGAAGAATTTCTTATCAAAACAGTTTTTGACCTGAGTCTCTCAAAAGATCAGAATAAAATAAAACACTTTGCATCTGTAGCCCGTCAAAAAAATGAATTCAGGTCGGATGTTATTTGTAAGCACATTAATAAACCGGGTGAAGAAATGCACATGCATATCAGCTCTCACTTAATACAGTTTAAAGGCCGCCAGGTTATACTTACCATGGCAACTGATATAACAGATAAAATTATCCTGGAAAACGAACTGGAAAATGAACGGCAGTTAAAACAACAGGAAATTACCAATGCAGTGATAACAGCCCAGGAAAAAGAGCGGCAGGAACTGGGTAGCGAACTTCATGATAATATAAACCAGATACTGGCAGGCTCACGCCTGTACCTGGGCCTGGCAAAAAAAGAACTGAACATTGATCATCCTTATTTAATTGAAACAGATACGCTTATTTTTTCGGCTATTACAGAAATAAGAACCCTGTCGCATTCATTGATAGCTCCTTCTTTACATGAATCGGAACTGCTGGCTGCTATTGGTAATATAATAGAAGTAACACAAGAAACCAGCGGTATCATCATCAGCCTGCAGGCCTGTGGTTTTGATGAAACCGATATTCCGGATAAACTAAAACTGAGCATATACAGGATCATTCAGGAACAGTTCAATAATATTTTAAAACATGCCGGTGCACAAAAAATTATTGTACGCCTGATTCAGGAGAAAGAAAAAACTTTATTGAGTATAAAAGATGACGGAGTTGGTTTTGATACAACTAAAAAATCTAATGGCGTTGGCCTCATGAATATAAAAACCAGAGCTTCATTATTTAACGGAGACCTCAGCATTATATCTTCTCCGGGAAATGGATGCGAATTAAGGGTATTATTTAACTAAATAAACCCATAGAGAGCTGCCTGGATTTAAGCAGATTTTTTCAACAAGATCATCTGCCCCAAATGATAAGCATCATGTTGCAGGCAACCCATAATCAATTCATAAAAGGTTTGCCCTTCCCTGGGCGAAGGCCTGTCTAAATGATCTTCGGGCAAATGCTGAATAGCATTGCGCAGTAAATGATAGGCAGCTTCAAAATCAAGCAAAGCCTGTTTCCAGTTTTCCTTATTGGGATCATTGGGCAACAGAAAATCCTGAAACGGCGGCGGATTATCGGTTCCGGTGAGCCGGTTTACAACCCTGGTACGCCAATAAGTAATATGTGCAACCAACCGCCAGATGCTATTTGTATCTTCCGAAACAGTTTTAATAGCCATCGCATCATCAATCCCGTGCAGGGTTTCTTTAAAATTATTTCCTATCCAGCAATCACCATGCTGCAGATCGGCAAAGAGTTTTAATATGCGGTTAATTTCATTAGCCATATTTTTGTAATTATAACCGCTGAGACGCAAAGGCGCAGGGAAATATGATTGCTCCTTCTGCCAGGCGGATAGAATAATAAAATTAAGATTAAATTTAGATAGAAAACCAAACCTCAGCGGCTCTGCGGTAAAAAAAATCATTATGGATTTAGAATTCAATAAGAACGAAGATTCGATGAAGCTGGCATGGAGCCAGGTAAAACGTCATCTTGAAAAAATATACGAGGGCGGCGGAAAAAAATCGGCAGCCAAACAAAAAGAGCGCAACAAACTTACAGCCCGTGAGCGCATTACTTATTTGTGCGATGCTGATAAACCTTTTGTAGAAATTGGAGCCTTTGCCGGTTTTGATATGTACCCCGAAGAAGGTGGTTGCCCCGCCGGCGGCACGGTTAGCGGCATTGGTTATGTAAGCGGCAGGCAGTGTGTAATTGTTGCCAACGATCAAACCGTAAAAGCCGGTGCCTGGTTTCCCATTACCGGCAAAAAGAATTTACGCATGCAGGAAATTGCCATGGAAAATAATTTGCCGGTCATTTATTTGGTTGACAGCGCCGGTGTTTTTCTTCCCATGCAGGATGAAATTTTTCCCGACAAAGAACATTTTGGCCGCATCTTTCGCAACAATGCAAAAATGAGTGCCATGGGCATTACGCAGATTGCTGCGGTAATGGGTGCCTGTGTTGCAGGCGGCGCTTACCTGCCCATTATGAGCGATGAAACCCTGATGGTGGAAGGCAACGGCTCTATTTACCTGGCCGGCCCCTATTTGGTTAAGGCGGCCATTGGTGAAGATATTGACAGCGAAACTTTGGGCGGAGCAGATACACACAATTCCATCAGCGGCATTGCCGATTATAAATTTAAAACTGAGGAAGAATGTCTTGACCAGGTAAAAAAAATAATGAATAAACTTGGCCATCATAAAAAAGCAGGATTCGACAGAGTTGATGCAAAACCTCCTGCAAAAAATAATGGCGAAGTGTATGGCATCATGAGTGCAGGCAACACAAAGCCATACGATATGGTTGATCTGATAAACTGCATTGCAGACAAGGACAGCTTTGATCAGTTTAAAGAAGATTATGGCAAAACCATTGTTTGCGGCTATGCCCGTGTAGATGGATGGGCTGTTGGTATAGTTGCCAACCAACGCCTGATTGTTAAGAGCAAAAAGGGCGAAATGCAATTGGGTGGTGTCATCTACAACGACAGCGCCGATAAAGCCGCACGTTTTATCATGAACTGCAATCAAAAAAGAATACCGCTTGTTTTTTTACAGGATGTTACCGGCTTTATGGTGGGCAGTCGTAGTGAACACAGCGGCATTATAAAAGACGGCGCCAAACTGGTGAATGCAGTTGCCAATTCTGTGGTACCAAAAATTACCATTATAGTAGGCAACTCTTATGGCGCAGGTAATTACGCTATGTGCGGTAAGGCTTACGACCCCCGTTTTATTTATGCATGGCCCACCGCAAAAATTGCGGTAATGGGTGGCGAGCAGGCTGCCAAAACCATGTTGCAAATACAGGTTGCCACTTTAAAAAATAAAGGCGAAGTAATTACACCCGAAGTTGAACAGGAATTATTAAGCAAACTGATTGCCCGCTACGATTCGCAAACCACGCCGTTTTATGCCGGTGCCCGGCTTTGGATAGATGCCATCATTGATCCGGCAGAAACAAGAAAGATGATATCGGAAGGAATTGCAGCGGCAGATCATAACCCGGATATTGCGGAGTTTAAAACAGGGGTGTTTCAGGTGTAATTTTTTTGGGGACAGGCATTCGCACTACTATCATCATAGTTGTGTCACTCACTTGTACCAAATACCAATATTGAACTTTCATCAAAGCGAAAAAATAAAAATGCCAACAAATATTTCTACCATCTACATCAAAGCTTCTCCCGAAAAAGTTTGGGATACAATCACCAAACCCGAGCTGGTAAAGCTATGGCAATACGGAAGCGATCTGATCACCGGCGGAAAAGTTGGCGATGATATCCGTTTTACAACAGCCTGGGAAGATAAAATATTTGAACAATGGGGCAAGTTGCTGGAAATAAAACCCAACGAACTTTTACGCTACAGTTTATTTGCACCAAGGCCCGGACTGGAGGATAAAGCAGAAAACTATTTTGAAATGAACTATGTTTTAACTGCTGAGAATGATGGCACCAAACTCGTCATTCTGCAAATAGATAAGCGCCCCGGCGCCAAACAGGAAGAACCACAGGGAGAAGAAAATCCGGTGCTTCAATTATTAAAACAAACAGCTGAATCTCTTTGAGCACAATACATATTTACACCGATGGCTCATCCCGTGGAAACCCCGGCCCCGGTGGTTTTGGCGTGATACTGATGTACAATAACCACCGCAAGGAAATTTCAAAAGGCTTCCGGCATACCACCAATAACCGCATGGAATTACTGGCCGTAATCACCGGCCTGGAAGCCATTACCAAAAAAGAATTGCCGGTAATTGTTTACTCAGATAGCCAGTATGTGGTACGTGCCATTGAAGAAGGCTGGCTGAAGAACTGGATAAAGACCGATTTTAAAGGCGGTAAAAAAAACAAAGACCTCTGGATCCATTATTATCATCTCTCCCAAAAAATAAATGTAAAATTAAAATGGGTTAAAGGCCATGCCGATAATCCTTACAACAACCGCTGCGACGAACTGGCAACCAGTGCTGCCGATGGAAAAGACCTGGCTGTGGATGAAGGTTATGAAGAAGCACAGGCATCCTTATAAAAAACCACCCGCCAGTGGCAGGTGTTTCTCAAAAAAATATCTTTTTAAATTAAGCAACTGCTTTTTTGCTGAAAGCAAAACGCTGTACTAAAAAATAAGTGCCAAATAAAACAGTACTGTAAACCAGGTCAGCTACAATACCTGTTTTTAAGAATGGTAAACCACCTGCTAAAGTAGCTATATAACCATTGAAGTCCTGTGTGTATGTATGATAAATGGGATTATCAAAAACAAAGAATGCCGAATTTGACAGGAAGAAAAATAATAAGGATGAACCGATTGAATAACCCGCTACTGAAAATACATTGATTTTTTTCATGCTGAAGGCAATAATGGTTATTAAAGCAAGAATGCCATAACCAACCATTTGCCCCCAGCCCCAGAAACCATCAGCAATTCCCGATACTTCAAATATTACATCAGACAGGAACATAGCTAAGACAGGCAATGCAAAAGCCAGTCTTTTGTCTTTAATAACTGCGCCGGCAAAAATGGCCATGCCAATGATAGGACTGAAATTGTACGGATACAATATTACCCGGCTCAATGCTGCAATGATAATTAATAAAACAGCGATAATTAATGTAGATGTATTTTGTTTGTTCATATTACTTGTGCTTTAGGCAAAAATAAGCAATAATAGTTTTTCAAAGTTCAATTTAATAGATGCAGTTGTCCTCATACTGTTAATTACCTTATTAATATCTTTGAAATATGGCGCAGCATAATCTTACCGGCAACCAGGGCGAGGCTTTGGCAGCAATTTACCTAACCCAAAATGGATACAGCATATTGCATCAAAACTGGCGGCATAGCCGCTGGGAAGTAGACATTATTGCCGAAAAAGAAGGCATCCTGCATTTTGTGGAAGTAAAAACCCGGCGAACCCAAAAATTTGGCCACCCCGAAGAAAATGTTGACAGAAAGAAAATTCAGAACCTCATTAATGCTGCAGAAGAATACCTGTATCAGCAACCTCAATGGAAAAGAATACAGTTCGATATTCTTGCCATTACTATTTTAAAAGATGAACCCGTGGAATATTTTTTGATTGAAGATGTGTATTTATAACTGAATTATGAATTATGAATGTTGGATACAGTAAACAACTCTCAATTTTCAACTATCAACTTTTTAATGCTTCCTGCATCTTCTCTACCAACTTATAAGTAGCCGGGCAGTACTCAAGATTCTGTTTGTGTACGTGCATGTAATCAATCATTCGCTTTTTTGGTAAATGCGGAAATCCTGAACAATCAAGTGGGCGTATTTCGTAAATGGAACATTTATTATCGGTGAGGTTCAAAAACTGGCATGGCTGCTTTTTGTTTTGCCAGTCTTTTTCTTTCTTTTCGTAAATAAGCCATTTATCGCTGAACTGTTGTGGCGTTTCTCCAAAATGTGCGGCTATTCTTTTTATATCGGCCTTGGTGTAAGTGGGCGTCATGGTTTTGCAACAGTTGGCACAGCTAAGGCAATCAATTTCTTTCCATACTTCGGGTTCAAGCGCTATGGTTAACTTATCCAAACCACGGGGCTGATTTTTTAAAAGTTTATTCAAAAAACTTCTAAGCGCTTTTTTGTTGTACCGCACTTTTTGTTTGAACGAACGAAGATTAACTGGCTGCATATTGTATATTGATAACTATTATCGAAATTTAAGTTGCGAAAATAGTGTATAATTGACTTTATTCAGCAAACTGGCAACAAAACTGTTTCATCATTATGTGGGAACCCTATAAAAAAGGATTTAAGGCCTGGCTGCAACTGGAAAAATCGCTGGCAGAAAATTCGGTGGAAGCCTACCTGCGTGATATTGATAAACTCACCGATTATTTGCAAGCCACCCAAAAATTAGTTACTCCACAGGAACTGGAACTGAAAGACCTGGAAAAATTTGTGCAATGGGTAAGTGAGTTGGGCATGACGGTTACTTCGCAATCGAGAATCATATCGGGCCTGCGGAGTTTTTATGCTTACTGCTATATGGAACAGATTGTAACCGTAAACCCAACTGCTCTTTTAGAAACCCCCAAACAAAAAAGGATATTACCCGACACCTTAAGTTTTGATGAGATTGAAAGCATTATTGCACAGATAGACCTGAGCAAATCCGAAGGCGGCCGCAACAAAGCCATACTGGAAACCCTGTACAGTTGCGGATTACGGGTGAGTGAGCTGGTGAACCTGCGTATCAGCTGCCTGCACCTGGATATTGGTTTTGTACGGGTGATTGGCAAAGGCGATAAAGAAAGATTGGTACCCATTGGTAGCGATGCCATCAAATACATCAATATTTACCGCAACGATATCAGGGTTCACATCAGCATAAAACCCGGACAGGAAGATTTTCTTTTTTTAAACCGCCGGGGAAGTAAACTAAGCCGGGTGATGATCTTTTTGATGTTGAAAGACCTGGCAAAAAAAGCCGGTATTGTAAAAAGTATTTCGCCACATACATTCCGCCATTCATTTGCCACACACCTGGTAGAAGGTGGCGCCGATTTAAGAGCTGTACAGGAAATGCTGGGACATGAAAGCATTACCACCACCGAGATTTATACTCACTTAGACAGGGAGTATTTGAGAAATACCCTGCACCAGTTTCATCCGGCGTTTAAGTAGGTGTCAGGCCACTGCGAACGCTGCAATTATTTAAAAACTGTTTGCTATCCGAATACTCAAAACAAAATAAGTATGTGCGTAGTGGCCAGACACCTGATAAAAAAACCGGTCAGCTGCTCCTTTCTATTATTTAAAAATTTAAGGAATCAAACTTGACCGGCCTAGTAAACAACAACCATCACTATTCAAAAATGAAACTCGTCTTGCTTATTAATTGGTTTTTGTTATCAAATACCCTTACATAATAAACACCGGCAGCCCACCGGCTATCGCCCATTATTTTTTCTGTATGATCTTTTGCATTGGCATTAAATTTTTGCTGCAAAAGAATTCTTCCTGAAGCCTCTGCTATCTGCATACTGTAATTACCTGCCTGTTTCAATTTTAATGCAACAGTAAAACCTGTATTGCGTTGAACTGGATTAGGATAAACTTTTATGGAGTCAGTAAGTTTAGTTTTAACGGTAGTTATTATTTCATTCAGATGAGAACCCTGGTTTGTAACGCTGATGCCTCCTGTCATACCTCCCATTCTGCGGTTTCCAAACTCTGAAGTAACAACCACTTCTTTCATTTTTATTTCCTTTGCTTTTCTGGTAGTCACTACAATTGCTCCGTTTGCACCTTCAGGGCCGAATAATGCAACTGCCGCCAGGCTTTGTAAAATTTCTATATTGTCAATATCATCTGGGGTAATATCAGAATCCTTAGAATTTTTTATGAAACCATCCACCACATAAATAGGTTCAGTGCTTTTTTTGACAGTTGTTATACCTCCAAGCCTTATTATGTTTTGAGCTCCGGTTTTTCCAACACTGGTTGATTTGATCGGTTGAGTTTTTTTCTTCCCCAATAAAATCTCCCAGGCCTTTTCTCTGTCTTTAATATCTTTTGCATCAATTGTAAATTCATTGGGCTCGTACCCTGCTGCTTCAACCTTTATAAAATAGCTATCGTTGAGTTTTATTTGTTTAAACTCATAGGTTCCCTTTTCATCTGAAAAAGATTTGTCGGATAGATTATCTCCTTTTCTGGTTATGGCTATAGCTGCCTTATTTATGGGTAAGCCGGTCTTATCTTCCTTTACTTCAAAAACGATATTAGTGTTTACCGCACTTCTGTTATCGGTGTTTGTCCCACCTCTTACCTTACGTTTAGTTGCTCCAAAACAAAACGATGCCCCAACTACAACTACTTCTCCGGCAGAAGATTTATTTAGTATAGTTTTAAAAACTGATTGTTTACCAGAAGGAAATTCTGTATCTATAAACCCTGCACCAGAAATTACAAGCATATCATTTATATTGATTCTCATAGAATAAGCTCCGTCTGCATCTGCAGAAACACCTTTAGCAGTTCCTTTTATTTTTACCGATGCGAATGAAACAGGATTACCATCTATGTCTGTTACTTTACCGGTAATTACACGGCTGTTATCCTGCTTAACTTCGCCAACCTTAATCATCTTGCCTCGTACATCTAAATTCTTAACAGGGCTCAGTTCTGTTGGTGGCCTTGTGCAGGTCTGAGCTGCAGCATTGTTTCCCTTCGTAAAAAACATAAAGAACATTACAAAATAATTCCAATACCAAAACAATCTTTTCTTTGGTTGTGCAGGCCGGCTGAGGGTTCTGTCGAGTTGCTCAGGTAATGCCCTGCCGCAAACTTTTTCATTGGTTATTTTGCTGAAATAATTCAGTACCTGTATATCGGTCATTGTACTAAAATCAATCACTTCCTTTGCACAGGCATTGCAAAACCTGCCCTGGTCAGTTGGCGTCATCTGTTGCCAGTTTTCGTGGCAGGGCTCGGGAATAGAGAGTTGTAAGTTTTGCATGTTTACCGGTTTAAATTTTACTTACCTGCTGCTGCGGTTTCAGTTTCTTCCTCGTCAATAAAGTCCTGGTTCTTTTTTTTGCGCTCTGCTTTTTTTGCAAGGCTGTTGGCATTTTTAACCAGTTGTAAAAACTCTTTGCGGTAACCTTCCTTATCTGTGCCAACCGCATTTTCTGCCATGCTTATTACTTCTTTATAACTTGCCTGCTGTTTAAATGAAGAGTTACGCAGCATCATTCCAAACTCAGCAACTGCAGCTGCAAAGCGAAAATTGGTTGATGTAAGATGCAGTTGTTTTTGTTGGTCTAAAACTGCTACTGTCATTAATTTACTAATGCTGTCATCGGGTTGTTTATAGCGCATTTTAAGGGTCATCATTTCTTTACCAAAAGGCGTGGCAGAAAATCTTTCGGTTGTTTGATATTTGAGTGTATCAACCTGCTTTAAAAAATCTGACTGTAATCCAACCGGTATTATTTCATACAGAGCAGTTACGGTATGGCCGCTGCCCAAATCACCTGCATCTTTTTTATCATTGTTAAAATCTTCTTTTGCAAGCATACGGTTTTCGTAACCAATCAGCCGGTAACCCTGTACTACAGCAGGATTGAATTCTATCTGCAGTTTTACATCTTTGGCAATGGTAAATAAAGTGCCTCCAAATTCGTTTACCAACACTTTTTTGGCTTCGCTCAACTGATCAATGTAGGCGTGGTTGCCATTGCCCTTATCGGCAAGCTTTTGCATTTTGGCATCCTGGTAGTTACCCATTCCAAATCCCAATACGGTTAAAAAAACTCTGGTTTCCCTTTTCTTTTCAATCAGGCTTTCCAAAGCTGCATCGCTGCTGGTGCCCACATTAAAATCACCATCGGTACAAAGTATTACCCGGTTATTGCCACCGCCAATAAAATTTTCTGTAGCAGTTTTATAAGCCAGTTCTATACCTGCACCGCCTGCTGTTGAACCTCCCGATTCCAGTTTGTCAATGGCTTCTTTAATTTGATTCTTCTGCAGTCCGCTGGTTGCCGGTAATACCAACCCTGCATTGCCAGCATATACCACTAAACTAACTTTATCGTTTTCCCTTAACTGGTCAACTAATAATTTAAGTGACTGCTTTAACAATGGCAGTTTATCATTACTTGACATAGAACCTGAAACATCAATCAGGAAAACGATATTGCTGGATGGAAGATTTTCTGTTTGAATAATTTTACCCTGCAAACCCACCAATGCCAGTCGGTGAGCGGGATTCCACGGGCAGGTACTTATTTCTGTATTAACAGAAAATGGATCTTTATTTTTTGGCTGAGGATAATCGTACTTAAAATAATTGATCATTTCCTCAATTCGTACTGCGCCTGCCGGTGGCAACTGACCCTGTGTTAAAAAGCGACGCATGTTACTGTAAGATGCTGCATCAACATCAATTGAAAAAGTAGAAAGCGGATTGTCTTTTACTTTCAGAAAAGCGTTTTCCATTATGTAATCATAGCCTTCTCTTTCAAAATCGTCACGGGTATTTCCAAGGCCATTTTCTCCACGCAGGCGTACTTTAGTTTCTTCACCAGACTTGGCGCTTGTTTGGGTTCGTACCTGAACCCCTGCAACCTTTCCTGCCAATGCATTATTTTCATTCGATTGCTGAATAGCATTTACTTGTGCCCAATTCGAATTCACACCGGAAGCTGTGGTCCGCATACTGCGCTTTGTGCTGAAAGCAGAGGTTACAACAACTTCCTTTAAGTCAGCGCCGCTTTTTTCCATAACAATATTCAGTTGCTTTTGTGTTCCAACCGGCACTTCAATATCTTTGAAAGAAGCTCCGCTTACAACTAATATATCTTTTTCGCTATTAACTTTTATTGAGAAAACACCATTGGCATCGGCCATAACACCCGAACGGGTTCCTTTAATTTTTATGGATGCAAATGATACAGGGTTACCATCTGTGTCAGTTATTTTTCCTGTTACAACAAATGAGTCTGGAGATTTGAAAGCAAGCATTGCAAAGGCAAACACGGCAATCAGTAAAAATATTTTCTGCATAATGTATAGTTTAATTATACAGATGCAGTTTTAAAAATTATTACACAAAGCGTTTTAGAAATATTTTTTTAGTAAGAAAAAAACTAAATGATTCAGGATCATTTGCCTTCCAGCAAAACATCAGCTTCCTGAAAACTCACTTTATTATTGTAGCTGTTATTGGTAACACGCTTGCGGTAATTTTTAAACAGGCTGTGCCAGCGTAATTTAAGCACTCCCAATACGCCTTCCTTAATAATGCCTTTATTCATTTTGCTGGCGCCAAACTCACGGTCAATAAAAGTGATGGGCACTTCCACAATTTTAAAGCCCAGTTTCCAGGCGGCAAATTTCATTTCAATCTGAAAAGCATAACCCACAAACTCAATGCCATCAAGGTTTATAGCTTCCAGTACTTCTTTTTTGTAACAAACAAAACCAGCGGTAGGGTCTTTTACCGGCATCCAGGTAATGATACGTGTATAAAGCGAAGCACCTCTTGAAAGCAGGATGCGGTTTGCCGGCCAGTTGGCCACTGCACCACCTTTTACATAACGTGAACCTACTGCAACGCCGGCTCCATTCTTACAGGCTGCATACAATCTTTCCAGGTCGTTGGGATTGTGTGAAAAATCGGCATCCATTTCAAAAATAAAATTGTACCCTTTTTCAATAGCCCATTTAAAACCATGTATATAGGCAGTACCCAATCCCAGTTTTCCCTTACGTTGCTCTAAAAATAACTGACCGCTGTATTTAAGTATGAGTGATTTTACAATATCGGCTGTACCATCCGGAGAGTCGTCATCGATGATCAAAACATGAAAATTCAACTGCAAATTAATTACCGCACCGATTATCTTTTCGATGTTTTCCTTTTCGTTATACGTGGGTATGATAACTATTTTTTCCAAAATACATGCTTGATTGAAGAATTCAAATTTACATTAATTACAGGAATGCCTTATCAACATATTTTCTACAAAGCTTAATTAGTTGTTTTTTAACAATGTACTGTTGAGTATTTCAGTTAGTTTTTGTTTGGTATGCAGGGGAAAATCGCCCCTCATCATCCAGTCGTAATACTGTGGCTCGGCTTTTAAAACATCCTTTACCGGCCTGCCTTTGTGTTTACCAAAATTAAATATCTCAACACCCTTATCGTTAAAACTGAAGCGGCGGGCATAGTCTACAATCTTATCTTCTCCAATAACACTTAAAATAGATTCAACAGAATCGCCCAGGTTTTTATACCGGTCTAACTGTGCCATCAATACTTCAATCGTGGCATCCACATCTGCTTCGGCACTGTGTGCATCAACCAGTTCTTTCTGGCAAAAGAATTTATAGGCGGCGGTTAATGTACGGGGTTCCATGGTATAAAATATGTGCTGTACATCAATCATCTTACGGGTGCTTAAATCCACATCCATACCGGCACGCAAAAACTCTTCCATCAATATGGGAATATCAAAACGGTTGCTGTTGTAGCCTCCCATATCGCAATTATCAATAAACATTTTTATTTCGTTACCTGCCTGTTTAAAAGTGGGTGCATCTTTAACCATTTCATCAGTAATACCATGTATATCGGTCGATTCCTGCGGAATTTTCATTTCGGGATTGATCAGTTTTCTTTTTACCTGGCGGGTTCCATCGGGTAAAATTTTAATAACAGCTATTTCCACAATCCTGTCGGTTGAGAGGCTTACACCTGTGGTTTCCAGATCAATAAAAGCAATAGGCCGGGTTAAGTTTAACATGTTAGATGACATCGTTTTGGGGTTAATTAAGTGTTTTTGAGGTAAAATTTCTGTTTTTGGGGGTTTATTGGAGGCACAATGTAATATAAATACTATTTCTCCGTTTAAGTTTGGTAAATTATCTTTGCAATAATAAGTTATAACCCTAAAGTAATAAAATGAAAAGAATTTTTTTAATCGCCATTGTTCTTGTTGCCTTAACAGCAATTGTAAGCAGCTGCACTTCAAGCCGCAAAGGAACCTGTCCAATGTCTGAAGGTATTATACATTAATCCCTGCACACTCATACATGAATTGGATTGACCTGAACAATGCTCAGCAACTTGCTGACATCAAAGAATTATCAAAAGCCAGGCCCCAGGTAATTTTTAAACACAGCACACGTTGTTCTATAAGCACAATGGCTAAAAGCCGTTTGGAAAGAAATGAACAACCCGAAACCGGTGATTTTTATTTTCTTGATCTGCTCAGATACAGATCACTCTCCAACCAGATTGCCGAAGATTTTTCCGTAGCTCACGAATCTCCTCAAATACTTTTAATTAAGAACACCGAATGTGTTTATGAAGAAAGCCACAGCGGCATTCAGATGGATGAGATTATCGAGCAAATAGCACTTAATTAACCTGCCTCCTTTTTAAAAATTTTACTCCTTCGTACCATATTACTGATATGAACCCAACTGCAATACTGATTAACATTTGTGAATAATTCAGGCTTTCAAATTTAAATATATTGCTGAGCGGCTTTACAAACAACAGCAATCCCATCAGCACTGCAGTAATAAATATGATTATAAGAACCAGGTTATTTTTATAACGGCTGGTTGTTATAACCGAATAGAAGAAAGACCGGTTAACCAGTGTAAGCAATACATTGGCCGAAATGAGCGTAAGAAAGATCATTGTTCTGGTTACATTTTCGCCACTGCCCTGCCCTACTGCATATTGATAAATAAAAAGTGTGCCGGCTGTAATTGCAAGCCCCTGTACTATGCTCGTCATCAGTTCACGCCAGTTAAAAAATGTATTGCTAAAGCTTCTTGGTTTTTGCAGCATTATATTTTTTTCCATGGGCTCATTTTCATAAATGATAGAACAGGTTGGCCCCATAATGAGCTCCAGAAAAATAACATGCACCGGTGTAAATATATTTGGATACACCCAACCCAATGCCAGCGGAATAAAAACAGTAAGTATGATGGGTATATGAATGGAGATGATATACTGAATGGCTTTTTTAAGGTTACTGTAAATACGGCGGCCCATGGCAACGGCATCTACCATTTTTGCCATATCATCATCAGTAATGATCATAGAGGAAGCCTGTTTGGCTATCTCTGTTCCCTTCTTACCCATGGCAATTCCAATATGGGCCGATTTTAAGGCAGGGCCGTCATTCACACCATCGCCTGTCATAGCAACCACTTCATTGTTACGCTTTAATGCTTCTATCACTTTTAATTTTGCATCCGGAAACATCCTGGTAAAAATATTCACCTGCATCACCTGTTTATCCAGTTCCTTATCCGACAGTTTAACCAGTTCTTCGCCACCCAGACTTTTATCGTAATCTTTAAACTGTATTTGTGCAGCAATATTGCGGGTTGTTGCTTCGTTATCGCCGGTAATTATCTTCACCGTTATACCTGCTTTTTCAAACGCACTCAATACTTCACTGATGTTTTTCTTTGGAGGATCGTAAAATGCAACCAGCCCCTTAAACTGAAACTTAAAATCCTGTTGTTGTTTTGGAAAATCTTTTCCTGTATGCGTTGTTTCGGCAACTGCTAAAACCCGGTAACCGTTTTGTGTCATTTCATCAAACGCAGTTGCAATTTGTTTTTTTTCATCTGCCGATAAATCAGATACAGCAATGATGGCTTCCGGTGCACCCTTGGCTGCAATGATGCGGTTGCCGTTTGCATCTTCAAAAAGATGGGTCATCATGGGTGGCCTGCCACTCAACGGGTATTCATGAATCATTTTATAACCAGGTCTTTCATCGGTACTGAATAATGCGGCATACTTATTATGCAGTGCTGTTTCCATCGGATCGAATGGAATGGGTTCACTGGCCCACATAGCTGTGCGTATTAAGGCTTTTGAAGCATCATCTATATCTCCATCCGGGCTAATTATTTTTGCCGAGCCGGTAGTAAACAGGTTAACCAGCGACATTTTATTTTCAGTAATGGTTCCGGTTTTATCTACACAAATTACAGTGGCACTACCCAGCGACTCAACCGTTTTTGTTTGCTTTACAATAATACCCAGTTTCATTAAACGCCAGGCACCCAATGCCATAAAAGTTGTAAAAGCAACCGGTATTTCCTCGGGCAAAATGCTCATGGCCAGTGTGAGCGATTTTAACAGGCTGTCGAACAAATCTTTTGTTTGAAAATAATTGATTACCCAAACAATTAAAAAGATGATAACACCAGCAACCGCCATCTTTTTTACAAAATTGCTGATCTGTTTTTGAAGCGGGGTTTTTTCTTCTGTAATAGACTCCAGGCTTTTGCCTATTTTACCCAGTTTGGTTGCATTACCAATCTGGGTTACTTCGCAAATGGCCAGCCCGCCTGCAACCCAGGTTCCCTGGTAAACCAGTTTATCTTCATTCATTACAGATTTATATACGCTTAATGATTCGCCTGTTAGGATAGATTCATTAATAGAAAAATCATTGGATTGAATGATGACCCCATCTGCCGGCACTGCAGTACCTTCTTCAATAACCATCATATCGCCTATTACAATATCATCGCTGCTTATTTCAATGGTTTGGCTGTTACGGATGACTTTACTATGCGGCTGTGTAAGTAATTTTAATGCTGCCAGGGCATTGCGGCTTCTTGAGTCCTGGTACAAAGAAATTGCAGATACAATAGCGATAGCCGATAACATAAAAATACCGTCGCTGGTATTACCGGTAATAAAATAGATAGTACTGGCGGCAACCAGCAGTATAAACATGGGCTCTTTTACAATATCCTTCATCGAAGCAAGAAGGCCCGTTTTACTTTTCATAACCTGCACATTAGCGCCATACTGCGCTCTGGAAGTCGTAACCTCATTATCAGTTAAACCGGAAATTCCGTTATCATACTGTGGCATTTTATTGTAAACTTATGTTGTAATTCATACTATAAATATAGTTCAAAAATCAGGAGCTTTATTTTCTGCTTATCTTTTTGCTTTGTTGTACTTTTATGTAAGTATTTTAGATGTTGATTACCTAATTATGGCCATACAAAAACTGCAACAGGAGAAAGATAGATTTGAAGCATTGTTTCAATTTGCCTCTATGGGTATATTGGTTGCCAATGCAAAAGCAGAAATTGTATTGGTTAATAATTTTTTACTGTCCCAGTTTGGTTATGACACTCAGGGTGAATTGACAGGGAAAAAAATTGAAGAGCTGATACCTTCACGCTATCACGCAAAACACACCCATCATAGAGATAGTTACAACAAAAACCCCAAGCCCAGGCCAATGGGGCTTGGCAAAGATCTTTTTGCACTAAGAAAAGACGGTTCAGAATTTCCGGTGGAAATAAGCTTAAGTAATTACACTTTGGGAGACGAAAGTTTTACCATCGCATTTTTAAGTGACATAACTAAAAGAAAAGAATTTGAACTTGCCATAAACAGTCAAAAAGAAGAACTTGAGGTAACCAATGAAAAAATTGAAGAACTAAATAACGAACTGGAAAATAAAGTTGAGTTAAGAACCAAACAACTGCAGGATACCCTGCAGCAGCTGGAAATATCGAAAGATGAACTGACAAAGGCTTTGAGCAAGGAAAAAGAACTGAGTGATTTAAAAAGCAGGTTTGTATCCATGGCTTCGCATGAATTTCGTACACCATTGAGTACCATTCTTTCCTCGGCATCATTGGTGGCAAAATATGTGGAAACTGAAGAACAGGAAAAAAGAAACAAGCACATTCACCGCATCAAATCCTCGGTAAATAATCTTACCAATTTATTAAATGAATTTTTATCAATCGGAAAAATTGAAGATGGTAAAATAACTGCCAATAACCTGGATTTTAATATTAAGGAAATGATTGCATCCCTTTGCAGTGAAATAGAAGGTATTGCCAGGGCTAATCAGCAAATTATTTATACCCATACCGGTAATGAGATCATTCATTCTGATCCTGTATTACTTCGGAATGTAGTTACCAATCTTTTATCTAATGCCATTAAGTTTTCTCCCGAAGGAAGTATTATTGAAGTAAGCAGCAATATTTTAAAAGACAAGCTTGTTTTAACTGTAAAAGACAATGGTTTGGGTATTTCTGCCGGGGACCAGGAACATTTATTTGAACGTTTTTTCAGGGGTACCAATGTAACCAATATACAGGGTACCGGACTGGGGCTGCATATTGTGGCCAAATACATTGAAATTCTGGATGGAAAGATTGAATTTGAAAGCGAATTGGAAAAAGGCACTAAATTTATAATAACTTTATACAGAATTACTACTGACAGATAATTTATCGTTGCAAATATGAAGCACTTATTACTGATAGAAGACAATAATGAAATCAGGGAAAACACTGCCGAAATTTTAGAGCTGGCAGGTTACAAAGTTAAAACAGCCGAAAACGGAAAAATTGGTGTGGAAATGGCTTTGCAGGAAAAACCCGATCTCATCATTTGCGATATTATGATGCCCGTTCTGGATGGTTATGGCGTTTTGCACCTGCTTAATAAAAACCCGGAGCTTACCGGCATACCCTTTATTTTTTTAACTGCAAAAGCAGAAAGAAGCGACTTTAGAAAAGGTATGGAAATGGGTGCCGATGATTATATTACCAAACCTTTCAGCGATATAGAATTATTAAATGCAGTAGAAAGCCGTATTAAAAAAACCGAATTACTGGCCAAAAATTACAATACCGATGTAGATGGTATGCAGCAAATGCTTAATGAATTCAGAGGAAGAGACCCACTGGTAGATCTTGCTGCAGACAGGAACATAAATCATTATAAAAAGAAACAGCCTGTTTACACAGAAGGTAATCATCCAAACCGGCTATACTATGTACAAAAAGGGAAAGTAAAAACCTGCAAAATAAACGATGCCGGTAAAGAATTAACTGTGGGCCTTTTTAATGAGGGTGATTTTTTTGGCTATAACGCTTTGCTGGAGGGAACGGTATATAAAGAAACAGCAGAAGCCATTGAAGATACTGATGTAGCCATTATTCCAAAAGAGGATTTTGAGAACCTGTTGCACAACAACAGGGAAGTAACACATAAATTTATAAAGCTGCTGGCTAAAAATGTTACTGAAAAAGAAAACCAGCTTTTAGGCCTTGCTTACAATTCATTGCGTAAAAGAGTAGCCGATGCATTGCTGGCTTTGCAGGCCAAATACCAAAAAGAATCGCAGGGTAATTTTTCTATTCACATCAGCCGCGAAGACCTGGCCAACATAGCCGGTACAGCAACAGAATCGCTCATACGAACACTCAGCGATTTTAAAAGCGAAAAATTAATTGAAATAAAAGACGGGAACATCATCATTACCAATGAAAAAAAACTGGCAGCCATGTTGAATTAGGTTTATACAACAGAATACAGGTATTCATTAAACTCGTTTTTCAGCTTAATAAAATCCTTTTCAAAATATTCCATTTCGTTCCTCAGTTTTTCCTGCGTTTTAGTCAGTTTATTGTCAACCGGCACCCCCGAAACGTTGTTTAAAAGCTGATCCTGCTTATTGATATCGTGCCGCAATTCATCAATGTATTCGTCTTTTAAAATAAATTTATTCTGAAACTGCTCGGCAAGAGCCAGAAAATCTTTATCCACACTGTGGTCAAGCACTTCAGACAGGCGGTTCTTCATAAAATAGCTTTCCTGCTTAAAGAATTCCAGTAAGCGTATCCATGTTTTATTTTCATGGTGAAATTGTTCTGTCGTTAATATTTTTACCGGCGGCATATAATACACAAGTACATTTAAATTTATTCAAACTTATTTTTTTTATCCCTGCTGCATCAGGATATTCATCATTTCAAAACCTGAGGTTCGTCAGGTTTAGCACAGCAACCATGTACCTCAGCTTTTTTAGCATTCATTTCGGGGCTTACATACGGTATGCCCAACCCCATTCCCCGTAAAATGAGCAAACAAGCCATTAAGCCCATCATATAGGGATAAGCCCTTCGTATTTTTTGGCGCAACCCTAGTCCAACATAGTTTCCAAAAAAAGCGATGCTCCACATTACGGGCAATGTTCCCAAACCAAAAGCTGCCATAAATAAAATGCTGCTGTCTACTTCTCCGGTGCCAATGGCACCGGCAACAGCCATATACACCAGGCCGCATGGCAGCAAGCCATTCAACAACCCAATAACGAAAAGCGAACTATTATTTTTTTGGGTAAACAACCCGGACAGGGCCGATCGTAATTTGGTAAAACCTCCATTAGTATAATTGGCCGCAGTATTTTGCATCTTATACTTTTTGGGCATGATAATAAACAAAAGTATAAGTGTACCTGCCCCAATTGATAACCATTGCTGAAAACCAAATAAAGCTGCCGTTTGGCCAATTAATCCAAATATCAACCCAAAAAAAGAATAGGTTACAACGCGGCCTGCATTGTACAAAAATGCACCTGTAATTTTTGCAGCAAAACTGTTATCACTCAGCGGCAGCGCCAATGCCAGTGGGCCACACATACCCACACAGTGAAAGCTTCCCACAATACCGATCATAAATGCAACAAAAAACAACTGTATCATTTATATGAATATTTTCTTTTCAAAATAATAAGTAACTCCCCCAGCCTGCCAGCTTATATGCAACTCATACAATCCTTTGCTGCCCGCAGAAATAGGCAGCTCCAATACTTCATCAAGAACTGTAAAACTCTTTTTAATATCTTTCTTTTCGTCTGACGGGCAATACAACACAGCTTCGCCAACAAGTTTTTTACCGGCAAAATCTTTGGGAAAAATTATTGCCAATGCGTTATTTTTAATTGTACACTCAACCGATGCAGATAAGGCAGTGGTTCTTTTCATTTCATCAATCTTATCCTGGTATTTTAATTCTTTGGCATAATAATCTGTTGTTACCAGGTCGGTATTTTGGGAGGCTGATTTAAAAACCATAAACACAATACCCAAAACAAAAGCCACGTACACAATTAATATTTTAGTTCCCCAGTTCATAATAAATAATTTTAGTTATACACTTCGGGGCCAATAAATTTAGCCTTGATGGTTTTAATTTTTACATTTCCTTCATATACACCAATCTTTACTTCTGTCTTCCAGTTCTTTACTTCCTGCTTGTTTAGTTTCACAAAAAACTGCAGGTGAGAGTAATCACCTTTTTTAACATTCAATTTGCCGGTGCCAACCAGTTCAATTTCTCCAGGCAGGTTTTCCAGTTTCAGGCTAAAGTCAATATCCTTATGCGTTTTATTGGCCAGCTTTAAATTGTACAGATTACTCAAACGTCCGTCGGGCAGTGTAGTGTAGGTCATTCCGGATGTTCGCATTAAGGTTACATCCAGATCGGTTCTGCTGGTGAGTAAGAATACAAGTAACGACAGCAGCAGCATTAATACAGCTGAGTAAGCTTTTATTCTGCGGTTCAATTTTAGTTTTACGCCATTGGTAATACTGTTTTCAGATGCATAACGGATCAGCCCTTTGGGCTTATCTACTTTAAGCATGATATCATCGCAGGCATCAATACAGGCTGTACAGTTAACACACTCCAGTTGTGTACCATTACGGATGTCGATACCGGTGGGACAAACCCTTACACATGCAAAGCAATCAATACAGTCACCCTGCCTGGTAATAGCTTCCAGTTTTGCTGTTATACTTTTGCAGGCCCCATCTTCTTTACAGTCGGTGCATTTACAATCGTGATCATCGGCCTTTTTAAGTTTCCCTCTTGGTTCTCCACGTTGATGGTCGTAAGCAACCACAATAGAATTTTTATCAAGCAAAACGCCCTGTAACCTGCCGTAAGGGCACACTACAATGCAAACCTGCTCTCTGAACCACCAGTAAACAAAAAAGAAAACCGTTGTAAAAACCAATAAAGAAATTAATGTTCCGATATGGGCACCAGGATTTTTAATATCTCCAATGAGTTCATCCATGCCAATCAGGTAAGCCAGGAAAAAATTGGCAATAAGAAATGAAATAGAGAAGAAGGCTATAAACTTGACGGTACGTTTTCTTATCTTCTCTGCATTCCAGGGCATTGCCCTTAGTATTCTTTGTTTTGCCGAATCTCCGTCGATCCAATATTCAATTTTACGAAAAACCATTTCCATAAAAATGGTTTGTGGGCAGGCCCAGCCGCAAAATACACGGCCAAACACCACTGTAAACAGAATTATAAAAACCATGAACGTAAGAAAGCCGATAGCAAAAATGAAAAAATCCTGTGGCCAGAAAGTGACCCCGAAGAAAATAAATTTACGCTCCAGTATATTAAACATGAATAATGGAGCATCATTTACTTTAATAAAAGGAAGCGTAAAAAAAACTACCAGGTAACCTATACTGAACCAGGTTCGTAAATTGTATAATTTACCCTTTGGTTTTTTGGGATTAATAAAATTTCTGTGTCCATCACTGCTAATGGTTGCTACTGAATCACGGAAAGATTCTTCATCAATAATATCTGTAGTTTCTGTCATTTTTATTTTTTAATAGTTGCAACCGTATCTGGTTTTGCAACCTTGCCCGAATCGGGTTTCACAACCTTAACCGAATCACCTCCAGCCGGTACATCAACATAAAAATCTCCCTGCTGTGCCTTTGGTACAGCTGGTTTTGTACCCCTTAGTGTTTTTATATAACTGGCCAGGTAGCTGATCTCTTTAGGTGTAAACTGGCCACTCCAGCTTTGCATGCCTTTATCCGGATAACCAACTTTAATGGTATTATAAATATCATTCAGTGAGCCCTTGTGCAGCCAGTAATCATCGGTTAAATTAGGCCCCACATTACCGCCACCATCTTTTAAATGACAGGCAATACAATTTGTTTCAAATAAATTTTTGCCGGCCTGTATGCCATCTGCAGCCGCCATCGGTACATTTTTTTCATCAATCCTGTCTTTGTTACTTGCCTCGTACCTTTCTTTTTTAATTCTTGCACTTTCAATTTCTGCATTGTATTCCTGTGTCGGATTCAGCCCTATACCAAACACATGAAAATTGAGCAGATAAACAAAAGCCACGCCAATGGTGATATAAAATCCATACTTCCACCAGGGTGGCAAGGCGTTATCCAGTTCTTTTATGCCGTCGTAATCATGATCCAGCATTACATCTGCCTCTTTTTCTACAGGCACAGCACGGGTAAATATTTTTTTATCAAGCCCACTCCACCAGTCTGCCAATGCTGATTTTTCTTTTGCTGATACTATTTTCTCCGGCAAAAGCTCGGTATACATCCTGCGGATAGAGAAGGCAAGAAAAAGAATTACCAGCACTTCGGTTCCTAATACTATAAGGAAGAAATAATAAGAAGTTGATGTTAACCCTCCGTAATTAGGCACTTCTTTTACAGCTGCAGTAGCTGCATCCTGCGCAAATGTAGCCTGCGCTAAAAGCGACAAACCCAACACCATTATTACAGAAAGTATTTTTGAGGCCTTGCTTTTTTCAACCAGTTGCCTTCCCAGTGCAGTTAATACCTGCCCCATACCCCATATTACAAAAGCCAGCACCACAATCATAATCATTAAAAGCGTTGCAAGCTGGTTACTGCCTGATTGTACCGGCTGTGCGGCTGCAGGAGCTGTTGTTTGAGCCATGATGCCAGATACAGTAAAAACAGAAAGTATCGTTAATACCGTTTTATATTTTACAGATTTTAAGAATCGCATACGATATATTTTATAAAGTTGAGTTAGTTAATTCTTCATTTTCCAAAGGAAGATTGGATAATATTTCCACCCTTTCTTTCTTCATTTTTTTAACAAATACCAGCAGTACTATAAAAAAACTGAAGAAGATGAAAAGAGATATCATTGGATATATATCCACCCCATTGATTGTTTCGGCGTATTGTTTGATGAATTTAAACATGGTTATTTATTTGATGTTGGTGTTGTATTGTTACTGATATCTTTTCCCAAACGCTGCAGGTACGCAATTAAGGCAATCACCTCACGGTTTGCAGGCACTTCAATACCTTCCATTTTTAAATTGATGCGGATGCTGTTTGCCTGTGTCATCAGTTCCTGGTTGGCAAATTTTTCATATCCTTTTTCATAAGGCACACCCAACGAGCGCATGGCATTTATTTTTGCAGCTGTCATTGACGTATCTATATTTTGTTCAATCAGGAACGGATAAGTTGGCATGATAGATCCTTCACTCATGGAAGAAGGCTCCCTGAAATGCCGGAAATGCCAGCCATCAGATTTTCTCAGGTTACCGGTTCCTTCCCTGGCCAGATCGGGCCCGGTACGTTTACTACCCCACTGGAATGGTTTATCATAAATAAATTCTCCTGCTTTTGAATATTCACCATAGCGCTCAGTCTCACTCCGGAAAGGGCGTATCATTTGTGAGTGGCATACATAACATCCTTCTCTCACATAAATATCCCTGCCCTGTAACTCAAGCGGCGTATAAGGTTTAACGCTGCTGATGGTGGGTACATTTGATTTTATCATGAAAGTTGGAACCAGCTCTATAGCACCGCCAATCAAAATCACCACTAAACTCAGTATCATAAACTGAATTGGTTTTCTTTCAATTACCCTGTGCCAATGCTCACCACTATGCTTAACATTTTCTTTAACCATTGGTGCTGCTTCGGCTTCTTCGTTGGCAACCAGTTTACCACTCTTAACTGTTTTATAAATGTTATAGAACATGATGAGCACACCGGTCAGGTATAGTGTACCACCCAATGAACGCATGGCATAAAACGGTTTCATGTAGGTAACTGTTTCCAGGAAAGTATATTTTAACTGGCCTGCTTCTGTAAACTGTTTCCACATAAGGCTTTGTTGTATGCCGGCCCAGTACATAGGAATGGCCCAGAATAAAATACCCAGTGTTGCCAGCCAGAAATGATTGCTTGCAAGTTTTTTAGAATACAGTTGAGTTTTAAAAAGGCGTGGGATAAGCCAGTACAAAACACCAAAGGTGAGCATACCGTTCCAACCCAATGCACCTACGTGTACGTGTGCAACAATCCAATCGGTATAATGCGAAATAGCACTTACACTTTTTAATGAAAGCATAGGCCCTTCAAAAGTTGCCATACCATATGCCGTAACAGCAACTACCATAAATTTCAGAATTACATCGTCCCTCACCCTGTCCCAGGCGCCGCGTAATGTAAGCAGGCCGTTTATCATACCTCCCCAGCTGGGAAATATCAACATAACAGAAAAAACCACACCCAGTGATTGTGCCCAGTTGGGTAATGCAGTATATAATAAATGATGTGGCCCTGCCCAGATGTATAAAAATATCAGCGACCAGAAGTGAATAATAGAAAGTTTGTAGGAATAAACAGGACGATTGGCCGCTTTTGGCATAAAGTAATACATTAAGCCCAGGTATGGTGTAGTTAAAAAGAATGCAACCGCATTATGGCCATACCACCATTGCACCAATGCATCCTGTACACCTGAGTACCAGCTGTAACTGTGCAGCCAGCTATAAGGCAACTGGCCCGAACGCACAATATGCAAAACCGCAACCGTTACAAAAGTGGCTATGTAGAACCAGATAGCAACATACAGATGCTTTTCTCTTCTTTTAATGATAGTACCAAACATGTTCCAGCCAAATACAACCCAGATGATGGTGATGGCCAGATCAATTGGCCAGATCAGCTCTGCATATTCTGCACCCTGTGTTAATCCCAAAGGCAGTGTAATGGCTGCGGCAACAATAATCAGTTGCCATCCCCAGAAATGAATGTTGCTAAGCTTATCACTAAACATTCTTGCCTTACACAACCTTTGCAAAGAATAGTAAACACCCATAAAAATACCATTGCCCACAAATGCAAAAATTACTGCATTGGTATGCAAAGGACGAAGACGGCCAAATGAGCCATACTGCGTAATATTTAGTGCCGGAAAAACGAGTTGCAAAGCTATGTACAACCCTACCAGCATACCTACCGCTCCCCAGAGGATGGTTGCAAAAGCAAAGTTTTTAACTATCCTGTTGTCGTAATAAAATTTTTCTACCTGCATGTGATTATTTAGTTTGGTTTATTGTTTTAGGAATTGTGGTTGAGGTTGAGGATAAGGTTGAGGATGCTTTTTTTATTTCATCGTCAAATAGCATACGAATGGATGGTGTGTAATCATCATCAAACTGGCCCTTGTTAACGCTCCATAAAAAAGCTGCCAGAAAACCACCTGCCACTAAAATACTGATGCCTATTAATACAAATAATGCGCTCAAATGGAATAATTTAATATGATTTTCAAAATTACCGGTAGTATCAATTTTTGAGGCTGATGACTATCAAATTCAAATATGATTCTAATCATGCGGTATTTATAAGCCTTTATTACGTGCAACAAAAGATGAATACAAGCTTACAAAAAGTACAATGCTGATACTGCTTGCCGGCATAAGGATGGCCGCAATCATGGGCGACAGTATACCCTGCACAGCAAAGGATAAACCAACAATATTGTACAGAATCGATAGAATAAAACTGGCTGTTACAATTTTTTTACCTGCTTTTGCGTAGCTGATAAAGCTATGCAAAAGCGAAACTTTGCCTCCATCCAGTATTGCATCGCTAGCTGGCGAGAATTGGGCTGAATTTTCAGAAACCGCAATACCAACCTGGCTTTGCATTAAAGCACCGGCATCATTCAGGCCATCGCCCAGCATGAGTACATGGCTGCCCTGCAGCTGCAGGCTTTTAATAAAATCGAGTTTTTGTTGTGGAGATTGGTTAAAGCGGAGCGGTGTATTATCTCCAAATATTTTTTTAAGATTGGCATTTTCTGAATCATTATCACCTGATAAAACATACAGGCTGTTGCCATCGTCTTTTATATCTGCAATCATTTCGGCAACGCCGGGCCTGTACTGGTTCTTTATGCTGAATTTACCCACATGTATTGTATCCATCACCACATGCACCGATGTTCCGGTATCCTGGGTTATAAATTCATCAGCCTTAATAAAACCGGCCGAACCCATCCTCACCGGCATATCCTCCACCATGGCATCAAAACCTTTACCGGTGTATTCTTTAAAGCTGTTAACAGTAAATAGTGTATCGGCATTTATGGATGCTGCAATTATTTTACTCAGCGGATGAGATGATTGCCGGGTAACCGTTTTAATAATGGCGAGTTCTTTGTTTGAAAGTGGCAAGCCTTCATAATTAACTGCAGCAGCATTGGTTTGGGTAAGTGTTCCGGTTTTGTCAAATACAACGGTGTTTATTTTTGCCAGGGCTTCAATTACCGAAGCATTTTTAAAGTAGAGTTTATTGCGGCCAAAAATACGCAGCATATTGCCATACGTAAATGTGGCCGAAAGCAGCAATGAACAGGGGCAGGCAACGATCAACACCGATGTTACTGCCGGTAAAATTTTCGAAACATCTGCTATTGACCAGAAAATTAATGTACCTGCTGCAATAGACAGTAAGGCTATGGTAAAATAGCGACTCCAGGGATGTATGTAAGATTTCTCTTCGTTTTTTTTGTTGGTGAAGATATCGTTATTCCAAAGCTGGGTAATATAACTCTGTGATGGCTCTTTAATGATCTCCAGTTCTATAACGCTGCCCATTTGTTTACCGCCTGCATAAATCAAATCTCCTTTTCGCTTTTCCACAGCAGTATTTTCTCCGCTTACAAAACTATAATCAATATTGGCTGTACCCTTCATAAGCACAGCATCTGCCGGTATCATCTCTTCGTTACGTACAATGATGCGATTGGTCTTTTGCAATTGTGTAACCGGAATATTTTTTTCTGCCCCATCCTCCATTACAGTAACTCCCAACGGAAAATAAGAACGGTAATCCCGATCGAATGAAAAAGAATCGTAGGTTTTATTTTGAAACCATCGCCCTATCAGCATAAAGAAAACGATACCGGTGCCCGAATCGAGATAACCTGCCCCATGCCCGCCAATGATCTCGTAATAGCTTCTTGCAAAAGTTACAATGATGGCCAGTGCAATGGGTGCATCTATATTTAAAAACCTTTGCCTTAAACCTTTCCATGCCGAAATAAAAATATCTGCAGCGCTGAAAAATAAAACCGGTAACGACAATACCAGGTTTATCCAGGTAAATGTTTGCTTTAAAATATTTTCATCAATATTGCCTGAAGAAAAATATTCTGGAAAGCTCAACATCATAATATTTGAAAAACAAAAACCTGCAACGCCAATCTTATAAATCTGTCTTCTGTTAAAAGCTGGCGCCTTTTTTACTGCTGTATCCCGCAGACTGATATAAGGTTCGTAACCGATAAAGGCAAGCAGTTCCACCACTTTGCGCAGGGTAGTTTCCTGCGGATTAAAAATTATAAAAACTTCTTTAAGCTGAAAGTTTACCTGTGATTGCTTTACACCCGGCTCAATCCTATGCAGGTTTTCGAGCAAATAGATACAGGAAGAACAATGCATTTGAGGAATAGAGAACGTTACGTTAATTTGTTCTTCACTTTGAAAACGGATGAGTTTTTGCATGGTAGCTTCATCATCCAGGTAAGCAAAGCGCTCTGCCAGAAATTTCCCTTTTGCTTTTAAGCCCGGTGTTTTATCCAGATCGTAATAATTACATAAATTATTTTCATTCAGTAAAAGATAAACCTGCTTACATCCCTGGCAGCAAAAGTGGTTTTCTTCTACCGAGATAGAAGTATCATCGCAGATATCTCCGCAATGAAAACAATTAGCTGATATGGAGTTTGATGTATTAATAAACTAATCTTTATAAAATAAAAAAGCCGCCGCACTGGAAAGAGCAGCGGGAGTAATTAAACAGAAACTACTGAACACTTTTCGTAGAAATTGTATTCAATCCTAAAATTGTATATAACGGGCAAACTGAAGTAAGCCCTGTTATTAAAGGCAGTATCGCCAAAAAGCCCCACCAGCTTTTAACGTAAAAGCCCGCAGCACCTATCACGATTGCCAGAAATAATCTTATTGCTTTATCTGTATTTCCAACATTGCATTTCATGTATGATTGCTTTATGACACAAAAATTGCAAAAATGGGGAAGGCAATCAATGATGGACATCAAAGTAAAACATGAGTTTGGTCAGTCTTAGTTGTCAGGCCACTACAAACGATTTAATTTATTAGGGAACTGCTTTATTTGTGAGTATGCTGAGAAAAAAAGTATCTGCCTGGTGGGCAGATACCCGGAGAATTATTTTCCTTCAAACAGCCATGCAAATGGCTTTACTTTTTGCTTAGGCCGCAGGCCGTATCTTTTTATGGTATTATTTTGAATATACTCCACGGCTTCATTTATATCATCGGTATATAAAAACAGATCGGTATCGTTTGCAGAAATGGTTCCTTTAGCTTTCATCACTTCATTATGTGCTATAATATTTTTATAAAATTCCTTATCGAGGATAACGATAGGGAAATCGCTGATCATTTTTGTCTGAATCAATGTAAGAGCCTCAAAATATTCATCCAGCGTACCAAAGCCGCCCGGCAATACCACAAAAGCATAAGAATACTTTATGAGTAAGGTTTTTCTTACAAAAAAATATTTAATGTCTACCCATTTATCCATGTAAGGATTAGGATCCTGCTCATGTGGCAGTTCAATATTACAGCCCACACTCCTGCCTCCTACTTCACGGGCGCCACGGTTGGCGGCTTCCATAATGCCGGGGCCACCACCAGTAAGTATGGTAAACCCCAACTGCGCTATTTTTCCGGATATTGCACGTGCAAGTTCATAATTGGGATGCCCCTCCTTAAACCTGGCTGAGCCAAAAACAGTAACACATGGGCCAACAAAATGCAGGGCACGTAAACCTTTTATAAATTCAAATAAAACGCTTACAGTAAATTTAAATTCCTTCCAGCGGCTTTGCGGGCCTTCTAAAAACTTTATTTCGGGTTTGGTCATAATACTTCAATTCAAACCAAACTTAACTTATTTTGATTAAAACGAAAACGGGAGTATTTGAAAATTTATGAAACAACTTCATTTTCAACTACCACTTCGCCATGATTGATCAACAATGCTTTAACCGAATTGGCTGTAATGCTGTGCATATAGGCACTCAGCAATATTTCGTTAGCCAGTGCAATATCATCATCCGATTCTATATAAACTTTTGGATACAGATTAATGGTGGTAAACTCAAGATGATTTTCGTACAGGTTTATCTGCCCGATGGCGTTGCAGGAAATATTCTTAACCTGCAGATTTCTTTTTTCGGCAATTGCCAGGTATGTAGTCATGTATCCCCCGCTTAATGCGCCTAAGAATAAATGTTCGGGTGTCCAGGTATTGGGTACACCACCTTTAAATACAGGAGCCGTTGCAATTTCAATGGCAGTTTTTACATCCCTTGCTGTAAGTTTTCCTTTTCTGCCCACCGTTCTTTTTAAATCAACTTCAAAAAAGTATTGGTGTTTATCTGTTTTATTAATCATGACAATTTTATTTATGTGAAATAAAAAGGGGCATTTTAATATCATGAATCACATCTGTTGCAAAACTTTTCTTAAACAGTTGTGAAAATATGGATCGTGAAAAAGCACCCATTACAATAAAACTATTTGGTTTACTTGACATCCACTCAGCAAAATCTTTCCTGTGTTTCAGATGCAGTGATTGAATTTTAAGATCGGGATAATGTCTTGATACCAGTTCGGTAATAAGACTGTACTCCGGTAAATCATCTTCGTGACTTAGTATCGCCAAAAGAATGGATTCCTTTTGAGCCAGCTCAGCAAAAACATAGGCAAACTGTTTTATAGCATATACAGAAGATTCATTTCCATCATAGGCTAAAACAACATGATCGGGTTCAGTATAATTTTCGGGCACCAGCATCACCGGACATTCAGCTTTTTTTAAAACTTCTTCCAGGTAAAAGTTAGGTTGTTGGGCCGCTACATTTGCATAAAACAAATCGCTGCTTATCAACAGGGAATCGGCAAAACGGGTTTCTTCAATTAAAGAAGATAAAGCCATCAGATCATTATCCTTGTGAATTCTGAATTCAATTCCTTCTGCAGTACAGGCTTCTGTAAACAAACTAATATTTTTACTTACCAGCACATCATCATTATTTTTTGTAAACCACTCAGGCATCAGTGTAACTCCTTCCACTCCGGTATAGGCAAGCAGTTTTGAATAATCAACCGGGCTCAAAAAAACGCCTGCCAGTAATACCTTTGCTTTAGCATTAATACTTTTTGCAAATTCAAAAGCGCCCTTTGGAAAATGCTGCCCGTCAAGGGCTATAATTAACTTTTTCATACTATTTAATTTAAAAGTTACATAACAAAATTACTTTCGGGCATTACTAATTATGCTGATTAAAAGTTTCAGAAAAAATGATTGTTATCATAAAAAGTAAAATGCAGGGTGAATGCAGGTTTTAAATAACCATATTATACCTGTTCTTAATCAGGTTTTTGTTGATTGTGATTACAATCATAAATTGATGATGGTCCAGTTTTTAGATTTATACTATTAAAATTTTCATCACCAAAAAAATAAAATATGAGAAATAAGTTAAAGACCACCCTGGCTGTAACGACATTGCTTTTTGCCATGTCCTGCAATAATGGGGAGCAAAGCAGTTCTGCTGCTGCTGCCACCACCACAGACAACTCCGCTCCTGCCGGCCAGTCCGGTGTACAGGATGATGCATCTGCAAAAAATGTGGTGCAGGTAGCAATTGGCAGTAAAGACCATACCACTTTGGTTGCAGCTGTTAAAGCAGCAGAACTGGTTGATGCCTTAAGTAATGCAGGCCCCTTTACCGTATTTGCGCCTACCAATGCCGCATTTGATAAACTGCCCGCCGGTACTGTTGAAGGTTTATTAAAGCCTGAAAAAAAAGATGCACTAACTGATATTTTGCAATACCATGTTTCTGTTGGAGTGTTTAAAGCAGATATGCTGCATGATGGACAATCAATAGGACAGGTAAATGGAGGAAATATTACCATCAGTAAAAAAGCAGATGGCCTCTATGTGAATGGTACTGCAAAAATTATTGCTTCCATTCCTGCATCAAACGGAATTATACATGTTATTGACGGGGTATTACTACCCCCCGCTGAAAAATAAATTTATTGTAATGAAAACCAAAAGAGAAAGCACCTGAAAAATTCCGGTGCTTTTTCCTTTTAAAATATTTTGCCGGTTGAGGAAGATTCTTTTATAATTTTTATCTGCATTACTGCAGCAATACTTTTCGCCCTTTGCTTTACAAGGTTTGCTGTTGTACCTTCAAATAACTCATCAACAGTTTTACTGAACAGATGATTCCATTGCATGAAATGCCCTTCAGTCAGGGGAAACAGGCGGCTTATATGTTTGTGCAGCTCCATCGGATTACCGGTATAAGAACCGGTATAAAAAAGCATGTTCTCAAAAAAATCGTACATGATGGGTAAATGTTTCTCCCAGTTGACCATGGCTATATCAGAAAAGATAAAGCCGATCTGTTCATCTTTCTTTACTTTCCTGTAGAATTCATCAACCAGCAATTCTATATCTTTTCTTGAGGCTATATCGTTTTTCATACAGCGGTATTTAATGTAACAATTTATAGATATCCTGCAATTGCTCATCACTGCAGTGCAGTTGCAGCAATGGAAATAAAATTCTTTCTTCTTTCCGGATATGCTTTTCCAAATCAAGCGCCAAAGTATCCATGGTAGTTTTAAGATCAGTTGCAGTTTCAAGCGAATGAAATAAAGCAGTTAATTCCTTATGTTCAGTTTTTATATCACTGGCAATGGCATTTATTTCGGCATTAGAATCACCTGCTAAATCCAGCATTGCTTCTTCCTGTTCAAAATGTTTTTGAATTGAGTTTTTGAATAGTTCCAGGGCATACTTTGCTTTATCAGCAACGGTATCAGGTAAACCTGCATAAGCTGGTGCATTTTTTTTCAGTAACTGTGCAAGTATCAAAGAGCCGTGATGATCTCTTGATAATGGCGCTATGGCTTCATGTCTTTTCATACTTATAAATCTTTGTGATTAAATTTTCTTAACGATAGCCAGGCCGGTATAACAATCCAGGTAAGCAATACAGTAAAAGATATAATTAAACCCGTTTGTGCTCCAAAAAAATCTTTAAAAATTGCTCCTGTATATCCCATCAAGGCAGATACATCCATCTTCAGTAAGATCAATATCCTGCTCAGATCAATGGGATTAAAAGCGACTGCACCAACCATGATTTTCTCCAAAGGATAATCGGCAAACTGAAACAGGATAAATAAAATCAACCCATCAAAAATGATGGAGAAAAAAAGCCATAATAAAATTACCACGCCAATTCCTTTTGCTTTATCTCTTGCCATAACTGCTGCCAGCATGGCTATGGCTACAAAAATGACCGACAGCAACAGGCCCGTGGCCAGCATCATAAACCCGGTTTCGGTAGCCTCATATAATAAGATAGGGATACCTGCTCCAATAAAAAAAGCAAACGTCATTGATGCTGCGAGACCCAAAAAAAGGCTGAGCCATATCGTTCTTCTTTTTAAAGGCTGGCTTACCAGCAGTTCTAAAAATTCGGAACTGTTGTACACATAAATGGCAGAAAACAGCATGCTTACCAGCGGCACAATGATCAAAATAATATTCAGCAGGCTTAGTAAACCTTTGGCCGAATTATCTTCCAGGTTAAAAATGGTGATGGAGATCAGTAACAGAAGAACTGTGTAGGCCAGCACAATTTTATTGCGCAGGATATCGATGATTACGTATTTAATGATCTTCTTCATACTTTAATTTTTCAGCATTACATGTGCAATGGCTTTTGATAATTTTGCTTCGCCTGTTTCCTCCTGCAGGCTTGTAATACTTTTATGAAAACAGAGTTTTCCATCCTGCATATAAATCACCTGCGATATCAGGTCATCCAGTTCACTCAAAATATGAGAGGTAATTAAAACAAGTTTACCTTTATTTTTTTCGGTTATGATTTTTGCTTTCAGTATCTCAGACGATACCGGATCAAGCCCTGCCGTAGGCTCATCCAGTATCAACACTTCGGGGTTAAAAAGAAACGCCAGCGCAGCGCTTACTTTTTGGCGGGTACCGCCTGATAAAGTGCTCATTCGTTTTTTTAAAATGTCTTTCAATCCAAACTGGTTAACCAGTTCTTCATCAACAATTTCATTTTTAGATCCACGTATATCTTTCATCATATCCAGCACCTGGCCTATTGTCATGTTTTCAGGATAACGCCCTATCTGCGGCATATAACCAATCTGGGCACGGTATTTCCAATCGTGTCTGATGTTATTGCCGTTGAAAGTGATAAAGCCACTATCGCAAACAACCATACCCAGTATACTTTTTATAAATGTTGTTTTGCCACAACCGTTGGGGCCTATTAAAGCAATACACTCGCCCTTTAAGCAGGTAACAGATACATTATCCAGTGCTTTTAGCTTACCAAATTTTTTCGATACATTGCTTGCGATGATCATAGTGATAAAGGTTTCATTAAAGGATGTTCATCTTTTAAATTTTCCGGAGTAAGCGATGGCAGTATCTTTTCTGTTTTATCCAGTAAAGAGGTCATCAGGCTTCTAAACAGTATCATGGACGGTGGATTTCTTTCAACGATCATGGCATATAAACTGACCGGACGGTACGGTATATCGCCCAGCTTATCCCTGTTAAGATCATAGCCTTCATATTTATCCCAGTAATTATTGTTGAAGCTGTTTAAAACCAGGCTGCCATTGGTTCCTACATCAAAAGTATTTCCCATGAAATTATTTTTTACAACGGTTACATCCATGCAACTGGCCTGTATCTTCATCGCCCAGCCATTGGCTTCAAAAACATTTTTTTCAACCTGTATGCGGCTGGCCCCTTCCATAAAAATACCGGCGGTGTTCTTTACAAAATGATTGGCCTCAATATAACTGTCGCTTATTTCTTTTAGCAACAAACCATAAGCTCCATCTCCCCAGTTCTCTTCAAAATAATTGTTTATCATTTTTACATGATTAGAAAACATGACTGCAACACCGGCTCCATTATTTTTAAACACATTGCTGATGTATGCATCGTTATTGCTGAACATAAAATGCAGGCCATACCGCATGTTTTTTTCTGAAATATTGCGCCAGATAATGGAGTTGGTTACAAATTCAAAATATATCCCGTCACGGTGGCCGGTTATATTGTTTGCTATAATGCGCATACTGTCTGCCTTCCAGCAATGAATGCCATTGCCGCTTTGCTGCTCTTCTTTGCTATAGGATACCAGTGTATTTTTTTCGATGGTGCAGTTGGTACCGTGCTGAGTATAAATACCAAAGAAAGTGTCATCCAGTATATTATTCCGTATCACTACATCCCGGCAACTGTATATTTTAATGCCTGCATAATCTTCTATGCTCGAAATGCCGGAATGAATAATGGTAAACCCTTCAACCAAAACCCCGTTTGCTTTAATGGAAATGATCTCATAGGTATGATCACCATCCAAAACAGGATGATTGATCCCAATGAGAAAAATGGATTTACTGATGATAATATTTTTCTCATGATAATGCCCGGCTTCAACCAAAACGGTGTCGCCATTGGCTGCCAGCAATAAACCCTGCTGAATGGTTTTAACCACCTGTAGTTTTCCTATACGAATGGTTTTTGCAGACGATGTATGTGCAAATAAAAAAAGTACTGCTATGTAAATTATTTTTTTCAAGGCTTGATCAGATCATTCCAGGTAACCGTATTACCGGGGAAGCGTTTTTGAATAGTTAACAGGCTGTCTTTATTATCAAATGCAGCTGTGTTCCCACCCATGGGGCTTCTCAGCTCGTCGCTCTTTAATAACAAAGCTGTTTGTGCATTTATTAACTGGTGCGTACCGGAGTAATTGGTGATATAATAATTGCTGATATTGCCGGGCTCTGTATCTTTTGTTTTCAGGTAAGATACAATGCAATGCACATCATCAAACTTATAAATCTTGCCTTTTTTTGTTACCAGCTCTACTCCAAAACGAACATCACTGATGGTCATTTTACAGAAATAACAATTATCAATTCCCGGCCGTATTGGCTCGGGCCCTGCTTTACAGGAAGCAAAACTCATCATGCATAAAAAAGCTGCTGCAACAGATGTTACTTTAGCTGTACGAATATTTTTTCGGTTGCTTCTCCACACCATGAACGTACAAAAAACCAATACAGCACCGGCACCAACAAATATCCAGCCGCCAATATCGGGCATGGAGTATGCACCAAAATTCAGTAATTGTTTAAAGCCGATCAGCGGTGGCTGATAAGCCATACCGGGTACAATAATAGCTGCATCGGGATTTAAGTTATGGCCATAATTATATTCCCATCTCCAGAAATCGTACATGGCCAAAACACCAAAGCTTACAAATAATACAGATAAGAGATACAATAATTTTCTTTTTGCCACCAGGCCTGCAATTATAAAAAATAATGCAAAAAAACCAATGATATAGGGCAATACAGTAAACTCAATAAAATCTTTGGTATGCAATGTTTTCATACCTATGTAATGATTCAACCCGTTAATGATATCAACATTGCCGGCTAATTTACCAGGATAAATAAGTAACATCAGCCCTTCGGGATATTGAGGGGCCACCAGGTCGATACGCCACATGGGCACAAATAAAACTGCAATTAAGGCCAGTCCGCAAAGTATGAGTAAGATTCTTATCCAGGGTTTCAGTTTATCGTTTTTCATTTTCTCTTTTTTCAGATTCAAAAAAAGGAACAGGCTTATACAAAGCCTGCTCCTTCCAATCACAAAATCATTTCTTTTTTGCAGTATCTGCAACTGCATAATTTTTACCGGTGCTGAACAGTAAAGGCGTGTTGCTGCCTGCCGGTGATACCCTTATGTAGCCTGACATTTCCTGGTGCAGGGCACTGCAGAAATCAGTACAATACATCGGAAACATACCAACCTTTTCGGGAATCCACTTCAAGGTTTGTGTTTCGCCGGGCATGACCAGTAATTCACCATTATTGGCCCCTTTGATGGCAAAACCATGCGGCACATCCCAATCCTGCTCAATATTGGTAACATGAAAATAAACTTCATCACCCATTTTTATTCCTTCAATATTATCGGGTGTAAGGTGAGAGCGAATGGCGGTCATATATACATCAATCCTGTTGCCGGTACGTACCACTTTGGTAGCACCTTCTCCGTTTGAAAAGAACGGATTTTTATTTGCCTCCATTTTAAAGAATTTTACTGAATTCTTTTTGATCAGTTCGGCCGGTACTATCTGGGCATAATGCGGTTCGCCAATGGTAGGAAAATCCAGTATTAATTGCATCTTATCACCACTGATGTCATAGAGCTGTGCGCTTTGAGATAATTCGGGACCAGTAGGCAAATAACGATCCTTGGTTATTTTATTATAAGCAACCAGGTATTTACCGTTGGGTGTTTTTGTATCGCCACCGGCTACCGTTAAGTGCCCAACAGAATAATACGTGGGTACCCTGTCAACCACTTTCAGATCTTTAATATTCCATTTTACAATTTCTGATGAAACAAACATAGACGTATACGCAAAGCCTTTGTTATCAAACTCGGTATGTAACGGGCCAAGGCCTGGTTTCTTTACTTCACCATATAATACACTTTCGTATTTAAGGATAGGAACACCATCAAAATCGCCGATATAATCTTTGGCTGCAATGGCTTTCACCATTTTATCGAAACTAAAAACCGGAATTAATGCAGCTAATTTTCCGCTACCAACAATGTATTCGCCCGTTGGGCTTACATCACAGCCATGTGGTGATTTGGGGCAGGGGAAAAAGTAACACAGGTCTTTAAAATCTTTTACATCCAAAACGGTTACTTCTGTTTTTATAGTTGAGGTGGCAGAATGGGTAATATCGCTGTAAACATTATGGGCATACTTTACAGATTGTTTTCTTCCCTTACCTGCTTTAATATATTCTTCTGCTTTTTTCCAGTTTACGGCCATGATGAAATCCTTATCTTTCTGCGAAGCATTTACTTCCAGCAACGTGTTGGCCTGTTCTGTATTGTACATCGAGAAGAAAAACCAGCCATGTGATACACCCTTTCCGGCACGGCTCAAATCGAAATTAACACCAGGGCACTGCAGTTGAAATGCGATTTCCATAGCGCCATTATCTTTGGCAACGCTGATAAAACTGATGGTTCCTTTAAAGTTTTGTTTGTAGGTATTGATGGGCACATCTCCGTTTGCATCATCTGGTGGTATACTAAACCGGGTTCCGGCCACAACATACTCTGTATTTTCTGTTATGAAAGGTGAAGAGTGATTACCACTGCTGTTGGGCAACTCAATAATCTCTGCCGTGCGAAAAGTGGTCAAATCAATTCTTGCTACCCTTGGTGTGTTGTTGGCGTTTCCAAAAACCCAACGCCCGTCATATTCGCCATTTGTTTTTGAAACCTGCACGTGATGCAGATCATCCCAGGGCACAAAACCGTGTGAGGTGTTGAGCATCGGTTTTGTTTCTTCGCTGTAGCCATACCCTTTTTCAGGATCAACTGAAAACACAGGTATCACACGCAGCAAACGGCCTGATGGTAAGCCATAAGTACTCATTTGTCCGCTGAAACCACCGGATACAAAATTGTAAAACTCATCGTATTTGCCCGGTGCAACATACACTTTTGCAGCAGCATCGGAACTTACTGCCGAACCTGCATTTTTTGGCTTACAGGCACTAAAGCCTAACAGCAGACTGCCAACAAAAACAGCGGCTGTTATCAGTTTATCATGTTTCATTTTGGTTGATTTATATTGAAGGTTAATTTTATTTTATACCATCATTCTTACGCATAAATTCATATACAGCCCTGGCGTCATCATCGGCAACGTTCTGGTTAGGCATACGCACCAGGCAAATTTCCAATTGCGCCTGCGCCTTGGGATCCTTATTCAGCATAGCATCTGTATTGGTTACAAAATTCATGATCCAGGGTGCTGCATGGCGATCGGTAACACCTAACCAACCCGGGCCTACTAATTTTTCGCTGGTTAGTTTATGGCAACTGATGCATTTTACATTGTACACTTTTTCACCTGCTGCCGCCATGGTTGGGTCCAGTTTTTCGCCCACGGCTACTTCAGTGAATTTTCCTTCACCCCTTTCAGGATCGTAGGAAGGATTCCCATTTTCAGTTTTTGCTGGTTCAGATGAATTAGTTTCGGAGGTAGCTGAGCTTTGTTCAGTATTACCACCGCATGCCGCTATACAGGCGCCCATAAAAAGAAGAATTGCAATTTTTTTCATGTTTTATAAATTTTAATGTTGTAATTTGATTACAAGATTAACAGTATAACGCAAATTATTTTATGCGTTCAGTCATATCGAACACAACAACATCGCACCCGGCAAAACTTTTCATGTAGAACCCAATACTGTAAAGGTTTTAAGAAGATGTAATATTACAGGCAACCCAATATGATTTGAATCATGTGTTGTACTGCCTGTACTCATTATCCCGGACAGGGAAGCACACTATTTTTGGCATGAACAGAAATTCACGTATATGCAAATAGATATCGACACTTTACTTGCCTGGGGAGCAGCCTATAAAAAAGTAGCCGCAGGGGAAATCATTTTTCAGGAAGGTGCAGAGTCTTCTTTTTATTATCAATTAGTGTCGGGCAAAATAAGGTGGGTGAATATAAACAATGAAGGCAAAGAATTTATTCAAACAATCATTGAACCGGAAGAATGCTTTGGCGAATTACCTTTATTTGATGGGGAGCCCTTTGCTGCCAGTGCCATTGCTGATGAAGATTCGGTTATTATCCGCTTACACCAGTCTTCTTTCCATCAATTACTAAAAGAAAATCCTGATCTACATTTTGAGTTTACCCGTTTGCTTACGCAGCGGCTGCGGTTTAAATTTTTAATTTTAAAAGAGTTGGCCAATCACAATCCGGAGGGCAGTATTTCTACCTTGCTTAATTATTTTAAGCAAACGCAAAAAAATATCTGCACCAAATGTAACCGGTTAAAACTTACCCGCCAGCAAATAGCCGATATGACCGGGCTAAGGGTTGAAACGGTGATCCGCACCATGAAATTCATGCAATCGAAGGGCGATCTGCAGATTACAAAAGGTAAAGTTTACTGCTGAATGTGATTTGAATCATACTGATATTGTAACTGTTTCCTTTATTTTGTGTAAACAGCAATTATGGACTTTCCCCTGTTCCGGTGGTTAAAAATTTCACTCATTAACTTATTGATTGTCGCCTGCTTAGGCGTAACCTTAAGATACAAGATATTATATCCCCTTCCTTTTATTGATCAAAAACATTTGCTGCACGGCCATTCTCATTTTGCATTTGCCGGCTGGATAACACAGGCACTTATGGCGCTGCTGGTTTCTTACATGGTAAAACAACAAGGCAATAATAATTACAAAAAGTACACCTGGCTTTTATATGCCAATCTCATTACAGCTTATGGTATGTTAATTGCCTTTCCCATAGAAGGTTACGGATTATTTTCCATCATCTTTTCAACAGCGTCCATCATTGTTTCTTATGTTTTTGCATTTTATTACTGGCGAGATCTGAACAGGCTGACTTTTAAAACCACAGCAAATTCGTGGTTTAAGACAGCTGTATTATTTAATGCGCTTTCTTCATTGGGAGCATTTGCCTTAACCATTATGATGGTTGCAAAAGTCATTCATCAAAACTGGTATCTGGCTGCCGAATATTTTTACCTGCATTTTCAATACAATGGCTGGTTCTTCTTTGCCTGCATGGGATTATTTACAGCATTCATCAGCCGGCATACCAATACCGAAGATAGCCTCACCAAAATATTCAGGCTTTTTGCATTTGCAATTGTGCCGGCCTATTTTCTATCTGCACTTTGGATGGATATTCCTGTTTGGGTTTACATATTGGTTATACTGGCAGCCGTAGCACAGGTTGTTGGTTGGATATGGCTTGTAAAATTGATACAAAAAAACTGGACATTGCTGAAACCTAAATTTTCAACAGTTTCAAAATATATACTTGCCTGTTCAGCCGCTGCTCTTACTGCAAAACTGCTTTTACAACTTGGCTCTACCATACCGGCTTTAAGCGATCTGGCTTTTGGTTTCAGACCCATTGTTATTGGTTACCTGCACCTGGTTTTACTGGGTGTTATTACTTTATTTTTATTGGGTTGTATGTTTGCCGAAGAATATTTTTATGTAAATAAATGGTCGGTAAAAGGTGTATTTATTTTTGCCGGTGCAGTTATCCTAAATGAAATTTTACTGATGGTACAGGGCGTTGCAGCCATTACCTACACAGCTATTCCCTTTATAAATGAAATGTTATTGGTTACTGCATGCTTTTTATTTTCAGGAGCCCTGCTTATTTCCTTATCTCGAAAAAAATAATTTACAAAAGTGATTTCAATCACAGTTTGTCATTTTTCACTAAGGCAACTTTGTAAAAAATATAATTATGACAAACATAGCAGAACAAACACTGGCAACCATTGTAACCAATAACCATTTTACAGTTCCTGTACTGGAAAAATACGATCTTGATTTTTGCTGCAAGGGCAAAAGAACATTGGCAGATGCCTGTACAGAGAAAGGAATTTCAATTGAAGCCATTTCTGAAGAACTGGAAAAATCTTCATTAACGCCAACGACAAAAATGCCCTTTACAGAAATGACAGCTGAACAATTGATCAGTTACATTCTTATTCATCATCATTTTTATGTAAAGCAATCTATGCCTACCATCATCGGGCATTTAGAGAAAGTGGCAGCAAAACATGGCGATCGTTTTCCTTATATGGTAGAAGTACTCAGTTTATTCAGGGAAATAAATGATGAAATGACCATGCACATGCATAAGGAAGAAGTGATCCTTTTTCCAAGAATAAAAGAAGTAGTAGCACAGCAGGAGGCCCAACAAAAAAGCAACCTGGTTCCTGGATACATTGCAGCTCCTATACAGGTAATGGAACTGGAACATGAGCATGCCGGAGATGTTTTGTATAAGATCCGTTCCTTAACAAATAACTATACGCCGCCTGAAGGAGCCTGTACCACATTCCAGGTAAGCCTTGCTGAATTAAAAGAATTTGAGGAAGACCTGCACAGGCATGTACACCTGGAAAACAATTTGTTGTTTCCGCTGGCAGAAAAAATGTTAACCAGTCAAATTCATCTTAATTAATGATGTCCCGTTTTTAATTCCAATAGCAGGTTTATTGTTTTAAAAGAGTAATTTTATTTCATGATCCGGGAAATTTTCTTCCCGGATTTTCTTTTGTAAAATGATCGAAATCTGTATCATTTTACAAACTGACCTACATCATATAAATCAACCGGCAGTAAATATATATTTGCTTCATGCAACTTTGGAAAAATATCATCAGCCGACCTTCTTAATTATACATCTCCCCTTTTTTCTGTATCCACCGCATCCCTTCATTTCGTTATTTTAAATACATATTGTATGCAAACCATTATAGAACCATTCAGGATCAAATCTGTTGAACCCATTTATTTTAATACAAAAGAAGAAAGAAAAATAATTTTAGAAAAAGCATTTTACAACCCCTTTCTCATTCACTCCAATGATGTACTGATAGACCTGCTTACCGACAGCGGCACCAGCGCTATGAGCAGCAACCAGTGGGCCGGCATTATGCAAGGCGATGAATCTTATGCAGGCAGTCCAAGTTTTTTTCGCTTTGAAAAAACAATACAGGACATTACCGGCATGCCCATTGTAATACCAGCCCACCAGGGAAGGGCTGCGGAGAAGATCCTCTTCAGTATACTGGGTGGACCGGGAAAATATATTGTAAGCAATACCCTGTTTGATACCACCAGGGCTAACATTGAATTCTCCGGCGCAGCAGGTGTTGACTTGATTTGCGAAGCTGGTAAACATCCAACCATACCAGCTCCGTTTAAAGGAAATATGGATGTGGATGCTTTGCAAAAATTCATTGCAGAAAAAGGAGCTGCTAATATTCCGTTGTGCATGATCACTGTTACCAACAATTCCGGGGGTGGTCAGCCGGTAAGTATGCAAAATATTAAAGACGTAAAAAAGATCTGCGTAGCAAACAACATTCCTTTGTTTATTGATGCCTGTCGTTTTGCAGAGAATGCCTGGTTTATTAAACTGCGTGAAGCCGGTTATGCAGATAAAACGATTCCTGAAATTGTAAAAGAACTTTTTTTATATGCCGATGGCTGCACCATGAGTGCCAAGAAAGATGCTTTTGCAAACATTGGCGGTTTCTTAGCCATGCATGATGAAGCATTGGCAAAACAATGCCGCAACCTGTTGATCATGACAGAAGGTTTCCCTACCTATGGCGGACTTGCAGGACGTGACCTGGAAGCCATTGCCATTGGATTAATGGAAGTAATGGACGAACATTACCTGCAATACCGCATCCGCAGTATTGAATACTTAACCAATAAATTAATTGCTGCCGGCGTACCGGTGATGCAGCCTGCAGGCGGCCATGCGGTATATCTTGTTGCTGATGAATTTTTACCACATATACCCGTTGATCAATATCCCGGCCAGGCATTGGTTGGTGCGTTGTATGAGCATGGTGGCATACGCAGTGTAGAGATAGGCTCACTGATGTTTGGAAAATACGATGAAGATGGAAAACTTATTCCTGCTGCGCTGGAACTGGTAAGGCTGGCTATTCCCCGCAGGGTGTATACACAAAGCCATATTGATTATGTAGCTGAAGTGATCATTGAAGTATTTAACAAACGTGCCGCAATAAAAGGATTAACCATTATTGAAGAAGCTCCAACACTCAGGCATTTTACAGCCAAATTAAAATCTAACTAAAAAATATCAAGCGTATGAAAAATATAAAACACAGTTGGGCCGAGCCCTACAAAATAAAAATGGTGGAGCTGTTAAAAATGACCAGTCCTGCCCAACGTAAAAAAGCCATGAAGGAAGCAGGCTACAATACTTTTTTATTAAAATCGGAAGATGTATATATTGACCTGTTGACCGACAGCGGCACTTCGGCCATGAGCGACCGCCAGTGGGCAGGCATGATGATGGGTGATGAAGCCTATGCAGGCAGCCGTAATTTTTATCACCTGGAGGAAGTGGTAAAAGATGTGTATGGATACAAATACCTGATACCAACCCACCAGGGCCGTGGAGCCGAAAATATTTTGTCGAAAATATTAATTAAGAAAGGCGATATCATTCCAGGCAATATGTATTTCACCACTACCCGGCTGCACCAGGAACTGGCCGGTGGAAAATTTGAAGACATCATCATTGATGAAGCGCATGATTCTGAAAATGATTTTCCTTTTAAAGGAAATGTTGACCTGGATAAACTGGAAAGACTAATAAAAAAGCATGGGGCTGATAAGATACCTTATATAAGTATGGCCACCAGCGTGAACATGGCCGGCGGGCAACCCATCAGCATGCAAAATTTAAAAGAACTAAGGGCGCTTACAAAAAAACACAAGATCCGGGTCATTCATGATATGACAAGGGTTGCAGAGAATGCCTACTTCATTCAGCAAAGAGAAAAAGGATATGCTAACAAAACAATTAAAGAAATTGTAAAAGAAATAAACAGTTACACCGATGGCGCCACCATGAGTGCAAAGAAAGATGCACTGGTTAACATTGGTGGCTTTTTGGCTGTAAATGATTGGGATGTTTTTGAAGAAGCCAGGAATATGGTGGTGGTGTATGAAGGCTTGCATACCTACGGAGGTTTGGCCGGAAGAGATATGGAAGCCATGGCCATTGGCATTGGAGAAAGTGTGAATGATGACCATATCAAGGCAAGAGTTGGACAGGTTATTTACCTGGGAGAAAAAATGATGGATTATGGTATTCCCATTGTAAAGCCCATTGGCGGCCATGGTATTTTTGTTGATGCCAAAAAATTTTTGCCGCATATAAAGCAGGAGCAATTTCCGGCACAAACCCTGGCAGCAGAAGTTTACCTGGATGCAGGTGTACGAACCATGGAAAGAGGTGTAGTATCTGCCGGAAGAAAAGCCAACGGAGAAAATTATTTTCCGAAACTGGAACTTGTACGTTTTACCATTCCACGCCGGGTGTACACACAGGCGCACATGGATGTAATTGCAGAATCTACAGCCCGTGTATATGAGCGCAGAAATAGCATCAAGGGTATGAAGATGATCTATGAACCAAAATACCTGCGCTTTTTCCAGGCGAGATTTGAAAAGCTATAAGTATTCATTTAGTTAATAAAAGAAAGCCGGCAACAATTTAATGTTGCCGGCTTTCTTTATGCATTCATAAAAGGATATTGAAAAAGCAATAAGTCCAGTTCCAGGGTTGCATTCTTCAACTGGCTGATAAATAGTTTTCTGAAAGCCTGTGCCACACCGGGTAATTGCTGGTAGTAGGCAATACCTGCTTTAAGGTTTTTGTAAAAAGAAGCATAATACTTCTTTCTTTCTTCCAACCGTTTTGTTTGAAAGTCGGTTTCAAGCTGTTTGGCCAGGTAGCTGATATATAAATTCAGTTCTGTAATAAACATATGAGGCCTGTAATTATTGGCCAGGATATTCCTCCGGCCGTAAATATGATCGGTCATGGTTTGCAGGGAAACAACTTCTGAAAAATTAACAATATTGGGGCCGGGACAAATATTAACTGCCGGTAAATGTTTAATAAATGTCTCCGAATAATTTATGGCAGCCGCATTGCTTAATCCAATGCACAAACATTCCTTATCCAGTACTTCCTGCAACTGCCTGTTATATTCCGCTTCGGCAAGGCCAAGTGATTGCAATTGTGCAATTTTTAATTTTTGATACTTATGTGATGCAGTGCAGATAGGCTCTTTGGTAAACTCTGTATTAAAAGCCAGGTGTTTTTCGGTACAGGGGCTTCCGGGCTTTCCGTTGTCAATCCTTGCCTGCTTTTCTTTTTCTCCACTCGTGCCTTTTAAATAATGAAACGGTACACCAAAGGGAGAATTCCGGCTTAGCACCACATCTTCTTTTTTAGCTGCACACAACAATTTTAAAGTTTCTTCATCAACAGTGGTAGCTTCGGGCACCAGTAAAAAAGGTGTGCCCCACCCGGTACTTGTCATTTGATAATGACGATGTAAAAAATCATCTTCCTGGTGGGTTCCGATTCCACCCTGAACTGTAATGATCAATTCCGGAGGATATAAAAATTTCCTTTTCGTTTTTTGCTCCAGCGCTTTGTTATACAATTCAAAAAGCGAATCAATGAGTTCCTGTTTCCTGGATTTAAACTCTTCCAGTATGGGCCCCAGCAAATAACCCTCGGTAGCAAAAGCATGCCCACCGCAGTTCAGGCCCGATTCGATCCTGAACTCACTTACCCAGATTCCTTTTTTTGCAAGGTATTTACCTTGTATTAAGGCTGAACGGAAATCGCTCACTTTGATGACCACTTTTTTTGTAAAATCTCCGTCAGTATTCACATTAAATTCATCACAGTTCTCCAGGTAATTGAACAATCTTAAATTGGTACCTGCTGAAAATATAACGGAAGAGTTCTGCAGATCACTTTTAACATAGCCTCTTAAAGCTACAACAGCATCAGATCCATCTTCAATCAATTCGCCGGCTTTAGTAAAATTATTACGGTCAGTCTTGGTCATAATATTCACATCAATACTGCCCGGCCTGATCTGTGTTCGTAAATATGCTTCTAGTTTTTTCTTTTCATTTTCCTCATTCGTATTCATCATTTTGCAGTAGCATTGTTTCAGCACACTATCCTCCGGCAGCATTTCAAAATACTTTACAATTTCCGATCCTTTTTCAAAGGCCGCAGCTTTGATGTTTTCAACCTGTTCCCGTACTATCCTGTTGACCAGGTTCAGGTAATCAGTGATCCGCTTTGCCCTGAAATCGTCTTCATGAACAGAGATGGGTTGATAAGTTTCGCCAAGGGTTGGATAATAATGCTTGCGCATCATTTCTATCAGCCGGTTCTCTACAATGGAAATAACAGATGAAATACCAAAACGGGCAACTTTAACGGGGCTATCGATAGTGTATGCCAGGCCCATGACCGGGATATGAAATTTATGAAGGGATGTATTGTACATAATGTGAATTGTGATAATGATGAATCAGTAAATATTAAAAAAGGTAAAGCCGAATCTTTACAGAAAAAAAGGTTCCCACTTAAAAAAGTGCAACAAATCTTTGCTGATTGTTGATGTGTTTTTGCTGATCTTAATTGAGACTACTTAGTATGTCATAGCCGGAAACCTGTTCTCTATGTTCTCTTTCCCATTTAATCTTTTTTCCAAACCCCAGGGTACTGTCTGTCATTTTGATGCTTTCAATTTGAACTGTCCAAACCTCGCCGGGTACGGCCAATGCCATAGGTTTTGTTTTATGATAAAACACCGAAGCATTTTTTGCCATTGGATGTTCGCTGTCTAATAAAATCCCTTCAAACTGCAATCCTTTTACTACCAATGTGCTTAATTTATCGGGCAAAATGGTACCCGCTGCTGCCGGGTTCTTCATTAATAATGCTGCATGATGCGATTGTTTAGATGATTTAAAATACAGTAACCCTTTTTCAGCATTAAATGCATAGTAACAACTGAAACAATATGGCTTTCCTGCTTCATCAATACAGCAGATCCCGGCGCAGGTTTGTTCCTTTATAAATTGAATGATTGTTTTGTTCATCATATTTTGTGTATTAATTCTTCATTTTTTTTCCTGAGCATTACCATAAAATATTGCAGCCTCTTTCATAGGTATATTTTAAATTGAAGCATCTGGTTTTGGATTTACTAAAAAGTAAATAGCCAATTCTCATTTTAAAAAAAAGGGTTGAATTATAAATTCATCATGCAAATATAGTAATAAAAGATAACTTTGTCCTTATTTATTTACCCGGATTATGGATGAATAATTCTACCTGTTTGCCATCGGTTATCAGGCAGTTGATCAAACATTATCACCTTTTGAGCTGCCGGTAGCCTGCTTATCAATAACTTTTAAACCAAACCCCATTATGCTGAGTATTACCAAGATCTTTCACTTTGAAATGGCGCATGCTATTTATGGATATGCAGGTGCCTGTAAAAATATACATGGCCATTCTTATGAGTTGCATGTAACGGTATCTGCTGCAAACGATGAAACTGCTTATTTACCGGCTCCGGGATTTATGGCCGACTTTAAGGACATAAAAAAATGGGTTCAGGCTGCGGTTATAGAAAAATTCGATCACAACCTCTTATTGTCGCCGGATTTTATTGCAGCAAACCCAACCATTTCATCTTTAAAAAACCTTGTTATATTTGAAGCTGAGCCAACGGCAGAAAACCTGTTGATTCATTTCAGGCTGATGCTTGTACAAATATTTCCGGAGAACTTAAAACTGGTCCATTTAAAATTATTTGAAACAAAAGATTCGTATGCCGAATGGGCTGAATAACAGTTTTGGGAATATTATCACAGTAATTTTTTAGCAACCTGGTTTTTCATTTTAATCATTAACTATGTTTTCCAAAGCAACCGAATATGCCCTGAGGGCAACCATTTTTTTAGCTCAAAAGAGTTCTGAAGAAAACAAACTGGGTATTGATGAAATAGCTACGGCCATTAATTCTCCCAAATCCTTTACGGCAAAGATCTTGCAGCAACTCACCAAAGATAACCGGGTGGTAAGTTCTGCACGTGGACCAAACGGCGGTTTTTATATTGCTGCCAAAGCAAAAAAATTACCCGTACGATCCATTTTACTGGCGATGGGTGAAGATGAAATACTTGAAAAATGTGTAATGGGATTAAAGCTATGTTCCGAGGTTGAGCCCTGCCCTATGCATGCACAGTACAAGGTCATCAAGAAACAACTGATTAATTTATTTACCCAAAAAACCATTCAGCAGCTGGCTACCGAAATAAAAGAGGGTGTGGTTTTTATTAAGAATAAATAAATCAGCCCCAAAAGAAAATTAATTCTTCTCCGGTATCCGCTTTAAAGTTTCCAGTAAATAAGGCCAGTATTTTTGTACAGAACTTATCTGTACTTTTTCATCGGGAGAATGTGCCCCTCTTATATTTGGGCCAAAAGAAATCATTTGCATATCTGGATAATTGGTGCCCAGGATACCGCATTCCAGCCCGGCATGCACGGCATTAACATGAGCCTCTGCTTTAAACAGTTCTTTATACAAATCACTCATCAACTTTACAATGGGCGCATCAGGCTTTGGTGCCCAGCCCGGATACGAGCCACCAAAAGAAGGCGTAGCACCTGCCAGTTCAAAATTATAACAGATGGTTTTTGCCAGGTCCATCTTTTCACTGTCAACCGAACTACGGGTTAAACAAAGAACAGCAAGTTCACCATCTTTCACCAATACTCTTGCCAGGTTATTGGAGGTTTGCACCAACCCGTTTATGGCCGGGCTCATCCTGTAAATACCATTGGGGCATGCCGCAATGGTTCTTAATAAATTATATTGAAATACTGCATCCAGCACAGTTTCGGGTGTTGCAATTGTTTCCACACTGATGCTTAGATTCGGATCAGTACTTTGATATTCGTTTTTTATAATTGCTGCTTCCTGGTTTACCAGGGCAGTAAAATCTTCGCTTTCACCTGCATGTAAAGCTACTTCTGCAAATGCCTCCCGTGGAATGGCATTTCTCAATCCCCCACCGTCTATAGTATTTATCCTTAGTTCAAATTTTTCGGCAGCACTTAATAAAACACGGGCTATTAATTTATTGGCGTTGCCACGGCCTTTATAAATATCCATGCCCGAGTGGCCGCCTGTTAATCCTTTTACTGTTATCCTGAAACCCATTGAATCGGGGTTCACTTTTTCTGTTTTATAATTTCCGCCAATAGTTACATCAATACCGCCGGCGCAGCCTATTGTTAATTCATCATCATCTTCTGTATCTAAATTCAATAAAATATCAGCATCCAGTAATCCGCCTTGTAAGCCCAGTGCGCCGGTCATGCCGGTTTCTTCATCTATGGTAAAAAGCGCTTCCAGTGCAGGATGCGGAATATCGTCTGAAGCAAGCAGTGTCATAATAGAAGCTACACCAATTCCGTTATCTGCTCCCAACGTGGTGCCTTTTGCCTTTACCCAATCATCTTCAATAAACATATTGATACCCTGTGTCGCAAAATCAAAATCGGTATCTGCATTTTTTTGATGCACCATATCCAGGTGGCTCTGTAAACAAACAGTTTGTCTGTTTTGCATACCTGAAGTAGCAGGTTTTTTAATGATAACATTCCCTATATCATCCTTAGTTGTTGACAGGTTCAGTTTATTCCCAAAATCCATCATGAACTGTATTACAGCTTCTTCCTTTTTCGATGCCCTGGGTATTGCATTGAGTGCAGCAAAATTTTGCCACAAGGCAGCCGGAGTCAGTTCATTTAAATTTGTATGCATGTGCTTTTTTTTAGTCATGCTAAATTAAACTAAACAACAAAACAATCACTCAGAATTTTCTAATAAAAAAAACGCTTCAGTTACCTGAAACGTTTTTTTTAAAAATTATAATCCTAAAACCCAAAACTTACTGCTTTGATTCTGTGTTCTCTTTTACTTTAGTACCGCCTCTGTGTGTAGAAGCAATAGATGCATACTTAATTTTCAGGCCGGCAATTTTTAAATTGTCTGCTGTTTTCAGATCTTTTTCAACTGCATTTTTACGGGTATCCAATGCTTCGTACAATACATTGATCTCATCCCAGTCTTCCCTGGTATAATTATTTTTGTTATCTGCAACAGCATTTACAAAATTCTGATATACACCAAGAATGTTGTCAGCGGTAACAAATGCAAACTGCATATCATCACCAATTTTACCTTCGCCAAATAAACGGTCTCTTAAAACCTTACGGAAGTTAGGAGCTGTATTGGCCGGTTGCATGGCATTCTTCATTTCCTGCTCTTTAATAGCAAGTTCATACTTTGCTTTTAAGGCTTCGTATTTTGCTTTGCTGGCTTCTGCTCTTGCTTTTTCTTCAGCACTCAGGGTTGCCATGTTTTTTTCTGCAATTGCTGCTCTTTCCTGGTAACCATTATCAATGGCTGTCCAGTTTTCAGTAGTGTATACAGGTGTCGCATTCTCAACAGAATCAACATACACATTCAATGTTTCTGCCGATTGCTTTGCTTCTGTGCTTTCATTATTGCAAGCTGTAAATCCAACAGATACGATGGCAGCTGCAATTAATAATTTTGTCTTTGTCATTTTTAGTTTTTTTATTTAACCCGCTAAAGCAACATCCATGCCATGGAGCCTGCAGGTATTTAAAATTATTTGTTGGGTAAATGCATGTTGTTAAAGTTTCTGATGCAAAACTATTCTCTCTGCAACAGGTAAGCATTATACAATTCCTTACAATTGTTACATCATTCACACTTTGAACATGATAGCCATTAATTAGCTATACCTTGTTCAAAAAAAATTATGGAAAAGCGAATACTTGGTATTATTTTATCGCTGCTGGGCATTGCAGGCCTTATTTATGCAGGCGTACAGTTTATGAATGGTGGTGAAGGAACCCGAAATATTAAAGCCATTATTTTTAGTGGTGTACTGGGCGGAATATTCTTTTTTGCTGGCATTGGTTTGATAAGGAATACGAAGGATAAGGCGACCTAATAGAAATTTCAATTTTTAAACCTGCTTTACCGGTTTGCTCTTCAGGATTTAATTTATACACATTTACCGGCTTTATTCGGTAAATTACATTGATTTCACATGTACTTATTTACTCCTCCCGGATAGGCTTATTATATCTATGGCCACTACCTAACCGCTTTCTGTTTAATAAGATGATGTTTTTAAACTACCTGATGTGTGAATTGTGCAAGTTTTTAAATTAGTTCTGTAAGAATTGCGCTGTAAAGCATTTGAACTTTGTAAGTAAATTATAAAACCCAATTGAAACTACATATCAAATATATGGTGAGCAACCGCTGTAAGATGGCGGTTAAGGAAGAGCTTAAAAAACTAGGTCTGCATTTTATTGTGGTAGAACTGGGCGAAGTGGAGATCATGGAAAAGATATCTGCCGAACAGCGGGTGCTTTTGCAAACCGGCTTACTGGATTCGGGCCTGGAACTGATGGACGACCGCCGCTCGGTACTGATTGAAAGGATAAAAAATGTGATTGTCGAAATGGTTCATCACTCCGATGAAGAGATCAGGGTAAATTTTTCGCATTACCTCAGTGAAAAATTGAACCACGATTATACTTACCTGGCCAACCTGTTTTCTGAAGTACAGGGCACCACCATTGAACAATTCATCATTGCCCATAAAATTGAACGGATAAAAGAACTGATCATTTACGGCGAACTGAACATTACAGAAATTGCCTGGAAGATGAATTACAGCAGCGTGGCCCACCTCAGCAACCAGTTTAAAAAAATGACCGGCCTAAGCCCTTCGCATTTTAAAAATTTAAAAGATAAACGGCGTAGCCCTATTGAGGAAATAGGAAATGTGAATGTGGAGGATAAGCCTTAACAGGCATACACAAAAAAAACCGGTGAGTTATGGAAAAGCAAAAATTAAAGGAAGCAGGATATGCTAGAAGTTTGATAGAAGCCAGTTTAGATCCACTGGTTACCATTAATATAGACGGCAAGATAACCGATATGAATGAGGCAACGGTAAACATCACGGGCATCAGCCGGGCCAGGATCACCGACACCGATTTCTTTGAATATTTTACCGAGCCGCAAAGGGCCCGTGAGGTTTATAAGGAAGTATTTGCCAATGGTTCGGTTGCAGATTCGCCGCTCACTGTAAGGCATACCGATGGAAAACTTACCGATGTTTTATTTAACGGATCGGTTTATAAAGATCCTGAAGGGAATGTAGTGGGTGTAGTGATTGTAGCACGTGATGTAACCGAACAGAACCACATATCGAAAGAATTGACTGAAGCCATTGTGTTTGCTGAACTGGCTACCGTAATTGCCGAAGAAGCTAAAGCCAAAGCAGAGGCAGCAACCCTTATTGCAGAAGATGCCGTAAAAGCAAAACAACAGTTCTTAAGCAATATGAGCCATGAGATACGAACACCCATGAATGCCATCATCGGTTTTACAAAAGTGATATTGAAAACAGAACTAAATGTAAAACAAAAGGAATACCTGAATGCCATTAAACAAAGTGGTGATGCTCTTATTGTACTGATTAATGATATACTTGACCTGGCAAAAGTGGATGCCGGTAAAATGACTTTTGAGAAAATGCCTTTTAAACTTGAATCATCGATATCTGCCATGATCCATTTATTTGAAGCCAAGATTGAAGAAAAAAACTTAAAGCTCATTAAGAATTATGACAGGACAATACCTGAAGTGTTAGTGGGTGACCCGGTAAGACTGCACCAGATCATTTTAAACCTGGTGAGCAACGCAGTTAAGTTTACCGCAACAGGAAATATTATTATTACAGTAAAGCAGTTGCAGCAGGATCATCAGTATGCAACGATTGAATTTGCAGTTACCGATACCGGCATCGGCATTTCTGAAAGTAAAAAGGAAACCATTTTCGAAAATTTTCAGCAGGCATCCAGCGACACATCCAGGTTGTATGGCGGAACTGGCCTGGGACTGGCGATTGTTAAACAACTGGTAGAGGCCCAGGGCGGAACCATAGCAGTGGAAAGTAAGATTGATGAAGGTTCTACATTCAGGTTCACATTAAGTTTTCAAAAAACAAATGATACGGCCGAGGCTGATGTTGAACTGATTGAACTGGATACAGAATTCAAGCATATAAAAGTGCTGGTGGTAGAAGATATGGCCCTTAACCAGCTGCTGATGAAAACCCTGCTGGATGATTTTGGCTTTGAAAGAGACATTGCAGCAAATGGTAAAATAGCCATTGAAAAATTAGCGAATAAAGATTACGATATTATACTGATGGATCTGCAGATGCCCGAAATGAACGGCTTTGAGGCTACAGAATATATCCGCAATACAATAAAATCCAACATCCCTATTATTGCTTTAACGGCCGATGTAACTACCGTTGACCTGGCAAAATGCAAGGCAGTAGGCATGAACGATTATATAGCGAAACCGGTTGATGAAAGAATCTTATACAGCAAAATTCTGGGGCTGGTAAAGAAACCTGTAAAAAAAGAGCACACAGGAGTAAATACAACTGAACCTGTAAAAGAGAGCACATTAAAATATACCAACCTGGCTTACCTAAACGGTATTACAAAAAATAACAGCAAACTGATTATGGAAATGATCGCTGTTTATTTAGACCAGACTCCCGCACTTGTACATACAATAAAACAAGCCCTGGCAGAGAAAGACTGGGACACCATTCATGCGGCAGCCCATAAAATGGTTCCTTCTTTTGCTATCATGGGTATTGACACTACTTATGAAATGATAGCAAAAAAGATACAGGCATATAATGGTGCCGATACAAAATCAGATAAAATAAACACACTTGTGCTGCAACTTGAAAATATATGTACACAGGCATGTAAAGAACTGGAAGAAGCATACAACAACCTAAAATATACAGTACATGAAAACTGAGAATCAGATAAAGCTTTTCCTGGTAGATGATGATGCGCTTTTTTTAAAAGCACTGGAAATTGAATTTCTGCAACATGCCGATTTTGTAATTGAAACATTTGCAACCGGGGAACTTTGTGTACAGCATCTTTCAAACAATCCTGATGTGGTTATTTTAGATTACCACCTGGATGGTATTGATAAAAAAGCCATGAACGGGCTGGAAACACTGGATAAACTAAAAAAATACAATTCAGATATTCCGGTGGTAATGCTTTCATCGCAGGACAGTATTGATATAGCTGTTAACTGTATGCACCACCGGGCTTTTGATTATGTGGTAAAAAGCGAAACCTCTTTTATGCGGCTGCAAAAGATCATTACTTCCATTTTCAGTTATAAGAAAATGGAAAAAGAACTGAACTGGTATATGGAACGGATGTAATTGCTGGATTGTGTGAATTATGCAATTTAATTACAGCGTTGTATAACATTAAATAATGAAGATTCTTCAACTTCGTAATTACATGGCAAACCAACCGTAATGGCCAATACTAAACATAACAAGAGCATCACCCCAACATGCTGCAATGTTTGCAATCTGGATTATCTGATTAACATTACCAGGGGCGATAAAACAAGAATAAGTAACTTAATCTCGCTTTTTTTTACTGAAACACAGCAGGAATTATTGTTGCTTAGTGAAGCGGTTGAAATAAGCGATTACGCTGTTATCAGCAGTATATCACATAAACTAAAATCGGCTTTTTTAATTCTCGGCATATCTGTACTGGAACCCGTTTTTAAAGAAATGGAACTGCTGAGCAGCAATTCATCTGCCATTAGAAAAATAGAGGAACTTAGCCACTACATACTTATGGTTTTTAACCAGGCCCGGGCCGAAATGAAAGCAACACCGTAATTACTTCAATATCGTTTCCTTCTAAACCCTATTCATCGAAACAGCAAATAAAAGGCCTTCAGAAAAATTCCGGAGGCCTTATTATACATGCACAAACCTGAAAGTGCTTTTTAACTTTCACTTGCCGTAATAAAATAGCAAGCCCTTGTTTACAGCCAGGTGTGAATATTATAAGTTTTAAAAAAAGTTGTATAACAGAGACAGGCATAAACAGTCTCACCTTTGTAACTCTCATCATAAAAAATAATTACTATGTCTTTACTCAGCATTTTACTTGTACTGGTCGTTGTGGGTGTTATACTCTGGTTAGTTAATACTTATATTCCTATGGATCGGAAAATCAAAAGCATCCTTAATGTGGTGGTGGTAATACTGGTTATTATCTGGCTGCTGCAGGCTTTTGGATTGCTTGATTCAATTAAAGGAATGCGTGTTTAAAACCAACGGCCGCTGCTGTGTTTATTCAGATACACCAACCGGGTAATCAAAAATCACCTGGCTTAATTAAAACAACTATGAAAAAACTAAAGAGAATAAGCCTGGTATATGCATTGCAGATCTTTGCCGTAATACTTCTTTTCGGCTATGCAGATTCTTCATCAGAAAACAATAGGGAACAGGCAGAAACCGGTACTGTTATGCCTTTGGAGTTTAATAAACAATCGCAGGGTAAAACAGGTAAGGATTCAGTATTAACCGGGAATGTAAATGTCTTTTGGAATATAACTACAGCTGATCAATAATTGATTTATTAAAATACTAAACTTTATACAACCTTGTTCATCGCTCTAAAAAATATTTTCATTGATGCAGGTAATGTTACCTTATTTACAGGCAGGTTCTTTAAGGAAGTAATCAGGCCTCCTTTTGAAATAAAAGAATTTCTGAGGCAATGTTATATTATAGGTTATAAATCTTTACCGCTTGTTGCTATCACCGGTTTTATCATGGGGCTTGTACTAACATTGCAGTCACGTCCTACCCTTGCAGAGTTTGGGGCAGAATCATGGTTGCCGGGTATGGTTGCATTATCATTGATAAGAGAAATTGCACCGGTAATTACTGCATTGATCTGTGCCGGAAAAATAGCATCCGGTATTGGTGCCGAACTGGGCTCGATGAAGGTTACAGAACAGATTGACGCCATGGAAGTGTCTGCCATCAACCCATACAAATACCTGGTTGTTACACGCATACTGGCTACCACACTGATGGTTCCGGTATTGGTTGTGTTCGCAGATGCTGTTGGTATTTATGGCGGTTATGTTGGTGTAAATATTCACAGCGATTTAAACATGTTCCGTTACTTCCAGCAGGTACTTGATTCGCTTGATTTTTTAGACATTGTACCTGCAACTATTAAAACTTTTTTCTTTGGATTTTTCATTGGTTTAATTGGTTGCTACAAAGGATACACCGCAGCCAACGGAACTGAAAGTGTGGGTAAGGCAGCCAATGCTGCTGTTGTAGCTGCATCGCTTACCATTTTTATAATTGATATGCTGGCAGTACAGCTAACTGATCTTTTTTTCTAAATAAAATGATACACGAAGAAACAAATATAAAGGAGCCGATGACTGTTGATACAAACGAACCTGTTATCGCTATTAAAGGATTGTATAAATCCTTTGGGAAAGATAATGATGTATTAAAAGGGGTTGATCTTATTGTAAATAATGGAGAAAATTTGGTGGTACTTGGTAAATCAGGTTCAGGCAAATCGATATTGATAAAATGCCTGGTTGGTTTAGTTGCTGCAGATAAAGGAGAAATAAAAGTATTTGGTACTGAAATTAATACGCTGGCTAATAATGAGCTGAATGCAATAAGAGTAAGGATTGGTTTTCTCTTTCAAAATTCAGCTTTATACGATTCCATGACGGTAAGAGAGAATCTTGCTTTTCCTTTAAAGCGCCACTCCAAAAAATTATCTGCTGATGAAGTGGAAGCCGCCGTCATAGAAGCATTGGAAAGTGTAGGATTGGCAGATGCTATTGATAAAATGCCTGCAGCATTATCGGGCGGCATGCGCAAGCGTATTGGCCTGGCACGTACATTTATTTTAAAACCCGAGATCATTTTGTATGATGAACCAACAACCGGTCTGGATACTATTACTTCGAGGGAGATCAGCGAACTGATACTGGCCATTCAGAAAAAAAATAAAACAACATCCATCATCATTACACATGATATGGCCTGTGCAAAATTAACCGGCGACAGGCTGGTGATTTTAAAAGATGGTGTGATTGATGCAGAAGGAAGTTACGAAGCATTGGAAAAAAGTGATGATGAATGGGTTCGCTCATTTTTTATTTGATCATTGATAAAAACTAATTTATGAAAAAAGAATCTGGCTTTACATGGAAACTGGGCATGTTTGTAATAATCGGGCTGGCACTGTTTATCGGCACCATCTATTTTGTAGGCAAACAAAAAAATCTGTTTGGAAATACCTTTCATTTGAAAGCACAGTTTAAAACAGTGAGTGGTTTAAAGGAAGGCAATAACGTGCGCTTTTCCGGGATTAATATTGGCACCGTTAGCGGAATAGAATTAATAACAGATACTTCGGTACTGGTTGACCTGATTATTAAAAAAGATGTACAGAAATTTATTAAGACCAATGCTGTAGCCAGTATTGGATCGGATGGGCTGATGGGCGATAAAGTGCTTACAATCTCTCCTGGTGTTGGATCTACTGAAACAGTTGGCAACAATGCGCTCATCACTTCAAAAAGCGCTGTTGAAATGGCCGATATTATGAACAGCTTAAAAGCAAGTGTTGACAATGCAGGTATCATTACCGGGCAGCTGGCAGAGGTCAGCTACAAAATAAACAATGGAAATGGTCTGCTGTCAAAACTCATCTCTGATGATGGATTTTCGGGCAGCATAAGAGGAACGCTTACCAATCTGCAAAACAGCACTGATCAATTTGCCAAGTTCACAACTAATCTTAATAATGGTGCCTTGTCAAATAAACTCGATTCAACCTTAAGCAATCTGCAGTCTGGTACAAAAGGTTTAAGTGATAATATGGATGCTGTAAAAAGCAGTTTTTTATTAAGAGGGTATTTTAAAAAGCAGAAAAAAGCTGAAGCTAAAAAGAAAGCTGAGTTGGAAAAGCAGGAAAAAATTAAAAAACAGAACGCATTAAAAAATGTGAAGGACAGTATAGGTAACTAAACAATTTCTGTAGCTGAAAAATTAATTAATAATCCTGCCATCTTCCATTTCAATGATACGGTTTGTTTTTTTTGCAAACCCTTCATCGTGGGTTACTATCAATAAAGTTTGTTTAAACTCAGTTGATAGTTGTTTAAATATATCAAATACAATTTCACTGTTCTTTTTATCCAGGTTACCGGTGGGTTCATCGCCCATGATAATAACCGGATCATTAATTAAGGCACGGGCAATTGCTACACGCTGCTTCTCCCCGCCCGATACCCGGTTAGCATTCTTAAGGGCAAGTTTTTCAATACCCAGCATGGTTAATTTTTCCATGGCCCTGTGCTCCACTTCCTTTGCTGAATATTTATTTAATTTCAAACCTGGAAGCATTACATTTTGCAACACCGTAAATTCATTCAGTAAATAATGAAATTGAAAGACAAACCCAATTTTCTGATTCCTGATTGCTGCCAGTTGTGCTTCCTTTTTATTTTTCATGGGTTCACTGTCAATGAATAATGCTCCTTTGTAGTCTGTATCCATCGTACTCAAAATATACAGCAGCGTTGATTTACCGCAACCCGATTTACCAGTAACAGCAACAAACTCACTTTTATCTATTGAGAAACTGATATCCTGCAATACAGGCACCGTAACCGGATCATGAAACTCTTTATAAATACTGATGGCTTCCAGAATTTTTTCACTCATACTATTTTCCTCTTATAATAATTACAGGATCAATCTTACTGGCTTTTCTTGACGGGAACCAACCTGCCAGGTAAGTAGTTATTAATGAAAATGCGGCTCCTATCACATAAAACAACGGGTTATAATGAATGGGATAAGTTTTAACCGTAGGCAATGATGCTGTAGTGAACGGTATCTGATCAATAAGAGCAGATAAGCCTAGGCCTGCCAGCAACCCAATCATTCCGCCAAAAAAACCAATGCTTAAAGCAATCAGTAAAAAAATACGTTTTACATCTCTTCCAGAAAATCCTGTGGCTTTTAAAATGGCAATGGAATCCATTTTTTCAAATATCATCATGTTTAAGATATTGTAAATGCCAAAGCCGGCAACGATCAATAACGTAATGCCAACTGCATAAGAAATTAGTGTTCGTATAAAGCTTCCGGTTTCAAATTGCGAATTGGCCGTTTGTATATCCAAAGCATCTAAGTGAAACAGATCTGCATACACCAGAGCCACAGCTGGTGCGGTTTTAACATCTTTCAATTTTACTTGTATGTCTGTTATGTAAGTACTTGTTTTACCCAAAATTTTTTGTGTAGAAACAATAGATGCATAAGATTGCGCTTTATCAAAATCCTGTATACCTGTTTGAAAAACGCCCACTACTTTAAGCGGAAACTGTTCTCCCTGCGAAGTGGTAACCTGCACAATATCGCCCACATCAGCCAACAGATTTGCAGCCAGCCCCTTACCCAAAATAATACTGTTTGACACTTTTTTCAGATCTGCCGCAGCACCTTCAATAATATAATCATTGAAATGAAAATAACTGCTTTCAGCCTCTACTTCTATCCCGTTTATTACTCCGGCAATATTGATGCTGCCATCATTAAAAAATACCGGTGCAAATATTTTGGGTGCATAGCCCAATACCCGTTGATCATTTTTTAAAGCCCGTAAAACCGCTGCGCTGTTATAAATTTCCTGGCGGGTGCCACCGGATTTAAGTGAGCGGATAAAATTGTAATGATCTTTAAATTCAGCAGTTGTATTTACCGGCTGGTCTTTATTGGGTTTTATTTCGTTGTACAATCTGATGTGAGGAGTCCGGTTCAGAATTAATCCATCGAGCAGGTCATTTAAACCCGTCATAAAACTCAACAGGGTAATAAACATCGAAATGCTGAAAGTAACGCCAATGGCCGCTACCAGTGTCTGTTTCCACCGTGCCAGCAAAAGAGATTTGGCTATGTTGATAAGTAATTTGTAGTTCATTGTGCAGGCTTAAGAATTACATCCTGTTCTGTTAACCCTCCCAGTATTTCCACCTTTTCATAATCTTTTAAACCAACTGTTACTTTTCTCAGTTCTTTATTTTCAAGCATTACCTTATTACCGGCCAGTAAATAATTTCTTGGTATGGTTAACGCAGTTTCCTTTTGCTGTATTACAATATTTGCTTCGCAGGTTAAGTTGGGATATAAAGCCGGTGGCTGTTTTGTAAAATCCGCTTCTATGGTAAAAGTTTTGGAGCGCTCATTCATGATCGGGTTTATTTTTCTTACTATTGCTTCAAAAACCTGGCCTTTATAACTGTCAAGACTTAACAGAATTTTTTGCCCGGGTTGTATCCTTGCAATATCATATTCATCAACCTGCAATTCCAAATAAAAACTGGCAGCATCTCCAATAACAGCAACCGGGCTTTGCACGCTTACCATTTCTCCTTTCTCTCTTAACAAACTGTATATTTTTCCGTTGTACTCACTCCTGATAATGTAATCGCCTGCAATCACTTTTGATATCTGTAAACTTTTTTGTGATTGTTTTGCCTGGAAGCTGATCTGCTTCTGCAGTTCGGCCAGGCGCAGCTTTGCGGTTTGTAAAGCATTTACAGAATTTTTGTAAGCCAGTTCACGCTGGTCCAGTTCATTGCGGGTTCCTATCTGCTCAGCCCAAAGATTTTTTTGCCGTTGCAGCAGCAACGCATCGTTATCCATTTTTTCTTTTGCAAGATTAATAGCTACCTGCAATTCATTTATTTTTTCGCCATTGGCAGCCACTGAAGTATAATCTGCAGAAATAGCTGCATTCTCTGTATTTAATTGTGCAGTTGTGTTTGTTAAGCTGATGATGGGATCGCCCTTTTTTACAACGTCACCTTCAACCACATGTATCACCGATACCAGACCATTCAAAGATGAAAAGACCTGGTATTGATTTTTGCTTTTAATAATTCCGGAAGCATAAACAGATTCAGTTATTTTTTCTTTAACCGGCTGCAGTTTTTCCTGTTTGCTTTTACAGGATACAAAAAAAAAAATAAACTTAAGGCCAAAATTGATTTTGTCATACGGCATTTTATACAGGTAAGATACAAATTTATAATTATGCCGCATAGCAATCCATGATGTTCATCATCCTTTAATTGATGTGTGTCATATGCTGCTCCCAATAAGATAAAATGTGTGAATGATATAACATATTCTTACGATTGTGTAATACTTAACCCTCAAAGAAAACTCACCTTTGTTGTACGATAAGATAATAAAATTAAAAATAAATAACTATGAATAACTTAACTGAATTAAAAGGAAACTGGAAAGAAATTAAAGGAAAGCTGAAACAAAAATTTGGGATGCTTACAGACAGTGATTTACTGCTTGCAGAAGGTAAGCAGGATGAAATGCTGGGCAGGCTGCAAACCAAACTGGGCAGAACAAAAGCAGAGATACATAAAATAATTTCGGAGCTGTAATAGCAAAAAATAAAATATTTTTCATAACTAATTTTTCACTTAAACTTAAATTAAAACACCATGGGAAATTTACTGTATACCATCGCCGTAATACTAATCATCATCTGGGCTATTGGTTTTTTAGGATTTGCAGCCGGTGGCCTTATCCATATTCTTTTAGTGATAGCTGTAATAGCTGTTTTAATAAGAATTATCCAGGGCCGGAAAGTGCTGTAAAGAATTAAACAACATTAATAAATTTTAAAAAATAAACACAATGGGAAACGCAAACAACACAGGAAAAGTAATTGGCGCAATATTTTTAGGCGCAGCTATAGGCGGGGCACTTGGAATTCTTTTTGCACCCGATAAGGGAAGCGAAACAAGAAGAAAAATTTCTAAAAAAGGCAATGACCTTACAGATGCTGTAAAGGAAAAATTTGATGCAATTGTTGACAAATTTAAAAAAGAAGTTGAAGACGTAAAAGAACAGGCCAACGATTTTGCAGAGAATGGAAAATCAACCATAGAAAGACTTAAAACAAGTTAAGCTACCTGAATTTTTAATGCAGAAAAGCATTTAACAGCCGGAAAATATTTTCCGGCTGTTATTACAAAAATTATAAAAATGGATACCCAGACAAATTTAATTGACCCGCTGCTGGAAAAGGTGGAAACGTACACCAAAACAAGTTTTGAATTAATGAAACTTAAAGCACTGGCTAAAACCGCCGATGTTACTTCTACCCTGTTTTCACGGTCTTTGTTTATTTTACTTGTTTCATTTTTTGCATTCACAATAAATATAGCTGTGGCATTGTGGATTGGCGATCTGCTGGGTAAAAACTACTATGGTTTTTTGATTGTGGCAGGCTTTTATGCAATAGCTTCTATCATATTACTGATAGTACATCCTTCCATTAAAACCAGGGTAAACAATAATATTATCAGGCAATTGTTCAACTAATATTTTATGAACTCAATTACAACATCCGAAGAATTAAAGGCTGCCATTCAGCAATTGGAATTACAGCAGACTGATGAATTGATTTTACTAAAAGAGCAGTATTATAAAACCAAAGAAGGTTTTAAACTGACCAATCTCATCAAAAGTAAGTTTAAAGAAACCATCTCTGATCCTGATCTAAAAACAGATGCTATCAATGCAGCCATAGGTTTTACCTCGGGCATTTTAGCTAAGAAACTGATGATTGGAAAAACAATAAACCCTTTTAAAAAACTATTGGGCATTGCAGTGGAAATGGCAGTTGCCGGCAGTGTTGCAAAAAATGCCGACGGAATAAAATCAGCTGGCAGCAGTATTTTCAATATACTATTCAGAAAAAAAGAAGTACAGGATAAACCATAATGGATAACAGTTTCAAAATACCTTTTTATGCAAAGTCGGCGCTGATATTTGTCAGCGTTTTTGCTTTTGTATATATTATGTACATCGGCCAGGACATTATTATACCGATTGTATATGCCACTATTTTCGCCATTCTGCTCAACCCTATTGTAAATTTTTTACTCCGGAAAAAAATGAGTAAAATAGTTGCAATTACCCTTGTAGTATCAGTTTCACTTATTGTGGTGCTGGTAATATTTTACCTCTTTTTTTCACAGCTGAGTATGTTCAGCAAATCGTTCCCGCAGTTTAAATTAAAATTAGACCTCGCAAGTGATCATCTGGTCAAGTGGGCCTCACACGAGTTTGGTTACAGGCCATCAAAAATAAATAAATGGATTACGGATACACAATCACAGGCCATCAGCAGCTATGCTAATGGCGAAACACTTTCTCAGTTAGGACAACTTACAATTACAATGGTGCTGATTCCGGTTTACCTCTTTATGATGCTGTACTATAAATCGCTGCTCCTGGAATTTATGCGAAAACTTTTCAGATCTGAGCACCACACTGCCGTTGTAGAAGTATTAGCCAATTCAAAAAATATAATTCAGAGTTACCTGGTAGGTCTTTTTTTTGAAATGCTCATTATGGCGGTACTTAATTCAGCAGGGCTTTTAATATTGGGTATAGATTATGCGATCATCCTGGGAATCCTTTGTGCAGTACTCAATATCATTCCTTATATCGGCGGCGTTGTTGCTACCCTTTTACCCATGATGATAGCATTTGTAACAAAAGATTCACTGGTTTATCCTGTATTGGTTTTTGTAGTAACCATAGTAATACAATTTATTGATAACAATTTTATAGTACCAAAAATTGTCGCATCCAGGGTGCAGATAAATGCATTGATATCTGTAATAGGCGTTTTGATTGGTGGCGCTATATGGGGCGTTGCAGGCATGTTTCTTTCTATCCCTTTAATTGCCATCTTAAAAGTAATTTTCGATCATATTGAACCACTAAAGCCCTGGGGCTTTCTATTTGGAAATATTGTACCCACAACTTCTAAATTCTCCTTTATAAAACGTATTAAATAGCCAACAATAAAATCATCATCACTTTAAATTAACAATCATGAAAATAAATATCGGTATTTCAGAAAAAAACTTAAAAAACAGTGCAGGCCTCCTTTCAGGTGTGTTGGCAAATGAAATGACACTATACATTAAAACAAGAAAATTTCATTGGAATGTTGCCGGCGATAGCTTTATGGAACTGCACAAATTATTTGAAGCACAGTACACCCAACTGGAAGCATCAATTGACGAAATTGCAGAACGCATTGGAAAGCTTGGTCATAAAACCATCGGCACTATGCAGGAGTTTTCAAAGCTATCATCTATAAAAGAAAGCCCGGGGAAATATGCAGGATCAAAAGAACTTTTGGCTGAACTACTGAAAGATCATGAAACGGTGATCGTAATGCTTCGCAAGGATGTTGATGAAGCCGGCGAAAAAAATAAGGATGCAGGTACGGCCGATTTCCTTACTGGCCTGATGGAGCAGCATGAAACCATTGCCTGGACATTGAGGAGATACATGAATTGAGTATTTAGAAAACAGCAAATCCGGTTTTCAATTATATCAGCATTGCTGACAAAAAACATATCCTCTTTTGTTTTTTGTCAGCTTTTTTATGCTACCCATTTCCGCTTACCGGAAAATGTGTGAATGATACAATTCTTTTTAGTAATTGTGTAATACTTAGTATTGTAACCGCTTTGACCTTTATGAGTGGAAAAATGAAAAGCATCCGCTGCATACAACGATAAAATATGTTTTGAGCAGTTTTTAAATTAATGTGCAGTAAGCAATTTCATAAATAATTACAGTCACTATAATTTAAAAAAAGCATATGAAAAACAAATTAAAAATGCTGTTAGTCTTTTTACTGTTGTTAATAGGAACAACAGTAACTCCGCAAAAAGCAGCAGCGCAGGTTAGTATAAGTTTCCAGGTTTTTTATGATGATCTTAGTCCTTATGGCAACTGGGTAGATAATTCAAACTATGGATATGTTTGGGTTCCCGATGTTGCGAATGGATTTTCACCTTACTCCACAAACGGGTATTGGGTGTTTACCGATGAAGGATGGACATGGGTCTCAAACTATTCATGGGGATGGGCTCCTTTTCATTACGGCCGTTGGTTTTACGAAAACTATTATGGCTGGATCTGGGTTCCGGATTATCAATGGGGCCCGGGATGGGTTACCTGGAGAAGATCAAATGACTACTACGGATGGGCGCCCATAGGTCCTGGTGTGAATATTGATATTGCCTATGGCAGTGGATATAGTTTGCCATACAACCAGTGGACATTTGTGAGAAACAGGGACTTTGGAAGAACAAACATCAATAACTATTATGTCAACAACTCAAACAATGTTACCATTATAAATAATACCACGGTCATAAACAACATAAGAGTTGATAATGGGCGTAATACCAGGTACAACGCAGGCCCCGAAAGAAATGAGGCTGAAAGGCGTGCAGGCAGAACTTTTAAGCCTGTTGTTGTAAAAGAAAGTAACAAACCTGGACAGAACCTGCGTAACGGGGAACTTGAGATTTACAAGCCCCGTGTAGAAAATAACAATGATGCACAAAGAAAACCATCACCATCAAAAGTAGTAAGGATGGAAGATGTAAAAAAAGCTGATAAAAGAAACCCTGCAGCCACAACACAGCAGCGAAATGATCAACAGAATAAAGAGCAACAGCAACAACAACAGCAACAGCGTAACGACCAGCAGAACAAACAGCAACAACAGCAGAACCAGGATAAAAAGCGTAATGACGAACTGAACAGGCAACAACAGCAGCAGCAGCAAAAACAAAGCAGTGATCAGCAAAAAAGACAGCAGCAACAACAGGATCAGCAGAAACAGCGCAATGACCAGCAAAATACAATACAGCAGCAGCAGCAGGAACAACAACGCAACGAACAATTAAAAAGACAACAGCAGCAAAAACAACAGCAGCAGATCAATGATCAGCAGAATAAGCAACAACAGCAAAAACAGGAACAACAGCGAAGCGAACAAATAAAGAATCAGCAACAGCAGCAGCAACAACAACAGCAAAGAAACGATCAAAAGAATCAGCAGCAACAGCAACAGCAGCAACAGCAACGTGATAACCAGCAGAAACAACAACAACAACAGCAACAACAGCAGCAGCAAAGAAATGACCAACAGAATAAACAGCAACAGCAGCAACAGGAACAACAACGAACAAATCAACAGAAACAACAGCAACAACAGCAACAACAAGCACCGGTTAAACAACCACCAATAAAAAAGGAACCAACAAAAAGAGGTAACGGGTAAATAATCATTCTCCTTTTCAAAAAGCAATAAGGATAAATAAAAAAATCATGAAAGCATTAGTGTATCACGGCCCTGGAAAAAAAGCCTGGGAAGAAAAACCAAAACCGGTAATAACAGAACCTACAGATGCTGTTGTTAAAATTTTGAAAACAACCATTTGCGGAACAGATCTGCATATTATGAAAGGTGATGTTCCTGCTGTTACTGATGGCAGGATTATTGGCCATGAAGGCGTTGGGATCATAGAAGAGGTGGGAACTGCAGTCAGCAATTTTAAAAAAGGAGATCATGTTTTGATCTCCTGTATTACGTCCTGCGGCAAATGTGAATATTGCAAAAAAGCCATGTATTCGCACTGCGAAAAAGGTGGCTGGATATTGGGTAATTTAATTGACGGTACGCAGGCTGAATATGTAAGGATACCTCACGCAGATAACAGCCTCTACCCCATTCCGGCAGGTGCCGATGAAGAATCCCTGGTGATGCTGAGTGATATTTTACCAACGGGTTTTGAATGTGGTGTACTTAATGGACAGGTAAAGCCCGGTGATACTATAGCCATAGTAGGCGCAGGTCCTATAGGATTGGCTACTTTATTAACCGCCCAGTTCTTTTCTCCGTCTGAAATTATTATGATAGACCAGGATGATAACCGTTTACAGGTTGCAAAGACATTTGGGGCAACTCAAATAATAAACAGCAGCCATGAAAATACAGTTGAAAAAATCATGACTCTTACAAAAAATAAAGGTGTTGATGTTGCCATTGAAGCCGTTGGCGTTCCTGCAACATTTGAACTTTGCCAGGAAATTATTGGTGCAGGCGGGCATATTGCCAATATAGGCGTTCATGGTAAAAGTGTAACGCTTCACCTGGAAAATTTATGGTCTAAAAATATCACCATTACTACCAGGCTTGTTGATACCGTATCCACACCCATGCTGTTTAAAAATGTCCAATCCGGTAAACTAGATCCCAATAAACTTATTACGCATCATTTTAAATTAGACCAGGTACTGGAAGCCTATGAGGTTTTTGGAAATGCGGCAAATGAAAAAGCATTAAAAGTAATATTGACAACCTGAAGAATTATTCCTTCAAAAGATAACCGGCAAAAGTGTGAATGATGTAATGTATTTCTTCTATTATGTAACAATAGTGTGCCTTTAACAAACCAACTTTGTAATTAAATAATTCAATCAAAATTTAAAAAATAAAAATGACAACAAAAATAATTAATCCTTTATCAAAGAGTATCTTTTTAGGAATAATGGCAACTTCAATGATGTTTTTCTTGTACTCCTGTGCAAAAAAAACTGCTGCAGTAAGTAAATCAGAAACACCGGCAACAACAACCGTAGTAACAGAAAACAAAGGCCAGGTACAGATCAAAAGAGATGCAAACAGTAATTATGTTATTCAGATAAATTTAAGGGAGCTGGAAGAGGTGAATAAACTGGACGCAACATCTAAAAAAGCATATATCGTTTGGATGAATGCAGATAATGAAACTGCAAAAAACCTGGGCCAGATAAACAGTAACTCTGGCTGGCTTTCAGACAAATCAAAAGCTTCTTTTGAAGCACTATCTGTATTAAAACCAACGAAGGTTTTCATTACCGAAGAAGATATAGCCGAAGCTAAAACGCCAGGTAAAAAAATAATCTGGTCTACCAACAGTTTCTAAAACATAGTTTATGAAAAAAGGGCGCAATCAATAACTGATTGCGCCCTTTTTTTGATGTGGAGCTGCAGGAACTACATACACTTCAATTTCCATGATTTTAAATTATCCTTGATTTCACAAAATTATACCTGTAATTCAATACAGGTATGAATTAAACGCATTTATACTGACTCTAAGCAAATCGAATGAGAAAGAATTAAATGGAATAAATGCGGGCTAAATGCGGGCTAAGTAATCAATAAATGATTATATTCGCTCTATGGCAACAATTAATTTCCTTATTCAAAGTACTAACAATCCCGCAGCAATATATATCAGATTTAAAGAAGGGCGTAGCATTGATGTAAAGGCTAAAAGCAATTTTGTAATTAATCCTGCGCATTGGAGTAATACTAAAGGCCAGCCGAAAAATTTAAAAGACGAAACTTTTAAAAAACTAGATACCGACCTTGGAAAGTTAAAAACGAATTTAATTGACCACTATAACAACCATCCCAGGAAAGAAACCATAAACTCATCATGGTTGAAAAACTTTATCAATCCTATTGATCAGCCTGAAGCGATACCTAACAAACTCGTTAATTACTTTGATTACTATGCGCTACATAAGAAGAGCAGTATGCAGCCGGCTACATATAAAAAATTATTCGTAAATAAACATTTAGTTGAGCGTTTTGAAAAAGCTTCAAAAACTGCTTATTTGATCAGCCAGGTAGATGCTAATTTCAAATTAGAGTTCGAGGCTTTTTGTAAAATGGAAGGATATGCAGTAAATACCATCGCCCGGGCTATTAAATTTATAAAAACGATTTGTTATCATGCACAAAGTAATGGTGTGGCAACACATTTCCAACTTAACAACATAAAAACAAAAACTGAAAAAGTTGAGAAAATATTTTTAACTCCTGAAGAGATTGATCTGATTCAAAAAGCAGATATTAATCTGGAGCATTTAATAAATGCCAGGGATTGGTTAGTAATCAGTTGCGAGACAGGTCAAAGGGTATCTGATTTTATGCGTTTTACTAAAGAACAAATTCGTTATGAAGGCAAGGTTCCTTTGTGCGAATTCACTCAAAAAAAAACAAATAAGATAATGGCGGTGCCACTAAGTAATAAAGTAAGGGAAATACTGGCAAAGAGAGGCGGTAACTTTCCGAGAAAGATAAGCGACCAACGTTATAACGAATACATTAAAGAAGTGTGTAGACTTGCTGGAATTAAAGCAAAAATAAAGGGTAGCAAGCTATCGAAAGAAACCAATCGCAAAGTGTGTGGTCATTTTCCAAAATTCGAATTGATTACATCCCATATTGGAAGGAGATCATTTGCTACCAATAATTACGGTAAAATTCCCACTTCTCTTTTAATAAATGTAACCGGACATACAACCGAAGCAATGTTTTTGGAGTATATTGGTAAAGCTGAAACAGAAAAAGCAAGACAGCTCGCAGCGTATTTTTAATTTATTAAGATTTATAAGCAATGGCCCCAACTAGAAAATATAGTTACATGGATTGGTGGAATGGTGAAATTCGCTTAATTTATGCCACGGTAGTTTATAATGAAAAGGATGAAAAAAAGATTCCTCCCCGGGTTTCATGGGATGAGATAAAACACACAGATGTACCTGAAATAAAAAAGAAACAAAGAGAAATCTTTGAGAACACAGTTAGTGAAAAGATGAAAATTTGGAAAGCAGATTTTTCAAAACGGTATAAAAGCTCTAAGGCGGCTGATCTGCTCCTAAATCGTGAATTACAGAAATTCGAAGGAATCATGTATGATCCTATACCCTATACCAACGACCCCCAGATACTTTGTAGAGGAATTCTATTTTCAATTCATTCACTTTCTGTAATTAAAAATTATGTTGATGAAACAAAAGTAAACGGAGCTGAAATAGAGTTCGATTTTATTCATAGCCCAAACTTTCAATTTCAAAACAAAACAGAAGTGCCTCCCCAGATTTATGCTGAGTGCTGTTGGTTGTATGTAAGGTGGTTGAAACTACACTTAAAACAAAATAAAAAGAAGCCCCAAATTCCGTCGCCAGAGTCAGTTAAAGATAAGCCTATTAACCCCTTCCCTAATATTTTTACAAATGGCCATGCATATAGTATGTTTTTAGAATTGCAAAAATTAACCGTATCAAAAAAGACGATTGTTGCAGATTACGGTTTTATATTCCATCACATGAAGAGTAAGTCACTTAAAGCAATTCATACTAACTTATCTCATCGTGGCTTTATTGAATTCTTGAATGATAATAATTACGCTGATCTTGATATAATAAAGCTGCCATTTAAAAATCCTTTTAAAAAACAAGCCATACTATCATCCCTTTTAGAAAAATATAAAGACCTTATCTTAAAAAACCAACTACTAAAAACTCCAAGTTAAAGCTATATTAAAATCCAAAAAGTTTGTTATCGATTCTTAAAAGGTTCGTTATCGAAGCCTAAAAGGTTTGTTATCGATTCCTACTTTGTAATATAAGTAAGTAACCTTTGCATTATGACAATCTAAAGTCATATATCATGCAAACATCGACCCTTATAAATAATATTTCAGCGGAGATACTCAACTCCAGGTTTGACGATATCCAAAACCAGATCAAGGACCTTAAGAAATCCCTTCAGCCTAAATCTGCGGAAGAATACCTGACCCGGAGTGAAACGTCAGACTTGCTAAAATGTGATATTTCTACGATACACAATTGGACCAAGAAAGGTAAGCTTATAGCTTACAAGATTGGAAACCGGGTATATTATAAACGTAGCCAAATTGAATCTGTAATGATCCCATTTTAAAATAGATAGTAATGGAAAAACGTAGCAAAAGAATTTCGAAAAGAGTATACCCAAAAAGAAAATGCAAACAATGTACTTCTGAATTCGTACCACACGATGCCAGAGAGGTTTATTGTTGTGAACAACACCGCATAGATTATAATAATGATCTAAGGCGCCTTAAAGATGCTCCGTTAAAAGACCTGAATGCCAAAATGGTAAACAACGAAAAGATATTAAAAAAATTCTATGAGGTTTTGCAAGGCCTTAAACAAGAATTATTGTCCATTGATTTTTTAATATTAGACAAGTATGATTTCAATGTCCCCTGTGAGACCTCAATAAATAAGGTTGGTAATAAAATTGAATGGCTATTATCGTATGGTCTTGAAGGAGTGGATCAAAAGAAAAGATTATTTAAAATTCATAAAAGATGACAACGACAAAGACTTATAGATCGCCAACAATTGAAGAACGTTTTTTTGGTCATACCACCATTGTTAACGTACCGGTAAGTATGCCCACAGAAAATTTACCGGGAACCTATATAGCTCCGGTTGATAGTACCCCGTTAATTCCTGACTTAACCCAAAGTAATCATAAGGCTACCACCAATTTATCTAAAGTTGGCGTTTTTATATCAAATAACTGGGTCTACATTTTGATAGGTGCAGTAATTGTCGGATCTGTATATTGGTATAATAAAAAAGAAAAAGAAAAATCGAAAAAGATTCCGACTGCTAATACGGCAGTCTAATTCAACATATCAATATAAAATGTAAGAATAAAGGAAAGCAACGATATAAACCATCCGTCACCTTATTCAATAATTATCCACCATTCTTATTACAAAATCCAGACCCTAGTTCGAGCCAGACCTACAACTTTCAACTTTTTCAAGATGGGGCATATTTTTTATCAGCAGCCTTTGTGGACGCAATTCAAATGCCAAATCAGTACAAAACCCCGCTCGTTAGTTACTACTAAAACAACAAGTAATATGAACTCAATTTATTTATTCCTGAATAGATACTTTGCGTAAAAAAGATCTAACTTTTCTAAATTCTATTTCCTTAAAATCATTTTCAATCTTGTCCTGAACTGAACTATCTTTTGTTTTAAGAACATTCGCCATATACTTAAGTTTACGCTTATTATGGTAAAGACTGACTCTATTTATGTGCATCAAGCTTTCAATAGGGCTATCGGCACATTTACGAATTCTTTTCCGAAAAGTTTCGATTTCATGAGAGTCCAACAACCAAATTCAAGAGGAGAAGTACCTAATATCAACATTATCGGATGTGGCATTCGTGCTTCTTTTGATTTAGCAATGGCCTCTAACACATTCTTATCCTTTTCACTCATGTAGGGGCTTGAGTTCGGGTGACTATGCCAATCCCCCAGATATACCGAGTTACAATTTGTTTCCCGATAGATCTTGGCGATTTCGTTTTCATCATGCTCATAGTCGGGCTTATAGGAAAATCGGTTGTGAGTTGATTTAGCACCAGGCATAGTAATATGAGTTATCATCCATTGCGACTTGCCTGTTAATTCGCCTGCAATTATGCCACCTGTTTCATAGGGTATACGCTTTTCAACTTCTTCCAGCATCTGGCAAACAAGTTTTGCAGATATATAGACCATTTTTTTTCGCATGAAGTTAATTACAATAATAACAGGATGAATGGACAGGTAGATGATATGTACTCCACTCAGGAACAAGAAACTCTCCTTTTTCACTAAATAGGTTGACCCTTGCTACATCCCAGTTGACTGGAGGATAGCCTTCTTTTTTCCCTTCACAAAGCGTACTAATAGCTAGTTTAGTTGCCATCAGTGAAATTTGCTGCAAATCCACACTGGTGCCGGTAAATGTAATATCACCACAACCAGGAGGTTGAATTAGGCCAGTAGCATCCTCATTGAGTTTAAGTAATAAACCATCATTCTCCATATGTGTAAAACATGACCAACACCCTGTTTTATATGGAATCTGTCGCATTATAGAACCCCCATAGGCTCCCGGCGTAGCATATAGCGAAATGTAAGGGACACCTCTTTTCTTGGCTTCCTGCGACAACAGATGATGTACCCCAAATTCCGCGGTGGCATCTATAACTAAAGAAGAGTTCTCAAAAAACTTATCTAATATATCAGACTCACGATATTCTAATTGCCTATCAGACGACGAATTTACCTGAAAGGTGCCCAGTAACCAGTTGTGTCCCTCTACCTTTGTGCCCGGATACTGCATATCGACAAAGGTTTTTAAAATATTCACCTTGTTAATCCCCACGGCCATTAGTCCCATTGGCCACCTTATTGTAGTTGCAGGCTCTACAGCATCATTGTCCAGTAAATCCAAAAATCCAATGCCACTTCTGGCCAATTCGATTGCTATAAAGCCCCCTAAAGCACCCAGCCCTGCTATACTTACTTTCTTATCTGCAAGAAGAGCCAGTTTCGGAGCTCTTATATTATGTGAAAGTGGTTTGGGATCAGAAGAACGAGCGTATAACTGAACTGTCTTTAATACCTGTCTCATGCCTTTTTCGGGCTTGCTTTTACATATGATCTCTATATGAAACAGCCAGCCATAACCCGTTACACCTTTCTGCTTTTCTTCCTCAAAACAAAGCCCTGTAACATATTTAATAGTAATTTCTCCATTGACACTAAATGAATTGTTCGACACCTTTAAAGACTGGCCATTGGCCTTTAGTAATTTGCTTAACCAAGGGAACATTTGGCTAGGATTACCAGGCGGCGGTTCAGGGACTCTGTATAACTGTCCCTTGAATTTTGATGTAAAAATATCCCTGATCGGCTTAATTGCTTCATGTTTTTCCCCACTTGATATTACAGTCGTCTCCAAGACAGCTAATCTTGTCGGAAAAAAATTTTCTGCCCCTTTTCCAATTAACAATGAAGCTAAAAGCCTGGGCGCATTAGATTCAAGATCAGCCTCCGGAATACATGAAGGGTCAAATAAGACAGGATGCTCGGCTTTAGTATAGAATTCCGATACCGGCTCAGCTTGCTCAGTGGGATCATTTCTTATAGCATCTTGGTCAGTGATGAATGCTTTTTCCAAAAGCCTTGGAAGTTGATTTCGAAGAAGTCCTGCAGCTGTTTGTTGCGAATCCCATTCAATGGTGAGCCGTCCGAGCAGACACAAATTTTTTTCTAGTGGATTTTGGTGTCTTGGCAAATCCAGATCATCCGCAAATACCTGCGGACGAAAAAAAGGATAGGAATCGGGGTAAACAATGTTAAAGACAAGTTTATCCTGATCAATTTCTAAATTAAATTCTGCCGATTTAGTATTTATAGTTGCCTTTATCCGCAAAATTCCTTTTTGCCTTAGCGGTTCATCAATCTCGAAGGTTATACCAATATCCCTAAAACTATTCAACTCTCGATCAAAAATAGCAAGGCGTTCTTCAAACCAAGGCTTACTCATTACCTACTTCGCGTGGTTTGGGCGGCTTCGGAGGATCTTTTGGATCTTTCGGGTCTAACCTGTTAAATACGCATTTAACGAACTCTAAACGTGGACGAGGTGCCGGAATTGTTTTACAACAACTTGCAATTGCTTCCTTAATCTCTGCATCGGTTATTGTAGTTAGATGTCTCTTTATTTTCTTTAGAAGATAATCTACTTCCCAATCCTCCTCGCAGGAGAAAAATCGGGAGTTCGACGCCTTTTTTTTTCTTGTTGTCATAGTCAGACCAGTCTTCGCTTAAAACTCTTTGTGGCATAAATAGTAGATTTAAGTTACAAATGTAAAATACTTCATTGATAAATACTAATTTTTTGTGCGTTTTTTTGCTAAAAAATATGGTTAAATTCTAAGCTGTTTATAAAGAGACTCCTTCTAAGGATTACAAAGTATTCCAGAATTATTGATGTAAAGTTACCACTGATTGCGACAATAAAAAATAAAGGGAACCTCCAAAATTTTAATGGATGTTTCACCAAAATATTGTCTTTAAAAAAAGTAATAGATACAGATGACAAAATGTAAGAAGGTCAGGATTCTGGTCAAAGAATTATCTCTCATTGATTGGGCAACATTAGAAAGATCTACCACAATATTGAAGCCGGATAAGAAATTGACAAAAAAAGAAAGCTTTAATACATTACCCTTGTCAGATATGAGTTCCTTTCCAGTAAGGCTGAATTAAGGCCAACCAATTCTAAAATAATTATTTTCATATGCATGTAAATTCAATTGTATTTCGTATTTTGAAGAATTAATTAGTAACATATGTATCGCCCAAAACTTCTAGCTAAAAGCAAAGCCTTTACACTTACCGAAGTTCTTGTAGTATTAATCATAATCGGCATTTTGGTTTTATTAGCACTTCCTAGTTTATTACCACTCATTACAAAAGCAAAAAGTACAGAAGCAAAAGTACAATTGCAACATGTCTATACTCTTGAAAAGTCTTTCTTCTTCGAAAAGTCAAAATATTCAAAAGATTTATCAGAACTATCATTTGAGCAACAGAAGTTAAGCACTGAAAACGGACAGGCAAATTACCGGATTGAAATTATGGAGGTTACTGAAACAGGATTTAAAGCCAAAGCTACATCGGTTGTAGATTTTGATGCAGACGGAATTTTTAATGTTTGGGAAATTGATCAGGATAAAAAGCTTGTTGAAGTTATTAAAGACTGATGCAAAATTTATTATTTTTCATACTCGCAATTGTTTTAATCCCGGTTATAATTGAGGACTTTAGATTCAGAGAGATATCCCTGATTTGGTTGGTAGTTATTTTAATAACTTCTTCACTTTTGCAATTAAATACCAATTTGCATTTGTACGATATAGCTACCAATACATTTCTTAACCTTTGTATTATTGCTGTTAATTATGGCATCTTAACGCTTTATTTTTCTTTAAGAAACAAGAGGCTGGTAAATTTAGGAACCGATTACCTGGGTATAGGAGACCTTATTTTTTTAATTGCTGTTTCCTTTCTCTTTAGTCCTTTAAATTTTGTATGCTTTATATTGCTTAGCTTATTTTTCACCTTACTATATAGTTTATTTGCTAAACTTATTTTACCCGAAAAATTTAAAACAATTCCGTTGGCCGGGTTGCAATCGCTGTTTCTTTTTCTTCTTTTAACAACATTATTTATACAGGATAATATTCTGGAAATCTATAATGATAAATTTACTTTAAACATACTATTATCTTATGTCGGCAGCAACTAGTTATAGTATTGATGAATCATTAATTACTACGCTAACGCCGGAGCAGGCATGGCATTACAGTATCTTCCCCATCAAAATGATTGGAGAATCACTTATGCTTGGTATTGCAGATAACAAAGCAGGCCCTGCTATTGAAGAGGAATTGGAAATGATCCTGGGCTTATCAGTAAAAGTTGAAAAATCAGATCCTGAGTATGTAAATGTATTATTGGAAAAGTATTATAGCAATAGCCAATCCGATAGCAGGACACAGAATAATTATTATACAGGAAATCCGGATGATTTTTTACCTCATTTAATTAAGGAAGCCCGTGATATGAAAAGCAGTGATATTCATATTGAGGCTTATGAAGAATTTTGCAGGGTAAGGGTAAGAATAGATGGTATTTTATTACAAAGATACCTGTTGGAAAAAGAGCTTTATCCGGCCCTGATAAATAAGATTAAAATTATAGCCCATCTTGACATCGCAGAAAAAAGACTTCCGCAGGACGGACGGATTTTATTTGAAAAAGAAAATCAAAAAATTGATATCCGGGTTTCTATAATCCCTACGCTGTATGGTGAGAAAATAGTTTTAAGGTTGTTAAGTAATGATACTGTTAAAGTAGAATTATCATCAATTGGTTTAACACAGTTTGATAAAGAAAACTATCTTGAAGGTATTAAACGCCCTAATGGAATTATTCTTATTTGCGGGCCAACCGGTTCCGGAAAAACAACTACACTTTATGCAACTTTAAAAACGCTGAATAAAGATTCAAGAAATATTCTTACAATTGAAGACCCCATTGAATATACTTTGGAAGGTATAAACCAGGTGCAGTTAAAAGATAATATTGGTTTAAGCTTTGCTGCAGCTTTAAGAACATTTTTAAGACAGGATCCGGATATAATTATGGTTGGTGAGATCAGGGATAAAGAAACGGCAGATATGGCAATCAGGGCAGCGCTTACCGGCCATCTGGTACTTTCAACTATACACACAAATTCTGCTTGGGGAATTATTTCCAGGCTGATTGACATGGGAATCCCTCCCTTTTTAATTGCCGACACTTTAAATACTGCTGCTGCTCAACGGCTTGTGAGGATATTATGCCCCAATTGCAAGAAAAAAGAGGCTTTCCTTACCAAATTATATCCTCCTAAATTCAGACCACCGGTTAATATTGATTTTCATTTTGTAGCAACCGGGTGTGGAAAATGCTATAACACAGGATATAAGGGCAGAAATGCTATATTTGAAGTAATTAATATAGATGAAGAACTGGCTTTTGAAATAAAAGCCGGCAATCATAAAGTAGATGCTCTTTTAAAACAAAGGAAAATCAAAACACTTGCAGAAAATGCATTTGATCTTTTTGAAAAAGGAGAAACTTCTATTGAAGAAATTTATCCTATATTAGTTAATTAAACCCTATACAAAATACAAGACCCCTACTATTACCTGATGAAAATAAAAGCTTGTTTTTTATTTACAATTAGTATCTTTTTTTGTACCATTTCTGTATTTGGGCAAAATGACCGTTTTCAGGTAATTGAACAACGGCTTAAAGACCTTTCCGCTTCAGTACCCGGATTGAGACAAACTGCCGAATTATCAGTATCAAGCGGATCATTGCAGGAGTTTTTACGTGGCCTCGCTTCAACACACAATCTTAATATTAATATTGACCCTTCACTTAATCAAAGAGTAACAAACTATTTCGCAAACGAAAAAGTAACAAACATTCTTTTATATCTTATAAAGCAATATAACCTCGATGTTCAGTTTATTGGTACTATAATGACCTTTTCTCCATACAGGGATCCGCTTGCGGATCTGCCCAAAAAACCCAAACAGTTAATTATTGATTATAACCAACCAAACGAAACCATTTCATTTGATTTAAAAAATGATACACTTATAGAAGTTGCCAAAAAAATTACGCAACTCACAAATAAAAATGTGGTGGTTTTACCCGAAGCATTCTATAAACCGGTTACAGGCTATGTTCAAAATCTCCCTGTTTATAATGCATTGGAAAAACTCTCGCTGGCCAATAATTTTAAACTTTCCAAAACAAATGATAATGTATTTGTATTAGGAGCACTTGGCCCGGATGAAGAGCTTGTTTTAAAACAACCAACAGAAGGTAATCCAAGTACAACAATTAAAAAAATAAACAGAACCAATGCAGGGCAGGTCTCTGGTTCTTCCGAAGTTTCTGATGGAGAAAATGGCAAAAAATTGATCTCGTTAAATACGCTAAATACGCCAATTATTGATATTATTAAAAACATTACCGCACAGGCTGGCATTAATTATTTTATTTACAGCGATATAAAAGGAAATATAACTGCCAATACATCAAATATGAATTTTGATGATGCCCTCAGCTATATCTTACAGGGCACAGAATATACTTATAAAATTGACGGGAATGTTTATATGATTGGCGAAAGGGAAAAGGAAGGATTAAGGGCAAACAAGGTGATACAACTTAAATACCGTTCTGTTGATTCCGTCCTGGTTTTTATACCGCAGAATATCAGGAAAGGTGTCGACATAAAAGAATTCAAGGAATTAAACAGTTTTCTTGTAACCGGTTCTTCTCCTCAAATAAACGAAATAGAAGCATTTGTAAAAAATATTGACAGGCTGGTTCCTATGGTAATGATTGAAGTTATTCTGCTGGATATAAAGAAATCTAAAGGTGTAAAAACCGGAATCAGTGCTGGGGTATCCGATTCTATAAAAACAGGTGGTACCATTTTAAACGGCCTTAATTTTACACTGGGTGCCAATTCAATCAACTCTTTTATCGACAGGATTGGACTTAACAACATTTTCAATATTGGCAGGGTCGCACCTAATTTTTATGTTACGCTGCAGGCACTGGAAAATAATGCTAATGTTGACCTTAGACAAACACCAAAATTATCTACATTAAATGGTCATAAAGCCACTTTAAGTATTGGAAGTACCCGTTACTATGCCGTAACAACTCAAAATGTGCTGGGCTCGTTAAGTCCGCAAACTGTTGTGACACAGCAATTTATTCCGGTTGAGGCAAATTTAGCAATCGATATCCGGCCCATGGTTTCAAGTGATGACCAGGTAACTTTAAATATTGATATAAATATTTCAGATTTTATAGGTAGCACACCTTTAAATGTACCGCCTCCGACATCTAAAAGTATGTTTAGCTCTATTATAAGAGTGCATAATGATGAAATGATTGTTTTAGGTGGTATTGAAAGAACTGAGAAAACCCAGGATGGATCAGGAATACCAATTCTGTCAAGAATACCAATTTTAAAATGGTTTTTCAGCACCAGGTCTAAATCAAGCAGCAAAGTAGTATCCGTAGTATTCATCAGGCCAACCATTATTTACTGATATGATTAAGCAGGTAAAAAATAAAATACTTGCCATAAAAAAAGTTGCCGGCATTGAATTAACTTTTTTGTCCGACAACACTTTCCTTATCAACTGCATTATTCTTGAAGTAGAAAAAGGAAAAGCGGTAATAACGAAAACATACTATAACCTTAAAACCATTAACGCGCTTAAAGGCGAAATCAGTGAGAATACACCGGTAGCTCTGGTTATTAATGGCAAAGGAGTTATTCATAAAAGAATAGAGATAATTTCAGCCGGTTTACCCGCAGATATTTTTCCCGGCATTAATCCAAACGACTTTTTATTCCAGTATTTTGAAGGATTTGACACCCCCGAAATTGCTGTGATCCGAAAAAATACGGTTGAGAAAATTATTGATGACCTGGCACAGATAAAAGTCTATACTGTAGCCCTTTCGCTTGCCTTTTACGACATACATTATATCGCAGAACTTATTAACCACACAGGAGATATACCCACTACACAATACAATTTAAGTATTCATAATAACAGAATTCAGGATTATAAATTAAACAGTTCCGAAGAAAAAGAAATAGTTGTAAAACCTGAAATAAACGTTGACACCGAATATGTAAAGAGTAATTTTATTATTCCTTATGCTTCAGCATTAAAATTATTGTCGAATGGTATTAAAAACAATAGCAGTATTCAGCTGAATTGTATTACTGAAAATCAGAAAAAAATAAGTCAAACCACGCTATTAAAATTTTATGCTTTAAGTTTACTGGGATTTTTTCTCTTCCTATTATTGCTTAATTTTTTTATTTACAACCATTATTTTTCAAAGAACAATGAACTGCTTTCAAAGAATCAGTTTTCTTTACTGCAGAAATCAAGATTTGATTCGCTGAACAAAAGCCTTAACAGTAAAAAAGAATTTTTGGCAAATACCGGATGGATGGATGACAGCAGAATGATCAGTTTTTATGCCGATAGAATTGCTGCCACAGTTCCGGATTCGGTTACACTCACCAACCTTAATATTTATCCTGCTTTTTCAAAATTGTCAAACAGTTCAAAACAATGGGCTTTTCAGCAGGATACTATTTTAATAAGCGGGTCATGCAACGACCCTTCTTTACTAGATGCCTGGCCTAAGGAAATGAATAAAATAAAAAATGTACAACAATCTAAGATAAACAGTTACCTGTTCAAAAAACAGGGCGAAACCGGCATTTTCACTGCCGAAGTGATCATCAAATGAAATGGAACCTTTTAGCATATAATCAAAAAATAAAACTGCTTGGCTTAGCTGCAGTAATATTCATGTTCATCTGTTACCAATATGCTTTTAAAAAAACCTGGTATGCATATACAGCATTTCAGGAAAATGCTGTTGATGCTGAACAATCTGGCGATTTCATAAATTTATTTCCGGGCATGCAGCAGCAGGAAAAAAAGTTGGCAGACTTAATTAAAAATCATACAGCGGATACCGTAAACTCACCAAAAGAAACACTTGCCTTTATAACTTCCTTTTGCAAACTAAACAGGTTAAAATTAACCGAATACCTGCCCATGCAGATAACAGAAAACAGTAACTTTAATATAGCCACCCGCCAAATAAGTGTAGAAGGTAACTATACCTTATTGCTGAAATTGTTGTTTGAACTTGAAAACCAGCAATTTTATGGAAGGCTTTGTTCAGCTAATTTTAGGAGTATAGAAGACCCGTACAGCCATAAAATAATTTTAACCTGTACTTTATATTTACAAAACTTAATTCTAAAATGAAAAAGACTTTTAAACTGAATATTTTAGGAGTATGCCTGGCAGCGTTTACTGCCGTATTGGTAAGCTGCAAAGAACTTACGCAGCCAGATCTTACAGATAAACAGATCAATATCATTGCGCCGGTAGATAACCTGGTAACAACTTCAACCACCAATAGTTTTGCATGGGATCCTGTTGACGGAGCCGCAAAATACCAGCTGCAGATCGTATCTCCCAAATTTGATTCTGTGGTGAGGTTTGTAACAGATTCTGCATTTACCAATAGTTTGTTTACATACACTTTAACACCCGGAGTTTATCAGTGGAGGGTAAAAGCCACAAATGCCGGATCGCAAACAATCTATTTTACCAGGAAAATAACCATACAGTAAAACCAATGCAGCAAAAGCATTTTAAATATCTGTTGCTATTGGGTGTAGCATTAATATGGGGAACTGTGCTTTACAGAATATTGAATAATATTAACAGCAATCCAAATCCACCACAGGTTATTCATCAAAGACCGGTTTTTACAGATAAAGACAGTAGCAGCTTCCAACCTTATACTTTATTGATTGATTATGCCGATCCTTTTGGTGCAGATGATGAATCTCCTGTTCCTGATGAATCTTCTGGCACTGAGTTTATAAAAGAAACAAATAAATTTTCACCAGGTAATACCGGCAGTTATGTAAAACCCGATATCAGTTTTATAAAATACAAAGGAATTATCAGTAATTCCATCACACATAAAAAAGCAGCCATTATTTCTGTAAATGGTAAAGATGAACTTGCCAGGCTTAATAAAGTTGTAAATAACATAAAGATCAACTCAATAAAAAAAGACAGAATACAGGTAATATACCAGGATAAAAAATACTGGATAAAAAGGCAATAAATTATATTAACTATTTAGTATATTACATTAGCTAATTTACCTTATGATTTCATGTCAAAAAATAGCTGTATTTTTTTTGGTTTTCCTTTTGGGTTATTCGCATAATGTGCGTGCGCAGGAAGGTAATATTTGGTATTTTGGCCAGGGCGCAGGACTTAATTTTAATGTATCTCCGCCACAACCCCTTACAAACGGGGTATTATTTACCGGGGAAGGTTGTGCCAGCATCTGTAATAAAAACGGGCAACTGCTTTTTTATACCAATGGGGTAACTGTTTATAACAGACTCCATACTGCTATGCCAAATGGTACCGGCCTATTAGGAAACAGTTCTTCTACCCAGTCAGCTATCATAATCCCAAATCCAGGTGATACAAACCTATTCTACATTTTTACTACAGATTGTTCAGAGAACAACTTTGTCAATGGTTATAATTATTCTGTTGTTGATATGCGGCTTGATGGAGGTTTAGGCAATATAACTGCTCAAAAAAATATAAATTTATACAGCCCCTCAACAGAAAGATTAACAGCCGTAAAAGCTGCTAATGGTATTGATTACTGGGTTATTACAAAAGGATTTGATAATAACAGGTATACCGTATATAAAGTTGATTGTAGTGGAATAAACTTAACCCCCATTATTTCTGATGTGGGAACCAGGCATATTGATAATGTTACCTTCTTTTCCGGATCGGGGCAACTGAAGGCTTCTCCAGATGGTAAAAAGGTTTGTGTTGCCATAACAGGGCCACCAAATGCATTAGCTGAATTATTTGATTTTGATAATAACACCGGAATACTTTCAAATCCGATAGGCTTAACCGGTTACACACCTGGTTTTGTATTTATTTACGGAATTGAATTTTCACCAAATAGTAAATTACTGTATGTTTCAACTGTTTTTAATGGCACAATCAACCAATACGATATCAGTTCAGGCAATCAGGCAACTATTGAAGCTTCAAAGTTTGTTCTTAATACACCGTCGCTGATTCCTATGGGATTACAGGTTGCTCCAGATAAGAAAATTTATATTGCAGCTAATTTAAAACCCACCATCAGTGTAATTAATAACCCCGATGTTTATGGCGCAGGATGCAATTTATCGGTTGGTTCTGTTGATCTTGCTGGCCAGGCGAGTTCTGCGGGTCTACCTGCTTACATCTCCAGTTTCTTCGATGTAAGTAACCATATAAATTTTACCAATTCATTCATTGATTGCCATGTACAGTTTAATGGAACAACCGACCTGGCAGGCTCTCTAACCTGGAACTGGGATTTTGGCGATGGAACATTTGGTACTGGGCAAGTGGTAAACCATTCGTATAGGCAAGTGGGCACTTACAATGTTACACTAAAAGTACGCAGCAGTTCTGCTGCCTGTAGCTTTATTATAACAGACAGTTTCTCTATTACCAAAACCATTACTATCAACAATGTATTTGCAGTTGATTATACCCACAACGCTGCCTGTGTTAACCAGCCGGTTCAGTTTAATGACAATACGGTTCTCACAGTGGGTAATATTACAAACAGAACCTGGAACTTTGATGATGGCTCCCCTAATACGAACACTTTAAATCCCGTACATACTTTCACCAATCCCGGTGTTTACAATGTAAAGCTTTTAATTTCTACAAGTGGTATCTGTAATGCTGATAGCATCATCAAACAAATTTATATTGATACCCGGCCCACAACTGTCTTTACACCAATCAACGGTTGTATTAACCAGCCCGTACAATTTACCGATAACTCCGTTAATGCAACAGGTGCTGTAAGCCAGTGGAAATGGTATTTCGGTGATGGTGATTCTTCGGTTTTAAAAGACCCGCTGCATAGTTATCTTAATTACGGCAACTACAATGTACAATTGCAGGTAACATCTGCACATGGCTGTGCGGCTGCACCGGCTTCTAAACCAATTGTTATTGAAACTAAACCCGTGGCTGCTTTTGATGTTCAGTATCCATGCCTGGATAAAGTAACCCTTTTCAGTAGTTCTTCTTCCAATACTTTTGGCAACATTATAAGTCATGCATGGAATTTTGGCGATGGCGGCAACTCCGGCCTGGTAAACACTACACATCAATATACCACAGCGGGTAATTATAATGTAAATCTTACAGTGGCCTCACAAAACGGTTGCAGTACCACACTTATAAAGCCACTTGATGTTGTAATGCCCTTTGCCTATGCCGGGCCAGACACTATTGTTGTTTACGGCCAGCCTTATCAAATGCAGGGAGCCGGCAGCGGCAGCGGCACTTATTTATGGTCACCAGCTGCCGGTTTAAGTGATGAAACGATTGCCAGGCCCATTGCACGCTTATCAAAGGATGAAAGATTTTTTTTAACAACCACCAGTGCAGGTGGCTGTGTTGCCACCGATAATGTTTTTATAAAAGTGGTTACCGATTTTGATGTGTATGTACCAACTGCATTTACACCCAACGGAAACAGCAATAATGATATACTGATACCGTACCCCGTTGGCATAAAACAATTGAATTACTTTAGAGTATATAACCGCTATGGGCAGCTTATTTACAGCACAAAACAATTTGGCGCCGGCTGGGATGGAAAGATAAATGGAAAACTGCAACCTGTTGGCACCTATGTATGGATGCTGCAGGCTGTAAATGTATTGGGGCAAATAATTAATAAAAGCGGCACTACAATATTGCTGCAATAGCCAGTTTTACATTGTGAAAAAACATGTTTATTACTTGATATTTTTGGGTTAATTATTTTGCATTTTTATTATAATTAATATATCTTCATAGTATAAAACTTACACTTATGAAAACGAGTAAAAAAAACTTCATCTGGGCAGTAATAATTGCTGTTCCTGTAATTATTGCTTCATGCAAAAAAAGTGATCCTGCTCCTCCGGAAAAACCAACCATCTCTACAAATGCCGTTACAAATATTACGGCCAATACTGCTACCAGTGGAGGTTTTATTGGAGACAGTAGTAACAGGTATCGTATTTTGGGAAGAGGAATTGTATATAGCAGTTTAGGCGACCCTGGCCTGGCTACCGTATTGACCTCTCAAACATACGATCTGTTAAATACGCCCAGTTATTGGGGTAATTACCCCAGCAATATGGTAGGTTTAACACCTAATACAACTTATTATGTAAGGGCTTATCTTGGTTATGAACCTGTGGCAACTAGTAGCTCAAATATGCTTTATGGTGAGTTACGATCTTTTAAAACATTACCTTAGTTTTTTTGCATCTAAATTTTAGGGATCTGTAAATACAATTGAGTATTTTTATCTCTTATTGACACAAGTAGGCTTTTAATTTCGCTACTGATTTCTAAGCATTTTATTTGCTGTTTGTCGGGAGACAAAACAGCGGCGAATATTTCAACGACGAACACCTACACCGAAAAAAAACAAATTTTAAAGAACTATTTCATTTAATCGCCTAATCTCCCCGTTATTTATGAAACCTAAAAAATTAGCAAAATATTTGATAGATTACCCATTTCTATTTCAAATAGTCGCCTATTTTAATAACCCATTTTATACTATCTAAATCTTTTATTTTAAAACCTACTACAGAATACATATCATTGTTCTTAACAATTAAATCCCAATTGTATTTTTTAACGCTATCAACTCGAAAAAAATAAATAAATAAGGTGCTATCCAAACATTCCTTATTTATTTTGCCTTTATACCCACCCTCATGTGTAAAAGCAAATGTTGGAACAGATGTGTCCCCAATATTAACAGTGGCAAATTGTAGTTCTTCAGTAATGTAATTTACATCTGATAAAACTAGAGTTGTATCTTTTTTTAAACGATAAAAATATTTATCACTTTTATCATTATAAATCTTAAGCTTCCCATCTGTTTTGTCAAAAACGCATGAGGAAAAAGTAATTAAGCTTATTATTAATAAGTGTAAAATTATTTTATTATTTCTTATAATCATTTTTAAATAAGCCTTAATGAAAAATTGTATTGTATGCTTTCCATAATTGATTTGCACTCTCTTCCCAAGGATATTTTGAAGGGTTGGAAGAATGACCTTGAGGATCTATTTGAACACTAATTATACTCGGCAAAGCTACTACAGTGTAATAAAGAATAGGTCCTAACAACAAATGTTGAATTACATGACCAGGCTCATGTTGATTATAAACAGGATTCTTAGAACCATTTGTAGGATAAACAATAAATGGCCCGGCTGTAAAGGCACTACTTGACCCATCAGCATTAACTAATAAACTACTTTCAAATTCCGGAATCCATCCATCTCTTAAACCTACAAATTTAAGTAAAGGAGCTTTACTACTTCCTGTTCCACTACCGCCCCCGCCGCTTTGCATAACTGTTATTCCTCCAATTCCTCTATAGCCTCCACCTTGTGTATTTCTGTTACCTCCTTCCCTTCCATTACTTGCTGTACCATTGCTCAATTCATACCCTTCAGTCCATGTATTACCATTGACAGTTACTCTGTTGGTTCGAACTTTTCCGTTTTTTATAGATGCATATATAGTTATATTGGGGGTTTCACTGTATTGCCCCTCGCCATTTGCAAACCAATAATAACCTGGTTTATTGCTCATTCCATTTCCAAGCAAACCCCTAAAGAAATCGCTTTGTGCTTTATTATTCATTTCATTTTTCCAGGCATTACTACCTAAATAATCTAACCGTGCTTTAAAGTCTGCATATGAGCCAACCCCTCCAACCCCTCCACCACCTCCACCACCTCCACCACCTCCTCCATCACCATCAAAATTCCAGCCACCCCGAGCGGAATAACTGTCCCCGTACCTGCTATCATGCCACTCCTTGTAATCAGCCTGCATATCAAGTATCCACTGTTCCGGTTGCTTTCCTGCAGCATAATTTCCCATTGGGTCATTCATCATTATGGGGTTGTTATTGGCATAGGCATAAGTAGTCATATTATCTGTTACTTCCGCCATCGGATCCACTCCGTTAAATCTTCCTATCACCGGATCGTATTCTCTATAAAATGTACTGTAATAATCAGCCAGCCCGTCTATATCATCCTGCCACTCACTGCCGGCATTGTATAGTTTTTTGTTGGCATTAGTAGGCATATAACTGCCAGCCATCTGCATACCAAAAGCATAGTAACTGTTTTCCTGGGTAAGGTGGGCTGTATTGGTATTTGTTCCATCATCCTCAAAACTTACACGGGTATTGCCCTGGTGGTCGGTTATAAAATATTCCATCTTCATACTAAGCCCATAACCGCCGCCTTCATTACGTACTCTGCCCTCGGCCATGCTGTAATAACTCAATACATCGTTCTCTATTACATAACCACCTATATACTCTATGGTTTTGGTAGCACTGTTGTTGGTTACAATTTTACTTATACGGGTACCGGATGCATCATAGCGGTATTCTACTTTTTTAGTGCCGCTTATCTGTATAAGCGTTGGCTTATTAAGTTCATTGTAGGTAATGGTGGTACCTTTTTTAGGATCATTGGTAAGGTTACCATTGCCATCAATACCGTCATCATAAACATAAGGTGTAGTGGGGTTGGTTCCTGTAAAGTTGCGGAAGCCATAGCCGGTGGCATTGGTGGGTATAGCATCATCTATTCTTTCAAGCTGGTTACTGAGGCCCCCGTTTTTGTAATTGTAGGTAAGGTTGTCTATCTGTGTAACAGTACTGCCGAGTATAGCATAGCGCTGCAGGCTGGCTATATTACCGTTCTCATCGTAACTCATGCTTTCATTAAAACCGCCCTGGTTCTGCGTCCAGCTACCAAATTTTTTCTCCTGGTACTGGCTGGCTGTTAAGCGGTACAGGTTATCATAGGTATATTTATAACTTCGCAAAGCACTGTTAACAGGGGATCCTGTTTGCCCGGCACTCCACTTTATGGCTGATATCATACCATCGTAACGTGGTGTATTTAAACCTGTCTCCGGTTTGTCGTACAGTATCTCCATCCCAAACACATCATTGGTTTCGTCGTTATTATCAGCATTAATATTACGGTCACTGTTATTGATGCTGAGTAACTGGCCACGTATATTGTAACGCATATCTACACTCTGCAGATAGTTTACTCCATTGTTGGTACTATGCAGTTTTTTATCTACCAGTTGCCCAAGAGGATTGTATTCGTATTTGGCAACAATAACTTCGGCTGCACCGGGGTTGGTTTGTTTTACTTTAAGCAACCTGCCCATATCATCATATTCATAACGGGTGCTTACTTCTATCTGCAATGTACCCGTATAGCCATAGGGATCATTAATGGTTTTTACCTGTTTGGCCTGCTGCGCCTGGCCAGCAAAGTTTACTACATTGGTAGTATGGTCGGTTACCGTGGTGCGTATCTGGTTATTGCTGCGTACCTGTATTACATGGTAATACTTATCGTAAAAACTTACATTCACAAGCCAGGTGCCAGGAGTACCGCTGCCCAGTATTTTTGTTTTGCTGCCCGTGGCCAGTCCATAAGTAAGGTTGGTAGCAGTGGCTTCATCGGTTAAGCCCTGGTCTTCTTTACTGTAATCGGGGTTGCCGTCAAAATCAAAATCATAATTATCAAAATAATTATAACCTCTTTCTTCGGTAGTTGTTGTACTTGTAGGAGTAGGAAAGCACTGGTTACTGTAGCCCGAAGAAGTACCGGACTGGCGTATCTCGTAAAAATTGCTGCTGGTAGTTGAATAGCAGGGCTCATTATCAACATCAAACTGCATCTGCGTCAATGAATTGTTGTTGGTATAAATGCCCTGTATAATTACACGGTTGGCAATATCGTATTTTACATAGGCCCATTTCTTAGGGCTACTTTTGCGCATGTTGCCATCCTGGGTTAGTACCACCCTGCCCAGTGGATCGTACACCATATATACCTCGGTGGAACCAGGTACTTTTTTACGGATGATGCGGTTCTTACTATCGTACCAGAATTGGAATATAAGTTCGGGAGCAAATGATGTATTGAAATTGTTTGCCGCAATCATGTTTACTATCGCTTTGGGCGGAACTATAAATACAATGTTTCCAATATTATCGTACACATAATACGTATCGTAACCAGATTGTCGCTTCAATATCAACCTGCTAAATTTGTCTTTAAATACTGTTGAAGTAATATTATTTTCATCCACTACCTCCGATACCACCAGTTCATCAGCTGCATAATTGGCTGTTCCGGTGGCTGCGTTGCTACCAAGTACCCATTTGTGAACATTATCAGCACTGGTATTATTACGGTAGTTAAGGGTTTTAAAATGCTGGTTAATTACTGGTTCAAAACCCTGGCCAACACCACCAGCTTTTATTACCCTACTCATTGGACTAGTTTCAAAAATACTCTCCGCATAATAGGGGCCATTATCATTTGCTATCTTTTTTGCCGCGGCATTGTTTGGGTTATAAAAAGCTATCTGGTCTGCTTCAACACTTCCCATAGCATTGTATGCACCAGTGCTGGTGGCTGCTTCAAAAGGAAGGTACTGTTTGTTTTGCCGGCCGTACACATCGTATTTGGCAAAGCTTACAATATCTTTTCCATTAGGACTACCAGCCGCTACAATACTTTGTATCGGGCGGCCCAGACCATCCATATAATTAATACTGCGTATTTTTTCAGCATTGGTTAAAGTTGCTATCTGAACAGCATCTGTTACCCCTTCTTTCTTTATTGTATAAGTTTCTACACCTGGCGGTTGGGTAATCGTTACCTGACCAAATAACAACGAATGGCCAAACAGAAATGATACAAACAGTATTGCTAATCTTTTTATATTGTACAGTTGCATACGGTTGAGTTTAGTAGGGTAAATTAATCGCCGTTCCTGATTAATGTGTTGACATAATGAAAAGATATCTTAAGATTTTATTACTATTGTATTAGCTAATATAATAAAGCAAAGTTCAGCATTTGTTCCTCGTTCTGTATGGCTAGTTGTTTAAAGAAATCCAGTTAATTTACAATATCATCAGTCGGCACACTATTAGATATTTCTAATCAATTTAAAACCCAGTTCTTGTTGAAGTAAACTTATTATTTTATTTATTTTTTTTACCTCCAAGATTTCTTCATTACTAGAAAGTGAAGGGTAAAAATAAATTCTATACATATTCTTCGTCGCTATCTGTACATTTATGGATGATGCGTCATTGTCTAAGGTATATTTAGGTAGGGCCTCCCAACTAGGTAAACTTAAGACGTCCAGCTTGAAGAGTTCTTCAGTAAATTTAGTCCAACCAGAATTAGGTATCATATTACTTACTTCTCTTTTTACTGAGATCACTGAATCGGAATTGGAATCATATACATTAGTTAAATTAAATAGTGTACCAATCCATTTATTATTGACATACTCAATTTCAATAACTTGTTCTTTTTCACTGAAAACATATCCAAACCAAAATCTTATCTTAAGTGAATCAAAACCATTCTCCATTGTTTGAAAACCGGCTTTTTTTTCAGCCGGATCTTTTAAAAGATAATTTGAGTTTAGGCTTCCATCCAATGATTTAGGTATGTCTCTTGTTATTGTGTCAATTCTGGGTTGAATTAAAATAACTTTTTTTTTATGACCTGAAGTACAATTACACATTATTAAAGTTAATATGCATGCATATTTTATATTACTTTTCATAAATTTAATTTTAAGTAATTTAATTTACTATGGCCATATAGTAACACTAGTTCTTCCCGACCACCATCCAACTTTTCTCACATCTTTTGTGGATAGCTGATCCCATTGAATTTGAGGATTATCTGGAAAACCCTTAACCTTAGGATATTGATTACCTTGTGATGCAGAAAATAATTTACCATCAGGTGTTACTAAATAAAATTCCAAACTGGGAAATATACTCATTACTCCTTCGTCACCGAACTGCGCAAAAGTTGTCTTACTAAAATTATTAGGGTTTGATCCTTTGTTTGGATGAGCATGAATCCCAGCAACCACGATAGCACCAATGGGAAGATGCCTACGATTTAAAATATCTCCCGGCCCAGGAGAACTAATTGTTGGATCTTTTCCTTTTATTCCTTCAAATGATTCATACGGCGTGTAGCCATAATATGTCTTGCCGTTCTTTTTAGTGCTAAAAATGACCGACGAATATTCAATAAAATTCGTTCTTGTATTATTGTCGCCTCCATTTCTTGCCCAACCTATAGCAGCGGCATCCATACTTGAATATAGAGGTCCTCCAGAGAGTTGGCTTAAAGATACCCATCTTGTTCCTACAATAACTTTTTTACTTGTAGAACCATAATTACTATAATTCTCCCTATAACCAAATTCTCCATCTTCACCTCGGGTAATATGCAAGATATCTTGTCCTTGTTGACTTGCAAATTCCCCTCCCAAATCCAACATACTTTGCCAAAATTGTCTGCGACTGGTACTGTTATTACCAAAGTAATTATTCCCACTTCCAAAACCTCTATAATAAGTGCCAACCCCTCCACCACCTCCACCACCTCCTCCATCACCATCAAAATTCCAGCCACCCCGAGCGGAATAACTGTCCCCGTACCTGCTATCATGCCACTCCTTGTAATCAGCCTGCATATCAAGTATCCACTGTTCCGGTTGCTTTCCTGCAGCATAATTTCCCATTGGGTCATTCATCATTATGGGGTTGTTATTGGCATAGGCATAAGTAGTCATATTATCTGTTACTTCCGCCATCGGATCCACTCCGTTAAATCTTCCTATCACCGGATCGTATTCTCTATAAAATGTACTGTAATAATCAGCCAGCCCGTCTATATCATCCTGCCACTCACTGCCGGCATTGTATAGTTTTTTGTTGGCATTAGTAGGCATATAACTGCCAGCCATCTGCATACCAAAAGCATAGTAACTGTTTTCCTGGGTAAGGTGGGCTGTATTGGTATTTGTTCCATCATCCTCAAAACTTACACGGGTATTGCCCTGGTGGTCGGTTATAAAATATTCCATCTTCATACTAAGCCCATAACCGCCGCCTTCATTACGTACTCTGCCCTCGGCCATGCTGTAATAACTCAATACATCGTTCTCTATTACATAACCACCTATATACTCTATGGTTTTGGTAGCACTGTTGTTGGTTACAATTTTACTTATACGGGTACCGGATGCATCATAGCGGTATTCTACTTTTTTAGTGCCGCTTATCTGTATAAGCGTTGGCTTATTAAGTTCATTGTAGGTAATGGTGGTACCTTTTTTAGGATCATTGGTAAGGTTACCATTGCCATCAATACCGTCATCATAAACATAAGGTGTAGTGGGGTTGGTTCCTGTAAAGTTGCGGAAGCCATAGCCGGTGGCATTGGTGGGTATAGCATCATCTATTCTTTCAAGCTGGTTACTGAGGCCCCCGTTTTTGTAATTGTAGGTAAGGTTGTCTATCTGTGTAACAGTACTGCCGAGTATAGCATAGCGCTGCAGGCTGGCTATATTACCGTTCTCATCGTAACTCATGCTTTCATTAAAACCGCCCTGGTTCTGCGTCCAGCTACCAAATTTTTTCTCCTGGTACTGGCTGGCTGTTAAGCGGTACAGGTTATCATAGGTATATTTATAACTTCGCAAAGCACTGTTAACAGGGGATCCTGTTTGCCCGGCACTCCACTTTATGGCTGATATCATACCATCGTAACGTGGTGTATTTAAACCTGTCTCCGGTTTGTCGTACAGTATCTCCATCCCAAACACATCATTGGTTTCGTCGTTATTATCAGCATTAATATTACGGTCACTGTTATTGATGCTGAGTAACTGGCCACGTATATTGTAACGCATATCTACACTCTGCAGATAGTTTACTCCATTGTTGGTACTATGCAGTTTTTTATCTACCAGTTGCCCAAGAGGATTGTATTCGTATTTGGCAACAATAACTTCGGCTGCACCGGGGTTGGTTTGTTTTACTTTAAGCAACCTGCCCATATCATCATATTCATAACGGGTGCTTACTTCTATCTGCAATGTACCCGTATAGCCATAGGGATCATTAATGGTTTTTACCTGTTTGGCCTGCTGCGCCTGGCCAGCAAAGTTTACTACATTGGTAGTATGGTCGGTTACCGTGGTGCGTATCTGGTTATTGCTGCGTACCTGTATTACATGGTAATACTTATCGTAAAAACTTACATTCACAAGCCAGGTGCCAGGAGTACCGCTGCCCAGTATTTTTGTTTTGCTGCCCGTGGCCAGTCCATAAGTAAGGTTGGTAGCAGTGGCTTCATCGGTTAAGCCCTGGTCTTCTTTACTGTAATCGGGGTTGCCGTCAAAATCAAAATCATAATTATCAAAATAATTATAACCTCTTTCTTCGGTAGTTGTTGTACTTGTAGGAGTAGGAAAGCACTGGTTACTGTAGCCCGAAGAAGTACCGGACTGGCGTATCTCGTAAAAATTGCTGCTGGTAGTTGAATAGCAGGGCTCATTATCAACATCAAACTGCATCTGCGTCAATGAATTGTTGTTGGTATAAATGCCCTGTATAATTACACGGTTGGCAATATCGTATTTTACATAGGCCCATTTCTTAGGGCTACTTTTGCGCATGTTGCCATCCTGGGTTAGTACCACCCTGCCCAGTGGATCGTACACCATATATACCTCGGTGGAACCAGGTACTTTTTTACGGATGATGCGGTTCTTACTATCGTACCAGAATTGGAATATAAGTTCGGGAGCAAATGATGTATTGAAATTGTTTGCCGCAATCATGTTTACTATCGCTTTGGGCGGAACTATAAATACAATGTTTCCAATATTATCGTACACATAATACGTATCGTAACCAGATTGTCGCTTCAATATCAACCTGCTAAATTTGTCTTTAAATACTGTTGAAGTAATATTATTTTCATCCACTACCTCCGATACCACCAGTTCATCAGCTGCATAATTGGCTGTTCCGGTGGCTGCGTTGCTACCAAGTACCCATTTGTGAACATTATCAGCACTGGTATTATTACGGTAGTTAAGGGTTTTAAAATGCTGGTTAATTACTGGTTCAAAACCCTGGCCAACACCACCAGCTTTTATTACCCTACTCATTGGACTAGTTTCAAAAATACTCTCCGCATAATAGGGGCCATTATCATTTGCTATCTTTTTTGCCGCGGCATTGTTTGGGTTATAAAAAGCTATCTGGTCTGCTTCAACACTTCCCATAGCATTGTATGCACCAGTGCTGGTGGCTGCTTCAAAAGGAAGGTACTGTTTGTTTTGCCGGCCGTACACATCGTATTTGGCAAAGCTTACAATATCTTTTCCATTAGGACTACCAGCCGCTACAATACTTTGTATCGGGCGGCCCAGACCATCCATATAATTAATACTGCGTATTTTTTCAGCATTGGTTAAAGTTGCTATCTGAACAGCATCTGTTACCCCTTCTTTCTTTATTGTATAAGTTTCTACACCTGGCGGTTGGGTAATCGTTACCTGACCAAATAACAACGAATGGCCAAACAGAAATGATACAAACAGTATTGCTAATCTTTTTATATTGTACAGTTGCATACGGTTGAGTTTAGTAGGGTAAATTAATCGCCGTTCCTGATTAAAATAGCATTAGAATAGGCTGTAGTGCCATTCTGATCACAAAACCTTACTCTGGCCCGCATTGAATATGTTGGTGTATGTATAACATTAAAATGCACACTGGTTGTTAATCCTCCCGGGCCACCGCCAACGGGCTCTGGTTGGTAAACGGTCCAGTTGGATGTACCTTCAATCATAGTTTCCCATTGTACCGAATAAACTGAAGACCAGGAACCACCCGTAATACTTGCAACTGTAAAATAAGTATCGTCGCAGGTGTGGGGTAATGATCCACAGGTTGTAGTTATACATTGATTATTGGATGTATATTGTACAATACCAGATGCACATATATTAGGAGTACCGGAGTCGCAGGGTATCGGTGCATCGTCAACTTCAACCGGAAGTGGATTAGGAGGTACATTGGTAACCGGTGGTGTTTGCCCAACAACATTCGTCATTCCTGGCGACGAAGCAGTGACTGTTACCAGGTATTTACCTTTTTGGGTATAGGTGTGATTGATACTGGTTCCCCCTCTGTTATTAGGTAGATTATACGATACACCAGTACTGCCATCTCCAAAATTCCAGTTATAAACAATAGACGGGGCATCACAATCGCCCGTTTCCCAGGCATAAGGCGGACTTGCTGTAAAAGCTCCGGGCACACCAACAGTATAATGTTGGTGATTAAACCCTATTTCAATGGAAGGTATCTGCTGCAGGTGCCGGTTTGTGATCTTGTACTTTTTCATTTCAATGATATTATCGAACTGATCACGTACAAGCCATAACCTGCCTTTATTATCATATTCATAAGAATTACCAACGCCATTTATACCGGTTTTGGCAGTAAGCATATTGGTACAAAGATTATTGGTGGTATAGGAGTAAGTAGTAAAATTTGAGTTATCGGGATAGATCAGAACATCATCAATTTTTACAGCAACAGAAGTTGACAGACCATAGCTAAATGTGGGCAAGGTTGACGTCCAGGGTATAATAAACTGGTAATATTTCCATTGACTGCTGGCTGTAAAAGGAATGATTCCTGAAGCTCCAGTACATGAAAAAGTACCTAAATTAAATTTTTGAACACATATATAGATGTTTCCACTGGTAGCAGCATCTTTCAACCAAAAGGAAATGATCAGGTTCTTTGCTGCAGCCTGACGCTCCAAACTTCTGTAAATAATTGTATTGGGTTGAAAGTTTAAACACTTAGTGCTATATCTGCCGCCATCAACTGTTGCATTATTACCCCAATTAAAGTTAGAAGTATAGGTAGATTCTTCAAAATTAGAGTATCCAACCTGCTCGGGTTTGGCGTTTGTAAACTCGGCTACTTTAGTACTGTTTACAAGCGGGGTGCTGAGTATTGTTTTTGAAATACGACTATTGTCAGACATCAGTTGCGGTATACCTCTTCTATTATATTGCTCTATAGTAGTGGGTATATTTGCATCGTACAAAACATCCCAGGTAAAGGTGGTAGTGCCACTTATGTAAGTAGGTGTAAAACTTGTAGTTCCCGCCTGGTTAACAAACTGGAAAGATTTATGAGGCAAAAACGCCGGCACCAGATTTCCATTGGGGTGGCCAAGTGTAAATTCCTTAAATGTATTGAAGCTTCCACCGGTAAATTTTTCCGTGCCGCTTTCGGCCCTTAACTGGGTAGTTTCAATTACCGGATTTTTATGAAGGGTACTGTTAAAAGCATTAATTGCTCTGCTCATATCATCTCCACCGGTACCGGCCGTATATTCTTTTGCATATTTAAACCTTGTCACATTGATACCTGGGTCGTTACTGTTTTGTTTTCTTACTTCTTTTAAAAGCCTGTAATCTAATGATGCCCCCGGGGGAGTGTATACATAATTTTCAACATCAATAACCGGATTAGCACTGTTAGAATTATATAATTTTGAAGTTTTGGTTACCAAAAAATTATCTACCACAGTGTTTAAAGCGTATTTTCCATAAGCAGCCATGGTATTACCTATCTCATCCAGCTTAATCCCGTAAATTTTTGCGTGGTTTGTATGTGATCGGGCATAGTTATACTCTTCTGCAGCCACGACCTGGTTAGACTGGTTATAGTGGGTAACTTTTGTCGGTAACCCGCGTTCAAAATCAAAATTTGCATTTGAGGTAAATGGGTATTGTAAATATCTGTTGTTGCTATACAAAAAACTGGGCGCAATAGGGGTACATGGCGTGGGTGAACTTAGATTGGTACGGGTAACATAATTTTTAGACTGTTCCCAATCAGCATTTGAAGGGCTTCCAAATGTACCTGTTATATTATATTCATAAATCGATTTACCTAAACCAGGCTTTTTAATAGTAACCTTACTGTACAAAATATCTTTGGGTTCATTGTTCAGATCATAGGTACTCAGGTAGGTAGAATTCTTTACTTTATTTTCCAAATTTCCGCCATAGGTATTACTGTTTTGAAATGCCAGGGCAAATTCAGGAAGAGAAATGGGGCGGCCAGTTGAAATACTTGTATTCGCAGGTTCGTTGTAGCTGTATTCTGTAACATCTGCTGTACCAAGGCCATCGTTGTTGGTTATTTTTTTTATCCTGATACCTCCGCCCAATACATTGCCATTTACATCATTATCAAAAAATTGATTGTTCTCGTATTCAAGCTCTGTAAACCCGCCAGAAGGGTAGGTTATTTTTTTGAGAGAACCATCTTTGGCATGTACAGTACTAACGTTTCTATCCATTTGAGAAGTAATCGTAACACCAGTATAACCGGGTATAGGGTATACTTTATATAATTCAACATTGGGGTTATCGGGATAAACATAAATCTGTGGATCCAGTTTTGTATTACTAATTGCTCCATTATAATATCCCCAATAATCCTGTGCATTTACTAGGGTATCAAGTATGTTAGTTTGTCCGTAGGGAATAACCGGCGTACAATAACAGGTACCGGCTGTCGGGTTTACATCGTAATACTCAAAATCAAACTGGGGTTCAATATTAGAACATATTTCGTTTTTGATGTTTTCTTTGAGTCCTTTCAAAAAATATCTTCCATAACCATCCCAGGTATTTGGTGAGCCCCTGAATTTTTGTGTGTAAATTGGAGTAAACATTTTCTTTTCCACAGGTAATTCAATGTATGCTAATTTCGACTCATTATCCTGAGGCTGGGTTTGCCAGTTAAAAATTACTACTGGTTGCAATGGGTCTGAATAGCTCTCCCAAAGCGGCATCCCGGGTGCAGAAATTGAAATCTGGGTTATATGATAATAGACCCTGTTATTATGAATTCCGTATAGTAATTTTTTGTCAAAACCTCCGCTGCCATTTGGTTTTAATATTTCAATTGCTTTATAAGAATACTTATTAAGGATTGTCTGGTTTGCAATATCATAATTCTCGTAAGTATACGTTATGCGACTTCCTTTGGTGTCTTCCATTTTAGAAAGGGTCCAGTCATCATAATATTTAAGGGATATTCCAGTTGGGTAGTGTGGCAAATACGTTTTATTACGGTACATCATAAAATCTCTTCTGAAAGCCTCTATAGATGTGGGATCAATCTGTACAGTAGTACCCAGGTTTACAGTCTCAATAAAATGTTCAATCTGGTATGCCCTGTCAAAATAATATTTTATTCCGTTTTCGTTAATTACTGTAAACGCAATAATCTTTCCATAAGTATCAGTAGTATAAGTAATCTGGTAATCTATATATGGTATTGTTTTGATTGCATGTGTAACGGGGTCAAAAACAAAGCTGCAGCTTAAGCCCGGAGCGCTGATATGAAACAGATCGGGCTCGGTATCGTACATGTACGAAAAATTATTGGCGATTGCATTTGCATTTGCAATTTCATCAGTACAGATATTGGGATTATTATCTTCTGAGAATGAAAAACTTTGTATTGTTTGCGGTGCCGCATTGCCAGATCTTATCCACCCTTTTATTACAGGATAACTTGGGTCGCTCTGGTATTCCACATCATCGGGAAATCCTCTTACCTCTCTAGAAATGCTTGCAGCTGCAATAAGTCTCCACCCCAACCCACAACTGTTATCGTAATCTTCAACTTTTATGCCCGACGCATTATAAGATAATGCGACCGGTACCGATAGGTCGCCAACACTCACATTACAGATGGGTATTGTGGCATTTGCAGTGCCGGTAACGTTATTAACATTAACTATACCTTGCGAAAAAGCATGTAGGGGCAGTAAAAAAACAACGAAAAAAATAATAATAGATAAGGTTAGCCCGGGTAATAGACTTTTTTGATTCATAAGGTTTATTTAGGGGTAAAGAAATACTAGAGGAGTTTGCTAACAGGCAAATAATTGAAATGTTTTTTTCAATTAAAGTAACAATGTAAGATAGGTTGGTACGACTGTTCAAGGGGGCGATTTAAATTAATTTTCAAATCTGCACAGAACCAATTACACCATAATATTAATATGAAATTTTGAAATATCAAATATTTTGTAATGTTTTTTTTAAAAATTTTGCCCCAATTGAAAAAGAGGCAGGTACATGGCAATTAAAATAACCCCCACCAGAATGCCCAGAAAAATAATGATAAAAGGCTCCAGCAAATTTCCCAGAACTGCGCTCTGGTGTTCAGTTTCATCTGTATATTGCCTGTATAATCTGTCAAAGAAAAAATCAAGTTTATTTACCTCTTCGCCTGCCTTAATTAAAGCAATCATTTTATGTGGATAAATTGTGAATGCTGCAAGGCTTTCGTGAAGGGCTTTTCCATTTGTAATATCCTCTTCTACCTTTCGCAAAGTACTTTCAATAGGATAAAAACTTATCATTTGCCGTATCAGGGTAATAGCACGTAACATGCTGATCTTGGATGCTATCATCAAATGCATTGAATTGCAAAAACGGGAAAGATATATCTTGTGAACTAGCTTACCTATTACCGGAATATTAATAACCAGCTTTGATGATAAACGCCTAAACCAGGCTTTACGCTTTTGGCTAACCAAAAAAATAATTGTTCCTACAATAATGAAAAAGAAATACCAAAAACCTGACTTTACCGATTCGGACAGCCTCAGGATGAATTTTGTGATGCCGGGCAGTTCTCCGCCAAAGCGCTTAAATACATCGGCAAACATAGGAACTACAAAATTTAGCATAAACAAAACTGCTATCAGTGCAAATGAAGAAACAATAGCTGGATAGGTTAATGCTGCAATAATTTGCCGGCGTTGTTTTATCTTCTTTGTATAGTACGCAGACAGTTCAAGTAATATCTCCGGCAGCTTGCCTGTCTCCTCTCCTATCTGAACGCTAAAATATTCGTACTCCGAAAATTTGCCGCTGCTTTTCAAAGCTTCTGAAAGCGATGCACCTTTTATTATATCCTGCTTTATCTTTTCAAAAATAAGCCGTCTGTTCTTTTTTTGTTTTTCACTCAGGATCAGTTCAAGCACATTACGTATATCAATACCTGCCGAAAGCAGCATGTTCATTTCAAGATAGAAAGACTCTCTCGTTTTGTCATTTATTTCATTGCCAAACAAGTGTATTTCTTTATTCAATATGCCGGATAAATCTACCTGTTTTTTATCAGTTTTGCTTTCTGTAACCGGCGGCTGCTGAAGATTTACTTTTTTTAAATTAATTCCACTCATACGGTTTATTTGAACTTTATTTTTATAAGGCTGGCAGCGTCGTACTGTTTATGGCATACCAGCATTACAGTATCCTTGTGGGGAACAACGGTAAAACTAACCAGGTTTACAAGTTCCGAATTTTCAACTGCTCCAATATGCAGGTTGCCGGGAAATACATAAAACGAATCAGTCAGATTATTTAATTGCCTGGTCACAGCATTTTCAGAAAATGCATAACTTATAACCGCACTATCCAGGTAACAAAGTAATAATTGCTTCTCATCGGTACCAGTTACAGAATCTGCATTATTAAAATCAGTTGTAAACGTATTTTTAAAAAGCAAGTAATTATTCAATGATTCGGATTTAACAGATTCTCTCAGGTATTGTTTTTTTGCCAGCAAATAAACAGTATAAATAGTAGCTAATGTAATGATGCTTATGATCATCACTACTATCAATTCCGTTAGTGTAAATGCTCTTAACCGTTTCACTTATGTTGAGTATTTATAACTATTAATCTTTTTTGTTCCGCAACTACCCCTCCTTCACTATCAGAGGCACGGCAATGAACCTCGGCAATACCGACCCTCCCGGGATAGTCTGCGGCCTCCGTCCGAATTATAAAGCCGTTAACCGTTTCAATATTTTCATAAGGTGTTTCACTTACCTGTAATTCATCAAAATACTTATTGATTATCGCTGATGCCCTGATTTTTTTTTCTGTAAGCCCCGATTTTGAAATATTTACAAAGACTGTTCCCGCTATAAAAAACACAATGAGAATAATGGTCATTGCAATAACAGTCTCTATAATAGTAGTTGCTTTTACTTTAACCATTTTATTATATTTAGTTTACCCGGTATTTTTATTAAAGTTGAGCTGATAAAATCTGGATGAAGTCTTGTACGGTCAATCACCGCATCAACCAGACTGTTTTCATAAGTTGCCACCACAGATTTATATAAAAAATAGTCTGTTAATACAGTCCCATAAACTATCCCTTCCATTTGCAAAAATCCATGTACAAAAACAGTACCCTCAATAGAGGCTCCCTTTTTTAATGCTACCGAATTTTTATTTTTATCTGTCCGTGTTGCATTGGCAAATAATAATCCCGAAACAGACGAATTCTCACCAATTTCAATTTCTCCCTGGTAATTATTTACGGAATCTTTTAACATAATTACCGAACTTGGATAGTTCAATATGCAGTGCTTCCCAAGCGTTATTACTTTGCTTGCAATCAGTTGTACAGTTCCTTCAAAGTTATCAGCGACACGTATTTCAGGGGCCATAATAATAACATCTTCCAGCTTTACACCAGCTTTAATTTCAATTAAAGAATCGGAAAATAAAACCACCTTACCCTTAATTTTTTGAAATGAAAGTTGATTTGCTTTACTAATAAAAAAATACTGAATTTCATTTTCAAATGAATAGTATGCAGAGTCTGGTATTTTGTTTTCGTGTTCATTTTGAAAAATTTTATTGCTGGTTATTTCAAAATCACTAGACAACAGGTTAACCAGGTAATCATTAACAGCTGGAAAAGCTGTGTCGCTTTTTAAAACCTCCCCATAAACAAGATTCTTCCCCTCATATTGCTTTCCATCAATACCGGCAGCTTTAATCCCTCCCCTTGGAAGATAAGCATCTCCTGTTAATCTTGTTTTACCGGAAATCTGCAATGGTCTTTGATGATCAACCAGGAACAGGCAGGCGCTTAAAGTATCGCTCAGCGCAGTACCATAAAAGAATTGTTTTGATACGCTTTTATTTTTTTGAAAAGATTTTACACTTGCTAAATTAAACACGCCCCAATATGCTTTTGTAATAAGCACAGAATCTTCATTATTCCCAAAAAGGTCTAATTGCTCTTGTCCTGTTATATTATATCCGGTTGAATCCCCGATTACAAGGTTAATGGATGATTGCAAGTTTCTGTGAAGCCGTTCACTGCTTTTAAACTTTGCCCATTCTATATTATTATGATAATGCAACAGCAACAAGGATCCTATAATAATACTGATGATTATGGATATAACTATGGCACTTAAAAGAGTATGAGCTTTAAGTTTCAATAGTTTGTTTGTCTGCACAGGGCTTTACATATTTAGTATTACATTTTATTAATCGTGGTATCGCTTAATACTATTTCATTTTCATAAGTAATTCGCTGAATTTTTCCGTCAGTTGAATAGTATTCAACTTTACCGTTTTTTAATCCATTCTTCCAGGTAATTACGGACGCTCTGTCACCATTCTGATACCAGGTTTCCCATACTCCTTCCTTTATACCATTTTTGTATTTCCCCTTTTGTTTCAATGCCTTGTTTGGGTATAATTCCATATAATCTCCATGTAGTAATTTACCGCCGGATGCTCCTTTGGTTACAAGAATACTATCAGCCCTGTACCAGGTATAGTATTTATTTTCAGGAAAGTTTTCAGGCATTTTTTCATCAGGGGGTTTTGTATAGAACTGAATGAGGGTATCATTTCTAATTAAAGTAATTCTGTTAAATGGAACTTTATCATACAGGCTCCTTTCTGAAGAACAACCAATTTCAAAATAGGTATAAAAAAGAAGAGCGAGCAATATAAAACAAATATGATATCGGGATTTACTCATAGACCAGGTTTGAAAGATTCAAAATACTAAAAAATGCTTTCCAATCGATATATGGAAAGAATACTAATATAAAGATATAGAATTATACAATTAAGATACCGGAAGAATTCTTTATTAAACTGTGTAACACTTCCCATGGAATTTTAACATCATGACGACAATGATGATCCGTCCTTGCCGATGGCAGATAATAGATATATCTTCTATTTGCAGTTCAGTTAAAATGGGAATCATAGTATTAAATTTTAGCGTGTTTATTTAATGTGGAACTTATCAATTCAAATACACCTAATTATATGCAGTGCTATATAAATTGATACGTATTGATTTGTATTGATAAGTAAAGATTATTGCGAACTGACATTGTCCGGGCATCAATAAATTGCCAAAGTAATAAAATGAATATGTAGAATGTATTGATAATTGTTTTTTCTTCTTTTATCCTTTTCATTTATAACAATATATGTATAGATTACCCATAAGCAATTAGTGAATTTAGAATTGGGAAGAGTTTTCCAATCTCCTTTTTAAGCATAAGTGGAAATTTAAAATCTGATTATAAAATTTATTTGGGTTTCAAGTTTCCGAATTCGATTTTTATGTACAGGAAATAACCAGGCTTTGAGCAAAGCCCGGTAATTTATAAAATTATTTTCTTAATAAATAGTTGCTCTACCCACTCCATTTATGATTCTGGTTTGTATTTGTCAACAGATCGCCTAAGTGTAACACTAGCATATACATCTAATCTTTTTGGTTCGAATATTCCTTGAGTAACGACTTATTGATATTTAGAGTGCAGCCTTGAGAAGATGGTTCAAATCTTCTTCAATCATGATCTTTAATGAATCCTGCCATTTAAACCAAAAACTAAACTAATTTGCCCTTTGTCGTCGATAGCGAGATTATCTTGAAGGCTGCTCATTTTTTATAAGTCATCACTTAATTCATTAAATACATAGACATGGCTATGCATTGGATGTAGTTTTGGTCTTATTTGATATGATTTGGGCAGCCCTGCCACTTGTAGCAAGCAAAGAATATTTGATTTCTTCCTCATTCAAATACTTTATCAGGCCACTCATTAAAGTGGTATTACTATTACCTGCATAACCCTTTAAAATAAAAACCTTTTTCCCTGTATCTTTTACAAAGCTTTCAACACGACTTTGCTTCTTTTGGCTGAGGGCTCTTTTACCTTGTTAATTCTTAAAAATAATAATTGCTAAATAACTTAGATTCGTTAAATTTGTAATCTCAGATAAGAATATTAAATAAAAATTGAAAATTATGTTACAAGAATTTTTAGATGCAAATCTACTTGCAATAACTAATGATGAATATTTTAATAAACTGAAAAAAGTAGCAGATGCTTTGGCTAAGACACTTCAAAAAAATAAAGCCAAAATTTTAACTTATACTTTGACAGCGTTAGACCCTGAAGTTTCAGTTGATAACCCAGATATTATTGAGGTAAAGGAATTGGTCTCTAAGAATTGGAATACTTTCCTAACTAATAGTAAAGATTCACCAGTTACCTTTATTCGAGCAATTATGCTTGAAGCATTAAAAAGTACTTCAAGTGAAACAAGTAGCGCTTGTTTGATTTGGCTTGCAAGTCGAAACATTTATAAGCATTTTAAACTTACAGGGAAGGAAGAGGCATTAATTTCCAACTTCATTCTTTCTCTTGGCCAAACTTTAGAGAATAGTGCTATAGAAAATTGGGAATTACCTGCTGAAACTAAACTTCAGAAATTGAGTATTGAAATCAAAGAAATAACAACCGTAACAATTGATAAAACAAATCTACAAAAATTCTTAGCTTGGGCATCAGGACCTACTGATGAGCAGGGTAATATTACTTTTCAAGAACCAAATCCTCAATGGCCAAATTCAGGATCAGCCTGGTCTCACTCATTTGTACCAAAGGCCGCAACTGCAATTGCACAAGAAGTAAATAAAGCGCTAAAGGCACAAGCAAAAGAATTGACCAGTAACCAAACACAAATTCAAGAAGCAGTTAACAAACTTTTAGTTCAGACACAAGCTGAGATTTTACAAAAGAATAGTTTGCTCCAAATGCGAACCCAGTTGTTATGGTGGAAAGAGGCCTGTTATTCTCCATCTATTAAACAGAGTTATCGTAACCAACTGAATGGACTTTTACAAATCATTCTTGCAAATGACTATAGTGCATTTGTACCTTATAATTACCCAGCAAGTGTTGACTTTTTTTTAAGAGAAATTCATCGTTTGCTTGCAATCGATGAACACAAAAAAATATTAGATATTTTGAAACTAGTTGAAACATCAAGTGAAATTCTAAAAGCTACACTTTCTGAACCTAATGTTGAAACAGGAAGAATATCACTGCTAAATTTTGTAAAAGGATTAGTTTGGGGTAAATACACAGTAGAACAATTTCAAGAGTGCGTTGGAATTACCGAAAACCCTGAAATAACGCTATCCGATTTTACTGTATGGCTCTTTCACGATTTCCAATCTTTAAAAATCACAACCAGCAAATAATTATGGAAGGAAAATGTTCTAAATACCCTGAATGCCCAGCTCCTACACATTGCCACGAAGGTAATGAGGTTCCTAATTGTGAGTTTTGGCAAAAAAATAATTCTGATAAAGAAACAAAAAAAGAGAAACTGGTTAAGGAGCATATGAAATCCAATCTGCCATGGACAGGAGAGCCATTTTTGGTTGACGATATTCCACAGGTAAGTTTTAGATCATCTCCTATAATTTTAGGGATTGTTGGAAAGGCTGATGCCGGAAAAACAACTTTTCTTGCAATGCTATACACGCTGCTTTTGAATGGAAAATCTTTTGATAGGTTTTCGTTTGCTGGAACCAAAACAATTATTGGATGGGACAAATTGCATCATAAACTTAAAATAGAAAAAAATGATGTTGCATTTCCTGACCCCACTGACCCGAAATATCACCGCTTATTTCATTTTGCTTTAAGAAGTAACAAAAATATTCTTAAAGACATTTTATTTTCAGATGCCTCTGGGGAAACATTTTCATTGTGGGCACAGAAACAGGACGATGCAAATGCAGAAGCTGCAAGGTGGATTTACAAACACTCTCATGGGTTTATCCTTTTTGTTGATTGTGAAAATTTGATTGTAGGTAAAAATTCTGCCAAGAGTAAAATAATTGACATTGCTCAAATGCTAAAACACAATTTACAAAACAGGCCTGTAATTACTGTTTGGTCTAAGTCTGATAAAAAGGAATTAGTTTCTAAGCAAATAAAAGATTCTTTAAAAGAAGAGCTTACTTCAATGTTTGCAAATTATACCGAATTTGATATAAGCAATTTCCCCACAGACGAACCAGATCCAATTGTTCATGAAAATAATCTAAAAGTAGTTGACTGGCTTCTAAGTAAAACAATTATTCCTGTTGATAAGGATTTGATAGTAGAAACGCAAAATACTAATGATCTATTTCTAAATTATAGAGGTAATGAATAAAAAATTATTAATAATTGGTAAGCCAAAATCATCAAAAACTGTATTTATCACGCAGTTTTATATCCGTTTGCAAAAAGGAAAAAGCAAGCTTTCATTATATAAACCTGTTGAAGATTTATCAGCAATTTCATTAGCGAAGGACGCTTTAGTAAATGGTGATGAACCTGAACCTACTGTTGCAGGAAGAAGCGTGAGTATGCTGTTGCCAATTCAATATAATGAACAACAATTGGATTTACATTATCCTGACTCTGGCGGCGAACAAATTAATAGAATTCTTTCAACACGAGAAGTAGATAAAAAATGGGTTGAAGCAATTAAAGAAAGTGATAATTGGATTTTCTTTATCAGATTGAATAGTATTAACCGGCAACTTGATATTAGTAATAGAACAATTACAGAGCATCATACACAAGGGAAAAATACAAATGTTCCCTACGTGACAACCGAACAAACGTCATTAATTGAGTTACTCCAAATTTTCCTTCATTTTAAAGGTAATGATTATCATTTGAAGAATTCTAAAGTAAAATTAACTGTCACTTTGACCTGCTGGGACGAACTAAAAACTAATGAAACCCCCAGAAATGTTTTGAAGGAACAACTTCCTTTATTGTTAAATTTCATTGAATCAAACTGGGCAAGGAATAAAATCAACTTTATAGGCCTATCAGCATTGGAATTTCCATTGACAGATAAAGACAATAAAGCGAGATATGAAAATGAAGGTTCAGAAAATTTTGGATACATTATAAAATCTGAAGGCGTAAAAACAGATGATATTACTGAATTAATAGCTGAAGCAATCTAGTGAAAATAACAATTCATCAGGCACTATGTGGAGAATCAAGAAAAGAATGGAGTTTGTTGAAAACAACTCTACCTGACAAGGATTTAGCTAATAAAATTGTATTTAATACAGGACTTCATGACCAGGTTGGGGACACAGCTTGGCTGCCAACTGTAAGGGGCTTTATTCAAGACGATTTTTATTTAGTTATGAAGACTTACACAGACAACTCAATTGATGTAAGAAGAGGAAGAGTGTTCTCACATGTCTTAATGATAGAAAAAGAGCAGGTATCTGCCATCAACGACATTGCTGCACTTTTCAATTTCTTTCCAAATGAAATGGATAAAAACATTTCAATTGAACCAATTCTATTTGATACAAATACAAAAAGTGTGATTTCATTATCCAATGAATTTCAAGGCCGGTTTAATAAAGTTATTCATGGGTATAGAAAAACGAAAGAATTTAAAGACACGATAATTTGGATTGGTGAGGAAGATTTCCATCAGGCAGTTTTTAAATTTTGGAAATTACTTACGGTTTCTGAAAAAGCAATTCTAAATTTTGGGATTTATTTCAACACAGAAGTTATTCCGAGAGAGGGACTTAACTTCATTACCGCCCCTGAAACAATTGAAAATAAATTTATTAATCATGGTTATTTTGTAGTAAGAAAAAATGACAGACAAGTTCTTACTGACATTGTTGAACAGTTCATTGCAGGAGATGAAATTGCAAATAAAAGAGTAGAATCTTTCCAAGATGCTATAGAAGTAAAAAATATAGCAAGACAAGAACTTGATAGAATAATAATCGGGATTAAACCCTTTGAAGAATTTGAAACATTAACGGACTTAAAGAAATTGGTTTCGCTATCACATATTATAGCAGAGTTTTCTCCAAATAAAAAAACCGGGCTTTCTTTTAAACAAAAATTGCTTAACAAAATATGTTTATTGACAGAGAGTGCAGATGTTTCAGATTTTACAATCGTTAGAACATTTCCAATAAAATCTTTCAAAGATTCTGAGTCTTTATTATCAAAATCTATTGGCAATTGGATTGAGGGTAATTTATTGTTAAGTGAAAACGCTAAGAAAAAAAATTATGGCTCTGTATTTAAACATTTATTACAAGCAACAACCGCAGGTTGGTGGATGAAAGTATTTAAAGGAAAACTTAATAACTTCCTAAGTAACTTAGCCCCTGAAAGCGTAAACATTATCTTTAATTGGATTAGGTTAGATTTTAGCATTTTTTCAATTATTCAACAGCAGATTGATGATTCTTCTGTGGCTGAAGATTACTTTTCAGCACAACTGCCTTCTCACTTTGATAAAAATAACTTTAAAGAACTAAAGGTATTTGCAGTCCGAAGAAAGTGGTATAAATTCCATGCAACACTTTTAATTGCGGAATTCCCTTTTGAATTAGCGGCGGCGGAACAATTGAAAATTGATACATCTTTAAATTCCTTTGCAGGCATTGGTGTTTTGATTAATAATATTAAAGCCAAACACATTCTTGATTTCGCAGTCTTAAATGGAGATCAAAGGTTTATTGATGTTGCTGGGCAACTCTGCAGAAATGATTCAACACTTTTGGACAATATTGATTTTTCGAGTGAAAATTGGATTATGATATGGTCAGTAGCTATTTCAAAAGGGCTACAAATTGGTGATGGATTTAAAGAACCACAAAAGAAGATTTACACGTTATTTGACCTCATTCTTGGCGGAGTAAAAATACCTGAAATTGTATGGGAGGTAATTGGGGATTCTGAGTATGCCAATATTTTAGAGTTTAAACACAGAGAAAAATTTTGGATTAAAGTTCCTTCAAAATACCAAACTAAATTCTTAGCGAAAACTTCTGCTGCACTATTAGAATCACTTCACAAGAATTCAACTATTCAAATACCGCTTGATATAAAGCTTTCTGAATACATCATAAAATTTGCTATTGGCGACTTTCTTTATTATAACCCAATTAAAAATGCCTTGCCCATATTCAATAGATATCCAACATTTCCACAGGAGTATATTGTTACTTATATAATAAATTATAGGGAAGAAATTTCTGCCATTGAATCAACACAATTAGGCAAATTGGTGTTTGAAAGAAATTTTAAAGAGGTAGCATATGCTATTAATTCTAAAACTTCAAAAAATAGTAACTGGAGATTTGCTTTGGCAGAATGCCATTATTTACTTGATATTTTTACAAAAGGAGCTATTATTATTTCAGGTATTCTCGGCAAAGTAAATATCACACCTGATCAGTGGTGGGAAAGTGCAGAAGAAATAATTTGCGATTTTTATCCAAACTGGATTTCACTAACATCTATCTGGAAAAAATCAGGGGGAAAAGAATCAGAATTACTTAGTAACACAACAGCAGAGAATATTTGGCATAGTGCGCTTTCAAAACTTAGAAATAACGAGTTTAAAAAAATGACAATGAATTCTCTTCTAAAGGAAATTAACAAAGCTTACGGCGAGAATGAAAAATTCAAATTAATTTACCAGTTAAGAAAAAATTACATATCTTGTTAGGAATCAAAACTGAATAGAAATGAATTTGTCAACTGCTTTTAAATCAACTAAAGTTGTAGAAGCTATTGAGAACTATTCATTAGCAGGAAGTAACGATTTTTTTCAAAACCAATCATCAAATAGAAATATTGATGATTCTTTTTATGATGATAAGCAATTTTGGGGTGAAGTAATTTCCAATCCTGAAAAATACTGGAATAAAAGGCTTAGTTTTTATAAGTTTACTCTTTGCGGATGGGTAGCAAGAATACCTGGACTTTATTGGGCTGATCATTCTAAGGCAATACGCAAGCATTCGGAAAGGGAGATTGCAAAACAAAGTAAAGAATGGGTTGAATTTCATCCGCCAGGAAAATCAAAAAAAGTCTTAGGAGGCATAGGGACAATTCTGCTTCCACCAAATGACGAGGGTAAAAGATTGCTTTGCGTTAGTTCAAGTTGTAACGCCTCTTTGGGTATTCCCGTTTTAATTTTTCCTAATATTTTTGATTCTTTAAAATTGAAAGAAGGAGATACTATTTCGATAAGAAATGCGAGATGGCAACCCTTGGATCTAAGTTGGTCAAAACGATTTGCTTCTACACAAGGAATCCCAAGAGGTTGTATAATTATCGATTCTCCAGATAAAATCCAAATTAATAAAAGAAATATTCCTGTTGCATATCATCCGTTTTCAATAATGGAATATCAAAAAGGAGATGCTCTTTTGTATGATTTCGTTTTTGTAACAGTTGACAGTAAATTAAAGAATCTTAAAGGAGAAATTGATGATTTTTTTACTTATTACGCAAAAAAGGAAGGCCGACACGGGAGATACCTGATAAATCCAAACATGATTCAACCAATATTTGAAACTCTATATAGCTCGCCTTTAGAGATGCAAAAAGCATCGGAAAGGGCCCAGATTGAATTGCTTTATAAGAGAATTCGTGATGTGGGCTTTAAAAGAACTACACTTGATAAACTAATTGAAGTTTTACCACACTTTTATGATTCAAGTGTGGCAATAAAAAGATTGGCAAAAAATGTTGGAGTAAGTCAGACTATATTTCAAGAAGACAATGCAGCTTTAATGTCTGCTCAGCTAATTAATTATTGCTCTGATGAAAATAAGATCGAAGAACTTACGGATAGGATGATTGTCGAATATCCTCAAATTTTTAATTCATAAAAATGGCATGGACACCACGATTAACACAGCTGAATGATGCACTGGGTGATTTAGTTCCACATCAAGAAGGCATTACTAAGTTTGTAAAAGCAGCAGGTTTAAAGCCTCAAATGATTAATTTCAATGGCAATGCTATGGATATTTGGAGTAGTGTGATTGATGAGGCCGAAAAGACGAATAAGGTTAACGATTTAGTAAAATCTGTGATGGTTAAATATCCAGACAATCCGTACCTTAAAACTGCAATTAAGAAAACTGAAATTAATTACTCCTTAAGCCCAGATATTGATAATATTTCCGATTGGAATCCAATTGAAGACGATACTTTGGAAGTTTTGACAATGGAAATGAGTTCACTCCTTCCTATTAACTTCTTGGAAAGAGGAATTGCTGCAAGCCGTTCAGTGGCTAAGGTCGAAATAAAAAATGGCACTATGCTAGACGTTGGAACCGGTTTTTTGTTTAAGATTCAAGGAGAAGAAGATCTTTTTTTTATGACGAACTATCATGTTATAAATGACAAAGCAAATATAGAATACACCAGAATAATTTTCAATTTTGAAGAAGATATAAAAGGTGAATCCAAAGCATCAAAAAGTTATAAAATTGATGCAGAAGGTCCTTGGCACACTTCGCCATTAAAAGAATTGGATACAACAATTTTTAAGTTAATCCCTGATGGAGAAACTTTAAATGAATTCGGTTTTTTAACATTAAAGAAAACTGATGTAAAAAAGAATGATTTTGTAAATATTATTCAACATCCGGCAGGACAAATGAAGCAAATATCTTTATATCATAACATCGTAACAAATGCAGGCGATAGAGAGGTTCAATATTTAACAGATACTTTAAAGGGCTCCTCTGGATCACCAGTCTTTAATTCTAATTGGGATATTGTAGCATTACATCACAGTGGAGGAAATAAAAAAATTGAAGATGGTGTAACCTTTTCCAAATATCGCAATGTTGGAATCAATATGAATGGAATTATTGATTTTGTTAAAAGTAAATTATAAATATCATCACTAATATTTAATCTAAATGGAAAACGAAAAATTGTATCAGGGTTTCAAACACGATTTTTTAGCGGATGAGACAGTAAATGAAAATGTTGCCTTTCCAATTCTAGGAACTAAGCACAAAAATGATGTAGCCCCAGTTGATGGTAACGACAAGTCAATTGTAAACTACATGAATTACAGTGTTCAACTATCTGCATCAAGAAAATTTCCATTTTTTACTGCATCAAACATTGATGGCGGACTATTTAAAAAAGCGAATCGCGCACCCAGTTGGAAGAAAGATGAAAGAGTTAAAGCCTTTCAATGGGGACAGGAATTATATAGTGCTGACAAAAGTGATTTTGACAAAGGACACATGACAAAACGAGAAGATGTTCAGTGGGGAGAGACTCCTGGTCTTGCACAAAAAGCAGCCGATTCAACTTTCTTTTACAGTAACGCAGTTCCACAACATAAGGAACTCAATCAACAAATTTGGAAAAGCTTGGAGGATTATGTTCTGCATACCGAAACCAGAAAGAAGTCATTAAAGGTTTGTGTATTTACTGGTCCGGTACTTACAAAAAATGATCCACAATTTATAACAACTGTTAAAGATGAAACGATTTTAATTCCAATTGTATTTTGGAAGGTAGTTGTATTTCCAAAAGAAGATGGGAAATTGTATAGAGTTGGCTTTATGATGAGCCAAAAAAAATTATTAACTGAATATGGGATTGTAGAAGAACTTGAAGCAGCAACCGCCGAAGATGAATTGTTCATGCAATTTGACGATGCGGCAACCTACCAGGTTAATATTTCTCTGATAGAGCAACTTGCAGATATTAAATTGCCCAAAGCCATTGATAGTTATAAAGACACTAGAAGCAAAAAACTTGTTCTAAATGAAATAGATATTGATCCTGAACTCGAGAGTGATTCGGTATCTCAATTTTTAGGTTACTCTATCGAAAATTTAACTTTATAATCTTTTTTCAAAAACGAAGTAATAAATATAAATGCTCAATATTAATTAATCAACTTGACAACTTCAGCCAGCTTCCGGCAAAGCTATGTGCTCTACACAATCATAGCTCATAACCTTACAAGAATTTGCACTTAATCAATTTTTAACCTTTGCTGGAATCAATCTTTTTTGTATTTTAAACTGTTGCAGATTTGATTAAAAACATTTAATGATTCAAATATTTTCACAAGAATTAAAACCAGACTAAGAATTAAATGGAATTGCGGGCTAAAAGCGGACTAAGTTATAAAATAAAATACGATATATAATTGATAATCAATTATATATCGTATTTAAAAGTGGAGCTGCAGGGAATCGAACCCTGGTCCAAACATATTCGCCGTAAGCTTTCTACATGTTTATTTATGCATTAATTGTAGGGAAACAGCAGGAGCATAACAAACCAACCGTATCCTTAGATGAATGATCTTAAGCAGTGGTCACATCATTCCACTGCAGCATTCTGTTTTGTTTTTGAGTCGGCGGAAGAACATGGTAACAGAACAACCTGTTCAACGGCCCTAATGGATGCTAATCTATCGATTAAGCAGCCATGGCATACTGAGTATTGCCATATAAAATTTTCGTATTCTGATTAAAGTGCTAATTACGCAACGCACTACATGCTTACACTTACAAAGATCTATGCTGTCAAAACCGGTCAGCCCCTTCAAAATCTTAGCTGCTTGGTTAAAAAAGCCAGTGTAAAATTACAAAAACTTATCCACCATTGACAGTTTTAACTGCCAATCGCTAATAATTAGTTCTGTAAAGACATTCAACCATTTTACAACCGGCTGAACTATCTAACATATTAGACTTGAAGAGATTATTCAAAAATATTTGTTAAAAATATTCTTTGGTTTTTATTTTTTTTCTGTATTATTGTATAGTATAAATATTGTTTTGCATAAGGCAACAGGATTTTTCCTGTTTGTTAATATCAACTCAGTAATTAATATCCTTCTGAATAATCACCTAATATTTCTCTGATCCAAAACCTATATCCTTAGTAAACCATTTCTTGAATTCAGTTAACCAATTAAATAATTTTTATGAGAAAAATTATCCCCTTAATCATTCTGATGGCTTTAAGTGTGTTTTTTACAAAAGCACAGAATGTAAGTCAGGCGGAAAGGACTGTAGCATTACAGTTAGCCAGCCAGTTAGTCAGTAATAATGACGCTGCTGGTATTTCTGCTGATTTGATCAGCAATTCAAAAGTATTTTATACTTATGAAGATGCTGCATCAGGAATACGTTATGTATCCCTTCAGCAGACTTACAAAGGTATCCCGGTTTATAACCAGATACTGGCACTTTCCTTTCGTAACGGCAAATTGCTTTCTAATTTCGGCGCATTTGATCCGAACATTGAGAAAACAATAAACGTTGCTTCCGGTTCACCATCGGTAACAGCCGAGTCGGCTGTTCAGTCTGCTTTATCAGACCGTGGTTTCCATGCTTCACAAATGGCTATTGCCATTAACCGGAAAGATGATGGCCGGTTTGTTGAGTTTGGTAAAATGGGGATTGCTTCAGAAAATATTACTACCCAGTTAACATGGGTTCCTAATGAATTAACTAAAACATATAATCTGGCATGGCAGGTATATATAGTACCTAAGACCACATCCGATTACTGGATGGTAAGGGTAAATGCTGTAGACAACAGTATTTTAGGTGTGGATAATTATACAGACTATGATAATTGGGGTACCCCTGATAATAACGCAACTGTAAGGTATCCTGGTTTTGAATATGGTAAACTGGTTTCAAATAATACAAATTCAGCACTCAGGAATTTCTTCGATTTTAAACAAATAGAAGACCCTACTTTGGTTACAACTGCTTCTTACAGGGTAGTACCACTTCCTGCTGAAAGTCCGCTTCACCCAGGTGGAGCACCTGCCTTACGCACCGATCCATGGACGAATGCAGGTGTTGTTGCTAATGCTGTTACTTTAAAGTGGCATACCGGAGCTGCGGCTACTGATTATGATTACACCCGTGGTAATAATGTATATGCTTACCAGGACAGGTCAAATGATAATACAGGTACACCTGCCGAAGCTGCAACCTCTACCACAGCTTTTCCTAATCTGACTTATGATTTTGTACCTGATTTTACACAGGAACCAATTGTAACAAGTCCGCCAAATCAGCAATTTAATATTACCAACTTATTTTACTGGAATAATTTAATACACGATATTTTTTATGGTTATGGTTTTACTGAAGCCGGTAAAAATTTCCAGGATGATAATCTTGGACGTGGTGGTGCAGGAGGAGATTGGGTAAGAGCCGAGGCTCAGGATGGTGGCGGATCTAATAATGCAAACTTCAGCACACCTGCAGACGGATCGCTGCCAAGAATGCAGATGTATTTGTGGACAGCACCAACACCCGACAGGGATGGTGATGCGGATAACGGGATTATTATTCATGAATATGGCCATGGTATCAGCAACCGTTCTAACCAGGGCGGCACAGGTTGTTTAGGCAATGCTGAGCAGGCAGGTGAAGGATGGAGTGATTATTTAGGATTAATGCTTACCCAAAACTGGGCAACATCAACCGTATCTTCTGGCTTTAATTCTCCAAGAGGTATTGGAACTTATGCCCTCAATCAGCCTAATACTGGTCCGGGCATCAGGCCGCAAAGATATTGCACCGACTTTACTGTTAATAATGCTACTTATTCAACCTTGCCAGGTCAGGCTATTCCTCATGGAGTAGGTTGGGTATTTTGTTCTGCATTATGGGAATTGACCTGGGAACTGATTAATGATCCAAGTACAACAGGTATTACCCCCAATATATATAATTTTGCAGGTACCGGTGGTAATGTAGTTGCACTCCGTTTGGTAATGGAAGGTCTCAGAACCCAACAGTGCCAGCCAGGATTTATCAGTGCAAGGAATGCAATACTGAAGGCAGATACAACCTTATATGCAGCCAGCCATGCCTGTGCTATCTGGAGAGCTTTTGCCAGAAGAGGTATGGGATTTGGAGCTTTAGAGGGTTCTACTGGTAGCATTAATGACCAGACTGTATCATTTACCAATAATCCTGCATGCGGTGTTGTAACGGGTCCTACAGTTACTATTAATCAGGCAGCTGCACAACCCGATCCTACATCAACATCACCGATTAACTTTACTGTGGTATTCAGCGAGGCAGTTGTTGGATTTGCTAATGGTGATGTTACTTTAGGAGGAACGGCAGGAGCAACTACTCAGAATATAACCGGGGGGCCTACTACATGGAATGTGGCCGTTTCGGGTATGACTACTACCGGAACAGTAACAGCTTCCATTGCTGCAGGCGTTTGTACCAATGCAGCTTTAGAAACTAATAACGCTTCTACAAGTACTGATAATTCAGTTACATTCACTACCACTCCTCCGGGAGTTTGTACCACATTTGTTGGTACCGTTGGCCCTGCCAATACTGCAACATCTTTAAGAGCTTTCAGAGATGGAGCGCTTTCCACATGTGCTGTTCCAGGCCCTTGTTCAGCAGGTATATCAGGAGCTTTACATTATGTACAGCATACCTGGACTAACCCTGTTAATGCAGTTCAGTGTGTTACTGTAACTTATACTAACACGGCCTCAAACTTCAGCTTTGTTACTGCACACAACGGGTCTGTTGTTTTGACCAACTTATGTACTAATTACCTTGGAGACCCTGGATCAAGTGCAGCTGCGGGAACACCGATTGTTTGGTCATTTAATGCTCCGCCATTAGCTACTATCGTTTTCCATGTTGGTAATGTTACTGCCGGGCAGACCGCCGGATATCAACTTGATATTAATGCTCCTATTTGTGCTGCTGCTGCACCATCGGTAACTATCAATCAGGCTGCAGCGCAACCTGATCCTACCGGAACATCGCCCATTAACTTTACAGCGGTGTTTAGTGAAGCTGTTACAGGATTTGCCAACGGTGATGTCACTTTAAGTGGAACTGCCGGTGCAACTACCCAAAATATAACCGGAGGACCTACTACATATAATATAGCCGTATCTGGTATGACCGGAAGCGGAACTGTAATAGCAACTATACCGGCAGGTGTATGTACAAATGCAACTTCTGTTGCTAACACAGCATCAACCAGTACAGATAATACAGTTACTTATAATGCCCCTGTTGGTTGTACTAATGTTGACCCTGTTCCAAACCAAACGGTTTGTAACGGCGCATCAACGGCAGCTGTAAACTTTACCAGCTCAACGCCTGGTACAACTTTCAGCTGGGTAAATAATACAACATCAATAGGATTGGGAGCCAGTGGTACCGGCAATATACCAAGCTTTGTTGCAACCAATGCAACAGCGGCACCGGTTGTTGCTACTATAACTGTAACCCCTACAATAAATATTGTAACACCAACAACAACAACTTTCAACTTCACTGGTGGTGCACAAACCTTTACAGTGCCTGCAGGTGTAAGCTCAATCAACATCACCACATTAGGTGCTGAAGGTGGAACTGGTGCCATTGGCGGTAACGGATCTGCCGGCGGTGCTGGTGGAAGAGGATCAAGAGCAACAGGTACATTGGCGGTAACACCCGGCCAGGTACTAACCATATTTGTAGGCGGAGCAGGTGGTGCACCTACAGCTGGATTTAACGGTGGCGGAACTGGCGGTAACGCTAATTCTGGCGGCGGTGGCGGTGCATCTGATGTAAGGTTCCCAGGAGCATCATCAGCTGACCGTATCATTGTAGCAGGCGGCGGCGCCGGTGGCGGCCGTGGCGGTTGCGAAACTGGCAGCACCATTACTGGTGGTGCAGGTGGAAATGGAGATGGAAACGGTGTTGACGGAACTAATTCACCAAATGGTGGTGGCGGATTTGGAGCTATAGGAACAACTCCTGGCGGTGCTGGAATCGGCTGCGGAGGTTTCTTAGGAGCTCCTGGTTTAGCAGGTTCTGGTCCCGCAGGCGGTAATGGCGGAGCAGGTCAAGCTTGCTGCTGCTTTAGCTTCGGTAGCGTTCCCGGCGGCGGTGGCGGCGGTGGCGGTTTCATTGGCGGTGCTGGTGGTGGTGGCGGTTCTGCAGGAACTGTTGGCTGCCTTGGTAACGACAAAGGCGGCGGCGGCGGCGGCGCCGGTGGTACATCATACACAGGCGGTGTAACTGCCGGTGCGGTTACTACCAATATTCAAACAGGTAATGGACAGGTTGTATTCAACTACAACGTAACCACTGTTTGTAACGGCCCTTCAGTTGGCTTTACTATCACAGTAAATCCAACCCCTTCAGTAAATGCAATACCTAATCAGGTAGTTTGCCAGAATGCACCAACAGCCCCTGTTAACTTTACAGGAACACCTGTGGGAGCGGTATTCCAGTGGACAAACAATACACCTGCTATTGGCCTTGCAGCAGCAGGTACAGGTAATATACCTTCATTTATTGCGCAAAACCCGGGTACTACCCCATTGGTAGCTACTATTACAGTTACCCCGGTAACAGGTCTTGCAACACCGATTGTAACAACATTTAATTTCACAGGTGCAGTACAAACATATACTGTACCAGCAGGAGTAACATCAATAAATCTTAAATCATGGGGAGCACAGGGTAATAACAATGCCGGTGGTATTGTTGGTGGTCTTGGCGGATATGCCGAAGGCAACCTTGCTGTAACAGCAGGACAGGTATTAAACGTATATGTAGGTGGCGGTGCTACCACATCAATAAATGGCGGCTATAATGGCGGCGGTGCAGCAGGTGTAAATGCCGGTTGTGCAGCAGCCCAGGGCGGCGGTGGCGGTGGAGCCAGTGATGTAAGGATAGCTCCTTATGCTCTGGCAAACCGTGTGATTGTTGGCGCCGGTGGCGGTGGAGCAGGCGGTAACCGTACTGCAGGCTGCGGACGTGGATCTGGCGGTGGCGGTGGCGGTGGATTATATGGTGGTGGTGGTGGTGCCGGATGGCCAGGTGTACCAGGCTCAGAAGGCCCTGTACCAACAGGTGGTACTCAGGTAGCCGGTGGTGCAGCAGGTGTAACCACCTGGACAGGTGGCGGCCCGACAAACGGATTCCCCGGCGTATTAGCAGTTGGCGGAGCCGGTGGTATTGAAGTAGCCAGTGGTCAGGGAACTCCAACCGGACCAGGTGAAAGAGGTGGTATTGGTGGTGGTTTAACCGGAGGTTCTGGTTTATATAATAATGCCAATAACTGGAATGGCCAGAGTGGAGCCGGTGGTTCTTCTTATATAGGTGGTGTTACCGGTGGTCTTACCACAGCGGGTCTGCGTACAGGTGCCGGTCAGGTTCAGATCACCTACACTCCAGTAAGTGCTGCAACCTGTTTTGGTGCGGCACGTACATTCACTATCACAGTTAATCCTAATGCTAATCTGATCATTGTAGCTGATCCTGGAACAACACTTTGCGAAGGAGATCCTACTTTGTTAACAGTTTATGATGCAGGTGCTGCAACTGCCCCTGGTACATTATATACTCAGGGAACAGGTACACCAGCCAATGGTTCACCATCACAGGTGTTTGAGCCAGCCAATGCAGCGTTCAGCTCACAGGGTGCAGACGACTTTACCATACCAGCGGGTGGTTTATGGACTATAACCCAGGTAACAGCCAATGGTATCGGTGCAGGAACTCCAACATCAGTAAATGTATTTTTCTACAGTAATGCCGGTACTAATCTACCGGGTGCAGCTATAGCATCATTTACTAACATAACCACCTTTGTAAAGGTTGGTGCTAACTATACCGTTACCCTACCATCTTCGGTAAGCTTAGGTGCAGGCACATACTGGATGTCGTTCCAGGTAAATATGAGTTTTGCAACAGGTGGTCAGTGGTTTTGGGGTAATTTTGGAACGACCAATGTTGGTAATCAATACGCCTGGCAGAATCCAGGAGGTGGTTTTGCCACACCTTGTACAACATGGGGCTATGGAGCTACAGGTTGTCTTGTAGGTGGTACCAACCGCAATAATATGTTCTCAATTATTGGTACTAATGTAGGCCTTGGCCCACAATCAACAGGTACTTTCTTATGGAGCCCTGCAGCCGGTTTAAGTTCAACAACTTCAAACCCTGTAGCAGCTTCACCAATGAATACAACAACTTACACCGTAGTACGTACTACAGGTGCAGGTTGCCAGGCTTCGGCACAGGTAACAATAACAGTTAACAAGCGTCCGGTAGTTACAACACAACCTGCCAACCAGGTAAGATGTGTGGGTAATACGGCCACCTTTACAATAGGTGCTACCGGAACCGGCCTTATCTATCAGTGGCAGGTAAGTACAGCAGGTTGTGCCGGTCCATGGACGAACCTGACCAATATTGCTCCTTACTCAAACGTAACTACCCCAACACTTACCGTTAATCCGGTAACACAGTTGATGAGTGGTTATGCATACCGTTGCGTAGTAACCGGTACTTGTGCTCCGTGGACTCCACCAACCAACGTATCCAACTGTGCAACTTTAACAGTGAATGCTAATCCTAATATCAGTATTAATCCAGTGGGTCCTGTATGTGGTGGTGTAGCGGGCATTAATGGTACAGCATTAACGGTAGTTGCGGGAGCTCCGCCAATACCTGGAAACGTTACTGTAAATTCAGGTACGATCAATGTTCCGATTCCTGATGGAACCAACGTAGCAGCGACTTCAAATCTTACCATTGCAGGTGTACCGGTTAATGCTACCATTACCGAGATCAAGGTAAATATGAACATCAACCATACCTGGGTAGGTGATGTGAATGTAAACCTGAGAGCACCTAACAATACTATCCTTAACCTGGTATCAAGATTAGATGGTGGTACAGGCGGTAATGCTACCGATAACTTTACCAATACAGCCTTCAGTTCACTGGGTGGTTCAACCATCAGTGGATTTGCGGCACCACGTACCGGTACGTTTGCAGCAGAAGCCCGTGCGGGTACTGGCCCGATCGGTTTTGTACAAACAGTTACTTCATGGGGAGCTGGTGGTCTTGTGCCAGCAGCAACCAATGCCAATGGTTTATGGACCCTGGCCATGGGTGATGCGGTTGGTACTGATGTGGGTGCATTAACCAACTGGTCTATCAGCATTGATTACACTACACCGGGCAGCGGTACGCAGGTACTCTCCTATGTATGGTCTCCGCTTGCCGGATTGTATACTTTGCCAAATGCTACCGGTGCTTATACAGGTACCAACCTTACTACCGTGTACGCAGCACCAACTGCACAAACAACTTACACTGTAAGGGCTACCGATGTGGCTACAGGATGTTTCACCGATGCAAGTGTATTGGTGAATTACACTCCACCTGCACCAACGATAACACCAAGTTCTGTTACAATGTGTCTGGGAGATCCTGCTGTTAAGCTGAAGGCTTCTTCTTCAACAACCTCTACGGTTGCGTTTAACTCAGGAACCATTGCAGTAGCAATTCCTGATAATAACCAGGCCGGAGCATCGCATACGATAGCAGTAAGCGGTATACCAGCCAATGCAACGGTAACCGGCATGCGTGTTAAGATGACAATACCACATACATTTATTGGTGACCTGGTTATAGCTTTAAGGGCGCCAAACAATAATGTGCTTAACCTGGATTTCTTCCTGTCCAATACATTTGGCGGTGTAACAACGGGCTTTAGCAATACGATCTTTACATCAGCAGCGGGAGCACCAGCTGTTAGTACGGGTACAAACCCTTATTCAGCTTCATTCAGGCCTGATGGACAGATTGCAGCAACGGGTAATGGCCCTGCAGCGCCAACAGGCTATACAGCCAATATGGCCAACTATGCGGCGTTGATAAGTTCACTTACACCGGCCAATGTTAACGGTAACTATACTCTGGCCATGTATGATGGCGGAGCGATAGATATTGGTACATTAACCAACTGGGAGATAGAGTTTACCTATGTACAGGGTGTGGTGGCTTCACCAGCGGTATGGAGTCCTGCAGCTGGATTATTCTCCAATGCTGGAGGTACCATTCCATATGTTGCCGGAACTCCGGTGGATTCAGTATGGGCAGCACCAACAACGATTGGAGCAAATCCTTACACAGCTACAGTAAATAATATGCTTAGCTTCAGTGCTGTTCCTGCAACACCAATGGCAGGCGGTAATGGTAATAACCTGGTATCTTTCAATGTTAAAAATAACAATACCTTCCCTGTAACCCTTGCCGGTATATCCAGCAATGCTTTTGGTTCAGGAGCAGTTGCTGTACGGGCATTCTATAAAACTACCGGTAATGCGGGTAACCCCGGACCAATCACTGCAGCCAATGGCTTCACACAGTTTGGTTCGTCTAATGTTAACGTTACCGCCAATACGCTTAATCCTGTACTTACAGGATTAACGCTGACAGTTCCTGCGGGAGCCACTTATGCTATAGCATTGGATTTCACGGGAGCAACCTTCCCTGCCTATACCAATGGAGCAGCAACAACTGTTACTTATTCAGCCAATGGTTGTGATATCATAACAGGTGGTAATGTAGGATGGGGTGGCCCTGCTGCACCAGCCACACCGGTAAATAATCCCAGGAACTTTAACGGTACTGTTACCTTCCTGGTATCGGGCCCTGGTACCTGTCAATCACCTGCAAGAACAGTGATTGTAACGGTAAATCAGCCAACAGTACTTAATGCCAACATACCAGCCAATCAGACTATCTGTACCGACAAGGTAGCAACCTTTACTGCAGCAGTTGTAACTGGAACCGGCCCTCATACTTATCAGTGGCAGGTAAGCACCAATGGTGGTGGTACCTGGACAAATATTGCCAATGGTGGAGTTTACAGTGGTGCTACTACAGCCACGCTGACCATCACTGCACCTCCGGTAAGCATGAATGGATACCAGTACCGTGCAATTGTAGCCGGTGCTGCACCATGTGCTGCACAAACATCAAGAATTGCTACACTCACCGTTAACCCATTACCGGTTATCGTGATCAGTGCTGCACCTTATACCAGTTTATTACCTGGTTTACAAACTACACTGTCATCAACGGTTACACCAAACCCGGCTACAACCTATAGCTGGATACGTAACGGAACAGTGTTAACCAACCCTTCATTGGGCGTGGTTAGTGGTATAGGCACTGGTAGCCTGAAACTTGATGTAGATGGTCAGGGAGATTATCAATTGAGGGTGACTGATGTTAATGGATGTACCAATATATCCAACACCATCACCATCAAAGATTCTGCAAGTGGCAAATGCTTTATCTATCCAAACCCAACCAGTGGTGTATTCCAGGTTAGGTATTACAGTGTAGCGGGCAACGTGTTGCCTAGAACATTAACTATCTATGATGCTAAAGGAGATAGGGTGTACACTAAATACTATGCAATTGGAAGACCATATGACAGAATGGATGTTGATATGAGAGCTTACGGAAAAGGACTCTACTGGGTTGAAATTGGTGACCTGAACGGTAACCGTTTAACTGTATGCAGAGTGGTGATACAATAATAAATAACTAATCAGTTATACAATCCTCTCCGGGTAAAACCGGAGAGGATTTTTTTATGATATTGCCAGCCGGTTGAAACGGGTATTATTATTGAGCAGGATGGAAAAGCTACCTGCTGTATAGTATTAAACATGGGATTTGCCATATGGTCACCATATAGTTGCTATTAAGTTACTATGGGACAGATCTTCTATAACTCTTCTATAACTCTTCTATAACTCTTCTATAACTGTTTTATATCACTATAGAAAAGAGGAATTCCCCGGCTTTACCATTTACCCAGCAAAAACAACAAAGAACACAATTTGCAATATCTTCATTTACTAAATAACCACTATGGAGCCCAGCGAATATTATAATAGCAGAATCACAACTTTACAAAATGATTTGAAACTACTTACAAAAAAAAGGTCAATGCTTGCCTGGCTGCGCTTTGCAGTAGTAGCCGGTATTATAGCCTGCTGTTATTTTTTAGTTCAACCTGGCCTGTTATTTTGTATTATACCTGGCATTTTACTCCTGGTTTTATTTACCCGGCTGCTATTTGCTGACCTCAGTAATAAATCTTTAATTGAACATACCCAATACCTGCTTGCCGTAAATGAGGATGAATTAAAAGCGTTATCACATAACTATTATCATTTTGATGAAGGGGCAACATACATACCCAAAGAACATTATTATGCCAATGACCTGGACATATTTGGACATGCTTCACTCTATCAATACTTAAACAGAACCGGATCTGAAATGGGCAGTGACGCATTAGCTAACTGGCTATCAAGCCCGGCCGAACCTGAAACAATTTTAAAAAGACAGGAAGCAATTAAAGAACTGGTTAATAAACCCGGATGGAGGCAGGAGCTACAGGCTTACGGCATGGCAAAACGCATTACGCAGGAAACAACAAAACGTTTACAAAACTGGTTTGCCGATGATAACAGGTTTATCAATAATAAATTCTGGCTGTTACTCAGGTATTTAATTCCTGCAATAATAATTACAGTTTTGGTTTTGAATATGGCAGATGTACTGAACAACTATGTAAGAAATTATTGTTTACTGGCTTCTGCCCTATTTGCATTGTATATCAGCAAAAAAGTTTCGCCACTGCATCAGCAGGTTTCAAAAATGACAGCAGAACTGGAAGTGCTTTCAGACAGCATTCAACTGATTGAACAAATGAATTTTACATCAGTTTTTTTACAGGAACAGCAAAAACAGTTTGTGCATCAAAATGGAAAGGCATCAACAAAAATCACAAAACTTAAAAAAATACTGGAAAGGCTTGACCTCCGTTTTAATTTTGTTGTATTTATACCGCTGGATATTTTGTTGCAGTGGGACCTGCAACAGGTAATGGCTTTGGAAAAGTGGAAGCAGGATAACCAAAAAAATGTATTACAATGGTTTACAGCTTTAGGTGAAATGGAAGCTATAAACAGTCTGGCAACCTTATCTTTCAATCACCCCCACTGGTGCTTTCCTGTTCTGAAAGAAGATCATTTTTTTATTGAGGGAAAAGAGATTGGCCACCCGTTAATACAAGCTGACAAATGTGTAAACAACCCTTTAAAAATTAATCATAACGGGCAACTGATGCTGGTTACAGGAAGCAATATGGCCGGTAAAAGTACTTATCTGCGAAGTATTGGAGTAAATACGGTACTTGCTATGGCTGGTGCGCCGGTTTGTGCCCGGTACTTTTGTTTATCGCCGGTACAGGTTATCAGCAGCATGCGTATTGCAGATAACCTGGAGGAAAACACTTCTACTTTTTATGCCGAATTAAAAAAACTAAAGACCATCATTGAAAAGGTAAACAGCAACGAAAAAGTTTTTATTTTACTGGATGAAATTTTAAGAGGAACCAATTCACTGGACAGGCATACCGGCTCAGCAGCGCTTATTAAACAACTTATCAAACACCATGCTGCCTGCATTATAGCAACGCATGATGTGGAACTGGCAAAAATGAAAGATGAATACCCGGAAAATATTTTAAATTATCATTTTGATGTGCAGGTAAGCAACGATGAACTGTATTTTGATTATCAATTGAAAGAAGGTATCTGCAGCAGTTTAAATGCATCTATCTTAATGAAGAAAATTGGTATTGAATTATAGTTATAAAAAAAGAGGGCTTTCGAAAGCCCTCTTTTTTTATAACTAATCTATTTGTATTTACTACTTTCCCTTCCCCCATCCAAACCAATCGTTTCCGTTTGCATAGAGCATCAATGCCAGCAAAATAACCATGCCAACGATCTGTGCATATTCTAAAAACTTTTCGCTGGGTTTACGACCGGTAATCATCTCTCCTAAGGTGAACAAAACATGCCCGCCATCCAAAGCAGGTATTGGTAACAGATTCATGAAAGCCAGTACGATAGAGAAGAAAGCGGTGATGGTCCAGAAATGTTCCCAATCCCATTCAGTACCGGAAAATACAGAGCCCATTGCTTTGAAACCACCAACGCCTTTATAAGCGCCGGTAGACGGTGATAATATCTTCTTAAACTGATCAATATAAAACTGCAATTCTTTACCGGCTCTTTTTACACCGGCAGGAAATGCTGCAAAAAAACCATACTTTTTAACTTCGTATTTATAAATCCCAAGGCTATCATATTCTTCATGACTGTTTGGAGGGTTAAAACCAATTTTTCCGCCGTTGATGAGCACTGTAGTGATATTCAGGGTTTCATTATTTCTTTTTACGGTAAGACTTATCGTATCTCCTTTTTTCTGTTTTTTCATAAAAGCAGAAAACTCGTCGTAATATTTTGTTTGAACCGTATCAATAGCAAGAATCACATCTCCTTTTCTTAAACCAGCCTTATAAGCAACACTGGTATCACCAATCTCAGAAATGATAACCGGAATTCTAGGGCTGATCAATGGACCATCGGCCAGTTTCTTTTTTTCTACCAGTTTACCAATCAGGTCAACGGGCATATTCAGTGTTGTTTCTTTGCCATCTCTTTCAACCGTTACATCTTTATTAACTACCAATACTTTTTTTAAGATGTCAGTGTATTCCACCACCGGTTTGCCATCCACTGCCAGAACCTTATCGCCGTTTTTAAAACCAAGATCATTAAACAACGAATCGTTGAATGTAATACCATATTTTAAAGAGGAAGCCGGTATTTTTTTCTCTCCCCAGGTCATTAATATACCAGCATAAATAACAAATGCCAGCAAAATATTTACAGTAACTCCACCCAGCATAATGATCAAACGTTGCCAGGCCGGTTTACTTCTAAACTCCCATGACTGCGGAGGCAACTTTAATGATTCTTTATCCATGCTCTCATCTACCATGCCGGATATTTTTACATAACCACCCAGGGGCAGCCAGCCAATACCATAAACCGTATCGCCAATCTTCTTTTTAAAAATTGAAAACCAGGGATCGAAAAAGAGATAGAATTTTTCAACCCTGCATTTAAACCATTTGGCTGTAATGTAGTGGCCAAATTCGTGCAGGATAACCAGTATAGAAAGTGACAATAAAAGCTGGGCAACTTTTAAACCTACGCTGGGCCAGTTTATTGCTAATAAGGTAATGTCCATTTATAATTTGTGTTTAATGTTCAATGTTGCTGAAAAAGTACAAGTGAGTGACACAACGATGCTACATAGTAGTACAAAAGCTTAGTCCCAAAACACTTATTACAGGTTTATCAACGAAGCGGCAAAATTACGGGCTTCGGCGTCGCTTTCAAAATATTCCTGTAAGGTGGGCTTTTCAATATAGGCTACGTTTTCCATGGTTTTTTCTACCAGGGCAGTCATATCTAAAAAGCCGATACGGTTACGCAGAAAGGCCCACACGGCAATTTCGTTGGCTGCATTTAATACACAGGGCATATTGCCGGCCTTATTAAGCGCCTCCATAGCCAGGGCTAAATTTCTGAAAGTTTTAACATCGGGCTCTTCAAAATTGAGGGCAGGATATTTTTTAAAATTAAGGCGTGGAAAATCGTTCTGTATTCTGCCAGGAAATGCCATGGCATATTGAATGGGAAGTTTCATATCGGGTAATCCCATCTGCGCTTTAATACTTCCATCTTCAAACTGAACCATGCTGTGAATAATGCTTTGCGGATGTATTACCACTTCGATCTGATCGGCCCGTAAATTAAAAAGCCATTTTGCTTCAATCATCTCCAGCCCTTTATTCATCAGGGTTGCAGAGTCTATAGAAATTTTTGCACCCATGCTCCAGTTGGGATGTTGCAGGGCATGATCTCTTTTTACATTAACCAGGAAATTAGGTTTTTTACCCAGGAAGGGGCCGCCACTGGCAGTGAGAATAATTTTTTCGATGGGGTTCCTTGCTTCGCCGATGAGGCATTGAAAAATGGCAGAATGTTCACTGTCAACCGGAATGATCGGTGCTCTTTTTTCAATAGCTTTCTGCATTACAATATCGCCGGCAACAACCAGTGTTTCTTTATTGGCAAGTCCTACGGCTTTTCCTTTTTCTACCGCCTTTAAAGTGGGTTTTAATCCGGCAAAACCTACAATACCAGCCAGCATCATATCATAGGTATCAAATTCGGCCACTTCTTCAAATGCTGCTTCGCCGGCAAATACTTTTATATCTGTGGATGATAAGGCTTCTTTTACTTTCTGATACCTGGCATCATCGCCTATAACAACTGCATTGGGTTTGAATTCCAGCGCCTGGGTGATGAGCAGTTCATCATTTGTTTGTGCTGTTAAGATCTCCACTTCAAACAGATCTGGATTGGCACGTATTACTTCCAGGGCCTGGGTACCTATGGAGCCGGTTGACCCAAATATAGCAATGCGTTTTTTTGTAGACTGATCGGCCATTATAATAGAAAATTATTGCGACAAATCTAACTTAATAATTGTTGCAACGCAATTTTCACTTTATTAAAATTGAATTTTTGTATAATATCATGCATCATGGCTTCAATTTTATCGTTGCAGAGATTGCCGATTGAGCCCTCATGTGTATGAACCGGTGAAGCTGTGTGCGTGAAGTTTCCGGCTTCAATAGCCGCCCCTACTTTTTTGTAGGCATCCCTGAATGGCATGCCTTCCAGTACCAGTTTGTTTACTTCTTCTACGCTGAATAAGAATTTATACTTTTCATCCTGCAGCAGGTCTTTTTTAATTTCGATATTGCTCAACATCAGGCCTGTCATTTGCAGGCAATCATTTATATTTTGAAAAGCAGGTATGATGTGTTCTTTTATCAATTGAAGATCGCGGTGGTAGCCCGATGGCAGATTGGTTGTCATGAGCATGATCTCATTGGGCAGGGCCTGTATGCGGTTGCAATGAGAACGGATCAATTCAAACACATCAGGATTTTTTTTGTGCGGCATGATGCTGCTGCCGGTTGTAAGTTCATCGGGAAAAGAAATGAAGGCAAAGTTTTGATTGAGGTATAAGCAGGCATCCATGCTTAGCTTAGCCAGCGTGGCTGCAATATTTGCCAAAGCAGATGCCACAATACGTTCTGTTTTGCCCCTGCCCATTTGTGCATATACCACATTGTAGTTTAAGTTATCAAAGCCCAGCAGATCGGTTGTCATTTGCCTGTTGATGGGAAATGAAGAGCCATAGCCTGCTGCAGAGCCTAGTGGGTTTTTATTTACAACCCGGTAAGCCGCTTCGAGTGTTGTTAAATCATCAACCAAGCTTTCGGCATAGGCTCCAAACCATAAACCAAAAGAGGATGGCATGGCGAGTTGAAGATGTGTATAGCCAGGCAACAGATCATTTTTAGAGTTTTCACTCTGCGTAATTAAAAGATCAAAAAGTGTTTTTGTATTGATAACAGTTTTTTCAATCTCAGCTCTTAAAAATAATTTCAGATCAACCAGCACCTGGTCGTTCCTGCTTCGGGCACTGTGGATTTTTTTACCTGCATCGCCCAGCTTTTGTGTCAGCATCAGTTCTACCTGCGAGTGAATATCCTCTACCCCATCATTTAATTTAAACCCGGTTGACTGGGTTTGTTTGTAAATATTTTTTAGCTCAATTTCTATCTGGCTTAATTCTTCTATAGATAACAATCCAACCGATTCAAGCATTTTTATATGTGCCAAAGATCCCAACACATCAAATGGAGCCAGGTAAATATCTAAATCTCTGTCGTTACCAACAGTGAATTTTTCAACTTCTGCTAACGCAGATTTATCTTTTTGCCAAAGTTTCATATTGATGCAATTTGATGATCAGACTACCTGCTTTAATATTTTTATGTACGTGTTTATTCCTTCTTCTATTTCTTTCAGATAAATAAATTCATTTGCTGTGTGGCTTCTTGCACTATCGCCGGGACCACATTTTAATACGGGTGCAGGAATCAATGCTGCATCTGATGTTGTGGGCGAACCATACATTTGCTTGCCCAGTTTTATACCAGCCTGAACAAGCGGATGATCTTTTTCAATTTTTGAAGAACGCAAACGCATGCTCCTTGGTTTTACTTCAGATTGAACATGCTGTTTAATTGTCTCCAATATCTCCTCATGTGTATATGCATCTGTAACCCTGATATCGACAATAAAGCTACAAACGGCCGGCACCATATTGTGTGCTTTGTTTTCTGTTTCGATTGATGTAACCGACATTTTTACTGGCCCTAAGGTTTCGGATATTTTAGGAAACTGATAAGTTTGAAACCAGTTGATATCAGCGATAGCTTTATAGATGGCATTATCTCCTTCTTCTCTTGCTGCATGGCCGGCTTTGCCTGTAGCTGTACAATCCAATACCAGCAGGCCCTTTTCGGCAATGGCAAGATTGGTGAGGGTTGGCTCACCCACAATGACACCCCCTAACCCCCTAAAGGGGGAACTGGACTCTGCTGATGCAAGTAGTTTTTCTATTCCATTAGAACCACTTATTTCTTCTTCTGCGGTAGCGGCAATAATGATATTATATTTCAAATTCTCCATTTCATAAAAATGGCAAAACGCAGTTATCAAACTCACCAGGCAACCACCGGCATCACTACTGCCAAGGCCAAATAATTTTCCATCTTCAATGATTGGCGAAAAAGGGTCTTTAGTGTATTGCGGATTGGGTTTTACGGTGTCGTGATGTGAGTTGAGTAAGATGGTTGGCTTGGTTACATCAAAATACTTATTTACACACCACACATTATTTAACAGGCGGTTTGACGGAATATTTTCTTCTTTGAAAAACTGTTCAATAATTGCAGCAGTGTTTTCTTCTTCTTTACTGAAAGAAGGCGTTGCTATTAGTTTTTGCAACAATTCAACAGCGTCCTGGTATAGTTTATTTTCGCTCATGATTTAATGAGTGTTCCCTTTGTATCTGTAGTTATATTTTGCAGCAGATCATCTGCATAGCCAATCAACACTTCCTGCACACCACTATTAATTGCAGCAAAAGCATTTTCAATTTTAGGCAATATGCCATCTGCAAGTTTTTTATCACTTAATAACTGTTGGTATTTTTCTTTATTGATGAGTTGAATAACTGATGATTCATCTTCAATATTTTCCAGCACACCTTTCTTTTCAAAACAATAGATCAGTCTTACATCATATTGTTTTGATAATGCAATAGCCAGTGCAGAAGCAATGGTATCGGCATTGGTATTCAATATTTGTCCCTGACCATCATGTGTTAAAGGTGCAACCACAGGCACCAAATTATTTTCAAGAAAAGCCTGTAAGTTATTTACAGCAACTGATTCATTTTTTATATCGCCTACGAAACCATAATCAATTTCAGCAACGGGCCTTTTAGTTGCAGGAATAATATTTGCATCGGCACCGGTTAAACCAATAGCATTGCAATGCAGCGACTGTAATGCCGCTACCAGTTTTTTATTGATCAGGCCAGCATAAACCATAGTTACCAGATCTATTGTTGCTTCATCGGTAATACGCCTGCCGTTAATATAATTGGGTTCTATACCTAATTTTTTGCCAATTGATGTTGCGATCTTACCACCTCCATGAACTAAAATCTTACAGGCATCAACGGCAGAAAATTTTCGAAGAAATAAATTTAATGATGCTGCATCATCAACCACATTACCCCCAATCTTTATAACGAACAACTTCTCCATTATATTGATTTTAAAATTTCGCTTAACACAGCCTGTGCAGCCCAAACCCGGTTACCGGCCTGCTGTGTAACCAAACTGTTATTGCCATCTAATATCTCATCACTCAACTCAACATTACGACGAACTGGGAGACAATGCATTACTTTAGCATTGTTCGTTAATGCCAGTTTGTTATTGGTAAGCATCCAATCTGTATTGCCCGGAATTATTTTTCCATAGTCTTTATAACTGCTCCAGTTCTTTACATAAACATAGTCAGCATTTTTTAATGCTTCGTCCTGGTTGGTAATAATGGTGGCGTTCTTTGTAAAAGCTTCATCCAGTTCATAACCTTCGGGATGCGTAATTACAAATTCTGCTTCGTTCCAGCCACCAACCCATTGAGCAAAAGAATTTGCAACACATTGCGGCAATGCTTTTACATGTGGCGCCCAGGTTAAAACAATCTTACCCCCTCCGCCCCCTGAAGGGGGAACCAGGAGCCTGTTTTCCTGGATAGTAATTATATCTGTAAGAGATTGCAGTGGGTGCAGTGTAGCACTTTCCAAACTTACAATCGGCACACCGGCATATTTTATAAACTGGCTGATCACTGTTTCCGCATAATCTGCTGACCTGTTTTGTAAAGATGGAAATGTTCGTACACATAAAATATCGAAGTACTGTCCAAGAACCGGGGCCGCATCTTTAATATGTTCAACAGTTGTTCCGTTCATGATGGCGCCCTCTGCAAATTCCAAAGCCCAGCCTTCCTTATCAACATTAAAAACAATGGCTTCCATGCCGAGATTGGCGGCTGCTATCTGGGTGCTTAACCGGGTACGTAAAGATGGGTTTAAAAATAACAGCCCAATTCTTTTACCTGCTCCCAGTTGCTTATCTGCAAATGGATCTGCTTTATATTTTAATGCCTGCTGAACGAGTGCATTAATATTATCAACATCATTTACAGAGATAAAATTTGTCATCAGCCTAATTCGGTTTTAATTGCCTGTAAAAAAATATCAGCTTCGGTCTTTGTAATATTCAATGCCGGCAAAAGCCTTATCACGTTTGGTTTTGCCTCACCGGTAAATATTTTGTGTTTAAACAGAAGATTCTTTTTAACCATATTGAATTCTTCAGGCAATTCAATTCCTATCATCAGCCCCCTTCCTCTTACCTCTTTTATGTTCGGCAGTTTTTTCAGTTCTTCTATTAAATAATCCCCCATCGTTTTCGCATTGCTGATCAGATCTTCCTTTTCAATTACTTCCAACACAGCCAAAGCAGCTGCACAGGCCAAATGGTTGCCGCCAAAAGTGGTGCCCAGCATAAAATGTTTGGGCTGAATTTTTGGAGCAATGGAAATGGCACCGATCGGAAATCCATTTCCCATACCCTTGGCCATGGTATAAATATCTGCATCAACTCCTGCAAAATCGTGCGAATAAAATTTACCACTTCTTCCATATCCACATTGCACTGAATCGGCTATAAATACTGCATTGTGTTCATCACAAAGGCTTCTTATTTTTTGAAGGAAACTATCACTTGCAACATTGATACCACCAACTCCCTGTATGCCTTCAATAATAACAGATGATATTTCATTTTGCTTAAAAGCTTCTTCCAGTGAGGCTTCATCATTAAAAGGGAGAAAGATAATATTATCAGTTTCATTAACCGGCGCAACGATATTTGGATTATCGGTTGCAGCTACTGCTAAAGATGTTCTGCCATGAAATGCTTTTTTAAAAGCGATGATCTTTTTTCTGCCATTGTAAAAGGACGCCAGTTTTAATGCGTTCTCATTTGCTTCTGCTCCTGAATTGCATAAGAACAACTGGTAGTCTTCTTTGCCGGATATCTTTCCTAATTTTTCTGCCAGCTCAACCTGCAATGGAATTTTTATTGAGTTGGAATAGAAGCCTACTTTATGCAACTGATCTTCTATCCGTTTTACATAATGCGGATGTGTATGGCCAATGGAAATAACTGCATGACCGCCGTACAGGTCAAGATATTTTTGCCCATTATCATCCCACACGTAAGATCCCATTGCTTTTTCTATTACAATGTCATTTAAGGGATATACATCAAATAATTTCATTTCGCTTTTTTTACCGCAGAGGCGCTGAGTCGCAGAGAAATAATACCTTGGCCTCTCTGCCTTTGCGTCTCAGCAGTTATTTTAAAAATAATTCGCTTTTAATTTCAGTCCGGTTATCTCTTCCAAACCAAACATTAAATTCATATTCTGCACCGCCTGTCCACTGGCACCTTTTAATAAGTTATCAATAGCAGAATGAATAACCAGGTTACTCCCTATTTTTTCCAACTGAACAAAACATTTGTTGGTATTTACTACCTGTTTTAAAAAAACAGGTTCATCACTCAATACAATAAATGGATGTGCTGCGTAATATTTTTTATACAATGCTGAAACTTCATTCAATTCCAAAGAACATTTTATTTGTGAGCTGATGAAAATGCCCCGGGTGAAATCTCCCCGCCAGGGAATAAAATTAAGGTCCACATTTGCAGCGGGATTTAACTGCAGCATAGATTGCCCAATCTCTTTAAGATGCTGGTGCGACAGGGTTTTATAAGCCTGAATATTATTTGCCCGCCAGCTGAAATGTGAGGTTTCACTCAAGCCCTGGCCTGCACCCGTTGAGCCGGTAATACCGGTTGTATGAATTTCTTTTAATAAACCTGCTTTTGCCAATGGCAATAAACCTAACTGTATAGCAGTGGCAAAGCAACCTGGATTAGCAATATTTTTTGCTTTCTTGATTTGTGATTTATTCAGCTCAGGCAAACCGTACACAAATTTTCTTTTACCTGTTGTTTCTCCCAACCTGAAGTCCTGGCTGAGGTCAATTATTTTTATTTTATCATCAATTTTATTTTCAGCTAAAAATTTACCAGCTTCACCATGCCCCACGCATAAAAACAACAAATCAATTTTTTGATTGAGTGCAGATGCAAATTTCAGATCGGTATCGCCCTGCAGGTCTTTATGCACTTGGTATAAAAAATTACCTGCATTGCTTTTGCTATGCACAAAAGCTATTTCTGCAGCCGGATGATTCAGCAATATCCTGATCAACTCACCACCGGTATAACCGGCACCACCAATAATACCAACTTTAATCTTTGCTGCCATCTGCTGTTTGTTTTACTGCGTTATAGATCATGGTCTGGTTACCGAATATTTTTGAAAACCCTCTTACATCATCACCTGTCCAGCCTGTATTCATCTCGCCGTATTTGCCAAATTTGCTGCTCATCAGATCATAAGCCGATTCAATGCCGGTGATTTGAAAACGGTAAGGCATCAGATCAACAAAAACTTTACCGGTAACATTTTCCTGCGAATTCTGGAAGAAAGCTTCAATATCCCTCATCACCGGATCCAGTATCTGTCCTTCATGCAACCAGTTGCCATAAAACAAAGCCAGCTGATCTTTCCAGTTCAGTTGCCATTTAGTAAGTACGTGTTTTTCCAACGCATGGTGTGCTTTTAAAATGATCATCGGCGCAGCCGCTTCAAAACCTACACGGCCCTTGATGCCAATGATGGTATCGCCCACATGTATATCTCTGCCAATACCAAAAGCTCCCGCATTGGATTGTAAATGCTGAATGGCTTCTGTTGGATGAGTAAATTGTTTTCCATCAATACCAACCAATTCTCCTTTTACAAATTCCAGTTCAACTGATTTTTGTTCAGTTGCTGTAACCTGCGTAGGCCATGCTTCTTCGGGCAACATACCTTTGCTGTTCAAAGTTTCTTTTCCGCCCACACTCGTGCCCCACAAACCTTTGTTTATTGAGTACATCGATTTTTCAAAGTTCATTTCCACACCCTTGCTTTTTAAATAAGCAATTTCATCTTCACGGCTTAATTTCAGATCACGAATGGGTGTGCAGATCTCAACACCTGGTATCATGATGTTGAAGATCATATCAAACCTCACCTGGTCGTTGCCGGCGCCGGTACTACCGTGTGCTACGATATCTGCATTTAAATGCTGCACATGCTCAGCAATAAAAACTGCCTGGCTTAATCTTTCGGCGCTAACACTTAAAGGATAAGTATTATTTTTTAACACATTTCCAAAAACCAGGTACTTGATAATTTTATCGTAATAACTTTTAACAGCATTAACTGTTGTGTGTGATTTTACACCAAGCTTATAAGCATGTGCTTCAATCTTTTTCAATTCATCACTGCTAAAGCCACCGGTGTTTACGATCACCGAATGCACTTCATACCCTTTTTCTTCTGTAAGATATTTTACACAGTAAGTGGTATCCAACCCGCCGCTAAAACCCAGAACAACTTTTTTACTCATTATGATCAGTTTAAAAAATTAAAGAAATAACGAAGCAATGATTTAGGTGCTGCACCTCCACCTTGTTTCTTCTGCAAAAACTTAAGCATTTTACTTTGCTTTAAACGCATGAAACGTTCGTAAGTTTTTGAATGCTGTTTAAACTCCTGTTTTGTTTCTTCCGGTGTATAATGATCTGCAGGATCGAAAAGCATGGCTGTACACATGCAATTTTTTCTTTCCTTACTAATCAGTATATCGTAGTTAACGCAGCTTTTGCAGCCTGCCCAAAACTGTTCATCATTTGTGAGTTCGGAATAAGTTACCGGTTCGTAACCAAGATCAGAATTTATTTTCATCACAGCCAGGCCGGTTGTTAAGCCAAATATTTTCGACTCAGGATATTTTTCACGGCTCAGTTCAAAAATTCTTTTCTTGATGGCTTTAGCTACGCCTGTTTTGCGGTATTCGGGAGAAACAATCAGACCGCTGTTGGCAACAAATTTATTATGTTCCCAAACTTCTATATAGCAAAAGCCAACCCAATCACCATCGGTTGTTACGGCAATCACGGCTTTCCCTTCCTGTATTTTTTGTTCAATATAATCGGGAGACCGTTTGGCTATGCCCGTACCACGGGCTTTGGCAGAAGAAGCCATTTCATCGGTGATGATTGTTGCGTAATGCGTATCGGCTGCTGTGGCAACCCTGATAATTATATTACTGTTTTCCAATTGTAAAAAATTGAAAGAATGATTAAATGATGTTTAAGAAAATTTGCGGGGACTTTTTCACTGACAGGGGCAGGTTTTAGCTACTCGTCCTATCAGCATCCACGTCGGGATCTGGGTATAAATACAAACAGGTTGCCCATGTACAGTATACCCCTGGCGGGAGAATTTGTATTGGCGATATGAAATTTTATCCTGTTCAATGTAATGATCAATTGTGTTTAACAATACAAAAGTATATTATTTTGAAAACAATAGACAAAAAAATATTGCTAAAGTTAAAGATGAGGTGAATATAAGATTATCAAACTTGCTTTTTGTGATACCAGCTTCAGTTCCTTGTGGCATCATCGTTGCGTCGCAATCCGTTCATCGGCATTGCTGCTATTGAGCTTTTACCGATGCGAAAATCAGTTCACAAATTTTTCTAACTCTTCTGCAATCTTCCTGTCGTTACTTAAACGTGGCACTTTATTTTGTCCGCCAAGCTTACCAATACTTTTCATGTAATCTATAAATCCATTCTTTTTTACCGGCGAAATTTTCAACTGTTGTAAAATATTGCCTCCCACCAGGTCATCGTAGTAAACATTACGCTTACGCAGATTATCATCTACTTTTTTTGAAAAAGCTTTCATATCGGCAGGCGTGTTTTCAAATTCAATAAACCACTCATGGTAACTTTTACCGGCATCAGTTGAAATTTTTGGTGCTACCGTAAATTCAGTGATGGGAATATTTTCTTCGGCGGCAGCCTGCAATAAAGCAGCTTCCACTTCTTCGCTGATCACATGCTCGCCAAAGGCAGAGATAAAATGTTTTGTACGGCCGGTAACCACCAGGCGATAAGGATTGGTTGAAACAAATTTAATGGTGTCACCAATATTGTAGCCCCACAAACCTGCATTGCTGTTAATGATCAATGCATAGTTCTCTCCTACTTTCACATCTTTTAATGTTAACCGGGTTGGATTCTCATTAAAAATTTCTCCTGCCGGAACAAATTCAAAAAATATTCCGCTGTTGGTATTCAGCAATAAGCCTTCTTCTTTTTGTGAATCCTGAAAAGCAAAAAAACCTTCGCTTGCCGGAAACAATTCAATGCAATCAATCTGCCTGCCGATGCTTTCAAAAAGTTTTGCTTTGTAGGGTTCAAAATTTACGCCGCCCTGTACCATTACATTAAAATTAGGAAACAGCTCTCCTACTTTTTTGCCGCTCTTTTCCGTCAGCCTGTCAAAGTACATCTGCATCCATGGCGGTATACCGCTGATGAGTGTCATATTCTGGTTGATGGTTTCTTCAACAATTTTATCCAGTTTTTCTTCCCACTCATCAATACAATTGGTTGGGTAAGATGGTAATTGGTTAGCCCGTAAATATTTTGGTATGTGATGATTTACAATACCACTCAGTCTGCCGGTTGGTATACCTCCAACTCTTTCAAGTTCCGGCGATCCGCTTAAAAAGATCAGTTTACCATCTGCAAATTTTGTGTTGCCTGTTTCTGCCATATAGCAGAGCAAAGCATTGCGTGCTGTGTTGATATGATTAGGAATAGAATCTTTTGTAATGGGTATATATTTTACACCACTGGTAGTACCGCTGGTTTTAGAAAAATAAATGGGCTGGCCTTTCCACAACACATTGTGTGTGCCTTGTTTTATTTTTTCGATGTAGGGTTTGAAAGCTTCGTAGTCCCGCAGTGGAACCTGCTTTACAAAATCTTCGTAGGTTTTAATGGAAGCAAAATCGTGGTCTTTACCAAATACAGTTTTTGAACCAACTTTTATGAGATGATTGAAGATTGCCTGCTGATCGGCTTCAGCAGTTTCCATTCCTTTTTTTATCTGTTTGTATATATAACCGGCAAAAGGTTTTGCCAATATGGATTTTATCTTCATTACACTTTATTCAATCTGTACAGAAACAAATTTAAGTGGTTTTTTTGTTTGAGAAATGTAAAGATTTATAAATGGAAAACTATTTACAATCACATTTCCATTCTGTATCCAGGTCAATTACAGTTACTACCACCAGCCCATCATCTTTTGGCGCAAAAACAATACGTACATGCTGTTTATCATGGGTAAATCCCTCTACCGGGTAGGTTTTACCTCTTTTATCATTCTGTATCTTTTTATGGTTGATGGTTCCGTTCTTTAAAATTTCCTTCACTTCCGATTCGTCTATCTTCCGGCAATCCATACGGCATTTGGCATGTTTGCTGAAAATGATATGGGTAGCATTTCGGTCAAAGCCTTCAACTTCTTCTGTTTTCTCTTCCTGTGGTAAAATTGCCGGCACAGTAATTCTTTCTGTTACCTGTTCGGTTTCGGGTTTATTGATCCTGTTTCCCCGCTGGTTTTTCTTTATTAAATAGAACGATAAAGCAGCTGCAATTAATAACAGATATGGCAGATATTTTTTAAGCATGGTGCAAGTTACATGATTGATAGAACACGGATAACACGGTTTGGGCGGATGAGAACGGATTTTTATCCTGCTTAGCAGAATAAGTGTACTAATCTGTGAAAATCCGTTGAATCAGTGTTATCCGTGTTCTATCACCATTTTCGTTAATTTTGCCCCAATGAGCAAAACGGTAGCATTACACACCCTTGGCTGTAAACTTAATTTCTCCGAGACTTCTTCCATCGGAAGATTACTGGAGAATGACGGCTTTGAAAAAAGAGATTTTGACGAAGTGGCGGATGTGTATGTGATAAACACCTGCTCGGTAACTGATAATGCTGACAAAGAATGCAGGATGCTTGTGCGGCGAATTCAACGCAAAGCACCGGAGGCGATGGTGGTGATAACCGGCTGTTATGCTCAGTTAAAACCGCAGGAGATTGCTGCCATACCCGGTGTTGACCTGGTTTTAGGTGCTGCAGAAAAATTTAATATTGCAGCGCATTTAAAAGAAGTCACCAAAGGTGATAGCGCAAAAATATGTAGTTGCGATATTGAAGATGTAAATGAATTTACCGCCTCTCATTCCATTAATGACCGAACCCGTATATTTTTAAAAGTACAGGATGGCTGCGATTACAATTGTTCTTTTTGCACTATTCCCATGGCAAGGGGCAAGAGCCGCAGCGACAGTATAAGCAATGTAATTGCCAATGTTGAAACCATTGCGGCGCAGGGTGCAAAAGAAATTGTATTGACAGGAATTAACCTGGGCGATTTTGGAAAAGGCTTTACCGGTGGTAAAAAGAATGAAGAGAATTTCTTTGACCTTGTAAAAGAACTGGATGAAGTAAAAGGTATTGAACGTTACCGCATCTCCTCTATTGAACCCAATTTACTTACCAATGAGATCATAGAATTTGTGAGCAACAGTAAAAAATTCATGCCGCATTTTCATATACCATTACAAAGTGGTAGTGATAAAATTTTGGGATTGATGAGGAGACGATACAAAAAGGATTTATATACAGAAAGGATTGGATTGATAAAGACCATGATGCCGCATTGCTGTATTGGTGTGGATGTGATCGTTGGTTTTCCCGGCGAAACTGATGAAGACTTCCAGGAAACATTTAATTTTCTGCATCAGCTGGATATAAGCTACCTGCATGTATTTACTTATTCTGAAAGGACAAATACACTGGCTGCAGAAATGAAGCCCGTAGTGCCTGTGAATATCAGAAATGAAAGAAACAAGCTTTTAAGAAACCTCAGTTACCAGAAAATGCAATACTTTACCAATGCGCATATTGGCCAAACCCGTAAAGTTTTGTTTGAAACAAAAAACAAGAACGGTATGATGGAAGGTTATACCGATAATTACATTAAAATAACAACCCCCTTTAACGAAGTATGGGAAAACAATATCGTAGAATGGAAAATATAAATCACGATCATCTGAATAAATACCAGGTTACTGTGTACTTCGACATGGATGATGAATTTATGACCTTTGTACCGCCACACCGGGTTTATATAAACAGTTTGATCGAAAAAAATATTCTGGATTACTATACGGTAAGTATGGAAAGTCAGAAAAGCTGGATGGTATTTAATGCTGCCAGTAAAATTCAGGTAGAAGAATACCTGAGCAAATCGCCGCTGTATAAATACTGGACCATTGAGATTGATGAATTATTTGTGTATGATGGGCAATCTTACAGATTACCAGCAGTACAATTGAATTAATTTTTAAAAATATTTTGTAGAAAATATTTTACCCCTATCTTTGCCATCCGAAAATTAAAAAGGGAGCATAGCTCAGTTGGTTTAGAGCATCTGCCTTACAAGCAGAGGGTCCGCGGTTCGAACCCGTGTGCTCCCACAAAGAAAAGGTTCACTCTAGTGAACCTTTTTCTATTTAAGGCATTATTTCCTTCTGCCAAAATCAAAAAATCAGCCTATTTTTGCCATACAAATATGTCAATCTACACAAATACCAAATTCCAGGAAGACACAGATACCCTTACGGTAACTGAATCTTATCACAGCCTTATTGTATGGAACGATGAGGTAAATACATTTGAATGGGTAATTGATACCTTAATTGAAGTTTGCGGCCACTCTACGCAACAGGCCGAGCAATGTGCCATTATTATTGATTCAAAAGGTAAATACTCCGTTAAACAGGGCAGCTACGATATTTTAAAACCACAATGCGATGCCATCACTGAAAGAGGCATTAATGCAACTGTTGAAGTGATCGCTAATTAATCACTATGTTCCTCCTTACCTCAGCATTATTTTTTCCGCCTGTAGATATGGCTGATGAAGATGGCTTATTGGCCATGGGTGGAGATTTGAGTGCCGAACGTTTATTGCTCGCCTACCGCAGCGGCATTTTTCCCTGGTATAACGAAGATGAACCCATTTGCTGGTGGAGCCCTGATCCACGATTTGTTTTATACCCAGCTGAGCTTAAAGTAAGCAACAGTATGAAAACTGTTTTACAAAATGGCAAATACCGTTTTACAACCAACCGGGCATTTGAGCGGGTGATACAAAACTGTAAAACGGTTACAAGGCAAGGACAGGGTGGAACCTGGATATCGCCTGCCATGCAAAAAGCCTATACCACTTTACATGAACTGGGCCATGCCCACAGTGCCGAAACCTGGCAGGATGGTGAATTGATTGGCGGATTGTACGGCATCAGGCTGGGCAACCTGTTTTTTGGCGAAAGCATGTTTAGCCTGAAACCCAATGCCAGCAAGTTTGCTTTTATTAACTATGTAAGGCAATTGCAAAAGGAAAATGTACAACTTATCGATTGCCAGTTACATACCAATCACCTGGAAAGCCTGGGTGCAAGGATGATACCGAGGGAACTTTTTACAGAGATTCTTGTTACTAATACAGGCAGATAATTTCCGTATTTTTGCCTATAATTTAAAAACCGAACTATGCTATTTGAATTTACCGAAGAACAATTGATGATAAAACAGGCTGCAAAGGATTTTGCAGTAAATGAATGCCTTCCCGGTGTTATTGAACGTGATGAACACCAGAAATTTCCGAAAGAACAGATTGAAAAACTGGCCGACCTGGGTTTTATGGGTATGATGGTGAAACCTGAATATGGGGGCAGCGGTATGGATACCATCAGCTATGTATTGGCCATGGAAGAGATCAGTAAAGTGGATGCCAGCGTTAGTGTTTGTGTGAGTGTGAACAACAGCCTGGTTTGCTACGGACTGCAGGAATATGCTACCGAAGAACAAAAACAAAAATATTTAAAGCCACTGGCACAAGGTAAAAAAGATGGCGAATTATATATCGGTGCTTTTTTACTGAGTGAGCCTGAAGCAGGTAGCGATGCTACTTCGCAAAGAACCACCGCTGAGGATAAAGGCGATTATTATTTACTAAACGGCACCAAAAACTGGATAACCAATGGCAACAGCGCCAGTGTGTATTTGGTGATTGCACAAACCGATGTAAGCAAAGGCAGCCGTGGTATCAATGCATTTATTGTAGAAAAAAGCTGGGCCGGTGTTGAAGTAGGAGCTAAAGAAAACAAACTTGGTATAAGAGGAAGTGATACACACAGCATTTTATTTACTGATGTTAAAGTGCCTAAAGAAAACCGCATTGGTGCAGATGGATTTGGTTTTACGTTTGCCATGAAAACATTGGCAGGCGGAAGAATTGGTATTGCATCGCAGGCACTGGGTATTGCGGCCGGTGCTTACGAACTGGCATTGGCTTACAGTAAACAGCGCAAGGCATTTGGTACCGAAATTATGAACCACCAGATCATCCAGTTTAAACTGGCTGATATGGCCACCAAAATTGAAGCAGCCCGTTTACTTTGTTTAAAAGCTGCCTGGGAAAAAGATAATCATTTGGATTACACTTTAAGCAGCAGCATGGCAAAAGTTTTTGCCAGTGAAACTGCTATGTGGACCGCAACCGAAGCCGTGCAGATACACGGTGGCTATGGTTTTGTAAAAGAATATCATGTTGAACGCATGATGAGGGATGCAAAAATTACACAGATATATGAGGGTACGAGTGAAGTGCAAAGGATCGTGATAAGCAGGGCGATACTAAAGTAGTCGATGGTCAATAGTTTAATAGTCCATAGAAGAGTCTACTGCTATGGACTATTTTTATTTACGAAATAATTAATTCTAATTTTAAACTATGGCATTTAAGTTTGAATCATTAAATATCTGGAATAAGGCTCTTGATCTTTCTGTAGAAGTAGACAATATTGCTAAACTCTTTCCAAAATGGGAAATGTTTAATCTTTGTAGCCAGATAAGAAGAGCCTCAGATTCAGTTGTGCTGAATATTGCTGAAGGCTGTACCGGCCAAACCAATCCTGAATTTAAAAGATTTTTAAACTATGCTATTCGTTCCGGGATCGAAGTAGTTAGCTGCTTGTTTATTGCAAAAAGAAAAGGTTATTTGCAAGAAGATATGTTTACAAAATATTACAGTGAATATGAAGTACTGATTAAAATGATTACCAGTTTCAGAGATAAACTCTCTTAATTTTTAATAATCTACCACCAAAAAGAGGCACCAAACTATCGACTATATAACCATCGACTATGGACTAAACTATGAGTATCAACAAAAAAAAATACCAGGAAATAATTGAAGAGCTAAATGGTAAAGCCACTCTGGTTGCCGTTTCCAAAACCAAACCTGCTGAAGATATTCTTGAACTGTACAATCTTAGCCAACGTGACTTTGGTGAAAATTATGTGCAGGAACTGGTTGGTAAATACGAACAACTGCCCAAAGATATCCGCTGGCATTATATTGGCCACCTGCAAAGCAATAAAGTAAAATATATTGCTCCCTTCGTTCATCTTATACATGGAGTAGATAGCCTGAGTTTATTGAAAGAAATAAGTAAACAGGCATTAAAAAACAACCGGATCATTGATTGTCTCCTGCAAATTCACATCGCCAAAGAAGAAACCAAATTTGGTTTGGATAGTCATGAACTTGATGCTGTTTTAACCGCCGATCTTTCTTCATTAAAAAATATCCGCATCACCGGCCTCATGGGTATGGCTTCTTTTTCAAATAATATGGACCTGGTAAAAGCAGAGTTTAGCTTTCTTAAAAGCCTCTTTGAAAAATATACTCAACTTTCAACTTTCAACCTTCAACTATCAACCCTCTCCATGGGTATGAGTTCCGATTATAAAATAGCCATAGAAGAAGGCAGCAATATGGTGAGAGTTGGCAGCTTACTATTTGGCGTAAGAAATTACAACGGATAAAAATGCAAAAAACTAATTCCGTTTCAAATACCGGGCTCACTCAAAATATTTACATAGGTATTGGCCTCGCCGCTCTTGCTGCACTTATCTGGTCGGGCAATTTTATTATAGCGCGGGCTCTCAACAATAAAATACCACCCTTCAGCCTTAATTTTTACCGTTGGCTTATTGCATCGCTTATCATACTACCGTTTGCTGTTAAACATTTCAGCAGCCAATGGAAAATTGTAAAGCAGTCATGGCCCTATCTTTTCTGGGCTTCACTTACGGGCATTGTGATTTTCAATTCATTCGTTTATATCGGTGCTCATTATACTTCTGCCATCAATCTTGCATTGATCGGCACCACCTCCTCTCCCATCATGGCGGTTGTATTTGCCCGTATTTTTTTAAAAGAAAAGATCGGCTGGATGAAACTGGCGGGGATGATACTTTGCAGCATCGGTGTTCTTTTTCTTTTACTGAAAGGAAATTTTCAAAATCTGTTATCACTTCATTTCAGTACCGGCGATCTATGGTCACTGGCAGCAGCTTGTAGTTTTGCTGTGTATAATACATTGGTAAAGAAAAAACCTGCCGCCATTACACCGGTTAATTTTTTGTTTGTTATTTTTTCTGTTGGCACGCTCATTTTATTCCCGTTTTATATATGGGAGCTTAATTATTATCCAACACCAGCTTTCAGCAGCGATATTGTTTTTTCTGTTTTGTATATCGGCATTGGTGCTTCTGTTATCTGTTTCCTTATATGGAACATAGCCATTGGCAAACTCGGTGCAGGCCGCACTGCCTTATTCGGTAACCTCATCCCGGTATTCAGCAGTATTGAAGCAGCCCTTATATTGCATGAAAATTTCACCTGGATACATATCTCCAGCATGCTCATCATATTTGCAGGCCTGTTGCTGGCAAACCGGCCAGGTAAATAATAAAGCGTTGCCAATTTGTTAAAACCTTAACATGCATTATGAAATCCGGCACGATATTGTATCGTTTGTATATAAATAGATAACTTTGAGATGAGCAATACAGTAATCATGTCGGCAACATTTGAAACAGAAAAAAACAGGAAGGCTGCTATTTACACAGCCCTTATATGTGGCGCTATTCTTTTGATAGCCCTGCTCGTTTCCTGGAAGCCTGTTTTACATCCACCAAAACCGGTAGAAGAATTTATTGAGATCAATCTTGGAAATGATATTGAAGGTTTTGGCGAAGTGCAGCCTTTGATAAAAGGTGAAAAAGCACCCGATGATCAAACTGCTTCAGACAAGCAGGCAGCGCCGGTAAAAAATGAAACCACTGAAGAGGTAAAAGCTGATGATAACACCGATCCCGAATCGGCACCGGTAACCAAGCCTGTAAAAACTACGCCAAAAGTTACAACACCCAAAGTAGTTCCTACGCCCACACCGCCTGCACCCAAACCGCAAAAACCAAAAATTGCCGGTTATAATGGCCCCAAAGGCGGCACAGGTAATGGAGCTACCGAAGACAATGGATACAAGTACCAGGGCAATAACCCCGGTGGCAAAGGCGATGCCGGAAGCCCCAGTGGTAAACCCGATAGTTATGGAAACACACCCGGCGGTAAAACCGGTGGTGGCGGTTTGCGTGTCAGTAAAGGCGACCGCACCATTGTAAACAATTATATTTTTATGGGCGAATTGCCACCTGCAAAAATCAACGCCATCATAAAAGTTTCGCCAGCTGGTAAAGGTGTATTTGTAAGTTTTGATAAGGGGTCAACCAGCACCGATTCAAAATACGCAAATAAAATAAAAGAAATTTTACCCAACGTCGAGTTCAATAAATCCGACCATGAATCCATTGTAACTGTTCCTTTTAATTTCAGGGTAATGTAGTTTTTATTGGTTCCGGCATTGATATTTCATGGCATCATCGTTGTGTCACTCCCTTGTACGGCATACCATTATGCATCTTTACCTACATTTGCTGTTGTACAGCTAACATCGTACAATATAAATGACTTATCAGCAAACAATTGATTACCTCTACTCACAACTGCCCATGTACAGCCGCATTGGCGCCGCTGCATACAAAGAAGACCTGCACAACACCATTGCATTGTGTAATGCGATCGACAATCCTCAAACAAGGTTTAAAAGTATACATATTGCCGGCACTAATGGTAAGGGCAGTACCAGTCATATGCTGGCAGCCATGTTGCAGCAGGCAGGTTATAAAACCGGACTATACACTTCGCCGCATTTAAAGGATTTCAGGGAGCGGATAAAGATCAATGGCCAAATGATCAGCCAGGATTTTGTGGTTGATTTTGTAGAGCGTACAAAAACAATATCAGAAGAGATCAAGCCTTCTTTTTTTGAACTGACCGTTGCCATGGCTTTTGATTATTTTGAAAAAGAGAAAGTTGACATTGCTGTTATTGAAACCGGCCTTGGCGGCAGGTTAGACAGTACCAACATCATCACTCCACTCCTCTCCATCATTACCAATATTGGTTACGACCATATGGACCTGCTGGGCAATACACTGGAAAAAATTGCATCAGAAAAAGCCGGCATTATTAAACCCGGCGTGCCGGTTATCATTGGCGAATATTTACCCGAAACAAAAAACATCTTCATCGAAAAAGCTAAGCAGTGCCATGCACCCATTTATTTTGCACAGGATGAATATGCAGTATCCAACATTAATTATACCATGCAGTTGCTTAGCTGCGATGTAACAAGCACCGAGCATCAAATCTCCGAAACCTTTGAGCTTGACCTGAACGGCCTCTATCAAACCAAAAACATACGCACCGTTTTATGTGCCGAAAAGATTTTGATACAACTTGGTTTCCCCATAAAAAATGAAGATGAAAAGCAGGCACTCAAAAATGTAAAAAAACTAACCGGGCTTTATGGCCGCTGGGATGTTATCAGCAACAACCCTACAATCATTCTGGATGTTGCACATAATGAAGATGGCATAAAACAAATGCTGCAGCAGTCGTCCGTCGTCCGTGGTCCATCGTCTCAATTGCATTTCGTTTTGGGCCTGGTAAAAGATAAAGACATTTCAAAAGTACTTTCAATCTTACCCAAAAATGCGCAATACTATTTCTGCAATGCACATATTGAAAGAGCCTTACCGCACAAAGAATTACAGCAAAAAGCAAAAGCCTTTGAACTGAATGGCGAAAGTTTTGATGATGTGAACGAAGCCATTAAAGCTGCCAAACTAAATGCTGCAACAGCTGATATTCTTATTGTTTGCGGAAGTGTGTTTTTGGTGGCGGAAGTGGATGTAACCATTTTTATTTAACTAATTCCCATTTGGGTTTCAATATTGTTTTTTTAGTCCCGACAAATTCTTGTCGCATAGGTATACCCGGCTTTGGCTTAGTTCTTTTAAAATTTTCTATCAAAAGTACTCCCGAAACTTTTACCTGCTTGCCATATATTTCCTCATCCCAGGAATCTATACCTTCCAAATAATAAACACCATTATCTTTAGAGACAACTATTGCCCCGCCCTTGGCATTTTCTGCCTTGCCGATTACTATAATATGGTCCTGCTTCACTTCCTGGCAAAGCATCAGCAAACTAAATAAACTAAAACAAAGTTTAATGATCATCATTACAGTGTTTCGCTTGCGAACTAAGCGTCTTAGTTTCTCAAAAGTAAATTATAGCTTTTTTAATTGATCTAATTTCCCAATCCCATAAAAAATACAAGTTGAATGCATCGCCTGTATAATTTCATTATTCATCAGCATGGCCTTCACTTCTTCCAGCGGAAATAGTTTTATCTCTATCTCTTCATTAAAATCCAGTTTTTGTTCTGCAACTTTTTTACCTCCGGTTGCCAGGTAAAGGGTTGTAAAATTATTCAGCACACCGGGGTTGGCTGCTGTACGGCCTAAACAATAAAAATTGGAAAAGCTGTAACCGGTTTCTTCCTGCAATTCACGTGCTACAGCGGTTTCAGCCGTTTCGCCTTTATCAACAAAACCACCGGGTAATTCCAGAATACTTGCTTCAATGGGATGGCGGTATTGCTTTACCAGTATCACTTCATTGTTTTCGGTTAGGGCCATGGCACAGACAGACTCAGGCATTTCCACCACATAATAAGCCGGTACCAGGGTACCATTAGGCATTTCGCAAACATCTCTGCGTGCAGTAAAATACTGGTGGTTGCTGATGTATTCGGAAGAAAGTTTTTTCCAGTGCATAAAACGTTAATTGGTTAATCCGTTAATTAGTTAATCCGTGTAAACAGTCTGTTTATTTTAATCTCTGTTATTGGTGGCATACTCCCCACGGATTAACGGATTAACGTTTAAACGGATTAACACCAGCTTCACCAGCCCATTCTTTCTCTCAGCGAAGTAACATGCGCCGTATGATGCCTGCTATGCCATGCATACATACCCAGCAAAAACCAAAGTGTCATTTCTTTTTTATGTTCGGGATGAAAGATGGTTCTGTTGAGATCAGCTTCGGTAAGGTGTCGTAAAATTTCGTACCAGCGGGCATGTAAAGCATGCAGCAGGGTTAATGAAATATTTACCGGCAGGTTTTTGGTGTCGTTCATTTGGGCCCAGGCATTTTCATCGTAAGGCCTGATGGTGGGGTTATCTTCGGTAAGGCCCAGTTTAAAACGGGTGTATGCATTGATATGGCTGTCGGCCACATGATGTACCACCTGCTTCAAGGTCCAGCCACCATCACGGTATGCTGTGTTTAACTGTGCTTCATCTAAATTCAAAATAGCATTTTCTAAATGCTGTGGCAGGTTCTTAATATCAATCAGCCATTCTCCTAACAATTTTTCGGAGAATGGCTGAGCAATATATTTCCCTATCGGGTATTTTAAATCTTCATTCATTTTAATGCTGATTAATTACTGGGAGTAACAGCAGGCTTAATATCTTCCAGTGAAATCTCAAACTTTAATGTTGAATATGGAGGAATGGCCTGGCCATTACCTGCAGCACCGTAAGCCAGTTCGCTTGGTACATACACTTTCCAATGATCGCCTTTGCGCATCAACTGCAACACTTCAATCCAGCCTTTTATTACACCCATTACCGGAAACACAGCCGGCTGGCCACTCTTAAAGCTATTTTCAATGTCTTCGCCGTCAAATAATGCTACCCTGTAATTTACAACAACTGTATCTATACCTCTTGCTTTGGGGCCATTAACATCGCCGCTTTTAATTACTTCGTATTGTAAACCGCTGGCAGTTGTAGTAACTTCTTTACGCTTTTTGTTGGCATCTAAAAAAGCCTGGCCTTTCTTGGTTGCCTCAGCACCTTTTGCCGCAGCAAAAATATCAAGCTGCTTTTGCATGGTAGAATTGATCAGTTCCAGGCTAAATGCAGGTGTATTCTTTTTAAACACATCTTCAATACCCTTATTCATCATGGCGGCGTTCAGTTGGTTAATACCCTGCGCCTGCATGTTGGTGGCTACGTTAAAACCTGCAGCATAACTAAAACTGTCAAGTAAATTTTTAAACTTTGGAGCAGTAGCAGCCAGTGCTTTTGCCGCTGGTTTTGCAGCAGGTTTAGCAACTTTTTGTGCTGTAACCGAAAACGAAACTGCTAATAAAACGATTGAACCAAGTAATACTCTTTTCATATTATGTTTATTGTTTTTTGTAAAATTGAATGCAAATAAACGGATTTTTTACTCATCCCGCATTTCCTTGCCTGTTAAATGTATAAAAACGTCTTCCAGGCTGGCGGCTTTTACCTGTTTGGGGCGTTCAAAACCACCGCTAACAAGGTCGTCTATCATTTTATCGGGACTATCAAGCGATATGATCTTTCCTTCATCCATAATGGCTATACGTTCGCAGAGTTGCTCGGCTTCATCCATATAATGTGTGGTAATGATAACGGTGGTGCCTTTTGCCTGTATGCTTTTTATCAGGTCCCACAAATTACGCCTGGCCTGTGGGTCAAGGCCGGTTGTGGGTTCATCCAGGAAAATTATTTTGGGTTTGTTGATGAGTGTGGTGGCAATGGAAAAACGTTGCTTTTGTCCGCCGCTTAATTCTTTAAACTTGTTTTTTGCCTTATCGGTAAGGTTAACCAGTTTTAATAATTCCATGGGGTTAACATCTTCATTATACAAGCCACCAAACAAATGTATCAACTCAACCAATGTAAGGCCGGGGTAATAACCCGATGTTTGCAATTGTACACCAATCAGTTTTTTTATTGCATCGGGTTCTTTGTCCAGGTCAAGTCCGCAAACAGTTATTTGACCGCTGGTTTTCTGGCGCAGGGTTTCAATAATTTCCAGCGTGGTAGATTTACCGGCTCCATTGGGCCCCAGCAAACCAAATATCTCTCCTTCGTACACATCAAAAGAAATACCTTTTACTGCATTGAAGCTTCCGTAATTTTTAACCAGGTCTTTTACTGTAATGATTGTGTTCATGTATTTTTTTTATCACTAAACTATTTAAAACACTCCGCTCCTATCTTCTCCATAATAGTTTCCCCTTCAGGGGGCGGAGGGGGTAGTTGTTGCTTTTAACTCCCCTTTGTAATATTTATCCATCTCATCCATCATCAGTTTACTGCCAATAAAAAGCGGGGTTCTTTCATGCAATGCCGTTGGCTGTATATCCAGTATGCGTATTTTCCCATCGGTTGCCAGTCCGCCGGCCTTTTCAACAATAAATGCAAGCGGATTACATTCATACAGCAATCTTAATTTGCCACCGGGCTTGCCGGTTGTACCCGGATACATAAAAATTCCACCCTTAATTAAATTACGATGTACATCGGCCACCATACTGCCTATATAACGCTGTGTATACGGGCCTCCATTGGTTTTATCTTTTTTCTGGCAGGCGGTAATGTATTGCCTTACGCCTTCTTCGTACTGGAAAAAATTTCCATGATTCACTGAATACATTTTACCTACCTCAGGACATGTAATATCAGGATGGCTCAAGGAGTACTCGCCAATAGCCTGGTCTAATGTAAAACCATTTACACCACGCCTGGTTGCATATACAAACATGGTAGATGAACCATAAATAACATACCCTGCAGCAATCTGCTTATTGCCCTGCTGCAAAAAATCTTCTTTGGTTGCAGGTTTACCCAGTTCGCTCACCCTGCGAAAAATACTGAAGATGGTACCGATAGAAACATTCACATCAATATTGCTGCTGCCATCCAGCGGATCAAAAAGACAAACGTATTTGCTTTTATTACTTACGGGATCATCAAAAACAACAATATCATCCATCTCTTCGCTGCCAATACCGGCGCAACTTATCCCATGTTTAAGCACACCCATAAACTGGTTGTTGGCATATACATCCAGTTTCTTTACTTCTTCACCCTGTACATTTACACTGCCTTCATCGCCCAAAATATCAACCAGACCGGCTTTATTCACTTCTACATTCACCCGCTTGGCGGCCAGGCCCAGGTCACGCAACAGGCCGGATAGTTCGCCGGTTGCATGGGGGAAATCACGTAACTGCTGTATTGTAAATTCATCTAAGGTCTGTACCCGGCGGTTAGTTATCATATTTAAGCAATTGATGAGTCAATAATTAGTTTATTGAGTAAGATTACCGATTTTTGCAATCAAATTATGAGGGCTAAATTAACCCAATTTACTCAATCAACCCACAACGAATGAAGGTTTTTAAGTTTGGAGGAGCCAGTATCAACACAGTAGAAAGAATTATAAATACGGGCAACATTATCAAATCATTTAAAGGCGAAAAAATACTCATCATCATATCTGCCATGGGCAAAACCACCAATGCACTTGAAAAAGTGGTGGATGCTTTTTTTGCAGGAAGAAAAGAAGATGCGCTTCAATTATTTGAGCAGGTAAAGGAATCGCATTTAAGCACATTAAAATACCTCATCACCCTAAACTGGCAGCAGGCCGAAAATCAGTTAAAGGATTTTTTTACCGAAGTGGAATGGTTGCTGCATGATAAACCGGTGAGGGAATACGATTATTATTACGACCAGATTGTTTGCTGCGGCGAATTGCTGAGCACATCGCTGGTAAGTATTTATTTAAACGAAGCTGGTGTAAAAAACAAGTGGGTTGATGTAAGGGATATTGTGCGTACAGATGACAATTTCCGTGATGCATACATTAACTGGAACTATACACAACAAAAAGTAAAAGCTGATATTGAACCTTTATTTACTGATTTTGATATTGTGATAACACAGGGTTTTATTGGCGCAACTGATGAAAATGAAAGTACAACACTGGGCAGAGAAGGCAGCGATTTTAGTGCCGCCATATTTGCCAATATACTGGATGCCGAAAGCCAGACCATCTGGAAAGATGTGGAAGCAGTGATGAGTGCCGACCCAAAAGAATTTGCGGATGCAGAAAATATTTATGCATTAAGTTATAGAGAAGTGGTGGAGATGGCCTATTACGGCGCACAGGTAATTCACCCAAAAACCATTAAGCCGCTGGAGAATAAAAACATTCCACTGCATGTGCGTTGTTTCTTAAATCCTGATTTGCCGGGTACGGTCATCAGCAACAAACCCGTACACAACCTGCCGCCAGTCATCGTTTTAAAGAAAGACCAGGTGCTGATGGAACTGAGTTCGAAAGATTTTTCTTTTGTAGAAGAAAAACCCATGAGCCAGTTGCATGAAATGTTTGCTGCCATAAAAATACGCCCCAACCTGTCGCAGAACGGCGCCATCAGTTTATTATGTTGCCTGGATGATAAAGCCGAGAAAATAGAAAAACTGGCGCTGGCTGCTTCCGAAATTTTTGATGTGCAGATAGAAAAAAATCTTACCCTGCTAACCATCAGGCATTATACGCCTGAAAAAATACAGGAACTTACAAAAGGAAAAACAATTGTGCTGGAACAGAAGACAACCGAAACCATCCAGGTACTGATGCGTTAATTAATTGAGCAGGTAATCGCCTTTTTTATTTACAATAATGACAGGCAGTGTTTTCTGCTTTTCAAAATAATCGTACACAGCTTTGATGCCTAAAATTGATTTATTGATGGCCTGTTTGCCCTTGATAGATTCAGTAAAATAATCCAGTGATTTTTTTACATTATAGTTTACCGGGTAAATATGAACCGGAACAAAATCCTGTCCGTTTGATTTTGCAATGGCTGCAATGGTGTACACTTCTTCAATGGGATAATCCTGTATGGCAATACAACCGGTAGAAACACAATTACCATGTATATAAATATCACCACCCGGTTTTTTAGCATCACTTAATATTTTATCAGATGCATTGGGATAATTTAAACCCAATGCCAGGTGATAATTGCTGCGGGAATTAAATTCATTGATGTAATAAAAACCTTCAGGCACCTGGTTATCCCCTTCAGAGCGTTTGGGGCCAATACTGCCGCTTTGCATACATACTTTGTAGGTTTTAAAAAGCGTAAAGCTGTCTACATTTTTATTTTTAACCCATATCTCAAGTGAGCGGTCATATTTAAAAGAGCGGATAAAAACAGTTTGCGGTGGCCAATTCAGATTTTTGTCTTTAAACTGCTGTTTTAAGGAATCCTCGAGCTTACTGAAAGTACCGTTTTTGACAAATGCCTTTTGCGGTTCGGTGAAAGATGTTTGAGCTAACAGGTTGTTTGCAAAAAAAAATGCGGCACAAACTGTTATCCCAACAAAGCAATGTGATAGCTTCATCTAAAGAGGAATTTAATGGTAATGCAAATTAAAAACTTTTATTGAGAATACACTCAATAAAAGTTTAATCAATTGCTTTGCAGTATGTTAGCACAAGGCTTTTCTACTATAAATTACCCCTGGCATCCTGTTCTCTCTCTAAAGCTTCAAACAAGGCTTTAAAGTTGCCCTTGCCAAAACTTTGTGCCCCTTTGCGCTGAATAATCTCAAAAAACAAAGTAGGCCTGTCTTCAAGCGGCTTACTGAATATCTGTAACAGGTAACCTTCTTCATCCCTGTCTATTAAAACACCCAGTTCCTGCAGCGGTTGCAGATCTTCATCAATTTTACCTACACGGTCCAAAACAGTTTCGTAATAACTTGCAGGAATGCTTAAAAATTCAATGCCCCTGTTCTGCAATTCGGTCACTGTTTTTACAATATCATTGGTAGCAATAGCCACATGTTGTACACCTTCGCCGTTATAAAAATCAAGGTACTCTTCTACCTGGCTTTTTTTCTTGCCTTCGGCAGGTTCGTTAATAGGAAATTTTACAAACCCGTTTCCATTGCTCATCACTTTGCTCATCAATGCCGAGTATTCGGTTGAAATATCTTTATCATCAAATGATAAAATATTTTTAAAGCCCATCACCTGCTCATAAAAATATACCCAGGGGTTCATCTGGTTCCAGCCTACATTGCCCACACAATGATCTACATACAACAAACCGGTTTCGGTGGGGTTATAATTCGATTCCCATTTTTTAAAACCCGGCATAAAAACACCATTGTAATTTTTTCTTTCTACAAAAAGATGAACCGTATCGCCGTAGGTATGAATACCACTCAACACCACTTCCCCATCATCATCTTTTAATACAGTTGTTTCCAGGTAAGGCTTTGCGCCACGCTTTACAGTTTCTTCAAAAGCATTAGCGGCATTATCTACTTTTAATGCAAGCACTTTTACGCCATCACCATGTTTGTAAATATGATCGGCAACAGGATTATTAATACGCAGCGGTGTGGTTAAAACAAATGTGAGCTTATTCTGCCTGATAACATAACTCACTTTATCTTTCATACCCGTCTCGGGGCCTGCATAGGCCAGCGACTGAAAACCGAATGCTGTTTTATAAAAATGCGCTGCCTGCTTGGCATTGCCTACGTAAAACTCAACATAGTCGGTACCATGTAAAGGTAAAAAATCGGTTGTACTGTTACTGGTAATTGAAGGTTGTATTGTTGTTGTTTCCATTGTAATTAATTTGAAATGTGAAGAAAATAGTCAGCAGGTATCGTAGAAAAAAATCTCTGGAATGCTGTGACATCTGAGAAAAACTCAAATTAATTTACCGAATCCATGGCAAGCGCCAACATCAACAGAGAATAGTTGTTGCGCTTATCAGAAAAGATTTTATGTGGATAATCCGGTATCATTATTCATTCAAAGATAATAAAGATTTGAGCTAGTTCAAGCTTCTGACTTTATATTTGCCATATGAAACGAATAGGCATCCTCGGCGGCGGCCAATTAGGCAGAATGTTATTACAAGCTGCTGCCAACTACCCGGTTGAAACATTTGTTATGGAAAATGATGAGAACTGCCCTGCAGCTCACCTTTGTCATCATTTTACAAAGGGCGATATCAGCAATTTTGATGACGTGTACAATTTTGGAAAAGGCCTGGATGCTTTAACCATTGAGATTGAAGCTGTGAATGAAGATGCCTTGCAGAAACTGGAAGCCGAAGGTGTACGCATTTACCCAAAACCGGCGGCGCTAAAAACAATTAAAAATAAGATCTTACAAAAGCAGTTTTATAAAGACAACGAAATTCCCACCAGCGAATTTATCATCACCCAAAACAAAGCAGATTTAAACCACCACACCGGTTTTTTACCGGCAGCACATAAACTGGCCATGGGTGGTTATGACGGCCGTGGTGTTGAATTACTGAGAACCAAAGATGACCTGGTAAAAGCATTTGATGCACCGGCCGTTTTAGAAAAACTGGTTACTATAAAAAAAGAAATTGCTGTAATTATTGCGGTGGCCGATAATGGCGAAAATACCTTGTATCCCTCTGTGGATATGGTTTTTGATAACCGGCTTAACTTACTTGAATACCAGATTAGCCCTGCCGATATTGCCGAAAAAGTTTTGTGGAAGGTAGAAGCCGTGGCATTAAAAGTAGTTAAGGATTTAAAAAGCCCCGGCATTTTTGCCGTAGAGTTATTTGTTGATATTGATGACAATGTTTTTGTAAACGAAACCGCTCCCAGGGTACATAACAGTGGCCATCATACCATTGAAGCAAACTTTAGTTCGCAATTTGATATGCTGTGGCGGGTGATGCTTGGCTACCCTTTGGGCAGTACCGAACATATTTTACCCGCTGCCATTGTAAATCTTTTGGGTGCCGAGGGGCATACCGGAGAAGCCGTATATGAAGGCCTGAATGAAATTCTGGAAATTGAAAATGTATTTGTACATATCTACGGCAAAAAACAAACCAAGCCGGGCCGAAAAATGGGCCATATCACCATATTGAGTAAAGAAAAGCAGGAACTGATACACCAGGCCAACCGGATAAAGCAGACTGTGAAAGTTGTAGCCAGATCATAAAATGGGTTTTATCCTGTATAATTTCCGCTGATACCTTTATTTTACCGTTACGGCTATTATTCAAGAACTTAGGCGACCGTTTTATGTTAAAAGAGCGTCTAATTAAAACAACATCACGTGATATACAAAATGAAACTAGCTTTTCCTTTACTGATCATAATACCCTTGTCTTTTGCCGCCTGCAAATCAGCTGATAAAGATGAAAAGAAGCCTGGCGCAGGTGGCGATAAGAAACCGCCTTCCAAAGTAGAAGCTTTTCTGGTTACACCCCAAACATTAGCACAGGATATTGAAATGCCCGGCAGTTTAATGCCTGCCGAAGAAACCGAGCTGCATCCTGAAGTATCGGGCAGGGTAACCGGTATTTATTTTAACGAAGGCAGCAATGTTGGCCAGGGTGCCATGCTGGTTAAATTATACGATGGCGACCTGCAGGCACAACTAAGCAAATTAAGAATACAATTAAAAGTGGCAAAGGAAACACTGGAAAGATACGAGTCGCTTTTAAAGATTGGTGGTGTAAGTGTGCAGGAAGTTGAAACCTATAAACTGTCGGTAAATAATATTCAGGCCGATATGAATATTGTACAGACCAGTATTGGCAGAACTTCGCTGAGAGCACCTTTCAGCGGAAGGCTTGGCTTGCGTAACATCAGTATTGGCGCTTATATAACGCCCGCTACAACCATCAGCACTTTAAGAAAAATAAGCCAGCTAAAACTGGAATTTACCGTGCCTGAAAAATATGGCACCGGTATGAACCCTGGTGGCAGGATCCAGTTCAGCATGGATAATAATGAGAAAATCTATGCTGCCAGAATTATAGCAACTGAAAATAATATTGCTGAAGAAACCCGCAGCCTGAGGGTGAGAGCTGTTGTTGAAAAAGCCGATGCAGACCTGATTGCCGGTGCATTTGTAAAAGTAAAAATAGACCTGGGCAAAAATGATTCTGCATTAATGATCCCTTCGCAGGCTGTTATTCCAAAAGCGAGAAATAAACAGGTTATTGTTTACAGAAATGGAATGGCCAATATGGAAACGGTAACAACAGGTATCAGGGATTCTTCCATGGTAGAAATTACATCGGGACTTAAAGCCGGTGATACTATTATAATAACCGGCCTTTTAACCACCAAGCAGGGTTCAAAAGTAATTATCAGTAAAGTTAATAAACCATAAAAGGGTACTAAGTGAATATATCTGAGGTAAGTTTAAGGCGGCCCGTAATGGCAATGGTACTCAGTATCATCATCATTTTATTTGGTGTAATTGGTTTTAAATTTCTGGGGGTAAGAGATTATCCTGCCATTGATCCACCCAATATCAGTGTACGTACTTCTTATCCCGGCGCCAATTCAGATATCATTGAATCGCAGATAACCGAGCCATTGGAAAAAGCAGTGAATGGAATTGCCGGTGTAAAAAATATTACCTCATCCAGCAGCCAGGGCAGCAGCAATATTAATGTAGAGTTTGAACTGGGTGCCGACCTGGAAGGTGCGGCCAACGATGTACGTGATAAAGTATCACAGGCCATACGTTCGCTACCCGATGATATTCCTTCGCCACCGGTTGTAAGCAAGGCCGATGCAAGCAGCGACCCCATCATTTCCATGACGGTACAAAGCAACACCCGCAACCAGCTGGAAGTAACAGAATATGCCAACAACAACCTGCTGGAGCGTTTGCAAACCATACCGGGTGTAAGTGGTATCAATATCTGGGGCGAAAAAAGATATGCCATGCGTATCTGGTTCAATACATCGAAGATGAGTGCCTACTCAATTACGTTTGCAGATATACAATCGGCACTTATAAGACAAAATGTAGAGTTGCCATCGGGCAAAGTTTCTGGCAATGCCACCGAACTTTCAGTAAGAACATTTGGAAAAATAAATACCGAAGAAGAATTTAAAAATGTAATTGTAAAAAATGTAAACGGCTCCGATATAAAATTACAGGATGTGGCCGATGTAGTGCTGGGGCCCGAGAATGAAGAATCTGTTTTAAAGGAAAGCGGCGTGCCCATGATTGCGCTGGCCATCATACCGCAACCCGGTTCCAACTATGTTGCAATATCCAATGAATTTTACAAAAGGCTCGATGAGATCAAAAAAGAAGTGCCCGAGGATATTGAACTGCAGGTTGCCCTGGATCAAACCAAATTCATTAAAAAATCAATTTCAGAAGTAAAGGAAACCCTCATCATTTCACTGGTGCTGGTTATCCTCATCATTTATCTTTTCTTTCGTGATTGGCTCATTGCATTCAGGCCACTTATTGATATTCCTGTTTCGCTGATCGGCGCCTTCTTCATCATGTATCTTTTTGGTTTTACCATCAATGTACTAACCCTGCTGGCCATTGTACTGGCAACGGGCCTTGTGGTGGATGATGGTATTGTGGTTACCGAAAATATTTACAAAAAAATGGAAGCCGGCATGGACAAATGGAAGGCTGCCAGGGAAGGTTCCAAAGAAATTTATTTTGCTGTTATTTCTACATCCATCACACTGGCTGTGGTGTTTTTACCCATTATATTTTTAGAAGGTTTTGTTGGCCGGCTCTTCCGTGAGTTTGGAATGGTGGTAGCAGGCGCTGTGCTTATATCAGCGTTGGTTTCCTTAACCCTCACCCCGGTATTGAATGTGCTGATGACAAAAAAGAAACCAAAGCATTCGAAATTTTACGAAAGAACCGAACCTTTTTTCCGTGGTATGGAAAACGGTTACCGCAGGTTATTGAAAGGCTTTATGACAATACGTGTTGCAGCTTTTATCATTATCGGAATCTGCTTCGCAATTATTTATTTGATAGGCAGCAATATACAATCTGAACTGGCACCTATGGAAGACAGAAGCCAGTTCCGTTTACAGGTTAGTGCACCGGAAGGAACAGCCTATGATTATATGGACCGCTACATGGACAAGCTGGCTAAATTAGTGGCTGATTCTGTTCCGGAAAAAGAGGTAATGATATCGATGACAGCTCCGGGTTTTTCTGGTGGTGCTGTTAACTCAGGGTTTATCAGGGTAACCATGGTTCCTCCTTCCGAAAGAAAAAGATCGCAGCAGCAGATTGTGGATATGATCAATAAGAACCTGCCCAAATACAATGAAGGCAGGGCTTCCAGCATACAGGAACAAACCATTTCGGTTAACCGTCGTGGCGGCCAACCCGTGCAGTTTGTTTTACAGAATGTAAATTTTGAAAAATTAAAAGAAGTACTTCCTAAATTTTTGGACGAAGCCAATAAGAGTGACGTATTCCAGGGGCCCGATGTTGATCTTAAATTTAATAAACCCGAATTAAGAATAATAATTGACCGTTTAAAAGCAAGTACTTTAGGTATTACCGTGCAGGATATTAATGAGGCTTTACAGCTGGCATTAAGTAACCGCCAGCTTGGTTATTTTATGAAAGATGGAAAACAGTATGTGGTAATGGGGCAGGTAGCACGTGATGAGAGAGATGATCCATCCGATCTGAAATCAATTTATGTACGCAATAATATGGGTAATCAAATTCCCTTAGATAACCTGGTTAGTTTTGAAGAAGATAACAGCCCTCCTACTATCTACCATTTCAACAGGTACAAATCGGCTACTATTTCTGCAGGGCTTGCTCCCGGCAAAACAGTGGGCGATGGTATTAAAGCCATGCAGGCCATTTCTAAAAAATTACTGGATGATAGTTTCAGTACGGCACTCAGCGGCTCATCACGTGATTATGCCGAAAGCGGCAGCAATACCAGCTTTGCTTTTATCCTGGCTCTCATCCTTATCTTCCTGATTTTGGCAGCACAGTTTGAAAGTTTTGTTGATCCGCTTATTATTATGTTTACCGTGCCACTCGCCATAGCCGGTGCGTTGTTGTCATTAAAATTATTCAATCAAACTTTAAATATTTTTTCCCAGATAGGTATGATCATGCTCATTGGCCTGGTTACCAAGAACGGAATTTTAATTGTGGAGTTTGCCAATAAAATACAATTAACCGGTGTAAAGAAAATACCTGCGGTGATGGATGCTGCTGTGGCACGTTTCCGTCCCATTTTAATGACGAGCCTTGCCATGTCGCTGGGCGCATTGCCATTGGCATTGTCTTTGGGAGATGCTTCTACAAGCCGTATACCATTGGGTATTGTGGTTGTAGGCGGTATCATGTTTTCGTTAATACTTACCCTGTTTGTAATACCGGCTATGTATTCTTTCTTATCAACAAAGAAAAAGAAAAATGCACTGGAAGCCATGGATGAAGCGGCACTGGCAACAAAAGAAAATATGGAGTAACTTTTTTTTATCAAAACCGGGTATCAGTATTCCTTTAATATTTTTACAGGAAATAAATTGAAAAATTAATAGCAGATGAACCGTTGTTTTAAAATATTGAATTTCTTTTTGCTGAACGTCATTTTCAGCCATCCGCTGTTTGCCCAAAACAAATTAACGGTTGAGCAGGCCATTACAGCCACCATCGAAAATAATTTCGACATACAATTACTCCGCAACGATTCCAGTTCTTATGCCCTGGATAAATCCTATGCCCGTGCTGCTTTTTTACCCAGGGTAAATGCTACAACCGGTTTGGTTTTTAATAACAATAATCAAAAACAAAAACTGGCCGATGGTACCAAAAGAGAAAGCAGCGGTATACGTTCCAATAACCTCAGTGGCTCTGTACAGCTTAACTGGACCGTGTTTGACGGATTTAAAATGTTTGCCACCAGGGATAAATTATCTCAGTTTGTTTTACTGGGCGAGCTGAATATTAAAAACCAGATCGTGAATTCTGTTGCTGCCGTCATCAATAATTATTACAATATTGTAAGGCAAAAGCAGCAACTGAAAGCCATTGAAGATCAAATGGGCATTAATGAAGAACGGGTAAAAATTGCGGAGAAAAAATTCAGTGTGGGCCTGGGTGCCAAGCCGGATGTATTGCAGGGTAAAGTAGACCTGAATGCACAAAAAGCAGCACGCCTAAAACAGCAAACATTAATTGATCAGTTAAAGGAACAGCTGAACCAGCTGATGAATGTAGAGATGAATACCCGTTACGAAGTTTCGGACAGTATTGTTTTTGCAGATAATATTATACTGGGCGATATAATGGGAACAGTTGAAACAACCAATCCGCAATTGCAGCTCATCAAAAAAAATATCGACATCGGTAAACTTACTTTAAAGGAAAGAAAGGCCGATCGTTACCCGGTGGTCAGTATCAACTCTGCCTACAACTATTCAAAAACAAACAACCAGACAGTTATTAATAGTTTTACACCTTTGTTTAACCGCAATAATGGTTTTAATTATGGCATTGGCATTACCATCCCCATCCTAAACGGTTTTAATGTAAAACGCCAGATACAACAGGCCCAGCTTGATATTGATTTCCTCAACATCAGCTATAAAAATCAAAAAACAAAAATTGACCTTGGCATTACCAATGCCTTTAAAGATTACGAACTGCAAAAGAAAACACTGGCTTTGGAAGAAGAAAATATTCTGCTGGCCAAGGAAAATGTTTTCATTTCTTTAGAAAGATTAAGGCTGGGTATAACCACTTATCTCGAATTAAGGGAAACACAAAAAAGTTTAGAACTGGCCTACGATCGTTTAATTGCCGCAAGGTATAATACAAAACTTGCAGAAACGGAATTGCTAAGATTAAAAGGAGATCTGGTAAAATAATTTCTCTGCGTTTCTCTGCTCTCCTGCCCTCTCTGCGTGAAACCCCTTTGCGGCTTTGCCCGAAACAATTATCTTGCATAAAATAAATTACCAATGAGCAATCCTTTAGTAGGCATCGTAATGGGCAGCGAAAGCGACCTGGATGTTATGAAAGCCGCTGCCGAAATTTTAAGGCAGTTTGAAGTAGAGCCGGAGTTAACCATCGTATCTGCACACCGTACGCCAGAGCGTTTGCGTGAATACGCAACCAAAGCCAAAGAGCGTGGTTTAAAAGTGATCATTGCCGGTGCCGGAGGCGCTGCACATTTACCCGGTATGATCGCTGCACAAACCATTTTACCTGTAATTGGTGTGCCCGTAAAATCAAGCAACAGTATTGATGGCTGGGATTCTGTACTTTCCATTTTACAAATGCCTTATGGCGTACCCGTTGCAACCGTTGCTTTAAACGGCGCAAAAAATGCCGGCATCCTTGCTGCACAAATATTGGCCCTGCACGATACTTCCATTGCCGGTAAACTGGAAGCCTTTAAAGAATACCAGGATGATATTGTAATGGAAAGTGTGAAGAATGTAAAGAGCTTTGGATTCAGGAATGAGTTTGACTAATCCTCCGTAGCTTCAGCGAAGGAGGATAGTTTTGTGTTTTTAGTTTTGGGTTACGGGCATTTGGTTTTCATGGCAACATCGTTGTGTCACTCACTTGTACGGCATACCAATGTGGAGTTTTTATCGAAGCAAAAAAATTAAGTACTATTAAAATTAAAGCGACTTAATTACGATGGAACTTAAAGAAATGACTTTTAAAACCAATCTAAGATATATTGGCTGGACTCTCCTTTGGGCCTCATTACCGTTCTTAATATTCATTTTTGCTATCATCGCTCGCTATCAAAAAGCTGAAGAACTGGACGTCAAAAATGCGGCTTTATCTTTATTAAGTTTCTTTATAATTATTTTATTGGTAACTATCCCTGGCTTTTTTATACACCTCCGCTACTACCGGCGTGATAAAGGCAAGACTCTAAAGTTTCGGCCTACCTATTTTGAAATCACTCACAAATCTGTTACAAAAAAAGTGTACTATGATGAGATATTAAAAATAGAAAGACATCATTTATGCTGGGGTCATAAACTACCCTGGAGTGATTACAGCCACATAGAAATAATATTGAAAGACGATACAAAACTTTTTTATTCTTGTTTAATATATGATGGATTACCAAGCTTATCTTGGTTAAAAAATAAACAGTTAATTATTGAGGACTGCGAAGTATTGTATTTGTGGTAAGCTTTTTCCCGTTGTTGTTCGCCTGTACAACAAGAAACTACCAACCACAAACATTCCTTTCCTATTCTCCCAAAAAACCGGTAAATTTAGTTTACATATCTCCTACTATGCCTGAACAAAATAACAACGCATCCCGAAGGGATTTTCTAAAAAAATCAACAGCCATCGCTGCACTTACCATTGCTTCGCCGGTATTAACTAAAGCCGCAGAAAATGATGAAAAGATTGCAGCGCTCTTTGAACAAATGCCATTGCGTCTTGAAGTAAATGGCGTGGCACACAGTTTATCTGTGGAGCCAAGAGTAACATTATTGGATCTGCTGCGTGAGCAACTACATTTAATGGGCACCAAAAAAGGTTGTGACCATGGCCAGTGCGGTGCCTGCACGGTACATGTAGATGGCAAACGCATCAACTCCTGTTTATCACTGGCGGTGATGAATGAAGGAAAAAAGATAACCACCATTGAAGGACTTGCCAACGGCGATAAACTACATCCCATGCAGGAAGCATTTATTAAGCATGATGGTTTTCAATGCGGCTATTGTACACCGGGGCAAATCATGTCGGCGGTTTGTTGTGTTAAAGAAGGGCATGCAAACTCTGCCGATGAGATACGGGAATTCATGAGTGGCAATATCTGCCGCTGCGGTGCATATCCCAATATTGTTGATGCCATTATGGAAGTAAAAAAAGGAGGGCAATCATTATGATAAACTTCGACTACATAAGAACCTCCACGGCCAAAGCTGCCGTTGATGCAAAAAATAAAAACGTTTCATCACAATTTATTGCAGGTGGTACCAACCTGGTAGACCTGATGAAAAAAGGCGTAATCAGTCCTGATAAATTAATTGATATAAACAGCCTGCCTTTAAAACAAATTACTGCCGATGCAAAAGGTGTAATGATTGGCGCCCTCGCATTGAACAGCGAAGTGGCAGAAAATGCAATCATCAAAATAAAATATCCCTTACTTGCCGCTGCATTAAATGCCGGTGCCTCTGCACAGTTAAGAAATATGGCAACTGTGGGCGGCAATATGATGCAACGCACCCGCTGCTCTTATTTTTATGATATTACCATGCCCTGCAACAAGCGTAAACCCGGTAGCGGCTGTGGTGCCTTGCAGGGCCAAAACCGCATGCACGCTATCTTTGGTACATCCGAAAAATGCATTGCGGTACACCCCAGCGATATGTGTGTGGCTTTAGCTGCATTGGATGCAAGCGTACATATTACCGGGCCAAAAGGCGATAGAAAAATATTATTCACCGATTTTCACCGCCTGCCCGGCGATACACCCGAGCTTGATAATAATTTACAAAAAGGAGAACTCATCACCGGCATTCATATTCCTGCCAATGCATTTAATAAAACGCATTACCTCAAAATACGTGACCGGGCTTCTTATGCTTTCGCATTGGTTTCTGTTGCTGCAGCGTTGGACGTTTCGGGCAACACAATACAAAATGCAAAGCTGGCAATGGGTGGCGTTGCACATAAGCCATGGCGCTTATCAGTGGTTGAAAAATTCTTAGTTGGCAAAGCCGCAACAAAAGAAACATTTGCCGCAGCGGCAAACATGGCAATGGAAGGTGCAAACAGTTTTGGCCAAAACAATTTTAAAATTAAAATGGGCAAAGCTGCTGTAGCAGAAGCATTGCAGCAGGCATCACAAAAAATTTGATCATCTATTTTTATAATTATCATGGATAAAGATCTTCTAATACCAACCTCCTTTGCCGACGACCGTGTAGATGGCATTGATAAGGTAACCGGCAAAGCAACTTATGCAGCCGAGCATCAGCTGGCCAATATGGCTTATGCAGTTTTTGTTGGCAGCACCATTGCCAAAGGCTCTATAAAAAACATGATACTGGCCGATGCAAAACGTGCAGCCGGTGTGCTGGATATTATTTATTACGCCAACTGCCCTGCCGTGCCGGGTTTCAATCCCTACGCCAAAGACCCAGGCAAAAAAGGATACGAATGGCGTGGATTAAAAGTTTTCAACGATAACAAAGTGTACAGCAATGGTCAGCCCATTGCCATGGTAATTGCCGATACCATGGAACGTGCCGTGTATGCAGCATCGCTGGTAAAAGCAGAGTACATAAAAGAAGAAAGCGATACCGATTTTGAAAACGCAAAAGCAGACGAAAAGAAATTAAAAAAACCGGGCGAATATAAACGTGGCGATGCAGATGCTTATAAAAAAGGCGAAGTAAGCCTGGAAGCAGAATACACCATCCCCAGCGAAACACATAACCCCATGGAATTGCATGCAACCATTGCAGCCTGGGATGATGATGATAAATTAACCGTGTACGATAAATCGCAGGGACCTAAAGGTACACAGCGTGAGCTGGCACAATGCTTTGGCCTGGATGAAAAAAATGTTCGGGTGGTGGTAGAATATGTTGGCGGCGCTTTTGGCAGCGGCTTACGCAGCTGGCCTAATGTGCCTGCAGCCGTAATTGCAGCAAAAAAAGTAAAGCGCCCGGTAAAACTTATTGTTACCCGTGAGCAAATGTTTACCACCGTTGGTTACCGTCCGCATGCCTGGCAAAAGATAGGTATCAGCGCAAGCAAAGATGGCAAGCTCACCGGCATTACACACCAGGCCGTAAGCATCACATCACGCTACGAAGATTTTGGCGAAGGCATTGTAAACTGTTCGCAGTTTTTATACGATTGCCCCAATGTAAACACCAGCTACAGAATATTGCCGATGGATGTAAACACACCCACCTGGATGCGTGGGCCCGGCCCGGCAACCGGTTGCTTCGCACTGGAATCTGCATTGGATGAACTGTCTTACAAATTAAATATCGATCCCATCGAACTGCGGCTCATCAATCATGCTGCCCTTCATCCTGTAAGTAAACTTCCGTGGAGTACCAAGTTCCTTAAAGAATGTTATGCGTTGGGTAAAGAAAAAATTGGCTGGCAAAACCGGCCCACCGTTCCCGGTAGTGTAACAGAAAATGGCATGCTGGTTGGTTACGGTATGGCCGGTGGCGTGTTTGGTGCCGGGCGTGGGCAAGCATCTGCCAAAGGCATTTTAAAAGCTGATGGCAGCTTAACATTACAAAGTGCGGTAAGCGATATGGGGCCCGGCACTTCCACCGCCATGGTAACCATGGGTGCACAATTTATGGAGCTACCGGCCAACAAAATAAGTTTTGAATTGGGCGATACCGACCTGCCTAACGGCCCCACACAGGGCGGCTCCGGCACTACCTCTGCCATTGGCACCGCCATCAATGTGGTGTGTACGGCTTTAAAACAAACCTTAAAAGAAATGGCCATTGCAAATGTTCCTGCATTTGCAAACCTAAAACCCGAAGCATTAAAATACGGGAACGGAATAATTTCTGTTACTGATAATGCATCCATCAATATCTCTTACACCGATATTTTAAAAGCAGCCAACAAACCCGAGATAGAAGTTGTAAAAGATTCAGGCCGTGCCACTGCTGAAGCACAGAAATATGCCATGAACTCTTTCTCGGTGCATTTTGTAAAACTGCATGTGCATCCTGTTACCGGTGTTATCAAACTAAAGCAAATTGTATCTGCTGCCGATGCCGGCAAAATAATTTCGGAGAACACAGCCCGCAGCCAGATGGTTGGTGGCGCAGTAGGCGGCATTGGTATGGCCCTCACCGAAGAAGTAATTATAGACAACCGCTACGGCCGCTACATCAATGCCAACTTTGCCGATTACCATGTGCCCGTTAATGCCGATGCTCCTCCCATGGATGTGGTATTTGTAAACAAGGCCGATAATATCATCAGCCCCACCGGTGCCAAAGGTATTGGCGAAATAGCCCTGGTAGGCGTGGCACCTGCCATTGCCAATGCAGTGTATAATGCAACGGGGAAGAGAATTAGGAATTTACCGATTACGCCGGATAAGTTGATTTGATGTTTTGAAGAATTTTTTTTGTGGGACGGGCATTTGTTTTTATGGCGACATCGTTGTGTCACTCACTTGTATGGCATACCAATGGGGAGCTTTAATTGCGTTTTAACTGATTTCGCCTCAGTTAAGAATTCGGTGGTCTGAGACTTCATCCCTTTAACAGTGTAGTAACATACTAAAATCCATTTCTGCAGTTTTGTACTTAACTTCACTACAGAATATTTTATACAAATGATGAGACCATTACTCTTAATCACCTTTATTGCTTTTGCTTTCACCAGCCAGTCACAAAACTTTAATAACAAAGTTTCAAAAGCCGTACAAAAAGTATATTCCGAATACAAATTATTTTTCGACAGCAGCCTGCTGGATAAATATGTAGTGCTTGATAAAGAAAAAAGTTACCTCGTTAATGCCGGTACACAAAAAATAAGATCCATTGTAAGGGCCGATGATGCATTTGCTTTTGATGAGTTCAGCCTGACCTTTGCTTTTGTTTATAAAGGCGATACCATCAAGCGTTTTCCGGCCTGCAGGTTAGATACATTCCAAAACATGATGGCGCTGGGTACACCCAGTAACCCGGTTCATCATGGTGATTTACTACCACCATATATGGCGTTGGTAAAGGGTGATATTAATTTCAGTTATAAAAAACTGCAAAGCCTTTTAAAGAAAATGAAAGTTGAACCTGTAAGCATTGATTTAAAAAACCAGCCCCAGGTAGCTGAAGTAAAAGGTAAAACGGAATACATGTGGGTTGTTACCACGGCCTGCCCCGACATTAAATGCAGGGAATTGCAGGTATCGGCAGCCAACGGAAAAATACTTGCTGATATAAAGCCAGAATAGAAATTTGAAGCGGCTGAGTTTGAAATGTTGTCAGGCTGAGCTTGTCGAAGCCGGTATGCTTCACTAATTAACCCGCCTTCGACAAGCTCAGGCTGACAGCTCATTAGTTAAAGAAGCTTGATGATCAAATTATGATCCGGCAATATACTGCTCCATATGCCCGATGATGGATTTTTGTTCCTGTATTATACTACGCACCACATCACCAATAGAAATAATGCCGGTTAATTTGCCGCCATCAACAACAGGCAAATGCCTGATGTATTTACCGGTCATCAGTTCCATACATTCATCAATACTGCTTTCAGATCTGACAGTAATCAGGTCCCTGGTCATAATATCGCCTATCACAGTTTCTTTGGATGATTTTCCTTTAAGCGCTACTTTACGGGCATAGTCCCTTTCGGTAAATATGCCGGCCAGTGTATCGCCTTCCATCACCAGCAAGGCACTTACATTTTTTTCAACCATCAGTTCAAGCGCATGGTAAACAGAAGTGAGAGGGGTGATGGTAAAGATTGCAGTTCCCTTGGTTTCTAATATATTTTTTACGGCTGCCATAAATAATCAGTTTTTATCAATCGTTAAAATAGCTGTATTAAATATACCCATTTTTGGCGAAAACTAAAATCGGAAGCTATCTTTCAGCCCAGGTTTCTTTAAACGCAGCAAAAAAAAGTTGGTTGAGTAATACGCTGAGACGGCTCTGAGTCAACTCCTTCTCTCTTTTTCTCTACGGTAACATGCTATGAAAAATAATATTTACGCTTCTCCCAAAACCACAAACTCCTGTTCTAATCCTAAAGAGTTATCGTAAATGGTTTTAATAAAGTCTTTACCCCATTTTGCGTAAAAGGGCATAAAGTTTTCAATACGCTCCTGTAAATTATCGTGTGGAAATAATTGGAATCTTAGTTTGTGCAACTGGCGTTGCTGAGCTTCAAATTTTTTCTTTTCGGCCCGCAGCATTTTCTTTTCAAGCGCTTCTATTTTTCGCAAAGCCTGTTTTTCGAGGGCTTCGGTATGAGGCTGCAAGGTAGCATCTACTGCACCGGCAGTTTTTCGCAGGCCTGTATAAAAAGCCTGTATTTCCTGTTTTTCTTTTTGCAGGCTCAGTTGCACTTCGCTGTCTCTTTTTACCAGCACATTCAGCAAATCATTCTCTGTTTTAAACAAATCGTTTACAGAAAAACCTAAAGCCCTGGCTTTTTCCGCATGTTTATTTTCTACCAGTAAAAAAGAATTACGCAAAACCAAAACCGGGTATGGAACCTGTACTGATGCAAAAACATCTTTCAATTCAAGCCAGTAAGCAATCTCTCCACCGCCGCCAATAAAAGCAATATTGGGTAATATCATCTCCTGGAAAACCGGACGTAGTATTACATTGGGGCTGAATCTTTCAGGATATGTTTCAAGTTCAACTAGTATTTCAGCATGGGTAAAACTAATTTCAGTATCAATAATTTTGAAATGATCTGCAGCTTTTTCTATTCTGTCTCTTCTGTCATCTTTTAAATAAAACATATTCAACTCCCTTCCGCCGGCCTGCACTTTATATTGCTTCGGAAATTTTACAGCTGTTGCTTCTACAACAGGGTGAGAGAATTGTTCTTCCAGTTCTTTTTTAATAATAGGTATAAAAGCTCTTTTATAATCTGCATCATCGGGTAATAAAACAATCAGTCCATATTCAGCAAACAAGGAATTTACCAGTTTAAAAGTTGCCTGTTCAATGGTAGTGCCTTCTGCATAAAAGGCTTTCATCAGTTCAATTATTTCCTTACCAAAAGGATGCACTGTTATTTCCCCTGCAACCGCATCCAGCATTTGCACCAATGCTTTATCAACCTTCATCCTGCCTACAGCACCGGTCTGGTTTGTTTTCCATTCATGCTTAGTACCATTTATATAAATATGCCCCAGTTCTTCCAGGTCGGCATCTTCGCTGCCCATATAATACACCGGTACAAAATCATTTTCGGGCATGGTTGCTTTCAGTTTTTCGCAAAGCTTTATGGCATGCAGTATCTTGTAAATAAAATACAAATGACCGGTAAAAATATTGGGCTGATGTGCAGTGGTAATGGTAAAGCAGTTGTTGTTGCCTAACAGCTGTATATTATGTTGTTGCTGGTTTGTAAGGTTTTGCCCTGCATAATGCTTCTGTAATGTATCTGTGAGTAATTTTCTATCTGTTGGATACAACCTTCGTGCTTCAATAGCCGCTTTTATTCCATCAGCAGAAACGGGGTGTGTATAAAAGGGATTTAGTTCTTCACTACCCTTCAGGTAATCCAGTATCATCCTGGAATAAAAACCTGTTTCTCCATAAGCAATTGCAGTAGATGTAGCGTTCATTAATAATTTTTAACCAGTGCCAGATTTAAGGAACAAACTTACGTTAATCCGTAAAATTAATCAGGTAAGATATCGTTTATTTTGTTAAATAAAATACCATAGCAGTATTATGCTGTTTGATGATTATTATCATAGAATTTCATTTGCATTTCTCAATCTTTTTTTCATCTTTTACACAAGCTTAGGTTGTTATAACATTATAAATAATTACTTATGAAAAATACTATCAACTGGATTTTCGTAAGCCTTGTTGCCGTTTTTGCAACAGCTTCTTTTTTTATTTCCTGTAACAGTAATGAAAGTTCATCAGGCAAAATGGCTGATAAAGATTCAATTAAACTGATGACTGAAAGGGGTAAGTATCTTGCACATTATGTTTGTGGCTGTATTGACTGCCATAGCCAGCGTGATTATAATAAATTTTCGGGGCTTATTGTGCCCGGAAGTGAAGGAAAAGGCGGCGAGGTATTTAATGAAATTTATGCAATACCCGGTGTTGTATTTGCAAGAAATATAACACCAGATACCGTAAACGGAATTGGAAAATGGACAGATGAGGATATCATTAAAGCAATGACCAGGGGCATCAAAAAAAATGGCGACACCCTTTTTCCAATCATGCCATACCCACATTACAATCAAATGAGCAAGGAAGATATTTACAGTATTGTTGCTTACATACGCACCTTAAAGCCCAACAATAACAAAGTGCCCGAGAGGTTTCTTTCAGTACCGGTTTCGCTTGCTTATCCGGCTTTACAGAGTAATTCGCTGGAAAACAATATTAAACCAGATGTTTCAGACATGGTAAAGTACGGGGCATATGTTGTAAACAGTGCTGCCTGCATGGATTGCCATACGCCTATGGAAAAAGGAAAATATAAAATGGATGAATTATTTTCTGGCGGGTTTACCTTCAATTTGGGAACCTTTGTTGCAAACTCTGCAAATATTACACCTGATAGTTTAACAGGTATTGGTAAATGGACAGAGGAAATGTTTTTAGATAAATTTAAAAACTACAGAGACCCTGCACATTATGTGTCCAATCCCGGAAAAGTTAATTCCATTATGCCCTGGTCGCTGTTTTCAAAAATGGATGATTTTGATATTAAAGCGATTTACCGCTACCTGCAAACCGTAAAACCTGTAAAACATTTAGTGGAAAAATATCCAAAATGATTTTAACAGTTAATAAAAATGCCATTGAGTTTCAATGGCATTTTTATTAAACTACTTCTCCTTCAATATCGTAATCATAGGCTTTTGTAATCTTTACGTTCACAAAATCACCAACTACTAATTTCTTTTTTGTTTGAATAATTACTTCATTGTCTACTTCCACACTGTCAAACTCGGTACGGCCCAAATAGCGGCCGGCTTCTTTTTTATCAATCAATACTTTAAAAGTTTTGCCTACTTTTTCCTGGTTTTTTTCCAGGCTTATCTCCTGCTGCACTTCCATTATTTCCTGTGCACGTTCTTCTTTTTCTTCTGCCGGAATATTATCAACCAGGTCGTGTGCACTTGTGCCTTCTTCATGGCTGTAGGTAAATATGCCCACCCTGTCGAAACGCATTTTTTGCAAAAAGGTTTTTAGTTCTTCTACATCGTCTCTTGTTTCACCAGGGAAGCCTGCTATCAATGTAGTACGCAAACAAATATCGGGCATGCGGTTACGTATCTCTCCAATCAGATCTTCCATTTCTTCACGGGTTATCTGGCGCTTCATTAAGTTCAGCATGTTGTTGGCTGCATGTTGCAAAGGCATATCCAGGTAATTGCAGATGTTATCCCGTTCTTTTATTGCGTCAATAATTTCCAGTGGAAATTTAGATGGATAAGCATAATGCAAACGTATCCACTCCAGTCCTTTTACATCAGCCAGTGCATGTAACAATTTGGGCAATTCTCTTTTTTTGTAAATGTCCAGTCCGTAATAAGTAAGCTCCTGCGCTATCAACATCACTTCTTTTACACCACGGTCAACTAAACGTTTGGCCTCATCCACAAGCGATTCTATCGGCCTGCTCACGTGTTGCCCCCTCATTAATGGAATAGCGCAAAACGAACAGGTACGGTTGCAACCTTCGCTTATTTTCATGTAAGCATAATGCTGCGGTGTGTACAATAACCTTTCGCCCATCAAATCGGCTTTGTAATCAGCTTCAAAAGTTTTTAAAATGTTTGGCAGTTCCATGGTACCAAAGTATGCATCCACTTCGGGTATCTCTTCTTCCAGGTTATTTTTATAACGTTCGCTCAGGCAACCGGTAACATATACTTTATCCAATTTTCCACGACGCTTTAATTCTACCTGTTGCAAAATAGTATTCACGCTTTCTTCCTTGGCCTTTTCAATAAAGCCACAGGTATTTACTATTACTATATTGTGGTCTTTTTTGGCATTCTCATGCACCACATCAATATCATTGGCTATCAGTTGTCCGCTCAGCACTTCACTATCTACCATATTCTTGCTGCAACCCAGTGTAATGATGTTTACTTTATCCTTTTTTATTGATTTTGTCTTCATAATAATTGGCGGCAAAGTTAAGCCTTTAGAAATGCAGTTATTAAAGCTATTTTTTAAGCACTTTACCTGCTAACCTTTTCAAATGTGGAAAATTTTTTACTAAATAAAGATATATTTTTATTGTTTATCAATAAATATTTATCAATATTTGCATTATAATCAAAAAATCAATCAGCAATGAAAACAAGAACAAAGTTGATCTTACAGGTATTACATGTCCTTTCCTGGATAATATTTATAGGTGTATGTATTGAAGCCGGTGGCTCAATCTTCAGTGCTTTTTATACTTTGGTGATAAACCCAATTAATGCAGCAACGTTTTGGGTTGGAAATGATCTGTCGGCCCTTTATAAATACGACCCCGGGTATTTTTTTGTAGAAACACTCCTGATCAGCATTGCATCCGTTTTAAAGGCAATTATGTTTTACCTGGTCATAAAAATATTGTACAATAAAAAGTTTACTATGTCTCAACCATTCAATAATGAAGTGAGGCTTTTTATTATGAATGTATCATACCTGGCTTTTGGGATAGCCTTGTTTACAGGGGCGGGAGTTGGATATACTGAATGGCTGGTTACCCGGGGCGTGCATATGCCCGATACACAACATTTACGCCTTGGCGGCGCTGATGTATGGCTGTTTATGGGCGTTACGCTTTTTGTAATTGCACAAATATTCAGGAGAGGTATTGAAATTCAAACTGAAAACGAATTAACTGTATAACTATGCCTATAATAGTAAACCTGGATGTAATGATGGCTAAAAGAAAGATGTCGTTGAATGAACTTTCAGAAAAAGTGGACCTGACCTTGTCTAACCTTTCTATTTTAAAAACAGGCAAGGCCAAGGCAGTACGCTTTAGCACGCTGGAAGCTATCTGTAAGGTACTTAACTGCCAGCCCGGAGATATTTTAGAATATATTGAGTGATTTATCACAGCAGCGATAATTACCGGGTATTTTAAAATAACCGTGGTCTTAATACGTCTTCATCAATAATGAATAGTAAATCCTTACCATTCATCCTTAAAAAAGCACATTCGTGAATGATGACATTCTCATTACAATTGAGCTTGATTAACTTGCGGCGGAAATTGAAAAAACAGAAACTTAAAGTATAACCATGAAACAGAAATTAATGCTGATATTAGGTATCGGCCTATTTACGACAAGTGCAACTTTTGCACAAACCCCTTCTAAAGTAAGCGGGCAAATCAACGACAACAACGGAAAACCTCTGGCCGCTGCAACTATTATGCTGCAGAAGGCCAAAGACTCAGCCCTGGTAAAAACAGCGGTTACCAATGCCACCGGTAATTACGAAATTACTCCGGTAAAGCCAGGAAGTTATTTTGTAAGTGCAACATCGGCTGGCATGAAAAAAACCAGTTCTGCCGTTTTTGAAGTGAAGGAGAATGAAAATGCAGTGGCGCCTTTACTTGCTGCTCAACCAGTAACTAAGGACCTGGCAACTGTTACTGTTTCCAGTGCAAAACCAATGGTAGAAGTAAAAGCAGATAAAACCATTTTAAACGTAGAAGGTACCATCAATGCTGTTGGCAATGATGGGTTGGAACTGCTGCGTAAATCACCGGGCGTTATGATTGATAAAGACGATAACCTGAGCCTTGCCGGTAAGAACGGTGTAAGGATCTATATTGACGGTAAACCAAGCCCGCTTGCAGGAAGCGACCTGGCTGCTTATTTAAAATCGCTGCAATCATCGCAGATAGAATCAATTGAGATCATTACCAACCCATCTGCAAAATATGAAGCTGCGGGTAACGCCGGTATCATCAATATCAGGTTGAAGAAAAATTTAACCATTGGTACAAACGGATCGGTAAATGCCGGATACAATATTGGTATTTATGCAAAATACAATGCTGGTATTTCTTTAAACCACCGCAATACCAAAGTAAACGTTTTTGGTAATTACAATTTCAATGAAGGTATAACTGAATTCAGCATACGGTCAACAAGAACAGGTGCTGACAGTACTTTCGACCAGACAAATACGATCACAAACCGCAATAATGGCTCCCACAACTTTAAGGCGGGTATGGATTACTTCATCAATAAAAAAAGTACCATTGGTGTGGTTGTAAACGGCAATATAGCAGATAATCAAACCCTTACCGATGGCCCGATGAAGATCTATTATACACCTACATATACGCTCGACAGAACAGCCATTGGATCGGGTGATAATAAGAATAAAAGGTCGAATGTTAACTTTAATGGAAACTATCGCTATGCTGTAGCAGGCGGCAGCGAATTGAATATTGACGCTGATTTTGGTATCTTCAATTTGCGTAACAACCAGTCGCAGCCAAATGCATATTACAATTCATCAGGTACTTTAATATACAATTCATCAAACCAAATGGTATCGCCAACCGATATCAGGATATATTCTTTTAAAGTGGATTATGAGCAGAATTTTAAGAAAGGAAGATTAGGATACGGTGGTAAAATTGGTTTTGTGAACACGGATAATAATTTTAACCGCAACAGCGTTGAAGGCACCAAAACTTCAAGTGAAAACAACCAGTTTGTTTATAACGAAAACATTAATGCAGCTTATGTAAACTACAACCGTGCTTTTAAAGGTTTTATGATACAGGCAGGTTTAAGGGTTGAAAATACCAATTCAAAAGGACACTCTACAGGTACCGTAAACAATGGTTTACCCAATAGTTTTGATTCATCTGTAAAACGTAATTATGTAGATGTATTCCCAAGCGCTGCCATCACTTTCAACAAAAACCCTTTGAACCAATGGGGACTTACTTACAGCAGGCGTATTGACCGCCCCGCTTACCAGGACGTTAACCCCTTTGAATTCAGGTTGAATGATTACAGCACCATGAAAGGCAATACTAAACTAAGGCCGCAATACACAAACAGTTTTGGTATCACCAACACCTATAAATACAAACTGAATACAAGGCTTAACTACAGCCATGTAAAAGATATGTTTGCCATGCTGCCTGATGTATCAGGTTCGAAAAGTGTAATGAGCAGAAGCAACCTGGCAACTCAGGATATCATAAGCTTTAATGTGAGTTATCCTTTTCAATATAAATGGTACAGCTTCTTTGCCAATGTAAATGCAAGCTATACGATGTACAATGCCAAAATACCATCGCTTACCGGTAAGGTTGAAAAAATTGATATTGATGTAGCTACTGTAGGCGCTTTTATGCAGAACAGTTTTAAGCTGGGTAAAACACTTACAGCCGAATTAAGCGGTTTTTACAATTCTCCTTCTGTGTGGATGGGTTCTTTTAAAAGCAAAGCTATTTACAGTATAGATGCCGGTTTACAAAAAACCATCTTTAAAGGAAAAGGCAATATAAAAGTTGGTGTGGGTGATGTTTTCAATACATTAAAATTCAGGGGCGATTCAGATTTCGCAGGGCAGACAAATAATTTCTATGGCAAACCCGAAAGCCGCCAGTTTAAATTAAGCTTCAGCATGCGTTTTGGCAGTACCCAAATTAAAGCGGCACGCCAGCGTAAATCGGCCATTGAAGAAGAAAATAAAAGAACAGAGAACAGCGGAGGCATGGGAGGAAGTTAATTATTCAGCGTAAAATAAAAATAAAAAAGCCGCTCTTTTAAGGGCGGCTTTTCTTTGTCATCACTTTGTAAAGGAATGCTGCTCTGTCAAATCGTTTTAACGCTACTTTAACTGCGTTTTGTATTTTCTTAACAGCGCAGCTTATTATTTCTTTAGATATTTGTGTTGTAAAGATTATAACAACAAAATTTAAACAATAAAGATTTTCTCATAAGCAGTTAGTTTTGGTAACCGGCCCCTGTTTCTACAGGGGCTTTTTTATGAGCAAAAATTAAAACCCTTAGATATCAGTTTGATAAATTAAAAAGACTGTCAACAAAATCCTGTTTATTAAAAACCAACAAGTCTTCGGCCTTTTCGCCCACACCAATAAATTTTACCGGTATTTTAAATTGATTGGCAATAGCCAATACCACACCGCCTTTGGCGGTTCCATCTAATTTGGTAATGGTTAAAGCAGTAACATCTGTGGCAGCTGTAAAATGTTTGGCCTGTTCCAGTGCATTTTGCCCGGTACTGCCATCCAGCACCAGCATCACTTCATGCGGTGCATCGGGCACCACTTTTTGTATGACCCTTTTTATTTTGGTAAGCTCATCCATTAAATAAGCCTTGTTGTGCAAGCGGCCTGCAGTATCAATGATAATTACATCCACATTTTTTGCAACGCCGCTGTTTACCGTATCAAATGCAACAGCAGCAGGATCACTGCCCATATCTTTTTTAACAATGGCAACACCTGCACGCTCACTCCAGATGGTTAACTGATCAACAGCGGCAGCCCTGAATGTATCAGCAGCGCCCAGTAAAACAGATTTACCAGCCAGCTTAAAATTGTGCGCCAGTTTACCAATGGTGGTTGTTTTACCAACGCCGTTTACACCAACCACTAAAATAATATGGGGCTTATGCCCGATGGGCAATTCGTAGTTTTCATAACTGCTGTCCTGTGGTGCAGCAACCAAAATATGCTGTATCTCTTCCTTTAAAATCTTATTTAGTTCAGCAGTGTTCAGGTATTTATCTTTTGCCACACGTTTTTCGATCTGCTCAATAATTTTTACAGTGGTTTCAATACCTACATCGGCACTTACCAGTGCATTTTCCAGGTCGTCAAGCACTTGTTCATCAACTGTACTTTTACCGGCAATGGCTTTTGTTATTTTGCTAAAGAAACCTTCACGGGTCTTTTCCAATCCCTGGTTAAGTGATTCCTGTTGCTGCTTTTTTCCAAAAATTTTATCGAATAATCCCATGGTTGTTGCTTGATTCTTGATGCTGGATATTCCCTTTGATACTAAAAGTTGGTTGATTGGTAAGCTGCTTCCAGTATCAAGTATCCAGCATCTGCTTTCCGGTATTCCGAAAATTAAGAAAGCTTTCCGATAAATCGAAAAGCTTTAAATATTATTTTATTGCCGCAAAAACTTAGCTGGCTAAGTGTTCCTTAATTTTGTCTTTGTGTACAATAGCTTCTTTAAAAGTGTATGCACCTGTTTTAGGGCTACGTAATGTACGTATCACTTTTGTCCAGTTTTTTGCTTCCGCTGCTGCTTTCTGGTCTTTGGTTTTTATCGCGGTTTTAGCTGCTTTTGCCATGGTAGTATGTTTATTTGTTAATCAGTATATGAACTAATTAACGGATTAACGATCTTATTTAATTTCTTTATGAACAGTAACCTTCTTTAAAATAGGGTTAAGTTTTTTTAACTCTAAACGCTCAGGTGTGTTCTTTTTATTTTTTGTGGTAATATAACGGCTTGTGCCGGCCATACCACTTGTTTTGTGCTCGGTACACTCCAGTATAACCTGTACCCTGTTACCTTTCTTTGCCATTTTACTTATTGTTTGTTGGTTGCCAGTTAATCTGTTTATTTAGTATTAACCAACTAACCGATTTTTAATTAGATTTTTTCACCGGCAGCACGTAACTGCTTTACAACCGAAAACAGACCATTTTTATTGATGGTTCTGATTGCTTCTGAAGATACTTTAAGGGTAACCCATTTATCTTCCTCAGCAAGGAAATATCTTTTGGTTTGCAAATTTGGTAAAAACCTGCGTTTTGTTTTAATATTTGAGTGAGAAACCTTATTTCCTGTAATCGGCTTCTTTCCTGTAACCTGACATACTCTAGCCATAGTGCTTATTTTTGGACGGCAAAGGTAAGGTTTAATATTAATAATCAATGATTGTAACGGAAGAAATTTTGTTTTTTTGCTGAAATCTACTCACAATTAAAGCCAAATTGTGCATAACAAGCATCCAGGCAAGTAATTTTGAGGCAAACTCCCGTTCAAATCTTAATATTGCTAAACCAAAATTATAAAATAAATATACCCTTTATATTATGACAACACACTTAGTAACCACTCTATTTAGCGGCAAGATGGCTTTTACAGCAGATATTAATGGGCATAAAGTTTTAATGGATACAACAGCAGAAGATGACGGAGAAGACAGCGGCCCCAGTCCCAAACGCCTGATGCTGGCTTCGCTGGCTGGCTGCACCGGCATTGATATTGTTTCTATATTAAATAAAATGAAGGTAGAATTCAGCGATTTCAGCATTGGGGTGCATGCAGCGCTTAGTGCCGAGCATCCAAAAATTTACAATCATGTAAAAATCACCTACAAAATAAAACTGGCCGAAGAAGATAAAAGCAAGATGATAAAGGCAGTAAACCTGTCAACAGAAAAATACTGCGGTGTATTTGCCATGTTTAAAACCTTTGCTAAAATGGATACAGAAATTGATTACCTGTAATTAGTATTGTTGTATACCCGGCCCTGAAGATTACTTATACTGCCGCCTTATCCGCAACATCTGTAAAACTACTGCCAGTAATATCAAGCCTACTCCAAAATAAAATGCGCCATTCAGGTTTTCATTCTCTTTAAAAAAGATAAAAGCCAGTATGATGCCGTAAACAGGCTCCAGGTTATAAGTGAGGTTTGCGGTAAAGGCAGATATTTTTTTCAGGGCATTCAGCTGCAGATCAAAACTTAATACTGTACAAAGCCAGGCTAAAACCAGCAGCCAGAACCAATCGGTGGCAGTAGGTATAAAATACGCAGCCGGAAACTGCATTAAATAAAACGGAACCAAAAGGGTTAAGGCAAGCAGTCCGCCTCCCAGTTCATAAACTGTAAGTATTTTGGGAGAGTAAGTAAGCAACAACTTTTTATTGTAAATAGGAAACAAGGAACTGCCCACTGCAGAAATAATTCCGAAAGTAATACCGAGTTTATATTGCGGATGAAAATCAAAAATGATATAAATACCCGTAATGGCAATTAATCCAAGTGCCACTTCAATCAAAGAAATACTTCTTTTAAATATAAGCGGTTCAAAAAAAGCTGTAAAAAAACCGGTGGCACTAAAACAAACCAACGCTACCGATACATTTGCATATTTAACACTGCCGTAAAAAGTAACCCAGTGAATGGCTACAATCACCCCTACCCCAAAAATTTTAAGTACATCTTTAAAAGGAATACGTAAAAGTTGTTTTCTGAAAAATAAAATAGCTGCCAGTGTTACAACGGTAATTAAAAGCCTGAACCAAACCAGCAATCCTTCATTAAGCGTAATCAGCTTACCTAAAATAGCAGTAAAGCCTGCTAAAAAAACGGCAATATGAAGTTGTATCAGGGCCTTTTTCATTTGGTAAAGATAATGGGAACAAGAATTACACGGGTTGAACGGATTTACAGGATTCACTAAGCTAATGACTATCTTTTAAAATTGGATAAACACAGGATTATCCTGCTTCGCCAGATGTTGGATCACCGAAGCAATCCAAATTTTCTGCAAAGCAGAAAAAAATCTGTGCATATCTGTTCAATTCGTGTCATCTGTGTTCCTGTTTTTCATATCGAAGATGTATTCACAGAATAAAGATTTATCGGGAAGATTGCGGAGAGCGACCGAATGAGGTAAAAAAATCCACAAACGGCCATCTTCTAACCACAAACTAATTTATATTTGCCAACCTATAACCAAATCATATTATGAGCTTTAAACGCATCAACAACATTACCGGATGGATCGTTTGCATTATTGCATGCGCCGTATATATTATGACAATGGAAGCCACAGGCAGTCTCTGGGATTGTGGCGAGTTTGCTTCCAGTGCCTATAAACTGCAAATTCCACATCCACCGGGAGCGCCTTTATTTGTATTGATAGGCCGCCTGTTTATGGTACCTTTTGATGCTGCACATGCTGCAACCGGTATTAACCTGATGAGTGCTTTGGCCAGCGGATTTACCATTTTATTTTTATTCTGGAGTATTACCCATTTTGCCCGTAAGCTGGTAACAAAAGATGGTGCCGAATTAACCAATGAAAAGATCTATGGTGTAATGGCTGCAGGTATCGTTGGCGCATTGGCTTATACTTTTTCAGATTCGTTCTGGTACAGCGCTGTTGAAGGCGAGGTGTATGCTTTATCATCTTTCTTTACTGCAGTTGTATTTTGGGGAATATTAAAGTGGGAACAAAGTGTAGATGCAGAACAAAAAGAAGGCATAAAAGGCCATTTCACAAAAGCCGATCGCTGGATCATCCTGATATTTTACCTGATGGGTTTATCAATTGGTGTTCACTTACTGAACTTATTAACCATACCGGCCATTGTAATGATTTATTATTACAAGCGTTATGAAAAGATCACAAAAATGGGAACATTCTGGGCTTTCCTTATTGGTTGTGGTATTACAGGGCTTGTACAAAAAGCAGTTGTAGTATGGACCATTAAAGGCGCCGGTAATTTTGATATCTTATTCGTGAATAGTTTTGGCCTGCCCTATTATTCGGGCTTTGTATTCTTCTTCATTTTTATTGGATTTTTGATCTTCTTCGGCTTAAAGATAGCAGCTAAAAGAAACTGGAATTTTCTGAAGCTTGGCCTTTGGAGCTTTGTATTTATGTTGCTGGGGTATTCAACCTACTTCACCACATTGGTGCGTTCAAGCGCCGATCCTTCGGTTGATATGTTTAATGTAGATAACCCGGTGAGTTTGGTTGGCTATTTAAGCCGTGAGCAGTATGGCGACTGGCCAATTTTATATGGCCAGGATTTTACTGCACAGCCAGCTGACACCAAAATAACAGAAACCTACATTAAGAGTAATGGCAAATACGAAAAGAACGGCCAAAAAGTAGAGTATGTTTACGCTCCGGCTGATATGCATTTGTTTCCACGCATGTGGGACCAAAGCAACGACCAGGGCCATGCCGATTACTATGCAAGCTGGATGCAGATTGGAAAAGACCAGGAAGGTAATTGGGAAAGAGGTCCTACTGTGGGCGAAAATATACAATTTGCCATGGCATACCAGGTTGGCTGGATGTATATGCGTTATTTCCTGTGGAATTTTGCCGGAAAGCAAAACGATATCCAGGGTGTAAATATGGGTAATGTAAGAGATGGAAACTGGAAAACCGGAATAGGTTTTTATGATAATTGGCGACTGGGCGACCAGAATATGCTGCCAGACAGTTTAAAGCACAACAAAGCCAATAACAAATTATTTGCCCTTCCTTTAATTTTAGGTTTGCTTGGTTTGGTTTTTCAGATAATGAAAGACAGAAGAGATGGTTTAATTGTTGGATTGCTTTTCTTTTTTACCGGATTAGCCATTGTGTTTTATTTAAACCAGGCCGGCAATCAGCCACGTGAACGTGACTATGCTTTTGTTGGCTCCTTCTACGCTTTCGCCATCTGGATTGGCCTGGGTGTTTTATATGTAAAAGAATTGTTTACCACATTTATAAAAAACAGAATGGTTGCCGGGTTAACCGCAGGTGCATTGTGTTTGCTGGCAGTACCGGTTTTAATGGCCAGCCAGGAATGGGATGACCATGACCGCAGCAACAAAACACTGGCCCGTGACCTTGCCATCGATTACCTGGAAAGTTGTGCTCCCAATGCCATACTGATAACTTTTGGTGATAATGATACTTACCCGCTTTGGTATGCACAGGAAGTACAGGGGATCCGTAAAGATATCCGTGTTATAAACTCAAGCCTGTTGGGTACCGATTGGTATATTAACCAGCTTCGCTATAAAGTTAATGACAGCGATCCAATAGATGCCATCTGGTCTGCTGCGCAAATTGAAGGAGCCAAGCGTGATATTATTTATTCGCCCGAAGGTATATATGGCAATAATCCTGCTTTCCTCAACAAATTCAGAGCTAAAGCAGGCATCACAGGCGATCCGGCTCAACCTATGGATCTGTACACCATGATGAAAGATTTTGCCGGAAGCGATGACCCTAATAAAGGTGAAGTAGGAAGAGATGAAAGGAACATTAATATTTTTCCTTCAAAACTGGTTTCTATTCCTGTTGATGCAAATTATGTGCGTCAGAATGGAACTGTGAATGCAAACGACAGTGTGGTTTCGCAGGTTGTTTTTCAAATTCCAAAAACTGCATTATTCAAAAATGATGCAGCCATCTTAAACATCATTGCAGCAAATAAATGGAAACGCCCTATTTACTTTACATCGCAGGATGCCGGAGGATTGGGTTTTCAAAACTATATGCGTCAGGATGGGCTTACTTACCGCCTGGTACCTGTTGCAAACAGCGAAGTGAATGCACCATGGGTGTATGATAAGATGATGAGCAAATTTGCTTCGGGCAATGCAGACAAGCCAGGTGTTTATTTTGATGAGGAAAACCGCCGCCATTTAAACAGCATCCGCATGGCTTATGCAACTGCCGCTATGGACCTGGCTCAAAAAGATAAAAAAGATGAAGCCCGTAAAATGCTGAACAAAGCCGATAAAATGATGCTGGAAGAAAACTTCCCTTATGGTATGGTAAGCCGCAACCAGCAGCAGAATTATATTTCTTTGCTGATGTTACAGGCATCTTATGCAGCCGAAGACACTGTGCTGGCAGCACGTATAACCAAAAGCCTCAAGAAAGATCTTGAACAACAGATCAGTTATTATAATTCGCTTGATGAGAACAAAGCCGGTTCTTTCGATTTCCTGGCAGATCAATCCGGCAGAAGAGGTGGTGACAAAAATGCCGCCGAGCAGTTCCTGATGCGTATTATGCAGTTTGAACAGCAGTACAAGGCTCAATCCGGCATGAAAGAATTGCCGGGAACAATAAAAACAGACCCTGCTAAAACTACAGATACACCAAAAAAATAAATGTAGAAATAGTTTCTAAATAAATCCCTCCGCTAAAACCGGGGGGATTTATTTATTTAACAAACGAACAAATCGATACACTTAAATGTTTCGTAATTTAGTTGTTGATTTTACAGATTCTGCAACTACTTTAATTTTTCACCTTGTTAGGATATAACTTTTCAAAATTCGACCCCAATACAAACGGCAAATCTCCTTTTGAGACTTTGCTGAATCTTTTTTTACAACTGCTCACTTATACCAGCGGCGACTTTAATGAAGCCATGCAATGGATGAATGAACTGGATAAAGAATATAAACTCACCAACAACGAATACGGTATTGGCGATTTTATAGAAGACCTGAAAGCAAAAGGATACATTGATGATAAAAATGAAAAGGGAGAAATAAAAATTACCTCCAAAACCGAGCAGGGCATTCGTAAGAAAAGCCTGGAAGAGATTTTTGGTAAACTAAAGAAAACCAAATCGGGCAATCACCAAACCTTTAAACCCGGTGGTGGCGATGAAATAAACCCCGAGACAAGGCCCTTTCAGTTTGGCGATACCATGGAGCAGATAGATTTTACCAACAGCATCCGCAATGCACAGATCAATCATGGTATTGATAGTTTTAAAATGCAGGAAGATGACCTGGAAATACGGGAGACTGATTTTAAATCGCAGACATCAACTGTTCTGATGATAGACATCTCCCACTCCATGATATTATATGGTGAGGACAGAATTACGCCGGCAAAAAAAGTAGCGATGGCGTTGAGTGAATTGATTCAGACCAAATACCCGAAAGACACATTGGATATTGTGGTATTTGGCAACGATGCCTGGCCCATTGAAATTAAGGACCTTCCCTATTTGCAGGTTGGGCCTTATCATACCAATACCGTTGCCGGGCTGGAACTGGCAATGGATATTTTAAGAAGAAGGCGCAATCCCAACAAACAGATATTTATGATAACCGATGGTAAGCCAACCTGTTTAAAAGTGGGCACACGTTATTATAAAAACAGTTGGGGAGTTGACAGGAAGATTTTGAACCGATGCATGAGTTTAGCAACTCAATGTAAAAAATTAAAGATTCCCATTACCACATTCATGATTGCCACCGACCCTTATCTGCAAAAATTTGTTCAGGAGTTTACTGAAACAAATAATGGCAAGGCTTTCTTTGCAGGACTGGATAAACTGGGTGCATTTATATTTAAGGATTTTGAAAGTGGGAAAAGGAAAACAGTATATTAATAAATCAAAAGTAAAAAGTCAAAATTAAACAGTTTTTGAATTTTGACTTTTGAATTTTAACTTTTAAAAATGAGCAAACCAGTAATTAAAACATTAGGCGAATTAAAAAAGAGCGGCTATATTTCAAAAAGCATCAAGCAGGAGATACGTGAAAATCTTATCAAAAAAATTCAGGCAAAAGAAAATCCTTTTCCCGGTATTTTGGGTTACGAAGATTCGGTGATACCAGATACGGAAAGAGCCTTATTATCTCAACATAATATTTTGTTTTTGGGTTTACGTGGACAGGCAAAAACACGTATGGCCAGGCAGATGATTGACTTGCTGGATGAATATATCCCTATTATTGCCGGAAGCGAAATTAATGATGATCCATTGCAACCCATATCACGTTATGCATTGGATTTGATTGAAGAAAAAGGAGATGATACGCCGATTGCCTGGCTGCACCGCAGTCAGCGTTATGGCGAAAAACTGGCTACACCCGATGTAAGTGTTGCCGATCTGATTGGCGATATTGATCCGATAAAAGCAGCTAATCTCAAATTAAGTTTTGCAGATGAAAGGGTTTTGCATTATGGCATCATTCCCCGCAGCAATCGCTGCATTTTTGTAATTAATGAACTGCCCGATCTGCAGGCAAGGATACAGGTTTCTTTATTCAATATTTTAGAAGAAGGTGATCTTCAAATCCGTGGATTCAAATTAAGATTACCATTGGATGTTTTATTTGTATTTACCGCCAACCCCGAGGATTATACAAACCGCGGCAGTATTGTAACACCATTAAAAGACAGGATTGAAAGCCAGATCTTAACGCACTATCCAAAAACACTGGAAACAGCTTTGGAAATAACCGAACAGGAAGCTGCCATTAATGAAGCACAGCAGGCAAGAGTAAAAGTTAGTGACTTAATAAAAAGATTGATTGAACAGGTTGCCTTTGAAGCCCGTGGCAGCGAACTGGTGGATAAAAAAAGTGGCGTAAGTGCCAGGCTTAGCATCAGTGCTTATGAAAATGCCATCAGCGCTGCAGAAAGAAGAGCTTTAATTAATAACGAAACCGAAACACAGGTTTGGCTGAGCGATCTGATCGGTATCATCCCCTCCATAACCGGTAAAATAGAACTGGTGTATGAGGGCGAGCAGGAAGGACCTTACCAGGTTGCATTTAATTTACTGGAGCGATCTATCCGCACACAGTTTGGCCAATACTTTCCAAATCCTGATACATTAAAAAAGAAAAGAGGCAAAAAGGAAACTGAGCCTGAAGAGAATCCTTACAAAGCCATCACCCGCTGGTTTGATGCCGGTAACAGTCTTAATAATTTTTTTGAAACAAAAGACGAAGACAAAGTACAGTTGCTTTATAAAGTTGATGGCCTGCATGCATTGGTAAAAAAATATTTTAAAGCCGCCAATGATAAAGAAAATGCTTTGCTGATGGAATTTGTTTTGCACGGACTGGCTGCACATTCACTCATTAGTAAAAAAATACTGGAAGGTAAGATTGAGTTTAAAGATCTCATGGGCAGTATGCTGAATATCGGCACACAACACTTCAGCGAGGATGATTTTAATGATGATGACTTTAATTGATACCACTAATAGGGTATTGCACACCATAATCTAACTGTGTATTTTGAGGCTCATTAATTAACCTCAAAAATTATTTTATGCCAGTTAAATTAACGCTAAGCATGTTCAGCGGAAGACCTGATCCTTTCATAATGCTGGATGATGCTACTGCCCGGAATCTTTTTAAAAAACTTTCGTTTGGCGCACTTCGTAAACAAACTGAAAAAACAGCGCCCATCCCTTCTGTTTTAGGTTACCGCGGACTCTTCATTGAGCAGCAGGGTAAAAAACTGAATGCAGATATGCCCCAGCTTATGCATTATACACATGATATGGTATATGCCGATGGAAAAGCTGCAAAAGCTGAAGGTGGACTGGAATCTTTTTTATTCGACAATTTTAAAAAACTGCAGGATGTAAAAGGTCTTCCGGATTTACGCAGAACAACAGAAATACTTTTAAAAGATTACTTAGATAAAAGAAAATTATGGATTGATAATTATTTCAGAAATATTGACATTTTCAGGGATGATATTATAGTGGTAAGGGCTGTTTGTGCCTGTGCGCCTGTGCCAGATCTTGCAGCCTGGAATACCGATGCCAACATTACCTGGAATAATAACTGCTACAACTACGGCACCAATTACCGTACAGACACTTTTGCTCAACCCGGCAATGCAAGCGGCCAGCATTGGACCAGCAATGCCGGCTGCGATTTGCCTGCACCCGGTATAAGTGCAAAAAAGGGAGCAATTTTAGATGGGTTGGTTGATAAACCCAGCCAGGATAATAAATGTATCTATCCCAGTCATTTAGCAGCATTGGTTAACGGCACCAATTACGATTATCATTGGTACCGCAAAGGAAATAATGGGAAGTGGAGCCACAAACCCGGACATACGCCAGCTACGTTGCTCGATAATTCGGGCAACCCCATAACCGACCCACGTACTGCAGACCGTGGCTCTTATAACAACTTTTGTACTTTTATGCAGGTAACTCACGGACGTTTTAAAATAAAATAATTGAAGCTGACAAATACAAAATGGAAAGCCACCGCCCTGCTGTTCTCCGGCAGAAAAGATCCTGAATGGGAACTTACCACAGTACAACAAAAAGCCTGGATGATTCTTTGGCAGCAGGCACTATTAAGTAATACAGAAGTTGAGTCAGTATCCAGATTGGGTTATACCGGCTGTAGGTTACAACATGATGAACACAGCCATTGGCAATTGTTCAATGGCTGTGTTTCTTTTTATGAGAAAGAAACAGTTTTTTCTAAAAAAGATGAAGACAGGCAGATGGAATTATTTTTGCTGAGTACGGCACCGGAGGAGGTCAAGGCAATTTTAAGAGAGATGAAAATTATTTGAACCTCAGATAATGTTCACTTCTCGTTCCAACTCTACCCCAAACTTAGCTTTCACACTCTGCAAAATCTCTTCACTTAAATCATATATCTCACTACCTGTTGCATTGCCATAATTTACCAACACCAATGCCTGTTTTTCGTGGCAGCCTGCATCGCCTTTTCTAAAACCTTTCCAGCTTGTACCTGTTGAAGGTCCGCATTGTTCTATCAACCAACCGGCGGCAAGTTTTACATTTCCATTTGGAAGATCGTATCCCACAATTCCGGGAAAGGCTTCTTTTAAACTTTTGAATTTCGAATTTTGAATTTCAGGATTTTTAAAGAAGCTGCCTGCATTACCAATCACTGCAGGGTCGGGTAATTTGGAAGAACGGATATTGATCACAGCCCGGGATACTGCCCGAATACTCAAATCTTTTACGCCCATCTTCTCCAGTTCCTGGCCGATGGCACCGTAAGAAATTTTGTAATCGGGAATGCGGTTGAGGCGATAAGTTACGTTGGTTATTACAAACTCATTTTTGAATTTCTTCTTGAAAACGCTTTCACGGTACCCAAATTCACAATCATTTAAAGTGAAGGTTACCATCTTTTTATCTTTAATGTGATAAGCTTCCAGCGAATGAAAAACATCTTTTATCTCCACCCCGTAAGCTCCTATATTTTGCATGGGCGATGCACCCACATTTCCCGGAATAAGGGACAGGTTCTCAACCCCGGCGAGGTTGTGTTCAATACAATATAAAACGAATTGATGCCAGTTTTCACCTGCACCCGCCTGTATGTATATATGATGTTCGTCTTCCTTTATTATTTTGATACCTTTGATCTCATTTCTCAATATTATTCCATGGAAATTACTGGTAAACAACAAGTTACTTCCACCTCCTAAAATTAAAAATGAGTTTTGCTGATTATTTCTAATTTGTTGATAGGATTGAAGCAATTCTCCCAGATTTTCAATCGAATTGAAGGAAGCGTATAAATCAGCATAAGCATTGATTGCAAATGTGTTGTAGATTTTTACGGATATATTTTTTTCGATTAAGCTCATTTATTTAAAAACTGTTTATTTCATTTTTTGCCAGTTTGACAGCCTTACATTTTATCTACATCGGCTACCACTAAAACGCTCTTAAAGTTCTTCTCCCCTGTTACCAGGTTAATGTGATTCCTGATGGCTGCCTTGTATCGTAAACTCATGCCCGGCTCTTTGGGCAGCTTGATCAGGATCTCCATCAAATACTGGTTACGTATTCGGTTTACAACCGGAGCTGCAGGACCAACGATATAATCTTTCAGATCCTGCTTCAATAGTTGCGTTAACTTTTCTGCGGCTGCCGTTACAATGTTTTTGTCCTTGTGTTTTAAAGTTAGCAAAACAATGCGGCTGTACGGCGGGTAGAAAAACTGCTTGCGGTTCTCGATCTCCATCGCATATAACTTTTTGTAATCGTGCTGTTGCACCAATTGCAAAACCGGGTGCTTTACATTCGTTGCCTGTATGATCACTTTGCCCTGCTCTTTTTTTCTGCCGGCACGGCCACTCACCTGCTCCATCAATTGAAAGGCCCTTTCATTCACCCTGAAATCGGCAAATGCCAGCAAACCATCTGCATCTAAAATTCCTACCAGGCTCACTTTATCAAAATCCAGGCCTTTCACTACCATCTGTGTACCCACTAAAATATCCAGCCGGTGCTGTTCAAACAATTGGATCAAATTATCGTGCGCTGTTTTTCCACGAACACTATCGACATCCATACGGGCAATTCTGTATTTGGGAAAATCTTCCTCCAGCTGTTCTTCAATTTTTTCGGTACCAAAATTTTTCTCCAGCCAGTTATTGGTACCGCAGGCCGGACAGGTAATTAGTTTTGGATACACACTGCCGCAATAATGGCAATGCAGTTTATTGCTGTACTTGTGCAGTGTAAGCGATACATCGCAATGTGTACACTGCGGAATAAAACCGCAGGTGCCGCAAATGAGATAAGGATTGTAACCACGCCTGTTTTGAAAGAGAATAACCTGCCGGTCGTTCTCCAGTGCTTTTTGCATGGCTTCCTTTAGTTGTGGGCTGATCATCACTTTTCCTTTTTGTACCACCTGCCTGGTATCAATGATATCAATCTCCGGTAATTTGATGCCGCCAAAGCGTTCATTCAATTCAACCAATGCATATTTATCGTGCATGGCATTAAAATAACTTTCGATGGAAGGCGTGGCGCTGCCAAGCAACACTTTTGCTCTAAAAAGCGATGCATAATAAATAGCTGCATCCCTTGCATTGTACCTGGGAGCCGGATCCTGCTGTTTGAAAGACGGATCATGTTCTTCATCCACTATGATGAGCCCAAGGTCTTTAAAGGGCAGGAACAGGGCGCTCCTTGCACCCAGCACAATCTTTACTTCGCCGGTGCATATCTTATTCCACAATTCAATGCGTTCGTTATTATTAAAACGTGAATGATAAATGGTGATATTGCCGCCAAAATGTTTTTGCAGGCGGCGGATGATCTGTGTTGTTAAAGCAATCTCGGGTAGCAGATACAAAACCTGCTTACCCTGGGTAAAATATTTTTCAATGAGCTTTACATAAACCTGGGTTTTACCGCTGCTGGTTACGCCATGCAGCAGACAAACATTTTTTTCTTCAAATGCAGTTGCAACTTTATCAGAAGTTTCCTGTTGTGCTGCGCTGAACTCAAAATCGATCTCTACATTTTTGGGTAACGATTTTATACGATCAATCGATCGCTTCTCAACGACTAAAATATTTTTTTCTGTAAGCCCTTTTAACTGCGCTGCCGAAGCGCCTGCTTTTTTAAGCAGTTCGCTTTGTATAACATCGCCTTCAGTTTTTTGCAGGTGCAGAAATGCCAGCAGCAGTTCCATTTGCTTAGGCGCCCTGCTCCAGTTATTGAGCAGTTCACTCATTTTCTCATCGCCGCTGTATTCCGGGTTAAGAATTACATAATTTTCTTTCTTCACTTTGTATTGCTCGTCCATCGCTTCCCACACAAAACAAACTTTCTTGTCTATCAGTTTTTTTATCAGTGGGTAAACATGGGTTATATCCAGTATCTGCTGAATTTCTGTTAATCTCAATTCCTTTTTTAATAATAAGGCTTCTGCAACCAGGAATTCTTCGTCATTCAGATGTGTGAAATCTTCTCCTATCTCTTCGTTATAAATTAAAATGGTCTCACTGCTCAGTTTAAAATGCGTGGGTAATGCAGCCGACATTACTTCTCCTTCGCTGCACATATAATATTCGCTCATCCACTGCCAAAGTTTTAATTGCTGTGGATAAAGTATGGGTTCATCATCGAGTACATTCAATATTTCCTTGGTGGGATAAGGTGGTTGTTTATCCAACACCGATTTAATGATTCCGGCGTATTTTTTCTGTTTACCAAAAACAACTTCTACCCGGCAGCCCGGTAAAGCTCTTTGTAAAAATTGTGTTGGAATGGCGTAAGTATAAGTTGTTGGCAGTGCCAGCGGAAGAATGATCTCGGCCCAAAAGCCAGATGAATCATCTGCAAATTGTATTTCGTTTCCTGTGCTCATCTGATGCTCTAAAGATAATCTATGTGCTTTATTTATCTGCCAGTCCTTTTATCCAGCTCCCTTTATTTTCAATCAATTTTTCTTCCATTATTTTATAGACCTTTTCTCTTAAAAAATCTACATCTTCTAAAGTAAGTCCTTCCACAGATACTTCTTCCAGGTAAACAGATCTTGATTTGCCGGGTGTGATTGAAAATATGGATTCATAACCCATCCGGTCATAAGTATCCAAAAACAGAACAGGCTTTATGGGTGTTTGGGTTTCAATAGCGATTTTAAATGCGCCATCGTAAAATTCTTTCAGGGGCTTATGGGTCATATTAAATGTACCTTCCGGCGCAATTACAATAGATATACCTTTTCGAAGTACCGACTTTAACTGCTCAACACTTTTGGCCCTTTTTTCCGGATCGCCTCTTTCAACCATCACAGCTGTGCACCGGTACAAAAATCCAAAAATTGGAATTTTCCCCATTTCGGCCTTACCCAGTACCCTTATATGCTGCCAACGAATGGTTTTTAGTAAGACCGGGATATCCATATAAGAGATATGATTAAATACAAACACATAATGCCTGGACCGGTCATGTGGGCTTTCATATATATTACGATGAAATATGCCGATCATCAGTAAAAAGAAATCGGCCCAAAGGTGACAAAGCCTGTAAATGAAGTTACCGCCCCCTATTTTGCCAAAAAAAGAGGCTATTACCACCAGCGGAAATATCAACAGCAGAAAGCCAACAAAGATTAAAAAGGCATAAACAGTGAAAAGTATTGATATAAAACGAAGTATATAGCGCATATTTAAGGGCGAATGTAAAGAGAATATGCTGTTAAACGGGCAGGTTTTAACTGAATTTCAACCTGATGCGGGCTTGTTTTCCCCAAATTGATTATTTCGGTGTATATTTTTTATAAAATGAGGTTTAATTTTCAGCCTAAACCCTTACCTTTGCCGTCCTAAATTTGGGAATTTTATGTTAGCAGTAGTAAAAATAGCGGGTCAGCAATTTAAAGTTAAAGCAGGCGACAGCTTATACGTACCTCATATAGAGGGCAAAACCGGCGATTCAGTAGAATTCGCTGATGTATTGATGACTGATAATGACGGAAACGTTGTTGCAGGTGCAAATGTAAAGGCAGTAGTTAAAGCTGAAATTATCAGCGACCTTGTTAAGGGCGACAAAGTGATCGCTTTTAAAATGAAAAGAAGGAAAGGTTTCCGTAAAAAACACGGACATCGTACGCAGTATACACACATTAAGGTAACTGCAATTGCATAATTAATTTTGAAAGTAAAAATTCAAAATTCAAAAATTAAAAGTTTAACACATGGCACACAAAAAAGGTGAAGGCTCGGTAAAAAACGGTCGTGATTCACACAGCAAAAGATTAGGTGTAAAAATTTACGGTGGTCAACCGGCACTTTCAGGAAATATTATTATCCGTCAACGCGGAACAACTTATCATCCTGGTAAAAATGTTGGAGTAGGAAGAGACTTTACCATCTTTGCATTAACAGATGGACTGGTTGAATTCAAAAAAACAAGAGGCGATAAGACCATTGTTTCAGTTGCTGCCGTTGAGGCAAGTGCTTAATTTTTTTAATATTTTTTTTGGTAGTTTAAAAAATGTATTTATTTTTAAGTATTATTTACTAACCAATTAAATTTTAAAAAAATGGCAACAAAGAAAAAAGCTGCAAAAAAAGCTGCTCCAAAAAAAGCCGCTGCTAAGAAAGCCGCTCCAAAAAAGGCCGCTGCTAAAAAAGCTGCTCCTAAAAAAGCTGCAAAGAAAGCTGCTCCTAAAAAAGCTGCAAAGAAAGCTGCAAAGAAGAAGTAATTCTTCGCTTTTAACAAAGCAGAATATCATTAAAGTCCCGATCATTGATCGGGACTTTTTCGTTAAAACCCTTTCCCAAAGCGAATTTCAGCCAACAGGCTATATTTATTACTTATAAGAATCATCTTATGGTTTGTGTAAAGGCAATTTTATAAATCTGCTCTTGGGTTTTAAAAATATTTCAGCATTGCAGAAAAAATAACTAACCCGTTTTCTTGAAAAAACATTTTCAGTTTTATAAAATGCAGTTAGCTGATTTTTGATTTTTCTTTCAAAAAATATTTTTTTCAGCAGGCAGTTTTTTATTCTTCTTACATTTACTGTAACAATCTAAAAAAATGGATAATTACCAAATTGCCGAAAATTTCAGCCTTTTAGGCAAATTAACAGACATCCATGCAGAAAATAATTTTAAGGCAAAATCGTATGCAATTGCCGCTTTTCATATCGAAAAATTACCCGAGCAATTAAGTGAAATACCCAAAGAAAAAATTGCATCAATAAAAGGCATCGGTGAATCATCTGCAAAAAAAATAATTGAAATTTTAGAAACAGGTTCTTTAAAAGTTTTGCAGGAGTTGATTGAAAAAACACCCATTGGTGTGATAGAAATGCTGAACATAAAAGGCATCGGACCTAAAAAAATTTCTACCATCTGGAAAGAGATGGAAATAGAAAGTATTGGCGAACTTTTATACGCTTGCAAAGAAAACCGCCTTAAACTTTATAAAGGCTTTGGAGAGAAAACCCAGCAGAGCGTAATTGATACCATCGAATTTTATTTAAGCAACCAGGGCAGTAATTTATACCCGCAGATAGAAGCAGTTGAACCACAAATAACCCCTTACTTACAAAAGCTTTTTTCACCGGAAAATGTATATCTCACCGGCAGTTTTAAAAGACAGCTGGAGATCATTGATGAACTGGAATATGTTGTTAACAGCACTATCGAAAACATAAAACCAAAGTTTCAAACAGCCAACCCACCTGAATTACTGGAAGAAAATGCCGACAATCTGCTGTACAAACTGCTAAACGGGCTTAAACTTAGATTATACAGTGCTACCGAAAACTTTGAGAAGAAATGCTTCTTTACCTCCGGCAGCCCGGAATTTATCAATGATTTTATATTCCGGTTCCCGGATATTGACTTTTCAGCGGCTTCAGAATCCGATGATTCAGCTGTTTTTACACAGGCTGGCATCAATTCTATACCTTATTGCCTTAGGGAAACACCCGAAATTATTGAACGGGCAAAAGCTGCACCCCTGCCCCAACTGATACAGCCTGGAGATATCAAAAGCATCATCCACAGCCACAGTAACTGGAGCGATGGCAGCAATACGCTGGAAGAAATGGCCAAAGCTGCACAGGAACAGGGTTTTGAATATTTAGTGATAAGCGACCACAGTAAGAGTGCTTTTTATGCCAACGGCCTTACAGAAGAAAGAATACAGGCGCAACATGAACAGATCAATGCAATTAACAGTAAACTGAAAGGTTTTAAAATTTTTAAAAGTATTGAGAGTGATATTTTATATGATGGCAGTCTTGATTACTCCAATACCGTGCTGGCAACCTTCGACCTGGTGATTGCATCGGTACACAGTATTTTAAAAATGACGGAAGAGAAAGCTATGCAACGCCTGATCACTGCTATTGAAAACCCCTACACAACAATACTTGGCCACATGACCGGTCGTCTGCTGCTTAGCCGCAAGGGCTACCCGGTTGACCACAAAAAAATTATTGATGCATGCGCTGCCAATAACGTGGTGATAGAACTGAACGCCCACCCCAGCCGACTGGATATTGACTGGCGGCAGATTGATTATGCACTTGAAAAAAATGTACTTATCTCCATTGACCCCGATGCACATACCATTGAAGGGTTTAAAGATACCCGCTATGGTGTTTTAGCTGCGCAAAAAGCCATGGTTACAAAAGAACAAAATTTGAGCAGTATGGGATTGATGGAGTTTGAGCGTTTTGTAGTGAAAAGGAAAGCATCAAAAGGATTACGCTAAATAAAAGTTATGATAGCCAATTTACCGATGTATGTAAACATTGTTTTCATACTAACTACGCTGTTAACTGTTTTTCTTTTTTACAAAGCTGGTAGCAAATCAAAAATCAGTTTGGGTATTTTGGTTTTATGGTTATTGTTGCAGGCGGTATTAAGTTGTGTTGGCTTTTATACAGTTACCAATACAACTCCTCCCAGATTTATATTACTGGCTTTGCCAGCAGTATTGCTCATCATCTTTTTATTTACTACTGCAAAAGGGAGGGTTTATATAAACAACCTCGACACTAAAACATTAACGCTGTTGCACGTGGTACGTGTACCGGTAGAGCTATGCCTGTATTGGCTTTTTCTGCATAAAAGCATACCACAACTGATGACTTTTGAAGGAAGGAATTTTGATATACTGGCAGGCTTAACAGCACCAATTATCTTTTACTTTGGTTATGTAAAGAACAAGTTTGGTAAAACAGTATTGCTTCTCTGGAACTTTATCTGTCTTGGTTTATTGCTGAATATTGTTATTAATGCTGTTTTATCTGCTCCATCTAACTTTCAGCAATTTGCATTTGAGCAGCCTAATACGGCCATACTTTATTTTCCGTTCGTTTGGCTGCCTTGTTGTGTAGTGCCGTTGGTTTTGCTGGCGCATTTGGTTTGTATTCGTAAACTATTTTTACACAATAATTAAACCAATCAGCTATTAACCGGCAGCTCCACAAAAAAAGTAGTCCCCACTCCGGCTTCAGTTTCAAACCAAATTTTCCCCTTGGCTTGTTCCACAATACCCTTGCTCATGGCTAATCCAAGCCCTGTGCCAGATGTTTTGGTGGTAAAGTTTGGTGTAAATATTTTTGATTGCAGGGCTTCGTTAATCCCATTGCCGTTGTCTTTTATTTTTATCAGCACCGTATTACCGCTTATTACTTCATCAATGTTTATCTGCACATTGCGTTCGGCAGGTATGGCCTGCATGGCATTTAAAATAAGGTTAGTAAACAGGCGGTTTATATGTGTGCGGTCGGCATTAACCATTACCGGTTTTTCCTGCGCATTTAGGTTTATATGTATCCGGTCATCAACAGTATGCAACAGGGTTACCTGTTTAATTACTTCGTTCAGCTCAAATATTTCATTTTTAGGATTACCGATGTTTGCAAACTGGCTAAACTCGCCAGCAATATGATTCAGGTGTTCTATCTGCTCAACCAGCGTTTTAGCAACATTGGCAGTAAGCTCTTCTACATTGGGTGATTTACTGGCAATAGATTTTTGCAGGTACTGCAAACTCAGCTTCATGGGCGTAAGCGGATTTTTTATTTCATGCGCCACCTGCCGGGCCATTTCACGCCAGGCGCCTTCACGCTCGCTTTTAGCAAGCGCTAAGGCACTATCATCCAGCTTGCTTACCATTTTATTATATTCCTTTACCAGGTCACCAATCTCATCATTACGTTTCCAGTCAATTGCTTCGTTCATCTTACCCAGGTTAACAGCTTTCATTTTTTCGCTGATGAAAGAAAAAGAACGGGTAATGCGGTTAGTGATAAACAAGGCAATGATACCGGCAATTAAAAATATAAATGCATTCAGGTTAATGATGGTTACCAGGAAATTGGCAATCTCTTCCTGCAGTTTACTCTGGCTGGTAAAGTATGGTATGTTCAGGTAAGCATACTCCCTGCCGGCCGCATCAATTACCGGAACATAATTGCTTACAAAATTCAGTTTGCCTATCTGTTCTTCTTTAAAAAACTGCACTTCGTTTTTTTTATTAAGATGATAGAACGCAGCAGGATCCATCTTTTTACTGATAATACCTTTTGTGTAAGGCAGTGGTAATGATGATACCAGCAGGTTTCCATCCAGGTCGTAAAGATTGGCATCAACTGCATGTATCTCTGATACCCGGTCAATAACTGTTTGCAGTTTTTCACGGAAAGTATCGTCATTCATTTTAACAGCAGTATCTGCTACCAGCATTTCAGATAAAGAACCCCTCACTTCATTTTCCATTACATGAATAACGCGGCTTAGTTTTTCACGGTTGGTATTTTCATACCTGTTTATAAAAAACAAAATGGTGGCAATACCAATTACCAGGAAAGAAACCACGCTTACAAAAATAACAGTGCCATGAATCTGGTTGCGGATGCTGAGTTGCCAGAAGTAGCTGATCCGTTCACGGTTGAATCTTGCACGTATACTGATATTCAACAACCAGAAAATACCTGCAACCAGCAGGAAAGCGCAAAACAAATATGAAAAGAGGGTGATTGTTTCAATAAAGAGATTACTGGGTTTAGCGATAATGACAATTTTTTGAGACACATCCTTGTACCACAATTCATCATATCCGCTTTTACTAATGATCTCAAATTCTTCTTTGGGTACCTGGTCAAGTGTTAATCGTGTGGCAAAAGCATAATCGTTATGACTGTCTATCAATTGCAGGTTATTATAAACAGCAAATGCATATAGAGATGAGTTTTCAATGGCATTGTTTTTACCTCTCGAAAAAAGCTCGAGATTTAAAGCATTGGTTTTATTTTTTTTGGGATTGGCCAGCACAAAAACATAACCTAAAGTATCGCCCTCAAAATTAGTAACTGTTTTGCGGCTTATATAACTGAAACGGTCGTAGGATTCATCGTAATAAAAAAGTTCGGGTATATTGGTAGGTTTAGACTGCGTTTTTAAAACGGTATTAAGCTCATTAAAACCAGCATCTTCTTTATTAAAAAGCGGATTTTCATTTGCATCAAATGTAAATATCCTGGTATCGTAATTATTGGTATAGCCCGAAAAATTTCCACTTACCAGGCTGTCTTTAAAAAACCTGTTGCTGCTGTCGTTTTGAAAACGGTAAAAATTTGCAGAAAGATAATCGTTGCGAAAATCCGTTAGAAAAGTATTGAGCAAAGTTTCACTGCGTGGATCTGCCTTGGTAGAAAGCGTTTCGGCATAGTGTTTCCTTTTGCTCAATTCTTTTTCGCTGTTTTCTAAAACAATAACTGCGGTAATAGATAAAGAGAAAAAGAAAAGCCAGAAAATAAGCCTTGATGAACTTATTTTTTGAACAGATATTGAAATATTATCTCTGTTTAATAAAAGAAGATACAGTACAAGCCAGGCAAGTGTAAATAATTCAAAGCCGGCATGTGCAATATCCAGTTTAAAAGTAAGGTATGCCAGTCCGCCAACTGCAATGGCCAGGTAGATCACCCAGAAAAAATCAGGGAACAAGGGTTTTACAAGGAACAAAAGTATCTGGCTAAGCAAAAAATAACCAATGGCAATACAGCACAAAACAATAAAACCGGTTACACTGTAAATATTTAAGGTGAAGAAGTTGATCACATCAAATGATATCTGCGAATCGGCCACCATACTACGTATGATTTGCCCGGTGGTAAAAGTTACAGCCAGTAATAAAATACAAACAACAGCCAGGCATACCCACCTGAACCAGGGTTTAAGGCTGGTTAATTTTATATTCTTTACATGTACCTGGTTATGGATGAATAAGACCAGCCAGGTAAATAACAGTGCATTGATGAGCAGGTCGCCCAAAGAACGCAGCACAAAGCTGGAGCCATAAATTGAGGGATCAAATAATTCAAACTGCCGGAAATTTAAAGGAAGCGGCAAATAATAACTGAGTAACCGAAGTATTAACACAACCGGAATAAAAAAAACTAAAGCTTTTATAAGGCCCTGCCTTGCTGCAATATCTGTTGCCAGCAGATGAATGAACAGCAGTATAAAGAAGGCTGCAAAAATTCTGAACCAAACAGAAAGCCTGTTATTTTCCGGTACTACGTTGGCTGATTTTTCCGCCAGGTGAAACAAATTACTGCCACTTACTGATTTTACCGGTGCAGTGGATGCAGTTAATGAAATATCATAGTTTCTTTCAAATTTTTTGCCGGCAACAAAACTGTTTTCAAGATAAGTATTGGTTACAAAATAATTCCACTTAATGGGTATTAAAGCTATGGTAATACTGTTGGGAGTATGCTGCTTACGCCAAACGTAATAGCCGTTATCAAGTTTTACAAAACCGTTGCTGTTATTCGCCGTTATAATTTTTTCAGTTGGTAAAACGGTTTGTGTATTCCAGAAAATGATCTGGTGCAGGCCAATATCATTTACAAAATACCTGTAAATAAAATAAGGTTTGTCTGTAAGTTGCTGCAAAACCGGCTCTGTAAACGAGTTATCATTTATCTGCCTTACCAATGCAGAATCGTTCATCAGCTTATCAAAATCCTTTTCCTGATCCTGTACATTTTTTTGAACAGTTTGCTGTACAGCAGCCAGCGAAGAATTACCCGACCAGTATTTATCTGCAATAAATGAAAAAATAACAAGGCCGGCAGCCAGGATCAACAGGTAACTGTTTTTGAATAAAAGCGATTTATAGGTAGAGCTCTTTTGCAATTACTTGTAAGGTGTTTAAGATTTTTTTATTCTGTTCCAGATGCTGTCCATTTCTTCCAGGCTCATATCGTGCAGAAACTTTCCTTCTTTAGTGGCTTCTGTTTCCATACGTGTAAACCTGTCTATAAATTTTTTATTGGTGCGTTCCAGCGCATTTTCAGCATCTACCTGCAAAAACCTTGCAAAGTTTACCAAAGAGAAAAAAACATCCCCCAATTCGTCTTCCATTTTGTTAATATCGCCCGATTCAATGGCTTCAAACAGCTCTGCTTTCTCCTCTTCCACTTTTTCCCAAACCTGTTCTTTGGTATCCCATTCAAAGCCCACCTGCTTGGCTTTTTCCTGCAGGCGCATGGCTTTTACCATAGAGGGTAAAGATTTAGGAACACCGCTTAATACAGAAGTTTTACCTTCTTTCAGTTTTAGTTTTTCCCAGTTTCTTTTAACATCTTCTTCGTCATTAACATGCGTATCGCTATATATATGCGGGTGCCTGTGAATTAGTTTTTCGCAAACGCCATTTATTACTTCATCTAAAGTAAACTGGTTTTGCTCAGTTCCTATTTTAGCATAAAAAACCAGGTGCAGCATCAGGTCGCCCAGTTCTTCCTTAATTCCCTTCCAGTCATTATCGGTAATAGAATCGGCCAGTTCGTAAGTTTCTTCAATGGTTAGCTGCCTGAGCGTTTGTATGGTTTGCTTTTTATCCCATGGGCATTTTTCACGGAGCTCATCCATGATAGTTACCAACCGGTTAAAAGCGGTACCGTTTTCTAAAGGCATAGGTTTTATAATTTATAAAGCGAGTAAAAAATAAATATTAAGAATAAAAGCAGGATGGTGATAAAAAGTAAAAAGCAAAGTATCATGAATTTAAAGATCGTTTTTGCCCGCCGCTGCCTGTAAAAATTACGCATAGCTTTATAGAGGTAAAAGAATATGCCCATGCCTATCAGCACCTGTATAAAAGTTATGAAACCCCAGTTTAATTTATTATTTACCTCACCAAGCCCGAAGAGAATGAGCATAGTAATGAACGAGAAAATATAAAAATGAATGCTGAAAATACCATGGTTTACATAATAAAATTCCTTCCTGCGGATGTACAATAATTTTAAAATAAAGGCAAAGATCGGCAGCAGGATAAAGAATATCTGTGGCAGGCTGTGCAATAAAATATCTGCAAAATCTTTTAAGGCCTGGCCACCGCCCTGGCTGCGGTATTTTTCATTTAATTCAATCTGTTTGTAAATTAGTTTTCTTTTAAACCATCCATCTTTTTTGCCTGCTGCAAGCACCGAATCATACTCAGCTTTTGACTTATAATCTGCGTTGGTAAAAGTTATAGTTCCTTTAAGGGCCGAGCTGTCGAAATATTTTTTAAACTCAGACCTCGTCATGGGCAGGGCAGGTTTATTATCGTCCTTATTCACCTCTTTAGTAAAGGCATCAAAATCCAGTGAATCCATAGCTTCAATCTGAGCATATGTTTTACCATTCATATTCACTTCGCCAATAAGCGTTTTTTTATCCATTTTCATGAATGAAAAAAATATCAAAAAGAAAAATGCCGATGTAAATATGTACATCCTTATAGGATTTACATAGCTGGCACGCCTGCCAATCATATACTCTTTGGAAAGAAATCCGGGCTTTTTAAACAGGTATTTTACAGTGCCGAAAAATTTACCATCAAAGTGTGTTATATCTTTAAAAAAATGAGCAATAAGATCCCACACAGATTCCTTTGGTTCAATATTTTCCTGGCCACAACGATGGCAGAACCTGCCCTTCACTGCGATATGGCAATTCAGGCAGTTCCTTTCCTTTCTTTCTTTAAGACGGCTCATTTACATTAATTTTGTTAAAAATAATAAAGTTTACGGGCTTATCCGTTATTGGTATAATTTAGGTTATAAAAACATACTTAGTTTTGAAATTGAAAAAACAGCAAATGATCAAATACAGCATTATCTTATTATTAACGCTTACCGGTTCATCAAACCTGTATGCACAATATTATTACAATGACATTGTGAATAATAAACAGGTGCTTGCAGAACTAGCCACGCTGAAAGCGAAAAAAATAAATGGCGTTAAGGTTATTTCTATGGAAGCTACCGGCGAAGAAACGGAAGGCTTTACCTGCCAGAAAAAAATAAACAGGGATTTTACTGAAGTTGAAATTTACACATCAACCGACGAATCTTATCCCAACACATTCATATCTTATTTTACCAAAACAGGTTTGTTACAGAGAACGGTTGACTCATCTGAAGCCGGCGCCACCACCATTGACTATACTTATGATGCTGCAGGCAGACTGGTATCCATCAATTCATCAAAACGTTTTGCTACGGATGATGATGCAGGCGTTGTTGTTGAAAAGCATTTGTATAATTACAGTGCTGCCGGTTTACTGGAACAAATGATACTTGTTAAAAACAGCCGTGATACAACTTTGTATATTTTTCAGGCAGATGAAAGTGGCAATGTAGCCATTGAAAAAAATTCGAAAACAGGAGAAGATTATTACTACTACTACAACAGCCGAAACCAGCTTACCGATATTGTACACAGGTACAGTTACCAGAAAAAACTTTTTCCTGAATTTGCATTTGAATACGACGATGCCGGCCAGCTCATAAAAATGATCACTACCGAAAAAGAAGGAGCCTATTATTTTACCTGGCGTTACGATTATGAAAATGGATTGCGGATTAATGAACGCTGTTATGCCAAGGAAGGGAGGATCATGGGATCGGTGGAATACAAGTATAAATAGATGATTCTTACAAATAAAAAAAGCGACAATTTCTTGTCGCTTTTTTTATTTGTACTCGGGAACGGAATTGAACCGTCACTCGCATTACTGCGAACAGGATTTTAAGTCCTGCGTGTCTACCAGTTCCACCACCCGAGTAAACACTTCAAAAACTCAGAAAACTGAGCCGTTGATAGAAAAAAAATCCCGACGAGTCGGGATTAGTTTTTGAGCGGAAGACCGGGCTCGAACCGGCCACCCCGACCTTGGCAAGGTCGTGCTCTACCAAATGAGCTACTTCCGCAATAATGATAAGAACTCTGTTTATTTTTCGGACGGCAAAAATAAGCGTTGTGATGTTACAATAAAAATTTTATTTGTAAGTTGGATTGTACAGGGTGTTTGTTGGTACTTCAACCTTTGGCTGACCCTTATACCTGTGCGTATATAAATTATAGCAACCGCCCAAAACAAAAGCCAACACCAAAAATACCTGGCAAAACCAGATAAAACGTGATGTTGATACCCAGTTGTGTGTAAAATCCTTATGTGAATTATCTATAACTTCCTGATTCATTTTATTATAGTTTGCGTTGCAAAAATAAGGGGTAACTGTTAAAAAAAATTATTTACTGCCAATAATTTCTGAAAAGGTATTTTTCTTCTTCAGAAAATGAGCCCAGATAACCGAGCCTTTAAAGAACCCTGCTGGTTTTCCGCCCTTTTTAACAGAAAATACAGATTTCTTTTTACCGGAAAATAGCCAACCAATAAAATGCAGATGCGCTTTACATATTGCAAAAAAATACCCCCGGTCGCCACTTAATAAACCCCGCCACGCAGATAATGCATCAAGCTGCATTCTTACGGGCACTTTCCATAAAGCTTTTCCAATTGAAAGGTTTTTCGCCAACATGATGAGGTTATTTCTGAAATTAAGAAAGGTTTTAAGACTGTTGCCCTTAGGTAAGGTACCTCCGCCTACATGGTATACAACAGAAGCCGGCTGCACATAAATTTTATAGCCCGCCAGTTGTGCCCGCCAGCAAAGATCAATCTCTTCCTGGTGCGCAAAAAAGTATTCATCAAATCCTTTTAGCTCATGAAAAACAGCAGAGCGCACAAAGAATGCAGCGCCACTGGCCCAAAAACAGGGAGCAGCATCGTCATATTGCCCGGTATCTTTTTCGCAGTAATCAAAAATGCGGCCCCGCATAAAGGGATAGCCAAAATTATCCATCCAGCCGCCACTGGCTCCGGCATACTCAAACAAATTTTTATTATTATATGCCAGTAATTTTGGCTGGCAAGCGGCAATAGCAGTATCCGATTCCATTAGTGCAATTACTGGCTCAATCCAGCCTGGCGTAACTTCCACATCGCTGTTCAATAAAACATAGTAATTGGCCGTAACCTGCTTTAATGCAGTATTGTATCCTTTGGCAAAACCTTCGTTACTATTATTTTGTATGATTTCAATTTGCGGATAATGCGTTTTTAAAAATGTTATAGAATCATCGGTTGAGGCATTATCTGCAACAATTATCTTTTTGTGCGTATAAGTTGACGCAAGCACCGATGGCAAAAATTTCTCTAAAAAATTTCGGCCATTCCAGTTTAAAATAACAATTGCTACTGATGGATTTTGCATTTTTAATACCAGCCATAGTTCCCTGATTGATCATCCTTGCGTCGCAATCCCTGCCCGTTCCGTTCAGGCGAGCGTTCATCGTCAGTACTACTATTTAGCTTTATTAGTGTTTTGCACAAACATACTATATTTCTTAATGCCCCATGGCAGAGCATCTCAGTTATTCCTTATTTTTACTGCATGTTTAATTCCCTGCTTAACTGGCGCACTGTTCTGGCTGTAATTGCAATTGCTATTGTAACGGGTACTGTGTTTTATTCAAACCACCTGGCAAAAAAAATTGCTGCCGAAGAAAAAATAAAAATTGAGCAGTGGGCAGAAGCAACCAAGGATATTGCAAATCCCAACATAACAGAAATAGGCCTTGCCATAAAAATCCAAACTGAAAACAGCAAGGATATACCGATGATACTGACTGATGAAAAAGACAGTATTATGGATTACCGCAATCTTGATTCTATAAAAATAAAAGAAGATAAATCGTACCTGGGTGATAAACTTGATGAATTTAAAAAATTAAACAGCCCCATCGTTTGGCAAAATCCTGCGGATTCTTTGCAAACCAACCGCGTTTTTTACGGCGAATCTTATCTATTACAACAGGTAAGGTATTACCCGCTTGTGCAGTTGTTTATTGTAGCACTTTTCATCATCATTACGCTGATAGCGATTTCAACCCGAAACAAATCAACCCAAAACCAGGTATGGGCGGGCATGGCTAAAGAAACGGCTCATCAAATGGGTACCCCGTTAACCTCGTTACAGGGTTGGGTTGAAATGCTGAGAGAAACACCCGGCATGGAAAAAATAGTGCCCGAAATGAGTAAGGATGTTGACCGGCTTAAACTGGTTAGCGACCGCTTTGGAAAAATTGGCAGTACACCGCAGCTCGAATTGAATGACATTATTGTACAGGTTGAAAACATGGTGAGCTATATTAAAAGAAGATCGCCAAATAGTGTTTCCTTCGGCATTAACAGTTACGGAGAAACCGAAGTAAAAGCAATGATAAACGGCCCGCTGTTTGATTGGGTGATTGAAAATTTATTGAAAAACGGTTTGGACGCCATGGAAGGTAAGGGCAGCATACAGGTAAATATAAAAAACGAAACAACCCAGGTAACAGTTGATGTTATAGATTCCGGCAAGGGCATCAGCAAGCAAAATATAAATAAAGTTTTTAAACCTGGCTTTACCACTAAAAAACGAGGTTGGGGTCTGGGCCTGACGCTTTGCAAAAGAATTATTGAGCAGTATCATAATGGAGAATTATTTGTAAAACAATCGGAGCCCGGAAAAGGAACCACTTTCAGAATTGTATTGAGAAAATAGGTTAAGCTCCCCATTAATAAGCATAAAGAAAAATAGCATCCTCTTTTGACTTTTGACTTTTTACTTTTTTACTTATCAACTTATCTGCTAAATTTGCAACCTCCAATGCCCGGGTGGCGAAATTGGTAGACGCACCACCTTGAGGTGGTGGCGCTGGAAACGGCGTGCTGGTTCGAATCCAGTCTCGGGCACTTTTAAAAAGCTTCTCAAACATGGGAAGCTTTTTATTTTTAATTATCTTGTAAAAAAATATAGAAATGGCAAACGATATTAAATGTCCCACCTGCGGAACAATAATAGATGTGGAAAATGTACTGGCTGCAGATATAGAGCAAAAATTACAACAACAATACCAGGATAAATTGCAACATTCTTTAAATAAGGTTGAGGAGGATAAAAGAAAATTACTGGCTGACCAGGTTTTGTTTGAAGAGAAAAAGAAAAACGAAAATGAAATATTTGCACAAAAACTTCAGCAGGAAAAACAAAAAATGGAGACCGAGATACAGGAACAGCTAAGGAAAAGTATTTCTTCTGATTTTGAAAATAAGCTTCGGATGCTTGAGAATAACAATGCGGAAAATGAGGAAAAACTGAAAGAAGCAAGAAAAAAAGAACTGGAATTCTTACAGAAAGAACAACAGTTAAAAAATAAAGAAGCTGAACTCGAAATCACACTTCAAAAGAAAATACAGGAAGAGCGTACCGTTATTGCAGAGCAGGTAAGAAACCAGGAAGCAGAAAAAAATAATTTAAAAGAAACCACGTACCAGCTTAAAGTAAAGGAACTGGAACTGCAATTGGACGAACAAAAAAAACTGGCCGAAGAAATGAAACGCAGGGCAGAGCAGAGTTCTATGCAGCGCCAGGGCGAAAGCCAGGAACTGTTGCTGGAAGAAATTTTAAAAGAAAATTTTCCGTTTGACATTATTGAAGAGGTTGGCAAAGGTGTAGAAGGTGCAGATTGTATGCAGATCATCCGCAACAGTGCCGGTACTGTTTGCGGTAAAATTATTTACGAAAGCAAAAGAACAAAAGCCTGGAGCAATAACTGGGTTGATAAATTAAAAAATGATAAACGCAACCAGGGTGCCGATGCCGCTATACTGGTAACACAGGCTTTTCCAAAAGATATGGACCGCTTTGGTGAAAAAGATGGTATCTGGCTTTGCGGCTTTACCGAAGTTACCAGCGTATCCCATTTACTCCGCAATGGAATTATAAAAGTGTACGAAGCACAAAAAGCACAGGAAGGCAAGGGCGATAAAATGCAAATGCTGTACGATTATCTTACCGGCAACGAATTCCGGGGACAGGTAGAAGCCATTATGGAAGGTTTTATGGCTATGAAACAGGGCATTACCAAAGAGCGCATACAAATGGAAAAAATATGGAAGGAACGTGAAAAGCAACTGGAAAAAGTATTGATAAGCACCAGCGGTATGTACGGTTCTGTAAAAGGAATTGCCGGCGCATCCATCGGCGATATCCCTTTACTGGATGGTGATACAACTGAAATTGAAAACTGAACATAGCCGCTGATGCCCTTTGATACCACTTATAACATCACAACTTATGATAAGAACTTAAGCGGCACCATTACTTTTCCGGGAGGCAAAGACATCATCATTACACTTCAACCCTGGCAATTGCCGTCGGAAGTAGACAGTGCCTTAGTAAGGCATGACAGTGCTGTAATAAGTTTTAACAGCTATGTAAGAACAGAACTTCAAAAAGACAAACCTGCTTATAGTCCCGATGCTCAATTCGTTTTTATTTTCCTGGCCATCTTTGGTTTTATTATCTATAAATTCTGGAAAAAATCGGAAGTTACCGAAACATACAGTCAGGCCATATTTACAGATAAAGCAAAAACCGGAAAAAAGGATCTGCTTGTTTTTTATGGTGATGAACTTTATTTTTCTGACCAGCAGGTTGCAACCATACTAACCAGGCGCTTTCCTTATTACAACAAACTTTCCCCAACCTGGAAAATTACATTTATACAACGCCTGCAAAGTTTCATGGCTGATAAAACATTTAAGATACATGATAAAAAAGGATACAAAGAAATGCCTGTACTCATCAGTGCTGCAGCCATTCAGCTAACTTTTGGTTTAAAGAAATTCCTGCTGCCGCACTTCCGGTTTATTCATATTCATCCGCAGGAATTTTTAAGAGTACAGCCCATCTTATGTTTCCTGGAAGGGAATGTTTCGGGCCATTCCATCAACCTTAGCTGGAAACATTTTTTAGAAGGTTATGCCAATCCTGATGATGGGCAGAATGTAGGCCTGCATGAACTGGCACATGCCTTATACTATCAGACTTTTGAAGTGGAAGAAAGTGTAGACAGCAATTTCCGGGATTTGTACAACAACTTTAATGTGGATGGTAATAAAGCTTACGACACAGAAAAAACCATTGCAGGTGGCCTTTATTCTGAATACGCCGAAAAAAATTTCCAGGAATTCTGGGCAGAGAGTGTAGAAATATTTTTTGAAAAGCCGGTTGAAATGGAATCTTACTATCCGCAATTATATCAAACTATGAAGGTGTTACTGAACCAGGACCCACTTAATAATACTCCATCAATGATCGGTTAATACCCAGGTTAAAAAGTTATTGTTGAAAAACAGGTAATGAACATGCAGTTCAAATTCTTCTTTAAAAATACAATGAACAACACCTTGTCCAGGTTGGCCGGTTATTGATTTAATAGTGATGTCTTTCTTAAAATCTACCTGTCCCCTGCCCCACCATTTAAAAACCGATTCTTTTACACTCCAGCATAATGTTAGATTTTGAATTTTGAATTTTGAATTTTGAATTTTTTCCAGTTCGTCATCACCCGTGAACTTATGCTGTATCTGCTCAATCTTGTCATTCAGCATTTCCACATCCACTCCCACCCTGTGCGTTTTACTTACCATGGCTGCGGCATAATTGCCACAATGCGAAATAGAAAAATGAAAGGGTTCATTCTCTAAAAAAGGTTTTTTAGTATCTGCAATTTGTATCAACTCAACCGGAAAATCAGGATACATTTCTTTCAGCAAAAGCCTCCCGGCCAGGTGCTGCAGCCGCTTATGCCAGTGCTTTATCTCACGTTGTACGGGCACAATGGCCAGGAAAAAATCTTCCGGCTCGGTAATATGCCAAACAGCCATTTTAGTTGTTGCGTTAATATTTTGTTGATAAACCAGCGGCATTAAAACGATTTTAGATTTTAGATTGCACCCTTGCACATTGATACCTACAAATTAACGAATTAACGAGTTAACAAATTAACAATGATTTTAAGCGACACCCGCATTTTAGAAGAAATTGAAAAAGGCACCATTAAAATTGTTCCTTACGACCGGGAATGCCTGGGCAGTAATAGTTACGATGTCCATTTGGGTAAACATCTTGCCAAATATGTAAACAAAGAACTGGATGCCAAAGCACACAATGCAATTGAGCATTTTGATATTCCGGAAGAAGGCATTGTTTTATACCCACACGAATTTTACCTGGGTGTAACAGATGAATATACCGAAACGCATGCCCATGTTCCTTTTTTGGAAGGCAAATCAAGCACCGGCCGACTGGGCATTGATATACACGCCACTGCCGGCAAAGGTGATGTGGGTTTTTGCGGTAACTGGACCCTGGAAATTTCTGTAAAACAACCGGTAAAAGTTTATGCCGGCATGCCCATCGGGCAGCTGATCTATTTTCCGGTAGATGGAGAAATTGAAGTAAAATACAACCAGAAAAAAAATGCAAAATACAGCGGCCAGCATAACAAACCGGTAGAAAGTATGATGTGGAAGAATAAGTTTTAAGCCGAAAAAATTGTATTTTGCTGTACAAACAAAGTACTATGAAACTGCTCCTTTCGCTTCGTAAAAAATCAGGCTTATTCATTTTATTAACTGCCCTTTTGTTTGGCAATGCAGCTTCTGCACAGTTAGACCCTGTTAAGGCTGATTCTTTTTTCAATTTTATCAAAGCAAATCCGCTACGTTCCTCTGTTTATATTACCCGTAACGATACTGTAATTGCCCACCTGAATGAAAACAAACTGATGCCGCTGGCCAGTACGGTAGGCATCTTAATTGCCATTGAGTTTGCCCAGCAATCAACGCATGAAATGATCAATGAGAATGCTTACGTTAAACTGGAAGATGTAGAGAAATTCTACATACCGCTTATAGACAGTGCGAATTATAACTCCTGGCTTGCAGATGCAAAAGCCCATAACGAAATAAAAGATGGCACCATAAAATTAGTTGATGTGGCCCGTGGTATGATAACCTTTGGCTCTTATACCATGGCAGATTATTTGATGGACTTGCTGGGTTTCGACAGTGTGAAAGAGAATATTGCTTTGTTTAAATTAAAACAGCATACGGCTGTATATCCTTTTGCAGGCTCCCTTTTCACCTATCATATACCTAAAAAATCATCAGAAGATAAATTGCTTAAATCACTTAGTAAATACTCCGATAAGAAATACAGTATGGAGGCTTACTATAACCATCTTGATATAAAACAAGACAGTACTTTTAAAGAAACTTTTAATCCCGATAAATTTACGCCCAAACTGATGAAAATGTGGAACGAAAACCTGCCTGCTTCTACCACCAAAGAATATGTAATGATTGCCCAGGCATTAAACAACCGGGAAGTGATTGATGAAGATGCCTACTTCCCCATAGCTGAAGTACTTGAACAACCAATGGAGAAAAAAGAAAACCAAAGGCTGTATAAACATTACGGTGCTAAAACAGGTAAAACTGCTTACATTTTTACACGTGTATTTTATTTTACTCAAAAAGATAAAACCCGGATAGAGTCAGCCATTTTCATAAATGACTTAACACCTGCTGAAGAAAAGAAAATAGAAGACTGGCAGCCGGCTTTTGAAGCCCAGTATCTTTCAGATCCTGTTTTTAGAAGTAAAGTGCGGTTTTAATTAAGCCGCCATATACTGTAGTTTAATACAGATGCAAAACTTACCCAGGAGATATAGGGAACCAACAGCCATGCCGACGCAGTATTGATTTTGCCAAACCATAAAATAGTTAACAGTATCATCACCCACATTATAATGATTTCTACAAATGCCCAGCCTGGTTGTTGAAGTTTGAAAAAAATAATTGACCAGAAAAAATTCAATGCCAGTTGAACAGCAAAAAGAATAATGGCGGTTTGCTTAATATCTTTTGATGCATCTGCTTTCCAAACTAAAAAAAGGGCAATCCCCATCAGTACATACAATGAAGACCATACCGGCGCAAAAATCCAGTTGGGTGGATTAAACCATGGCTTATTGGCAAGCGCATACCAGCCATTAACACCCGATGTTGTAAAATAACCGGAGATGGCGCCAACAAGTATCGGAATTAATATAGAGATTACGAGTTTCATATTATACACTCAACAAAATAAAATCAGTTTTGTTTTTAGCGACACTTATATTTTACCATATTTTTTATAATAGGCAATAATAAAGCCAGTTACTTCATCGTAGCTAAGCACACCCTGTGGCTGCTGGTTTCCTTCCAGGTATTTTCCATATACCCACCTGAAGACAGGTTCAATAGGGTTCTTATGCTTTTTATAAAATGCTCTCCATTCTTTCAGATCATCTACTACAGCAGGTACTAATTTATCCCTGTAATCTTTTGCTGCAACCGAATCGGTTGTAAAAAGATTGCGGTTGCTGTACATGAACAGATCCAGGTAAACCGAGTAATGTAACAGCGTATCTTTTGATGCCGAGGCAGAAAGATAGCCCACAAAATTAGCTTCCATCTCTTTGGCATAACCAAGCTGGTGCGCCACTTCATGGCAACTTGTAAACGGTTGCAAAAATTTTGGCACCAATGTATTTACCTGTGCCTCGCCTGTAAAAGGATTGTAATAACCGGTAAAGCCCATGTAATTACCCACCCAGCTCCACACCGATGGTTTCAGCGACGAAGGGTGATATTTTAAAAAGGGATAATTTTTTTCTGCCTCTTTGTAAGCATCCTGCACTTTTACAAATAATTGTTTTTTTGAAGGGTATTGAATATGTTGGCTAACCAATGCCAGTTTAGCGGCATTCACTTTTTCAACCAGCAACCCATTGATCATTTTCAGGTCTTCGGGTTTGTACTTCTCCATTTTTAACTGCAACTGGCTGGCAATTCCCATACGATTGTAATTAATGCCCCAAAAAAGATTGAAAATAATGTAGGTAACCAGCAAAATGCGCAACCCCTTTCCTGCCCCGGCAGCTAAACCTGCCAGGGTAGCCTGCTTTTTAAAAATGATTTTAATCCCTTTTACAATCTTCCAGATCAGCCACAAAATCACCAATCCGTATAAAGCATCACCAATACTGAAGGGAAGCCAACCAAAAATATAGCGCAATATGCGGCTAAAAGCCGGGTAAAAACCATTGGAATATTGGTTTTCCACACGTGTGGAATCATTTGCGTAAATATGTATAAAAGCAGCAATTACTGCTAAAACAAGTGTAAAAACAAGTGATTTCTTCATTTTCATATCGGCGCTAAAAGTAATCAATAGCTGTAAAGGCTATAAAATCTATTTTTCAACCTAAAAATTACAAATATTACCTTACCTTTGCCGTCCTTTAAACCATACGTATGGCGAGTAAACGGACATTTGAGATTGCATTTGTAGGGTTAAAGCAGGGAGTTCACGAGTTTAACTACGTAGTGGACGATAAGTTCTTTGTTGAAAAAGGTGAACCTGATTTTACCAATTGCCAGGCAAACATAAAGCTTCAGCTTGATAAAAAAAGCAGTTTTATGCTGCTTAAGTTTGAAATTGGCGGTAAAGCAGATATTACCTGCGACCGGTGCGGAAATCCGCTGGGCATGGACATATGGGATGAGTTTAACATGTTGGTTAAACTGGTAGATAATCCCGATGAAATGAACCAGCAGGAAGAAGACCCGGACGTATTTTATATCTCCCGTAACGAAAGCCATCTTGATGTCGGCAACTGGATTTATGAATTTGTGTTACTCAGTTTTCCGCTGCAGAAAATGTGCAGCCCCGAAGAAATGGGCGGACCGCAATGCAACAAAGAAGTGCTGGAGAAACTGAAGGCAATGGAAGTTAAAGAAGAAGAACACAACGCCAACCAGTTGTGGAAAGGCCTGGAGCAGTTTAAAAAAGTAAAAAAAGAAAGAAGTAAAAAATAATCATTAAAAATTAAAAATCAAGCGATATGCCAAATCCAAAAAGGCGCCACTCACAACAACGCAGTGCAAAAAGAAGAACACATTACAAAGCAAGCGAACCAACTTTGAGTGTTGACAAAACAACCGGCGAAACACATGTACGTCATCGTGCCCATGTTAGCGAAGGAAAATTATTCTACAAAGGAAAATTAGTAGCAGAGAAAGCTCCGCTAAAAGCATAATATTTTTCAAAGTATCAATTCTAAGTCCGAAATTCGTTTTACGAGTTTCAGACTTAGAATTTTGCATTTAAAGAAGATAGTATGAATATAGCGCTGGATATGATGGGTGGTGATTTTGCTCCGCTGGAAACTGTAAAAGGTGCAGCTGAATATTTAGCCACAGCATCAGCCGGTATTCATCTTACTTTAATTGGAGATGAGGTGCAAATCAACACACACCTTGCCAATCATCCCATCCCTGCGGATAAGTTTATCATTGTACATGCGCCTGAAGTCATTGGCATGCACGAACATCCCACCAAAGCATTTAAAGAAAAACAAAACTCATCCATTGCCATTGGCTTTCAGTTATTGGCAGCTGGTAAAACAGATGCATTCATCAGTGCAGGTAATACCGGTGCTATGATGGTGGGTTCGCTGTTCAGTATTAAAGCTATTGAAGGTGTGTTACGCCCAACCATTGGCGCCTATATGCCAAGAGAAGATGGTACTCTGGGCCTGTTGGTAGATGCCGGCTTAAATGCCGATTGTAAACCAGAAAACCTGAACCAGTTTGCCGTACTGGGCTCGCTGTATGCCAAATACATTTTAAATTTTGAGAACCCCAAAGTGGGTTTAATAAACCTGGGCGAAGAAGAAGGCAAGGGCAATATACTTACCCTGGCCACTTACCCATTGCTTAAAGAAAACACCCAGATAAATTTCATAGGCAATATTGAAGGCCGCGATATTTTATTGAACAAGGCCGATGTATTGGTATGCAATGGCTATACCGGCAACGTGGTTTTAAAACTTGCCGAAAGCATTTACGACATCAGCAAGCGCCGCAATATGGATGATGCATATTTTAACCGCCTTAATTTTGAGCAATACGGCGGCGTACCCGTACTTGGCGTAAGTAAACCGGTAATCATCGGCCACGGCATATCCCACGCCATGGCATTTAAAAACATGATAAACATTGCTCACCGCATGTTAGAAACCGATCTTTTAGGAAAAATGAAAGACAGTTTTTTGGGCCAGGCCTAGGAATTACTATTTAGCTGCGGTGGCGTCGCACTCTTGTACAGAAAATCTTTATTGGGCTTTTATTGAAGCGTAGTTTTTACGCTCTCTATTTAATATTATATTTCTGACGATATTACTGTAGTGTATAAAATGCAAAACCCACTCTCCCGAAAACAAAAACCCACAATCCCTGAAAGCCATAATGGAGGCCCAACAAATAAAAAAGTTTACACAATTAAAATTTACATTTGTTAAAAAAAGGAATGTTTCAGCGGATTTTTATTGGTTTTCTTTTTTTACTGTTTACTCAAAAAAGTATTGCACAGTTTGATACAGCTTTTGTAAAGCAAAATATTTTATATCAATCGGACAGCATGTTCATCGCTTTTAAAAATAACGATTGGGATAAATTTTCTAGCTACATGCATCCTACTATTTTAATCCAGGCAAAGGGTAAAAAAGCATTTATCGAACTTTTAGAAAATCAAATGAAGGAGTTTAAGAATTTAACCTTTACAGCTTACAAACAGGCAGGGAATATCCAGATCATTTCTACAAAGAGCACCCTGCAATGCGTGGTAATTTATGGTATGGAAATGCTTATTGACAGCACTGTTGCAAGCGGTGCCAGCACTACCATCGGCGAATCTGCAGATAATGGAATTACGTGGAAATTTATAAGAAACAACAGCACCACACTTAACCAGGTCTATTCACGGTTTCCCTGGCTAAGTAAATCATTAAAGATTGCAAAAGAAGAGCAGCATTTTGGCGTTTCATTACCCGATTTTTTGAAGGCATACAAACCTGTATATCTTGAAACCGTGCCTAATACTTTTGGAATAAGACGCAAAACAACTACTATAAGAAAGATCAATTGAATATCTCTTCTGCGCAGCAACATCAGGGGAATCTTAATTATTATCTGGCAACCTGTTGTTATGTGTGGCAATGCAATAAACCAAAACGGTAGGCAATGTAACTGAAAAAAGCAGCACAAACAGTAAAACAGCTTTCCTGCTGCTCCATGCCATCATGTGTTTTACCTGTTTGTGCATTTTATTATTTGGTTTTTCTTATTCTGTTATTTTAATTGGTCGCCTGTTTTGTGCCATCTCGTTAATAATAACCGGCACATTCTCAAATTCGTAATACTTATCAAAAAAGAAATCGGCACCCAGGCTGCTGCATTGCTGCAGTATATGCTCATCCAGGCGAAAAGACAATACAATTACAACCGTTTGCGGTGATGTTTCTTTTATTTCTTTTAATAACTGATAAGATTTGTTGCCGGGGAAATTAATATCCAGTACTACTACCTCTGGTTCATTTTGCTTAAATAACAGCTTTGCTTCTTCATAAGAAGAGGCCCTGTCTGTCATCAAAATGAATGTTGATTCTGAAAGTAACTCTTCCAGTCTTTGTATGATGAGTTCGGATTTATCTGCTATTAAAAGCCTCATTGCAAATTTTGTAATGCAAAGAACCCAAAATATTACGTATTGAAATATAGCAGCAACGTTTTTACTTGGGTAGTAGTTATACTATATGGTTGTAAGTAATCGGTTATAAATTGAGGGGTACAATTTATATATCCGTAATAATATGATTGGCCATGGCATAGCGGGTAAGCTCTGAATTGGTTGACAGGCCAAGCTTTTCCATAATGCGGCTACGGTGGGTACTTACAGTGGTAAGCGCTATGGATAGTGCATCTGCTATTTGCGAAACAGTTTTTCCAACAGCAAGCAGCTTAAATATTTCAAACTCCCTGTTGCTGAGCATTTCATGCGGCCTTTTTGGGGTATCGGAGCTGGCCAGTAATTTTTCGGCTATTTCTGGTGTAATATATTTTTTGCCCAGCTTAATGCGCTGAATGGCTTTAATTAGTTCGTAAGGCGCTGCATTTTTATTCAGGTATCCTGATGCCCCGGCTTTTAATACCCTTACAGCATAGAGGTCTTCAGTAAATATGCTGAGTATTAAAACCGGCAATTGTGGCTTAATAAGTTTTATCTGCTCCAGTGCTTCCAGGCCGCTCCTGCCAGGCATATCCAGATCGGATATTACCAGGTCCCAATCATTTTTCGTCACTTCTTTCACCAGCGATTCCCCATCAGCTACTTCCTTAATTTCTGCTGCCGGGTATTCATCTTTCAGTATCTGGATCAACCCCAAACGTATAAAACTGTGATCATCTGCTAAAAGTATCTTTTTCATATTGGTGGATTTAGATAAGGTATTTCCGGGTTCTATCAACGGGTAGTTTAATAATAATTTTTGTTCCTTTTCCTGCTGTAGAATTAAGTTCAAACCAGCCGCCCAATGAAAGCACTCTTTCCTTCATACCAAGAAGACCGAATGATTTGTGTGCCTGTACCGATTCGGGTGTAAATCCTATTCCGTCATCTTCAATCTGAACACAGATAACACCATCTTCAATATGTAAGGAAGTTAAAACCTTTGTAGCTTTTGCATAACGTGTTATATTGGTTAATGCCTCCTGGTATACCCTGAAAATACAGGTAACAACCGGTGCCGATGATTTAAAAACAGTTTCGGTAGTTGTAAAATTAAGCGGTATGCCGGTATTGGCTGTAAACTGAATGCCAAGCCATTCAAGTGCTTCCAGCAGGCCATTATCATCCAGTATGCCCGGCCTTAGTTCACTCAGTATTCTTCTGATGGATTTATTGCTGCCATCTAAAAGTTCAATTATATTTTTGAGTTTACTTTTAAAAACTGTTTCTTCCCCGGGCATTTTTTTATCAAGCCAGGCTACATCCATTTTTATGGCGGTAAGCTGTTGCCCAAGTTCATCATGAATTTCACGGCCAATTCTTTTTCGTTCTTCTTCCCGTATATGCTGCAGGTGGGCAGTAAGCATACGCAGTTGCTCTGTTGTTTCCCGTATTTTTTCCTGTGCCTTAATCCGGTCGGTAAAATCAATACCTACACCTAACAGGCAGGGAGTTCCACCGTATTCAATAGCTTTACCTGTAAAATAATACGGTATCTTTTTCTTTGTTTTTATAAGAAAATCAGCCTGTATATTATCTTCTCCATTCACGAATGTATTTGCAATCTTTTGAGCAAGCAGTTCTTTATCGGGTATATCAAAAAAATCAAGCGGATGCATTTTCCCAATCTCATCAGTGCTGTATTTTGTAACTGTTTCAAAATTTTTATTCCACCGTAAAAATTTTCCTGTTTCATTATACAAATAAAAAATACCCGGCAAACTGTTGATGATAGAATCTGAAAGATTTCTTTCCTTAATAATTTCATCGTGCGATCTTACACGATCGGTAACATCTGTATAAAATATGGTTAATCCGTCGTGCGATGGATAAATCTTAACTGAGAACCAGGTTTGCATCGGTCCGTAATAGCTTTCTACCTCCACTACTTTTCTGGTCGTCATAGCTTCGTGATACTTATCCCAGAAAATTGTTCCTTTCATTTGTGGGTGTACATCCCAGATCACTTTGCCAATAGTTTCTTCTTTTCCCAGCGGGTGTGTTGCCAGCGCAGCATCATTTAAAAAGGTATACCGCCATTCATTATCTACCGATACCATGCCATCGTTGATACGATTTAGTACCGTTTGTTTTTCTCTGTATATTTTTGCTATTTCTTCTTCGGCAAACTTACGCTCTGTTATATCGGTAGTGGTACCCACATAACCAACAATGCGGTTCTCTGTATCTCTTTCAGGTATGGCTTCTCCTATCACCCATCGTATGCTGCCATCGGGCCTTACAAAACGATATTCCGACCTTGATACATTTTTTGTACTTGTTGCTTTTTCCCAGTTATGCTGCAATGCTTCCCTGTCATCTTTATGCACAGCATTCAGCCATCCATTACCCAATGCCTGTTCCTTTGCCATGCCCGATATCTGGCACCAGCCTGGGTTTACATAAGTTGTATAGCCGGTTTCATCTGTATGAAAAATACCTACCGGAGAAATTTCGGCAAGTGTTTGATAACGGTGTTCACTTTCAATTAATGCCTCCTCTGCTTTCTTCCGCATTTTTTCTCTTTCAAAATTTTCCAGTGCAAATGCTATATCGCCTGTTGCCTCTTCCAGCAACGCAATTTCTTCTTCTTTAAAAAAATTCTTTGCATCGGCATATAACGAAAACGCCCCAATCACTTTCCCGAATTTTTTTATGGGCAAACACATTGAAGAAAGGTAATCCCTGTTAAGGGCTTCTTCTTTCCAGGGCAGCATAGAAGGATCGTTTTCAATATCGTTGCAGATGATATACCTGCCTTCACGCAAAGCTTTGCCTGTTGGCCCTCTTCCGGCAGGCACATCTGCCACAGAAATTATTTTTATTTCGGAGAGGTAATTGCTTTCTTCGCCGGCATGCATTACCGGCACTACCTGCTTTGTTTCTTCATTGATCATGCCTATCCATGCCATACGGAATTGCCCCAGGTTCACAGCAATAGTACAGGCTTCTTTAAAAAGCGTTGCTTCATCGGTGGTTCTTACAATCATCTGATTAACCTGGCTGATGAAGTAGTATAGCCGCTTAGCCTTCTGTATTTTTTCTTCTGCTTCTTTTCTTTCAGTTACATCACGCATGTTGGTGATGATACCCTGTATATCGTCATCGTGCAGCATATTGGTTATACTGCCTTCAAGCCATAGATAATGGCCTGACTTATGCCTCACTCTTGATACTATTGGAATTGGCTTTCCGGGATTTGCCAGGGCTTCTGCTACCACAGCTTTAATAAGTTCCTCATCATCGGGGTGTATGTAGCCTGTTGATGCAATTTTTTCAAATTCATCATGGGGCCACCCGGTAATACGGGCTGCCGAAGAACTGCGGAAAACTGTGTTTAAATTTTCATCAACAACGGCTATGATAGCATCGTTGTTTTCAACCAGGGCCTTAAATTTTTTTGCAGATAATAACATCTCCTGACTACTGCCGGATTTAGCCTCTGGATTGAAAGCATCAGTTTGGCTGTTATTCATTTTCATACTGGTTTATTCTATAGAAATTTACAGCTTTTTTTTCATATATTAATAAAAAAATTAAGAGATGGTAGAAAAAGGAGATAAGTAGTTACGCAAGATTATTGTCGTTCTTGTAAATTTCCTGTTTTCAAATAATATATCGTTGCAGTGAGAATTTGAACCTCATTTTTGGGGTTGTGAACCCCATTGTTTGGGTTGAGGACCGCATCGTTGAACCATTGCCGCCGCTTGGTCTCCGACCTGCGGCGCAGCACCAGCCCACTGCTAATTACGTGAAGGATGCTTTTATTTCAATCGTCATGATTTAATATTATTTTTACCCAAACAAATTCTTTTCTGCCCCCGTGAGTGTTCCGCTAACCCCTAAGCTGCCACCGGTCTCCATTCACCATCACAAACACCATCACCTCTACAGTAAAAATAATCTCCTCAAATTTGATAGTTATGTATATTTATAACTTACAGCAACTATAGCAATATGAATCAATCGTCATTAAGCAGGCGCAAAGCAATGAAATTAATGAGTCTTACCATGTTGGGATCTCTGGCGCTTCCCCAATCACTTTTGGCTGAAACAACCGGCAGCGATTATTTTGATGAAGAACCCCATGTTATCCATATTAAAAAAGGAGAAGGCCGGACGGGAAAAATTGGCGGTATTGACCTGATTGAAAAACTGAACAAGTCGCAAACCGGTGGCCACTTTGCATGTGATGAAGCCACATTAAAACCCGGGCACCTGGGAGCACCGCCACACCTGCACAAAACATTTGATGAAATTTGTTTTGTATTGGAAGGTACGGTTACCATACTGGTAGATGAAACCGTGTACGAAGTAAGTGCCGGCGACTGGCACCTGAGGCCAAGAAATAAAATGCATACTTTCTGGAATGCTTCCGATACCACGGCCCGCTTTGTAGATATATACATTCCCGGGGGCCACGAAGAATATATGAGAGACCTGGCAAAACTTTTCGAAAACAATGGCCGCCCCAAAAAAGAAGACTTTGCTTTACTTGAACAAAAACATGATATCATTTATTTCTGGAACAAAATGCCCGAAATCATGACTAAATATAAAGTTCATTTGTAGAAACAGGTTTCATTAAACAACGTTCTCTCCGGGAGGTTTTACTCTGGGCTTATTTTAAAAAATTCTTTCTTCCACCATGGGTACTCAACTAACCCATTAGCCGCCGCCGCTTGGTCTCCGACCAGCGGCGCAGCACCGGCCCGCTGCTAATTACCCGAATGATGCTTTTGTTTCAATCGTGACGATTTAATATTATTTTTACTCAAACAACTTCTACATGAAACACTCCCTCACATTTCTTCTCCTAAACCTTTTTTGCCTGGGTGCTTTTTGCCAAAAAAACAATAGCAAAAATCTATATCCCATACCTGACTCCATCAATGCCGTTGCATACTATGCCGAAATAAAAATGACAGAAAAAGGCACAGCTAAGGACAAAACTGGTGGAATAATTGCCAATAAAGCGTTATTGGGTTTAGATCATTATAAAGAACAAAAGTTGATCCTATTCGGTCTTTTTGATAATAAAACAAATTATGTGTTATTTGGTAAAGATTCTTACACTAAGTGGGGCAATTACGCATGGAACTACGACTGGCAGTATAATGAAACCTATCCCCTGCTTATTGCAACTGCCAGTGATTCTGCAACCAACAAAACACTTTACTCCGGCTATATTTACCTACCCGCTGAAAAAAAATGGAAACTGATTGGCACCCGCAGTTATGATGATACATTGACCATCAAAGCCATTAGCAATGTTAAAAAGCCATTTATGACATTAAGCAACCGCTGGCTTCAGCGCAGCAACGGCACCTGGAAAGCACTCGACTCACAAACTACCAAACCGCCATCGCTTCGCCAGATGAGCAATATAGACAGCCTTGCACAACAAAAAATGGAAGAAGATTTGTTGCGCAGCAAACTGCCCAAAGACAGTATTGTTTATGAAGAAGGCATGTTTTACCAAAGCATTAAAGAAGGCACAGGAAGATTGGTAAGAGTTACCGATACACTTACCGTGCATTACAAAGGCTCGATATACAGCGATGGCAGTGTATTTGACCAAACCATGGATAAACCTGCAACATTTCCTTTAGAGCGTTTGATAAAAGGATGGCAACTTGGTTTGGTGCATTGCAAAGTAGGCGGAAAGATGCGGTTGTATCTTCCTTCGGGCAGTGCTTATGGCATACGCACAAGGTCGGCTACCATACCGCCAAACAGTATTTTGGTTTTTGATGTGGAGGTACTGGATGCAAAGGAGAAGATATCAAAATAGTTTTTTGTTCAGGTTTTAAAACCTTTTTACATTTATTGTTGTTTATCAAAATAAAAATAAGAAAAATGAAGATCATAAAATCAGCAACAGCTTTACTGTTTTCTGCATTCATCTTTGCATCCTGCAATAACAACAGTGAAGATAAAAAAGCAGAAACCAAAGCACCCAAATTGAAAGAAGAAAATATTAACTACACATTAGACAGCCTGAACATGGGCGGCTATATTGTGTACGATGAAAACATAGAAGGCCCACGTCCGGCTGTATTGGTTGTACACGAGTGGTGGGGCCTGAATGAATATGCAAAAAGGCGTGCAAGAGAACTGGCTGCCCTGGGCTATATTGCCATGGCAGTAGATATGTATGGCAATGGCCGCACGGCAGATAATCCGGAACTGGCCGGTAAACTGGCAACGCCATTTTATACCGACCCGGTTATGGCTAAAAAACATTTTGACACTGCTTTAAACAAATTAAAAACCTATAAGCAGGTCGACCCCGAAAAGATTGCTGCCATTGGCTATTGCTTTGGTGGTGGTATGCTGCTGAATTTTGTGCGCATGGGCGAACCTTTAAAAGGGATTGTTAGTTTTCATGGCAGTTTGATTGGCACACCAGCAAATAAAAATTTACTCACTGCAAAAATACTGGTGCTGCATGGCGACGATGATAAATTTGTACCGGCAACAGAAGTGGCTGCTTTTAAAAAGCAGATGGATTCAATAAGTGCCGAGTATACATTTAAAAGTTATCCCGGTGCCACACATGCATTCAGCAATCCGGATGCTACTGCCATGGGCGAAAAATTTAAGATACCCATTGCCTACAATGCAGCAGCAGATACTGCTTCGTGGAAGGAGATGAAGACTTTTTTTGAAGGATTGTTTAAATAAAAGTATACCAGTTTGAAATCTTGCCATCAATTTTGTTGTCAGCCTGAGCTTGTCGAAGACGGGTTAGTTTGATATAGCCCCGGTTTCGACAAGCTCAACCTGACAGCTCATTAATTTAAGACATAGCAATACTAAGGCAGTTTGAAAAAGCTGCCTTTTTTATTTACTTTACATACAATTGTATACCCATGCCCGCATTACAAACCATTGATGAAGTACTGGAAGCGTTGGATGCCATCATTAAACAAGCCGAAGACAACAATGATACTGCAGGCTATTTTGCTGCACTGTACCGCAAAGTAACCGCACGTGTAAAACAAGGCATTGCCAATAATGAATTTGAAGATGGTCCCCGTATGGAACAGCTGGATGTGATTTTTGCAAGTCGCTATATTGATGCACATGTTGCCTGGAAAAATGATCAGCCTGTAACCGCATCCTGGAAAAAAGCATTTGATATAACAACAAATTACTGGCCCATTGTGCTGCAGCATTTATTAATGGGTATGAATGCACATATCAATCTGGATCTGGGTATTGCTGCGGCGCAGGTATCGGCCAATAACAATATCAATGCGCTGCAAAATGATTTTAATACAATCAATTCCATCTTATCATCGCTGGTGGCAGAAGTACAAAATGAGCTGGCAGATATCTGGCCAAGGTTGAAATGGATATTACAAAAGACAAAAAACGTTGATGATTTTATGGTTGACTTCAGCATGCAGTTAAGTCGTGAAGGCGCCTGGAATTTTGCCGTAAGCATTGCAGGTAAACCTGCTGCCGAACTCAATACTTTGATTGCTGAAAGAGATGCAAGGGTTGCAGAAAAATCGAAGATCATTACCCATGATGGATTTGTTGTAAGCCTTATTTTAGGCGTCATACGCCTGGGTGAGCGTGGCAGCGTAAAAGAAAAAATACAAACACTAAAGTAATGAACGTACAAAAAGCATATGATAGCTGGTCGGTCCAATACGATACCAACCTAAACAAAACCCGCGATCTGGAAGCATTGGCATTGCAGGAAACACTGTCCAACATTGAGTTTGAAAGCTGTCTTGAAATTGGATGCGGCACCGGAAAAAATACTGCCTGGCTGCTTACCAAAGCAAAAACAATCACTGCAGTTGATCTCTCTGCCGAAATGCTGGCAAAGGCAAAAGAAAAAATAAACAGTTATAAAGTAAATTTTATACAGGCCGATATTTTACAGGATTGGGATTTTGTAAATACAAAATATGATCTCACAACTTTTAGCCTGGTGCTGGAGCATATTGAAAACCTGGAACCGGTATTTGAGAAAGTATCGAAATTAATTACGGAAGGCGGGCATGTTTATATTGGCGAACTGCATCCTTTTAAACAATACTCAGGCTCCAAAGCAAGATTTACTACAACCGAAGGCGAGCAGGTGGTTACCTGTTTCAATCATCATGTATCAGACTTTACGCAGGCTGCAAAAAAATATGGTTTTACCATCGTGCAGATCAACGAATATTTTGATGAAGGTGACCGGAATGCAATTCCAAGAATTTTGAGCATCCTCTTAAAAGCCGGAATTACATCTTCATAAACATTTGCAGATAATTTTGTTTCTGTGTAGATTTATAAAAAAATGAAAAAGATATTTTTATTAGTTACGCTGTTGCTGGCGCTGCAATACGGCTTTTCCCAAGCTTCTGTTTCGTATTATAAAGGCGAGTGGAGCATGGTGAATAAACAGGATCTGTTTACCGGCATTTTTAAAATTGGAATCAATGCCGAAGGTAAAGCCAAAGCAGAAATTGTATGGACCTACCTGGTAACGGATAGTACCAACAAGGATCTGGTGGAAATGTATAAGGGCAAAAAAGGTAAATCGGGCATTGAATATGCAGAAGGCAGTTTTTCTGCCGCTACCAATGATTTTATTTTTGAAGGGAAAAAAGCTGACGATCCTTATCTGATACTGGGTCTTGATAAATACCATATAAAACTGACATCCGGCAAACAGGCAATTTATGGTACAACAGAAACCCAGGGAACAAATGAAGGTTTGCTGTATGCCATTAAACTGGATAATGCAACCGGCGAAAAAGAATTTACGGCAGCAAAAGCCAGGGTTAAAAAATAAAATATTTTTTAATTAATCACCTATGAAGAAACCAATCATCTACTTTTTATCGGGCTTGATGTTATTCCTTGTTTCCTGCGGGCAAGTGCCTACAGAAAATAATGCCATTGATGTAAATGAAAAAGGAATCGCTCTGATAAACTCAGGGAAATATGAAGAAGCTTTACTGGCATTTTTAAAAGCAATAAAAAATCCGGCGCTTACAAAAAAATCTAAGGGAACCATTTACCGCAATATTGCCATCACCTATAACCAGCTGGAGAAAACAGATTCAGCCATTCACTTTTCTACACTTGCCGCCAAGTGCTTCAAAAAAAACAGTTTCGATTACCTGGTAAATGCTGCCGATGTTGATCTGTTAAAAGGAAAAACAGATCTTGCTTTAGCCAAACTGTTGAGGGCTGCGGCTTTAGAGCCCGATGAAATGAGTGTTAACAATACGCTGGGCCTGATATACATGGGCGAATACGACGATGCACATACTGACCTGGAGAAAGCGCTGCAGTATAATTTAAAAGCTTTTGAAACCAATGGCGGCAGAATTATTGAAGAAGTACTTGCCAGGAATTATTACAACATGGAAAACTATGCACAGGCAGAATTGCACTACGAACACCTGCTTCAGAATTACCCGGACATGGTCTCGTACTCCCTGAACATGGGTATGACAAAACATAAATTAAAAAAGAAAAAAGAAGCTGATAAGTTATTTGATGAGGTAATTATAAAGGACAGTACTTACAAAGAAACCATTGCTGTTTTTAAAGAGAATAACTGATGCCCCGTTTAAAGTTTTGCGATAAATTACCTGTGCCTGCTCTCTAAATATTTTTCATGCACAACAGCACTCATAGGCTTGGCATACACTTTACTTTCTACCCAACTGATGATATCGAGATAGGAGAACACCCTTGTTTCATAGCGGTTCTTTTCAAACTGCTTGATCTTTTGCAGCAATGTTTTTAAGCCGGGTTTTAATTTTTCGGCAGACTCATACACATTGTTCTTTAAAAATTTAAACATCTCTTCCTCAACAATGGTAAGGTTTTCCATGCGTGACATAAAACGAAACACCGATTTTATCAGCGATTCAATAATGGCATCATTACCCAGTTCAAAATGCGCCATCAAATGCACCAGGCGTGCATAGCACTGCAGATCAATACGCATATCAACCGGGCCATTAATGATTTTCTGGAGCTGGTCAATCGACTCTTCAAAATTTCCATTACCAAAATACAGTAAAGCCGTTTTGTATTGAATTACCAGCACCCGGTGTCTGTCAATATACATCTGAAACTCTTCCAGTCCCCTTTCAATTGCAGGAACAAGCTTTATACCTTCGCCAAACGTGCCTTTCATCAAATGCTGATTTATACGGGCACTGGTTAAATACACAAATGCCTGCATACGGAAATTATCGTGCTGGTTAGCCGGTTTTGATAGTGTAAACCTTTCAAAGCGGGCAATGTATTTATCAAATTTCCTGAAATTCCTCAGATCAAAATTGGCGGTAAGCAGGTTGTGCAGTCCTTTTATATAATGCCCCGTTTCAACAGTAATCATCAGCGGCTCCTGGTTAAAAAGATCTACCCATTTTTTACTGTACCGGTAATACATCAAAAAATCCTGGCGTATAAATGCATACCAGCAATAACTCTGGTACAGGTAAAGCATTTGATAAAAGCCTTTAAGATTTGTTGTATCTATCTGCAGGTTTTGTTTAAAGAATTCACGTACGCCTTTCTCATCTTTAACATTACGTGCATGGCCATGCTTTACATACCATTGGTATAACTGCAGGGCAAGGTTTGATAAAGTGGTTATTTCGTTCCGCTGCCTGTTTACTTCATTGGCTTCGGCTGTTAACCTGTCTGCAGCTCCATCACCACTGCGGGTTATATGCAGTGTTTCTATTTTTTTTTCAAGCGATATTACCTGTATTAAAAAACTTTCCTGGTGATAATGTTTAGCCAGGTCTTTTGCACGTTCCAGTATTTTCAAACTCTGCAGGTACAATCCTTTGTTGTACAGTATACGGGCATAATCCAGTTGTTCGTGCAATTGCAGATCAATACTGTCGGTGCTTTTCAGCAGGCGCAAACTGGCCAGTAATTCTTTATACAGATGTGCTTTTAAATTGGCATACTGAGGTTTTTCTATGCCCGGCAGTTTTTTAAGTATTAATCGTTCATCATAATCCTTTCCTTTGTCAATGGCATCAAAAAGCTGGATGATCTTCAGGTCTTCTCGGGATGAACTTCGTTTTATATAGAGCTTAAAATGCCGTTTCTCGGCCTTTTCGAGCGATTTTATCAATTGAAATAATATGTCTGTAGAGCGGTTGGGCATCATAAACTTTGTTTATCAAAATCCTTTACTGCAAAGGTTTTCATCATATTTACCATCGGTTAGCATGATAAAATTAACCTTAAGTTGGTTAGGTACATAATATTAACCATCTTAGTTTTGTGTAACAAAGATGGTTAATTCATACAGCAGGCAATCGCTAAAGGAAACAATCAATCGTTAGAAGGTCATTTTTCAGACCGTAAAGCTGATCTGGTCAGCAAAGATAAAAAGAACATAAATTTTTCATATAGCAAGCAATCGTTAAAAAGTCACTCCGTTTCTACGGAGTGGCAATTTATTTGCAAGTATAGTTAATAATTTGGTAACATTCCAAATCTCTCCATCCTTTTTTTAACAACAGTAAAGTCTCTCGGATTATTTTCCGCCAAATACCCTTTTCAAAATATCGGTAACCTGTGCAGCGGGGTTCTTTCGTATTTTTTGTTCCTCTAAACTAATTTTCAGAAACAAACCACTTAAAGCCCTTTCGGTAACATAAGCCGTAAGATCTGTATTAACCTGTTTTGTAGAAAATTTATTGTAAGTAGTAAACATATCCTTCCAGTATTTGGTAGCATCTACTTTTACAAGCGATGCCTCAATAACCGGCCTGAATTTTTCGGTGAGTTCTTTAGTAGTAATTGATTTTAAATAATCGGTTGCAGCAAAATCGCCGCCACGTAATATTTGTAAACCATCGGTAATGCTCATTTTTTTAATGGCATCCCAAAAAATATTACCCACACCGCTGGCAGCATCTTCTGCAGCACGGTTCATACTCAGTATGGCTTTATCAACATACTGGCCCATTCCAAAACTGCGTAGTGTATTCTCTACCTTCTTAGCTTCTTCAGGCATTAATACTTTGATGGCTGCATCGCCAAAAAAGCCATTCAGTTTGCTTAACCGCTTGGCGCTACTGTCGGTACCAACACGCAGGGCATCTTTTAAACCATTAATGATATCTTCATTGCTGAGGCCATTGCCTGATGTTGTAGTGGTGGGCTTAGTAACTTTATTAAACAAATCTTTTATGGTTTGTGCAGATACTGATTGAATAGTAATGAGGGCTACGGATAAAAGGAGTACAACTTTCTTCATTGATTTTTTTAATGTTTACACAACAAAAATAAAGCCATTGCTGCTAAGAAAGGGTTAAAATACAGTTATTACATTTTTCACTGATAAATTAAGGTTGATACTAAGACTCATTAATTGCTTAAATTCGCCACCACAAAAGCTATATATGAAAAAATACATTCTACTCTTAATTATCAGTATTTCATTTGTTGCAAAAGGTTTTGCCGAAGAAGGCATGTGGTTGCCGCAACTGCTGCAAACCCTTAATGAAAAGCAAATGAAAAAGATGGGTATGAAGATAAGCGCTGCTGATATCTACAGCATCAGCAAAGGAAGTTTAAAAGATGCCATTGTAAGTTTTGGCGGCTTTTGTACTGCAGAAGTTATATCCGGCGAGGGATTACTTCTGACCAATCATCATTGCGGTTTTGATGCTATACAAAATCACTCTTCTTTACAAAACAATTATATACGGGATGGTTTTTGGGCCTATAACAAAGGACAGGAGCTGACCAACGCCGGTTTGTTTGCCACATTCATCATTCGCATTGATGATGTTACTGCCACCGTTTTAAATGGAGTAACCAATAACTTAACAGAAAAAGAAAGGCAAAGTGCCATTGATAAAAATATTGCAACCTTAAGAGGCAATGTAAAAAAAGAAGCTTACCAGGATGTTCTCATCCGCCCGTTTTTTGAAGCCAATAAATATTACCTGTTTGTAACAGAAACTTATCGTGACATACGTTTGGTTGGCGCTCCCCCATCATCTATAGGCAATTACGGAAAAGATACCGACAACTGGATGTGGCCAAGACATACCGGCGATTTTTCGATGTTCCGCATTTATGCAGGTAAGGATAATAAGCCTGCTGCTTATTCAGCAGATAATGTTCCCTACAAACCAAAACGTGCTTTAAATATTTCTTTAGATGGTGTTAAGGAAGGCGACTTTACGATGGTGCTTGGTTTCCCTGGCCGTACCAATGAATACCTGCACAGCAGCGCCATTGAGCAAACCGTAAAAATAAGCGACCCTGCAAAAATTGGCATACGCACCAAAGCACTTGGCATATTGGATGGTTTTATGCGTAAAGATGAAGGCATAAAAATTCAGTATGCTGCAAAATATGCATCCATATCCAACGCCTGGAAAAAGTGGCAGGGCGAAGTATTGGGATTAACCAAAACAAATGCTGTTGCTAAAAGAAAAGAATACGAAAGTAATTTTGAAAAAATTGTGCTTAGCAAGCCCGAATACAACCTGGCTTATATTGAACTGTTGAAAAACCTGAAGCAGGCTTATGCAGATATTGAACCCTACGGCTATGCCCGTGATTATTATAACGAGATCATACCAAAGATAGAACTGTGGGGCATTGCAGGCGATATGAATTCGCTGGTTACGGCTTATGCAAAAGATGAAGCAACTTATACCAAACGCAAAGCAGAAGTATTAACCAAATTTGAAGAATCATTTAAAGAATATAATGCCGGTGTTGATCAGAAATTATTTGAAGCCTTGATGGAAATGTATGTAAAAGACCAGAAAGTTGAATTTGTTTCTCCGGCTTTTAATACCATGCTTACAGAAAAAGGAAAATCTTTTACTGCATTATCAGAAGCTGTTTACAGTCAGACTGCTTTTAATTCTTTTGATAAAATAAAAAAATTGCTCGCCGGAAGCGCTGCAGAAGTTGTAACAGCAATTAAAGCTGATATAGCCGGACAGTTATATGCTGATATTTTAAAAACTTTTGTAAGCAATGTATCGCCACAGTTGAATGCACTGCAATCTGATATTAACCGCTTACAACGCATTTATATGCAGGCGCAGATGGATGTGTTTAGCACCAAGGCTTTTTATCCCGATGCCAACAGTACCCTGCGTGTCACTTATGGCAATGTAAAAAATTACCAGCCACGTGATGGCGTAAAATACGACCTGCAGACCTACATGGAAGGTGTGATGGAAAAATATGTACCCGGCGATTATGAATTTGATCTGCCTAAAAAAATGATTGACCTGTATAATAAAAAAGATTTTGGCAGATGGGGCTCTAATGGCCGCCAGCCGGTTTGCTTTATTGCAGCCAATCATACTACGGGTGGTAATTCGGGCAGTCCGGCATTAAATGCTGATGGTAATTTGGTGGGATTGAATTTTGACCGGGTTTGGGAAGGAACGATGAGTGATATCAATTACGATCCGTCTATCTGCCGCAACATTATGGTTGATATTCGCTATGTGATGTTTATTATTGATAAATTTGCAGAAGCGAAGAACCTGATTGCGGAAATGAAGTTCGTGAGTAAGACGGGGAAGAAGTAAAAAGTAAAAAGTAAAAAATCAAAAGTAAAAAGTCATCGGCAATGTAGATTGCTGATGACTTTAAAAATAAAATGCTGACGCTATCAAATACATACGCCCATTTCTACAGGCTCTCAGCCTATATTTCCATTATGATGAATGGAACTTCGTGCGATTAAGTCACTGTTACTTAAACAGGGTGTCAGGCTGAGCTTGTCGAAGCCGGTGCAATACATTTAGTCAACCCGCCTTCGACAGGCTCAGGCTGACAGCGTTGATTAATGCTTGCATCATTCATTTCAAAAAAAATAATTTTTATGCAAATAGCAATATTAGGTGCCGGCATGGTAGGCCGTGCAATGGCCATTGACCTGGCAGCAAAATACAACGTAACTTCTTTTGATGTGAGCGATCATGCACTGCAAACACTCGCTAAAAAAAACAGTTCAATAAAAACTATAAAAGCCGATCTGAGTAATTACAGCAATTACAATTCCATGCTTGCAGGTTTTGATTTTGTGATTTCTGCTGTGCCGGGTTTTATGGGATACAAAACTTTGGAAGCGATCATCAACGCTAAAAAAAATGTGGTAGACATTTCATTCTTTCCTGAGAATGCTTTGGAACTGGATGCACTGGCTAAAGAAAATGATGTTACGGCCATTGTGGATTGTGGTGTGGCGCCGGGTATGAGCAATTTAATACTGGGCTATCATAACGAGCGGATGAAGATCACCAATTTTGAATGCATGGTTGGTGGGTTGCCTAAGAAAAGAGTTTATCCTTTTGAATATAAAGCGCCCTTCTCTCCTATTGATGTACTGGAGGAATACACAAGGCCCGCCCGTTATGTGGAGAACAGTTGCATTGTTACCAAGCCTGCGTTAAGCGATGCTGAATTGATTGACTTTGAACAGGTGGGCACGCTTGAATCTTTTAATACAGATGGTTTGCGTTCTATTTTATTTACCATGGGGCATATTCCCAACATGAAAGAAAAAACTTTGCGTTACCCCGGCCATATTGCACTGATGCAGGGTTTGATAAAAGCAGGTTTCTTAAATACAACGCCGGTAAATTTTAAAGGTCAGCAAATTTCACCAATGGAATTTACCTCTTCGTTGTTATTCGATCAATGGAAACTGGGAGAAACCGAAGCAGAATTTACCCTGATGCAGATAAAAATAAGCGATGCAGAAAAAACAATTTGTTACGATCTGTACGATGAATATGATGTGGCAACACAAACCTCATCTATGAGCCGCACAACAGGCTATACCTGTACAGCAGCTTTGAATATGCTGATTGAAAAGCTGTTTACCGAAAAAGGAGTTTTCCCTCCAGAGTTGATAGGTAAAGATGAACCCTGTTTTAATTTTATATTGAATTATTTGAGCGAACGGAATATTCACTACCGTAAAACAGAAATTACACTGAATACTTAACTAAATATTTACATTCTTTTATGAGGTGAAGACTGTTGCACCAAAACAGTTTCTTACTTTTGTCTATATCTATTTTTTACCATGAACAAATATTTTGCTTTTGCTGCTTTAGTTATACTTGCTGCCTGTAATGGTGGTAAAGATGAACCGGTTGTTGATGACAGCATAAAAACAAAACCAATACCCATTATATCGTATACTATAGCAGCAGAATATTCACATGACACCAGTGCCTACACTCAGGGGCTGGAGTTTTACAACAGCAAATTATATGAAAGCACCGGTGATTTTGAAAACTCTTCATTAAGAGTTACAGATTATAAAACCGGTAAAGTTGAAAAGAAGCACATGATGGGCACCGACAAAATATTTGGTGAAGGCATCACTATCTTTAAAAATAAACTCTACCAGCTTACCTGGGAGAGTAATATTGTGTATGTGTATGATGTAAATAATATTGATAAGCCTATCAAAACATTCAACTGGCCTTATGATGGCTGGGGACTTACCAATAATGGCACTGATCTGATCATCAGTGATGGTTCAGCAAAACTATATTTTGTGAATCCGGATGATTTTCGCCTGAAAAGCACCATTGCTGTTACAGAAAACAGCAGCCCTGTTTACCAGATAAATGAACTGGAATATATTGATGGTTTTGTTTTTGCCAATCTGTACCAAACTGATATGATTGTAAAAATTGATCCTGTAAGCGGCTTTGTGGTTGGCAAAATGGATTTTACCGGAATGAAAGAAAAATTCTTTGCTGATAAGATCACCGACAGAACTGATTACTTTAATGGCATTGCCTACGATTCTACCACAAAAAAATTCCTGGTTACCGGAAAGCGCTGGCCGAAGATGTTTGAGTTGAAGTTTAACTAAAGATGGATGCAGGATACTTGATGCAGGATATCGGCTACTTACGTATCACATAAATCACCGAACTGCATTTCCGAGTATTACCCCATGCTTTTAAATTGGATACAAAGCCGTTAAACACTGCATTGATAATATTTCCTTTACCGTTTTTATATTGCTCACTCAGCATGCTCACATAAAAACTGTCGAACCACATAGGCTTAACAGCTGTAAGTTTTAACCCGTGCTGTGCCAGCAATATTTCCATACTTTGCGGAGAGAAATGATACAGGTGACGGGGCACATCATAAGCTGCCCAATGTGCTGCATAAATAGTTGCATCTTTTGAAGTATAGTTTGGCACAGCAATAAAAGCTTTGCCTTCCGGAGCCAGCAACTTTTCAATTTGTTTTATATAGGCATGCAGTTCATGTACATGCTCCAGCACATGCCACATGGTAATGGCATTAAAAGATGCAGGTTCAAGGTCAAATAATTTTCCCGGCTCTTGTGGCTGAATATGATACAACTCAGCAGCTTTTGTACGGGCAACAGTATCGGGCTCTAATCCTGTAATATTCCAGTTGGCTTCTTTCATGTTATTTAAAAAAGCGCCGGTGCCGCAACCAATGTCCAGTATCGATCCTTTTGTAATTCCTGTTTCATTAATCACCAGTCTTCTTTTAGCACCAAGGGTTCTTTTTCTTACAAGATGATAAAGGTTGTTGATGATTCCCTTTTTTGTATCGCTGTGCGAAATATAATTTTCAGAAGCATAGTATGCACCAATGGCATCCTGATCAGGCACATCCTGTGTAAACCTGGCTGTGCAGGCATTACAATGCCAGATGGAAAATATATTTTGAGAAACCGTATAATCTTTTGCTGAGAGTTGCTCCTGTATATTAGTGCTGTTGCAGATGGGGCAACCGGTATAATGAATCATGAATGAATATAATTTATAGCATTGCCAAATGCAGCTGTGTCTTTAAATGTTGTAAAGTAAATAACAACTGCAGCGATACCAACGAGTCCCAATACAATGGCCCATATCCACCAGCGGTCTTTGGTTTCTGATTTGGGTGCCAGCAATTCCGTCATTACAGTATTGGTAGTTTCTTTATCACCCACTAAAATCTGGTGCTCGGCATCGGGATGAATCACCCTTTCGGCAAAAACCGGTTGCGTAAATGCTGCGGGCAGTTCTTCGGGTTTAAAATTTATTTTACCGGAACCATCTACAAAAAAGCTACCTATACTTTCCAATTGTGCATCCGGGTGTTGGGTTATTTTATTTCTGAGGTTATCGCAAAAATGATCAAGCGCTTCTGATACTTCATAGGTATCACCACCAGATGTTGCAGCCAGGTAGTTTAATAAACCCGTGGCATCAGTTTCTGTTTCGTTAAACTCAATAAAAGATTTTGGCGAGGCTATTGATTTATCTGTAAAATCAGCTGCTGCTCCCGAATGCAGGACAGACAAGGTACCCAAACCCGGTAAGGGACAGGTTTTATGCTGAAAAAGATAAGAAGCGATTTGATTTTGCATTGCCGGTAAATGTTGCGCAAAGATATGCAGTACACATGAGCCCCGCAAATACGGGGCTCATGTTGAAAATATTTTTAAGGGCATTCAAACCGCTGTCGGGGTTTTTAACCGCCAACAGGGTTTTGAAGTCTAAAAATTCACCCTCACCCCTCCCATCAGATTCAAACCATATACTTCGTAATTATGCCAGCGCTGGTATTTGTTATTCAAAATATTGTTCACATCCATCCAGGCGCTAAAGGTTTTATTGATCTTGAATTCTATTCCGGCACTCAAATCAGAACCGGGTTTAAAAGCCTTTGCTACATTTCCTTTATCAAGATAAAAGCTGCCGCTGAATGCATAAAAATCTGCCTTAAGCAATACCTGTTTAAATGCCCACCAACGTAATGAACTGGTAAATTCCAGCGGAAGCGTATTCCATGCTTTTGCATTGCTTTTCATCCCTACATATCCATTGTATGTAATGCCTGCAGTAACAGTCAGTTTCTCTTTGCTTACATAACTCACATCGCCATGCACTCTAAAATTATTAACCCTGGTTTCGTTGCTGATTACAAATGCTTTTCCATCAGTAGCTGTATCATTAATAAAGAAAGGCAGGTTGGTGTAGGTAATATAGCCGGCCTTAGCATTGAAGTTGAAATGCCTGCCCAATGTACCTTTGATGCCTCCATAATATTCAATCTCTTTGGTGTTCTGTTGTGTTGTAAATGTTTTTAAATACGGATTTACTTCCGACAGGTTGCGGTACGTATTCTTCGTTAAACGTCCAACCCATCCTGCCTGGAAAGCAAAAGCATTCTCTGCAATAAATGCCTCGGCATATACATTGGGCAGCCATACAAATTTGCCGTTATCCCATGTTGGCGTTATACCTGCATTGATACTTGCACGTGGCGTAGAAAAAACCAATGAAGGCGAAACCTGGAAAACATTGTTATTGAATTTTATATTATTGGGTATTATATTCTTTGTTGCATAAGAAGTTATATCTGCTTTAGCTTCCAGCTTAAATGCGAAAACTTCCCCAAACTTTTTCTCAACCGGCGCGGTTAAAATAAAGGAGGTTTCGGTAAGCTTATTTACATTGGTAAAACTGCTCACCTGTAAATTGGGGTTGTAATTAATTCCAAATTCTCCTGTCTTTGTATTGCGGATGCCGATGTTACCCGAAAAATCCTGGAACTGCTGACGTACATCTTTTTTACTGTACTTATACAGCCCGGTATCAAAGCCATACAGGAAATTTTCATGCATCTTAACATTTACACCTGCATATACTTCATTGGTTGGTAAAAATAAACTGCCTGCAGCTTTCACATTCAGTCTTGAATAATCCTGGTACAATAATTTTCCTTTGGAAGAAATATAATCAGCATACACATTCGCTAAAAATTTTTTACCATCGCCAAAACTAAAGCCGGCACTTACATAAGGTGTTGTAAAGTTGCCGTAACCGGCTTTTACATAATTCCTTAAACCCAGGTAAAGATTTGTATCCTGCTGCAGAGCCAATGCTGATAAAGGTATTGGCTGATACGAATAAAATAAATTTTGTGCCGGGATGCTATAGGTTAAGTTAGGAGTTGTAGTATCAGCATTTAAATGGGTGGCCGAAAAATTTATTTTTACCGCATTACGCAACACGGGTTTGTAAGCCGAGTTGATATCAACTGTGGATGTTTTTTTAAGCGTATCTTTTTGAGCCGATGCCGCAATTGGCAATAAGCAATTGGCAATTAGCAAAAAGCCAACAGCAATGCTGCTTTTTCTGTTTTTGAATATTGATAATTGTATATTGATCATTGAATATTTTTTATTGTGTTTTTGCATGGTTATTTATGTTTCCCTTATTACCAATTCCTACTCACCTCCCACTTTACTTACTGATTTTTCTTCTGCTATTGCTTTATCCAATTTTTGTTGTGCTTCGCTTTTCAATTCGGGTATCACCGAATTTTTTGCCACACTTTCATACGTAGCTTTTGCATTGAAATAATCTTTCTGCTGCATGAAAATATCGCCCAATAAAATATAACTTTTAGTCACCCAGTTATCGTAACTGCCGGTTTCTTTAATTACTGCCAGTGCCGATTTTTCGGCTGTTTTAAGATTGTTCATAGTAAACTGGCAATTGGCAATTTCATAGCGTGCCTCTGCACCCCAGGCTGCTTTGTTAATGGCTGCGCAGGATTTAAAGGATGTGATGGCTGAAGCACAATCATTGTTCACCTGCTGCGATTTTCCCAGCACCAGGAAAGCCACTGATTTATCATCGGTACTGATTCCCTTTTTCGTCAACAGCGTTTTTGCTGCATCATTTGCCTGTGCATAATCTTTAAGCTGGTAATAGCAGCGTACCAATCCCCGCAGGGCTTCCAGCTGATTATCCTGGTTAACAGAACCGCTGGTTAATGATTCAAAATATTTTTTTGCTTTGTTGTAATCCTTCAGTTCAAAATAACTGATACGGGCCGCTTCCAGCGTGGCTTTTTCAAAGAAACGATTCAGTCCCTTACTGTTCACATAATCATAACCAACCAGCGCATTCTGAAAATCTTTGGCTGCATTATAACATTCGCTGCTGAAATAATTGGCTTCTAAAATATAGGCCCCATCCGGAAACCTGGATATGTAATTTTTAAAGCCTGCAATCGCTGCATTGCAATCGTTGGCATTGTATTTTAAAGCGGCAGATGTGTAGGTAAGCGAGTCTGCTTCTGTTACTGAAATATTCTTACCGCTGCGGCGCATCATCTCTATGTATTCATTGGGCTTGCCAATTTCTACATAAATATTTTTCATGATGTCGGTTGCCTCATCTGCTTCGGATGATTGTGGATACTTTGCGACCAGTGCCTGGTAATTTACCAATGCATCATCATACTTATCAGTATTATAATATACCAATCCCAGTTTTAAATAAGCCCTTGGTTTTAATCCGCCGGCATCAGGGTCGTTCAGCACATTGGTAAGATATGGAACCGCTGACATGAATTTTTCATCGGCAATATAGGTTTGTGCAATCTCCATATTTACATCCGGCACCAGGTTGCTTTTGGGATATTGTTTCAACAGGTTGTTTAATGTGCTGATCTTATTTGCAGAGCTTTTTACACCCGCAATCATGGCTTTTTGAAACATGGCATAATCACTCTGCGGTAAGGCATTATTAATCACATTATCATACATCGTGTTTGCCTTTGCAAAATCCGAAGCCATAAAATAACAATCGGCACTGCGTACATAGGCATCCTGCTCCATGGCCGGCGATGTTACCGCAACCGTTTTTGTTATCTGTTCAAAATAGCCAAGCGCTTTGTTGTAATTTTCTTTTTGCAGCCAACTGTAGCCCAAATCATAATTGGCGGTATTTTTATTGGCTTCGCCCTGGGCTGGCACATTAGCCTGCATGTAAAAACTCAGGTATTTTATAGCATTATCATATTCTTTATTGCGGTAAGCAATTTCTCCTTTCCAGAAATTAGCATAAGGTGTTACGGAAGAATTAGGCAGGGCCAAAACTTTTGTCAGCAAATCATCCCCTCTTTTTATTTGTTGGTCGTTTATTAATTCTACCGCACGGCCATACAAAATGCGTGGATATACTTTTTGCATGGATGGCGTTGGCTTATCAAATGATTCATACAATTGCAGGGCATCTGCAAAATTGTTTGTATTGGCCATCAGGCTTACCAGAATTTCTTTTGCTTCGGTATCGTATTCACTATTGGGATAATCATTCAGGTATTTCTTCATTTCATTTAAAGCAATATCCTGGTAGCCCAGTTCATAAGAAAGTTTTGCATAATTAAAACGGGAAATCTGCTGCTGTAATTTATTTGAACTGTTGTAAGCACTGTACTGAAAAGCATTACGGGCATTGGTTTTCTGGTTGGTACGCAGGTAACAATCGCCCAGCAGGTACATACTGTTTTGTCCCATCGAATCTTTTTCGGTGCTCAGTTGTTTAAATCCTTCAATGGCCTTATCCAGTTTATTTGCATCATAATAACAGTAACTCAGCTCGTACATAATTTCTTTGGTTACTTTATCGCTGCTGTTTACATACGATTCTAAAAGCGGTAATGCTTTGGGGTAATTTTTCTTTTCAAAATACAACTGGCCAATCAGCAGGTTCATTTCCTTTTGATAAAATAAAGTACCTGGTCTGCCCAAAACACTTTCGCCATAACGCAGTGCTTCATCTTTTTTTCCCTGGAAATAATATATCTCGGCAATATAATATGGTACTACGCCTTTGTATTCCTCCCGGGTTTCTACCATTTTAAAAGACTTCAGTGCTTCATTAAAATTGCGGTCACTGTAACTGATAAAGCCGTAATAATAATTTGCCGGTATAAAATATTTGTTTTCGGGCATCTGGTGTATCTCGTCAAACAAAGGTTTGGCTTCTGCAAATTGTTTCAGGTTAAAATAAGAATATGCTTTTTCAAATTTTGCATCAGCAATTTCATCATTGGCCAAATTCTCAAGCCCCGCCCTTTCGTAATATGTAATGGCATTATTGAAATCTTCTTTAAGGAAATAATATTTTGCCAGGTGGTAACTCAACAATTGCCGACGGGGTTCATTGCTCACCACATTAATATAATGGCGGGCTTCCTGCTCGGCAATGGGTTGTTGCAGTTTTAATTCGCAAACAATGTAATAATAATTCACATCGTCGTTGAGGTAGGCATGATCGCTTGCTGTGTTATCCGGGTTAGCAGCCCTTAATTCAGCAAATAAAGGATATGCCAGGGCAAACTGCTCTCTTACAAAAAGCTCTTTGGCATCTTTATACTTTTTTTCCGGATCGGTAATGGCATGTGTGGGTTGTGCAAAAACGGGAAGAGAAATAATTGCTGCAAAAAGCAGCAGGGCAATTTTTTGTTTTATCATGGTGGTAGATTCGTGCATTTTTACTGGTTGCAAAATTACTTGATTACACATCCTGTTACAAACATCATTCCAAATGATTGTTAATAAGTGGATAATTGATGTAAACAAAACGAATGTATTTTTACATTGCTGTTAATAAAATGATAAATAAACTTTGTTGCAGATTTTTATTAACAGTTAATTAAAAATTCTAACCCCTTAAAAAAATAAAATGAGAAAATTATTATCTACAAAATATTCGGCAGGCGCCTTTAGTGCAGCCATGCTCATCCTGCGTCTGAGTGTTGGCATTCTGATGATGATGCATGGTTACAACAAACTGATACACTTTGGCGACCTGCAGCATAAGTTTATGAATTTTTTAGGCATCGGTAGTACCATGTCACTGGCGCTGGTTGTATTTGCCGAATTCTTTTGTTCGTTGTTTTTAATATTAGGGTTATTTACAAGGCTTGCTGCTATTCCTTTAATTATTGCAACCTGTGTTATGGTTTTTAAAGCGCATAACGGCGATGTATTTGGCGATGGCGAAACTGCAGCTTTGTTTCTTACAGCTTACCTGGTACTATTATTTGTTGGCCCTGGCAGAGTAAGTGTTGACAGTATGATTGGAAAATAATTAATCATTTTATGAAAAGACTTGACCTGGTACAACTTGCCTTTATCATCGCTGGCATTTGCAGTATTTTTTTCAGCCTCGATCTTATCCCTACATTTTTATACTATCTTTTTGCATGGTTTACAGATGGTGTTTCGGGAGGATACCTGATGGAGGAATTAATAATTACGATTCTTTTATTGGCGGTATATTCTATTTTTTCTATTTACTGCATCCGCAATTCAAAGCAGCTGGCCGGCTGGATAACAGATAAAGCAAACCTGCACGGAGAAATAAACTTGAAGCTGGGAGCAAAGGATCTGCTATTTACTTTTTTTACCATTTTGGCGGTCTATGGTTTAATAAGAGACCTGCCCTGGCTTATAAACGATACCTATAATTACATAAAAGCTTTTAACACCAACGCTGAAGAAGGTTTTGTTCCTGCTAACAAATCCAGAGGCGGTTTGTTTATACAATTCTTCAGTACAGGATTATTTATTGTGCTGATGATCTATGCAAATGTTTTTGCAGAGTTCTTTGCAGCCAGGATCAAAAACCCGGAGCCACCAGATGAGATAATGGAAAAAACTGACTGATATGTTTATCACCGAAACACAAATACGTATACATTATGCGCTCACCGACCAGATGGGTGTGGTGTATTATGGCCACTATGCACAGTTTTATGAAATTGGCCGTACCGAAGCCATCAGGCAGATCGGTTATACTTATAAAGAGATAGAAGCACTGGGCATCATCATGCCTGTGGTTGAAATACACAGCCGTTTTTTACGCCCCGCAAAATACGATGACCTCATTACTGTAAAAACAACTTTAAGAGAAATGCCCACGCATTTCAAAATTGTTTTTCATGCCGAAATTTTTAATGAGCAGGATGAGTTACTGAATACCGGCGAGGTTTCTTTGTTTTTTGTAGATGCAAAAACGATGAAGCGTTGTGATATGCCGGAGGTGTTGAGGGAGAAATTGGCTGGCTACTTTGTTAATGGATAATGGATTAATTGATAATTGATAATTTCTTCCAGGCTTGTTCTCTGTGTTATTTGCTGAAAGCTTTTAGTTTAATGAATTATCAATTATCCATTTTAAAATTATCCATTACTTTAAAACATCCAGCAACTTCCACATCTTTTCCCTTACCGCTCCAGGGTTGCCATCATAATTATTGATGATAAAAGAGAAAGTATATTCAGTGCCTGATTTGGATTTTATATAACCGGTATAACTTCTCACCCCACCAATATAACCCGATTTCATTTTAATACCGTTCTGCTCCGGTAAAGCATTGTAAAAGGATGGGAACCAACTTTTCTTTTTTGCATACTGCATTACAGTTACCAAAGCATTGGTGGTAACCCGGTTTGCAGGAGATAAGCCACTGCCGTCAATAATATGTAATGCAGATTTTTCTATTCCGTTTTTACTCCAGAAATCTTTGATGATGTTTACACCGGTATCTGTTGAACCAAAACCTGTCTTTTCATACGCTATTGTTTTTACAAATGCTTCGCCATACAGGTTTATGCTTTTTTGAAGAAACCAGTAATTGATGCTATCAAGTGGTGGGGAATAAAGTGTTGCCAGTAATTTTTGAGATGGAATTATAACCTGGCTCCCATTATTCATTAAACTGTTAAAAAGCGATCTCATTCCCTGTTCAATTCTAATCCCTGAATTATTTAATTTTGAAGCGAACAGGTTAGCAAAACTATAAGCCCCATCTGTAGAAGATCCTGCAACCTGGAATGAATCTACTCCTCTTGGAATACTGCCCCTGATAAATCCCATGTTGGAATATGGTGAAAAGTAAATGATGGTTTGGTCGCCGGTGCCTTTTTCTGCAGTAGTTAATTCATTTACGAGTTGAATTCCGGGGTAGGGTTTCAGCGATAGTATATCAACTTTATCGCCAACCTTTTTGCCCGGTTTTAAATTTACTGTGTATTGGTTTTCATTCCAGTTAAATGAACTTGTACCTGCACCATAATAATTACCCATATCCTCCCAGGTCCATCCACCGGGCATTGTTTCAGATCCCCATTTTGAATTATCGATCAGGATTTCATCAACTGAATTTATTTTAAATGGAGCAATACTTTCATAAAAGGAATTCAGCACAACATCTTGTATAGTGTTTTTATAACGCCAGCTACCCAGTGTAGGATCGCCATAACCGGTAATGTTGATGCTGCCATTTAAATGCCCGTCTTTTATATCACCGCTGATTCCTAATTCTGTTTTATACCGGTAATCCTTCCCTAACAAGTCAAAAGCTGCGGCACTGGTAACTACTTTCAAACAACTGGCAGGCGCTAATCCTACCTGCGAGTTTTTATCAAATACCACTTTGCCTGTTTTGCTGTCAACCACATACAGGCTTATTGTAGCATGTTTAAACTGTGTATCCGTTTCAAAAACTTTAAATGCAGCTGCAAGGCGGGCATCATACTTCTGCCCAAAAGAAATTGTACTTATCACTAAACTAAAAACCAAAAAAAATGTTTTCATACCTTAACTTATCTTGCACTAAAATTAATCTTTTTAAAACGATACATGACACAGGCTTCTATAATTACAATTGGCGATGAACTTTTAATAGGACAGGTAATTGACACCAACAGCGCCTGGATGGCACAGGAACTTAACAAAGCAGGCATTCGTGTGGTGCGACGTGTGGCGGTTGGCGATGTGTGGGATGAAATATGGACATCACTGGACGAAGAACAAAAATATGCCGATATCATTTTAATAACCGGCGGCCTGGGCCCTACTGCCGATGATATTACCAAACCGCTGCTCTGCAAATATTTTGGCGGTAACATGATCGTTGATGAAGGTGCCAAACAAAATGTACTCGACATCTTTACCAAACTTAACCGCCCCATTATTGACCGCAATTTAAAACAGGCCGAAGTGCCGGATGTTTGTACCGTATTGCAAAATAAAAGAGGCACTGCACCAGGTATGTTATTTAATAAAGAAGGAAAAGTATTTGTAAGTCTGCCCGGCGTACCGCACGAAATGAAAGGCCTGATGACTGATGATGTAATACCGGCGCTGGTAAAGCAATTTAAATTTCCAACAATTATCCACAACACATTATTAACCGCCGGTGTTGGCGAAAGCTTTTTAGCCGAACTGATAAAAGATTTTGAAGAAGCACTGCCTGCACACATCAAACTGGCTTACCTGCCCAATTACGGTATGGTAAGGTTACGGTTAACAGCAACAGGTTTTAATGCTGCTGAGACAGAAAAAGAAATCAGCCAGCTATTTGAAAACCTGAAAGCACTGGTGGCAGATTACCTCGTAACTGATAAAGATGAACCCATGGAAAATGTTGTTGGCAAATTGCTATTGGCCACAGGAAAAACCATGTGTACCGCTGAAAGCTGCACCGGTGGTTATATTGCACACTTGCTTACTTCCATTATTGGGTCTTCAAAATTTTACAATGGCAGCGTGGTAAGTTACTCTTACGAGGCAAAGGAAGATTTGTTGCAGGTTGATAAGACCACGCTTGAAACCAAGGGTGCTGTAAGTGAAGAAGTGGTGCTGCAAATGGCTCGTGGTGCATTAAAGCATCTAAAATCTGATTACGTGATTGCGGTGTCGGGTATTATGGGGCCCGATGGCGGCACCACCGATAAACCTGCCGGCACCGTTTGGATAGCCGTGGGCAATAAAGAAAATATACAGGCTCAAAAACTCTATTTCCGCTTTGACAGGGCCCGGAACATACAATTAACTGCTATGAATGCGTTGAATTTGCTGCGTAAATTCATACTCTCCGCTTAGTTGTCTGGCCACTACAAAGAGTGTAAGTATAGCGGGAAGCTTTTCTTAGTGGCCTGACAACTACTTAAATCGGAAATAATTACCTTTGGCACTTTAAATGTGTTGCCTGCTTTTTTCGCCGCCCTTTTTACTAAAAGTACAAGAGTGCGACGCAACGATGTTGCCATGAAAATCACATGCTCGTAACAAAATATTAAATATTCAATCTAAAATATTACTTACATATGAGTTTAGTTGATTTAGTAATGCCAAAGCTGGGAGAAAGCATCATGGAAGCCACTATTTTAAAATGGCATAAAAAACCGGGTGATACCATTAAGCAGGACGAAACTGTATTGGATATTGCCACCGATAAAGTGGATAGCGAAGTGCCATCAACAGCCGAAGGTGTAATTGAAGAAATTTTATTTAAAGAGAATGATGTGGTTCCCATTGGTACCGTAATTGCTAAAATACGAGTGGGTGCCAATGCAGCCGTTTCAAATAACCAGCCTGCTCCGGCTCCGGAAAAGCCAGAGTATGAAGATGCGAAGGTTGTTGAAGAGATACCTTATCAACCAACTCCATCAGCGCAATCAAACCAATCATCCAAATCATCGATTCGATTTTATTCTCCATTAGTTTTAAATATTGCTCAGCAGGAAGGCATCAGCATGGCCGAACTGGAAAACATACCCGGCACAGGCCAGGATGGCAGAGTAAGCAAAAAAGATATTTTAGCGTATGTGGCAAATAAAGGCACAGGAAGTCAACCACAGGCCGAAAGCCAGCTACCTCAAACTACTGTTGTTTCAGCACCCGAACCACAAACCACAAACAATAAACCACAAACAGAATACCAGGCACCGGTTGTATATACAGGCAACGTAGAAATAATTGAAATGGACCGCATGCGCAAACTGATTGCCAAACATATGACAGACAGCAAGCACACATCGGCACATGTAACCAGCTTTGCCGAATGCGATGTTACCGGTTTGGTAATGTGGAGAGAAAAAGTAAAAAAAGATTTCGAAAAAAGAGAAGGCGAAAAAATTACTTACACACCGCTGTTTATTGAAGCCATTGTAAAGTGTATTAAAAAATACCCAATGCTCAGCAGCAGTGTTGATGGCGATAAAATAATTATTAAAAAAGACCTAAACATTGGTATGGCCACTGCCCTGCCAAGCGGCAACTTAATTGTGCCGGTAATAAAAAATGCCGACCAGCTTAATTTAACCGGCCTTACCAAACAGGTAAACGGCCTGGCCAATGCAGCCCGTACCGGAAAATTAAGACCCGATGATACAACCGGCGGCACTTTCACTTTAACCAACGTGGGCACATTCGGCAGCATTATGGGTACACCCATTATTAACCAGCCGCAGGTAGCCATTATGGCTGTGGGCGCTATAAAAAAACGCCCCATGGTTATAGAAACCCCGCAGGGCGATAGCATTGCCATACGCCATATGATGTACATTTCCCTCAGTTACGACCACCGAATAATAGATGGTGCATTGGGTTCAACATTCTTAAATGCAGTAAGTAAGGAGTTGGAGAATTTTGATGTAACTCGGACTATATAAAAGATTTTTTTGGCACCAGCTTTATTGTTTCATGGCATCATCGTTGTGAACTTGTTCTGTTCTTCTTTTCTTTTAGTAAAAGAGAAGAAGAACCTCACTTGTACTGCATACCATTGGGGAACTTTAATTGAAGAAGAGATAAATTTTGTATCCCTCAATATTAAAATCCCCATTCTACTTGAAGAAAAAATCCTCTTTAATCATCACCAATCTGCGTCATCTGCGTTCCTATACTCTCCATCACTTTTTCAAAATCAGGCTCACACCAAATCACTTCTTCATCTTTTTTAAACCAGGTCATTTGGCGCTTGGCGTATTGGCGGGTATTTATTTTTATAGCCTCAACAGCATCTTCCAATGAGAGGTCTCCAATGAGGTAGCCAAACAACTCCCGGTAACCAACGGTTTGTAGTGCATTTAGTTTTTTATAAGGCAGCAGTTTTTTTACTTCATCAGCAAGTCCTGCTTTCATCATGGCATCTACCCGGCTGTTTATATTTTTATGCAGTTGCTCTTTGGGTATTTCCAATCCTATTTTTATAATATTAAAAGGCCGTGGCTTTTTTTGCTGTGTACGAAACTCAATAATAGATTTTCCGGTAGAGAGTTTTACTTCCAGTGCTCGCAGCAGGCGGTGTGGGTTTTTTATTTCGCCCTGTGCATAATACAGTGGGTCATTTTTCTCCACTTCTTTCTGCAGCCATTCCAACCCCTCCCATTCAAATTCGGCATTTATCTTCTTGCGTATTTTTTCATCAACCACCGGTACTTCATCAATACCCTGGCAAAATGTTTTTACGTACAGGCCGGTGCCGCCAACTACCACCGCCACATCATGATCTTTAAAAATATCATTTGCTTTATTAAGTGCGTACTGCTCAAAAACACCCGTATTCATTTCATCTTTTATTGAATGTGAGCTTATGAAATGATGTTTTACCTGCGCCAGTTCATCTGCCGAAGGCTTGGCCACACCAATATTCAGTTCTTTAAAGCACTGGCGGCTGTCGGCCGATATAATTTCTGTTTTAAAATGAAGTGCTGTTTGTACAGCCAGTGAAGTTTTGCCAACTGCAGTTGGACCAACGATAACGATGCAGGTTTTGGTCATGGAGTGTGTTTGAGTTTGTAGAGAACCCGTTAATGGATAATGAAATAATTTATAATGGATAATGTTTCAGGATGGTAAAGTATGCTGAGATACTAACTGTTATAAAAAAAGAAAAGAGACTTGAGATGAAAAAATTATCAATTATCAATTAACCAAATATCCATTACTTAAAATCCATCATTCGCTTCATCACCGGCTGATTCTTCTTCTCCCTCCGCTTCCACACTATCGCCATCTTCGTCCTGTTCACTAAATCCATCTGCTAAAGCATCGGGCCGCAGGTCGTATTTTTCTTCCATCTCGGCAAGGCGGCTGTCAACCAAACCTTTGGTACCGTACTGCGAAGGTGCAATACCTTCGGTACGTATGCAGCAAGGATAAACCAGCTTGCTGTTTTCTGTTTTATCCACCGTTATCAGTTCTACCATAAAATGCCAGAACTTATTAAAATCGTATTCGTAAATAAATTTCTGATTGGGATTGGTGATCTCACTGCCAATAAGTGTATCGGCCATAATGAGTGGCTCGGCCTTATATTCCTTATCATATTTCTCCAGCGAAATTTCCCGTCCACGCAACCAGTTATCGTTACTGCGGTAAAAAGTTGCTTTGTGTTGCGAATCAAATTCAAAGCTTTTCAAAATAGCACTGTGCAGGTCTAAAAAACTCTGGGTATGTTTTATTGCAACATCCCTGTACACACTGTCATCATCTTCCCAATAAATTCTAAAACGTAAGATAGCCATGTGGTAAAATTAAGAATTAAAACTTAAAAACCGGTTAGGCATTAAGTCATTTGTCATTTAGTCATTTGAAACCCTGCAAATTAAAGTGCTCCTTAAATAATCAGTAACTTAATGACCATTGACTAATGACCAATCCCCAACTCTTTTGCTTTTGCCAGCATAAAATTGTAAGCTGCTTCATATTCATTGGGTATTATCCCATCCAATATCGCTTCCCGTATGGCATTTTTCAGATCACCAACCGGTCTTGATGGCTGCAGGTTAAATGTTTCCATGATCATTTCGCCGGTGATGGGTGGCTGCCAATTGCGCAGATGGTCTTTCTCTTCCACTTCGGCACAACGTTGCTTTACCATTTCAAAGTTTTCTAAAAACCGCTTTACTTTGGTTTTGTTTTTAGAAGTGATATCGGCTGCACACAAAGTCATCAGGGCATCAAAATCTTCGCCTGCATCAAACAGCAGGCGGCGTATGGCGCTGTCGGTAATATTTTCTTTGGTAAGGCTGATGGGCCTCAGATGCAGTTCTACCAGTTTACGCACAAATTTCATTTTTTCGTTTTGCGGCAGTTTTAGCTGCGTAAAAATTTTAGGCACCATCCTGCCGCCAACCACTTCGTGGCCGTGGAATGTCCATCCATGGCCCTCTTCAAACCTTTTTGTAGCGGGCTTGGCAATATCGTGTAAAACAGCAGCCCAACGAAGCCAAAGGTCATCCGTGTTTTTGGCAATATTATCTACCACCTGTATGGTATGGTAAAAATTATCCTTGTGGCCATGCCCGTCAATATATTCTGCACCGGCCAGGTCAACCATTTGCGGGAAAATTATTTTAAGCAGGCCACTTTTGTACAACAGATCAAATCCAATAGATGGTTTACTGCTCAGCAATATCTTATTCAGTTCATCGGCAATTCTTTCGCCGCTTACAATTTTAATACGGGCAGCATTTTCAATAATTGCGGCAAATGTAGTTGGGTGTATGATAAAATGTAATTGCGAAGCAAAGCGGATGGCCCTCATCATACGCAACGGGTCATCACTAAAAGTTTGGGCCGGCGCCAGCGGTGTTTGAATATTCTTTAATTCAAGATCATTGATGCCGTTAAATGGATCTACCAGTTCGCCAAAATCTCTTTTATTAAGGCTTATGGCCATGGCATTAATGGTAAAGTCACGGCGATTCTGGTCATCTTCAATAGTGCCATTTTCAACTGCCGGTTTGCGGCTGTTAAAATCATAACTTTCTTTACGGGCTCCTACAAATTCAATTTCAAGCCCATCTGCCTTAATTTGCGCTGTACCAAAATTTTTAAAAAAATTTACCTCTGGTGAAGGTGTAAACTTTTCAGCAACTTTTGCAGCCAGTTCAATACCATCTCCCACACAAACAATATCCATATCCTTGGTATTTCTTCCCAGTATCTTGTCACGCACAAAACCTCCAATTAAATAACAGGGCACACCTAATTCTTCGGCAGAAAGGGCAATCTTTTCCAGTATTTCAAGTTCCTTATCGTCACATTTTATATACATGCGTTGCAAAAGTAAGCAATTGTGTTAACGAGATTTAGGCAACAACAAACTATAAACCACAAACAACAAACTATTTCGGCATTAATATTGACCTTATACATCCTCACACAAAAAACAACCAATTAACTGTGTGCTTTGACATTTTGACCATATATTGAGAAAATTATGAACGACAAGTTTTATTTGCAGGGCGGAGAAGATGAAATGGAGTTTATGCCTATCATTCCCTTGAACGAAGAAGAAGACGGAAGTGCTGATGATCAACCCATTCCGGATGTTATTCCTTTATTAGCTTTAAGAAATACCGTGCTGTTTCCCGGTGTGGTTATCCCTATAACGGTTGGCCGCGATAAGAGCATTAAGGCGGTAACTGATGCTTATAAGGCTGACAAATTGATAGGTGTTGTTGCGCAAAAAGACAGTACCGTTGAAGAACCAACCGTAAGTGATCTGGAAGATATTGGCACTGTTGCAAAAATTGCCAAACTGATAAAAATGCCTGATGGGGGAACAACCATTATTATACAAGGGCGTAAGCGTTGCAAGATTGAAGAGATAACCAGCGACGATCCGTATTTTAAAGCCAAGATTACCGTACTAACAGATGAAGCTTTAAAAGACGACCCCGATTTTGATGCGATGATAGGAAGCATTAAAGACCTGGCAGGACAGATCATCAACCTCTCTCCCAACCTGCCCAGTGAAGCAGCCATCATTTTAAAGAACATTGAGAACCCTTCTTTCCTGATACATTTTGTAAGCAGCAACCTCAACAGCGATATTAAGGAAAAACAACGCCTGCTTGAGATAAGCAGCATAAAAGCCCGTGCCGAACTACTGATGAACCTGATGCAGACCGAACTGCAGTACACTGAACTTAAAAACAAGGTAACCAATAAAACACGTGCTGAGCTGGATAAGCAGCAGCGTGAATACTTTTTGCAACAGCAGATGAAAGCCATTAAGGACGAACTGGGTGGCGATAATGTGGCAGAAGTAAAAGACATGCTGAAGAAGGCCGAGAACAAAAAATGGCCTGCAGCAGCTAAGGAAATGTTTACTAAAGGAGCAGAGAAACTGGAGCGTATGCATCCATCCACACCCGATTATTCGGTTGTGTACAATCACCTTGATTTGATGTTGGATTTGCCGTGGGATGAATACACCGAAGATTCCTATGATTTGAAGAAGGCCAAGAAGATACTTGACCTGGATCATTATGGTATGCAGAAAATAAAGGAACGCATTTTAGAATACCTGGCAGTACTGAAATTGAAAGGCGACATGAAATCACCTATACTTTGTTTCCTGGGCCCTCCGGGCATTGGTAAAACCAGTTTGGGAAAAAGCATTGCCGCTGCCATACAAAGAAAATATGTACGGGTGAGCCTGGGTGGCCTGCACGATGAGAGTGAGATTCGTGGACATCGTAAAACATACATCGGTGCTATGCCCGGCCGCATTTTACAATCTATAAGAAAAGTAAAATCAAGCAACCCGGTTATGATACTGGATGAGATCGATAAAGTAGGTGCCGATCACCGCGGCGATCCTTCATCAGCTTTGCTGGAAGTTTTGGATCCTGAACAGAACAATACCTTTTACGATAACTATCTGGAACTGGAGTACGACCTAAGCAAAGTGTTGTTTATAGCTACTGCAAATAACTTAAGCAATATACCCGCAGCATTACGTGATAGATTGGAAATCATAGATTTGAGTGGATATGCTGTAGAGGAGAAAATTGAAATCGCCAAGCGTCATTTAATGCCCAAGCAAAAAGAAATGCACGGTTTAAAAGACAATAGTTTTAAACTGAGCGATACGGTTCTGGAGAAGATGATTCAGGATTATACCCGTGAAAGTGGTGTAAGGGAACTGGACAGGCAACTTGCCAGCATCATGCGTTACCAGGCAAAAGAACTGGTGATAAAAGGAAAACTAAAAGCCACCATTACCAATAATGATGTGGAGAAGATACTGGGTAAACCAAGATACAGCAATGACCTGTACAAGATTGCCAATATGCCCGGTGTGGCAGTTGGCCTTGCCTGGACCTATGTAGGTGGCGATATCCTCTTTATTGAAACCCAACTAAGCGATGGTAAAGGTGAATTGAAATTAACCGGTAACCTGGGCAACGTAATGAAGGAAAGTGCCAGCACTGCCCTCACCTACCTGGAAGCCAATTGCAAGAAAGTAGATATTGCTCCGGAAATGTTTCATAAAAAAGATATTCATATACATGTGCCCGAAGGTGCCACACCCAAGGATGGTCCAAGTGCCGGCATTACCATGCTGAGTGCATTGGCAAGCGCCTTTACAGGCCGAAAAATAAAGCCTTACCTGGCCATGACGGGTGAAATAACTTTACGTGGGCAGGTATTGCCTGTTGGCGGCATTAAAGAAAAGGTATTGGCTGCCCGCCGTGCCGGCTTGAAAGAGATTATCATGTGCTGGCAAAATGAAAAAGATGTGGAAGAAATAAACCCGCAATATATTAAGGGTATTAAATTTCATTATGTAAAGACGATGCAGCAGGTGCTCGATTTGGCTTTAACATAAAATTTATAATACTCACACAACCATAGGTAAGGTTTACCCGTATATAAGGTTGTTAAGCTATCAACAGGTTTCATGTTGGTTGTTTTAAGGGTTAAAGAAATTCCCTCCTGTTCTCAGGAGGGAATTTTTATGTGTCAGGCCACTACGAATATTTTTAATTCAATTGATGGCTTGTTTTTCAAAAACAGTTTTAAAGATTAAGAGTGTCTATAGTGGCCAGACACATTTTGCAGTTTTTACCTTTTCCTGTCCATCCAATCCACTTCTTTTTTGGTAGTAAATGCCTGTACAATGGCAATAAAAAAAAGCATCGCTACATTACCAGCCAGGTAGGTAAGGCTAAGGCCGTAGTAACCGGTTATATTGATATTGAACCTGGTAAAAAACGAGATCATGTCGAAAACGAGTACAGCCAGGCTAACTAAAAATCCTGCAACAAAAATAATTTGCGAAATGATTTTCACTGCCTGGGCAGGATGCGTTTTGGTTCTTTTAAAAAAGATAAAATAAACCGACATAAATACAGCCGGTGCCAGTGACACTACCCCCAAACCGAATGTAATATCGGCAACAGTGGAAGAAACCAGTTTTGAGATACCGTAAAATGCAGCAATAATCAATCCCAGTAATACAGGCACGCAAAGAAAAAGCAAAAATATAAGTGCGTACAGTTTGGAGTATTTAATAAACCTGTCTTCCATCTTGTTTAATTGTACTACTGTAGTTAACAGTTTAAAAAACTATAAGTTTAAAAATAACTCAGCTTAGTTTTTGGATTTAAAGTAAGTAGTGTTTCATACATCAGTTTAATGGTGTTCTCAATATCTGATTTATGCAGCATTTCCACCGTTGTATGCATGTAACGCAAAGGAATTGATATTAAAGCCGACGGACAACCATCATTGGCATAAGCAAATGAATCGGTATCGGTACCGGTGCTTCTGCTTACGGTATTAAACTGTACATCAATCTTACTTTTTTCTGCTGTGGCTTTAATAATATCCAGCAGTTTATTATGTACTGCTGGCCCGTAAGTAAGCGATGGCCCCTTACCACAACTGCATTCGCCCTGTATCATTTTATTGATCATCGGCGTAGTGGTATCATGCGTAACATCGGTGATGATGGCAATATCCGGTTTTATCCGGCGGGCAATCATTTCTGCACCACGCAAACCAATTTCTTCCTGCACTGCATTTACCACATATAAACCAAAGGGAAGTTTTTTCTTATTTTCTTTCAGCAAACGAGCCACTTCAGCAATCATAAAACCACCGACCCTGTTATCAAAGGCACGGCCAATTAAATAATCGTACGCTATTTCTTCATAACCCTCTTCGTAGGTTGCCACAGCACCAATATGTATACCCAGAGATTCAACTTCTTTTTTATTGCGGGCTCCACAATCCAAAAAGAGGTTCTCTACTTTTGGCTGGGTTTCTTTACTATCGCCATTCATACGGGTATGTATGGCCGGCCAGCCAAACACCGCTTTCACCGCTCCTTTTTTACCATGGATAATCACCCGCATGGATGGTGCAATCTGGTGATCTACACCGCCATTCCGTTTCAGGTAAATCAATCCTTCGGGAGAAATATAATTTACAAACCAGCTTATTTCATCCGCATGGGCTTCTATAACCACTTTAAATGCAGCATCTGGATTAATTACGCCCACAGCTGTTCCATAAGGATCGGTAAAAGTTGTATCAACGTATGGCTTTACATATTCAAGCCATAATTTTTGTCCGCTGGTTTCAAAACCCGTTGGTGACGGGTTGTTGATATAGTTTTTTAAAAAACTGTAAGAATTATCGGTAAGAATACTTTTTGATTTTTTTGCCTTTGCCATAAAATTTTTGATTTGTCGCAAAATTACTTAAATACCGGCTATATAAGTTGCCAGGGCCGAAAATAACATCATGCCATCTACAAAAAAATAATAAAAAAGATAGCCTTGTTTTTTGTTTGAATAAAAGTAAACAGCCAGTAAAGCAACCGTTGAAACCTGCAAGGCTATGGATTGTGACAGCGTGATGCCATAATTTCTGAAGAAGAAATTAGAAGTAAACAATAAAACAAATATCAGGTAAATGAGGATGCGGAGCGTTAATGGCTTAAGGTCCGTTGCCAGGCTTCGCAAGCCTCTTATCTTATCCAGTTCTTTATCACGGTTATCAAAGATTATACAAAGCATCAGCATAAAAAGAAAGCGGCGGCTAATGATAAAAAAATCAGCGCCGTCTAAAAGACTGTAATCTTTTTGCAAAGGTATTATTACCGTTACATAAGCCCAGGTGAAAGCCAGTAAAACTGTTTTTAATACACCGGCTCTACGGGTAAATTTTAAAAAAGGCACCGGTAAAAGCGGTATAGCATACAACACTGTTAATAACACAGCGGTGATAACAAAATGCAGAGGAATTGAAGACTTTAAAAAACAAAAAAACATGCCAATTGATGAAATGATCAGCAACAAAAAACCTGTTGTTTCTTTCCTCAACAGATCCGGTATATTTTTTTGAGAAGTAAAAGATAATTTACACAGTATCCAGTAAAAATTATAACTACAGAGAGTTGCAAAGAAAATAAAACTGTAAACAAAAAGATCGATGTGGATTTTTAATAACAGTGCAGTCTGAAATGTAAGGGCAACAGCACAAACAGCAATAAAGATGGAATGAGATAAGATGAAATGAAGCCACTTCATTAATTCACAATAAGGTAGACAGGCTTATCAGTTTTTATGACATTACTCTTATTTTTGGCAAAATCCTTAACATATACTTCAAAATAAAGTGTATCAACAAAAGGTCTTGGTCGTCCGGAGTTAGCCAGCACACTTCGTAGCAGCACATCCACATCCACTTTCATGTTCTTGCCAATTTGGCTTGGTAATGTTGGGAACATTACAGAGTCTATCCTGTAAGGAGGAATCGTAATGTTTTTAATATAAGCATAGGAAGTGTCAGCGCCCCTGTTTAATCCAAAATCACCTTCAGCATCTGTCAACTCAAGGGTCACTATAGGTCCTGCTGTTGGGTCAAGGTTTGAATTATCCCATACATCGGGTGACAAAGATTTAAAACTGATCTGTGGTGCTGTCGTATACTTATCTTTTTTACAGGCCGTAAAAAATAAAATAGCTATTGCAAATAGTAAACTGTATCGCATCTTTGTGTTTTAATATGTCAAATTTAATGATTGCAGTTGAAACAAACCGTTAAAAATATAGACTTCGAAAAAAGGATCTTTGCTGCTCAGGAAGATAATTTTAATGAATTAGCTATTGAATTGTTCAATCATCAATACCAACACAATACCATTTACCGGCAATTTTGCAATGCACTAAAAATAAATGCATCAGAAGTTGACTCCTTAAAGAAAATCCCTTTCTTGCCTATTTCATTTTTTAAAACACATGAGGTAAAAACCGGCGCCTTTGAAACCGATATTATTTTTGAGAGTAGCGGAACCACACAAACCATCCCCAGCAGGCATTTTGTAAAAGATATTGACCTGTACAGGAAAAGTTTTAGCACCTGCTTCGAAAAATTTTACGGTCTGCCACAAAACAAATGCATACTTGGGTTGCTGCCTGCTTACCTGGAAAGAAAAAATTCTTCGCTGGTGCTGATGACTGATGAATTGATAAAGGCCAGCCATAACCTGTTAAGCGGTTTTTATTTATACGATCATGAAAAATTGCACAGTACCATACTGCATAACGAACTGCTTAAACTGCCCACATTGCTGATTGGTGTTACCTATGCCCTGCTTGATTTTGCAGAAGCTTACCCCATGCAGCTGCGGCATACCATTGTAATGGAAACCGGTGGTATGAAAGGCAGGCGTGAAGAACTGACCCGGACCGAAGTGCATGCTCTGTTACAAAAGCAGTTGGGCATCAGTCTCGTTCATTCAGAGTATGGTATGACGGAATTATTGTCGCAGGCTTATTCTAAAGGTGATGGAATTTTTCATTGCCCCGGCTGGATGAAAATTGTATTAAGGGATGAGGATGACCCTTTTCATATTATTACGGCTACTGATGTGCAAAACAGATCGCAAAGCGGCCTTATTAATGTAATTGACCTTGCCAATTTGCACAGTTGTGGTTTTATTGCCACCGATGATGTGGGCAGATTGCATGCCAATGAAAGTTTTGAAGTATTGGGAAGAGCCGACAGTAGTGATATCAGGGGTTGCAGCTTAATGACTCTTTAAAATTATCAACATGTTTTTGAAACCGTTGATAAAAAATTATTTAAGGCTGAATTTTTTAATTCAATACCCTTATCTTTGCAATCCAAAAATTAAAAAGGATGAATTGGTAGCTCAGTTGGTAGAGCAATACACTTTTAATGTATGGGCCCTGGGTTCGAGTCCCAGCCAGTTCACAAAACCCCCGCTTTCGGGGGTTTTTTATTTAGTAAATTTGTGTTTGGCAAACTAATCCGTCTATTTTTGTAATAAGTAATATTATGGGTACAGATTTCTTCAAAAACAAAGTGGTGGTTATAACCGGTGGCAGCGATGGCATTGGTAAAGCATTGGTAGATACCCTCATTCCGCTGGGGGCCAAAGTGGCTACCTGTGCCCGTAACCAGGATAAATTATACGACCTGCAGTTGCTGCATTCGGGCAAATCGCTGCATACCATGGTGGCGGATGTTAGCAGCTACAACGATTGCAAAAACTTTATAGAAAGCACCATTGAGTTTTATGGCGGCATCGATATACTCATCAACAATGCCGGTATTTCTATGAGGGCGCTGGTAAAAGACCTGGATGTGGAGGTTATTGAAAAAGTGATGGATATTAATTTTAAAGGAACCTTGTATTGCACCAAACTGGCGCTGGATTCCATTATAGAACGTAAAGGAAGCATTGTGGGAGTATCTTCCATTGCAGGATACAGAGGTTTGCCGGGCCGCAGCGGCTACTCGGCCAGTAAATATGCTGTTACCGGTTTTTTAGAAGCTTTACGAACCGAGATGATGGACAGCGGTGTAAATGTAATGTGGGTTTGCCCGGGGTTTACGAGTTCAAATATCCGCAACGCAGCTTTAAATAAAAAAGGCAGGTCGCAGGGCGAAAGTCCGATGGACGAAGGAAAAATGATGAGTTCGGTAAAATGTGCCGAACATATTTTACAAGCCGTTGAAAAAAGAAAAAGAACCCTGGTGCTTACTTTCAAAGGAAAGCAAACTGTTTTTTTGAACAGATTTTTCCCTTCGCTGACAGACAAGCTGGTAAAAAAATTTTTCTTTAAAAATGGGGAGCTGGTACGATAATCCGTTAAAACGTTAATCCGTTAATCCGTGTAAATGTATTAGCTGATTAGCCAACTAAGGATTAACTTATTAACAAATTAACGGATTAACCAAAACAAATGCCTTTACTAACCCTTACTTCCGATATTGGCCAGCAGGATTTTCTGATTGGCGCTGTTAAGGGACAATTGTTACAAACAAACCCGGCTTTTTCTTTAATTGATATTACACATAATCTTTCTCCATTTAATTATCCGCAGTCGGCCTATGTTTGCCGCAATGCTATAAAGAATTTTCCACCAGGTACTTTTCATTTAATATTAGTTAATTTATTTGATGAAAAACCTGAGCATCTTTTATTGGCTGAGCATAATGGCCATTTTATTGGCTGTGCCGATAATGGTTTATTAACCATGATACTGGAAGAAGTTCCGCAGAAAACAGTGGCACTGGCTTTAGATAAAAATCAACAAAAAAATACCCTTTACTGTGCTTCGGTATTTGCGCAGGCATTTAACCAACTGCATAATGGTAAAAAGATTGAGGACATTGGCGATGCCGGTGTTTCCATTCATGTTAAAAATCCTTTAAGACCCATGCTGGGCAATGATTATATTGAAGGGCAGATTATTTTTATAGATAATTTTGAGAACGTGATCGTAAACATTCATAAAGACGAGTTTGAAGAACAGCGAAAAGGGCGCAGTTTTAAAATTGTGTTTAAACGGGATGAAGTAATTGATAAAATAAGCGAAACCTATGCAGATGTGCCCGAAGGCGAAAAGCTGGCATTGTTTAATGCAGCCGGATACCTGGAAATTGCCATCAACAAAGGAAATGCAGCAGGGTTATTGGGTTTGCAGGGATTTTCGGAAAAACAATTGCAGCAGAGCCAGTATATGAACAGCCGGCTTTTTTATCAAACAGTGAAAGTGTATTTTGAGTAGAAAAGCCCCCTCCGCCTCCTAAAGGGGGAACTTAGGAGTCTAATAACCTGAATTTCTTTTCAATATTTATAAATAATGACTGGTAATAATTTTAATAACAAAACACAATTATTCTCCGCCGCGGCGGATTAGGGGTTTGGCATTTATAAAAAACATATCTCCGGATAATTCCACAGACAAAGAATTGCTTGCTGCTTTTAAAAGCACAGGCGATATCAGTCATTTAAGCACTTTATACCTGCGGTATATGGATCTGGTATATGGTGTTTGCCTGAAATATTTTAAAGATACCGAACGGTGTAAAGATGCTGTTATGGATATTTTTGGCGAATTAAACACTAAATTGAGGGTACATGAGGTTGATAATTTTAAAGGCTGGCTGCACGTTTTAGCAAGGAATTACTGCCTGATGCAGTTGAGAAGCCCAAAAAACATAAAAACTACAGAATTTAACCCTGTTTTTATGTATTCAGAAGAAAATACGCATCTGAAAAACGAGGCTTTGGAAAAAGAAGAAAATTTTAAGAAATTAGAGCAGTGCATGGAAACCCTGCCAACCGAACAACAGGAAACTGTAAGACTGTTTTACCTGGAAAGCAAATGTTATAACGAAATTGCTGAAATAACCGGGTTTGACTGGAATAAAGTGCGGAGTTATATCCAGAATGGTAAACGGAATTTGAAGATTTGTATGGATGGGAAGAGTTAGTAGTTTGGAGTCTTGGGTAAAAGATTTAGAATAAATTGATTAATGAACGATAAAGAAAAAAATATTATTTACACAGCAAAAGATATTGAGCAATACCTGGCAGGCAACCTGTCACCTTTGCAAATGCATGCCATGGAAAAAGCAGCGCTTGACGATTCGTTTTTAGCCGAAGCTATGGAGGGTTACGAAGCTGTACAAAACAAAGAATGGAATAACCACCTGGTTGCATTGCGGCAGGAAATTGCCAACAAAGGAACTGTGGCCAAAGTAATTCCATTACACAAATCAAAAAATAACTGGTGGAAAGCAGCAGCTGCAGTTATTATTATTGGCGGCGGTGCCACATTCACAATACTTTTTAATAACAATAAAAAAGAAGATACTGATAAAATAGAAATTGCGCAGGCAAAAACGACGCCTGGCGATAGTGTAATAGTACCTGCAAATACGCCTTCCGCATCTGTTACAAAAACTTTAATTCCTTCTGCTTCTGCAACAATAGAAGAAAAGAAAACGCTGCCGGGTTCAATAGCAAAGCTGGATGAATCTAAAACTGAAGAAAAATATATTGCAGACCCCAACGGCCCGCAATTAAAACCGGTTACCCCTGTTGCTGCAACCATAACGCCGGAAAATAACAATGCCGTTACTGCAGCACCACCTGTAAATAATAATCCTTCGGCCGCTGGCAACAATGCCGATTTAGCCAGGGACATGAATGCTGAAAAAACTAAATCAGCAGCAAAACAAAATGATGATGCAGATGCATTAAGCCGGCAAAAAAGCCAGGCACCTGCTAAAAAAGAAGCCGTACTGAATAATTTCTTTACAGCACAGGTTGTATCAGCCGATAACTCACCACTACCCTTTACCAATATTTCTATCAAAAAAGAAAATTTTGGCACCTATGCCGATGCAAAAGGAATGGTAAGGCTGGTATCAACCGATAGCATTTTACAGGTAGAAGTAAAGTCTGTTGGCTACCAGGCAAAAACATTTGCTTTACGCAGCAACCAGGCACAAACAAAAATTATTTTGCAGGAAGACGAAATAGCAGTTAAAGATAAAACGGTTATTGGCAATGCGGAAATGGCTGGCAACAGGCGTTCACGCAGAGCAACACTTTTAAAAGATTCTGTTGTAAATGTAGAACCGGCAGATGGCTGGGAAAATTACAACACCTATGTTGCAAATAATCTTGATATACCTGAATCGAAATTACAAGGTAATGTACACGGCGAAGTAGAATTAACCTTTGATGTTAAATCAAACGGAACTATATCCAATATAAGAATAAACAAATCGCTGGGTGCCGAGTATGATGAAGCTGCCAAACGCCTGCTGCAGGAAGGCCCGCAGTGGAAAGTAAAAAAAGGCAGAAAAACCTCTGCAAGTATTAAAGTTCAATTCTGATTCAATTCTGTATCATTCTGCCTTCTTCCATACTGTAGATTTTGTACCTTGCGTACAAAATTTTTATATGAAAAAAATAATATTATCGGCACTTGCAATTGCAGGCTTTGCCATGTTGACCTCTGCACAGGTAAAAATGCCTGCCCCATCACCCACACAAACTGTTAAGCAGGAATTTGGTGTAGGAACTATTGAATTAACCTATTCAAGACCGGCAGCCAAAGGCCGCAAAATTTTTGGCGATCTTGTTCCCTATAATAAATTATGGCGCACCGGCGCAAATGCTGCAACCAAAATTGTCTTCAGCGAACCTCTTGAAATTGGTGGTAAAAAACTGGATAGCGGTACGTATGTTTTGTATACCATCCCCGGCATTGATACCTGGGAAGTAATCATCAATAAAGGCCTTAAAAACTGGGGTGTAGATGGATACAAGGAAAGCGAAGATGTTATTCGCTTTAACGTAGAGCCTTTTAAAAACAAAAAGAAAGTTGAATCATTTACCATGGAATTTAATGATGTAAAAGCCACTACCTGTTCGCTGGACATTAAATGGGAAAAGACGATGGTCTCTATTCCACTTGTTGCCAACTTCCTGGATAAGGTAAGAGGACAGATAGAAACTGCCATGAAAACTGATAAAAAACCCTACTGGCAGGCTGCACAGTTCTACAATGAATATGATAAGAATTTACCACTGGCTTTAGAGAACACAACCAAAGCCATTGAGGAAAATAAAGAAGCTTTCTGGATGTGGATTTACAAAGCAAAAATTCAGAAAGAAATGGGTGATAAAGCCGGTGCAATGGAAAGTTCAAAAAAATCACTTGAACTGGCAACTGCAGCCAAGAACGATGATTATGTAAAAATGAATAAAGACTTTCAGAAGTCTTTAAAATAAAACTGTGAAATATTTTTCTTTGAAAAAGCGTTGCATTATTGCAGCGCTTTTTGTTTTATGAAAAGTTGAAGCAATGAAGCCAATGCAATAACCAGTATAGCTCCAATGGCATTCAGCCATAAGAATGAAACAACATCCATCCTGTAAATAATGATGATCAGTAATTCCGAAATGATGGCGGCATAAAAAACTGCATGGCCCCTGATGAACTTCATTCCAAATGCTACCAGGAAAATACCCAGTATAACACCATAAAAAAGTGACCCCAAAATATTCACTGCTTCAATAAGGCTGTTGCCAATATTGTAGGCAAACATAGAAATGATAATACAGAATATGCCCCAACCCAGTGTGTACCAATGTGCCACTTTGTAATCCTCCAGCTCTGTTTCCTTTTTTACAAAGAATTTTTTGTGAAAATCAACTACAGAGCAGGCTGCCAGAGAATTGAGTGCCGCAGCAATACTACCCCAGGCTGCCAGGAAAATAATGGCAAAGATTAATCCTATCAGCCCCACCGGTAAGTTTTCTTTTACAAACCAAAGAAAAATAAAATTGGTGTCGTTGGGTTTTTGATCAGGCAATGCCCGCTGCATTACTCCTTTAAAAGTTTTGCGGATGGCATTTGCTTCCGTCATATTCTTACTTGCAAAAGCAGTTTCATATTGCGCTTCCAGCATGTTTAAAGAATCTTTCTTTACAGTTTGCTTTGCTTCCTGCAAGGTTACTTTATCAAAATAAACCGGGCCTTTATTGTATTGATAAAATGAAAAGATCAGTATACCAATGAGTAAAATAAAAAACTGCATGGGTACTTTTACCAACCCATTCATCAATAATCCTTTGCGGCTCTCTTTCACATTTTTTGCGGTAAGATAACGCCCTACCTGGCTATGGTCGGTTCCAAAATAACTAAGTGCCAGAAAAAACCCACCGATCAATCCACTCCATATATTGTAGCGGTCCTTCCAGTCGAAACCCTTATCGGTAAAGCCGCTGGTGATGATGTTCATCTTTCCCAATTCACCGCTTTTGTGCAAGGCTTCGGTGAAACCAATAGCATCAGGCAATAATTTAACGGCTAAATATCCTACAATAAAAAGCGTGACAAACACGATGATCATCTGCAGCTTTTGTGTATGTGCCACTGCTTTGGCACCGCCACTCATGGTGTAAATAATGAGTATGCCGCCCATCACCAGGTTGGTGTAATAAATGTTCCAGCCCATTAAAGAACTTAACACAATAGATGGTGCAAAAATGCTGATGCCTGTGCTTAATCCTCTTGACAATAAAAATAAAAAAGAAGTAAGCGTACGGGTTTTAAGATCGAAACGGTTTTCTAAAAATTCGTAAGCAGTGTACACTTTCAGCCTGCTGAATACCGGCACAAAAAATATACTGATTACGATCATTGCCAATGGCAAACCAAAATAGTATTGTACAAAACGCATTCCATCGCTGAAAGCCTGACCGGGGCCCGTTAAAAAAGTAATGGCACTGGCCTGCGTACCCATAATGCTGAATAAAACAAGATACCAGGGCAAAGATCGGTTGCTTAAAAAATAGCCTTCCAGGTTTTTGGATGTACGGCTTTTATAGATACCGTATAAAACGATAGCAGTAAGTGTTACACATAATATGATCCAGTCTATACTACTCATACCCCAAATCCGCCGCGGCGGAGCTTTTGCAGTTTTTAAATTTTGAGAATCGTTGTTTACTCATACGGCAGGTCTTATTTAAATTCAACAGTAATTAAATAGAAAATAATTATCTGCAGAATTAAAAAAATCAGTACTGCCAGGTACCATTTATTCCAATAAGCTTTTTCGTCTTGCATAATTTTAGAATCGTTTTTAAATCCCATTCTAACAGCTTTCTCATTCTCCAAAGTTCCCCCTTTAGGGGGCTGAGGGGGTTTTACTTAATATACTTATCTCTTTTATTAGCAATCAGATTAGCAAACAGCCTGTAAGCACCCGGTACACCGGCAGGCAATTCTCTAAAGAAAACCAAACCCGTGTATACAAATCTGCCTTTACCATAATTGGCAATGATAAGACTACCATCCTGTTCTTTTTCACCGGGATCTTTCATACTTAAAATATTTTTATACGCCGTATCTACTTTTTCTGCATGATAAATACTACGCTCCTGTATCCAGCCATCAAAATCTTTATCAGTTATTTTATTGGGATAATTTAATGCTGCATGATCGGGAATTAAAAAATTAACTTTTGCTTCTTCATCGGTAATTCTGTTTCGGCTGATGTTAAAAGGATAAGGCGATATTTTTGCTTTAACCGGACCTATCTGGTTGCTGGTATTATACTGTACCAGCAACACGCCACCTTCCTTTACATAGTCCATCAGTTCACTGTAAACATTGTTCATCCAATCATTGGTATTGTATGCACGTACGCCGGTAACAATGGCATCAAACTGTTTTAAATTAGAAGCCCTGATATCTGATTCTTTCAATATTACTACCTTATATCCCATTGCCACTAAAGCTTCCGGAACTTTATCTCCTGCACCAGGGATATAGCCAACAAAATTGCCTTCGGTTTTAAGATCAAAATCTTTAGTTGTAAAAACTTCCGGTTGCGTATAAATAATAGAAGGGATATGGTCGTAGTCTATTTGATGAAGCCTCAAGTATGGGCTTCCATTTTCCTGGAACAAAGTATCGTGAGATACAAGATATATTCCGTTGCCAAGACTACCATGAGGGGCCCGGCCAATATGTGGCTTATCAAACAATCTGATCACTTGTCCTTTTGTAAGTAAAGTATCATTATTGTATCCAACAATAGTTCCTGAACTTAATGTTTTTACATAGCTCTTGAAAGGGTTTTTATCTTTAAATGATTTTACTTCCCAATCATTATAATAATTATTTATTCCGAGTTTAGGGATTGTCTTTACAGAAAACGCAGGTATGATATTCACCGGCTGATACAATTCTCCTTTCACCGGGTCGGTATACTTATAACGGATCGGTTTTGTAAATTTAAATTCTTTGCCTTCAATCATCATACTGAATTCAACACTAAAAGGATCGTTCTCTGCCTTGCCAATCAGTTGCTGATCGGTAACATTAAAACTCCCCTTCTCCATGGGATTTTGCAGCCAGTAAGGTTGTGTAAGTTTGGCACTGGGTCTGATAAACACGGTATAGGTTTGAACCGAGTTTGTATTTTTCTTTAACTGGTCAAAAATGATGTAGTCGTTATTTATATGAGCGTCGGCACTTAAAATATTAGCACCCGAACGGTTGTTAACTACCAGGTTTATTTTCAAACTATCGTTGGGTATTGCATATTGGGTACTGGTTGTAGCATCCATAAACAAACCGCTGCAGTTTTGTATTATATCTTTAAGCGCATTTAATTTCTGTTCTTTCCAGTAATCATCTTTTAAAGTTTCTATCTTCTTATACAGGTCAACCAATACTGCAAGTGACTTTTCAGGATGTGACACATCAAATTTCTCAATGATCTTATTTACAGTATTTGCAAACGAAGCTTCAGCAGTTCTTTTCCAGCTTACATCCACTTCATCAAACAGATCGTTTACCGGCGCTATTCCTTTTATAGTTTTTAAATATTCTGTTACAGTACCTCTCTGTGCCGGCACACCAAAGCCTTGGCTCTTGTGCTGGCTGCGGCTTGCGGCTGCAATCTCTCCATAACTTTTTCCAAGAATAGGATTGTAATCGCCACATTCCATTTTAAACTGGTCGTTGCTTTGTGTATTTGTTCCGCTAAAATTAAACGTGTTCCAAAGCAAACGTTTTGCCTGCCAAACCGAAACGTATTTTAATTGCTCAGGAAATTTGGTTGGATCGGCAGCTGCATCAAATGCCTCACCTGCAAGGATTGCAGAAGCCGTGTGGTGACCATGCCCACCCTCACCTGTTGTAGGAAATCTTGTAATAATTACATCAGGCCGGAATTTCCGGATCACCCAAACCACATCACTTAATATTTTATCGTGGCCCCAAAACTTCATGGCTTCATCAGGACTTTTACTAAAACCAAAATCAAAAGCACGGCTGAAGAACTGCTCTGCACCATCAATACGGCGGGCAGCCAGCAATTCCTGAGTGCGTATCAAACCTAAATCTACACCCTGCTCATCTCCTATTAAGTTTTGCCCGCCATCGCCACGGGTTAAACTTAAATAACCGGTGCGATATAATTTTTCGTTGGCTAAATAAGCAAGCAACCTTGTGTTCTCATCATCCGGATGAGCGGCGATATACAACACTGAACCAAGCACATTCAGTTTTTTCAGCTGCAATAATATTTCTGAGGAAGTATATGATTTTGGAGCCTGCGCATGAGCAATTAAAAAGTAAAAAGTAAAAAGTAAAAAAGCGAAAAAAGATTTTCTGATCATAATAAAATAGTTAAGTCTTGATTTTTTGACTTTTGAATTTTAAATTTATTGTCCTACTAAAAACACAGCATTCGCCAACATCATCTTTCCATTCTCCCAGAAATTTCTGAAAATAGGATCATCGGCAAAGAACACCACAGAGCCGCTGCCCATGGGTAATACACCAACCACTGTACCGTCTTTAATTTTTTCACGGGTTGCACTGCCAACAAAACCTGCCGTTTGATTTTCCTTTTTGATGATACCCACATTCCATCCGTCTTTCATAAACTCATACATATCTCCACTTTGTTTAAGTGAGTAATAACTGTTGTCATATCCAAATGCCAACGGGTGAGAATTATCCAGCTCAACTTTATAAATGGCACCGGGAATATTATTTATAACAGCATCCCGTTCACGGTTCTCATATCGCTTTACATCAGCGTACAAATTCTTATCATCCTTTTTATCATCCTTCTTTTCATCGTCATCTGCTTTTTTAAGTTTAATACCCCAGTCGGCTTTTGCAACCTGCGCTGCGGCATTGTCCAGTACGATCATTTTTCCGCCCTGCTGCACCCACATTTTTATTTCAGCCGAAGCATCTTTATCTTTTAAAAATTTATAATTACCATCGGGCAAGATCAGTACATCAATACCTTTTAAAGCACTGCCATCAACTTCATCGGCATTTATTAAACTAACCGGGTAATTCAGTTGCTGCTCAAACAAATGCCACACTTCACCGGCAGCACCGGGGTTAACTCCTTTACCGGTCAATAAAGCCACCGTTGGCTTTTTAGCAAGGTGTACCTTTTCACTGCCAAAATCAAAACCGGTATCCATAAAGCCGCCGCTTACTGTTGTTACAGCTGCGTTATAGGTCTGGGCCAGGTTCGCAAACTGCTCTAATTTATCTTCGTTCCCTTTCTTTAAAACAATGATGGTTCCTTTTTGAAAAGATTTTCCATTAGCTGTAAATTCTTTTTCTGCAAAGCGCACTTTAATTTTTGCATTTAAGAGAGCTGCTAAAAACTTAACATCAGCAAACGAATTATAATTTACAAGATAACCGTATGCTGTTGCAGGCACCGCTGCATTTTTATTGGTATTGCTGTAATTACCAAGCGGTAATTTTTCTTTAACTGCATAAGTTTGTGTGCCGTATACAAAAGGCAGGCTCCAGGCAGTAATATCATAAGTAACTGAATCGCTTAATTTTGATTTTGGTTCAAATAAAACTTTTATTAATGCTGATTTTGGTTGAAATGCAGAAACAGCCAAACTGTTTGCCGCAGCAAAAACTTCTTCTTTACCGGTAAAATAATTATACCCTTTAAGGGCAGCGCCACTTACACTGCCATAATTAATTCCATTGATCTCAAAAAACTTACGCAGCGCTTCACGCTTGCCTGCATTGGCTTCTGTTATCACATAGGTTTTATACTCTCCTGCTCCGTTTGTATTTCCTTCATCAAAATATTTTTTGAATTCGCTGATCAGTTTATCTGCATTTTGTGAAGCAATTTCAATGGTGCTCATGCTGGTGGTAAAATGATGAGCGATCCTGTCTTTTAAACTAAGTGTATCTCCATCATTGGTTACAACAGCCAAACCTCCCTGGCTATGGCCTGCCTGTTCGTAGGTCATACCAATGGCGCCATTGTAGGTTGGATAAGTATCTCCGTAAGCCGGATAAAACAGATCGAATATTTCTTTGGTAAAATACAACCAGCCATTGGCATCAAAATATTTTGCATGATTTTTTCCAATGGTATATTGAAAATCCCTTTGCCATTTAGTGATCACTTCATGGAAAGGCTCGGCAGCCGGTGCAAAATAGTATGGGTTATTTATTCCCTGCTCATGAAAATCGCAATGTATCTGCGGCATCCAGGCATTGTATTTTTTTATCCTGCCCTGTGTTTCTACCTGTGTTTGCCAGGCCCAGTCGCGGTTCAGATCAAAATTATAATGATTAACCCTGCCGCCCGGCCAGGGCTCACTGTGTTCCCGGCTGTTGGGGTTGGCATCGGCTTCTTTACCAACCATTTGATTGAACCAGTTTACATAACGGTCCCTTCCATCGGGGTTTAAGCAGGGGTCAATAATGATGACAGTATTTTTTAGCCAGTTTTTTGTTTGCGTGTTGGAAGGACTTAGTAATTCATACAAAGTCTTCATCGAAACTTCGGAAGAGCTGGCTTCGTTGCCATGCACATTATAACTGAGCCACACAATTACCGGTGAGCCGGCATCAGCAGGTTTGTCTTTCAACATGCCGGTAAGCCGTAAATTATTTTTTCTTATTTCTTCAATCCTGCCGATGTTTTCCGGTGTGGAAACAATGGCCAGCAAAAGATCCCGGCCTTCATTGGTTTCGCCGTATTTCTCCAGTTTCATCATCTGCGGCATGGATGCAGCAGCCTGGTTAAAATAATTTACAATTTTGTAATGCGGGGTGAATTTGCTGCCGAGTGGATATCCTAAAAATTCATCGGGGCTCTTTAACTGTGCAAATAAACCGTTGCTTATAAAAAGCAGTAGCAATGAAAATAGTCTAGCGTTCATTATGTGATTTTGGTTCTGTTAAAAAATCAAATTTCAGCAAATATGGTAATAAACCTGCTGAAATATAGGTGAAAATAAAGAAAGCAGCCGACTTGCATCTTCCACTTATCCATTATATGAATATCAGTCTTTAACTGCAGGTAACAAAACCGGAACGCAATTGAGAATATCTGCCGTTAATAAAGTAAATTCGGAAAAAATATTTATCATGCATTTTAAGAAGCTGTTTTTTACTCCCCTTGTTTTTATCCTTTCATTTATTGCTATTTGTACACAGGCACAAAAGATCGACAGCAAGGGTTATACAATTCAAAAGAATGTAAACTGCAGCAAAGGTGCGGTTGTTTCGGCCCATCCATTGGCCAGCATGGTGGGTTTAAGCATTCTAAAAAAAGGTGGCAATGCAGTTGATGCAGCCATAGCCACACAACTTGCTCTGGCTGTTGTATATCCGGGTGCCGGTAACATTGGAGGTGGTGGATTTATGGTGGCGCATTTAAAAAACGGACAAAACATTACATTAGATTATCGTGAGAAAGCTCCGGCGAAAGCCAGTCGTGATATGTACCTGGATACAGCCGGTAACCCGATAAAGAACTTGTCACTGGACGGGCATTTAGCTGCAGGGGTACCGGGCACTGTTGCCGGATTATTTGCCAGCATTAAATATGCAAAACTGCCTTTTAAAACATTGATACAACCCGCTATTGAACTTGCCGAAAAAGGGTTTGCCCTTACGGCTTCGCAGGCTGCATCATTCAACTATATGAAAAAAGAATTTCTTGCATTGAATACAACTACAGTTGCATTTGTAAAAGAAACCGAATGGAAAGCAGGAGATATTTTAATACAAAAAGACCTTGCCAATACTTTAAAACGCATACGTGATAACGGGCAAAAAGGATTTTATGAGGGGGAAACGGCAAGGCTTATTGTTGCAGAAATGCAGAAAGGGAAAGGAATTATTTCTTTGGATGACCTTAAGCAGTACCAGGCAAAAGAAAGAACAGCATTGGATTTTAATTATAAAGGTTACCAGATCATTACTATGCCACTGCCAAGCAGCGGCGGCATTATAATACAACAAATGCTGAAGATGATTGAAGGAAAAAATATTGCCGCCATGAAGTTTCAAACAGCGGCTTCGGTGCAACTGATGACGGAAGTGGAACGCAGGGCTTATGCTGACCGCGGCGAATTTTTAGGCGACCCCGATTTTGTAAAAGTGCCCGTAAAAACAATGGTAAGCGAAGCCTATTTAAATGAACGCATGAAAGATTATGAACCCGGCAAAGCAGGCAGCAGCAAAGCAACCAAAGCCGGTACGATAAAAGAAAGTGAAGAAACAACGCACTTAAGTGTGCTGGATGCTTATGGAAATGCAGTATCGGTAACCACCACTTTAAATGGAGGGTATGGCAGCCGCACGGTTGTTGGCGGTGCAGGTTTTTTACTTAACAACGAGATGGATGATTTCAGTGTAAAGCCCGGCTCACCGAATATGTACAACGCTATTGGTAACGAAAAAAACGCCATTACTCCCGGTAAAAGAATGCTCAGCAGTATGACGCCTACCATTGTTTTAAAAGATGGCCAACCTTACCTGGTAGTAGGTACACCCGGCGGCACCACCATACCCACCAGCGTTTTCCAGGCATTGGTAAATGTGCTGGAGTTTAATATGAGCCCCAATGATGCCATCAACAGCTCCATGTTTCATCACCAGTGGCTGCCCGATTGGGTTTCGGTTGAAAAAGATTTTCCGGAAGATGTGAAAAAACAACTGGAGGCGATGGGATATATCCTTAAACCCAGGGGTGCCTGGAGCAGATTGGAAATCATCCAAGTTAACAGAACTACGAATTCGAAAAGCAAGATCATTGCTGTAGGTGATAAGAGAGGAGATGATGATGCAAGGGGTTATTGAGCAAGTAAAAAATCAAAAATTTAAAAATTAGTCATGAGCTTAGGAATAGAATTTTTAAATAGTGCCATTAAAAGATTGAGGTATTACAAGGACCTCGGCGATAAAACCTTTGCCCAACTCAAAGACGAAGATCTTCATTTTACACCCAATGCCGAAAGCAACAGCATTGCCCTGATCATTCAGCATACAGCCGGCAATATGCTCAGCCGCTGGACCGATTTTTTAACCACCGATGGCGAAAAAGACTGGCGAAACCGGGATACAGAATTTGAAGAACAAAATTTAACAACACAACAATTGATTGATTTTTGGCAAAAGGGCTGGGATTGCCTGTTTAACAGCCTGCATGCTTTAACCGAAGAAGACCTGCTGAAAACAATTTACATACGTAGCGAAGGCTTGCTGGTGATAGATGCTATTAACCGGCAAATGGCGCATTACCCCTATCATGTGGGGCAAATCATCTACCTGGCAAAAGTTATTAAGAATGAAGAATGGCAAAATCTTTCCATAGCAAAAGGACATTCGGAAAAGTTTAACCGGCAAATGCATTCAAAGCCCTGATTGCCGCTGATTTCTACCTGTAAAATTTATTTAAAGTTTGGTACTGTATTTGCCTTTACAAGGGCGAATAGCTATTTTTACACCTAATATTTAACTCTGCGCAAAATCTTTAACATATTAAAATGGTTTTTGCTTATCCTGCTTTTTTGGGTGGCGCTTGCCGCCATCTTTATATTCGTATTGCCTGCTTCCAAAATTCTGTTTGCTGTTTCGCTGCTGGTATGGGCGCTGGTATGGGGTATACTGTTTAAAAAGACAAAGTACAAGGTTAGTTTTTTTCTCATTTTTTTCCTGCTTATTCTGTCAACCTGGGGCTTATTGCAAACACCCGTTGTGCAAAACTGGCTGGTTACAAAAGTTTCCCGAACCTTATCAAAAGAATTAAAAACAAAAGTGGAGGTAAAGCATGTTCAATTCAGCCTGTTTAACAAGATGCTGGTTGAAGGTGTTTTAATTGAAGACCGGAAAAAAGATACCCTTCTTTATGCAGGCACTTTAAAAGTAAATATTTCCGATTGGTTTTTCTTTAAGGATAAACCGGTACTGAATTATATCGGCCTATCCGATGCCGTTGTAAACATGAACCGCACCGATTCGGTTTGGAATTACCAGTTTCTTATTGATTATTTTACCGGACCTAAAACAAAAAGCAACAATAAAAATAATTTACAGCTTGATCTGAAAATACTTGATCTTAACAACATTGTTTTTAACCGGGTTGATGGATGGATAGGCCAGGATATGAAAGGCTCGTTAAAAAAAATGTACCTGGTTACAGATGAAATTGATCTTTCTAAAAAGATCATAGCCATTAAACAGATTGATGTGGAGAGCCCTGTTTTTGGTTTGTATGATTACACCGGCAAAAAACCTGGTATCACCATACCGGGCGCTGTTAAAACAAAAATTACAACCCCTGGTCAATTACAATGGAATCCTGATGGATGGCAGTTTAGCGTTGCTGAAATACTTTTAAAAGACGGAACCTTTATCAATGAAAAAGAAACCGAGCGTGCTGCTTACACCGATCATTTTGACGGGCAGCATATCCGCTTCTCATCTATCAATGGCAAACTCAGCAATATCCTTTTTGCAAAAGATACTTTATCGGCAAATGTAGATTTGGCAACCCGTGAAAAAAGCGGGTTTGAAGTAAAGCAAATGGTGGCTAACATGAAAATGACGCCCGACATGATGGAGTTTAAAAACCTGGATATTAGAACAGATAAAAGCAGGATTGGAAATTATTATGCCATGCGGTACGAAAATTTTAATGCCGACATGAGTGATTTTTTGCACAGCGTAAAACTGGAAGGCCATTTTGATAACAGTAAAATACACAGTGATGATATTGCCTATTTTGCGCCCACGCTTAAAACCTGGAAACGGCTGATTTATTTTAATGGAAATGGAAAAGGCACAATCGACAATCTTACCGCCAGTGGATTTACTTTAAAAACAGATAACAGCATTATTAACGGCGATATCACTTTAAAAGGCCTGCCGGATATTAATAACACTTTCATCAATTTTAAATCAACGGGTTCGCAAACAAATTACAAAGATATTGTGGCGGTTGTTCCTTCTTTAAAAGGCGCCGGCCTAAGCCAGCTGTATACCTTGGGTAACATTCGCTTTAAAGGAAATTTTACCGGCTTTATAAATGACTTTGTGGCTTATGGAGATATCAACACCGCCCTGGGTAATTTAAATGCCGATTTAAATATGAAATTGCCAACGGGGAAAGTTCCTACTTATTCAGGTAAAATTTCCTCTGCCGGATTTGACCTGGGCAGGCTCATCAGCAGCAGGCAAGTGGGAAATATTGCATTAAACGGAAAAGTTAAAGGCTCGGGCTTTACACCAAATACCATCAATGTAGATTTTGACGGGAAAGTACAGCATGTTGATTTTTCGGGTTATAACTACCAAAACATAACCCTCAACGGAAAATTTGTAAAAACCCTTTTTACAGGCCAGGTAGATATCGATGATCCCAATTTAAAGGTCGTTAACCTGAATGGTTCTTTGAATTTACTGGGAGACAGTACCAAATTTAATTTTACTGCCGATCTGCAAAAAGCAAACCTCCAACAACTAAGAATAACACAGGGTTTCTTCACTTTATCGGGCCTTTTAAATCTTGATTTTAAAGGCAACAATATTGATAATTTTCTGGGAACCGCAAAAATGTATAACGCTACGCTGTTGCACGACACTACACAGTTATCTTTTGATTATCTTAACCTGAATTCATTTATGGACAGCGGCAGAAAAATACTCTCTGTTCAAAGCAATGAAGTGGAGGGCAATATTACCGGCCGGTTTAAAATACTGGAACTGCCCGATGCATTCAGTGTTTTTCTTAACCGCTACTACCCTTCGTATTTTAAAGATCCCGGTTACGATATAGGCGACCAGGATTTTTCTTTCCTGATAAAAACCAGGGAGGTTAATAATTATGTTCAACTGTTTGAAAAACGATTGAGTGGTTTTGATAATTCAGTTTTTTTCGGCAACCTCCGGCTGGCGCAAAATGAATTCAACATCAATGCATCGGTACCACAATTCAGTTATGATGGCAAAAGTTTTGAAAGCATAGAGTTATCGGGCAGAGGAAACCGCGACAGTTTAAACACTGTTGTATCTGTAAGAGATTTTTCTATATCCGATAGTCTGCATTTTCCCAATACAAAATTCATCTTAAGTTCAAGTAACGATATTTCAAATATTCAGTTATCAACCAGTGCCAGTAAAACCATCAGCGATGCCCAGCTAAATGCAAGGGTGCAAACATTTACAGATGGTGTGAAGATTAACTTTGCTCCGTCTTCATTTATTTTAAATGATAAGAAATGGAGCCTGGCTAAAGACGGTGAGATTACCCTGCGTAAATCTGTTATTCAGGCAAACGACGTTCGCTTTACACAAGGTAACCAGGAAATCATTATTTCTACCGAAAAGGATGAAGAAACCGGCAAAGCCAACCTGGTGGCCAAACTGAAAACAGTAAACATCAATGATTTTACATCGCTTATTTTAAAGCAACCAAGGCTGGAGGGGATTTTAACAGGTACACTGAAATTAAAAGATCCGTTTGGTAAACAGATCATTGAATTTGATGCAGAAGCAGAAGATTTCAGGCTGGATGATAAAGAAATAGGCACGGTAAAAATAAAAGGCGATGTGAATACCACTACCGGACTTATAACTGCCAAAGGCAAAGCAGATAATGATAAGAATAAGTTTGATATTGACGGCAAGTACAATTACAAAGATTCCGGCGTTAATAAAATGAATTTTGCACTGCGTGCCGAAAAGTTCGACATCAGCCTTTTAAACAATTATCTGGGTGGTATTTTCAGCGATATAAAAGGAGATATCAATACCCAGGATCTGAGGGTGTACAGTGGAGCCGACCATAATTTTATTACCGGTACTGTTAACATTACAGAAGGTGAATTGAAAATTATTTACACGCAGGTTAAATATAAATTCACCAACGAGACCATTATTTTTAATCCGGATGAAATTGATTTTGGTTTACTGCAATTAAGGGATACGCTGAACAATACAGGTACCGCCAGCGGTAAATTACAACATAAATTTTTTAATGATTTTGATTTTGAAAACATCCGCTTTGAAACCGGTAAAATGCTTTTGCTGAATACCACCAAAAAAGACAATAGCCAGTTTTATGGCAATGTTACCGGCAAGGCGCTTATGACTTTGAATGGACCTGTTACCGATATGCGGATGAACATTACAGGAGAGCCATCGGCTGTAGACAGCAGTCATATTTACATACCCACCAGCAGCAGCAGCCAGGAATATGGCAAGATTGATTATATTGATTTTATACAGTATGGTAGCAAGATGGAAGATGAATACAAGGGCAAAAAAGAATCCAATTTTTTGGTGAACATGAATTTAAAAGCAAACCCTGCCTGCAAGATTGATGTGATACTGGATGAAACAACCGGTGATATTATTAAAGGCCGTGGTAACGGTTTGCTGAATATAACCGTTGGCAGTAAAGAACCATTAAGCATCAGGGGCCGGTATGATATTACAGATGGTGAATACAAATTTAATTTTCAGACTTTTCTGCAGAAATATTTCAACATTATGGATGGCTCTTCCATAACATGGAATGGAGACCCGTACCTGGCACAAATAAATATTGATGCAGAATATCTTGCAAAAAAAGTAGACCTGAGTAATTTAAGTTCGTCTGCCAAACAAAAGGAAAATGTAACCATCATTGCCCACATGTCGGGCGTGCTTAATAAGCCTATTATTAAATTTGAATTCAGGCTGCCACCAACCAGTGAAGTAAGTAAAAACTTTTTTGTGTTGAATAAATTAGAGGCCCTTAAGAATGATGAAAATGAAATGAATAAACAGGTTGCCAGTATTTTAATTTTTAATTCGTTTATTTCTATTGACCAGAACCAGGGTTTTGTTACCGGCGGAAATACTATTGGAATAGCAACCAGTACCATTGGCGGTATAATTTCGGGCTGGTTAACCAATCTTTTTAATAAAGAACTGGAGAAAGCTACCAATGGGGTTGTTTCTACTTATTTTGATATCAGTTCCAGTCTGGATCTGCAAAGTAAAGCTGCGCTTTTACAGGCAAATTTAAGCGCCGGTTTAAAACTGGTATTAACCAGCAGGCTGGTGATATTAATTGGTGGTACGCTCGATTATAATAATCCTTATGCTCAATTAAATAAAAAAGGATTGCTAACGCCGGATATTAATATAGAATGGTCGCTGAACAATGATGGCTCTTTAAAAGTAATTGGTTTTAACCGCACCAGTGTTGATCTTACCCAGGGACAAAGAAACCGCTCGGGTATTAAATTATCTTACCGAAAGGACTTTGATAAACTATCTGATATTTTTGCGCCCAGCGAAGAGAAGAAAAGAAAAAGACAATTAAGAAAAGAAGCAAAACAAAAGGGATAACAACCGTGAGTCGTGAAGCGTCAGGCGTGATTAAAACGCAAACTGTAGTACTTTAGGAAACTACACTCACGATTCGCAACTCACACGTCTCACCCATTCATTATCTCATGCCCCATCTTATCTTTTTTGGTTTGCAGGTATTTTTCGTTGTGTGGGTTAGATGCAATTTCTATCTGGATATTTTCAACAACCTCTAAACCATAGCCCAGTAATCCAGCACGTTTGCGGGGATTATTGCTCATCAGTTTCATTTTACTTACGCCCAGGTGGCGCAATATCTGTGCACCTACACCATAATCACGGCCGTCCATATCAAAGCCCAGTGCCAGGTTTGCTTCCACGGTATCAAGCCCCTGCTCCTGCAGTTTATAAGCTTTTAATTTATTTAATAATCCTATTCCTCTACCCTCCTGGTTCATATAAAGTACAAGTCCCTTGCCTGCCTGCTCAATCATTTTTAACGCATGGTGCAACTGATCACCACAATCGCAGCGTAAAGAACCAAGTATATCACCAGTTACGCAACTGCTGTGTACCCTTACCAAAACCGGTTCATCTTTTTGCCAATCACCTTTTTTAAGTGCCAGGTGAATTTCGCCGGTATTAACCTGTTCAAAAGCGATTAACTCAAAACTGCCATATTTGGTAGGCATGTTAACCCGTACTTCTTCCTTAATCAGGCTTTCCTGCTGCAGACGGTACTCTATCAGGTCCTTGATTGAAATCAATTTTAAGTCAAACTTTTTCGCAATCTCTTTTAATTGTGGTAAACGGGCCATGCTGCCATCTTCATTCATAATCTCAACCAATACACCTGCTGGTGCAAAACCTGCCAACCTGCTCATATCAATGGTAGCTTCGGTATGGCCGGAACGACGTAATACACCGCCCTTTTTAGCCTTCAGCGGAAAAATATGGCCAGGTCTTCCAAGGTCTTCCGGTCGGGTATCGGCATTTACCAGTGCCTTTACTGTTTTTGACCGGTCGTGGGCCGAAATGCCCGTTGTACAACCATTTCCCAGCAAATCAATACTTACGGTAAATGCAGTTTCGTGTAGTGAGGTATTATCAACAACCATGGGCTGCAGATCCAGTTCCTGGCAGCGTTCTTCTGTAATTGCGGCACATATCAACCCCCTTCCATAAGTGCTCATAAAATTGATTACTTCAGGAGTTGCATTTTCGGCTGCAGTTATAAAGTCTCCTTCATTTTCACGGTCTTCATCATCAACAACTATAATGAGTTTTCCCTTTCTTAAGTCTTCAATGGCACTTTCAATACTATCCAGCATATGATTAATTTAGGGCGCAAAGTTAACGAGATTAGAGTGCCGGTTCTTTCGGTTTTGGTAAAAGTTTAAATCACTAATTTAAGCTGCATTTTTTTAAGTATCATTTACCCCTTAAAAACAATAGATTTTGCTGCTGCTCATTTACAACATTTGTCTTTTTTGCCATATCAATTTTCATCAGGACTCAAATAGATTTATAAGATTGAAAATAAGTTTTTCAGGAATTGTAATTTCAGCTCTGACAATGGTTTAAAGCCTATTTTAAGCCAGATTTGAAGTTATTTTTTGGTTAAGTGATTTTAAGGTTCAAGTGGCTTAAAACAGAACTTGGCGATTCCTTATAATTTGTTAATAAAAGTTAACAGAATTCGGCTTTTATTTAGTTTCTTTGCCAGCGTAAAACAAACTATTATGAGAATGAAAAAAATTCTATTCCTTTTATTATCTGCTTTTGCATTTCAATTTACTGTAAATGCACAGATAACAACAAGTGGTATGTCTGGTACTATTAAAAATGCTAAAAATGAAGCATTGACCGGGGCTACCATTACTGCCACCCACATGCCTACCGGTACAGTTTACAATGTACAGAGCAGAGCGAATGGCAGGTTTGATATTACAAACATGAATAATGGAGGGCCGTATAAATTAGAGGTTTCCTATGTTAACTACGGTAAAGAAGTAAAAGAAGATATTTACCTGACCCTGGGTGAGGTTTTTCGTTATGATTTTACCATGAATCTTGCTTCTGTAACCATTACAGAAGTTACTGTTGCAGCCAGAAGAAGAAATGATTTAGATGCTAAAGGTGGCACTTCCTCATCTATTGGCAGAGATAAGATAGAAGCAACCACAGCTGTTGGCAGAAATATTTCAGACTATATTAAAGTTACACCTTTTGCCAAAACATTAAATGGCAGTGAAGGTGCAGTTGCTATTGCCGGCCAGAATAACAGGTACAATTCCTTTTATATTGATGGTGCAATCAACAATGACGTTTTTGGATTGGCTGCTTCAGGCGTAAATGGCGGACAAACTGGTGCCACACCTATTTCCATTGATGCGATTGATCAGTTCCAGGTTTTTATTTCTCCTTATGATGCCTCTATTGGTAATTTCACCGGTGGTGGAATAAACGCCGTAACAAAATCGGGTACCAATAAAATTGAAGGTTCTGTTTACTATTTTTTCCGCAATGAAAAGTTGGCTGGAAAAAATCCGGCTCAGCGTAAAGACACTGCTCAGCGTTTTCCTTCTTTCAAAAACCAAACTTATGGTTTCCGTGTCGGAGGGCCAATCATTAAAAATAAATTATTTTACTTCCTGAGTGCAGAGCAGCAGCGTGATGAAACACCTCAGCCTTATGATTTTGCTACCTATCGTGGCAACACCAATACCGTTGCAGGTATTGAAGCAATCAGAACTTTTGTAAAAACAACTTATAACTATGATATGGGCGAATGGTTGTCAACAGCAAGAAAACTGGATGTTGACAGGCTTTCAGCAAAAATTGACTGGAATATAACAAACAAACACCGCCTTACACTTAGCGGCCGTTACAACAAAGCTACTTCCAATTCAACTACATTAAGTTCAGCAACCAGCATCAATTTTGTTAACGGTGGTGTTAAATTCCCAAGCCGTACAACAGCTTTTGCTTTTGAATTAAAAAGCACATTAAGAAAAAATATCAGCAACAAATTACTGGCTACTTACTCAGATGTACTGGATGACAGAAGTATTGTAGGCGATCCGTTCCCACGTGTTTCTTTAAATGATGGAAGTGGTACTATTAATTTCGGTAGTGACAACAGTTCTACACAAAACCTGCTTACCCAAAAGAACTTAAGTATTGTAGATAATCTCAGAATCAATATCAAAAACCACTCTGTATCATTGGGTGTGGATTATGAGCGTTTTAAAGTATTTAATGTATTTATACAGAATAGCTATGGTAACTACAACTATGGTACTACCACAGGAGGTGCTACAGGTGTTCAAAAATTTCTTGCGAACAATGCAAATGCAAACTCATACAACCTGGGTTTCCCTAATACAGATAAGAACCTTAATGATGGTACAGGAGCCGGCGCTAAGTTCCAAGCTCAAAAACTGGCTTTTTACATAGCAGATGAAATTAAGATTGGTAATAACCTTACCCTTAACCTGGGTGTAAGGGCCGATAAATGGAGTTTCCCAACTCAACCTTACACCGATGCCTTTACCAATGACAGTGCTATTGTACAGTTTTCTAAATACTACGATTTAAAGGGTGCGCGTTCTGGCCAAAAACCAAAATTCCCTATATCGATTTCACCAAGAGTTGGATTTACCTATGTAATACCTGAACAGGCTGTTACTATTCGTGGCGGCTTTGGTATATTTACCGGCCGTATGCCGTTGGTATGGCCAGGCGGTACTTACAACAATAACGGATATTTTGTTGGTGGATACTCTGCTTCTGCCACTTCATTAAATACTATCCGTTTCAGGTGGAATCCGGCTGACATTTCAGGAAGTGTTTGGACTGCGGCTCAGGTTGGACAAGGCTTTACAAAAGGCCCTTTAAACCTGATATCGAAAGAATTTAAAATGCCAAAACTTGCAAGAGCTTCTCTGGCATTCGACAAAAACCTGGGTAGCGGATGGGGTACTACTTTTGAAGTATTGGTTAGCAAAAACCTGAATGAAGTTTACTACACAAACATCAACATATTACCTCCAATCGGGGTATCATTGGGCGCCGGACCACGTACCGTTTATGGTGTAACCGGAAATACAACCAATCTTGTTCCTATTACCAATAATGGTACAGGTACTAATCCGTATGATAATGCCATCCTGGTTTCCAATAATTCAAGCCATAGAAAGGGCTTTGCTTACAACCTGAATGTAGGTATTGAAAAAAGAAGTGTAAAAGGTATTAATTTCAGTGCTTCTTATGCATTTGGAAATTCAATGGTTGGTAATGAAGGAACCAGTTCAGTAAACTTAAGCCAGTGGCGTTTTATTGAGTCTGTTAACGGAAGAAATTCATTAAGGCTAAGTGCTTCTGATTTTGATCAGGCTCACCGCATTTTAAGTACGCTCAGCAAGAAATTTACTTACCTGAAAGGTAAACTGGCTACTACAATAGCTTTAACCTATATAGGCCAAAGCGGCTCTCCGTTAAGTTACACATACGGAACACAAAGCATGACACGTGATGATGGAACTGGTGGTGGTAATGATATGATATACATTCCAACTGCTGCTGAGTTGCAGGCACAAACATTCCTGAGCAATACTGTAGGTACAACTACTTACACTCCACAGCAACAAAAAGATGCTTTAGAAGCTTACATAACAAAAGACAAATACCTGAGTAAGAACAGGGGTAAATTTGCTGACAGAAACGGAGCAAGGCTTCCTTTTACGCATAACCTGGATTTAAGATTGACTCAAGATTTTACGCTTAAATTAGGTAAGCAAAGCTATCAGTTACAGTTTACATGGGATATTTACAACTTCACCAATTTATTAAACAGAGATTGGGGTAAACAATATTTTGCCGGTAACGATCAGTTTGGCTTAATCAATTTTGCCGGATATGTTGCTGCAAACAACCTTACACCTCAGTATCGTTTTAACCCAACCATCACTACTCCATACAACTTTAATAACTCGGCTACACCGGGCTATGCAAACAGATGGGTTAGCCAGGTTGGAGTAAGATTCAACTTTAAATAAAACAGCATTCGCCGCAAGGCAAATTCTTACAATAAAAAAATCCCGGTCAGCTGACCGGGATTTTTTTATGTTCAATTACTTATTCCAAAATACTAAATCCATCTTCCTGGCTCACGACTCATAACTCACGCCTCTGTTCTTCCCCACCCCCATTTTAAAAAATCAGGAAACGCTTTGGCCCAGGTGGGCACATCATGGCGGCCATCATTTAATTGTAGAAACCTGATATGTTCTTCTTCGTTATAACCTTTATCAACCAGTATATCAATCAGGCCCAGTGTATCATCTATGGAATCTATTACACCGTTATTATTGCGGTCTGCAGTTTCGTCCAGCGTACCCACTTCAAAAAAGAATTTAAGCCAGGGGTAGGTATTTTTTTCTTCTTTGATCTGGCGATGCATAATGCGGTTAACATCTTCATCAAAATCTTCATCATCCTGATCCTTATCACGCCACCACAAAGAACCACTAAACACACCCACCTTATTAAACTCCCGGGGATGATTCCATACTATATCCAGGGCACATAATCCGCCAAGGGAAAAACCGGCAAAACATTTTTCTTTAAAAGAATAAATAAGTAATGTTTTCCGGATAAAGGGCATCAACTCCTGCAGAATAAAATGGTTGTATAAAGCAGCTTTTGCCCCCCGCCCTTTATAGTCCAGATATTTTGCGGTGCCATATTCATTTTTACGGTCGCTGGAGCAATGTATACCTACACAAAAAAGATTGTTGATAGACCTGGTTTCGTATAATTCATCCAGTATCTCCTCAAACTTCATGGTCACCAGGTCTTGCCCGTCGTTAACCAATAAAAGGCTGAGGTTTGATGGGTCTGTTGTTTTGGGAGGAAAATAAAAATCAATGATGACCTCACGTTTCAAAAACTCCGAAGAAATAATATACTGCTCAACCGGGATATTGATTGTCTTATGCTCTGACATATGTTCAAAAATAAGAAAATACCGGCTAATTTACTGTTTCACTTTACCCGAAAACAATTTTACAGGTCAGAAATTTTTTAAGGCAGCGAACATGAAATGAGCCATAGCGAATTCCATAGCCTGTCCCCACTTTTCGGGAGGTCAAAATCAATACAAGAAACCACATGAAACATAATTTGTTTTATTGGTGCTTACAAAATATATTTGGATTACATAAAATTTTGGCTGGTAAAACAAATTTATAAAACTAATAAAACTGCATTATGAAGAAAATAGGCGTATTATTTGGCAAGGAAAGAAGCTTTCCGGAAGCGTTTATCGAAAGGGTAAACAGTAAAAATATTGATGGCATCATAGCAGAGCCTGTTCGCATTGACAAAGTAATGCAGGGAGAGCCATCGGGCTATGCTGTTATTTTTGACCGTATTTCGCAGGATGTACCCTTCTACAGGGCATATTTAAAGAATGCCGCATTGTGCGGCACCACGGTAATCAACAATCCTTTCTGGTGGAGTGCCGATGAGAAATTCTTTAATAACTGCCTGGCAACAAAGATTGATGTACCGGTTCCTAAAACAGTTATTTTACCTTCCAGAGATTTACCGCCAGATACAAGTGAAGAATCTTTCAGCAACCTTGCTTACCCAATGGATTGGGAAGGCATTTTTAATTATATCGGTTTCCCGGCTTACATGAAGCCTTTTTCGGGCGGCGGATGGAAAAGTGTTTATCAGCTTAACAGCATGGAAGAGTTTTTTGAAAAACATGCAGAAACAGAACAGCTGGTAATGATGCTGCAGGAAGAAATAAAGTTTGATGAATATTACCGTTGCTATTGCATTGGTGGCAAATATGTACGTATCATGCCTTACGAACCCCGTAACCCACACCATTTGCGTTATGTAGCCGATTTCAGCCCATCGCCTGAAAGATATAAATTAATGGAAGATATCGTTTTGCGTATCTGCCATTACCTGGGGTATGATTTTAATACAGTGGAATTAGCACTACGTGATGGTGTACCTTATGCCATTGATTTTTGCAACCCTGCACCCGATGCAGAAGTAAGCAGCGTGGGCCAGGAAAATTTTGACTGGGTGGTAGAAACAGCTGCAACCTATGCTATTGAAAAAGCGATGGAGCACAAAGACAATGCAGATAATTTAACCTGGGGTAGTTATATTAAAAACAGCGCAGCAAAAAAGAAACTGTATAAATAAACATTCATGGCAAATCTATCTTACAAACAATTTACACTTGGTATTGAAGAAGAATATATGGTGATAGATCCCGAAACCCGGGAACTGAAAAGCCATGACCAGAAAATTGTACACGAAGGACAAAAAGTTATTAAAGACAAGGTAAAAGCCGAGATGCACCAGGCTGTGGTGGAAGTTGGTACCGATATTTGCCGCGACATTGACGAAGCTTTTGTTGATGTAGGAACTTTACGCAAAACCATCAGCGGTATTGCCGATGAACTGGGTCTTTGGGTAGGAGCATCCGGTACGCACCCCTTCAGCCATTGGGAAAGCCAGCTTATAACTGAGCATGTTCGCTATAACGAAATTGTAAATGAATTACAGGAAGCTGCCCGCAGTAATTTAATTTTTGGATTGCACGTGCATGTAGGTATGGAAAATAGGGAGATGGCGATTCACATTGCCAACTCGGCCCGTTATTTTCTGCCGCATATTTTTGCATTAAGTACCAACTCCCCTTTCTGGGAAGGCAGAACTACCGGTTACAAATCATTCCGCACCAAGGTCTTTGATAAATTTCCCCGTACGGGTATTCCTGATTATTTTGACAGCATTGAAGCTTATGATAATTATATAAAGCTGCTGGTAAAAACCAATTGCATTGATAATGCGAAAAAAATATGGTGGGATTTACGTGTGCATCCTTTCTTCAATACGGTTGAATTCAGGATTTGCGATGTACCCATGACTGTGCAGGAAACCATCACCATTGCAGCATTATTCCAGGCCATTTGCGCCAAGCTGTATAAACTGCGTAGCCAGAACCTGAATTTTATGATGTACTCCCGTGCATTGCTGAATGAAAATAAATGGCGGGCTGGCCGCTATGGCATTGATGGCAGCATGATTGACTTTGGAAAGGAAATGGAAGTAAACACCAGGGTGCTTATTTATGAATTACTCGACTTTGTTGATGATGTATTGCCTGAATTAGGCAGCCGCCACGCCATCAATAATGTGCATAAAATGCTGGAGCAGGGCACAGGCGCCGACAGGCAGCTTAAAGTTTTTGAAGAATCAAAAAGTCTAGTAAATGTGGTTGATCTGATACATAATCAATTTTTAAGTGGATTGTAGTTTGAAGGGATATCCTTATTAAATAAGAAAAGCTGCCAATTGGCAGCTTTTCTTATTTAGTGACCGCGTTAGGGTCCTGACTATCTTTCAAAATACCTGTAAAATCAATCCTTTCATTAAACCATTTTCGCCGGTGAAACAAAAAGCGATAAAAACCCCTTTTCATTTTTGAACGGTTCGAATATGCTAATTTAAGGGTTCATTTTTATATTAAAAATAGTTTCTTTACTCAAATGAAAATCTTTTAAAGTAACATCAATAGAAAAGTTATTGCTATTAGGTTCTGTCCAATTTAATTACTCTTATATCTCCTCTTAGAAATTTGTCCATCTAATAGCGGTTTTTTGATGAATGTTTTCCACGTGCAATACCCTTTGTAAAACGATTGTAACGGCGTGATGAGGAAACTAATAAAACCATCAAACTGCCAAATAAAGAAACATATTGCCCGCTAACGCAAGACAATATGTTCTGATCACCAAAACTAACCCAATGAAAACAATTGCTACTAACCTTAAAATTTAAAACTGTTATGAAAAACAATTTTTATAATCCCTTAATGGCAGAATTCAGTCTCATTAAAAATCCGGCCCTGCGGATTAGAAGATAAAATGATACTTAAAGGTACCCGCTATATTTTAAACTTTTATTAATCTGAGATTAAAATCTGATTAGAAATGTAGATTAAACTGCAGAATTCAGCAACCTGAGGTTGGTAAATTGATTATATAAAAATCTCTATTTATAAAATTAGTAGCAGGCATTTTATTTTGCAAATTTCTGCTTGCCGGAATCCTGAACAAAGGCCAGTTTATATAATGAATCCAACTCTTTCTGATAACTACGCCTCCAGTTATTTCCATTTCGCAATGCTAAATAGCCCTCCATAAGATCATTATAATTTGTTATCCCCTTAATTTTCTGTGCTGTTGTATCGTATCCAATATAGATATTCTTAAAACCATACTTCGCTGTAGCCAGGTCAATCTCACTGTCTTTTGTACATGGAATACGATATCCAATATTTATGATCCTTATATTGCCATTTCCAATATCGAGTTTGGCAGCGATATAATTATAATCTGGGGAGCCTTTATAATTCTGCCTGATTACCATAATTACAATAATAGCCAGAATTAAAAGTATACCTGCTATCAGTAATATTTTTCGCATGATGTGCTTGATTAATTGTAATAGCTTTCGGTCATTTACAAATAGAGGAAAGCAATATGGACTTCATAAAGTTGAGTAATTTTAAATACAAATAATGGCTTGCTGGTTTAATTTTTTGTTTTCTTATAATTGAAGTATATTTCACTAATGACAGCAACAATTATTATTGCACTTTGTGCACTATTGTTAATTGCCTACCTGTTTGATGTTAGCTCATCAAAAACAAAAATACCATCTGTAATTCTACTACTTATTTTAGGTTGGGGTGTAAGGCAATTGGTAAGTCTTTTAAAAATTTCTTTTCCTGATTTTTCTGCCATCCTCCCGGTTTTAGGTACTATTGGCCTAATTCTGATTGTGCTGGAAGGTTCGCTTGAACTTGAATTAAATAGATCAAAAGCAGGGCTGATAAAGAAATCATTTTTGGGAGCATTACTTTCCATGCTTGCATTTGCATTTTTATTTGCGTGGCTGTTTCAGTATTTCGGGCATTTTTCGTTTAAAAATAGCCTCATCAATGCAATTCCGCTTTCGGTTATCAGTAGTGCAATAGCTATCCCAAGCGTAAAGAGCCTGGGTGCTTTCGATAAGGAATTTGTTACTTACGAAAGCAGTTTCTCAGATATATTGGGCGTATTGTTTTTTAATTTCATAGTGCTTAATGAAGTTTTCAGTTTGTATGTCTTCGGCCATTTTGGTTTGCAGATTCTAATAATTATTGTAGTTTCATTTATAGTAACCATCGGCCTTTCTTACCTCTTATACAGAATAAAGCATCATGTTAAGTTTGTGCCCATAATTATACTGGTTGTTTTAATCTATGCAGTTTCTAAAGTCTATCATTTACCGGGTCTTATTTTTATACTGATATTCGGTTTGGTAATTAGTAATCTGGATGAATTAAAAAACTTTAAATGGATTCAGAAGTTTCATCCGGAAGAATTGAACAGTGAAGTGCAAAAATTTAAAGAGCTAACCATTGAAGCAACTTTTTTGGTCAGGTCATTATTCTTTCTGCTTTTTGGTTTCCTGCTCGAAACTGCTGAAATTCTGAATACCGAAACAATGATATGGGCTCTGGCAATTGTAATTGCAATTTTCGTTTTGAGGGCAATTCAGCTTAAGTTGTCCAGTTTACCACTAAAACCCCTTTTATTCATTGCACCAAGAGGGCTTATTACCATACTTTTATTCCTCTCCATCGGAACGGGTAATAATATTTTACTGGTTAATAAATCTCTTGTCATTCAGGTGATCATCTTAACAGCCCTGATTTTAATGGTGGGTTTAATAACGAACAAAAGTTCTGTATTAAAAATAGTAAAAAATATGTAACTAACTACTGGTTTGCCTATCATTCTCCCTGCTTTACAGCGCCATATGAGGCTGATCGCCGGCCTGATTACAGTTTCTTTTCATTACTATGTGAATAAAAAAAAATAACACAATAAGGTCTTTTAACTATTGCTGCGTTATTTCAATGAAGGTGCTATTTATTTTATTAAGTGTAAATTTGATTAACAAGCGATTCTGTTTTTTTTAAAGATATCAAATGCAAGTACTTTTAGTAGAAGATGAAAAGAAAATAGCCGATTCCCTCAAACAGGGTCTGGAAGAATTGCAGTATGACGTTGAAATTGCTTATGACGGAACAATGGGCGAAAAATTATTCAGGCAACAGGCCTTTGATATTGTTATACTCGACATTAACCTGCCCGGCATTAACGGACTGGAGCTTTGTAAAAAAATAAGAGAAGTAAATAAAGGAATTCCAGTGCTGATGCTTACCACGTTTAGTTCGGTTCCGGATAAGGTAGAAGGTTTTAACGCAGGGGCTGACGATTATATGGTAAAGCCTTTTTCTTTTGATGAACTTATTGTGCGGATAAGAGCATTGCTAAGAAGAAATGCAGACGGGAGTTTACCAACAGGAAATCTGTTGAGTATTGCAGATCTTGAAATGAACCTGGATACAAAACAGGTAACCCGTTCGGGTAAAAATATATCCTTAACTGCTAAAGAATTCCGTTTACTGGAATATATGCTCAGGAATAAGAACCGGGTGGTTAGCCGTGCGGATATTGGCGAACAGGTTTGGAATATTGACTTTGATACCAATACCAACACAATTGATGTTTATGTAAATTATCTACGTAAAAAAATAGATAAGGAATTTGACGTTAAACTGCTTCACACCCAGGTAGGGTTTGGGTATATGATGAAGGAAAATATTTAATAGTGAAAGCCAGGTACAAAATAACAACAGCTTTTATGCTGCTCACCGTAATCGTGCAGGCTGCATTAAGTGCTTTTGTTTATTATCATACTGCTTCGCAAAAAGAAAAAGATTTTACAACTCGTTTACGAAACAGGGCTGCAACCGTAGCTTCATTTCTTTTTAAACTACCCGAGAAAGACTTTACACTTTTATCTAAATTGGATAGTTCTACATCCAGTCTGCTTGCCTTTGAAAACATCAGTATATACAACAACCGCAATCAGCGTATTTACCGTTTTGCAAAAAATTTAACAGGTACCGCAACCGTGAATGAAGAATTACTAAATAAGGCCAGGCTGGATGGCCAGGTAAATACAACCGTAGGTCAAAGACAGTCTGTAGCATTATATTACAGAGAGTCAGAGTCTCCGGTTGTTATAGTGGTATCTGCTGTTGATGAAAATGGAATTGCTAATTTAAAAGATCTCTGGCAAAGTCTTGTAATTACGCTTGTTGCGGGCACATTACTGTCTTTTTTAAGTGGCTGGTTTTTCAGCAGGCAATTATTAAATCCCATTTCAAAAATAAGTACTACAGTAACCAGTATTTCGGCTACAAATATTGAAGCACGTCTCCCCACTTCCGCTGTTGAAGATGAATGGAATCAACTTGCAGTTACATTCAATAACTTATTGTCCCGTCTTCAGGAATCTTTTGAAATACAGGGCAGGTTTATTTCCAATGCTGCTCATGAATTATCAACACCGCTTACTTCTATGAGTAATCAAATTGACGTAGTACTGCATAAATCACGAACCAATGAAGAGTATCTTGCAGTTTTGCAATCTGTAAAAGCCGATGTGCATCACATGACATCTTTAACGCAGCAATTATTGAAATTGGCACAAACTGCAAGGGGTGGTGCAATACAAACAGAGCCCGTTCGTATTGATGAGGTATTAATGGAACTTCCCCTTGTGCTTAAAAAAATTTCGCCGCTTTACCTGGTTAAAATATTTTTTGATGAGCTGCCCGACAATGAAAAGCTCTGCACCGTAAATGGCAGTTATGAATTGTTGTTATCTGCCTTTAAAAATATTGCAGAAAACGGCTGTAAATACGCAACCGATCACAGGGTAAAAATATCGCTATCTTTTATTGGCAATAAAATCATAGTATTGTTCAGTAATAAATCTACAGCCCTTAATCCCGAAGAATTAATTACTATTTTTCAGCCTTTTCAGCGGGGTGTAAATGCGCTGGATGTTAACGGCTATGGCCTCGGCCTTTCCCTTACACGTAGAATTATCCTGTTGCATAAAGGAGAAATTAAGGCCGAGATCCCCGAACCCGGTGAATTTTTAGTTACTGTGATTCTACCTTCCTGCTTATAAATTCTTTTCTAATTCGTTTCTAATCTTCAATTAAACCGTTTTTAATGCGGTAGTTGTTTCTTTGATTAATACACAGGTATTTTATTTAATCATTTTACACAACACTAGTATGAAATACATTTTTATTGCCCTTATGTTGTTCCCGATTTTTCTGGTTTCCTGCGTAAGCAGCAAAAAATTAAAAGCTGCACAGGAAAATTACAATCAACTGCAGGGGAAATATGCTCAGTTACAGCGGGATAACAGTAATTGCCTGGATGTAAAAACAGAATTGGCACGCCAGAAATCTACACTTGAATCTGATAATTCTGGGCTGACCAAGCAAATTGCAGATCTGAACAAACAAATTGATTTTATGAAAGCGAACAATACAACTGTTCTGCAACAACTGCAAAATTTGTCAGTTGTATCAGGCACGCAGGCCGAAAGTATAAAGAAATCGCTGGAGACGATAGGATACAAAGACTCTTATATTCAAGACCTTCAATCGGCCATGGCCCGTAAGGATTCACTCAACCTTGCACTGGTTATGAATCTGAAAGGAGCAATAGGAAATCTGAATGATGAAGATATAAATATCAAAGTGGATAAGGGAGTTGTTTATATCGATATTTCAGATAAGCTGCTATTTAAAAGTGGCAAGTATGATGTTACACCCGAGGCAAAAATAGTGTTAGGTAAGGTTGCAGCTGTTTTGAAGAGCCAGCCTGAAATTGAATTTTTAGTAGAGGGTCATACAGATGCGGTACCATACCATAATTCTGTACTGTTAGATAACTGGGATCTTAGCGTAAAAAGAGCCACTTCTGTAGTACGGATTTTGCAAAACCAGTATGGGCTTGATCCGGCAAAAATGACAGCTGCCGGCCGTGGTGAATATCGCCCGGTTACTGCAAATAATGCATCAGGCGCCAATCCTGCCAACAGGCGTACAAGGATAGTCATTCTTCCTCAGTTGGATCAGTTCTTTAAATTACTTGAACCTAAAAAGTTCTGATTATGGCGAATCTTAAATGGTTTACTACTTTTTTAATGGTTATAATTGGGTTTTTATCCATATGGATTGGAATAAGTATAAAAAACTACAATATACTGAAAGGACAACGTAATAATTGCTTGATCCAACTGGACTCACTAAAAGCAGAAAATAAAAAACTGGTATCCCAGTTAAATTACCTGGCAATGTTTTACGATAGCACAAAAAAAAGAATACCCGAACCAACAGGCTTTGCTTTTATTGCCGATTCTGTTACAAACACAGAAAAATAAAATTATGAAAAAAGAAAGCGATAATAAAACAGCAAAAATACAGGTGCGAAATTTGAATTTTGAAGATTATGAGGCTGTAAAAGAGATGCAGCTTGTTTCTTTTCCTTTTATGAAACCCTGGAGCCCCCTGCAATGGGAAAAAATAACAACGGTTTTTCCCGAAGGACAAATAGGTATAGTGGTAAATGGAGAATTGGCCGCATCGTCATGTTCATTGATTTTAAATTTTGATGAATATCAGGCCAGGCATAGCTGGGGCGATATTACTGGCAACGGTACGCTTGCTACACATAATATTGATGGCGATACCTTATACGGAATTGAAATTATGGTTCTGCCGAAATACCGCAATATGCGATTGGCACGCAGGTTATATGACGAAAGAAAACTGCTTGCAGTAAAAAAAAATATTAAACGAATTGTAATTGGTGGCAGGTTACCCAATTATCATATAGTATCAGAAAAGATGCCGGTTAAAAATTATGTTCAGCATGTGATTGATAAAAAAATTGTTGATCCGGTACTTACAGCGCAATTGAGTAATGATTTTAAATTAAAGCGTATCATCAAAAATTATTTTCCGGATGATAAGGAAAGTTGCGGTTATGCAACATTTATGGAATGGGTTAATCTTGATTATCTGGTACCGGATGCTGATGTAAAGGAAGTGATCCGTTATGTCAGAGTTTGTGCAGTGCAATATAAAATGCGGATGGTTAAGAATTTTGAAGAATTTGCCCATCACTGCGAATATTTTGTTGATGTGGCTGCTGATTATAAAAGCGATTTTGTTGTATTCCCGGAAATGTTTACCATGCAGCTTTTATCATTTCTGCCTTACAAAAGGCCGGGAAAAGCGGTAAGACAACTTACAGATTTTACAAACCAATACACCAGCTTTTTCTGTAAGATGGCTATAAAATATAACATTAACATCATTGCAGGATCGCATCTGACTGTTGAAGAAGATAATGAACTCTACAATATTTCCTGGATGTTTAGAAGGGATGGAACTATGGATAAACAATACAAAATTCATATAACACCTGCCGAGCGTAAATGGTGGGGAGTAAAAGGTGGAAATAAAGTAGAAGTTTTTGATACTGATTGTGGAAAAATTGCTATCTGTATATGTTACGATATTGAATTTCCTGAAATTGCCCGTATAGCGGTTTCCAAAGGGGCGGGAATTTTATTTGTTCCATTTAATACCGATGACAGAAGGGCTTATAATCGTGTGAGATATTGCTCCCAGGCCAGGGCAATTGAAAACCAGGTATATGTTGTAATGAGTGGTTGTGTTGGAAATTTATTGCAGGTTGATAATGTTGATATACAATATGCCCAAAGCGCTATTCTAACACCCTCAGATGTCGAATTTCACCGGGATGGAATTGCAGAACTGGCAGAACCTGGTGATGAAACGATGATTTACCAGGACCTTGATATGCACCTTCTAAAGATAAACCGGCTGCAGGGCAATGCGCAAACCTGGAATGACAGAAGAAAAGAACTATACACAATCCAATATCACGAAGATGGAAAAATAATTGAAGTGTAAATATTTTGAAACGCTTAAAATTATAACAATGAAAAAAATTAATGTCAGAAAATTATTAGTGCCCATTGATTTTAGCAGTAATAGCATGAATGCATTGCAAACTGCTGCTGCCATTGCAAAAAGACACCAAGCTGCAATCCACTTATTGTACGTAGATGACAATGATTTTGATTTATTTACTACAGATAATAATTTGAAACCACCCAGATTACCGGAATACATGAAGATGCTAACCGGCCTAAGCAAATCAATTATAAACCAGGATGAAGTTAAATGCAGCTACTCAGCAGAAACCGGTTCGGTAACACATTGCATCTTGAAAACCGCGATAGATATGTCAACCGACCTTATAATTATTGGTAAGAATGGCACCAATGGACACTCAACAGAATACGCAGGTTCCCATGCATGCCAGGTAGTTGAAAAATCAAGAATCCCCGTGATAGTTGTGCCGGAAGGAGTTACAAAATATTCATTTGAAAATATACTTTTTCCGGTAAGACCATTATTAAGCGTTCCGGATAAATACGATGCTATACGGTCCTTTATTCTCAAAAGCAAACCATCAATAACCATTCTTAATTTACGAAATCCTGATTATTTAAATGAGTTACATATCATACACAGGTTATCACATATAATGAAATTACGACTCGAAAAAGATAATATCCCTTACGAGATGACATATTATTTCAAGGATATGCATTTTGCAGAAAAAATAATTTCAATGGTTAACGAAAGAGGAAAGGAGTTTGACCTGATTGTTATAACATCTGAGTTTGAGCGGCAACACCGGGATTTTCATTTAGGGTATTATAATCAAAAGATTATGCACCAATCCAACATTCCTGTGCTGATCATTCACCCCGAAAATGCAAAGCTTGACAAAGATGTTTTATTGGCAAAGCTTGAAAAGGAACTGGCTTTAGATTGATGATTTCCATCGTGATAGGATTTTACCGGTTTTAAGTGTAAAAGATAATAGCTGAGATAAAAAGATGCAACATGAATAAGCTGATCACAAATATCCTGGTGCCTGTAAAACTTAATGAAGAATATATTGCAGTTCTTAAACAGGCAGCCGAACTCGCCAGGGAGCATAACTCAATCATTCATTTGCTTTATGTAGAGCCTGTATCGAACAATTTCAATGCAAAGTGGATCTTAAAAATGCTGGATCCAATAACCTTAGTTGAAAGGCTAAAAGAAAAACTGGAATTGATGGCCACCTGGAAGAGATGGCTTGACCAGGAATATGGTGTACAGGCCACCTGCACTGCAGACTGGGGAAACTGGAAAAAAAAAGTAGTAACACATGTATCGTTATTTCATGCAGATATTGTTATTCTGAAACAACAACCATTTGAAAAACATTGGTATAATGGCATCATTATATCATCAACCGAATATATTATAAGAAACAGTAAATGCCAGGTTCTTACACTTTTTTCAGAAAAAAATAGTATAGCTGAATGGACTCAGGTAGTTATACCGGTTAACGGCTTTATTCCATATGCCCGGATACTTACTATAATAAGATCAGTAAAAGCCTTCCACATTAAAATTCATTTAATCACATTATCAGGAAATGAATACGGGCGTGGATTTTATTTTCTAACCGAAAGCCTTAAATATTTAAAGCTCTATAACAATATTCAGGTAGAATGCAGATACGTAAAAGATAATTTTAATGAGCCGGGAGAGTATATGAAGTATGCCAGAAATATTAAAGCTGATGTTTTAATGACCAATACTTTTAATTACGTGAAGCACGGGGATTTATTACCGCTAAATGAGCCAGATTTTGATAGAATGTTAGACTTAAAAAGAAATTCCCTATCAATGTAACCTTTTAAATGCCGGATCATGCAATTGTTTGATAAAATAATGATACCTATAGATTTTTCCCTGCTGTCTGAAATTGCCCTTAATAAAGCAATAGATATAGCCGTAAAATGCAACAGCACGGAAATACATCTGGTTACTGTTAACGATTCGTCTTCAGTTGGCTATTTAATAACTCCTGAAACAGGCATGGCGCTGAGTTTACCATCAATCAACGACCAGGAGATACTATTACGGAAAAAAATTATTGAACTGGGAAATTCTATCAGCAAAAATTACAGGATCAAAGTCGCAGGTGAAGTGTTACCCGGTGCCATAGTGCAGGTAATAAATAGTTATGTAAGCAGTCATAATATTGATCTGATAGTTATGGCAACTGCAAAAACAACCGGCTTTATGGAATTCATATTCGGAAGTGATGCCCAGCGCATCACTTCCCGGGCAACCTGTCCTGTTCTCACCATGGAAGCTCATACCCTTACCGGGAGCGTGCAAAAAATTATTTTCCCGGTTGAAGATTTTTACCCTGAAAATAAATTGCAATATGCTGTCGAACTGGCTCAGCTTTTTAATGCTGAAATCCATCTGCTCTGTTTATCAGAAAAGTCAAATTCACCTGTTTATAACACCCATTCAATTATTACACATATTGTTGAAATATTTGAAGAAAAGAAAATACGCTATAAAGCAAAAGCGGCAAAAGGAAAGAATATTACAGATGCAATACTGCAATACTCTGAAATGGAAGCCATCGACCTGATACTTGTAAATCCGGGGGAAGAATCGAAGCTAACGGGCAGGTTTATTGAAACAACCGGAGGGCATATTGTAAACCATGCATCGGTACCAGTTTTAACAATAAAAAAAAAGGAGAATTAAACTTATGAAAAAAACATGGATATTATTAGCCGGCGTAATTTTTTGGTCAGCCGCAATCTACGGCCAGGATATTGAAGATGGTTTGAAAATGATAAAATATCAAAGGTACCAGTCTGCTATCGAAATTTTTGAAAAACTATATGCAGCTAACAGTAATAATGATAAAGCAGCATACTGGCAGGGTATTGCAGAAATCAGGAAGAAAAATGCGGATACTGCCATTGCACATTATAACAAAAGTATAAAAGAACCGAAAAGTAATTTGCTGATGGCAGGCCTTGCCAACGCTTATGCTGCGGCTGGTAAAAAAGGCGATGCATTGAAAACCCTTTTATTGTTTGACAAAGCCCCTGAAGGAATAAAAGAAGAAATGCTTGCGGCAGCCGTGGGAAGGGTTTATACTGAATTGAAAGATTTTACAAAGGCAGCACTTTATTACAACAGGGCGATAGCCATCAATAAAAGCAATCCCGAAAATTATTATTTGCTGGGAACTAATGCCTTAAAGAAAGGTGATGGAACAGCAGCATATACGGCTCTTAACCAGGCTATAAGGATTGACAGTAATTATGCCCCGGCATATTTTTCGCTGGCAAAAATCTTTATTTCGCAAAAAGCTGTTGATCTGTATCTTCCTTACCTGAAGAAAACGATTGCAAAAGATTCTTTGTTTACCCCGGCCTGGTTTGAATTGTACAGGTATGCCTATTATAACGACAAAGAAAACATGAAAAAATATTACACCCGGTACCTGCAGCTTTCAGATAAATCCGAAAAGCAGGAATACCAGTTAATGGTAATTAACTTTAATGAAAAAAAGTACAAGAATGTAATTGAAAAAGCAAAAATGTTGCTGAAGGAAGAAGATTCAGATGTTCCGGTAGAAATTTACAAATACCTGGGATTTAGTTATTTTCAGATGAATAATCTTAAAGAAGCTTACTCATCAGTTACACAATATTTGGAGGTTCAGGATTCGGTCAAACTTAAGAGATACGATTTTTACCTGGCAGCGCAGATCGCTTCAAGAATTAAAGAAAAGGATTCGCTGGCCTTATCATACATTATAAATGAATTCAACGCCGATACTACTGCTGCAAACAGAAAGTTTTATGCCATTGCCCTGGTTAATCATTTCATCAGGGCAAAAGATGGTTATAATACTGCGCTATGGAGTGAAAAATTATTGCCCTACAGATGTGTTAACAAGGTTGATCTGTATCGCATTGGTGTAACATGGTATAATATTAATGAACTTGATAAAGCTGATAGTATATTAACTGATTTTTTAAACCGTTATCCGGCCGAGTATAAAGGAATTTATATGAAGGCTGGCATTCTTGCAAAAAAGGATAGTGCCATGTCTGAAGGAATGGCAGTTCCATATTTTGAAGCCTTTATTGACAGCGTGCAAAACAGCAATAAAGCCGAATATAAACCCATGCTGGAGCAATCTTATAATTACCTGGGAGGATATTACCTTAAACTAAAGGACTATGCTGCTTCACTGGATAATTATTCAAACTTATTAAAGATGCAACCAGATAATAAGGATGTAAAGAAAGCCATAACAGACATAAAAAATTATCTGCAAAAAGTAAAGACCTATGAAAAAAATAAAAGTAAGAAGGGTAATTAAAAAGGCTGATATAATTTTAAGGAAAAAACTGCTGTTCAATAAATAACCAAAAATCAAAATTAACAGCAGGTTAGATACTTTTGTCTTTTTTGCAGTGGCAATCTGGTGAATTATAGTAAGCCTCTTAATTATAACTACCTTTAACTGAAACAGCTTTAGTGAATTCGATTTTTGATAAATTTAAATTAAATGCAGAAAAAGAAGACCTGCAAACGGTTATTAATAATATTGATAACGGCGTAGTTTTTCGTGGTACAAATTTATGGATACTCATTTTTGCCATCTTCGTAGCATCACTTGGGCTTAATGTAAATTCAACAGCAGTTATCATTGGAGCTATGCTGATTTCTCCATTAATGGGGCCTATTATGGGTATTGGCCTGGGAATGGGCATTAATGATGTTGCACTAGTACGAAAAGCTGTTTATAATTATAGCATTGCAACAGGCGTGGCATTAACCACTTCCACTTTGTTTTTTCTGCTCTCTCCACTGGATGACGCCCATTCAGAAATTCTGGCCAGAACTTCGCCCAATATTTACGATGTGCTGATTGCTTTGTTTGGAGGATTTGCGGGTATTTTGGCCATTTCCAGCAAACAAAAAGGAAATGTAATTCCTGGTGTTGCAATTGCAACTGCATTAATGCCCCCTTTATGTACTGCTGGTTACGGGCTTGCAACATGGCAGTTCAGTTATTTTATAGGTGCTTTTTATCTGTTTATAATTAATACGGTTTTTATAGCACTGGCAACTTTTATCATAGTTCGGTTTTTGCATTTTCCGCACAAACACTTGCAAACTAAAAGAGCCGATACAATAGCACAGCGTATTATTTGGTTTGTAGTATTGGCCACATTATTACCAAGTGTTTATTTTGGATACGATATGATACAGCAAGACAGGTTTACAAAAAATGCGAACAGGTTTATTACTAACGAAGCTCATTTTTCCAATGATTATTTATTGAACAAAAAGATTGATGCCAAAAACAAAAAAATAACCCTGGTGTTTGGCGGAAAGGAAATAGCTCCGGAAGAAATAGCACAGTTGAAAAGCGAATTGAAAAAATATATACTTTCCTCTGCAACATTGGAAGTGAAACAGGGCTTTGCTTATTTATCGGAGAACAAAAGCAATACACAAAATGATGAACTAATCCAGATGACTGTAGCCCTCGCCGAAAAGGAAAAACAGGAGAAAATACTTCAATCTAAATTAGATAGTATTGATAACCTCCAGAAACTGAAAAAACAGGTGTATGCCGAATTAAAGGCGCAGTACCCTGATTTAAAGAGTGCTGTTATACAACCTTCAGTTGTACTTAGTGATAGTGCTACCAATGCATCAACTTGCCTGGTTTTGTTATCACTTTCTTCTAATTTGCCCCGCCAGCAAAAAACTAAAATAGAAAACTGGCTGAAAATAAGATTGAAGGAAAATAATATTAAACTGATTTTACAATAAATTGAATCAATAATTTTAGATGATATGATAAGTATATTACTGATAATTGTTTTTGTTTTGGGGTATGTGGCAATAGCTTTTGAGCATCCTTTAAAACTCAATAAGGCGGCTTCTGCTTTAATTACCGGCGTCATCTGCTGGACAATTTATATACTGCAAAGTGAATCTGCAGAAACCGTTGGAGATGAGTTGCTGCATCACCTCGGTGAAATTGCTTCCATACTTTTCTTTTTATTGGGAGCCATGACCATTGTTGAATTAATAGATTCACACAACGGCTTCGACATTATTACTGAAAAGATAAAAACAACCAGCAAGTCAAAACTATTATTGATCATTATTTCAATTACTTTTTTCCTCTCAGCTTTGCTGGATAATTTAACTACCGCCATCGTGATGACGTCGCTTTGTGCCAAATTATTAAGCGAAAAAGAAGACCGGCTTTGGTTTGTAGGTATGATAGTGATAGCTGCTAACGCAGGAGGCGCCTGGTCACCATTGGGCGATGTTACAACCACTATGCTTTGGATTGGCGGACAGATAACTGCATTGAATATTATGAAAGAACTGATACTCCCCAGCCTGGCGGCATGTATCATACCTGCATTAATAGTTTCTTACCGGTTCAGGGGCAAAAAAATTGTTTCCATGGTGCAATCGGTTTGCACACCTAAAGAAAAGCGTGACGGGCAGATCATTTTATTTTCAGGAATCGGCTTTCTGGTTTTTGTACCGATATTTAAAACGGTAACCCATTTACCACCCTTTATGGGTATGTTACTGGCGCTGGGTTTAATGTGGGTAATTACAACCGTGATTCATAAAAGCAAGGAACATGAAGTTGCTGAAAGATTTACCGTTGGCAGGGCATTGCAGAAAATAGATTCACCAAGCATCCTGTTCTTCCTTGGTATATTGCTGGCAGTATCAGCACTGCAATCGTTTGGATTATTAAAAGAACTGGCAACATTACTCAGCAATACATTTAAAAATGATTTTTTAATTGGAATTGCCTTGGGGTTGTTATCTGCCATTGTTGATAATGTACCACTGGTGGCTGCATCTCAAGGCATGTATGACCTAACAACCTATCCTACCGATCATCATTTTTGGGAATTTTTGGCCTTAACAACAGGTACGGGCGGCAGTGCAGTAATCATCGGTACTGCAGCAGGAGTTGCTGTAATGGGTATTGAGCAGATTGATTTTATGTGGTATTTAAAAAAGATTGGCTGGCTGGCTTTGATGGGCTTTGCCGCAGGAGTATCGGTGTTTTTGTTACAGGTTTGGTTGGTTGGCTGAGACAATATCTTTAAGGAAAAAATATCTGGCTAACATTTTAAATTAAAAATTATGAAAGTTGGACTGGTAGGTTTTGGAAAAACAGGTAAAGCTGTTGCAAATGTAATTTTGCAGAATAAAGATTTCTGCCTCGAATGGGTATTACGGCAAAGCACCCTGATGGATCACAGATCAGTCCCCGAATTTTTAGGTATCGCTTCGGACGAGCCCGGATTAATATATTCAAGTGCTACAATTTCAATGCAGGAGTTGTTAGATAAGCATCCCGTTGATTTTATCATTGATTTTTCGTCCGCCACGGGCGTTTACACGTACGGAAAAATTGCAGGTGAAAGAAAAATTAAGATCATTTCTGCAATATCCCATTATACAGAAAACGAGAAAGAAATATTGAATGAGCTTTCAAAGATAACAACGGTGTTCTGGTCTCCCAATATTACACTGGGTGTAAATTACCTTTTGTTTGCTTCTAAGTTTTTAAAGAAAATTGCTCCCTGGGTAGATATACAGATAAGTGAGGAGCATTTCAAGGGCAAAGACGGAATTTCCGGCACGGCCATAAAAATTGCAGAGGCGTTGGATCTGGAAAAATCTGATATTAACTCAATAAGGGCTGGGGGCATTGTAGGAAAACATGAAGTTATTTTTGGCTTTCCTTATCAAACGGTAAGGCTGATTCATGAAAGCATATCAAGGGAGGCTTTTGGAAACGGGGTTATTTTTGCAGCAGAAAATTTAGTTAATAAAAAGGAGGGGCTATACAATTTTGAAGATATTTTGTTGCCGTATTTTGCTGCATAAGATATTTTGCAGAGTCGAGTTTCATAAAGAATTTTAGCAATTGGAAATGAATAATCTTTGGCTATGAGTTTTTTTAATAAAATCAGGCGGCAGCTTAAATCGAAATTTGATGCGATTGATAATGCCAGGTTTAAAAATGATCTCTTAAATGCTCTCCCCTTTTGGTTGGGTGCATTTGTTACAGGTATTGTTGCTGTTTTTTATGCCAGATTATTTTCGTGGGCCGAAGAAGGAACCTATTATATCTTTCACAAGGCTGGCTGGCTATTCTTCATCATTACGCCATTATCTTTCCTTTTGGCATTGTGGTTGGTATTAAAATTTGCTCCATTTGCAAAAGGAAGCGGAATCCCCCAGGTAAGTGCTTCTATTGAATTAACGGTGCCAAAACATAGCTATAAAGTCGATAGATTACTTGGCATCAGGGTATTATTTGTAAAAGTATTTTCCAGCTTATTAATGGTATTTGGAGGCGGTGTTGTTGGCCGGGAAGGACCTACTGTGCAAATTTCAGCAACAATATTTAAAAAGATCAATGACTTTCTACCAAAATGGTATCCGAAAATATCTAAGAGGAATATGATCGTTACTGGTGCTGCAGCGGGTCTGGCATCGGCATTTAATACACCATTAGGGGGTATCGTTTTTGCTATTGAAGAACTTACAAAAACACACTTTAGTTTTTTTAAATCGGCCTTGCTTACCGGGGTAATCATAGCGGGTCTTACTGCTTTGAATTTTTCAGGCCCATATCTTTATTTAGGATATCCTCCAATTAGTGATATTCCATCCTGGATAATATTGGTAATTATTCCCGTTGCGCTTATTACAGGTATTGCAGGCAGCGGAATGGGCAAAATTATTTTATTCATTTTTGAGAAAAAAAAATCGCTTAAAAAAAATTATCAGAAATATATCTATGCTGTCATTTGTGGCCTTGTAATAGCATCGCTGGCCATTTTTATTGATCACAGAACTTTCGGATCGGGCAAAAGCATTATGGTTACCACTTTGTTTACAGATCAAAAACATCTGGAGTGGTATTTGCCTTTACTGAGAATCATTGGGCCGATAATATCCTTTTCAAACGAGGCTTCTGGTGGTATTTTTGCACCTTCACTGAGTGCAGGTGCCAGTATTGGCGCAGTTATGGCAGGCTGGTTTCATCTTTCTCCTACTGCAACCAATCTTATTATTTTATGTGGAATGACAGGTTTTTTAGCCGGTATTACAAGAAGTCCGTTTACGGCTTCTATTCTGGTTTTGGAAATGACCAATACGCACAGCATTATCTTTTATATCATGCTTACAGCTTTAGTCGCCAATTTAATTGCAGGATTAATCAGCAGGCATTCTTTTTATGATCATCTAAAAGATAAATATATTGAAGAGATACACAAAAGTGAAATCCAACAAATTGAATCTAAAGAATAATTTTCCAATTCTTTAGATTCAATTTTAATCGGTTGGAATATTCAGTTTAAAAACAAAATCCTATGTAAATGTCGAAGTTTTTTTAGCTGACATTTCTCTGTCATTAAATCACATAGTTTTTTCATCCCATTTTTGCAATTCTTCATGCGTCACTACTGAGCAGAGTCCTGAGGTTGCTGCAGTTTGCAATCAAAATCAATCGCCTTTATCCTGAAGAGATATTTTGGTGAAACACCATAACTAATAACCTTAATCAGACACAAGAGAACACTTTTAAGTAGAGTTGTTATACATGAATTATTCCCATTTAGTTTATCTACCAGTTATCTACTCTTTGAAATTTGTCCATCTATTAGCGTTTTTTATCCATTTTATATGTTTGGCCATCACAGCATCTTTGCACAGTTAAATTATCATGAACCAAATAAATTAAAATGAAAATTCTGTTAATCGGTTTACTGGCAATAATGCTTGCTGCCACAACCAATGCCCAAACTGTTAAGTTTAATGCTACAGATGGCATTGCAATTAAAGGGTATGACCCCGTAGCCTACTTTAATCAAAGTAAAGCAGTGCAGGGAAGTGATTCTTATTTATTTGCCTGGAGTGATACCAAATGGAAATTTGTTTCCCAGGCTAATCTAGACAGTTTTAAACTGGCACCTGAAAAGTATGCACCACAGTATGGAGGGTATTGTGCATATGGCTGTAGTGAAAATCACAAGTCGCCTACCGACCCCAATGCATGGACAATAATTGACAATAAGCTATACTTAAATTATAGTTTAAAAGTGAAAGAATTCTGGCTAAAAGATACTATCAGCAGGATAAAAGCAGCGAATGCTTACTGGCCTGCACTGAATCAATAAAATATTAATCAAAATAAAAAATCAGCAATGAAAAAATTAATCATAGTAGCACTGGCGGCGATGTTTTTTGTAAACATTTTAAATGCGCAGGCAACTAAAAGGGTAAAAGAATTCAATCTTGATAAAGGATTGGCAATTCAGGGTTACGATCCCGTAGCTTACTTTACTCAAAATAAAGCCGTTAAAGGAAATTCAAAATTAGCTGCCCTGGCGGATGGCGTTACTTACTATTTCTCCAGTGCGGCTAATAAAGATCTGTTTGTAAAAAATTATACCATATATGAGCCGCAGTATGGTGGCTGGTGTGCTTATGCTATGGGAGCAACCAATGAAAAAGTAGAAATAGACCCGGAAACATTTAAAATAGTTAATGGAAAATTATACCTGTTTTATCATAGCTGGGTAAATAATACACTGAATAAGTGGAATAAGGATGAAGCCAATTTAAAAGCAAAGGCGGATAAAAACTGGGCGGCTATTTATCGTTGAGGAATTTCAAACAATTAATCAGCATGTTAACAAATTACTAAGAAACTGATGCTGATATTTTCCCGTAAGTTGGGCGTTTACTGGTATTACCGGTAGCAGTCGAAACTGTTTTAGCACATGTTCTGATTAACCAGCAGCTTTATTACATAATTAAAAACAACGCATGATTTTTATTCAAATCGGTGAGCAATTAAAGTCACTAAGCATTCTTTTACAAAAGTTGAGTGATCAGCAATACAGTCAAAAAAGTTCCCTGCTTGGTAATGCTAGTATAGGGGCCCATACCCGGCATATTATTGAATTACTGAACTGTACAACAAGCGGATATGATTCAGGGATTGTTGATTATTTAACCAGGGAAAGGAATCTTTTGATGGAAACAGATAGAGCAATGGCAACGCAGGAATTAAGCAAGCTCAATGAGCAAATTAATAAAAGTGATAAAGAAATGAGACTGGTAATTGAGGCTGATGCAGGCACTGGTCCAAATTTTGTTTCAACAACTTTTTACAGGGAGATTGTATATAATGCTGAGCATGCAATTCATCACATGGCATTAATAAGGGTAGTACTTAGAGTTATGGAATTAGATATTGTGCCTGATGATTTTGGGATGGCATATTCCACAATCAAATACCTCTCTGCTCAAAATAACATTCAAAATTAATTTTAATGAACAAGTCACGATTATTGCTTTTTTCGCTTTTGACATTATTTGCCGCCAGCTCAAATGCCCAGGACAGCAGTAAACTTTACTTTACTACATCGGCAGGCCTCTTTTTGCCGGTATCTTCTTTTTCGAATGCATACAGGAATTCTTTAGCTTTAAATTCAGGAATTGAGTATAGGTTTAGCAAACATTATTTTGCCCAGTTTGTATTGGATTTTAATACAGTGAAGTACGACCAACAGATTAAGGATGCAAACTCATCCTACCTTTTTCAGCACACCAATAGTTCGGTATTTTTGGCTGGCTTGAATGCCGGTCGAAATATTCCAATAACCAGGTCAGGTAATTTGTTTTTTTCTCCATATATAGGTTTTGGCTATGCCAATATTGGAGAGCCCCGTTTAACAGTAGATAATAGTATTGGTATCATTGATCAGGAGGTTACCAGGATGAAGGGAATATTTGCCAGGCAAGGTTTAAGATTTGCCTACCACACCAAATCAAAAGTCTTACAAACCCTTTATGTAGATGCGTCTTTTTTTTCTGCCAACATTAAGGTGCAGAATAGCCGGCCCAGGGCGATATCATTATTGGCAGGGACCAGGTTTGGATTTTAATTTATTTTAAAGAGGACATTCTCCGAATAATACTTTCTTTTCACACTGTTTATTAATCTCAACTACGATAATCAAAAGATGGTAAATACTTTATTAAAGTCAAAACGAATTATTATAACTGCCGGGCCAACCCGTGAAGCTATTGACCCCGTGAGGTTTATTTCGAATCACTCTACCGGGAAAATGGGTTTTGCTATTGCAGAGTATTTATATAGTCTTGGTGCCAGTGTTCATGTAGTTGCGGGTCCTGTTCAACATAATACAAAATTGCCAGCCGCTTCAATTACCAATGTTGTTACGGCAGACGAGATGATGTTGGTTTCAAAGCAACTTGCTGAGGATGCTGACGTAATAATTTTTTCAGCAGCTGTTAGTGATTATAAAGTGGCTACTGTAGCCACTCAAAAGATTAAAAAAGCTGATGGTTCTTTATTAATTCAACTTATTCCAAATCCGGATATCGCCTTTGAACTATCAAAAATGAAACAACCCCATCAGTTATTTATTGGCTTTGCCTTAGAAACTGAAAATGGATTGGAGCATGCAAAGGCTAAGATGAAACGCAAGGGTTTTGATAGCATTATATTAAATATTCAAAATGAGCATGGCAGTGGTTTTGGGTATGATACCAATCAAATACAAATCATCGACAGCGATTTAAATGTTACAGACTATGCTTTAAAATCAAAACCGCTGGTAGCTGTGGATATTGTTGATCACATAGTTAAGAAACTGTCAGCCTCTTTACAAAGCACTTGTTATGTTTAGTAACCAGATAAGCCCGTTTGAGTATGTATCCATACTGGTATCAATAATTTTAGGCCTTGGAATTACACAAATACTATCAGCTTTTTCTGATCTGTTATATAACTTTAAAAAGGTTAAATTTTATTGGCCACATAGTATCTGGATTGTTTTTATCTTATTCCTGCATATCCAGGACTGGTTTATTACCTATCAATTGAAGGATAAGCCTGTTTGGCATTTACCTGAGTTGCTCTTTATCCTGCTTTATCCCGTTTCACTTTTTTGTGTTGCAAAAATGCTGTTGCCTACCAATGAAAACGAAGAAAGGTTTGATATGAAAAGATTTTACAAAAATCAATATCCATTGCTGTTTAATATTGTAAGCCTGAGTATCATTATTTCAATACTTTTTAATATTTATTTTTTAAAGAAGCCATTCGTACAACAAACACCGCTTGTACTTTTTCTTGCTACTATGTTCTTTTTATCCTTTAAAAGAATAACAAATGAGATGCTGCACAAATCCGTGGCAATAGCAATTACGTTGGCCTGCATATTATCCATTATACTGGAAGAAGACATCTGGATAATTAATTAAATCAGGGATTCTCTGCGAACAGATTTTTTCTATTATGTGACGACCCGTTTTTTGTACTTCAGCCTGACAAGATTCAGCCGAAAAATTTATCCATTCTATTGCGTACATCCTCCATTTTATGAGGATGCATACAGCAGCATCTTTGCACTGTCAATAACGACATCAAATTTAAAAAATAAAAAAATGAAAAATTTCACAGTTCCAACAAGAGAAGAAGTTGCACCGGCTAACCGGGCTATTTTTGATAACCTGAATAAGGCACTGGGCTTTGTTCCAAATCTGTATGCAACCATTGCCTATTCTGAAAACGGTTTAGGAAAATACCTGGCCTACCAAAATGCCAAAACAACTTTGAGTAACAAAGAAAAGGAAGCGGTTAACCTGATCGTTAGCCAGGTGAACGGTTGTATTTACTGTTTAAGTGCCCATACCGTTATTGGTAAAATGAATGGTTTCAACGACGACCAATTACTGGATATACGCAAGGGAAATGTAAACGATGCTAAACTGAATGCCCTGGTTCAATTGGCAGCCGATATTACCAGGAAACGTGGTAATGTGGATGCAGTATTGGTTGACAATTATTTTGCACAAGGTTATACCAATGAAAACCTGGTTGACCTGATCCTGCAGATAAGTGATAAAACAGCTATGAATTATTTGCACAATCTAACAAAGGTTCCGGTTGATTTTCCTTTGGCCCCTTCATTATAAAAGATTTGCACTAAGAAAAAGCTGTTAAGTCTTTCGCCAGATTTCGTTTCTTTTTAATTGTTAAGTGCTGTTACCCTTTTTGAAAAGCTATGAAACTGTCCCAAAAGAAATTGCGGGTCAGTTTTTATTTATAGCTTTCGGTGGGTCCGTATTTAGTAAATCAAAGTTTAGAAAAAAAGTGACAATCGTCCATCTGTTAAGGTTTTTTATCCATTCAGAGTAATTATACTTAGTTACATCTTTACTTAAATTATAAAACTTACTGAATATGGAAGCTCAACTTGAATTAATCCGGGATCAACAAAAACAATCATGGAACAATATAGCCTCAGGTTGGAAGAAATGGGATTCAATGACCATGGATTTTCTGAAACCAATGGGTGATGAAATCATCCGGTTGCTTGCCCCACAGGGCAATGATTTGATTTTGGATATTGGTTCTGGTACCGGTGAACCTGGTCTCACCATAGCCACGATGCTTACAGGAGGAAAAGTCTTTGTTACAGACATTGCAGAAAGTATGGTAGCCATAGCCCGTGAAAATGCAGATATGAGAGGGATTAATAATGTTGAAGTTATTACTGCCGAAGTTAGTGAACTGCCATTTGCAGATAACAGCTTTGATGCAATAAGTTGCCGTTTTGGGTTCATGTTTTTTCCCGACATGGAATTGGCAGCCAAAGAAATGGTTCGTGTATTAAAGCCCGGAGGAAGAATTGCAACATCGGTGTGGAATGTGGGTGAGAAAAATTTCTGGGTTACGGCTATTATGAAAGCAATTAATAAAAATATCGAACTGCCTGCGGCGCTTCCTGGTGCACCAGGAATGTTTCGCTGTGCAGCCAGCGGTTTTATGACAGATTTATTCAGCAAAGCCGGGCTTAAAAATGTTTCAGAAACTGAAATTTCCGGCAAGTTAAATTGTGGAAGTGCAGCCGGTTATTGGAATTTCATGAACGAAGTTGCCGGCCCAGTAGCAGCAGCGCTTGGCAAGGTAGATGATGAGGTAAAAGCAGCAATAAAAGAAGAAGTGATTGAATCAATTAATCAAAAATACCCGGTGGGCGAAACAATGGTTGATTCAAATGGGATTGTTATTTATGGAGAGAAATAATTAGCTTTCATAAAATTAAATTCACCTGAGGTAGAAAATAAATTCTACCTCTTTTTTATTTGAAAAGTATTAAAAAATCAGTCTGTTTTAATTTCTTTTTAGCTTCTACCTCTGAAAAATTATCCATTCATTAGCGTTAATTCTCCATTTTACCGGCAAGGTTACTGAAGCATCTTTGTGTTGTCAATAACGACATAAATTTTAAAAAAATAAAAATGAAAAAGGTTACCAAATTATTCGCAGCACTAACATTGCTGTTTTTATCTGCTGCATCATTTGCGCAGGTATCTTACAAAAGTATTAAGGTAGATGGTTTAAACATCGCTTACCGTGAAGCAGGAAATCCTGCAAATCCAAAAATTGTTTTGTTGCATGGTTTTCCTGCAGGATCTCATCAGTATCGTGATCTGATACAATCCCTGTCAGATAAATTCCATGTCATTTCTCCCGACTATCCAGGCTTCGGTTTAAGCGATATGCCGGATCCTGCAACCTACGATTATACATTCGAAGGTATTTCACAGATTGTTGAACACTTCCTGCAATTAAAAGGCTTTGATCATTATGGATTATTTGCCCAGGATTACGGTGGCCCCGTTGGCTTTAGAATTGTAGGCCGCAATCCCAAAGCATTGGATTGGCTTGTCATTCAAAATACCAATGCATATGAAGTAGGTTTTACCGCTGCATGGGATGGTTTCCGTGGCGCATTATGGAAAAACAGGTCTGCAGAAACGGAAAAGCCTTTAGCAGGTTTTCTAACACATGATGCTATTAAAAGCATTTATTTTTTTGGAGCAAAAGATACTTCGCTCATAAGCCCTGATAATTGGGAATCTGATTATGCTTTCATGCAAAGGCCAAATGCAGTTCGTGTCAACCTTAATCTGTTTTATGACTATCGGAAAAATGTGGAATTGTATTCAGTTTGGCAGGATTTTCTTCGTAAAAATCAACCCAAAACAATTATTTTCTGGGGACAAAAAGACATCTTCTTTACGCCAGCAGGCGGTGAAGCATATTTGAAAGATCTTCCTAAAGCTGAAATGCATCGTTTGGATGCCGGGCATTTTGCTGTAGAAGATAACCTTGAATATATCTCTAAAGAAATGCATCGTTTTTATGCGGCTAAGGTTGCAGGAGGAAAAAATTAAATGAATAATGTAATGGTAAAAGCCGGTAAATAAATTCCGGCTTTTACATTTTTCCGGCTTTAACCATTTTTGAAAACAGCATTTAACAATTAATAGAATGAAAGTAGCAGTATTATTATTTGATAACTTTGAAACACTGGATGTATTTGGCCCTGTGGAAATATTTGGGCGGTTAACTGATCATTACCAGGTTTCATTTTATTCTCTTTCAGGAGGTCTGGTAGAAAATACCCATGGCGTATCCATTATGACTAGAAACCTGTCAGACCTGGAAAATGGATCTGATATATTTCTTATACCTGGCGGATATGGAACTAGAGTAGAAGTAAACAGTGTTTTATTGATTGATAAGATAAAAAGGATTTCGGAGTTGAGTAATTATGTTTTAACGGTATGTACGGGAACCGCATTGCTTGCAAAAACCGGACTTTTAGATAGTAAAAGAGCTACTTCAAATAAGTTAGCATTTGATTGGGTAACAACACAGGGACAACATGTGGTCTGGGTTAAAAAAGCCCGCTGGGTTGTTGATGAAAAATATTATACATCATCTGGCGTAAGTGCAGGCATGGATATGACCCTGGGATTTTTGCAAGACATGCATGGAATTGAATTTGCCAGGAATGTAGCCAATACCATTGAGTATAATTGGCAGGCGAATAAAGAAGAAGATAAGTTTTGTTAATAATAAATTGCCTGAAGCGCCATAATCGCAATCATTCATTAAACTTTGCTGTATAAATATAGAGGGTATGATAACTTATAAAAAAATAAATATTGTTGCTATTTCAGGAAGCTTAAAATCAACTTCAGCCAACACGAATATCTTAAGGGCGATTGCTGCGATGGCTCCCAAAAATATAGCTGTTAATATATGGAAAGGACTTGACGCTTTACCTCATTTTAATCCGGAATTGGAAGAGACGTTTTTACCAGTTGTTGATTTCAGGCAACAGCTTAAAGATGCGGATGCTGTAATATTTTCAACGCCAGAGTATGCTTTTGGTGTGCCAGGAGTTTTAAAAAATGCATTAGACTGGGTAGTGTCTTCAGGCGAATTAAATGGAAAACCTGTGGCTGCAATCAGTGCGTCACCGCTGTATTCCGGTGGCGATAGGGCGTTGGCATCGTTGTTTCTTACACTTACCGCATTGGGTACTAATATGGGCAGTGCTTCAACTTTGAGCATAGGGGATATTAAGAACAAAACTACAGCCGAAGGAGAAATTTCAGATCATCAAACACTACAGGCTTTGATGCTGTTACTGGATGACTTGGTAAAAGGAATATCAATAGTATAAGGTCCTTTACTTAAATGTCTGGGAACTGAATTTTTATTTCTCTCTTTTTATTTCCAGTTTCTTCATTCTGGATTCAAGGGTGGTAGGGTTCAATCCTAATATTTTAGCAGCCCCTTTTTCACCGCTTACTTTCCAATTGGTTTGATTGAGCACACTGATGATATGTTGTCTTTCAACATCCTCCATTTTTAAAAGTGAAGTTTGATTGATGCCGCTATTTTTCAGGGAAGGTATCCAGTCGCCATATTCCAGTGTATTTCCTGTTGAAAGTATTAACGCCCTTTCAACCATGTTTTCCAGTTCTCTGATGTTGCCAGGCCAATCGTACAACATTAATGCATCAATTACCTTATCGGGTATAATTTTAATTACCCTGCCCATTTTGCTTTCGTATTTTTTTACAAAATGTTCTACCAATAGAGGGATATCTTCTTTGCGGTTGCGCAGAGGAGGCGAAATGATCTGAAATACATTTAGCCTGTAAAACAGATCCTCTCTGAATTCCTTTTTCGCAATAGCTTCTTCCAGGTTTCGGTTAGTTGCCGCAATTACCCGTACATTCACTTTCATTGTTTTTGGATTGCCTAGCCTTTCAAATTCACCCTCCTGTAAAACTCTTAATAATTTGGCCTGTAATTCAACCGGCAGTTCACCAATCTCATCTAAAAAAATAGTGCCTCCATCAGCTAATTCAAACCTGCCAATTTTTCTGTCCATGGCACCTGTAAATGCTCCACGTTCATGGCCAAATAATTCACTCTCAATTAAATTGGCCGGTAGCGTGGCGCAGTTTATTTTTATTAGAGGCCGTTTGCTCCTTTTACTGATATTGTGGACAGCCCTTGCAAGTAATTCTTTTCCCGTACCACTTTCCCCTAAAATTAAAACGGAGGCATCGGTAGATGCTACCTGCTCAATCTGTTGTAATACCTTATGAAATTTCTTACTCTTGCTTACAATTTCTTCAAAATTGTGATTCAGTTTTATTTCTTCCTGCAGGTAAAGGTTCTGAGCCCGTAACTTTTCCTGTTCCTGTTCCATCAGTACTTTATCAGTAATATCAATAAACATAGTACGGGTAAATTGTCCGCCTATATCCGGGTTCGACCACCATTGAAGCCAGATTGGATTCCCATTGTCTTTGCGACGGAGTTCAAGAACAACACCGCTGGTATCAGTGCCGCCACCTATTGAGTCAAACGCATCTTTAAGGAGTTTCTGGGCGCCAGGGGTCTGTGGAACCATTGATTTTCCGTAAGTAAAAGGAACTTCTTCCGGTGTAACACCTAATATTCTTAAAGCTGCACGGTTTGCTTTAATGAACTTTGAATCCAGTCCTTCATGAACATAAGCAATGGGTGCTTCTTCAAACAGGTCACGGAATCGTTCTTCACTTTCCGTTAGCAGATCTTCCAACTTGGTGTTAGCAAGTTTTAATTCCTGTTCTGCTATTTTTCTTTGGCGTATATCCCGGATAATAGAGCAGGTAATTTCCTGTCCTTCGTATTCTATAAAGTTGGCGGCAATTTCCACATCATATAGATAGCCGGTCTTGTGTTTATGTTTTGCTTCAAAAGTAATTTGCTTTGAGGTTTTTAACCTATTCCAAAAACTTTTAAAATCAGCTCCTTTGTTAGTTGGGTTGATATCACCCACTTTCATAGCCGTTAATTCCTCTTTGGTATATCCCGACATTTTGGAAGCCGTATCATTTACATTAAGGATTTCTTCTTTTGAATTTACCCAGAAAATTGCTTCAGACAAATTTTGAAAAGTGAAGTGGGCCAGGCTTCTGTCTTTATCAAAATCCAACAGTTGTTTTTTTGCCATTACAGAAAGTTTTGTACTTATGAGGTATTTTGAATTGCTTATAAAGCCCGTTTACTTTTCCAATAACCAGCCTGAAATCGATACCGTAATATTTTTATTCTAAAATCTACCTAAGAATTGTATGATGGAAAGAAAGATAAAAATTGAGTGAAAGAAATTTCTTTGCGCTTAATTCTTTCCTGAAATATAGTGACTTTCCCGATATTTCGTGAAAATAAATTCTAGCTTTCTGCTCCCGGCAGACTTGTTAAAAATGATTAAATCCTTTACTGCATTAATTTTAGGGAGAATTGATGGCATGATAAATATTATGGCATTCCGTTTGGCTATAACAACCGTACCAAATAAGGGGAACGCAATGATTAAAATAATGGATAAGGGAACATTCACTGAAAAGGTAATTAATGGAACTGGTTTGCAGATTGTGCGGTTTTGTGCAGAATGGAGTGGTCCCTGCCAGATGATGGGGCCAATTTACAAGGAGATGTTCAGCATGTATTCAAATGCGGCATCGTTTTACAGGATTGACATTGACGAAGCGCCATTATTAAAAAAGCAATTTGGCGTTGTGGAATTGCCAACGATCCTGTTTTACAAGAATGGGGAGCAGGTCGATTTCGCAATTGGGTTGATTTCAAGAGATTCTCTCATTTCAAAAATCGAAAAATTGACCAAATGATTTACAAGCACACCATGAAAATATTTTATACCCTGTTGATATTATACAAAAATAACAGTCATGTCCAATCAAACTAATTTTTCAATAGTGAGCCAGGTCAATGGTAGTCTTCTGTTTAGGCTTTCTAAATTTGAAGAAAACTGCTTTTCAAACGAGGTACAACGCAATAATCATTTCTCACTTATCTGGATTAAGAATGGAGCCGGGAAAGTGAAAACCGGATTTTTAGAATGTGATTTTCAGGATAATACCTTATTTACTTTTGCACCTTTTCAGCCATTTGTATTCTCTACAGATAATTCTGTTAAAGGTATTGTTATTGACTTTTACACTGAATTCATTTTTATTCATGAACACGAAAAGGAAAAGGGATTTAAAGAGGTACTTTATAATAATGAGGACAAGCTGCCATTTATAAGTATCGACATAAATTCAAGCTTAGCTTTTAATATGTTGTGCGAAAAGATTGAATCCGAAATCCAGAATCCTTCATTGGCGCAACATGATTTACTGGCCGCATACTTAAGAATATTCTTAATCAATGTATCGAGGCTGAAAGTGCTGCAACAGCATCAAACGGTTGTTGCGGGAAAGGATAACAAAGAACATTATATTCTTCAAAAGCTAAAAGATGCAATTGAAGAAAATTTCAGAGCCAAACATGCACCGGCAGATTATGCTGCCATGCTGTATGTAACAACAAAAACACTCACAAAAGTTTCAAAAACTTACTATAACAAAACTCTTTCTGATATTATCAACGAGCGAATTATAATTGAAGCAAAACGTGAACTGTTTCTTACCGATAAAGCAGTTAAGAAAATTGCATACGAACTGGGCTATGAAGATGAATATTATTTCAGTCGTTTCTTTAAAGTAAACACCAGTGTGTCACCACAAAAGTATAGAGAAACAGTGGCCTATGCCAGAGCCTAAAAGGGAAGATATACTCCGGATTGGTAAGGATATCCATCATTTTTACTTTACTGGAAGCAGTATAATAACATGCAGTGCAGTTATTAATTGTAGATTGATAGTTAGATGACTTAGATGCAAGCCTAATGCCTTAAAAATCCCGCATTTTAAAAAATATTTTCAAAATTCCGTAACATTTTTTAAAAGCCAGTATCTAATTAGCAAATAATTAAAAAACATTCGAAATGAAAAAAAGCAAATTCTTAAGTATCATCTTCTTATCTATGTCTTTTGTTGCAAACTCCTTTGCACAGAGCAAGACTTATCCCTTTGAAGTAAAAATTACAGGACATGGTAAACAATCAATCATTTTTATTCCTGGGTTTGCCAGTTCAGGAGAGGTATGGAACGATACAAAATCGGAATATGAAAAGGATTTTACCTGTTACACGTTGACCATGGCGGGTTTTGCAGGTATACCAGCTCAACCAGGTGTAACATTTATAAACTGGGAAACCCGCATTGCAGACTACATCAAAGAAAACAACATTAAAAATCCGGTTTTAATGGGACACAGTATGGGAGGAGGATTAGCCCTGGCAATTGCTGCAGATTACCCGAAACTGGTTAAAAAGATTATTGTAGTTGATGCGCTGCCTTGTTTAACTGCATTAAATAACCCGGCTTTTAAAGCAGTGGATAAGCCTGATTGTTCAGCAATTGTAGGCCAATTAACGGCTTCCACAGATGAACAATTTTCTCAAATTCAAAAGATGTCAATCGCCAGGCTTGTTGCAGACACTTCAAAACAAACATTGGTAGCGGATTGGGGTATTAAGTCGGACAGAAAAACGTTTGCAGAAATGTACTGTGATTTTACCAATACCGATCTGAGAGAAAAGATTAAAAATATTACATGCCCGACTTTAGTATTACTGGAAGCAGATTTTAAAACCATTAAACCTGCCATAACCGACCAATACAAAAACCTTGGCAATGTTAACCTGCAATATGCAGAAAAGGGATTGCATTTTATTATGTATGACAATAAAGAGTGGTATCTGAAACAATTAAATAATTTTATAAACTAACAATCATGAAGAAATTAAATTTTTTAAAACCAACCCGGCAAGGAATCCTTATAGGTGCTGCAGTTGGCATAGCCACAAAAAATATAGCCGTTGGAATTATTCTTATTATTATGTTCAGTGTTGTTTCAAATATTAAATTAATAAAGAAATAAATGCAAATGCCGGTATTTGAAGATATCTATAAGACCTACTGGCAAAAAATATTTCGCCTGTGTATGGGATATGTGAATGATGCTGACCTTGCACAGGATATGGCGCAGGAAACATTCATTATCGTTTGGGAACAGCTTCCCAAGTTCAGAAATGAAGCAAATATCGGAACCTGGATTTTTAGAATTGCATCCAATAATTGTTTGCGGCATATTGAAAAAAAAAATCGTTTTCCCAGGGCCGGATTACCTCCAAACCTGGCGGAAGAAAAGATACCCGGCAGTGAACCCCAAATTCAGTTTTTGTACAAGTGTATCGCTGAACTTCCTGAAACTGACCGGATTATCATTTCACTTGAATTGGAAAATATTAAACAGGCAGAAATAGCCAGTATAGTTGGACTTTCAGAAACTAACATACGGGTGCGAATTCACAGAATAAAAGAAAAACTACATCAAAAGTTTGCAACCAATGGACAATAAAATAAATTTCAATGATTTGTGGGCAAAGCAAACCTCAATTGAGCCCAACCCTGAAAACCTGTTGTTGCAGATCAGCAAAATGAAACGATCCAACATGAGAAAGCTAATCATTACAAACCTGATGCTGGTTGCAGTATCTGCCTTCATTGTACTAATCTGGATCTATTATAAACCTCAGTTACTCTCAACTAAAGTTGGTATTATTTTAATCATTTTGGCAATGACGATTTATCTGTTTACCTATAATAAAAGCTACTCACTGTTCAAAGAAAATATCGATTCTAAAAGCAATGCCGATTATCTGAAAGAACTATTGGCGATTAAGTCTAAACAACATTTTATGCATACAACCATGTTGAATGTATATTTTATATTACTGTCTGCCGGTATTGGTTTATATATGTATGAATATACATCGAGGATGACAACTTTTGGTGGAATTTTTACCTATGGGATTACATTAACCTGGATCCTGGTTAACTGGTTTTATTTCAGGCCCAAACAAATAAAAAAACAACAATTAAAATTAGACGAAATGATCATAAAGTTTAAGAAGTTAAACAAACAACTTGAAGACTGATAAGTGGGGTTCCGTTTAACACCTGCAGGAATTCTGCCACTACTACAATTGCCGGCATCAATAAGTTTGATACATTTTGCAACTTAGCGAAATATTAATGTAAAATTGTCCATCGACTTGCGTCTATTCTCCATTTTTATTCCTTTGTATTAGTTGCAATTTTACATGGTTAAAAAGAACGGTGTACAGGTAAACCGGAATCCCTTCTTCAATTCATAATTAAAAATAAATTACAATGAATAAAATCTTAGAAAAATTAAACCACCTGAATCAACTGATACTGGATGGTAACATGATGGACGGATTTGACCTCTATTACCACGATGAAGTAGTTATGCAGGAAAATGAGCTGGTCCCTACCGTTGGTAAAACAGCCAACCGGGAAAGAGAATTACAGTTCGTAAACAATATCGCGGAATTCCGTGGTGCAGCTATATTGAGCAAGGCTGCCGGCGAAAACATTACTTATGTTACCTGGCATTTTGATTACACGCATAAGGAATGGGGAGTACGCAATTATACGCAGGTTAACCAACAACACTGGAAGGACGGCAAAATCATCAGAGAACAATTCTTTTACGGGAATTAAACTTTTAAATCATTTTGTATGCTACAGAAAATTATTAAAACAAATAACAACAAGGCTGCTGCCATTTTGCGGGTTGCGCTTGGGCTGGTACTGTTTCCGCATGGGGCACAAAAACTACTGGGCTGGTTTGGTGGCTTTGGATTTACCGGAACCATGAACTATTTCACCGGTACGCTTCATCTTCCATGGATCATAGCTTTACTGGTGATCCTGATTGAATTTATTGGCTCATTGATGCTGATCACAGGTACTGCAACCCGTGTTGCTGCGCTGCTGATCATTATTAATTTTATAGGCGTGATTTTAACCGCACATCTTGCCAATGGGTTCTTCATCAACTGGCTTGGCAACCAAAAGGGAGAAGGATATGAATATCATTTGCTCATTATCGGAATGGCGACATCGTTGCTCATAAGTGGTGCAGGTGCATTTTCGGTTGACAGGCTGATGAGTAAGGGAAAATTATCCATCCCATAGCGTTCATCATCCATTTTCATTGGCTTGTTTTAGTTGCAACTTTGTATTGTTAAAGAGAAAATTATGACAACCACAATTAATAGCTCATCCATCAGGAAATTAGATTATAAGCGTTATCTCAACACAGGTATTAATTATGAGCGCTATAGTCTCCAACTTACCGAAGATCTTTTATCGAATAAGGATGCTACAATAAAGGAATACATCAACCTTAATAAGCACCGCATGCAAAGGGTTGAAAAAACCTACACCGTATCGCCTCAATTAGCAGAGCAGGTCACCGGGTTAAAGCACAAAGCTTATTGGCTGATTTTAACAGAGCATTGGTGTGGTGATGCTTCTCAGGCATTACCGGTTTTTAATAAAATTGCTGAATTAAGTAAAGGGAAGATTGAAATGAAACTGGTTTATCGTGATCAGAACCCCGAATTGATGGATGCACACCTTACAGATGGAACACACTCTATTCCAAAACTGATACAGTTGGATGAACAGTTCAATGTAACAGGTATTTGGGGCCCGAGGCCAACCGAAGCACAAAAATTAGTGAAGCAGTTAAAATCGGATCCTGCCACTGCGGCCAATTACGCAAGTGAATTGCATTTGTGGTATGCAAAAGACAAACAGCAATCACTTGAAACAGAAATAACAAAACTAATATTCCGGGCAAATTTGTTTTGTCCCGATTGTTTATCATAATAAAAAAAAATAAAAATGGAACAAAAACACCCCCTGCCGCCATTTACAATGGAATCTGCTTTACTCAAAGTTCAGTTAGCAGAAGATGCCTGGAATAGTAAAGACCCTGAAAGGATATGTTTGGCATACACAATTGACACCGAATGGCGAAACAGAACCGATTTTATTAATGGCCGTGAGGCTGTAAAGAACTTTTTAAAAGGTAAATGGGAAAGGGAATTGGACTATAAGCTTAAAAAGGAATTGTGGGGCTTTCGTGAAAACCGCATGGCTGTAAGATTTGAATACGAATACCATAATGCTGACGGGCAATGGTTCAGGGCGTATGGTAATGAAAATTGGGAGTTTGATGAAAATGGATTAATGGCAAAACGATATGCCAGTATTAATGATTTGCCAATAAAAGAATCAGAAAGAAAATTTTAAAATCATTATTATGAAAAGTAGTTTAATGAATGTTGCAGAATCAGATAGCCCTTCGCAACCGGGTGCAGAGCCTGTTAAGCCCATGGAAAATGTAAAGAAAGAAGAGGTTGTTATTTATGATGAATGTGGAGATACCATGTGGGACAAGGTTTTGGCACAAAAGGACCTGGCCGATGCTGTAAAGCCGGATGAGGATAAGACTAAGAACAACCGATAAAATTATTGTATTCAATTAGTATGCTTCTCAATTCAGAAATGTTTTATCATTAACTAATTCAAAAACTAAGGACAATGACAACCGAAACGACATGCGATTACCTGCAAAATCATCCTTTGTTTGCCAATGTAAGCAAAGAGAAAATATCGGAAGCTGCGTCCTTAGTAAGGATCAGGACTGTTTACCGTGGCGAAACAATAAGTTTTGGTGATGGAGCATTTAGCAAAATATTCCTGCTTATCAGCGGAAAAGTAAAAGTTGCAGAGTTTGGCGAGTACGAAACGGAATTAATAAAAGATATCATTACTGCTCCGGATATTTTCGGTAATCTATCAATGGATGGTTGTCCTTCAAAAGATGAATATGCAGAGGCATTAACAGCAAATGTGCTGGTTTGTGCTTTTACTGTTGCTGATTTTAAAAATATTTTGCAGGAAAACCCGGCCATGCTGATTGCGTTTGCCGGTATTGTAACAGCAAAGTTAAGCCGGCTGGAGCATCGTCATTCAGACCTCGTTTTTTGTGATACCAAATCCCGTCTTATACACTTTATTAAAAACTGGGCTCAAACGGATGGCTACAGAGATGGAGGAAAAATTGTGTTAAGCAATTATTTAACACATACAGATATTGCCAATTCAATTTCTGCATCCCGTCAAACTGTAAATGTGTTATTTAATGAATTAAGAGATGCTGGTATGTTGTTGTATAATCGTAAACAGATTGAGCTCAGTCTTGCCTTTAACTGGAATTAATATTTTTCTATGGCAAAAAATTTTGCAGAAATAGCATTTACAACTGCAGTAAAAGAAATGCAGGAAAAGCTTGGCAGCAGATCAGCTTATGCCAGGATGGAAAAGGAAACCTATGTTGATGGGTTAACAGATAATGAGATAGATTTTATTTCACAAAGGGATAGCTTTTATATGGCCAGTATTGGAGAAAATAATTTCCCCTACATACAGCACCGTGGAGGGCCAAAAGGATTTTTAAAAGTGCTGGATGCAAAGCGGCTGGGCTTTATCGACTTTAAAGGAAATATGCAATACATTACCGTTGGCAATATGGCCACCAATAAAAATGTTGCACTTATAATGGTAGATTATCCTGCAAGGGCAAGATTAAAAATACTTGCAAGGATGGAGATATTGGAATTAAAGGATGATCCGGCTTTGTATGACCAGCTTGATCTGAGTGAATACAAATTCAGGCCGGAGCGTATGATGATATTGCATATAGAAGCGTATGACTGGAATTGTCCGCAGCATATTATACCCCGCTATACACTGGCAGATATTGAGACCGCATTTGCGGCTCAGCGAAGCCAGATAAGCAAGCTGGAAACAGAAATAAAGGAGTTAAAACAAAAAATAAAAGAGCAAAGGTTATGATGAAGGAATTAAAGCGAGTGGTGGTAACAGGCATGGGGGCAATAACACCCCTGGGGAATAACGTTGATGAATTCTGGCAAAATATTGTTGCCGGAAAAAGTGGCATAGACTTCATTACAAAGTTTGATACAACTAATTTTAAAACCAAATTTGCAGGCGAAGTAAAAGACTTTAATGCGGCGGATTATTTTGAGAAGAATGAAGCCCGCAAATATGATCTGTTTACCCAGTATGCTGTGGCTGCAGCAGACGAAGCCATAAAAAACGCAGGTATCGATTTTGAAAAGTTAAACAGGAACAGGATTGGCGTTATCTGGGGTTCGGGTAATGGTGGTATACAAACCTTCCAGGACCAGGTAGCGGAGTTTGTAACCGGGGGCAAAATACCGAGGTTTAATCCTTATTTTATTCCTAAAATAATCGCAGATATTCCATCCGGTGTCATTTCCATCCGTTATGGGTTAAGAGGGCTTAATTTTTCTACCGTATCTGCCTGTGCCTCCTCAAATAATGCCATTATTGACGCATGTAATTATATTCGGCTGGGCAAGGCAGATATGATCATTACCGGTGGTTCCGAAGCGCCGATCAATGAAAGTTCAATCGGCGGTTTTAATGCGTCCAAAGCACTGTCAACAAATAATGGGCATCCCCAACAGGCTTCCAGGCCCTTTGATATAAACAGGGATGGTTTTGTTATCGCCGAAGGTGCTGGTGCATTGGTTGTAGAGAGCCTGGAGTCTGCACTAAACAGGGGCGCTACCATTTTTGCTGAGATTGTGGGAACAGGTTTGGCCGCAGATGCTTATCATTTAACTGGCACACATCCCGATGGCGAAGGGGCATACCTTGGTATGCTGGATGCATTAGATGATGCAGCAATTACCGCTGCTCAGATTGATTATGTAAATGCTCATGCAACATCTACCCATCTAGGCGATGAAAGCGAACTAAAGGCAATCTGGAGAGTTTTTGCTGAAAGGAAGGATCTGCATATAAGTGCCACCAAATCGATGACAGGTCATTTACTGGGAGCTGCCGGTGCAATAGAAGCAATTATTTGTATAAAAGCCATTACAGACAGTATGGTGCCGCCAACCATTAACACCACTGAAGCAGAGCCGGAATATGTTGGTAAATTTAACCTGACTTTGGGTAAGGCGGAACCTAAAAGAATTAACTATGCAATGAGTAATACTTTTGGTTTTGGAGGTCATATAGCCACAACTATTTTTAAAAGCTATCAGGAATAACAGAAAACTTTTAAAATAATCAGATTGGCACCTACAATTAAATATTAAAACTATTAGTCTGGAAATAAAATCTAACTTTAAAATTTGCATATGCTGAATCAAACCTCCTTTACTTTACTAAATCAACAAAACGGGAATCCTGCTTTTAAGCTTTTTTCATTTGATGACAATTGTTTTTTTGATCATTTACAGCGAAATAATTTCTTTACGCTCATCTGGATAACAGAGGGATCAGGAAAAGTAAATGCTGATTTTGATGGGCATGATTTTGAGGCAAACAGCTTATTTACTTTTGCCCCCTATCAGCCCTATGTAATTACTGCAGATAAGCCTATAAAAGGAATTGCCATTTATTTTCATTTCGATTTTTTTTGCATCCATAAGCACCAAAAGGAATTGGAGCTTAACGGGGTATTATACAACAATGTTTATCAACCACCTTTTGTAAAGGTTGATGAGACAGCCGCTGCAACTTTTAAAATGCTGTATGAACAAATAAAAACTGAAATGCAAAACCCCGAGCTGGCCCAGCATGAATTACTGGTTTCATACCTGAAAATATTTTTAATTACTGCATCCCGTTTAAAAATTCAGCAGCAGCCGCAGGTAGCCGAAATTGCAAAAGACAGCAAAGAGCCGTTTATTCTTCAAAAGTTAAAAGATGCTATTGAGGAGAATTTTAAGACCAAACATTCGGCCAGCGAATATGCCGATTTATTATACATATCGCCTAAGGCGTTGGCAAAGATCACCAAAACCCATTTTAACAAAACCCTCTCAAGTCTCATAAATGAACGTATAATTATCGAAGCTAAAAGAGAATTATACCTTACTAATAAAACAGTTAAGGAAATAGCGTATGAGTTAGGCTACGAGGATGAATATTATTTTAGCCGCTTCTTTAAGGTAAATGCCGCCGTATCGCCTCAACTATACAGAGATACGGTTGGCTTTGCAAGAGGCATGGCTTCGTAAGTCATAGCAAGTTAGTTTTTCAATTTAATCTTTAATAAAATAACCTGTCAATTCGCAATAATTATTGGTATAATATCTTCACATTTACTGTAAACCAAAAATAAACAGAGTCCTGACCTTCCTTCATTTTTTCATCAGAATCAATCACTTTATTTAGCAAAAATATTTTGGTGAAACATTCTCATTTTTATTTTAAAAATTATGTTTTTTTGATAAAATTATATTGATATTTTTGAAATAAGCATTTCAACAAAATGCCTGCTATATATGACTTTTAAAGGATTTGGATATAAATTATATCAAGGGTTACATAAACCACTTCAGGAAACAAAGTGCCATATAGCGCCATATACCACCATTCAAAAAATTTAAAATTATGAACCTGAATTATACCTCTATATGTCATTATTGTGGAGTGATATTTAAATCAAATAAATCAACAGCAACTTACTGTTGCAAACAACATAATTCTTTATATCATGCTAATGGAAGTAATATTGACTACACCATATTAAATAGCCAAGATATGAATGTCAGCTATTATGAAGTATTATCGAATTTATATAAAAATATAGGAAGTTTTCAAACATGGACGAGGGCATGTTCCCATGTTGAACTTGAAGACGAATTTTATTATTTAGGCCCATTGCCAAAATCAAATGAATTATTATTGGTTAGTGGCTTTTTAATAAAAAAACAATATAGACCACGTGCTTTAAATGGCTATTATCATTTTAAACCAATGCAATATCTTACTAAACATGAAAAGGCAAGTGGAATTATAATAACTCCAGAAATTTATATTCTTATTGGTGATCAATAACGTTTAATGAGGGTGTAATTATAACGCCAGATAGATATGAGCTTGTGGGGGATTTTTAATTTATACTACTTTTCCTTTACCACTAAGCGATGATTTTTTTACAGTAACCAACACGGTAACCAGGTAGTAACTAAGTTAGTAACCAGGATGAAAAGGCATTTTAAAAACAAAATTTGCAAGTCTCCACCAGTCATTAATAGAGTTAAATAGATATTTAAATAGCCTAACCTGCCTTAAATACAGAAATTTATATTTAACTTTAACCCTATTAAGGTTAAATAAGATAATTTAAATTTAACTATGGATATTAATAAGTTTAAAGCAGGTTCCATCCTAAAGCAGCCAACAGGGTATAAATGTTTTATGCCGGAAATGGTATGCCATACGTTTACATGGGCAGATCCCTCTATAAATACACTGCTGGAGCAGGCTACTTTACAATTGGGCTCTCTCAACAGCTTTTCACAATTTGTACCGGATATTGCACTTTTTATAAGAATGCATGTGGTAAAAGAAGCCACCGTAAGTAGCAGAATAGAAGGCACGCAAACCAATATGGAAGAAGCATTGGTAAAGCAATCGGACATAAATCCTGAAAAGCGCAATGACTGGAAGGAGGTGAACAATTATATACAAGCGATGGATTATGCCATTGAAAGGCTTAAGAAACTGCCGTTATCGTCTCCGCCTTTTAAAAGAGAGCCATAAAATTTTATTAGACGATGTGCGGGGCGAACATAAACTGCCAGGAAATTTCAGGTCGTCGCAAAACTGGATTGGCGGCGCTTCTTTAAATGATGCTGTATTTGTGCCACCCACACATGATGAAGTAAACCGGCTAATGGGGGATTTAGAAAATTTTTTACATGACAATGATATTAAGGTTCCCCATCTTATAAAGATTGCTATAGCTCATTATCAATTTGAAACCATCCACCCATTTTTAGATGGCAACGGCAGAATTGGCCGGTTAATGATTACACTTTACCTGATGGAAAACCATATTATTGAAAAGCCTGTGCTGTACCTGTCAGATTTTTTTGAAAAGCATAAAGGTTTATATTATGACAACCTGATGATGGTTCGCCGGACGAATGACCTGGCGCAATGGATAAAGTTTTTTTTAGAAGCAGTGACACAAACCTGTAAAGTAGCAGTACAGTCTTTGCAGGAGATCATAAAGTTAAAACATGAATGTGAGGGGAACAGGATCATTCATTTGGGTAAAAAAGTCCCTACCGCTAAACAGTTGCTGGATCATTTATTTACACAACCCGTTGTAACAGCACAGGACGTTTCAACACTATTAAAAATTTCATCTGTATCCTCTTATAAATTGATAAATGATTTTCTAAAATCAGGTATTCTTGAGGAAACAACAGGTTTCAAGCGTAACCGTTTTTTTGTATTCAGAGAATACCTGAATATATTTTATAAATAGACGGCCTATGGAATTAATAACAAAATATGAAAAGGTAACTTGCAGGATAATAACCCCTGACATCTACATTCAAATGGAGAATTATTAATTTTTTTATTATGGTTTTATAGATTTTGTATTCATTATTATTAATCCCATTATTTATACTCTTTATGTTATTATATATTTTGTGATGCTTTAACCGGTACCGCTTATTTTTTACCCCTTGCCATTTATTTAATATTCTTTTTGACTTGTATCATTTAAATCCCTACAGAAATTTATATTCTTTCATCTACATAATAACTAGAAAAATGTTGATATAAAACTCATCAATATGATTTTTATTATTTATATTAGGGTATCCATTCTACCCTTAAACATTTGTTTGTAACTGAGGGACGGCAACGCCTTGTTTAGTCGGGGTAAGATGAAACGATTCATAAATCTTTATGTATGCAGTCTGTACAACTTAAACCCCTGCTGCACCGCAACCAGGAATGTATTGGTATTTATTTTTTTAACAGTACTGTTTTAAACAATGCCATACAAAAGCAGGCCGGTGCCCGCTGGAGCAAAACGCAAAAGTGCTGGTATATACCCCAGCAAAAGCAAAATTATGATAAACTTGTAAAAGCCCTGGAAGGCAAGGCGGTTATTGACTATTCAGCCCTCTCGCAATATTTGAAGGCTAAAAAAGCGGGTAATTTTCAGTCAGCGGCCAGCCTGCTGCCTGTTAAAAAAACGGTGCCGGATTCCGCAGTCCAGCATAAAAAACCGACAGCAGTTAACCAAGGGCTGCAAAGTATCATCGTTTATAAAGGAAGCCGTATAAGTGCTATAAACGCACATGTAATACCCAACATGCAGGCACATTTAAAATTAAAGGCTTACAGTGCATCTACCATGCGTACTTATTTGGGTGAGATGAAACAATTACTGGGCCTGCTGAAAGATATACCTGCAGATAACCTGGAAACGGTACATTTAAAAAGGTATTTATTGTTTTGCCACGAAAAACTGCATTTAACAGAAAATAGCCTGCATAGCCGTATGAATGCCATGAAATACTATTATGAGCAGGTATTGGGCAAAGAAAAGTTTTTTTGGGAAATACCCAGGCCGAAAAAACAATTGCAGTTACCCCATTTTTTTAACCAGGATGAAATTACTGCCATTTTGAATTCGGTAGATAATGTAAAGCACAAAACCATGCTAATGCTGGCCTACAGCTCGGGTTTGCGTGTGAGTGAAGTGGTAAGTATCCGAACCAAAAATATTGACAGCAGCCGCATGTGTATTTTAATAAAGCAGGCAAAGGGTAAAAAAGACAGGATAGTAAAGCTTAGCCCTGTTTTACTGATCATGCTGCGTGAGTACTGGGGTAAGTATAAACCGGCAAGGGACGGAGTCTTATTTGAGGGGCAGTATGCGGGTGAGCCATACAGTACCCGCAGCCTGCAAATGGTATTGGCAGCTGCCAAGCAAAAAGCAGGTGTTTTAAAGCCCGGCAGCATACATGCTTTAAGGCATAGCTTTGCCACGCATTTGCTGGATAAGGGAACCGATGTAACAATGATTATGAAATTATTGGGACATAATGATATAAAAACAACCCTGCGATATTTGCATGTAACAAACCGGGATATGTTGCAAATAATCAGTCCACTGGATGATTTAAAGCTTGATTAATGAGTTGTATTGACGAAAGTTTTCAACTCAGTAAAAACTTTCGCTTTTTTTTATAAAATGTTGATTTTAAAAAAGTTTAAAAAATAGTAAATTCAGATAGGCTGTAAAAACTTTCGCCTATTTTTGAGTTAGCAGAAATTATATAGACCATGCGTATTCTAATAATATTATTATCATTTTCTTTTGTTGCGTGTGGACAACAACCAAAGAAATATGTAATGAAACCGGAAGCCAAGCTTTTAGCAGATAGTGCTTATAAATTTGTTGTACCAAAACCTGGAGACACTGTAAATTTTCAATCTGCTATAGATTTATTGAAGCAGGCCACTGAAATTGACAGCAACTATATTTTGGGGTTCCGAAACTTGTTATCTTATCAACAGGTATTGAAAGACTATAGAGGGGCTTTGCAAACAGCAAAAAGAATGTATGAGTTAAGACCTCAAAATCCTGAGTTTAGTTCCACACTGGGTATTATGTATGAATTCAATGAGGACACTATTTCTTCCAAACAGTATTTCCAGAAATCTCTTAATATTTATTCTAAACTTCTTGACACTTTATCTGATCAAAATGCAATTTTGCAAATTAAATCGGCTAAAGCTCTTAATCTGTTGTTCTTAAATCGTTATCAGGAGGGTCAAGAAATTTTAAAAGAGGTAATAAAAAGCACAAATAACCAGATAGAAAAAGAAGGTTTGAGTCAGCAATATTTAAATAAAACTGGACGAGAAATTATTTTGATGTTTTTAACTGGCGAGGAAAATCAAAGTGTTTCACCCTCACAACAATAACTTCTGCTAACATTGGGTTTTATGCAAGTTGGGCATGACCAGCAAACATCAGCTAATTGCAAATCCAAGCTGTGGTTCAGGCTGGACAAACAACTTTCAACTTTAGTTCTTAATTTCAACGTCAGTTTTCAATCAGCAGCGGCTGTCGGCGGACGGAATACTAATTCCCAACCTGCATAAAGCCCTGCCCGTTAGCAGCCATTCTATTGAAGTTTCGTGGTAAAATTAATTTTCGGAGTTAACCAACCTATATGAAAAAAATCGCTCTCTACTGTATTTTTTTAATCGGACTGGCTACAATCTTATTGAGTTACTGGTTTTATAATGAAACCTTCATTGATTTCTTTTTCTTTCTTGCTGGTTTTTTAATATCGCTAATTGCCTTAATAGCAATATTGTACTACGACAACCTAAAAGGAAGAATTTTTTGGATTTTATTTCTAATTGGATTCATTATAATTAGACCTACGGTAAAAGATTGGCTCATAGGCAAATCATTTAGTGCAATTATCAGTAAAAATCAAAGCCTCTTTGATAAAGCAAACAATATATTGATCTCTAAAAAGGATAACGTCATGTTTCCACCGGTATCTAAAACAGACAGCGTATTTTCTATTACGGAAATCGATGCTCTTAATAAGTTACTTAACAAGACCCAGATATATTATATTAGAAAAGACAAAACGACTATATTCTATCCAACTCATGGCGCTATGGGGCGCCATGGAGGAATAACATATTTTTTCACGACATTTATTCCGACAGAATACTATACTCATGTGAAAGGCAAATGGTACTACGACTGAACGGCTGCTAACAAAAGGTTTTGTGCAATTGGGGCTTGACGTTGAAGCAATCATCAGCATTGCATATCCAAGCTTTGGTTTCGGCGGACGGAATTCTGCCGGGCAGTAGTTCTTAACTTCGGCTTTTAGTTATAAATTTAGCTTCAGTTCCGGGCAGACAGTTGGTCAATTCCCCAACTGCACAAAGCCCTGCTCGTTGTACGCCACCTTATGCGACACAGTATTATATTTATACCGTTTCTTTTTGCCCTTAACTCCTTCGGACAGATTCCGCTAGAGGTTAAAAACAATTTAGCTAAAAGGGATTTTTCAACCTTCAAAAAGTATGCAGCCTTGTTATCAAAAAGGACGGACACCACTAAAGCATACTGGGATATTGAACGAGAAATAACACCAGGCTTTGAAGAACGTGTCTTAATAATTAACAAATTTGTACCTCATAAAGAAGATCCCAAAATTAGCACTGTTTATACCTTTCGTGTCAATCTAATAGCCAAAGACAACGCAATTATATTTTACGAATTGAAGGAACTAAAATCTAAAAAGGTTAACAATGAATGGGTCGAGTATTATTCGGGCATCGAAAATTACCAAAATGATTCTCTTTTCAAATTGCTTCAAAGCGATTTCCTAAAGTCCTTTAGCGCAAATTTGAATAAAGACGAGCTTTTTGTTACAACAATCATATATGGCAAACAGTGTGGCGGTGTTACTGATATTGAAGACAGCGTTGATTCTACTGAAAATGCAAGAAGAATTGAAGAGGCTGCCAAATTAGACGTTCCATTTGAATCATATCAAATTGATGACTATGTAAAAAATAATGACACCAAACATTTGCTAATGTGGCTAAAGTCAACAACGACGGAAAAGCAAATATATGGTGTTGAGGGTTTCTATAAACTCAAACTAAAAGGCTTCAAACTAACAAAAGAGCAATTACGAATTATTAAAATCATTTTAGCAAAAAAGGGGAAAGTAAATGTTTGTTCAGGGTGTATTTATAGCAGTCGTGAAATAAATGCTGTTGCAAAAGATTTTAAATTCTAAAGGCGGCGTACAACAAGCGGTTTGCCAAAATGGGGGCGGACGTAAGCCGTGGTTCAACTTTTGTTTTTCAATTTTGCTTTTGTTCCGGCTGGACATTAATAATTTAGCTAAGTACAAATCATCAGCTTTTATTTATAAATTTAGCTTCAGTTAGCCGGGCTGACGGAATCCTATTTCCCCCACTTCGGCAAGCCGTACCGTTGGCAGCCAGGCTATTTGACACACTCTAATTAATTAAAACACTCAATTATGTTGAAGTATTTAGTAATTCTCCTGTCAGTTGTTTTACCCTTTTCTTTGTTTTCGCAAAATAAAATAATTGACCCTTCTGCGGTTTCTTTTCCTGTAGACAATGTATCCAAATTGACAAAAGATGAAACTGCTATGCAACAGTTTTCAAAAAATGTCGCAACCTATTTACAGAAATTACAAGATAGCTCATGGACATTAAAAGATGCAACAACTGATGTTCAAACCCATCTATTAATTACATGCCTTTTTGCATCTGGCGACTATGCCAAATTACCTGAAATTATTAAACAGTATCGTAAAGAAAACAAAAGCCCCTACACTCAAAAATTTGGAAAGGCATTTTTAGAAAGTTATTTGTCGGCACAGCCTTATAAAAATGACAATAATCTTTTCAGAAAAAAATACGAAGAAACCTTTAGTTCCTTATTTCAAAAAGCGACAATTGATGACTTATCAAAACTTGAGAAAAACAAGACCGATGCTGAAACTGCAAGTGCAGAAAAAGATGCAGAAGAATTTGCAAAAGCATTACCTGCCGATACAGCAAAAAGCGTTAGTCTATGGAATGCTATTACATTAATCTTTGCCTATGTAGATACAAAATTTTCTGCACTTCAAGATATTGAGCTTTCTGTTTATAAAAAACAAATATCAAGATTAGAGAACTCAAAAGGTAACCCGATAGCTGCAAAATTTAAAATGCCTGTTGCCCCTATTGCAGTAATTCATGTAAATGTCGTAAATGTCAAAACCGGAAAAATTGACTTAGACCAAACTATTTTAATTGATAAGAATGTAATTACTGAAGTTAATGCTTTTAAGAAAGTAAAAATTCCAGTAACAGCATCAGTAATTGATGCTTCAGGAAAATATGCAATGCCGGGTATGACTGATGGACACATTCATTTTTTTCAAAGTGGAGGGCTTTACACGAGACCAGATGGTATTAGCATGCCCTCTGTATACCCTTATGAGAAAGACCAAAAATGGCTTAAAGACAACATGTATGACCTTATGGCGAGATACCTTGCATGTGGCATAACTAATGTTATAGATGCTGGTGGTCCAATGAGTAATTTTGATATACGGGAAAAAGTAAATAATGAAATAAGTTCACCTAATGCTCTTGTAACAGGGCCACTTATTTCAACCGTCCAACCAACAGGTTTTAATAAAGATGATTTACCTATTATTAAAGCTTCTTCAGTACAAGAAGCAAGAGAAATGGTAAATAAACAACTTTCTTTTAAACCTGATTTTATAAAAATATGGTTTTTGGCAAATGATGCGGCTGATGCGGCAAAAAACCTACCCATTGTAAAAGCTGCTATAGACGAAAGCCATTTACATGGCTTAAAAGTATGTGTGCATGCAACAGAATATGAAACCGCAAGACTAGCTGTGGAAGCAGGAGCAGACATTTTGGTTCATAGTATAGATGATAAAATATTAGACGAACCTATGCTTCGGTTATTAAAAAATAAAAATATTGTTTATATACCAACCCTTCAAGTCTATGACAATTATTTAAGAATGAGAACCCAAAATTTCTCTTTCTCACCACATGACTTTAAATATGCAAATCCTTTTATGCTTGGCAGCACTATGGACTTACAACACATAAATACTGCAACTTCGGGCATAGATTACAAATACTTTCGTTCAATTTTAAAATTGCCCAACTCTACAGATTCTATTCAGTCAAAAAACTTGCTATTGGTTAAGCAGGCGGGTATTAATATAGTGGCAGGTACGGATGCAGGCAATATTGGAACACATCACGGCTCATCATTTTTAAAAGAATTAGCAATGATGAAATCAGCGGGTTTAAGCGAATTAGATATCATACAAAGTTGCACAATTAATGCTGCAAAAGGGTTTGGAAAAGAAAAAGAATGGGGCAGCATTGAGAACAATAAAATAGCAGATATTTTATTGTTAGATAAAAATCCTTTGCTTGACATATCAGCCCTGAATAATATTCCAACTATTATACATCGTGGAGTAGTAATTAAAACAGAAGAATTATTATCGCCAAGCCCAGAGGTATTAGTTCAACAACAATTAAACGCCTATAATGCAAAGGACTTAGATGCCTTCCTTGCCCCTTATAGTGATAGCGTTGAACTGTATAATTTTCCTAACACCCTAATTGCAAAGGGCAAAGAACAAATGAGATTAGGCTATGTGGACATGTTTAAAAACACACCAGACCTTCATTGTGAAATAGTCAAACATATTGTGATGGGAAATACCATTATTGACCATGAAAGAATTTCAGGCTTTGGCAACAACAAAATAGAAGCGGTTGCTATTTATGAAATTGAGAAAGGAGAAATTGTTAGGGTTTATTTTAAAAATTAAATCCATTAGATTGAACAGAGAAGCCCGGGCTGCTAACATTGGTATTGCCAATAGTGGGGCTTGACATTGAAACAATCGGCAGCGGTAATTCCGCTGTACTGTAGTTCGGGGCTTGACCTGCAAAGCCCAACTTTAGTTCTTAATATTTAACTTTAGCAAAAAGCCAGGCAGCGGTTCCGGCGGACGAATATAAAATACCCCACCATCGGCAATACCTGCTCGTTAGCCGCTATTTAAATGAAGCCACTTTTTCTATATATCATTCTGTTATCTTTTGGCTGCAACTCTGCTGACCAACATACACAGCAAATAACCAAGCGGCATATTTTAAAGAAGTATTTTTATCCTTCAGGAGAGCTTAAAGAAATTATTTCACTTGATACGTTGGGAAATAAAGACAGTATTAGTACTTACTTTAATGAAACTGGCGCAACTGATTCAACAGTAAATTTTGAAAACAACAAACGTGAAGGTATCAAAACAAGCTTTTATTCGATAGTCACTTATGAAGACTTATACAAGAACAATCTTCTTGTTACGCATAAAGAATATGACACTTTAAATAATCTTGTTTTACAAACACCGCTCGATATAAAATCAATCTCTAAAACAGTATATAAATTTAAGAGTGGCCGAGTTTATTTCGACCAATCAAAAATGGATACAATTGAATTAATTACAAAAGGTTTGCCTGATTTTAATAGAGGGATGTCAGTCACAGGTGCTGTCATTTCCCGTATTGACTATAACAATTTTAAAATACGGCGGACCAAAAAGGAACATGACCCTCAACCGGTAAAAATTATAATTAATATATATCAAAACCCAGGAAGCGGTATTCCTGTTGCGTTTGATACATTAATAATTGAATCAAAATAAACAGCAGCTAACATGAACTGTGTAAAAAACCAAATAAATTTTGCTCTTTTTTATGGTTTAGCTGAGCAGTAATTGGGCTGATACAAACTGTTGTTTTTTACTACTGCAAATACCTGTTTTAATAGTTTGTTCATTACTGCCACCAGGGCTTGTTTACCGGTTTTTCCGTTAGCTCTTAATCGGTCGTAAAGTGCCTTGCAGGCCGTGTTGGTTTTCATCGCATTCATGCTGCACATGTATAGCACATCACGAAGGTTTTTGCCGCCTCGCTTGTAGATCCTTGGCTTGCCCTGTATGCTACTACCGCTGCTATATTGCGTTGGTGCCAGTCCGGCAAAGCTGATGAGCTGGCGATGGTTTTGAGTGTGTTTAAAACCCTGGGTAAACACAATGAGCATGGCAGCAGCTCTTTTGCCAATACCTTTTACACTGCTTACACTTTTTAACTGATCAGGTTGCCATTGCTCCAGTAATGCCTGGAGTTTCTGTTCCAGTTGTTTGATCTCTTTTTGCATGTTGGCAATCGTTTTTTCCAGTGACCTGATAGTGTCTTTGCTGGGTACAGGTAGCAGGCGAAGGCTGTGCAAGTGGTTATTAAATCGTTTGATCTGTTCGGTGTATTCTCTTATAGTGTTGTAAAGTTGCTTTGCCTCAAAGTAAGCATTGTCGGGCATTTGCCAGTATGGTGGCTGTTGCTCGATAGCATACCGGCAGATCCAGGCAGCATCTTTTTTGTCGGTCTTGTTACGCTCCAGGTGCATTTGTATGTAGCGCTTTATAGCCATAGCATTTACTACACTTAATACACACCCCTTGCTGTGTAAATAAAACGCCAGGCGTATGTAATAAACTCCGGTGGCTTCCATTACAAAGTGATAATCAATGCCGGTATGTTCAAGAATTTTCTGATAACCGCTGTTATTGTTACCAACTTTTAAGTGAAACAACTTGCCCAGGTTGTTCTGGTAACAAACATCCAGTGTAGTGTGTGAAACATCAATACCGCAGCATAGCTTTTTTGTTTGCATGATGATTTGATTTTTGATGAGATGATCGTATATTTAATAAGCAAAAAAACACACGGAAGAACACTCTTACACTGTGCTATCTATCCTAATGCAGGCTTTTAAAAAAGCTTGTTGAACTGTTCAGCATCGGGTAAGAAAAGGGGCGGTGACTACCATGTTAGAAAGGCTGCCAGCCTATCAGGTTTTAAAGTCTTATTCCGCCCTTTGTTCTTTCGAATATCTGGGTTGCTTACTGGTAATAAAATTATTGAATTGTAAACATAGGATCGGGTTTGCTGCAAGGCTGGCAGGACATTGGAGCAATGGTCATTTTATCGCTGTTGTGCTTCATCTGGGCTGGACGTACAATTGCTCGGCTTTTGTTTGTTAACTTGTACTTTTATATCTTTAATCAGCAGCGGTTCCGGGCAGGACACAGCAACTATTCCAGCCCTGCAGCAAGCCCTGCCCGTTAGCGGCTATATGATTCGTCCTCTCGTTATATTGACAATTTTTTTATCGCTCTTTTCCTGCAACATAAACGAAAAGAAACCGGAGGCAAAAGCTGTAGGCATACCCAAGGAGATTGACATACTTGAGCCTGACCGTGACACACTACCGAATGGCAAAAGGCTATTGGACAACATTGATTCCGGAATGGTTCATTACTATAAAGAAGTTGTGGGTTCTGATACATTGATAGGTGGTTACATAAGTTGCTACGGCATTGACGATAGTACAAAATATTTTTATCTAAGGCATGGTGACACATTGCATTTATTAAATCAGACACCAATGTATACTTCAACCTGGAGTTTAGGTACATTGGAAAAAGATTATAACAGTTTCTTTCTTACAAGAGTTGACAATGGTAATGGAACTGTTGCTACATATCAAATCTTTGACAAACGAACTGGCAAGAACATTTTGGGGGACAAAGTTGAAGCATGGAATTATAAGACATACAATGATTCATTATTTTTCTTGTATGACAATCACACTGTAAATTATATTGGCACTTATATTGACAGAAAAAAAGCAGATAGTATTTTTCTTTACAATGCAGTATCAGGTAGACGACAACGCTTCAAACTGCCAAAAGAAATTCCTTACGACTCTTACCTTGATTTGAAAAAAATAACAAAAAATAGCCTAACAATTAGTTGGGTACAAATAATGACAGATGACGATAAAAAGTTCGTTACATACAGCCGCTAACATTGGGTTTGCTGCAAGGCTGGCTGGACATTGGAACAATTGGGCATTTTATCGCTATTGTGCTTCATCCGGGCTGGACGTACATTGTTGGGCTTTTGTTTGTTAACCTGTACTTTTATATCTTTAATCAGCAGCGGTTCCGGGCAGGACGAGCTATGAATTCCAGCCCTGCAGCAAGCCCTGCCCGTTAGTAGCCATTTGATCTGTACTTTCTCGACCTCTATAACTAAGCAAGGTTTCTGTGTAGACAGAATTAAAATGGAGAATTAATTATTGTATGTTCGGACTATTTAAACAGAAAGCGATTCAAATAATTAATAAACAAAATCTTGTTGATACATTGACAAGGATTGTTGAAATATTAAATGCAAATGGTCACAATGCACAGGCAGTCGCAGTAAATAAACCTTTGCAGTATTTACACCAAGACGACATAGACAATTTCTTAAAACATTTTAAGACGGCAGATATTTGGGGAGGCTCTGGTGCAGCCTGGGAAGTGGGTAGCTTTTCAACAAAACAAGTTGAAAGAGAATTTGAAAATTGTTTTATTCGACTATCAGAACTTTTAAAAGAAACAGGAATAAAATTTAAACCTGCAGACCAAATAGCAAGTATTTTTAAAAGCGTTTTACGGCAAGACCAAACAAACGGCTACTAACATTGGGTTTGCTGCTATGCTGGCGGACGGAAGATCAATCAGCATCTTCTCTCCTATTAACTATTATCGGGCCGACGGAATTCTATCTAGCTTTTTGTTGTTAACTTCAACTTCATACTTTTAATTGGGCTTCAGTTCCGGCTGGACGTTATTAATGCCAGCACAGCAGCAAGCCCTGTACGTTGTGCGTCACCTTAAACGCTACAGTCTTAAAATAAATTGACCAGAAAAGCAGCGAATAATCTGTACTTTACAATTCCTCCCCTTTTACCAAAACTTGACTTTATGCGTTCCAAGTTATCCATCCTCTTTATTTTGCTGGTACAGTTGTCTTTCTCTCAATCAACTTTAACTAATGAACAAATCAATCGTCTTGCTGATGCAGGCAAAGTTTGGGGCTATTTTAAATACTTTCATCCCTTCTTGCAATACAAAAACGTAAGTTGGGACTCCGTATTTACAGCTAATGTACCTGACATTCTCTCAACAAAAAATAAAGCGGAATATGAAAAAAGCCTAGAAAAACTTTTTAGTGTCTTAAATGACCCTGTAACTGCTGTGATTAACATACCCCGCCCTACTACTAAAATCAGATACTCTGATTTGGTTATTACAGATAGTGTTATGATCATAACCCGGGACGATTGCAGGACTATTACTGATGAGGACCCAATTCAAAAAATATTCGCCAAAGCTAGTAGCCAGCTTGAGAAAGCAAATGCAATCATATTTGACTTGCGTCCCGATAAAGAAACTTTTTTATTAAATGAAGTAGCCCCGGAAGATATATTTGACCATACTGAGATTTTATCCAAATTATTTAAAGGGAATGTCACCCTCCCTGCAATACGTACTATTAAACAAAGAGATTTTAATGTTGATGAAACACCTGACGGTAAAAATGATTACCAACCACTTTTTCAAATCAGGAGACTTAAAACACTTATAGGAAAAGGGGAGAGAAATATCCCTCTTATATTTATTATTAATAAGTATTCACAACTTCCCATCGAAGTATTAGCACTACAATCAGCAGGGAAGGCAGCAATCATACAGGAGGAAGGAGGAGGAGAAATCGGGATTGCTCCAGATATAAAGTTTTTTATTGCTGACAGTGTCCTGATACGTTCAAGAATCGGAGAAATTATTAATTCAGAGAATGGACTTGGATTCTTTCCTAATTTCATAATTCCAGAATTCGAAAACAGGGACATAGCAATTGAAAAAGCAAGAGAGATATTAAAAACAGAAATTCAGCCTTATCAATCGCCTGTAAAAGATTTTAGTGGCTTTACCAGTAACAATATCACTAAACAATTAACCACTAATCCATATCCTTCTGTTGGAGAACGGGTTTTAGCTGCAGCAAAGATCTATACCATAATTAAATATTTTTATCCAAATAAATACTCATGGACAAAAAGTTGGGATAGTTTGTATCTGCATTATCTTCCCCGATTTATTTTAGCCGAAGACTCTATTGAATATGTAAGAACAGTAATGGAATTCTATTCACATACTCAGGATGGACATGGCATCGTAAACCATCGAATAGCTAATTTCATTAGAGGTGGGTTACCAGGTTCATTTCCTGCCTTTCGTGTAAGAATAATAGAGAATCAATTAGTAATTACAAATATTATTAATGATTCCTTGACAACGGACTTGGGTATTAAAAAAGGGGATATTGTTCTGGAAAAAGATGGCAACAACTCATTAAAGGATATTGAGGAGAAAAGAAAATATATTAGTGCTTCAAATTATGAGGCTCAATCCGGTTATATAACAAATGGTTATTTACGTAATGTTCCGGGGAAAATTATGCAGATAAAATTAAAAGATGCTACAGGGAAAATTAAAAATATACAGCTACCGTATTTCAACCCATCTAATAAAAACAGGCAAGCACAATCAGACTTTGTTTTAAAAGGCAACGACAAGCCAGTAATGTATTTTATAACAAAAGAAATAGGATATGTAAATATGGGTGCGTTATTTCCGCCCCAAGTGGACTCCATGTTCAATATGTTTAAAAACACTAAGGCAATAATTTTTGATCTAAGACAATATCCCCACGACACTTATATACTAATTGCATCCCGCTTAACTGAATTAAAAACATCTTCGGATATAAAATTACCTGGTGTGGGATTCGATTTCTTAAAAACTAACAAACAAAAAGACTGGCAATATTCAGGAAAAACAGTTTGCCTCATTCATGAAAACACCCAAAGCCACGGGGAAACATCAACAGAAGGATTAAAAAATGCCGGTGCGACTCTTATCGGAAATCATACAGCAGGTGTCAATGGAGCTGCATATTCTTTCTTTATACCAGGTGAAATAAAACTATCATTTACTGTATCGTATGTACCAGGTCAAGGTATGGGAATACAACCCGATATACTAGTAAAGCCAACTATTAAAGGAGTGCAACAAGGAAGAGATGAAATACTGCAAAGAGCAGTAAAGTTTTTGGAGACAGGAAAATAGATTTTATAGTTTGCTGTTTGACATGGTTTTAAACCAAGAAAGGCGAACGCACAACAATCGGTTTTCTGCTATGCTGGCAGACGAATATATCCTCATCTTTTTGCATCTATCAGCAGTGGTTCGGGCTGGACGAATAAATCTCAACAAAAGAATATAACTTCAACTTCAGTTTTTCAATCGGCTTCAGTTTGGGCTGGACGAGCAATGAATACCAGCACAGCAGAAAGCCCTTGACGTTGGTGGCAATTTTTGAGACACCCTACACAATGAGAAACATTTAGAAGTGAGCAAAGATGAAAAACAAATCGAAAAAGAACTATTGCTAATTGAGAAGATGGATGAAATTATAGAGACGCTCATTTCGCATTTTTCTACTAGCCACTCTGGACTTATCCAAAGGCGACAAATATTTGAAGCATTATTTCTTCTGTTATCAGATGAGTACAAACTTGAACGACCTGGTGATTTATGGGATATTGAAATTGAATATGAAAAGACATTAAAACTTCTCTCTGATTTTGACTTTGACACAGTTATTACCCAAATTGAAACTCCAGAAGACATTATTCCTGAGAATTTTCTCATGGAGTTTAAAGTCCGAATCAAATCAAAGGGTTTAATCTGGGCAATTCATAGATTTGACGCAGACCCATTTCCTTCAAATCCGCATGCACATCAAATTGGCAACAACATCAAATTAGATTTAAGCAATGGTAATTGTTACAAAGTCAGACAATATATTTACACAATTAAGAAAAAGGATCTGTTATTAATACGAGACGCCGCCGCAAAAGTATTTAAAGGAGATTTGCCGCTCTTATCAATTTAGCAAATCCTAGCAATTAATTATTTAAAGCTCTAATCACTTTATTATGAACCTGAAAAAATATTATTTACTTTTTATTGTTTTAGTATTTGTATCGTTAAATGGTTTTAGTCAGGAAAATCAAGATACGACTGGAAGTTTTATTGCAAAAAACGGCTCGGTTTATTGGAGTCATAAATTTAAAAAAAGCTTATCGTTTCAGAATCTTTTAAATTCAGTAAAACTATCAAATAATTTAACTGGGATTGATACTTTTAAGAATACTATTATAGGACAATCAATTGAAAGCTTTATGGATTATCGTGGTGCTGGATATACAACGATGACAACTCCCATTTTTTTATCGACCAGTTCTTACAAATCATCAGTAGTAATTGAGAATAATGATAGCTTTTATGTTGTTACTATTAAGAAAATAATATTCATTAATCAGAATGACACAAAACAAATCAGCGCCGTATTTGGTTCTGCACAGGGCGAAACATCTCCTTTAGAAGATTATGCTATTAAAAAGACAGGAAAATTTAGAAGCAACTTTTCGAAGCCTTCTGGTAAAATAATAGATTATACTTTTACTAAGCTTTATGATTTTTGACAAGTTAAAGTTTACGTTAGATTTAAGCAGCACTAAACTCAAAGATAAAACTGCCACCAACATTGGGTTTGGCGTTATTGGGGCAGGACGTTGTTATCTTCAACTGCAGCAACATGGCGGCAGTTGTTCGGGCAGGACGTTTTTCAATTTGGCTTTTAGTTGTTAACTTCAACTTCATATTTTTAATTGGGCTTTAGTTCCGGGCGGTCGTTTTTCAAATCCCCCAACAACGCCAAGCCCTGCCCGTTGGCGGTAATTTTTGAACACCATGCTATTCACAGACATTCTAAATAAAAAGACACAGGAACTTCAGCCTGAATTTGACAAACTATTTAAAGATATTTTGGATAGTCAGACACATGACGGTGACCTATTGCTCATGAGAGTAAACGGTTTTTATTATCCAGAGGCAAATAATTGGGACAACACTTTAGTTAAAAATCCGTACATGATTGGTCCCAATACAGAAGGGCATTCAGACTATTGGCATTACAAGTTTATTCATAACTACAGACAAAATTCTGTTTCAAGTTTAACTTTTGACGAATATCTTGAAAGACATAAATGGTCAGAAGAAAAAGCGAAAGACATTGAAGAGTTGACCGAAACAGAAGCAACATCTATACAATTAGAGATGTTGATTTATATAAAAATATGGGAAGCCGATTTATTCATTAAGAAGCTTTATCAACTTACTACTTTAACATTCGGAGAACCATATGATTGGCACTTTAAAATCAAAGAAAGCAACCGAGATAATAGCCCTTCGACAGGAAAACGGGAAGACATTATCAGAAATAAAATCAGAGATAGATTAAAAGATAAGTATCCAAACATCTACTCCTCTTTAAAGAATGCTTATAAAACTCAAATACGAAATTCAATTGCACATTCAAATTACTATTTCGTAGGACGGTATATACATCCAAGTAATTACATAAAGAACGACCCAGCATCCCAAATTGAAGTACTTCCTTTTGATGAATGGATAGATATGTTTCATGACACTATGGTTATTTACAACCAAATGATAAGGTTTAATCATCTAATTGACAACTTGTATTCCAAGGCTGCGGCTGACAATAATCTTTTATTTGAAGTTCGCTTAAATAGGACTGACCCTGTTGAAAAAACTGAATACTATTTATTGAAGTATAGACCTGAGTTTAATGATTGGGGCTTTAATCGAGATTAAAACTACCGCCAACATTGGGTTTGCTGCAAGGCTGGCTGGACATTGGAGCAATTGGGCATTTTATTGTCTCGTCCTGAAATAGGTTGACTACAAAATCAACCAAAATGGACTTAAAAGACCAGATCATTCAGGAGTATTTACTCACCGGATGCGGCTTTAGAAAATTAGCCGCTAAGTATGCCATCAGCCGCACCACGATTTGTAACTGGGTGCAGGTTTACCAGGGAATTCATAACTTGCCTCCTACTCAAAATCAGGAATCTTATTCCAAAAGCAGTATGAACAGTTCGCCTAAAAAATCAACAGGCCAGGAGACCAATGAAGAATTGCTGCAAAAAATTGCAGCACTGGAAAAGCAATTGGAAGACCAGCAGCTTAAAGTGGTTGTGCTGGATACCTTAATTTCAGTTGCCGAAAAACAACTCAACATCTCCATCAGAAAAAAGCCTGGCACCCAACAGTCCGAGAAGTAAAAAAGGTAATTCCGTTTATTAGTGTGCAACGGATTTGCCGGTTGTTGGGCTATTCGCCTCAGGCTTATCACAAAAAACAACACAAAAATGTAGTGCAGTTATCAAACGAATTTTTGATACTGCAGCAGATTGATGCTATTCGTAAATACCAGCCACGCTGTGGCGGCCGTAAACTTTTTATTATGCTGCAACCTTTTTTAAAACAACATCAAATCACTATTGGAAGAGATCAGTTTTTTGATTTGCTAAGGCGAAATAAACTTTTAGTAAGACGGGTAAAAAGAAGTGTACACACCACCAACAGCAAACACCATTTTCGCAGGTATCCTAACCTGGTAAAGGATTTTACGCCACTTAAAGCACATGAAATGTGGGTGGCTGATATTACTTACATACCGCTTAAAAACAGGTTTGCTTACCTGTTTTTAATTACCGATGCCTACAGCAGAAAGATTGTGGGCTTTCATGTAAGCGATGATATGAAAGTAAGCAGCGCAACCCTTGCCTTAAGAAAAGCCCTGGCACAAAAACCACCGGATACAATTGTAATACACCACAGCGACCGGGGCATACAATATTGCAGCACAGCTTATGTGCAATTATTAGAGCAGCATCATGCACACATCAGCATGACACAAAATGGTGATCCTTATGAAAATGCAATTGCCGAAAGAGTAAACGGCATTTTGAAAACTGAACTCATCAGCAGACAGTACGACAACATTGATAATGCCTCCGTACATATTGCACGCTGCATTACCATTTACAATTACAAACGAAGGCATAGCAGCTTAAACTGGCAGATACCGCATGATGTACATATGCAACAGGGGCCACAAATAAAAAGATGGAAAAACTATTATCAAAACAACTCAAAAACAACTATGCAACCAACCTAAACAGCCTGCGCACAAAAAACAGTTTCTTTAGCTATGGTGGCTACGAAACTGTTTTTGCCCAACGCACAGCAAATAACTTTTTTAATCAACCTTATTCAGGATGTTTTATCTTAGTCAACCATTAGCAGGATTTATTAACTAACACAGTCAACTTTTTTCAGGACGGGTCATGTGCATTTAACACAGGTAAGTGGCTTGAGAAAGCTTGCCGCCAGGTAAAAGGAACCAGGTCTCTATGTTACTTTATATTTTTTTCCAGGAACTTCATCAAGGATTCCTTTTTTATAAATTTGCGATTCCCAATTTCTGATACAACAAGTCCTCCTTGTTTAAAAAGTTCTGCAATTTTGGTATCACCATAGTCAAAAAACTCCATCAATTTTTTCCTGGGAATCCAATTTTCAAAATATCTAGCATTTTCGTACTCTGCTAATTTTCTTTTAACATCTGCTAATTCTTCGGAGATTTCTTTAAGTCAACGTAATATTTCTTCCATAATAGTAAATTTTGTTGACCACAAAGCTTGTGAAAAAACAACATATAAAAGGAACCCAAAATCGAAGAAATCATTATTGTATACCTTTGGGATAAATGATTTTCTTCAAAACATGTGCCTTATAAGAATCATAACTTTTGTAGGTTAAATGCGCAGCTTCGATAAATGCTCCCTCATCCATAAAATTTCGATCTGGCACCAACAGTTTTATAAAATCAAATATTATTGCCAGGAATTTCGTTTTACTGAGTTTCTTTTCATCATATTGAAAGCATTCATCGACTAAGACCCTTAAAAAGCTCGATTCAGTTTTCCCTTTTGATAAATCAATAAATGCATTGATGTCAAAATTTAGCCCAAGATTAAATTCCTTGATAGGTATACTGATAAATTCTTTTACTTTATCGTTTAATAAAAATTCAAATAGATTTTTATAGCGTTTGGGGTCAGATCCTGAATATTTCTTTCGTCCTCTAAGTAAAATCAGCTCTTTTGTTAGTTGAGTCATTTGTGTATTATCATGTGTTGTAGTTAGGTGATATTTAAAAATTTCATATTGAATTTTTGATCCTAAAAACGAGTTCAAAAATGTCCATGCAGTTAATGTATCAATTTGAATATTATGTTTACGAATCAGCTCATATTGTTCAAATAAACTTTCTAGTGAGATAAACCAGCGTAATACTTCATACTTATAGTTAAGGGCTTTAATCATGTTTATTGCCTCTTGATCCGGAAAGAAAATTGCTTCTTTTACGTATCTATAAACAATCACTGCTATTAAGTAATTCGTTTTGTTATTCCATTCCTTATTCGCATAATCGGCTTTTAATTTTTCAATATCTAATGACAATAATTCGTTTTTTGCGGCATTCGCAAGATTTCTTTGTTCAGCTAGTTTTTCTAACCATTTTGAATGACTTAATGAAAAATAGGCCTCTGGCAAATTCATAAAAATGCTTTTTCTAAATATAATTCAAATTTTCTTTTTGCTTCTAAAAGTCTGCTTTCTGTAACGGAATAGTAGGTGCCATCAATATCGTTGCGGCTGCTATGTCCCATCATTCTCTTAATTACGCCCATTTCATAGATATCAGCCTCGGCTAATAATTGACGGAACGTGTGTCGGGAAATATGTGTGGTTAATTTGATTGGAATATCAACCATGTTGGCCAGTATTTTTAATTGAATATTCACTTCCTTATTTGATCGCTTGGGTAAAACTCTGCCCGTAATTTCTGCCTCAGCAGTATGCTTATACTTATTAATGATATCAATAGCTTGCCTGGGTAGAATCATTTCAGTAACGATATCTGTTTTTGCTCTTTTTAGTAACAATCGGATATTGCCATCCCCCATAGGATATAAATCTGTCTGTTTTAATTCGCTGGCATCAGTGTAGGCCAGGCCGGTAAAAACAGAAAACAGGAACATGTCACGATAAATTTGTTGTGTCCGGAAATCCCTAAGATCAAGTTTATATATCTTTTTGATCTGGTGAATATCCAGCCGGCCTCGTTGTGTAGCCCGGTTTTTCAGCTTTATCTTTTTAAAGGGGTTATTTAACATTAATTCCTCATCAACAGCACGGTCAAATATTGTTCTTAATCGTTTTATATTATCAAGTGCTGAGGGTTCCTTCATACCGATTCTTTTACAGTCTGGGAAAGTGCCAAGTAAATAATCTCGAAAATCATATGCGAAAGACATGTTTATTGACTTTAGTTCAGCGTCCTTTGATTTACGGAATACCAAAAACTCCCTCAAATGCTTTAGAGCCTTTCTGTAATTTCGTTTTGTACCTTCAGCCATTTGTGCATTTGGTGCCACAGCAGTATTATAATATTTATCAATATAGTTTACTATTAGCGGATTGGGTTTAGCGTCTAATCCAAGTACCAGATTTCTGATAGTTCTTACATTAAACTCTGCCAGGTTTGCTCCGTTAAAATGCCGGAAATGCTCAAAATTTTTATCAATGGTATTTAACAGGATATTAGCTGACATATCTCTGTCACTATATCGCATAGTTTTTTCATCCCACTTTTGTAATTCTTCAGGTGTCACTTCAATGTTTAGGCGCAGCTCGGCCTTTTTTCTGTTTAAGGTAATACGTACATACATGGGAATTTTCCCAGTCTTACTGGCGATTTTGCTGGTGTTCGGAAAGAACATGATTGATAATTTCATCTTTTTTGATGTTTTTGGTGAAACAAGCTGTTTCTTTTTGGTGAAACAATGGGAACCAAAAACCGATGAAAAACGAAATAATGTAGAGGTACTTGAAACATAAACCCCTGTAAACATTGAAGTTACAGGGGCTAAGAAATCATGTGAAACATGTCTGGTGACCGCGTTAGGATTCAAACCTAAAACCTTCTGATCCGTAGTCAGATGCTCTATTCAGTTGAGCTACGCAGCCATTTTTCGGAGGGCAAAGATAGGAATTTATTGTATTCATTCAAACGTTACAACCATTAATTATAAGAAATTGTCTCTATTACATACAACAATTTATAATTAGGTCAATTTCTCAAAACAAATACAGTATTATTAAATTTCTATACTTTTGGCAACATGAAAAAATATGCAGCTCAATCCAGGATATTGGTAGCAGTGGATTGTATCATCTTTGGTTTTGACGGTGATGAACTGAAACTTTTATTGATTCAAAGGGGCCTTGAACCCGAAAAAGGTAAATGGAGTTTGATGGGTGGATTTGTTAACAAGGACGAAGGTCTTGAAAATGCTGCCGCCCGAATTTTAAAACAACTTACCGGGTTGGAAAATGTATATATGGAGCAGCTGCATGCTTTTGGCGAGCCCGGTCGTGACCCGGTGGAACGAACCCTTTCCGTTGCCTGGTTTGCCCTGGTTGACATACACAAATACGAAAAACAACTCAGCGATGATTATCACCCGGAGTGGGTATCGCTAAAAAAACTACCCCCTTTAATTTTTGATCATCGCCACATGGTGGATATGGCAAAAAAACGGCTGCAATATAAAGCTGCATTGCACCCACTGCTGTTTGAGCTTTTGCCGGATACATTCACCATTCCACAACTCCTTAATTTGTACGAGGCTGTGTACGATAAGAAGCTGGATAAAAGAAATTTTAACCGCAAGCTCCTATCTGCAAAACTGCTTATCAAACAAAAGCACAAAGAAAAAGAAAACTCCAGGCGGGGTGCTTTTTACTATAAGCTTGATAAGCGGAAATACTATACGCACAGGGATGCTTTTATGAGTTTTCTGCCTGCCCGAAACATTTTCAGCTGATAAACGGATAATAAACCTGTTATTTTTTTTGCTTTTAAGAAATAAGTGTTATTTTGACACTCATTAATTGCATATGAACAACGATCGCTATGTTATAGGTGTTGATTACGGCACCGACTCTGTAAGAGCTGTATTGGTAAATACTGCCAATGGAAATGAAATAGCCGCTTCGGTATTTTACTATCCCCGATGGAAAAAAGGATTATACTGTGATGCTGCATTGAACCAGTTCAGACAACATCCACTTGATTATGTGGAAGGACTTGAAACCACCATCAAAGACTGTTTACAAAAAGCAGGCAGTGAGGTTGCGCAAAAGGTAAAAGCTATTTCTGTTGATACAACCGGCTCCTCTCCTGTAGCTGTTGATGCAACAGGAACTCCGCTTGCATTGCTGTCGGGCTTTGAAGAAAATCCCAATGCTATGTTTGTGCTTTGGAAAGATCACACCGCCACCAAAGAAGCAGCAGAAATAAATGAACAGGCAAAGAACTTTATACCGGATTATTTACAATACGTTGGCGGTATTTACTCAAGCGAATGGTTTTGGGCAAAACTGTTACGCATTTTAAGAATAGATGAAAAAGTGGGCAAAGCCTGTTACAGTTGGGTTGAGCATTGCGACTGGATACCATTTTTACTTACCGGTGCCGGAGATGTGCATGAAATGAAAAGATCAGTTTGTGCTGCCGGACACAAAGCCTTATGGGCAGAAGCTTTTGGTGGTCTCCCACCTGATGATTTTTTTACAGCAATAGATCCTTTGCTAAAAGGTTTCACTTCAAGATTATTTTCAAAAACATATACATCAGATGAAGCTGCCGGAACTATCAGTACCGCATGGGCTGAAAGACTCGGCTTACCAAAAGATGTGCTTATTGGCGTAGGTGCATTTGATGCACACATGGGTGCAGTAGGCGGACAAATAGAACCTTACTATCTCAGCAAAGTAATGGGTACATCTACCTGCGATATATTGGTTGCACCGGCCGAAGAAGTAAATGACACTTTAGTAAAAGGTATTTGCGGACAGGTTCCCGGTTCTGTAATTCCGGGTATGACGGGAATGGAAGCCGGGCAAAGTGCCTTTGGTGATGCCTATGCCTGGTTCAATAATTTATTGAACTGGACATCTACTGGTGAAGAAAAGAAAAATTTTATACCTGCATTATCAGAAGCAGCAGCAAAACTGCCGCTTGATGAAAACGATGAACTGGCGGTTGACTGGATGAATGGAAGGCGAACACCGGATGCCAATCAATTATTAAAAGGAGCCATCACCGGTATCAACCTGGGAAGTAATGCCCCAAAAATTTTTCGTTCAATTGTAGAAGCTACCTGCTTTGGCGCAAAAGCCATTGTTGACCGTTTTATCAGCGAAGGCATTCCGGTAAAAGGGTTGATTGGCCTTGGCGGCGTGGCACGCAAATCTCCCTTTATCATGCAGATGATGGCTGATGTGATGAACAGCCCCATACGGATTCACAGATCTGAACAAACCTGTGCAGCAGGTGCAGCCATGTTTGCGGCTACGGTTGCAGGCATCTATCCCAAAGTTGAAGATGCTATGCAGGCTATGGGACAGGGCTTTGATGCAGAATATTTTCCGGATGCAGCAAAGGCAGCCATCTATCAAAAAAGATTTACACAATATCAACAGCTCGGAAATTTTATAGAAAATACTACAACCTGTGCTTCTTCTGAAACCCAAAATAATCAATACAAAAAAATAAGGCAGGAAGCTTATGATGCAAACATGGAGTTGCCAAAACTGGGACTGGTGTTATTTACTTTCGGAAATGTAAGTGTAGCCGACAGGGAAGCAAAAGTGTTTGCTATAAAACCCAGCGGTGTTCCTTACGAAGATCTTACTCCAGAAAAAATGGTGATCGTTGATTTTGATGGAAATATTATTGATGGAAAGCTTCGCCCCTCTTCTGATACCAATACACATGCTGTTTTGTACAAGCAATGGCCCGCTATCGGTTCCATCGTGCATACACATAGCACTTATGCAACTGCATGGGCACAGGCGCAACGTGATATCCCGATTTTTGGAACAACACATGCCGACCACAACACCGTAAATATTCCCTGTGCACCGCCCATGGCTGATGAATTGATCAATGGCGATTATGAATACGAAACCGGCTTCCAGATCATCAATTGTTTTAAAGAACGCAATCTTGCTTACGAAGAAGTAGAGATGATACTGGTTGGAAACCATGCGCCATTTACCTGGGGAAAAACAGCACACAAAGCCGTTTACAATGCTGCCGTGCTGGAAGAAGTGGCAAGAATGGCTTTACTGACAGAGCAGATAAATCCTGCCGCACCAATATTAAAAGAAACATTAAAAAATAAACACTGGCAGCGCAAACATGGTGGCGACGCCTATTACGGACAATAAAAAAATAAGCACAATGAAAAAACAAATCTTTTTTTTACTGTTTGTATCAACAGTATTATGCATGGCCTGCAATAACAATTCATCCAGTGGCGATAAAACAAATGCTGCTGATTCGCTCAACATTAAAACAGGCATTGTAGAAATACCTTACGGATATTTTGAAGGCAAAGCAGTTACGGAATATGTTATTACCAATGCAGCCGGTATGCAGGTGGGTATTCTTAATTATGGCGGAACAGTAACAAAGATCATCACAAAAGACAAAAATGGTAAAGACGGCAATGTGATATTGGCATACGATTCATTGGGTGGTTATCTTCAAAAAACAAACCCATACTTTGGTTGCCTGGTTGGGCGCTATGCCAATCGTATTGCCAATGCAAAATTTTGTATAGATGGTACAACATATACATTGGCCGCCAACGATCATGGCCAAAGCCTTCATGGCGGATTAAAAGGTTATGATAAAGTAATGTGGACAGCCGAAAAGCTTGCCGGCGACAGCAGTTTAAAATTGACTTACCTCAGTAAAGATGGAGAAGAAGGTTATCCCGGTAATCTTACTGTAGAAGTAATTTACACGCTCACATCTGCTAATGAATTAAAGATAGAATACAAAGCAACTACTGACAAAGCAACACCGGTAAATCTTACCAATCATTGCTACTTTAATTTATCTGCCGGTGCAGATTCTACAATTCTTGGTCATGAGTTGATGTTGAATGCAGACAGCTATACACCGGTAAATGATAAATTAATTCCGCTGGGTAAACATGCAGCGGTAAAAAATACGCCCTTCGATTTTACTGTTCCTAAACTGATAGGAAAAGAAATAGACAGTGTAAAAGGTGGCTATGATCACAACTGGGTATTAAACAGAAAAGGAACCGGCCTTGAAAAAATTGCTACCCTGTCACTTGCTTCAACAGGACGCCTGGTAGAAGTATTTACAACAGAACCGGGTATACAATTTTACAGCGGTAATTTTTTAGATGGAACATTAACCGGCTGTGTAGGCGGCAAGCCTTATGCATTGCATGGCGGGCTCTGCCTGGAAACACAACACTTTCCTGATAGTCCCAACCAGCCTTCATTTCCCAACACTATTTTAAAGCCCGGCGAAACTTATACCCATACAACAGTCTATAAATTTTCTGTAAAATAATAAAGAACATAACAATGATAAATCTGAAAAAATTTGAAGTTTGGTTTGTAACCGGCAGCCAGCATTTGTATGGCGAAGAAGTTTTAAAACAGGTTGCTCTTCATTCAAAAAAGATTGCAGCCTCTTTCAATGATGCCGCCAATATTCCGGTGCAGGTAAAATTTAAACCGGTTGTAAAATCTCCCGAAGAAATATTTGCGGTATGCCAGGAAGCCAATACAGCAGCTAATTGCATCGGAATCATTGCCTGGATGCATACCTTCTCCCCTGCTAAAATGTGGATAGGAGGATTAAAAATTTTACAGAAACCCATGCTGCACCTGCACACACAATTCAATCGTGATATTCCATGGGATAGCATTGATATGGATTTTATGAACCTGAATCAAAGCGCTCATGGCGACAGGGAATTTGGTTTTATGATGAGCCGCATGCGGATAAACAGGAAAGTGGTGGTGGGACATTGGCAGGATACCGAAGTGATTGAAAAAATAAATATCTGGACAAGAGTTGCAGCAGGCTGGCACGATTGGCAGGGTGCAAGGTTTGTTCGCTTTGGTGATAACATGCGTTATGTGGCCGTAACCGATGGCGATAAGGTAGAAGCAGAAATGAAATTTGGATATTCTGTAAATACACATGGCATTGGCGACCTGGTTGCAGTAATCAATAAAGTAACGCCAAGAGAAATTGATAAACTGGTTGAAGAATACAATACATCCTATAAACTTGCCCCATCATTAAAAAAGAATGGCGATCAATATCAATCGCTACGTGATGCAGCAAAAATTGAAATTGGTTTACGCAAATTTTTAAAAGCCGGAAATTACAAAGGCTTTACCGATACATTTGAAGACCTGCATGGCATGGTACAACTGCCGGGCATTGCAGCACAACGCTTAATGGCAGAGGGTTATGGCTTTGCCGGCGAAGGCGATTGGAAAACTGCTGCGCTGGTACGGGCCATGAAAGTGATGGGATCCGGATTGAAAGGCGGCAATTCATTTATGGAAGATTATACGTATCATTTTGAACCGGGCAATGCCATGGTATTGGGATCGCACATGCTTGAAATATGCGGAAGCATTGCAAAAGGAAAAGCATCCTGCGAAATTCATCCGCTTGGTATTGGTGGCAAAGCCGATCCGGTACGCCTGGTTTTTAATGTGGCTTCCGGCCCTGCATTAAATGCATCCATCGTTGATATGGGCAACCGTTTCAGGCTGCTGGTAAATGAAGTACAGACAGTTGACCCGGTGCATGATTTACCAAAACTTCCGGTAGCAAGGGTTTTATGGAAACCTTATCCCGATATGCAAACCGGTTGTGCAGCGTGGATACTGGCAGGCGGTGCACATCATACCTGTTACAGCCAGAATTTATCTGCTGAATACCTGCAGGATTTTGCAGAAATGGCAGGAATTGAATGTATATTGATTAACAAAACTACCAGCCTTTCTCATTTCAAAAATGAATTAAGATGGAACGAAATGTATTACCAACTGAATAAATCATAACCAACCAAAACCAACTTTGCTATTATGAACAATCTCGCAACCAGTGACATTTTAGTTTTTATTCTTTATTTTATCCTGATAGCCGGTTATGGTTATTGGATCTACCGGAAAAAAAAGAAAGATTCCGTTACAGCTTCACATGATTTCTTTTTAGCTGAAGGCTCGCTTACCTGGTGGGCAATCGGTGCTTCACTCATTGCCTCTAATATCAGTGCCGAGCAATTTATCGGTATGAGTGGTGAAGGCTTTAATGTGGGTATTGCAGTTGCTGCTTACGAATGGATCGCAGCTGTTGCTCTGATCATTATTGCTATCTGGTTCATTCCCATCTATCTTAAGAATAAGATTTACACCATGCCGCAGTTTTTAAAAACACGGTACAATGAAACAGTTGCATTGATCATGGCGATCTTTTGGTTGTTCCTTTACATTTTTGTCAACTTTACTTCTATACTTTATCTTGGTTCAGTTGCAATTAATGAGTTACTTGGCGGCGGCCACCTTCATCTTATTATGATCGTATTGATGTCAATGGCATTACTGATCACACTGGGTGGCATGAAAGTAATTGGTTATACCGACGTAATACAGGTAGCTGTACTCATTATTGGTGGTTTAGCTACCGTTTATCTTGCACTACAGGTTGTGGATGAAAGAGTAAATAGTGTGGCAAACGGAAATGTGATCAATGGCTTTAAAACATTGATGGGACAGGCTCCTGACCACTTCCACATGATATTGGCAAAGCCGGAAGTGACTTCAGGTACAATAGGTACGGCCAATAATACAGAGATCATGAAATATATTGCGCTGCCAGGCATTGCCATGTATTTTGCCGGGCAATGGATAGTGAACCTCAACTATTGGGGATGCAACCAATACATTACCCAAAGAGCATTAGGTGCTAATTTGGAAACTGCACGCAAAGGAATTTTATTCGCCGGCTTTATGAAATTATTGATGCCGGTGATCGTAATGCTTCCGGGTATTGCTGCTTATGTGTTGTATAAAAACAACATGCTGCCTGGTTTTAATGGTGGTAAGGACGGAGCTTATTCTGCTGTATTGGCTTTTTTACCTGCAGGGCTGAAAGGATTGGCTGTAGCGGCTTTAACCGCTGCTATAGTTGCATCGCTTGCCGGAAAAGCCAACAGTATCTCTACCATTTTTACATTGGATATTTATAAAAAGTACATCAACAAAAATTCTGATGAAAAGAAAATGGTATGGACGGGCCGCATGACCGTATTTATTTCTATGATCATCGCTATGATATTTACCTGGAAAGACACATTAGGTATCAGCCAGGAAGGTGGTTTCACATTCATCCAAAAATACACCGGCTTCATCAGTCCGGGTGTGTTTGCCATGTTTATACTCGGCTTCTTCTGGAAAAGGACTACTGGCTCTGCTGCATTAGTTGGTTTGATTTTAGGTTTTGTACTTGCCATCTTCTTTAATAATTATGCTGTTGGCATTTTTGGAAAAGAAACCTGGTTGTACACAGCCTTCGAATACCAGACAATCAAAGACGGAGTAACACTGACACATGTAGAAATTCCATTCCTCATCAATATGGGCTGGTCATTCTTCTTTACGGTGGCAGCCATGGTCGGTATCAGTATGGCCGGGCCAAAAATAAATCCAAAAGCATTTGAGATAGATAGCAGCATGTTCAAATTAAAACCATCTACTGTTGCGCTTTGTGTAGTTACACTGTTGATCTTAACATTGCTCTATGTGAAGTTTTGGTAACAACTTCATTAACTGATTTTAATTACAAAAGGCGGAAAATATTTTCCGCCTTTTATTTTTTGGTTACCAGCTTTAGTTTTTCATGGCAGCGACATTGGCGACGCTCCATTCATCCGCATACCAATGGGCAACATTGTAGACCCATATTTTTATCATCAATTCAATTCCCTGTAATCTTTTATAAAACTGATTATGTTTTGATATTGGTTGAAATCCTCTTTCTCATGCATCAAGGTAATAACAACTGATTCCATTTCTGCATTCAATGCAGCTTCCACTCCTTTTGGTGCATCTTCAAATACCAGGCAATCTGCCGGTGATATATTTAATGCAGCAGCACATTTTAAATAAGTTTCAGGATTGGGCTTACTATCCTTAACGTCATCTGCACTTACTATTGCATCAAAATAATGGCGGATATTTAAACCATCCAGTACAAAATTGATATTGAACATGATGGCGGCCGAGCCAATAGCCATTTTAATTCCTGATTGATGAGCATTTTCTAAAAAACTATCTAAGCCGGGCAATAATTGTAAGTGAGGTTTAAACTCCTGCTGGTATTGCTTTTCCTTTTCCAGGCTCATCCTGTTCTTTTCTTCTTCTGTAAACCGGCCGGGAAACATACGATCCAGCAGTTCGTTATTCTTGCCATAACATTCATCCCGCATTCTTTCCAGGCTGATATTGGCACCCAGTTCATTTAAAATACGGTGCCATGCTTTGATGTGATATTGCATATCATCAATCATCGTTCCGTTCAGGTCGAAGAGGTAAGCATTTTTATTATTGATCATAGAGTATTTATAAAGTTTTAAAGTAGCGCTCTATCCAAATGAACATAACCGCCATCAACATGTATTAATTGTCCGGTGGTATGACTCGATCTTTCAGATAATAAAAAAGCAACTGCATTGGCAATTTCTTCAGCGGTGGTCATCCGGTTCTCCAATGGAATTTTCGCAGTGATCTCATCCAGTTTCTTTTGCGGTTCATCAAATGTTTTTATCCAGGTTTCATACAAAGGTGTAAAGCATTCAGCCACTACCACCGCATTTACCCGGATGCCGTATTTTAATAATTCCACCGCCCATTCTCTTGTGAGTGCATTACGGCCCCCGTTGGCCGCTGCATAGGCCGAGGTATTTCCCTGGCCAGTTTCTGCAGTCTTGGAAGTGATATTCACAATACTTCCTTTACTTTCTTTTAAAAACGGTAATGCAAAATGAGCCATCAGGTAATAATGCACCAGGTTTTTATGCAGCGATTCCATAAATCTTGTATAATCTCCTTTCTCTAAACCTACACCATCATTTACACCGGCATTGTTAACCAGTCCGTCAATCCTTCCAAATTTTTCAGCAACAAGCTTTACTGCATTTTCACAATCAACAGGAACAGATAATTCTGCCACCACCTGAAAAGCCCTGCCATTACTGGCTTCTATCGCCTGTACGGCTTTATTGTTATCAGCTTCATTTCTGCCAACAATAACTACAACAGCTCCTTCGGCAGCCAATACATTTGCAATGCCTTCTCCAATTCCTTTGGCGCCGCCGGTAACAATGATCACTTTATCTGTTAAACCTAAATTCATTTGTTTATTTTATTAAGATGATAATTTTAATCTGCGGAATAAGCAACACATTTTTGCATCGATGTGCCTAACCCGTCAATTCCCAGTTCTACTACATCCCCTTCTTTTAAATAGATGGGTGGTTTAAATCCAAGCCCAACGCCTGCCGGTGTTCCGGTAGAGATAATATCGCCTGGCAATAAGGTCATAAACCGGCTGATATAGGAAACCAAAAAAGGTATTTGAAAAATGAGATTAGATGTTGTTCCATCCTGCATCATGGTATCATTTACTTTTAACCAGAGCCGCAGGTTATTTACATCAGCTACTTCTTCTTTGGTTACAAGCCAGGGGCCAAGCGGCGCAAAGGTATCGCAGCCCTTTCCTTTATCCCAGGTGCCGCCCATTTCTAACTGAAAAGCTCTTTCACTTACATCATTGTGCAACATATAGCCGGCAACATAGTCCATCGCATTTGCTTCATCAACATAACTTGCTTTCCTCTCAATCACAACAGCCAGTTCCACTTCCCAATCTGTTTTTTCTGAATCTCTGGGGATGATGATATTATCAAATGGTCCACAAACAGCCGTGGTTGATTTCAAAAAAACAATAGGCTCCGGAGGCGTTGCAGCGCCGGTTTCTTTTGCATGGTCGGCATAGTTCAAACCGATGCAAACAATTTTTGAAGGGTTTGCAACCGGGCAACCGATCCTTGTACCAGCAGGCACTTTCCGCAGCATGGTCTTATGCTGTTCAACCATCCATGCCAGGTGCGGCAATCCGCCATTGCCAAAAAAGGCTGCATTATAATCATTAATAAACCCCGACACATCGTAATTAATCCCATCAATGCAAACACCGGGCTTTTCTTTATCCGGTTCTCCAAAACGAATCAGTTTCATAAAATTTATTTTCAGTTTACTTTATCAATTTTAAATTCCTCCGCTTCGCTAGGATTAGTTCCCCCTTTAGGGGGCGGAGGGGGTTTTAGTTATTCAAATTTATAAATCCACCATCGATTGGGTAATCACAACCTGTAATAAAAGAAGCTTCATCCGAGCAGAGGTATACAATAAGAGATGCTACTTCTTCGGGCTTCGCCATACGGCCAATGGGTTGCGATGCGGAAAGTTTCTCAAACATTTCCTTTTCTTTTCCCGGATAATTCTTTGTGATAAAATTATCTACAAATGGTGTGTGTACTCTCGCCGGCGACACACAGTTACAGCGGATACCATCAGCAATATAATCACGTGCAACAGATAAAGTCATGCCCAGCACAGCACCCTTGCTCATACTGTACGCAAAGCGATCCTGCAGGCCAACATGATTTGCAATGGATGCCATATTGATAATTACACCGCTTTTATTTTTTTGCATGTAAGGAATAACTTCATGCAGACAGTTGTACATCCCTTTCACATTCACCTGGAAAACACGGTCGAAATCTGCTTCGCTGGTATTATCCGCTTTGCCTATGTTGGATATACCGGCACAGTTAACCAACAGATTAACTTTATCAATATTTTCAAACACAGTTTTTACAGCCTGTTGGTTTACCACATCCAGCTGATGTGCAACTGCAGTTCCTCCTGCATTTTTTATTTCATTCGCCACTTCATCCAATGCAGTTGCATTCAGATCAAGCAAATGCACTGCGGCTACCTGCTTTGCAAAAGCTATGGCTACTGCCCTGCCAATACCGCTGGCGGCACCGGTTATTGCTGCTGTTTTATTTTTTAAACTGAACATGTTTTATTTTTTTTACTATTCAACTTTAATCAACTCCTTCCCAATCAAATATCTTTTCCATTAAAACCCACTTCTCTCCCGGTTTACTGCCAGGCAATGCCTGCTGGTATTTCCACATCAATGTTTCCCATTCCTGCACTTTTGCATTGGCTGCATCAGCATTTGCTTTGTCTTCAAAACTAAAACCCTCATCGGTTTTCATGATCATGAATAACCGGTTACCGGTTCGGTAAATCTCCATTTGCTCAATACCCGACTCTTTAATACTCTGCAGAATTTCGGGCCATACTTCTTTATGGTATTGCTCATATTCCTTTATTAAAGTTTCGTCATCTTTCAGATCGAGTGCAAGGCAATATCTTTTCATGTGTCTCTGTATTTTATTATTGTAAAGCTTCAACTGCTTTTTCCTTGTGCTTATATCCAGTCAGTCCAAAAAATAACACTACAACAAAAGCAATCATTGGTACAATATAACCATATTGAATATTGTTGGTTTTATCAGCTATTATGCCCAGCAGTGGTGGTAAAATTGCACCACCAACAATTGACATAATAATCAGGCTGGATCCAGGCTTGGTATCCTGTCCCAAATCCTGTATGCCCAATGCAAAAATAGTAGGAAACATGATGGACATAAAAAATGCTATACCAATAATAGCGTACAATGTTATAATACCTGAACCAAAAATCGTTACTAAACTCAGCAGGATACAACATACAGCATAGATGGTCAATAACTTTGGTGGCGCAACAAATTTCATTAAAAATGTACCTACAAATCTGCCCACCATAAAAGCCAGACCGGCAGCACTGGAGTAATAAGCTGCTTCCTTCTCAGTTATGCCCGCCGCTTTTGTAGCAAATAAAATAAGAAAACTGGTTATGCAAACCTGGGCACCTACATAAAAAAATTGCGCTACAACTGCCCATGATAAATGTTTATGCTTAAATGCCTGAAAGAACCCTGACTTGCCGGTTTCGGCATCATCTTTTTTGTCGGGAAGTTTTGTAAAAAGGAAAACAGCCGCTGCTAATAATATTACACAGCCAAGTATAATGTAAGGCATTTTTACCGTTGAGGTTTCAGACAACAAATAAGCATTACGTGCCTCAACAGTCATTGCATTTACAGCAGCATCATCTAATGGCTTTGCAGAAAGGATAAATTCACGCCCGGCAAGTGGTGCTAAAAAAGCAGCCAGCCCATTAAATGACTGAGCAAAATTTAATCTTTGTGTAGATGTTTCGGGATCACCAAGTATGGTTGCGTAAGGGTTTGCTGCTGTTTCTAAAATGGTAAGCCCACAGGCTACAATAAACAATGCTGCAAGAAAAAAAGCGTACTGCATGGTATTGGCTGCCGGCACAAATAAAAAACATCCCACTGCAAAAAAAGACAGGCCGATAAGTATACCCGTTTTATAACCGTACTTCTTCATGATCATTCCGGCAGGAATGGCCATTAAAAAATAAGCGATGAACACGGCTGAATCAATCAATGATGCCTGCAAAGTATTCAGACTAAAACCCCTTCGCAAATGTGGTATCAATATGGGATCAAGGTTATGAACAAAACCCCAGAAAAAAAACAAACTGGTTACCAATATAAAAGGCAGCAGGTATTTATTTGATTTACTCATATAGCTTTTTCGGTTTTAATTTTTAGTCCATGGTAACCATTGCTTTTATCACGCCCGTTTCAGGTTTAATATACGACGGAAATTCCATCGCCAGTTCATCAAAAGAAACCCGGTGGGTGATAAAATTCAACGGATCTATTTTTTTGTTCTTTATACAATCAATCACATATTCAAAATCCTGGCGGGTAGCATTGCGGCTGCTCATTAAAGTCCCTTCACGCTTGTGAAACTCCGGATGACTGAAATGAATCTCTTCTTTCTGTAATCCTACCAACACATATCTTCCGCCATGCGACATGTATTGAAAGGCATTGTTGATGGCCCTTAAATTTCCGGTAGCATCTATTACAACTGTTGGCATATCGCCTCCGGTAATTTCTAAAAGTTTTTCAGTTGCATTCTCCTGCAGCGCATTGATGGTATATTTTACATGCAGTTTGTTTTTACAGAAATTCAAACGGTTATCATTCACATCCATAGCAATTACATGGGCACCGGCAATGCGTGCAAATTCAATAATACCCAAACCAATGGGCCCTGCACCAATGACTAACACAAATTCATTGGCTGCAACAGCAGCCCTTGCCACAGCATGTGCACCAATGGCCAGCGGTTCGGTTAAAGCCAGTTCATCAAAACCAAGTCCATTGCTTTTTACCAATGAATAAGATGGAACAGATAAATATGTTCTCATACCGCCATCAATATGCACACCACAGACTTTTATGGCTGTGCAACAATTTGGTTTGTGATTTCTGCAGGCAATACAAACACCGCAATTGAAATAAGGAATAAAAGTTACGGTCTCTCCTTTTTCAAAATCAGAGCGGTTGGTTTGCTCAATTTCTGCAGCCAGTTCATGCCCCAATATTCTTGGGTAACTGAAATAAGGTTGTGTGCCTTCAAAAGCATGCAGGTCGGTGCCACAAATACCAATGCGCCTGATACGCAAAATGGTATTGCCTTCTGAATGTGCAGGAATAACACCTGCAGTATATTCAAACGATCCCGGCTCTGTACAAATAAGTGTCTTCATCAGTTTTTAAAATCTTAATTCAATATATACACCGTCATACTTCTTGCACCATGTGCACCAATCACCAGCGACTGCTCTATATCAGCCGTTTTGGAAGGACCGGCAATAAAAACGCCAAAGCCTTCTTCAAACATATTCAGCTGTTGGTATGCATGATGCATGGTAGAAACAATTTTATCTTTTTCAAGCACAACTACCAGGTGCTGACAAATAAACGGCAACAGCCGGTTTATCATTTGCGATTCATTTATCCATACCGATCCATTCTCTGCAACGCCAATACCTGCTTTTATAAATGCTTTGTAAACCGGTTCTAAAGTTATTGCATCCTGGCTGTTATTCAAATCATCGGTAATACCGTTGATCGCATTCAACACTGTATGTCCTTTTGCGATTTCCTCATTTATTAATGACTGAAGCTGGCTGATATCAGCCAGTTCCAAAACCTGTCCGCCAATACCCTGCAAGGTTGCTGTAAATTTTGCCAACAGATCATCGTAGTTAGTTACCTGTTGCAGATCCACCACTGGTAAATTAACCAGCGTTGGCTTGTTGGTGCTGATGGCATTTAATATTTTCTCTCTTGCACTCATGCTTTTTTATTTTGCTTATACCATTCGCTAAAACTTTGCTTGGGTGCCTGCGGCATTTCCCGCTGGCGGTACCAGGGGTTCAATTTTTTATTCTTAAATAAAAACGGAACTGCCTGCAAGAACCATCTCGCCATTTTTCCGCTGAAGCGATACAAGCCGGGCTTCGACAAAACAAAAGCCATTCCTTTCATGCCCAGTCTTTTTCCGGAAGAAACATATCCTTCCGAAACAATTACCTGTCGCCATTTCCATAACTGTTCGTGAATATCAATTTTAACCGGGCAAACATTGCTGCATGAACCACATAAAGTTGAAGCAAAAGGTAGATCAGCATTGGCTTTCATATCGAGGTTTGGATTAAGGATGGAACCAATAGGGCCCGACACAGCCGTATGGTAACTATGGCCTCCGCTTCTTCTGTACACCGGGCAGGTATTAAAACAGGCTGCACAGCGAATACATTTTAATGAGTTCCTGAAATCGGCTCTGCCTAATTGTTTGCTGCGGCCATTATCTACAATTACAATATGCATTTGCTGCCCGGCCCTTGGTTTACTAAAATGACTTGAGTAGGTGGTAATAGGTTGCCCGGTCGCACTTCTTGCAAGCAATCTTAAAAACACAGCAAGGTTTTCTGCTTTGGGAATTATCTTTTCAAAACCCATGCAGGCAATATGAATGGATGCAGCATGTGCACCCATATCGGCATTACCTTCGTTGGTGCAAACTACAAAGCCTCCTGTTTCAGCAATGGCAAAGTTTACGCCTGTTATCGCCAGGTCTGATTCTATGAATTTACTTCTTAAATGCTGCCTGGCTGCTTCGGTTAAATATTGCGGATCATTATTTCCTTTTTCTGTACCCAGGTACTGGTGAAAAGTTGCACTCACATCTTCCTTCTTTAAATGAATGGCAGGCAACACAATATGGCTGGGCACTTCATTACGAAACTGTACAATTCTTTCACCCAGGTCAGTATCAACCGTTTCAATTCCTTTTTCATGCAGGTATTCATTCAATCCACATTCTTCGGTGAGCATGGATTTGCTCTTGACGATTTTCTGAATATTATTTTTACGGATGATGTCGAAAATGATCTGGTTATGCTCTGCTCCATCAGCCGCCCAATGTACGGTAACACCGTTTGCCTGTGCCTTTTGTTCAAACTCAATTAAATAATTATCCAGGTTGGATAAAGTATGTTCTTTAATTTTTGAAGCCCATTCACGCAGCTGTTCCCATTCTGCGACACCATGCGCCGCCTTATCTCTTTTCTCTCTTACAAACCACAAGGTATTATCATGCCAATCGGTTCTTGGCTCATCTTTTATAAATGCTGTGGCAGCTTCGGCATGTGTCTTTACTTTCATACGATGCTGCTGTTTAATATTTCTGCAATATGAATTGTCTTAACGCTGCTGCCCTGTCTTTTTAAAATGCCTTCCAGGTGCATCAGGCAACTGGTGTCTGCTGCTGTAATAAAGTCTACTTCATTTTCGGCATGCTCTGCAACCCTGTCCTTACCCATTTTTACCGATACCGCTTCTTCAAACACACAAAAGGTTCCACCAAAGCCACAGCACTCATCCAGGCGTTTTGGTTTTAATAATTCCAGTCCTTTAACCATTCCCAATAGTTTTTCAGGTTTGGAAAAAGATGGTTCCATCAGTTCACTCATAGATGAAAGATGCAAGCCCCGTTGCCCGTGGCAGGTAACATGTAAACCAACTTTATGCGGAAAATCAGCTTCCAGTTTTTCAATATTTAAAACATCAACCAAAAATTCAGTCAGTTCATAAATATGTGTTCGAATATAATTTGCCTTTTCTTCGTCAGCATCCTGCAAATGTTCTTTAATGTGCAATACACAACTGCCGGATGGCGCCACGATATAATCAAAGCACGAAAAATTCTGTACAAAATTTTTATCACAACCTTTTGATAAAGCTGCAAAGCCGCTGTTGGCCATGGGTTGGCCGCAACAGGTCTGGCTTGTTGGAAAAGAAACTTCACAGCCGGCTTTCTCAAGCAGCTGCAATGTAGCAATACCCACCTGCGGGTAAAACTGATCAATATAACAGGGTATAAATAATCCTACTTTCATTTTCTATTGAATAGTGTTCAACCAGTTTATTAATCTGTCGAACCATTTGTCGTTGGTTGTTTTATTGTTCATGCCAAAGCCATGGCCGCCTTTGGGGTACAGGTGCATTTCTACAGGCACTTTATTTTTTATACAGGCCTGGTAATATCGAATGCTGTTTTCAACCGGCACGGTTCCATCATCACCGGCATGAACTATAAATGCCGGTGGCGATTTTTTTGTTACCTGCAATTCATTGGAAAATTGTTTTACGATTGCTTCTGTAGGCGTTTTTCCCAGTAGCCTGTTCTTTGAACCCTTGTGTGCAATGCTGTCAATTAAACTGATGACCGGGTAAATGAGTATTGCAAAATCAGGGCGGACAGAAGTGGTATCTTTTAAAGATGAATCTGCCAATATATTAAAATGTGTTGCAGCACTTGCCGCCAGATGTCCGCCGGCAGAAAACCCCATGATGCCGATCTTTGCGGGATTCAAGCCCCATGCTGAAGCTTGTTGACGAACCATTCTTATTGCTTGTTGTGCATCCTGCAAAGGACCAATCGTTTTATCAATCATGATAGAATCGTTGGGCAGCCTGTATTTTAAAACAAATCCTGTTATACCCGATTCATTCAATGCTTTGGCAACATTCTCCCCTTCATGATCTATTGACAATCTTTCGTAACCGCCACCCGGACAAATAATAACAGACATTCCATTGGGTTTTGCCGGCGTATATTTTTTTAATGTTGGATTAATGACTGAAGAAATACGAATACCTCCATTGGCAAGCACGATGGTTCTTTCCTTTACAGTTGATTGTATTGAACCCGGAATTGCGCCGGGGTATAAATTCATTTCTGTTACAGTTTGTGCCAAAGCTGAGTTTGAAAAAATTATGAACAATAAATATAAAATTACAGAGCGCATTTTTTTAGATTAAAATATTAGTCCTTTGGCTTTTCACAAATATCAACTTCAATAATACTCAATGTGCCTTTTGCATTTTTATCATCACGGGCAACTCCATCATCCAGTTTTTTGCCACCTACTTCCAACATGGTATTACCTGCATCATCTTTGGTAAGTGTAGCCAGTTCAATTCTCAGCTTCCTACCTTTTTGCGGTTTGCAGATGGCGGTAAAATAACCCAGTGTACGCTGTGTTGTGTCTGCAAACAGTTCCTTACCATCAACTGTAATACGCAACGGATAAGAACGTGAACGGAAGTTATTCAATTTAATGCCAACTTCACTAATTAGGGCCTCTCTTTCCAGTTCATATTCTATCCAGGCATTAGCAATTTTTCCATCGCTGTGCCAGTCGCTTAATTCATTATCGTCATAGCTGGAAAAAGCACTGTCGGCATTGGAGCCCGCTGTTGCTTTTATAATTCCAACCGAAACACGTGATACTTTATAAGATGGGGTTAAAGGCGTAGGACCACGATCAAGGTTAGAAGGTAATCCTGCCGAAGGCAATGTTGTTGTTAATCCATTCGCTGTAGTAAATGGTTTTGTAATTAAGGTTGAAACAGCTCCTTTTAAACCATCCGCATTGGCTTTAAGCGTAATAGTTCCTGCTGTTGTGGTTGACCTGATCAATACCCGGTTAACTCCATTTTCAACCGGCAAATTTTTAGCAAGAATAAAATTGTCTTTGCCCATGGCCATGCCGCCCTTCCATTCAGCCGGGCCTTCCATGCTAAAGTTGATCATGTTTAATGCCGTGGGGCAACGGTTACCTTTGGCATCAATCACTTCCACTTCTACCATACTTACATCATGCCCATCTGCTAAAAAATCAGTTGGCCTTTTAATATTTGTTAAGCGAAGTGCAACCGGTTCACCCACCGTATTTATTTGTGCTGTGCATGCTTGTTTTCCCTTTTCATCATAACCAACCGCAGCAATATTTCCTGCCTTCCATTCAACATTTTTAAAAGTAAAAAGAAAGCCATCACTTTTTTGGCCAAAGCCAAGTGATCTGCCATTTACTTTCAACGCTACTTTTTCTGCAGATGAGATAACAAAAATATCTTTCGCTATTCCTGCTGTATAATTCCAATGCCCTACAATATGAATGCCCGGTTTATCCGGCACCACCCATCCATCCCACATTACTTTATGTGCATAGAAGTTTTGCTTTTTAATTCTCAAGGCATCTACTTCGCCGCTGCGGCGGTAATTCTCTTCACCGCGATGGTGGGTATTGGTTTCAGAAAAAACAATATTAACACCACCGGAACTTACACGCTTGCCGGTGCCCGGCCTTTCTTTCCAGAACTCGTACCAACGCTTCACATTTTCCACCGCATGGCTTTCCATATTGCGGTTGTAAGGTGATGCATCCTGCCCGTTATGCAATGGACCAACTCCATCTTTATGAAAAGGTATTGTATAATCATCCCAGTATTTTCTGGAACCTTCATCTCTTGAATATTCCATGGCCCACATGGGAATATGGCCGCTCTTATTAGTGTACAGCATTTCGCCACCATACTCTGCGACTTTGCTGTCGAGCATTTCACGACTGCCGATTGCCCTTCCTCCATAGGCATCATACTGATCACGAATGTTTTTCATTTCCTGCATGTGCTTTTCGCTGATGGATTCATTGCCACACTCATAAAAAATAATACTGGGATTATTGCGGTTGTAAATGATGGCATCACGCATGACTGCCTTGCGTTGCTCCCATCTTACGCCTTCCACATCTTTCTCTGCATCACCAGCCTGCATAGATTGCATAAGGCCAACCCTGTCGCAGCTTTCAATGTCCTGTTTCCAGGGAGTAATATGCATCCAACGAACAAGATTACCACCGCTTTCAACCATCAGGCCATTGCTGTAATCACTCATCCATGCCGGCACACTCATGCCAATGGCAGGCCATTCGTTTGATGTACGTTGGGCATAGCCATGCACCATAATAACACGATCATTCAAATATATCATCCCATCTTTAAAAGCTGTTTTACGAAAACCGGTGATGGTATTTACAACATCAGAGGTTTTATCATTTATGATTAAACTGGTTTTCACTTTGTATAAATACCCATAGCCCCAACTCCAGAATTTCAGATCCTTAACAGGAGACGTTGCTTTAATGATCTTTGTTTCTCCCGGCAAAATCTTTACTTTATCGCCAATAAATATTTTAAGGGTAATACCATCGGGGTTAATTATTTCTGCCTGGTACGTAACAAATTGTAGTTCGTTGGTTTCGTTTTTTACTTCACCTTCTGCATGTATTGTAGCAGCGTTTGCTTTTACATCATAGTTATCTGCATAAATATAAATACCGGTTGTTTTAAGATTGCTATACAAAGGCAATGTTTGATAAACCTTTGGTGTTATATGCAGAAATACATTCTTGGTAATACCGCCATAGTTGGCATTAAAATTTTTATCCTCCCACTGGTATTTTTGTTTGGTAGCTCTTTCCCGGTAATCCCAGTTATTATCAATTCTTACTGCAATAACATTTTCTGCATCGCCAAAATTCACCAGCTCTGTAATGTCAAACCCAAAAGCCATCACACCATTTTCGTGCAGGCCAACATATTTTCCGTTCACATAAAAATCACCGGCCTGGCGTATGCCTTCAAATTCAATAAAAACTTTTTGCCCCTTGCTGGCTGCAGGAATTTTAAAATGCTTGCGATACCAGGCAATGCTGTCGCTGAGGTCTTTAATATCTTTCTTAAAAGCTTCTTCTTCATTCCATGCATAAGGCAGGGTTACATTTTTCCAGGCAGCATCATTGTAATTGATTGTAGAAGCAGTGCTGTCATCACCCAAAAAAACCTTCCAGCCGGGATTGAAATTGTATTTTATGCGTTGCTGTGCAAACACTGCATTTGATAGTAGCAGAAAAATGATCAGTAAATATTTTGAGTAAGCAGTCTTGGCAATCATCATTTCTTCAGTTTATAAACTTCACTACCGGCTAATAAAAAACAACCGAGGCCAAAATCTTCAAAATCCGGTTCACGGTCGTAGTTAACCGGCTGCGACTCTTTTGGTTCTTTACCCGTGCCCTGCACAAATCCCAGAAATCCGTTTTCATGTACAGCTTCCTTCATACCATTCCATGCTTTAATTACAATGGGTAAATATTTTTTCTTATCGAGATGGCCATTATTAATGCCCCAGGCCATACCGTAAACAAAGAGTGATGTGCCGGTAATTTCTTTGCCGCCAAAATTGGTGGAGTCGTGCAGACTTACATTCCAAAAACCATCTGCCCTTTGCAGTTTCGCCAGCGCATTCATCATGCTTTTATAATCATCCAGGTATTCTGCTCTATGTGTTTCATTTTTGGGTAAGATGCTAAGCACTCTAACCAATGCAGCCACTACCCAGCCATTGCCACGGCTCCAGTAACAATCTTCTCCATTGGGTTCTTTGTAGGGCGGATCAAAATCTTTATCACGCCACCACAAACCTTCTGCAGCATTGTACAAACCATTATCACCATGTTTGTATTTGGTATAGGCATACATTTCATACATGCGGTGAAAATAATTGGTATCACTATAAATAACGCCCAGCTTTGTAAACACCGGCATGGCCATCTGTATCGCATCTATCCAATGCCAGTCGTCAATTTTATTGGTGAGCATCATTTTATCTATTGATGCTTTGATGCTGTCTATACGTTCGGGCTTTTTATCAATCAGATATAAGTCAATATAAGTTTGTCCGCAGGCCTGGTTATCGCCATTGCGTGTTTTAGTTCCGTCTCTTAAATTCCATTTATGTTTTACGCTCCAGTCAACCGCATAATCATAATAGGCCTGTTTATTATCAATGCTGTACAATGCCATCAGGCCTTCGTAATACACGGCCCTTGTCCAGATATGGCTTGGCCAGGTACGGTTCCTTGACGGCACAAAGATTTCTTTGCCGGCATCGGGCCATTTCTCCATAAAATATTTGTTGGCTAGTGTAACGGTTTTAAGCACATCGTTCTTTGCCGGTAATTTCTGCGCAACTGAACAGGCAGAAACAGAAGAGATGAAAATGGCAATAATTAAATACTTCATTTTATTCATAATGCAAGCGTTGAAAAGTACTGCATGATAATGCAAAAATGAGCAATAATTGTCCTGTAGTATCCTGTGACTTCTGAAACTATCTACAATAAAAAGCTGTCAGACTGAGCTTGTCGAAAGCGGGTTACCTAATGTTCTCACTCCGGCTTCGACAAGCTCAGCCTGACACCCTAAATGGAACACAGTTTCTAAGGCATTTTTTTCAACCCCTCCCATTTCACTTTCCATTTACCGTCCTTGGGTATACCGGGGTTCTTTGTTTTGCAGCCATCATAGCCTGCACACATCATGGCGATGGCGGTAAGCAGACCACCATTGCCCGGTAAATAAATAGTAAGCCGGCCATCCTGGTAATTATGCCCGTTGTTTAAATAAGTATTGGTTTGAATGGGCATCAGCAATGCATCAATGGCTTTGTCGGGCAGGCGCAGCCGGGTTGCCGTCATGGCGGTTAAAGGAAAATCCCAACCCCAGGTATCTTTCCAGGCCCAGTTATTCCATATCCAGTCGAATGTGTTTTTCATGAGGGTCATATCCACCATGTCTGTTTTGGGCAACATACCCAATGCGCCAAACACGGCCGGATGATCGGTTCTGAATTCTGGATTGGTATAAGAATCAGTGGCACTCTCGGTAAATAAATATTTATCGTTCTGGATTGGTAATGGAGAAAGTTTTTGCAACACATCATCCCATTTTTTATTGCGTGGTAAATGCAAACGTTCTCTCCATTTTTGTGCAGTGTTTAATGCCCACTGCCAGTAGACCAATTCATACGTAGGATTAAAAGTTTCTTCTGCTTTAAATCTTTCCTGTGCGGGAATTACGCCTTTGCCCAAAATGTATTTTCCTTTTGCAGCATCGTAGTAAGCAAAGGATGCCATAAAATCGGCCGTGGCAAAAACAAGGTCTTTGTATTTTTCCAGGGTTTCTTTATTGTTGTAATTGCGGTAACAGAGTTCGGCAAATGTAATTACATGCGGTTGTTGCCATATGAGTAATGCACCAATGGATGAAGGCGTTTCTCTTCCTTCATTGTCTGTCATTTTTTGCCAGCGCACACCTTCATAACCCTGTCGTTGTGCAATGGCTTTAGCATTATTGTAAACAGTTTTATACCATGCTAAACTTTTCTCTAATAATTCTATTCTACCCCACAATGCATAATGATAGGCATGCCACCAGTGCATTTCCAGGTGCGGCTTACCATACCAGCTGTTATAAGTTAAACCGGTTTCCTGCGGTGGATATGCACTGCTGCATTGAATTTTAGTAAGGTATTGAGAAAGGATTATTCTTCTTTCCAGTTCAAATGCTCTTGAGTCGGTACTGCCACTAAAATCAATAGCTGCGCCTGTTTCCCAGAAATATTTCCATTTATCAATGCTGTTGTTTTTTACAATGCGGAAGGGAACAGGATTACCCAGTTCGCTGATCTCCTTTACAAACTGCACAGAAAAATCAAAGGAATCTGACTGGGCCGGTGTTAGTAAAAAATAATGTTTTGATTTTTGTTTTACAACCGCATTAAAACAATTTACCGAAACAAAATAATGTGTAGTATCCAGCTGGTGGCGAAAAACAAAACCCAATATACTTTTTGAAACCGTTGAAGCGTGACTGTCCTCATTCCTGTATTCATTTCCAAAATCGGCCCAGTTACCGGTTGCATTGGGGAACCTGAGTTTAATATGCAGCCTGCCTTCTTTAATAAGTGGCGAATATATTTTTGTTCCGACTACATCCTTTTGCTGATGCCCGTATGTTATCACTTCAACAGGAATATTTTCTACTGTAAACTTTGAATGAATTTCGCCTGTGAATAAATTGAGTGTTTGCTGAATGTTCTGAATATCATTGATGGTGGCAGGATTTCCATTTTTTTTCATTATCTCAAAACCAATATTACCGAGCTGCAAACGGTGTGGATTTTGCCTGAACCAGTTTACCGCATTCTTTTTACGCTCAGGTTCTTTTAACTGTACCGAATAAGAAATATTTCTGCCGGCCTGCTGGTAGTCTTTTAATGTTTCACTAAACTGGTAATTGGCAGTATCAACAAAACTATGCCAGCCCCAGGTGCTTTGTGTACCCAGCGGAACACCCTTTGCATACGCATCCGGAAAGGATTGCATGCCGGTAACATCAACCGTAAAAGCAAAATTGCCGTTACCAACAGAAAGTGATGATAAAGAATCGAACTTGTTATTGGTAATGGTATGCCTTTCTACCAGGGCTTTACGGTCAATTTTTGATTGGGCATTGCCTGTGGCACATACAAACAGGCAGATTGCCAGCAGTGATTGAAAATATCTTTGGGTTTGCATCTCTTGTAAATTTATCTCATCCTTAATAAAACATTATAAAAATTAAAGAGCGGTACAATTTTCATTGCCCGCCCTTTAGAAAACTACTATGAGAAAAGTTTTTGTACTTATTTAAATTTAAACGGCAAAAACCAATCGCCTGCCAGCAATTTATTTCTTGCTGCTGTGGCTGCGCCTGCAGATAAACCCGACTTGCGCAATTTATCATACACTTTATCTGCAATAAAAGATGGATCGTTGCGGCGGATGGCAACCCTTAACAGATCTGACCAGCGCTCGCCTTCATAAGCCAGTTCCAGCGCATCTTCTGTAATGATCATGTTCTCTACATTGGTAACACTATCTGTAGCAGGTAATGTTACCGGTTTTAAATTGGCCCTGCCCCTGATACCAATATTACGGTACCATGTATTGCGGTATGCCGGGGCCTGTCCGCCACGGGCATCAAAGTCATAAGGCCATGGTAAAAAGGTTTGCTGAATATTGGTTACATCGCGGTTTGCAGATACACTGTTGCCGGGAAAAGGATCGTAGGTATAACCAATGCCCTTATTCACCAATGCATAGGCAACTTTATATTTACCGGCACGGTTGGCCGCTTCGGAATAATGCAAATGCAAAGTGGCAGCCCTGGTTAAAAACCATTTACCGGGTTTCTGTAAAATGTTTACGGGCACATTGGTAGAACCTAAATAATTATACAGGTACTTCATAATAACGGGCTTGCCGTTTATCATGCGGTAACTGAATACGCCTCTTGAATCTGTGGGGAAATTATCCCGCAACACTTCGCCTGCGGTAGGTGTGGCTGCTGTAAATACATATACCTGTGTCTGACTGTTCCAAAGATCAATTGCCTGTTGGGCAGGCTGCACCAGGTAGCTGCCACCAATGGGCGACATCAGATCGATAAACGGATTTACCGGTTCAAAATTTCTGTCGAAAGGAAGTGACCAAATCATCTCCCAGTTAAATTCATTATCAACCTGCGGCCTTTCAAATAAATAGCGCCAGCCGTTTGTGTATACCAATGAAGTAAAATCAAATGCACGGGTATAAGATATACTGGCATTATTAAAACTGGAAATACGGTATTGATTATACCACAGTTCGCTGTTGCCGGTGGGGCCGTTTATTTCCAGCACTCTTTTATAACGGTCTGCTGCTTTATCGTACTGGCCCTGCCACAAATACAGATCGCCCAGTAATACATTTTTGCTGATGAAGAATTTTTGTGTGTTGTAACCGTCTACTGTTGTAAGCAAAGTGGTTCCTGTTGGGTAATCATCGGTGTAAGGAAGTTTCTCGGTAAACGAAACCAGGGAATCGATTAAAACAGGTAAAGTGACCATTGGAAAGTTACTGCTGTCTTTCAACTGATTTAAAGTTACCACAGGATTGGTGACGTAAGGTATTTTACCAAAATGAATACCTAATTGCAGATACACCCAACTGCGTATGGCTCCCACATCGGAATAGCGTTGATTAAATTCAGCTTCTTTTAGTTTGCTTTCGGCATACATTTTTTTAAAATTCGCCAGCACATCGTTGCAGTTAATAATTACTTCGTAAAAAGGCTGCGGATCGGTATAAGGATTATTAACCGTAGCGGTATGCTCACTTAACTGCCGCAGATTTAAATCGGAGTTGGTGGTAATGTCCATCAGATCGCCACGCAGTTCATTCAAAAGCAGGTAGGGCTTTGCCAGTTTCATTACTTTGCCATACACACCAATTACGGCTGCATCTGCATCAAACACATTGCGGTACATGTTTGCAACGCCTACGGTGGTTTGCGGTTCTACATCAAGCATTTTTTTACAGGAAGAAAATGTAAAACAAATACCTGTTGCCATAAAAGCAATCGCCATTTTATTAATTGATCTCCATTTCATTTCTATACAAATTTTTATAACTGAATTATTATTATAAGCCTATTCTGAAACCGATCTGCACCGATTTTAATTGTGGTTCCAATGTGTTATCTACACCCTGACCAAAAATACTTTCGGTGGCACTAAACTCCGGATCGTACCCTTTATATTTTGTGAACGTAACTAAATTATTACCCAACGCATATACGGTTGCATACTTGAAGAATTTGGACCGGATGCGGATGTCGTAAGACAGTGACAATGTTCTTAAACGCAGGTAAGAACCATCTTCTATCCACCTGTTGCTGAAACGGCTGTTACCCATCGGATCGCCCCAGGTTGCTTTTGGAATGTCTGTTACCTGTCCGTTAGTTCTCCACCTGTTACGTATGGCATCTGTTTGATTGTAGGCATTGTTCATTCCTTCCAGCTGGCTGCGGGTGTAATTATAAATTTCGTTGCCCGAGCTGAAAGTGAATACTGCATTTAAAGAAAATCTTTTGTAAGAAACCTTGTTGTAAAATGAGCCGTAAAAGTCGGGATTGGGATTTCCCAATATCATTTTATCATTGTCATCAATTATTTTATCACCGTTCAAGTCTGTAAATCTGATATCGCCGCCTCTGAATGCTGTTAAACTTCCGTCGGCATTTCTTACTGACAGGCCTTCTGTTGCAGCCACTGCATCAGTAACATATACCCCGTTTGCCTGGTGGCCATAAAACTCATTGGGGCCGCTGCCAACCTGGGTTACATAAGTAGCGCCGCCAAAGTTTGTGATGATCTTATCGGTTGGTAATTTTGTAACCGATGATTTGTATTTACCCACACTGATGCCTGCATCCCAGCTGTAATTCTTTTTGTTAAGAATTCTTGATGACAACGAAACTTCTAAACCGGTTGTTTTTAAACCGCCGCTGTTGCTAACCACATAATCAAAACCGCTGGCGGTTGGCGCCGGTTCATACACAATTAATTTATCTGTTTTATTATTATAGAAGTCAACACTCAGTTGCAGCCTTTCTTTCAGCACGGCCACATCCAAACCAACATTTAATTTTTTTACCAGTTCCCATTGCAACTGATCGTTAGCAATACCGCTGCGTACCAAACCCTGCATGCCCAATAAATTTTGAGATGTATAGGTTTGCTTTGCGGTGTAATTACCGATATCATCATTGCCTGATAAGCCGTAAGAAGCTCTCAGTTTCAACAGATCAATTATTTTATTGCCTGCCAGCATTTTCTCGGAAGAAATTAACCAGGATGCAGCAACCGAAGGCAGCATAGAAAATACATTGGAGCCAAGCTTCACACCACTTGAAACATTTTTTCCAAAACGGCTGGAGCCATCTGCAGCCAGGTTAGCTGATAAGAAATATTTATCTGCATAAGAATAATCTGCATTAACATAAGTGCTCATCCATTTTGACTGACCTATGCCACCGCCGATTCTTCTTAAACCATTTACACCATTGCCCACACTTACCAGTTCATCAATAGCCGAGTTGTAACCCAGGCCATAATCCTGTTCCGTTTTTTCATACATATACCTGGCACCTACTCTTGCAGTGAATGAATGTAATTTCTTAAAAATGGTTGAATAAGTTAAACGGGTATCATCATACAAAGAAAAAAGTGAAGTGACCTGTGTACCCAGCCTGCTGTAGGCTATTGCATTAAAGAGCGTATCGGTTGTAACACCTTTGCGGGGTACAAAAAAGTTTTCACGCACTTTATTATAAACGATACCGATGGTTGTGGAAATACTTATTTTTTTTGTGAGTGCATAATTAAAACCAATAGAACCAAAGAAGCGATAGGCTTTATTATAAGCAAGCCCAAGGTCAGTAATGGCAACCGGGTTGCTGATGTTTAAAGTATCCCTGTCTGCCAGTATCGGTGATTCAACGCCTGTTGCAGAAACCTCATTAGTACGCAGGAACGGAGCTTTAACCAGCGCTAAAAAAAGCGGGTTTGTTTTTGATGAATTTCCCTGGTCTCTTAATTTTTGATCAGAAAAAGTGAAGGCAAGGTTTGTGGTCGCTGTCATGCGGCGGCTTAAATTAAGATCGCCATTAAAACGCATATTGTATTTGGAGATACCGGTGTTTTTTGTAAGTCCGCCATTATTTAAAAAGCCAAGTGATATGGCATACCTGGCTATATCATCACCACCAGTTACTTTTAAATAAACATTTTTTGTGTAGGCATTCTCCATCACCTTATCCTGCCAGTTGGTTTGGTTATGGTATGCATGATAAGTTGGGTTTGCGGGATCATCATTCATATAGGGCTGTGCCTGTATCTCTGCATCGCTCATACCTTTTGTTTTCAAAATCTCGGAAAGATAAGTTCTGTAATCGCCGGCATTCATCACCGGCAGGTCTTTTGGCACCGCATTAAATCCACCATTTACAGCCAGGTCAATTTTTGTACCCAGTTCTCTTGCCCTGATGGTGGTAATGATGATGGCACCGTTGCCACCCTTGGTACCGTATAGAAAAGATGCATCCTTAAGTACCGAAATATTATCGATGTCTCTTACATCGATAGTTGATAACGGATTGTTGTAATTATTTGAAATGATAGAACCTCCAACACTGCTGTTGTTGAAAATAACGCCATCAACAATAATCAATGGCTGGTTGGTGGCATACAAAGAATTGATACCTCTTAAAAACATGGCTGCACCAATATTGTTTGTTCCGCTGCGGCGGATAGTGTTGAGGCCTGCAACTTTTCCCTGCAAATAAGAATCGGGTGTTTCGGCATAACGGTTCCATCCATCGGTAACATTAATACCGGTTGCTGCATACGGTGTAGTTGTTCTGGTAACAGCAGCAGTTGGTAAAACAACCACATCAGATGCTGATGAAAAACTTTCATCGTACATCAGTATTTTTAATTTTGCAGATCCGCTTACAGCAACTTCCTTAGCCTGGTAACCATCGCCCTGCAGCAACAGCAATGCCGTTTGCACCGGCAACTTAATAGCAAAATGGCCGGCACTGTCTGTAATAGCAGCAGCAATAGTTTTATACGTTACCCGTATACCACGAACCGGCTTTTTTGTAGCTGAGTTCATAACATTACCCTCAATGGTGAATTTATCTGCACCAGCCTGGGCATGTAATTCCGATACATTCACAAACAGGAAGGTTGCTATCGCTACTGACAGTGTAAGAATTTTTTTATACATATACATCATACTAGAATAATAAACTTAAATAAAAAATGTTTTTATGGTACCGGCACTAAACGTATATAGTCCAGCAGTATGGGCCCGGTTGTAACTGATGTTGCACGCCAGTCTACCGTACCAAACCTGGTATTGGTAATATCTCCTAAATACTTTTCGTCGTAACCGCCCACAGCGCTAAATAAAGGCACCGCATGTGTTAAGGTTCCGGTTAAAGCACCCAGGCTTGTATTCCATGCATTGATGGTTTGATTGAAAGCACCTGTTTGAAAATCGTTGGTAGCTTTTGCATACACCTGGTATTTTATAGAAGGCAATTCATTGGTTCTGTAAAAAGCATAAAAAGTGGTTATGCCATGCCCTACAATATAGATGTCATTAAAATTTGTTGATGTAACCGGATTTAAACGCAGCCGATAGTGAATAAAAGAAGTTTTATCGTTTTGTAAAAAGCCGGAAGGACTTTCGCCTTCAAGTTTAATAGTCAGAAATTTATTTTTTGTGGGCACATCCAGTTTGCTCAAAACGTATACATACCCATTACTCATCTTTTGCACTGATACCACAAAAGCTGTGTTAACAGGCACCGTTATACCCGAACGGGAAAGAAGCGAAGGCGGTATTGCTCCAGCAGTTGAATAAGCCACATCATATGCAAGGTCTTTAACTGTATTCCACCTGGTTAAGCTATCAGTAGCTGTGGTTGATGTGGTGGCAAAATAAGGTTTTAAAGAATCTGCTTCCACTACAAAATTGGCATCCTGCATTACAAAATAAGTGTACTGTCTGTCTTCTCTTTTTAAATCATACGCCCTGTCGTTAAAATAATTTCTTGGTACAAAGCCGGTGCCGGGGCGGTATACAGGCAACCCTGTTACCACGCTGATGCTGTCGATAATAGCAAGCGAGGGATCAAAAGCCAGGTAGTTTAAAGATTTTACGTACGCATTTTGTGCATACTGTGTGGTAGTTGCATTTACAAACTCCCAGATGTTTTGCAAAGGAGGCACCATACTTTTAATGCTGTGTAAAACACCGTTCTTCACATATCTGTCAGCGGTTTCAATATCCGCATCTTCAAATTTGTTTGTACTGAAACTATTGTATTTACCAGTCAGCATCTGAATGCGAACGGGTACAGCTACATCTCTTGTAAAATACAATTGATAAGAAATGTGGTTTAAAATAAAAGTCCTGAGCTTTGCCGGATCGGCCACTGTTGCAGGATCTATAGTTTGCAGGGCTGTATTGGTTGGCGCCCAAACGGTAAATGTTTTAGATGCCTGCAATACAGAATCCAAACCAGCCAGGCCCACATATTCCCTGAACTTACTTAAACCGGGGTCTGATGAAATTGCTTCCAGTAAATTCTGCGTAAGATCCTGCTGTACCACTTCGGTATGATCTTTCCATTTATTGCAACCGGTAATTACCAGTGCAAAAAACAAAGCAATAAACCCTATCCTTTTTTTATTATACATTTTCTGATTATTTATTTTATTACGCTGTTTATTTTTTTAGAAATACTGCAATGTACCATCGCGGTTAAACCTTGGTAAATATTGATTATCATTGATCGGAATAAAATGAAACATGTCAAGATAATTCTCTGGATTACCTGTACCGGCTGCAGGCAATGAACGTAAAGTGATCTTATGCCTGTCGGTAGTTGTTACATCTATAATGCCTAAAAACTTACCTGTCATATTTTGTGTGGTTGTTGGAGAATATTTTTTCCAACCCAATGCTTCCAGTTCTCCGTCAGTTAAATTGGGGCGTTGTTCAGTAAAATTAAATTGCCTGGCCATGGGTACATTATCATAATCTACCTGTACCGGCATATTAGAACCTCCGGGTAAACCTACCGTACCGGAACCCTTTGCTGCCCTGTAACATACCCATACTTTATACCTTCCTTTTATAAGGATCGGTGTTGTAAACTCTATCCAGTTATGGCGGCTTGTATTACCCATTTGCACTCTTAGGTAATCGCCCCAAAAAACAGGGATGGAAGCTGTAGTGGTATAAACATATTCCAACACGTTGGCTGGGTTATTCCAGTTTACACCTTTAACAGCGCCGTATGCAAAATTGAAATTTGCTTTTCTAAACACAGCCGGTAGTTTTCTTACTTCCGGAAAATCTGCCACATCCCAATAAACAGGTGTTGGAAAACGAACTTTGGGTTTAAAATGAGCCAGGGCTGTATGCAGCACACCGGTGGTGGCAGACAGATCGCTGGTTGCACGTTCTATTTCAATACCTATTTCATGTACGCCGTTAAAATCTAGGTCGTTCAGCAAAACTCTCTCCCCGTCTAATTTTGAAGCCAATACTTCAAGCGGCGCCAAAGTGATATGCGAACTGGCAGAAACAATATCAGCCAGGTATTTATTATCCGGAATGATGTGGTACTTCACATAAATATTCAAACTGTCCAACGGATTTAAAGGATTACCCGTATTTGATAATTTTGTTTTCAGTGCTGCATAACTGGCAATACCGGAATCGAGCAAAGCCTGGTTGGTTTCTGCAAATACGGTATACCATTTTCTTAATAAAGGATCGGTACTGTTAATAGTATTAATGGTATCGTAATAACCGGTTGCCTGCAAAGCCTGTTTAAAAATAGAGAACCTGGCATCATCTGAAATTAATTGTGCAACAGATTTGATTGCCGGTTTTAACACCCTGTCAATCTCGTGTATTAATCCGTTACCGGTTTTAATATTTGCAGATGTGATGGTTGCCTGCCTGTTTACGAGAATGGTTGAAACACCTCCGTTATTTACAACTGTTGTAACCAGGTATTGACCGTACATGGTGATGGTAGGTAATTTACCATCTTTAAATGTGTTCGTTGGTAATGTATCCTGCAACAAATGAAATTTTACAATATCCTTTGCTTCGGTTTCGGTTAAGGTTACCAAAGTTTTGCTTACTTCGGCCAGGTATATACTTACCGCACTGTCTGTTGGTACAAACATGGTGTAGGAGCCGTATGCATTTAAAAAGCCTGCATAGCCCGATTTATCTACAATGGCAGTAATGGATGAATATTTAGCCGGGTTGGCTTTGATGTAACTGTAAATATTCAGATCGCTGGTTGTATTGGTTACATACTCCATTTTTTTACAGCCGGGGCCGTAGGCAATAAAGAGCAGGCTAACCAGGGTGACAAGCAGAAAGCTTAAAAACTTTTTCATATACGCTGTTTTATTTTATAAATAATTTACTTGTAAAATGGATTTTGTACAAGTGCTTTGTTGGTTGCCAGTTCGTAAGAAAAAATTGGCAGGTAATGACAATTCTGATCTCTGAATTTTGCAATGGCCGATTGCTGCCTGTTTGGTGGCACCGTTATAGCCACCACATCAAGCAAAAGATCCAGGCGTGCGTAATTACCCCTGCGGGCATTTCTCAACAGATCAAACCAACGTTTGCCTTCAAATGCAAATTCACGGGCTCTTTCATCCAATACATAATCGGCAATGGCAACTTTATCGCTTGGTGCAGGATTGGCTGCAGTGGCTACCAGGGCCCTTGCCCTTGTTCTTACCAGGTTAATAATGTTCAATGCATCCTGGCCGTTTCCTAATTGATTTTGTGCTTCGGCTTTCATTAATAATACATCTGCATACCGGTACATAATCCAGTGTGCGTATGATTCATCCTGTGCACGGGCGTTTGAATTACTAAGGCCCATATATTTCCAGATCACCTGGTCGGTAGCCCTTACTGAAGCACCATCTGCACGTATATCAAACTTTAAAGGATCGGCAAAATCAACCGTATAAATCTTATCCATTACTATTGGATTAGCCAGAAATTTCTTTTGTGTTGTTAAGAAGATAGGATAAAAAGGATTCAGCTTCTGATTATCAAACTGCAATTCAAAAATGCTTTCGTTGCTGTTTCCGTTTACATACAATGTCTGGTACCAGAGATTTGCATCGGTACCACTTATTAAACCAAAAGAATTGGTGTTGATAATTTTATCACAGGCTGCTACACACTCGGTGTATTTTTCCTGCCACAGGTAAACATCTGCCTGTATGGCATTAACAGCTGCTTTTGTAATCCTGCCTTTGTTGGAAGCTCTGTCGCCATAATCCACCACTGCAAAAGGTTCTGCTTCATTTAAATCTTTTAATACCTGTGCCAGCACTTCTGCCTGCGTGCTTTTTGGAATGGAAACAATATCCTGGTCGCTTTTGGTAGCATTTAATTTCAGGGGCACCTGGTCAAAAGTTCTTACCAGGTAAAAATACATCAGTGCCCTGATGGTTTTTGCTTCGGCAGTGGCTTTATCAAGTGCAGCCTGTGTAAATGTTGCATCTTCTTTTAACACACCGGGAGCCAGATCAATAATGGTATTGCAGTAATTGATGGTTTCATAAATACCACGCCAGTTGGAAATGGAGTTGGTTGGCAATATGCTTACGTTGATTACATCAATCTGCTCGTTGGTGGTTGCCAGTGTGGCCGTAACCATATCTGCTCTCAACTCTCCCCAAAGAAAAAATGTTTCCGCTGCATTTCTGGATGCAGTGGCAGAGCCAATAAGCGATGCATACACACCATTAACTGCAGCCTGCACCTGTTCTTTGGTTTTCCAGTATTCTGCACCGGTTAATCCATCCTGCGGTTGCAGATCGAGCCATTTTTTACAGGATACCGCCGGCAGCAGCATGAGCACCATTAATAATTTTACGATTGTTTTCTTACACATTTTATTTCTTTTAAATAATTTTAAAAACTTGCAGTTAAACCAATGGTGAATGTTTTCACAGGAGGCGTGTAAGAATAATCTACCGCTACCCTGAAAGGATCACTTCCCCTTACTGATACCTCAGGATCCTGTCCTGTGTATTTTGTCCAGGTATATAAATTTTCTACAGTTACATAACCACTCAGGTTTTTAACCCTTAGTTTTTTTGCCAGTTTTTGTGGTGCGGTGTAACGTACCGTTGCTGTTCTGAAACGCAGGAATGAAGCATTCTCTACATACCTGTCGCTGCCCAGCCAGTTGTAGCCGCTGCGGTATAATGCTCTTGGCATATCGGTAACATCGCCATCTCTTCTCCACCTGCTTAAAGTAGCCGTGCTCTGGTTATCAAAACCATACATGTTGGTTGTATTTATTTTGGTTCCGTTTACCAGGTCGAATTTATACCTGTAGTTAAAGAAGGCGGTAAACTTCCAGGCTCCTTTATAAGTAACTGATGTTCCAAAACCTCCGGTGAATTTTGGATTGCTGTTTCCCAGATAAACAATATCCTGGTAGTTGATATTTCCATCGTGGTTTATATCTTCATACATGGCATCGCCGGGTTGAAAAGTATAACCAATACTTGGGTAATTAAATTTCATGTAAACAGTCTGACCTGTTGGCCCGATAATATTTGCTCCTTTCTCATCTGTTGCAATGGTAGACTGCTGGTCTTTATAAACACCTTTGTATTTAAACCCGTAAAAAGAACCAAAGGGATTATTAACCAGTAAGAAAGTTTTGTACTGGCCATTCTGTGTTATATCGCCTTTATCTGTAGGATACAGATCAGATATTTCTTTTACCACATTGATATTGCGTGCTACGTTAAAATTAATATCAACCTGCCATTTTTTTGTTTTGTATGGTGTTGCGCCAAGCCCCAGTTCAAAGCCACGGTTATCCATCGTTCCCACATTCATATCTACATTGCTGAAACCGTTGATAGAAGAAATCTGCAGGCCGGGGAAATACATATTCTTTGTACTGTTTACATAAAACTCTGCATCGGCAGTAAAGCGCCTTTTAAACATGCTTAGGTTAATACCTACGTTTTGTCCAACAATGGTTTCCCATTTTAAATTAGATAACTGCATGTTGGCAGGATAAACACCGGCCTGCCCCAGGTAAGTCCAGGTAAAAGTATTGTAGGTGTTGATGTATGTATAATCCTTGCGTGGGGCGTTACCCGATTCGCCATAACTGGCCCTGAAGCTGAGGTCATCAACATATTTAGAAAAACGTTTCATGAATTTTTCGTCAGATACTCTCCAGCGAAGTGATACGGATGGAAATAATGCATAGCGGTTTTCGGGACCAAATCTTGAGTTACCATCGCCCCTTAAACCTGCATTGATGATGTATTTATCTTTAAAACTGTACTGTGCATTCACCAGCGCACCAATGCTGCGTGTTTGTCCGGTGGTAGATACCAACCTGGTTTCGCTGTTCTGTGTACGTGATGGAGAGGAAGGATCCTGCAACACAGAAGAAGCGGTATTGGAAGTCAATATTTCCTGCTGAACATATTTATTATCATAAGTCATAAAGGAAAGAAAACTGATGAGTTTGTGTTTGCTGTTTTTAAAATTGGGTGTGTACACCAGATTGGTTTTTGATTGTACATTAAAAACATCAATATCACCATCATAAGCCCTGTTTACTGAGGGTTCTGTCCAGGGCCTGCCGGTGGCAGTTTGTGGTAAGAAGCTGTTGTTTTTATTGTTGTTGATATCAAACTGCACATCAAAAGTGGCCATCAGCACTTTCTTTAAAATTTCGTACTGCAGGTTAAAATGCGGTGTTACTCTTTGGCTGATGATATTATTTTTAGCTTCATTGGCCATGGCTACCGGGTTACTGGTTCCGGTAATTTCGCCCCGGGTATTTATACCAATGTATTGGCCCTGTATATTATTAGCCGGTGTAAAATAATTGCCCGAAAGATTTCCATACTCATCGTATTCATAAATACTCATGTTGGGCATTTTACGATAAGCCAGGTCACGTATATTGGTTGCATAGTTCCTGTTGTTATCTGTATAGGAATACGAAAAATCAGATTTAAAACGGATGCGGTCCGACACAATATAATCGAGGTTGATACGGTTGCTGATGCGTTTTAAATAAGTGCCAACAGTTGTACCTTTTTGATCGAGGTAACCAAGCGATACATAATATCTTGCTTTTTCACCACCACCTGTCATCGATATATTATGGTCCTGCGTAACACCTGTTTGTGTGATGGCTTTTATCCAGTCGGTGTTTTTGCTGTAATTATTATACCAGTAAGGATCATTGGGATCGTACTGAAATTCTTTTACGTTTTGTGTGTTAAGCGGTGTTCCGGTTGAGTTCATATAAGCTTCAGGAATCAGTGTAGAATACTGATCGCCCGAAAGCATTGGTATTGCTTCGGGTTGTTTGGTAATAGAAGTTTTATTGGTGTAAGTAAATACCGGCTTGCTTACAACTCCTCTTTTTGTTGTTATTACCACTACCCCATTGGCGGCTCTTGAACCCCAGATGGCTGTTGCAGCTGCATCTTTTAAAATGGAAATATCTTTTATATCGGTGGGTGCAATATTTAATAAACTTGCATAGCCCAGTTCATCAGCTGCACCAAAATTAAAATCGGATGGTATTGAAGTTTCGTAAGGCATACCATCCACCACTATTAACGGATCGTTTGATGAATTGATAGATGATGTACCCCTGATACGGATCTGCATACCGGCTCCGGGATCACCCGAGTTGGCTGTAATATCCACGCCCGCCAGTCTTCCCTGCAATGCCTGGTCAATAGATGCTGCCTGCATTTCTTCCATTTCTTTTGCACTGATGCGTGACTGGGCGGTGGTTAATTCCCGCTCAGAAATCTGTATCATTCCGTTATCGCCTTTTTTGGTTGATATCACCACTACATCGCCCAGGTCTTTGTTATTACTTTCCATAGTAACATTAAAAGTGGTACGTGCATTAATCGTTAAAAGCTGCCCACGGTAACTGATATGGCTAAAAGACAGTTTATTTTTTGTGTCAGCTATTTTTATAACAAAATTCCCGTCAACATCCGTCTTAACAGCACGGATGGTTCTGCCATCTGCATCAACCTCTGCTACCGTTAAATTTTCTATCGGCCCTTTATTGCTGCCGGTAATCCTTCCCTGCACGGTAGTGGTGGTTTGTGCCAGCACAGCATTGGCAAACAATATCGCAATCAGCAGGCAGTTAATTTTGGTGAATATCCCTTTCATTATAAAAACTTTTTTATTTTTTGTTTTAAAAGAAACCGTCATTGATCTTAATATTTCAAATAATTATCTACCAGGTGAATTACAGTGCGGTTAGACAGGTTATTGCTTAATGCCGTTACCAGCCTTGCTTTACGCCCAAAGCCATCACCCACTTCAAAAATACCGCCGGGATATAGTATCGAAAATGTGACCGGATCTCCCGCTGTATTCCTCAGCAGCGAGGGGAAAGAACCGATATCAACTCCATTGGCAATGATGGTACGCTTATCCAGTATATGGTACTGAATAAATTTTTCAACTTTTACTTTATCGGCCGTTAATGTTGGCGTAAAATTGGGCACCCCTGCGGTGCCGGGTAATAAGCCATCATTGATAGCCTGTATCATGGCTGCTTTGTTTGGAATAAAGAAAGTATAGAATGAACCGGCAGTCATTCCTGTTATTTCGAAAGTGGTTGTATTGTATAAGGTTGAATTCTTTAAGTAATTCCAGAAATAGTTAAACTCCGATGCAGCCGGTGTGCCCAGCGTTTCAATATTTTTCGCTATCGCAGTATAAGGGAAAAACATCAGGTCATTTATATAAACCACCTGCCCGTTGGATACCTGCCTTACACTGTCTATCCTCACGGTTAAAGCACGTTCTATAGTGCCTGCAGTTGATACCAGGTTTCCATCGTATTTTAAACATTCGCCCCCATAAGAATTAATGATTCCTTTAAAGCCAACCGTACCCAGGTTTGCCAATTCGTTATTGGGAGTTTCAACCACACAGGTATTTAACATGCGCAATAAGTTAAGCCTGTTACTGTCGTTGGTTGATGCGCCAAATACCCAGCCATTGTTAGCGGGGTTATAGCTGTAGCCCCTTGCAGCAAGTGCTGCATCCGACATCATGAACATCGTATACTTTACATTCGGATTGGTAACAGCACTTTTCAAATCCATATCAAGCAGCCTGGTCATTAACAGGTAGCGTGGATCTAAATACGCTTTACCATAAACTGTAGAAAACACATTGGGTGCATTCACTTTTTTAGTACCATAAAAAAACCCGTTACTCAGAATTTTCTTATCAACAATATCTGTTGTATTATTCATCCTGGCAGGTTCGCCCAAAAAGTTATACGTGCTGCTGAATTTATTTGGCCATACAGTTGTCTGCCACATGTGGGCATTTAACAGATCGGAAATAATGCTCAAAGGCAGTGATTGAATACTTGGATATTGCTGCAGCACTACCGTATTTATATACTTATTCAGCGAATCATTGGTTGGTACAAACATAGTCCAGCCGTCTTTTTGTCCGTCGTTATCCTGCAGTTTAAAATAGTTTTCGTTGTTGGGAGAGAAGGCCAGTAAGTTGGAATATACTTTTACAGAAACATCATCGCTGCCACCATGCAGTACCTGGTACCTGTGTGTGGCTTCGGTATTTTTAATAAACAACACCATAAACCTTTCCAGGATACTTCTGAAGACACTGTATTCGGGTTTGGTGCGTAAATACTGATCAATACTTTTGGCAGGTGTTACCACCCTGTCTATTATATGTATGATACCGTTCTCGGCAGGTATATCCCGTTTGGTAACTCTTGCATTGGCAATATTAAAACCCGAAAAAGTTGACTGCGGATAAAAATAAGTATAGTCTGCCTGTGATAACCCTACCGTTGACAAAAATTCACTGGTAAAGCAGGGTATATATTTATTGCCATTATCGGCAAAAACAAAATAGCTGTTGGTTGTTCCGATATTATTACGGTTAGATGGAATGGCTTTTAAAGTCTGGCCGGTATAAGTGGTATCATTATAAAAACCGGTGTAATAAGCAGTACGCCTTTTAAAAGAAATATTGGGAATCCATCCTAAAGGCGATTGGTAATCATCAATCCTGTCTTTTTCAAAACCATTAAATACCAGCAAATATTGAACGATCATTTGCGCCGTTACAGAATCTACCGAAGCTACAGAACTGAATCCACGTGATTGTATAAAGGTTGCAAATTCGGTATCGGCAGTAAATGCAGAGTCGGTAGGTGCAAAAATGGTCCAGTACCCGGCAGCTGCAAGCGTTTCTTTATAGCCCGCTTTATCAATCAGCGATACAAAGTTTGTAAACTTGCCATCGGCAGTTAATTGCTTGTAAATAGGATCCGCAAGTGTAGATGGCCTTTCGTAATAGTCATCAAATTTCTTTTTACAGGAAGTAAACAATGCAGCAAACAATACTACATATGCCAGTTGGTAAAATTTTTTGTACATACAGGTTTATGCTTTGAAATAAAAAATTCATTATTTAAAATGCTATACAAAGAAAATTACCTTACGGAATTACAGATAACTGAAAAAAAATGGTGATTGAAAGCCTGTTGAAAACAGGTTTTACGCAAGCCGGGAAGTATATTTTTTCTCATATAGCAATATTTAATTGTACCGTGGAATAAATCGTTTTTATTCCAAACCTCAGCAATCAGTGGGTAGAAACTATAACTACAAAAACGAATGGTCACTCTGTAATTACAAACGTAAATTGAGGTATTATTTATGATTAACTATCCTGTGGCATCCTGCAAAATGCAGTCTCTGAATAATTATACGGATTGAACCGGAGAGTGAAGGATTTTAATATAGCAGATACGGCAATTGTCAACCCGAATTGGCAAAGAATGTGAATTATAAATATGTAACTATTTCAGGAGATAGTCTTTCAGTTTGCAGTCTTTAAGAAGCTTTATTGCATTACTTACATTGGTTGCGTTTAATAAAGCGCCCTCTCTGCCTGTATGAGTGTGTTCATTCGGGAAGAATGGTTTTACCATTTCCTGCCCCATGGCATCATAGGAATCAGCGGTTAAACTGTTGAGGTCAATAAAAAAAGCATTGGTTGATTCAGCAGTTTGCTTTGCCCATAATCCATAACCGGTTCCATTATACCTTATTACTTTGCCATCCTTCCAGTCATTTCGTGGAATGGGTGAACAGATAATTGCGATGGCTCCCTTTGCTTTTGCATCGTTTACAAACTTTGATAAATACCAGCCGTATGTATGCACCACTTCCTGTTGTTTGGTAATGGGGTTGTAAATTTCTTTTGCAGAATCTCCTACACCTTTGATAGTTCCCCTGGCCCTGGCGGTATCATCCAATGCACCGTTATCGTTGTGGCCAAACTGCATAATTACATAATCGCCTTTTTGTATTTTAGTAAGCACTTTATCCCACAAACCTTTGGTTAAAAACGTACGGCTGCTGGTACCACCCAAAGCGTGGTTCTCAATTTTTATTTTTGAAGTATCAAAGAAAGGAGCAATCAAATCACCCCAGCCCCACATATTGTTTGCGCCATCACCTTTACCGTTTTTAACTGTGCTGTCGCCAATTATAAAAAATGCTGGCTTTCTTTCTTCATTTTTTAAAATGATAAATGATGAAAACAATAAGGCCGCAACAGCCAACAGCAAATTTCTTTTTTTAGTGAAAGGCATGTTTTAATTTTTTTGCAGTAAATAATTATTCAATCCCAGACTTTTCACAAGCCTTATCCCTTCTGCAACCGATGCGGCATTAACAGCTGCGCCTGCTTCATTGGTATGGGTATGATCGCCGGGAAAAAACTCTTTTACTTTTTCGGGTCCCATTGCATCATATTTATCAGCTGTTATTGTATTCAGGTCTATAAAAGCAACGCCTTCGCTTGCTGCTACTTCTTTTGCCCATTTACCATAATCATTATCGGCACGTTTTACTTTACCATCTTTAAATTCATTTCTCGGTATCATCGATGCCACAATTGGAATGGCACCTTTCGATTTAGCATCGGTAATAAATTTACGGATATACCAGCCGTATGTGTGTACAATTTCTTTGGTGCTGTCGGGCCAGGTTAATTCAACAGTTTCATCGCCCGTTCCTTTTAAAACACCACGATAGCCGGCTTTGCTGGTATCGGGTTTGCTGCCTTCATTGTGGCCAAACTGCATGACGAGGTAATCGCCTTTTTTTATGGTGCTCATCACTTTATCCCATCTTTTCTCTTTAATAAATGTACGGGTACTGCGGCCAGCCATGGCCTGGTTGGAAATACTGAGCTGTGTTGAATCAAAAAAGCCGCCGATCTTTTCGCCCCAGCCGCATTGCGGCCTGTTGGTATTTCTTACGGTAGAATCGCCAATGATATACAAGGTTGGTTTATCGGAATAAATAAATGCAGAAAACAGCAGCAAACTTATTGTTGCTGCAAAAATTCTTTTTAGCGTAAATATTTTCGACATCAGTATTTTGATTTTTTACTTTTGACTTTTCTTAATAATTACAATATTCGGTTTCGGTGGCTGCTTCATATCCTGCCCCATAAAAAAACTGGTATGTGGCGGTTGGTTATAAGCTACATTCTGCCATACAATACTTAAGCGGTATTGCGGATCCTGCATGAGTGTATAGAATTTTTTATCTGTTGGTATGGTTGTGGTGAAGATGCGTAACTCTTTACTGTCTTTGGTTCGTGCAATAATTTCTTCACGCCAGTCGCCAAACAGATCTGCAGATAAACAGGGATTTGATTTGCTGCCGTTGTTGCTCACACAATCAAAATTTCTTCCGTCGAATAAAGTTTGTGTTTTGCTGCTGTCGTAAAGCCACTTGCTGATGTTTACACCATTTAATACTTCGCTCAGCACATCTCCATCCCAAAAAATACCCATATTGCAGGCCGGTGTTTTTTCAGAGATCGGATTTCCTTTATTATCAAACATGCCCCTGATGCCTGCACCAGCAACCCAACACTCAAAACCGGGATAACGTGGATCTACATCCAATGCCAATGCACGGCCCGGCCCTTCTCCATCTTCACCGGCTTTTACAGAAGCTTTTTTCCAGATCACTTCGCCGGTTTTTGCATCACGGAAATTTGCGCCTGCATCATCAAAGCGTTCCTGTATACTAAACACTTCCAGGCCCGGGCGTGATGGATCCAGGTCACTCACATGCAATGCATCTGCATGGCCAATACCTGTGCTGTACAGGCCTTTACCGTTATCATCAACCGTCATTTGCCCGTACACAATTTCATCTTTACCATCGCCATCCACATCAGCAACCGTTAAATTGTGATTGCCCTGGCCTGCAAATTTTTCATTGCCTTTATCATTGCTGTCAAACACCCAGCGCTTCACCAGTTTTCCATCTTTTAAATCCCATGCTGCTAAAATGGTACGGGTATAATAACCACGGCACATCACCAAACTCGGATGCACGCCATCCAGGTAAGCAACGCATGCCAGGAACCTGTCCATGCGGTTTCCGTAGCCATCGCCCCACATGGCTTTTAATTCTTCGGTTGAAGGGTTTAATTTTCCATGGCGTGGAGGCACATAATCTGTTGTATTAATTACTTCACCGGTTAAACCATTAAATACAGATAAATATTCGGGGCCTGATAAAATATACCCTCTTTCATTACGCCAGTCTTTACTGGAATCACCAATTACATTTCCTTTCCCATCAATAGAGCCATCGGCTGTTTTCATAGCAATTTCTGCTTTGCCATCACCATTCAGATCATACACCATAAATTGTGTGTAGTGTGCACCTTCACGAATATTTTTACCCAAATTGATCTGCCATAAAAATGTTCCGTTTAATTTATATGCCTGGAAAATGGGCGGGTCTGTAAGGCCTGCCTGCGAATTATCTCTTCCCTTTCCTGTCATGTGAATGATGATTTCGTATTCGCCATCTCCATCCAGGTCCCCTACCGATGCATCGTTGGCCGAATAGCCCGGAGGCGTTTGTAATGGAATAGATAAATAAGTTTTTGCCAGTGCAGGCAAGGTAAATTTTTCTGATGCAGTTAATTCTTTAGCATTTACAACCGGCACAACATAATAAGTATAGGCTTTTGTACTGTCGCTCTTCTCATCTAAAAAATGTGTGAAAGCGATTATCGGATTTTTGGTAAGCCTGGTTGCTTTATCATTATTGATGTTTCGGTAAACATTGAAACTAATTTTATCATCGTCTGTTACCAGCAGGCGCCAGCTTACAAAAATATTTCCCTGTCCATCCGGCACGGCAACCACGCCACGGTTTAAATATTCCATTTGCCGTTGTGCATGAACAAGAGGTATACAAATGATAAGTAAACCAATCAAAAATAGAAATCTAATAAATGTAATGCTTCTCACTTCTAACTTTTTTTATTTTAGACGCTCTTCTTCTTCTTTACTGGCGCTTTTTGCAACATTATTTTTTTTTGAAACCGACATTTTAAAATTGTTAAAGTTCCAGCCTTCAGTAAAATCAAGCGTACCGATTGTTGAGGCTGTTACCAGGCTGTTGCTGAAATTAAAATTGGTTAAAGCCGATTGCTCAAGCCCTGCTACTTCAAACACTTTATTTGAATTGGTGGCTTTGATATTGTTTACATAAATATTTCTTGCAGTGGGTATTCCCTTTGAAGGCGGTTCTACTTTTGTGAGCATCGCTTTCCAGTGCTGTGGAACCGAATCGTAATTATATCCTTTCGGCAATTCGGAATAACTGTAGGCCGGGTACCAGTTTAAATTAAACTGGAAAATATTTTTAGTAGAATCAAGAACTGAATTCTGAAAATAAATGTTTTCTACAACGCCACCACGGATGGTAGCCGATTTAATACGCAGGCCATTGTCGGTATGCCTGGCTATCAAATCGGTTGCCAGTATATTTCTGATGCTGCCCGATGTTTCGCTGCCTAGTGTTATCAAGCCTGCGCCGCGGCGTGCAATACATTTTCTGATGACTACATATTCTGTTGGTTTATTTACACGCAGGCCATCCCAATCCCTGCCAGCCTTCAAACAAAAATTATCATCGTTGCAGTCAATATCACAGTTCTCTATTAATGTCCAGGTAGATGAATCCACATCAATGCCATCAGTGCTTGGGCCACTGCCGTCTTCATTATTTTTTATGGTAACGCCATCAACAGTTAAACGTGTTGAATATAATAATTGAACAGTCCAGAATCCTGCATTTTTAAATGTCAACCCTTTTAACGTTACGTCTGATGAATTTTGAACTAAGAAAGTTCTTACCCGTTTGGCATCATAATCAACAATCCAGCGCAGGCCTTTTGTATCGTAGTCTTTACGCATCGCCCAGTATTTATCCCAGCAAAATTTGCCTCTTGCATTTACGGTACCGGCACCGGTAACAGCTGCATTCTTTGCATCAATAATATTGATCAATGCAGCCGGCCAAGTGGTTTCAATGCCGGCAATACGGGTTTGCATTTCGGGGTAATCATCAAAATTTTGTGAGCCCAGTATCAGCACGCCTTTATCAATGCGCAAATGCACATTTGATTTTACAAAAACAGAACCGGTAACATAAGTACCCGGTGCAAATACCACAATGCCACCACCGTATTTGGCACAATCATCAATTGCCTGCTGAATTTTTTTTGTAATTACTGTTGCAGTATCGGTAGCAGCATTTACTTTAAATATTTTTTTACCTGCCGGAAATTGTTTGGCACCTACTTTACTAACCCAATCTAATTTTGGGGCCTGGGCAATTACCTGAACACTTGCGAATATGATAGCCAATAAAAATATTTTTCTCATGGTATAAACTTTAGTTGCTTTTTAAAATATCTGTTCTAAAAGGCTGCGCAGGCAATCCTTCTTTGTTGATAAAATTGGGCTGCGCTGTTTCTGCCCAGGCAAAACGCACATATTTTGGTTTCTTCACTTCCGGAGATGATACAACCAGTTTATTTCCTTCAATGGTTGCCAAAGCCGGAACAAATTTTCCATCCTTACCGGCAATAGTAAACCAGGTAAGAGGCTGGTCGCTGCTGCTTGCAAGCCCGCTGCCTGTATTCGTAAATCTTAATTCAATATTGTTTTTTCTTTTCCTGGCTGAGCGGTAAACAGGTCCGTAATAAACTACTTCTTTTTTATTGTATGTTTTTGCCAATGCCACCAACGCCAAACGATGCGCTACCTTCCATTTATACGAAGGATGAATATCGGTTAGCTTATCAACCAGGTCGGTAGTTACCACCATGGCTGTATTTGGAAATGCCAGGCATTTTGTTTGGGCTTCCCGGAAATATGCCAATTGTTCGGGACCATGTTTCTTTGCATCCTTTCTTGCAGAATACAGGTAAGGTGCAATCTGTACTGTGTAAAATGGTATTTCTTTATCCTTAAACAGGTTGCACCATGCTTCAGCAAACAGTCTGAATTTTTCGGGATAGGTTTGCTGGTCTTCAATCTGGCAATTATTTTCGCCCTGGTACCACAAAACACCTTTTATGGCAAAAGGCACCAGTGGTTCAATCATCCCTTTATATTTCTGCCCCGGGCGCATGCCATCAATTTTAAAACCCGGCTTCGTTGCTGAATCTTTAAACACAGCAGAAAGGCCATATGCCCAGTCGGGCGTCCATTCTTCCACCCTTGTTCCACCCCAGCTTGATGAGATGATACCAATGGGAACTTTTGTTTCGGTATAAATTTCTTTAGCAAAAAAATAGCCGATTGACGATATATATCTTACCATGGTATCGTTGCCATTTACCCAGCCCTTTGTTGGCAGCTCAGGTATTTTGTTCAATGTTCTTTCTACATAGATATAGCGGATGGCATCGGGCTTATTGTTATTCGCCAGTTCAGATTCTGAAGGATCAATACCTTTTTGGGGTGCTGCATATTTTTTTAATTTCCTGTCCAGCGGGTATTCCATATTTGATTGACCGGAGCAAAGCCATACATCGCCAACCAGGATATTATGAAATGTTACTACAGTCTCTGCCTGTATTGTCATGTCTTGTGGTATTGCTGATACAGTTAGTGGTTCCAGTTCAATCATCCATTTACCGGAGGTATCAGCGGTGGTTATTTTTTTTTGAGATAAAAATATTACTACTACTTCAGCACCTGCTTTGGCTTTACCCCAGATATAAACAGGCTTGTCTCTTTGCAATACCATATTATCAGAAAAAACAGCTGCAGGTTTTAATTGTGCATTTAGTGCATATGAAGTAAGAACAGAGAGTGATAATATCAATCGTTTTAAGAAAAAAGAAAATAGCATGGCAAACACATTCGTTAGGCACACAAAGTACTTAATAAAGAACTTTAGCCATCCTGACGTGTCCTGTGGATGAAAAAGCTCAGGCCATTACTGTATTGTAATTTTTACCAACCCCGCTTCCAGTTTATGCAGGTAAGGAATAAGAATACCTTTCTGCGGAATGAGCTGCGCCTTTGACAATAAATAATTGTTCCTGTCCATTACCCTTACATCGGTATATATTAACCGGTTTTCTTCATTTGCATGTACCATGAATAAACCCTTGCTCCTCCTGGCAAATTGCTGCCCCAAAAACATATACTCTTTTTGCCTGATCTTAAAATGAATAAACTGATCTGCCTTAAGTGTGTAGGAATCTTTGGTATTAGTCACCAGGCTGTCGCTTATAATTGCCAGCTCTTTATCAAGTAACGAAAACCGGATACCCCGGTAAGCATCCCAGGATTCAGTTGAAGTACTTCCCTGTTCTGTTTTTTGCAGCAAGCGGTTAATATCCTGCATATTATCTGCATTGTTGCCGGCCATTGTCAAATCCTGGTAAACAGTGATGTTGTTAGTAGCAGCTGTATTGCTTCTCTGCTCTCCCCTTATTCTAAAGCGCATCCATTCAGATTGCCCGTTAACAAGTAAAAAACCGGTACCTGTATTTTTTGTAAACTGTTTTTTTAAAATGGTAAACGGTGTTTCTTCAACCAGCAATTTATTAAGCGTGCTTACAAATATAAATTGTTTGGGAGTGTAGCTGGTACGGGGTTCTGTCAATAATGCCGATACAGTAAATGAAGAGTCATTATTATTAATACTGAGAGCTGATTGAGAATAAAAATATCCTGAGCTGGTAAATGTATTGGAGATGGCATACCCGGTAGCAAGATTCACTTTCATGAGCTCAAGCGCTGTACCACTGCGGGCAGTTTTTAAAACAAGCAGGTATTTCCCAAATACCAAAAGCTCTTTCTCTAATTTTTCTTCATCTCTTTTAAAATCATACAACACTTTATGGGTAAACACCACATTCAGCAGGCTGTCTGTTTCTGTAATTACGACTGTATTTTTTTCAATATTATCCAGATCGGTGTGATACACCATCAACAAATGCTCTTTATAGGGAATTAACTGGAAGCCTAATTTAATATTAGTTGATTGAGATGCTAAAAGCTTCTGAAAAAAGGAATTATAATCTGTACAGTTTCCGTCAGCATCAATTTTCCAAAAAAAATGTTTCTGACTTAACCAGGGTCGGATATGGAGGTAGTAATATTTACCGAAAGGAATAATTTGCACAATTGATTTTTCGGGAAATTTAAATGGCAACGTGATCTTCGTTTTATATTCAAGCTCCGAATCAAAAATAAACAATACCGGGTTTTCATTATTATTAAAACTCAGCAGGTGATGATTGCCAGCGATATTGGCTACCAATTGTAACTGGCCGGGGTTATCAATAAATACATTTTCGCTGCAGTATTGAAGCGTTTGAGCTGTTGCTTTGTTATTATAAACCGATAACAACAGGCAGGCAAAAAAGAAAAAAATATTTTTTATCCTCCGTAAGCTCATTCAGTTATTTTTATTTAAAATGATAAGTAAGTTAACGGTATATCACTTTGTTTTCAACAGTGTCACATCATCCACATAACAAAAAGCATTGGCAGCACCTGCTGCCAGGAAAATAATTTCAACCTTTCCATCCTTAACAGCGATACGATCAATACTGATTGTTTTCCAGGTTGCGTTTTCTTCTTTAACAGGATACATATAAATTTTGCCTTTACTCACCGCATACATTTCAAGTCTGGCAAAACCACTGCTGTTCTTCAGTTTGGCAGTTATGCTGTAAAAGCCATCCTGCAACTTTACATATGGTGAAGATGTTATTGTTTGTGATATCTTTCTCTTAAAATTTATCTTATCGCTGATGTTTAAACTTTTTTCACCAATAACAATTTTGCGGTCGCTCTCTGTATTGAAATAATTAAGTACTGGAGAAACGTTGCTGTCAAGCGAAATTTTATTGCCTTCAATAACAGTAGTAATCCATCCTGTTAAATATTCCTGTACTGGTTTTACATGACTTGGAATCCTTCTTCTGTCTGCTTCAAAGCTTCCGTTCTTTACATAATTATTATCGTCAGCCACTTTCCATTCACCTGTCTTTGCATTAAGCTTCCAGGAACTGAGCGAATTAAAATAAGGCGTTGCTCCATCAAACGAAAGTGGAAACCACTGGTTATACCCCAATCCGTTCCCGGCAAAATTCGCCCAGCGGTCGCCGCAATAAACCACCGTTTCCTGTTTACTGCCTTTTACGTTAATGAAAAAACCGGTTTGCGTAACATGTGCAAAATCATCTGCACATCCGTTCATCACCAGCATATTGTTGGCCGGAAGATAAGGCCCACGAATATTATCAGCCACCAGGTAATACGCATAAGATGCATCCCATCCATAAATATTGGATGCACACATGTAATACTTTCCTTTGTGTTTAAACATGCAATTCCCTTCACGGCTTTCGCCCTGGAATATCTTTGTGCAATCTAAAAGATTCACCATGCTATCTTTAACACCGATCTCCGAAACATAAATTTTGTTGCGGCCATTTCCGTAAGAATAAATCAGGTAGGACTTGCCGGTTGCTTCATCGGTAAACACAGTTTGATCGCCCGTGTTTGTGGTGCCAATCATTTCCTTCATACTTATTTTCTGGTGCCATTTAAATTCACCGGTTGGTTTATCAGCAAGCGCAATCAGCACTTCGCTGTTGTGCTGAACAAACATGGCATACTTATTCATTTCTTTTATGTAGGCTACACCCAGGCGGCCAACCCAGGTTCGTTTCCCCGGTTTTATTACTTCGGCTTGCGTGAGTACATCGGCTTCAAATGTCCAGTTTACCAGGTCAACAGAGCTATAGCAGGTAACAGATTGAAAAGTTGCATTGGGCAATGTTACTGCGGGATAGTTGCGGTATGTATCGGCTTCTTCATAATGCACTCCATACCAATAATATTTTTCTAGTCCTGTAGCGGCGTCAGTAAATCTGAATATACCGCCGCCCTGGCTATTGATGGGACGTTTATCTTTGGTATTCCAAAAAACATCATTCTTAATAGTAAGAAACTGTGCTTTTGCTATGTTGGTAAAACCAAATAACAAAAGCAAAATAAAAGCAGCAACATATTTTATTAATCCTCTCAAGCCAGTCATTTCTAAATTATTAATCTTTCGCATTTACGGTAACAACTCCTCCCAATCCTGCCTTCTGCCCTTTCTCTGTTTCTATCAGCACATTCAGTTTTTGTTCGTTGGGCGATGGTGGAAAAGGGACAACCATATCAGCAGACTCAACAGTTGCTTTTGTAGCAACCAGTTTTTTATCGATCCATATTTCCGCCTTGCCTGTTACTGCTTTTAAGATCAGCTGACCACCATTTTTTCTTTGTGCTGCATAAGGTTTAAATGTGGTGCGATAGACTGCAAAGTTACCATCAGCAAAGGTTTGCAACTGGTTGCCACGAAACGGTTGCCAGGTATTTTGATCGTAACTGGCAACCTCAACATTGGGATCGGGACGTGTTACCGTAAACGGAGACACCCGCCATCTATCTAAAACCAAATAAGGATTTGCAATGGCAACAATTGGTATCTGCATGGTATCTTTTACATTGATGATAATTGTCGTCGGTTTTAAATTTCCTGATCTTGCAGTAAGCGTTAACGCACCCGAACTGTTTGCTTTGCTTTGCAAAATAACCTGCGCCAGGCCATTGTATAAACTTCTTTTATTCCCTTTGTCAGGTTCGTGGCAATTGGCATCGCCATTGCCCAGGCCAATAATATTGCCTGCACCGCCTACTTCAAAATCAATGGGCAGATTTGCTGTTTGAACCGGCCGGCCTTTTGCATCCAGCACCCTCACTGTTACCGGCACCGCATCTGCTCCATCTCCTGCAATTATTTTTCTATCAGGTATTAATTCAATGCTTACCGGTTCAGTGGTCGTCTCCACTTTAAAACGTGAAACTTCTTTGCCATTTTTAAAACCAACGGCTTCTAATTTACCCGGCTGATAAGGAACATTCCAGGTATTCATTTCATATTTATCAACAGGGGCCTCTTGTATTAATTTTCCATTGAGATAAAGTTTTACACGCTCTGCATTGCTCAATGCCATCACTTTAATATTTTTCCCAAGGCTGTCTGCCGGCCAGTTCCAATGCGGCACCAATTGCAGGATGGGCCTGTCTTCTACCCACTGTGCCTGGTGCAGATAAAATGCAGTTTTAGGAAAGCCACACAGATCCATGATACCAAAACTGGAGCTGGCAGCGGGCCATTCAATCGGTTGTGTTTCGCCACGGTAATCAAACCCTGTCCATACAAAACAACCGGCCAGGAACGGCCTTTCGGCAACTGCTTTCCATGCCACACGGTGTGTTGCCCCCCAGCTTGGATGCTCGGTATCATAAGATCCAATCACATTTTTCTTTTTATCAGTTACATATTCTCCCCTTGTCATTAATCCCGATACATCTTCCGAACTGGTGATGGGTAAACCCGGATGTTCTTTATGAAAACGATCGTAATCTTTTATCTGGTAATTAAAGCCCATCACGTCTACTGCATGGGAAACATTCAGGTTGCTGAACAAACCACCACTCATAGCCGCAGTAACCGGCCGGGTAGTATCTAATTTTTTTACTTCGGCATTCATACGCCTTACCATTTCGTAACCAACTTCGGTACCCTGCACAGGTTCTTCATTAAATACACTCCACAAAATAATGCTCGGGTGATTTCTATCTCTTCTCACCATCCATTCCAGTTGGCGCATATAATCCGGTGATGCATTGAAATTCCTGTTCTCATCCATTACCAAAATTCCCATCCGGTCGCAGGCCTCTAAAAACTCGGCTGCCGGCGGATTGTGAGAACAGCGGTAGCCATTCACACCCATCTCTTTCAATTTTTTTAACCGGAATTCCCATAATGAATTGGGTACGGCTACACCAACACCGGCATGATCCTGGTGATTGCAAACGCCTTTTATTTTTACACGTTTATCATTTAAATAGAAACCGGAATCGGTCGTGAATTTTATGGTACGGAAACCGCAGCTGGTAAAAAAACTATCCACTGGTTTTCCGTTCGAAGAAACAACCGTTCTTATTTTATACAAGGTTGGATCTTCCAGCGTCCATAATATTGGGTTGACGACAGGCAAAGAAAATTTACCAACAGTTTTATCCAATGCAGCAATGGTTGCTGTTGTTCTGCCCTGCACAATTTGTTTATCTGTTTTATCAAATAAGGTAGATTCAATTTCAACATTGGCTGTTTGCTTACCGGTATTTTCGATCGTTGCTTCTACAGGAATTGCCCAGCTGCCGTTACTGCTTTTTACAGGATGTGCATACACACCATCGGTAATAATATGTACCGGCGAAGTTTTTACCAGCCAGGTATGCCGGTAAATGCCTGCGCCTTCGTACCACCAGCCTTCCTGTGTATTGGCATCTACTTTTACAACAATATTGTTCAGGTCATCGCCGTATTTTACCATGGCGGTAATATCAATATAAAAAGAAGTGTAGCCGCAATAATTACGGTGCATGATGGTGCCATTCACCCAAACCGTACAATTGGTAGCAACGCCGTCAAACTGCAATTCTACATATTTACCTCTATCACTTCTGTCTAATTTAAAATTTCTTCTGTACCAGCCAATGCCACGTTTTTTATAGCCCTGGTTCGAATTTTCTGTTGAGTCATACGGATTTTCAACAGCCCAATCGTGCGGCAGGTTTAACAGTTGCCATTCGGTATCATCAAATTTAGGATCGGCAGCTCCCCAGGCTTTGCCGGCTTTAGCATTATTATAACTCATATCCTGTCCTTTAATGACCGGCATGGCAATATCGCCCTGGTAAAAACGCCAGCCATTATCCAGCGATAATCTTTCACGAACTTTTGTTTGTGCCTGAACAAATGCTATCTGACATAAGCTAATAAGCAGGATGAATATTTTTTTCATACTTAATTTTTAAATCACATTTTTTCAAAATTATTTTAATAAAGCAGCCAGTTCATCTTTTGTTATTGTAAATACAGTTCCATGTCTTGTACCCTTCGGGAAACTGATCTTATCTGAAATATCTGTCCAGTTTACAAGGTCGGTTGATGTAACCGCACCGTATTTATGCTCGGTGTATTTATCAAAATACACGATCCAGTTTTCGCCAATCTTAATGGCTGTTGGTCCTTCAGCCCAGTACTTTCCGGTAATGGGTGCAGATGCATTGCTGTAATTTTTATACAGGTTTTTACTGGTGGCCATGCGGATGTTTTTTTGTGGCGGTTTCTTTGTTTCGTCCTTTAAGAACATCACAAACTGTTTCCCGTTTTGCTGAATGCTTGCGTCAATCACATTAAAATCCCTGTTGTATAAAAGTTTGGTTTTGCTGTAAGTTTTAAAATTGTTGGTAGTTACATAATACATACGGTGATTGTATTTACCATCTCCAGCCGTATCGCCTGCCACAAACCTGCCGGGTATGGTAGTGGCCCAATAGATGATGTACTGTTCTTTCTTTGCATCGTAGGTTATCTCCGGTGCCCAGCAATTCTTTGCCGAATCTTCATGTGCCATTACCGGTATGTATTGCTGCTCACTCCAGTTAATTAAATCAGCGGAGGAAGCATAGCCAATGCCCCTGTCAGTCCAGCTTACAGTCCACACCATATGAAATAAATTATCAGCTCCGCGGATGATGCAGGGATCTCTCATCAGTTTATCTTTACTGAGAATGGGTTTTAAAAAAGAACTGTCATGTTTTAATGCAGTGAAGGAATATCCATCGTAACTGTATGCCAGGTGCAGCCCATCCTGTCCGTTGTTTTTAAAGTAAGAAAACAGGTACACCTGTTCATTTTGTGCCTTACACAAAAGAGCAATGAATAATAACCAACCTGTTACTATAAGTCTTTTCATACATTTATTTTTCAGCCGGAAACAATATCCAGTCATTGTTTTTCACATGCGCTTCTTTCATAAAAATTTCCATCTGTTTTACAATGGCTGTATTTTGTGCTGCAACATTTGTTTGCTCAGATGGGTCTTTAGTAAGATCATACAATTCAATACTGCCCGCATTTTCAGTACTCACATTTAATTTTACCGCTTTCCAGTTCTTCCAGCGTACGGCCTGCCTGCCACCCGACTCATGAAATTCCCAATACAAATAATCATGTTGGGGTTGCGGCTTATTTAACAGAGCTGGTAATAAAGATATCCCGTCAATATTTTTTGTAACCGGCAGCCTGGCAATTTGCTGAAAGGTTGGAAAAAAATCCCACATAGCAGTTACATGATCTGTTTGCGTTCCGGGTTTTATCTTTCCTTTCCAGGAAACTATCATTGGCTCCCTGATACCACCTTCGTACAGATCTCTTTTTATACCACGATAAATTCCTGAGCTTCCAAAAAATTCCGGATCACCGCCTTTCTCCTGGTGCGGCCCGTTATCGCTTGTAAAAATGATCATCGTATTTCCGGCAATGCCTTTTTTATTTACCAGTGCAACAATTTCTCCTACATATTTATCCAGGCGGGCTACCATGGCCGCATAAGCAGCATGCGGATACAATTCAACAGCCTGTTTATTCAGGTTATTTTTTGAGGTTTGTTTGATTGGCGTTTCATTAAACTGTTGCAGGTAATAATTGTAAATACTGTCGTGAGGCGGTGTAAGATCGGCATGTGGCAACGTATAGGGAAGGTAAAGAAAAAATGGCTTGTCATTTTTTTGTGCATCAATAAATGCCAAAGCTTTTTGCTGAATTAAGTCACCGGAGTAAACTGTATTTGCTGTAAGATTCTCCGGAAAATCAATCCTTTTATCATTATCCCATAAATGATCGGGATAATAATTATGCGCCATCGACTGGCAATTGTAACCGAAAAAAGTTTCAAATCCTTTTTTAGCAGGAGCACCGGTTGTGGTGATAAAACCCAGTGACCATTTACCGAATGCAGCCGTTCTGTATCCTGCTTTCTGCAATTCCATTGCAATCGTAACCGAACTTTCCGGCAAAGGAAATTGTCCTTCCGGTTGCCTGCCAACATTGCCTCTTACGGGTGTATGGCCGGTGTGCAGGCCAGTCATAAACGTTGCCCTGGCCGGGGCGCAAACAGTACTGCCTGAATAATACTGCGTAAACTTGATCCCGCTTTTTGCCAATGCATCAATATTGGGCGTATTAATTTTTTGCTGGCCGTAGCATCCTATATCGCCATAGCCAAGGTCATCTGCCAGTATAAATATGATATTCGTTTGCTGCTTTACAGCAGCACCCTGTGCATTTGTTTTTGTAAAATAACAAAGCGTGATCAGTAAAAATAAAACGATGCGTTTCATAGTAATTCTTTATTCTCTAACAAGCGTTACTGCCATCAATCCTATCACTACATCATTGGCAATGGTTTGCAGTTTTAATTCTTTCAGTGTTTTAAACCTGTTCAATGGCATATCCAAAACTGTTGCGGCTCCACCATCAATCATTTTCCCTTCATTTATTTCCAGGTTACCATCGTAGTCTGAAGTAAATTTTCCGGTCTTCAAATGTATTCTTACCGGCCTGGCTGCATCCAGGGTAAAGGCAAAACCATCATCCATATAATCCTGCTCAATGGGCCACCAGGTTTCTGGATTTTTTAATAATAAGGTATCAGCAGTATTGTCTGTGTAAGAAATGATGACCGCACCATTCACCAATCTTGATTGCATGGGATTGGTAGAGCCTGCCATCAGCAAATAAGCATGAGATGATTTTCCTGTCAACGGTACAATGGTTTCATTCGGATAATTATCCCACTGCGATGTAAAGAGAATATTTGATTGCAGGGTATCGGATGGTGTGGAGAATGGAACGCCCTGCGGCAATACGATCCGGTTTAATGCACCCGCCAGTTTTCTCAATCCTTTATCATCAATGTTAGCAGTTTTCAAAGGATGTGTCCAGTCTCCAATACCTTGTGTTGGCAATTGCAAAGTAGCAACATTGGGGCGTGGAGAAAGATATTGGTTCTTAAAAATATTGGTAACCTTATCATTAAAGTACCTGCTTAGATCCAGTTCCTGCGTGGCTTTGCCGGTACCATCCACATCCCAGTTAATTATATTTTCACGCTTTACCTGGTCATCCCGGGTGAAAGCAACAACATTACTGCCGGGAATAAGCATGGCCTGCGAAAGATTCATTTGTGTATAAACAGTATTCGGTTTTAATTCCAGCGGCCGGGAGAATGCATTGGGACCTCCATTCATAAACAGCGTTCCTTTTATCAGCGAACCTGTATTATTGGTTACGCTAAACTGAAGATTATTTTTGGGCTGGGTAAATGATGCTGTTATTTCCACGGCATCTTTTACGGTTATATCAAGCGGCAGCCACCAGCTTAGGTCGTTTTGTTTTACCTGTACAAAAAAAGTATAGCTGCCTTTTACGGTATTGATCACAGCAGATAATTGATCATTCTTTTTTTGTACTGATTGTAAAACATGCTGAGGATCGGAAATATTTTGAATGATGGCACCGGGAAACTGAACATTCAGTTTATCACCGGCAACATATTTATTTTGAAGGCCGGAAGCTGCAGTAATATTTCCAGACCAGTTAATGGTGACGAGGTATTTAGTTTGGATGCCGGCTTTAACTTCAATCACCGGCACACTCATTGCATCTCTAAGATTTCTCCACGCAACTTTTTTGCCGTTCACCATTACTGATTCTACTTTGTCTCCATTGGCTTTTACCAATAACTTCAGTGCAAGCCTTTTTCCAAAGGAAGGAACGATGGTATAAACATCTTTTTTTTCTGTACGCTTAAAATCAAAACTGATATCAGGAATATTGATCGATGCATTATTCCATTCAGCAGGAAAGCCTGGCCTGATAACCAATTCTTCTTTTAATGCATCAGGTAAAATGCCAAACAATCCTTCTACCAAACTTCTTGCCGTCATGGCAACGGGGTCAGCAAAATCACGATAGGCTTCACCACGGGCTGCATCATAAAAAGATATCTGCCCGATATTACCTGCACTGCCACCGAGATACATGGTAGATAACAATTCACTTTTGAATAAATTAAATCCTTTTTCATTGCGGCCCGCCTGCCAGTTGGCCAATGCCGTGTGCATCACTTCTGCAGTGGCAACATTGTTCAGACTCCAGTCATAAGGCATCCATTTACTGGTGCTGATGGTGAAATAACCATCTTCCAGGCCTTTTGCTTTTACCGGTATATGCGGAATGTTCTCATCAATATATTTCATGCTTTCATAAGCCTGAAAAATATCCGGCACATCACTGTCGAGGCTGTGATAGATGGTCCACACCGCAGCATTGGGATGCAGCAATTTATTTCCCAGCATGTCTTTAAATTCAGCATAGGTTCCTTTTGCCGGCATCCACAAAGTTGCATTGATTGCTTTTAGAATTTTTGTTGCTTCTACTTCATACTTTGTTCCATCTTCGCCAATCAGCTTTGCAATAGCCGCTGCTTCTTTATTGGCTTTATAATTATAGGCCGATGAATGGGTTACTGCGCCACCACTGTATTGCAATGCATCGCTTGCCCAGATGGCAGCATAAGCATCATACAACCCATCATCATCCGGATCAAAATTTCTTTTTTCCCAGGCAAGATGACGGGTAATAACGGGCCATATTTCTTTCGCAAAAGTCAGATCACCTGTCCATTTAAAATGACGGAGCAAGGCATCAATATAAACCAGGTTCATATCATAATGATGCGGACGAAAATCGCCATTGGGATTGCGGGCAATATAGCCGCTGCTGAAAATGGATGTACCCATTTTCTCCAGCGAACGGGCAAGATGCAAGGCTGTATCCATTGCTACTGGTCCGGTTAATGGTGTTGTAACCTGCGATAAAGCATACGCTTTAAAATGTGTTTTGGCTCTGTCGTGCCAGCCCAGCACATCGCCCACATACGGGCCACGCCAGCCATTCAGCCGCATGCGCCAACCAATGGCGCCATGCATAAAAGTCGGACTTTCCCAAACCGCATCCGCTGCAATGCTGATTACACCACCCAATGTGTTGATGTATTTATCGGGCGTTACAATGTTAACTCTGTCAGCAATTTTTTTTCTGGCCGTTTCTGCCTTGCTGAATATTTTTTCTGCATCAGTAAAGGCAATTGTTTTATTGTTTTCTGTTTTTTGAAGAGCGAAAAAATAAGCTTCATTATTTTTTGCATCAAGCCAGCCTGTAATAAGCGACGATTTATTTTGTTTGGACTGAAGCAACACTGCCGGAGAAATTTGCTGCTCTGCATTTGCTACCTGCAATTGCATAGATGGCGGAACAAAGCCCAGCACCTGTTGTTCTTTACCAACCTTAACAGCTTTAACAGTGTCAGATGCAAAGTTTTTGTTTACATATGGATCCCATTCTGCAACCACACCCGTTCCATATTTCAGCAGAAAATTATTTTTGCTGAGGCTGTAACTGTTGTCAGTACAATACTCCGGTTTTAAATAAAAACTGCTTTCAGGATCGGGGCCCATATCTCCATCCCGGCTGAATTTTTTTCCGGATGCACCGCCATAAGCATAAATTAATTTTACCTTTTCAGACACATTTTCAAATTCCATCCTAATGATCAAGCCTTCAGCATCGCCCATGGCAAGTACAGTAAGATGTAGTTTTCCTTTACCCAGCATTTTATCTTCAATCTCGTACAACATACTGCCGGGGCGGTAACGGGCAGTTATCTTATCTGCTTTAATTAACCATTTACTGCTATCGTTATTTGACAAACCGAATTTAATATTGCCACCCATACCCGGCATGTACAATGCAAATTCGGGCAGATCACCGGCTTCCACACGAAAGGCTGTGTTGGTGCCATATAAAGCTCTTGTAAATCTTCTGTTGCCGTTGGTGATCACAATATCATTTCCTTCGGGATGATAACGAAGCGTTCGTTCTTTACGATGCCAGTAATTTCCTGGTGCATCCGTTTGTGCAGATAATACCTGGCTGAAAAAAACACTTAATAATATGCAGCAACAATATTTCACTTCTGTTTATTTAAATTTTCGTACCTGATCAACGCTTCAATAAAATAATAATCAGCATAAGTAAGCGGCACATCCACTTCTGTTTTATTGGGCATATGCCCAACACCATGCTTTATAATAAAACCACCATTGGTACCGGCAGCAGCTTTGTATTCATCCAATGATAATGATTTCAACATCATTTCAGCAGCTTTGAAATATTTTTTTCCATCTTCCTTATTTACATAGGTACATAGTTCCAGCAATGCAGACGCTGTGATGGCAGCAGCAGAAGCATCACGTAACGCATTTGGTATGCCGGGTGCATTAAAGTCCCAGTAAGGAATTCTATCAACCGGTAAATTCGGATGCGATAAAATAAAGCGGGCTATTTTATTGGCCTGCTCCAGGTATTTTTTGTCTTTTGTTTCCCTGTAAGTTTCCGTAAAACCATACAGGCCCCATGCCTGTCCCCTGGCCCATGCCGATTCGTTCGCTGCACCCTGTGCAGTTCTTTTTTGCTGAACAGCACCGGTAATTCCATTGTAATTAATTACATGGTAAGAGCTGTTATCATTGCGAAAATGATTGACCATGGTTGTATTGGCATGGGTTACGGCGATCTTGTAAAAAGAAGAATCACCGGTAACCTGCGTTGCCCAAAACAACAATTTCAAATTCATCATGTTGTCAATGATCACCAGGTATTCATTATCCTTACCGTTCCAGGACCTGATGCAGCCCACAGTGGGATTGAAACGGCTGCTTAACGACCTGGCGCTTTGCAGCAAAATATTTTTATACGCTGGGTTTGGTTCAATAAGGTTTGCATTACCAAAACTGCAATACATCATAAAACCAAGGTCGTGCGTTGTCGTATTAAACTGTTCCTTTTTTAGTGGTTCCAGTATCCGCATCGCTTCATTATACAGCATGGTATCTTTAGTTTGCCCGTACAATAATAATAATGTGCCCGGATAAAACCCGCTACACCACCAGTCTGAATTGCTGAACTCATATTTATCCGTTACCGGAAAATAAGTTTTGGGAAATTTATTGGCCGGTAAATTTTTCGCAAGCAGTTTATATTGCCCGGCAGCATCTGTAAAGTTTTTAGTTATGCCTTTCAGCAATTCCTTATCAATTTTAAAATGATAATTATTTTGTGCCCCTGCATTAATAAATGCAGTACATAAAACCAGGCACAATATTTTTACTTTCATAATTATTTTATTTTTATTGCCATTACCTGAACAGGCTGTGGCAAAATACCGGCTTTACCTTCAGCATCTTTCTGATCAGTAAATTGTATAAACAGCTGTAACTGCTTTTTTTGTTTCCAAAGTTCTGTATCATAAGTTGGTTCCCATGAACCAACCGAAGTTTCTGACAGATCTTCTATTTGCCAGTTATTTAAACTGATATCTTTATTAACTGCCATCGAAACTTTACTACCTCTTTCTTCATCCCTGAAAATTAAAGCAACTGCGGTACTGTTTTTATTTTTAAAACTAACTACCTGCGGACGGCTGATCGGAATTCGTTTGGTACCTGCTCCACTCAAACTAAAAGCTGTCTTTCTAAAACCTAAATTATTCACTTTCCAATCTTCCTTTATTTTATATACAATATGGTATTGCGGAATGGAATCTCCCTGGTCTTTCCAGTAGGAAGCAATCACAGGATTACCATCATCATCGGCACACATACTTGTTTGATTAATGAGTTCACTTTTTTGTGGAATGCGGCAAACATATTCTGCAGTAGCAGCATTTATGGGCAATGCATATTTTTCATGATGACTGTTTTGCCAGGTCAATCCACCATCTGTTGATCGGGCATAACACAGATCGTGGTTGGTTGCCACATCGGCTGTTTCACGCCACACCCACGAGAGATGTACTATTCCTTTTACATCTACAAAAGCCTGCCAGTATGCATTACGCTGTCCTTCACCATCAATTAAATTTTTATGCAGCTGCACCCATGTTTTTGTTTTAACATCATAGCGGTTAATTACCAGGTTGCCTTGCCCTGATCTTCCATCGCGGTAAAAAAACAATAAATTACCGTTGGGCAATGTATAAAATTCGGGGTAGGTAACTGCAGATTCTGTAATGCCGGTCATGGCCATTTCATCTGTCATTTGTAAAGAACCAGGGGCAACACTTTTACTGTAATGCAAAGCATTGGCGTGGTGGTTCCATGCCAGGTGTAAATAACCATCTCCATCTGTAATTATACTGATGGAATTATGTGCATCAGCAATCCTGCCTTTAAAGCCGGTTGTTTGCAGCGTCCATTTTGCTTTGCCCAATGTTCTTTTTCCCAACACAACATAGCCATCCTGGTTATAAAAAGAAATGAACTGGGTATCTTTATAGGTAGACAAGGAATTTTTCCTGAACACTACTGTATTTACTGAGTTGCCTGCCCAGCCACTGTCTACAAAAATGGTTTTCACATTTTTTATTTGCTGGGCAAATAACGGGTACGAAAATATCAGCACCACTATATAAATGACTGACAGTTTATGACAGGTTATCTTCATCAATTTGAAAACATTTATTTTTCCCTTTATGGCCCGGGGGTAAACACATTATCTACTGCCGGCCTGCTGTAATTTTCTTTGCTCTCGCTTGTTTTTGGCATACCAAAATAAAAATACAATGTACGTTTCTTGCTTCCACTCAAATGATTCAGTTCGCTCATGGGGCCGTACACTTTGGTGTTGGTTGTTAAACCTGTTGCCAGTTTTGTTCCCATGGGCGGAATACAATCAAGGAACGAAATATTACCAACCGGCAATTCGGGAAATGGTTTTGTAGCACTGGTCAATCCATAAAAATCAAAGAGCCTTACAAACAAACCGGTATCGGGTGTTGCCACATATAATTTCCCTTCAACAGTACTTAACTCCATCCAGTTCACTTCGCCGTAATAGCCTTTAAACTCGGGATATACAGCAGGCGAATAACCCGTTTGTGTATTGTTGTACATATTTTGCCAAACGTTCAGCGGCGTGCCGGCAATCCTGTTCTTCCACTGACGAACGGGGCCCTTACCCAACCACCGGCTGGATATGATATAATTTTCGGGATAGCTGAAACTCACGCCGGCAAAGGGATAGTCGCCTTCCAGGTTGTATTCATATTCCATGGTTGCCCAGCCGCTGGCATTCATTTTCCACTTTACATATTTCATATTGCCGCTGTAAGTAAACTCAACAACTGCATCGGTTCCTTCTTTATAGGCTTTGGATGAAACCACGGCTGCATTGCCTTTAACCAGTACAGGGCCGTTGTTAAAAGACAAAGTATAATCATTGGCTGTGTTTTTTGTAGTAACCAGGTTTCCTGTTTTTTTATCCAGCACAACAGTTACTTCACCACCGGTGATGGAATACAGTGTATCGGTTTCTTTAATAGTGGCTGAATCATTTCTGGCCATAACAAAACCACTTAACCGGTCGGTGTTGCTTTTAATGGCCGATGTCCATTTATACAATTCTTTCCCAAAATTATCTTTAGCTACAATTACCAGTGCATCATAATTTTTATAATCGCCCGGCAATTGTAATTGTAGAAACCCTTTTTTTGTTGCAGCAATATCCGGTGCTGTTGCCGTACCTTTTTTCTTTACCACGTATCCATCAAAACGATCAAATGGTTTACTAAAATCAACCAATGCCCAATAAAATGTACACTGGTTTGTGTTAAGGAAATGGTAGCGGTTTTCCAGTTCTACCTGTCCGTTAAAATTGGCAGGCAACTGCTGGCCAAGCCTTAACTGAAGAGGAGAAAAAATTTCACGCAGTGCATAAAAACTTCCTTCTTTCTCACGGTGAGGACCAAGAATACCATCCGGTGCATTTAAAGCATTTGCATCCAGTATATTATTCAGATCGGTACGTACAACAGCTTCATCAACCATGGCCCAAATAAAAACACCGGCCGATTTTTGCGACTTCCAGTGCAGGTTCCAGAAATCTTCCATGGCTACACCGCCACCGCCATCATCCTGCGCATGCAGCATTTCGGTTGGCATGTAGATCAATGAATCGTTCAGTATTTTTTGCGTGCTGTAAAAATCTTCATAGTGGTTACAATCTATTCCGTTGAACTGGTTACCGGGCCTGTGGTGCGGATGAATAACCGGGCGTTTTTGAAAATCCCATTTTACAAAATCATCATCCAGGTCTTTGTTGGTGCCGCCTTCGTTGCCATTATCCCAAAAAATGATAGAAGGATGATTCATATCACGCAAAACCATTTCCTTTACCAGTGGCTCACCGGCCTTGCTGCTGTAATATTTTTGCCAGCCAGCCAGTTCATCCAAAACATAAATGCCCAGGCTATCGCAGAGTTGTAAAAACAATTTATCGGGTGGATAATGAGAACAGCGCACTGCATTCATGTTCATTTCTTTCAGCAACAGTGCATCCTGCAACTGCTGTTCATCACTCAAGGCTCTGGCAGTTTCGGGCCAAAAGCAATGGCGGTTAACACCTTTAAACTTAACCTGTGTGCCATTGATATAAACGCCCTGCCCGTATTTTATTTCAATGGTACGGAAGCCGAATTTTTCATTGAGTTCATACAATTTCTTTCCGCCTGCATCCTGCAATACCACATGGGCGTTGTAAAGATTTGGTGTTTCCGATGTCCACATCTTTATGTTTTCCATTTGTGCTGTGGCTATTACATTCTCAGCCAATTTTTCAACCGGAACTTTTAAAGTGCCGATGATTCTCCTGCTGGCATCTGTAATGGTGGTAACCACAAATGCGCTTTGAGTAAGGTTCTTTGTCCATACCTGCATAGAAAATTTTCCATCAGCCTTTGCATCAATGCCCACATAATCTATAAATTGTGTTGGTGTCGCTTCCAGCCAAACCGGGCGAAAAATACCGCCAAATACCCAGTAATCGGCCAGGCGCTCGGCATTGTTCACACTGGCATCGGCACTCATTTTGCTTACCGTTACTTCCAGTGTGTTTGGTTTATCAAAAAACAATAAAGAAGTGATATCATATTTAAACCGGTAGAAAGCGCCCTGGTGAATGGTGCCTGCAGGCTTGCCATTTATCTTCACTTCAGTATCCGTCATGCTGCCATCAAAAACAATATTGATCTTTTTCCCTTTCCAGGATGGAGCAACTTTAAAGCTGTATTTATACATCCCCTTCTCATCATAAAAACGAAAATTCTTTCCATTGGTTTTATAATCCCGGCCGTAATTATAATTACCAAAGCCCTGCTGCTCCCAGTTACTGGGAACCTGTATGGTACTCCATGTGCCGCTGTTACGGCCGGCAGTACAAAAGAAATCCCATTGCACGGTATGTTTGGTATCGGTACCGGAGAGGAATTGAATTTGTTTTGTTTGGGCATTGGTTATGCCCGAAAATAAAATAGCAAGAGTAAAAAATATTGTATGCATGTTTATGGTGCTTTATAAATTTCTATTTGGCTGATAAGAAGATTTTTATTCTTTAAAATAATTTTAATAGTTGCAAGGCCATTGTTGTTTACAACGTGTAGTGTGTTGCCTTGAGAAAACCCCCTGATCACATTTTCTTTCCATGCTGCAGTTTCTGTTTCGGCATGTACATTAACCAGCTGTGGCATTTCTTCATTTACCGAAATACTGTATGCAAGTTTCTTCTCTTTTTCCATAGCGTAAACAGGCAGGCATTTCACCACCACTTTATATTTACCTGCTGCTAATTTAACCGGGTAACTTATTACAGCTTCAGCAGAATCAAAAGTCCTGGCAGCCAGGGCCCAGCCGCTAATCCCCACTCTGTCCAGCAGTTTACAATTTTGGATGACCTGCATAGAGTTTAATGTCCAGGCAGTTTTTGTATCTACCAGGTTAGCTTCTTCCGTTTCCTTCCTGTTAAACGCACTGTCGTTTTTTATTTTAATACTGTCAAAAGCTGTTGGCGTATTAAACACTTTCAAATCACGTGGATGCCAGCTCATCATACCATTCCATTTGCCTGCAGCCATGCTGGTATTATAATAGTCTGTCATTATTTTTATAGAATCGAAAGCTTCTTTTGCTTTCAGCGAATACTCTTTTGCCTCCACTTCTTTTTTATCTGATAAAACAATCGCAGCCATTCGCTCATAAAATATTTTTTTATTCATGAGGGCTGCGCCGGTTATAGGATATTCTATAAGCTGGTAAAACGCATCCTGCAGCGATGCCGGTATTCTTTTTTTGCAGGTGGCAGTAAGTCCGGTTAACGTATTGTATTCATCAATGCGTTCTTCCATTTCTTTTTTGGTAAAGGTTAACATGCCCAAATGTTCCGGCTTACCCGATTCTGCCAAATGATAGTATGCGTCTTTTAACATCCATACCATACTGGCATTGCCTGTACCAAATAATTCCGTCGCCCATTTTTCAATATAACTGTAAGTATCTTCTTCATGATAGATTTTTACATCCCAGGCCATATCCATCGCAAACTGCATTTCCAGCTCCGCTGGTTTTATATCGCCTACATTAAATACCCATAATTTTTTGGCACCATAATCATAAGCTTTTTTCATTTCGTAACCGATCAGTGCAGGTGAGATGGAACTCAGCCATAAATAATCATGCGGACTACCCCAATAAGACAAATGATAATACACACCATGGCCACCAGGTCTTTTTTGTTCAGCTTCGTTGGGTAACTGGCGGATGTAACCATGGTTATCATCAGGCCAGATGATGGTTACATCATCCGGCAGTTTCATTCCTCTGCGGTACAAGCTCAGCACTTCTTTGTAAGGCACAAATATTTGCGGAATGTTTGTAGCAGGTTTTTTAAAATTGTTTTGTAATATCTCTCTTTGATCGGTAATTACGTTTTCCAGCAGTTTTACTTTTTCATTGGGGTCTTTGGGGCCGGGCATACTGCCATCATGCACGCCACGCATGCCCACGGTAAAAACCGATTCGTAATTTACAGCCTCTTTAATGCGGTCGTTCCAATAGTTATAAATTTCCGGCTTGTTTACATCGTAACGCCATTCGCCGGGTTTCTTTTTATATTCTTCTTCATAAGTTTCGGCCCACTCGCAAACGTTATTACGCAGCATAGGTTCGCAATGGCTGCCGCCAACCACAATGGCATAATCATCTGCAACCTTTGGATTTTGTTTGTAATAATAGAATGCCTTGGTGCAGGGATGCATGGCCGGCCAGATATAATTGGCTTTTAACCGCAGCAGCAATTCAAAAACCCTTGCATAGGTTTTTGGGCCGATGTCTTTAATATCCGTATCCATGTTTTTTGCAGCCCAGGGTTGTAAACCCCAGTCTTCATCATTAATAAAAATACCACGGTATTGCACCGATGGTGTTGTTGATGTATAATTACCCGATATAAATAATTGCTGCTTTTTCTCAGGTACTGCATCGGCCCACCATACAAATGGCGATACGCCCATCAGCCTGGATAAATGAAAAATACCAAAAGCAGTTCCTCTTCTGTCGCTGCCGGCAATGATTAATTTTTTACCAAGCAGTTTTATAGTAAAGCATTCCCATTTATTTTTTATAGTTGTTACATTAACTGCTTTGTTTTTTATGAGTCCGTCAATCAATTTTGATTGACCGATGGTGCCGGCAATGATGGAATATCTATCTGCTATTTTGCTGCCTGAATTTAGTTTTATTTGTTTGCCGGAAATGAGTTTGACATCATTTGTAAATGCTTCCGCAGCTATCTGCACTACTTTGGCATCTTTACCATCGTAATAAAACGCTGGTGTTACTGTATTTGTAAACAATGGAAATGCATTGGCTGTTTTTTGTTCAGAAACGAAGATGTTGTTTTTTGCCTGTGAGAACAGGTTTTGCCCGCAAAAAAGTAAAATCAATACTATATATATTGAACCGGTGGATCTTTGCAACATACAATCGTTTATAGAGTCTGTAATATAGGTTTACAAGATAGTTAATCCGTCCTGTTGCATCCTGCGAAAGATTGCTTATATGACTTAAATTTCTCAACAGTTTTAATACGCTTTGTTACAATAAACTCTTTTGTTCCGGTAGGAACACCAGGTGGGTAGCAACAGCATAAATGATGTTGCACCGTTCCGTAGGAACGACAGGTGCTCCTGCCTGCGAAATCATTCAGGATTTTTAAAAATATAACGCTCGTCCCATTCAATTTCAAAAGCATTTAAAAACTTTGTATACTCTTCTACAAATGTTTCCTTGCGGTGATGTATTTCCTGGTTTTGAATATACCGGATTACATCATCCACCTGGCTTTTAGCATAAGAAAAGGCACCATACCCTTCCTGCCATGCAAAAGCCTGATTGCATAATTTTTCATCTTTGATCCATTTACTGCTTTCCGATTTTACAATTTGCATTAATGTAGATACCGATTGATGCGGCCGCATGCCAATAAAAATGTGGATATGATCGGGCATGCTGTTTATCTGCAGCATTTTATGATTGTGTTGCTGAAAGATACCGGTTATATATTGATGCAAACGTTCTTTCCATCCGGCATCAATCAATGCGGCTCTGTATTTACCGCAAATACAAATTGAATGTGAATTTGTGTGTACGTATTGGGCATTGTTATAAAAATTTAATCTTTCTGGGGTTGCACCTGTCGTTCCTACGGAACGGAATGCATTTGAATTAATCTCTTGCTACCCACCTGGCGTTCATACGGAACGGATTTTGAGTCGCAGTATTTATTCAATTAGCAGCCATGCAAATAATTAAAAAAATTATTTCAATATTGCTTCAATGGCACTCAACTCTTCTGTTGAAAATTGAAGCTTATTCAAACAGGCAACCGAATCCAGCAACTGTGCAGCACTGCTTGCACCTATCAACACAGAAGTAACCCGTTCATCTTTCAGCAACCAGGCCAGGGCCATTTGTGCCAGAGATTGATTACGTTCTGCCGCAATATTATTTAATGCTTTGATCTTGTTTAAAACTTCTGCAGTTATCTGTTCCTGTTTCAGAAAAACACCCTTTGTAGCTCTTGATCCTTCGGGGATGCCATTGATATAGCGGTTGGTTAATAAGCCCTGCGCCAATGGCGAAAAAGGAATGCAGCCAACGCCGTTTGTTTCAAGCACATCCAGCAATCCATCGGTTTCAACCCATCTTTCAAACATGGAATATTTTGGCTGGTGAATTAAACAGGGCGTGCCCAATTGTTTTAAAACAGCAAATGCTTTTGCTGCTTCGGCACTTTTATAATTGGAGATACCAACGTATAAAGCCTTGCCCTGGCGCACGATAAGATCCAGTGCTGCCATGGTTTCTTCCAGCGGCGTATCGGGGTCAGGACGATGATGATAAAAAATATCAACATAATCCAGTTGCATCCGTTTTAAACTTTGATCAAGGCTTGCAACCAGGTTTTTCTTTGAGCCCCATTCGCCATAAGGCCCGGGCCACATATAGTAGCCCGCTTTACTACTGATGATCATTTCATCACGATGTGCATAAAAATCCTGTTTGAGTATTTTCCCAAAATTTGTTTCGGCACTGCCGGGTGGCGGGCCATAATTGTTTGCCAGGTCAAAATGGGTAATGCCGCAATCAAATGCTGTATGTAATGTTTTTCGGTAAATTTCTTCCGAATCTACATCGCCGAAGTTGTGCCATAACCCAAGTGAAAGTGCAGATAATTGTATACCGCTTTTTCCGCAACGGCGGTATTGCATTTGCTGGTAGCGTTGTTCATTTGCTGTGTAAGACATGGTTATTTATTTTTCTGCAATTTAATATTTACCGGTTCATCCCTGTCGCAAACAATTTCACCATTCACATATTTTAATTCAGCCAGTTGTATCACACTCCGCTTATCATCAAAACTTCCTTTGGCTGCCGGTTTATCTTTACGTCTGCCGGGATGTGTGAAGTAATAAACAAAAGCACGGCCATTGTTTACTACCACATCGCAATGCCCGCCAATGGCCTGGTCATCCAGTCCCTTGCCGGGATTTTCTAAAATCCGGTTGGGTTGTTTTTTCCATTTTAGCAAATCATCTGATGAATAAATTTCCATGCCCTTCCAGGCATCAACAATCATAAAATATTTTCCGCTCCAATAAAATGCTTTCGGCCCTTCGCCTCTTGCTGCAATGGCTTTGCCCTTATCTACCCAGTTATATAAATCTTTACTATCAGCATAATAAATACTCTTGCCGTCTTTTTCATTATTATACCACATGCGCCATAAAGAATCATTCACTTTAAATACAGAAGCATCAATCACTTTTTCATTAATTAATTTTAAAGTGGATTGATAATTCCAGTTCAATAAATCTTTACTGGTAAGATGAACGATCACCCTTGAATGATTCCAGTTTGTAAAAGTTCCGGGCACATAAGTGAGGTACATATGGTAGATGCCTTTATCTTCAATCACATCCGGTGCCCAGTGTGTATAACCACTATCGGGCCTGTAATTGATATTGGCTGTGTCTTTGTATTTCCAGGTAATACCGTCTTTACTTTCTGCGATACCAATCCTGGTTCCATGCACCCATTGTACGGTTGAATCAACAATCGATGCCCTTCGGTTGGTGTACAGCATCCACCAGCATTTTTTTTTCTTGTTGTAAATAATTACGGGATCAGCTGCTCCATGATAAACCGGATCATCATACAATGGTTTGGGAGCAGTTTTCTCATTCTGTGCATGGCCGCAAACTGAAGCAAGTAAAAATGCAGTAAATAAAAACACATGCTTCATACAGTCTGTTTATTTTAATTCCAGTACCACCACACTTTTTGCAGGTAATGAAACACTTAAATAATCTCCTTCTTTTTTTGCTCCTTTAAATTCGGCAGGTTTTATTCTGGAAGTATTTTCAAATGTGTTGATATCAGTAAAGCTGGCGGATGTTAGCACTGTGCCGCTCAATTGTTTCCAGTTGGCGCCCTGTACAATGGTTTTGATATTGATCGTTTTTACCGGGTCGATATTTACAAATGATATATGAATTACTCCCAGCGAATCTTTAGATGCCGAAACATTTACTGCTGCAATTTTTTGTGTACCCGATTGATAAGACGGGCTGTTGATCTGTACAGGTAACCACTTCGCATCCTGGTGCACTTTGTACATGTCGAATATGTGATAGGTAGGTGTAAGTATCATCTCGTTGCCCTTTGTAAGTATCAGCGACTGCAATACATTCACCACCTGTGCCAGGTTTGCCATCCTCACCCTGTCGCAATGATTATTAAAAATATTAAGGGTAGATGCGGCAATCAACGCATCACGCAAACTGTTTTGCTGGTATAAAAATGCCGGATTTGTTCCGGGCTCCACATCTGTCCAGATACCCCATTCATCCACTGCCATGGCCACTCTTTTATTTGGATCGTACCGGTCCATGATGGTGGCATGGCGGGTAACCAGTTCTTCCATCCTCAATGCTTTTTGCATGGTAGTAAAATATTCTGTCTCGTTAAAAGCAGTGGCAGATCCTTTTGCAGCCCATGTTTTAGGCACCGTATAATAATGCACACCAATGCCCCACATCATATTCAGCGGAATATTCTTCATCAGCACTTCTGTCCAGTTATAATCTTCGGAGTTGGCGCCGCTGGCAATTTTTTTGAGCGATGCATTGGGATAATTTTTTGTATAGGTAGCATAGCGCCTGTATTCATTGGCATAATACTCCGGTGTCATTCTTCCGCCACAACCCCATGCTTCATTGCCAATTCCCCAGAAAGAAACGTTCCAGGGTTTTGTTCTTCCGTTCTCTTTACGCAAAGCCGCCATCGGGCTTTGCCCGTCAAAATTTAAATACTCGATCCATTTACTCATTTCTTCCACCGTACCACTGCCCACATTGGCGCTGATATATGGTTCACATCCCAGCAGGCTGCACAACTCTAAAAATTCATGCGTACCAAAACTATTATCTTCTGCAACATTGCCCCAGTTGGTATTGATCATGCTGGGCCTTTGTTTCCGGGGACCAATGCCATCACGCCAGTGGTATTCATCGGCAAAGCAACCGCCGGGCCAGCGCAGGTTAGGGATCTTTATTTTCTTCAATGCTTCCACCACATCCAAACGTATCCTGTCTTTCTTTTGTAAAGAAGAAGTATCACTCACCCAGAAGCCATCATAAATGCAACGGCCAAGATGCTCGGAAAAATGCCCGTATATATTTTTGTTGATGGTGATGGAAGGCTGAATGGCATTCACCAGCAGCACAACAGAATCCTGTGCTTTTACGGCAACTGCATGAAACAGCATTGCAGATACAATTACAAAGAATGACAATATTTTTTTTGAGTTCATGGGCTGATCTTTATTGTATAATTTTTAATGCCCTTAAAGTAACCGGCCCGCCTAAGCCTGATGGCTGTACTTTCCAACTGGATGCATCAAAATTTTTATAGTTGATGTTTACAAAATTTATTTCGTGGTAGTTGCGCCATACTTCTCCGTTCCTGTCCATATTACGAATACGGTTGGCCATTAAATTACAGACTTCTATGCTGATGGTATTGGTTCCTCCTTTTAAAAACCTGCCCACTTTTAATTCGTACGGCAGGCTCCAGATCAGGCCGGCATCTTTGCCGTTGATGATTATTCTGGCAGATTCGTACAGTTTATCCAATTGCAATAAATAATCAGCTGCTTTATTTTTTACAGTGAATGTGGTGGAGTAAACAGCTGTGCCGCTAAAAGATTGTGTGGTAGAATCTTCTGTAAAATTAGTCCACGGCTGCATTTTGCTTAATGTTTTTTCTTTTGGTAAAACCGGGCCACCTTCAGTAAACTGTAATTTCCATTTATTGTTCTCCAGGTTAATGGCTTCACCAACCGGTTCGGTGTATTTCCATTTCGTTTCTTTGGCAGCCACATGATAATTTGAACGTACAATAATTGATTGTCCGGACTTTAACTGCATTCTCACTTTAGCTGTATGCTCGGTTTTTTCAAAAGGCACGGTACCCGTTTCACCATTTAAAGGATTTAAGTAGGTAATTGAATTTGCATTTACATTAAGCCGAATTTTTTCATCAATATCTTTTGCAGTGTTGTTTGAAATAAAATAAAAGAGAGAATCTCCCTGCCGTCTTTTTATAAATTTCAATCCCAAATCTGTAAAGGTTTCCCTATTAATCCGCTTAACATGTTCCAATCCTTTTTCTACATTTTTAGAAAGAATAATTTTACCATTATAAGCTGTAGAAATTTCATCATTCACTTTTATAAATACCAATGAATCTTTTAATTTTTTAAAGGCTGCTCTTTCGGCATCTAAATTTCCGAAGCCCGGCACATCTTCCGGCATAGCTTGTAAAATAATATAGTCAACGCTGGCAAGTGAAAGTATATTCCGGAAAGTTTTAAGTGGCATTAACTTACATGCAGGAATCATATATAATCCGGGAGACCGCTTTGAAAATAGTCCATAGTCTGCTCTTTTCTGTATCATCTTGTCACTCAAAAAATCCACTTCATATCCCCTCGCCTGTAATTGTTCTACATTTTTATAAAAAGCAGTTGGGTGCAACCATTTCTCAATACTATGCACACCCAATGGCATATCAAGCCCGTTTGCATTATGCCACACATCATATACAGGCCAGTACATTTTAATGGTACCATAATCAGTAGTGCTGTTTTGCAACACAGCCTGGCAACGGGCAATATATTCATTCAATCCGTTCAGGTGTTTCCACATACTGTTATGCGGTACAAAATTTACCGAGGCATAAAATAACCATCCCGGAAATTTTGCATCAGCAGGTGTGTAAGTGGTACCATGATAAAAAACATGATTGACTCCCGATAAAAAAACCTGGTCAAGCTCCGGTTTGCATTGGCTCCAGGCGGTTTTAAAATGTTCACCCAGCCAGGTAAATGTTTCAGAACTGGTAAGCGGTTTGTTGTATTCATGTGCAGCACTGCTGGCAAATTTCAGCATGATGGGATCCGGATCCACATTGCGTATGTCGGCGCTATCTCTTCTCAGGCCTCTTACATCAAAAGCACTGCTGCCAAAGGTTTCGCACTCGGGTATATCAAAGGCACCGTAGAGGTCCAGTAAATTTCCGGGGCTGCCATGTGCCTGGTTTACAGAAAGCGTGTTCCGTTTATTTGTCCAGGATGTAAAAACAGTTGAGAAATTCTGCAGCATCAGGTCAGAAATGGTTTCCCGGTAATCACTCTTTAACCTGGCAACGGTATCGTTCAATAGATTGCTGGTAAACAGGTTTAAATATTTCTTCAGGTCATAGCCCCTTCTTTTTTCAAACTCAGTGAAAAAGTTCGGAGTCCAGTCTGCATTATACACTTCATAACTATCATTAAAAAATGCTTTTACGCCGTGAGATGAATTGCCAAATGCCGCATCAAATATTTTAAAGTAGTTGGCTGTAGCATCTTTGCTGAAATGATCTATGGTATAACCTTCACCACCGGGTGCTGCTCTTTTTACTGCCTGTTTTGTCTTTCCGGTAAAAGTGGCGATCAGGTCTGCACCTTCATTACTAATAAAATCCAGGCTGCCATCCGCTTGCAGCTTACTCAGTACATCAACCACTTCACCACTTTTTTTATATGTCATCAATGAACCAATCACTGCAATATCTTTTTGCTTCGCATCATTGATCAATATTTTATCAGTCAGTTTTTCATTGGCTTTCAACACATATTTTTGAACCACCAGTTTGCTGGCTGCATCATTAATAGTTACATGGCTGCCTCCAATAGGCCAACCCGTGCCCACAGAAATATACACGCCCATATTCAATGCCTTTGCTTTCTGCACCGTGTAATCCAGCATCTTCATCCACTGTGGCGATAAATATTTTATGTACTTACTTTCAAAACCTTTTGCGCCGTAGATGGGTACAATTTCTACACCGCCAAATCCTGCAGCAGCTAATTGTGTAAGCTGCTTATTGATGCCTGCTTCATCTACCGCACTGCCCATCCACCACCACCTGGTCCATGGTTTTGTGGTGTTTGATAATGCAGTTTTTACCTGAGCATGTAAAGTTTGCAAAAGCAATACCGCTAATGAAAAAATGATTATTCTTTTAAACATTCCGTTGCAAAATTTTAATTGGTAACTATTTCTATGTCTTTTATCTTTTCCGGAAACCAAACTGTCATCTCGCCCTTGCCCCTGTTGGCCCAGGCATAATAAGGTATGGCAACAAAGGGTTGCTTAATGGTGGTTACGGTATTCAGTTTTTCATCGGTAACTACAACAGTTGCTTCTGCTTTTACAATGGTAATGCCGTTCAGCATGGCAGGTTTAAACTCGGTAGAAAAAACAGTACCGGCGGGCAACACAATATTACCGGCTCTTCCATTGTTATCGGGCCATTCGGCACAATACATAATGGGCCCACGTTGCAAGGCGATCTTGCCAATATCATCTTTTAATTTATCAAGAGCAATCACACGGCGCACTTCCATCGGCAAATTCAGTTCTACTACATCTCCTTTTTTCCAGGCCCTGCTGATTGCTGCATAACCATGCTCGGTCTTATAATCAATCATCATTCCATTGATCTTGATTGAAGGCATATTATTGGTATTATTTTGAAACGAATACAGGTCAGATGGAATAGCTGCATTTTGTGCCCAGCCCGGAATACGTATCATCAAACTAAAAGTCTGGGAAGAAGATTTGGGCGATACCGTAAATTTCAAATTACCATCCCAGGGATAATTATTTTGCTGAACGATCTCAACTGCTTTATCCTGCACTTTTAACGAAGTGGTGCTGGCAGCAAAAAGATTTACAAATACCTGATCATCTTTTTGTGCATACATATAGCCCGGTACCGATGGCAGCAGGCGGCAAATATTGGTAGGACAGCAGGAACATTCAAACCAACCCGAACGTTCGCCTTCCATATCGCTATGTTTAAAATTATGCCGCACCTGCATGGCATTGGTGTAAAAAAAAGATTTACCATCAAGCCCAACGCCGGATATCAAACCGTTGTATAAAATTTTCTCCAGCACATCAATATATTTTGCATCGCCGTGCAACTGAAACATACGTTGGTTCCAGTATACATTGGCAATGGCTGCGCAGGTTTCGTTATAAGCCGTGGCATTGGGTAGTTCGTAATTATCCCCGTAACGTTCGCCGCTGCCTACTGCGCCGGCACCACCCTGCACATAAATTTTCTTCGCCACCATATTCATCCAGATGGTATCAATGGCTTTTAATAATTTTTCATCGCCTGTTAATGCAGCAACATCGGCCATGCCTGCATACAAATAACCGGCACGTACTGCATGGCCAATGGCTTCTTTCTGATCCACAACCGGAATACGGTCCTGCCAGTAATCACCATTCTTCCACGGATCTTTGCTCTTTGCATCGTAGCCATTAAAGCGCCCACGTTCTTCAATAAAATCTTTGGCAGTTTCTAAATACACTTTCTTTCCGGTGATGCGGTACATTTTTACCAGGCCCATTTCAACGATCTCATGCCCCGGTGCAACATGCATTTTACCCGGACCAAAAACTGAGCAAACCAGGTCGGCATTTTTTATGGCAATATCCAGCAGGTTTCTTTTGCCGGTGGCCATAAAATGCGCCACAGCCGATTCGTATAAATGACCTGCGTTGTACAACTCATGACTCAGCTCTCTTTCTTTAACCCAACGTTGCGGGCCGGCCCATTTATGCGGATTAAGCGGATCAATGGTTCTGGCTGTATATAAATATCCATCCGGCTCCTGTGCTTTGCCCACGATCGTGATCAGCGAATCAATATAAGCTTCCAGCTTTTTATCCGGAAAAAGGCTCAGCGAAAAAGAAGCGCCTTCTATGGTTTTATAAATATCTGTATCATCAAAAGAATAGGTAGTGCAGAACTTACCGCTGTGCGTGGCCGCCATCATAAAGTTTTTTACACGGCCCGTTTTTTCGCAGCGCTCAAAAGATGCCGGTATGGTTACATCATGATTGATCCTGATCCTGGGTAACCAGAAATTATCTGAAAGTTTTACACTGGTGAAAGGCACGGCACTGTAAGCATAGTCTTTGTTTTGCGCAAAGCTGCCTGTACATAAACAAACCAACATTATTGTAAACAGGAATATCTTTTTCATTGTCTTTTATTTGTATACCAAGCTAACAAATTATTTCAGCATTCCTTAGTTGCTCTTTTTAATCTCCACCGCATATACATTCGATTCACCTTCAAAATTTGCCCGGAAGATGATCCATTTATCATCCGGACTAAAATGCACGTTGGGTTCCAGCTTGTATTGATGGTGTTTCATGTTCACGAGCTTTTCTGTATCAAACTTATCGCCGTTGGGCGTAAATAAATTTATCCATTGCCCGTCGGGTGCTTTGGCAACTGCACCGGGGTCGCCGCCATCGCCTGCAAATAAAGTTTCCGTCGAATTAGAATTGTAATGTACACTCCAGTCGTTGCGTGGCAGGCTGTATTTAATTTCTTTGCCGGTGGCTACATCATACCCTCCAACAAAAAAAGTCTTTCCTTTTGGCTGCTGCAGATCGAACCACATGGTTTTGCCGCTGGCACCAAACCATTCGTGTCCCCATATTTCCATATCCATGCTGCGGTGATGCACCTGCACTATTTTTTTTGTGTTCACATTAATATGCCAGATGCGGTTCACTTTATGCCAGGGCCCTTCGTGGCAAAAAGACAAGAGCGCAGGATCGGTGGTAGAAAATTGCAAATGATTCAGCCAGGCACTGTCTGTAAAAATTTTATTCAGCTGCCCGGTCTTAACATCAATGGTAAATAATGTTTTGGGCAGATGAGCATCGTAGATCAAATTAAAGAAACTGCTTTTGGCAGGATTGTTTTTTAAAATTTCCTTCTCAGCATCAGTAGCCCAGGCACCTGCCAGCAAAGTACCATTTACATTTACAGTAGAAACACTGGATTTAAAACCTGCGGGAAAAACAAAGACCAATGATTCTTTTCCTGTTTTTATGTTGAGGGAGAAAACACTGTCCTTTACCTGGTAAAAAACAGTTTGTGTTTTACCGCAAACCACTTCCCCACCCATGGGCGATGTTCTAAAAGTAAGTTGCCTGGTCTTAAGCGTAGTAAGGTCAATGCTGTAGATCTGTTTATTATTTATGTTGCTGCTTTTCACTTCTTCCCTTTTCATATCGGTAACATCAGCAGCGGCTTGCCTGCTGTTGTTGTAAAAAATCATTTCATTACCAATAAAAGGATTGTTGTGAAAATAAAAACTAAGACTGTTACCCGGCAGGCCGGCAGATAGTTTTACAATTTTATGATGGGTGTCTTTATCTATCCATTCGGCAGGCATTTTCTGGCCACCGGTTTCCATTACCGGTTGGGCAATTGCCTGTAAAAAAAATAACAAATTCAATGCAAACGCAAGGCAGAAAGAAAGGAGTGTTTTCTTCTTTTTCATACAGCAAACTTTAGCTATAAAGTAACCATTTCATAGCTGCTTTTGCATCCTGTACAGTCCTGTTATTTGGCTCTTGTGCGGATACATCTTCGATGTATAGAATAGAACACAGATAACACGGATTTGGCAGATGAACACGGATCTTTTCTGCGAAGCAGGATAATCCTGTGCTTATCCAATATGAAAGGTGATGATTTGGATTACAAGTTGGTTTAACCAATAATTAAATCCCATAAATCCGTTCAATCCATGTCATCTGTGTTCAAATTTTTTTGTGTGACCACACAAAAAATTATTTTGCGGCAGCATTTACCCCTTCAGAAGTCATCACCACCCGTTTCATAGTACCATCTTTATTGTAATACAGGTAATCAATACAAACCGAACGGTGAAAGCTGCCGGCATCGGGCACCAGCGCACCATTGTGATAGATGAAATAATTTTTGCCTTTAAATTCAATGATAGCCTGGTGGTTGGTATTGCTGTTGCCGGCAATTTCATTCAGGATCCCTTTATACTCCCAGGGGCCGTTAATATTACGGCTCATGGCATAAGCGATCTTCTCCGGAAATTCATAGGCATAAGAAAGATAATACCAGCCCTTGCGTTTGTGTACCCAGGGTGCTTCTGTAAATTTTGGTACCTCTACTTTTTTAAAATCCCCATCCATTTCAATCATGTTTGCTTTCAGCTTTACATAATGCAAGGTTGTATTGCCCCAGAATAAATAAGCCTGTCCGTCATCATCTATAAACACACTTGGGTCAATATCATCCCAGCTGATCTTTGCTTCGGTGGTCATATCGTTTGTGATCAATGCCTTGCCAATGGCATCTGTAAAGGGCCCGGTTGGACTATCACTTACCGCCACACCAATTGCTTTGCCACGGTGAGTGCTGTCGTGAGTGATAGCAACATACCAATAAAATTTTCCATTGCGTTCTATCACCTGGCTTGCCCAGGCATCATCCTTTGCCCATTTAAATGCTTTTGTATTTAAGGGTGATGGATGCTCTGTCCAATTGGTCATATCAGTAGTGGAAAAACACAACCAGTCATGCATCACATACCGGTTCTCTTTTGGCGGCGCTACATCATGTCCGGTGTAGAGAAATACTTTATCCTTATATACCAACGCTGCAGCATCGGCTGTGTATTTATGCCGGATGATGGGATTGCCGGTGGCGGTAAAACTTGTATCCCCTTGTGCATGTAAAGCCGTAAAGCAATTAAGTGCAATGGTTGTTGCTAATAATAATTTCATGTAAGCAGTTTACTTTATACCATAATTAATTCCCATCCGGTTTGGCCGACGACATCATGGCACTTAAAGGCCAGTACCAGTTTTTCCAGGCATCCGGCTTTGCCGGGTTAAATGCAGGGATGTCTTTTTTAAGATATTGTACCAAAGGCAGTTGCTGATCTTTTATTGACTGCACAATGCAGCGGGCAATTTCATAAGCACCGTATGTATTAAAATGTGTATTGTCTTTCAATGCTTCTTCCTGGTTGGGGAAAGTATTGGCGGGGTAATGCACAAATGCCTTTACAGAAGCGGCTTCGCCCCATGCTTCGTACAATATTTTGCTCATGGCATTCAGATCGATGATTGCCACATTTTCTTCTTTGGCAGTTTGCCGCACTGCTTCGGGGTAATCACCCAATGTATTAACTATGTGGCCGGTTGAATCAAAACTTCTGCGATTCATAGAAGTCACCAACACCGGTATGCCGCCTTTCTTTCTTACTTCACTGATGAAGAATTGCAATCTTTTTTTGTAAGAAGTGAAAGCACCAATACCCTCTCCTTTTTGTTTTTGATCGTTGTGCCCAAACTCTATAAATAAATAATCGCCTGCCTTCATCAGGCTCAATATTTTTTCCAGGCGCCTGGCACTTACAAAAGAATTCAATGCCTCGCCCGACTCGGCATAATTAGCCACCACTGCAGTGGATGGAACCAAAAACGACGGGATCATTTGTCCCCAGGAAGCCCAGGGTTCCCGGTCCTGATCAACCACGGTCGAATTGCCTGCCAGGAAAATGGTGGTGGCTGATGTATTACGGGTAATTTCAATGGCACAGACTTTGGCAAGCGTATCGCTGAACTCTATGGTGAGCAGGTTATCCCAATGCAGGTAATTGATTTCACGTGGCTTCAATTTTACCTTACCGGTAACAGTTCCATTGGCATCCCTTATCAAACTGTCTTTAACATGTACTGTAAATATTTTTTCAACGATCTCACCTTTATTTGTTTTTATATTTTGAAGAAAAAGTCTTCTGCATTCTGCACGAACGGTTGTTGCTGATATTCCTTCTTTATCACCCAAAATAATTTTCACATCATAATTTCCTTCAGGAACTTTCACCGAAAAATAAAAAGGTTTATCGCCGGTGATAAAATCACAGGTCAATGCATTGTTGCCTTTTCGTTCAACAGATCGTACAACAGAACCCTGGTCGAAACCAAAGCCGGTGGCGTAACTAAACTTTGTATCGGGCGTGACTTGTGTGTATCCTTTTGACACAGCACCTGAACCAAGATCAAATTTCCAGGTTTGTGCAGTTGCACTGCAGGCGATGAATAAAGCAAGTATGATTGGCAGATTTTTTTTCATGTTATTTTGTGCTGTACGGAATTTTAAAAACGCTGAGCGAATAAGGCAATAATTGCTGTGTCATTGTATTCGACTGTAATAAAAATATTTTTTCTGTTGGTGAAAGTTTATCCAGCTCACTCAGTTTATTATAACTGTACAGGTCGTTGGCAGCAAGTACCTGCATGGTACAATTTTTCTTTGTTGGTTTTATACCGGTTATATCCAGTTCAATATTTTGTGCGGCTGATGAAATGTTTACGATCTTAATGATCAGCTCTCCCTGCTTTTTATCCAGCACGGCACTGGCATACAGACTGTCTTTACCGGTAATGGCATTCCCATCCTGCAAAATTTTTACCACATCGGTTCCTTTGTTGGTGGAGAATAATTTTTGCACATAATAATTGGGTGTGGCAACCGTACGCAGGTTATCAAACCAAATTAAGTCGGGCCGCCATTGCCAGGCATCTACATGTGCCAGCAAAGGCGCATAGGAACACATTTGTACGATATCAGCATTTCTTTCAAGCCCGGTCATAAATGCGGCTTCGGCCAGGGCACTCTCCCAGTTATTGCGCCCTTCGGCATCAACGGCTTCTTTTGAATGGGCTGCATATTCACCTGCAAATATTTTAGGGCCATTGCGGTCGTAGTTATCATAGCGGGTTGCATTGGCAAAGAACCAGGCCGGTGGTTTATAATAATGTTCATCAATCAATGCTGGCTGTAATTTTCTTAATTCTTTCCAGGCATAATTAAAATATTCACCATCGGGCGACGGACCCGAACCGGAAACAATTTTAATATCGGGATATTTCGCCAGTATTGCCTGCTCAAAAACTTTATAGCGTTCAATATATTGCGATTCCCATTGTTCGTTACCCACACCAATATATTTCAAATTGAATGGTGCCGGATGCCCCAGCTCATTTCTTAATTTGCCCCAATGCGTTGTTACAGCGCCATTGGCAAATTCTATCAAATCCAGTGCATCATCAATATAAGGTTGCAGTTCATCCATGGCAGCTACTTCGCCGCTGTTGAACTGGCAGGCCATACCGCAACTTAAAATGGGCAATGGCGCCGCACCCATATCTTCTGCCAGTTGAAAATATTCGTAAAAACCCAGGCCAAAACTCTGGTAATAATCCGGCGCCGGTTTGTTTTTAAATTCTACATTCCAGCGGTTCATGATCAGTTTCCGGTTCTCGGGTTCGCCCATTGTTTTTTTCCATTGATAGCGGTTGGTAAGATCCCTGCCTTCCACAATACATCCGCCGGGAAAGCGGATAAAGCCCGGTTTCAGGTCTGCAATTTTCTGTACCAGGTCGTTACGTAAACCACCGGGCCGGCCTTTCCAGGTATCATGCGGAAATAAAGAAATGTTATCGATATCAACTTCACCCGTTCCTTCAAAGACCAGGTTCAGTTTTCCTTTTTGTACAGTATCAGTTGTTATAAAAGAAGCTGTGTATTTTTTCCAGTCAGTAGTAAAATTTTCAACCACCGTGCTTCCAATTATTTGTCCCGTATAATTAAGTAACTGTATTTTTATTTTTAAGTTAGAAGCTGTTTTATTTCTTATCGAAATAGAAAAATCGTACCGCTTTTCTTTATGAACGCCCATGCCCCGGAATCCTTCATTGGCAAGCGCATAATTTCCATCTGCTGTATTGATGGTAACCCTGGCAAACCTTGTATTGTTGGCATTTTCAGCGGCATGATTAATGATAAGTACCCTGCCTTTCTGGTAAGCAGATCTGTTCTCCTTCCAACCCATCAGTGGCATTGGAAATTCAAAGGAGCGGTTCTTTATTAATTCAGCATACAGTCCGCCATCTGCTGCAAAGTTGATGTCTTCAAAAAAAACACCCCACATGGTGGGAGCAACTGCGGCGACTGGTTTATCAGCAAACACGGTCATTTTTTTTTGTGCATATAAGGTTACATGAAAAAATAAAAATGCAAAAATTAATATCCTGATTTTCATTCACTGTTTTTTATTGTACAGAATCCATTTTAGATACTTTGTGTCCACCGTGTTTTCCTTAGTGAACCTTGTGGTTTATATTTTTACCACTAAGAACACAAAGGAGATGCACAAAGTACACCAAGATTAATTGCTGAAATTTTATTCAGACAGCCTTCTCTTTATTTCTTCTCCTTCAACTGCAAAGCACTGTCATTCATTTCAAAACTATAATTATTAAGTAACTGAATTATTTCCGATCCTGCCAGCAATACCGGGCCATAACCATGCGCTGCAAAAACATTCACCGGGCGGTAATAATAAAATGCCGGATCAAATGCCATGCCTGTACCTACACAGGTTCCTTCTACCTGTCCCTTATCATTCACTTTGGTAGAAACCGCATTCCATGCAAGCAAAACCATGGGTGCATGGGCTTTTGCATCTATCCAGCCACGGTTGATTGCCTTTGCCATACAGTACGTATAAATTGCTGTGGCTGATGTTTCAAGATAAGAATCTGTTTTATCCAGCAACTGGTGCCAGAAACCTTTACCCGATTGCAGTGGTGCAAGTCCTTTAATATGCAGCTGCAATTGCTGCAATACTTTTTCCCTGCCCGGATGATTAGCCGGTAACAGATCCAGCAATTCCGTCATCGCCATCAATGCCCAGCCATTGGCCCTGGCCCAATGAAATTCAGGATGCGCTGTCATTTCTTCTACCCAGCCATGCATATAAATATGCAGGTTCTTATTAAACATCCTTTCAGAAAACTGCAATACCTGTTTTACCGCATCATCAAAATATTTTGTATCACCGGTAAGCTTACCCATCTGTGCCAATGCAGGTACACTCATAAAAAGATCATCCAGCCAGATGGTATTTTTTTGCGGACGGTTGCGTGCCAGTGTACCATCAGCCAACCTGAATTCTTCTGTAGAAATGTAATTGATGTAATGATCAATAACCGGGCGCAACATGGCAGCACCGCCGGAACGCAGCAACCTGATATTGGCTGCACATACAGCACCTGCATCATCCAGTGCCTTGGGACTTACTACCTGCCTTAATGGATTGGATGCTTTGGGTGTTTGCTGGTACAGGCTGCTGAAAGCCGGTGCAGCAGCGGCTATAAATTCCAGCCGTTTTTTTGTATAGGCTGCAAATTTTGCATCGCCGGTTGCTGCTGTTGCCGATAACATGCCTGCATACGTAACACCCCACTCATAACTGGTGAGCCGGAAATCGCCGGGCATAAAAATAATATTGGTATCGGGTTTGGCAATATCTGTTACAACCTGCCTTGTAACCTTGTTGATGAATTGCGGCGGTGTAACCGTATCCAGATAATTAAATATTTTATCCAGCACATCCTTCACCGTTTTTTGTGTTGGTATAGTATACGGCACATCATAGTTGGGTTGCATGGCATGCAGCGGGGCATTTACATCATTTACTTTTTGCTGCGCTGTAGTAGAAAACGAAACAAAGCAGGTGGTTATAAAAAAAAGAAAACAGAATTTAATCATTTTGATAAATTGAACAGCAACAGGCTTATTTTTAAAATAATAAAAACAGGTAATTGTATTCTTCAGTTTATGATGCTGATTTTTTTAAAAGTACTGGCAGGACAGGTTCCGGCAAGTTGCCTTCTTGGTTTTAGCTGGCAGATCAAACATCACTATCTACAACATCGGCAGCTTTATAATATTTAAGCTTCACCATATCAGCAGGTACAGGCAATGTATTCCACTGCCGGTGTACAGCCAGTGCAGCGCCCATGGCGGTAGCCTGCGCAACAGATGCTGCATATATTTCCAGGTTTGGAAAAGCAAGCGCCAGCAAATGCATGTAGATAGAATTATTGCTGAAACCGCCATCAACAAATATGCGGCTAACAGAAGAGCCCGATAACACCAGCCGGGTAGCTCTGCGCTGTTGCTGCATAATGTCAATTAAAAGGCAATGATAAGCTTCTTCATAATTTGTAAATGCAGCCAGGTCTCTTGCTTTAAAAACAGAACTGTAAATATCTCCGTCATTTTTTTTCAATGGAATATCAAAGCTGTGTTTTTTTTGCAGTTGTAATACAATGGCTGCATTGTATTTTATTTTTTTATAAAAATCGGGCGGCTTGTTAAAATGCTCCGATAGTTTTTTTGTTTGCTGCTCATGTTCATTGCCTGCAAACAAACGTGATGCTTTAACCGGTTTGCCTTTGTACTCCATATAACAAAGACAGTCTTTATTCAACTCCTCGTTGGTTAATGGTGTATTGTTAAAAGGATTTAAAGAAATACACCAGGTGCCGGTTGATATCAGCACAAAGGGCTCTTTAAAAACGGCCAGGTATGGAATAAGGGCTGCCGAGCTGTCGTGCAGGCCAATACCGGCTTCCAGCTGTTTGCCTTCAAAATTGATGGTATCTGTTGCATCGGATGGATGCAATGGAGCTAATTTATTTTCCAGGCCCTCTGCTGTAACCCAATCATGATACTGGTTGGTTGTGTAATTCCATAATTGTGTATGGCAACCGATGCTGGTAATATCTGAATATGCTTTTGATGAAATTAAGTAGCTGATATACTGCGGCAGGTGCAAAGCGTATTTTATCTGCTCATAAAAATCCGGCCGCTCCTTCTTCATACGGTACAATTGCATGCCCGAGTTAAGGCTGCCCAAAACAGGCGAAGCTGTTTCGCAGCTTATTTTTCCGGCACCACCGTATTTTTCATACAACCCGTTCTTAATTGATTGAGGGTAATCTTTTAAATAATTGTAAAGCAGAGCAATCACTTTTCCGGCTTCATTAATGTAAACCAGGCTTGCACCATAGGCAGAAAAATTAACGGCTTTTATTTCAAACTTTTTTAAAAGCAGAACTTCGGTGAGTGTTTGTACAACCCATTGTGTAAGCAGCTGTACATCATCGCAGGCATCGCCATCTTCATCGGTTATTTCTTCAAACTGCACACTACGTTCCAGCACGATCTGGTACTGCTCATCGATCAGGAAAAATTTTTTATTGGTCTTGCCAATATCAAAAATTGCTATCACGGGCACTGCTATCATAAACCGGTGGCTACTGTTTTAGTTCCTCTTTCCTTAATTAACTGTTCTCTTATTTTTAAGCTCCGGAATAATTCAAGCGGTTGTAATGCACCACCGGAGATCAGTCTTGCTTCGGCTATCAGCGAACGCACATCGGTGCGGTAAGCAGCCTGTAAAATTTCCTGTGCTCTTACTACATCATTTTCCTGCTGTGCATTTTTCAATGCATCCACATCAACCAGCAATGCCTGTGCATAAGCGATCATAATGGCTTCAATAGATTGCAACAGATCTTCCAGCGGGTCTTTTACATTGTGCGATGCATCAATCATCCAGGCAAGATCGGTTGCATGGTTCATGCCTTTCGCATCCATGCCTTCCACCAGTTCATTAAAAATTAAAAAGAGCTGGTAAGGATTGATACTGCCAACGGTAAGATCATCATCACCGTATTTTGAATCATTGAAATGAAAACCTGCCAGTTTATTTTCCATCATCAGCAAAGAAACGATCTGTTCAATATTGGCATTGGGTAAATGATGGCCCAGGTCAACTAAAGTATAAGCTTGAGGACCTAATTTAGAAGCGTATAAATAAGACTGTCCCCAATCGCCTACCGACATAGAATAAAAATTAGGTTCAAAAGCTTTGTACTCAATAAACACTTTCCAGTCGGATGGTAATGCTGCATAAATTTCCTGCAGGCTTTCCAGCGTTCTTTGAAAAGCTCCACGAAAATTAAGTTGTCCCGGAAAACAGGATCCATCTGCAAGCCACACCGTTAAGGCTTTGGAGCCCAATGCTTCGCCCTGTTTGATCACTTCAATGTTATGATCAATGGCCAGGCGGCGCACTGCTTTATCAACATGTTGCAATGATCCGAATTTATAACTCACTGCCTGGTCAGGCTGATCCTGGAATGTATTTGAATTAACTGCATCAAATTTTAAACCATGCTGTGCCGCTAAGGTTTTGATGGCATTGCCATCAGATGGAATATCCCAGGGAATATGCAAGGAGATGGCACCACCCGATTGATTGAGTGCATGCAGTAAACCTACATCTTCAATTTTTTCTTCCAGGCTGCGTGGCTCGCCTGCACCGGCAAAACGGCCAAAACGTGTACCGCCTGTACCCAATGCCCAGCTTGGTATGGCTATCTGAAAGGCAACCAGTTTATCCAATACAGCCTGCAGGTTATTAACTTTTGCAGATACAAAATCAAAATCCTGTTTGTGCGCTGCTGTTTGTTTGGCATTATTATCAGCGATCAGTTGTTTATCTAATAACATCTCTCAATTTTAATTTAATAATTTTTAAACCAATCATATTTTACTTCTCCTTCAATCTTCTACTTTAATCTTCTACGCCCATCTTCTACTCAGTTCCCCCTTCAGGGGTTCCCTGCAAGGGGAACGAACGTAGTTCAGGGGGTTTTACCTATGCCAAATAAAAAACTTCCTTCAACGGCACACTCACCGGCGAGTTATCTGGATTACAATCCATAATATCGCCCATATAAGCCCACCATTTCTGCATCACCGGATGTGCAGGCAAGTCATCTAAATGTACAGCATTTTCAATTTTTAAAACCCCAAATAAACTCAGGGTTGTTTCATCCAGAAAAATAGAATACTCCTGTATGCCCGTTGTTTTCAATAATTCCTCCAACTCCGGCCACAATTCATCATGCCTTTTTTTATATTCTGCTTCGCAACCTTTGTGCAACTGCATTTTAAAAGCTACTCTTTCCATTCAAAATAAATTTAAAAAAAGGGCTGATAGCCATTGCTGTCATCAGCCCCTAAAACGAACGCTATGAGAAAACTAACATATTTGCAAAACAACAGCAAAGCTGTGTTCAATAAATTTTAAACGATTCAATTTCAACTTTTCCGCTACCTTCCCCTTCGATCTTCTCCATCAATCTTCGCCCTAGTTCCCCCTTTAGGGGGCGGAGGGGGTATGAGTTTTTGGGGTTCTAAAAAAGCGGGTTGACAGACTAGACAATCATCAACCCTTTAGATTGCTTGCTATAAAAGAAATACTTTATTTTTTTATCGTACAAATGCTGTTGACACACCCCCATCCACATTCAACACATTACCTGTTGATTTGCTCAAAAGCCCTCCTGCAAAAGCAAAACAGGCATTGGCAATATCTTCCGGTAAAATAATTTCATTCAGCAAAGTGCGGCCTGCATAATAAGCAGGCAGATCTTCAATGCTAACACCATAAGCTTTTGCTCTTCCTTCGGCCCAGCCACCACTCCAGATATTACTACCGGCAATCACGGCATCCGGGTTCACCACATTCACACGAATTTTGTCTTTGCCCAGTTCAGCAGCATTCAACCTGCTTAAATGCAGCTGTGCTGCTTTTGCCGAACCATAACCCGCATTATTAGGACCGCTCACCAATGCATTTTTACTTACAATATTCAGCACATCGCCGCCCAGCCCCTGCTTACGCATGATGGCTACTGCACTTTGTGTAACCAGGAACTGTCCTTTTACCAACACATCATATAGCAGATCCCAGTCTTTTTCTGTATGATCTTCTATCGATTTTGAAATGGAAAGTCCTGCATTATTAACCACCAGGTCTACTCCGCCAAAAGACAATGCGGCTGTTACCAGTGTTTTTTCTATCGTATCATTGCTGGTAACATCCAGTATATCTGCAGCAACGGTATCTTTTCCAAATTGTTTTTCAAATTCGGCTTTTGCTTCTGCCAGGCGTTCGGCATTCATGTCGCTTAAAATTACACAGGCACCTTCTTCTGCAAATTTTTTGGCAATGGCTTTGCCAATGCCACCGGCGCTTCCGGTTATCAATGCAATTCTTCCCGATAAAGCTTTTGGTTTGGGCATCCGTTGCAGCTTGGCTTCTTCCAGCAACCAGTATTCAATATTAAATGCTTCCTGTCTTGGTAAAGAAGTGTATTCCGAAATAGCTTCGGCCCCTTTCATTACATTGATGGCATTGATATAAAATTCTGCGGCCACACGTGCTGTTTGTTTATCCTTTGCAAAAGTGAACATGCCTACGCCGGGATAAATAATTACCACCGGGTTTGCATCCCGTATAGCAGGACTGTTAGCATGCTTGCAGGTTTCGTAATAATCTGCATACATTTTTCTGTACGCTTCAAATGCCGGCACTAATTTTTCTTTAATGGCCGCTGCATCGGCCAGGCTTTCATCGGCAGCCAGCGTAAGCACCAGCGGACTGATCTTTGTTCTTAAAAAATGATCGGGGCAACTGGTTCCCAAAGGAGCTAATCTGTCAAGATCATTGGAGTTAATATATTCCAAAACCCTTGCATCATCTGTAAAATGGCCAATCATATTTGTTTTGGAAGAACAAAGCCCTCTTAACACAGGAGCCAGTGCAGCGGCCTGTTGCAGGCGTTGATCTGCCGGTAATGATTCTCTTTTAGGGCCGCCAAAAACAGGTTTTGTTTTTCCGGTATTATCTTCCAGGTATTGGGCGCAACGCTCAATAACATCCAGTGTATTTAAATAACTTTCGTAAGCAGTATCGCCCCAGGTAAACAAACCATGAGAGCCCAGCATGATGCCACGGATACCGGGATTTTCATCCAGGCATTGCTTTAATTGCAAACCAAGGTCAAAGCCCGGCTTTTGCCAGCCTACCCAGCCAATAGTGCCGCTGAATAATTCTTTGGTGATGCGTTCTCCATCTTTTGCAGCAGCGATGGCAATGGCAGCATCCGGATGTAAGTGGTCGATATGTTTAAAGGGAAGAAAGCCATGCAAAGGTGTATCGATGGATGGCGCTTTTGAATGCAGATCGTAAATGCAATGATTGAACAGTTCAACCATTTCATCTTCAAACTCAATACCACGGTAAATATTTTTAAGACTACGCAGCCTGTCAACATACAATGCAGCCAGTCCGCTTCTTTTTAATGTACCTAAATCTCCGCCGGAGCCCTTCACCCACATAATTTCGGTTTCTTTGCCCGTAAGCGGATCAACTGCATTTGCCTTGCAGGATGTGTTGCCACCACCATAATTGGTTAAGCGCAGATCTGCGCCCAATAAATTAGAACGGTAGATCAACAGACCTACTTCATCGCCTGCCAGTGCTGCGGCTTTCGTTTCATCCCACAGGTAACTGACGTGTTTATAATTTTGAACCAGTGCCGACATAAGTTGTATTATTTTTTTGTTTTTCTATTAATTTTTCATGCAGACTATTTCCATATCCAACCACTACTACAGAAAGTATGATAATAGCAATGCCCGCAATAATGGTATTTCTTGTTTTTTTACTAACGCCTTTCCACTCGTTGGAGATGATGCCCCACATGTTGGCCACCAGTATGATAAAAGACATGTGCAATATCCAGCTGCTGGCGCCATTGCCCAGTTTACTTTCGCCCATACCATAAAAGAAGAATTGCAAAAACCAGGTAGTGCCAGCCAGTGCACACAAAATATAATTCCTGAGTAAGGGTGTTTTTTTATTGGTATAGTCGCCAAATGATTTGTTGCGTGCATTCAGTATCATGCACCAGATAAAATTGGTTGCCAGTCCGCCCCAGAGTATCACTACAAATATTACATTGTTCCTGAACAAAAATTCTCCCTGGTCGGGGTTCACTGCTTTCCAAGCATTGTTGGCTGCTTCGCCCATGCTGGCTCCTGCTTCAATACCAAAACTAAAACAGGCGCTTAATACACCGGAGATCACGGCCAGTATCAATCCTAAGGTTACTTTAAATTCGGTGGCATGGGTATCGGTATCTGTTTTTTCTACTACCAGTTCCTTATCCCGCATGCTGCCGGCTTTACCGCTGATGGTGATACCAACAATGCAAAGCACCAGGCCCGCCAATACAAATAGCCCCCAGGTATTTCCCACCAGGTCGGCAATGGTATCTTTTCCGTCTTTGGGATTAAAGTAATAATAAATGGAAGGAACCAATGCTCCAAAAACAGAACACAATCCAAGGATGATGGAACTGCCCAAAGCAACACCCAGGTACCTTACACCTAAACCATAAGTTAAGCCACCAATACCCCAGAGTATGCCCATTAAAAAAGTAGTACCAAGTACAGATGATGATTGACTGCGGATAATATCCATAAAGCCGGGGATAGTAAGATAGGCAGCCAGTGGAGGAACGATCAGCCAGGAGAAGAGGCCACCGGTTATCCAGAAGCTTTCCCAGCTCCAGCCTTTAACCTTTTTATAAGGCATGTAAAAACTGCCGGAAGCAAATCCACCTATAAAATGAAATATAACACCGAGAATGGCACCCATTATTTAAACTTTTTCATATGAAGCAATAGAGAATACTAAAGATAAAAGCATCTTATCTATCGCCTATCATGTACTGTCATGGTTATAGAAAAAATGCTGATCTAAAAACAGGAATGTTTCAATTTTTTCTTCTCAGGCGAGTCTCTGCCAGGATCTTGTGCGTTGGCCTACAGGACTCGCCTTGCTACGGAGCCATTTTAATAGTCTATCAGCACTTAACAAACCTCCGAATCTATTGATAAACGGCGAGTCCTGCCAAACACATGGCCATGAGTAGAGACTCGCCTCGGAACTTAAAGCCCGGAACACAGATGACACTGATTTGACGGATAAACACAGATTTTTTTCTGCTTTGCAGAAAATCCGGATTGCGTGGGTAATCCGCTATCCTGCAAAGCAGGATTATCCTGTGTTTATTCAATTTCCAAAGCTATTGATGGATTAGTAAACTGTTTTTACAATAATAAAAATCCTGTAAATCCATTCAATCCTTGTCATCTGTGTTCCTGTAATAGTTGCATCTACACAACAGGATAACTATCGGAACTGATAGTTCACCGGTTAAAGTTGCAATTCAACCTAAAGCCCTGTTTAAAAAACAATAGCCTGTTTTTTAAAATTACTGTAAGTTTGGAATATATCTCAACGATTGGGCATGAAACACGGGACCATTTTCAACTACCTGCTTATTGATTATTTTTCGGCAACGCCTAAATACCTGCAGTTGGCCAACTGCATCATTAAGGCCATATCTGCCGGTGTGCTGAAGGAAAATGATATGCTCCCCTCTATCAATGAACTTAGTTTTGAGTTTGAAATATCACGTGATACGGCCGAAAAAGGCTACAAGCACCTCAAGAAGAATGGCATCCTGGGCTCGGTACCCGGCAAAGGCTATTTTGTAAAGAGTGTGGAGCTGAACCAGAAGCTGAAGATATTTTTACTCTTCAATAAACTAAGTCCGCATAAGAAGATCATTTACGATGCTTTTGTGGCTTCGCTGGGTGAACTGGCAGCCATTGACTTTTATATTTACAACAACGATTTTTTGTTCTTTAAAAAACTCATCACCCGGCAAAACCAGGATTATACCCATTATGTGATCATCCCCCATTTTATGGATGAAGCTAAAAATGTGTCGGAGATCATCAATACCATTCCCAAAGAAAAATTAATACTGATGGACAAAATGGTGCCCGGCGTTACGGGAAATTTTGCAGCCGTGTATGAAAATTTCGGGAAAGATATTTATGATGCATTGGTGCAGGCCAACACACAGCTGAGTAAATACCATACCATTAAAATTATTTTTCCGGAATATACCTATCACCCTAAAGAGATACTGGAAGGCTTTTACCGCTTTTGCCAGGAGTATGCTTTTAATTATAAAGTGATACACAACCTGGAGAAGGAACCCATTAAAGAAGGTGAAGTGTACATTAACCTGATGGAGAATGATCTGGTGTACCTGATAGAAAAAATTCTCACCACCAAAATGAAAGTGGGTAAACATGTGGGTGTTATTTCTTACAATGAAACACCGTTAAAAAAGATCATCCTCAATGGCATCACCACCATCAGTACCGATTTTCAGATGATGGGCGAAAAAGCGGCCCAGCTTATACTGGAAGAATCTACCGAGCATATAGAAATACCTTTTTATCTAACGCTGAGGTCTTCGTTGTAAAGTTTTACCACAAAGAGCACGAAGGCAGAGGCACAAAGTACACAAAGATTGCTTTAGAGCTTTGTGTACTTTGTGATAATCTTTGTGTCCTTTGTGGTTAAACCCTTTATGAAGTCTTTGTTATAAGATCAGCCGAATATAAGATCAGTGGTATTGATAAAACTGATAAGCGAAGAAGTGTTTTTTAATTTTAATTTTTTAAGAATATTATGCCGGTGTACTTCAACAGTTCGGGTGGCAATATGAATGCAGTTGCCTATTTCTTTTGAAGAAAGCCCTTCTTTGATCAGCTTAATAATTTCAATTTCTCTTAAGGACAGGTCTCTTACATCCGGGCCCTCTGTACCGGTGTACAGATGTTGGGCTGCAATGATATCTTTTATTTCGGAGCATATATATATGCCACCTTTCATCACTTCTTCAATAGCGCTGAATACTTCTTTATGCGATGAATATTTGGTGATGTAAGCCTTTGCACCCAGGTGCATCATTTTTTTTGCGTAAGCAGGTTCATTGTGCATGGATACAACAATGATTTTGGTGCCGGGAGAGAATTTCCTGATCAGGGGTACTGCATCAATGCCCGATTTTTCCAGCAGGTTAATATCCAGCAATACAACATCAGGCTTTTTTAATTGTATCAATGCTATGCCGCCATCAAATGTGCCGCTTTCGTCCACAAATTCCATAGCTGCATTACCGGAAAATACCAGTCTCCACATCTCCAGTATAAATTTATGGTCATCAATGGCAATTATACTTATCTTTTTCATATTGCTGGGGTATTAAAGTTATAAGGAATTTTAGCATGGATACTACAGCCGGCGCCAGGAGCCGTTATAATTTCCAGTGTTCCGGCGTAATATTCCACCCGGTTGGTCATGTTTCTTAACCCTATACCTTTCGATCTGTTGACCAGATCAAATCCAACGCCATCATCAGTGATCGTTAACTGCAGCCAGTCCTTTTCTTTTTTAACAGTGATAGCAACATTTTTTGCCGCTGCATATTTATTGATATTGTTCAGCTGTTCCTGCACAATCCGGTAGATCATCAATTCTATTTTTTTGTCAAACCCGCCATTCTTTATTTTTTTATCAACCACCAGCCTGATGTTCTTATCTTTTACCAGGTTAGCTAAATGTATGAGGTCCCGCAGGGCTTCCTGCAAACCTATTTCGCCCAGCGAGGGTGCTACCAGCATATGCGAAAGCTTACGCAACTCGGCAATGGTCTCTTCTACATAATCATAGCTCTTGCCCAGGATGTCAAATTCGGGTATGGTGTGGCCCGCTTTAGCCAGGCCCAGGTACATTTTTACAGTAGCCAGCATCTGGCTGATATTATCATGCAGTTCTTTTCCCAGTTCACTTTTTTCTTCCTCATGTGCCTGTATGTTTACTTCCAGTAATTGCTTCTGTTGTTTCAGCTGTTGTTCTGCCAGTTCATCTTTCAGGTTTTTCTTTTCAGTAAGGTCTGTCATGGCACCATACATGCGGGATGGGTTTCCATCCTGGTCAAACAAAACAAAAGCCCGGTCGTACACATACCTGTAGGTTCCATCTGCAGCACAAAAGCGGTACTCTGCCTGCCAGTGCTCCAGTTTATTTTTTATACAGTTTTCAACTATTCCCTTTACCATTTCAAAATCATCGGGATGAATATATTGATTGGCCCATCTCGGACTGTTAACATTAGTTCCCGAAGCATGGCCAAATGTCCCGGTAAAGTTTTCGCTTCGGTTTATGGTATTGGTCTTTATATCCCATTCCCATATCGTATCTGATGTGGCCTTGTTTACAAATTCATAACTTTCCAGCGCCTCCTGTAATTTTTGCTGGGCTATTTTACGTTCTGTGATATCACGCCACAGGGTATAAAACATGGGTTTGCCTTTTAACAGAATTGAAGTTAACATCACTTCAACATGCAGATCAGTACCATCCTTCTTTGTATGTATCCATTCAAAACGTTTAAAACCTTTCTCCAAAGCTTCCTGCATCTGCAATGCTGCTTTTTTTGTCGAAAGCATTCCGTCGGGTTGTCTTTTTGGAGATAAAGCTGCAGGTGTACAATTAATCACTTCATCACGTGATGCATATCCCAATATGGATATAGCAGCCTGGTTACAGTCGGTAAATTTATTTTGATCCAGCAGCAAAATAGCATCGGCCGATTTGCTAAACAGCAACCGGAATATTTCTTCACTTTCCTCTAAAGCAGCCTGCATTTTTTTGCTTTCTGTAATATCGCTTTTGATGGCAATAAACTGGGTGATGATTCCTTTGTTATTTAATATCGGCGAAATAATGGCACTCTCCCAATATATGGTTCCGTCTTTTCGCTTGTTCTGAAATTCGCCCTGCCATACTTTACCCGAAAGGATGGTTGCCCATAGTTTTTTATAATCCTGTTTTGATTTATTGCCCGAACTTAAGATCCGTGGATTCTTTCCCTGTACTTCTTCTAAACTATAGCCCGTCAGCTCAACAAATTTTGGATTTACATATTGAATATCGCCGGCTGTATTGGCAATTACTATAGATTGCGGGCTTTGTTCAACAACTTTTGAAAGCTGGCGTATCCGGTCTTCAGTAAATTTCTGTTCAGTAACATCCGACAGGAATCCATGCCAGAGTATCGCCCCGTCTGCTTCCTGCTCAGGTACCGAACTTCCGTGCAAATAACGTACTACACCTCCTTCCAAAACTATCCTGCAATCATGCTGCCAGGGAGATAATTCCTTTGCCGATACCATGATGGATGCCATAAAATCTTCATAATCTTCGGGATGGATTTTTAAGAACCCATTCCTGGTATCTTCAAGAAATTCTTCAGGCCTTATACCAAAAATTTCATACAGCGATTCACTGATGTATGGAAAGGAAGTATTTCCTTCCGGAGTCAATCTGAACTGGTAGATAACACCGGGTATCTGTTTTGCAATTTTTATGATACGGTCCTGTATGGCGGTTTTTGCTGCTTCCAAACGCTTATTCTCGGTAATGTCGATATAGGCCCCCACTATACCGGCAACACCGCCCTTCTCATCATAAAATACATCCTTGGCAAAAAGCACATTACGCAGATCGCAGTGTTTATCAGTAATGGTAGATTCAAAAACCTGGCGCTCAGGGTTCTTCAATAATTCCAGGTCTTTTTGATAATAGGCAGCAGCCAGTTCATTGGGCCATATTTCCATTACTGTTTTGCCAGTCATATCTTCCGCTTTTACACCTGTATGGTTGGTAAAAGCCTCATTGCAACCCAGGTAACGCCCTTCCTTATCTGCATAAAAAACCGGGGTGGGTATTGAGCGCAGCAGTACTTCTGTAAATTGCTGCTGCCGCTTTATTTTATGTTCCCGCTCTTTAATTTCGGTCATGTCGGTTAAAGAAGTAACCCGTACATTTCTTCCTTTATATTTCATTTGTTTTCCCCGTATCAGGCAGGGAAAACTGGTGCCGTCTTTTCTTAATGCAGTTACTTCATAAGGTTCTTCATATTCTGCATGTACATGCTTTACTACCATTGCCCTGTCTTCGGGCGCTATCCATACAGTTCCATGCATGCCAACTGCTTCTTCGGCAGTATAACCAAACAGTTTCTCTGCCATTTTATTTTGTTCGATACAGAGGTCATTTTCCGAAATAAAAATAGCTTCATAGGCAGCATCGCTCAATCCCTGGAATTTTATCATGCTGTCTTCAAGGTCTGCTTCGGCACGTTTGCGTTCGGTAATATCCCGAACGATGGTGATCAGATTAGTGGGGCTTCCATGCGCATTGCAGATAAAACTGGTATTCACTTCCACCGGCAAATTGCTTCCATCCCTGCACTGCGCCATATATTCGCCCGAACTGTTTTTACTTTGTTCATACATCACTTTTAAACCCTCCAGTATATGTTCCTGCTGATCGGGTATCACAAAATCGGTTATAGACCTTCCAAGAACTTCCAATGGACTGTTATAACGGAATATTTTTAAGGCCATCGGAGAAACCAGTTGAAGCCGTCCCTCCAGGCTGGAGATAACAATGCCATCAGGCGATGCATTCAGAATAGAGCGGTATAACATTTCACTTTTTACAAGTGCTTCTTCTGCTGTTTTATGTTTGCTGATGTCCTGTATAGTGCCAAAAACAGTATTGGTAGCTGCATCATATTGTGCTTTTGAATGAAGATCAATGATCTTACCATCACTCTTCCGTTTTATTTTAAATTCTATATCATAGGGTTCATTTTCTGTGATCAACCTGCGCATGGCTTCATCCATAAAACTGCCATACTCGGGCAAACGGATCTTTTTTAACTCAGCCAATGATATTTTATCCCTGGTATCTCCATAGATTTTTTGCACCCCATCCGATACATCCACAGTCTGTGTATCCAGGTCAAGCGTCCAGCTTCCAAACCTGGCAAATATCTCACCCTGCTTTAACAGTGCTTCATTTTTCGCTAATGCATCTTCGGCCAGTTTACGGTCGGTAATGTTTATAATAAAAGCAGTTACCCCAATTACCTTTTTGTTTTGATATACCGGGTTCCAGAAAAATTCATAATAAAAATTTACTTCGGGCTGAAACTGTACTTCAGAAAAAGCTTCTCCCTGCAAAGCACGGTCAATACTTGCTTTGGCCAGTTTGCGCAGCTTGGGTATGCTCATACATTCCAGCAGGTTCATCCCTGCTTTAATATCCACACCCCATACTTTTTTCATATTGCGGATATGGCTGTGGTTAAAAGATGTGTAACAGTAATTTTTATCGAGTGAGAATATGGTTACATTTTCCGAACTGTTTAAAATGGCATCCAGTAATGAATACTCCTGTTTATCTGATTTTGCAACAGGCTTTTTTAAACCGGCAGATTTTCGGTGGGTATTAATATGCATGTGGGTTTTATTATTACATCTTATCACTGATAAAATGCCGGTATTCCTTTAACAACAGGCATAAAATTAAAATATATGAATCGCTAAACTTATGATGCAAATCAGCTTCCATACTGCATATTGTCATTTTACAGGCTGCTTCAGCTTAAGTTTACAGGTAACCAGTTTTTAACACGCAGGTAATAATACAGGGCCGGGCCTTAATGGCGGCAGTGTCAAAATAAAAATTCAAATACAATCAGTGCCAGCAGCAGCAGGGTAACGATAGATACAACTGCCTTAAATTGATTTTCCATATACCATGAATTTGGTTAACAGCTACCTGGGAAACCGTACTGTTATTTTATAAACGTAATTGTTTTTTGAATGATTGAATGCAGCAAAAGTTGTTTTCATTTTTACGTATTTATACTTAACCGGCCATACCTGGGCGCAACTGTAAAAAAAATCCTCTGATATACAGAGGATTTTGTAAAAATTGGTTTGGTTTTTTTGGATAGGATTTGTGGTTTTTCGCGGTATTGGATTTGTATTTTGTTGGATTGTTTTCTGATGTAAAATTACAACTGCATACCATTGCTTACAAAATAAACAGGTTTATACTTTATAAAATAGTAAATGAATTTAATAAACACTAAGTAATAAGACGTAGCAGGGTTATGATAAAGATGTTGTACTGGAAATGAGAGGGGTGTTCAGGTAAATATGCCTGACACCAATAACTCTTAAGCTTTACTTTTTAACAGGAAACAGTGTAAAATTGATGCCGGTAATATAATCCCCATCGGGATTGTAATTAACGGTAAAGCTGGTGGCAGTGGATACCAGTTGTAATTTTTCCAGCTGTAACGGGTCAATCTGTGCAATATAATTTCCGGGTGCAAGGCCCATGAAACTGAAATATCCATCGGGCTCGGTAACGGTACGTCCTGCCAGCACGCCATTACTATTATAGATATGCACGATCATCCTGCCCTGCCCTTTTTTTCCGGCCGGGCCGTTAAGGTATACATTGCCGCTTACTTCTGCATACACCACTACCGGTACTTCAATCAATTTAAACTCATTGGGCTGCACTGTAACCTGCATGGTTTGTTTTTTTAACTGCCAGGCTATATTGCTCATGCCACTTATATCAAACTCAATAAAGTAATTCATATAAGCTTCCAGGCTGGTAATGCGTATGATGGTATCTTTTTTATTGTACAGCACCTGTCCGCCATTGATACGCAGGTTAAGCCCGGTAGCTTTGGGTTCGCCTGCATCTTTACGGCCGTTTACATTCAGGTCAAGATAAGGCACTATCACAATGCCTCCCCTGCCCACATTGTTTTGATTATTGGCCGCTGCATAATTTGTTTTAGCATCAAACAAAATACTTCCCCTGGCCGATTGGGTGGCTGCAGTTCCGGTACTGCTTTTTCTTACAGAGAAATAAGTTTGCGCAAAATTAAGATCGTAACGGAAACTAAGCGTAACTGCATGAACGGGTTTAATGATGTTCACCCGTTCATAAGCCAGGTTCAGGTAACAGCGGTTAAAGATATTTTTTTCTGCCTCGGCTTTTACCGAGCTTATTTTATGTTGCCTGTATTCGTACTGAACCTGTGGCGTAAACCGGATACCGGCCGGTAACCTGAAATTAAGGGAAACATTACTGTACACCAGCGGGCTGCGGGAATCATTGAACACGGCATAGGTAGTAAGGTTAACACCTACGCCCGGTTTTACCAGTGCCACCAGCCATTCGGCTGTGGTATAGGCTTTGCCCATATTTGAATTTTTATAACTGCCGGCGGCAAAAGTATATTGGCTAACCGTTAAGCGGGTAAAGCCGGTTAGTTTTTTATGGCGCAGGGGCAGCGATACCATCAGGCGCTTTTCATCCAGGTAATTAATAAGAACCTGGGTCTGGGTTTTATTGTAGCGGGTATAGGAAAGATCAAACTGCAGGTTGTTCCGCAGCCGGTAATTCAGTAACCATTTTGATCTTACCCCGTATGCATACTCCCCGCTTACCAGTAGCCGCTCTCCTGCACGCCAGGCCGCATGCACATAAGGCATTGTTTTACCACGGGTTGAGCCGGATAAATATTCTATACCGCCACCAACAGTAATACGGCGGCTGAGGCCATAATTAAAATTGGCCCTGCCGAATTTGCTGTTAAACCTGTCTTCCACCACACCGGCTGTTACGGTATATTCAAACTGGTGCAGGGGCACAAAATTAAACGGGATGCTTAGTAATTTTTCACTGGTATGCGCTTCGCCCCAGGGCCCGTAAAATTTTAATTTCACCGCCGAGTTGCCGTACACCATCGGCACATCAAACATATAAAAACCCGACCCGTCTGCTGTGGTAAAATTAATGAGTACATCATTGATGTACAATTCAACCATCCAGCCCGGTTCGGTTTTATTGCTGATGATATAATTACCAAATGAACGGCGGTAAGCCGTAGGCGTATTGGTAAACTGTGCACCTATCACAGGGCCGTATAAAGTGGCTGTAGCTGGTACAATTAATTTACCCACTGTAACCTGCCGCAGGGCGGCAAAGCTGTTGTTTACATAACGCCATTTATAAAACTGCTGCTTTAAACTAAGCGGCTCATTGTTTCTGTAATTTAATGACAGGTTCAGTTCGCCACCTGCCAGCACTGCACCAATACCCAGGTTAAACCAGTTGAGGGGCTTTTCATGTGTGGCCTGCGCCAGCTGTATACTCCAGTCGGCAGCACCTATATTAAAGAAAGTAAAATGCCGGCCAATACTGGTATCGGCCTTTTGTTCACCGGTAAGTGTTTTTAAATTCCGGTGCATCATATCAAGCTGCTTGTCACGCATGGCAGGCAACTGTATTTTTGTTGTAATGCTTACCGAAAGGTTGTACATATCAAACCTGCAGTTCAGTCCAAAGATCTGCCCGTAATAATCAGACCTGAGAAAAATGGTGTTTCCGATCATCACCAGGTCTTCGCTGTTCAGTGTAAATATCTTTTCGCTGTAACTTATTTTATTGTTCCTTTTATCAATGCGGTAAATGGCTTTGGGCTCAATAAAAAATCCGCTGATGGATTGATAATCGGCTGCTGCTGTATTTTTTATAAGCAGGAAATTGAAAACATCCTGCACCGGCAGAAATACCTGGTCCTTGTACATGTAAGCCTGTATCTCAATACTGCCAATGCCTTCCACCACCAGGGTAATGGGTGCTGCATCATAATCTCCTTCTGCAAAACTGTTTCTTGATAAAGTATCTGTACCATTATTCTTTGATAAGGTATCTGTAACAATAAATTTTACCGGTGCCGGCCTTACCGAATTCATCCCCTGGCCGAAGGCTGCAACAGTAATAAGCAGGCAGGTAACCAACAATGCATACCGGCTTACAAAAATGACCGCTGCGTGATCTTTGTTGGTTTTATGTGGATATGGGATAACAGGTAGCATGTGTTTTCTTTTTTGTTCACTCATTCAAGGGCAAATGTTACATAAAATGTTCCCGAATAAGTACCCGGCGGATTGGCCGCCTGGTTGCCAACTGTAAGTGTGGCTCCAATATAAACATGGGTCCTCAATGGCTGGCGTACCGTGGTAATAAAAGGCGATGCAGGATTGGATGCACCGATATGCATCAGCATACTGCCACCATTGCTGCCCGTTAGTGTTACATCCGGACCATTTAATAAAGATACCATCGCACCATAAACAGCATCCACATCAAACATAGCTGCACTTGCAGGTGCACCCTGGTTAATAGCCACCACACTGCCTGTGGTTGTACGGCCTCCCGTTGTTGATAATATCAGGGTGCCGCCTGCATTACCTGCCGAAAAAGTACCAAAGTGCAGGTGCTGTATGGTGTAGGCCCTGATGATGGCCGGATCGTCGGGTAAACTATCAACCTGTGCCTGTACAGCTGATGCCAGCAGGCACAGTAAAGGAACGATGAGTTTAATTTTCAGGGAAGGGCCGATATGTTTTAAAATAATTTTCATTTTTTATTGTATCAGAACAGACAGGTTGTATTTTTCGTTGTTGTGCAGTATTTGCAAATAGTACATACCGGCCGCAGGTTTTTTATTTATATAAATTACCTGGTTAAACAGGCCACCCGTATGGTTGATGCTGGTTTGCAGCATCTGTTGCCCATGTGTATTCAGCAATTGAATTAAATAAATCCCTTTCTCCATTTCACCCCCGGCTATTTTTATCTGCCCGGCGGTTATGGGATTGGGGTAAACTGCAAGCACTGATGAAACAGTATTTATTTTTACATGCACCACTTCACTTTGCATGGCAAAACCTGCAGCTTCGTTTGCCAGTACCCTGTAAAAATTATTATCAATAAAAGGATTTTCATCCAGCCACGAATATCGAGCATAGCCATTATTGACCGGTACTTTTATCTCGCCCAGTTTGCTGAAGTTGATACCATCTGCAGAACGCATCACATCGTATTTTTCAATACCGCTTTCTTCAGCCACATCCCAGTTAACCAGCACTGCTTTGTTTTTTTGCTTTGCCGAGATGGATACAAACCGCAACGGAAGAATATGCCCGGTATTATAAAAAACAATTCTGAAACGGTTTGCTGCATAAGAAGCCGGTATACCCATATCAATATCTACAACAATACGGGTGGTATCAATATAAGATATCAGCTGGCGTGCATGCAGGTACACATCTTCAAAATAGGCAAGCACCGTATCTGACTGCATTTGATTGGTAAACAGGCTGAAGCTGTACTGTGGCCTCGTTAACCTGGCCGTGTTTAAATATAAAGTATCATACTGGCGTGGTTTTTTGCGGGCATCAATGCTCAGGTCCACGCTGTCATGCAATATTGAAACACTCTCTGCTGCATTGGCCATTTTAACTGCATCTTCATTACCCACAGTATTCACAAAAGCATTGTCGAATACAGCCAGCACTCCATCAGCAAAAACAGTATTGGCACCATTCACATAACCGAGGTTAATGGCCATCAATGGTATATTGTTTGGCTGTGTTTCTGTTTTAAAAACATGCCCCATATAGTTTGATACTTTATCTGTTTCATGTATCACCAGCTGCGGAGATGCGGCAGATGTTTTTACAAAAAAACCCTGCCCCGGCTGTATGTATTGATTTAAAACAGTGGTACCGGTAAAAGGCGAAATAAGGGTTACCGTGCCCGATGTGTTTACCGTAATAAATCCACCCAGGCTGTTCAGGTTGGGGTCCCATCCCCAATAGGTATTTTCAATATTGGTCTTGCTTACGCTGGCCCAGTCAATGGGCGATGCATAGGGATTGCCCAGCATGGTATAACGGCCAACTACATTGGAAATCGGAATGGCCGATGCATTGGTATAGGTTTGATCTCCGGTTAAAATAGTTCCGGCTTCGCTGATCTTTGTATTTTTTGGGTTACTGGTTACAATGGTATTGGTGCGGTCTCCGTAAATAAAAATATAATAAGGTATGCCTGCTTTAAGCGGGGTATATTTTGTATTCTTTCCGTTGGCCGTATTAAACCCGCTAAATAATCTCAACGAGTCGTTATAGGTGTACATTGAGGTACTTTGTGTTTGCTGGTCAAAACCATCGCCTGCGGTACCTCCGGTAATAATGGTACCCACGTTGGTGGTAACATTATTGCCCTGGTTTTGCCAGTTGCCCCAAATAGACATGGCTTCCTGCCCCGCACTTAATATGGCCGATGTACTGGAGGTAACTGAGCTGCACATCAGCCGGTATTTTCTGCGGCCCCATACAAATCTTTCGGCAATTACATTGCCCGACACAACAGGCGATGCAGTACTGGTAACAGGCGCTACCCTGGCCGTGTACAATGAGTCTGATCTAAGCACCAGGTAACCATCGGCCGCCAGCTGCCCCGATGTTAAGGTCAATACTTTTTTTACACCAACGGTTGCAGTAAGTGTATAGGTTACCCCGCTGCTAACAGCCAGTTCAAGCTGGTCTAAATTGGTGGTACCGGTTCCCGAAGCAGTTGCATTCATATGCCCGGTTAATTTGGTAGTACCATTACCGGTATCCTGCACATAGCTACCGTTATTTACCAGGTTCATATTTTTTAAAACAATAAATGCATTGTTCTTGGTTTTGATAGCGGCCCCCGAACTTATTTTTAATGTACCCTGCGATGCTGATTGCAAACCCCAGCAAATGAGTAACAGAATTATAGAAATGTTTTTCATAAAGGATTTTTTAAAACTGCTGTTTTGATATTTTTCTATTGCTTCAATTCAAAGCAGCATTATTTGGTGTACTCAGTCCTGCTTCCCAATGCATCCATTTCCAGGTGAAAATCAATACCCAGCAAACCTGCTGTACCGGTATAATTATCTGTGCCTGCAGTAGCATCTCTGAAAATGCGGCAAACCAGGTAACTTGATAAAGTTTTACCGGTAGCACTAATACCGCTTCCTATTGCTGTAATAACATGTTCATAAGCTGTTACAGTACCATTTGGTGCTATCGGGTCTTCGCCATACTCTGTAGTGGTGGTGCCAAAAGCACTGGTAATATTTATCCAGGTATACTCCAGTCCCCACCTTACTTTATTGGCATTTACATCTGTGGTGGCAACCCAGTGTACATGCGGGTAAATAGTGGATCCTTCTTTCCATTCGTGCGGTAACTGTACCGTAAAATAAAGTTCCTGCTCGGTTGATGCACTGAAAAAATAGGTAAACACACCCTGGCTGGTTGCGCCGGCATTGCGTTGCAACCTGGCTGGTGATGGCGGATTACTGCTTGAATTACTGGTTGCAAATACCGGCACATTCAGGTCGGTAAAAACGGTGGCTTCGCCTTCAAGTGTTAAAGTACCATCTGCCGCAATAGTAGCCTGGTTGGTTCCATCACCAATGCTGGTAATACCTGCACCGGTTATTTTAACCCGCTGAGTTGCTTTGGTTTTTATCTGTAGGTCGGTGCTGTCTGCTGTACCAATATAATCAATACCAGCCGTTGTACCGGTATTACCGGTCAGTTTCCAGTCTGTATCAGCGTTGGCTAATTTAACCCATGTTGGAGAGCCGGTGGTACCTGAATTAAAATAATAACCTTTACCGCCCGATACAGCAGCATTGGTATTATATATCATAAGGCTGTGGGCAGGATTAGTAATGGTAGCGGCATCGGCGAGGCCGCTTAAACTGATCTGTGGAATCAGTAATCCTTTATTTGAACTGGCTACATCCAGCATGGCTGATGCATCGGGATCATTACCGGTTGCATTAATGGCCACGTTTTGAGCCAGCAGCGGTGCTGCAGAAAAAATAAACAAACTGCAGGTGATCAGTATAAAAGAAAAGTATTTCATAATAGATATTTTTAGATTCTTAAAAATTACATCCCCAATGCAAACAGGTTAATGGAGGTTAGTTTGATATCGCCGGTGCCTGTAATGTTTCCTACTTTAAACGTAAGCACATCATTGTTAGCCAGACTTACTGATACGTGTAATGCGGTACTGTTAATATCGGTAGAAGAACTGGAAAGCCTTTGCAGTACCTTGGATGAAGTGATGACCGTACCATTCTTTGCCACACCAAAAACAAAGGTGGCCGAACTGGTGGTACTGGGTGCAAATGACACGGTGCAGGCAATATGAAAATCTTTGGTAGTGGCACCTGTATATCTTAAAGATCCGTTATTGCTTCCGCCATTATCAAAATCCTTATAATTTACCATGGTAGATGCAGGTGTTGCGGTGATCATATTGGTGCTTCCATCAGATACGGCAGTGATAGAAACAAGGGTTCCGCTGATGTTGAAATAACTGATCTCTCCCATGGGCAACATCAGCCTGCCTGTTGGGGTTAAATCGTCTGTAAAGGTTTTCATGCCGGCAATGGTTTGCGTACCGTTTGTAATAACGCCTCCATAACTTGCACTGGCTGGCTGTAAGGTTAAGGTACCACCCGAAATACTGGCACCATTTGCATTGGGTACTGTACCAATTGCTGCCATGGTATTTACACCAGCTACATTCTGCCAGCTACCATTACCGCTGCCATCAGTTGCTGTCCACACATAACCACTGGTAGAGGTAGATGCAAGCCTGGGTGTGATGAATACCGGTGATGTACTAAACACCAGGTTGGAAGAACTGGTACCGGTGGTGCCGGTTGCAGCATTTACATAATTTAATTGGGTACCGGTGCTGCTAACAGATATTGCACCTAAGGTAAAAGGTGTGGGCATGGCAAGGGTGCCGGTAAATGTTTTGGCTCCTGCAATGGTTTGCGCAGCAGCTGTAAGTACGCCACCATAAGTACCACTGGCCGGTTGCAGGGTTAAGGTTCCACCCGAAATGGTTGCTCCGTTTGCATTGGCTGTGGCACCAATGGTTGCCATGGTCAGTTGATCGGAACCGGTTGTTAATTTGGTCCATACCGGCGAAGCGGTAGTGCCCGAATTATAATAATAGCCCTTGCCGCCCGCTAAAGCTGCATTGGTATTATATACCAACAGGCTGTGTGCCGGCACTGCAATGGTAGCAGCATCGGTTAAGTTGCTTAAACTTATCTGCGGTATCAGCAATCCTTTACTGGTACTGGCAATATCAAGCATGGCAGAACTGTCGGGATTACTGCCCGTTGCATTAACAGCTACACTTTGAGCTGCACAGTTTTCAGCACCTATAAAAAAAAGTAAAACAATCAGGAAGTTTTTCATACAATTAATTTTTATGGTTATCTGGCAGGTGGTCTATTATTTCAATATGCATCCTGCCGGGTTTATTTGTTTGCAGCAGTGTTTGCTGCAGTATTTTAATTCAGCGGCAGCGCTGTTTCTGCCAGTAAAACAGATCCTGCATCGGCCTGCGTTTTATAGCTGATATGAAGTTTGCCGCTATTCATCTGCAAGCCGGTGTTTGTAGCCAGGGGTATTAAAATATTTCTTTTGGGATAGGGTGTATACACAGCCAGCCCGTTTAGGGTAGCCAGCCGGGTTATTTTTCCCTGGTCCGATATATGGTCAACGGTTATATCGCCATAGGCCGACATATTGCCGCCGCGGTTGATCACTATTTTTAATTGTAATAAAGAGTCGTTCAGCACTTCGGGTTTTGAAGCCCTGATGCTTAATTGGGTGTTTGATTCACCTACCCGTATAATGACCGGTATACTGATACCAAAAACACTGGTTATGGTTACCGATATGGCTGTAGAATCTGTGACGGTTTCTTTTTCGCCCAATGGCTTTTTATCCGGCTCGGCCCTGAAATAAATATGCGACCGGTATTCGCCGGGCTTTAGATCATTGGTATTGTTAAGCTGAACCTTTACGGTTTGTGCCTTATTGGGCGGTAACAGAATATGACGTGGATAAAACCTGATATAATCGCCTGCAAATTGCTGTTCGGGATCCGGACTGGTGATCTTTTCAAATTTTCCATCCTCGGTCATCCTGTACTGCACCAGCGAGATCAGGTAATTCACCGTGTCTGTACCGGTGTTAATGAGGCTGAGGGCCTGCATTTTAACAGGGCCTTCAAATACTATTCTTTTAGGAAACAGCAACAGATTGCCCTGGGCCTTTATGATAACACTACCAAGCAACAGTACGGTAATAAAAAAACAATGTTTTATTGTATGCCGGGTAAAAGAGCTGGTTATATCGGGAATTTTCATTGGAGGCTTTTTAAAAAAACATCAAAAAACACTGCCATGCCGCAGCGTTTTTTGATGCCATTGTATTAATTGTAATTAACGGTAACAAACAATGCTGTTGCATCACCATTGTCATTTAAATAGGTACCTGCTACTGTATTGGCCGGTACATTCAGGGTTGCTTTTACCTTTAGGGTTTTAGCTCCTGCAACCAGGGTACTGGATGCACCTGCATCACACACAAAATTGTCAACAGTCATGGTACCCGAAACAGAACCTGTAAGGGTGATTGAACCTGCAGGAATGTCAATAGAAAATCCACTGGTTCCTTCACCGGTAACTGCAAATACAGCTGTTTTTTGGGTGGTACTGCCGGCTGGTAAACTGGCACCACCTGATGGGGTGCGTCCATCGGCAAAATCCAATGCTACAGTACCCGCAGTACCGCTGGATGCAACCGTACCGAAATGCATGTCGGTGGTTTTGGAAATGGCGATAGGTGTTACGAGTACGGCTGTTGTGCTGGCATAAGCGGTAGATTGTGCCTGAACTGCTGTTGCACCTGCCAGTAATAATACTGCAAGTACCGAGATCTTGGTCTTCATGTTGATTGGGTTTTAATTAATAAATAATTGTCAGACTTATAACAATGGATTTCAGTGCAGGATTATTACACTTGCCCCTGTATTCTTTAATATAAAACGCCCCTTATTTACTTTTCTAGGTAATAATACTTAGTTCCGGTAAGTATCCGTCTGTAGTTAAATCCAACACCGGTTTTCATCATTGAATCTGGCAGGCGGTTTTTTTAATACACCAGAAGCTTAAAAAAAGGCAGCGGCAATATTTTAACAGTGTATTTATAAATTTTCATTGTTTTTAAACAATAATTAATTGCCCGAATCGGTTTGTTTGTTGTGGGCTTGCATCATTGTAACCTGCACACTATACCCTCAAAAAAATATCTTATGGAAACGAATCATTCAAAACCACTCTTGAAACCGGTGGTGCAGCAGTCAACTCATAATGCCACATCCTGGATCGGTCATCGCCAGGGAGAAATCAATGAACATATTGGCGGACAAACCTTTACCTGCCCCGCTGCCGGCCAGCTGGATTGCATTGAAATATTTTCGGTGTATGTGAACAAAAAAATACCGGTTGATCTTACCCTGTACACCTTTGACACTGAACGTAAAATATGGGGTGCAGCCATGGCTACCTCTACAGTTGAGTTCAGTACCACCGATACCGGAAAATGGGTTTCCTTTCCGCTGAAAGGTTTGCAGCTTAATAAAGATAAAGTGTACGGATTTAAATTGAAAACAGAAGCAGGCCTGGTTGGAGTTGGTGAAGCAGCAGGTTGTTTAAATCAATTACCGTATGCAGGTGGGCAGGAATGGGCAGCCAATACCAGGGACCAGGCAGGTAAATACTTTAGTTACCTGAGCCTGGCTTTTAAAGTAGACTTAAGGGCATAAGCATTAAATTTCAATACGAATCACCAAACGGTAGCCAGCCTATCGGGTTTGCAGGCCGGGCTATGCAGCCAGGCAAAACCCTGTGCACAGCATCCTGCGGATAGGTTTGTAGCCGCATAAAAAAGCCCCTGTTAAAAACAGAGGCTTTCCAATTTATTAAAAAGTGAATTATTTATGCCACATTATAAATTTGCCACAACCAGCCGTTGCATCATCACTATATTTTAATACCAACCGTAACATACACATTTCTTCCGTCGCTGGGCCAGATACCCGGGCCCGGATAAAATGTTGGACGCTTGGTAAAATATTTTTTATCAAAAATATTGTTGATGCCTGCCCTGATGGTAAATATTGAATTTGCCCGCAGCGAAGCATTAAAATCCCAAATGGAATATGCAGGTGTAAATCCCTTTGCACCACTTGCAGGTGCTGTTACTGTATTTAATGCATCCGAAAAAGAAGATGCTGTATAACTATACTGTATGGTGCTGCTAAACCCTTTATATAAAATATCCAGCCCATTGCGGCTTATCCATTGCGGTACCGCTTCCACTTTATTGCCGGCAATTGACTGATTCTTTGTACCGTCTGTTACCTGGCCGCTGATATATCTTGCATTCATGTAAGAAGTGGATGTAAACAAACCGGCAAACAATTTATTGGTAAGCGGAAATTTGTATTGCACAAACAATTCAACACCAGCTGTACGGCTGTTGCCGATATTGGTTTTATAGGTGTAAGGCTGCCCCTGGTTATCCTGCAATACCACTGTGCCCAACCGGTTTTTATACAGCATATTAAAATAACTGATATCGTATTGCAAACGACTGCTGAGCTTACCTCTTACACCCAGTTCAATATTATATCCATAAGCGTCTTTTAAATTTTTATCAACCTGTTCATAAGTGGAAGCCGGAATAATATCTTTAAAAATAACCGGGCGGTAAGACTGTGATATGCCGCCGTACAAGGTGTTTTCTTTATCAAGCAAATATTGTGTGCTGATGCCTGCCAGCAAAAAACTGTGCCTGATGGTATTGGGCAATGCATTTACAGTATAGTATTTAATTACACCACTCATTTTTGAATTACCGTTTTCAAAACGCAGGCCCGGCGAAACCGTCCAGCGGGCATTCAACTGTAAAACATTTTCGGCAAACAAAGCGATATTACCGGTCTTAAAATGTACATCCCTTACAAAGCCCGGCTCTGTAAGGGTAAGGTCGTAATCTGTTCCGGTAGTTCCTTTACCCAGTTGCCTGCGGTGCAGGTCATTATTCATGTAAACCAGCCCGGTGGCCAGTTTGCCCTGTATTTTGCCAAACTTGTAAGTATGCAGCAATCTTAATTCTGCTGTTCTGCTGTTGAAGTTATCAATATCTACCTGGCGGTTTTTGTACGTGCCTGTTGCAATATTTATGGTATCAGGCACATTGGCAAATGCATCCAGCATCACACTGCTCCTGTTTCCAAAAACACCCGATGCGGTAATATTTATTTTTGTTTGAGCCGATAAACGCCAGTTAAAAGTTAACGAAGGAATATAGATATCGGGACTGAAATAATTCCGGCTTCTTGTACTCATCTCCGGATTGGCATTAAACATACTGTCGTTTAACGGGCCCGGTATATGGTACTGGTATTTTGAACGGCCAAACTCTGCCTTTAAAGAAACAGCATTACTAAAGTGGTAATTCAACTGTACAAATTGTGCCGTAGCATCCGACTGGCTGTTCTTTCTGTAACCATCAGCATGTCTTTTATAATAGTAAGCAGTATAGGAGAATTTTTTAATGGTACCGCTGATGGCATTGTAGCTGCTTAATAAACCAAATGAGCCTGCCGTATTTATACTCTCAAACCCAATTGCTTTTGCAGTATCGGGCCTTTTGGTAATATAATTGATCATGCCGCCAAACTGAGCCCCGTATTGTAAAGAACCGGTGCCTCTTACCATTTCAATCTTTTCAAAACTTTCTATGGGCGCACTGTAATGGCTTGCCGGGTAACCATACATATCCGAATTGATGATGGTTCCGTTCTGGCGTATATTATATTCCCAGCTTCGGTGAGGGTCAAGCCCACGGGTGGCAATATTCAACTGGTTGCCGCTGCCATCCATATCATATACAAATACACCCGGTATTTTGGCAAATAACTGCCTGCCCGTTTTTAAGGCAATATTGGCATTGGTGGCAGCAAGTGTTATAACTTCATTCTTTTTGCCCGTATTAAGAAAACCGTTTTGCTCATCGGGCAAACGGTTAATGTCGTTGCGTTGCCAGGTTTTAATGGTTACTTCTTTCAGCCGTTTTGTTTGAGAAGTATCATTTACCTTTTGCGCAAAACAGCAGTTGAAAATTGTAATGGTAATTATTAAAAGTAAAAACTTTTTCATGTTGTAAAATTAATCAATCGCAGGAAAATGAATTGTATAACCGCTACATACCTCAAATAAAAATAATCCGGTTATACCGGGTTATTTTTATTTACATAATCAGTTTATTCCGCTCCGTCTACATGCCCTCTGGCAACTGCATAAGCACCTACTTTATTTCCCGTTGTAAGCCCCGTTTCGCAATCGCTGCGGTAATGTATGGCGCCATACATGCGTGATACCGATGCTTCTCTGGCCATATCATTGTATGCCTGTGCCCTGGCAGGTATAATATAACCTAATACAGTAGCCGCTGCACCGCTAAAGGTACTGTGCCCCGAAATATAAGAAGGAAAATTAGGCAGGCCGATATCCGTTTTTATTCTTGGGTCCATCTGCATGGGGCGTGGATTAAAATAAAAATTCTTCGCATCCCAGCACGCAATGCCTGCATCCATAATTGACATATTTAACAGTGCCATATTGCGTGCCCACCTGGCCTCACTAAAATGCTCTTGTGCAAAATCATTGGCAGCAATATAATTCCAGTGGCCCGGTGGTGTATAGGTTCTTAAACCATCGGCCCAGAAGTTGGCAATGCGTAACTGATCCCTGGTAAGGTTTTTTGTTATCTGGTAAATCTCTTCCGTTTCATCTTTAAATTTTTGCGAGCCGGTAGATGGTGGCGCTGCCGGCCTGATGCTGTTTACCAGGGTTAACGAATCAAACAGAAATGCTTTTACCGCACCAAATGCAGGTAACATCGGCGGGCGCTCAGGTGTTTCCTGGCTTATCCACGGCGTTTCGCCACGGGCAATACAATCCGATTTTAATTTTGCCCACAAAGTAGCATTACCTGCAGCAGCTCCTGCCCGGTCGCCACGGGCACGTGCCACAAATTTGGCGGCAATTAATTTTCCCAATGCCTCGCCTGCATCCAGGTCGCTGCGTACATTGGCACCGGCAATTAACCGGGCACGTTTATGTTCTTCGGCACGCAGGTTAATATAATCCTGGTCGCCGGGAAACATCAGTTTTAATATTTCAACGCTGGCACCCAGTATGGTTGCATCTTCGCTTGGGTAAGATGGTAAAGTTGATTTAGGTAATAAGGTTTGAATAGTTACATCTACCGTAAAGGGTGCTGCCCGGTTAAACTGTTGTTTGTAAAAATAACTGGCCACACAGGCATCATATTGTGCCGCACTTAAATAGGCATAAGCCCTGGCCGCATAAGGCGGATTGGCAAATGGAAAAGTTGGATAAGCCAGCGGATTGCTGGCACTGGGAAAAGGGTAACTGCCATCCGGATTTTGATACGGAGGCAGGTTATGCAAAGCCACCAGCTCCCGCATGATCTCGTTCCAGCGCAATACAGCACCGGCACCCCAGTATTCAACCAGCTTTCTTTCATCATCAGTGATCTGGTTCTGAAAACTTTTTATTTCATTCAGCTGAATGATATAATCCGGCGATGTAGTGGCAACAGGTGTTGCACAGGCAAACTCATTGGCGGTAGTTAACAGTATCGGCTTCCAGGTACCTGCATTGGCATCTGCCCGGGTTGGGTTTATCATCGGGTAATGCATATTCTGCTCATCAATACTTTTTGAGCAGGAGTTGAATAAAACCGAGCCTGCAATAAGACTTGCTATGATCGCTGTAAGTAAAAATATTTTTTTCATAATTATGTATTTTGCCCCTAAATCCCCTGTAGGGGACTTTGAGGAGTTTTTTAATTAATTGTCGTTCATTCTTTTTTCATGGTCTTATTTCTTTCTCCTCCCCTTCTACCCTTTTCCCCTTCCGCATTTATATTTTCAAAATAAACTTCTCAAATTATAATCCCTCGCTCAACCTCAACCTTAACCTCAACCTACTTCCCCTTCTTCTTCTTCCCAAAGTCCATAATATAAAATACCCCTGCATTAAAACCGCTTGCCTGCCCCACATTTCTGCCGGCTACAGTTGTACTGCCATTGGCAACAACTGAAAGCCCGTTCAGCGGTGTTTCATATTTTACATTCAGGCCAATACTGGTGGCATTCATTTTATTGCTCACAAAGGGCATTCCGTTACGGGGTATATCAAACCCACCAAGCGTAGTCCATTTATTAAAAATGGCTTCGGCAATAATGGCCTCACTTCGGTATCCTGCCCTCAAATTCCATTGCGATGCATCGGGCATTTTTACTTCATTGCTGTAATGCATTTCGGTGGTGTAATAGGTGCTCCTGTCAAGCGTAACATTGCTGCGGGCAATATAAGTGTAAGAGGCTGTGGCAAACCAGTGGTTACGCTGGTAATCAGCCATCAGGCGCATGGTGGCATTCCGGCTGTGGAGGCCAATGGACAGGGGTAAAAAATCTGCGTTATAATTTGATACGGGTGCAGTATAGCCACCAATTAAAATGGTTTTCAGATCTCCTTTGGCAATATGCTTTTGATAAGCCACCCATTTTACCAGTAAAGATAAATCCTGCAATCCCTGTTGCCCGGCCATATTACCGGCACTGGCTTTTGTTTTTACATAAGGCAATCCAAACAATACATTCAGCCGGTGGGTAATACCATAATTACCCATCAGGGTAAAGTTGGTGGTACTTACCCTGCCCATGTTCACGTTATCTCTTTTTAAAGTGCCCTCCCAATAATTCTTCCAGCTGCTGTAACCGGCCGTGGGCCCCACACAAAAAAACTTCTTCTCCATCATCAGGCCATCAATATCGGTTTGTGCTGCAGCAGGTTTTATTAAAGTGAGCATTAATAGGCATACCAGGATGGTATACAGTTTAGCTGTACCATACTTATTCATTGTTCAGTAGTTTAGTTTCTGTTTTCGGCCAGCAGTGTCTGATTAATCATTTTACCATTGCTGACGTATTTATTAAACAAAGTTAAATTCTTTTGCGTTTGAAAAGCACTTAAATGCCGGCCATGATGCAGATCGGTGCCCACCAGTCCGGCAAGCCCTTCGTTCAGCAGGTAGCGGGCAGCCAGTGCTGCATTTTTTCCGTAATAGCCTGCCAGCGATAACAGGTTTACCTGCAGGATAAAACCCAGATCTTTCAGCTTCCTGTAATCTTTAAAGTTTTTGTGAAAATAAAAATACCGTTCGGGGTGGGCCAGTACCGGCTGATAGCCGCTGGTAATGATGTGGAATACGATCTCCGGCAGGTTTACCGGTTCAGATGAGTAGGGTATTTCGGTGAGTAGTAAATTGTTGTGCAGGGTACGCAGCGGCTTTTGCTGTTGCAGCAGTTCCATAAAATAATCATCCAGCATATACTCGGCGGCAGCGCTAACCTGCATGGGTATACTGGCAGCAACCAGGGCTTTTTGCAATTTGCCCAATGCAGCTTCAATGGTGTCATCGTTATTGCGGTACAGGTCGCCAATAATATGCGGTGTGGCAATACAGGTGCTTATACCCAGGTCATACAATCCCCGTACCAGCAGCAGCGATGTTTCCACATCCGGCGATCCGTCATCTATGCCCGGCAGTATATGGCTATGCATATCTACCGTTACAGGAAGATGCTGTACCGGTGCCGCTGTATTTTTTTTAAAGAAATTAAACATGAATTATGTGGAAGAATATATTTTGCCTGCGGCGGTTTTTTTTACCACTAAGGCACTAAGGAAAATGGTAAACCATTTTATAAAAATCAGTCAGCTATCTAAAACAAAATAAACCTTAAAATTAATGGCTGCAAAGTCATTCGCAGAATGACCCTTCGTGCCTTAGTGTCTTTGTGGCTATATTTTACTGCGTAGCAGGAAAAATAATTCCTTCGGATTTTTTCTTTTACCACAAAAACTCAAAGACACAAAGAATGGTAAACCATTTTATAAAAATCAGTCAGCTATCTAAAACAAAATAAACCTTAAAATTAATGGCTGCAAAGTCATTCGCAGAATGACCCTTCGTGCCTTAGTGGCTTTGTGGCTATATTTTACTGCGTAGCAGGAAAACAAAAAAACTTTCGGGTTATAACAAAAACAGGAGTATCAGGTAAAGAACCTCGCCAGTCCCATATTGGTATACTGGTGCAGTTTTATCATGGGCTTTAAAAAAGAAACCACAAAAGGCATAGGCACCCGGTTCTTTTTCATGGCCAGGTAATCCCGGCGGTTGGCACGCAGCCTGCGAAAGATATTGCCGTTGCTCATGCCGCCGTGGCGCATTTTAACAACCAGTTTGTTAACATAAGCAGCACTCAATTTATAGTAATAGAGGTAGCGGGTCATAAATTCATAATCCGCTGCCGAAAAAAAATGTGTTTCATAATACCCGCAGGTTTCCAGTAAACTACGGCGGAAATAAAAAGTAGGATGTGCCGGCATCCAGCCATAACCAAACTTGCTGCGTTTAAATTCGCCGCCTTTCCATTTGCGCAGTACTTTGTTGGTATCATCCTGGTCTACATATAACAGGTCGCCATACACGACATCTACTTTCCTGGTTTCAAAGCAGGCAACAATTTTGCTGATCACATCTTTCGATGCCAGCATATCATCACTGTTCAATGTGCCGATAATATCTCCCGTCGCCATTTTCATGCCCTTATTAATGGCATCATACATGCTGTAATCTTTTTCCGAAACCCATTGCGCAATATGATTGTTGTATTTGCTGATGATACTGAGTGTGCCGTCGGTAGATTCTCCGTCAATGATAATATGCTCAATATTCGGGTAGTCCTGTGCCATCACCGATTGGATGGCATCTTCCAGAAACTTTGCAGAGTTTAGGGTTACAGTTATAAGGGTAACTTTAATCATGTGCTTTAAATCAGTTGCAACCTACTTTATTTTCTTCATATAAAATGCGAAAACTATATATGTTTTACTGATTCTTGTCATATTCTTTCCACCAAAATATTCTCCATTACCAGCATATCCATATGGGTACGTAAAAAACAGTCCAGGGCTTCTGCCGGATGGTTTACAATCGGTTCATTTTCAGTAGAAAGTTAAACATGAGGTATTGGTAAATACTAATCTTCAATAATCCGATCTTTGATTTTAGAGGCGGGATTACCCCTGTAGATACCATACGCCTCCATATCGCTGCTCAATATTGAACCAACAGATAATATGGAATGTGCTTTACAAATTACACCCGGACAAACCACAGATTTAGCACCAATCCATACCCCATCTTCAATGGTAATCGATTTAACAATTAAATCAAAAGCAACTTTTTTATAGTCATGGTTCCCTGTTAATAAATATGCCCCCTGCGAAATACAAACATGTGATCCAATTTTAACAGCAGCCAGGTTATCAATCCAAACATATTCTCCAATCCACACATGATCACCAATTTCCAGAAACCAGGGATATTTAATATTAACGTATGGTTTTATTAAAACCCCCTTACCGATTTTTGCACCAAATAATCTCAGGATAAAAATCTTGATACTATAAAAAGGAAATATTCCGGATCTGAAAAACAATCCATTTATATAATGCCAGATGAACCGTTTAAAACCTGAACCAGGATTATACCATTGGTTACTAAAGCTATTTAGTTTTACGCTGTTCATCGTTTAGTTTGTCATTTACAGAATTAAGCTTTTGCGATTTATCGAATAAGTAAATCATTCCAAAAATAGTAAGATATGCAGCAATATTAAACCAGGTATGATTATCCCAGCCAAAGGGCCAATGCCAGTGTTTGCTGTTAAACAAAAGAACCAGGCTGATACGCACTACATTTATAATATAGAGTGACACTACTCCTCCAAGCATCCAGGTCAGTTTTTTTTTCCAGGTACCACTATTGGCAAAAACAAAAGCTATCCAAAAACTGGTTACCCCATAGCCCAAACAACTATACACCAGATTTACGCCACCCCCATCAACCATACGCAGTTGTGTTGGCGAACTTTGGTAACATTCGTAGCCAAAGATGGACAGAAAATATTTTGAGGCCTGTAGCAACGAGTCTCTGAAGGCCGGAATAAAATTCAGGTATCTATCTACAAAACCAATGTAATAACCTTCTTTGGAGGACAGACCTATTATTGCCAGAGTGCCAAAATAAAAAAAACAAAATGCCCCAATGAATTTTAAAAAATAAATTAAGATTCGTTTATTAAAACAGGAGTTGATAGTCTTACTTGTTAAAATTGAATTGAAATATTTAAAACCCATTACAGACCTTTCCCTTTCTTTATTTGATATAACTTAATATCAATTAAATACCTGAACCAAAAGGCATGAAGGTAATGGAATGTTCTGCCGGTTCGGTTTTCTAAAAAACCTCCCAGTATAATAAACCGGTAAAAATAATAAAGATACGGACGCATAAAAAGAGGCATACTCCACCATATATTTTTTAAGTAAGCTTTTTTCTCATTCGGATTTCCGAATAAACTCCTTTTCACGTTTTGCTTTCTGATGCCTGTTCTTCGCTCCCATTCTTCCTCGGCAACCAGGCTGCTGTATTTTATATGCTTTTGTAGCCAAAAGTCTATGTCATTTTCTTTAAGATTTTCCTCATTCAAAACAGCATCTTTCCATACTATCAGTTTTCCTTCAACTATAAAGCGATGATCCATATTCTCATTTAAATCAGAATGAACCTTACCTGTCCTGAATAATTTCAACATGTAAAAGTTACGGTACCCTCCAAATTTCAATCTGCTCCCCTGGAAGTAATTATGACGATTTAGAAAAATACCATTAACATCCTTATCAATATTTTCATCTGAAAAATGTTCCAGTTTTTGTAATAATTCATCCGAAAGAAAATGATCAGCATCCAAACATATTACCCAGGGAGTAGTAACCTTACAGGTTGTAAGGGCAAAATGCCATTGTTTTGGATGATTTTCAAATTTATTGTAAATAACTTCAGCGTTGTATTTTGCAGCGATCTGCAATGTTTGATCTGTGCTTCCAGAGTCTACAATAAATAATTTATTGCACACCTTACTTAATTTAACAAGCAATCTATCCAAATGAATCTCTTCATTGTAAGTTAAAATTATAGCTGATATTGTATTAGATAGAATCATTTGATTTTGCCAGGCACCTGCATTACTATGCCTTTATCATTTTGTTTGCTAAATTCTGCTTGTAATTATCATTGATTTCCATAAGAAAGGGAAGCGTCCACAACCTTTAAATTCAATTTCTCTAAATGATTTCTCTTCCAATACTTTTGTGAGTGTCTTTACTGACCAAAATTTTATGTGCCCACCATCCCATAAAACTGTAAAATGGCTATCCATTTTACCTGTTACTGATAAAATAACATTCTTCAAATAACCATTATAAGGCGTAGAAATGATCAGGTCGCCTCCACCCGATTTTTGCAATATTCTTTTGCAAAAATCTAAATATTCACGTGGTGCATAGAGGTGCTCAATAACTTCAGTTGATATAATCGTATCATACCCGATACCCTTCAATTCATCTGGCAGGTCATCTTTAGTTAAATCCTGAACAAAAAATCTATCCGGGTTCTTTCTTCTTGCTATTTCTATTCCAGATTCAGATGCATCAGTACCGTAAGCGTTAAATCCATATTCAATTAATAGATTTACTAACCATCCATTGCCACAACCTATATCCAGAATCCTTCTGTCTTTTTTCTTAGAAAGAATTTCCAGAATTGGTTTTAGCAAATATTGATGAATATGACTAAAATTATCTGTATTATACCTATAGTCTTTATAGTCTGACATAATCGTTAAGTTTTTTAATTTCTCTATTATCAGTACTACCTAAATAATAACAGAATGGATAATACAACTAATTTTTGCTGTTTATAACGTAGATTTTTCAATGGAAATACAAATTGATATAACCTTCCGTTAAATTTGCTTCATTAAAATCCCTACAAATTAACCGGGGCGCTTCTCTGTTTATTCTTTGTATTTCATTGGGTGACTTATAAATCTCATTAAGCTTAGCTACGATATCGTCAACTTCGGGTCTGCAAATCCATCCAAGTTTATTATTATGAACATAATTAGCAAGGCCAATATCTGAAGATAAAAGAACTGCAGTTCCGGCAACCAGGCTTTCAATAACTACGTTTGCAAAATTTTCTGTAGACGATAATAAAACCAATAAATCGGCATTTACAAGAAGTTCCCTTTTTTTCGTTTCATCATGAATAGCCCCAAACCATATACACTTGCCTTCAATATGATTTTCTATTGCCAGGTTTTTCAGATGCAAAACGTAATCTGGTTCCCCATCACCAATAATATTCACATTAAAATCAAAATCAACATATTTAAGAGAATCTAAAAGCAGGTTTAGATTTTTAATGGAATGCAATCTCCCCAAAAAAATTAGCTCCATTTTTGGGTAATGTGCTTTTTTAATAGTGTTTGCAACCTCTAATGAAAGTATATTGGGAATGATAACCGGATCTCGTTTAACAGCATTTTCAACTTCTCTATATTCTTTTTCGCTGGTCACATGAAAGACAGCATTTCTGAAGCATGTAATATTGCATAAGCGGATAAAGGCCCTGCGGATAAAAGCTTTCTTAAACGAAAATTCATTTAAAGTACCCCTTGTACTTAAAACAAATTTCTTCCTGCGTAAATAGCATACAATAACCGACAATACTGACACTAAATTCCACCAGGAATGAATATGTACTATTTCAAAATCATGGATATTTTTCCAGAGGTATTTTAATAAGGCCGGGGAAAAATGAGTATGATCCTTACTCAACCGTTTAAAATAAATTACCGGTACACCGTTAACAATTTGAATTTCTTTTGTTTTTACATCCAGTTCATTTTTTCCGTTGGCAGTGGTAGTTATAACCAATACCTCTTGTCCGCTGGCTACAAGCGCTTTGCATAAATTATGAATTGAAACAGTAGGGCCGCCATAAGCAACAGATGGGTAATAAGATGCTGTTACCTGCAGAATTTTATGTTTGGTAGCCACTAAAATAATTTAAACCTTTTGATTTAATATCGCCAGGTAATTGCAATGCTTATAATTTTCTAAACTACCCGAATACTTTACAGGTAAGTTTCCCCAAAAAGTAAGACGGTAAATCTTATAATTATCCAATAATTCAAACATTTCTTTCAGTGTCGATTTGGAATAACTCCAAAAATTTCCATACTCAAACTGAATAGCATTTACCCTGCCTTCTTTTATCTGCTGTATAGCTCCTTTTACAACACTTAATTCGTGTCCTTCAACATCAATTTTTAAAAAATGTATTTTTTCAATTCCATTTTTTGCAGCATAGTTATCTAAGGTTGTAAACTGAACCATTTTCTTTCTATAAGCATTTTTGGAAGACGATAACTGAAAATAATTCTCATCATAGTACAAAGAATTTACCCCACCCGAATCCCAGTAAATATTCATTTCCATTTCACTTACTTCCGAACTCAGGCCAATATTGTTTAAAAATACCGAAGGTGTAAGCAGTGGTGCAAGTGTTTCCTTTAATGCGGCATAACTACCCTCCACGGGTTCAAAACAATGCAGAAAAATATGCTGGTCAAGATTCAAAAGGTATTTTGAATAATATCCTGTATTGGCACCTACATCAAAAACAACATCACTGGTGTTTATATGCTTTTTTAAAAACCGGTATTCACCGTCTTTTTCGGGGTTATCATAGTTATATCCCAATATCCTATCTACTAAAATTTTAAACTTTCTTATTAACATCATTTACAATTGTTTTCTTTGTACAGGTTTATTACTTTTTGTAAGGCAGCCCCGTGCGCTTTATTTTGACTCTCAACAGCTATTTTTCTTGAATATTCCGAACAGGACCTGTACAATTCTGGATCATTGGCCATCCTTTCAATATAAGCACCAAGTGTTGATGGCGAGTTCCATGCGTAAACAAAACCATTTAAACCCGGCCTTACATCATCAGCAGGCCCATAGCTTCCCGTTGTATCTGATACAATTGCCGGCAGCCCCATATAAATAGCTTCGCTTATTGAAAGCGAATGTGGTTCATACAAAGCCGTATGTATGTATAGATCAGAAGCGGCATATGCCTGCTGTAGCTTTTCCGGGGCTAAAAAGCCCGTAAAGATTACCGGATTTTTTATCCCCTGCGCCTTTGCCCTCAGTTCCGGCTCCATTTCACCGGAGCCTGCCAGTATAAAAACAATACTTTTATCGGTAACATTTAGTGCGGCATCCAGTAACTTGGTTTGAGATTTCCAGGATACAAATTTTCCGGCCGTAATACAAACAAATGCATCGCCGGGGATTTTGAACGCAGCCCTGAAATCATTTCGGAATTTTTGCCTGTCGTTAATAACTTTTTCAAATGAATAAATATCAATGGAAAAAGGGCATCTGACAATCTTACTTTTTTTTACTCCATATTCTACATAATATTCCTCATTTGCATCCCCTACCGAAAGGAAAATATCGGGTTTGGAAAAATAGCGGTTTAAAAATAAATGTTTTATTTTCCTTTTAATAAAACTTTTGGTATTCCTGTTTTCACTATCGGAGATATAGCAAAATAAAATCTTTTTTTCCCTGCTGTATCTTAACGCACGCCGTTGCAATTTTTGTGAATATCCGTATCCAATAATAATATCCGGATTAAATTCATCTAAAATTGTATCGAGTTTTTCACAATCAATATGCTTATCCGGCATTATCTCATGCTCACCATTGATGAAGCAATGTTCAAACGTATCCAGGTACAGTGAATTCCAGGAAATTTCTTTACCGAAATTTACATCAAAATATTTTTTTGCTCCAATGGTGGAACCAAAAAAAACTTTTAATTCCACATTTTCTAACGCAGCCCAACTTCTGTATGCCGGGCAAAAATGTTGTATGGGGTGAGAAACAACCACCGCTATTTTTGTCTTACTGTTATTTTTATCAGATTGCATCTGCGTGGATATTTGATATCCTGTTAGCAACTTCATTAAAAAAAGCTAAAGGGATTGTTTCATTCTCTGCTACTACATCATTAAAAAAACCGTTCGATACAATTCCAAAATGCATTTTCGGAAATACAGACGGTACGCATCCTAAATAACTGCCCCATGCAGAAAATGTTGAATCAGAGCCAATAACAGCGGCACACCTTGAAATGGAAATTATATCTCCCATTGCATCACCTGTGCTAAATCGCTGTATTTCAATTTTAGATTCAAATTCCTTTATTACAGGGGCTATTTCAATATCAGTCCCATCAGAAAAAATATACAGTTTTTTTATACCGTTACACCCTTTCAAAATCTTATCAATCGTTGCAGTATACCACTGCAGCGGTGTTCTTAAAGCGGAGACAAAATCTCCCAACCGTATATGAACGGCCAGTGTTTTGGAAAAAGAGCCAGCAGGCGGAATTGCAGATAAAATCCTGTTTGATAAGTTCGAACTGATAAACAGTGAAACCTCAGGCTGATGATTGCTTATGGGAATAAAAAAATTATTCAACCCCTCAACAATAAGAATCTCTTTTTTATTTCCTGCTGAATTTAGTTCTGCCAACTTTTCCTTCCTCTTTTTAAAGAAAGTCAAAACAAAAAGTTTTTTTAGTCCCCTGATACCTGTTGGGCGAAAGATCCCTATATAATGGCGTTTGTCTTTTTCTCTTCTAAGGTATGGTCCAATATTTACCTGAAACCATGCAGGGCTGATCAGATCAACCCCCGATTCTTTACTCTGTACATATGCCCTTGCAAATATAAAAAGACAGTTTGCCAGGCCAGACCCAGCCACCCTGAAGAAGTAAAAATCATATTTGCATGGCAATTTGGGGTAAACGTACTTTATCATAAAACCCTTCAGTTACTTATAAATTACAGCTATCAGGTTTTGTGTAAATATTCCTTTTCCTGCCCCTGTTTCTACCATTTTCCAAAATCGAAGTTGAATTACTTTCATCTTCCACAGTATGAACCTTATTACAGATACAAATCCCTTGGGCACAGGCCCGGTCGGGTAACATTGCACTTTATCAAATCCTGTATTCAATGCAACCTGTCTTACAGTTTTTTCAGTAAATGCTGTCTCATGGGTAAAATCTCCATAAAAAATATTGCCAAAATTAATTCCCTCGCCATTGGGCGACTGCATAATAAAAATCCCCCCTGCATTTAAATTCGCATTAATAAGATTGAATACATCTACTACCTGTTCTTTGGTAAAATGCTCTATAACATCCCTGGCTATTATAATATCAAATTTTTTATCGTTTTCTTTCAGAAATTCAAAAACATCTTTTAGTTCAATATCCTCAATCCCCAAAGATTTCCCTTCGTTAATATACGATTCAGATATATCAATCCCTTTCAAACTGGTAAAACCCAATGCTTTTAGCCATACAAGGAAAGTGCCGTTTCCACAGCCAATATCAAGCACCCTGGAACCGGGTCTGGAAACAAAGAACTTTTTGTAATAATAGTTCCAGGTTTTATTATTTTTTATTTCATCCATATCCACTTTGCCATACAAATTCCCGGTATGTGTTTGAACATAGTTTTTATAAAAAATCTCTTCCTTTTGTTCTTTAAAACTCATTGGTAATATTTTGTTTTACTATTTCCAATATTCATCCTTAAAATTATGTTGTTCGTTTAACTGCATTGCCGGTATTTCACCGCATGTGAATTTATCAATAATAAAATTTATATCCGGCAATAAAAATTCTTCCTTCTTGCAAATATGCATTGATCTGCCAAAAGAGGTATCAATATATTTTACTTTTAGTTCATTCCTGGATGATTCATGGTTTATAATTTGTTCCAATGCCAGAAAAACCGAGCGACCTTTTATTTTTCTATGAACAGCACGAAAAATATCCAGCTTTATATGTTTAAAAGGGAGATACTGAGCCAGTTTCATTTTGTTAACAAAAAAAGCTCTTGAACTAAAAAAATTATTTCCAAAAGAACCAGACATGTAGGGTGGCTGAACTATTGCATTGCTTTGAGCCGACACTATGGCTTCTTCTATAAACCCTTTATCATAAAAGAACATGTCGCAATCCGATCTGAAGACTATTGAATTTTTTGCCACCTCCAGGCAGCTTAAGAAAGCGAATAAAGGGGTACCAGCCTGGCATCTTATAACTGAATTTTTATTGAAGTACTTTTTTGAAACTGCTTTAAGGGTACTATAATCCAGCTTCATAATTTTTATCCGGCTATCTATTTTTTTAAGCTCATTAATATCAGTATCCGAAATTTCAATTGAACTCACATTTTCATGCAAATGCAAAATCCTCCCCTCTTCATTTAATTCGTCAATTAGTATGATATACTCGTCAATATAATCTGAGAAAACCTTGATCGAATATGGTATGAAATATTTAAGACGGAGTAAGTCCTTTTTTGTTGCATTGGTAACAAAAGAAATTTTAGTCATTCCCAATATTCTTTTTTAGGTATCTGCTAATCACAAACTTAATATCTAAAAGAAAAAATTTCAAGATTTTCACTTTCTCATGAAATAAAAAATATAATTTATCAATGCTGCGTGGCTTAACAAAGTCTTGTTTTCCGGGTTTAAAATCAATAATTTCCTTCGGCAGTTTTCCAATATATTTTTTTACGTAAGGAAATTCCACCAGGCTTATTAAATGAACATTTTTTACACCAGGTGCCCACCCTTTCCATTTTACACTATACCATTTTTTCAGGTTCAACACCTGATTGCTATGGCTCCATATGTCAAGCTTCCTTCTCATTTGTTCATCATCCATAACAAAAGATAGATGATGGCAGATTCCACTCAACATTAATGATTCGTTTACTTTACCAGGCATACGCCTGTTAGCAAATAATACATCTTTTTTGCAGTTAATAGCAAAACAGGCGTTATATCCAAAAGGCGTAAACTTATAAGGATCCGATTCTCTCCAATTCTTATAAACAAGAGGATGCCAGTTAATAAGTATATATTCAGTCGATTTCCAAAAAAAATACCAGGGGTTTCTGTAAAAACAATAATCAGGATTCTGTATCATCGCTTTTATATTTTTCTCATATTCCTCCGGCAGATAGAACTCATCTGCATCCTGGATAATAAGAAAATCATATCCTGCATCACGGGCTCTCCTGAGACAGGTATTTCTCTGCTCCTCTTCACTATCCCACACCCCTTCAACTAATTCAATTTTACTGAAATGAGGCGATTGCTTTAACACCTCTAAACTTGAAGGATTTGTATACTGATCTCTTGCATTTGAATTGTATTTTGAATAGGGCAAAAGACTATATACTATATAGATCTTTTCAACATAGGCAGCACAATTTTCAATTGTACGAAGTATGAACTGCTCGCAATCAAAATACAGAATTTGTACAGCTATTCTCTTGTCATTCATAAAAAAATACTTAAATCCCTTTAAGCAAACCTTTGATTTTTAAAGTTTCCACAATAAAATCAGCTCTGTTACTTTGCGTATGATATCGGTTTACAAATTCATAGCCCGCAACTCTTATGCGCTCCCTGTCTTCCGGGTTTTCCAGGTAGAATTTTATTTTATCTGTTAATTCTTCAAGGCTCTCATAAGTAACTATATTCAGGCCTTTATCAAAAATTTCTAATATTTCTGAAGTACGTTCATGTAGCATAAATCCTCCGGAACCCGGAATATGAAAGGACCTGGCTGTAACAACATCACCACTTGAAGCGCCAAAAGGCTGCTCTGTTAATATGCCCAGGTTAATTGTTGAACATTGTATTGCAATCGCATACAAAGCTCCGTATATTGTACTACCTTCTGTACAGGAAAGAATTTTTTTTGACTTACTCCTATCCCAGCCTCCGCCAAATATCCTGATCTTTTTATCCGGGAAACTTTCAATAATATGCTGTAGCACCGCCTCTTTTTTTTCTGAATACCCCCCTATAAAAGAAATATCACACAACAGGTTCTTAAAGCTATTGCTATCATAATCATATATTTTATGAATGTCGGCATCCATTGCATGATGGATTAAAGTGGAACCGGAATAGTTAAACTGATCTACAAGATCTTTTATTCCAAAATTTTTTGTAGTGAATATATGATCGTATAAGTTCACTGATTTTTTTATTAATCTTCCCTGGTTTAAAAAACTCATATCCGGATAAACATTAATTACCGGGCAGCCAATATTTCTTCTTATCCATTTAATTGTTTCAGGGAGTACGTAAGCTCCTTTATACACCACAAACAATTCCGGTTTTAAGAGACTTGCCTGCTTTATCAACTCCAGATTATACTCCCGTATTCTGTTTCTTGAAGTTAAACGCTGTATTATTTTTGAGATAATACTCTTTGTATCGAATGTATAATAATAGAAAGGGTCTACTATATTAACGATATGGCCCCGCTTTTGGAAACCTCTGAATAGACCTCCATCATCACTTCCCAGCCACTGAGCACCTGAACATAGAATTTTTAGCATTTAAATCTTAGATATTATGGATTCGAAATTAAATAACATTCAATAGTATTTTTAATAGATCCTATATTTAAAACCTTGTTGCATCGAATACCAGTTCAAGTGCCTTAAAAATTATAATAAAAATAATTACACCAATAAAAGAGGATCCCCATTCTGCTTGGCTGTTAATATGAAATAATAAAATGAACAAGCCCAAAGATTTAATGAAAATATTTCTAATTGACAGAAAAGTATTAATTAAGTGTCCCCAAAAAACACCTAACAGCAGCATTCCTACTATTACGCCTGTGACACCATAATTCCAAAAGAGTTCACCCACTGCTGTCATTCCAATTGAAATATTCTGTGTCCCAATATATGTTGCAAACACAGTTCCCTGCGTAGTTATTGGCTTTTCTTTCCACAAAAATCTTGGTATTACCGCATACAAAACATAGTTCAACCCACTTCCATTCAGTGAGCCCTTCTTATATACCTCGCCCACAATGAAACCTGTTGCAGTTATTTCACTCAATCTTGATAAAATTATTTCAGATTGACTTTTTTGGAATAAAAGATTGTTTTCGTCACTAATCGCAGAAAATTTGTTATCCTCCAAAAGAGTGTTGACATTTTCAAATGTTATTTTTTGGGTTGGGTCAGTAAATACAGTCCTGGCCGCATTTACAAACGGGAAAATAAAAAAATATATAAGTAGAAAAAAACTGACAAATGCAATTATTGTCTTTGCTTTTATCTTATTTTCTAACAGGTAATAAAATAATAACGGTACAATTGAATATATAAGAACACTTTTTGAAAACTGTGTGATTGTTGAGAAGAAAAGTATTATTGTCAGTAATATCAGCAAGTTGTTTTTCCGGGCTTTAAGATAGGGATTGTCAATATCTTGTACAGCAAAAGTAATAATAACAGCATGTGGCAAAGCAGTTAAAAGTGTATTAAACATCCCCAAAGAAGCATATTTACCAAGTCCCAGGTTCATTAATATTCCAACACTATATAAAATAAACAAGGTAGTACTATCATTTCTTTTTGTGCCGACATTTGAGAAAAGCGCTCTGTATTTAGCTACCGAATAAGTCTGCGAAATACCCAATAAAAAAAAATAAGCTCCAATAACTGTTAAGAGCCACGCTTCAAAAATATAGTGAGTAGGAACTCTATGAGTTACCATGATCATTTCCCCATTAGGTATCAGCACGCTCTGAACTATAAAGAACATAGCTATTGCACCGGAAATAAGTGCGGGTAATGTGACAATGGAGATTGGTGTAAATTTGAAATCGACCCTTCGTGATTCTTTCATAATTATAAGAATACTACATACAGCCAGAATAATACAACCAACCTTTAAAGCAGGTATTTCGTCAACATATATTGATAGCAACCAGGTACCTGCTGCTACAAATAAAAAACTGTGTATGCTTGAAAAAAAATCTCTCATTATTATTCCTCTTTACAACTCTTTACTTTTTTTGAAAAACTGCCTAAGTGCGATTTTATGGTCAAGTGTTTTGTATACATAAAACTGCACAATAATCAAAGGAATGAACAGGAGATAAAAATAAAAAAGGCTAAGCCCCAAAATTATTATGACCGTTCCTCCCAAGCCTATAAATATAGGAGTCAAAAATGTCCTAAGTAAATTAAAATACTCAGATCTGTTTATGTCAAGAAGCCGGACAGTAAAAAAAATCGGTAATAAGGCGGACGATATAACCTCACTACAGAATATAGCTATACCATAACCTGTATCTCCAAAATAATACTTAAATAAAAATATCAATCCAATTAATAATACAAGTTTAGTTATAGTAACAATAACAAGCGCTTTTAAATTATTAATCCCATTTAAAAATTGGTAGTATAATGAAGCACAAGCGGTAATAGATATTGAAAGTGTTAAACAGAAAAACAATGTAAAATTGAATTCCAGCTTATTTCTTGTCCAAATTGTAAATAGCTTCTCACTAAAAGGATAAATAAGAATTATTCCGGAATTTGTTACCAGGCTTGTCCAAAAAGCAAATTGCTTAAACGTCTCCAGCATTTTTCTTTTTTCGTTCAGTGCATAAAACCTGGTGATCTCCGGAAACAGAGATTGAGATAGCAAACTGGCAGCAGTATTGGCAGTATTTGTTAAAGTTCTGATGGTGGCAAAAACCGGCACATATAAAGCTCCTGACAATTTTGAAATGATGATCAATGTTCCATTAAGCGAAAATTGCTGACCAATAGTAGAGAAAGTAAGAATAGAAGATTTATAAAAATTTTTAAACCCCAAAGAAATAGAATAACCTTTCCACCACGGATATAATTCGGGATCTACTTTTTTGATATAAAAAATTAAAACAATTGTAAATAAAGCCTGCGTAATGGCATAACTAACAGCAGCCATTAAAATAGTTCCATGAAAGAAAGCGATTAAAAGCAATACCAGAAATTGAAATGCCCTGATAAAAATATTGAACCATTGTGATTCGTAGAATTTCCCCAATGGTATCATCAACCTTACCAGGATTCCACCAGCACTTCCAAAAATCGTCCACATTAAAAGTAAAATAATCAGCCCTAAACTGAAATCATGCTCTTGTAAATTACTATTATCCAATCCTAATAAAAGAGTTAGATTATTGCTTAGAATCAGTACACTTGCAATTATTATTTGAGAAAGCCCTAAAATTATTGCAACTACCAGCGAAGATGCCAATACCGGCCTTAATAACTTTTTATCTTTATGATAAAGCAAATTGACCTGGTTACCGATATAGGTAGTATGCCCGCCGTCAAATGATTGAAGTAAACTGAATCCAGCCATCAGGATTAACCAGGTTGAATAAGATTGTTGACCCCAGAATTTTAAGAGGACAGGAACAGTTACAATTGCCTGCATCATACTTAAAATAAAAGATAAGCCTCCCAACAGGGAATTCTTTATTACTCTATGTGCTGTACCCTTAGACACTTTTCTTTATGCCCTTAAGATAAATATGTCCAAAAGCCTTTGAGTAATTTTTTAAAGGCTCTTCAATATTATTCCATTCTATATAATCTGAAAGATATTTCACAATTTCCGGAGCAAAGGTTACGTAAGTAGCATCAACATCCGGTTGAAAAGAATAGGTGAAACAACTTGGGTAAAGGTTAACAAAAAATGATGGCTTTTCAGTTGCAAGACTGATGCATTTTTTTGCAATGCTAGGCATAATTACCCTGGTATCCCATATTGTTACAATCACATCTAAAAATTTCCCTTGTTGTAACTTATCAATGGTATTGCCCTGGCTTAGACCCAATTTTTGAGAAGACATTTTTTTTCTTTCAAGAAATGAAGGACAGAGTATTATTAATGTACCTCCACTTTTTAATAGTCGCAAACTTTCCATTAAAAATTTGGCCGGAAAAACACAATGTTCCAGAACATAATGAGAAAAAACCAGGTCAAAAGATTGATCAGGAAAGTCAAATTTGTATGGATCTTGAATAGTAGAGAAATGAGCACTACTATACTTTTCTGAATTCATTTTGATAAGGTCTTCAGAAAAATCAATCCCCCAATAAGCCGAATGTTCAATTTTATTATTTAAAAGTATATTTGCTGAACCACATCCAATTTCCAATATTTTTTTTGATTGTGACGCTATACTTACAATATCTTTTTGCTCGGGATAAGAGTCAGATATCCAGCACTCCCTGGTAAAATCGATTGCAGAATAATAATTTTTATTTTCTGAATAAAAATTGACCAGCTTTTTTTGCAATTCAATTAATTCACTGTAATTCTGTTCAGCCAGGGAAGAAACCCACTTAAATTTTGCCATGCTTATTATCGTTCTTTAATCTCAATTCTGCCTTTATTGGAGATACCAGGTGAGATTTTCGGATTTCTTGTGTGTATATTCTCTTTTTTATATTTTCGATTTTGAATGCTGGCAATGCTAAGTTTTAATTAAAAAAGGAAAGAATCAACAACAGCTAATTAGTTATTTATATACTCACACACGTTCTAAACACTTGTGCAGTTTTCGTTTATACCATTCATAACTGAACTGGAAATGTAGTTTTTCCTGATTGGGCAGAAACCTTGCCGGGTTATCCAGTATATCTTTAACTGCATGAATAATCTCATCCTTATTTTCCGGATCAATTATAGTACCCAGTTCGCCATTACACAGCGCATCTACGCTACCATCTTTATTACCGGCAATCACAGGCAAGCCGTAAAACATAGCTTCAATAAACACAATACCAAAGCCCTCCTTTTCACTGGGCATGATAAAAATATCTCCCATAGAAAAATGCAATGCAATTTCTTCATCTGATACAAAGCCGGTAAATACAACAACCTGCTCTAAACCCAGTTTGTTGATGATTGCATCAAGCCTTTTCTTTTCATTTGGATCATATTTTCCAACTAAAACATACCGCAGGTTTGGAAAAGATTTCAACAGCTCGGGAAGCGCCTTCAACACCCGGTCATACCCCTTGTATTGCTCTGTATCAGCCAACCGGCTAACCGTAATAAGTAACTGGTTCGATACATCCAACCCATAACGATCAAGCAGGAACCGGGCCTTCTCTTTTTTCAGTGGCCGCTCCAGAAAAGGATCCAGGCAGTTATTCATTACCGAAAATTTCTCTTCGGGTAAACCATATAAAGCAATCATTTTATCTTTTGTGAAATGACTCACTGGCAAAAAAAGGTCAACACGTTTGAGTAATTTAATTTTCCATGCCGCATAAGGGCGCCATACTTCTATACCATGGGTTATTAAAATCAGCTTTACATTTGGTTTAGTCAATTTAATCAGCATTCCCGGAATCAACAGGTTTATATGACTCATGATCACTACATCTGATTTACGGCCTGCAAAAAAACTCTTTATCACAAACCCAACCTTATTGTTATTAAAACCCCGGAACACCGTTTGCGGAAAATATTTATTACTATCGGCCATGGTCTGCTCTCCATACATCGAAAAAATACGCACCGAACCGCCATACTGAAGCTTCAACTCCACAAGTGCCTTGCCGAGTACCCGGCATACTTTTTCAATACCACCGGTAGCAGAAAAAACACGAAGCGTTAAAAACAGAACTTTAGGGTACAGCGTTTTGGGTTTTAGTTTTTCATCACTGAAACAGGATTGTGAAAAATGCTTTCAGAATTTTGAGCTCTTACATTCAGCAGTAACAACGACATCAATTGCGACCAGTGCATCTGGCCGCTGGCAAATTGTTTAAACTCAGCAGCACCGGCAGCACCGGCACTGTGCATGGTATCCTTCACAAAAGCACTCTTACCCATCCATTCGGTAAAAGGAAAGGAAAAACCCATCTTGGCACGGTTCCAGACAGGTTCTGGTAATAGTTGTTTAAAGCTATTTATCAACAATTGCTTAGGGAATGTTCCGGAATATTTAATCTCCGATGCAATATGCTGAACAAGCGTTACAATTTCTTTGTCAAGAAAAGGTACCCTGATCTCAATGCCGTGGGCCATGCTCATTACATCTGCATCCCGTAACAACTGGTTCTGCATGTAAAGATTCGTTTCTATCCAGCTTGCCTGGTTTCCGGAACTTAAATTTGAAATGGCATCAAGCTGAGGTTCTGCTTCCAATATTTGCCATACTTCCTGCTCATCCATATTTAAATGCCGGGCAATGCCCGATGGGGTAAATTGCCCACGCAAAAAAAGATACATTCCTTTGGCTCCACCCAGACTTAAGTAAGGTAACCTCCTGATTTTCTTTGAACCGGAATACCGGCCCGAACGGAGCAGTGCCGATGGCAGTTTTTCTATCCAGTCTACTTTGCCTATCCGGTTAAATGATGGATAACCTCCGAACAATTCATCCCCTCCCACACCGGATAACACCGCTTTTAACCCACTCTCTTTGGCATATTTACTGATGAACCAGGTATTGATCCCATCACAACTGGGCATATCCATGGCGCTGATGATTCCGGGAAGTTGTTTCAGAAATTCTTTGTCTGTAAGTATTTCCTGCCAGTTGGCACATTCCAGCTGATTAATAACAAGATCCTGGTATTTTTTTTCAGAATAATTCGATTCTTCAAAAATAATGGACAGTGTTTTGAGCGTGGCTTTTTGATATTTTGCTGCCAGTATGGCCATGATGCTGCTGTCGAGTCCGCCACTTAAAAAAACACCAATGGGTGCATCGCTGATGAGGTGACGCTGCACTGCTGCCGACAGGCTTTCACGTACCAGGTATTTAATTTCATCCCGATTACCTTTTATTTCAGCGTAACTGCTTATGCCAAATAATTCAATATCCCATTTGTTGCTTTGCTGATGGTATCTTAAAAAACTACCCTTGGGCAGTGGTCTTACATCTTCTAATGTTGTTACAGGTTCGGGTATATGGCCGTATGCCAACAGATACACAGGCCAGTTTTTATTTTCTTCCTGCAACCAGGGAATAGCACCAAATCCCCGAATCTCCGACGCAAAGGAAAGGCCCATACCCATTATGGAATAATAAAGTGGTTTGATACCCGACATATCTCTTACTAAGTAAAGAGTTGCAGTTGCACTATCCCAGAGCGCAAAAGCAAACATACCGTTAAAGCGTTTAAATGCATTGGTGCCCCAGGCAGCAAAAGCTGCCAGTATCACTTCGGTATCGCTCGCCGATTTAAACTCATAACCTGCTGCAACCAGTTCAGCCTTTACTTCTATATAGTTATACAGTTCCCCATTATAACTTATCCAATATCTTTCCGCTGCATAACTCATGGGCTGGTGTCCGCCGGGGCTCAGATCTATCAGCGCCAGCCTGCGGTGGCCCAGCACCAGCTTATGTTCCGCATCGCTGTAAAACCCCTCATCATCCGGCCCGCCATGCTTCAGGGAGTTACACATCTCCTTTACCAACAATTGGTTTTCTTCTATCGAAAGAGAGGGAGATAATATGCCGGCTATTCTACACAGGAGAATTAGGAATTAGGAATGCTAACTGCAGGTTGCTACAACCGAAGGCCACTCCTGCTATTGTAAAAGATATATAGTTCAAATGCATACCCCCCGCATCTATAATATTTAACACACAGCAACGACGGTATTGCTCTATCCGGCTTCTTACGAAAAAAGTTTTCTGCCACTATAATATCCTTATTGAAACCTGGCATATAATAAGACTGTCTTTTGAACGGTATTGCAATTATACTGATGCAGAAAAAGCAAACCGGTGCCGTGCGTTGGCCCGACAAAACGGGCGGAGCCATTCGTTTTTTCTTGATTTTTTTGCTACTTTTTTGTATCAAGACAAAAAAGTAGAAAGTACTATTTCAAAAACTGTTTACTTTTTTACAAGTGAATTAAATCCTGCAGTTTTGTTTTTTTGCCACCAAGGCACTAAGGAAAAGGCCACTCCTGCTATTGTAAAAGTTATTCAAATTCAAATGCATACCCACCGCCTCAATAATATTAAGCTCACAACGACCACGGTATTTCTCTATTCTGCTTCTTACAAAAAAAACTATCTGCCACTTTAATATCCCTGTTAAATTCCAACAAATAATAATGCTGCTTTTAAAACTGTATTGCAATTATACTGATGCAGAAAAAGCAAACTGTTACCGTGCGTTGGCCCGACAAAACGGGCGGAGCCATTCGTTTTGTCTTGATTTTTTTTGCTACTCCTGAGCGTAGTCGAAGGGTTGTATCAAGACAAAAAAGTAGAAAGCCCAATCTCAAAAACTATTTGCTTAATAAAAAATACCACCCTTAATGGCACTGCCATTTTTCTTTTAAAGAAAGGTCCCGGCTGTCTGTTTTGTATCAAAAAAAAGTAGTAGCCACTATCTTAAAAAATCACTTACTTTTTGCTGAATAAATTTTTTAACCGATTCCCAGGTTTGCCCTTTAAGGCTTACAGGATCTTCACTTTCTTCTGCGTCATCAAAATAAGTGAGGGCATGGGGTATACCAATCATTAATTGCTGATTGGGAAATTTATTGTAGTAAAACTGTATAATATCAGTAAGGCTGTAATGGTGCAATAATTCAAAAATATCCCAAAAATCTTTTTTCTTTCCTCTGCCTAAGATGGCATTTACTTTCATTGCTGCTATATCTGCTGTATGGTAAATCCTTATCCCTTCCAGTAACTCCAGGTTCTTTATAAGTGCAAATGGATGTTTAATGATGTCAACTTTTATTGAATTAATATAACAAAATACACCAAATTTTTCTCTGTTTAACTGAAGTGAAAACACATCACCAAATTCAGATTCCAGCTCGGCAATAATCTCATTGTTATCAAAAGGCAGATGACTAAAAAGATCCAGGTCAACAGAAATCCTGTGTCCGAATTTTAATGCCAGCGCAGTGCCACCAACCAGTGAAAACTGCTGGAGTGCCGGCATTCCCATCAGCCTTTTTAATAAGGATAAAGTCCCGGGTTCAATTGTCTGAGTTTGTAACATCTGAAATCTGTTAAGGGCCTGTCAATCACTGCTGCGGCTAAATAAGTTGTTGAAAGGGATAAATATTTTGCATTCAATAAAGCCTCAGAAATCCTTTCATCCCCATAATACCTCCTGCACTGCCGTATATCATCCACATCTCCCCGTTCAAAAACCCTTTCAATAACAAAGGAAGATTTTTTATCATAGTCCAGTGCTTCAAAATTCACATCCCAAAAGATGCGTTTATTAAAAACAGGTTTATGTGTATCGGAACTCATGTACTAAAGTTAAGCATTAAATCGTGAGTTGTGAGTACTGTGCTAACTGCAGCTCTCTGCACCCGAAAGGCCACTCCTGCTATTGTAAAAGTTGTACAAGTTTAAATGCATACCCACCACTTCTATAATTTTGCACTCACTGCGACCATGGTATTGCTCTATTCGGCTTCTTACAAAAAAAGTTTTCTGCCTCTTTAATATTTCAGTTAAATCCCGGCAACTGATAACACCGCTTTATGAACGGTATTAATATTTTGCTGTTGCATAAACAATGAACTGTTACCGTGGGGGGGCGGAAAAACGGCCGGAGGCATTCGTTTTTTCCTTGATTTTTTTTGTTTCTCCTGAGCGTAGTCGAAGGGTTGTATCAAGACAAAAAAGAAAATAAACTCCTGCGATGACAAATTATTCCATCAGGCACTAACACACTTCAAGATTAAACCAGCTCCAGGTTCTTCTTATCAAAATACGCACTCAGCTGAATCCCCATACTCTCAATCCGCACTTTAGCCTTATTACCATTAAGCTCTAACACAATACCCCGGTAATTCATCAGCACCCCCTGCTTTACCTGCACGGTTTTATTAACTACCATATTATTTTCGGTTACTTCAATATCTTCAAACTCATGTAAAAAACGGCGGATAGTATCAATTTCACTGTTCTGTATTTTGGCAGGCTTACCCAGCCAGTGTACATAATTTACAATACCATTGATGGTGAGCAATTCCCATTTGGCAGCTTCATCTACCTGCACAAAAACATAGCCTTTAAAAAGCGGTTCCAGTATTGTTTTTTTGCGGTCGCTCCACTGGCGCATTACTTTGTTAAGCGGACAATAATTTTCAATCCCCTTATCCTGCAGCAAAGATGCCACCTTTTTTTCCCAGCGTGGCCGGGTGTGTACAGCGTACCAGTATGGCGGGTTGTGAGGCATGAGGAAAGAGGAAAGAGGTTGAGGTTAAGGTTAAGGTTAAGCGGTTACTGCTGGTTTAAATGTTTTTATTTTTATGCAGCACCCTATTTTTTACTTTTTAGTTTTAGTCTTTTATTTTCAGCTGACTGTTCAAATTTTCAGGCCCTTCTCAACCTTAACCTTAACCTTAAACTTAAACTTCCTTGTTAGTTTTTTACTTTTCAGTTTTCAGCTGACTGTTCAAATTTTCAGGCCCCGCCCAACCTCAACCTTAACCTTAACCTTAACCTTAACCTCACCCTTTTCCTTCCCCTCTTCGCAAAGCTTCGCTGTCCCTCAGTCACAGTAAACCTGCAACGGAAGGATTTAAAATGGTAGCAAACTGCTTAACTATCTTTATCTTTAAAAATATATTCCTCAACCTCAACCTCAACCTCAACCTCAACCTCAACCTCAACCTCAACCTCAACCTCAACCTCAACCTCAACCTCAACCTCTATCTCCCCTTCCTCAACCTGCTAAAAATCCCCCACGCATTCCTCCATCCCGGTTTAGTTTCCTCCGGGGTATAATATCCATAACCATCACCGCCACCGCCATAACCATAACCATAGCCGTAACCATAGCTGCCATAACCATAACCATAACCGCCCAGCACGCCTGCACCACGGGGTTTAAGCCCGTTAAATACCAGGGCCATGTTTTTAAACTTCTCCTGTTTATACAGGTCGTCAATCATGCGCAACATTACTTTGGGTGTGTGCGCATGGCGCACCACGTACAAAGTGGTATCGGCATAAATGCTGATCAGTTGCGAATCGGTAACCGGCCCAATGGGCGCCGAATCTATAATGATATAATCAAACTTTTCTTTCAGCTGCGCCATCATCTCACCAAATTTTTCACCCAGTATCAACTCGGTCGGGTTAGGCGGAATGGGGCCGGCAGATATTACAAAGAGATTGGGGTATTTGGTTTCTTTAATGATGCTGTCAATACCAGCCTTACCAATCAGGTAACTGGTAATACCGGGGTCACGGCTAATGCCCAGGTATGTACTCAGCTTGGGTTTACGCAGATCCATTTCCATCAGTCCCACTTTTTTACCGGTAAGGGTAAAACTCATGGCCAGGTTCAGTGCAATAAAACTTTTGCCCTCGCCCGATATGCTGGAAGTAACCAGCAGGGTTTTATGCTCATCATTAATACCCATAAAAGCCAGGTTGGTACGCATACTCCTGAACTGCTCTGCAATAATGGTACGCCTGCCTTCGCTGATGGCAATGGTATCGGGTGTTTTGCTGTACATGATCTCAGACAGTACGGGTATCCTGGTCTTTTCTTCTATCTCGGTGCGGAATAATATTTTACGGTTAAACTGCTCCCGCAGTAAAACATATACCACCGAAACCAGCAGCCCCAGCAGGAAACCGGTTAGATAAAAGTTTTTTGAAACCGGTTTTATGGGACCGTAAGATGAGCCCTTTTCCAGCACCCGCAAATCGGGTGTGGTACCGGCAGATGACAGGGCTGTTTCTTCTCTTTTTTGTAAAAGGTAAGTGTAAATATTGTTTTTGATAGCCTGCTGACGGCTGATATCCAACAGCCCACGTTCCTTGCGGGGCACCTGGCTCAGCAGGCCATTGTTCATGGCAATGCCCGAGTTTACATTAGTTTTTACCGCATTCAGGTTGCTGCGTATGGTACCCAGGTTCTCCCGTATATCGCCCTTGATCCGGCCCACGGCCTGGTTGGCCAGTATAACGGCATCGCTCTTTTCACCATTGATGCTTTCGGCCTTGGTAAGCTGAAATTCAGCATCGTATAATTTGGTGAGCAACCCTGCCAGTGTAGGATCGCTGATAAGCATCTGCGATGGAACCGTACCGGGTTTTCTGCCTTTAGTATCAACGTAATTCTGTACATCACGCAATACATCCAGTTGTATCTGTACATCACTGCCCTTTCTGTCTAATTCACTTACATTGCTCAGGTACAGGCTGGCCTGGCTGCCCAAGTCGTACACCGATTCCTGTGTTTTGTAATTCTGAATATTCTTTTCAACAGAATCCAACTGCCCCACCACCAGATTCAGCCGGTTCTCGATAAATGCAAGCGTTTTAGCGGCTATCTGGTTCTTATCTTCGATAGCATCAAAATTATAGACTTCAAAAAGTTTGTTGAGGATATCTACCCCTTTTGTCGGAACTGGTGTTTCAATCTTTACTTCAATTACCGTTGAAGTTTTAGAAGTAGAGTTCAATTTTAAACTTTTGCTTATTTCTGTTGCTGCATCCGGAATAGTTTTAAAAACTACAAAATAATTCTTGTCTGTTAAGTGCTGGTTATATGATTCATTGGGTCTAACCCAAAAAGGACTTCCATTAATATTAACTGTATCACCAAAACGAATATTTTGTTTGTTGATGTTAACCTGTCTTTTAGTCCAATCAACTGTAAAATAATATTTACCTCCTCCTTTAACATTGGTTTTATCAAGTGCCCTAAACCATACTGGTGAATTTTCATTATAAATTTCTGCAGTCCTTACCCGTCCCTGATTATAGACAGGTGCATAAATATCAAGGCTACCTACCACTTTTTCCAGGATGGAAGATGAACTCAGTACAATAATTTCGTTTTCTACAATCTTCTTTTCACTAAAGATATTCAGGGCATCCAGCACTTTACTGTCGCCGCCATTTTTTTGTGGGTCTTTCAACAGCACTTTGGCAGATGCTACATAAATTCGTGTTTGCGAACGTAAGTAGAGCCAGGATACAGCCAGCCCGATGCTGATGGTAATTACAAACAGGGGCCAAAAGGGCAGGTAACGCTGCATGATCTGCAGCAGCAAATTTGTATCAGGCCTCTCTTTAAAAAATTGTTGTTCGCTCATGTACTTACAGTCAGTTTTCAATCATTTACTTTTCAAAATCTTCCTCCTCAACCTCAACCTCAACCTCAACCTCTTCCTCCTCAACCTTAACCTCAACCTCTTCTTCCTCCTCCTCCTCCTCCTCCTCCTCCTCCCTATTTCAACAAACTATTCAAAATAATAATCGCCAGCGAAAGGCCCGACAAGGCTAAAGACACCGTTTGCTGTGTACGCTGCCGCTTTTCATCTTTAATCTTCTTATCATTCGGCTCTATATACACCACATCATCCGGTTTCAGGTAATACCAGTCAGAAGTAAATACCGAATGGTCTTCCAGGTTCAGGCGCTTAAACTGTTTGCCTGTTTCAGTCTCCCGTATAATAAGGATATTGTCTTTCTTACCCATTAAAGTCATATCGCCGCTGGCACCTAAAACTTCCAATACCGACAGCTGTTCTTCGGGCATGGATATAACCTGTGGTTTGGCCACTTCGCCAATAACGGTAACCCGGTGGTTTAAATAACGTACCGTTACCACAGGGTCTTTCAGGTATGGTTTAATATCCGTTTCAATCTTATTCTTCAGTTCCCGGCGGGTCATGCCCTCGGCATGTATATTGCCCAGGCGGTGCAGCTGTATATTGCCGCTCATATCTACCAGGTAACCATTGGGTGCGCCGCCACCCAAAGCGCCGCTTACCGAAAGCGTGGCTGCATTATAAACCTTATCTTCTTCGGGATTTAAACTGCTGATATTAATAGCCAGTTGGTCGCTCTTACGTATAACAGACTCCAGGCTCCGGTTTACCGCTGTATTGATGGTAGTATCCCGGGGCAGGGTTTTAAAATAATAGGCATTTTTGGGTGTGGTGCAGGAAGCAAAAAAGAGAGCTGCAAAACTGCATATAAGTAATTGAAAAACGAATTTTTTAGAATAGTAAAACCTTTGATGAAGTATGTAGAAGCTCATGGGTGGCCAAGGGTTGGTGAAAACTGATTATCGTTTTTAATAATAAAAAACCATAGCAAATATACAGAATATAGCTATTAGGACAGGTGATAATGCCCAAAGCATATTAAATTATAGTTACGGGTTTAAACCTATCAGGTTTGCAGGGCAAGCTTTGCGGCGTATCAAACCTTATAGGTTTTTAGCTGGGGCCTAAAACCTATCAGGTTTGCGGGGCTGGCTTTGCGGCTTGGCTAACCTTATAGGTTTTTAGCAGAGGGTTAAACCTATAAGGTTTGCAGGGCAAGCTTTGCGACGTGGCTAACCTTATAGGTTTGGGGGTAAATTTTCATTTCTCAGGCGGTCCTGCTCATAGCCTTGTGGGTGGTAAGACTCGCCGTATATCAGTAAGGAAAGTCATGTCATCCATTCAGCTCATTCACAAAGAATACGCTTTCTATACATGAAATATCCAGAGACCCAATTAAGTAATAACAAACAAGGAATGCTGAATTTCGAAGTATTCACCTCCGGTTATCATCCAACATTCCCTGTTCCTTTTATCAACCCTAACCCTGTCTGCCGGCAGGCAGGTTCAGCGCTGGTAGCTGTTCAATATTTTTCCTCCTCAACCTCAACCTTAACCTCAACCTCAACCTCAACCTCAACCTCCTCCTACTCCTCTCTTCTTCCCATCCCGGTATTTCTTCACCCCATAAGCCGCACCGGCTGCCAGCAGTAAGCTCAGGCCGCCGTCAATAGGTGCTGGGTCTCCACCCGGATCGCCGGGGCCGGTAGGGTCCTGGGCATTTACAGCCACATGCATGGCAATCATGGCAATAAAAATAAACAGTGGTTTCATTATTTTTTTATTCAAAAGCATGGTAATATCTCCTAAGGTTTTCATGTACTTTAATATTGCAGTTTTATACTCATCCTGCTGTTATCAGGCTTTATAATTTCAAGATTATAATTGCCTTTTGCCAGCTGGCTGCCCAGTGGTAATGTTTCGGTACTGCTGCCTGCTGCATGTTTCAGCTGCATGGTTTGTACCACCTGGCCAAGGGTATTAATCAGCCTCATACTGTAGGTTCCGCCTGGCATATTATTCATTTGCAGGTTTACAGTACCATTTTGTACCGGGTTAGGATAAATTACTATACCGGATGCCCCCTTACCTATCAGCACTTTTACAATACTGCTGTATTTTATCTCGCCGCCAAATGCAATGCTGCGTATGCGGTAAAAATTATAACCTGTTACAGGGTTTACATCTGTCCAGGTATAGATTGCGCTTGTTTGGTTTAAGGCGGCAGTGGTATTCATTTTTATAAAGTTGCTGCCATCCGTAGATTTTTCTACTTCATACTGCTTCATATCAATTTCATTTTCCACTTTCCATTCTACGTTTATGTTGCGGTTCTGCTCATAGGCTTTCACCGTTTTAAAACTTACAGCTAATGGGCCTGCGCCTGCAAATACAATACGGAAACGGTTGGCAGCTGCAGTAGCAGCATCGGCAGTAACAGTAAAATCGAAACTGCTGCCTGAAGTAACACTCAGCGGATAATTGCTGCCGGGTACATAGCTGTCCTGTAAAAAAGCGGTAAATGTGGGGGTTGTAAAACCGGGGACAAATTCAAAACGGTAACTGTTACCTGCTTTCATACTCCTCATGTTTAAAAACAGCGTATCATGGGTGCCCGGCAGCGGCCTGCGCTCTATAGCCAGTGCTGTACCATTGCGTTTAAAGGAAATACTTTCTCCTGTATTGGCAAATTTGGTTGCATCGTAATCATCCACGCCGGCTGCATAACTGTTGTCGAAAGTGGCTAAAGTACCATCTACCAGTATCGGTGTATTTGCTGTAAGCACATGCAGGTTTACTGCTATACTATCGGGTTGAACACCTGATGTTAAAAAGATTCCAACATTGGTTGAACCTTTCTGATTTTCTTTAAATGTTACAGAGGCAGTACCGGCTCCGCTGGCTGTTCTTTCTAAAAACATAGCCTGCCCCGATTGAAGGAAACGGGTATGGTTTGCACCTGAAGGGCTGATGTTTTCTGTACCCACCGCATCATAACTAACGGTAACGTAGCCGCCAAAACCATAATTACCGGTTAAATAAGGATCCCAGTAGTAATAACTGGTCTTTACATTGGATGCAGTATTACCCAGCCTGAACAGGTTCAGGTCTACAGGCGATGCATAAGGATTACCTACAATAGTATTATCATTCGGATTAGTGGCAGCGGTTGCAAAAGTCTGGTCTCCTGTTTGTAAAGTACCGGTAGGTGTAAAAGTGGTGTTGTTGGCCGCATCGCCGGGATTTACAAACCGGTCGCCACGTACAAAAATAAAATAGCTTTTGTTGGCAGCTGATGCGGCTGTGGTAAATAAAGGAGTAGCAGTACCGGGTGTTTTAGTGTCGGTTACCGGGTGCAGGTTCTGGTCTGCCGTATGGTCAAAATACTGTACACTCGGCCTCACGGTCCAGGCATCAATACCGGTTGTTGCCGATGCTCCGCCAGGGCCCGTTACCTGTGTACCAAGGCCGGCCACATTGTTGCCGCCGTTTTGCCAGTAATCAAAAATTAATCCATTGCCGGCCGTTGTACTTCTTAAAGGTGCCGTTAATAAACGCCACGAGCTTTTTGGTATAGCGGCGCCAACAAAGCGTTCTACTGTTACGTTAGTTGCGTTGCTTAATGTGCTGCCGGTTAAATCACCAATACGGGCTGTGCTACTGATATTTGATTTTAAAGTAACTGCTTTAGATGCCAGGTCAAGCGTTGCTGCGGTAAGCGTAATGGCTCCATAAACATCAAGGGTATTACCCAATATTGCACTGGCGCCGGTATTTAATGTAAGATTATTTAATGACCTGGTAGATGCACTTGTCTGGTCAAATATCAATGTATTGGATGTTCCATTCAAAACCAGGTTAGATTCTGCTGACCCGGTCAGTTTACCCGTTCCATTGATCGTTCCATTGATGGTAAGTGTGTTACCATTCAGGGTAATGGTAGCCGCAGCATCTATATTGATACTGCCTACCGATACATTGGCTGTAAGAACGGGTTTATTTGAAACAGTGGAAGGTATCGTAACATTCGCAGAACTAACCGGAACGCCTCCACACCAGTTTTGCGGATCACTCCAGTTGTTATTAATACCCAGCCAGGTTCCTGTAGCAAGAACGGTGATGGTAGCACTGGCCGTATTGGTACAACCGGCTCCGTTAGTATATGTATAGGTAATGGTTTGTGTACCCACTGACGGATCAAACAGATTGCCGCTTACGCCTGTTCCCGTAAATGTTCCGCCTGCAGGCGTTCCTGCCAGTGTAATATCAGGCGCATCCATGCAAACAGGACCATAAGTACCTGCGTTAACAACCGGTGACTGATTTACGTTTACAACAGTACTGCTGATGGGACTGCCGCTTGTAATACAACCGGCTGCACTGGTAATGCTGGTAAGATTGAAGCTGGATGTACTGGAATTACCCGTAAACACCACATCTACCCAGTAATTGGCTGTACTGGCAGTGTTGGGATATCCGGGGCCCGGCACTTTATATGAACTTGCTTCAGCAGTTAATGGTGCATTTACAATGGGTGCACTCATGCCACCTGGGGTATAAGCATAGTAATTGGGGGCAGCTGAAGCATAAGAAGCAATATAACTGGTATTGGCAGTGATGGTTACCGGTGATGAAAAGTTAACCTGTTTCCAGCCGGTTGTATTATCGCTGTTATACGTTGCCGTTGCAAGCGGCGTGCTGGTATTTCCCAGCGCCCATAGGTTAACGGTAAAAGTTGAAACGGTAGCCGTGGTCTTATAAAAACGGATAGCACTGATTGATCCGGTTATAGCTGATTTGAATCTTAATCCCAACTCAATATTAGCGGTATTATCTGTTCCTTGTGAATCTCCTGTTGTTCCCGCACTCCAGATCGTATTGGGCGCCGGGGCAGTATATGCTGCAATGCCGGCAGCAAAAGGGGTTCCACTGGTAATATTGGTATACGTGGTACCATTTACCAGCAGCGAAAATGGCCCGGTACCCGTTGTTGCAGTATAGGTAAGATTAACCGTACTGCCTTCACATACAGTGGCCGGTGTGGCTGCAATAGTGCCTGTGGGAGCAGCACTGAATGTAACAGTAACCGTACTTAAAGGCGATCCGGTATTGGCACAACCATTATTCCCTGTTATACTGGTCAGATCATACACAGCCGATGCTGTATTCATTTCAGAGAATAGAACATCTACCCAGTAATTGGCATTATTTCCCCCGTCTGGAAAACCACCACCATATTTATACACGCCGTTTACACCATCCACACCAGCAGCCAATGCAGTAAGGGGCCCATTGCTGACACCCGCAATTAAGCCGCCGGCAGTGATGGCAAAACCACCGACTGGTGATAAATACGATGCGATATAGGTAGTATTGGCAGCAATCGCAACCGGCGATGAAAACCGCACTTCCTGCCATCCGCTGGCTGTTTCTGCGGTAAATACGGCTGTTGCCAGCAGGGTTCCGCCCAGGGTCCACAAATGGGCCGTATGTGTACCGGTATTGCTGGTGCCTTTATAAAACCGGATGCCGGTAATATAACCACCGAGTGTGGACCGGAATTTAGTACCTGTTTCAATGCCGCCAGGCTGGCTATCATTGGCATCGGGATTGACAGGTGAGCCGGTATTCCCCCATATACTTAATTCTGCAGGATTGAAACTGGCAAATGTCTGGCCTACCGTTACATTGTTATAAGTAGTACCGTTCACTACCAAAGTATAAGGAGATGCACCCGTAGCTGTTGCTAACTTTAAAGATACATTACCACCATTGCAGACCGGGTTGGTAACTGCATTGATGGTGCCTGTTGGCAGCGGGTTAACAGTAAGCGTAGCCGCATCAGATGTAGCCGATCCAACTATATTGGTCCAGATGGCCCGGTATTGATTTCCATTATCTGGCAACGCTGTTGTAAAAACAAGCGAAGGATTGGTGGCCGATCCTATATCAGCCCAGGTATTGCCATTATCGGTACTTAATTGCCACTGTACCGTGGGTGCCGGGTTTCCACCGGCATTGGAGCTGAAGGTTACTGACTGGCCGGCACATTTTGCCTGGGATAAAGGTTGTGTGGTTACCACAGGAATGGTATTGGATGCGGCACTGCACCAAAATGAAATATCGTTTAAAACGGGTGTAATGTCCGTATTGGATGTGGTAAGTTCAGCCTTGTATTGTATGTACTGTGCAGTGCCGCCAATATTGGCACCATTCACGGCTATCGCTGTCCAGGCTGCGGCAGGTATGGCTGCAGCTGAATTAGCCTGCCTCTGGAATATCTGCAGGGTAGTACCACCGGGTACAGTTGCTGTCCAGGAAGCTATGCCCCAGTTCTTTGGTACACCTGCATCATAGATACGGGAGGTAAATGTTCCGGAAGCAGCAAAGGGTGTTACATGGATCCAGTCCACCGCAATTCCAGGAGCGGCAACAGTATAATCACTAATGGCGGGCCGCATGGTTCCAGGTATGGTTGCGTTTGCTGTATAAACCAATACCCCATCCACATAATATTCAACCGATGCCGTTTTCCAGATGATCTTATATACATGAGCCGTACCGATCAGGCTGGAAGAGAGGTCAATATCAGTTGAGTTGCTGCCGTCTAATGAGGTTCTTACCCGCAGCACCGTATTTTGATTTCCGGTGCTGAACATGGCCCATGGATTTTGCCCGGTATAAATTCCATTCGTACTTACAGCGTCATTTCCTCCACCAAAACCAATATGCTGGAAACTGGCAGTGCCAAATATTGCCTTAAACTCCATGGTGGCACCGGCACTGAATGGGGTGCCAATATCCGAATTAAACCTGGCCCCGTTTACACTTAGTACTCCTGCACTTACAGTAGAAGTACCTCCGGATCCCCAATCAAAGCTTTTCCATGCTGCTGTTGGCGGCAGCACTGTAAATTCAGCTGCTGCCGTTGGTTTTAATATTACTTCCCCATCTGGATTGTTGGTAATATAGGTATTGCTTTGAGCTCCCCCGTTAAAATCAGCTTCCAGCTGATCCTGGAAACAGGGAGGTAAAGGAATGGTAAAATTCAGCGTGGCAGGCGGCACCGGTTCAGTGGTACTGTTGGCCAAAGCATCTGCTGAAGTAACCCGGTAGTAATAGGTTACACCGGCCGTTAAACCGGTTACTGCAATTGAATGGCTGGTAACCAATGTTGCATTGGATTCATTTAGGTTCAGGCTGCCGGCACTTGTTCCATAATCCACCCTCGAATCGGAGGCTTCATCGGTCGTCCAGGTAATAAGGGCAGTTCCGCTGCCGGGAGTGGCAGTAATATTGGTAATAACCGGGCCGGTATTATCTACCAGGTAGGTAGCCGCATAATTACCCTGGCCGGCATCAAAAAATGCATAATTAATTCCTTTGATAATTTCTGTTGTATAACTGACAGGTACAGCATTACGGGTTATCCCGGTCAGCTGGCCGGCAGCTGAACTTACCGGTACCATGCCCTGCAGTTTATAGGCAGCCGAAACCGTGTTTACGGTAAAACTGAGTGTATTGGCATTCCAGGCTATATTACTAAAAGAAGAGCTGTTTCTTCCATCCAGCCAGGTCAGCATTTGCCGGGCGCTTATAACCGGTATCTGCCTGGCCTGTGCAGCAGCAATAATGGCATTGCTTCCCACTACCGACTGGTCTCCGGGGTTATTATTATCGGTGTGCATATTGGCACAAAAAACACCGTAATAGCCGGTGCTGCCAATGGCATTATCCAGCAAGGTATTGATAAAGCCCGGCCAGGTAATGCCCGATTCATCCGGCATCTGGGTGGTAACCTGGTAACAGTCAATTAAACTACCATCCATATCTGCAAAGCGCATGGGCATACCCGAGCCGGTAAACATACCGGGCCTGTTTTGTATCCAGGATCCCGGCCAGTAATAATAATTACAATCCAGCCTGATCCCCTTGGATGCCTGTACTTTTGGCTGAGAGGCCCAATCGCTCCAGGCAATACAATGGGTACGGTTGGTACTGGGTGCAGGAACGCCGGGCCATTTTCCGGCAAATTCAGCCAGCTGCGGGGTAAAGAAACTATTATCAAGCTGCGTTTGTGAGGTCCAGTCGCCGCAATTGGTGCTTATATGGGCAGCAATTTCAAAACCCTGGGCCTCAAATGCAGCAGCCTGTGCATTGGTGATGGTTGTTGTATTATTGGTGCTGGTATAAATATAAGAGGTACCCCTGATCGCATCCCAGTTCAGCACATCCTGGGCGGTATTGGGTCCCATGGTCAGGTATTGGTTAAATCTTCCTACCGTGGCTCCATTGGCATGGTCATCACCTGTCATCACCACGGCAGCTTTCAGTTTCCGGGGCAAAAACCAAAACCTGGGCAAGGGCTTCCGGTGCAGGTTACCCTGTATAATAATATTGGTTAACAGGCGCTGCTGTTCATCGGCCTGCGGTATGGCTACCTTATCAAAATCAATATAATCCGGTTGCGGGTCACCGGGTTTATTTCCAAAATATAAATTATCAGAGCGTATCGGCCCCGACTGTCCGTCGCGGTTCTGGCCGGCCCACAATGGGTTACCCTGCCTGGTATACACAACAGACCTGGCCAGGTCGTACGTAAAAGCAATGGCTTTACCACCGTTGGCGCCAACCGTTTTTGTAGTAATAGCCGGATAGCTGGTGGGGGTAGATGCAGTGGAATACAGGGTGGCTAAAGCAGCAGCACCATTTAACGTATAATAGTCGGCCGTACCATGAAACTGGATGGTTTGATTAACCAGCCCGGCCCCTGGTCCGCCGGCCGTATTAAACAACAGGTATTTGTCTGCAAGGCTTCCGGCAGCCGGACTTATGCCCAGTAAAGATGCAAGCTGGGCATCGGGCTTGAATGCGATCAGGGTTCCGCCTGCATTTACCCAGTCCGTCAGCATGGTTACATTGGCACCGGATACAGGTATTTCACCCAGTATAACTACATCATACGTGTTGATGATAGCCGGCGTAACTGCAGCAATATCCATGGCAGCAAATTCATTCAGTCCCTCTGCCCTTAATATTTCCACCGGATAGCGGCTGAAAGGATGGGTACTTTTGCTGATCACCAGTATGGGACCTCCGGGCCCCTCTTCAGGTGGCGCAAGCGTAGTTACTGTAATGGTTACTGCATTGGGTGCAGGAGCAGTACCGGCTGCCTCCATATTACCGCTGTCATCAAAACTCCTGCATTTAATGGTATAAGTTCCTGCAGCAGGCGGAGTCCAGGTATAGGTCCATCCGCTTGTGCCGTTTGCCGTGTGCCAGGTGGCACCCCCGTCTACCGAAACTTCCACACCACCCACCGCATTCGCATCAGCGGCTGTACCGCTGATGGTAAGGGCTATACCGCTGCTGACGGTTGCTGCATTTGCCGGGTAAGTAATCACCGAAACCGGGGCCGTATTATCTGTTGAAGCCGAAGCTGCTGTAAGATTGCCCTGCAGCGTGACCGGTTGCACCGTCATATCCGCAAATAAATTCACGGTAGCCTGCTGCATGCGTACATCTTCTGTTGAAGCACCTCTGTCATGCACACCATCCAGTCCCCAGCTCCATTGCACCGTGCCTGCACCAAATACCCATGCCCCGCTGCTATGTTTGTATAACGATAATTTATGGGTACGGCCACTGGCCGTTGTAGACGACAGCAGGATCCTTCCGGATGGGTATGAAGCGGTGTATTGCTCCCAATCCCACTCATAACCCAGGGTATTGTCAGCAAGTGTAGCTGTTTGTCCGGTACCCAATGTGGCAATGGACGTATTTCGCCAGAACCTCAGATTTTTATAGGTATCCGGTACCAGGATAGCTTCGTTGGTACCCTGCCAGCTTATTTGCCCGGTTAAAGCATTTTCAGGATTACAACCATCTGCAGCAGGATAAGCGCAACCATCCCGCCACAAACCCGTCCATATGGCAGGTTCAGGGTCGCATTTGCTTCCGCAAACATTTTCGCCCAGTGTTCCTTCTTTATAACAAACCAGTGTCCGGTTATTATCTTCCCACCTCGTTTTCCAGTACACTTCATTCCCACTGAAAAAAGCCAGGTGAACCCCGTTATTCCGGGCAGTTTCAAAATTGGTTCTTTCCGCCTTACTCCAGTATTCATCATGCCCAACAGACAATAATATTTTATGTATGGAAGTTGTTATGGGTACCACATTCCGGTCCATATCCACATCAGTAGTATAACTCACATCATATCCATTGCGTTCCAGCCATCTTACCATCGGATACTCGGCATTAAAAAGCCAGTCTTCCGAACTACCGCTGCCCCCGCCTCCCGCCCTGGTATAAAAAGGGCGGTTATAACTTATTTTAGAAGCATGATTTAATGCAGGGGGCCCGGCTGCGCCGCCAACATAAAAACTATTACCCCCGTATCCATTATAAGCCTGCCAGGTGGCATCTGATGTTTTAAAAAGCAGGGCCGAATTTCCGCCATCATTGCGTACAATAAAAGCAATATGGCTTGCCCCGTTATTGTCATTTCTTGTGATCCTGGCAATATATATACCCGACACTGCCCCGGTTGCTGTCCACGATTCATTGGTATGGCTCCAGTTGCTGCAATCCGTTTTTCCGGTAACGGCATCAAATAAAGGAGCCGGTTGTGCCACACCCACAAAGGCATTACCCAGGTCCGAAACCAGCCTGGCCCCGTTTCCTCCATAATATCCCAACCGGTAAATTTTAATGGAATAGTTTGTTGCGGGCGCTTTTACATCAATTTTAAAATGGATGGTACCACCCGTATTGATGCTGATATCAGTTGAAAATCCCTGTATAGACAGGTCGCCGGCACCGGCAATATCCCACTCTGCAGCAGGATTTCCCGGCAATGCATTTTCAATGGAAACCGGGTTTTGGGTAAGTCCCGCAATTGAAAAGAGAAGAACAGATACCAACACCAGGATCGCTTTCGGGAACATACCAATGGCACACAGGTATAACTGTTTAGTGTATTTTGCTGGATACATAACTACAGGTACTTAGGGTTTATTAAATATCGGGGGGAGGGAATTCAAAAGATATTGTTATCTCAAAAAGGATTGTAAAAAAACCGGTATTACCCGTTTTTAATGCATGCCTGTAATGACTGAAATTTAAAAAAAACTTCTCGTCAGCAAACTGAAGAAATCAATTTACCGGTACAAACCTAATATTTTTTCTGGTAACTTATCAGCAATTAAATAAAATAATTAGTAAACCCCATTAGCTTAAAGTTTGAGTTCTCAGGCGGTCCTACTCATGGCCTTGGGGTGGCAGGACTCGCCGTCTATGAGGAAGGAATAGTTAAATTTATATCATCTAACTCTTCAAAATTCTTTCATTTCCTGAGTAGAAAAAAAGTTCTGCACCCAAAAAGTCACTCTTGCCATTGTAAAAATTATTCAAATTCAAATGCATACCCACCACTTCTATAATATCCAGCACACTGCCACCACGGTATTGCTCTATTCGGCCTTTTACAAAAAAAGCATTCTGCCACTTTAACATCCTTATTAAAACCCGGCAACTAAGAATACTGCTTTTTGAACGGTATTGCAATTATACAGTTGCATAAAAAGCAAACTGGTGCCGTGCGTTGGCCCGACAAAACGGGCGGAGCCATTCGTTTTGTCTTGATTTTTTTTGCTACTTTTTTGTATCAAGACAAAAAAGTAGAACCATTATCCTGAGTTCTCAGACGGTCCTACTCATGGCCTTGGGGTGGCAGGACTCGCCGTCTATGAAGACTCGCCTGAAAAGAAGAAAAAAAATTCTGCACCCAAAAAGTCACTCCTGCCATTGTAAAAATTATTCAAATTCAAATGCATACCCACCGCCTCTATAATATCCAGCACACTGCCACCACGGTATTGCTCTATTCGGCTTTTACAAAAAAAGCTTCCTGCCACTATAATATTTCAGTTAAATCCCGGCAACTAATAATACTGCCCTTTGAACGGTATTGCAATTATACAGTTGCATAAAAAGCAAACCGGTGCCGTGCGTTGGCCCGACAAAACGGGCGGAGCCATTCGTTTTGTCTTGATTTTTTTTGCTACTTTTTTGTATCAAGACAAAAAAGTAGAACCATTATTGAGTTCTCAGGCGGTCCTACTCATAGCCTTGGGGTGGCAGGACTCGCCGTCTATGAAGACTCGCCTGAAAAGAAGAAAAAAAATTCTGCACCCAAAAAGTCACTACTGCCATTGTAAAAATTATTCAAATTCAAATGCATACCCACCACTTCTATAATTTTGCACTCACTGCCACCACGGTATTGCTCTATTTGGCTTTTACAAAAAAAGCATACTGCCACTATAATATCCCTGTTAAAACCCTGCAAATAATAATGCTGCTTTTTGAACGGTATTGCATTTTTGCTGTTGCATAAACATTGAACTGTTACTGTGGGCGGGCGACAAAAACGGGCGGAGCCATTCGTTTTTGTCTTGATTTTTTTTGCTACTTTTTTGTATCAAGACAAAAAAGTAGAACCATTATCCTAAAAACTATTTATCTAATAAAAATATACCAATCGCTAAAGCTCCGGCATTTTTCTTTTTCACCACCAGGCAACTTCATTTCTCAGGCAGTCCTGCTCACAAACTTGTGGTAGCAGAACTCGCCGTATATCAATATTGCTCCGTAGCACGGCGAGTCCCACAATTTGCCCAACACATTAATTAACTAAAGCTTGCTTAGGAAAAGAAGGAATAATGAACAGGTAACTACAAACAAGGAATGTTGAATAACGAACTATGTCCCTGTTCATTATCCAACATTCCTTGTTCCTTATTCAATATTGTATTAAAACTATTACTTCAAATCCTCTCCCACATCCTGCTCCTCCTTCTTCTTCCCATCCCGGTATTTTTTTACACCATAGGCGGCACCGGCGGCCAGCAGTAAGCTCAGGCCGCCGTCAATGGGGGCATCATTAGGATCAATTGGGCCCTGCGCAAGCGTTATCATCGGTAATGCAATGCAGAAAACCATAACCAGGATAATATATAAATCTCTTTTTTTCATTGTTGTTTCTTTGCGGTTTAACGATATTAGTTTTTAAATATGGTCTGTGTTGTTTTAAATCCATTGTCACTGCTCAGTTGCAACTGGTAAGCACCTTTGGCAATATCAGTTTTAAGGTTGATGATTCTGGTAACCTGGATGCCATCGTGCCGCAGTTGTTCGGTGTAAACCAGCTGGCCCATATTATTGTACAGGTTCAGTACGTAAGTTCCTTTAAGAAGATTATTCAAATCCATTTTAAAGCTTTTGCCTTCCATCGGGTTTGGATAAACCACAATACCCGGCTCGCCCTTACCAAAACTTACTTTTACAATATCGCTGTACTTTGTATTACCCGCCCTGTCAACACCTTTTACACGGTAAAAATTAGTACCTGTTACCGGGTTGGCATCAAACCAGTTATAACTAACCGGTATGGTGCTGTTGCCCAATGCGATGGTGGTATTTACTTTAGTAAAGCTTGCACCAAAAGCAGATTTTTCAACTTCGTAGCTGGCCATATCGGTTTCGGTTTTCGATGTCCAGTCTACCTGTACACCGTTTTGTTTTGCCTGTGCCTTAATGGTTAAAACATCTACAGCCAGTCCGCCAAAAGAACCAAATACCACTTTAAAACGGTCGCTTGCTTTGGATGCTGCATCAGCAGTAACGGTAAAGGCTACCACGGTTGGTGCAGTTACACTTAACAGGGTACGGGTGTTTAGGAAGTTATCAATCAACTCGGCTTTAAGGCCGGGGTTGGTAAACTGTGCCGGTGTAAATTCAAACTCATAAGCCTGCTGCTTCATATTGTTCATAAATAAAGGAATGGTATCTTTTGAAACAATAACCGGCCGGCCTTCAATGGCCAGGTGTTTGCCATCACGGGCAATAGCAATATTCTCATCCCAGTTGTTGATCTCAGAGGCATCGTATGCATCGTTTCCGGCACTGTAATTATTATCGAATATGGCAACGGCCCCATCGGCAAGTCTGCGGAAACTACTGGGCTCAGTATAATATAATTCAATTCTGAATCCTTCTGTAGGAGGTGGAGGCGTAAAAAACACCCCGTTATTATTGACTGCCGCTTTATGGCTTTCCTGTATAATTACTGTTGGAGCCGAAGCACCCGAAGCCTCAACAAAGAATGCCTGTCCCGGCTGAATAAAGCGTAATGCTGCACCCGAACTGGCTCCGCTGCCTAAACTCCAGGTTACAAAACCACCACGGCTTCCCATGTTTGGATCCCAAATGGTATAAGCGTTATTTATACCGGTACAACTGGCTCTTACAGACTCCCAATCTATTGGAGACGGGTAAGGGTTTGTTACCTGGTTCAGTGAGCCGGCACCGCCTACCATGGTACCAAAGCTGCTTTGTGTGCCGGTTACAAGCGTTCCTGTAGTACGCAGTGTGGTGGCGCTGGTTGCCATGCCCGGTGTGGTAGGTAACGAAAGACTTTCGCTGCGGTTACCACGCACAAAGAGGAAGTACCCCTGGTTGGCACTCATGGTTGCACTGGCATTTGGCACCGGTGTATAAACCAGTGTTGCAGAGGTTCCACCGTTTGCAACGGTATAAATTGATGACTGGTTGTTTTGTGTAACATCAAAATCATTCGTCAGCGGTGCGTTTCCGGTAATATGCGTACCGTAATCAGGAACCGGGTCGCTGCTGCCGCCCACTGTTGTTACCTGTCCTCCTTCCATCCAGTTTGTACGCATATTAGTTGTGGTGTTTACAGTAGATGCCAGGAAACGGTATGCCCTGCCCAAACCTGCACGCAGGGGTATAAAGCGCTCCATGGTTACATTGGTTTCACCGCTAAGGGTACTTCCGGTAAGGTTGGCAATACGGGCAGTACCACTGCTGTTTGATTTTAAAGTGAGGTTCTGCGCATTCAGATTTAAAGTAGCAGTTGTTAATGCAATGGTTCCATAAACATCCAGCGCTGTGCCCAATGTGGCACTACTGCTGGCATTTAAAGTAAGATTATTTAAAGAACGGCTGGCAGCAGTGAAATTTAAAGTACCGGCTGTACCTCCTATTGTTAAGTTAGATGTTGATGAACCGGTTAAAGTGCCAGAGCCACTTACCTGGCCATTAATAATAAATATATTACTGCCAATAGCAAATGTTTCGCCTGCAGCAAGTGGTAAATTAGTTATAGTTGCATTAGAGACTAAAACTGCAGAATTCGAAATGGTAACATATCCATTTCCAGTTCCAAATGGGAAAGTTTGACTTGAAGCACTGGTTAACCAGTTAGCTTGATTGTTAACCAAACTTCTTATTACTGCAATTGGGCCTGTCAAAATATTATTATAGTATCCATTATCATTGGTAGATGAATTTGAAGAAAAATTAGAAGCCGTTACACCTGCTATTAAACCACTTGGTAAGTAAGATGTATTGCTGCTGGTAGCTCCCGTAGTTAACCACACCGATGATGAAAATGCAGCAATAAAAGTTGGAGATGCACTTGAGCCAGTATAACAAATTACTTGATCCCCTGAACCAGCTAAGCCACTCAATGCGCCAACAACTGCTCCATGACCAGAAGATACTGTTAATCCTGAGATTGAAACAACTGTTCCGGCAGCTAATACCGAATTGGGCGATGTCCAGGTTGAGGTATTCTCATTTGAATTTAAAACTGACCCTGTCCATGCATTATCAGTGAATACCAAAACAGTATTTGCAGGAATATCTCTGGTTAATAAAAATGCAAACTTGTCTGTGCCCGTAGAACCAAAACCAATAATCGCCACATCGCCTGCAACTATAGGTGTCGAAACAGTCAAAGTCTGTGTTACATCAGGCGCTGCTAAATAATTGCTGTTACCTGCTTGTGAAGCAGTGATTGTAGTAACGCCTGCTCCAGTAATAGTTACCGTGCTTCCGCTTATCGTAGCTACAGCAGGGTTCGAACTTGAATAAGTAACAGTTAAACCAGATGATGCAGTAGCTGTTAAAGCATAAGGTACATCATTAGTCAATTTACTTGAAGTAGCAGGTAATCCTGAAATAGTTTGGGAAGCCTGGGTAATATCAGCTGTTCTACCTGGTTGAGTCAGAACATAATTTGCAGCATCAGGACCAGTTAAAGCCAGAGTAACAGAAATACCCGTACCAACACTAGCGGAAGCAAAAGTACCTGATGTGGATATGCTCACCACATCCGGATTAATAACCCCTGTAAGTGTTCCTGCTGAAATACTCGCAACAGTATTTCCGTCATATACTTTATTAGCGGCATTCGCACCACTTGCAACTGTTAGCGTAGCAGCACTGATATCTGCACTTAAAGCCACATTGGGTGTAGCCAGGGCATAATTACTGGCATTGGCTCCTGTTAGTGAATAACCTGTAACATTTACAGTTTTAGAAGTACCTACTGTCTTTGTTAAAAAACTTGCAGTTGCTGTGCCAGTTAAACTTGCCACATCACCGTTTACTAAACTTGCTGATATGTCAGCAGTTCCCGTAAAGGTGGCGGTTGTTAGTCCGTCATAGATTTTATTATCACCAGTTAATCCTGAAATGATAACAGTTTTAGGAGTAACAATGCTTGATGCAGTTGCTACATTCACTGTAGTAGCACCAGTACTGGTTAACGAAATATTACCCGAATATGTACCAGGCACCGTGGTTGCAGCAATACGAACATAAATTGTAGTGGTAGCTACTGTGCCACCTGATTGTGTCAAGGTTTGTGTAGTTGCATACCCGGAAGCACCTCCTGGTGTCTGAGAATACTCAAAACCACTTAATGCATTGATAACGATATCGCTTGTTAAGTTTGACCCTGTAGCGGTAAAAGTGGTTGGAGTTGCAGTAGCAGTTCCATAAACGGTACCTACAGCATTTAGAGTGCCAACAGTAGATATTGTTGGACTTGTTGAAACTGCCGGAACAATTTCACCTGTTGGCAGTATCGTGGCTGTTACACCAGCATATCCTGCAAATGTTATCTTGGCCATTTGTGAAGCATCTAATCCGGTTGCATCGGTACCTACAAAAATCTTTCCTGCAGAGCCCGATGTACCGGCAGTCCCTGTCCAACCTGTAATATTTAAAGATGTACCCGCCCAGGATACCCCATTACTTGCCGAAAATGTTAACACATGACTTCCTGTTCCTAAAGCTATTGTTCCTGTTGTATTTAAATTTAATGTCCCTGTTGTTTCGTTAAATCCTGTTGTGGCTCCCGTGCTAAATGTTCCTCCATCTAAAAATAATTGAGTAGCAGGTATTAAATCAGCAGCATTTAATTGAATGGTTCCTGCAGCTATTTTGGTACTTCCGTTATAAGTACAAACCTCTGTTAAAGCTAATTTGCCTGCACCTGTTTTATTTAAAGTACCTGTGCCTCTGATATCTCCGGTTAATGATGTTGTATATGTAATTCCGGAAGCAATATCAATTACACTGGCAGCATTACCTAACACTATACTTCTGGCACTTGAAATGGAAGTAGTTGTTAATTGGAAAGTACCGGCATTTATGGTTAAACTCCCACTAGCATTTCCTAATCGATTTGGACCATTTACTGTTATTACTCCAGCATTAATTACAGTACCGCCTGAATAAGTATTGACACCTTGAAGTGCGAGTATTCCATTTCCGGATTTGGTTAGTGCAAATCCTGAACCTGACACAATACCGCCTATTGTAAGTGTTCCAGCATTAATGTTCAGGGTTCTGCCGGCACTCATTGCAACTGCGCCGGTACCCATATTAAGGTTATTTGTTCCTGTAAATATAAAATCACCACCCCAGGTTTGTACATTGTTATTTGAGTTGGTAATAGCGGCACCTGATGTATTATCAACCGTACCCCCATTGATGGTAAAAGTTCCTGTTCCTAATGCTGCTGCGTTATTTATATTTAGTGTTCCTGCGTTTAAAGTTGTTCCGCCTGTATATGTATTCGCATTAGTTAAAGTAAATGAACCACTCCCTGCCTTAACAATACTGCCACTGGTACCGCTTATAATGCCATCAAATGAAGTATTCGAATTATCTCCACCAGTAGTTAGTGTTGCGGTTCCTAAACTAATGTTTCCGCCAGTTAGACCACCACCCGCTATCGAGCCTATAGTCTGAGAGAAATTATTCAGGTTAAAAGTCACCCCGGCAGTATTAGCCAGCGTAACAGCATTGGTGGAAGCCAAACGGTTAGTACCTGTTATCATTTGCAGGGTACCGCCATTAATATTTACCCCCCCGTTAAATGTACTCACTCCACCCAAAGCTAAAGTACCGTTGCCTGCTTTGGTTAAACCGAAGGTATTACCAGAAATAATTCCACCAACAGTTAACGTGCCTGAGTTTACTGTTACCTGTCTTGCTGCACTCATTGCAACAGGCCCAGTTCCTAAATTTAAAGCATTGGTTCCTGTAAAAGCAAAATCTCCGCCCCATGATTGAGGATAATTAGATGTAGTGATGCTGGCACCTGATGTATTATCTATTGTGCCTCCATTAATACTGAAAGTTCCGGCTGTTGTACCTAATGCAGCCGCATTATTGATATTTAAAGTTCCGCTGGTTAATGTGACACCGCCAGTAAAAGTATTAGCATTGCTTAAAGTTGCAGTTCCGGTATTACTGATTAAGCTTCCACCGGTTCCACTAATTATTCCCGATAGTGTTAATGCAGCCGAAGTAGCATTGGGGCTAAGTGTAAGGGTGTTGGATCCCAGATTTACCGGGCTGCTCAAAGTTGATGGAGTACTTGCAGCAGTATTAAAAATATAGTTGCCGGAACCTAATATTACATTGTTTGGGGATGAGTTAAATGTAGTCGGCATCGTAACTGTACCACCTTGTACATTAGTTAAATTTGCATTGTTAGTACCGGATGCAGGCCACGTTAGCGTGGGTGCTGTAGAAGCAGAAAGAGACCAAGGTCCAGTATTAAACCCTGCACTTAAGGGAGAAGCACCATTACCATTCCAGAAGTAATCTGTTGATGCTGCTGTTCCTTGCACAGTAAAATCATCTATTCTATAGTTGCCGGCAACAGATACACCTGGGGGGGTTCCGTTAAACCTAAATCGTAAATTTGCTTGCCCTTCGGCACCAGCAGGCAATACGATTCTAACACCAGAATTAACTAATGCCCATGCTGCAGTATTTCCCACATTTGTAAATGCTACAGTGTTATAATTTGTACCATCACTACTCCATTGAAAACTTATAGTTCCATTAAAGGATGCCGTTGCTCTCCCCCCCATAAGACAGTAATATTAGTATACCCAACAGTAGATAAACTATTGCTGTATGTTAATGTGTGAGGGCCACTTCCTGCAGAGAGATTATTAAAAAGCACATTTGAACCACCAGAAGCACCAGCATATCCACTGGAGACACTACCGGTACTGCCAATCCAGCCATTAGTGGTGTTTGAACTAGTCCATCCTGTGGGTAAAGTTGTCGTAGTCCCAAAATTTTCTGAATATAAAGTTGTCTGCCCCCATCCCTTCCCCACCCCCAAACACAAAACCACCATCATCAATAACCTGGCAGTAAAGCGTGTTGATAAAATTTTAGGTAAACGCAAGTCGTTTAATAGGGAGGCTGGTTGCAGGGTACTTGTAACAATTTTCATATTCGGTAATTTAATGGCAATAATAGTTATCGGGTGTTATGTTTAGGTTAGGTTAAGGTTAAGTAAAGGCAAAGGTTAAGGTTGAGGTTGAGCAGGTCAACCTTGTACTGTCACCATTGTGTAAGCTATGGCGCAGGCGGCTTGTATTTGGTAAATGCAAACAGGCAGGGATAAGTTGTAAGTAACCCGGTGGGCATAACTGGTTGCAGTAATTTAAAAAAGCAGTGTACATTTTCAGCATACGCCGGGGGTTAATATTTTACCGTTTTTACATAAAAAATTACACTTACAGTTATAGCTGTAAGGCATCATTATTGGTTATTTCAAGGGGTATTGGTTTGTGTAGTAGCTTATACAGCAGGAAAAGTAACGTATAATGCCCGCCCGGCAAAGAAAACGGCCCGGAATGTTAAAATTATTATCCACATAGCAGCAATTTATTGTACTGTACGTTTGGATGAGTAAACGGCCAACCTATCGGGTTTGCAGGGATGGCTTATGCAGCAAAGCAAAACCCTATAGGTTTAGGCCGGGCAGAGTGCCACACCTAAACCATTACAAGCCTTGCAAAAACCCACTGGGTTTACCGGCCAACCTATCGGGTTTGCAGGGCAGGCCTGAGCAGCATAGCAAAACCCTATAGGTTTAGGCCGGGCAGACTGCCACACCTGCAAACGCTATAAGGTTACCCACCCGCTAAAGCTCTGCTGCAAACGCTTATAGGTTTTATCATGCCAATGTTCCAAAACGAAATCATCAATAAAACCCACCGGGTTTGTCAGCCAACCTATCGGGTTTGCAGGGCAGGCCTGAGCAGCATAGCAAAACCCTATAGGTTTAGGCCGGGCAGCGTGCCACACCTGCAAACGCTTCACCTCCATAAAATACATTAAAAAATTTATACCTTTATTTTAAAAGAAAACCAATGGATTATTACCAGCCCTTGCTTGCAGGAGAAAAGTACCACATTGTAAGCCGTGCCACAGGCAACGAAAAATTATTTACCGAGCCCGAAAACTACCGCTTCTTTTTACAACGTTTTGATAAATACATTTCGCCGGTGGCGGATGTTTTTGCGTATGCCCTGTTACCCAATCATTTTCATTTTCTGGTACAGGTAAAGCCTTATGATGAATTACTTGAATTGTATAAAAAAAAGAAACTGAAACCAGCAACATACACACCAAAAGAAAACGATAACTGGCAACCGGAATTTGTTATGCAGCATTTCAGCAACCTGCTCAACAGTTATACCAAATCTTTCAACAAAAGAAACAGCCGCAAAGGCGCACTCTTTATGGATTACCTGCGGCGTGTACAAATAAAAAATGATAACCAGTTTTTTGCCACTGTATTCTACATACACAAAAACCCCGTTCATCATGGCCTTTGTAAAAAAATAGAAACCTGGAAATGGAGTTCTTATAACAGCATCTGCTCAAATGCTCCCACAAAAATTGAAAGACAAAAACTCATCAATCATTTTGGAACAGCAGAACAATTTATTGCATTTCATAATCAACCCATTCGTCTTAAAAGCGCTGTTGTTGTTGAATAAACCCACCGGGTTCCCGGCCAACCTATCGGGTTTGCAGGGATGGCCTGAGCAGCAAAGCAAAACCCTATAGGTTTGGCCAGCAGAGTGCCACACCTAAACCATTAAAAGGCCTGCAAAAAACCTATCGGGCTTCCCGGCCAACCTATCGGGTTTGCAGGGCAGGCCTGAGCAGCATAGCAAAACCCTATAGGTTTGGCCAGCAGAGTGCCACACCTAAACCATTAAAAGGTCTGCAAAAAACCTATCGGGTTTGCAGGGCAGGCCTGCGCAGCAAAGCAAAACCCTATAGGTTTGGTCAGCAGTACTGCTTTAAATTTCTTACTCCAAAGTTTCCCCTTTAGGTGGCGAAGGGGGTTGCTTCTTCCCATCCCGGTATTTTTTTACCCCATATCCCACACCGGCTGCAATTAATAAACCCAGGCCACCGTCAATGGGGCAATCGGGGCAGGGACCGGGATCATCGTTGGTTACCTGCTGCTGTGCTAATGCAAATAATGGCAAAACCATTACCTGTATCAGCAGTAATAATTTACAAAACCCGGTATAGATAGTAGCTTTCAAATGTTTAAAAAATTATGTACCGCTAACCTGTAGCCGGTTAATGATTAAAAGGATTTAACGCCCCTGCCGCCATCATATAGCCTTACATCGGTACTAAATGTTGCACCCCTGTTGCTTACCCTCGTATATTGCAGTTGATAGTTTGCGTTTCCTCCTCTGTGTATGGTACCGGCAGCAACGCTTACCCCCGTTGTTCCCAGGTAAGCGGTATTGACAGTAGTTGCTGTGTTATTGCCATTAATCCCCGGCCAGAAATTTACATCGGCATCTCCTGCTGCATTCAGGTTTCCATTACCACTAAGCCCGGTAAAACTACGCCCCGCTGCATTTCCCGTATGAACCGTGATCTCGCCCACATTACCCGAAAGTTCTAAAACCCCATAATATCCTGCACCTGCCGATATACGTGAAGAATTACTGGTAGCGTGTATACCGGTACGATAGGGAACAAATGACGGTGAAGTTACCTGGTAAACAATATTGGTACTTAATACCGAGCCGGTATAAGTAGTCACTACTTCGTTGGTGGCACCGGCATTGCTGATGGAGTAAGCATAGTTGGCAACTGCTGCAGTACCACCCGCATTCTCGTCGCTAACCGGCGATAATGGCCCCCGGCATGCTTTCTCGTATTCCATTTCTGTCATCGGCCGCATAGCAGCCCAATCTAAAAAAGCAGCTACATCCATATAGGATAAATACTGGCAGGCAATCCACTCACCATCGGTTGCTTCATTGTATCCACCGGTTAAATTTAAGTTGCAACCATACACAGCCGGTGTTGAAGTTGCCAGAACACCCGGTGTAGCTATCACAATACCATTTCCATGCGCTAAAGCCACCGGGCTTAAAGCCTGCGAACCTGTTGGATCAGTTACCAAAGCATAGGTTCTTCTCCCCTGTTGCGTGTAGGTTAATGAATTCAAAAAATCACGGTAAGCACCCTGTGTTATTTCATGCTTCATCACGTATAAATTCATAGATGCGCCGCCTGTATTAAAGCCAATTGGAAAAGATGCAGGAATGTTGGCAACACCATAAGGATCTACTAATTGCCCCGAAGAAAAACCACCTATGATGGTGTTGCTGTTTACAAAATAAGGAGAAGCTGAAGTGCCATCTACATAATAATTTGAATTGCCCGAACCATCACCCAGGTAATAAGGCGTTTCAACCGGTATACGAACCATTTCAATGGCAAAGCCTTTTATATCAAAACTACCGGGTAGGTTTGTCACCCCCACCCTTACCCCCGTAAGGGTTACTGTACCCGAACCCGTGGCATTACGGCAGATCATAGCACCGGTAAGATCAGCAGGAACCGTAAGGTCGTAACCGGATGTAATGGAATTATTGGCATTGGTAAGATTCAGGTGCGCCCAGGCACCGTTGTTGTCTTTAAATTTAAAAAATACCCAGGCCGCATCGCGGTTGGTGCTGTTATACCAGCTGTTTTCCCACGAAATATCAAACTGCAATTGTACATAACCACTACCGGTTACCGAAGTAATATTGCTGATCACAATATTATTGGCCCGCAGGTTTGTACAAACAAAAAGCAGGGCAAGCATACAAAAAATACGAATCGATTTCATGATATTATTTTTTAATGATGGTATATGTTTTATTGGTTCATGTTGTTTTATTGTATTACCAGGCTGCCAATTACCCGCAGTGTTTTACCCGGCATCACGGTTATCCGGGCAGCTGGCAAGATCGTTTGCGGCACATTTAAAATACATTCCGTACTGCCCGCCGGGTTGATGGTAATGCTGGTATTGGCCGGCAAAAAAAGCGGCGGCATTATATTATACTGCCAGTTGGTATTAATATCCCAGTTACCCGTACCCGTAAATATATAATTGCGGATGTACCAGGCACTGCTGAAGCCATCATCAGATCCACCCGAATACATGGTATTGCCCGTACTCATTATCTGCGCTGTTGCCAGTAATGATGTATAGCCCTGGCCACTGCCGCCGCTATAGGGAGTACCGGTTACCGAAAGTGATACCCCATTAGCAGTATGTTGCTGAAAACCATCTCCGTTACCGCCCATATAACCTGCCACAGGAATACTTAAAGAAACAGCAGCAGTTGTTTGGTGAAAACCATCTCCATTGCCACCGGCGTAACCTACAACCGGAATACTTAGTACAACCGTAGCAGCACCGGTTTGCTGAAAACCATCCCCACTGCCACCGGCATAACCGGCAATAGTTGTACTCATCGGAACACCAGGGGTAGTTGTACTTTGAAAACCATCGCCATTACCACCGGCATAACCGGCAACAGTAGTACTCATCGGAACACCCGGGGCTACTGTACTTTGAAAACCATCTCCACTGCCACCGGCATAAGCTGCAACAGTGCTATTCAGCAGAACACCCGGGGTGGCTGTACTTTGAAAACCATCTCCGTTACCACCGGCATAACCGGCAACGGTGGCACTCATGGAAACAGCAGCGGTAAAACCCCCGTTGTTTCCACTGCCACTGCCACCCGCATATTGGGCGCAGCAAAACTGCGTGACACAAACCAGTAATATGATCAACGTTCCTTTCATTAAAAATCTGTAGCCATCAGCTTATTGTCTGAATATTTATTACAATCAAATACAACATACAGTCTGTTCAGCATTAAAACTGCAAAGCCCTGCTTAATCTGCCACCATCAATCCTTTTACAATTTTTGTTTTGTCGGGCCTGGTTATTTCAAGCTGGTAGGTGCCTGCTGCAACGGCACCCAGTATTACAGGCAGTGTTGCATTGCCGCCTGTATGTGTAAGCTGCCGCACAAATACCACCTGCCCCATGGCGTTTATTAACCTTAAACCATAAACACCCTTCTCCATTTGGGCAAATGCAATATTCACCGTTTTAGCGGTAACCGGGTTTGGATAAACGCTTATGTAAGATGCTCCTTTTCCAATAGTCACTTTCACAATCTCACTGTATTTAATGTCGCCGGTATTGGCCACACTGCGGATGCGGTAAAAATTATTGCCTTCCACCGGGTTACGGTCTATCCATGTATAACTAACATCACTGTTATTGTTACCCATAGCGGTTTGTATACCAATGCCGTAAAAACTGCTGCCGTTTACAGAGCGCTCTACTTCATAATGTTTGATATTGAGCTCTGCCGATACTTTCCATTCCACAGCAATATCCTTGTTTTGCGGATATGCTTTGATGCTTGTAAAATATACCGGCAATGGCCCACCTCCCATACTGAAAACAATACGGAAACGGCCGGGCGCTGCCGAAGCAGCATCTGTTGTAATGCTGAAATCAATGGTATTGATACTGCCGGTTAAGTTGATGGGGGTATTCGTATTCAGATAACTGTCCTGCAAATAAGCAACCGCACCTGCCTGTACAAAATTGAGTGTGCCCAGCTGAAAACGGTAGTTCTTAATACCGGTATTGGTCATGTACAAAAAAATGGTATCGTGTACACCAATCATGGGCCGTTTTTCAACAATCAGTTTTTTCCCATTGCTGTATGATGAAATATTCTCGGCAAAATTTCCGGTCTTTTCTACATCATCACTGGTAACGGCCAGGTAAGCGGTATCAAATCTTACCCGGATACCATCGGCCAGTGAGGCAATATTTCCGCCATTTACAATCATCAGGTTTACCACCAGCTGCTGATCGTTAACAGCATTTACAAAGGGGTTAACAACAGATACATTGGCCGATTTTACCGATTCGGTAAACTGTACCGTAGCATCGGTGGTTCCGGCAGTACCGGTTGTTCTTAAAAAAAAAGCCTGGCCCGAATGAATATAACGGGCAAACGAATCGGTAACAGGGCCCCCCAATACAACCGGTGTTTGCTGGTAGGTACCGGGGCCGGTTCTTTCCACCAGCCTGAAACCGCCTACCCCATAATTTCCGGTAAGTGATGGGTCCCAGATATACATATCCTGCGCCAGGTTAGTGGTGCCGGTAAAAATATTTTCCATGTCAATGGGTGAAGCATAGGGATTGGCTACCAGCGTACGCCCGGTTCCGGTAGAGGAAATGAAAGCAGATTGATTACCCTGCGTTAAGGTTCCGGTGGTTCTTAAAACCGTATGGCTTGTGGCCGGCGCATTGGCAGCAGTATAATTGCGGTCGCCCCGTACAAACAACATATAACCGGGGTAAGATGAGATAACAGTTGCATTGGTATTGGGCAGGTTATAATTATAAGAAGAGCCTGCCATACCTCCCTGGTTATGCGTTAATATGGATGCACTGTTGGATGCCATATCAAAACCATTGCTGCCATTATATAAATTAGACGTAATAAGGGTACCCTGCCCGGTAATAATGGGGCCGCCATTTTCCTGCCAGGCCTGCTTAATGGTTTCAGAACCGGTTACCGCACGGGTACTTAACAGGTGCCATGCCCGTTGCGGACTGGCAATATAACGTTCAACCGTAACGTTGCTGGCATTACTAAGCGTACTTCCGGTTAAATTGCCCACCCTGGCGGTAGCAAATAAGCCGTTTCCGGTCGATTTTAAAACCAGGCTCTGGTTATTAAGATCAAAGCCAGATGCCGTTAATGACAGCGCCCCATACACCTGCATGGCATTGCCCAAAGTGGCGCTGGCACTGTTAAAGCTGATATCTCTCAATGACCTGGAAGCCGAATCGGCCTGGTCAAAATGTAAAGTGCCTGCATTGCCGCCAATCATCAGTTTAGAAAAATTGGAACCTTTCAGTTTTCCGTTTCCGCTAACCGGGCCATTCAGCGTTAATGTATTACCGGCTATAGACAAGGAGCCATTTATTAAATTCAGGTTATTGTTTACCGTTTGGTCTTTCAGCATCAAAACACCTGCTGCATTATTTATTTCAAAGTCGTTAAAAATATAACCACGCACATATTGTATGCCCCCGGTGCCGGTAAAAACAAACTTACCCGTGCCATAATTTTGTGCAGTAAAATTGTTATCAATAAAATTGGCGGTAGGCGCTCCGCTTCGGTTAATGGTGATGGTACCGGCATTGTTCAGTGTACCGCCAAAGTCCAGCACAAAATTTCTGTTTACCGAAATAGAAGCGCCGCTTTCAACAATGATCTGCGCCCCTGCCGGAATTTTAAGAGAATCCTGTGCCAGCACCCTCACATGCAGCATCAGTACAAAAAATAATGATATCACCAACGGTATTCTCATCATCAAAAAGCAGTTAAAGTAACAGATCGGTGGGCCCTATCCCAAAGTACAGAAATGGCTAAACGCCGGATTTCATTTTAAATGTACAATTTTTTATGCTGATTGTATAATAACTATTTAGCAGATAGTGTACCCGTTTGGGTCTCCTGCAAGGCACCCGCCGTATAATAACAATCATCTCGCATAAACATCCATTCATGGCAACCTTAACCTTAACCTTAACCTTAACCTTAACCTTAACCTTAACCTTAACCTCAACCTCCACCTCAACCTCAACATTATACTAATTTACTTAGCAAAACTTATCCACATCATCAACTTTTTCTATGAATTTACAAATATGATTATTATGTTTGTTGCCCGGATAAACAAAAAACAACATGGCACAGGCTATAAATCCCAACATGATCTTACTGGCAAGAGAAGCCAGGGGCCTTACGCAGACAGAGCTGGCCGATAAACTGCAGCTGCACAAGGCAAACATATCCCGCCTCGAAAAAGGCGATACACCCGTTACCGAAAAAATACTGCTGGGCATAGCAGGTGCTACGCATTTCCCGCCACAGTTTTTTTTACAGCAGGGCGGCCCCATACCGGTAAACCTGTCCTATCGCAAAAGGCAGCAGGTACCGGCAAAGATCATCAGCGCCATCAATGCACAGATAAACATCATACGCCGCCAGGTGCAGTTTATTACCAGGGCATTGCAATTGAAACCGCCCGCTTTGCCGGTTTATGAAGTAACCGAAAAACAAAGTCCTGCCCAGATCGCATCCCTGCTCCGTAAAAAATGGAATGTCACCGTTCCCATTATTACCCACTGCTGCAAACTGCTCGAAGAAAAAGGTATCATCATCTGCAGTTTTGATTTTGGTACCGAACGGGTAGACAGCCGTAGCATGCTTACCGATGATGAATACCCCATTATATTGCTCAACAGCAGCGCCCTGGCAGATAAGCAACGCTTTTCCCTGGCTTTTGAACTGGGGCACCTCATCATGCATACATTTTGTGTGGTGCCCCATCACCGCAATATAAACCACGAAGCCAACGGCTTTGCCGCCGAATTCCTGATGCCCGCAAAAGAAATACTGCACGATTTTAAAGAAGGCATCACGCTGCCGCTGCTGGGCGAATTGAAACGGAAATGGAAGGTAAGTATGATCGCCCTCCTCTACCGGGCCGATGACCTGGGCTTACTAACACCTAACCAAAAACGCTATTTACTGCAGCAGTTCAACGAACAGAAGATACGCAGGCGGGAACCGCCGCAGCTGGATGCACAAAAAGAACAACCCCGGCTGATGCAGAGCCTGTTGGCCGGCTTTATGACTAAAACAAAACTGGATACTGCACAACTGTGTACACTACTGGCTATTGAAATGGATGACTATAAAAAATATTATGGCTGAAAATAAAACCAATTCAACCGCTAACCTGCACAGGTCCTCCCCGCCCCCCCTTGTCACACACCAGGGTGATCCGGAAGCTGTGATAAAGAGCGAAGGTTAAGCAACAAAAAACTAAATCAATGAGTACCATTACAAAAACGATCGAGATTAAACCCTACAGCCTTACAGAGCTTGCTGCCATTTATGGAGTAACCAACCGTACCATCAAAAACTGGATCATCCGCCACGATGAAGCTATTGGCCAGAAAGTAGGCAGGCTATATACAGCCCTGCAGGTAAAAATAATTTTCGAAAAACTGGGCCTGCCCGGTATGGCTTCCGATTAAAATAAAACCTGCTCAATAAAACCTATCAGGTTTGCAGGGCAGGCAACGCAGCCTGGCAAAACCTTATAGGTTTGATACATTGTCTCATACTTGTCTCATCCTGTCCCATCCTGTCTCATTCATGCTTACTACATTATAAAACCTATCAGGCCTGCAGGGCAGGCAACGCAGCCTGGCAAAACCTTATAGGTTTGATACATTGTCTCATACTTGTCTCATCCTGTCCCATCCTGTCTCATTCATGCTTACTACATTATAAAACCTATTAGGCCTGCAGGGCAGGCAACGCAGCCTGGCAAAACCTTATAGGTTTGATACACTGTCTCATCCTGTCCCATCTTGTCTCATTCATGCTTACTCATTAAAGACTCAATGCTTACTGCATTATAAAACTTATCAGGCCTGCAGGGCAGGCAACGCAGCCTGGCAAAACCTTATAGGTTTGATACACTGTCTCATCCTGTCCCATCTTGTCTCATTCATGCTTACTCCTTAAAGACTTCATGCTCACTTCATGGTGACTTCATAGTGACTTCATATTTACTCCGTAGTGACTTCATTAAAAGCCATTACCACATTATGTTAAATAAGCCTGAACAATCTAAAAACAGGCACAAACAGGCGCTAACATACATTTTCCTGCATTAACTCAGCCAAACAGGCCTAAACAAATCCAAACCGGAAAATGCCCGCTCACACCCATAGTATGTTTGTAATGTCAACAGCAGATACATCAACAAAAAAAACACAACCATGATAGCAGCAGCAAAAACAATCCGGTCAAATACAAACAACTTACAGGTACAAAAATCCTTTGCAGAATATCAGCTGGAGATTACTGCATTAACCAATTGTGCCTGGCAGGTTGTGTATACAGCCCTCTGGAACACAAAACAATTTTCAGCAGAAGAAACAGAAAAAGCAAAAACATTCATAAGCAGTTTCCTGCAACAGGCAAACAGCCACAAAACAAAATACAGTGAGTTTGTGCAAAGGATATTACTGGCACGTATATACGTAAGCAGCCATCCAGGTAAATACATACCCCTGCCTTCGCAATGGTTCTGTCAAACAAATGCCAACGGCTTTGCCGGCACAGAAAAATGGTATAAAGCTGTGCAGCAAACAAAGGCAGCCTTACCGCTTTACAAACAAACACTCAGGGCATTTGCCAAAGCCGTATTAGAAACAACACAAACCGGTAAACCAACAGATTTTCATTACTGGCGCAGTTATTTTATTCAGCAAAACACAAACGGCCTGCTCAATCTGTACTTAAGCACCATTGCCAACTGCTACCTCAGCCCCAAATAAACCGGGTCGTTACTTTCTTATCTGCAACATCTGTGTAATCCGGGCAAACCCCTTCACCACAGGTAAAATCCTTTGTGGCTACCCCTTTTCACCGTAGGTGAAAACCTTTGTGCCTTCGTGTCTTTGTGGTTATACATTTTCACCGCAGGTGAAAAAAAGTTCCGTGCAAATCTGTGCTTCTGTGGCACCCCCCTTTCACCGTAGGTAAAATCCTTCCTGCCTTCGTGTCTTTGTGGTAAAAATTCTTTCACCGCAGGTGAAAAACAAAACGCAATCCCGCTTCCGTACCAGCGCTAATCATGATAAATACGGCAGCATCATTCATAACAATTAAAAACAAATAACATGGCAAAACAAAGAGGCTTTCTTAAAATAGAAGGCACACTCGGCGACACAACCTTTGTAAAAACCCAGGACGGTTACCTGGCAAAAGAAAAAACAAGTATGTCCGCCTCACGCATGTCTTCCAATCCTGCATTTGACCGTACCCGTGAAAACAATGCAGAGTTCAGCCGTGCCGGTAAAGCCGGCAAGCTGTTACGAACAGCAATCCGTTCATTATTGCAGAATGCAAAAGACAGGCGTATTACAAGCCGTCTTTTAAAAGACATGATGAAAGTGATAAAAGCAGACGCAACCAGCGACAGGGGCAAACGCAATGTGGTAGACGGCGAAGCAGAACTCCTGCAGGGCTTCGACTTTAACATCAATGCCATACTCAGCACCACCCTGTATGCCAGGTACAATCCTTCCATCAACAGGGTAACAGGTCTGCTGGATATAAGCATTCCTGCCTTTATTCCGTCAAACGAACTGGTGGTTCCCGAAGGCGCAACACACTACAACATTGTAAGTGCCGGTGCCGAAATAGATTTCGAAAACGAAACCTATACCGAAGCCATTTCAGAAACCGGTATTCAGCCCATCAATGCAACGCTCACTGCTCCGGTTACACTTTCCAATCAGGTAACCGCCGCAAGTACACATCCGTTGTTCCTCTTACTGGGAATCCAGTTCTTTCAACAGGTAAACGGTAAAAACTATCCGCTTAAAAACGGGGCCTTTAACGCACTCAGCCTGGTTACCGTAAGCGGCGTATAGCAAAGTCTTTCAAAAGGCTTATGCGCAAAAAACACAATTGTTAATTATTAAAATCTGAAACAATGAATTTTATAAAACGCATAAAAGCACCTACACCCCCGCTGTTTAAAAAGATCCGAAACGTCGGCCTCGCTATGGCGGCCATCAGCGGTGTAATGTTTTCATCACCTGTACCCCTGCCGCAGCAATTAATAAAAGCTGCCGGTTATATGGCCCTGGCAGGCGGTGTGGCTTCTGCAATATGCCAGGTAACTACAGGTAAAGATGATTCAATCCCTGTTGATGAACCAGCAGTTTAACCAAACATTATCCGGCACACTTACTGGTACTGCCCTGGCTTTATTAATGCAGATAACAAATGCAGAACTCTTAAAGACCATGGTAATGGCAGCCATCGGTGCAGCAGTGAGTTTTTTGGTCTCCCATATCATAAAGATTTTCTTAAAATGGGTTAAAAAGTGGCGGCAATAAATATAAAAGTGGCTCCTCCGGGGGTCACTTTTTATTTACGCACTGCTATGCCCGGGCTATCCTGCTCAATGCCAAAATCCTGGAAAAATCCACCCGTAAACCAGGCTCCCTAAAATTATTTCTGTGCTTCTGTAGCAACCTCCTTTCACCGCAGGTGAAATCCTTCGTGTCTTTGTGGCTATACATTTTCACCGCAGGTGAAAAAAAGTTCCGTGCAAATCTGTGCTTCTGTGGCAACCCCTTTTCACCGAAGGTGAAAACCTTTGTGCCTTCGTGTCTTTGTGGTAAAAAAAACTTTCACCGCAGGTGAAAAACAAATTCCTTCAAATCTGTGCAATCCGTGGCAACCTCTTTTCACCGCAGGTGAAATCCTTCCTGCCTTCGTGTCTTTGTGGTAAAATTCTTTCACCGCAGGTAAAAAAAAGATCCCCCCGGCTCTCCGGGGGGATCTGTATTATTAAATACTTACTATCTGCTATGTCCTACCGTGCAATCACAATCGGGAACACGCCACTTTCCTGTGTATTGTACACATACAGGTAGTAGGTGCCGCCGGCCAATCTGCTCAGGTCAAATGGTATGATCTGGCCGTAAACAAGGTTCTTAAATTCATAGTAACCCATTTCCTGGCCTCTTGCATTTACCACCTTAACCTTAAACTCCTTATACTTATCACTGTTGAACTGGATGCTGAACCTGCCCTGGTTTGGATTAGGCCAGATACGGATCGCTTCCTGGAACACATTGTGACGCTCCTTGCAATCGTGTACAACCACATTCTCAAAGCGGCTCGTGCTGCAACCAAAACCATTGGTTACCGTATAAGTTACCCGTGCTACACCCAATCCGGCCAGTGCGGCATTAAAGGTGTTACCCACAATGCCAGGTCCGCTCCAGGTGCCGCCCGCAGGGGTTGCTACCAACGTTACAATCGTATCGGTTAAACATACCCTTGGCGGCATACGGGGGAACACAATGTTTGGCAATGGATTCACCGTTATCGTAAAGCTTACCGGGTTACCCGTACAGCTGATTCCGCCATTGGTATACGTTGGTGTTACCGTTATCGTGGCCGTTACCGGGTTAAGGGTTGGGTTAACCGTTACAAAGCCTGGTATATTACCCGTACCACTGGCTCCAAGACCAATCGTGGTATTGTTGTTCGTCCAGGTATACACGGTATTGGCTACCGGTCCACTGATCGTTACTGCGGCTGTGGTTGCGCCGGCACAGAGTACCTGGTTGGCTATCGCATTTACTGCAGGGGTTGGGTTTACCGTGATCGTAAAGCTTACCGCTGTTCCGCCACAACCTGTTGACGTTGGCGTTACCGTAATGGTGGCCGTGATCGGTGCTGTGGTATTATTGGTGGCTGTAAAGCTTCCTATATTACCTGTACCTGATGCTGCCAGTCCGATAGCTGTATTGCTGTTCGTCCAGCTATAGGTTGAGCCCGGAGGTAAACCACTGAACACCACGGCTGATGTAGCAGCTCCGTTGCACAACAACTGGTTGGCCGGCTGGTTAACAACTGCCGTTGGATTTACCGTGATCGTAAACGTAGTGGATGCTCCGCTGCAGGTAATACCACCATTGGTAAAGGTTGGTGTTACCGTTATCGTTGCTGTCTGAGGCGTTGAGCCTGTATTGATCGCTACAAACGATGGTATCGTGTTGGTACCGCTGGCTGCTAATCCGATGCTGGTATTGTTGTTCGTCCAGCTGTATACCGTGCCGGCTACAGGGCCTGTGATCGTTACTGCTGCTGTAGCGGTTGCATTACATACCGTTTGGTTGGCTATCGCATTTACCGACGGTGTTGGATTTACCGTAATGGTGAATGTGATTGGCGTACCCGTACAGGTTGTACCGCCATTGGTATACGTTGGTGTTACCGTTATCGTAGCTGTTTGTACTACCGCTGTTGCATTGGTAGCTGTAAAGCTGGCTATATTACCCGTACCAGCGGCTGCAAGGCCGATCGTGGTATTGGTGTTCGTCCAGCTATATACCGTACCTGCTACTGCACCGGTAAAGTTTACGGCTGCTGTGGCTGCACCGTTGCACAATACCTGTGGCAATACTGCATTTACAGTTGGTACCGGGTTTACGGTTATCGTAAACGTAACCGGTGTGCCCGTACAGGTTCCGCCGCCATTGGTAAATGTTGGTGTTACTGTTATCGTTCCCGTTAATGGGGCGCCCGTTGTATTGGTTGATACAAAGTTCAGGTTGCCCGTGCCGCTGGCTGCAAGGCCAATGGCTGTGTTGCTGTTCGTCCAGTTGTATACCGTGCCTGCTACAGGGCCGCTGAAGACCTGCGTAACAGTTGTTCCGGCACATACGGTCTGGTTGGCTACAGGGTTCACTGCAGGTACCGGGTTCACCGTTATCGTAAAGGTGATCGGTGTGCCCGGACAGGTGATCGTATTGCTGTAGTTTGGTGTTACCGTTATCGTAGCTACCTGTGGTACGTTGGTAGCATTGGTGGCTGTAAAGCTGGCTATATTGCCGGCGCCGGCAGCCGCAAGGCCAATGCTGGTATTGTTGTTCGTCCAGTTGTAGATCGTTCCAAACACAGAGCCTGTAAAGGTTACGGCTGCGGTATTGCTTCCGTTACACAATACCTGGCTGGCAACAGGGTTTACTGTTGGGGTTGGATTTACCACGATCGTAAAGCTTTGTGATGTACCTGTACAGGTGATGCCTGCATTGGTATAAACCGGCGTTACCGTAATGATGGCTGTTACCGGTGATACGCCCGTATTGATGGCTGTAAAGCTTGGTATATTACCTGTACCATTGGCCGCCAATCCTATCGATGGTGCACTGTTGGTCCACTGGAACGTAAGTGCTCCCGTTGGACCCGTGGTTGGGCTCACAAAGTTGATCGCCGCTGTTGGTGTGCCGTTACATACCACCTGACCTGCTACAGGGTTCACTATTGGTCTTGGATTAACCGTAATCGTGAATGATACAGGTGTTCCCACACAGCCCGTTGGGCCTACAGGGGTTACCGTAATCGTTGCTACTAGAGGACCATTGGTCGCATTCGTCGTTACAAATGGCAGTATATCGCCTGTGCCCGATGCCGCAAGGCCAATACCTGTATTACTGTTCGTCCAGTTATACACCGTACCCGGTAAATTACCCGCAGTACCGTTAAATGGTATGATTAAAGTTGTTGCTCCTGTACAATACGCTTTGTTAGATACCGCTGCTACCGTTGGTATCGGGTTTACCGTTATCGTAAAGGTCTTCGACGGACCGCTGCACGTAACGCCGGCATTGGTATAGAAGGGGGTTACCACTATCGTGGCAACTACAGGTAAATTCGTCGCATTCAACGCCGTGAAGCTGGCTATATTACCCGTGCCACTCGCCGCCAAACCTATCGATGTATTGTTATTGGTCCAGTTAAATACTGTACCCGCTACCGTACCCGTAAAGTTTACAGGGGCTGTAGCCGTATTGGCACATACTGTCTGGTTTGCCGGCTGGTTAACATCCGGTGTTGGATTTACTGTTATCGTGAATGTTACCGGTGCACTTACACAGGTTACTCCACCATTGCTGTAACTCATCGTTACCGTTAAGGTTGCCACTACTGGTACATTCGTTGCATTGATCGCAATAAATGATAAAATATCACCACTGCCCGATGCTGGTATACCAATCGATGGATCACTGTTGGTCCAGTTGTATACTATCACTCCACCACTTACCGGTGATGTAAAGTTGATATTGGCCGTTGGTGAACCGTTACATACTACCTGGCTCGCTACCGCATTTACTACCGGCGTTGGATTAACCGTAATTGTAAAGGTTTTTGGGGTGCCAGGACATGAAGGACCTGCTGGTAGTGCATAAGTAATTACTACCTGGCCATCGCCTGGTTGTACCCCTGCTGTGGTTGTACCTGAAGTTACACCACCGGTGTAAGATGAACCACCACCGCCGCCGCCGCCGGCACCTTTTGAGTTGCCGCTGCAGCCTGTAGTACCGGCCGATCCGCCACCGGCACCGCCGCCACCGATCTGGCCACCGCCACCACCACCACCGCCAGGAATACTTCCAAAGCTGAAGCAGCAGCAGGTTTGTCCATTTCCGCCATTACCGCCAATTTCATTAGCTGTGGTAATACCAGGTGCTCCAAGGAATCCGCCACAACCTATTCCGGCTGCACCAAATGCTCCCTGTACACTGCCTGCATTACCGCCAAATCCACCGCCGGCTACACCACCTGATGTAGGTGAGCTGGCTCCATCGGCACCTACACCACCACCGCCGGTTCCGCCGTTGCCGCCAATACCGCCGGTTGATGCTGATCCTTCGTCGCAACCACCTCTTCCGCCGCCGCCGCCGCCACCGGCAGTGATAACACGGTTGGCAATGCCTGATCCGCCTGCTCTTACATCACTGGCTCCGCCACCACCACCGGAGTTCTGGTTACCACCATTACCACCGCCATTAAATCCGCCGGCAGGTGTGGCTCCCTGGCCTCCTACAAATATATTAAGTACCTGGCCTGGTACTACCGCCAGTGTTCCGGTTGCTGATGCCCCAAGGCCGCCTGCTCCGCCTGCCACTGAGGCTCCGCCTGCAGCACCGCTTCCTCCCTGGGCTCCTAAAGCTGTTATGTCAATAGATGTTACACCTGCAGGTACGGTAAAGGTTTGCATACCACCTGTAAAATTAAAGGTGGTTGTTACTGTTGAAACCGGTACATAGGTAGGTGTTACCGTAATGGTTCCTACATTAGGTGTAGTACCCGCATTGGTTCCAATGAACGATGGAATATTACCTGCACCACTGGCTCCAAGGCCAATAGTGGTATTGTTATTGGTCCAGTTAAATACCGTACCAGGTACCGTAGTAGTAAAGTTAACAGGCGCTGTTGGCGTTCCGTTACATACTGTCTGGTCGGCTGGTTGGTTTACCTGGCCCTGTGGATTAACTGTTATGGTAAATGTTATTGGTGTACCTGTACAGGTTACACCACCGTTGGTATAAGCTGGTGTTACTGTTATAGTAGCCACTTCCGGTACCGAACCTAAATTGATGGCAATAAAGCTCGCAATGTTGCCGCTTCCAACGCCCGCTAAACCAATATTTGTATTATTATTCGTCCAGTTATACACTGTTCCTGGTACAAATCCTGTAAAGTTAACTGCCGCTGTTGGTGAACCGGCACATACTATCTGGTTAGCCACAGGATCTACCGTTGGAGTTGGATTAACTGTTATGGTAAAGGTTTTGCCTGGGCCAACACATGGTGAACCGCCGGATCCTAACCAGGTTAATACAACCTGGCCATTGCCTGACTGGAAGCCTGCTGTATTGGTCTGGCCTGTACCTGCGTTAAATGACCCGCCGCCACCACCTGAACCCCAGGTTGAGCCACTCCAGTTGTTTCCACCGCCGCCGCCATTATAGCCGCCGCCGCCGCCGCTGGCGCCACTGCAACCGCCGGCACCACCGCCGCCGCCAAAGCCGCCGGCAATATTAACATTACCACAGGGGTTGAAACCTATTCCGCCTGCTCCACCGTTTAACGGACTTGATCCGCCGGTAGCTCCGTAAGTAAACGCTCCGTTTCCACCATTAGATAACCATCCGGCGCCACCACCGCCACCGGCAGGGTAACTTTCACCGTTAAGTGTTCCGCCACCACCTGATCCTCCGTTACCACCACCACCACCGGCAGCATTACCTGATCCGTTGATAGATGCTGTAGGAGTATTGGTTGCCGAACCCGGGCCACCTATTGATCCGTTTGAGTTATTGGATGTACCGCCACCGCCGCCTGCTGCTACTAAAAGTACATTGCCGGCATTCTTCCACACAAAAGAACCGCCACCGCCACCGCCGTTGCCATTGCTGTAAGCTTCACCGGTGCCACCAACCATTATCTTGATGGTTTCACCAGGTGTAACCGAAACGGTACCTGCAATGCTGGCACCCAGGCCTCCGCCAAGACCACCCTGTGCACCAAAAGCCTGAACATCAACCGAAGTTACTCCCGCAGGAACAACCCAGTCAACAACAGAGCCATTATAATTAAACGTTTGTGTGCCACTTACTGATGGTACATATACCGGCGTAACTACTACAGTTGCCACTACCGGTGCATTGGTTGGGTTGGTTGCAATAAACGAAGGTATATTACCTGTACCAGCGGCTGCAAGGCCAATACTGGTTGTGTTGTTGGTCCAGTTAAAGATAGTACCAGGGGTTGTGGTTGTAAAGTTAACCGGCGCCGTTGGGCTGTTGTTACATACCACCTGGCTGGCAGGTTGGTTTACCTGGCCACTTGGGTTAACTGTTATTGTAAATGTTGATGGCGTACCCACGCAGGTTATACCGCCATTGGTATAGCTTGGGGTTACCGTAATAGTTGCTACCACCGGTGCTGTACCGGGATTAGTGGCCGTAAAGGCCGCTATATTTCCTGTACCAGCGGCTGCAAGGCCTATCGATGGCAGGTTATTGGTCCAGTTGTAAACAATGGTACCGCCTGTTGTAGGGCTGGTAAAGTTTACAGGTGCGGTTACATCATTGTTACAAACTACCTGGTTTGCTACCGGATCAACCACTGCCAATGGATTTACCAGTACCGTTGCCGTTACCGGGGTTCCGCTGCAGGTTGTACCACCATTGGTATAAGTAGGTGTAATGGTAAACGTTACCAGTACAGGGCCATTGGTGGTATTGGTTAAGGTTCCGCTGATATTACCAACGCCGCTGGCGGCAATGCCGGTGGCCGTTGCGTTATTGTCTCTTGTCCAGTTAAACACTGTACCTGGTACTGTACCTGTTGATACAATCGTGGTAATGGTTGCTGCCGAACAGATCGTTTGTGATGTTGGCGCTGCCGTTGCATTTGGTGTTGGATTAACCGTGATGCTGAAGCTGTTTGGTGTACCCACGCAACTTACACCACCATTGGTAAATGTTGGTGTTACCGTTATGGTACCCGTTATTGGTACTGTGGTAGGATTGGTTGCCGTAAAGGTTGGCAAAGAATTACCTGATCCACTGGCACCAAGGCCAATCGAAATATCATTATTGGTCCACGTATAGGTGGTTACACCGCCTGTGGCCGTTGTTGAGAAATTATAAGTACCCGTATTTTGTACAGAGCCGTTGCAAACAAAGGCATTGGCTGGTACAGTTACCGTAGCCGTTGGGTTCACTGTAATAGTGAACGTTATTGGCGTACCCGTACAGGTGGTACCTGCATTGGTATAGCCTGGTGTTACGGTTATCGTTGCAGTAACAGGGGCTGTTGTTGCATTGGTAGCCGTAAAGCTGGCAATATTACCTGTGCCACTGGCTGCAAGGCCAATCGATGGGGTATTATTGGTCCAGTTATAAACAGTACCCGGAGGGTTGGTTACAGATCCGGTAAAGTTTACTGCTGTTGTTGGTGCTCCGTTACATACCACCTGGTTAGCTACTGCATTTACCGTTGGTATTGGGTTAACCACTACCGTGGCTGTTACCGGTGTGCCCGTACAGGTTACACCTGCATTGGTATAGCTTGGTGTTATTGTAAACGTTACTGTTATCGGTAAGTTGGTAGGATTGGTTAAAGTACCGCTGATGTTACCGCTGCCTGAAGCTGCTATGCCGGTAACAATACCATTATCCCTGGTCCAGTTAAATACCGTGCCCGGTACGGTACCACTGTTCACAATTGTTGTTATGGCACTGCCACTGCATATTGTTTGTGAAGCAGGTGTAGCCGTTGCATTGGGTGTGGGGTTAACCGTTATGGTAAAGCTTGTAGGTGTACCCGTGCAGGTTGTACCGGCATTGGTATAAGTTGGCGTTACTGTAATAATTGCTGTTACAGGGGCTGTTGTTGCATTGGTAGCTGTAAAGCTGGCAATATTACCCGTACCGGCGGCTGCAAGGCCAATAGATGGGGCATTATTGGTCCAGTTATAAACAGTACCCGGTACTGCTCCGCTAAAGTTAACAGCAGCAGTGGAAGTATTGTTACATACTACCTGGTTAGCCACTGCATTTACAGTTGGTATAGGATTAACGGTAACTGTTGCAGTTCCGCTGTTTCCGGTACCTACGCAGCCATTGGCTCCTGTAACAGATACCAATGTGTAATTGGTAGTTACAGCCGGTGATACCGGTATATTAGTACCGCTTACATAACCGCTTACAGTTACATTACCACCAGGGCCTCCCGGAGGATTGGCATTATAAACCACCGTGTATGGAGAAGTTCCACCGGTGATATCTACTTTAATATTGGCTGTTCCGCCGGCACAGATGGTACTGCTGGCTCCTGCGGTTGTATAAACAACATTGTCAACACCAATAAAATCAGAGTTGGCTCCTGCAGGTCCGCCATTTGTTACAAAATAACGGAAAGCCAAACGACCCGATGCAGGTGCACCAAGACCTGCAATAGTGATCGTGTACTGAGTCCATGCGTTAGGATAACCGCCAACTGTAAGACCCGGATTTATTGTTAATAATAAATTGGTGAAATCGCCTACGCTGGTATTGGTTACGCCTGCGTTAACACTGGCACCATTGGTACTCATCCTTACTTCCAGCCTGTCGGGGAAAGCAGGTGCGGGTACCGTACGTGACCAGAATGTAAATACATCACCATTGGTTAAGGTAATATTGGGTGTAAACAGCCAGTTACTGATTGTATTTGCACCCGCTACACCATTAAAGTTTGCTGCAGCATATGAATCAGCCGGACCGCTTTGTGAATTAAACACAGTAGTGTTTCCCTGGAACCATAAAGGGTTTGTTCCCGCTGGTGTACTCAGATTTTGCTGAGCCCATCCTGCTGGCAGCGGACTTACCACATTAAATCCTTCATTGATCAGGGTAACAGGCAGGGCGGCAACCAAACTGAGCACAGATGCTGTTGGTGTCGGATTCACCACTACTGTTGCAGTAATTGGTGTACCAGGGCAACCATTGGCTGTTGGGGTTATCGTAAAGGTAACCGTTATAGCAGCCGCTGTTGTATTGACCAACGTGCCGCTGATATTACCCGAACCGCTGGCTGCAATGCCCGTTACGGTAACCGTATTATCCCTTGTCCAGTTATATACTGTTCCGGCAACAGCACTTCCGTTCAGTACAATGGTTGTTATAGCAAGTCCTGAACATACTGTTTGTGATGCCGGTGTAGCCACTGCTGTTGGTGTAGGATTAACCAGCACCGTTGCAGTAATAGGTGTACCCGCACAGCCATTGGCTGTTGGGGTTATTGTAAATGTAACCGTAATAGGTACATTGGTTGTATTGGTTAAAGTACCGCTGATATTGCCTGCACCGCTGGCTGCAATACCGGTTACGGTTCCTGTATTATCTCTTGTCCAGTTATACACTACACCCGCTACTGCATTACCTGATATCACAACAGGAGTTATCGGCGTTGCAGAACATACCGTTTGCGAAGCCGGTGTGGCTGTTGCTGTTGGTGTTGGATTAACGGTATAGGTAAAGGTTTTCGGAGTACCTGTGCAGGTTACACCTGAAGTATAATCAAAGAAAACCCTTGAAATATTGGTATTTGAGGGCTCCTGCCAGATACTTTGAGGAACATTTGCAGACAAAGGAAGTTGCATACCCAACCTTACCGTGCTTACAGGGAAACCGGCAATAGTAATACCGGCCGAGCCATTTCCATATGATCCAATATCAGACCTGGCGCCCAATATACCAATTACTTCTCCTGCATTTATAGGTATGTTCACTGCTATATTTCCAGGTGTTGCATCATTTTGTGTTAAAAATAATGTTGTAAATGCATTGGTTGTAGTGCTGAAAAGAGGTGGAGGTGTATTACCTGTAAACCTTAATACTGCTATGCTTTGATTACCCGCAGAAGCATCTGTAGGAACCCGCAAAGAAGTAATAGTAAAATTGGTTGGTGCAGTAAACCAGTAACCTCTTACATTGGGAGTTATTGTAGAAGACTGTGCCGGCATGGTTATAGATGCTGGTCCTCCTCCGCCGGCAGTGGCGCTAGGCGTAACAGTTACGGTAGCCACAACCGGTGCCGTACCGGCATTGGTGGCTGTAAAGCTGGCAATATCGCCAGTACCACTGGCTGCAAGGCCAATAGAGGGATCATTGTTTGTCCAGTTGAATACAGTACCTGGAACAGAACCGGTAAAGTTAACCGCTGCTGTTGCTGTATTATTACATAATACCTGGTTGGCTGGCTGATTAACAGTTGGTATCGGGTTAACCGTAATGGTTCCGGTTGCATTAAATGCACCACAAACTCCACCGGTTAAAGTTACCACATAACCAAATGTGCCGGCTACTGTAGGTGTTCCGCTGATGGTAGCCACATTGGCTGCCCAGCTGCCCGTTACACCTGCAGGCAAGCCTGTAAAGTTTGCCCCGGTTGCACCTATAGTTGCATAGGTAATATTGGTGATAGCTGTATTGTTACAAACGGTTTGTGCATCGGTACCCGGTGCAGAACTGAGGGTAATAGAACAGGCTACCACGGTAATGGTTCCTGTTGCAGTTATAACTCCGCAGCCACCGGTTAAGGTTACTGTATAATTAAATGGCGAACCAACAGTTGTTGTTGGCGAACCACTGATGGTTACCACATTGGCTGCCCAGTTGCCTGTTACACCTGCCGGAAGACCGCTGAAACTTGCTCCCGTAGCACCTGTTGTTGCATAGGTGATATTGGCGATAGGTGAACCAACTGCTACAGTTTGTACGTTGGTGCCTGGACCTGAAGTAAGATTAACGGTATTTGGCGGACTGATGGTAACCGGGCCTGTTGCTGCTGAGGCTGTACAGGCATTGTTTCCATATCCTAAAGTAACCGAATAACTGGTTGTTCCTGAATTATGAACAATTGATTGTGTTGTTGCACCTCCAGGGCTCCATAAATAAGTATTGGCAAAAGGAGCTGTTATTGTACTGGGTGTACAAGATGGGTTGCCCGGTGTTATAGTAATAGCTGAAGGATCTCTTGGTACATCCACCGTTAACTGGTAGCTGGCACAACCCGTACCTGGATTCACTTCATGTATCACCACCACAATGGTTCCGTTGGCTGGTATGGTTGCTTCGTAAAAAATAGAACTGGTTGGTGATGATCCCGGATCTGCCAGGTAATTGGTACAAGGTGCAGCCGGGTTAAAGCTGCCCAGGTAGGCCACAGAAAATGCATTGGTAGTACAACCGCTGTTATCTCCGATGGTAACACATACCGGTACGTTTCTTACGTTAGTAATGGTATAGGCATCATAGAATCTTGAGCCGGTTGCTGTAAATATACCCGGACAGGCTTTTGGAGAAGCACAGGTAGAAACAACTGCAAAACGGTTGATACGGCCGGTTTGGATGGCATCGCCTGCACCCAATGAACCATTGAATACATAATCGGCCACGTTTACAATCGTTGTGCTGGATACAGAACAGCCAGCCTGGGTTACGGTAAGCTGGTACACACCCGATGTTGTAACCGGTTCTGTTTGAGCAGTGCCCAGATTGGCAAACGGAGCTGTAAACAGGCTTCTTCCCCATTGGTAGCTATAAGCCCCGTTAACAACACCCGAAAGGGTTACTGTAGTGCCCTGGCAAACGGTTACACCGCCACCGGTAATAGTTGCATCAGGTAATACTTTTACATTGATGGATCCTGTAGCTGTTGTAAGAGGTCCGCAGCCACCGGTTAAGGTTACTGTATAATTAAAGGTTCCGGTTACTGTAGGTATTCCGCTGATGGTAACTGTATTGGCAGCCCAGCTTCCGTTTACACCTGCAGGCAAACCGCTGAAGGTTGCTCCCGTAGCAGATACAGTAGAATAGGTAATAGCTGCTATGGCTGTATTGAAACAGATGCTTTGTGCATCGGTTCCCGGTGCAGAAGTTAATGTAATACTATTATTTCCATTAACCGTAACTGTTGGTTTGTTGGTTAATACAATATTGCATGGTGCTACCGGCGCATCCACCTGCCAGGTTCCGTCAAGTGCTGTTGCATTGATAGCATTGGCAGAATAATCTTTTGCATTGCCTGCTCCTTCAATGATCCACCAGCTGGCAACCAGGGTTGGATTACCGGTGCTCGTTAAGAAAGCTGTTTGATTGGCTGCAATCTGAGGTTGTGTACGAACACTGCTCCAGATACGCACGTTATCTATATTACCATTGAAGCGGTTGAATCCGCCGCCGGCATCAGAACCGATCTGGCCACCGCTTGCAGGCTGCAACACGATTGCAGGTACTCCACCTACTGTTCCTACAGAAACTCCGTTCACAAAGAACTCTACAGTTCCACTTACATAAGTACAGGCTATATGATACCAGGTACCATTGGTGAAGGTGAATGGTACAGAGAAATCTCCTGCATTGTGACGGGTAAATGTTATACTGTTCTGATTATTACTGATACCCAATGCATAGGACTGATCTTTGTTGAACATTCTTGCAAAAGATCCGTTACCTGCAGGCTTTATCCAGCCTTCCATGGTAAAGTTATCGCTCAGATCCAATGGAGCAGCAGCTGGTATTGAGAAACCTGCCTGGCCTCCATTAAGGTTGATTGAATATTTATCCGTTTCAGCCAGTACATTATAGGTAGTAGTTGCAGCAAGCGCCCCGGTACCAAAATTAATGGCAGGGCCGTTTGATGCAGTTGGTCCTGCAACTATTGTATTGGCAGGATCGATACGCAATGTATAGTTAACACCCGGTTGCGATGCTCCAACCGTTATGGTTGATGATGATCCGGTACAAATAGTTGCTGGTGCAGCAGTAACCGTTTGGTCAGCTGCTGAACAGGTATTGATCACCAAAGGATAGTTTGCACCACTGCCGGCACAAAGATTGGCGTCTGTTGCAGTAACTATAATATTGAAAGGCCCGCTTACTGTTGGCGTGCCACTCAGCACCCCTGCAGCTGATAAAGTAATACCTGCCGGTAAAGGACTAACCGTGGTAAATGTATAAGGACCTGTACCGCCGGAAGCAGTAAAGGTTTGGCTGAATGGAGTATTAATGGTTCCGGTTGTAATAACCGGGTTGGTTACTGTAATTGTGGGACAGGTAACAGTAATCGTTCCGGTAGGATTGACACCGGCACATCCACCGGTTAAAGTAACTGTATAACTGAACGGAGAACCAACCGTAGTTACAGGTGTACCGCTGATGGTTACCACATTGGCAGCCCAGTTACCGGTAACGCCCGCAGGTAAGCCAGAGAAAGTTGCACCTGTGGCTCCGGTTGTTGAATAAGTTATATTAGTGATCGGTGAGCCAACATTTACCGTCTGAGCATTGGTACCCGGAGCTGAACTAAGGGTAGCAGTGTTAGAAGGCAGTATGCTATACGTACAAAGGCTGCTGGATGTTCCCAGTGGAAATACGTTATTGCTATATGTCCAGTTGGCAATATTATAGATAAGGGCAGACATCTGCAGTGCCGTGCAGGCACCAGCAGCTGTTAATGCACAATTACTGAATTTTCCGTTGTCGGGTTCAACAACTCCGTTTATAACTGCAGCGGGTAATGGCCCGGGTGACATTACAAAGCATGTCTGGCCATTTGTTAAACCGGGAGGCAAAGAACTTTCATTTAATCTTGTAGGGCCTGTATCCCAGGTGGCATAATCAGTTGCCGGAGGATCTGTAGTTGGCCTCAGGTTTGCCAGTATTGCAGTTATAAATCTGATAGGTACGGCATTATATCCGCCGGTGGGCCCTGCAGCAGGGCCTGTTTGATATACCAGCAGGTTATCGCCGCTAAACGTTAAGTTTAAACCATCGGTAGCTTCCGGAGAAACAACAGGTACAATGGGCGTTTCATTAGTACAGGTACCCATCGGTATCGTTCCGGGTTCATCAGAATAGGCAAACCATTCGTAAAATTCTGAACCCACTGGTAATTCATCATGATAAATATTTATGAAAAATACTTCTTTGCCCTGCGGTATCCCTCCGGCCGGCACTGTCCATCTGATCACAGCTTCGTGTCCCAGGCCAAAAGTAAATGGCGGGTAGGTTTCATCCAGCCAGTTGTTGGCTGGACCATTCCATCCACGGTCGGTGATATAAATTACTGTACCGGCAGCAAGGCCGCCCGGCTTCAGTACCACCAGGGAGAAACGGTCTTCACGCTCGGCTATGCCAACTGTAAAAGTGTTGGTTGGGTCAAAATCTGACTGGTAACTTGCAATGGCTAAATCGCCTGCAGCAAGATTGTTTTGCGAAAAAGACTTGGTTGAAAAAACTAATAAAGCAAGCAGTAAGCTAAGCAGCTGGTAACTTTTTTTCATAAACGAGGTTAATTTGGTATTAAGGTATAGTCGAACTAAGACAAGCAAAAATAATCCTGCTCCTGCTGTGCTTTTTATATAAAGCATACATTGGCAACATTATTAATGTTTAAAGGTATTTTATTTTATTCTAAATTCCTATCAATTTACAGATAAAAATCGGTCGTTTATTTTAGCCCCGTAATCTGCCAATCTGTTTCCCCCAAAAAAACCCTCACTGGTGCTGATTACGTTTATTTTAATGACAATATTATCTAAACAATAAATTTTCAAACCTGCCTGTTCATCCAGGGTAATAATGGTACCTGGTAATGTGCCGGCCGCAGGTATCTCATCAGTGAGCAAAGCATCGGTAAGGCATACCCCCATTCCATTGATAATGGCCCCTGCACCCTTGTTCCATGGGTTACAGGCATTGATGAGGCGTATGATCTGCCGGCTGCTCATCGTATTCCAGTTGATCATCAGGTCGGCTGCCACCGGTTTCTTAAAATACCGGGCTTTCAATTCGTCCTGCGGCACAGATGGCAGCACCGGGCTGAATTGATATAACCGCAACAAGGGCTGAACCATGGTGGCACCCAGCATGCCCAGTTTCTGCAGCTGCATGCCAAAAGTATCCCTGTCATCAATGGCTGTTTTCTGCTGCATTACAACAGGGCCGGTATCAATATTTTCATCAACCACATGAATGGTAATACCACTTTCTTTTTCACCATGCAGCATTTGCGCCAGCACCGGGTTGGCGCCCCGGTATTGCGGCAGCAGCCCGTAATGAAAATTAATAAATCCTCCGGGAAGCAGGGTAAGCAGGGCTTTTGGAATAATGTAAGAAAATGTCATGAGCCAGGCTGCCATAATATTTTTTTCTGCAGCTGTTTTTTTTATTACAGGTTCCAGTGTTTTTTTGTTTACACTCATCAGGCATACACCCGTTCCTGTTAGCATTTGTTTCAGCAGCGAAAACAAGGCTGTATTCTTTTCCGGAACTACTACAGCAGCAAGACTACCGTTCTGGTATAGCTGCTGCATGGCGGGGATGGCCATTTCGTTGTTGCACAGTACCATGATATGGGCGGGGCTGCTCATATGCACAGGTATGTATTGCGCCAGGAAGAAACAGTATCCTGTGGTATGTGGTTACACATTTCATCCCAGGATGACTGAAGGTTGTTTATACTTTCTTTTATGGTAACCTGCAGTTTGCCGGTAGATGCTGCAAAATGTGCAGGGCCGATTATATGCCGCTGTTCATTCAAAACAAGCACTCCCCTGGGACTGTTTATTTTTTCTGCTTTCAGTAAATTGATCGCCGCTTCTGTGCCGGTTGTGTCCTGCCTCAGTTTCTGGTATTGCATAACCAGCAAAGCACTCTCCCACCCCTGCATGGAAAACAGGTTCGGGTCTTTACCATTTTCAGTTTTATAATATTGTATAAAGGACTGGTTGGTTTCATTTTCCAGTTCGGGTAACCAGTTGGTGTAGCCGCACATATCCGGCGCTGCAGGTCCTGGTTCTGAAAAGTCACCGGGCGTGCTGTCGAACATCATGGGTGAAACATACCATTGCAGTTTGTATTCCTCCTGCACCGGCAGTATTTTTTCGTAAAACAAACGTGCCATATCGCCGCTGTACAAAGCCAGCATCTTTTTTACGCCGGGATTATCCTTTATAAAAGCGGCTAAGTTATCTGTATTAAATTCTTCCTTTTTGTAATGGCTTACAAAATTATGCATGATCTGCCCGCCTGCATGTACAAAGGCACTGTTCATGGCATGTGCATGGTTGTATCCTCCGTCAAAAAAAGAAGTGGCCATAATGGCTGCATGCCCCCCCTCCTGCCTGGCGGCATATTGGCCGGTAAGAAAAGAACAGAGGCAATCATTGAAGGAGTGAAATATGGTATGGCTGATCTTTTCGCTGTATAGCGGGTAACTGGCTCCTGCATTGGTGATGATAAGCAGTTTACCTGCTGCAGCAAATAATGGTGCCAGTTTTTCTGCATGATGATCACCTGCATAGGCCACTACCACATCGGCATTACCAATTAGTAAGAACTTTTCTGCAGCAGCATATACCTCATCATCCTTAAGACCAAAACTGATGAGTTCTACTTTAATATCCGTAAGGGGATATTCATGAAATTTAAAACATGCCCTGATCCCCTGTAAAAAATCTATGCCGATGGATGGGTAAAGGGTTGAACCCGGTAAAAGAACTCCTAATGTAAGCATACCTCTTTATGATGGATAAAACTGTTGAGAGAAAAGTTAATAATGCATGATGAACCCTGTTTTTGAGGTACAGCATAATGCGTATTAAAAGGAACCTGTTGAAACCACCTTATTAAACAGGAATTCAACAGGCCCCGGACTGACTTTGAGTAACCAAATATTAATTCCTTGAAGGAAAAATACCAAACATGCAGATAATATAATTCATCCCCATAACCGGCTGAATATTGGTAACCGGTATGGGCGAAGCCGAACCGGCAGCCGCTGCTGTAAGCGCCAGCTGCATATTGCCCAAACCACTGCCATTGTTAACAGTTGAATACATATTGGTACCTGTAAGTTTTGCCGGATAGTTGGTTTGAGGAGCATCTGCATTACCATCAGCTGCGTTTGCAGGCATATTAATGGAACCGCTGAATGGGTGGGTATGTGCCGGAAAATTAGCGTTTAAGATTGTATAACTTTCTGAGCCGCCCAGTTGCCCCAATGAATATTGCGAAAGACCGGGCCCCTGACCCTGCCCAACAGGTACCCTGCCCCTGAAATCGGGTAAGGCAAAAGTGGTTTGGCCATTGCCGCCATAGGTAGTGCCCAATATTGAAAACAAGGCTGTATTTTGTGCGATAGATAATATTTGATTTTGACAAAATGCCCATGTGCGGGGATTAAAATTACCCGCAAACATTCTTATTTCTCCAATTGTTCCTTCCATGATAGTATAATTTAAGTAAGGTTATTAAGTTTAGTTTCTTGACGGAAAAATACCTTCCAGGCAAATGATAAAATTGATTGCAATATAGGGTTGTACAGTACCAATGGGTGCGTTTCCGCTGGGTGTTTGCACAGCAACAGTTACACCTGCCAGTGAGGCCGGTGCCATTACACTGTTATCGGTGGCTGTGGAATAAATATTTTCGCCATTGCCTGCCGGAAAATTATTAACTGCAACCGGGGTTTGCCCGTCGCCATTGGCTACTGCAATACCTGCATTACCGGTAACTGCATGGGTATGACCTCCTACATTTGCAGCAGTTAGTGTAACAGATTCTGTACCCGCCATTTGCCCCAATTGATAGGGGGAAAGGCCCGGTCCCTGTCCGTTATGAATGGGTATCCTGCTTCTTAAATCGGGTAACCCAAAGGTATTTTGCCCGTCGCCGCCATAGGTTGTACCCACCAATGCGAACAAAGCTGTATAATTGGCAATCGACATCAATTGCCCCTGGCAAAAGGCCCAGGACATGGGAGCAAAATTGCCGGCAAACATTCTTACTTCTGAAATATATCCTTGCATGATGATTTATAATTTAAGTATGTTGATTAAAGGTTTTAATTAATTCCTGGACGGGAATATCCCCTGCAGGCAAATGATATAACTGATAGCAGTGTAGGGCATAATATTGCTCACCGGTGTACCTCCGGAAGCTCCCAGTCCTACAGCCACCGTTGCAGGTTTCATGGTTCCGCCACCACCTGCAGGTTTATATTTAGGGCTTCCATCATTGGCAAAATAATTACCCCCAGCAGTTTCCGAATTGGCAGCTGCCGTAGTAGTAAGCATTTTAGCCGAACCTGCAATAACATGTGTGTGCGATGGAATATTGGCTGCTACTATGGTATTGTTTTCTATTCCCGACTGTTGCCCGAGCTGGTAAGAACTCAGGCCCGGACCATTACCGGTACCCACAGCTACCCTGCTCTGCATATTGGGCAGGGCAAAATTAGTGGTGCCGTTTCCACCATAGGTTGTACCTAAAATTGAAAAGAGAGCCTGGTTTTGTGCGATAGCCAATAACTGACCATTGCAGTACGCCCAAAACCTGGGACTGAATGTTGCAGCGAACATCCGTATTTCGCCAATCGTTCCTTCCATAATAAGTGAAGTTTAATATTAGAGTTAATAGATAATAAAGAATAAATGTAAAATAAATTTTTTGATATGTCAAGTCATTAAACAAAAACAGGTGAAAATACCTGCTTCATTTTAATCCAGCACCCACTTTATCATGCAGGGGTATGGAGATAAATTTTGTTTGGCAGCGTTTGTCTCATCAAGCGCCATGCCCTTCCATTGCAGCACAGGCAAACCAAAATAATTTTTATTGGCAAAATTATCAGCAATATAACTGCCACCGCCTTTGTATCCTTCGTCGTGAAAAACGATATACGGATCTAAGCCCAAATGCTTACATGCTGCATAAGACCAGGCAATGGCCATCATTTCCTCGGCTTCACGCTGTTCTCTTTTTTCAATGGCAGATGCAGTAAGCGTATGCCTTTCGGCGGCAGGCACTACGGCTATGTGGCCTGCTTCGTGTAAAATATCACCGGGGTAACTGAGCGCTTCCTTATCAATGATGATAATGCCGTTACGGATAAAAAGCCCGGGCAAAAAACAGGGTTCATCCAGTTTTTCAAATGTTGTTTCAATACCAATCTCCTGTAAAAAAGAAATGCAGATGGCAAGATATTCATCCAAAGGCACTTTACTTGCCGGGCCATTTTCTGTTTCGCTATCGGCCATATTTGATTGTATATTATTTTTAAGTGAAGATAAATTACACGGCTGTTAAAAACAAAGCTTTTGACAACAATTACTAACGGTACCAATAAGCTGATTTTTACATATATAATCAAAAATATTTTGATTATACTGCCAATTTATTTGCACAGTAGCAGGTTAAATACTATTTTGTAGTCTTATAATAAAACCAGAACCAACCTCAGCAACATGAATACAAGGAGAAAATTCTTATTCAACGGCAGTTTAGGCGCAGCAGCCTTACTTACAGCCAAACCATTTACAACCATCGCCAACAGCCTGAGCCCGGTAACAGGTTACAGCATTAATAACAGCCACCTGGTGCTGGTACATACCGGTAGTGCTTTGCATGCCGGCAGCAGCAAGGCGATGGAAAATATTGCAAAACTAAAGAGCAGCAATTCAAACCTGCTCATGCTGCACGCCGGTAATAAAGCTCCCGGACTGCAACCTGCCTACGATGCATCGCTTCACAGCGGCGAAAGCTGCTCTGTTTCTGCAAACGATTATAAGATCATTTACAAAGGCGATATTAAAACAGCCATTATCACTGCTGACAGTAAATCAGCTTCTGCCGACAGCATTAATGCGCTTGCCCTTTATCTTAAAAAAGAAAAAAACTGCCAGCTTGTTGTATGCCTTTCGCAGCTGGGATATAAATCATCAACAGGCTTAAATGACCTGTCGCTCGCAGCTGCATCCACACACCTGGATGTGATCATTGGCGGGCATGCAGATGATTTTTGTACCCGCCCGGTGATTGCCCAAAACAAAAACAAGGAAGAAGTGATCATCAATCATGCAGCAACTAACGGTTTAGCCTTACGCAAAATTGAAATAGGTTTTGACAAGCTTGGTAAAAAAGGCCAGGTTGTATTCAGCAAAACCTGTTAATAATGACAACTCCGGCTGTTCATATTAAGCCAATTTATTAATGCAGATCATTAAGTACCTGAAACTTCCCTTTCTATTTGATGCAGGGTTATTGCAACAGGAAGTAAGTGCCTTATCTGCATCGCAATGGCTTCCTCACTACCAGGTAAAACATTACGAAGGTGAATGGACAGCCATTCCCTTACGCAGTATTGGAGGCAAGGCCGATGACATCATCATCTCCCCTGGCGATAATCCGGAATACCTGGATACCGTTTTTTTAGAAAGCAGCCCTTACCTGCAAAAAGTATTGCAAACATTCCAATGCCCGCTGCAGGCTGTAAGGTTACTGAAACTGAATGCAGGAAGCAGTATCAAAGAACACCGCGATGCAGAACTGAATTTTGAAAGCGGCGAAATACGTTTGCATATCCCGGTGCTTACACATCCTGATGTGGAATTTTTTCTTGATAAGGAAAGATTAGCCCTGCAGGAAGGTGAATGCTGGTATATGAATTTTAACCTGTTGCATGCCATCAATAATAACAGCAGCATTAACCGGGTACACCTGGTTATTGATGCAGTGGTGAATGACTGGGTTAAAGCAATTTTTACAGGGCCTGATTGCAAAATAAAAAAAGAGATTGAAGATACTTCCCGCATGTATGATGCTGCAACCAAAAAACAAATGATCATTCAGTTCAGGGAAATGAATACAGAACTGAGCAATAAAATGGCAGATGAACTGGAAAAAGAATTATCTGCAACCTGCTGATAAAAAACTTCCTGTATTTTTATCATACAAAACCTTTCAACCATTTAGTACCTTTCGCAAACTATGTTTAATACATTAAAATTAATTAAGGCAGTTGTTTACCGGTTCTACAGTTCCATCATCACTTTTTTAATTGCCTACATTTTAACCAAAAACCTGGTAGCATCCATATCTATCGGCATCATTGATTCCATCATAAAAATATTTTCTTATTATTTTTTTGATGAGATGTGGGCCAGGCTTACAGGTTTTAAAACCAGGCCTGCTGTTATTTTTTTAACCGGCCTTAGTGGTTCGGGCAAAACAACCATTGCAAAAGCACTGGTTGAAAAATATAAAAAGAAAGGTGTTACGCCTGTTTTGCTGGATGGAGATGAGATCAGGAAAGTAATTCACCAGACTGGTTTTGATGAAGAATCGAGAAAGAAACACAACCTGAATGTGGGCTACATGGCTTCACTGCTCGAAAGCCAGGGCAACGTAGTAATTGTGTCACTCATATCGCCGTATGCAGATATCAGAAACGAGATCAGGGGCATGTGCAAAAAATTTGTTGAAGTGCATGTAAGCACCGATATAAAAATTTGTATTGAAAGAGACCCCAAAGGATTATATGCCAAAGCCATTGCCGGCGAAATAAAAGATTTCACCGGAATTTCGGCCCCCTATTACGCACCCGAAAATCCGGAAGTTTTAATTGATACTGCAATTTTGAGCATTGCAACATGTACCGGTAAAATATTAAAAGCTGCAAACAAATGAGATACAATTTATTTATCGGAAGATACCAGAGCCCGCATAAGGGCCACATGCACATTTTTGATACTTTTCTGAAAGAAGATAAGCCTGTGTTAATTGCCATACGGGATATTGAGCCCGATGCAGCCAACCCACTTACCGCAACAGAAGTAAAAATGCTCTGGGAAAAAGTATATGCAGCAAATCCATTAGTAAAAGTGATCATCATACCCGATATTGAATCGGTTAATTATGGAAGAGGTGTAGGCTACGCCATCAATGAAATTAATGTACCGGATACGGTTGCGGCCATATCGGCTACCGAAATCAGGCGGCAGGTTATTGCAGGTGAAACTGACTGGAAGAAATTTGTAGATACAAATATTCATGAAATGCTGACCACTTACCTGCAACCGAAATAATCAATTCATATTTTAATGAGCAAACATTCCCCTGCACACGGATGGATACCGGTAAAACTTCACACGGAAACCGATGGTAATTTATGCCGCTGGCTGTATGTTGCCGACAAAGATTTTAACGAGCCTTTTTTTGATGAAACGGTATCAGCATGCAGGGCGAGGTTTTCCGAAAACTGGCATCTGAAAAGAAGCATGAGCACTGCAGATGTATTGCCTGACTGGTCAAAAGGGATAGATACAATTGAACCAACTGCTTTTATTTTTCATATCTCCCGCTGCGGCTCTACTTTAATTTCTCAAATGCTGGGCATGCAGCCTTCCAACATCATTTTATCGGAGGTTCCTTTTTTTGATGACCTGTTACGCTATGGAAAAAAGCATGATTGTATGCCCGCAATATTACCGCAGTTAAAAGCTGCCTTTGAATTATATGGCGAAAACCGCACCGGAAAATATAAGCAGCTTTTTATTAAAACAGATAGCTGGCATATTCATTTTTATAAAGAGCTTAGGGCCTTATACCCGGCTGTTCCTTTCTTCTTATTATACAGAAAGCCTGATGAAGTGCTGCGATCGCAACAAAAGAAAAGAGGCATGCAGGCACTGCCAAATTACCTGGAAGCTGATATTTTCGGCTTTGATAAAGACAGGATATCAACCATGCCTCTTGACGAATATATGGGTATGGTAATAGAAAGTTACTTAACCGCTTTTCTTAACATTTTACAAAATGATAAGGCAGCTTTTGCTGTTAATTATCATGATGGTGCCATGGAAGTTGTGCATACAATTGCCGCTGCTACCAACCTGCACATAACCGATGAAGCTAAACTGTTAATGCAAACCAGGGCAGGTTTTCATGCAAAATTTCCTGACCAGGTTTTTAGTGAAGAAATGCCGGATATACCTATACCCGACTTTTTAAAAAGGTCATTTGAACTGTACGATAAAATTGACCAGATCAGGTTATCGTCTTTGTAATTTTCATTTTTAACAGCTACAGGTCGGCCCACATTCTAAACAAATTACTATGCGTTTGCAATAATAAATTTGTGGCCGGTGCATTGGGTGCCTGCTGAAACAATGCACTGTGCACCTGGTTCAGCTGAAATAATATTTGCCGCTGCCCGGGATCTTTTACATTGCTTTGCACCCAGGTTACCGCAGCTACCCTTTCGCCGCTTTTTATTTCATTTACACAATGCAGGTACTGGCAGGGATATAAAACCGCATCGCCTTTGGCAGGTTTAAAATTTGAAGTACCGGTATCAGATTGAATCACCAGTTCTCCACCTTCATAAGTTGTCGGGTCACTTAAAAAAATGGTCATAGCCAGGTCGGTACGCATGGGCGGATTACCCATCACAGGACTATCAACATGCCAGCCATAATATTTGCCGGTACTGTATTTACTTACCAAAAGCGGGTACACCGTTTTAGGAAGTGCCGCAATGTTAAACAGCGGACTTTGCGCTAATGCTCCGCTGATTATTTTTTGAATCCCGGCCAGGCTTTCATTGCCTGCTTCTATCTGCAGATTATTTTTTACATCTTTTGCTGCCAGGCTAGCCGTTAATTTTCCATCTACAAAACCGGCATTGGCAATCAATGCATCTATCGTTATCAATTCTGCGGCAGTAAGCAATTCGGGTATATGCACCAGTTGTTGACTCATGAAAATTATTTTTTTAAAGATAAAAAATTAACGCTGCAACAGCATCAGTTTATTTTATCGCCATCTTTATCCAGGTCTTTGTTATTTTTAACCCATGAAATTTCAATTCTGGTCGGTTGGTAAAAATCATGAGCCTTATGTAAAAGAAGGCATTGAATTATTTACAAAGCGTATCTCCAATTATTATCCGGTTGAATGGAACATTATACCCATGCCCAAAAATGCCGCAAGCCTTGGTGAAACTGACCTGAAGAAAAAAGAAGGAGAAATCATTACCGGGCTTTTACAAAAAGAGGATTACCTGGTTTTGCTGGAAGAGACGGGTAAAATGCTGGGCAGCGAAGACCTCGCCAACTTTATTCAGCAAAGAGCCAATGAGAGCACAAAGAATATTGTGTTTTTAATTGGTGGTGCTTATGGTGTAAGTGAAGATGTAAAAAAAAGAGCCAATCATACCTGGAGTTTATCCAAACTTGTTTTTCCGCATCAGCTGGTACGGTTAATTTTAGCCGAACAGGTTTACCGTGCATGCAGCATTAACCGCAACGAAAAATATCATCACAGTTAAAAAAGATTTACCCGCAGATTTCGCTATCTGTGCAAATAAAAAGCCCCGTCCCGTAGATACGGGACAGGGCTTAGCTTATAGTGCACGAAAGAAATTATTGTTTTATCAGCTTCTCTACAATGGTTGCATCATCTGTTTTGATTTGCAGCATGTATGGAGCCGATGGCAGTTTATCAAGATCGTTCATGGTAAACCAGTTAAATCCTTTTAACCCTTTTACCGATTTATTAAACACCAGCCTTCCGTTGATATCAAGAAACCTGAAGTCGACCATGGAATTATGTGTAAGTGTGAGGTACACATCAACTTTACCGGTGAAAGGATTGGGTGCAACTTTTGTAACCAGTTGTATACCATCTTCAATACGGATGATAACGACCTGGCTGTATTCAAACTTACCGTCGAAATCAATAATTTTTAAACGATAGTAATTTACCCCTTTCATTGGCAGCGGATCTGCCTGGTCGTAACTGGTGGCTGTATTGCTGTTTCCTTTTGCTGTTACTGTAGCAATTTTTGTAAAATTCCTGCCATCAGTTCCACGCTCTACTTCAAAGTTTTTGGTATTCAGTTCATTGGCTGTAACCCAATTCAGATCTACTTTGGCACCATTTAACCGGCCGCTGAAACTAATGAGTTTAACAGGCAGTGTCTGGCTCCAGTTTACAGTTACTGTGGCCGGTACAGGATCGTACAAACCGGCTGTATCCATAGAGGCATACCTGAATGTTGCCATATGGGTAATATCATCCGGATCAATTTTCAGTAATGACCAATGAAAGTTTGTGAATACCTGGTTCAGTGTTACTAAAATATTGTTGTAATACAAATCGGCTCCCACAGGCAGTTTGGTGATCTTATAGGTTTTACCGGAACCTAAAGTACCATCTTCCGGATCTAAACCGGTAAGCCCTGTAGCAATATCATATTTAATACCCGGTAGATTTTTGGGGTAGGTTATTGTTTTATCATCCGAATCTGGTAGTCTTTCAATACCAAAATTAACATTGGTAATATTAGTTAAAGCGGTTGTAACAGAAACCATACAGCCCGGTGTACCAGGTTTAATACCGGTACCGGCAGCGTTACCTGTACCATACGAATCGCCGGTAGGTACCCAGTTGCCTGCTACATAAGAAGTACCTGTACCACTTGGTGGTGGGTCGCCCAGGTTTACACTGATCGTACTTAAGCGAAGTGAATAATTGGTAAGTACATCAGCATCGGGGAAAGTAAATGCCCCGCTTGCTGTGTTTAATGTTGTTCTTCTTACCACACGGCCGGTTGAGTCTACCAGGTATGCGTATACAGTTGTACCCGTAATGGTACCAATTGCATTACCATTAATTAATGCATCGGTAAGTCCGTTGGCATCGTGGAAAAGCGTACCACTGATGCTGACCTTATTTTTTGCCACACCAAAATCATACGGAGCCAGGCAGGTTTGCATGCTGGTAGCAGTAAAGCTGCGTTGCAAGGCAGTGGTAGTATGATGGTTGGCGGGTATCGTGGTTTCATCTAACCGGGTGATATAACATATCGGGTAACGGATGAACTGGATCTTTACATTATCAATATAAACTGTATCGGCATCATCTACATTGGCATTGGTTAAGAAACGGAGATAAGTGGTAGCTGCTGCATATTGTGTTATATCCTGGTTATAGATATTTATATAGCCTGCATCGGCTGTACCATTGCCGGCAATGGTAAATACCGTTCCAAATGTTGTTCCGTTTGATGAAGCCTGCACTATTATATCTTCACCTGCAGTTAATGTGGCACTTTTTCTTCGGTAAGAAAAACTCAGGAATGCATAGGATGCCCCACTGAGATTTACCGTTCGGGTGGCCGAAACATTGGCAGCTTTTAAACGGATACCGTTTGTAAATGCCCCGTCCTTAAAAATTTCGCAATTGGCTGCAATGTTGCCTGTACAATATCCAACCGACGATGCGTCTCCTGCATCAACCCAATTACTTAACCAGGCGCCGCTTCCATCACTGCCGTTGGCGCAGGTTCTTACACCACCGGCACCATCAAAATCGTCTGCTACATATTTTTCGGGATAATTTATAAACTGGTAGGTGCCTGTTGCATCAACTGTTACTGAATCTATCAGTTCATCGTTATCAATAACGGTATTACAGTTGCCATCTACATATAAATAAACTTTGGCTCCCGGCACACCGGTACCTCCGTCATTGTTTGCAGCATCTTCATTCTTGTCTAAAAATACAGTTCCTCCAATTACATTCTGGTTAAATGGTGCCGGGCAAACAGCAATATCTACATACACCGTGGCAATATCGCACACAATGGGTGTAGGTGTTGAGCATACATTGTATTCAAAAGTATCTTTTCCTACATAACCGGGGTACGGTGTATAAACAAGCGTACCGTTTGCATTAATAGTTACTGCACCATGTTTAGGCTGCAACATGGCAATGGTGGTTACAGATGTAGGATCTACTACTGCCAGGAATCCAAAATCATTAAGTAATATAGGTATGGTAACCGGATGGTTAACCATGGTACGGGCATAATCATCATTGGCAAAAATGAGTTTCTGTTTACAGAATGGCTGTATGGTAGAACCCACATCCCAGCTTGGTGAGCCTATAACTGCTGATGATGGATCTTCGCCATATACCGCTGCCAATTGGGTACCATCGCAGGTAAATACGGCCAAGCCGCTCTGGTCATTATCATTAGGATCCAGCAGGCGCTTATGATTAAGTGCATTGAGTGTATAGGATAAATCATACCGCATGCCACAGGGACTTAAGAAGCCGGTTGAACCACTAACATTGCCATCGTATTTTACATAAATAACGGTATTATTAACCGGTGTTACCCAAACCGGGTTGTCGTTTCGGGTTCCATCCAATGAACCCGGAGCCCATGCAATGGTAGCAAAATCGGTAAGCCTGTTTTGGGCAATCAGGTTAAAGGCCCAGTCATATTCAGTTCCAATATTTGCTGCTGTGCCCGGAGTATAAGAGTCGCAGATCTGTATAGCTGTAAACGATTCACCTGTGGGATTGTAAAATTTGTACCCCGCTGTTTGTGAATAGCCTAAAGGAAAGCGTACTACCGATTTAGGCGGAATTACAATACTGCCACCCGTTGGAATACCGGATGACCAGTTGATGGTTAAAGCAGTATTGCTTAAACTATTGTATAGCATTACCACTGCAGTATCCCTTGGTGTGTTGCTAGTTCTGCCCGTTGTTGGTACCGGCGAAAAATAGGTATTGGAATACCAGGTTGCCGGAAAAATAGGTACATCACGGGATGAGTAATTATCATTACCGCCAAAGTGAAGTTCTACACCAATGGGTGCAGAAGCAATTACGGTGGCACCTGATAAAACACCTCCGTCTACGTGTAAAACCTGGCCTTCACTTAATGTTGCCGTTGTTTCCAGTGAACCATTATTATCTTTATCAATTTCAACCGTTGTATTATTTTGAGATGCCCTTATAAAGAGGGATGTATACCTGAAATCCTGGCTGTTATAATTCTGGCCAACCGGTATGGTAAAAGATTTTCCATAATCAATGGTAGGCGAAACATTTGTTTTCATACACTGAACCGGCATGATGGAGGGCTCTCCACAAACCTGTGTTACGGTTATCTGTCCGCTTGACGTTATTTTATCCCTTCCATCATATCGTATAACAGAAGCTACCCTTGGATTTGTAGGAACTATATTATCCAATACAATGCTTCCTCCTGCAGGAATGATATCATTTGCATATCCCGGTGCTATACCGTTATAAGGATTTCCATCTCCCCATACTTTTGTGGTATTCTGCAAAGGATCCAAAGCATTTATTTCGTACCCATCTTCCCATTCATCCCATACGATGGTCATACCCGGGTATGGCATTTTCATACTGATCACAGTTCTTATATTATTACTTGGAAATGCCTGGTTGGTTGAACTGTCTAATGCAATACGGGCTTCATTTTCTGAAAATGGCAGGTAATACACATGGCTTTTTGTTGCTTCCGAGCAGGGGTCAACCAATAAGGGGTCAATTGTAAAAAATACCCTGGCTGTGGTACATTGATTGGTACTGTCGCATATCTGGTAAGTTAAAGTATCTTTTCCCTGAAAAGTACCGTTGGGTAAGTAAACCACTTTGTTATTTGAAATAAAACCGGTTCCATTATTTGGCTGCATGGCAATGGCCAGTGTAGATGGTTTTATATTGTTATTGGGGTCGTAATCATTAGCCAGCACGTCCACAATAATCGGCGCTCCACCTGCTCCGTTTGCAGAATCATTTAATGCAACAGGAGGACAGGCACCGCAAACATCGAATGCCAGCAGATCAGTGTTTTTGATGATATTCTCATATCCTTCTTTAGCAGTACCCAACAGGTAATAAACGTTACTGGATGCCGAAGTGGTCCATGGATATTCATAAGTACGGGTGCAGGAAGAAGAATCTACACAGTTCACTGCCACAGTATTTCCCGGCGGATTGATCTTCAGATCCATGCCGGTAATATCACGGTAACCAAATGGAGTGGTAACAGTTGCCCTGACATAGTAGGTTGTATTCTGCAATCCACTTACTCTTTTTACACCACCTGGGTATGGGGCTGTATATACATCAAAAGCAGTAAAGTCGATAAATGTTGAAACCGGCAGCAGGCTTATCCTGGATGGTTTGGTCATACTGTGGTAATCAATTCTGAAGGTAACTCCACCTTGTGCTGTAGTAATTACCAGGTCAATCGGCTGCCCGGAAGGCACCATTACATCTGCTCCTAAAGTACCGGTCCATGTCAGCAATTTGGTTGATGAATTATAAACAGGATTGGTTAAGTTGATAATATTGGTAGCACCATATTTTATTAAGGCCTTGATATTTGGATTAGCCGGCATAGTACCGCTGGCAATGGTTAAATACAATTGCACTGAAATATTTTGAGCCTTTATGGTAAGTGTATTACAAAGTGCCGGGCTTAAACTGAAAGTTGTATTGGTTGTACCGTTTGAAGATAATACGGCAGTCTGAACGGTGGTTGTAATAGCTGTTGCTACCGGGTCTATCCTGTCGAGTATTTGTGCGGGTGTACTGAGGTATAATGGTGCTTCTACAATGGCCGGATTGGTATTAACAATATGTAAAGAAACCGAAGGGCCGTTACAACCTGCAGCAGTAGCAGTAATGGATGCTGTGCCATACCATCCTGTACTCCAGGTAACTGTACCTGTTGCTGCATTAATGCTGTTACCGGCAGCGGTACTTACTGCATCAAGTGTGTAAATGATACCCGTGGAATTTGTTGCTGAAGCTGAATAGGTAATTGTTGCAGCAGCCTGCGTACGCAAAGATTGTAAGCCCAATGCAAAAACCGGTGTGCCAACTGTTGGTGTAATGGTTACTGTATGATTGGCCGTACCCGGGCCATTACAGCCTGTTGCAGTTGCTGTGATCGTTGAAGTACCTGCCCAGGCTGCTGTATAAGTTACTTCGCCGGTTATACTGTTGATGCTGTTACCGGCTGCAGTACTGGAAGCATCAAGTGTATATGTGATACCTGTGGCATTTGCTCCACTGGCAGTATAAGTTACTGTGCCTGCACCCTGGCAACGGGTTGATGTGGTTCCCAAAGTAAATGCGGGTGTACCAACCGTGGGTGTTATTATTACCGTATGATTGGAGGATGTTGGTCCATTACAACCGTTGGCCGTAGCAGTAATAGTTGTAATACCCGTCCAGCCGGCAACAAACACAACTACACCGGTAATGGCATTAATGGTATTGCCACCTGCGGTACTTACAGCATCCAGATCATAAATTATGGATGTGGAATTGGATGCTGTTGCAGCATAATCAACAGAACCTGCTCCCTGGCAACGGGTTGAAGTGGGACCTAAAGAAAAAACAGGTGTACCAACCGTTGGTGTTACAGTTACGGTATGATCGGCTGTTTTTGGGCCGTCACAACCGGTTGCTGTTGCAGTAATGGTTGTAATACCACTCCAGGTGGCAACATAAGTTACTTCCCCAGTGCCTGCACTGATGGTATTCCCTGCGGCCAAACTGACTGCATCAAGGCTGTAAGTAATGCCGGTGGCATTGGTTCCTGATGCTATGTACGTAACCGTATTACCTCCCTGGCAACGGCTTGATGTGACACCTAAAGTAAATACAGGTGTACCAACCGTTGGTGTTACAGTTACTGTATGTGTTGCAATTGTTGGCCCGCCGCAACCGGCCGCACTGGCTGTGATGGTAGAAGTACCGCTCCAGCCTGCTGCATAAGTTACCGTACCGTTTGTTGCATTGATTGAGTTACCGGGAAATGCATTGCTTACAGCATCAAGGCTATAGGTTATACTGGTTGCATTTGATGCGGTTGCGTTATAAGTAACTGTGCCAGCACCCTGGCAACGGATTGATGTGGAACCCACTGAAAAAACAGGCGCTCCTATTGTTGGCGTAGTGGTAACAGTATGATTTGCAAAAGTTGGCCCGTTACAACCTGAAGCAGTTGCAGTAATTATTGAAGAACCGACCCAGGCAGGAGTATAGTTAACCAATCCATTTGATGAATTGATAGTAATACCGGCAGCAAGACTGGCTGCATCCAGACTGTAAACAATACCTGTGCTGTTAGCTGCAGATGCATAATAATTTACATTGCCACTATTTTGGCAACGTGTTGAAGTTGCTCCCAAAGTAAACACGGGTACAGACACATCTGGTGTAATAACAACAGTAACACTTCCTGCACCTGCACTCCAGATAAGAGTTGAATTATCCCGGGCCCTTACATAATAAGTTCCGGCAACTGAAACAACATAACTGGAAGCTGAATTAACAGTACTTGTACCTGAAGCGCTGGTTTGCCAATACCAGGTTTCACCTGCCGGGGCCGAACCTGTAAAGTTGAGGGTAACACCCGGGTTGGCGCATTGAGGCGAATTTGATGTAGGATCGGCAGGAATGGCCTGCGACCTTACGTCAACACTTATCAATAACATCAATAACCCTGTTAAGAGTGTTACAGCGTATTTATTAATAAAATGCCTGTTAGTAAATGTTGTATTCATTTTGTTTTATTTAGGATAACAGTTGGATAAAATAGTTATAGACTTATGTTTATAAGATCAATTTTTAAAATGATTAAAATATTTAGATATTTCTGTCCATGCCTTTGCAGTTAGGGGGTGCACATGGCCATTAAACTTGTGTAAGTCTGGTTTCATTTTGTTGGATATTGGTTTATTTCAGAAATGCCGCCGCTTCTATTTAATTGATTATCATAGCATATTCTGTACTAATCACTGAAAAGTTGTAGAATAGTAACTACATAAACGCATTTATTGTATGGTTAGTATTACTACTTAGTATTTTCTATATAAAATAACTGATAAATACTATGTTATAGCACCAGCAAATGATTTATGTTATAAAAATTCAAACAATTTTCCGGTGGTTTATTTGCAGGTTTGCCTGCCTGCTTAAAAAGAAACTGAAAACCACAGATAAAGTTTTAGATTTGGCTCCCATAATTACGGAAATAGAACGCATATGAATTTTCAGGATTACCCTATCACCATCGGCTTAATTATAGCCAACGTCATTTTTTCTCTGATCGGTTTTTCTAATCATACCATGGTTGATAAAACCATCATGTGGCCATACCGGGTGGCCAGGGAAAACCAATATCACCGTTTTATTACTTCGGGGTTTTTACATGCCGACTGGATGCACCTGGTCTTTAACATGTTTACCCTGTTCTTTTTTGGCAGCAACCTGGAAATGTATTTCGACATTTTGGGTTTGGGTGGTAATATTTCCTACCTGCTGCTTTATTTTTTAGGTTTGATCATTTCTGATATACCCAGCTACATCAAACATAAAGATGATTATAATTACCGCTCATTAGGTGCATCGGGTGCAGTATCTGCTGTGGTTTTTGCTACCATTGTTTTCAGCCCCTGGAGCAGTATTTACATTTACGGGGCGCTTAAAATTTCAGCGGCTGTATATGCTGTATTGTATGTAGTTTATTGTGTTTATATGGGCAAAAAAAGCGGCGATCATGTAAATCATGATGCTCATTTATGGGGATCGGTATTTGGCCTTGTATTTACCATTGTGCTTATTGCCGTTGTTAACCCTGGTTTGTTTGGCGGTATTATAGACCAACTTAAAAACCCCAGTTTATTCGGCAGGGGTTAAAGTGATCTGCAGGATATTTTTTGTGTTGTCAGTAATTTTAAACCTTTCATCAATACGCATACCAACCACCCAGATGATCTTTTTATCCATTTCAATAACCCAGGTTTTTTCTTTTTGGGTAAGTGACAATTTCTGATCGATAAAAAAACGGCTGATCTTTTTCTTTTTCTGCATACCCAGCGGATAAAAATAATCGCCTTGCTTCCATTTGCGCAGGAGTAAAGGAAATTTAATTTCGGATGCGTTTAGTTGAGCGATCAGGTTTGTGGTTTGTGGTTTTTGGTTTGTGGTTGGCAGCAATTCAAAATTTAATTTTCCCTGCTGATATTCAACCTGCTTATCTTTTTCTTCAACAAGAATGGTTTCTGCTTCGGTATTTGCATTTGGCGCAATGATAAGCCAGTTACGGTTTTTAAGGATCCGGTGTGATGCAGACTGAATATATTTTCCTGTTTCACTTTTCAGCAATGCAACTACTTCATCGGTTTGATGTGCAGTAAAACCATAGTCTTTTATTACTTCATAAACGATGGTATGCAATGGTGTGGTTTTTAGCAGTTTTAAAACCGGGATATGTATCTCATTCCCTTTTTGCTGCAGTAATTTTTTTGCATGCAGATCAACCGATTGCTGATACAGTATTTCAATTTCACGAAAGCGGTCAATATTATTCAGCAGGTTATTGTCTACCTGCGGAAACACTTTTTGCAGGTCAGGAATTAGCTGGTTGCGAAAATAATTGCGGGTGTATTTATCAGAAGCATTGGAAGAGTCTTCAACAAAACCCAGATTATTTGTCAATGCAAATTCGCTGAGTTGTTCCTTTTTTGCAAATAACAAAGGCCGGATGATATTACCCTGCTTTGGTAAGATACCATGCAGTCCGTTGATGCCGGTACCTTTAAAGAAGTTCATCAGTAATGTCTCTATATTATCATTAGCATGATGAGCTGTTAAAATAAACTGCATTGATTTAGCTACAACCAATTCCTCAAACCATTGGTAACGTAATTCTCTTGCAGCAACCTGGATGCTTAATTTATTTTCTTGTGCATACTTTTCGGTGTCGAATTTTTTAATCAATACTTCAACAGCATATTTTTCACCAAGCGCTCTTACAAAATTTTCATCCCGTTCACTCTCCTGCCCCCGCAACTGAAAATTGCAATGAGCAATGGTAAAATCATAACCGGCCTGTTTGCACAGCTCACAAAGCACAACAGAATCTACTCCCCCGCTTACAGCAAGCAGCAGCTTATCTTTTGGTTGAAAAAGATTTTGCTGTTTTATGTACTCTTTAAATTTTTCTAACAGGCTCATTTCAATCTACGCTTAAATAAAAGTTCAATATTGGTATGCGGTAAAAGTGAGATCTTTTTTTGTTTTTTATTAAAAACCAAAAAAAGACAAAATCATATTTACAACGATGTTAAATAGAATCCCAAATGTCCGTCCCTTCAAAAAAAACAAAACATAATCATCGCTTCAATCTCCGCTCTGGTTCCCCCTTCAGGGGTTCCCACAAGGGAACGAACGAAGTTCAGGGGGTTTCCTATTCCTCAATATCCTCCAGCGCTCCCTGCAACTCCATCCTTGTATGATGATCATTTGCTTTTTGAGCTTCTTCAATACCTCTTTTGTATATCCTTATCGCTTTATCATAATCGCCCACCCGCTCTAATAATTTGCCCAGGTGATAATAAGAACCGATATAGGTTGGCTCCCGCAGCAAAATTTCGTTGAACAGTTTACGAGCCTCCTCATCATTGCCGATCTTAATGTATTCCAGCGCCAGCGCATGTTGCAGAAAACTATCCTTGCCCGAGGTTTTCATGTATTCCAGTAATTTCTCAATCCTGCTCATTTCTCAATATTTTTTTTTCGGTTTTGTATCCAGATTATCTTCGCAACGCTTATCTTTGTATTAGTTGCATAAACAACTTATTTCAGGATTTTAAATTTCACTACATGAAGATCTTAGTCTGTATCAGTAAAACACCTGATACCACCGCAAAAATAGCCTTCGCAGATAACAATACGAAATTCGCTGCAGATGGTGTTCAGTGGATCATCAATCCATACGACGAATGGTACGCCCTGGTACGTGCCATTGAAATGAAGGAAGCAGACCCCGCAACGGTTATACATTTGGTAACTGTGGGTGGCGCCGATTGCGACCCGATTATACGCAAAGCGCTGGCGTTGGGCGGCGATGAAGCCATTCGTGTGAATGCCGACAGTCATGACAGTTTTTATATTGCTTCGCAGATTGCTGAAGTGGCAAAGAAAGGTAGTTACGACCTGGTTTTTACCGGTAAGGAAACCATTGACTACAATGGTTCTTCTATTGGCGGTATGGTGGCTGAACTGCTCGACCTTCCCTATGTTTCGCTGGCAACAAAATTTACACTGGAAGGAACAGATGCAGTGATCGTTCGTGAAATTGAAGGCGGCGAAGAAACCAATAAAGTAGCACTGCCACTGGTTGTTAGCTGCCAGAAAGGAATGGCCGAACAGCGCATACCAAACATGAAAGGAATTATGGGTGCACGAAGCAAACCATTGAATGCGATTGAGCCGGTTGCGGTTGATGCCTTAACAAGTGTTGCTTCTTTTGAATTACCGCCAGCGAAGGCAGGTGTAAAATTAGTGTCACCAGATAATCCTGAAGAGTTAGTGAGACTGTTGCATGAGGAGGCGAAAGCGATTTAAAAACCCCCTCCGCCCCCTGAAGGGGGAACTTTTATCCAAGCGGAGATACAAACATAAAATTCATAACAGCCTTTGTAAAAAGAGCATTGGCAAAATTTATAAATTATGAGCGTATTAATTTTTCTTGATCAATCAGAAGGCCACATAAAAAAATCATCTTTTGAAGCAGCAAGCTACGGTGCCAGGGTTGCCGAACTTTTAGGTACAACTGCCGATGCCATTGTACTGGGCAATGTTGCTGATGACCTGGCAGGTTTAGGCAACTACGGAATTAAAAAAGTGCATACTGTAAAAAACGCAGCATTAGATCATGTAGATGCACAGGTGTTTACCAAAATAATTGCAGATGCTGCCAAAGCGATTGATGCGAAGGTGATCATCTTCTCCAATAATTTTAATGGTAAAGCAATAGCGCCACGCCTGAGTGTAAGATTGAAAGCAGGACTGGTTTCCGGTGCAGTAGCATTACCGGACCTGAGCAACGGTTTTACTGTTAAGAAAAATGTTTTCAGCGGCAAGGCATTTGCCAACATTACGGTTACAACCGATGTAAAGATCATTGCTTTGAATCCAAATTCGTACAGTGTTGTAACTACAACTGCTGCTGCAGAAGTTGCCGAATTTACTGCAACAGTTGATGCCGCAAAAGTGCAGGTTACAGCTACCGATAAAGTGGTTGGCGAAATTCCATTGAGTGAAGCAGAGATTGTTGTGAGTGGTGGTCGTGGTTTAAAAGGACCCGAGAACTGGGCATTGGTTACTGATCTTGCAAAATTATTGGGCGCAGCAACTGCCTGCAGCCGCCCCGTTGCTGATAGCGACTGGAGGCCGCATCATGAACATGTAGGACAAACCGGCCTTGCCATTGCACCAAACTTATACATTGCCATTGGTATCTCTGGCGCTATACAGCATCTTGCCGGTGTTAACAGAAGTAAAGTAATTGTGGTAATTAATAAAGACCCGGAAGCGCCATTCTTTAAAGCAGCCGATTACGGTATTGTAGGCGATGCTTTTGAAGTGATGCCAAAAATTATTGAAGCGGTTAAGAAATTAAAGCAGGCTTAAACTTATCATTCAATTTATAAAAAAATACCTCCGCAAAACGGAGGTATTTTTTTATGCTGTTTTAAAAGGTAAACAGTTTTGTCTTTTATTATACCAATCAGATATTAAATCTATCCTTATAAAAGCTGTCAGGTTGAGCTTGTCGAAACCGGGGGCATTTGGAAAAGAGCCTCTTTTATTTGTGAACCCGCCTTCGACAAGCTCAGGCTGACAGTATAATTTTAATGGGTATTAAATGGTATTGGGTGTAAATATTTTTACAAAGCCATCATTTTCGCTGCTAACCACCAGTAAACTTCTTTTGGTAGGACTGTCTTTAGCCGGTATAAACAAAATGCCTTCGGGAGCATCACCGCATTTTATCATCTGTAAAAACACAGGTGCCGCCGGATTGCTGATGTCATACATCGCCACGGCATCTACCCTTTCCATGCCAACAAAAGCAACCATTTTATTTCCAACCTTTCCAACATGAATACCTTCGGGTTCTGCAGCTTTATCATCGCTTCTTGTATCATCATACACACCTAAAGCAACCGCTTTTTTATCCAGTTCATTTTTACTGTCGAAAACCTGCGCCCCTGTATTACCGTTCCATACGCTGAAAGAACGGGCTCCAAAAGAATACAATACATCGAAATCGCCATCACTATCAATATCGCCCATAGTATTGGTAACATTCAGGCGGCCCATTTGTGCATCCAGTTTTAAAGTAGCTGCATTGGGGAATGCTATCGGATCAAGCGATAAACTCTTTACCCGCTTTGCTTCTGTTAGAGCAGCGTACTCTCTTGCATCGCCTTCATTGGCAGTAAACAGGTAAGGAATACCATTGTATTCAAATAAAGAAATTGCATCGGGCATGTAAACACCTTTAACGGGCCATTTTGCAAAAGTACCAACAGCGCCATCCAGGTCGCTTACATCAATGGCATTTTCGTTGGTATTGTAATCTTTAAATCCTAAGGGGAAAATATTGGTTACTGTTTTTGCTGCAATGTCAATCTTTGCAATGGCATTGTTTTCCTGTAAAGTAACCCAGGCAGTTTTAGAGTCGCCAGAGATTGTTATGTACTCAGGCTCCATGTCTTTTACAAAATTATTGCCGATACCGAATACTCTTAATCCGCCTGCTTTTAAAGCAGCTTCCTGCGCAACAAAAGCTCCAAAATTAATAGTAGTTACAGCGTAATTATTATTCACTTCAATAATTGAAACTGTTCCTGCAGGATCGTTGGTGTAATCGTTGCTTGGTTCACCTTCATTAGCGGTTAAAATATAATTACCATCATCGCTGTAGGTTATCATATCGGGCAAAGCGCCAGCGGTAACTACTTTTACTTCTGTGTAATCATCAGTTTTAAAAACAACCACTTTGCCATTGTCCTGTTTATTTATAGCTTCAATAGCAGCAGCCAGTTTGCCGTTACTCACATCCAGGCTGTTTACGCCGCCTGCATACGGAGCAAGCGATATGCTGAAAATAAGCGCAGGTGTTGTTGGATTTTTAATATCAATTACATCAATCTTATTGGTGGTACTGTTGTTAACCACAAACAGGCGCTGGGTAATGGGATCGTAAGCAGAAATTTCTGCCGCACCCACACCACCAATGCCGATGCTGCCAATCTCTTTAAAGGTAGATGGATCCTCGTTTACAAAGAATTCGGGTGCATCAGTTTTTTTACAGGATACAAAAAGAACGGTTAAAGCCAATAGCAGGTTTGATAATTTCATCTTGATTAGTTTTAGCTGCAATTTTCAATGACTGGTGTTATTGATTTGTGACGGGAAGGTTAAGAAAAGATTAATTGCATAGCCTGATTTTTGGATTGTTGCAACGCACTTTTTTCTTCCTGGAGGAGTATCAGAAAAAAATCCAGCAGCTGAGAAATCTTTATTTTTTACATTTGTTTCTTAACCATCGCATATGAAGCAATTATTTTTGATCCTGACTGCCCTTTTTATATGCGGTATTGTATCTGCACAAAAAAACTTTGAAGGCACAATTACCTACCGCCTGCATGCTACTACCGGAGATAAACCAGATGCGGAATTAAAGGTTTTGTTTGGCATCAAAAAACTAAAACTGCTGTTTAAAGAAAATGAAACCTATGATAAAGATGCCCTGGTTGTATTACTGGATTCAGCAACAGTATACACTGTAAATTTTTCTGAAAAAACATTTAAGAAAGCCACCCTTTCCCTTACATCACCAGCTCAAAAGCCTGAAAAAAAATTGATCAACGGATATTCCACCACTCCATTTATGCCTGAAAACACAGGCCTGGGCAATTTACTGGGAGGAATGCTGGGGTCTTCAAGTGTTATTTTTTATGTAGCCGACAGTTTGCATTATACAATTCCTGCTGCCTATATTGGCAACAAAGAATTGCTGATTATTCAAAAAAACAAGATTGTTTTGGGAGCAGAAATACAAATAGTAAGTACGTTCGGCGAATTTACTGACAGTGCATCAAGAAGCCCCAATATTGTTACTGCAGAAGCTATTGATATTAAGCCCATGACCATAAATGAAAGTGAATTTTTTATACCCGCCGATTTTGTTGACAGGAAGGATATGGTTTATACAGAACCTGTAGACTCAACCGTTGCGGTAGTAGACACCGTTGCGGTGGCCGCCCCTCCCACACCAGCAAAAAAGCCCGTAAAAAAGAAACCTGCCAAACCTGCGCCACGCAAATCTGCATCAACACCTAAGGCTGCAATAAGAAAAGAGTAGTTATTGCGCTTTAAGGGCTTTTTGTTTTTATATTTGCGTTATAAACAACAAGCGTTAATTCCCCTCAGGAAATACGGAAGTATGAAGAAAATAGAACTGGAAATAGTAGCCTTATCGCACAGCATTACGCAAACCCATTCTTATGCGGTTGTATTGGGAGAAATAAACGGTTTACGCCGCCTGCCAATTGTAATTGGCGGTTTTGAAGCACAGGCCATTGCCGTTGCCCTGGAAAGGATGAGCCCCAGCCGCCCCCTTACCCACGACCTGCTTAAAAATTTTATGATGGCTTTTAATGTAGACCTGCACGAAGTGGTGATCAACGATCTGCAGGAAGGCATTTTTTATAGCAAACTGGTTTGCAGTTCGGCCAACGATACGGTTGAGATAGATTCCAGAACTTCTGATGCACTGGCACTTGCCGTAAGGTTTGGATGCCCCATTTATACCTACGATAATATTTTAGACCAGGCCGGTATTTTGATGGAAGATGATGGTAAAACAAAAACAGTTACACCCGTAACATCAGAAACTGGCGGCAGCGACAATTTAAAATCTTTATCGCTGGAAGAGCTGGAAGGCTTATTGACCGAAGTGCTGGACCAGGAAGATTATATAAGGGCCATTGCTATACGGGATGAAATAAAGAGCAGAAAGAAATAATGGATAATTCATTTATTTCAAAATTACCTTCCATTTTGCATACGGTTTTAATTTCGGGCATACTTAGGCTTTCTAAAACATTATCCATTATAAATTATCCCATTATCCATTACCATGCTCAGCTTCCCCAATTGTAAAATAAATCTCGGCCTGCATATTCTTGATAAAAGAGAAGATGGTTATCATAACCTGGAGACTGTATTTTACCCGGTGCCATTTAAAGATGCACTTGAATTAATCCCTTCCACAAATGCTGACATTGAATTTACCGCAACCGGTTTGGCTGTTGATGGTAATGCCGCAGATAATCTTTGTGTAAAAGCTTATCATTTATTGAAGAAAGATTTTCGGGAAATACCTGCTGTAAAAATACATTTGCATAAAGCCATACCACTGGGAGCCGGGCTGGGCGGTGGTTCGGCCGATGCTGCTTTTATGCTGAAGTTGCTGAATGAGAAATTCAAACTAAACCTTTCAACTAATCAACTTATAAGCTACGCCCTGCAGCTTGGCAGCGATTGCCCGTTTTTCATCATCAACAAACCATGCTTAGCAACAGGCCGTGGCGAAGTACTGGAAGAAATAGCGATAGATTTATCTGCCTATAAAATTGTATTGATAAACCCGGGTATTCACATTAATACCGGCTGGGCTTTTTCAAATATCACTCCTGCCTTACCGGTAAAATCAATCAAAGAAATTATTCAGCAGCCGATCAATACCTGGAAAGACGAACTGAAAAATGATTTTGAAACCGCTGTCTTTACTGCTCATCCTGCTATTAAAGAAATAAAAGAGACATTATATACACAGGGTGCAATCTATGCTGCTATGAGTGGCAGCGGCAGTACGGTCTTTGGTATTTTTGAACCAAACACAGGCTCAGTATCACTAAAAGGCAGCAACTATTTTATTAAAATAATAAATTAGTATATCTTGCACCAAAATTAATCAACATCATCAAGCTGTTAACCATACCGTCTTTTCTCTACAGCAATCTCGATCTGCTCAATCATCGAGGATAAGATTTTTGTGCCTCCCCATGGGGAGGATATCTAAGCTATTACAACTTTTCATTTTTTTCTTTTACATTTTTATTTCAACTTTTATGAATTCAATCATATCTATATCATCCAACGCACAACAATATTTAGACCTGGAAGAAAAATACGGTGCCCATAATTATCATCCGCTGCCGGTTGTATTAAACCGCGGCGAAGGCGTTTTTTTATACGATATTGATGGTGAACGCTACTACGATTTTTTAAGCGGCTACTCTGCCGTTAACCAGGGGCATTGCCATCCAAAAATAATTGCATCACTCATAGAGCAGGCACAAAAACTAACACTTACTTCCCGTGCTTTTCACAGCAATCTATTGGGCGAATATGAAAAATATATTACAGCATATTTTGGCTACGATAAAGTGCTGCCCATGAATACCGGTGTGGAAGCTGTGGAAACCGCCATTAAACTCTGCCGCAAATGGGCCTATGAAGTAAAAGGCATTGCTGCCGGCCAGGCAAAAATTATTGTATGCGATGGAAATTTTCATGGCCGTACCATCAATGTTATTTCTTTCAGCAGCGACCCAACAGCAACCAAAAATTTTGGCCCCTTTGTAAGCGGTTACGAAAGTATTCCGCACAATGATTTGCCTGCACTTGAAAAAGCATTGCAGGATAAAAACGTTGCCGCATTTTTATTTGAACCCATACAGGGCGAAGCTGGTGTTGTAGTGCCGGATCCAGGTTACTACACCGGTGTAAGGAATCTCTGCAACGAATACCATGTTTTAATGGTTGCCGATGAAATACAAAGCGGACTTGCCCGTACCGGAAAAATGCTGGCATGCGATCATGAAAATGTAAGGCCCGATATTTTAATTCTTGGCAAAGCCTTAAGCGGCGGTGTGTTGCCGGTTAGTGCGGTGCTTTGCGATGATGAAATTATGATGACGATTAAACCCGGTGAGCATGGCAGTACCTATGGTGGTAATCCACTGGCATGTGCTGTAGCCATGACTGCCTTACAGGTTTTAAAAGATGAGAACATGGCTGCCAATGCAGAAGCCATGGGTAATTTATTAAGAACTGAATTGGAAAAATTAAACTCACCTTTCATTTCAATAGTAAGAGGTATGGGTTTGTTAAATGCAATCGTAATTAAACATCCCAATCCCGATGCAGCATGGGAGCTTTGTTTATTGCTGAAAGAAAATGGCTTGCTTGCAAAACCAACGCATGGCGATAAGATACGCTTTGCACCGCCACTGGTTATTAATAAAGAACAGGTGATGGAATGTGTGGGGATTATTGATAAAAGTTTAAAACAGCTTGTTTAAAATATCATTAACATCAGCCGCTGAAATAATATTCAGCGGTTTTTTTAGCTTGTAAAACGTACCTTAGTTTTCAAATACAATTTATGGATACGCATCTTCATCACGACCACATTGAATCACATTTAACAAGTTCCGATTTATTAAGAGATGTAGTTATTGGCATGAGTGATGGCCTTACGGTTCCTTTTGCACTGGCAGCGGGTTTGAGCGGTGCTGTAGACCAAAGCAGTATTATTGTAATTGCCGGTATTGCAGAGATCGCTGCTGGCAGTATTGCCATGGGGTTGGGTGGTTACCTGGCCGGAAAAACAGAGCAGGATCATTACAGCAGCGAAGTAAAAAGAGAATATGATGAAGTGGAAAACATGCGCTACAAAGAGATTGAAGAGACCAAAGAGTTTTTTGCCAATATTGGTTTAAGCCCGGCATTGCAGGACCAGGCCACAGCAGAGATAGCACAGGATAAAGACCGTTGGGTTGACTTTATGATGAAGTATGAACTGGGCTTGGATAAGCCCGATCCGAAACGTGCAACCAAAAGTGCATTGAATATCGGGTTGTCTTATATCGCCGGAGGCATTATACCACTAAGCCCTTATTTTTTTATTAATGACTCTGTTGAAGCGCTGAAAATATCTGTTATTGCCACGCTGGTTTGCCTGTTTATTTTTGGTTATTTTAAAAGTAAAATGACCGGGGTTAATCCGCTTTGGGGTGCATTAAAAGTTACATTGATTGGTGCAGTTGCTGCAGCTGCCGCATTTGGTGTGGCTAAATTATTTGAAGCACATTGATACAGGGTCATTTAGTTTTACATAGTACCAATCTTAAAAAATATTTTCGAGGTATTTATATCCCGAGCCTGTATTCAGTAATAATATCTTTTCGTCACGTTCAATAAATCCAGACTGCAACAGTTTTAATAATCCTTTCCAGACTGCAGCACCTTCCGGTGCAACCAGTATACCTTCTAAACTTGCTATTTCCTTTACACCTGAGATCATCTCCTCTTCTGTAACAGTTAAAGCGGTTCCGAATGAGCCTGTTAAAGTTTCCATGATCATATCTTCGCCAAAAGGATTGGGTACTGCCAAACCATTGGCCAGAGATGCGCTTCCTTTGTATTGTGTTGCATTTGCATGCAAACCTTTCCAGCTGTAAACAATGGGTTGGCAATTTTCTGACTGCACAGCAATCATTTTTGGAAGTTTATTTTCAATCCAACCCATAGCTATCATCTCCTTAAACGCTTTCCAGATACCAATTATCCCGGTTCCCCCACCTGTTGGGTAAACGATCACATCCGGTAATTGCCAATTGTATTGTTCTGCTATTTCATAGCCCAGGGTCTTTTTCCCTTCCAGCCGATATGGTTCTTTTAAAGTTGACATATCAAAAACATCCTTTTCCTGCGCCATTGTTTTTGCCAGTTTACCGCAATCACTGATAAGGCCTTCTGCTAAAATTACCTGTGCTCCGTATAATTTACATTCCTGCTGAAATATTACCGGGGTATGTTTAGGCATAATTACAGTTGCTTCAATACCAGCTTTTGCACAATAAGCACTCATAGCACCACCGGCATTTCCAGCGGTAGGCACTATGCAGGATCTTATACCTATTTCTTTTGCCTTGGATACAGCTGCACTCAATCCCCTTGCTTTAAAACTGCCTGTTGGGTTCAGGGATTCATCTTTTAAAAAGAGTTGCGGCAAATCGTATATTTCGCCCAGGCGGTTTAATTGCATAACAGGGGTCATCCCTTCACCCAATGAAACAACATTTTCTTTATTCAATACAGGCAGCATAGCATGATAACGCCACATGGTATTATCGTGCCTGTCTATCTGCGATTTTGAAAAGCCCGGTCCGGTGTGATACTTTGCAGTTAACGGCTTGTTGCAACAGTGAGAAAATGTATTTATCCGTTCCGGGTCATATGACTGTCCGCATTTTGAACATTGCAGATCAAGGAGTAAAGAATAGCTTTCTACAGTAAGCATAGCATTGTTTTAAAAAACAAAGCTAGATTTATGTGATTGCTTTTTTAAGGTCAATAAGTGATAGCTTATAACAATTGATTATAGTGAGCGATGGCCATCTTTAAAAAAAGGTTATTCATTTTGTCGTTTCCGTTCCCCTGTCTTTGTACAAAATAAAATTCTCTTGAAATTTGAAGACCGGGGATATTCAGTCTTACCAGTTCTTTTGACTGCAGTTGTTTTGCTACAGACCGCAATGGCAGAAAACCAATACAAGTATCATCAAGCAGGAAATTCTTTAACGCCTCTGTTCCGCCCAAAATTATCCTCGTTTCCAGGTCTGCTACCTTGATATTATTTTTGAGTAAAGCTTCTGTTACCGCAGCCAGGGTTCCTGATCCACGCTCACGCAGGGCTACATCCATTTTTCTTAATTCCTGCACATCAATTTTCCGTTTTTTTGCTAATGGGCTTTTTGCAGAACACACAGGGATCACTTCATCCTTTAAAAAGAACTTATAACTAACTGAGGTAATTTTATTTTTCCCTTCAATGATGCCCAGGTCAATTTCCTGCTCCATTAATGCTTTCAGTATATTTTCGGAATTGCGGTTTACCAGCCGCAAACTGATGTGTGGGTAAGCTTTATGAAAAGCAGATAAAATACCCGGCATCACATACAATGCTACTGTTGTACTGGCACCAACAACGAGTGAGCCTTTTGCGTGCTGTTTATTTTTTACAACAGAGATATCAAATTCGAGCCGGCGCTGAATAGCCATGGCATTGCTTACATGGTCATATAAGATCTTCCCTTCCCGGGTAAGTGATACAGAATTACCTTTTCGTTCAAACAAATGGATATTATACTGCTGCTCGAGATTTTTGATATGCTTGCTGATTGCAGGTTGACTTACAAACAACAATTCGGCTGCTTTGGAGAAACTAAGGTTTCTTGCTACTTCAAAAAACACAATATGATTGAAACTGAGCATACTGAGTATTGCTTTAAGATTCAGCATTGATAAGCCGGTGCTTGTTATTGGTGGAGATATTCACCATATCCCATTCTATTTTCTTCTCAAATGCATGCTTACGAACCTGGCAATCTGTTTTTGTGCAGATCTTACAGGAAAAATCAAGGCACCCGTCTGAATGAATGAACAATTCAACCGATTCACCATATTCATTTTTAACCAGCTCAGCTACAGCATCAATTTCTTTATGCGCTTCATGAACATTCAAATACCAGGGCACCGTCAAATGACAATCAAGGTGAATAGTACCGCCATATTTTATAATGCGCAGGTTGTGCAGATCAACCCAGTTTTCCCTGCGGTTCGCATTCAGCATGGCTACCATTTTTTCAAGCAGTTCGGTATCTGCTTCATCCATAATACCTGCAATAGAAGATCTTAAAATTTTATAGCCCGTAAAAATAATAAACACTGAAAACCCAATAGCCACAACACTATCAAGCCAAACCAGATCGGTAACCAGGATCAATATCAACCCAACAACAATACCTAAAGTACTCCAGGTATCGGTTTGCAAATGTTTACCACTTGAGATAAGGGCCAGTGAATTATTTTTCTTTCCCGTTTTTATACAAACCGAACCGGCAAAGTAATTGATAAGTCCTGTTACGGCCACCAGTATAATTCCGTAATCCAGTTTTTTTATGGCGTGGGGATGTATAAGATTGTTGATGGCTTCATAAATAATGATAAACCCTGCAATGGCAATCAAAGAACCCTCAACAGCAGCAGAAAGAAATTCGGCCTTACCATGCCCGTAAGGATGATCCTGATCACGTGGCTTGGCTGAAACATAGAGACTGTACACTCCTATCAACCCCGCAATAACATTTACTATACTTTCAAATGCATCAGTTAAAATAGCAACAGAACCCGTAAGATACCAGGCAAACATTTTTGCAATTAACAGCACAATGGATAATGCTGCAATCCGTTTTTGAATTTTTAAATTGTATAAACCTTTTTGCAAAAGAAAAAATTATTAGCTGCAAAGATACAAAAGCAAAGATGAAGGATTGCCTATTAAAGCTATCCCGTAAGCAGAATTCTTTTGTGCGGATTTGCCTCGGCAAATGAATAAATATTATTGCGGATATAATCGTTATCGGCATAGGGATTCAACAGATCCTTCAATTCGCTGCAATTACTTACCCGAAAGGATTTGGGCAGATAGCCCATTCCCCAGAAACTTCCACGCTCAACCAACAGGCATAATTTTTCTTCTTCTTTTATACCTTCATCCACCAACACAAAAGTGGGCAGGTTTTCAGCTAATGCCTCCAGTGCTTTTTTTATTTTTAAATTATAAATACCGGGAGGCTCCAGTTCATCAGCTTCCTTTTGGGTGAAAGGTGTTTTATCAATAAAGCAAAGCCTGGCATCCAGTTCAAATTCATCTACCATCTTTTTTACCAGTACCAAACCTTCATTCAACAAATTGAAATTGTACAAGTGCGGAAAATTCTTTTTCTTTTTATCTATTGCCAAACGGATATACCCCCTGTTATCTTCAAAAGAATACAATGCATACTTTACCTGCGGCTGTTTCTGGCTTTTATTATATCGTGGCCATAGTTTTTTTATCTCGGTACTTTCCAGCACAATGGCTTCCAGTTCGGTTGCACATTGCTTAAAAGAAACTTTATGAATATTGCGGATAAAGTGTTGTCGTTTCTGATCTGGGTCGTTGTGTGTAAAATGGCTGCTCACTCTTTTTTTTATGTTGATAGCTTTACCCACATAAATGATCTTGTCTTTGTTGTTATGAAAATAATATACCCCGGGTTTTGAAGGAAGTTTGTCAATCACTTCTTTATCCAGGTTCATGGGTAGCCATTGCTCGGCAGATGTACGCTTCAACATCAGGTCAATATGTGTTTGAGCGCCATTGGCCAGCATATATTCAAACAGCTTCACCGTTGCTTTTGCATCGCCGCCTGCACGGTGCCTGTTTTCGATATTTATTTTTAATGAGCGGCAAAGGTTGCCCAGGCTGTATGATGGCAGGCCAGGAAATGTTTTTCTGCCCAGCCTTACAGTACATAATTTTTTTGCCGTGAGATCATAACCACATTGCTTTAACTGGTGCTTTACAAAGGAGTAATCAAAATTTACATTGTGTGCTACAAAAATATTTTCATTCAGCAGTTCAAACAACACATCGGCAATTTCATCAAAAGCAGGTGCGGCTGCAACCATAGCATTATCAATACCTGTTAGTGAAGTAATAAATTTTGGGATGAGTTGTTGCGGATTGATAAGTGTTTCAAAATGTTTGATAACCCTTTCGCCATTGTGTATATACACAGCTATTTCGGTAATGCCGTTTGCCGAGGCATGGCCTCCGGTTGTTTCTATATCTACAATTGCATAATTCATCGGGCATCGAAAATACTAATTAGTTTAGTCATTAACTATTTTTTATCCGGCTACAATTTTGCAAATTTGATATATCAATCAACAGATATGAAAATAGAAACTTTCCCTTTTCAAACACTTGACTGGAGCAGCATAGCAGCAGAAGAGCATAGTGGCACCACCGGAACAGCCTGGTGGAAAATTTTTAAGATGGGCGATATCAGGATTCGTATGGTTGAATATTCGGCCAGTTATTTTGCCGACCACTGGTGCCGGAAAGGACATATCATTTACTGCATAAGTGGTCAAATGATAACAGAACTGGAAGATGGAAGGGAATTTGTTTTATCGGCCGGCATGAGCTACCAGGTAGGCGACGGCAGCGATGCACACCGAAGCAGATCCGCAAACGGCTGTACTTTATTTATTGTTGATTAGGCAGTTTCCTTTTCTTCTGCATGTGTAAATTTGTGTATCGCATCTTTATGGCGTATCATTTTAATGGCCTGTATCAATGCTGTTAAAGCAAAGATGCCGCCGATGACCCAATTGAGATATTGCTGGCTGTTGGCAATTCGCTGCACCAGCCATTTTCCGCCAAAAATAAAAACACAATTGCCTGCCAGGGTTCCAATGCCAATACCAATGATGTAAATGTTGTATTGCATTTTTACCGGCTCCAATATTTTTTTGGTGAACAGTACCGTGCTCCACCCAAACCAAAATGGTATTTGTACCGGGTTGATGGCACACATGAACATACCCAGTAAAAAACGATGCATATTATTTTGCAACAGTACATTCTTAGCACTGCCGCCTTCTTTGGTTGCTGCAATAAAACTGCCCACAGCCAATGCTAAAATGATGATGAGTGTAAACCATTCCATGGCTTTCATCAGCTTTTCCTGCTTGCGTACCCAGTCCACTCCAATTAAAGAAATACGCACATAGATCATTTCTACCAGTAAGGAACCAAAGGAAAAATACAGGGCATTTTTTATGCTTTCCTGTATACCTATCTGCATGGCAGCCACGTTAAGCGTGCCCAGCGGCAACGATCCCAGGAAACTGATCAATAGACCCCACAAAAAAACACGTAATAATTTTTTCATCAGGCAAAGATAGTAAGCAAGACTTACATACAGTTATGTGGAAACAGAAGAAAGATAAAATCTACTTTGCCAAAACCGATAATGACACGGTTAAATTATCCGACATGGATACGCTGCTTTCTCCAACACCAAAATCTCTCCGGTTAATTTTAAATTCACCGTCAAAAAAATAGCCACCATCTTTTGGCGTGGCCCCAAATCCAAACTCTACGGGCTTTGTTACGCCTTTAATGGTAAGATTTGCATACATATAAAACCTGCCTGCGGTGGATGAGAGTACAATCTTGGTACTTGTAAGCTGAATGGTTTTATACATAGCAACATTAAAAAACTCTTCTTTTCGCAAATGCTCGTCACGGCTTTCGTTATCGGTATCAATGGTAGCTGCATCAACTGTAACATCAAAAGCACAGGCAGCTAAGTTTGCAGGCAAAAATTTTATCGTGCCTTTCAGGCCTTTAAAATCGCCACCGGTTTTTATACCAAAATTTTTGATAACAAAATGCACTTTACTGTTTGCATTAATGGGCGATAAAATCCTTTGTGCGGTAATGCACGAAGCATACATAAAGAATGCGGTAAGTAAAAAGATTGTTTTTTTCATGCACACAATTTAATTAAAGTTTTTCTTTTTTAAAGCTTTTAAAACTATAGGTAACCCCAACTGCTGCTCCCGACATTTTTTTTCTGAACCTGTCATTTGTATCTCCGCCGGGGGTTGTTTGCACTTTTCCATCAGTTGTATACTCGGCAAACAAAAACTGGAATGCCAGTTTAACACTCCAAGAATCATTCCACTTATACTTTGCAAAGAATTCGCTGTTTAATGAGCCTTTGTCATTATCGCTTATTAGAAAAAGATTAACAGTTGTGGGTTTGGCAGTTACCGGAACACCGGTGGCAAAATTATTTCCGTAATAAATGCCATTTTGTTTTTTACCAAAACTAAAACCGATAAGATCGATATTTAATCCTGCTGAAATTCTTTTTGTAATGTTGTAGCCCAGGTTAAGCGTAAGATTAAACATATTTACCTGCGATTTTGGGAATAACACCGAATCAATATTGGGCAGAATGTCATCTGCAAAGAAAACCCCTGGGCCGGTTTTGCCGCTGGTTAAAATGGCCGGTGCAGTTCTGTAGTACAGGTTACTGCCAAAATAACTGGTAAACCTGGCGCCAAAGCCGGCTTCCAGCCTTTTACGTTTGCCAAGTTTCCAGTTACGAACATAGGATGCAGAACCGGTAAACTGCGATGAGCCAACACCAAAAGTCACATCAGCAAACTGATTAACATTGCGCTGCACTTTGGTTTGCGCCTGTGCAGATGATGATAAGAGCAAAAAACAAACTGCGAAAAAAATAATGTTCTTCATAAATTATAATTGTGTTTGTAAAATTTTTATCGCTTACTTCAATTCGGTATATCCAAACTGAATACGGTATTGTGCACACCAGATGAGTACGTATTTATAATTGTCTATATCAGGCTCCATTGCCAGTTCATAATTAAATGTGCCGTTCAGGTATTTTAAAAAACCAAGGTCCTTGTAATCAACAGGCGGCATTGCATTATTGCCGATTGTTTTTGAAAAATAAACATGCAGGTCGGGGCCATTGTAGGATGTGAAATTTGTAAATACCAGGTAATATTTTGGACCCACTTTTTCAACACTCACATCACCCCTCGCCTTATCGCCAAACTCGCCGCCAATAAGTGTACCGGTATATAAAACCACCCTTTGAGTATCTGCAGGTGGCGGTATAATAATTTCGTTGCCATAAGTGGGAATGTTTTGCTTTTTGCAGCTAACCACAAATAAGCCTGTTAAGATCAGAAAGAAATAAATTGTTTTCATAATCATGTTTTTTATAGTTCGAAATTATCAGCCTGGTGATTAAATTTTTGTCGGGCAGATGACCTTTTATCATTTTCACAGTTCTTTCACTTTTGAGGCAATACACTCAATAATTCAACCCAATAAATTTCATTTCGTCACTATGCAATAAAACTCGTCCTTAAACTATCGTTATCTTTGTTACACACTATATACAGATACGAAAACTATCAATGCCTGGACTTTGAATAACTTTAAAACCGATATCATCATCATAGGCGGGGGCCTTGCAGGCCTGGTAAATGCCATTCATTTATCAAAAGCAGGTTTAGCTGTTACACTCATCGAAAAAAATGAATACCCAAAGCATAAAGTTTGCGGCGAATATATCTCCAATGAAGTATTGCCTTACCTGCAGCACCTGGGTGCCGATCCGCTGACTACAGGCGCAAAAAAAATAAGCCGGTTTTTATTAAGCACTACCCGTGGCAAAACAATTGAAACAGCACTTCCGCTCGGCGGCTTTGGTATAAGCCGTTATACACTTGATCACTTTCTTTTACAAAAAGCAATGGCAAATAACTGCACGGTTATGCAGGATACCGTTTCGGATGTGCATTTTGCAAATGATACTTTCCTGGTAACAACCAAAGATGGAAGTGAACTGAGTGCAAAAATGGTGATAGGTGCTTTTGGCAAAAGAAGCAATATGGATGTAAAACTGGATCGTGGTTTTATAAACAACAAATCGCCTTTTATGGCTGTAAAAACACACATGCAGGGCGATTTTCCGGATGACCTGGTGGCGCTGCATAATTTTGCAGGCGGTTACTGTGGCGTATCCCAGGTTGAAAACGGCAACCTGAATGTTTGCTTCATTGCTAATTACAAAAGTTTTCAGCCGTATAAAAATATCGAAAGTTTTCAGCAGGAAGTGTTGTTTAAAAACCCGCACTTAAAAACTATTTTCGAAAATGCAGTTCCGGTTTTTGAAAAACCTTTAACCATCAGCCAGATATCTTTCTCCAATAAAACAACGGTGGAAGATCATATACTGATGTGTGGTGATGCCGCAGGTATGATTCATCCGCTATGCGGCAATGGCATGGCCATGGCAATACATAGCGCTAAAATTGCTTCAGAACTGATCATTGATTATTTCAATACAAAAATAAAAACACGGCAGGAACTGGAAACTGCCTATGTACAACAATGGAATGCTGTATTTAAAAACCGAATTGCTACCGGTAGAGTTTTACAAACATTTTTTGGAAAAGATAACCTGGCCAGGGCAGTGATGTATGGGCTTACACATGTACCCGGCGTATTACCGGCCATCATCAGGCAAACCCATGGAAAGGTTTTAAACGTATCTGAAATATGAAATTGAGATCTTTAGAAAATGAAAAGCTTGATGATCTTAATCTGCATGGCGAACCTTTGCATAAAGCATTACAAAGCCTGGAATGGGTAAACAGGTGGTTTGGCAATCACCGTTCGGTTATTACAGCAATACACCGTATTTATAAAAAAGAAGAAAAACCGCTTCGCATTATTGATTTGGGATGCGGTGGCGGCGACCTTGCTTTAGCTGTTGCAAAATCATTACGCCGGCATAAAATTGAATGTAACATTACAGGCATTGATGGCAATGCAAATACTTTAGTATATGCACAAAAAAAATGCGCTGCATTTAGTGAGATCAATTTTCTGCAGGCCGATATTCTGATAAAGGAATTTATCATTCAACCATGCGATATATTGATAAGTAGCCATTTTATGTATCATTTTACAGCAGACGGACTGATTGTTTTTTTGAAAAAAAACTTATCCTCCATTTCCACCGCAATTATTTTTAGTGAATTGAAACGAAACCGCCTCGCTATGTGTCTTTTTAAATTCAGCCATTTTTTGCTACCCATCAGCAAGCTGGCAAAAGAAGATGGTTTGCTGGCTATAAAAAGATCGTTCTCAGAAAAAGAATGGCTGGCAATTTTGCCGCAGGCTGGCATTGATACATACAGGTTACAGAGCGTGCCTTTGTTCAGGATATTGTTAACCATCTATCCGGCCAGGAAAATTTAAAAATGTTAGTAAATACAAAATACCGCAGCACAGAAGTAGAGATCATGGATGATTTATCTATGGAAGGCGACATGCTGCGGAATACGCTGGACCAGCTTGTGCTGATAAACAAACGCCTGGGCGGTAACAAAGCAACCATCAATGGCCTGCATACGTTATTAAAAGCTGAACCAAAAGAGGTGGCCATATCCATTGTTGACCTGGGTTGTGGCAGTGGTGATATGCTGCGGGCCGTGGCCGATTACGGCAGAAAAAATAATTTTACTTTTAAGCTAACCGGAATTGATGCCAATGAATATACTGTGAATTATGCAAGAAAATTATCAGTAAAATATCCTGAGATCAGCTATATTGAAATGGATGTGCAGTCAATTGAATTTTCTGACATATCTTTTGATATAGTTATTACAACCTTGTTCCTTCATCATTTTACAGATCAGGAAATTGAACGCCTGTTAATCCCAATCGTAAATAAAGTAAGAATAGGTGTAATTATCAACGACCTGCACAGGAGTATAGTAGCTTATTCTCTGTTTAAAGTCATCAGTCTTTTTATAAAAAACCCCATGGTAAAAAAAGACGGGGCTATTTCGGTTTTACGGGGGTTTAAGAAAAATGAGTTGATCAATATCAGTAAAAAACTAAACAATGCAGTCAGTTCAATCCAATGGAGATGGGCTTTCAGGTATCAATGGATAATAAAAAAAATATGCCGGTAAAAATAAAAACAGTAGCAAAGCAATTGCCACCCTATTCACGTAAAACAGCAGATATAATTCCTTTTATAGAAACCTGGCTTGCTGGCCAGGATGAGCGCTTTATAAGAAAAGTGATAAAGATATTTGGCAATGCAGGTGTGGATGAAAGGTATTCCATCATGAGTCCCGAGGAAGTTTTTACCAGCACTTCCTTTGAAGAAAAAAATGACATCTATGTTCGTGAATGCACAAAGATGGCTGAACAGGCACTGCAAAAAGCGCTTGACAAAGCAGGCTGGAAAGCCGGTGAACTTGATTATCTCATCACGGTAAGCTGCACCGGCATTATGATACCATCGGTAGATGCATACCTGGTGAACAGTTTAAAAATGAAGCAGGATATTGTACGGCTGCCGGTTACCGAAATGGGTTGTGCGGCCGGTGTTTCAGGCATTATCTATGCAACAAATTTTTTAAAAGCCAATCCCGGTAAAAAAGCGGCTGTAATTGCGGTAGAATCACCAACAGCCACATTTCAGTTAGATGATTTTTCGATGGCCAATATTGTAAGCGCTGCCATATTTGGCGATGGTGCTGCAGCCATATTGCTTTCATCCTGCGATGAAGATGAAGGGCCGGAAATTATTGCTGAAGAAATGTATCATTTTTATGATGCCGAATATATGATGGGTTTTAAGCTAACCAATAGCGGCCTGCGCATGATACTGGATGAAACCGTGCCGGAAACCATCGCAGCACATTTTCCAAAAATTGTACACCCGTTTTTAGAAAGAAATAATTCAGATATTGAGCAGATCAATCATCTTATCTTTCATCCCGGCGGCAGAAAAATTGTGCAAACAGTTGAAGAACTTTTTGGCTCATTGGGAAAAAATATTGATGATACAAGAGAAGTTTTAAAACAATATGGAAATATGAGCAGCGTAACCGTACTTTATGTGCTGGAAAGATTTCTTGAAAAAAACATAGCTAAAGGAGATAAAGGCCTTATGCTTAGTTTTGGGCCGGGCTTTTCGGCACAAACTATTTTATTACAATGGTAAAAGAATTTGAAAATAAAAATTACTGGGCATTAGTGTTGGGCGGCTCGGCAGGCTTGGGCCTGGCATCTGCAAAAAAACTTGCACAACATGGTTGCAACATAATAATCGTTTACCGCAGCAGTAAGGTAGATGCTCCGGCTATTGAAGCAGAGTTTGCACAAATTAAAGCGATGGGTGTTGCATGTTTATCTTTTAATAAAGATGCCATGTCGGTTGAAAAAAGGGCGAACATGATTGAAGGTATACAGGAAAAATTGGGTGAAGAAGGGAAGATCAGGGTTTTGATACACAGCATTGCCAAAGGAAATTTAAAACCCATGCTGGCTGATGATAAACCGGTTTTACAAAATGATGATTTTCATCTTACTTTAGAATCAATGGCCATTAGTTTGTACGACTGGTCAAAACTGATTTTTGAAAAAAAATTATTTGCTGCCGATGCCAGGATCATCAGCTTTACCAGCGAAGGAAATAAAAAAGCATTTAAAACATACGCTGCCGTGTCTGCCGCCAAAGCTGCGCTGGAAGCCATTACAAGAAATATAGCACTGGAATTTGCCGCCTATGGAATTAAAGCCAACTGCATACAGGCCGGTGTAACAGATACGCTTTCTTTCAGAATGATTCCGGGGCATGAGCAATTAAGTGAAGCAGCCATCAGGCGAAACCCGCAGAAGCGGTTAACAACTCCTGAAGATGTGGCAAATATTGTGTATCTTTTGAGTAAAGATGAAGCAGCCTGGATAAACGGCACTGTAATTATTGCTGATGGTGGTGAACATATCAATTAAACTATGACAACAACAGAAATATTAAACTTACTGCCCTATTCGCCCCCATTTTTATTCGCAGATGAATTGTGTGAAATATCAGAAGATGGTGTAAAAGGAACTTATACCTACAAGCCGGACGAGTTTTTTTACCAGGGGCACTTTACAAATTTTCCAATAACACCTGGTGTAATACTTACCGAAACCATGGCACAGATTGGCGCTGTTTGCCTGGGTATATATTTATTCCGAAACCAGATGCAGGGACCTGAAATACCTCAGATTGCCCTTACATCGGTTGAGATAAATTTTCATGCACCGGTTTTCCCGGGCGAAAAAGTAACAGTGATTTCTCAAAAAAAATATTTCAGGTTTAATAAACTTTGCTGTGCTGTAGAAATGAGGAACAGCCATGATATCGTTGTTTGCAGCGGATCCATTTCCGGCTTTATAAAATCCAAGAAGTGCAAACAAGAGTAGTTATAACAGGCCTTGGAGTAACAGCACCCAATGCTGTGGGAACTGCCGCATTTACCGAAGCAATTAAAAATGGCATTTCCGGTATACGGTTTTATAAAGAACTGGAAGCGCTGAATTTTTCCTGTTGTGTAGGTGGTATTCCACAAGTATCAGAAGAACTAAAACAACAATACTTATCTCCCCTTCAATTAAAGAATTTTAACAGCAACGGTATTTTGTATGGCTGCATGGCCGGTATAGATGCATGGAAAGATGCTGGCTTATCCATCAATGAAAACAGTGCACCCGATTGGGATAGCGGAACCGTTTTCGGAACCGGCAGTTCATCTGTAGAAAAACTGCGGGAGTCATTTTACAAAGTAGATGCAGGCAATGTAAAAGCACTTGGCAGCACTGCAGTTTCGCAAACAATGGCAAGCGGCATCTCAGCTTACATAAGTGGTATTCTTGGTTTGGGTAATTTAGTTACCACCAATTCATCGGCCTGCTGCACAGGTACAGAAGCAATAATAATGGGCTTTGAAAGAATTCAATCTGGCAAAGCAAAACGCATGCTGGTTGGTGGTTGCAGCGATGATGGCCCTTATTTGTGGGGCGGCTTTGACGCCATGAAAGTAATGACCTACAAACATAATAATGCTCCTGAAAAAGCATCAAGGCCAATGAGTGCCGCTGCAAACGGATTTGTGCCGGGCAGTGGTGCAGGAGCATTATTATTGGAATCTTTATCGAGTGCAACAGAGCGTGGCGCAAAAATTTACGGAGAAATTGCAGGCGGTGCTATGAATGCCGGCGGACAACGTGGTACCGGCAGCATGACCGCACCAAACAATGAAGCCGTGCAACGTTGCATAAAAGATGCCATTAAAAATGCAGCCATCAATGCCGATGAAATTGATTTGATAAACGGACACCTGACAGCAACAACAAAAGATGCAACAGAAATAAATAACTGGTCTGCAGCTTTAAACAGAAAAGGAAATAATTTTCCCTTTATTCATTCTTTAAAAAGTATGACCGGCCATTGCCTGGGTGCTGCCGGAGCCATCGAAAGTGTAGCTGCTGTGCTGGGCTTGTATCATGGTTTTATTTTTCCTTCCATTAATTGCGAAGATGTGCATCCGGATATTGCTGCCATCATCAGCACAGAAAAAATTCCTCAAAAACTTATCAAAACAGATACATTGCAGGTAATTGCTAAAGCCAGTTTTGGTTTTGGAGATATAAACAGCTGCATCATTTTTAAAAAATACAACGGATGACAACAGAAGCATTGATGGAAAAACTGAAAGGAATTGTGAAGCCTTATGTAAAGAGTGAAGAAGGTTTTAAAAACATGACAGAGAATTCTGACTTTTTAAACGACCTTAAAATAAACTCGGCAAACCTGGTAGATGTGATACTGGATATAGAAACCGAATTTGACATTATCATTGATAACGACTCGATGGAAAAAATGCTGAACGTAAAAGCTGCCATAGACATCATCACAACCAAACTAAGCGAAAAGTGACGGGCAATGATATCGTAGATATGAAAACAGCAGCCACTGAAAGCAACTGGAAACGTGCAGGTTTTCTGGATAAAATATTTACACAAAAAGAACAGGAGTATATTCATAATGCCGCAGCACCAGCACAAATGGTGTGGAAACTGTGGAGCATGAAAGAAAGCGCTTACAAGATTTATACAAGGCAATATGGCGGACGTTTTTTTGCTCCGCAACAATTAAGCTGCACCCATTTAAGCGAAACTTCCGGGCTGGTAACGATCAATAATATTTCTTACCAAATCATTACCAGTATCACAAAAGATTATATTTATAGTATTGCCGGGCAGGGTGCATTTAGTAAGAATGATTTTTACAGTTGTTGTTTTGATCTGCCTCAGGAAGATTGTGTAAGTCAACAAAAATTCATTCATGAAAAACTAGTTACACATTATGCAGACATGAGGGACGGAGATATAAATGCTTTTGAGATAATAAAAGAAACAAACAATATTCCTTTTCTGCTTTGTAAAAAGGAAAAATTAAAAATACCGGTTTCCATAACACACCATGGAAATTATGCCGCATTCACCATTAATTAAAAATTTGTATGAACGAATTCATAACCTATGCAAAGAAAAAATTAAAAGTAGATACGAGGTTGATACTTGTTTATGTGGTAGTTTATTTTACCTGGGGACTGTGTATGAATTATTTTGGCACATACATGCAGATAGCAAGGTTCACATACTGGTGGCAGATCATTACCTGTTATATTTTATTTATGGTACCTGTTTCCCTGCTGCTGCGGGGCCTGCCTTTTTATGCACAATATGCTTATGGGTTGGTTGCCATGGCACTTTGTGAGTTTGGTGGTTATGCAATAAGGAGTTCTTATGCTTACCCTGATAATTTGCTTGACAAATTTTTCAGTCCACAGAATTTTGCATTGGGCATGGCTTTGTTTTTTGCGCTGTATTTTCCGTTGGGCAACTGGGGTGTTGGTAAAATATATGCAGCCCTGTTTAAAAGGAAAGAGCCTGCAACAAGCGCATAAAAATCAGATCACTTCCGTATCTATTTTCCTTATCAGCTTAAAATGAGCATTTATAGCTGCCAGAAATTTTCTTCCTTTTTGAAAAGGCCAGGGCTTAATACCTTGCCGGCTATTGTATTTACAGATCTGGTATAAAGCTTTCCAGTGTTTTAAAATTTCTTTGTACGCTCCAATCAAAGTATAGCCGGTATCATAAAAATGATTGGGTTCAGCACCACAGCCATTGTACTCCAGTATGGCAAAGTTTTTTCCGTTCTTTAAATCTTCTACATTGCTGCACATAATATCATAACGGCCATAAAAAAAATCATTGATGCCCAGGCTTATTTCATCAAAAATGGCAACCAGCTTATCATCAATATGTTCTTTCAGATCAATAAAATGAGCGCCCCTGTTGTGATTGGCTGCATAACTCAGCATATATTTTTCCCCATCAGCAATTATAGTTTGCAAATGCTCCCGGTGTTTACTGAACATTTCGCCAAGCCTTTTTTGTGCTTTTGGATGCTGCAGGATCAGTTGCTCCAGCGTATCTTTTCCATTACCTGTAACCTGTAAAGGTATCTTATGCAGAAAGCCGGTAACCCTTCCTTTTTTTTCCTGCGGATGACGGATATAAAATACACTTACTTCCATTGGGTAGTGTACAAGCGACTGCACCATATACTCAACCGGAAGTTTTGCATGATAATTTTGCAGTTCGGTTTCATTGTCAATTTTACGAAACAAAATGCCCTGGCAGGCAACTTCGGGCTTAACAACAAAAGGATATTGGATGCTGCTGTTTTGCAGTTCCGTTTTTATCTTTTCAAAATCCTGGCCGGGTAAAACAGTAAAAGTTGGTGGATATAAATGTTTTGGCAGGAGATCATACATTTCTTTCTTCGGCTCACCATCCATGCCACCAAAAGTGATCTTTGGATTACTGGGCGTAAAAAACCATACCGCACCCGACCGCAGCATATACCAGCCCCAGACAGGCGCAATGGGTGCATACAGTAATTTAAAGGGCCAGGCTTCCCAGTTTGTAATTCTGTTAAAGAGTTTTCTCACTTTTTGTAGATTGCTGCGAAGGTATTTAAAAGAAATGTGTTTCCCACAAAGCCGCTAAGGCCACAAAGGATTTTTCTTTGTGTGCTTCGTGTCTTTGTGGGAGCTAATCAATAAATTTTGGTTTAAGACTGAATGGCTTATTTTTGTGTGGCACTTATTTAAATTAACTTTCAGCGGTAAAAATTTATTCTATGCATGTTCCAACAATGGCAGAAATGATGGCCAAAGGCGAAAGTCCCGAAGTTTTATTTTGGGTTGGCTGCGCCGGAAGTTTTGATCAGCGGGCACAAAAAATAACCAAAGCATTTGTAACCATTTTGGATAAAGTGGGCATCAACTACGCCATACTGGGTAAAGAAGAAATGTGTACAGGCGACCCGGCCCGCCGTGCAGGTAACGAATTCATGTTTCAGATGATGGCTTACCAGAACATTCAGATATTAAATGGATATGGAATCAAGAAAATTGTAACCGCCTGTCCGCATTGTTTTAATACGTTGAAAAATGAATACCCTGAACTTGGCGGCACTTACGAAGTCATTCATCATGCTACATTTTTACAACAGCTGATTGATGAAGGCAAAATAAAAATGGCCGAAGGCGGTACCTTCAAAGGCAAAAAAATTACTTACCACGATAGTTGTTATTTAGGCCGTGCCAATAATATTTATGAAGCTCCCCGCAAAGTGTTAGAAGCTTTAGATGTTTCATTAGTAGAAATGAAACGCTGCCGCAGCAATGGTTTATGCTGTGGTGCAGGTGGTGCACAAATGTTTAAGGAAGAAGAAAAAGGAGACACCCGTATCAATATAGATCGCAGCAATGAAGCTATTGAAACCGGCGCCTCTGTAATTGCAGCAGCCTGCCCCTTTTGTAATACCATGATGACGGATGGTGTTAAGAACAGTAATAAGGAAGATGAAGTGCAGGTGTTGGATATTGCGGAGTTGGTGGCGGCATCAATGAGTTAAGACAGCGGAATAAAAATGGAACAGATCAAACTGGCAATACAACAAATAATAACCATTTCGGAAGCAGAGCTGGATGACTTCCTTACCAAAACTTTTATAAAAACTTTCAAACGACAAGAAACACTCAGCCGGCCTGATATCATCCCCAACGAAATTTTCTTCATAAACCAGGGTATGCTCCGGGTAATTATTACCGACAATGAAGGCATAGAACACTCCATTCATTTTGCTTTGGAAAATCAGTTCATTGCTGACTACTCCAGTTTTATGCTAAAACAACCATCGCTATATACCTTACAGGCTATTGAAGATACAGAGGTAGTAGTGCTTCCACGTGCCGCTATTGAATGGGGGTACAAAAATTTAAAAGAAGGCGATAAACTGGGAAGGCTGATTGCAGAATACTATTTCATTTACCAAGATAACCGGATTAAAAACATATATGCCCGCTCACCTAAAGAAAGGTACGATTCCATCACCGATGTTTTTCCAAATATACATAACCGGGTACCTCAACATATGATCGCTTCCTATCTTGGTATTACCCCGGTACACCTTAGCAGGTTAAAAAAAACTGGTTCCAGAAAATTATAAACATTTGTTATCGTTTTGAAGATTGCTGTAATGCAATTTCGTGTTGTACATAAATCAACAACATGATGCAACTTTCTACCAAAGAAAAAAACAGGTTAAAAAACAAATACGGCCCCTGGGCCATTGTTACAGGCGCTTCATCAGGTATAGGCCTTGAGCTGGCAACACAACTGGCAGCTGCAGGATTGAACCTTGTTATAAACTCAAGACATGCAGATAAGTTGCAGGAGATTGCAGAAGGGTTAAAATCAAAATACAAAATTGAAATAAGAATTATAGCCTCTGATGTTTCAGATGCCGAAGGCGTTGATAAAATAATTCAGGCAACCTACGATCTGAATGTTGGCATGCTGATCGTTTCGGCAGGCTACGGTACTTCCGGTTTTTTTATTGATTCTTCATTACATGCTGAAGTAAATATGTTACGGGTAAATTGCGAGGCTCTGCTATCCATTACCCATTATTACAGCCAGAAATTTGCTCATCAAAAACGGGGAGGCATTATATTGATGAGTTCGATGGTAGCTTTCCAGGGTGTGCCTTATTCGGCAAATTATGCAGCAACCAAAGCTTACGTACAATCACTTGCAGAAGCGCTTGCTGTAGAGCTTAAACCACATGGTGTTGATGTGCTGTCAGCAGCGCCAGGGCCAGTTAATAGCGGTTTTGGCAAGCGCTCCAATATGAAAATGTCGATGTCTTTAAAACCGTCACAGGTAGGTGTCCCCATTTTAAAAGCATTGGGACTTAAATCAACTGTATTGCCGGGATTACTTACAAAGATTTTGGTTTATTCACTCAGGACTGTACCCCGTTGGGCCAAGGTAAAGATCATGGAAAAAGTAATGGGAGGCATGACGAAACACCAAGGGGAATAAGTTTTGAATTTTGATATAACATCTTCCCTGTTCTTATTTGCATTCCCATCTTATCTTTGCAATATGAATGTAGATATTACAGAACACCTCCCCGAGGATTTTGCAGATAGTTCCCGTGTGTGGATATACCAAAGCAGCCGCTTATTCTTCATCAGCGAAGCATTTGAAATGGAAGATATGCTGCATGATTTCGCTGCCAGTTGGAAAAGCCATGGCGCACCGGTAAAAGGTTTTGCCAATTTATTTTTTGGCCGCTTTATTGTGCTGATGGCTGATGAAACTGCCACCGGTGTGAGTGGCTGCAGTACCGACAGTTCGGTTCATCTTATCAAATCCATTGAAGAGAAATATAAAGTGCAGATGTTCGACAGGCAGAACCTGGCTTTTATTGTGAAAGATAAAATAGAAGTGATTCCGTTTAGCCAGCTGGAATATGCGGTAGAGAATAATTTCATCAATGCAGACACTTTGTATTTCAACAATACCGTCTTATCCAAAAAAGAAATGGTTGAAAAATGGATCATCCCGGTAAAAGACAGCTGGCTTGCAAAGCGTGTGAACTTTACTGAAAAAGCAGGGTAAAATACAACTCCATAAAAACTAACTGAATTATAAAAAAGCTGTCAGGTTGAGCTTGTCGAAACCGATGTACTGGAATGAACCGCCTTCGACAGGCTCAGGCTGACAGCTTAGTATTTAAAGAGTTTATTTCTGCTGCAATTTTTTCAACAATGCTTCCCTGCCCGATTTCTTTTCTTTCTTCTTAAACGTATAACTCACTACCAGCCTGTAGTTACGGGTATTGGTTGTACTGTAACTTTCCAGGTTAAAATTACTGCCGTAGGTGAAAATTTTATTCTGCTGCTGGCGAAATGGATCTATTATGTTGAACGTTACTGTAATTTTTTTCCTGAAGAATTTTTGCTGTATACCAATATTCATGCTAAGTGTGCTGCGTACCGAACCCTGCGGATTTGCAAAACGGTTAAATGTAAAACTGGCATTGGCATTCATTAAAGTGGTAAACAGGTAACTGCCGTTTAAGGTTGAGTAAAACGAACCGCCGTTGCGGAAGCGCCTTACATTGCGGTCGTACAGGCTGTATACATTATAGTTGTAACCAAAACTCAGGTTTGCTTTTGCTTTTTTAGTTAAAGTATAACCACCCCAGGCACTGGCTTCATACTCTTTACGGCCGCTAATATTTTGCCAGGTGGTAAAGGTGCTGCCATCGGGTTGCAGTGTTCTGATAGAGCTGTAAATTTTCTGCAGGGCATTATAACCAACCGATACATTGAAGTTGTATTTCTTATTCCACTTACCAAAAATAAAATCAAAATTATCGGCATAGTAAGGCTGTAAATAAGGATTGCCCGAGCGTGTATTGTACGGATCACCATAATCAACACTGGGGTTCAGTTCATTCAGCCGCGGCCTTTGCACCGTTCTTCTGTAACTGAATGTAATGTTTACATCGTTCTTCCATTTTTTTACCAGGTTGGCAAAGGGCAGTAAACTCCAATAATTATTTAAATACCGGTTGCTGTTATTTTTAATATCGAAATAAGTTTGAGTATACTCGGCCAGCAGGCCACCATTCACATAAAAATTGGGTATAAAATCGTACCGTACAGAAGCCGTTAACCCGTAAATGGTTTGATGAAACCGAAAATCATTACTCAGCGCATCGTTATTTACCAATACATTTTCTGGCTTCTTCATAAAAGCCGTGTTCAGCACATTGTGATTGTTGTAGCCATTGTAAGTGGCTCCAAAATTCAATGATGTTTTATTATCCTTCAGTGCCTTATCATAATTCATCCGCAGGTTTATATTGGTGTTTTTGCTGTTTGTATTTTGCTGCTGGGTTGAGTCTGATCCCGTTGGTGTATTATCCGGATTAAGGTATTGCTGGTAAAAATTTCTTTCATTATCGCCGGCATTATAATTAAACCCACTGATGAATTTTAAAACTGTTTTTGGGTTTTTTCCTTTGATGGTATACGTAAAATTAAAGACCGGGCTTTGGCTGCTGTTGCCGGTTGCTGTATTGCGGTTGCTTAATTTATACACCTGGTTATTGCGGTCGGCATTGCTGTAGGTTACATTGTTTTCATAAGCCGAATTGTTACTGTTGTACATCACCGTAAAATTCATGCTTTGCTGTTTGTTCAGGTCGTAATCGAGGCTCAGCCGCAGGTTTGGCCTGCGGTTGTTGTTACCGCTTTCGCCAATGGTGTTAAAGTAGTTTGATGAATCGGTATAAAAATTCTGCCGGTTACTGTAACTGCTTCCATTGTAAACATTGTAGCCCAGCCCTGCCGAAAAATTAAGGGCCAGTTTATTTTTGCGGTAGCTAACATTGCCGTTAATGGCGGCTTCGCCCCTGCTGCCGTAATTAATACTTACCCGGCCATTAAAGCCAACCTTACCTTTTTTGGTTACAATATTTATTACACCACCTCTTTCATTGGCATACTGCGGCGGCGGCGTGGTCATTACTTCAATCCGCTCTATCATGCTGCCGGGCATACTTTCCATCAGGTCCTGCAATTGTTTGCTGTCCAGTTCTACCGGCTTATCATCAATTAAAATTTTTACTTCTTTGCCACGTAATAAAATCTTTCCGTCATTATCTACATTCACCAGCGGTGTTTGTTTTAATAATTCGGTGGTGGTAGCGCCCGAGCTTAAGGCCGATTCTCCTGTATTAAAAATAATTTTACCGTCTTTATTTTCAATCAAGGGTTTTTCTGCAAACACAATCACTTCATTAAGCACCGCTGCATTTTTATTAAGTTTAATGTCATTCAGATCAAAATCAAAACGTTCGGTCCTGATGTGGATACTATCTATCACCTGTGAACTATAACCTACTGCGGTAACCCGCAGGCGGTAATATCCAAAACGAAGTTTATCTAAAATAAATTCTCCATTTGTATTGCTGAGTTGGGTGGTGCGTATACTGGTATCGCCAAGCAGCATGATGGTTACACCGGCATCCCTTATAGCCTTACTGTTATCCGCATCCAGTATGCTGCCAATTACCAGGCCCGTAGCGGACTCGGTATTCTGCGCCAAAATTATTTTTGAAAAAGACAGAAGAAAGAGAACGGCAGTAAGTTTTAGAATATACTTCATATCAGTTGGCAAAAATAACTATCAATTCAGTTAAGATTTTTTTAATTATTTAAGTGGGCAATAATCCACATATGCGGATTTAACCTGCAGGTTTTACCGTTAAAATATTTTCTTATTGCTGTTTAGGCCGCTATGCGTATTTTTATCCATCTAAAAAATGAAATTTTATGAAGAGAATGTTGTTTTTAATTATGCTGGCAGGCGTTACACTGTTGCCTGCTTTAACCATGGCACAAACAGGGGTTGATCCTGATCCAGTTAAAAGTGCTCAAAACCGTAAAGCCAATGAAGAGCGGGAAAAAGCCCAGGCTGCACAGGCTGCAAAAAATGCTCCGCCCCCGGCCACTAAATCCGGACCAGTTACAGTCTCCGGAACTCCCGTAGTTGTTACAACACCTCCTTCCAATTCCACAAAAAGAAAATTTATTGATCCCGCCAATATGGACCTGTCTGTAAAGCCGGGCGATAATTTTTACCTGTATGCTAATGGTGCCTGGATAAAAAAGACACCTATTCCTGCATCAAAAACCAGTTGGGGAAGTTTTAATGCACTGGCAGAAGAGAGCTCTCAGGCCCTGAAAAACCTGCTTGAAGACGCATCAAAAGACCCCGGAAAAAATGAATTGATGAAGCGTGTGGGCGAGTATTACGCCAGTGCCATGGACAGTGCAGCCATTGAAAAACTAGGCTATAAACCTATTAAACCTTACCTGGATGGCATAACAGCTTTAAGCAGCAAAGCCCAGGTTCTAAAGCAGGTGAATTATCTGCGTTCGCAGTCTATAACATCTCCCCTGTACCGTATTGGTGTGGGCCAGGATGCAAAAAACGTTACCAAATACGTCATCAGCATTGGCCAGGGTGGTACCACTTTACCCGACCGCGATTATTATTTAAAGAACGATGCCCGCAGCCAGAAGATCAGGGAAGCCTATATCGCATACATTACCAAACTTTTCAGCCTTACCGGCGAAACCACGGTAAAAGCAATGGCCAATGCAGTTACAATCATGCAACTGGAAACCGCCATGGCACAGGCACAGATGAGCCGTGTTGAAATGCGTGACCCTACAAAATTATACAATAAGTTTTCGGTTGACGGCTTAACCGCTAAAACACCAAACTTAAACTGGGCTTCAATTTTACCGGAGCTGGGATACAAAACAAAACAGGATAGTGTGATTGTAAGCAATCCTAAATTCATGGTATTCATCGATTCGCTGTTAAACAAAGTCCCTTTGGATGACTGGAAAGTTTACCTGAAATGGGGTGTATTAAAAAATACTGCTACTTACCTGAGCAGTGAATTTGTAGATGCTAATTTTGCGTTCAATCAATCACTTAACGGACAAAAGGAACAAACCCCTCGCTGGCAGCGTATGAGTGGTTTAATTGATAACCAATTGGGCGACCTGTTAGGACAATTGTACGTAGATAAATATTTTAACCAGGCTGCCAAAGCCCGTATGCTGGAGCTGGTAAATAACCTGCAAAACACTTTCCAAAGCCGCATTAAAAAATTAGACTGGATGAGTGAAGTGACCAAGCAGCGTGCTTTGGGCAAACTAAATGCTTTTGTTAAGAAAATTGGTTTCCCGGATAAATGGAAGAATTACGATGGTATTGTTATTAAGAAAGATGACTTTATTGGAAACGTGCTGCGTTGCAGCCAGTGGCAATATAACGATAATGTTAGCCGCCTGGGCAAACCTATTGATAAAACAGAATGGGGCATGACACCGGCAACCGTGAATGCATATTATAGTCCGCTAAAGAACGAGATCGTTTTCCCGGCTGGTATTCTGCATTTTCCTTTCTTTGAATTTGAAGCCGATGATGCCGTTAACTACGGAGGTATTGGCGCAGTAATTGGTCACGAAATGACCCATGGTTTTGATGACCAGGGTCGCCAGTATGATGCCGATGGCAACTTACAGGATTGGTGGACAAAAGCAGATGCCGACGAATTTAAAAAACGTGCCGATGAAGTGGTGCAGCAATATAATGGCTATACCGTTTTAGATACACTGCATGTAAACGGTAAATTAACGCTGGGCGAAAACCTGGCCGACCTCGGTGGCTTAAGCATTGCCTACGAAGCTTTTAAAAATACCAAACAGGGACAAAGTACCGAAAAGATAGATGGCTTTACACCCGACCAGCGTTTCTTTTTAAGCTGGGCACAGGTTTGGCGCATTAAAGCTTTACCCGAGGCAGCTGCACAGCAAATTGTAACCGATAGCCATTCACCGGGCATGCACCGTGGTAACGGGCCGCTTACCAATATGGAAGCTTTTTACAAAGCTTTTGATGTAAAGTTTGGCGATAAGATGTATAAAGCACCGGAGCAGAGGACTAAGATCTGGTAAGAATAATAATTAAGTAATTTATAAACCGCTTCAGCTACCTGAAGCGGTTTATTTTATTAAAAAAAAATTATGAAATCTGTTTTTGACACATCCACCAGAGAAGAATTAATAAAAAGGATCAACACGGTAAGCCTGCAAAGCAAATCGCAATGGGGTAAAATGAATGCATTTCAAATGCTGAGGCATTGCATACTTGCAGATGATTTGTTTGCTGGAAAAATAAAAATAAACCGGGTGTTGATCGGGCGCCTGTTTGGCAAAATGATATTAAAGCAGGTGCTGAAAGATGATGCCCCGTTTCGCAGGAATTCGCCAACAAGTTCTTTACTGAAAACAACCACCTATACCGGCGATATTGAACAACAAAAAAAAGAATGGATAAGCAGGATAGAAAAATATGCCGATTTTAGTAACCCAGGTTTTATTCATCCCTTCTTTGGGCCAATGACGAAAGAACAAATTGGTTTGCTGGCCTATAAACATACCGATCACCATTTACGGCAGTTTGGGGCATAATAACCTGTGCTAGGCATATTGATCAGACACCTGACTACTTCTCCTCTGTATTCACCTTTTTTACAAAGCTGTAATGGTTATTGCTGAAGGTAAAATGAAAGATGCGGTTGTAATCTTTATTAAAAAACTCATCGTTGTCTTCAACATCCAGAATATTGCTGATCACATTAAAAGCTTCGGTGCGGTAACAAAGCAATACATTCTGCCGGCCGTTATCTGCTTTATTAATATCGTCAAACATTTTACTCAGCTGCGTTTTATCAAATTCGCTTTTAACCCCTTTGGTACCCCTGATGGTACTGCGGCAGCGGTTGTAAGGATCAGATGTTTTTACATCAATGGACATGTATAGAACATGATCAAAATAAATGTCTTTAAAATAATTATCCAGGTACAGGCCAAAATTTAACCCATCCGGCGATAAGTGCAGGTAATCGGTTTTATTCCGGTCTTCAATCAGCATTTTTCCGTGGCGAACAATGTACAGGTTATTACTCATGATATAGCGACCGGGTTTAATTCTTTAAATTTCCTGGGACAAAGAAGACGGAAAGGAAAGAAGGCAGGCATGCAAAATTAGTCTATTAAAGACAGAATGCACTGTTTACATTATCAGGGTAGCCAACCTTATCAGGCAGTTTTACATTCAAGCGGGCTTTATAAAGGTAGGCAACCCTTGCAAAGCATTCACAAAAGCTTCTGCCATCCTGTCACAATCTCACGTATTATACTATCTTTGCTGCTCTAAAAAAATGCCCGTTAATGTTGAATGTAGTTACCAATAAAGAACACGATGAAGCAAGGCAGGGAGAAGCATTTGCTCCCTTTGTAATGGAGAGCAACCCGTATAAAAAATATTTTTATATAGAAAGCTATGGCTGCGCTATGAACTTTGCCGACAGCGAAGTAGTGGCTTCTATATTAATGGAAAACGGTTTTGGTGCCACCAACAATTACAAACAGGCCGACCTTATCTTTATAAATACCTGCTCTATTCGTGAAAAAGCCGAGACCACGGTACGCAAACGTCTTACAGAATTCAGGCAGATAAAAAAAGAAAACCCGGGTATGCTGGTGGGTGTACTGGGCTGCATGGCCGAGCGCCTTAAAGCACAGTTTCTGGAAGAAGAAAAACTGGTTGACCTGGTGGTTGGCCCCGATGCCTACCGTAGTTTACCCGGCCTTATTGAAGAAGCCGAGACAGGACAAAAAGCCGTAAATGTTTTACTTAGCCGCGATGAAACCTACGCCGATATTGCACCCATACGCCTCAACAGCAACGGCGTTAATGCATTTGTAAGCATCATGCGTGGCTGCAATAATATGTGCTCGTTTTGTGTGGTGCCATTTACCCGTGGCCGGGAAAGAAGCCGTGATGCCGCATCCATCATCAGCGAATGCAAAACTTTATTTGATGAAGGTTACAGGGAAGTAACATTGCTTGGACAAAATGTGGATAGCTACCACTGGATAGATGAACAAAAAGAACTGGTGGTTACGTTTGCTATGCTGATGGAACAGGTTGCATTGATCTCTCCCCTGCTGCGTGTTCGTTTCTCCACATCGCATCCAAAAGATATTACTGATGATGTATTGCACACCATCGTGAAATACGAAAACATCTGCAATTACATTCATCTGCCGGTACAAAGCGGCAGTACCCGTGTGTTGCAAATGATGAACCGTACTTACAGCCGTGAGTGGTATATCGCCAAAGTAAACCGCATCAGGGAACTTATTCCCGATTGTGGTATATCAACCGATATGATCACCGGTTTTTGTACCGAAACAGAAGAGGAACACCACGAATCATTAAGCCTGATGGAATATTGCAAATACGATCTGGCCTATATGTATTTTTACAGCGAAAGACCCGGAACGCTTGCTGCCCGTAGGTTTAAAGATGATGTACCACTTGAAGTAAAGAAAAGGAGATTGCAGGAAATGGTTGATCTCTATCGTGGCCATTCTTTATTAGCCATGCAAAAAGAAGTAGGCAAAACCCGTAAAGTGTTGATTGAAGGTGCTTCTAAAAAAAGTGAAAATGATCTGTATGGCAGAACCGATCAGAATAAAGTAGTGGTGTTTGCAAAAGGAGATTTGAAAGTTGGAGAATACGTCTCCGTAAAAATTGATTCATGCACAGCCGGCACATTAATCGGCACCGTGGTAACCCTCTCCGCCCCCTAAAGGGGGAACTTGGGACCTGAAGATTTTAACAGGATTTATTTATTTCAGAAGTCGGGTTGATTATGAAAGAAAATATGTTTTACGGAGCCGGACATTTGATTTTTGAAAAGGCAAAAAAACTAAGAAATAAGGTTACGCCAACGGAAATGATTTTATGGGGAAGGTTGAAACAATATTTTCCCGAAATAAAATTCAGAAGGCAACATCCAATTTCTCATTATATCGTTGACATGTATTGTCATACTAAGAAGCTGATTATAGAAATTGATGGAAGCATACATGATCTGGAAGAAATGAAAATTAAAGATGAATTAAGACAAAGGCAACTGGAGAATCTGGGTTTAAAAGTTATCAGATTTACCACAAAAGAGATTACAAACGAATTAGAATCAGTATTAAAAATAATTGAAGACAACTTAAAATAATCATACTCCAAAGTTCCCCCTTCAGGGGGCGGAGGGGGTTTTAGTTATGGAACTACAATCAATAAAAAACCGTTTCGGTATCATCGGCAACTCGCCGGGCCTTAACCATGCTTTGCATGTGGCAGTGCAGGTTGCCAATACCGATCTAAGCGTACTTATTAATGGAGAAAGTGGCGTGGGTAAAGAAGTTTTCTCACAGATCATACATTCATTAAGTGCCCGTAAACACAATCCGTTTATTGCCGTTAACTGTGGCGCAATACCTGAGGGAACAATTGACTCGGAATTGTTTGGCCATGAGAAAGGATCTTTTACCGGAGCTGTTGACAGCCGAAAAGGATATTTTGAAACCGTGAATGGCGGCACCATTTTTTTAGATGAAATTGGTGAATTGCCTCTGGGCACACAGGCACGTTTATTACGTGTGCTGGAAGCAGGCGAATACATTCGTGTGGGCAGCAGCAAAGTACAAAAAACAGATGTACGGGTTATTGCTGCCACCAACAAAGAGCTGATTGAATATACACAAACAAACAAATTCAGGGAAGATCTGTACTACCGCTTAAACACAGTGCCCATCAGGGTTCCGGCTTTAAGAGACAGGAAAGAAGATATTTATTTACTGTTCCGCAAATTTGTAACTGATTTTGCCGACCGCTACAAAGGCACGCCTGTGCAGTTGGATGAAGGGGCGAAAGATGTGTTAATTAACTACCCCTGGCCGGGTAATGTGCGTGAATTGAAGAATATTGCAGAGCAGATATCGGTGTTGAGCCAGGATAAAACGATCAACGCAAATACCATGAAGAGTTTTTTACCCGAGCATAATTATTCACGCCTGCCGGTATTGGCGGGTGGTGCAGGTTCGGTAAGCCAGAGTGAATTTGCCAATGAACGGGATATCCTGTACAAACTTTTCTTCGATATGAAGAAAGATGTGAACGAACTGAAAAAGATGTTCTTCGACCTGTTGCAAAACCCCGATATTGCCCGTCATGCACCGGTTTATAATGATCAATCTTTTGCTGAACTGAATGGAAACCCTTCGAACGCATCTTCATCAAAGCCTGTTTTTCTGCCGCATAACAATGAAGTGATAGATCATCACGAAGATGTGGAAGAATCATTAAGCATTATGGATAAGGAGAAAGAACTCATCATAAAAGCATTAAAGAAACATAAAGGCAAACGCAAAGATGCATCACTTGACCTGGGTATTAGTGAAAGAACCTTATACAGAAAACTGAAAGAATATGATATTGAAGAATAACAGACGACAGGCGATGGACGACAGACAACAGAGCCCGAATATCCGTGGCCTGTGGTCTGTGGTCTGTGGCCTTTTCATAATTGCAACCTGCAGCTTCGCTACCTGCAAATACGGCTTTAAAGACATTGGCGGTTTACCAACCGAAGTAAAAACCTTTCGTGTAAATTATTTTGAGAACAAGGCCGATTATAAGAATCCGCAATTAAGTCCGCAGCTTACCGAAAAACTAAAACAAAAAATAATTGGTACCACCCGGCTTCGTCAAACCAATGATGATGATGCCCATTACGATATCAGCGGCTATGTTTCCAGGTACTATACCAGTACAACCGGTATTAGTGGCAATAATACCAGCCTGAACAGGCTTACAGCCGAATTTCATCTTATATTTAAAAATACACTCGACGAGAAAAAAAGTTTTGAGGCTGATGTAAATTATAGTGTTGATTTTGATGCAAACTTAAGCCTGAGCCAGGTTGAGCAATCAAAAGGTGATGATATTGCAAAGAATTTAACCGACGCTATTTTTAATAAGATTTTTTCTAACTGGTAATGTAGATTTACACCATGCAGCACAACACAGCAATCTTTGAATCTTTATTTAACAGGAATTTTTCTGATACCGGCAATGCTGATTTTTTAAAAGAACTCACAGGCAGGCATCCTTATTTTTCACCGGCACATTTTTTTCTGCTGCAAAGTATAAAAGATGATGGTGCATTTGAAAAGCAGGCTGTAAAAACAAATCTCTTTTTCAACAATCCGCATTGGCTTAATTTTCAGATAAAGCAAACAGGTGCGCAGGCAGTTGCAGAAATACCGATGCCTGATGTAGCGGAGACAATCATTCCTGAACCTGAAATGGCAGTAGTTGACGACCTGCCTGATAATACCGATGCTCCGGATCCTGATACCCATCAGCAGGAAAAAGAAATTGAGCCCATGCATATTGAATTGAAAATGCCTGAGCAAAAATCAAATCTTGCTGCCGAAGCCATGCTTTTTGAACCCATGCACATGGTTGATTATTTTGCATCGCAGGGTATTAAGTTAACCGAAGAAGTGCAAACAGCAGATAAACTGGGCAAACAGCTTAAAAGTTTTACAGAATGGCTTAAAACCATGAAAAAGGTACATGTGGAAAATGAAGCCGAAAACCCAGCTAAGACCGATACCACTGTTCAGATACTGGCCGAAAACAGCAATACCGAGACCGAAGTACTGACCGAATCAATGGCCGAGGTATTTGCCAGGCAGGGCAAAATGGCCAAAGCAAGCGAAGTGTACCAAAAATTAAGTTTGCTCAATCCTGCCAAAAGCACTTACTTTGCAGCCAAATTAGAAAACTTAAAAGGATTATAATATGTTGATTTTATTTGGAATTTTAGTGATTATTGCCTCGGTGGTACTTGGATTGATTGTATTGGTTCAAAACCCTAAAGGTGGTGGCTTATCAAGCAGTTTTGGTGGTTTTGGCAACCAGATAATGGGTGTTAAACAAACTACCGACGTACTTGAAAAAGGTACCTGGTTATTTGCAGCCATTGTTGGTATATTGTGTATTGTTTCCCCAGCTTTCATTCCAAAGGATGGAGCCGGTGCAGCCCCCAATAAAGAATTACAGGAAAATATCAATACCAAACCTGCAAAAGCAACTACGCCAAACACAGCTACTCCTGCTGGCGTTGATACAGGTAAAAAATAAACTTTACAAAATAATTTTGAACCCCGTCAGTAACTGACGGGGTTTTTTGTTTTACTTTGCCGCACATGAAAAAGAAATTGCTTTTTGGAATTTTATTAATCCTGTTAATGGTTGGCGGCTATGCTGCCTGGCAGGTTTTTGGCCCAACGGTATCCGCACCCGAGAGCAAATATTTCTATATTAAAACAGGCACTGGCTATAGCGATGTAAGGCAATCACTCATTGATCAGAAGATCATCAGTTCCACTTATTTTTTCGACCTGGTATCAAAACAATTAAAATACCCGGGTAAAGTTAAAGCAGGGCGTTACCAGGTTAAGAACGGTACCAGTCTTTTAAGTTTACTCCGCATGTTGCGTTCCGGAAACCAGGCACCGGTAAACCTGGTCATTAATAAATTAAGGTTGAAGGAAGACCTGGCACAAAAAATTGCTGCCAATTTTGAATGCGACTCTGCCAGTGTAATGGATGTTTTAACCAATGAAGAAACTTTACAAAAATTCAACGTAAACAACAATACGTTGATGACCATTGTGGTTCCAAACACCTACAGTATGTTGTGGAATGCATCTGCCGAAAAAATTATTAATAAGCTGTACAGCGAAAAAGAAAAATTCTGGAATACCGAAAGACTGAACAAAGCAAAAGCTTTAAACCTTAATGCTGAGCAGGTTTATACCATGGCCAGTATTGTAGAAGAAGAAACAAATAAAGAACACGACAAAGGCCTGATTGCAAGTGTATACTTAAATCGTATCAATAAAGGTATAAAACTGCAGGCCGATCCTACGGTAAAATTTGCCATGAAAAACTTTGGGTTAAAAAGAATTTTATTAAAGCATCTTACTTTCGATTCGCCTTTTAACACTTATCGAAATGCCGGCTTACCCCCCGGCCCAATTTGTACCCCATCTACAAAAACCATTGATGCGGTTTTAAATGCACCGCAAACCAATTATATTTATTTTGTAGCAAAACCAGATTGGTCTGGCTTATCCAACTTTTGCCAGTCTTATGAAGAACACATGATAAATGCTAAAAACTACCAGCACTTTTTAGATAGCGTGAACATAAAGTAAGCTACCGGCATACTGCTGTTATGCTGCTGAAATCTTTAATTGCTATATTGCATATCTATTTACATGACCAGATTAGAGCGCAAAATAATTACCAGTATACCCATTGCTTTTATCCTCAATAAAAGCAAGCACTGGTATTTGCCCGGTTTTGAAGGGGTGCCGTTGTATGACGTAGTGCGTTTTTTTTACCGCCAGGTTAAAACCGTTGGTTTAACCGAAAGAGCATCGGCCATCGCCTATAATTTTATCATGGCCATACCGCCATCTTTTTTATTTTTATTTACACTGATACCCAATTTACCTTTTATAAAAAAGAAGGAAATATTTAAACAGCTTTCGCTTATCATTAAAGATATAATACCTGCCGAAGGTTATAATAAAACAATTATCAATTTTATTAAAGTAACTTTTTTCGATACGCCCGTTTTCGGTTTGTTATCCTTTGGTTTATTACTGGCACTTTTTTTTGCAAGCAATGCCATGATGGGCCTGATGCGTTCCTTCAATAAAAATTATCATGGTTTTGAAAGAAGGGTTGGTTTACACAACCGCTGGATTGCTATCCGCTTAACTGTACTTATTTTCGGGCTTGTACTTGGCTGCCTGGTTATTCTCATCACCCAGGGTGCTGTTTTAAAATTCTTTGGATTAAGAAGTGCTTTTTGGCTGGCGCTTATTCTTTACCTGCGCTGGCTGGTCATCGTCGCCCTTGTTTTTTATTCCATTGCCTTTATTTATAAATATGCCCCGGCCGTTCATAAAAAATGGAAACTGGTTTCTCCGGGTACCATACTGGCTACATTTTTATGCATTGTCGCTTCACTGGGTTTTTCATCTTTTGTAAATTCCTTTGGAAGGTATAACGCCCTGTATGGTTCAATTGGTACCATCATAGTTTTAATGGCACTTGTCTTTATCAATTCGCTGGTATTGCTGATTGGTTTTGAGCTTAATGTAAGCATCAAGACCTTAAAAGCAAGAGCCGAACAACGGGATGCCAGAGAAAAGATACAACTGGCCGAACAAAAAAATACATGAGTGGTTATAGATACTCTGTAGTATTACATAACTTTAAAAAAATAAATCATCATGAAAAAAATATTGTTTGGCTGCATAGCCATTGCTTCTTTAGCAACACTTGCCTTTACATATGGCGATCCGCTTCAGATCGGCAGTAACATGCCCAAGGCTGATCTTAAAATGCAGGATATTTCCGGAAAAAACGTAGCCATGAAAGATGCCAAAAAAGATAACGGTGTGTTGGTAATGTTCAGCTGCAATACCTGCCCTTATGTGGTAAAAAACCAGGAACGCACCATTGCCATCAGCAAATTTGCTACAGATAATAAAGTAGGTGTAATTATTTTAAACAGCAACGAAGCATTGCGTGCAGATGACGACAGCTATGCTGCCATGCAGACCTATGCAAAAGGCCAGGGATACCAATGGAATTATGTAGTTGATAAAAATCATGAAGTAGCCGATGCCTTTGGTGCCAACCGCACACCAGAGTGTTTTTTATTTGATAAGAATCTGAAACTGGTTTATCATGGAGCTATTGATAACAGTCCGGCCGATGCTGCTTCCATCACCCGTATACATTTAAAAGAAGCCATTACTGAAATGGTTGGCGGAAAAGAAGTTACGGTAAAAGAAAGCCGCAGTGTTGGATGTACTATTAAGAGAACAACCAAATCAGCCAATGGCGGAATGTAATGCTGAGCCAGGAGTTATGGATTAAGATTGTTTAAAGGGAATTATAAATAAAATCAGTTTGCTAACAACGGCAAACTGATTTTTTATTTACACCAGTACCTGCATAAGACGCCTCTTTTTCAATGGTAATGCCGAAGGTATAATTGAAAAAATCGCACAGCGATATTTTTTCAAAGTTGAAAAAGCAGCGGCGGTGCAGGTACGCTGCCCGCCGGCAGTGGAGGCGAAAGCTTTTAGTTGAAAAGAAGCAGAAATAAATTAAAACCCTTTCAATGTTTTGTTTGGTTCAGCTACATCTATAGAATGATCAATTAGGTTTTTATCACTTCGCTTTACAAAATCTTCTTTGGTAAGCACCATATATTCTTCTCCCGTAGAAATATAAAGTTCTACAGTTGGTTTAAGTTTATCAAGGTCAAGTGCAGCGTATCCAATCAACTGGTTCGGTTTAATCTCATCTCCTTTTTTTATCAAGGTAGATCCCAGGTTTGAATACGTATAAAAAAGTTTATCCTTTTCAATGATCACCACTTTCATGTGGTCTATCTTAACAACCGTACTCACTTTGCCACCTGCAATTGAATAAACCGAACTGTCGTTCGATTTAAATGTCACAAACTCTCTTTTCACATGGGCTGTATCTTCAGGGTTATCATAAATAGCTACCGCATCATTCATCGGTGCCATATATTTTTTTGCAGCGCTTCCACTGATCGCTTCGTTCAGGTACTTTTCAAAATCTGCAGGGCTTATCTGGTCCTCTGCAAATTTTCTATACCCTGTTTTGTTGTTTACAATAATGGTAGCCGGTATGGCACCACTCCATTTAGGGTCAATCATCGGGCAAAAAATATCGGCGTCTGTTTCATTCAGCCAAACATGGTTGGTTTTGTAATTATTGTTTTTAATAAAGGCCGGCAACCTTACAGCAACATAAGATGGAAGGTCTAAACTCACCAGCAGCAACTTTACTTTTTGCTTTTTGTATTTTTCAGCAAGTCTTATAAAATCAGGCAGCTCTTCATTGCAGGGTTTGCAGAAAGTAGCCCAAAAGTTTACCACATAGGTTGTATCATTCTTTGCTGAAAATGACTTAACCACATCCTTCATCTTCCATTTTGGAATGGATTGGCTGCTTACAGCCATCACTAATACTAAAAAAGTGCAGAGAAATAAGATTCTTTTAATCATCCTTAAAAATACACAGAAATGCCGAAGCCCTGCCTTAAAAAACGTTAAAACAGCCCCTAAATTAGCTTTTGGCTAATCCCCCCTTTCAGTTTAAATTTGCAACTCATAATTCATCATTCATAACTCATAATTATAAACATGGCATACGACGTAATAGTACTCGGCAGCGGACCCGGTGGTTATCCCGCAGCAATCAGAGCAAGTCAGCTTGGTAAAAAAGTGGCAATTGTAGAACGTGAAAGCCTCGGCGGCATCTGCCTCAACTGGGGTTGTATCCCAACCAAAGCATTGCTAAAAAGCGCCCAGGTGTACGAATATGCAAAACACGCTACTACTTACGGTATTAATGTAGAAAATCCATCAGCCAATTTTGGAGGCGTTATCAGCCGCAGCCGTGGTGTGGCCGATAAAATGAGCAAGGGCATCCAGTTTTTGATGAAGAAGAATAAGATAGATGTGATTATGGGAACAGGCAAATTAATTGCCGCTACCAAAATGGAAGTAACTGCAGCCGATGGTACCAAACAAATTGTAGAAGCAAAAAATATCATCATCGCCACAGGCGGCAGGGCACGTGCCTTACCTACCATGCCTATTGATGGTAAAAAAATAGTTGGTTACCGCGAAGCCATGGTTTTACCAGAACAACCAAAAAGCATGATTGTTTGCGGAAGCGGTGCCATCGGCAGCGAGTTTGCTTATTTCTACAACAGCATGGGCACCAAAGTAACCATGGTTGAGTTTATGCCAAGGTTGGTGCCTGTTGAAGACGAAGACATCAGCAAAGAACTGGAAAAGAATTTTAAAAAGCAGGGCATGACCATTATGACCAGCGCAGAAATTACCAAAGTTGATACCAGTGGTGCAGGCGTAAAAGCAACTGTAAAAACTGCAACCGGCGAAGAGGTTTTGGAAGCTGATATTTTATTAAGCGCTGTGGGTGTTGTTGCCAATATTGAAAACATAGGATTAGAAGCCCTGGGCATTAAAACCGAAAAAGGAAAAATAATTGTTGATGCAAACGGGCAAACAAATGTGCCCGGCATTTACGCCATTGGCGATTGCACACCCGGACAAGCACTTGCACACGTAGCCAGCAAAGAAGGCATTAATGCAGCCGAGCATTTAAGCGGCCATCACCCAGAGCCAATGGATTACAACAACATTCCCGGCTGTACTTATTGCAGTCCGGAGATTGCAAGCGTTGGTTACACTGAAAAAGCGGCCAAAGATGCCGGTTACGAAGTAAAGGTTGGTAAGTTTCCTTTTGTTGCCAGCGGTAAAGCAGTTGCTGCCGGTGCCACCGAAGGTTTTGTAAAAGTTATTTACGATGCCAAGTACGGTGAATTTTTAGGATGCCATATTATTGGCGCCGGTGTAACCGACATGATTGCCGAAGCCGTGGTTGCCCGTAAACTGGAGACCACCGCCCACGAAATATTAAATGCAGTTCACCCTCACCCTACCATGAGCGAAGCTTTGAAAGAAGCAACTGCTGTGGCTTATGGAGAGGCGACGGATATTTAACGCGGTCATCCTGAGCCTGTCGAAGGATGATTCAGAAAATGAAAATTTAAACCTCATTATTATAAAAAACATCCGCTGGTTGGCGGATGTTTTTTTATGGGCCATGTTTTTGTGCTGCTATTAAACTTAATTGGCACAGTTTATCCTGAGGAACGAAGTACACTCTTGTACCGCATAACTTTATTGAGCTTTTAATCAAAGCGTAATTATTTTCGAAACAAATTAAATATTGCATTACCTAACAGCAACAATCACTAATGCACCATTTTATTATGCCTGTCAATATAAAACATCTTCTCTCCTTTCATAACCCTTGCTTCCCCGTTTTCAAAATTGTCGGTAAAATCGTATTCGGGTTTTATCATCCATTCTCCCTTTTCATTAATATAACCCCAATACCCTTTTGCATTGGCAGCAGGGGCCAAGCCTTCTGTAAAGCTGCGGGCATTGTTGAATGTACAGGGTATCACCAGTTCTCCGGTGGTATTGATAAACCCATACAGATTGTTTTTTGATACCGAAGCGAATCCATTTTTAAAACTCATGGCATCATCAAACAGGGCATTTGTAATAGCTTTGCCCGTACTGTCAATAAATAACCATTTCCCTTCGTTTTTTACTGCGGTATAGCCGTCGTTAAAAGTTAGCCCGTCTTCATATTGCGGCTTTACCACTTCAACTCCGGCCTTGGTTACATAACCGATTTTACCATCCTTTTTTACTTTGGAAAGTCCGCACACACAATTATCAACATAATCATAATTCTTTTCCCATTTTTGGGCATACCCTGCCAGTACAGGAAACGCCAGTATCAGTAATAATATCTTTTTCATAAAATAAGTTTTAGATGAAAAATATTTCTATTACAAAATACCCTGTTGTTGCTGCCTAAAGTATGACTTTGGTAAGTAAAAAAAGTGACCCTGGTGCTGCTTTTACAGCTTTCCAGATCTATCCCCTTCAAAATCCTTTTACTGTCCGCAATTATTTAATAACCCAAAAAACTAAACCTGGCCAGAACTGGCAACCACAATAACTTTCAGTACTTTTGCCCCTATGTCAAAACCTGTTATCTGCATAGGCGCTGCGTTGGTGGACGAGCTCTTTCATGCAAGAGAAAAAATGATGATGCACACCACCAACGAAGTAAGCAGCACCCGTACCGCAGGTGGTGTGGCCCGTAACATTGCTCACCAGCTAAGTTTACTGGATATTCCCGTTCAGCTCATCTCTGTTTTTGGCAATGATGTGGATGGCGACTGGCTAAAAAAGGAATGCACCGATACAGGCATGTTACTGGATGCATCCATCACCGCACCCGTGCCAACCGGTAAATACACCGCCATTATCAATACAGATGGTTCTATGTTTACTGCCCTGCTTACCAATGCGGCATTGCATTTAATAACGCCGGATTATTTACAGGAAAAAGAAGACTTACTCGGCAATGCTGCTTATGTATTGGTTGATGCAAACATCAGTGTGGAATCTATTAACTGGCTGATAAACTTTACCAACCTGAACAAGATCAGGATGATTATTGAGCCTTGTTCGGTGCCACCTGCAAAAAAGATAGCTACTGCTAATTTTAACGGGCTGTATTTAATTACACCCAATGAAGATGAACTGCCTGCATTGTGCAGCGATGCAGCCACCACAACTGATGAACAGATAAAAGAACTGCACGACAGGGGTATACAATATATCTGGCTGCACCAGGGCGTTGATGGATCGGCCCTGTACAAAAAAACTGAAACCCTTAAACTGAATGCACCCAATGCAAACGTGGTAGATTGTACCGGCGCAGGCGATGGCTCTGTAAGCGGTTTTATCTTATCAAAATATTTTGGTAAAGACAACCTGAACAGCCTGCGTACTGCCCATACTTTATCTGCAGAGATATTACAGGTAAAAGGTGCCATTGCCACTCATCTTACCCAGGAAAAATTATTGCAACAGGTTTCTAAATACTACGAAGAATAATGAACCATTCCCTCATACATATTTTACCCGAAATAGAACAGGCATTGCAACAGGGCAAGCCTGTTGTTGCCCTGGAAAGCACCATCATTTCGCATGGTATGCCTTACCCAAAAAATGTAGAAACAGCCCTTGCTGTTGAAGACATGGTAAGAGCTAATGGTGCTATACCCGCAACCATCGCCATCATGGATGGAAAATGCTATGTGGGTTTAACCGAAAAGCAGCTTGAGTTTTTTGGCAATGCAAAAGGCGTATGGAAAGTGAGCCTGCGTGATATACCTTATGTGCTCAGTAAAAAATTAAATGGCGCCACCACCGTGGCAGCTACCATGCGTATTGCAGCTATGGCCGGTATAAAAATATTTGTAACCGGCGGCACCGGTGGTGTACATCGTGGTGCAGCAAACAGCATGGATATTTCTGCCGACCTTACCGAGATGGCGCAAACATCAGTAGCGGTTGTATCGGCAGGTGTAAAATCAATTTTAGATATTGGTCTTACATTGGAATATCTCGAAACAAAAGGTATTCCGGTTGTTACTTTCGGGCAGGATGAGTTACCGGGTTTTTATTCTTCTAAAAGCGGTTTTGCTTCTCCCCTTCGTTTGGAGACACCCAAAGAAATTGCTGCCATGCTGCACACCAAATGGGCCATGGGACTGGAAGGTTCGGTACTGATTGCAAACCCCTTACCTGCTGCACAGGAAATACCGAAGGATGAAATGGAAGTACATATCGGGAAAGCATTGGATGCAGCAGAACGTCAGCACATCAAAGGCAAAGAAATAACTCCCTTCTTATTAAAATACCTGGCAGACCATACCGATGGCGAAAGCCTGCATTCGAACATTGCATTGATATTACACAATGCATCGTTGGGTGCTAAAATAGCAGTGGCGTTTTCAAACAGGTAGTTCTTGCTTTTTAAGAATGGTGGCTGTATATTTATACTGCATGTCACATTAATGGCATTTATACTGCAACATAGTAGTTTCAATTTAACATACCGGCTGTTACTATCTTAAACTAAACTTTAATAAACTGTAAGATGAGTAAATACAAAACACTTTACAGATGGATGTTACTTCCCATGGTTGTAATGCAGCTTGGCATTTTCAAAGATTATTGGGGCGATTTTTCCGAAAATGCATGGTCGGTTCATATACATTATTGGACGGGTACTGTTTGGTACATCTATCTTATCATTCAACCCTGGTTTGCTACACATGGCCAAATGGCCAGGCACAGAACCAATGGTATCATCGGCATGTTTATAGCCGGAGGTGTTTGCCTTACTGCGCTGAGTATGATGAACAGAGACATGGTGACTGCCCAAAGAGCTTTGGAAGCTCCGGAGCAATTCGGGCCATTTCAACCCTGGTTCTTCTTTGGTGTAGCCGCTGTGGAAATTGTAATGATGACAGCCTTTGGATTTGCAGTGATAAAAAGTATCATTCACAGAAAAGAAATAGAAAACCATGCATGGTGGCTGATATCAACGGTATTTATTATTATGATGCCTGCACTTGGCAGGGGAATACAAAATGTATATGTGAAAATGCATGTCAAAGATTTTCCAAACATAAATATCATGGTGCCCATTTATCTTACACAGGTACTTATCATGGCAATGCTGCTCCTGGGAGCATGGAAATATGGCAAGCTCAAACATGCCGCTACCTATCTTGCGTTGGGCGTTAATCTTTTCATTTTTTTATTAGAACCTATCGGAAGATCGGAGAGTGTTCAATTATTTTTAAAAGCAATTATTAAAGGATAACAACCTGAAAAAATTATGCTACTAAAAAGACTTACGATATTTTTTTATTGCCTGCTTGTAAGCAGTTACCTTTTTGCGCAAAACAAAAAAGCAACACTGGGCAATATCATGCAAACCTACCACAACTACAATATGTTTGATGGTGCAGTATTGGTTGCAGAAAATGGCAAGGTTGTTTACAAAAGTGCATTTGGTTTGGCAAACAGGGAATGGAATATTCCCAACAAAACAGATACAAAGTTTATGCTGGGTTCTGTTTCAAAACCCCTTACAGCCACGCTGATGCTGATACAGGTGCAAAAAGGTCTGGTGAGTTTAGATAAAACCATTGCAGATTATTTACCCGAATTTAAAAACAAACCCGCTGCCAACGTAACTATAAAGCAATTACTCAGTCACACTTCCGGCATACCCAACTATGATATTATTAAAGATTTTTTTCCAAGGATAAGCCGGCAGAATTTTACAAGAGAAGATTATGTAAAAGTGTTTATGGATTCTGCACTTTCTTTTACACCCGGCTCCCGTTATTTCTACAGCAGCTGGGGTTATTTTACCTTGGGCTACATCATGGAAAGGGTTACCGGCAAATCTTATGCTCAATTAATGAAGGATGATATTTTTGATAAACTGCAGATGAACAATTCAGGTTCTTACCAGCATTTGCAGATTGTACCCAACAGGGCAACAGGATATGATTATAGCTTTGGAGGCTTTACCAGTGCCGATTTTCGTGATCAGTCAAATACCATGGGTACCGGCGACCTGTATTCAACCGTAGATGACCTGTTTAAATTTCACCTGGCTTTATCAAATCATACTTTACTCAGCAAAGCGCTTACTGATGAAATGCTAACACCCGGTATGCGGCCGGCGAGGTATGGCTATGGCTGGTTTAATCAAAATTTTAAATACACAACAGAAGACAGTGTTACAGCTAATTTTCACCTGGGTATGACGGAAGGATTTATTTCCTTCATGCTCCGCATTCCTTCCACCAACAGCTTTACCATCATTTTATGCAACAGTTCTCCCACCGATTTTTTTGGAATAACAAAGAACCTGGTTAAGGTACTTTATAATAAGCCTGTTGTAATAAAAGAACCTATTCACAAAAAAACAGAAACAAACATCGCCCAATTAGGAGCAGTAAAAGCTGTTGAAGCGTACAAAAAAATGAAAGCAGATACCGCACATTATTATGTTGACTGGATATCGATGAATTTTATTGCAGAACAGTTGCTAAACTTAAAGCGGTATGAAGATGCAAAGGTAATAGCTGATAATAATGTTGCCGAGTTTCCGGATAAAGACCTGGTAATGTTTACCACCGGCAATATTTACCTGGCACTAAACCGCAAAGAAGATGCCATCAGGTTTTATAAAAAAACACTGGAACTATACCCCGGTTACCAGGAAGCAAAAAACAAGTTGAAAGAATTAGAAGGTAAGTAAAGCCACCATTCATTGCAATGTGTGAATAATACAACGCTTTCAAATAATCATGTAAGCCTTTAAAAAAATATTGCGTGCATATTTGCCGCATGAAAACCACTATCAAAAACTTCATCATCTTTTTATCTTTTTGTCTTACAATTTTATTATCGTGCAGCACAAAAAAAGAAAAAAAGGTTACGCTTAAACAACCACCACAACGCCAACAGCCCAAAGCTGTTACTTACCAATTAGCCAATGCAAAGCAATGGTCACTTGCCAATACAGACAGCAACCAGTTACACATTGTACTGGCAGCTAACAGGACCGATAAAGCCGGTTTTGCACAAATGGATACGGTCATCATACCAACAGATATGACTGGCGACCTTGCATACTATCTTCCATTTCCCTTACAGGTGCCTTATCTGGCGGCAATCAATAAAATTATTTTCTTCAGTTACCCAACACAAACATTTGGTACGTATGAAAACGGCATTTTAATGTACACCGGCCCAACCAATATGGGTCGCAAAAAAGATCCTACACCAACCGGGCTTTTTTATGCCAACTGGAAAGCAGAAAAAACCATCAGCACCGTTAACGATGAGTGGGAACTGTTCTGGAATTTTAATATAGCCAATAAAGATGGTGTGGGCTGGCATCAATACAGTTTGCCCGGTTATCCTGCATCACACTCCTGCCTGCGCCTGCAGGAAAAAGATGCCCGCTATTTGTATGACTGGGCCGACCAATGGATTTTAGGCGATAAAGAAACCGTACTGGCAAACGGCACACCGGTAATTGTTTTTGGCAGTTATAATTTTGAAGCACCAAAACCCTGGCTGCAGTTAACTACCAATCCACATGCATTGGATATTACAGAAGCTGAAATTGAAAAACAAACCACAGCTTACTTAGCTGCTATTCTTGCAGAGCAGGAAAAAAGAGAAACGGTAGCAGCTTCTAAACAATAACCCGGTTTTTATTGGTTGAGTGAAAGCTGCTTCAATTGTCCTGCCTTGAAAGGCGGGGATAAATAAACATTTTACACCCCGGGCTTTAGCCCAATAATTTTATTTGGCTAAAGCCAGAACATCTTCAAACTAAACACCGCCCTTCAGGGCGGTGTAATTAATTTTTCTCTGCATGAATTATCATTCTCAATCCTGCAACACTTCATGCTTACTATGTGCCTCCATTAATTTACGTTGCACTTCATAAGCCACCGGTGCATAGGAACTGAAAAACATATTGAACCTTGCACGGCCCTGTGTTAAACTACGCAGCGATGATGAGTATTGATGCATCTGCGCCAGCGGAACCTTAGCCGTTATCTTTTCAAAATGTCCTTCAGCCTGCATGCCTTCCACCACACCCATACGGGTTTGCAGATCGCCCATCACAGCACCCACCATTTCATCCGGGCAAAATACTTCCACGGTGTAAATAGGTTCAAGCAATTGCGGATCGGCTTCAATAAATGCCTGGCGGAATGCATGTAAGCCTGCTATCTTAAAAGAAATATCATTGCTGTCCACATCATGCATCTTACCATCATACACACTCACCCTGATGTCACGGGCATAACTTCCGGTCAACGGCCCGTTCTGCATTTTTTCCATCACGCCTTTTAAAATAGAGGGAAGAAAACGGGTATCAATAGCACCACCAACAATACAATTGCAAAAAATAAGTTTACCACCCCAATCCAGGTCAATTTCTTCTTTGCTGCGCAGGTTCAATCCCTCGGGATTGGGCATGCCATCATACCAGGGTTCAATACGCAGGTACACTTCGGCAAATTGCCCGGCGCCACCACTTTGTTTTTTGTGGCGGTAATTTCCTTCTGCCCTGCGGCTGATGGTTTCACGATACGGAATTTTTGGTTTATCAAATTTCACATCCAGTTTATGAATATGTTCAATTTTCCATTGCAGTACTTTGAGGTGCAGCTCGCCCTGGCAATGCAGCAGGGTTTGTTTTATTTCGGGCGATACTTCAAAGTGCATACTTGCATCTTCTTCTCTCAAGGTATGCAGTGCATTGGATAATTTTTCTTCATCGCCTTTATTAACCGAAGAGATTGCAACCGTAACGCTGGGCTTTGGAAAAACAATGGGTTCAAGTTCCAGGTTCACACCTTTTTCATGCAGTGTATTGTTTACATGGGTTGATCGTAATTTGATGGTGGCACCAATATCTCCTGCCACCAGTTCCTGCACCGGTACCCGGTTATGGCCTTCCAGCAAAAACAACTGGTTTATTTTTTCTGTGGTACCTGTATTTTCATTTACCAGTTCGCTGCCACCCTTTATACTGCCGCTAAATACTTTAAATAAACTCAGTTCGCCAATATGTGGTTCTATAATTGTTTTAAAAATAAAAATGCAGGCAGGGCCATTAACATCGCAGGGCAGTTCGGCACCGGCCTTTGTTTTTTGTGCCGGCATTTCATAAGCTGCCGGGCATACATAATCTATAAAACTCATGATGCGGCCAATGCCCATATTTTTTTCGGCACTGGCGCAAAACAAAGGAAATATATCATGCCTGATCATCGACTCATGCAAACCGGCCTTCATTTCTTCTTCGGTCAGTTCGCCCTGGTCAAAATATTTTTCCATCAGGTTCTCATCGTTGGATGCGATGGTTTCTATCAGTTCTTTATGCAGTTGCTCTGCTCTTGGTTTTTCAGCATCAGGTATTTGTACTTTTTCGGGCTTGCCACCATCGGGGCCATATTTATACATCACCATGTTAAGTACATCAACAATGCAATTAAAGCCACTGCCCGTTTGTACAGGGTATTGTACGGCCACTACATTAGGGCCAAAATGCGATTTGGCTTCAGCCAGTGTACGCTCAAAGTCGGCATCATTATTATCCAGCTGGTTAAGAACAAAAATGGTGGGTGTTTTAAACGTGTTGGTATATTCCCAGGTAATATCTGTTCCAACCTCCACACCCATAGCTGCATTTAAAACCAGTACGCCGGTATCTGCCACCCGCAGGGCGCTTATTACTTCACCGGCAAAATCATCATAGCCGGGCGTGTCAATAATATTGATCTTATAATCTTTCCAGGTGGTATGCAGCAGCGAAGCAAATACCGAACTTTGTCTTTCCGTTTCAAGTTCATGGTAATCGCTTACGGTGTTTTTTGCAGCTATGCTGCCGCGGCGTTTGGTAATACCTGCATCAAAAAGCATGCACTCGGCCAGTGTGGTTTTACCACAGCCTGCATGCCCCAGCAGGGCAATATTTTTTACATGTTTATAATCGTAGGTTGCCATAACATAAAGTTTAATGAATGCAAAAGGTATAATACTAAACCAGCCAGCTTTTTACAAGCTGGCTGGTGATTTTAAAAGTTATTGTTTTACAAAAGCATGAAACTCATTTTCGAGTTTGTCAAGGTCAGACAGGAGCATGTCCAGTTTTTCCTTGATGTAATGATGCGGTATACGATGCCCGAAAGTTGGATGCTTTTGAGCTTCGTTTACATGAAACCTGATCTCATGCTTCAGGTCGTGAATATTGATAAGCTGAATGTGAAACTGGTTGTGAAAATGTTCAATGTTCAGCAATGCATCGGGGTCTGTTTTGCCCGGTGCAAAATAATATAACTCGTTTTTTAGTTGATTAATCTTTTGGCGGTAAGCTGCCAGTTCATTAAGCCATTGTACGCATTCGTCAATAAGTGTTCGGTGTTGTGTTTCGGTATACATGTGGATAGAATTTAGGTTTTATAAAAATTGAGACCATTTTTTGCAAATGTTTTTATTGCATAATAAAGGTCAACAACAGGCTGAAAAGAAATCCTGATATCGGTCATGAAATGCAATAAGCCTTATCATTTTCAGAGAGGCAGGAAAGGGATATAGCAGTATTTAACGGGAGTAGTTTGCATTCCTTGTTAGTAGTAAGGATGCTATATTCAAACTTAATAAAAAAAATTCAAAATGTAAAGAAGAAAAAAAGAAATTGAAACAGCAATGGCCCGGCTGTTCAATAAAAAATATACCCCGGTTTCATTTTCATAAAGAAATATGAAATTCATTTACAGTTTTTGTACTGATTGTTTTGCATTCTTTGTTTTATTTAATTAACATTCTGTTGATAAGTAAATACACAATCTATTAAATGCATTTCGTTACATTTGGAAAAGAGACAAGTTAGTAAGCAATTGTATTTTTATTGATCACTAACCGCTGCTATGTATACCCTGGTAAATCAGCTTTACAGAAACAGTGGCAAAAACTAAAATCCATTGACAGAAACGATCATTAATCTCGAAACCGTAAACCCTATCGAATTCTTTGGCGTAAACAACGGTAAGTTAGACATCCTCAAAAAGAAATTTCCCCTTTTAAAAATTCTCAGTCGTGGCACGCAGATAAAATTAAGCGGAGCCCCGGAACAAATTGAAGGCGCCAGGGAAAAAATTGATCTTATTCTCAGTTATTTAGAACGCAATGGCCACATGAGTGCCAATTATTTTGAACAGATACTTGGTGGTGACGATGAAAAAGTGGTTGACAATTTTATGGACCGTAACCCCAATGATGTATTGGTATTTGGTCCCAATGGTAAAACTGTAAGGGCACGTACAGCCAACCAGAAACGGATGGTGGAAGCCTGCGATAAAAATGACATCCTTTTTGCCATTGGCCCCGCCGGTACCGGTAAAACCTATACAGCCGTGGCTTTGGCGGTAAGAGCATTAAAAAACAAATCGGTTAAAAAAATTATTTTAACCAGGCCTGCTGTAGAAGCCGGCGAAAGCCTTGGCTTTTTACCCGGCGATCTGAAGGAAAAAATTGATCCATACTTACGCCCGCTCTACGATGCACTGGATGATATGATACCGGCCGATAAACTGGGTTATTACATGAGCACCCGTACCATTGAGATTGCGCCACTGGCTTACATGCGTGGCCGCACACTTGATAATGCTTTTATCATACTGGATGAAGCACAGAATACAAACGATCTGCAGATAAAAATGTTTTTAACCAGGATTGGGCCCAATGCCAAAGCCATTATCACCGGCGATCCTACACAGATTGATCTGCCAAAAAATCAGCAAAGCGGTTTGTTTAAAGCTGCCCGTATTTTAAAAAATATTGAAGGTATAGCCCAAATTGAACTGGATGAAGAAGATGTGGTAAGGCACCGTTTGGTTAAACAGATCATTAAAGCATATAATAAAGATGATGTAAGAGTAACAGATGCAAAAGCAGGCGAACACAAAAAGCCAACTCAACCTTAGCTTACTAACCTTGTATATACCGGAGGCAGTGTTAATACTGCCTCTTTTTTATTTCCTGCTATAATAAAAACACAAAAATTAACCGGTTGCAGCTAAATAAAATTAATTTTAGGTTTAAAATATAACCATGAAAAAAATAATCACTGCCTGTTGTTTACTGCTTTGCTTTGCAGCCTGTAAACAGGAACCCGCCAATCCCCCAACAGTTGTAATGGAAAATATGTTTACAGCTATGAAAAACGGCAATATTGAAGAAATGAAAAAGTCTATTACCAAAACAGATGTGGCCATGCTGGAAGCTGCTGAAAAATTTATGACCAGTATTGACCCCGAAGGGATACAAAAAATAAAAAGCAGGATGACCGAAGAATTAAAAGACAAGGCACAACATATTGAGTACAGTTTAAAGAACGAAAAGATTGATGGCGACCATGCCACAGTTGAAGCCGAGATCATAACACCGGATACGGCTGCTGTAAACGGTAAAAAGATCAGCAAACAAACATTTGAACTGGTTAAAGAAGACAATACCTGGAAGATTGCCCTTACCAAACCCGGTAATGAAATGTTCAACAGCATGAAAGGCAATATGGGCAACCGCAAAGGAGACCTGAAAGACGGCCTTGAAAAATTACAGAAAATGAACCCCGACAGCCTGAAAATGATGATCAAAAAAGGTTTACAGGCCCTGGATTCGATGCAAAAGAAAAAAGAATAGCGCTTATTACATTCGTAATGAAAATAAAATTAATTTTATAACTATTCAGCCTATGACTGGCTGATATTAACCTTAAAAAATAGTTTATGAAAAAATTATTAGTTGTGCTTTTTGCCTTTTTGGCCCTTTACATCAGTAGTTGTAAAAGCGGTGGCAGCGATCCCAAAACTGTATTAACCAGTTTCTTTGATGCAATGGGTAAAAAAGATATTGCAGCAGCCCGTAAACTGGCTACTGCCGATAGTAAGGCTATGTTTGATCTGATGGAAATGGGTATGAAAATGAAAGACAACACCATGGAGGATAAGACTGATGAGCAGTTTGACAAAAGTAAAATGGAAATGGGTGAAGCCAAGATTGACGGAGACAGGGCAACTGTAAATGTAAAAGAAAAAAAGAGCGGAGAAGCTGTTGATTTTGTATTGAAGAAAGAAGGCGGAGAATGGAAAGTAGCTATGGATATGGCTACTATGATGAGTATGGGTGCAGAAAAAATGAAGGAGAAGAATATGAACGATGAGCAGATGGGTGACCTGAATGAAAAAATGGAAAAATTCAAAAACATGAGTCCCGATTCGCTTAAAATGATGATGGATAAAGGAATGCAGGCGCTGGATTCGCTGAAAAATGTTATGGACAAGAAGTAATTACGTTCATATTTTAAAGAAAGCATCTACCAGCCGGTAGATGCTTTTTTGTTTATTAAAAGATGTTTAACTTTAACCATGATTAAAAAATATTTTGCGCTCCTGATACTTATTGTTGCCATTTTCTCCTGCAACAATTCCGATCAGAAAAAAACAGCTGTAACAGATATAGATGTAGCTACTGCCTTTGTACGTGCATTGCTGGATAACAATTTTAAAGAGGCTGAGCAGTACCTGTACAAAGATGAAACCAATACCCAGATTTTTGAACGTTTTAAAAAACAATACAGCGGAAAAGATAAAGCTACCCTTGAAAAATACAAACAGGCGCAGATTATTGTAAATGAAACCAGTGTTGTAAAACCCGACAGTATTTTTATTTTTAATTACAGCAACAGTTACAGCCGTGCTGATAAAACCGTTTTAAAGCTGGTTCGTATTAATGGCAAATGGCTTGTTGACCTGAAATATACTTTCTCCGGAAACTTATAAACTGCAGATGATTAAAAACTTATTACTGGTTGGTTTGGGTGGTGGCATCGGCTCCATACTCAGGTATGTGGCCACGCTGCTGATAGGTGTTAAAAAAATTCCTTATGCCACGCTTTCAGTAAATATCATCGGCAGTTTTATTATTGGCCTTGTGTTGGCCTTCAGCATCAAAGATGAAAGTTTTGCAAACAACTGGAAATTATTTCTGGCAACCGGTATCTGTGGCGGCTTCACCACTTTCTCTGCTTTTACACTGGAGAATATGCAATTGCTGCAAAGCGGAAAAACAGGAATGGCTTTTTTGTATATCGCTGTAAGTGTTGTGCTGGGTATTGCTGCAACATTTGCAGGATACCAGCTAATTAAAAATTAGGAATCAGGAATGAAGATTTAAAAATCGGAACACTACAGAACTCTTCATTCATAATTCATCACTCATAATTCATAATTAAAAACATGTACACACTTCACCCCTGGCACGGCGCCCACTACGGAGATAATGCTCCGCAGGTTGTTAATGGCCTCATCGAAATTCCACAAGGCTCACGTACAAAATATGAGATTGATAAAAAGACCGGTTTATTAAAATTAGACCGCATCATTTACTCATCTTTTCATTATCCCATTAACTATGGCTTTATACCGCAAACCCTGGGCCTGGACGGAGACCCGCTTGATATTTTGGTAATGTGCAGCGAAAGCATTCAGCCGCTTTGCCTCGTAGAAGCCAGGGTAATTGGCAATATGCAGATGATTGATACCGGTGTAGCTGATGATAAAATAATTGCGGTAGCTTCTAAAGATCCGGGCGTGAATTATATAAAAACGTTGGAAGATCTGCCCAAACATTTTATTGCCGTACTGCGTAATTATTTTGAACAATATAAAGTACTGGAAAATAAAATAGTGGAAATAGATGAATTTCAAAATGCAGAAGCGGCATATAAAGTGATTGAAGATTCTATTGCACTGTACAAAACAACATTTCCCAAATGATCATTAAAAAGAAAGCAATGGATATACAAACTATTCTTATCATTATACTGGTAGGGGTTGCAGCCGGTATGCTCAGCGGACTTGTAGGTGTAGGTGGTGGTATCATCATTGTGCCGGCACTGGTTTATTTTATCGGCTTTAGTCAGAAAACCGCACAAGGCACATCGCTGGCTTTAATCATGCTGCCGGTTGGTATTTTTGGAGTAATACAATATTATAAACAGGGGCATGTAGATTACAGGATAGTAGGCCTGCTGGCAATTGGCTTTTTAGTGGGCAGTTTCTTTGGCAGCAAACTGGCTTTATCCATATCGCAGGAAACACTTAAAAAAGTATTTGCTGTACTAATGATTGTTATCGCAATAAAAATGTTGTTTTTGGATAAGCCTAAAAAAACAGATGCTGAAACAAAACAATCGCAGGTAAATCTAAATAAGGTTGATGGCGGCTGATCTGCTCAATTAAAACACACTGCAATCTTTGTATATTTAAAATACAGGAACCAATTCTACCATGAGGCTATTCAGGTATATAAACATATCCCGCCATGTTTATACAGAAATAAAAAAACAAAAGCAATACAATAAAACCTTCCTGGTTCCTTACCTGCATGAGCTGGAAAATAAATACGGCGGAAAATTCAGGGATGAACAGAAAAAAAAGATACTGAATTATTACGGCCTCTTCATCACTTCATTTTTATGCAGCAGTTACACAAAGTTATACGGACGTACGCTTACAGATGCCGAAAGAAAAAGAGCTACCCTCTTTGGTATTTTAACGCCGGTTGGCGATGACCTGTTTGATGTAGATAAGCTTGATATGGAAAGCATCAGGTTGATAACCCACGATCCTCAAAACTATACTGCAACCACATTTTTGGCCAATGTAGCCAAAGAGATACAAACATTTTTATTAGCCGATACACCACATAAAGAAGCTTACTTAGAAGCTGCAAAGCATGTGCTCGATATACAGATCGAAACAGCCAGGCAAACCAACCCGGCCATATCTGTACAGGAACTGGAACATATCACTTTCACCAAGGGAGCCGTTTCGGTTATCATTTATCATCAATGCCTGAATGATGTGGCTGATGAGCAAATGAAGGAAGCCTTATTTTTTACCGGCAGTTTATTTCAGCTGGGCAACGATATTTTTGACCTGTATAAAGATGTAAGAGACAATATTTATACTTTGGTGAACACCTGCAATGATTATACTGCTTTCAGAAAATCATTTTTAGAAAGGGTGCAATTGCAAAATCAAAAGATCATGGCATTGCCTTATGCCGAAAAAAATAAAAAGGAATTTTGTTTTGTGATGAACACCATCAATGCAAGATCTGTTGTGGCGCTGGATCAGTTTGTAAGCAGGCAAAAAAAAGCAGGCAAAAAAATTAACTGGCAACAGTTGCAACGAAAAGATATGATCGTGGATATGGAAAAGCCCATGAATTTTTTAAAATGGCTTTACTATGCATATAAATTACCTGGATAAAAAAGTACTTTTAAGATGATCTTTTATGAGAAGACTACTCTTTATATTTTCTGTTATATTGTTTAATGCCCGTGTATTTGCCCAAACCGACTCAGCATTGATAAGCAGGCTGCTGGCAGATATTGAAGCCATGCAGGTTAAGCAGGATGGCGAATTTTACACAGGCATGTTTCCCGGTTACAGAAAGTGCGCCGGATTACCGCACAACTACCAGCCCGATAACAATATTTTTTTTACCGCCATAACAGCTTTTACTTTAAATAAACTTACGCCTTATTTAACTAATGATAATAAAACAAGAGCAATTCGTATTAGCAAAAATGCAGCTGCTGCTTACCCCTATTACAGAAACACAAATGGCAAACCCTATTACAGTTTCTGGCCGGTTAATGCCCCAATATTACCGCATGCTTTTTTTATCAATCGTCTTACAGGAGTTCTTGCGCAGGGCGATGATGCAGACGACAGCGTAATGATACTGCTGGCCTCAGATAATAACGATAGCGATAATACCGCATTGAAAGAAAGATTGATAGCCGTAAGCAATCTTAAAAAGAGAAAGATCAATTCTACCTTTAAAAAATACAGGGATATCCCGGCTTACAGCACTTACCTGGGAGAAAAAATGCACCCCGATTTTGACCTGGCTGTGCAATGCAATATCCTCTATTTTAATTTTGAGAAAAAATTACCGCTGGTAAAAGAAGACAGCGCAACCATTTACCTGTTATCCCAAATATTAAAAAACAGGGAATACATGAAAAGACCGGTTTATGTTTCGCCCAGTTATGTAAAGCCTGCAATACTTATTTATCATGCAGCAAGGTTGATGGAAGCATTTGACATAACCGAACTAAAGCTGTACAGCAAACAGCTGATTACTGATGCAAATAAATTACTTGCCAAGGCAACCAATATCATGGACCGTATTATTTTACGAACTGCCTTATTGAGATTGGGTACCACAGTATCTGACCTTACCATTAATTCCATTGCCGATTTTGAAAAAACAGATCAGGATGAGTTTGTGTTTTTCCAGGCCCGTGCTGCATTTGCGCAACCAACACCGGTAAAACAAATATTCCTTCATTGCAATTACCTCATTTATCATTTTTATTCTGCAGCTTATAATAAAGCACTTTGGCTTGAATACCTGGTGTTGAAAAACAAACAGGCTAATCATCAAAAAAAATAAAATAAATGTTTCCCTTTGTAAAGTAATCTGTACATTCAAATTAAAATCACCGGTACGTTTTGAAGAACAATAAATACAGCCATATCAGCGATGCAGAACTGCTTAACCGGTTTTATGCAGACCACAATAATGAGTGGCTGGGTATTTTGCTGGAACGCTACACCATGCTGCTGCTGGGTGTTAGTATGAAGTATCTGAAAAATGAAGAAGAAGCAAAAGATGCCGTACAACAGGTTTTTTTAAAAGCAATTAATGAACTGCACAAATACAAAGTGGAGTATTTTAAAAGCTGGATATACATGATTGCAAAAAATCACTGCCTGATGAAGCTGAGGGACAAAGGCAGGTTTAGCGCAGAGCTAAACGAGCAGACTTTAACAACACCTGCCGAACCGGATGGCAACAGTCAGCATATTCAAAAAGATAAAACACTTGATAACCTGGCAAGCGCCTTACTGCAACTGAACAAAGAGCAGCAACAATGTGTAACTTTGTTTTACCTGGAGAAAAAAAGCTACCAGGAAATTGCCGAGCAAACCAGTTATAGCATCATGCATGTAAAAAGCCATATTCAAAACGGCAAACGTAATTTAAAGATCATTATGGAACGCACACAAACCAATGAGTAAAGATTTAAAAGACATATTAGCCAACCTTAACAAAGATATTGAGCAGGAAAAACTGCTCGACTATCTGAATAAGAACCTGTCAGCCGCCGATGCACATGATATAGAAAAGCAGATGGCCGATGATGAGTTTATGAATGATGCTGTGGAGGGACTGGAAAATTTTAAGAATAAAAAAGATGTTTCGCTGATGGTGCAGCAGCTGAACAGTGAACTGAAAAAACAAACTGCAAAAAAGAAAGCAAAAAAAGAAAAACGCAAACTGAAAGACCAGCCCTGGTTGTATATAACCATCGTTACTTTACTGATACTGGTAATTGTAGCCTACGTTGTAATCAAAAAATATTTGGGCTAATAACCTACCCGGTTTCGGTAACAGCCCTGTACTTTAAAAAAACATCCATTAAAAGCAGTGCATTGAAGAATTTATCTGCGAACCTGTCAGGTAACAAAACGGTTGAATACAGTTTAACCGGAGTTGACCAGGATTTACCGGGAGTGAATACCTATTCACCATGAAGTTACTGTGGAGTCACTATGGAGTCACTATGAAGTAACTCTGCTATAAGTCTTCTATAACTCTCCTATAACTACGCTATAGAGGGATAATATTAAAAAATCCATTTCAGTTTGTTGAAATGGATTTTTTAATCGTTTGGAGGCGGCTGATTATTGAATGACAAACCTTAATACCCTTGTGCGGCCATCGGCTGTATTGCCAAACAGCTGGTAAGTACCTGCAGCCAGGTTTCTTACATTCATGGGTATTTGGTTAAAACCGGCAATCATGCTCACAGACTGCTTTTGCAGCACCCTGCCCTGCATATCGGTAATCACCAGTTCCATTTGTGTTTTTTCGGCCGTACTTATTTTTACATTAAATGCACCATTTACAATTGGGTTTGGTGCAATATTCATTACATCAATTCCTTTAACAGCATTTATTAAAGTAACTGTAGTACTGTAGGTTATTTTACCATCAGCATCGGTCATTTTAAGGCGGTAATAGTTTATGCCTTTTGCAGGTGCATTATCGGTATAGTTAAATGGCTGCTGGCAGCGTACTGCTGTTGCAAAAATGCTGTAAATGGGGCTGTAATTACGGCCATCAGTGCTGCGTTCCATTTCAATGGTAGCACTTGGTGTGCTTGCACAGGTAACTTTCCAGTTTAACAAATGATTGCCATTACTCCTGGTACCGTTAAAATAATTAATGGTGATAGGCAATGGATTTGAATTGGTACTGCTGGCTAAAGTAAACGGACTGAATGTACTCACATTTGTCCAGGTAACATCACCCGCTGCGGTGGTACCGGTTTTTGAGCTAAACCCAACGCTGCTGGTGTTCCAGTTAACACCATCAAAATGTACAACCTCAATATCTGCAACGTTTGCAATATAAGTACCGTTACAAGGATTATTTGCATTCCAATATAAAGTAAGATCAACAGTTGGAGTTCCTGCATTCACATTCAAAGTCCAATACTCGCAGGCACTGATACGGTTAACAGCGGGAATGGCCGTATTGGCACCCAATGCATTTCCACTGGCCCTTATATACTCTGCCGTAAACTCATCTGTTGGTGCAGATGCTCCTGTAAAATTGCTTACACCTATTGGTACATAACCATTGGCTTTACCAACCGGGAAGATGAATGCGGTGTTACCGATCTTTTTAACAGGACCAAAAACATAACTGGCATTAGATGCATTTAAAACAGAAGAACCGGCAGACATGGTTAACAGGTTTGCAGCAGAAGTATTTAAAACTCCTGACAAAAAGTTAATAGAGCCTGCATGTGTGATAGGTGTATTCAAAGTTAAAGCTCCTGAAGGCTTATTAATAGAATCCACCTGGTTTGCAGTGAAAGTGTATGTGCCGCCTGTATTATTAATGCTTTGTGCTCCGGTGCCCAGGTAATTAATACTAAATGTTGATGAACCTGATCCGGTTTGTATTGAGCCTCCGGTGTTATTAATATTACCTGACAGGTTTAATATGGCTTTACCAGTTGAAGCCATTCCACGCAATATTCCTGCGCTGATATTAACAGATCCGCCAACGTTTAAGTAGGCAGGTGTAACTGATGTTCCGGCTTGCACTACCACGGTTGAGTTTGCACTGATTATATTTAAATCACCATCAATTCTATGAGAACGTGCAGTAGATCCTGTTGCAAACCTGATTTCAAAAGGCGTGGCTCCTCTTAAATTAATGGTCATGTTTCCTCTAATTACTAAACCAAGTGTAAAAGGTACCGTAGTAGTAATTGAATTGGTGAAAGTACCATTACCTGTTGCTACCGGCTCCCAGAAAACATTGCCAAATTCGGGGTAAGCACCGGCTGCTCCATTTTGTGTACCATTAAAATGATAATTACTGGTTGGTGAAAGCACACGCACAACTCCGGGAACTATGCTTCCGGAACCTCCCTGGTAAAAAGCTGCAGTACCCAACAGGTTAAGCCTGTTTGTTGCACTGAGAATATTAGCACCTGCATCAAATTTAGCACCCGACATAATGGTAAGATTAGCGGTAGTTTGAAGACCCGTTAAGTAAACCGAATCGGGGCTTTGTATAACCACATGCGATGCTGTTGGGCCAGGTACCAGGGTTGCAGCAATCCAGGCTGCGCTATCCGGCGAACTTTGCCAGGTGCCTAAAGTAGCCCAATCACCTGAAGCAACTGAACGGAAATAATCTGTTAAAGCCGAAGCTAAAACCGGTGTTGCACTTACTTCTACACCCGCACTCCATACTGTACCAAGTCTTGTAAAGAATTTATAAAAATAAGGTGTGCCATTGGTTAAGCCGTTTACAGGTAGAGGAGAAGTTAAAGCTCCATTGTAAACTACAAATCCACTGCCTAAAGGTGTACCAGAACCATAGGTAGCATTTCCTGTATAAGCTGTTCCGTCTCCGGTTGGTACTCCATCATTGGCGCTGGTAGCTCTTGCTACAATTAAAATTGCATCATAACAACCCGCAGGAGTTACCCAGCTTAACGATGAACTTGCATTGGCAACAGAAGCTGCCGGAGTAGTAACATCATTAGGTGTTGCCGCAATAATAGTTTGCAAATCGCCTGCAAATGCAGTTCCGGTTTTGTTACCGCTTGAAAAAGTAATATCTGCCGTAGTGATTACATTTACTGAAATATTATTGTTGATCACGGCTGTACATGGAGCGCTGGCTGTTATAAAAATATAGCCGGTATTACCGTTGCTTATGTTCTGATTTGTAAAAGGCGTAAATGCCTGGGCACCTGCAACAGCCGGTGTAATGGTTGATAATAAAACATCTGTAGCAGAGCTGAACACATTATCTGCCGAATACCAACACCTGAAATTGGTAAAATCAGTTGCTGCATAAGTACCTGCTGTGTTTATGGTAACGCCAGTTAAAGTTGCATTGGCTGTAGTTACTGCCAGGCTGAAATTGTAAATAATGTTATTGGTAGTGCCTTGTGAAATATTACCAGCGGCTACGGCCGGGTTGTTTGATGACAAAGCGATATCTGGTACACTAATAGCAGCACCGGGTACTACCTCGCCTGTTGCAAGTATAACAGCCGGAAACGGATTATTAGATACATCCCTGAATGTAATTTGTGCCAGCTGGCCTGCGGTTAAACCTGTTGCATCTGCACCTACAAATAGCTGGCCTGCTGTACCTGATGTTCCGTTATAACCTCCTGCCCAGCCGGTAATAGTTAAGGTTTGGCCTGCGGTCCAGGGAACTGCGCTGCTATTTGCAAAACTGAGAGAGTGAACGCCGGTACCTAAAGTAATAGTAGAATTGGCAGTAAGATTAAGTGTACCTGTTGATTGGGTAAAACCTGCTCCTGTACCGGTTTTTAAAGTACCACCACCAAGTGTCATGGTTGCAGCTGCAGGTATTGTATTTGCAGCACCGGTAGTTAAAATCCCTCCGTTAATTGTTGTTGCGCCTGAGTAAGTATTGGCACCTGAAAGTAAAACAGTTCCGGTTGTGCCGTTTGCATTTGCTGCAATAGTTAAACCTCCGCTGGTATTTGAAATAATCCCAGTAAAAGTATTTGTTGCTGCATTCCCCAAAGTAATTGTTCTGGTAGATGCTCCAAGAGAAACATTATTATCAAACTGTAAATTAGCCGTATTGGATGCCAATGCAACGTTTGCAGGTACCTCACCAAGTTGAACATCGCCACCAATAACAATGCCGCTTGGGAAACGGGTATTTAGAAAGGTTCTTGATGCGTTAGCGGCTAAAGTTCCTCCATTTAATGTTAGAAAATTAGTTCCACCACTTCCAAAACCGGTTGTGCCCCTGGCTATTACCGTTCCCGCATTTATTACAAAACCAGCAGTAAAATTACCTCCGCCTGTCGCAAAAACGCCTGCTCCATTTTTAATAAAGCCCGTACCAGCCGCAGTTGAAATGGCTTGAGAATTAAAATCAAAAAGCCCGCCAGCACCAATATCAATTGTTCGCACTAAACCACCTGTAGCAAATGTGCTTCCAGCAGGTGCAAAGTTGACTGTTACACCGCTTGCAACATTTATATTACCAACATTAGTAACAGCCCCCATACCTGCAAACGTATATGTACCTGAAGTAAAACTGGCAATATTATTGGCAGTAAAAGTCGAAGTATATGGTGCTATATCAGCGGCATTATTCCATCGTGCTGCATTCCAGGCTGTTGAAACAGCCGTTGTAGTATAAGAAATCTGTCCCCAAACACCCACACTTCCAAAAATCAAAAAACTAAGTACGTAAATTTTCTTCATCATCTGTTTTAAATATTGGTTTTTAAATAAAGTTGCCCCGGTTTTTTAACCGGTTGCTGCTTTTTGGTTTAATTAGTGGTGATTTATAGAGTATTTACGGACAAAATAAATGCCGGGATTTTGTGCAAGATACCTAAATACAGAAAATAGTTGCTCTGGCAGGTATTAATAATGCATTAAGATTTCCACATTGTTATAATAGTAAATATTATTTTGTCATTTAGAAGGTTTATCTGTGCCTTTAGATGGTTCACCTATGCCTTTAGATGGTTCACCTATGCCTTTAGATGGTTCACCTATGCCTTTAGATGATTCACCTGTGCCTTTAGATGGTTCACCTGTGCCTTTAGATGGTTCACCTGTGCCTTTAGAAGGTTTACCTATGCCTTTAGAAGGTTTACCTATGCCTTTAGATGGTTCACCTGTGCCTTTAGAAGGTTTACTTGTGCCTTTAGATGGTTCACCTGTGCCTTTAGTTGTAGTCAACCTAAACGCTTGCCATGTTGAGAAATACTACTGTTTTACAAAACGTATTATTTTGAATGGTTCGTTGGCCATATTACCACGAATGGTATAAGTGCCTGAAGAAAGATTATCAATACGGACAGGTAAACTGTTGAAACCGGCAATTACCGAAATGCTTTGCCTGTTTACCAAACGGCCCTGCATATCAAAAATGGCAATATCCATTTTACCTGCCTGTGCACTGGCAATATTCAGTTTAAAATTATCAGTTACAACCGGGTTGGGTGCAATGCTGATAATATCAAAACCTTTAACAGCATTTAAAAGTGCAATGGTTGTACTGTAGGTTATTTTACCATCTGCATCCACAATTTTTAGGCGGTAATAATTCATGCCTTTTAACGGATCGGCATCGGTATAATTAAACGGCTGGTTACAACGGGCTGCATCAGCGGTAAGGCTGAAGATGCTGCTGAAATTCCGGGAGTCGGCACTACGTTCCAGTATCATGGTTACCCTGGGCGTACTGTTGCAGGTAACTTTCCAGTTAAGCAGGTGCTTACTTCCCTGTTTGCTGCCATTTAAATAATTAAGGGTAATGGGTAAGGGTACATTAAATATAGTACTGTGTGCATAAAAACCGCTGAAACCTGTAACATCAAAAGTTACAGACCAGTAGCTTCCGTTCCAGGTAATATCAACATCGGCCGGATTGATCAGCTGCCTGGTACCGGTATAATTGCCGGGGGTTGTTGTTGGTAAGCCACCGGTTGGTGTACCATGAAATTGTGTTACTCTAAGGTTAGCAATATTAGGATCTCCATTACCCAAAAAAGCAGTGGGTAATTTTGGCCATACCGGGTTATTGGTATTGTAGTCAACAAATTCCTGGTCGGTAAAATAAAGGGTTATAGTACCAGTTGCCGTTGCAGGAGCCAGTTCGGGTTCTATATCAATATGCCGCTGTACATAGGGCTCTCCATTAAAATACTGCTGCACTGCATCCAGCGTTACACAAACATTTATTTTGCCGCTTACAGCTGCACCACCCGATGGCAAAACCCGGGCAATAATGGGACAGACATTATTGGTGTACGTGGTACCCAACGGCGACACTGTTTTATTTTCACAAACAGCTGAGCCTGCCACACCAGCCAATACAAGCGGGTGTGTTGCCGTAAATTCATCGGCCCCCATATCAGGTGCTGCCACATCACGGGCATCAGCATCTATATCTGTTGTAATGCCTGCCACCGGTGTACCGTAGCCGTCCAGATCACAATTGGCTGTACTTAAATGCAGATCTGTTGCAGAAACAAAAACAGGATTCCGGTTCAGTGAATTTGCCTCCATTGTGGTGGCTGTTTGCCAGGCAGGCAGTGACAGGTAATTGAACAGGCCGATCTTGCCGGTGATATTGGTACCCAGGGTAACCTGCGAAAAATAATCATTGTAATCGAGTGCTGTAAACTGGCTGACAGAAGTTTGCGCTGCAATACCAACAGCTCCAACACCAATACCACCCAGTAAACCCAGTTCATTTTTTACAATATTATTTTTAATAGTTGCTGCAGAATTACCATCCAGTGCAATGCCAATGGAATAAACATCAGCAGTAAAATTGAGTGTTGCTCCCGACAAATAAATACTGTTGTAATACATATTGATACCCCCCTGCCCAATGCCTGATGCATAAATACCAACAGGACAATATAAAGCTCCGTTGGCTGTATAATCATTACCATCACCGGTTATACCATAGATCATATTGTTTTGCACAGCAATGTTGGCAGCAGCCAGGCCGGTATTAATGTAGATGCCTTTTCCGCCATAACCACCAATGCCATTGTATTGTATATCATGAATATTATTTTTTTCAACCAATGTATTTGTTGTACCGGTTGTTAACCATATACCGGCATCCACTTCGTTTGTAATACTTTCAAAATTGCCGATATCATTGCCCGAAATTATTGCACCATCAACACCGGTAATTTTGATACCGGTATTACCAATCGCATTCAGCAAACCTGCGTTCAATGTATTGGTTGTAATATTTAATCCATTGCCGTTAACGGCCACAGCCGCTGCCACTGCATCAATGCCGGTTAATGTTTTCTGTATATTGTTGTTTTGTATGCTGATATTATTAAAGTAGCCCGGGCTTCCCAAAACCGTTCCATCGCTTACAACAAGTGCAGTACCAGCGGTAACCAACCCGTTGATGAGTACACAGTTTTTTATTGTGGTGTTGGTAACGGGCACAGTACCTGTTGATCCGATCAGTACAACAGCTGGTGCCGTAACCGATGTGTTGATGAAACTAAGATCTCTGCTGCTGCTGGCATTACTGCTGCCATCAATGATCACATTGCTGCTTTTTATTTTTATCAATGCATCATTGTTTAATAAACCGGTAACAATGGTACCCGGCGCTGCCGGAACAATGGTAAGTGTATAAGGCCCGCCACATCCATAGCTCATCTGGTTGAGTGCAACGGCGCCCGTTTCGGTAACAGCTGCATCAATGATGGTAGCAGTTATATTTGCTGCAAGGCCAGCTGTATTAATTGCATCAAACAAACCGCCTGCGCCTGTTAAAGAAAGATAGGTACCGGCTGCACCAATACTTACATTGGCGCCAATGCCCGGTGCCGAAACCGTATAGGTATTTACCGGGTCATGTACAGGAAAAGCTGTTGCTGTTAAAGCAACACCGGCAGGCATAAAAGCCGGTGCATAAATACCACTGTTGATACTTACATTGGGAATGGCAACCAGGTCCTGGGCAGTTACAAAATATTGTATGGTATTTCCAACTGCTACTCCGCCATTGATCAGACTGTAATCAATTATAAAACTGAATGGTGAATTTCCTGCACCTGTTGCTTCCACATATTTCCAGCCATCTGTTGCATTGGTATTACTGTTATAAGCATTTGCATTGGTTGTTTTTTTATAATAGAGTCTTGGCCTTGTTCCTGCCGCAATATTAACACCACTAATATCAGTGATCACTGCGGATAAAGTTGGGCCTGGGGTTGTACAGGAACTGTTGGCCAAAGGCGTATAGGATATTTCGGGACCGATCAGATCAGTTAACAAAGGATCATAAAAATCACCTGCATCCGCACCAATATCAACAGGTGTTAATGAAGACCGTGTTTGCCCGTCAAGATCAAGTGTAATTGGTAAGCCAGTAAGGCCATTACCTTCACAAACAGTAAAGGTTGCCGGTTGCAGGTGCAGGTCTACCGTTGCTGCGTTTCCTGCAGGATTGATGAATTTTGGATCGGCATCAATGCTGATCATATCCTGTCCCGTAGCTGTTCTCCAATTGGGCAAAGTAGTATAAAATATACTGTTGAAACTTCCGATAACCCCATCGGTACCACTGGCATGCAATACATTGTAATTACTGGTAAGCCCTGCCGGGTACTGGGTTGTTCCGCCCACTTTTATAGCAACATGTTGCCCACCGCCGGCAACGGCATTGCTGCGGGCATTCCAGAAAATATTATTATAAAAATTGCGGATGCCGGTTGTATTGCTGTAAAATGCCCAGGTCGTTGTTGGAAAAGCACCCGATACTCCAGAACCGCCTATGTACACACTGTTGTGATAGAAGTTATCGATATTATTACCAATATCCTGGATACCATAAAAAGAGTATGATGATGTAATGGAACTGCCGTCCGGCTTCAAACCAAGACTGACCATATTATTGCTGTAAGTTGCCGTACCCGGACTATTTAAAACCACGATTCCCGCAATGGTGCATCCTGTATTAGTAGAGATGGTATATAATGAATGAATAAAATTCCTTTCAACAATATTGGCAGTAGCCGGAAAAGAAAATTCCATCCCGGCAAGTATAACACCGGAAGTAATGATCGGGGTATTGATGATAGAATGAACGGTATTTTGCGAGACCAGGTTTACACCTGTACTGCCAAACAGGTAAATACCAATCATACCAAATCCCCAGCTGGTATTGCCGGTGATATTGCGGATGATGTTACCGGTAGCCGAAACATTGGCAGCAGTTGATTGAATGCCAAACATGGAATAATCCGGCCCACCATTAGGGCCAATAATATTATCGGTAATAGAACCCAATGCAGTGCCACCAATGGTATTGTTGTTAATGGTTGCCGTAACACCTGTTACAGTATTCAGCAGTATCCCCCTGAAACCTGTGGTAGTTCCAAAACCTCCTGAGTTTATGGTTATTGATCCCATATTATTATTGGAGATATTATTGCCGTTACTGCTTACATCATAGATACCAATTACCGGTGCCACATTGGAAGCAGTGGTAGTTGCAGTTATAACAATGGTTGAACTGGCATCCAGGCTGCCAATGGTATTACCGGTTATATTACCACAATTAAAAGAACCGCCATTGGTGCCCAGCATGATGGCTATAAAACTTGAATTGGTAAAAGTGGTAGAACCCCTGGCACTTAACTGGCTGATACCCGAAATAATATTGCCCTGTATACTTGTTGCCGTTGTTGTGCTTACCCTTACGGCATCAATGCCCCTGAACTCGTTGGATGCATTGTTAATGGTTGTTGTTCCCGTACCGGCAGCATTGGCAAAACCAATGGTATTACCGGTAACCGTAAAAGCGCCCGGAAAACTGCCGGTTGTGTTCAGGGTAATTCCGGCATACCGTTGTGCCGAAACAGTAAATGTTCTTGTTGCAGTTTGATATATCCTGTTATTAGAAATGGTCCAGTTATCATTACCAGAAAGGATATGAATACCGGATACTGATGTTGTGGAAATAAAGAAATCAAAAATATTATTGTTATTGATAACGATGCCACTGTTGCTGATGGCCGCAGTGCTGATCGATCCGTTTCCATAAACACATTTGGTTGGCAAATTGGCACCAGCGGGGCCGATATTACAATTTGAAATGGTATTACCGTCATTGCCATTTGCGGTATTTCCGTCTGTAGCAAAATAAACAATGCCGCCATTGGTGTTAAGTGCCATGGTTGCAGAGCCCTGCAGGCTGCAGTTGGTGATCGTATTATTTGTTGCGCCACCAATAAAGCGGATAGTACTTGTTCCCGATACAATACCGGTATTGGTATTGGCAATGGTTAAAGTGTTGCCACCGGTATTTAATCCATCCACAGTTACATTGTCTGCCCCGTTCATATCTATCAACGGCAAAGCCAGGTTACCGCTTACACTTCGTGTCAGGCCACCGTTAGGTTGTATTAAAACACTTGTATAACTGGCGGCACCAACACCGCTTGCATTTAAAACAGCCGTGGCAATTTCATTGGTGTTACCCACAATATCTACCGTAACTGCACCGGTATGTGTGCCGGCATTAATGGCATCAAATGCATCCTTTAAAGTAAAATAAGCACCTGCACCGGGGTTAACGAGTACATTGGGACTTGCAGTTCCCGTAGTACCGTTCAATTGCACATTTACAACACCTGGGCTTGCCACATTCTCATCAAAGCCTCCTGTACCTCCCGTTGCAGTTGCGCCATATCCGTAAAGCCTGAAAGTGGTAGCTGTACTTAATGCTGTAAGACCTGAGATGGTAATGGTATTGATTGCAAATGTTCCGCTTGCTATACTAGTTATTGTTCCCAGGTCGGCAGTAAATCCATCTGCAGACGAACGGAGTGTTACATTAGGAGGCCCCGAAGCAGCTGACCTGTCCCACACAAAAACAAAAGAAGTGGGTGTAAATGAAAATCCAACATTAGGTGTAACTATAAATTCAATATAATCATTGCCGGTGACTGACTCTGCAAGCGTAGTGGGATTTGTATCCCCTACATCAAACCAGGTATTACCTCCAAAACGATTTCCATTTGCTGCAGCTGTTACACCTGCACCCAATGTAAGATTGGTAACACCTGATAAATTAGGATCGTTAAAAACACTGGGCTCAGTTGTTTCTGTACCAGCATTTCCAAAAGTATTCCACTGCAGCAATTGCGCCTGCACCGGTGCAATAGCAGCCAGGTGCAGCAAAATTAAAAACAGGTAAAACTTTTTCATGTTTACATTTTTAAATTACCATTAGTCATATAAAAAAATACAACAGGGTATTGAATATTCAGCAACAAAAAAACAAAAACTTAATCAGCTCAAATTATGGCTTGCAGTGTAGTGCCGGGGGATCTTAAAAGGGATACAGGACAGTAAATTTACCTCCACAAAGTAGGCGTTATTTTCTTGCCTGCAAAGAAATAAAACCTGTCCAAACGTAGATCTTAAACTTTCGGTTCTGCCATTTCCTAAATATTAACCTATAGGTCAATAAAAAAGCTGACCCCTTAAAAGGTGTCAGCCTTATATCGTAAGCAAACCTGTAAGGTTGCTTCCTTACTGTTTTACAAAACGCATCACCTTCGATTTATCATCAGTAATAATTGCCTGGATTGCATACGTACCTGCCTGCAGGTTTGCTACATGAACCGGTAAGCTGTTGAACCCGGCAATTACCGAAATGCTTTGCCTGTTTACCAAACGGCCCTGCATATCAAAGATCATAATTTCCATTTTTGATGATTGTGCGCTGGCAACATTCAGTTTAAAATTATCAGTTACAACCGGGTTGGGTGCAATGCTGATAATATCAAATCCTTTAACTGCATTTAATAATGCTACGGTTGTACTGTATGTTACTTTACCAGCTGCATCCACTATTTTAAGGCGGTAGTAGTTCATGCCTTTTAAAGGATTGGCATCGGTATAATCAAATGGCTGGTTACAACGGGCTGCATCAGCAGTAATGGTATTGATGCCTGTATAGTTGCGGGCATCGCTGCTGCGTTCCAAAGTCATCGTTGCACGTGGCGAAGTAGCACAGGTAACTTTCCAGTTAAGCAAATGATTGCTGCCCTGCCTGCGGCCGGTTAAATAGTTTACTGTAATGGGCAGCGGTACACTAAAATTATTGGTGTGTACATAAAAACCGCTGAAGCCGGAAACTGTTACCGTTACTACCCAAATGCTGCCGGTTAATATCACGCTAACAGGGGTAAGTAAAAGCCTTGTACCGGTATAGTTGCCGGGTGTAGATGTTGGCAAACCACCGGTAGGCGTACCATGAAACTGGGTTATTTTTAAATTGGCAATATTGGGATCAGCATTACCCAATACTGCAGTGGGTAATTTTGGCCATGCCGGGTTATTGGTATTATACAGAACAAACTCTGCATCGGTAAAATACATACTCACAGTTGCGGTTGCTGTTGAAGGGCTGCTTACAGGCTCCACATCGTAATGTCTTTGCACATAAGGATCGCCATTAAAACTAAGGGGGCCTGCATCCCTGGTAACACAAACATTTATACGGCCGGCAACCGGGCTGGCGCCCGACGGTAAAATTTTTGCAATTAAATCGCAGTTACCTGTTGCATACGTGGTAGCTGAAGGTGCAGTATCAACCGTTCTGCTGTCGCATACGGCAGTACCGGCCACACCAGCCAAAGTAGTGCTGCTGTATGCTGCGGTAAATTCATCTGCGCCAATATCTGGTACAGTTAAATCTCTTGTTGCTGCATCAATATCTGTGGTAACGGCAATGGGCGTCCCCCTTCCATCAATACCACAGTTGGCGGTTGTTAAATGCAGGTCGGTTGCTGATGCAAAAGCGGGCATCAAACTTATTGAATTGGCGTCCCTTGTACTTACCCTTGCCTGGTAAGCAGCTAAGGTTTGATCGCTGTTGGTGCCATCATAATAGATCAGCCTTGTTGCTGATGGCGTGCCTGCATACAATAAATTATTATCTGATGCAGATGCATAATTGGTAAGGGTTGCATCAGAACGGCGGTAGGCTGCAGTAATTCCTGTTCCGTTGGGTGCAGAGGTATTTACGATGATGTTGTCGATCATATTTAATGATGCTGTGCTGCCTGTAGAACTGGTAGTATGATAAATTCCTGAACTGCCGAAATTGGTTCCGGTGGAAACGGCATCCAGGTAAATAGAATTATAATAAATATTGTAAGTTGAAGAAGCCGTTGTGGAAGTAACATTGATGCCACGGATGGCATCTGCCAGGCTTGCCCCGGTTGCTTTCAGATCGCTGATAAAGTTGTTGTATACATTTACAGTTGTGGCAGCAGGAATCAATATTCCGTTCACTGCCGGGGATGTGGTTGAAATAGCACCTGACTCTGTAAGAGAATAGATCTTATTATTATAAACATCTACTGTTGTTCCTCCGCCTTTAATAATTATACCATTGGCCGATGGAGAAGTAGTGCCTGAGCCACTAAGGCCATTGATCACATTATCGCTGATGGTAGCTGTTAATGCTGAGGCATCAATACCCGAAATGAGCGCCGATGCTGCAGTGGAACTAAGATTACTGATGACATTATTCTGTATTGATGCTGATACATAGGAATTGGTGGCTGAAAACCAACCGCCATAAATGGCTTCCACATTACCACCTGTAGAACTCAAACCTGAAATAGTATTTGATGTGATCGTACAACTGCCTCCTATTTGAGGGATTGGACTGCCAAAATAAATTGCGTAAATCGATGTGGTACTGCTGATATTGGAGATAGTATTGGACGAACAGTTAATGGTCACTCCATACTCCAGGATAAGGACAACTGTCTGTAGGGCAACACCTGTTTGTGTAATATTATTAAAAGTGTTGCCCGAAATTGTTTTTGCGGGGCCAATGGTAGTAGATATTCCATTTTGATCATCCCATGCTACAAAAGAGCCACCGTTTATCGTAACGTTTGAAAAGTTATTGCCGGTTTCTGTTATGGTAGAACCACTGACTGAATTACCCTGGGAAAGAAAAAAGCTAACAAACCCTCCCGGCGCAGGCTTATTAAATGATCCAACAATCTGGTTATTATTGCAGGTAAAGGAAGCCCCTGAAGCCATAGTGGAGCCATTTGTTATGAACAAAACATTGTTGCTATTGTTCAGGTTCAGGTTAGTGAAAGTATTATTTAAAATATTCGTTGATAGTACGGATGCGTTTTGGTTTATAAAAGCCACGCCACCAGTGCCCGTTACAGCGTAAACAATGCCCCTGAAATCATTTCCCTGTATGGTAAGTATACAGGTGCCGGTACCGGCACTGTTAACGATCATAGCTACTGAGCCTGATTGCACACCGCTGAAGGTAACTAAGGTTCCTGTAACGGTACCCATTTGGTTATTATTGATATTGATAGCAACGCCGGTTGGTGAAGTATTGATAATACAGTTGAGCCCTGCAACAGTAACAAAGCTCAATCCGTCAATGGAATTATTATTTATATTAACCGTAGCCGTAGCTGCAGCAGACTGGTTATAAATACATCTTACGGGTGCCCCGGTACTGGCTGCGCTCAGGCTGATAGCGCCTCCTGCTGCATCACCCAACTGGTTGTTATTAATATTGATAGTGGTTACAACAGCAGCTGAATTGTAAATTCCTGTAAAAGCAAAACCAGTTGAAGTTGATGTATTACCCCTAAACAAATTAAAATTCATATTTAATATGCCGCATACAGAGGAATTGCTGATTCCTGTTAGTACACATGTTGAAGCTGCACCGCTAATAACACAATTAATGATTGAATTATTATTTATACTGATGGTGGCGGTACTTAATGCCGGGGAAATACCCTGGCTTTTAATAATATCTACAATAACAGGTGTAGCGTTTGTTGATATGGTAATTGTATTGTTATTAATTGCAGAGCTGGTGGTTCCGCCCGGTTGGCCAGCCGAATAATCTTTTAGAATGGCCCCCAGGTTATTCGTTGTGGTATGCAGGGCACTGGTTATTGTGTTGTAAGACACATTTTCATTAACCTGCTGATTAATAAAAATGCAATAGTTGCCGGCCGTAAGATCAATATAGCTGCTTAAAGCAGTGCCTGCCGATCCCCAATTGGTAAACGTGTTTCCTGTTGCCAGAGAACTGCCGCCTATATCATTTCCATCATCCATTTGAGCTGCAATGGCCGAACCATTAAAAACAACAGTATAGTTCACATTGCTGATTGCATTGCTGTATACTTTATTTCCAGAATTGGATCCTGTTACATTGGTTATATCTGATAGTGTTGTTGGTGTGGCAGCAGCATGTCGTGTATTGCTGTAGATACCAAAAGAATTAAGATAACTGATGCTGAGCGATATAGAATTGTTCCGGATCGTGTTATGCTGGGCCCCATCTGTAGCAGAAGCACGCAATAACGCAATACCCCACTCGGTCATGTTATTACTGCCTGCAGGAGCATTGGTAGTATTCGCTGCATTTTCCTGCATGGTAAAGTTCTGTATGGTTACATAGTCGCAGCCCATAATCTTAAAAAACGCATCGGTTAATGAACCAACACTATGGGCAGCAGAAGCCGTAATAGTTGTTGTTGCAGTACCGGTGATCACCACATTATTAACAGCGGTAGCTGTGGCAGTAAAGTTTATTGAATAGCCACCGGCCGGCGCAGTTTCATTACCTGCAGCACAGGTAAGTACCACCGGTCCTGAAATAGCAGTTACCCCATTTAAAGCAGTGATGGCATTGGCCAGGGATGGGTAGGATATTGCCAGGTTTGGAGTAGTATTGGTAGCATTTGTTACAGTTACAGTTACCTGTGCATGTATAAGACCAAAAGCCAGCAGGCTTATTAAAAGCAAATAACTTTTTTTCATACTTGCAATTTTTAACACCTGTAAGGTAACAAAAAAGTGCTGTTACTGTTGTCCTTAGCGTTTCGGATGGTGAACAGGAGAATCATAAAGATCAAATTAAAGCCGTTTCTCAATTTGTATCAACCAAAAATTCGTAGATATTAGTACCAAAAAAAACAAGTACACCTGCCATGCACTTAAACAAAAAAATCCCCAAACAGGTTTAAGCTGTTTGGGGGTATGAAACGGCATTGCATAATTAAACTATTGTTTTACAAAGCTAATTATTTCATGATACTGTCTTTCATTTTTCCTGTGCTATCCTCTATTTTTTTGGTTACACTATCTGCTGTATTCACTGCATCCGTTAATGGTGAGTCTGCAGAAACCGAATCTTTTGAACTGGTTGTAGTTTCTTCGCTGCTGTTATTGCATGCTGCTAAAAAAGAAGCGATGGCTACAATGGCTAATAATTTTTTCATTGCTTTATTTTTTGGTTTTAAAATACAAAAGACGATTGACAACAGACGACAGACCACAAACTTTCAACTTTCAACTTTCAACTTCCTACTTCTTCCTGAAAAACAACCTCACCGGCACACCGGTAAAATTAAAGTTTTCACGCAACTGGTTCTCCAGGTAATTCTTGTAAGGTGTTTTTACATCATCGGGATAATTACAGAAAAATGCAAAGCTGGGTGTAAAAGTTGGTAACTGGGTTACATATTTTATTTTTAACTGGTTGCCTCTTACCACCGGTGGGCGGTATGCTTCAATTACTTTCTGCATCACTTCATTCAACACCGATGTGGTAATTCTTCTTTTGCGGTTTTCAAAAACTTCCAGCGCCATTTCTATGCTTTTAAATATGCGTTGCTTTTCTGTTACCGATATAAAAATAATGGGCACATCACTAAAGGGTGCAAATTTTTTCTTTAATTCCTTTTCATAATCTTTGGTGGTATTGGTTTTCTTATCATCAACCAAATCCCATTTGTTAACCAGCACCACAATACCTTTTCCTTTTTTTACGGCCAGGGCAAAAATTGAAAGATCCTGTGCTGTAATTCCTTTGCCTGCATCCAGCATCAGCATACAAATATCCGATTCATCAACCGCTTTAATTGCACGTATTACCGAATAAAACTCCAGGTCTTCGTGCACTTTTGCTTTACGCCTGATACCGGCGGTATCAATCAACATAAATTCTTTGTTGAACAGGTTATAGTGTGTATGAATAGTATCCCTGGTTGTACCGGCAATATCACTTACAATGGTACGCTCCTGCCCTATCAATGCATTTAATAAAGATGATTTACCCACATTAGGCTGGCCTATGATGGAGATTTTTGGCAGGTCGGTTTCGGTTGCTGCTTCATCCGAATCTTTTTCACTTATATTTTCAGTAATGGCATCCAGTATCTCTCCGGTACCACTGCCGCTGATGGAAGAAACAAAAAATATATTATCAAAACCCAGCGCATAAAATTCACTGGCTTCCATCAACCGCTCATGATTATCCACTTTGTTAACTACTAAAAAAACAGGCTTCTTACTTCTGCGCAGCAGATCAACCATACTGTTATCCAGTTCGGTAATTCCGGTTGCAGCATCCACCATAAAAATAATGGCATTAGCTTCTTCAATGGCAATTACCACCTGCTTGCGTATTTCTTTTTCAAATACATCATTGCTGCCGGCAACAAAACCACCGGTATCAATTAAGTTAAAAGATTTTCCTGCCCATTCGGCTACACCATACTGGCGGTCACGTGTTACACCGCTGATATCATCAACAATGGCTTTACGCTGCTCCAGCAAACGGTTAAAGAATGTACTTTTACCCACATTGGGCCTGCCTGTTATTGCTACTGTGAAACTCATACCCCTGTCCCCTAAAGGGGAACTTAGTTTTAATGTTTAAAATTATTTCAGTCACTCTAAAATTCACAATGTCTGAAAATATAAATACTCTATAGATTTTACGATCCCGGTTCCCCCTTTAGGGGGCGGAGGGGGTTTTTAATATCCATACTCCTTCAACTGAAACTCATTATCCCGCCACTTGGGCCGCACTTTTACAAACAATTCTAAAAACACTTTACGTCCTAAAAATGTTTCAATATCTTTTCTTGCATCGGTGCCCAGTTTTTTTATCATGCTGCCACCGCTACCAAGTATAATTACTTTCTGGGTTTCCCGCTGTACAATAATTTCGGCACTTATTTTTGTAAGCGATAGTTTTTCTTTAAACTCCTGTACCAAAACTGTTGCGTGGTAAGGTATCTCCTCTCCATATAACAAAAATATTTTTTCACGAATGATTTCGCTAACAAAGAATTTTGTTGGTAAATCACTTAAATCATCACCTTCATAAAATGGTTGTCCTTCCGGCAGGTAAGTAAGTATTGTTTTAAGCAGTTCATCAATGCCTGTTTTTTTTAAAGCAGATAAAGAAACCACTTCTTTGCAATAAGGTTGTGCTGCAAAAAATGCTGCTGTTGTTTTTAGCTGTTCTCCATTAACTGTATCAGCCTTGTTTAAAATAACAATGGCCGGTGCTTTCAGTTTTAAGGCGCTGAAAATTGCATGGCTTTCTTCAGTATTCTCCCGTACATCCGTTATCAGCAAAGCCACATCCGCATCTTCCAGGCTGCCTCTTACCGCTTCCATCATTTTTTCGTGCAGCTTGTATTTGGGTTCAATGATACCGGGTGTATCAGAAAAAATGATCTGGTAATCTTTTTCGGTTAAAATGGCTTTAATGCGATGCCTGGTTGTTTGCACTTTGTGCGATACAATGGCCATCTTCTCTCCCATCAGCGCATTCAGCAAGGTGCTTTTGCCTGCATTGGGCTTACCAAAAATATTTACAAAACCTGATTTCATTGAATGTGATCATTTAAATAAATTGATTATCACAAACATGCTAAAGAATGGAGGAGATAATCAAATTCATCAGTATAAAATCTTACTGAGAATAAAAATTCGTTTTAAATCAGAAAAGGCTCAATCGAGCCTTTTGATTTAGTAGTTGCGAAGACTGGGATCGAACCAGTGACCTTCGGGTTATGAGCCCGACGAGCTACCGCTGCTCTACTTCGCGGTGCAAAACTAAGGTTTTATGCCTTTGTTGCCAAATAATAAACAATCCTTTAGTAGATTTGAGTATGATTAAAAAATATTTACTCCCCTTAACCATAGTGCTGTCGCTGATTTCAGCCACCAGCTGTAAAAGCAAAATAAAACAGCAGGATGATGAATTATACAGCCGGCACCTGCAGCGGCAGGTTAAATTAACCATCATCAGCACACCCATGCCCGATGATAAAACAGAACTGAATTTGCTGATATTGAACGACGGACAGGAAATGAGGCAGTTCCGGGTAAAAGAGATAATTGACAGTTTGTACAAGAAAAAACTAATAAAACCACTGCTTATTGTAGGCGTGCATGCCGGAGACCGGGTGCAGGAATATGGCGTTGCAGACTACCCCGATTATTTAAAACGGGGCGATAAGGCTGATAACTACGATGCTTTCATCAATAATGAACTGTATCCCTTTGCCAAAAAGAATGCAACGGTACGTAAGTTTAAATCAGTGGTTATTGCCGGCTGTTCGCAAGGTGGTTTATCTGCCTTTGATATTGCCTGGAATCATGCCGATAAGATTGACAAGGTTGGTGTTTTCTCTGGTTCCTTCTGGTGGCGTGATAAAGATGATAAAGCTGCTGATTATTCGGATGAGAAGAACAGGATCATATTGACAAAACTAAAAGCATCCAGAAAAAAAGCTGCTTTAAAATACTGGTTTTATGCCGGCGGCAAAGAAGAAGAAAGCGACCGTGATAAAGACAGCGTTATTGATGTGGTGGATGATACAAAAGATCTCATTACAATCATCAAAGGAAAAAATATTTGCCTGCCCGATGATATCATTTTTACTGAAGATGCAGATGGCAAACATGATTACAATGCATGGAGCAAACAACTGCCTGCTTTTTTGATATGGGCTTTTGGAAAATAAACCTATCGGGTTTGCAGGGATGGGCATTGCAGCAAAGCAAAACCCTATAGGTTTAGACCGGGCAGAGAACCACACACAAACGCTATAGGGTTTCCCTTCCCACAAAGCCCGGCTGCAAACCCTATAGGTTTTGGCGGACTTTATTCTACAACAAACCAATTAACAGATTAACCTAATTTTTCTTCGACACACTACTGGCCCCGCTACTATGCAAATCTTTTATAAGTGCATTGCCCTTGTACTTAATATCGCTGGCTCCGGTGGCAGATGCAGTAAGCTCTGTGTTTACAGTAATAAATACATCAGATGCTCCCGAAACATTTACCTTACAAATATCGGTAACCAGGTCGTATGCCTTCACATCACTGGCGCCGCTGCTTTCAATAAAAGCTGTGGCGGCAGTACCGCTTATCTTTGCATCAGATGCACCGCTGAGATTTAGTTTTAAGACATCTGTCTTTACATTGCCCGAAAAATCGCAGGCGCCCGACATCTGGATAGCCAGCGCAGCAGTAGTTATACTTCCTGTAACAAACACATCGCAGGCACCCGATGCTTCCAGCTTTTTTATGTCTTTAAAAGATACGTAGACTCTCATTTTACGGTCTTTCTTTCTCCAGCTGTTTTCGCCTTTATAAAATATTTTAAGGATGCCATCTTCTATAACGGTCTTAATGCCTTCTTTAAAATTTTCGTTGCTGGCACTTACTGCTATCGCAACATTATCTGCCTGCGACAAATACAGATCAATACCTCCCGAAACTTTGATGGCATCAAATTGCCCGGTTAAGTTTCTTACCGATGCATTGGCATCAACAACAATTTCGTTTTGTGCTTTCGCAATAAAAACAAAACAACTTACTGTAAGAAATAAAACAATCTTTTTCATTTTATTTTTTATTGATGGTTATACTTTTTTAACAGAACCGCCGCTGCTGGTTTTTATATCCCTTATCAAAGCAGTTCCTTTGTAATGAATATCGCCGCCGCTGCTTGCTTTTGCATTCAGTTCCTTGTTTATGGTAACATGCACTCCTGCACCGCTGCTGGCCGAAGCTTCGCAGTAATCAGTAACCAGGTCGTAGCCTTTAAATTCGGCGCCACTGCTTACATCTACTTTTAATTTATCGGATTTACCGGAAATATTAATGCTTGCACCGCTGCTTACATCCACTGTAAGTGTTTTGGCCGTAATGGCTCCTTTAAACACTGCACCGCTGCTTACATCCAGTGCAAAATCATCAGCATTGATATTGCCATTTACTTTGGCATCAGAACCGGCAGATACATTCAGCTTTTGCAATGTTTTGAAAGATACATAGGCTTTCAGATTAGCCTTTCCATTTGATTTCCAGGTTACACCTTTATTATCGTAATAAATTTTTAAAGTGCCGTTCACTACTTCTGTTATTAAACGCTGCAGGTGCTTTTCGTCCGATGCACTCACGGCCAGCGACTCTTCATTGCCCTGGCTAAGGTACAGATCAATGCCGCTTGAAACAGAAATGGCTGTAAAACTTCCGCTTAAACTGCGGGTGGTTGCATTGGCATCGTTGATCACTTTCGTATCCTGCGCAAAAGCTGTTAAAGCAAGTACCGTGATGAGGGAACATAATAATTTTTTCATCTTTATAAATTTAAATTTTAATGGAGACGAAATGACCATAACAAAGCGATCACGTGCTGATATGACCGCCCTGATAAGTCAATTTCATGGCTATACTTGCCATTGATACGTACAGCCAATTGGTTTTGTTACACAATTTTTAAAAATAATTCCCAAACTCCCCTACCTTTGTGCCACAAAAGCTCTTTTAACCGTTTGAATTTCCGGGGTGCTAAAATTGCCATATTTCGACAAGCTCAATATGACAATTTAGGCTGAGATAATACCCGATAACCTGCACAGGATAATGCCTGCGAAGGGAGAAAATACAGCTCCTCCAAACCCTTTTCGGGAAGAGGAATAGAAAGCGGTCTTTACCTCCCCCGGATTTTCAGCTCAAATATTTACTGATGAAGAAGTTATTATTAAGCGTCTTTTTGTGCGCTGTTGTTGCTGTTGTATTTGCACAAAAGGAAAAGCAGTTCAATGATACAGCTTACCTGCAGCCATTGGAAGTTGTGGCGGTAAGGGCAGGCGAAAATGCGCCTTTTGCCAAAGCAGATCTTACCAAAAAAGATATTGCTAAAAATAACCTGGGACAGGATCTTCCTTTCTTACTAAATCAAACGCCCTCAGTTGTTGTTAATTCCGATGCAGGCAATGGCGTAGGTTACACCGGCATACGTATACGTGGTACAGATGCAGCAAGAATAAATGTTACACTCAATGGTATACCTTACAATGATGCAGAAAGCCAGGGAACTTTTTTTGTTGACCTGCCCGATTTTGCTTCTTCAGCAAACAGCATCCAGGTTCAGCGTGGTGTGGGCACTTCAACAAACGGTGCCGGTGCATTTGGCGGCACCATCAATATTGCTACCAACGAACTGAACAAAGATTATTATGCTGCTACCAACAACAGTGTGGGTTCCTTTAATACGTTTAAAAACAATCTGCAGTTTGGAACCGGTTTGCTGGGTAAACATATTACCATTGATGGCCGCCTGAGCAGTATCAGCAGCAATGGATATATCGATAGGGCAAAATCAAAGCTGCAATCTTTTTACCTGAGCACTGCTTTTGTAAATGAAAATAATTCGCTGCGGCTGAATGTTTTTTCGGGCAAAGAAAAAACCTACCAGGCCTGGAATGGTGTGGCTGAATATTTATTAGACACAAACCGCACCTATAACCCCAGCGGTACTGAAAAAGCCGGTGAGCCTTACGATAATGAAACAGACAACTACACCCAAACACATTACCAGCTCTTTTACAATCATAAATTCAATCCTTACTGGAAAGGAAATATTGCTGCGTTTGTAACAAGAGGTAAAGGCTTTTATGAGCAATACAAGGCCAATAAAAAACTGGCCGATTATAATCTGCCCGATTATGTTGATGGCAGCAACACCATTAAAAGAACTGATCTTGTCCGCAGACTTTGGCTAGATAATTATTTTTATGGAAGCATATTTTCGCTGCAATATCAAAAAAATAAAACACAGGTAATTTTTGGTGGTGGCTACAATGCATACGATGGTAAACATTACGGCGAAATAAAATGGGCAGCCGTTCAGGCCGCCGTACCAAAGGATTACCGCTGGTATAACCTTACTGCATATAAAAAAGATTTTTCTGTTTACAATAAATGGATACAGCAGTGGAGCCGCAACTGGCAGAGTTTTGTTGATCTGCAGTTCAGAAATATCAATTATGCCATTCATGGTTTTAGGGATAATCCCACTCTGGAAATAAAAGAAAATTATGCTTTCCTCAATCCCAAGATCGGCATTACCTACACCAACAAAAACTGGCAGGCTTATCTTTCTTATGCATTGGCAGGTAAAGAACCCAACCGTGATGACTTTGAAGCCGGCAATACCCAGCAACCAAAAGCAGAGCGTTTGCACGATTTTGAATTGGGTGTAGAAAAAAAGGGAACCCGATATTCTTTTGGTGCCAACATCTATTACATGTATTATCAAAACCAACTGGTGCTTACCGGAAAAATAAATGATGTGGGTGCATACACCAGAACCAATATTGCTAAAAGTTACCGGGCCGGTATTGAACTGCAGGGTAAGGCAACCATTACCAAATGGATGAACCTTGCTGCCAACGCAACTTTCAGCGAAAATAAAATAAAGGATTTTACAGAATACCTGGATGATTATGACAATGGCGGACAGCAAACAAAATTGTACCCCAAAACAGATATTTCATTTTCACCTTCGGTGATTGCCGGAGGAAGCATCAATTTTATTCCGGTAAAAAATGCAGAGCTCAGTTTGCTGAGTAAATATGTGGGCCGTCAATATCTTGACAACACTGCTCAAAGATCAAGAAGTTTAAGCGCTTATTATTTGCAGGATATCAGGCTGAGTTATTTAATAGCGCATAAAATTTTTAAGGAGACCAATATAATACTGCAACTGAATAATGTGTTCAATAAAAAGTACGAACCCAACGGTTACAGCTTCAGTTATATTTATGGAGGAAACTTAACTACAGAAAATTTTTACTTCCCGATGGCGGGCTTAAATTTTATGGTGGGATTGAATTTGAAATTCTAAAGAAGGGTTTTAGGGGAATAGCTACAAGGGAGAAGCATGCTTAAGTAAAAGCTTTTAAAGTATTATGGTTGCACCCTTGCAGCTATTCCCCTTGCGACTTATTTAAATTTCTCCTGCCATCCTAACATTCCTCCTGCAAGATTCTTTACATTGGTAAATCCAAATGTTTCCAGCATCATACAGGCCTGCGCACTTCTTGCACCGCTGCGGCAGTAGCAGATCACTTCTTCATTTTTCAGCTCATCAATATCATCGGTCTGCATGGTTTGTATTTTACCCAATGGCAGCAACATGCCGCCAATATTAAATTCGGCATGTTCAGCCGGTTCACGTACATCTACGAAATTAATTGCTTCACCGGCATCCAGGCGGGCTTTTACTTCATCAGCAGTGATCGTTATCATGGTAATTCGTTTTTCTTTTTTGGTAAAGAATCATTTACAATTCTCATTTGTTGTGATATCCATACATCCATCAACTGTCCAGATTGAATATAAAGCAGCATATTATCTGGATCAAGTCTTTCGGGTCTTTGTTTTATAATATAGGCGGAAGCGGTATCTGTTATATTACCATCCGGAATGATGGCACCAAAGCTGATCCCATTCTCATCCAGCAAGGCTTTTGCTTCGGCAAAGGTCATACCCGTTAAAGCAGGAACAGGCATTTCTTTCTTTTCAAGCCCACCGCCAATTACCAGGTCAATTCTGCTGCCCCATTGAATTTTAGATTTTTCCGGAATACGCACTCCGTTGTAATGCTGTTCGAGCACTGAGCCCATCATAAAATCGGGCCTGAAAGTGGTGTCGCCCAATTTTAAATGATTGCGTTCAAGCATCCTGATTGCAAATGCAAGGTTTTGTCCCTCCAGTTTGGGCATATCAATCATAGGGGGTATATACCGGTTCACCGTAATAAAAACAGTGCGGTTTACTTTTACTGTTGCATTAGGATCGGGTAATTGCTTTAATACCACGCCACGTTTGGCAGTATCGGTAAAAACGGAGTCCTGTATATACACATCAAAGCCTTCTTTCTCCAGCATTTTAACTGCCTCTTTTGTATTCATACCAACCACAGCCGGTACTTTTAAATAGGCGCCATGCTTGGTTATGAGGCCAAGCATTTTTAAAACCAAAAATAAAAACAGCAATGCAATAACAATAGCTGCTACAAGATTTACCCAAAAGGGTTTATTGGTTATGAATTTAAACACGCTGTTAATTTAATATTTTTATTTGTTACAGATCTATTTTTTATAAAAGCATTCATCCAGCAAAGCGGTATAAAATTGCTTTAATGTCCACCCCATGGCAACAACCTGCTGTGGCACAATGCTGGCTTCACTCTGGCCGGGCACGGTATTTATTTCCAGCATAAACGGGCTGCCCGACGCTTCATCATAAATAAAATCTATCCTCACCAAACCGTTGCAATTAAAAACGGCATAGGCTTTTTTGGCTTCGTCCCTTACTTTTTCAGCAATGCTTTCATCGCATTTTGCAGGCGTAATTTCTTCGCTGGCCCCTTCATATTTTGCTTCGTAATCAAAAAATTCATTCTTGGCAATGATCTCAGTAATAGGCAAAGCGATCACTTCTCCCTTCGATTTAAAAACACCGATTGTCAGTTCCCGGCCTTTAATAAATTCTTCCACCAATACCTGGTCATCTTCTGCAAAAGCCTTATCCAGTGCAACCTGTAAAGCTTCCGGTTCTTTTACTTTACTCATACCAATACTGCTGCCGCCATTATTTGGTTTTACAAACACGGGTAATTTCAGTGTAGCTAAAATACTTTCCGGTGTAACCGGTATATGTTTAAAAAGATGAACAGACTTTGCCACATGAATACCGGCAAAAGCCGCTACGGCTACTGTATAACGTTTATTAAAAGTTAAGGCAGATGTGGCTGTGTCGCAACTGGTATACGGAATACCCAGTGTATCGAAATATCCCTGCAGTTTACCATCTTCGCCGGGTGTACCATGCAGGCCAACGAGCACAGCATCAAAATTTATTTTTTGTGTGCCAATGGTTATGCTGAAATCATTCTTATCTACAGGAATTTTCCCTCCACCCGGTGCCAGGTAATTCCAGCCGGCGGGATTAATGTCTATTTTATAAGTTTCCCACTTATCAGTATCCAGGTTCTTCTCAATATTGTTGGCACTTTTATAAGATATAACTGCTTCGCCGGAATAGCCACCGGTTATCAATGCTATTTTTTTCTTCATCTGGATTGCTAAAGGTTGTTTTACAAAGAAACGAAATATAGATTACGGATGAATGTTTTTGGTTGGAAGTATCCGCTTTTTTTACAATTTAACATTTTGTCAACCGCACTTCATTATTATTCGGGGCTATTATCGCCAATCCCCTCATTACCACTGTCCAGCACGTATTTCCAGGTACCGCCCCTTTCTTTTTTCCAGATGCTCACATAAGTACCGTAAATAACTGTGTCTTTGGCAGATGGCCTTAGTGCATAAATACCATACGTGTAGCCAAGTTCGCCCGATTTGGCAATAACACCATTGCGTGGCTCCCAGGTCATGGTATAATCGGTATCATTTTGCTGAATTAAAAAATCAACGGCATCGGCGCCGGCAATGGGCAGGTGGCCGGGCCTAAGTAAAACGCCGTTACTGTCAAGGTATTCAATAAAAGCAGCTTTCATGCCTTTCTCCCCACTCATTTTCGAAAACCTCCTGTCGGCATCCATCATTTCCATCTTGGCAAATGCATCGGCCCTGGTTTCTTTATCACGTTTAAATAAACACGACGAAAACATCAGCGCTGCAGCAACCGTTAGTAAAATTCTATTCATACAACAAATTAATAAAAACAACCCAAACTAAAAAGGCGAAAGTATTTTTACAAATACCCTCGCCATGTTGCAGGAAATATCACCTGCCTGTAGTAAGGCCGTCAGGCCTTGTAAAAAAGTTAAAGGTTAATAGTGAATAGTAAATCCGCTTTCAAAAAACAATTAACATTTCACAATTAACTGATCTCGTTAAACATGCATCTTATCCTTCTTGGCCAGCAACTGATCCACTGTTTCAACATACATTTCATCAGGCACACAGCAATCTACCGGGCAAACAGCCGCACATTGCGGTTCTTCATGAAAACCCTGACACTCGGTACACTTGTTGGGTGTTATGTAATACACATCCATGCTTACCGGTGCATGGCGTTGATCGGCATCAACCTGGGTTCCATCCATTAAAGTAAATGAACCTTTAATGCTTGTACCATCAGATACTGCCCATTCAACACCACCTTCGTAAATTGCATTATTGGGGCACTCGGGCTCGCAGGCTCCGCAGTTAATACATTCTTCTGTGATCTTTATAGCCATCTATCGTAATTTTGATTTTTAAACCTCCTTATGGAAGCCAGGTGCAATTTAATAATAACAATATGAATTTACAAAAACGAATTGAAATATTACAGACTCTTCAAAATTATTTATTAAACAATGATGAAGAATGGCAGCAAATACGATTGAAATCATTTTTTCATAACGGATGGTTTACAGAAGATTTTATTGACCTGGCCGTACAGAACATCTGCACACAGTTTTTGCAAAAAGAAAAACTGGAGAAATGGGCCGCACATTATCACCTCGATGATAATATTGGGGGCAAAAATATCGGCATTGTAATGGCCGGTAATATTCCACTGGTAGGCTTTCACGATTTTTTGTGTGTCTTCATCAGCGGGCATAAACAAACCATCAAATTATCTTCTAAAGATGATATACTGCTGAAGCACCTGGTTTCAAAAATGATTGAATGGGAACCTTCGCTTGCAGCATATATTTCTTTTGCCGAAATGCTGAAAGGTTGCGATGCATACATTGCTACCGGCAGTAATAACACTGCACGGTATTTTGATCAGTATTTTGCAAAATACCCCAGCATCATCCGCCGAAACCGTACCGCAGTAGCCATTTTAGATGGAAAAGAAACAGCTGCTGAGCTGGAACTTTTAGCAAATGATGTACACCAGTATTTTGGATTGGGTTGCAGAAATGTTACTAAATTATATGTTCCGCCGGCTTACGATTTTGTTCCGCTGCTGAGGGCTTTTGATAAGTATAAATATTTTGCCGATCATCATAAGTTTAAAAATAATTACGATTACCAACTTTCTATTGCCTTGCTCAATAATGTTTTTTATATGACCAATGGCAGCGCTTTATTGCTGGAGAACGATGCCATTTTTTCAGCCATCAGTCAGCTTAATTACAGCTTTTACGAAGATGAAAAAAAACTACTGAATGAGTTAACCGGTAATGAAGATATACAATGTATTTGCGGCCATACCGGTATTGCCTTTGGGCAGGCACAGTGCCCCGGTTTAATGGATTATGCCGATGGGGTTGATACCATGCAATTTTTATTAACTTTATAAATCCTCTCACAGATTACCCGGATTAACACAGAAAAGGAATCTGTGCAAATCTGAGAAATCTGTGAGAAAGAATCCATCTACGAAATCCTTCCTAATTAATTGTTAAACATGGCAGTTGGTAAATAACATTTTGTCATTGCTTCGTTATTTTGCATCAGCAGGCACGGGAGTTGATGAATAGAAAGAAACCGTGAAAAACAAAAGCTATATAAAATTGTTGAACTAAATAAAACCTACGAAAAATGAAATGGAAACAAATTTTCTTTACAGTTGCAATTAGTGCAGTAACCGCCCTGGCAGTTATCTGGGGCTATGGAACTTATGTTAAGAACAGCAATACCTATGCAGGGCAGCAGGAAGGTGTAATGCCTGCAAACTATAAATATGCAGGCCTGCTTGATGGTGCCACGCCTCCCGGCAGCGCTATTGATTTTACCGCACCATCCCAGGCTGCAACGCCGGCAGTGGTGCATATTAAAACAAAAACAAATGCCAAACAGGTAAGCAACAATTTATCCAAAAAGCAGCCCAATAATCCCTTCAGCGATCTTTTTGATGATGATATGTTTAACCAGTTATTTGGCAACCGTGGACGTGGTGTTATACCCGAGCAAAGGGCCAGTGGCTCCGGTGTTATCATCAGCGATGATGGCTACATTGTAACCAACAACCACGTGGTAGAAAATGCCGATGAAATAAATGTTACGCTCAGCAACAAAAAAACTTATAAGGCAAAAGTAATTGGTACCGATCCTTCTTACGATCTGGCAGTAATTAAAGTGGAAGCCGCAGGTTTGCCATTTTTATTATATGGTAATTCAGATGATCTGAAAGTTGGGCAATGGGTATTGGCAATTGGTTATCCTTTAAATTTAGAAACAACTGTTACAGCAGGTATCATCAGCGCCAAAGCAAGATCGCTTGGTTTGAATAAAGATAAAAGCGGAGACCCTGCATCGGGTGTTGAATCATTTATACAAACAGATGCTGCGGTAAACATGGGTAACAGCGGCGGTGCATTAATTAATACCGATGGCAGGCTTATTGGTGTTAACTCTGCTATAGCATCACCAACCGGTTATTACTCTGGCTACTCTTATGCAATACCGGTTAATATCGTAAAAAAAGTGGTTGACGATTTGATTAAATTTGGCACCGTGCAAAGAGGCTTTTTAGGTGTGCGTTTTGTAAATGCCAGCGATTTAACCGAAGATGATAAAAAGCGCCAGGGAATACCTGCAAGTGCCGAAGGTATTTATGTTACCGATGTACCTACCGATGGTGGAGCATACGAGGCCGGCATTCGCAAAGGCGATATGCTTACCAAAGTAAATGGTGCCGAAATAACTAATGGTGCCGAAATGCAGGGCCTGATAAGCCGCCAGAAACCTGGCGATAAAGTTCCCATCAGCTATATAAGGAACGGAAAAGAAAGTACAGCTTTGGTAACCTTAAAAAATAAAGCAGGCAATTACGATATTGTAAAAGCAGATGCGGTTTTGGAAACACTAGGTGCCGAGCTTACCACGCTGGATGTAAAAAAAGCCCGTGAATATGGTGTTGCAGGCGGTGTAATTGTAAAGAAGATAAATGAAGGTGCTATAAACGACCAGACCCGTATGAAAGATGGCTTTATTATTTTAAAAGTAAATGATAAAGAAGTGAAGACCGTAGATGAAATGAAAGCTGCTGTAGGTGTAAACAAAAGTATAACCATCAGCGGTTTTTATCCCGGCTATGATGGTGTGTATGAATACCCGCTTTCGCTGGATGATAATTAAAAGATTGATAGATAGAAAAAGGGCAGCGATTTCGTTGCCCTTTTTTTATACTTATATTTTTCTTTCAAAAACCAGATAATCCCATGGCTTCATTTTAATAAAGGAACCTGTATTTAAATGATTTTCCAACCCATCAAAAACGTTGGTGTAAACATTACTAATAAGCAGGTCTTTAATGGTAAAGCCTGCAGGCTCTTTACTTAAATTTAAAAACACCAGCACTTCATACACATCATTTTTGCGCAGGTAAGCCATAATATTTTTACCGCCTTCGGTAAGTATATGAAAAGTGGTAACAGCCTCATCGGCCGAGCGTAATGCCGGGTTGTTTTTACGCAGCGCTAATAAAGTTTTATAAAAATCATGCAACTGGTATTCTCCGTTCCATTCAATAATATCTTTCTCAAAAAATGCAAGCCGTTTGGTATTGGGCATTTCTTGACCACTGTAAATAAGTGGTATACCGTTCCAGGTACAACTGAATACAGCCAGGCATTGCAGCATATCGCCATATTTTTCAAAACCGGTGCCGTTCCAGGTATTTTCATCATGGTTGCTGGTAAAATACATCCGGTGTGCCTGTTCCGGAAATGAAGAATTATACTTAGCAAGCACATCGTATAAACTATTAAACCCTGTTTTTCCCTTGTAATAATTTTCGGTTGTATGCATCCACTCCCAGGTAAAAGTAGCATCAAAAACTTCATGGTATTCTATCTCTTCCGATTCAGCAAGCCAGAACAGGTTAGGCTTTAAAGGCTCAATAGCGGTTCGAGCTTTTTTCCAGAATGAAAGTGGTGTAAGATGTGCCAGGTCGGCCCTGAAACCATCAATATCAAATTGGGTAATCCAGTATTGCATGGCATCAATCATCGCATCCTGCTCTGCAGCATTGCTGTGGTCAATCTGTATAACATCTGTCCAGTCGTAGGGTGCTTTAAAATTACCTTCTTCGTCCCGTACAAAATATTCGGGGTGGTTGTTGGTCCATACATTATCCCAGGCCGCATGATTGGCAACCCAGTCCATGATCAGTTTCATGCCCAGATCATGTGCAAGTTGTACCAGGTTTTTAAAATCTGTTACAGTACCAAATTCTGGGTTTACCCCTTTAAAATCGGCTATGGAATAATAACTGCCCAATGTTCCTTTTCGGTTGATTTTTCCAATAGGGTGAATGGGCATTATCCAAAGTGTTTCCACGCCCATATCTTTAAGCCTGGGTAAAGATTCGGCAAAAGCATTGAAACTACCTTCAGCACTGTACTGGCGAATATTTACTTCATAAATATTGGTATTGGCAATCCAGTCAGCTCTTTTGTATAATTCATTATTCATTACTCAATCAAATTAAATTCTGTATTCAAATGTAAGCACAGGATCTTGAAAATGTTCAAACCGTTATTTTCAATGTCAACAATGTAACTTTGTGTTTGTTATAATTTTGTATGAAAAAATTTGATGTACCGATCATATACCGTAGCCCTTTAATTGCTGCCATAAAAAATAAGCGCAAGGAACAGGATAAAATGAAAAAGGATTTTACTCCTACCCTGCTGGATTACGGCCCCCTTCAAATTTACCTGGCCCGGCATTTTGGATTTTGCTATGGAGTAGAGAATGCCATTGAAATTGCATTCCGCACCATTGAAGAAAATCCCGGCAAGCGCATTTTTTTATTGAGCGAAATGATTCACAATCCACAGGTAAATGCCGATCTGCTTCAAAAAGGTGTTCAGTTTTTGCAGGATACACATGGCAAACAGGTTATACCATTTGAAACCTTAACGAAAGATGATGTGGTGATCATTCCGGCTTTTGGCACAACACTGGATATTGAAAAGCAACTTACAGATATTGGCATTGAAACATACCGCTATAATACTACCTGCCCTTTTGTAGAAAAAGTATGGAACCGCAGCGAACAGATAGCCAAAAAAGACTACACCGTAATTGTACACGGCAAGCCCACACATGAAGAAACCAGGGCCACTTTTTCGCATGCATCGGCACATACTCCTACTATTATAGTGAATGATTTAAATGATGCAATTACCCTAAGTAAATATATAACCGGCGAAAAGAGTGCTGATTCATTCAACCAGGATTTTGCTGGTAAGTTTTCGGCAGGTTTTGATGTACACAAAGACCTGGAACGTATTGGCGTTGTAAATCAAACCACCATGCTGGCCAGCGATACACAGGAAATATCGGATTTTTTAAAACAGGTTATGCTAACAACCTATAACCTGGATGATAAAACAATAGAACAGCGCTTTGCCGATACCAGGGATACTTTATGTTATGCAACCCACGATAACCAATCGGCTGTGTATGAACTGCTGGAAACGGAAGCCGATCTGGCCATTGTTGTAGGCGGTTACAATAGCAGCAACACTACTCACCTGGTAGAACTATGTGAAGCCAGGCTCCCCACTTATTTTATTAATGACGAAAAAAAAATAATTTCAAATACTTCAATTCTGCATTATAATTTTCACAGCAAAGTAGAATTAACGACCACAAATTTCCTTCCAGAAAAAACACCGCTAAAAGTATTAATGACCAGTGGCGCCAGTTGCCCCGATGCGTTGGTGGAAGCTGTTATTAATAAGCTTACTTCCATTTACTCCGTTACAAAAACAGTAGAGGAGATCATTTCGGAAATAACTGCGATCTGATATAGGATTCAAAACCTCATCCTGCAAGCAGCGCAATTTACCCCCCCAAAAAAAGAGCCCCCGGTTAAGGCGGGGACTACTTTTGTTTGTGCTTGGTTATCGAAATATTTCCAAAAAATTGTTTTAAGACCATTCTACAACCCTAACTGAATGGGCAGCAGAACCACCCTTTCAGTAAGGAATTATAAGTTATTAACGAACAATATAAAATTTAGCCGACATGCTGTTTTCGCCATCATTGGCCCTGATAATATACATACCAGCTGAAAGGTTATCCATACTCTTAATGGTTACACTATTATTACCCTGGGCTACCTTACTCTGTTGTGTTAATACCACTTTACCAGACATATCAAATACATTAAAATTAACTGTTTTACTTGTAGAAGATGTAAAGCTAACAGTTGCATTAACACCGATTTTAAGCGGGTTAGGATAAATAGACATTTTGTCTGATGCTCCTTGTTCTTTTCTGATAACGATAATGTTGCTATACTTGAATTTACCATCAACATCTATCATTTTAAGCCTGTAATAAACTATTTTATTATTTACACCGCTCAGGTTATCTATAAACTGGTATTGTGCTTTAGATAATCCATCTCCCTTTTGACCTATAGAAGTTATTGGAGAAAAACTTGTTCCATTTGTACTACGCTCTAATTCAAAATGACTGAAACTATACATATTCTCAGTTGACCAGCTAATGGTTGCATTTTCATTACGGTAGTTTCCTTTAAAATCAATCAGCGTAAGCGGAAGTGGTGAACCAGATGGGAAGAAATTTGAAGCCAGATCCTGTAACCCGGTTTGGGTTCTAACTAAAGCACATTGAACAGTAGCAGCAGGGCCATTAACTGTAGCTCCATCTATAAAATATAAACCAGCAGCTGTTGTTACATAGGCATTTCCAAGCTCATCAAAAGCAACACCGTTTACTGAACCAACAAAAGGCACATTATTATTATCAACCAGGCTTAATGTCGGAGTCAAAATTACTGATGGTGGGTTAAGTCCTCCTATAAATATTTGAGTAACTCCATTTCCATCATTAGCGAGTGCAAATATGAAATTATCACCGGTTACTGCAACATCACCATTCTGAAAAGTAGCTGCACTACCAGTTGACAAACTAACCGGTTTTGTATTAAATGTTACTGGATTAATACCATTTGACATAAAATTTGCAAGATATAAGGTTGTTCCATCTCCCGCAAGAATCCATCCTTTTCCATCGGGGCCCATACCCAAACGAACAAAACCTAAACTATTGGTGCTGGCTCCATTCACATCAAAAGATCCAACACGGGTAGGAGTTGCTCCGGTTGCTGTTGCAGCAAAAACTTCCACAACACCGCTATTACCTGATGTATTGGGCAACCAGTAAAAATATCCATTTACTACACCACCCTGATCGTTTCTGCCAATAGCTGCAGTAGTGGTTCCTCCGGTTGTGGTACCGGGAAAAGTAGGAGCGAAAATATTATTTGGGCCATTTATATAGATTCCATTAATAACAGTAAAGCTTGATATTTGTGAACCGGTAGAAGAAGATGCCCACATATTTGGTGCTGCGGGTGTAGCATTTACCTGTACCAAAACTGTATCAGTTGTTAATGTAGTTGCGCCTGATCTGGCAATTTGTACATATATTTTATATACACCGGCACTGCTAAAAGTTATTGCTTTTGCATTTGTAGCCCCTGCTACAGTGGCAGGATTTGGTGCTGGTATTGATGCATTTGTTGAACCTGCGGCTGCAGTCCAGGTATAAGTATAATCACCGGTACCTCCATAATTTAAAGCTGATGCTGTAAAATTAATTGATTGTCCTATCAGGATATTTTGTGGAGATGTAGCCGGGGTAAGTGTTACCGATGGAGTGGGAGGTGCAGTAACGGTAACGGTAGCAGTTCTGGTGTCGTTTCCCCTGTTTAAAGTAAAGGTGTAAGTACCAATAACCGCAGAAGAATTGAATACAACATTAATTGTAGTATTCCCGCTACCACTAGCCCAAGAATATGGAAATGAAGCCGGACTCTGTATACCAGTTGCAGATGAAACAGTTAATGTGTAAGATCCGGAACCATTCCAATTTCCATTGCTTCGGGTCAGCACTACTGTTGTAGTATTAGCTCCAACCGGCTTAACAATTGAAGTGGGATTGGCCGTAAATGTTTGCGCTGATAATTTAGTTGCAAAAATTACAACTAACAAAATGAAAGGAAAAAATAATTTTAAAAATTTTGTAAAAGTCTTCATGATTTCAGGTTTTAGTATAAAATAAGCGTTAAATAATTCAATACATAGTGGTGACATTGGCATATAGCCATAATCAAAAGGATGATTGAAATTGGAGACTTTTCGAATGTGGATATTGTGACTTAATCTGTCTGTTAAGCTGCGGTATTAAGATTGGCATAGAATGCACACAAACCTAAACACGCGATTTATTCAGAGTGGAAATAACAGGAATAATGGATAATTAAAAATACGGCTTTTATAATAGGAATAAATTCCTATGGATGGGATATGTGGTTTAGTACAAAAGGTTAGACAAAATTAGAACAAATTTCATATTATCCAAATTTTTTTAATACTATTTTAAAAATCAGTATAATTTATCTTTGGCAAAACCTAATGCGATCTCCAACTGCTCTGCTATACTCAGTGTTGTATTATCAAGTTCAATGGCATCTGCTGCCTTTCGTAAAGGGCTCACTTCCCGGTTAGAATCAATATAATCCCGCATTTCAAGATTTGCCTTTACATCATCAATCGATACATTAGGGTTCTTTGCAAACATCTCTAAATATCTTCTTTCTACACGTACGGCTATATCAGCTGTCATAAAAAATTTAAGTTCGGCATCCGGGAAAACTGTTGTGCCAATATCACGGCCGTCCATTACAATTCCTTTTTGACTCCCCATTTTTTGCTGCTGAGCTACTGCAAAAGTTCTTACTTCCTTAATGGCAGCAACATCACTTACTTTTTCAGCAATAACCAGGTCCCTGATCACATACTCCACATTTTCCTCATTTAAATAAATTTCAGATTGCTTTGTTTTGCTATTGAATTTAAAAGTGAGGGTTATATCGGCCAAAGCACTATTTACCTGTTCTGTATCAAGCCAGTTAATATGATTACGCAAAAAATAAAGGGTAATGGCACGGTACATGGCACCACTATCTATATATACATACCCCAGTGCTTTTGCCAGCTGCTTTGCCAGCGTACTTTTACCGCAGGAAGACCATCCATCAATAGTGATGATTATTTTTTTCATTGATGCAAAAATCAACAAAACAATGCAATAAAAAAAAAGAGTTGCACATGACGTACAACTCTTTTTCTTAAAGCGCATAATTCAAAAATCAGGCTTCAGATTTTTTTTCCTTTTTCCTCTCTTCTTTTTTTAATACGAACCTTATTTTCTCGCCGGTTTCATCCATTTCGGCTACCATTACATCACCGTGCTTAATATTCATATTCAGTATCTCTTCAGCTAAAGGATCTTCCAGGTATTTTTGAATAGCCCTGTGCAAAGGCCTGGCACCAAACTGTGCATCGTAACCTTTATCAGCAATAAAACTTTTTGCTTCGGGCGTTAACTCCATAGCCAAACCAAGGTTGGTTAAGCGTTTTACAACACCCTGCATTACAATATCAATGATCTCGAAGATATTTTCTTTACTCAAAGAATTAAATACAACCACATCATCGATCCTGTTTAAAAACTCAGGACTAAAAGTGCGCTTCAATGCTTTTTCAATAACAGCTTTGTTATTTTCATCGGCATTTTCCATGCGGTTGGCTGTTGCAAAACCAACACCATCGCCAAAGTCTTTCAACTGTCTTGCTCCAATGTTGGACGTCATGATGATCATGGTATTTTTAAAATCAACCTTGCGGCCCATACCATCAGTTAGCATACCATCATCCAGCACCTGTAACAAAATATTGTAAATATCCGGGTGCGCTTTTTCAATTTCATCCAACAGAATTACGCAGTAAGGTTTGCGACGTACTTTTTCTGTAAGCTGTCCGCCTTCTTCATAACCTACATATCCCGGAGGTGCACCAATCAAACGGCTTACCGTGAATTTTTCCATGTACTCACTCATATCTATACGTATGAGTGCATCATCACTATCGAACATATGCCTTGCCAGCGAACGTGCCAGTTCTGTTTTACCAACACCTGTTGGCCCGAGGAAAATAAACGTACCAATTGGTTTTTTAGGATCCTTCAACCCTACCCTGTTACGCTGTATGGCTTTAACTACTTTTGAAATGGCATCATCCTGTCCAACCACAGCACCCTGCAAATCGGTTGCCATTCGGCGCAGTTTGTCAGTCTCTGCCTGTACCATTCTTTTTACCGGAATACCGGTCATCATGTGCACCACTTCGGCAATATCTTCTTCTTCAATCGGGTAGCGCTTGTGTTTACTTTCTTCTTCCCAGGCATTTTTTGCAGCTTCCAGTTCTTCCTGCAAACGTTTTTCTGTATCTCTTAAAGATGCAGCTTCTTCAAAACGCTGGCTCTTAACCACTTTGTTTTTTTCAAGCTTAATGTCTTCAATCTTTTTCTCCAGTTCAATAATATCTTCCGGAACATTAATATTTTTAATATGCTTTCTTGCTCCAACTTCATCTAATACGTCAATCGCTTTGTCTGGCAATAAACGATCCGTCATGTAACGGTCGCTCAATTTTACACAGGCTTCAATTGCTTCCTGGCTGTAGGTTACATTGTGATAATCTTCATACTTACTTTTGATGTTATTCAATATCTCAATGGTTTCATCAACCGAAGGCTGCTCAACCAATACTTTTTGAAAACGACGATCCAGCGCACCATCTTTTTCAATGTGCATGCGGTATTCATCTAAAGTTGATGCACCAATACATTGTAGTTCCCCTCTTGCCAAAGCAGGTTTAAAAATATTGGAAGCATCTAAAGAACCACTGGCACCACCGGCACCAACAATGGTATGTATCTCATCAATAAATAAAATTACATCCCTGTTTTTTTCAAGCTCATTCATAATGGCTTTCATCCGCTCCTCAAACTGGCCACGGTATTTTGTACCGGCAACTAATGCAGCAAGGTCTAAACTCACTACTCTTTTATCAAACAACACACGGGAAACTTTACGCTGTACAATACGCAGCGCCAAGCCTTCTACAATAGCGGTTTTACCCACACCAGGCTCTCCAATTAAAATGGGATTATTTTTTTTGCGGCGTGATAATATCTGCGATACTCTTTCTATTTCAATTTCTCTGCCTACTATCGGATCCAAAGAACCATTCTCTGCCAGTCTTGTTATATCTCTTCCAAAATTATCCAGTACCGGTGTTTTTGTTTTAGGCTGATTGGCTGCTCCGGGACGCTGTGGTTTTTGCCCACCGTATTGTTTTCTTTCTTCATCAAAATCATCTTCTCCTTCATCGCTGAATTCGGCCGATGGCGGATTGCTGGTTACAAATCCGAGTTCGTTTTTAAATACATCATAATCCACATCAAACTGGTTTAAAATTTGAGTGGCAATGTTCTCTTTATTTTTTAAGATTGAAAGCATCAGGTGTTCACTCTCTACCAATGCACTTTTTTGCGCCTTGGCTTCCAGCACTGTAATGCGGATAACTTTTTCGGCCTGCTTGGTTAATGGAAGTGAGTTGATGTTTGCAATATTTTTTCCGGTTTTATCTTTAACCGCAATTTCAATCTCTTTGCGAAGTTCGGACAGATCGATATTGAGTGATTTTAATATTTTAATAGCCGTATTCTCTCCATCGCGGATCAAACCCAATACCAAATGCTCTGTTCCAATAAAATCGTTTCCCAATCTCAATGCCTCCTCTCTGCTGTAGGAGATGATCTCTTTTACCTGTGCTGAAAAATTATTATCCATTTTATATTGAATTTAGCTTGTACAATAATAACGTTAATTTCAAAGATAAAGTTTGCCTGTTTTACGAAATGTTAATATGTTAAAAAGTAGACTTTCTATTTTGGGAATACTTTTCAGAAAAAATAACCAGTAACCTGTTCAGCAATTTACCGGTATTTTAAACACTGTTTGCAATACCGCAATAAAATTCTTCTGATTTTGCAAATCCCGATAGTAAAATTTTCTTTACTTTACAAAGAACAACTTCTAAAACAATTATCTTAACCAATGAATGTCAAAATAGATACCAAAGAAAGATTTACTGTTATTACGCCTGAAGAAGCGCATTTATCTGTTAATATGACAGATGAACTGAACCAATTGTTGCTTGGGTACCTGCAAAAAGACATACCACATGTTATTTTAAAAATGGATCCGGTACAATCTGTAGATGAAGAAATGGGAGAAAACATTGCCCGGCTTCAAAGTAAATTTTATGAAAATGACTGCTCTTTTGTGATATGTGCCCTGCAAAAAGATGTGGTACAATTATTGGAAAGTAAAGAACTGCTGGAACTGATGAATACTACACCAACAGAAAGTGAAGCATGGGATATTTTGCAGATGGAAGAAATTGAAAGGGATTTTTTGAGAGACGAGTAAGATTTGTTTCTGGTTTGTTGTTTGTGGTTAAGCAGCATTCCAACATTAACTGAGGTCTTTAACTACAAACCAAAAACTTACAAACAACAAACCAAAAAAACTTGCTTGCACTAACTATACTAGGAAACAACTCTGCAATACCCGCTTTTGACAGAAACCCTACTGCCCAGGTTTTACAAACCCCGGAAGAGAGTTTTTTAATTGATTGTGGCGAAGGAACACAAATGCAGCTTTCTAAATACAAGGTAAAGCGCAGCAAGATCAATCATATTTTTATTTCGCATTTACACGGTGATCATTATTTTGGTTTGATAGGCATACTCACCAGCATGAGCCTGCTCAACCGCACACAGGATCTGCATTTGCATGCACCACCCGAACTGGAGCAGTTGATAACATTACAATTGAATTTTGCTGCAACACATCTTTGTTTCAATTTACATTTTCATCCTTTACAAAATGAAGGTTTGATTGTTGACGGAAATAAAATGAGTGTTGAATGCTTTAAAGTAAAACACCGGATAGACTGCTGGGGCTTTTTATTCAGGGAGAAAAAAAAGCCCAGGAAACTGAATGCCGAACGTGCAAAAATTTATGAGATACCGGCCGCTTTTTATGATAACCTGCAAATGGGCGAAGATTATGTTACCAAAAAAGGAACCATCGTACCCAATGAAGAAGTTACAACTGCTGCCTCAAAAGGCAGGAGCTATGCTTATTGTGCCGATACCATTTTTGATGAAAGCCTTGCAGAAAAAGTAAAAGATGTTGACTTACTTTATCATGAAACCACTTACCTGAAAGATCTACATGAAAGGGCAGCAGCCAGGTTTCACAGCACCACTGTACAGGCCGGAACCATTGCAAAAAAAGCTGAAGCTAAAAGATTATTGATTGGCCATTTTTCATCCAAATATGAAATACTTGATGAGTTTTTGCAGGAAACAAAAGAGGTTTTTGAAAATACCGAACTGGCAATACAGGGAAGCTGTTACATAATATAGCGCTTTGCGGCTTTTTCTTCTGTCATTTTAGATTAATTATTTTGTCGGCAACTTGTCTGCAATGGTCAATGTCTCCAATTACACCAATTGTAACTGTTTCTATTTCGTGCAAAGTCTTTGCAATTGTTTCTCTGCCTGCTCCACTTGTTTTTAATTTAAATATTGTCGGTGTGTAGCTTTGATATTCGCCTCTTGGTGCAATATCATTAATTCCAATTGGATCCCAGTCATTCCATAATATCAGGTCAACAGCTTCATAAAGATTAGTGGGTTCTTCATTTTTGAGTAGTTTATGAAAGTCTGTCAAAATTGATTCAATGCAAGTCTGGTCTGTTTGAAAACTGAATTTCAAGTAATTTTCTTCGTGTGAGCCACCAACCTGTCCAAATACAATTACTTGTCCGTGAGGTTTTATTTGAAAATTTACACTTGCATCACTGTCGTTGTCTTCTAGTGTCGTGTTACCTGACATTGCTTGTTTCATTGTTGTCAAGTCAGAACACATTTTTTCTATTTGGTCACGTCTTACACAAAAATGCGAAGTCCCGCTGAACCCATTTGATAAAACTGTCAAGTCAAAAGTGAAATTGATTTGGACTAAATATCTTGTCGCAAACGAAAGTCGTTCCGTTTCTCGGTTAGTTTTCAGTTCGATTATGTCGTCAATTTCTATCATTCATTTCTTTGTTGCAGTGTCAACCTAAAGTGGCATATAACTACTCATCCACCGTCATTACTTTATTAAATCCTTCGGCCATTATCCAGCTATAAAATTCGGCAAACCATTTGCGCCAGGCTTTTTCATTGTGCATGCCTTCATCATCTACAACCGAGTATATCATGGCACCAGATTTTTCTCCCAGCAATTCCTGTATGCCTAACATATCTTTTACATAACTACCTCCCTCCTGTCCTCCCATGTAAAAGAAAAATTTGCCATTCACTTTTGCTGCCAGCGAATCGGTTAAGGCGTTAATGGCCGGTGCCGTCCAGAAAGCAGGAGAGAAAATACCGGCTTTCCCAAAAACCTGCGGCTGCTTTATCATGGCATAAAAAGAGATCAGGCCGCCCATAGAACTTCCGGCTATGATCGTATTTTCTTTTGATGACAGTGTTCTGTATTTTTTATCAATAAAAGGTTTGAGGGTTTGTGTTATAAAATCCAGGTAAAGGTCTCCCTCGCCTTCTCCAAAATCCCGAAAGTCAAAAGGATTATATTCATTAAATCTTTTAGGGCCATTATCAATACCCACAACAATGCAGGCCTGCTTTCCCGATTTTATTAAACTATCCAGGCATTCATCAACACCCCATTCTCCAAAACCGGCAGTGTACTCATCAAAAATATTCTGCCCGTCGTGCATATACATAACCGGGTATTCTTTTTTGCTTTTTTCGTACCCTTCGGGTAAGTAAATCCAGATACGCCTGGTTCTGTTTAACTGCGGAATAAAAAATGCCGTATCCATCAAATGTACCTGGTTGCTGGCGGTATGCGTTTTATTTACGGGTGCAAAATCATCCCGCCAGGCTTCAATATTTATTTCAATGGTGGTATCGCCAGATATTTGAAATGAATGATCACTTACATCTTTACCGTTGGCAAGACATTCTACCTTGCCCCAATTACCCCTGGTACATTTATAGGCATAATGCCCGGCTGGTAAATTGAGTATTAACTCAAAACTATTTTCATAAGTAAGTAAAAAACGAAAGGCATTGTTGGCTGGGTTCCAGTTATTGAAACTTCCTGCAAGAAAAGCAGTGTCATTTTTATGCTTATCCGGGTATTTTCCTAGTTTAAAAATAACGCTGTATTGTGCCTCGCCATAAAAAAAGCTACAGGTAAAAAAAATAAGGCACAACAAATATTTCATCTGTTTATTTTTATTTCATTTTGGCCAGATGCTATTCGCCAATAGATATTTCGATCAGTATCAGGTATTGTTATGGCTCATTTCATCTCTTCAGATAAGTTTTTACTTTTTGATGAACAGCATCACTTAACGGCACCAGCGGCAACCTGAGTAAATTTTCAATTAATCCCAGTTCGTATAAAAATGCTTTTACACCGGCAGGATTATTTTCTGCAAACAGCAGATCATTTCCTTCCAGGCATTTATAATGCAGTGGCCTTGCTGATGCAAAATCGCCCTGCAAACTATAACGCACCATATCCGAAAAATCTTTAGGAAAGCAATTAGCCACAACACTGATCACGCCATCCATACCGCATGCTATTAAAGGCAGTGTTATATGATCATCGCCGCTAACCACTAAAAAATCATCTGGCCTGTCACGCAGAATGTGCATGCATTGCACCATGTTGCCACTGGCTTCTTTTATACCTGCAATATTGTCCACTTCTTTTGCAAGACGCAAAGTAGTTTCGGCAGTCATGTTGCTTCCGGTTCTGCCGGGCACATTGTATAATATTACCGGCTTAGGGCTTGCTGCTGCCAGGTTTTTGTAATGCTGGAAAATACCTTCCTGCGAAGGTTTGTTATAATAGGGACTGGCACATAAAACGGCCGTAGCTTTTTCAAGCGGGTAGCTTTGTAAATTCTCCATAACTTCTTTGGTATTATTACCACCAACGCCCACAACAACTGGTACCCGATCGTGTACTTTTTCCAAAGTGTAATTGATAATGTCGAATTGCTCTTCTGTATCAAGCGTTGGTGTTTCGCCGGTGGTGCCCAGCGTAACAATGTATTCAATTCCGCCTTCAATGATAAAGTCAATTAATTTTCCCAAAGCATCAAAATCAACTTCCATGCTTGATTTAAATGGAGTAATAATGGCCACCCCCGTGCCCTGTAATTTTGTACGTAAACTCATTAAAAGTAATTTTTTGTGAAGGTATTAAGAAGAACTGAAATTAGATAGGTTATAAATGGTAAAAAACTACGATTCCGGCATACGCACAGCCAACATCCAGATTTACTAAGATTAATAAGCATTACACCGATAAACTGAATTGTTAAACAAAATCTACTTTTCACTATAAATGCACCGCCAACTGAATGCCATAATTCCCTTTTTCTGAAAGAAACAAAAATCCTCTTAATTGTTATGAAGTATAAGAAATATAATTTATATTGTAGTATTATTCACAGTTAAAACTTTTTTATGTCATTTAAAGCAACAGCAAAAATCGGAAGTAAAGAATTTGATGTGATCTCCTGCAGTTATGCACTTCACAGAGAAGTGGATGGAAAAGGCAGACCTGCATCAGTAGTTTATGGCGGCACCATTGATCTGGTAGTTGAATCTACCGATGATACATCGATCATTGAAGCTATGGTTAACAACCAGCATAAGCCACTGGATGGCACTATCACATTTAAAAAAAGTGATGAAGATGCTAAACTTAAAGAACTATCTTTTGAAAAAGGTTACGTGGTACGTTTTGGCGAAAAATTTGACACAATCGGCTCTCAGCCAATGCTGATAAGCTTTACGGTTTCTGCCCAAACAATAAAAATTGGTGGAGCCGAGCATAAAAACGATTGGCCTCAAAAGTAAATAATATTTTTATTTACATTTTATAAGCCCAATAAAACTTCTGTTAATTGCCAGTACAGGTATAATTATTTATACCCTTATTGGTGTAGGTAATATTGTAATTGTTTTTGCCAGCCCTGTTTCTATGCATGTTCATTAAAATAAGATTATGGAATATTTAGTAATCGCAGAAATTGAAATTGACGGAACCAAGATTGAGCATTATACAAATATTACGCTCCGGCAAAAATTTAATGCACATCATGAATTTACCATACGCATCAGTCATGATGTATTGGAAACATCCGGTTCATTCAGCTTGGAGAATGCCCAGAAAAAAATTGGTAAGTCTGCCCTGATAAGGTTTCAAAAAATAGAACTTAGCCTGGAAGTAGCTTATGAATTCAGGGGAATTATTTGCGAAGTAAGAATGGAGCAAAATGGTAAATCTGATGCAGATCTGGTACTTATTGGATACAGCCCTACTATTGTGCTTGAGAACGGGCAACACCTGACTTCCTTTTATAAGAAGGATTTAAAAAAAATAGTTCAACAGGTTACAAAACCTCTTGATCACGTGAATTGTAAAGTCAACATTAATAACCAATATAGCAATGAGATAACCTATATATGCCAATACAGGGAAAGTAGTTTTCATTTCCTAAACCGGCTTTCAGGCGAGTTCGGTGAATTCTTTTATTATGATGGTAAATATCTGAATTTTGGTAAACCCACCTCAATACCGGCTATTGATATTACTTATGGTGAAGATGTAAGCAGTATGCAAATGACGCTTCAGGCACAACCTATGAGTTTTAGTAATTATGCCTACATTTCAAAAGAAGATAAAGTAGAAAAATACGATGCACCTGCTAATGTGAATGGTATGGGCCAGTATGCCAGTTATGTTTTAAAAGAATCCAATAACCTTTTTTCAGAACCGGTTAATTCACCCATCAGGCAACGGGTTGATAATAAAAATGAGCTGGAAAATTTTGTAAAAAAACAAAAAGCTGCCATTGCAGCAAACCTGGAAGTGCTGACAGGTACCTGCTATAACCCGGGTGTTATAATTGGTTCCCAAATTAATGTAAAAGTCTCCAAACTTGAAGAAGCTTCATTTGTAAAAGAAGATTATGGAAAATTTCTGGTAATTGGTATTGAGCACCACCTTAATGAAAGTGGAAAATATTATAACAGTTTTGAAGCGATACCGGCCAGTACCGAAGTTTTGCCGGTAGGTAATATTATTATGCCGGTTGCAGAACCCCAGATTGCAATTGTAAAAAAGAATAACGATCCGGATAATATGGGGCGTGTAATGGTACAAATGCTCTGGCAAAAAGGAAATGAAATGACAGACTGGATACGAGTGATGACACCCGATGCTGGCGGTGGAAAAGGCGGTGCAAAAAACAGGGGGTTTGTTGTTATTCCGGAAGAAGGAGATCAGGTACTGGTTTGTTTTCATTATAACGATCCTGACAAGCCATTTGTGATGGGTAGTTTATTTCATGGAAAAAGCGGTGGTGGTGGTGGTGGTGGTAATAAGACTAAGAGCTTAACTGATTTATCAGGAAATACTATCTTTTTAGATGGAGGTGGAATTAGTATAATTGACCACGCTAAAAACTCTATAATTCTGGATGGTGCAGGAAATATCAATATAAAATGCACTGCAAAAATATCACTTAAAGTAGGCTCCTCAGAAATAACAATAGAACCAAGTAAAATAACTATAAAGGCTACCGACGTAAAAGTTGATAGTACCAATGCGGACATTCAAGGTAGTAGCAAGGCTGTTCTAAAAAAAGATGACAGCACTTATTTTAAAGCAGAAGGTGCTGCAGCTGAAGTTAAATCTGCCAATACTGTTGTAGAAGGAACTGCAAGTGCAAAATTAAAAGGGACAATGGTAGAAGTTAATGCTACCGGAGTTACTGAAATTAAAGGAGGCATTACAAAAATTAATACATAAACAATGATCAAAACAATTGAAAAAGAATCAGACTACAACCTAAAGATAAATGAAGCACCTTCTTATATTCAGTTTTCTACAGGGAATACTTTGCAAATTGATCAATCTTCAAATCAAATTAAACTGATCAATAGTAAAGGAGAACTTCAGTTGCAAATTACCATGAGCCCGAAGGGCCTGGTGGTTAACTTAAATGCTACCGAATTAAATATTAATGCCAGTGAAGAACTTAACCTGTCTGCTAAAAAAGTAAATATAAATGCCAGCGAACAAATAAATATTAAAACAAAAGGAAATTTAGTACAACAGGTAGGTAAAGATTTACTAACGGAGGCAGGAGGCACCAATAAACAAATAGCTCAGGTACAAAAAATAACTGCCACATTGGGTGGTGTAGATATAAAAGCCAATGATGATGTAAGATTGGATGGTGAATCTGTTAAGCTTAATTGTACTTAAAAATGGATTTAATTAACAATACTGTATATCCTGCTCAAATGTTCAGAACGGTTTTGGAAGATGAAACCAAATATGCAGCCTCTGTTTGTATAAGAGTTACTTATAAAATTGTAAATAATCAACTGGAGATGGCAGCGGAACAAAACCGGCAACTATTTACACAAAAAACTGAAACGGAAATCGGGATATTAGAAAGTGATTTTGTATTTAAACGTGGAGGAGTGGATATAATGGTTTTTGGCAATGCAGTTGCTCCAAAACAAATGCCCATCCCAGCAATGCAGGTAGAAATTGATATAAAAAATAAACTAAACCATAAACTTCAGATATTTGGGAAGAGGAAGTGGGTCAAATCTGTTTTTGGAATGGATATTAGTAATCCAGAACCTTTTACCACAATTCCTTTAACGCTTGAAAATGCTTTTGGGGGTAAACAAAAATGGGATGGATTAGAAATGCCGCATGGGAATAATCCTTATGGTAAGGGTTATTTTTATGACAAAGAATCGGCCATAGGTGGGGAATTACCTAATATAGAAAACCCGGCTAACCTGATAAAAAAATGGAATGATAATGTTGATCCGGTGGGATTTTGCTGTTTACCGCAATGTGTAATGCACATGATGGGAAATGTAGATTATGATAAAGATGGAAAAATAACTAAGATTAATGCAAAGATATTTAATGCAGCATTCCCTGCTATGATTGCTGACGAAATAGTTGAAGGTGATGAATTTAAAATAACAGGAATGTCATTACAGCCTGTAAAGTTTTACATACCAAAAAATAATTTTGTACTTAAAGCAATAAACGGACAAAAAATGAAAGAATGGAAAATGTATATAGAGCAGGTAGGTATAATTACAGATAAACAGGAAGTTTTTATAACCTATCGTTATCCCTTTACCTACGTTTTTGAACCCATGCAAATAAGAAATTGCGAAATTATTGAAAATTAAAACTAATAATTTATGCCAGTTCCTTGCGCTGTTTTAAATGTTCTTCATCCGGTTATTTCAATTGATTTGCATCAGCCGTGGTTTCCACCTGCCCCGCCTGCCCCGCCTGTTCCCCATTTTTGGCTTCAAATTTTAGGTGGCCTAAAAATGCCAACTGTAAAAAGTACAACTACCGTAGTAGCCAATTTTACAAGCACACCAATTATTCAGCAAGGGTCCGATATTGGTCCATTTATTGTTCATGTCAGCGCTCCGCATGTACTGCTCATCTTATATTTTTTAACCAGTGGTTCTGTATCAGAATTTGGTGCCTTTAGCGTACAGGTTGAAAACAGACCTGTTGGTACAGCGATAGCTGGATTTGGTGGTGTTAATTTAAACTGCGCTTTCCCTTGCGCAATGCCCACAGGTGTTGTAGTTGCTATCAGTACAGTCTGTGCAGGCATGAAATTTGGCGATTATATGGCTAGTCTTGCAAGCATGGCTGCAGATGTTGCATTATCTGCATTACTTACATTGCTAGGCATGGGAGTGGGAAAGGGACTCCAGGCGGGCGCATTCAGGCTGTTAGGCCCTTTTGTAAGGTCTGGAGCACTTTCAGCGGGAGTTGTAAGAACAGGATATAATGCAGTAGGGACGCTTACTATGGCAGTATTGGGTATATGGGGAATTGGTTCTCCAATAGGTTATTCTGCAAATGCAAGTGACCCTGCTAATAACCCACTTGGCGGAAATAGCGCAATAGGTGAACATTGGGGAAATTTTAAAGATAATAATGCCAGAGCAATTGCCGATTATTTTAATCCTCCGCCGGGCGGCGCATTATAAAATAAATAAACCACCGGAATAAATAATAAATACAAATTATAAAAGTTGGCAAACACCTATTTAAATAATGACAATAAGGTATCACATTTTATAAGACAGGTATCTGGTTGTGATGATAAGGGAAAAAATATTTTGAGTGTGCTTTGCAAACTAACATTTTCTATCAAAGAAAATGGTGAATGTTATTTTTCAGATGAGCAATTACCCCTGTCAGCAGATCAGGTATTGTATGAACACAATGAAAATTTACTGAAGAATGAATATGACCTTTATCCTTTCAAAAAATATTGCGATATAATATTAAAAGGAAATGCCCATAACCATAAAAGTCTTAAACAATTTATTTCCGAAATAAATATTGGAGATTCAGGTCATCAAATGTTAATCCAGGGAAATCAAAAACCATATCTGGATCAATCAGGTAAAATTAAATTCTCAGATATTGAGGATGTTGAAAAAATTCCATTGCAGTTTGATTATGCTTATGGCGGAAGGGACCTTGAGGCTGAAAAAAAAATCGAAATAGAAAACTACGAATTATTACAGAAAACAGACCCTTCATTAGACTTGTTAGCCGGAAATCCATACAGGTATGCAAGAAATCCTGAAGGGAAAGGTTTTATTGTAGAGTACAATAAAACTATGATTGATCAATTAGAATTGCCCAATATCCAGGATCCAGATCATTTGATTACTCCGGAAAATATTGTACTTAAAAATCCTGATAATTGGTTGTATATGCCTGTGCCTGCAGCCACAGACTGGGTTAGTCCGGTTTGGTTTCCCAGGCTTGCTTATGCAGGCTTAATGCAATTTGAAAATGTTAATACAAAAGCCTTAAAAGAAGTAAAATCTAATGTATTGGAGTCAGATATTTTTGTTAATAAACCATTAGGTAAAAATGCAAACATCCGTTTTACCAATGGAGCATTGCCTGCATTACAGGTAAGAAATGAAATAGTTCCTAAATATTGTCAATTAATAAATATTCATCCATCTGCACCAAAGTTTAATATAAAATTTCCCGATTTACGTCCTAAAATTTGGGTAGATGGCCGTAATGGAAAACTATTAGAAACCTACCCCGTAATACACACAATTCTTTTAGAACCAGACGATAACCGGTTAAGCATAATATGGCGTGGTAGCGCACCTGCCCTGCGCCCATATTTGGATGAAGAACTAAAAAATATGCCATTTAAAGTAGAATACTAACTTCAAAAATAATAATCCAATGAAATCACTACTACCAGTTCTGCCAATAATATTAGGATTGATTTTTATTGGGTTTGGAGCCAGGTTTTACTTCTCTATGTCAACCTTTAAAAAGTATGCATTAAAAACAACAGGAAAAGTGATAGACGTGACAACAAATAAGTCTAAAACAGGCGGTTTGGTTTATAGTCCTGTTATATTATTCACAACAGAAACCGGCGAGCAAATAAAATATTTTGCACAACGATACCGGAATGAAAAATATACCATTGGTGAGGATATAAAAATATTGTACAATAAAGAAAATCCTAATCAAGCCTATTTAGATAACAAAACAGGTGTCTTTGGCGGCGTATATTTTTTGTCGGCAGTGGGTATAGCTTGTATATTACTCGGCATTTATTTATTCATGAAAGGTAAATCCTAAGTAGATAATGTTTCTTATCAATTTCTGCATTATGAAATAAGTATTATCAATCGAATAGAAAATTTAAAAAAACAAACATAAATTCAAAACTCACTATGCCTGTAAATAATTTTGATCACCTTGTTGAATGGGTAGAGTTTACAACAGTTACTGCAAGGCCCTCTGGTAAAAACGAAGATGCGGAAATTAAGGTAAGTTCAACTGTTGTTTACCGCACCCGGAAACGTGGAAATGCTTTAAGCATAGTAGATTCAACGGTGAACATAATAACAGTTACCGAAGAAAGTTGGGTAGTAAGTGATAAAAAAACAGATCTTTTACGCAAACATGAACAGGGCCATTATGATATTACCGCCCTTGGCACAAGGGAATTTTATAATCAACTGCTGCTTTTAACAGCAAATTCGCCAAATGCACTTGATGTAAAGATCAATGCACTAAAAGAACAATTTCAACAGAAGATAAACGCATGTAACCTTCGTTATGATACGCAAACAAATCATTTCCTTATCACTTCAGTACAAGATACATGGAACCAGAAGATTGCTTCAGCTAAGACAAACCCAGCAGGTACTATTAACGACCTGCCATCTTAAACAGAAGCTATATAAACGTGCTTAACCCCAGTGTAGCATTAAAACTGTTTTCTTTATCAGCAAGCCGCATGGTTTTTTCTGTATCATACAATTCAAAATCTATACTAATATCCACATGCACCGGCAGCAAGTAATCACACAGCATTTCCAGTATCTTACTTTTTTTTGCTCCCGGTATAAATTTCTTTAGCTGTTCATTATTTATTGGGCCAACGGCTACAACAATCTCATCTTCTCCCCCATCATAAGCAGCATTGCCGGTAGTAAAATTAATGCCGAGTTGCGTATCGTTCAAACTTGAAAAAACAGGCTGTGCAGATTTTAATTGCCCCTGCAAACGGCCTGTAATTTTTACCGGAACTGATAATAACAATTCAAAAATTGTTGCAGCAGATTCATAATCGTCCCGTATATCATGTATAAGCGGAAGCACCTGCAAAAAAACATCTGATTGCGCAGTATCCAGGTATTTAAATATTTCCCAGTGATTTTTAAATAAATTAACCAGGTCGTTGTGGTGTGCACCTTTATCCAAACGGCTTTCAAACAATGCCATCTGGATACGCAGATGATTGATGGCTGCTTCAAAAGGTAAAAACAAACGCCTGGCATTGCTTTCTTCAATGCGGTGTTTCTTAATATTGTCAATTATCTCTTTTTGTGAGGTAGCATTTTTAGGCAAGGTTGGCGAGTGAAACAAACCCTGCGGCAGCATATCATAAATTCCCTCCTTATGCGTGGTAATGAGTGTATATTCCTTGTTATTATAGTCAGAGATTTCTTCTGTTACAGAATCTACATCTTTACGAAAAGATCTTTTCCGGGAGCCCAGCATCAATATCATAATCTGCTCGGCAGGCACATTATTATCGATCATCTCCGCAGCAATGACTTCTGCTTTGAAGTCTGCATCAAATGTATCAGTCAATATGTTTGATAAACTGGGACCTTTCATGTGTTGATATATATTGATTTTGGCCGCATAGGATTCACCCGATAGTATTTTAGTTCTTAGCAACTTTTGTTATGGCTCATTTCATAAACCGGTTTTATGCATTGCTTAAAAAGAGCCTGTAATGATTACTCATACCCGACCTGCTTTTTAATTTGGCTTTTAAATGATCAAATAAAATCTGCCATGCTTCTGCATTTAATTTTTCAGATGACGTGGCGGTAATGGTAATATCAATAGTTCGTAAAAAACTTTGTTTGGGATGTGCCGGCATTTCAAAACCACGGTCCACTTCTACCTTACTTATCCTGTTCCCTAATTCATAAAAACACAAATTCCTAATATCTTCTTTGGTAACAATCCTGTTTCTTGTCATCAGGCCATAGCGAAAAGCCTTTACCCTTTCTTCGGGCTTTAGCCTGTTTTTTCCTCCGGTGGAAGTAGAAATTAAAAAAAGCGAATCGGATTTTATTTTTGAGCCATTATATTCCTGCAACCTGGTGCCGGAGCGTAACAAATTTGCAGTTTCGGCATTGGTGCTCCAGTATTCAACATACATCATCTCACAGCCTTCGTAAGGCTTTGCAATAATATAATGCGGTATCTCGGAAGTGCTGTTGGTTATAGCCTTGGTTTTTTGTTCCATTAATGCAATCCGTTGATCCATCTCACGAAGCGTGGAAGCAATAAAATCGTTGCCATGTGCCGAAAAAGCGGCCGACTCGCTACGTAATAATTCCAACAGGTAACTGATAAATTCTTTTGCATTGCGCCCGTCAAATCTCTCTACGCCGCCACTGCGCAATGTGTATGTACCAGTTTCCTCCTCCTCCATTTTTCTGAAAGGTGTGGAAATATAAGAGTGCATTTCATCTGCCAGTGACCGGACAGCAAGAAATTGTTCGAGCCCCTGTATTTTTAATGGAATGATATTGCTGCCGTTTTTCAACCGGTATTTCATTTCATTTAATTGGCGGTTAATAACCGGAAATGAATTGATGTAAACATAAATTTCATCCAGCGAACTCTGTTGCACTGCTGCCGGAAAAACAATTTTTACCCAAAGCAATTTTTCGGTAAATTTTTGCAGATCAGGTTGCGAAAAGCTATTTTCAAATGCAGGCGGATAGGTTTGCTTAAGATTTTGCACACTGGTATGCCTGTCATCAGAAATGGTAATGAATTTCCGGTCGTAATAATTGGTTATGTCTTTTTCAATTAAAGAAAGCAGATCATAATCAAATGACAGATCTTTTTGCAGGGATCCAGCAACCTGTCTTTTTTCATAAGGCAACCCTTCAGAAATAGTTAGTTCCTCATCATTCAAATACCATTTGCTTAAAGGCAAAAGCTGGTAATTAAGATTTGATAAACTATGCTCCAGGTTCTTCCATTCAAAATAAAAAAACAGGTTGTTTATCTGTTCAATTTTCTCATCAATATTTATTCCAAGCCAAATGGTATTATTCTCAATCCTGCTTCCGGAAAGGGTTTGCGTTGCTATTAACTTATTGTAGTTTGCATCAACTGTGTATAAAGCGTTACCGGTTACCAAACAGGAAATACCGGCTTTAAAAAGTTTAAGCCTTCCAACCGGTGTAAAAAACACATCTATACTTTTATCCAGCGATTCATCTTGTTTTGAAGAAATTTTCTTTTGGGTATAACAATGATCGGCCTCTGTAAGCATATCTTCTGCTTCAACTGGTATAGCATGCATAATGGCATGTGCCGGATTGGGACAGGTTAAAAATTCAGGAGCCAACAGGTTTGCGATCTTTTCAAGCAGCCTTACTTCCGAATCTTTAATTTCATTGCCCAGGTTATATAATTCAGATGACAGCGCTTCCAATATCAGTTTTACAATAGGGTCAAGATCTTCAGTACTTTTTATGTTCCAATAGTTCAATGCATGTTTCAGCATCCTGTTCCTGATAATTTCTTTTGTATTGGCCGAACCTGAAAACATACGAATTGTTTTAAATTAATCTACTGCCAGCGGGCTTAAGAACAAACTGTTATCAAATTTAAATGATTCACCGGTTTTATGAATTGTTGCGGTAAGATGTATATCAACCCGCTTTTTTATTTCGGCATATTGCTTTAGCAAATGAAATTTTTCAATTTCAGTTATTTGTACGTTTAACTGAATAGAAGATAAACGGTGTTCATGCGTGGTGATGGATTTAAGCAGCGATTGCCGCAATTTCTCTTCCCATTTATTTTCGCTTACGATCAGTTCAAAATCCAGGTCCCATATTTCGCATCCAAAGCTGGGGTCGTGCCGGTGTTCTCCAAACCGGGTCATAATAATAAGTTCCAGCGTTTTTTTTATAGATTCTTTTAAATCAGCATTCGGCAATTCATTGCCTTCCAGCAAGGATGAAAGTTGAAGTGGAATTTTATAGTAAATGATATTCATTATCCAAAAAGTAAAACTGTGTAACACAAAATACAATCAGTTTTTTAATAATGCACATAAAATGTATTTTTCTATTTTAAAACCCCTTAGTTTTTAATGGGGTAATACATCATCACCATCAATTTCTTTCTGAGTTAAATTTTAATATGATTTGCCCTTTTCTTTGCTTTTCAGCTTTTTTCTTATTAAATTGTAGGTGATTATCAATCAACTGCTAACAAAATCTCATTATGCCCACACTTTCATTGAACGAGTCGGTTAAAACTGCAATTGAAATTTCACAATCACTTGCTAAAGAATACCATAATGAGTTTTTTTATCCCGCTCACCTGCTAAGAAGTATGTTGCACAAAGAAGTAGGTTTAAAAGGTTTTCTGGATTCAATTGGTAAAGATTCGGGTTATATTATGGAGTGGGCCGAAGTAAGGATGGACGAATATCCCAAGGTTGGCCAGGTAAAAGATAAAGTTACGGGTGATGAAGGTGTTAAAATGGTATTTGATGAAGCTGATAATGTGCGTATAAAAATGGGCCTCGACCAGATATCCCCTATTTGTGTTTTATGTGCCATATCAAAACCTGGTGTCGGTTTTACCAATGAGCAGTTGAAGACATTTCCTGTAAAGGAAAAAGAAATACTGGAAGTTTATTTTAACGAAGATAGTTTTCAAAAAGCGGTTGCACAGCCTGAAGCAAATGGCAATGGCACACCTGCAGGTGCTTTGTTTAAGTACTGTGTTGAACGTACGGCATTGGCAAGAGAAAGTAAAACCGACCCTATTGTTGGCCGGGATAAAGAAACCCGGATGATGATGGAAATACTTTGCCGCAGAACCAAACCCAACGTAATTATTACCGGCGAAGCGGGCGTAGGCAAAACCGCACTGATAGATGGTTTGGCCATGGATATTGTAAATAAAAAAGTACCTGCACAACTACAGGATTCTTTATTGTTTGAACTTGATCTGGGTGCCCTTATTGCCGGTGCATCTTACAAAGGCGAAATTGAAGACCGGCTTAAAAATATCATTAAAGAGGTTAAGCAATATTCCAAAGCCATCATTTTTATTGATGAGATTCATATTCTGCTGGATAGTAAAGGCTCTATGGGCGGCGGCGCTGCCAATTTATTGAAACCCGAACTGGCCCGTGGCGAAATAACCGTTATTGGTGCTACAACCAACGATGAATACCGGAAAAATATAGAGCCCGACCAGGCTTTTACCCGGAGGTTTGAAGTATTATCGGTGCAAGAACCTGATACAGCTTCGGCTATAAAAATGTTGCAGTGCCTGGCTTCAAAATTTGAAGATCATCACCAGTTAAAAATAGAAAAAGATGCGGTTAATGAATGTGTACGTTTAGCTAAACGTTACATAAAAGACAGAAGATTACCCGATGCTGCCATTGACCTGCTTGACAGAACGATGGCTGCTATTAAAATGATGGTTGATACCAATAAAGGCGAACTGGAGGGTTTAACAGGAAATTTGAGTACGTTGAAACTGAATGATGCCCAATTACCCGAACACGAACTTTTTAGTGAATATAAATGGTTAAACAGTTTGGTAAAAGCCAAGATAAGCCCGGTTTTGCTGGGTAAACTGGAAGATGCATCGCAGGCAGATAAGTTTGAAACATCGGTTGAATTTGAGAATTTTTTAACCGATAGCTTATCGAAGCTTACCATTTTAGCCGATGTAAATAAAGAAGATGTAAATAAGGAAGATATCGCTTCGGTAATATCTTACAAGACCGGAATACCGCTTGGTAAAATTCAGGCGCAGGAAAAAGAAAGGTTGCTTAATATGGAAACCTATCTTAAAAAACGTGTTGTTGGGCAAGATCATGCAGTTAAAGCACTTTCAGAAGCTATTTTAGAATCCAGAAGCGGATTAAATAAAAAGGGGCAACCAATCGGTTCTTTCTTTTTACTGGGGCCAACCGGCACCGGTAAAACAGAACTGGCTAAATCATTGGCCGAATTTCTTTTTAATGATGAAAAAGCAATGATCAGGTTTGATATGTCGGAATTTAAAGAAGAACATTCCGCAGCCTTGCTTTATGGCGCACCTCCCGGCTATGTTGGTTATGAAGAAGGTGGTGTGCTGGTAAATAAGATCAGGCAAAAGCCCTACTCCGTTTTATTATTTGACGAAATTGAAAAAGCCCATCCATCGGTTTTTGATACTTTTTTACAAATACTGGATGAAGGCCATATGCACGACAGGCTTGGTAAAGAAGGCGATTTCTCCAACGCATTGATTATATTCACCTCCAATATTGGCAGCGAATGGATTGCAGAGCAGTTTGCAAAAAACGAGATGCCGGGTTCCAATAAGCTGATGGAGATTATGACAAAATATTTCCGTCCTGAATTTTTAGCCAGGCTTACAGAAATTGTACCTTTTGCACCAATCAGCGAAAGTAGTATTGTGCGCATTTTTGATATACAGATGAAAGGTTTGCTGGAGATATTAGACAAGCAGGGAATTACTTTTTCTATAACTGAAGAAGCAAAAAAATATCTTGCTCTAAACGGGTTTACACCAAAATATGGAGCCAGGCAAATTTCGAGTGTTATACGTACTCAAATACGAAGACCAATTTCTAAATACATTATATCGGGCGAGTTGAAAAAAGGCAACAGCATTCATGCCGATATAAAAAACGAAGAATTAGTGTGGAAAATTGAATAAAAAGCTAAAGATTATTAATATATTTATATAAAAACTATTTGCAGGCTACTCAAATAATCACCTTAAATTAAAATATACAATTATGCCACAAGTTAAACCAGGTATAGCTACTACCATTCTTGCTCCCGATCCTGTTGGTGAAGGCTTTGTTGAAATCTCTCCCAACAAAACCCTTTTTATTCAAAAACTAACATACGACGACCCTATTAAACCTGAAATTGTGGAAGACCTTCAAACTGTTGAAGATGTTTTTGCACATTTTAAACCATCCTGCGATGTGGAGTTGGATAAAGAAGATGGCTCAACGACCAAAGAAAATTTTCAGTTTGGTGGCCTGGGAGATTTTGATGCCAAAAACCTCACTAACCAAAGTGCTTATTTAAAAAATCTGGATATTGAGTATGGCGCTTACCTAAAAATAATCAAACAGTTAAAAAGCAATAAATCGCTGGCCAATGTTATACAAAATCCCGAAACCAAAGCTGCTTTTATAAATGCTTTAAAATCGCTGGTTGCAGAACTGGATGAAAAATAACCAAGGTTTTATTTTATAGTCTTTTCAATTAAAAAATATTAAACTTATCAATATGGCAAACGAAGAAATAAAAAAAGAAGTAGAAGCCGCTTCATTTAAAGAAGATGTAAAGCAGGCAGGACTTGCTCCTATGGAAGAATCACTGACAGTGCTGGCTAAATCAGGCGGTTTCGATTTTCTGGAAGCTATTGTGGATGGTGCTGATAACCTGAATCCGGCCCGTAAAGCCAAGAAAAATATATTTCTAACCGACAGCAATAAAAAAGCACAGCGGGCTGAACTGAAAAAGAAGATGAATATGTGGCTGGATCTGTTAGCAAGTGCCGATAATGTATCTGCAATGGTAGAGCAAAGCACAGAGAAATCGGATGTAGCTGAAAAATTATTAAAAGGCAATTTGAAAAAAGTACTGGAAACAACTAAAGAACTTGAACAGGCTTACCGTTCGGTTCACCTGTTTTACAAAAACACCGAATCATCTAAACTTAAAAATGTGGCGCTTATGAATGCAGCCATGAGCCAGATAACCGATCTGGATGAGCCCAGGTTTATAGAACATGTTTCTGAAGAATTAAAACAAAAATTCGACCGCCTTGATTTACGTCAGAACTACTCCATGATGGTTATTCCGGGATACCTGGGATCGAACAAAGTAGTTGACAAATGGGCTAAAATGGCTTATGCAAATAAAGTAATGTTGCTAACCGATTTTGAAAATGTGGAAACACCGGATGATGTGCTGGATTTATTTACAGATGCTAATTTGACCGGTGGCGATGCACACAAAGCAAATGTATTGATGACCTGTAATTATATTGTAGGCCGCGGTAAAAATAAAGAGGTTGGAGAAGAGGAAGATGTTTATGTACCTGGTTCTGCAGCATTGGCCGGAAAATTATATTGCACCAAAATGTCGCAGCCTGTTGCCGGAAAAACTTATGGAACTATTGATGAAGTTGATGCTGTTCGTTTCGACATGAAGAAAGCAGATATTTCAGAACTGGAAAATGTTGGCTTGGTGCCACTTGTGGGCGAATGGGGTAAAGTAATGCCTTTCTCAGCCAAAACATTGTTTACCGGCGATAACCTGGGTATGCAAACATATTCTGTTGTACGTGTTTTTGATTTCATTGCAAAAGTGATGTCAGACTTTTTAAACAGACGTGCCTTTGAACTTTGGAATACAAAAATGGAAGGAAACCTGAGAAAACAGATCGTGAAATTCCTGGATGGTATTCAGGGGCCGGATAAGTTGATTGAAAAGTTCCAGATATTACGTTTTGAAAGAGATGAAGAGCAAAAAGATCATATTTTCCTCGACATTCACATCACACCATTCTTTCCTGCTAAAAGCTTTTTGGTAAAATTAGATGGATACAAAGGCGATGATGGCGAAGAGTGGAAAGCAGAATTCAAACAAAATAAGTAATCCGGATATTACAGAAAATTGCTTTCTTAGTAACCCAAAATATCCTCCTAAAGAACCATTAACCTTTTTAGCAATTGGTATTAAATTTGTTAAAATTCAGGCTGCTGGCTTTGTTGACAGATGTCTGAAATAAGCATACTAAGCTGATTTATTATGGCTGTTAAATATTTTTGGATATATATTGGAAGTTTTTTTGCCGGTGCATTCGTATTGTTTGTATCAGTACAAAAATTTACGAAAGCATTTGCAGGAAAAGGGTTAAAACCTGTTCTTTATGGAATTGCAGCTGCGGTAATCTTCGGAGGACTTGCATTTCTTTCTACGCTTACTCCATTTAACGATTATATAGTTTTTTGGTTAGCTGCACTGGTTTTTGTGGCATTCGGGTTATTTCATATCCTTGTTTTTCATAAAAAATATTTTTATCCAGATCCAAATAATCGCGGCGGCGTAGTTATTGGCGAGCTGCTTTTTTCAATAGCACTGCTGTTTTTTTGTGTTGTAGTTTTTTCGGCACTTATTTATTTCGTAATGGGCAATAAGTCCTACCCTTTTTATCCAATGCTTACCAGCATGCTGGCATTTTTTGTTCCCGTTTCTTTGTTTTATACTTTTCAGGCTGCATATAATATTCCGGATCCGGTTTTCGCTTCCTGGATATATCCTATTCACCATCAGATAGATCTTCCTGATGAAAGGCCCAATGAAAAATTAGTGGTAATTGCTTTTGAAATTGCAAAAAAAGCTTCCTCTGAACTTAAAACTAATTTCAGGGCCAAAGGCCCCGAAACCATGAAACTGGGTGATCTTTATTACCATTTCATTAATGATTATAACGAATTACATAGTGAGACCACCATTGATTTTGCGGATGGACAACACGAAAGTTATGAATGGTGGTTCAGATTAAAACCCAAATGGTTTCAGCCAAACCGGATACTGGATCCTGAATTAACTGTACGGGAAAATAAAATAAAAGAAAATTCGGTGATCATTTGTGAAAGGTTAGAATTTATTTAATATTAATTCAGGATATGAGAGATAATATAAAACATTTTCCGGTAAACTGGATAGATGGAATGAAGATCAATAAAGATCATTTTATTGATCAGGACAATGCCTGGCGTAGCATGTTACAGGACCTGTCCTCCATTCATGTTTCTCCCATCCGGTATGGTATATTGCCAGCTTCAATTTCGGGCGATAGTACTTTCAATATTAAAATATCGCTTGATAATCAGGAGTCTTTACGTGTATCAGTGCTCTCCTGCAATGCGGTTACATCAGGTGGCGTACGAATCATTATTCCTTCAGTTTCGGCCGCAGGGCAAACAGAAGCCGGAAATGTTATTACACAAACATTTCCATTTTCAGCAGCTGCAAACGAATCTTATTGGTGGCTGTTTTTAACAGTTCATCCTTTTGAAAAACAACCTGCCGGCAGTCCGGATCTTTCAGAAAATCCGCCCAGGTTTCCTTATGTGTTACCCACCTATTCCATACAGCTTGTAAGTGAAAATAATTACAGAGAACTTGCCTGGCACCCATATTCACTGGCAATAGGTAAAGTTGCCGTAAATGGCAAAGATATCAGGATAGAAAACGAATATATACCGCCCTGCTTTTCTTTAACTGCACACCCCGACCTGGTTTCCCTGCATGGCGAATTGGATAAATTTCTGGCAAATATTGAATTATATGCTTCAAAGATCATTCAGAAAATATTCAAAAAAAATCAGCAAAATGAAATTTCTGAGCTCGTAATGTTTTTATGCGACAGGGTGATGCTTTATATTGGCCAGGCTATTACCACCATGCGCTGGACAATGTTGTATGAACCGCCTGCAGCCATGTTTGCGGCTATATCAAACCTGGCAAGAGTAATGAAGAACAGTATTGATATGCGAACCGGATCGGGTAAAGATGAACTGATGAATTATCTTACTGAGTGGTGTGAATTGAAACAGGGAGAGCTGGAGACCATGCTTGGAAATCTTTCAAATACAAACTTCGACAACAATGATATAAACAAAAATATCAGCGATATCATTGCTTTTGTAAAAGTTACCTTAAGGCTTTTTGAAACGCTGAGTAAACTTGAATTTATAGGAAAACGAAAAGAGGGTGGCATTTTTGTTAAGGAAGAACAAACTACCATTCAGAATGAAGTGCAGCAGCCTAAGCCAAGAAGACGGTTTTTTGATTAAAACCATTTAGCCAGATAATTAATTTTTAAATACCAATGTTATGGAACCTAAAAATAAAATAGAAAGAAAAAAGACTTTTTATAGTTTTCTGTTATTGTTCTTGTTAAGTACTGCAATTATTATATTGCTTGCTTTTTCGAGTACAAGAGTACCTATAAAAGTTAACTCGTTGTTACAAAAACAGGTAGAAGCTTCAGATCACGAAAGAGAGTTTTCTATAAATTTCCTGTCGCAGATGACCAGTATTGTTTCTCTGCTTGACACTGTTAATGCTACCGCAAGCAGCAATGCAGATCTGATAGACGGTCAAATCTCTTTGGGTGTACAAAAGTTAACAATAATGATTGATATGGATTCTGTTCAAAATAAGGAACTATACAGAAGTGTGGTACTTAATTTAAGTGATTTGCAACGTGCTAAAAAGCAGTTACGCAAATCAACAGAAGGTGATAGCGACATAAACTCTTTAAAAAGAGATAACGAAAACCTTGAAAACAAATTAGAAGATTGTAAAAATAAAAATGATCTTTTACAGATTCAGTTGATACAGGCCTCAAAGCATTAATAAGACATACTTTTAAATTTACCAGAATGAACAGCGAACGCATATTAACCCGTAAAACACTTGGCTTAGACTACAGGGTCTGGCGTGTTATGATCGTGTTTTTGGTTCTTTCTATTGGCTTGTTTGGTTATACTCTGCTTGATAAACCAACATGCATCCCGGTTGATTTTAAGATAAAAACGATTGACAATGATTCTGTATTTAGCACAGATGAGATTCTTTCATTCAGTTCTTTGCGTTTTGAAAAGAATATAACCTGGGATTTTGGTGACAATTCGCCCGCAGGTACCGGAACATTTATAACCCACCGGTTTGCAACTGAAGGAAAATATTTTATTAAGGTAACTGTAAATTCCGATTGCCAGTTCATAAAACCAATAACTGTACGAAAAGCTATTTCAGAAACCCTGAACAGCATGAATAAAGAGCAGATTGATGGCCATCCTTCAACCTTTGTTGGCGCTGGAGAAAGCTATACTTCTTTGTTAACAGCAGATACTTATGAATGGATTATTGAAAACCATCCTGAATACGGTGTGCTTAATGGCCAGAGTGTTAACTATAAATTTTTGTCACCGGGAGATTTTACAATTAAACTTTCCCTCAATAAAGACCGTTTTAAAATTTACAGGAAATCTGTTACAGTTGTTGAAAACGAAAAACCAAAACCTGTTGAAAAAATTGATAAACTGATTGACTATGATAAACTGGCAAAGCTGGATAAGGAAAATTCTGTAAAAACATCCATTTCTGAATTAACATTCAAAGAGTATCTTGGAAAAGTTATAGGTGGTGAATTTTTTGCAAAGGATTTTAATGATTATTTATGTAGTGAAGGTAAAACACCGACAATACTTAACGGTAAAGCCGACAGGCAGGTTAGTTTTGAACAGGCATGTGCTGAACTCAATGGCAAGCGAAGGAGCAAATTTCTGGGACTCGGAAAAAAAGCTATTCATATTAAAAGTGTTCGGTTAAACAAAGACAAGGGAAACTGTATTACTTTAATTGAAATTAAATATGAATAGTTATACCAGTATTACCGGTTCTGTAAATACATATATTACTGTAGCTTTGAAAGTTTATGAATATGAAGTGGGTTAAAGAATATTTAGTTTTTTTAGTGTTCATGTTGCTCTTAATCAATTTGGAAATAAAAGCACAGTCAATAAATGGAGACACAATTTATGTAGATGCGAAAACCGTTGTAGCTGTAAGATTTCCATCTTTACCAAGTAATTTTTATACCAACCCTCCCGATGCCCCTTATAATTTAATATCATTGCCGACAGGGTTTACGGTAATAGCAAAGAAAAAAAACACAGCTCCGGCATCCCTGGTAGTTATTGAAAACAAGCGAACCCACAATTTTATTATCGCATATAAAAAACAGGATGATAAGGGGAGTGCCAGTGAAATGGACTATGATTTTTCAACCGTAAAAAAACTGAAAGAGCGTGAAAAAAAAATAGAGGAACGGGAAAAAAAATACAATGAAGTAATTGCAGCTGCTGATAAACTATATCAAAATGAAGACTTAGAAAATTCGAAACTTTTATATATACAGGCGCTTGGTATCTTAAACAAACCCTGGCCAAAAGAACAAATTCAGAAGATTAATAAACAGCTAAAAAAATTAAAACGAAAAAGATTCTGATAAAACTATCAGGTGTTAAAAGTATAACTTTATTAACGTACAATAGATTTTTTTTACAGGTACCGTATTTATACAAAAAAGGTTATGTAGCAGTATTAAAAAAACACTTATGAAACATAACAGATTTTTCAACCTACTTGTAATTAGCTTTTGCTTAACGGTCATGTGTTTACAAACTGCTGCCCATGAAATTATATTTTGTGGTGAAAAAATTCCTGTATCCGAGCGTTTTGTTGCAGATAAATTAATGGGCATTATTAAGAAACAGATTAATTATGGTTTAGTTGCCCAATTGCGGCAAAAGGAAAATGAATACATGAAAACCATTGAATATTACTTAATGAAAACCGGTTTGCCCGAAGATTTAAAATACCTGGCCATTGTTGAAAGCGGTTTAAGAAATGTGGTATCTCCGGTTGGTGCTGCAGGTTTTTGGCAAATAATGAAATCTACTGCAGGCGATTTAAAATTAATTGTTAACGGTGAAATTGATGAGCGCAATGATATAAACAAAGCTACCTATGCAGCCTGCAAATTACTGGCCAGTTATTATATAAAAATCAGGCGGGATTTCCGAATATCCTCCTGGGTATTAACTACAGCAGCCTATAATAATGGCATAGGAAACATCAGTAATGCAATCAGAAGACAGGGGAAAAATTACTTTGAGATGGATCTCAATAAAGAAACGGCAGAATATGTTTACAAAATCATCGCAGTAAAAGAATTACTTGAGTTCCCCGAATTATACATGCAGGGGTTTGGCTATAATATTTTTACAAATACAAAAAATATAAGCAGATCAAATTCAGGTACAAAAAATGACATAGAAAAACTGAATTTGGGAGGCATGACAGTAAAGGTTGATGAAACCGATGGTGTACATCCCGAAACACTTGATAAAAAAATAACAGAGGCTAAAAATACAAGTACTGGCCAGGAAAAATTTATTACAGCACAGATTTCAGGCAAGTATAAAAAATTTAAAGATGGAAATATTATATCTTTTACACTTCAGGAAGACTTACAGGTGCTAAACCGCTTTACTTCAAAGGGCATGGTTATACAAGGCCGTGGATGGATAATTGATAACAGGGTGGTTGTGGATTTAGGCTACGACCACTATGTTGTTTTGATGGATACTAAAAAAGAAAAAGGGATAACGCTAAAATCGCTGAAAAGTAAAGAAGATGTACTGCTAAAAGTAATAAAATGATTTTAAAGGACCTAACATTTTCTTTATAAAGAAAGAAGCAAAGGACATGCAGTCAAACTTATTTACAGATGCTATTACAATGTATAAGCATCTTTGATCACTTCCGGGCTGGACCAGGAATAAATTCCAGCAATACAGCAAGTCCTGCCGTTGGTGTAAAATTTAAAGCCAATCTATTTTAGAATCAGGCAGTAAACTTTTTTGTTTTTTTGATAATTATATATGCTGCTGGTGGTGAGCCTCTTTCGACATGGGAATCTATCCATTCAAAAAAATTAGGGTTCTACAATAAAATTTGAAATTCTGATCGTAAATATTCTTTAACTGAATTTGTCAGAATTATCTATTTCTTCCCATATAGATTCTCTATTTTCCAAAACATAAGCTATATCCTCAAAATCCTGACTGGTACTATCATCGTTTTTTCCTCTGCCTAAACTGAAAAAAGCCTCGCAAACTTACTGTTTACAAGGCTTTTAGATTTAACTAGCGGACCGGACGGGTCCGGAACTATTCGCTATAATTAATTGAAAATCAATTAATTACGAGACCATATTTTTTCGACTCAACAAAATACTCAATAGATTCACTTTACAAACCCCCTACCCCCTTTAGAGGGTGGTTTCTAAGACGAATTTAGTATTTTTCTTTAAGTTGTCAAGTATTTTTTAAATTCATTGAAAATAAATTGTCACAATAGCATTTTTCTATTTTTTTACCAGGGAGATTTAGAATTTTATTTTTTACCAGGGAGATTTAGAATTTTAAGAGGATCTATTATTGAAATTTTAAGAAAGGGTTAGCACTTACCCAAGCTCCTGGTACTATTTGGTTGGCCTGATATTTCCCTTGAAACAATAGCCCATCCCGGGCAGGTTTATAAAGGATCCAGGAACCCTGCATTATTTGCATGTAACAACCGCAACATGTTACAAATAATAAGTCCTTTGGATGATTTACAGCTTATTTAGCTGGTTGTATTGATGAAAGTTTTCCTGAGGCTTAAAACTTTCGCTTTTAAAAAAAAAAATTGATTTTAAAGATGTTTAAGAAATAGTAAATTCTATTGAGCCGTTAAAACTTTCGCCTATTTTTGAGTTGGCAGCCATTTTTCATGACCGTTCTCTGAAATCAATCGAAAAAACAAATGGAGTTTAAAATTACCGGAAAGTATAATGAAACATATCTTGAAGAATGTTTAACTCTGTGGAAGTTTTCATCAAAGGAGGCATTTAAAAGTGTAAAGACGTACTCGATTTGTTGTCTTGTTTATTTAGCCATCGGATTAATCTACTTCTTAAGGGGGAAATCAATCTCGCTTTTTATAAGTTCTTTTGGTTTGGCCTGTTTACTATTGTTACTTATACAACTCCTAAATATTTATCAGTTAAAAACAAGGACAAAGAAGAATTTGTTAGCTCGAATTGATAAATACAAAAGTAACCCGACTGCAGTACGTGAACTTCTCTTTACTGAAGACTGTATAAAATATTGCGACCCCGAAATGCTATTGGAATTAAAATGGGCAGCTTTTTCTCATTATCAAGAATACAGAAATTATATTTTCTTCTTCTTGAATGAAAGCAAAAGCCCAGCATTAAGCATGGACAAAAAAAATATTCCAGAATCAATTGAGAAAGATTTGTTCGAACTGGTCAATTCTAAAATTTCGATAAGAAACTAAAACGACTGCCAACAAAAGGTTTTGTGCAATTGGGGCATGACGTTGAAGCAATCATCGGCAGTGCATATCCAAGCTTTATATTCGGCGGACGTAGTTCTGCCGTGCAGTAGTTCTTAACTTCGGCTTTTAGTTATAAATTTAGCTTCAGTTCCGGGCAGACAGTTGGTCAATTCCCCAACTGCACAAAGCCTCGAACGTTGGCAGTAATTTCAAGTCACCGATATTTTAAAGTTAATTTTTATGAAGGCAAAGACTCTTGTAATAGATATTGTTGATAACAATGCAATTAAAATATTAGAAGCTTTGCACCAAATGAAGGCAATAAGTATAAGACATGAGTATTTTAGTGAGTTTGAATTTCAATTATTTAAAGAAGCTCCGTTTAAAGGTTTGCATATTGAATTCGAATTTTATGGCCTCCGACCAATTAAAAATTCACTGACCGGTCCTTTTAAAGATCCAGATGCATATATTATGACTCTTAAGGAACCAATTGTTGAGATTGAAGGAATACCTTTTGAAATTGACAATGTTGAACACAGGCGATTTATTTGGGAGAGCTCCGAAGTACTAATTTCAAAAGAAGATTTTAATAGCGTGATTTCTGATTTTGAATTTGAAGAAGGTGATAAAACACGAGGTAAATATTGTGGAGATAAATTATTTTGGGACGTTGGACTAAAAGAAAGGCTTTGGCTTGTATCAAGTGCATTAGAACAGCATTTATTATCTATTAATCATAAAACAACTATTCAACAAGAAAGGCTCAAGTCTCTTTTCAATAATCTACAAAGCAAGATAGACAATCAAAGTGGCCATAGTTCAAAACAAACCTAAACTACTGCCAACAAAAGGTTTGCCGCAAGGCTGGCGGACGTAGTAACAATCAGCAGGTGTACTACTATCAGCTAATATCGGGCTTGACCGAATTCTATTTGGCTTTTAGTTGTTAACTTCAACATCAGTTTTTCAATAGGCTTCAATTGCCGGGCGGACACAGCAACAATTCCAGCCCTGCGGCGCCTCGAACGTTAGCGGTCATGCAATTCGGCATTTGTTCATGTTTGGGGACAAATAAAAAACCCAACTTCTAAAAGTTGGGAGTACATATTTAAGAAAAAAAAGTTATGCGTGGGCTTTCTTTTTTGTTAATTGCCTAGGTAAGCCGACCTCTAAAAGCAATGCCTTAGCAGCAGCAGTTTTCTTTATGAAAAACGGATGCTTTTCATAACTACCTACTTTCTCGCTTACTACTACACCTGTCTTCTTTGATGCTTTTCCTTTAGTAGAGGCTTTTTTTGTTTTCAAACTCATATGACAAAGCTAATACTTTTTTAAAACTTTTTATAGAAAATCCAGGGATAAAAACTAGTTAAAATAAAAAAGACGCCTTACGGCGTCCTAAAAAAGCATCATAATTTTCTCCCGGTCGAAATTGCTCCCATTTCTGATCCTTTAAGCCGAAAATTTCAAATATTGGATCTATTTGAGGCCAATATTTATTAATACCCATTTGATACCGCCGAGTCCTTGCTGGTGTAGTACCTTTTATAAATACCGCTGCTTCCATGTAAACATTGGTGAAATCATATATAATATTAGCTACTGTAACTAAAACTTTATCACCATCATCATTATTACTGACAACAGTATCACTAATATCTCCTGTAGTTTCATTCAAGTCACCGAACCCGAAATTGTAAACGTTTGTTCCCATTTCACTAAATCGTGCTACTTTCTTTATGACTCCTTTGGGTCCGATACTTTCAAACTCATAATCTAAGAATGAGCTATTTGTACTATATAAATATTTATCTCCTCCTATCATAAGTGCAAATTTAAGCAAATATCAGCCGTCAATACATTATTAAGTCCTTTCTAGTGTATATATACTTAAATCTTTAACAACAGATTGAGTTCACAAGCACGAACCGCTAACATGAACTGTGTAAAAAACCAAATAAATTTTGCTCTTTTTTATGGTTTAGCTGAGCAGTAATTGGGCTGATACAAACTGTTGTTTTTTACTACTGCAAATACCTGTTTTAATAGTTTGTTCATTACTGCCACCAGGGCTTGTTTACCGGTTTTTCCGTTAGCTCTTAATCGGTCGTAAAGTGCCTTGCAGGCCGTGTTGGTTTTCATCGCATTCATGCTGCACATGTATAGCACATCACGAAGGTTTTTGCCGCCTCGCTTGTAGATCCTTGGCTTGCCCTGTATGCTACTACCGCTGCTATATTGCGTTGGTGCCAGTCCGGCAAAGCTGATGAGCTGGCGATGGTTTTGAGTGTGTTTAAAACCCTGGGTAAACACAATGAGCATGGCAGCAGCTCTTTTGCCAATACCTTTTACACTGCTTACACTTTTTAACTGATCAGGTTGCCATTGCTCCAGTAATGCCTGGAGTTTCTGTTCCAGTTGTTTGATCTCTTTTTGCATGTTGGCAATCGTTTTTTCCAGTGACCTGATAGTGTCTTTGCTGGGTACAGGTAGCAGGCGAAGGCTGTGCAAGTGGTTATTAAATCGTTTGATCTGTTCGGTGTATTCTCTTATAGTGTTGTAAAGTTGCTTTGCCTCAAAGTAAGCATTGTCGGGCATTTGCCAGTATGGTGGCTGTTGCTCGATAGCATACCGGCAGATCCAGGCAGCATCTTTTTTGTCGGTCTTGTTACGCTCCAGGTGCATTTGTATGTAGCGCTTTATAGCCATAGCATTTACTACACTTAATACACACCCCTTGCTGTGTAAATAAAACGCCAGGCGTATGTAATAAACTCCGGTGGCTTCCATTACAAAGTGATAATCAATGCCGGTATGTTCAAGAATTTTCTGATAACCGCTGTTATTGTTACCAACTTTTAAGTGAAACAACTTGCCCAGGTTGTTCTGGTAACAAACATCCAGTGTAGTGTGTGAAACATCAATACCGCAGCATAGCTTTTTTGTTTGCATGATGATTTGATTTTTGATGAGATGATCGTATATTTAATAAGCAAAAAAACACACGGAAGAACACTCTTACACTGTGCTATCTATCCTAATGCAGGCTTTTAAAAAAGCTTGTTGAACTGTTCAGCATCGGGTAAGAAAAGGGGCGGTGACTACCATGTTAGAAAGGCTGCCAGCCTATCAGGTTTTAAAGTCTTATTCCGCCCTTTGTTCTTTCGAATATCTGGGTTGCTTACTGGTAATAAAATTATTGAATTGTAAACATAGGATTGGGTTTGCTGCAAGGCTAGCTGGACATAGGATCAATTGGGCATTTTATTGTCTCGTCCTGAAATAGGTTGACTACAAAATCAACCAAAATGGACTTAAAAGACCAGATCATTCAGGAGTATTTACTCACCGGATGCGGCTTTAGAAAATTAGCCGCTAAGTATGGCATCAGCCGCACCACTATTTGTAACTGGGTACAGGTTTACCAGGGAATTCATAACTTGCCTCCTACTCAAAATCAGGAATCTTATTCCAAAAGCAGTATGAACAGTTCGCCTAAAAAATCAACAGGCCAGGAGACCAATGAAGAATTACTGCAAAAAATTGCAGCACTGGAAAAACAATTGGAAGACCAGCAGCTTAAAGTGGTTGTGCTGGATACCTTAATTACAGTTGCCGAAAAACAACTCAACATTTCCATCAGAAAAAAGCCTGGCACCCAACAGTCCGAGAAGTAAAAAAGGTAATTCCGTTTATTAGTGTGCAACGGATTTGCCGGTTGTTGGGTTATTCGCCTCAGGCTTATCACAAAAAACAACACAAAAATGCAGTGCAGTTATCTAACGAATTTTTGATACTGCAGCAGATTGATGCTATTCGTAAATACCAGCCACGCTGTGGCGGCCGTAAACTTTTTATTATGCTGCAACCTTTTTTAAAACAACATCAGATCACTATTGGAAGAGACCAGTTTTTTGATCTGCTAAGACGTAATAAGCTTTTAGTAAGGCGGGTAAAAAGAAGTGTACACACCACCAACAGCAAACATCACTTTCGCCGGTATCCCAACCTGGTAAAGGATTTTACGCCACTTAAAGCACATGAAATGTGGGTCGCTGATATTACTTACATACCACTTAAAAACAGGTTTGCTTATTTGTTTTTGATAACCGATGCTTACAGCAGAAAGATTGTGGGCTTTCATGTAAGCGATGATATGAAAGTAAGCAGCGCAACACTTGCTTTAAGAAAAGCACTGGCACAAAAACCACCCGAAACAATTGTAATACACCACAGCGACCGGGGTATACAATATTGCAGCACAGCTTATGTACAATTATTACAGCAACATCATGCCCATATCAGCATGACTCAAAACGGAGATCCTTACGAAAATGCCATTGCCGAAAGAGTAAATGGTATTTTAAAAACAGAACTCATCAGCAGGCAGTACGACAACATTGATAATGCCTCCATACATATTGCACGCTGCATTACCATTTACAATTACAAACGAAGGCATAGCAGCCTTAACTGGCAGATACCTCATGATGTACATATGCAACAGGGGCCACAAATAAGAAGATGGAAAAACTATTATTATAACAACTCAAATAACAAAACCAAAATGCAACCAACATAAATGGCCAGGCACAAAAACAGTTCCTTTAGCTATGGTGGCTACGAAACTGTTTTTGCCCAACGCACAGCAAATAACTTTTTTAATCAACCTTATTCAGGATGTTTTATCTTAGTCAACCAATAACAGGATTTATTAACTAACACAGTCAACTTTTTTCAGGACGGGTCATATCGCTGTTGTGCTTCATCTGGGCTGGACATTCAATCTTGAGCTTTTGTTTGTTAACCTGTACTTTTATATCTTTAATCAGCCGCGGTTCAATTTGAGCCGGAATAAGGGGGTCAATTTGAAATGGCGGAAGGGGGTCAGTTTCCCGTAGCGGGAGGGGGATAATTTGCGTGGATTTTCCACATTGTACGTGCAGTCCGTTCTTTTTAGAAATTTGCTTATAAAATTGTTCTGCATAATTTTATTCTTAAAAAAATTGAAAGCTCTAATTTAAGTCGAGTAATCAAGAGATTACTAATTAGTCAAAATGTTGCTTTAAAAATATTTCAAAATATGGAGAAACATTTTTACAAGGTTTATGTTAAAGATGGTAAATGTTATCGTATTAAGGTAGAAGAGCATTATAATGGAGTATTTGCCAACATTCACGAATGGGAGTTATACATTTCAAATGAATATGACACATTCCGAACTTGGAGTTTTCTTGCCAAATGCTCGGACCAAAACAAAATTGGAGAGACTATAAGACTAAATATAAATGGTGTAAAACAAATTGACCCAATATAACTACTGCCAACAAAAGGTTCCTCGGACGTTAGCGGTCAGCATACAACGACACTCCACTAAATGAAACAATAAACGATATAATCAATATGAAAACAAGAATAGTTACATTGATTTTTATATTATTCGCAACAGCTTCATCTGCTCAAAGTACATCTGATATTCCTATCCAAAATATATCTACAGACAGTAATGTTGTGTATAGGCTTTTTTCCACAAAAAATATTTACACATTTATCAAATTGAATACAAGAAATGGACAAATGTGGCAAGTTCAGTGGAGTGCAAAAAATAATCAATTTCAAACTACACTATCAGACATCTCTCGGGTAGATAAAGATGAAGAGAAGAATGGCAGATTCTTTCTTTATCCAACAACAAACATATATAATTTCATTCTGCTTGACCAAATTGACGGACGGGCATGGCAAGTTCAATGGTCAACTGAACCTAACCAAAGGCTGGTTATTCGTATCTATTAGGTTTTATTAATTGGCAAATTTGCCAATTAATAAAGATTTCCTTTACATTTGTATCATAAACTTAAAGGTGGCGGCAACACCATAAATACGGCAACAATTATTATGTTACAATCAAGATTTGTAGATGCTTCTACTATTGAGGTCATTGCACAAGATGGAGAAAAATTCACTTGGAAAACTTATTTTCCAACTCCAAAAGAAAAACAACAATACGTTGCAGAAAGGTTAGCGTATTATTTTGAAAATTTCGAAGATGGTACAGGTATGAGTTTGGGGTATTGGATATGGATAAAAATGAATTATGACGAAGGTACTGGCATTTATGGAGGACAGGGGGACAGGGAAGAGGAAAGAGTTTTTCTTTATCAAGAAAGAGTAAGAATAGGGACAAGAATACGTGACTTGAGAAAAGAAAAAAATATTGAAGCGAAGATACTTGCCCAAGCTGCAAATATTGATGCAGCCAATCTTAGCCGTATTGAACAAGGGCGTTATTCCGTTGGCTTAGACATACTATCAAGAATTTCCTTTGTGCTTGGTGCTAAAATTGAGTTGACTGATTTCGTTGAAAAAAAAGCATAGACAGAATGCCGAACCGCTAATATGGGGTTTTGTGTAAGCAGGGGTTGAAGTTCAAACTTCGTCTGTTTGCATCGCTGTACTTTGGTTCGTTCCCATAACATTTTGTTTTTTAAGTTAACAATGGAAACACTATCTAAAATTAATCTATTTTTAGTCCACTTTTAGCTGACGATTTACAGATACAGAATTTATAACAATTTTGAAATAATCCGGATATCCATATTCTAAGATAAACCCCTAATCTAAGTGGATTAATCTGGAATATTCCGGAATAATTCATTACTGTTATGATTCACTTAGGCTTTAAGACCAATAATCTATCATAAAATAACATACATGAAAATCGGAACAATTAATATAGACTGGTTCAAAAAATCTAAATCCTTACAAGGATTAATTATTGCAGAATTAGATAAACAGGATTTCGATTTCCTGATAATTACGGAAAATATAATGTCATTTCATTTTAATGAAAAGTATTTCCATTATCATACCACCCCTATTCCAACAAATGCAGATATAGAATTTCAAAATCTATATTATGGGCAGTATATAAAAAACGAAATACCCATTAGGACAAGTATCTTCAGCAAACACAAATCTGAGTCCAATATCAATACAATTGATCCGTACACATCCCTCTGTCATAAGTTTATTCTAGATGGAAATGAAATATACATTTATGCAACAATAATCGGCACCTATGGCATACAATATCAAACAGAAATTGCTAAACCTGAGCTCGATAATTTTAAAGCTGATATTCGGAATATTTCATCAAATAATCCAAATCTTTTAATTGCAGGTGATTTCAACACTTCTTTTTACAAAGAGGAAAAACGACAATTATCCATTATACAAAGTAGAGAAGAGATCATAAAATTTACTGATCAATTAAATATAACAAGATCTACCGAAGAGCTTAAAGAAACAATAGACCATATATTTATTTCAGCAAACTTAAATAAAGAAGTACATATTGCTAAATCAACTTTTTTAACTAATAATATTCTAAATGACGAGCCGCACCATGGTGTTGTTCTCGACCTAAATTTTAATACTTAGTCAATGTCATTTATTTCTCACCCAACATCTGAACAAAAGATAAGGCAATCATTTTTTCGGAATATTCCGAAAAAGTCAATATTCACTATATAGACTGATTTTGTTTAAATAGCACGCCATTATGTAGTTATTATTTTTTCTGTAATACTCCGGATCATTCCAGAATATTTTGCATTCAATTACAACCCCAAAAATTATATAACGAGAATGTTATATTGAAATTATTATTTTTCCGGAATATTTCGGAATATTCCGGATTTTAAACTAACCAATTGTGAATATGTATTGAAGAGTTTTGAAGTGAACTAGCTGACTATTACGAAGTGTCTATTATCAATAACTTCTTCCCCACTCCACCGATAAGCAACCAAGGACCCTTTTTTTGCTACACTATAATCCAGGCAGATTACATTTTCCGTCTGTATCACCGGGAATTTATCTTCAAGCCAGTAATGGCCAAAGAAAACCGGTGGGGCTTTTGAGGGATAAATATTTACCTTAACATCTTCCGGAATATTTTCAGTAAGCATTGATTCGGGACAATTAAAAAGAAATTCTCCAAAGTTATTTGTAGCCGGATCTACCCACCATTTAATACGATTGGTAGTTCTCGCATGTCCATCCTTGTCGTGCCACACATATTGTTCCGGAATATTGAACTCCTTCCCTTTTAAAGTGTCGTTAATTACTTCATAAGGCAAAGTTCCTTTTTGATGTGATGCCAGCAGCAATTCATCATTGAGCGTGAAATAGCTTTTACTTTTTAGCCACGCTATATGTTCGTCATCCCAGCAGGCATGTACAACCCGCAAGTATCCCAGATCCAAAAACAAGGGCAACGTATAAAACCATTCAAGATAAGATTGCCAATCACCGGGAGAGCTGGCAAATTGGTCTAAAGTAGCCTGGTGCTGTTTATTATGGACTGCATTGTGTGACCGTAAATAGCTTCCATCAGCAGCCTGTGTTGCAAAAGCAACCGCATTGTATTCATGATTACCCATAATGGCCATGGCAGAACCTGCTTCTGCCATTTTCCGCACCAGCTGCAGGGTTTCTCTTATCTCCGGGCCCCGGTCGATAAAATCGCCTACAAAGATAGCTTTGCGGGTCGGGTGTTTCCACATGCCCTGGATCTCTTTATAATCGAGTTTTATTAATAACTCCTGTAGTTTGGAGCAGTGGCCATGTATGTCGCCGATGATGTCGTACAATGTTTATTGATTTGATTATATGAATAATTCTATTGTCCTAATTTGTAAATTCTTTGTTCAAATAATTACGGATAAAAATTGAATTACATTGATTAAGATTATGTAATAGTTCTGGAAATATTCTGGAACCTGTTTTCCCTACTATAACATTGGGTTTATCTAAAATCGCTTCTGAGCGAAGAACTTTATCCAAAAGTTGATGATCGTTTAAATAAGGCTGTATCAATTCTTTAAATTTAGAGTTATAACATATGCCCCAGGTACATTCTATATAATGAATAAGTATCCCTTCCATCCTGGTGGAAATAAACGGGATGATATTTTCTTCTCCGATTATTTCTTTGAGTTTTTCTAATACAATTCGATGGTCACTTTTCGCAATATCATATACTGATAAATCTATTTCCATAAATACATTATTACTTATTGAAAAATCTCTTCAAAATTAATATACACTATTCCAATAAACCCTTTCTTCATCAGATAAATTATTATATCCCTTTTTTACCATGGCAGAAAGCATAGCCTGGTGTTCCATTTGATGATATCGTTGCACCAGCGATTTAATAAATTCCTGCACAGTTTTTTTCACCTTCTCATAATTTTCATTTTTTATCGCTGTTCCTTCTTTAAGATACAATGACCGGTTTACTTCAAGCATGATGGTCTGTATTCTTTTATCTTTTCGGTAATGTTCGGCAGGAACTATGGAACCGCTGTATGGCCAGTTGACGCCCAAAGACAATCCTCTTTTTTCAAAAAAGGACTTAGCATGCTCAACCAGCATATCAGGCGTGTGAAATGGATCGGTACCGATATTATAATCTGGCCTGGGCTCATCTTTATTCAGATCCCGTGATAATGGTTTGGAAGGAAAGGAATGGCAATCTATGATTAATACACTTCCATATTCTTTTAATTGTTTATTTACAGCATCAGAAAAATGCTGATGGTGATTTCTATAATAACCCGAAATGATGCGCTCTCTTAATCGATCATCAACTACCCTTAATCTTTCACCATTATCCTTTTTTTCATACAAAACACCCATACCGCCTGATGACATTACTTCAACTGAATCATCCTCAAATCTTTCAGGGTCACAAAACAATCTTGAAAAACGGGCAATGATCGGTATGGTATTGTTTGACTGAAAAAGGTCATCCGTATACCAGTCAGTATGGATTAATTGTTCCGCTTCTATTTCCTCCTTTTTTACAACATATCCGTCATAAAATGGGATCTGGGTTGATGCATGTGGGATATGCAGAATTATCGTATTCATGAATTTGTTTTTTTGATTGTTTCCCTGAAATAAATTTATAAATCAGTTTACCAACTTCGAAAACTATTGCGGACGATACAGGGAAACCGTCATTTTATTTTACCCTGTAAAGGCCGCATTGTTTGACCACCGTGGTGTGACTCACTCGGTTGGTGGCATCATTAGATGCACTCGAAATGCATTGTAAAAGTATAATTCTTTTTTTGAAAGAAAGAAATATTTTTTTGAAATACTAAAAAAACTAAGTTTGTTCTGCTGATAAAAAAAGTAAAATCACGAAATATTATTGTACAAAATACCTTCCATACAATCAATGATATCTTCCGGTTCTGCTGCTTTGGTAAAATACCTTTCAACCATATTATTTGTAACCAATTCCGGGTACCTGACTTCGGCAACCATGGTAAGCATGATAATAGGAATTCGCACTGTCTTAACTGATAATCCTTCATAAAACCGAATGGATTTAACCAGTTCCTGGCCTCTTAGTCCAGGATGGTTAATATCGGTAATGAACAGATCTATCCTGTTATTGTGATTTATCTCATTTTTAATAAACTCACAGGCCACATCCCCGTTTTCAAATTCTATCAAATCAACATTTTTAAAAAATGGTCTTATACAATAATCGGTAACTGCTTTCCGGAAGAGTTTATGATCATCCAGTATCAGAATTCTGAAGGGAAATGCCGGATCACCAGCACCTGTGTAGATCAATTTACCAGCCTGAGATATAAACCATTTGCTTAAAGCCATCTTAGCTAATTTTTATGGGCCATATAAGCCCAGCGATCCAGTAAATAAGATTTAGCGGCCCTCAGTTCGGAAACATCTATATAAACATGTACTTTTTCCCTTAATGCAGCGACATCTTTATAAAACCTGAAATATGCATTGTTGATCTCTTTATCATTAAGCAGTTTACCATAGGGAATGTTTAATAATTCTCTGCAGCGATCAATATGGGGAACTTGTAATCGTTTTCCGTTGACCAGATATTCTATTCCATTATTATCATTCTTTACTGGCACTTTTTCATCTTCCTTTAGCAAGTAAATAAAAAGCCTTATTGCAATAATGATAAAAAAGGCGCTATGCATTGCGTTGTTTCAATTTGGTTAAAAGTAATAATTTCTTTTGGTTTAGGTAGAAAATCCGGTGATACTGATCAGGCAAATTCGGAAAGAATTGACCAGGAATAGTATTGATTACCTCTTCCTTTCTGGTCAACTGAAATTGGATTTGGATGGTCAAAGCCTCCGGATTTTCCACATACGAAAGTGCAAGTCTGGGAACAAAGCTGCAGCAATGATTAAGGTGAGCTTTCGGCCCTAATATTCTTCGACTAAAGTTAAAGGGCAAATTTAAAAGGTAAATGATCTATTAATTTGTATGATTAAACTACAAGTAACTTGCTCTGCTAATTAAATTATAATAATAATCGAAGTGAGCTACTGCCTAATAGATAATTAATATTACTTTTATCATTGGCATCGATTTTATATTAAAAATATTGGGTTTAACCAAATTATAAAACCATGGCACGATATTCAAAATGTCCACATTGCAAAAATCCAAAATCTGGATTAGATATTTACAAATGTTCTAATTGTGATCGAATTGCTTGTTACTATGATGGTATTTTCGGTTGGGGTTTTACAGGTTGTTGGCATGATCATTCAAAATGCCCGAACTGCAAACAAAAACATAAAATGAAAAAAATTGGTGGAGTTTATTGATACTAGTTGCAATTCTCTAAATTAAGCTAGTAAATTAATTTGTCAAGAGATAACTTACAATATTATTTACTATAGATTTTTCCTATGGGTTTAATGATTGCAATCTCATCGACTTTTCGATGACTTGCGCAATTTGGACACCGATCGCTTTTCCAACATCCCTTACTACTTGATAAAGGTAATCCACTGCTGTAAAAGCACATCAAATTCCCACAATTTTGGCATTCATAAAGCGTAGCACCATTTATTGATTTTTTACAACCTGGGCATTTTATATACTCATTTTCCATACCTATTGTTTTTATTTACCTCGCATTTAAAAGCCTAATATTATTACTTCCTAAAGAAAGTTCTAATAATTATGTAAATCCCAATCAATACAATTATCAATGCAAGCATTTGCTTCATTAAGGCTGAGAAGTTTTCATCTTGTCCCCCAGAATAATATAAAACAAATAAAAACAATGCCACACATGCCAACACGATTTTTGAAAGATTGTTTCCGAGAGCTACAAATATTACCACTCCCAACATAATTAAGGCTGCTATCTGAATCGAAAGAATTTTATGATAAGCCAGACTTATACAAGTGATACTTGTACTTACGATAGTAGCAATGTTCACCAAAGTTTTCATCAATGGCGTTCTTGGCCTGTCGTTATATCTGTTTCTATTTCCGAACATATTTTTAAAAATATTTAAGAATACCTAATCAGAATTTCAAAGGATTGATCCGAGCTGTTATTTCTGTTATTTACTTTTAAAAATTAAATGTCAAAATCAATCAAAGTAAATGAATCAATTTGAAATAGGCACTTGGTAAATTAGAAGATTTATCTAACTCAATTCCTGAATGAATAGAACCTTCCCTATTTGCTAATGCCTCTAATTCATAATTGTCAATATTCATTTTAAAACTAGTTTCTGATAAATGCCAAGTTCCATACCTTGTGGCACTATCGGCAAATAATTTACTTTCCGTAAATGTACCGTCACGTAGAAATTTAACCTTGAAATGATATCCGTGGTCACCCACTTTAATCCAGTCACCTTTTAGGATCTCATTCCTGATAAATGGGCGCTTCTTACTTTGCTAGTTTTCATATTCTTCATCTAATATTTTACCTGACTGTCCACCTGGGTGTGAAAAATAATCTGGGTTATCCCATAATATTGATCCCCGTTGGCCATAGCCAGATTCATAACTAAAAAGTCGGATTATTGATGAATTTATTTTCATAATTAGAATTAAATAAAAGAGGATTTTAGTAACAAAAGTGTTTTGGTTTCTTAGATTTTTATTTCATAAAATAATTCTTAAGAATTATTCGTTTATAGATATTCGTTTGAAAAGGGTTTCACTAATAAGGTAATCATTTTTTTATCTTAATTCTTTAACCTGTCCCACTTTCAAAAAATTTAAATTACTTCCATAAAACTCATTCGAAAATCAAGAGGATTACGTATATCATGAAAAGACTCTCTTGTCCTGCCTGTACCAATAATTGTAATACACCCGTAACCAAAAATTATACCCAAATTACTTTGCCGAACATTTACAGTTTCAATTCTACCCAAATTCATTTCCAAGGTAAAATATGAAATCAATCCTTTCTTGATTATTATACTTCTGTCTGTAACTACAAATTCGTCGGTGTAGTTCTGAATAAAAGGGTAAATACCTAGAGTGAAAAGTCCAACCAAGCTAAAATAGTGAACCCAGTGATAATTGGTTTCAAATATCACTTGCTCATTTCTGAAAAGGTTGTTATTTACGTATCTCCCCATTGCAATTATTCATCAAAGATTAAAACGAGTCAGGAATTGCTTTAAGAAATTCATCAACTTATTTGGAGCATCCAGCAAATTTGAAACACAAGTTGTTTTTAGTACTTCCATTTCATAAATGATTAATTCTAAAACACAGTAATTTTTGCTTTAACACGCGGATACGTTTCTAATAATTTACCCATTTCCGTTGAAAGATCAGAGAATATAATATAAAAATCATTTTCGTTTCTGTCAATTTGTTCCATTATATGTCTAAATGTATCTCTACCTAATGCATCATTAGGATCATTAAACAAAGTTTCAGCACTATCAATATATAAAATATTCCCCTTTGAATTCACGAAAATAGGTTTTAACAAATTAGCGATGTCCCCTGTATGGCTAGGCACTAAGTCTTGTCTGGTTACTTTATTAACTTTTCCATTACTGATAAAACCTTCTTGTTTATAAATATCATTTATCCAGAGTCCAATTGACACTTTCAAATGTTTGGGTATGCTTCTTAATATGACGTTAAGGGATAAATCCTTTATCCCAGATACATTTCTTTTTGTGCTTTTTATACGCTCGAAATGACTTTCTAAAGCCGTCTTTATTCCTTTATCTAAATCCAAATCTCGCAATATCTGAATGGGGTTGATACTATCAACATAAGAATAATTGTTATCAATTTCCGTTGATTTCTTTATTAGGTTTGTTACAGAATTCCAAAGGGATTTCTTTGTCTGAACACTATCTCCAAAGTATTTATGAAACTCTTCTAAAAGTACATTGTCACTTGTTGATTCCCTAATTTCTTCTTCAATCCATTTCATAGAATAATCGTCTAGAGGAAGTGATTTTTCAAATAATTCAGGTCTGAAATCTTTTCTAAAATTGTAGACTATAAATTTCTTTAAAAGATAATCTAAAGTATGCTTGCTTAAATCATTATTCGGGTTCGAATTTTTATTTTTTCTAAAAAATGTGAACCAGAAATCAGATTCATTTTCAAGATGGGTTTTAATTATTTTAATATAATTTGAAAAATCATTGTAATCAAAACGTTTCTTAATATTTTCATTATTAAAAACTAAAATAAACAGTGTTTGTTTCTCAGTCTCCTTTAAACCCTTTATAATATTTGTATATCTTTCAACACTCTTTTTTAAGTTGCCCTTTTTGGCATCTTTGATCAGTTCATCACTTAATTTCGCTTTCATTATATTAGGAATTAAATTCTCGATATTTTTAAGATCATAATTTGAATCAAGTTTATATGCTGCTTCAAGTTTATCCTCAAACATTATGTTTTCATTTTCAAACCAATAATCAGCATCTTGAATTCTTTCGATTAATCGATCTGGAGGCAGGGTATCCAAACAATTAGAATTAGTAAGTACATAGACATTTGCTGCACTTCTTTCTTCAGCGGGTAATTTATCTCTAAAAAAATCTGCAAATTGGGAAAGAAGTTCTTTTCTGAGTTTACTATTGTTTTCGAAATGTTCAGTATATATTTTGGAATAAGCTTCTATTTTGTCATTGAAATTACTAGCTCTCGAAATTGTCTTTTCCAACTGATCAGTAACAAAACTGAGGTATAGATCAGATCGCTTTTCAAGTAAAAATTGCTTTAACTGATTCTCTTTAGCAAGAGGTAAATTTGATAATAGCAATCTGTTAACATCATCGATATTTACGTTAAGGATATTTGACTTGAACTCAAAAAATAATGCTGGCTTATTGAGTTTATCATTCAATTCGTCTATTTCAAAATCTTTTACTTCTTTAAGAAAGTCTTTCCAAACTGAATAGTCTCCTTTAGAAATAATTTCAGCCAAGCGCTTTGTGTATGGCTGCTTTGCTATGTAATTTGCAAATTTAGCTCCATCTACAAAATTGAAATACTTTTCTGGCAGTATATCGATTCCACACTCAGGAATTATGCCTGTTATTTCAAAGGGGTAATTAGTACTTTCAGGATTATCAACATAAGTAGCAAATGAAACTTTATTTGCTAGTGAAATTGGCAGGAAATAATTTACAGCTAAAATTAAATCTGTTAAATTCGCTTTTTTATCACAAATAGTAATATTGTATCCCGGCTTAGCTATCTTTCCGTCAGCAATTAAATCAAAAACCCCCGAAAGAACATTTAAGCGGGTAGGCTCCGTTTGAAAAAAATCTTGAAAGTCTCTAAATAATTCTTCTAATGTCCAATCTACATTTTCAATTTCTATCTGTTTTTCATATTTTAAACTCGGGGCATATGATTCGTCTTCATTATTATTGAATGAATCTTTGAAAACTTCTTTTTTTGCAAAAATAAATTTCACAGGATAAGACGGATCGTCATCAGTTAAAATAAGTGAATGAGTGAAAAAATTCCCGTGTCGACTTACACTATCATTTGCCTTTCCAATATATTTTGAATGTAGAAAAACATATTTTCCACTTGATTTTAACCTGAAGAATGAAAGATTTACTGGAAATAAACTCTCCATTTCCTCCTCTGTTGGATCAGTTGGCAGTTTGACGGGGGGATTATATTCTCCTTTCTTTTCAAGTTCTTTTATTTCATCCTCTTTTAATCCTTCTGTGCAATCAAGGGTAAAGAAGCCCCCTTTATATTTGGAAGCAGTATAATAATGCTCCTTAAAAAATAATTTCATTTTTGACATCTCAATAAAGTTCTAATTTTGATAATAACCAAATAAGAGGCAACAAAACGCCCTGAGGTTTTAAATCAATTGGTTGACCTTTTTCATCCACATCTACCGATTTAACACCAAAATATGCATAATGCTTCATATTGCTGCTTAGTAAATTTTTTATTCTTGCTTCTCCATCGGGTTTACCTGTAATCAATTCATCTATTTCATTTGAAATAGAATTGACAAGATCCTCATTAAATTTATCATTTGTAATACACATAGTTTCAAGTTGCGACTCGTCAAAGGGAATTGAAACGTGAATAAGCTTTTTCAGTTGGTCAAATTTTGATATTGCCAAAGCAAAAGGGGTTTTTACTTTATTACTTACAAGGCCTCTCCCTCGGATGTTAGCGAATTTTATTTTTGCCATTTCCCATTTACTTCTTGTGTTTGAAATATTTGGGGTAATGTTATTCTGGTGACCGTTCGAATTTCTCACATGTTTGATAAGTTGAATTACATTATTCAAAACAGTGTAAAAATCGTCCGTCTCTTCCTCGTCTTCGAGATATTGATTATGTTTTAAAATACCCATCTGCAATTTTTCCACTTGCTTAGGTTCAAACAAAAAAAGTAATCCATCTGCTTTGTAAACATTTGAAAGATTATCAATCATATGGTCAATGTCCGCAAACTTTTCGCCAGGGTTGTCGAAAAATGAAAGATATACATGCTTGGTTCTTTCCCGTTTTGTAATTGTTAAATGAATGACTGATTTGATAGCACTTTCAATCGAGACTGTCTTTATCAATTGCTTTTTATTTTTTACATCTTCAAAAAAACTTTGCAATTTTCTCTTATCCGCCTGGCTGCCAACAATATCTCCCTGAATCCCTAACTGGTGCAAAGCCCTATTATTCTTAAGTTGGTCAAGTAACGCAAGGTAGTAATAAGTCTTACCGACACCCCTAGCACCTGTCAAAGCTATTACGATTGACTCTGATTCTAAAAAATTTAATGGAAGTCTCTTGCCACAAATTCTTCTTTCCGAACCTTCTTCAATTACGGCAGGGTTGGGGCAATTGTAGGTAGTAATACCTTCATGTCTGTTTTCAACAACAGCTTGTTCTTGTGTAAAAAGGAAAAGGCAGTATGGGCATTTATAACTCATAATTCACAGTTTTATTATTGTTTTATCCCAATCAAACGAAGTTGAGTAATTTCCTTGGTCCTTGTGAAAAAAAAGAATGTTGTTTGAATTGAAATTCAGGTTTGTAAATCTTGAAAAAAATATTCCACTTTTCAATTCATTATTAGAAACAGTAAGTTCACAAGTCTTTGCATCAATTATTTTTCTACTTGCGGTATCAATCATTAAAGCAATATCGAAATCACCGTCTGCTTTTGGTCTTTGCTCTTTTTTAAGTAATATTACAATTGACTTTGGAAAAATCGCTTTAATATTATCACAGTAAAATCTAAACTTCATTGAAGAAATCATTTCCCACTTGATTGCTAAAGTAGGTTTAGTTTCTTTTGGATTCCCTATCCATGAATCACCAAACCTTTCTTGATAAAATTTTATTTGGCTAATTAATTCTGAATTTTCTTCATTCAATTTTCCTAATAGATGTTTGACCTCTTTAGCTTCTGATATGGTTTTTTCAGCATCTTTTATTTTTAAAGTTAGTTTTTCAATAGATTCAATCTGTTTTGCAATTTTTTCCTCTCCTGCTTTTAATTGTGAATACTGCTCTAAATGAAGTTTAAGCTTTAGATTATAGAAATTCTTAAGCGATTTAGAAGAACTCTCGGGAATTGAAATTATCTCCCAATTACACACAGGGCAAAATTCAGCCGTTTCGCTTTCTAAAGAAACTGAACATACTAAGCATTTTTTTATTTCCTTATTCATTTCGGTCAGTGTCATTTGGATTAACGTATCTTTTCCCTAAACTTTCATCGTTCAACTCATTGGTTTCCCATTGTTCAATAGCTTTGGTCAATACTTCACGTTGAGATAAAGCCAATTGCTGAATCAAATGTTTATTAGCATATGTCTCATGGCGGGTTAGAAATTGAATACGGTCCTCTTCTTCATCCAATTTCATATCGTAACTTCCGCGTCGGCTCATAAGTTTGACAATTATTGGCAAACACTCAATCAAAACAAGTAACATAGAAATAAAAAAAACTGTTTTATCATTTTCTCCATCCAATCGCTGAATAGTCAATCGCTTTTCTACCGGAACAATGGATGAATTATTATTAGTGGCAGTATCTTTCTTAATAACCTGTTCAGAATTTTCTTTTTTATTTGTTAGAGAACTCCAAGGTGTCCAGGCAGATATTTGTTCTAGTATTTTATTTCGGTCATAAAAGCCAGCATTACTCACAATAGAATCAAGGGCATTATCCCCTAAATCATTTGCATTGTTTAAACCAGATGCCTGTTGTAATTGAGAAAGTTGTTTCTCTAGAACCACAACCTCTGAAACTAAACTTGTGTATAAATTCAGTTTAGCTGAAACCTCATTCTTTCTTAATTTACAATTCGGCCCATCCCCAAATATACCTGTTGTTTTGGAATCTAGAAGTTTTCCATAACATTCAGCATCACGTAGATCTTCAGCTCTTTTAAGATCTACTTTTGCTGTATCCCTTTCAGCTCTTTTAATATTTATTTGCTGATAGATGTTCTTATGTTTTGTTGTAAAACTACTATTTGCTGTCTCATTTAAAGTTTGTTGGTTTTCCAAATAATATTGCTTCAATCCTTCCTTAATTTCTTTGTCGAATATTTTCAATTCAAGTGGTCTGGCAATTACAATTCCAATCATAATAGCTAGTAAAATCCGGGGCAATGCAGTGAGAAACTCCTTTCCTGGTTTATTCTCTTTCTTGATACTAATTACAAGATATCTGTCTATATTAAAAATTGTCAACCCCCATAAAAACCCAAAACCTATGGCAGCAAGAATTGCATAATTTGAACCTGAAAAAACAAAAAACAAAGCATAGGCACCTGAAACAGCAGCAAAACAAGCCGTAAAGAATACTGTAGCACCGATTGCAAAATACTTTGAGAATTCGGTATCGCATTCTTGTAAAAGTCTCCTGTTTACTCCTGCGCAGAACCAAAAAAAGTTTCTTACTACATTTCCCATAATTATTGTTTTTGTTTGGCTTTTTGATAGCGATTATATTTTTCCATTGTTTCTTTCCTAATCGCTGATTTATTTTCTTCGATCAATTGCTTCATAAATTCAGTTTGTTTATTCAGCATTTCACTTGTTGATTCCCTTTCAAATATTGATGATGCTCTAAGTGTAATTTTTGCATCAGCGTAAAAGTTTTTTTTCATAATCTTTAATGCTGGCATTTCATTCATTAAATCAATCGGTGTTTTTACGGAAGTCAGTTTCAATCCTGGGATTTTGTTTAAAGATATTCTTATTGCATCAACTGAAGTTAAAACAATAAGCCGAATTGGTTTGTAGAGTACAGCTAATATGGTTTTTTTATTTCGCATTAATTATTGAAATTCGGATAGTCAATCTCGGTAATAGTGTGTAGGGTTTCATCAGGCAAAGTTTCTAAATCTAAAGATTCAAGTCTTGAGTCAAGATTTGATTTAGTAATTCCAAGTAAATTTTCCGCTAAACGACCATTTGAAAAACTCTTATCTCTTGTCCATTGGGCAAACCATTCTATTGCAAGTGGCTTACAAGTACCTAAAACAGTTAGTCCAACTTCAACAACCTTATGGCAATAAATTGCCCAAAGTTCTTCATTTGAGTAGTCCTCAAAATCAATATACAAATTGAACCGACTTTGTAGGCCCTGATTTTGACTTATAAAGTCATTGATTTCATCAGTATAGCCAGCAATTATAAAAGCCATTTTCCCTTGAAAACTTTCATCGGTTAAATTACCAACTATTGCACCTATTGCTTCTTTCCCAAATTCATCATGTGCGCTTTGGCAAATTGAATACGCTTCGTCTATAAATAAAACCTTTCCAATTGCATCAACGAATTTCTGCTTCACTTTCGGAGCTGTATGCCCTGAGTATTCGCCAATAATATCTTCTCTTCTACATTCCTCTACTTTTGAATCATTCAATAAACCGTAGTCTGTAAGTATCTCACCTAACAATCTTGCAACAGTTGTCTTACCTGTTCCCGGGTTGCCCCGAAAAACAAAATTCAGTTTATATCCTTTTGCATCCTTACCGCTTCTTTCATTTCTTACCCTATCTGCTTTGATAGAATTCAAAATTTTTTTTAACGCAGCCTTCATTTGATTTAAGCCAGTGAGAGAATTAAGTTTAGCAATGCCCGAAGATGAACTGTCTGCTTTTGCTGCTTTCGGGTCAATGAGATTTAGATAGTGTAAGGGAATATGTTTTACATCAATCTCAATATCATCAGTGCAGTAAAATTCTGTAAGAATTTCCTGAATGAGATTTTCTACTTCTCTTGCATTTCCCCATTGTGCTTTCCTTCTATTGAATTGATGCGTTAATACTTTACAAATACTTTTACTTGCTTCCTCCATAATTTGAAACTTTGATAATTTCGCCTTGGCTATTTCGCATAAAACATTTGGTGGGTAGTCCTCAAAAAGGAAATGATTTGATTTATTGAAGCGACTTGTAAAGCCGTCATTGCCTTCTTTTAGAAGTTTATCAATCTTGTCAGTATAGCCAGCTAAAATTACTAATGAATCATCGTTGTTTTCCATGAACTGAATCAGGACTTCAATTGCTTCTTTTCCATAACCATTTTCAGCATTGTCAAGTAAACCATAAGCTTCATCAATAAAAAGAACCCCTCCTTTTGCTTTATCACAAACGGATTGAGTTTTAATTCTTGTTGCACCAATATATTCTCCAACTAAATCACTAACAGTAACTTTTATCAACTGCCCTAACTCAAGAACATTTTCTTCTTTCAGAATTTCAGAGAAGATTTCGGCAACTGTTGTTTTTCCTGTTCCGGGGCTTCCTTTGAAACACATATGAGGTCGGAATCTGTTACCGTTTTTTGCTGCTTGATTTCTTCTTCTTGCTTTTATTAATTTTTGAAACTGCTCTTTAATATTTTCAATACCTCTTAATTCATGGAGTAAGTCCCATGCAGATTTAGTATTTATATTTCTGATATAGTTTGGTATATCAATACTATCAAGCTCCTTGATTTGTTTTCTTTCTTGCGTTAACCGCAGGTTTATTTTATCAAAGGGAACTGTTCCGAAAAGATCTGTCCGCTCTACAACTCTTTTCCTGTTTATCCAATTTCTAATTTCATTCTGATCAGGAAATCCAATTTGGAAAGTTGTAGCATCTTTGATTTTATATTTGTCACCATCAACGTTAAAAAAGAGGTCCTTGAAATCAGGGTGGGTAAATAGAAATCCATTTAATCTATTTATGTTATCCATTAATGCATGGGAGTTATTACTCCCATATATAACTATGACCTTATTTTGAATCTCGTTTTTTGTTCTTCCAATACCATAGGTCTTATTCAGTTTCGAAAAGAAATCTACATAATCATTAATCTTATCAAATGTTGAGGATTCAGGCCTTGTAAATATTACAGCACACTTTGTTTTCTGAGGCAAATTTGTTTTAAGATAACCAAGTAAATTTTCTGTTAAGTAAGTTCCGAAATAACTAAATGATGAACCGTAGGTATCAACCGGCATAATTGTATCGTGAATTATTTTTTCACTTTTAGAGGTTGAAGTGTTCTGGGGTGTTGAACTTTCTTTTCCTAAAGGACCTGAAATTTCCCATTCATCCTCGTTTTGCTTTTCAGGATTGCCATTTAGTGCATCAGGATATAAAAAGGAAAGTATATCCTTTTGACTAAAGGAATGAAAGTTGTCTGTAGTATCATAGAAAACAACTGAATTATATCCTTCGGATTTGAGATGCAAATACAATGCCTGTGAAAGTGTATAACTTTTCAAATCATCATCAACAAAGTATTCCTCTTCATTAACATTACCATAAATGGCAGTGAATAAGCCTCTGTTTTTTATATTGATATTTGATATCCTACTAACAGCCATGGAATTTTATTGTCTGTTTCGTTTAGTGATAAATCCGAGTTGTGTTTTCAAGTCCCGGCTAATTCCAACTTTTTCTAAAGCCTTGGCATCCACTAATTCTGCCTGCTTTACATCTCCTGTTCCTTCAGGTTCAGCCACACTCCCCATTTTATACCCTTTACTCTCAATTATTCTTTTAACTCCATCAATGCTGTTTCTTAGTTCCGCTGCTGTTACTTTACTATTATCATTTCTTTGAAAGAGAATATGATTTTTTGTGAGATCTTCATTAGGGTGAACTACAATTGTTATCTCCATTCCAATACCATTTTGAAGAATCGCAAAAACTCCTTCCCTAAAATCTGATGAACACTCATCACTGCCTAAATAATGATAAGCATTGGTATTATCTTCATTTTTCTTAAAATCATATCCTTGCTGTTTGAGAGCCTTCACAATATCTTTACTTATGTTTCGCCTTTCCTGTGAAGCTAATCCTCTTCTTACTGCAAGGACAATTAACTCATTTTGTGCAGATTTTAATTTTTCAATTTCCTCATGAATTTTATTAACTCGTTCTTCCGTTAAATCAGAACTGTTTTTTTGGGCTTCAAGTTCTTCCTTTAGTTTGGTTACCTGCTTTTCAACTTCACCATATTCTCCCTTCGTCCAGTAATCCAACTCAACCTTTATTTCATTTCCTTTTTCATCTTTTTTATTTTTGCCTTCTTCATCAGTAAAAAAAATTTCGTTTCTGTTTTTGTTCATTGTTTGAAGGAGTTCTTTTGCATGATTCAAAACCAAATTGTGTATTACCTCAAATTTAAACTGTGCTTTCAATACATCTTCTTCCAAGTCCCAAATGTCATTTGTAAGATTAATTACCTCACCAATAATTGAACTTGCTGGCACATTTGCTTTGGATATTGTATCAACCCTGCGCTTTAATTGATTCCACCTGTCCTCAGCAAATTTGCTGTGATTAGTTCTTGCTCCACTTGCAGCAACTAAAATTTTCAAGTCCTTCAACATCAACTGTGCTTGTCTATTCTCGTCTGCATCCTTTTTATATAAGCGCTTTATACTTTCCCTTTGCTCATCAATTTGGCTTTGCTGTTTGTCAAAGGTGTCATTCACTTTGTTTTCCAAATCATCAATTATAGCTTCAGTCCAATCTTTCAACTCAGTTAAGTTTTGGTAGAATTTATCTGACTGCCTTTTCATGGCTTCTCTATGGCTTTTATCCATCTCAGCTAATTCATTTTCAAGCCCTTCAACCTTGCAATTAAAATTATCCTCCATACTTTCCATTTCACTACGTAAAGCATTCACCCTCTTTTCTGCTTCATATCTTGCTGCTTTTTTTGCTTCATTAGAAACATTGCTTAATTGAGATTGCAGGTTACTCAATTGACTTGTTAGGCGATTTATATAATGCTCTGCCTGGTCCAATGTTCCTATTTTAAACTCTCTGCTCATAATATTTATTTTAAATTTCTACTTGCTTATTTGGAACTCCAATTATTGTTTGATGTTGATCATAAACATGAACTTCAATGCTTCTTTCCCTTTCTTCAAAGTAGTGTTTATGATGCTTTAATTTTTGTGTTAAATAATTAACCCGTTGATTGGAAGAACCTCTCAAACCTTTATTGTCATTCAGTCTTTCTATATATTTTCCATCAATCAAAACATCAACAAACTTCAGTAATTCTTTGGCTTCGGACCAGTCAAGTTCTTTTAGTTTAAACCCGGTGAATACCACAACATCTAGTTCAGGCCGGACTGCCTTAACAGCAGCCAATATCATTACAAGTTTTGATGCCTGCATGAATGGTTCTCCGCCACTTAGAGTAATTCCCTCAATGTTTTTATTACTATTAATTTCAGAAACAATTCGGCTTATTTCGACGAAATTATTTTCAATTATTGGAATACCTTCAGGTGTAATACAACCCTTACAATTAAAAGGACAACCTTGTACCCATATCACATATCGTAATCCCGGGCCAAGTTCCCTTGTACCCGTTTCACACAGATCTAGTAAATTAATATATTCATTCATTATTAATACTTTGAGGCTTCTTCCAACTGATAAATCGGCATTTTGTCTCTGTTTTCAATCACTATCTTAATTTCATCATCATAATGCTGAAGGCGTTCCTTGATTTCCTGATTAAGCGTATCAAGATTTTTTAAATCTTTTATCCTTCTTTTTAATGCTTCACAAATATTTTCATTTTCTGTATGATGCTGTTTGTAAAGTTTTATAATTTGAGCCTGTTTATCCTTATGTGAATTTATTAATTCTGCATAAGTATTGTAATCCGATTCCAGGCTATTCACAGTGTCAAGAAATTCTTTACCGAATCTTTCGCTTGAGCTTTTGCTTAACCTTTCTAACATATCGGTTTGGTGATTTTGAAGAACTGACAAATTTCTCTCAAGTTTTGAGACGTTTTCTGAGAAACTCCTTTCGATATCGGAATTTGCACCGGCCAGAACATCATTAATTACTTTTAAAGCATTATTCTGCTCTTCCATTTCCTGCATATTTATCTTAGCTAAATGTTCTACTTTCATTTGTATTTGTGATAATTCTTTAATCGCCTCCGATTTTTGCTTCAGTTCTTTTAATTTTTCAAATTCAAGTGAGAGTTGGGTGTATTTCATCTCAATTTCTTCTTTTCGTGTCCTCAAATCATTATTAGATTTGACTTCAGAAGCTACAAATTGATAACTTTCTTCAAAGGTGTTTATCTTTTCCATTACCTTCCTTGGAAATTGTCCAAATTTTTCAGCCAGCATGGGTGTTTTAAACTTTTCCAAAATAAAACCAACTATACCATTTAAGGTTGAAACAATGCCCTGTACATTGTCATTTGTAACATCATTTGTTAAGACATTTATTTCTTCTTTTATTTCCTCAATTGACATAATCATTAATTATTTAAAAGCTTATAATATTGCATTCCGTTAAGATCAGTTATTTTAGAAAAGATGTTCCCGAGACTATCTGAATTGATATAAACATTGTATTTGAGGAGTTTCTGACTTCCAATTGAAAATAAAGTATCAGAAATGTATTCTTCGATTTCTGATAGATCAATAGAAAAAATACTACCGTTATTTGAAAATCTAAGCAGTAAATTATTTGTTTCTGCAAGCATCCAGGATTGGAAAGGCAAATTGGCTTTTTGTTTAACTGGATAAAGATCAATTTCAATAATAGATTGAACTTTCTCCTGGTTAATTGAAAATGGATTAACCATTTCAAGTTGTTGCAACTTATTTACCAGATTGAGATTATCTCGTGGATTAATCATTTCAGCAACTTTTAAATAATCCAAAAAGGGGGATTGAAGAATCAACTTCCTGCTCTTTTCCAGGCCGCCAATTTGTTTATTAATAGTGTTCGACAATGCGCTGAGAAAATCTAATAAAACAATATCTTTATTAAAAATAGTTTCAAAAATACTGTCCGGGAAATAGAGATTTACTGCATCATATAAAGCCTCGTCACCGCAAATCGAATATTTTTCATCAGTTAGATAATTGTTAAAAGAAATTATACTTGAATACTTAAATAACACTTCCAACAATTCTTCTTTTTTAATACCAGGAAGCATGTGCATTCGAAAATTATCAACTAAATTTAGAAAAAATGCGTCACTATTCTGAACGATATTTTTTCCAATAGAATAAGTATTTCCATTTAATGAGATCTCGTAACTTGACACAAACTCTCTGCCGATATCGACAAATAGATAATTCCCACTGGGTAAACTTTGTAGTGCTAGTTCAATGTCTGTTTTGATCTGTATTTTATTTCCAAAATGTTCTGTAATTGCTTCTTCAAAGCCAGGTTTTTGGTAAAATTCTGAAGAAAGAATTAAAGTATCTTCCTTATTTGTCGTTCGATTTTTTTCGAGTATTTCGGAAAGGGATGCAATAGTTTTTTGATAATGATTCTGGTGAATAAAAGTCTCTGTCGTTATATTTAAACAATCTAAATGCTCAAAATCAATGCATTTAATTCGCTCTTCATTATCCTTAAAAAGGACATTTTTATCCCTTATCAAATATAGCATTTCATTATTCTTTTATTTCAAAATATTTCAGATATCTCACAGTTTAGATTTTACACCGATTTGAATTCGTCACTTTTTAGTTTAAAAAATAAGTGTTAAGTATATTTAAATATGTAAAATCATCCGATCTTATAAATCACTTAATTGGGAACCTCCAAAATAACAATAATGCATTTACTGAATGGAACAGAAAGTTCTATTCAAATAAAACGTTTTGACTGTTTTTTATAATCATTAAACACAGTTAGTTTGCAGTTTTATTATACATTTTGGTAAAAGCTATGAACTCAAATATAAACAATGAATTCAATATTTTCAATATTTATTATTCGGCTTCAGAAAGCATTTTTTTTGAATAATTTAAAAATAAGAAAACTTACAGGATATAAAATCCCAAAAAGAAAGTTTGCGCAGGAACTGGAAAATGATATTCTTTACAACTTTGTACTGATGTGGAAGAGAGACCATGCTATAGCTAAAAAATTAATTTATCCTAACTCATGTTAAAATCTTCCGAACAGTTATGGTGTCCCCACGAATGTATACTTTAAATTTCCATTCAGCTCCTCAGGGAAGGCTAAAAAATCAGGGAAGGTTATTAATTTTCGGAAGAATTTGTGACTCTATACTTTTAAAAAAATAAACATAAATACATTAAACTTAAAGCAATATTTTAACACAAACAGGTCGGTGAAGTGCATTTTTGCAGGGCGTATTGTAAACGATAAAGGATAAAATTTACCTAGCCGAAGATATTTTTTATATCTTTAATGGACAAAAATAAATGTATTTTAGCCCTAATTCATCCAGTTCAGTTAATTTCAAATTATGGCCAGCTCTAAAAAAACTATCAATGGAATAATTGGTTTAGTCGGTTTTATTTGCCTTGTGGCATTTGTTTATAAGAGCCTATCAAAGAAAGCTCCACCTGAAACTCAGAATGCCAGTCACGCAGTGGAAACCACGAATTCACCTCAAATTGAAAGAAATGCAGATAACAACAAAAATAGTAAAATAAATAATAATTCTGTAACTAACAGCACTACAAGCAACGAATATTTACCAGAAAAAACTAGTAACTCAAATAATTCAGATAATAATATTCAGGAGGTAAAGCAAAAACAATATGAGTGGGTAATATGCTCTGATTGTTATGGTAAAGGTGTAATTGCGGCGAATTCTACTTGTAACAGTTGCAACGGTACTGGTGCTCCTATTTGTATTGGTTGTACTGGCAGAGGATTTAATACTTGTGAAGCTTGTAATGGTAGAAAATATTTTACTTGTAATGGATGTGACGGTAAAGGATATAACACATGTTATGGTTGTGATGGTAAAGGTTATATTCTCGACTCTTACGGCAGAAGAAGTAACTGTATGAATTGCTTAGGAAAGGGGAAAAATACCTGTATGAATTGCTTGGGAAAGAAAGTTAATACTTGTGGTTCTTGTTTAGGAAAAGGCTCAAACACTTGTGGTATATGTTTGGGGCAAGGCAAATCTACTTGTAGTTCATGTTCAGGCACAGGAAAATTTTCTTCCAATGGAACTTGCCCTAAATGTAATGGTAAAGGAGAGATTCAAAAAGAAATATAAATTAAAAATTTAAAAAGTATAAAATAGTCAAGCAGTTAATATAAAACAAATATGATCCGGGGAAGCCGAAAACCGAATAGAGTAGCCAATAAACTAGTAATATTATAAGATAAATCTATTGTTTCCACTGATGAAATCAGAATAGATTAGCTTATGAATGCAATTCATTAATTTTTTGTTCTGCGTTTTCAAATGATGAGTCTAACTTATTTAAGGCATTTAAAAAAGCCATCACCTCACTTGGCAATGTACTAATAAATTGATCGTAGAATCTTCTCTGAACCGGGTCATTCCAGTTTTCCATTGTTGAAGATGACTGTTGCCTTAAAACATCATATTGATTTTTCAAATTTGCAATATCTAGCTGAAAACTCATTTTATATATTTTCGGTTATTTCTGCTTGAATCGGTATGGTTAAGCCTGTTCTTAAAAAATAGATTTGGGCTGCAGCCACCCTATGGCGCCCCCCGCCGTTTATTTTATAATAATCACCTTTTTTAAACAATCTGATAGTATCTCCTTTTGAAACAAAATTTTCATAAGCAATAGCAGTATTAAAATCAGTTCTCTTAATTTCATCCAAGGTATTTCCCTTCTTTAAAAGTTGTTTGCATTTATCATATCTTTCAATCTGGTCAATATATCTTTCCATACCATCTCTATCATGTTGTTTCCAGAATTTTTCATCATTAATTTCATCTGGCGAAATTATATACAAAGGATTAATTTCCTGGTTCCCGTTAATATTCTTAAAGTTCATTTCATTCACATTTTGAAATGTAGCTTTGGCATTATACTGAGTACAATTATAACTACTATCTAAAGATTTATAAACCTCAGCCCCTGAATCTTTAATTTCATTTCTTGTCTGGTAACCAAGCCCTTTATAAAAACCCACATTTGCTGAATTTGCCCAACCTGAAATTTCCTTACAATCATTCGCCCTGCAAGTTGTTTCCATATTATTGATTAGGTATTTTCCGATTTTTACATTTTGTAATGATGAAGGGATATTAACATTAACTATTTGTCCAAAATTTCCGTTTTCATTTTTACCAATTTTTAATTCAGAACAAATATGATCTGTCCCGTTTTCTACAATATTTGAAGTAATCAATCCTTTATTATTTGCATTGGAAATATTATATGATTTGCCGCCCAAGCTTATAAAAGAGAACATACTCATTATCATTAATTCTCCAGCTCCAATGGTTGCTGCAAGTACCATAGTCGGATCAATCTTTGCGATAGCATTAGCTAATCCTAATCCATTTGACATGCCGTTTCCAAAAGGGGAAGCAACAACAAGATAATCTTCGGCTCCGTTAATCAACTGTTTCAGGCTGCCCGTACCGGCTTCTTTTTCATACTGCAAAAGGGTTTTATATTTAATTCTTGGTTTTTGGTATTCGCCAATGTAAACCTCTAATTTTGCAATTTCATTTTTAAAGGTATTATAATTATGTTCTGCAAGTTGAAGCTGCCTTTTACATTGACTTAATTCGGCTTTTTCATTGTTGCAATTTGGGTAAACAGTATTACCGTCTTCGTCTTCATATGTATTAGATTCGCATGAAGACAATGAAATATAAGAACTACGAAGTTCATCTTTAGCTATTTCTATCTTTCTTTGAAATTGTGATTCCTGCGATTTCAGGATACCGATTCTCGTTTGCGTTTTTGAATCAATGGCCTGCAACTGATTTTCAGTGTCCTCGCAAAACCTTGCAATGGCTATTCTTAGTTGCTCTAGTGACCCAAGGTCACGAATATTTACGTTTAGACTCAAAATCTATTTTTGTGTATTAAAGTAATGATCTGTGGAAGAAGCCTTTCTTTTTAAAAATTGGCTATATTCTTCCGCCGTGTGTATTAACTTTTCTAATGGTTTCATATCTTGCTCAAATTGTTGAACAAACTTGGCATTTTCCTGATCTCGCCAAGTTTCATTGAGATGATTCATCTTTCCTCTAGTCTCTGTTTTTAATTCGTTCAATCTCATTTGAAATTGCATCAAATGTGCTGCAAAACGATGAAGTTCTTCGGGTTCGATAACTATTTTTGTCATATGATTATAATTTTAGTTTATGATAGTGGCGAATTATTTCTGAATAATTGTTCAACCCAACTTAAATTGGGAAGTTCATATGGAATGAAGTTGGTTAGCTTATTCTTTTTGCAATCAAAAAGTATAGCTCTATTTTCTCCAAGTTCATTTGCATCCCTACTCCCTAAATATGAATTTGTACTATAAAGAATAGATGCAGAGCTTTGAGAATCTATTTGTCCTACTATTCTAAAAGTAAATTCATCTAGTAAACTACTGCTTAAATTTTTTGAGAAACTTTGGAAGGAATCTACCATCAAAAGACAATACACTCCGACCAAAGAACCTTCCTTTAAAATATACTCCAACAATTCTCCTTCATCTGAGTTCTGATATCCTTGCTTACGGAAAATATATGCACTTTGGAATGAAATAATAGAAACAATTATATTGCTATTATATTCTCCATGTAAAATCCTATTTTCAATCTCCTCTTTTACAGAATGTAAAATAGCTTTGGCTTCTTTTATATTGACTTCAATGATTTTGTCTTTTGCAATAGAATTAAAATCACTAACATAGCCTGCAAGTTCATTAGTAGAGGAAAGAAAATTAAATGAGTAAAATTTTGACTCTGGTAATTTCTTACTGATCGAAATAATTGAACTGGTCATAATTCTAATTCCTAAATTATTGGATTCGCAAGCTATCAAAATATTTGAAGCACTATTATTAGTAAGGATAATATTTACATCAGTCATTTGGATATCTGGTTCGCCAATGTAAACCTGAATTTCAGCATTATTTTGTCTACTCAAATGTAATTCAAGTGGATGATGTTCCTTTTCAATATATGCTTTGTCTGTCTTATCTCTTAGATTCCCTAGATTGTCTTTTTGAGTAAAAATTATTCTCGTTTCCATATTATGAAAGTGTTGATTGTTCTTTTTGTAATTGTGCTACCCAGGTATATACCGGCAGTTCATAGGGTTTGAATTTGATCATAGTATTTTCATTATCATCATAATACCATGCCCTGTTGTTTCCTAAATTAGAAGCTTTTTGATTACCTATCAATTTAACAGAATTATCAGGGTTCATCTGTGAAGCAACTCTTTGGGAAAATTCCTTGATTAAATTATCATCGAGGTTTTTTGAAAAATTGTCCATAGTATCAACCTGAACCAATGAATACACACCAACATCAGCACCCTCTTTAAGAATATATGCAAGCAAATTTCCTTCATCGCTCATTGAATAACCTTCTTTTCTGAATACCCTGCCCCTCTGTAAGGAAAAAAACGTGAGAAAAATATTGGAATTGTCAGTTGAGTTACCGCTAAGTCGTTTTTCTATTTCGCTTTTGATTGATTCTAGAGTCTCTTTTACATCCCGGTTGATAATATTTTTGCAATCCTGCTGTATACATTTATATAAGTCAGTAGGAATATCTACAAGTTCAGAATCTACATTATAAAAATTAAAAGAATAAAATTTGCATGTATTAGGCTTTTGCTGTGCTGCAATAGAAATTATTGAACTACACATTACCTTAACTCCAATATTTTCATCATAACCTGCAACTATAAGGTTTGACCCACCTTGTTTACGTAATATTGCAGTTACATCTTCTGCAATGGCAACCGGCTCTCCAACCCAAAGCCTTAAAGACCTTGGAGAAGAAATTGGGATTATTTTTTCCATAGGATGCCCCTCCTTTTGCATTCTTGCTAATTCAGAACCCCGAAAAACAATTTGCTTATAATTTTTTTGTTGATTCTTATTAACAATAGAAAATTCAGCGATTGAATCAATTGTTTTAGTCAGGTCATCTTTGTCAATAAAGAATGCCTGAAAGATATTGTTCTCGCCTTTTTTTCCACCTTTTTCATTGTAGATTCCTTCGCCTGGCCTTTTTAGATCTTTAGCTGCCGGATTATTATCATCTAGAATTATTAATGCATCATCATCTGAACACATTAATGATATCCGGATATTTATTAAGCCAATAATTTGTCTTTTCATAGTTCTCATAGATAATGTTTGACTTGAAAACAAAGTATTAAGCCCATAGGCCCGGCCTTTTTGAATGATAGTCGCAAACATGTTTTGCACCCTATCGGCCAAGGCATCTTCTTCTGAAAAGAATACATGAAATTCATCTACAATTAATAATACTCTGGGCATTATTTTATCGGGCGTATTTTCTCTCAAACATTTTTCATTATAATTTTCGATATTGTCAACACCTGCTTTAGTACAAAGGTTTCCACGTTCTTCAAGCATATTAAAAATTTTAAGTAATACGCTTTCACCAAACTCTCTTTCAGATTCAATTGCCAAAGCCCGAATATGGGGAATTTTCTTATCAGCATAAATTGCAAATTCGACTCCCTCTTTAAAATCAATTAAATAAATTTCAAGTTGGTCCGGTGAATACTTCCAAAGTGCATTAATAATAATAACATGCAAGAGGTTACTTTTCCCTGAACCAGGTTTACCTATAAGCAATGCCTGATTTTCAAGGGCATTATTAAAAATCAGATTCTGTATATCCACAGCATGCCGGCCGATAGGAACTTCAAAAGACTTGTGGGATTGCCCCAACCACCATTTACTTTGTGGATCAATGTATTTTGTAAATGGAACTTTTAATGTGTTTGTATTAGGGAATTCTATATTAATGTATTTTACAATTTCATTGTAAGGCAGATCTTGGTCAAATTTAAATTGCCGGTTGATTGTATTAGAAATCACTAATGGAACATCCTTAATATTAATCCCTTCAAATACATTCCAGTCCATGCCATAAGGCAATTTGGCGCTCTTGTCATTTATAAGGATTGTATGTACTCCTGCTTTTGGACCACTCTTAATTATATTTAAAAGTTTATTTGCAGTTGTATCATTAAACCCGTGAGGGAAATTATACACAACTAATAACCGATATGGTTCGGGAACTTCCTTTGTTTCTATATTATATTGTGCAATATCAGCGAATTTATTCTGCAAATATCGTTGTATAACATTTTCAATAGCCCTGGTTAAACTTAAAAGTTGGTTTTCAATATCATTCTGTTGAGTAAAAACCATACCTCCATAAATTTCTCTCAAAAGCGGCGTGTAGGGAGCTGCATTGCCCCCAAGTTCTAAAGGATCAATGAATGTAATTTTCGTTTTGCTTGCCGGTAATGAAAGCAATGTTCGCCCGATGATGTTATGTGAAATCCGAACAGCTTCTTTTGTTTCATTTTGATTATTACAACTAAATGAGATATTCGATTTGTTTAGAAAAGGAATACAATGGGGAACTTCAAAAACATGTGCTGTCTCATCAATTTTAATTTTAATTGCATCTACACCGATACGGAAGTATGATGAAACTGATTCCTTCCCTTTTAGTATATCTTCATTTTTCCAATTGAGTTGATTATTATTATATGATTCAGGTAATTTATTTAAATCACCTACGAGAGAATTTAATTGACTTTTTACTTTTTCAATATTAGCCTTTGTTGATTTCCTTAGTTCAAAAAGAGTTCTTTGTTCTTTTCCTTTAAATTCTGAAATTATCTCTTTATAATCTAAATCCTTTTTTTCTAAGTTATTCGCTAATTCTGTTTTTAAAGAATTTTTAGAAGTATCCATTGTCCGTCTTTCAATTTTTGCCTGTGCATCAATTGCTGCTGTAATGTTACTGTTAATGTGAATAATTTCACTTTGTTCTTTTTCAGAGTAAGACGACCTTCCAACAAAATGACTAATTATATTTTTAGTTCCTTGAATTTTCTCAACTACTAGCCCTATTAACCAAAAACTTAGCCCTCCTACAGCTAACCCAACTAACCATTTTCCAAGTCCAAAAATTAGTAACACTCCAAATGCAACACTTACCCATTGAAATACTTTAGCTGTAGTTACCTTACTTTCCCATTCCTGTACTTTAACAGCTAAAACTTTACTGACATAGCTCCCTCCACTATATCCATTTTCTATGTCAAGAATTTTTTGATTGCATTGATTTTTTAAAAATGAAATTGAATTGTTGTAAGTCGTTTTAATTTCTGCTTCTTCATCATTCAATCTTCTTATTGAGTCATTATGTTTTGTTTCAATCGAAATGAATTCTTCACTTAAAGTTTTCAAAACGGACGGTGCATCTTGAGTTGAGGAAATTATCTCAAATACTGTCTTGCTTCCCATATTAATTTGATTTATTTGTAGTTAGTGATTGGTCAAAGTAAAAATTAGCTTTAAAGTAATCAATTGAAATCTTCATATTTTGAAACAAAATAAAACCAGTTTCATACCCGAAAAAAGGCAAGTAGTCAGATTGAAAAACTATTTGATCATTTATTAGAAAATAAAGTTTCTTATCAATTGTATCGTCAAACTTAATAATTTTTAGAATATTCACTTGATTTTCTCCCTTATTAATAAAAGCTGAATCAGTCCAATCCTTTATTGGTTCAGCAATTTTTGTTTCCGGATTGTAAGAACGAATAACATACTTCCCGCTTGCACTGATTACAAAGTAATGAAAGCCCGCATAAGCTTCTTCCCCTTCACTATTTGATTTTTGGCCCCATAAAAATCCAAACCCATTTTTGGTATACCCATTTAAAAAAGTAAATGAAGCTTCCATTGAATAGGCTTTTGATTCAATAATTGAAAGAGTCATGCATACAGAATAATCATCTGTTTCCCTAGTATGCTCAATAACGTATGCACCATTAATGATTTCACAACCTCCATTTTCATTCTTCCCTGTCCACCAGTTAATAGAGTTATCTACAAAATGATCTTCAATAGTAATTAGTTCCATATTTGTAATGCATTAAGAATTTTACTTCTTTTATTATTAAGGGCATTATAGCTAAATCCCACCAAAAAAAAATTCATCAACTTTTATTGTAAATAAATATTTTTTTAAGCCTGCTATTGAATACCCCCATGTTGCATCAATGTACCAAAATAATCACCCGATTTGTTTTCACGATTATGAAAATTAAAGCATCCAACAGTATTGGGCCTTTTTTTCTTTATAGCCATTTTCATAATGGCTATAAAGAATATAATTTAATAAATATATTCAGTCTTCAATATACAAATATATTTTTTATTAATTTTTAATAAATATTACATAATGTTCCAATTAAATAACTTGGCCGTTATTGTAAAGATTTCCATTCTCTATTTCAATTGTCGCTATTTGCTACCTTATAACCAATAATCCCACCTATTACCATAGATGACAAAACTATTATACCACTGTATTTACTCATTCCTTTTTCTGTACCATTATTAATACATGAACCGATTTCTACAATAAATCCTATAATCAAACCTATTACTAAACCACTGCCTACTCCACCTAATATTCCTAGTATACCTACCCCTACGGAAGCTCTATTATTCTTATTAGCATTTTCTTTCTCTTTTCGCTTTGACTTTATTTCAGCCTTTATTTCAGCTTCACTTTTAGAGAGTAATTCGTCTAATTTTTTCATACTTTTAAATCTTATTATTTAGTTTGAAAATTGATTATGCTAAAAATTAAATTATACAGTTTGCCCAAAAGTTATAAATATGATATAGAACAACAAACAAAGAGTCCTAACCTTCGGTAATGATTTTAAATCTATAAAATGTTATAGACTAACCTGCGATGAAGAATAAAATAACTAAAATTATATTTACATAAGGGCAGTAAACTAAAAATACTGAGCATAAATAAAACTCCAATTGATTTTTTTACCTGGCAAGCCAACTTTATAAACGGAACCATATTTATAACAGAAATAGTCGAATTTTACACTTTTCCCATCTAATGCCGGAATAGTAATTTCACAAGAAATTACTTTGTGTGAAATCGAATTTTCCTGGATATAATTTTTTTCGTTATCCGTAGTGATTTTAAATGTATAATTGTTAGATTTCAAATTCTCAAAGAGTTTATCTAGGATTTTATGATTACTAGATGCCTCCATAGATTTATTTGAAACTAAAAATATCGTTTCACCTGCTTTTTGAATATTAAATAGTAAAGCTGAATATGGAATCAAATAAGTCAATTCACTGTTTGAGACTTTGGCAAATATTTTTCTAATATTTTCACTTACAGTAGTATCTTTCGAAGCCAATTTTAATTCACCTAATGTAGGAAAAAATATGTCGACAGATGAATGTTGTAATACAGATGTAGGCTCTAATGTCATCCAAATAAGATTAGCACCAAGTTCCTTTAAGGGATTTATATCTTTAAACTTATTGTCAGTTGATTGGGCAAAAGTGTTTTGATAAAACAAAATTGTTATGAAGAATGCTATACTTTTCATACTTTTTAATTTAAGATCTTTAAATGATTTAGAAGTTATTATTTAGAGTACCATAAAAATATTAATGCCATTTTTTAATATTTATATCTTCGCTGTTCCCAAAGAAAACTGAAGTAATTTTTAAGTAATCCTGTTATCTGGTTTTCCTATATAAATGTTTATTATATAGGGCAATTAACACTTACCATTGGAATCTAAAAGTATATACTTTTTCCCCATCTTAATTTTCTTTCGAATTATTTGAGCCTTGAATATAATTTTCATTTGTCTGTTTGTCCCAATCTTTATGTCTACAGCTTAATATACTACAAATTTGTCAATATCATATAGTGCATTTAATCGTTGAGTAATTTGTTCAGGAATATCAGCAATAGTGATCGGTCTCTCCACTTTTACGGAACTTTCATAGGGAATACTTTTATCTATTTCATTAAATGTCTCAATAAACTTATTGATGTTAGCTAATAACTCTATAACCTGGTTTACTTCTACCGATTGTGTTAGATAAGGATAGAACACCTGGATCATATTTTCAAAATGCAGACGATTCTCCCTATTCAATTTTCTGTAACTAAGTGAATTTATCCTGTCAATACGACCCGTGCGCTGTTCCATACCACTGGGGTTCCAGGCAATTCCATAGTTATAGACATTCTGACAATAGCTGTGTAAATCTTCCCCTTCCCTAAAAATGTCTGTTGTAACCAGTACATAAGGAAAACCAGGCATCCGAAACCGGGCGGCCAAAATACCTCGATCAACTTTATCCTGACCTGTTGAACCTAACACTGGCACCAGATCCTTCAAGATAGTATTAATCTTATTATCGTCCTTTTCCTGAAAATTTATAGCTACTAATAAATCGTAATCTCGGATAATAGTTTTAATCTCATTTAAAACAAAATGAAATGGCGCATCATTGTCTGATAAAAGCTCTGTCATCGCATCTGCAAAACCGCCTCCAGCTGAATCTGCTACAAGCCCAGGTAGCAAACCTGATCCATTTCTGAAAATATTCTTAATAATAGTATTTAAAATATGCAGGTTTTTTAGAAAAGCAGAAATATCTCCTGTTTCAATTTGATTCTTAATCCATAAAGATATTTCTTCATGACATAGTTCAGTAAGTAAATCCGTCAAAAAAGTAGAATCATTCCAATGAGCCGAATTTTGGAGGTCTGATTTTGCCATTGCATTGTTCAATTTTCCATTACTAGTGATGTACTCACGTACAAGCAATTCTCTATGCAGAAAAAGTTGATGCTTTTTCTTTTTAGCTTCAACAATATTCTTCACAACAAATTTGTCCAATGCTTCATGATCAAAAATCAAAAAGCACAGGCGATTATTTAAAATGGGGAGATTAATATCAAACCAGTTTTCCCTGTAGATCTTTGTTCGGTAATAAAATCCTCCTTCTCCTTTTTTAAAATAATTTGAAAAAAAGTAGCCACTGCGAAATGTGTCATCGTCATTTCCCACTTCGTCTTCAATTGCATCTTGTATTGTTCTTTTTAAATCAGAGAAGCTACTCTCAAGTGCTAACAAAGCTGTTCCCTTGATTTCATGTGATATATTTTTCCTTTTATTGACAATAAAATCATCTACCATAACCCTGAAATCGGCTGAATTATTATAAGCATGCTTTAACCAAAGTCTACCATCTTTATCGTCATCTTTTACTATTGCCGCACCCATTTCTTTTATATAGATACTAATTTCGGGCCGGCTCAATAATAAGATAAAAACATCATCAAGCTTTTCTAAAATATCTTTTTTGGCAAAAGTTTCCAACAACTTCAACACCATACTGGTATTATATTTTTTGTATTTCCCGGTAAATTTTAACTGCCCGTCTGCAACTACGTCCTTTTCATACCTGGCAAGTATTCTATTTTCCAGCTCATAGGCAGTAGCTACCCTTCTAACGAAAATGAGCGATTTTTCCTGCCTTTTTAGCTGTCTTATTATTTCATCCTCCAGGCGGGTCATTTTAGGGTGTGGAGGTGGATCATCTTTAAAAGATTCTTTGTATGACCAGATCATGCGTTTAATAATATCGTAATCCTCGCTTTCTTTAGTCTTGCGATGCGCTGTTATCTCATATTCTTTTTCTCCAGGAGTTTGCTCAATGTCTTCATTATCGTCCCTGTCAATCTTTTTTTTATCTATATCAAGCTGATAGCTTTCAAAGCCGGCCAGCATACCAATTTCAAAGGATTTATTGATTTTTGAATTCAGGTGCTTGATTGACTTATATTGTAATAACTGCCAGAATATACTTTCAAAACCGTCTTCCACTATAATTGGAACTGGCTCTTTATCCTTATTGATATTACCCTCTCTATGTTCATGTCTGCACTGATTGCGTGAAACCGGGTAACCCTCGATAAGATATTCAAGATTCCCCCGGATCAAGAATTTATTTAACCTTTCTTTTATTTCACTTACCGATTGCGTCTCAGAAAGAATATGATTATTGATAAAACAATTAAACTGATTCCTAATTTCTATTAAGCTTTTGTCCTTTGGAGTTGCCGACAGACAGATTACTTTCGTTGCCAGTGGAAATTTGACCCTTTTCGCTAACTCGGGAAAATCTTTCAGTATTCTCTTATCATTTACTGCTCCCAGAAATCGAGCTGTAACTTCGTTTCTGATTGCAGCGTCATGATCTTCATAGCCCAGGCCATACTTATAATTATGCGCTTCATCAATTATCAGGCAATCGATTTTGGGCGATAATGCATTGATAAGATAGGCCACCAATTTCCTAACATTTGCCTCATTGGCGATATTGAAATAACCCATTGTTTTTGCTTCATGTAATACCTCTTCTGCAAACTCGTCTCGATTAAAAACCTCATTTAGTAGGTATTCATACAATTCATTCTTTGTCCTGCGTGAGACTACAACACTAAAAGACGTCATTCTAAATATTGCGATGGGATCATTTTTGTTAATAACACAAAGTTTGTCTTTAATGATCCCTGAAACTTGAAATTGAGAATGAATAATATCATTTTCAGGCAAATAATTGTTTTGAATAAAATTACTCAGTTCCTTTCTCCACTTAACCTGTAGATTCTTTTTAGGGACGATTATGACATCACGATGATTTGACGGATCCATGCTGAAGTGTCTGAATAGCATTGCTATACCCGCTGCAATATAAGTCTTACCCAATCCAACCTCATCTGCGATGTAAATTATATTATTTTCCGGCTGACAAAGGTACTGATACGATTTACTGATTACCTCCAGTTGTCTGTTGGCAAGCTCTTCGCCAATAGAAACATTGGACCGAAGATTAAGAATTGACTTTATTTTCTGTTCAATCTCATTCATTTTTTGCTACCAGTTGTTCTTCAGCCCATTTAAGCTTTGCATCAGTACAGTTAATCGACCGGGCAGCTTCAGCAGAAAGACCTTTGAGATAATAATTTTTTACGGCTATATCTCTTTTGAAAATTTTCCAGTCTTCCATTGGTAAATCATGGCGATATGTCCATTTAGCCGCTTTCACATAAAAATTAGCAAGAATAATATTTATCACCATCCAAAAGAAGCTTTTTTGTATTTTGCTTTGTTCAAACTGGCTTTTTAAATCTTCTATATAAAAGGACAGCGTATCAATATTTTCTGAAAGCAGATAATACTTGATATGCCTAAATTGCTCCTTACGGTCGCCTTTGTTTTGAATGTATTCAGGGAATACGAATTTTTCCAGTTTTACCAACCCATTGAAATGAGCCGCCATCTCATTTAGCAGGGATTTTCGCTCAATCTTTTCTTCATCAATGACTCCCGATTCATCAGTACTTTTCTCAGCCAGGTATCTGGTTAAAGCGTCTTTGCGGTATTCATCATCAAAAAAATCCCAGTATTGCAGAATAGTAGTTGCATTTAGTTTGAAATCTAAGGGCTTGCTTTCCGTATTAAGTTGCCGGGGATAATATGTATGAATGATGATTTCCCCATGAATATTTTGACCTACCTCAATCAAGGTATTTGCCGTTAGGTTTTTTAGATTATCTGCATGCAGTTCCATCTCGAGGTTCCCCTGTTTAATCGGATCTCCCACAAAAATATTATTAAAGAAACAGGCTTGTGGATTATTTCTTGCTTTTACAAATAGTCTACGGTTCTTCCAATCAATGATAAAATCGATATCTGGCACTTCCCGGTTGGGAAAAGCAGCAAAATCAGCGCTTTCAAGATTTTCTTTTTCAATAAACCGCAAACTATCTGGGTTTAGTTGTCCGGCGGTCTTTAATATTCTAACACCGGTATTATTTTCAACGTACAACCAGGCCGATTCAATATTTGCCCTGTTATTTCGTCTTGTATAAGCCCGCCAGGCAGGATTGGTGAAATTCACTGAACCAATAATGGTAAAAGTTTTATTTTGCCCATGAAAACGATATATTTTTGCATGCAGATTTCTTACCTCACTATTTCTGTTTTGATCTTTTCCATCCTGCTGGTATTTTTCCCAAAAGCTCCATTGCAATCCGGAATCCTTCAAGTGCAGAAAAACCTCTTTTGAAAGCTGTACTTCATTATCCTTTAAAGTTGGAATAAGGCATTTTATTTTTTTTATCCCTTTTTCGTTTTTTAAGTAATCAATCAATACTATATCATTACTGAAATAGGGCGATACTATTTCTAATTCCTTGATATTATCAACTTTAAAAACATTCTCTTCCAAAAATTCGGTTAGCGACTGATTCAGGCTGTTGAAATAAGGTTTTGTAATATCAACATAATTAAGATATTTGTCTATTAAGTTTTCGGCCTCGCTGTAATTCGTTAGACCAGCGAGTTTAATCGTGTCAGATATTATTTTCTGAAGGATATTAGTGGATGATTTGTGAGGGAAGGTTTTATTTGCTTTTATCTCCTCGATTGAAAAACATTCAAAATTATCGCACCATCCACCGGGTGTAAGATTCCCGGAACCTGTAACCACCAGCAATGTTTCCCCTTCGAGTAAGAGGAACATATGTTTGGGGTGAAAATTGCAGATATTGCCTTTGGCGGCTGGCATTTTAATACAAAAAATATCATAGCCGAGTGAGGGTGCTTGTGTATTGTCTTTTGCGTAATAATCGCAGTACACCGTTATTGGCGGCACAAGTCCTTCCTTGATGCAGTTACGCCAAATGATCTTATTATGTATTATTTCATCCCGGAAGTCTTTGCCCGGCACAAAGAGAGGCATCACATAATTTTCAAAAAAGCGTGGATCAAAATTAAAAGTATAAAACAAGCCTGCCAGCACAGCACGACCGCCGATAATTTCTTTTAACTTCTCCTTTAAAATAAACTGTTCCACTAATGCTTAATTGAGTTGTTTAAAAAGGGTATTATAAGATGACAAGAAATAGGTATTGTCCCTGGGCCAATCATGCCTTTCGGGATTATAGTCTTCCCACAAATATGCTCCTTCAAAATGATTTATTTCAAAGCCTGAACCAGTAAACCGTATCCAGGGGGCGGATCTTCTTCTTGTGCTCACTTCTTCATTTCGCTTTACCAGGCCATTCACTAAGTCAATATTCGGAAGAGCCAGTAAAGCGGCAAGCGTTTTTGTTAATTCGCCAAAACCTGTTGTTTCGGGGTTTGTTCGCCACTGGCTAACAAATTCGTCACTGCTTATCTCTTCCATTTTCCAAAATGAGCGGGTTTGCAGGTACCTGAAAATATGACTTAAGGGACTTAATACTTTTTCGGTATTTAATATATATGCTAACACCGCTTTAAATTTTACATTAGTCGAATCAGTTGACCATTCATTAAGCATGCTATAAAAATTTTGATCCCCTGACGTTTTTTTTGCCGACAGTAAATACAGCAATTCATTATCGCAATTGTCTTCTAGTATATGGCTTATAAATAATTTCCGTTCCTCGTCCGTTGGTTTATTCAATAGGTTAAAATAATCATCCAGTTTATTGATATGCACCTGTGCGGCACTTTCGGTTTTCTTTTTAAGTAAAGCAGCCTGGTTCATAAAGCCCTGATTAGCCTTTATTTTTTCGCTGAATATTTTTTCAAACTCCGGGGTTTTTATGATGCCCATATCAGTAAAGGGCCTGATATACTTACCCCAGATACCGTAAGCCTTTTGGTTTGATAAGATTTGATCGGCTATAGTATTGGAAATTCTTACAGTAGCCGGACTTGTAGCCATTATTTTTCTCACTTTATCTATGCCGTTAAATCCTTCATTTGGATTTTGTCTGAACCGGGTATATGACATTAGCTGTTCAAAGCGCATAAAAAATCCTTCAAATTCCGGATCTGTTATGTCCAGTTCTTTTTTTAACGCATAGGCAAGACACAAAACCTGGAAGTCCTTGATATTGGCAGAAACCGTAGATAAATAAGGGATGAGCCTCCTCCCCGCCTCTTGCCATATTTGCTGGAAACCTAAAGGATCACGTGAACCCTTTACAGTATAATTTGGGTCCTGTGATGTGATAAAATACATATTTAGAAATTTTTGCTGGATTTAAAGAAATCAAGGAGTAGAATTATTCTTCAATTTTATGATTAAAAACATCACGTATCAATTTGGAAAAGGGTCTTTTATTATAATCTTCCTCTGACATATAAGCATTAAAAAGCAAAGTTTTAAGATCTTCAATATTCTTAAACAATTTACCTTCATAATCTTTAAATAGTTGACCAATGTAATCTTCTGTATAAACCTGTTTTCTTTTCAATGTATCAAGAACGATATCCTTTCGCAAAGCATATCTATTTTCAAGTTGAAATATCCGAACATTATTTCTGATACGATCGAAATAGGGCATTGAAGTATACTCTTTTACCATGATTTCAAATTGAGTTTCGTCAAACAGATAGTCTGAGGTTTTAACATCCAACCCCCATTCCAATATTTCATTAATATTGTAATTATAATATGGAGAAAGTATTGCCGAAGGATCTGCATTCTTAAAAAAATTACAAACCTTGCAACTGGGTACCAGATTAAAAAAAGATAAGGATAATATTTGATAATCGGTTTGACTAAAATAATGGTCTATATCATAGTTCCTCTTTCCATTTGTAGTAAAATAATATGTATAATTCTCATTACAATATGGGCAAACGTTTAATTTTAAATGAGAGAATAAAAAGTTTGTATTATAATAAACTGTATTACCATCAGTATTGATAAAGTTATAGTAATGCGGGTTTCCTAAATAATTATAGAGGGTGCCCATTAACTCTATCGAAGATTCATAAAAGGTCCTTCTGTCAGCAGGGAAATTATTCCAAGCTGGCACTATTTCATTCTCAATTGCAGTAAAAGGCGCTTTGACTAATGTTTCAAAAGTATACTCACTCCCAGTAAATTCATCAATAAGAGATTGCAGTCTTGTGAATTTATTTTTCATCCGTCGCCCATCAAGATAATTCTTAATGGCCTTATAATGCCAATTTACCAGTTCAGAATTAAAATATTTATTAATTGGTATCATTTGCTTTATCTCCCTTTTCTAATTTAACAACACGCTTTTCAAGGTCAGTATATTTCCCCTGAATACTATGCAGCACACGGCTATCAAACATTTTTTGTAATTGGTTGCGCAATATTGGCTCCCCAATAATCCTTATAAATTTTTGAATATCTTCATCATTAGTAAAGTCCTCTTGAGGTTTGTTATTGAGATAATTAATGGCAGCATCTATTTTGCTTTTAGCAAAATCTCCAAGCAAGCCACTCAAAAAAAATGAGTTTGTAAACAAAGTGTGTATATTACTACCGAAGGTTTCCTTGATATCAAAAGACTTTTGAAAGTCAGACTGCTCATTATGAAGAAAAATAATATTGTTTTTTGGTAAATCTGATGCAACAAAAGGTGAGTGACTTGAAAGAAATAACTGAATTTTTGCTCCTTTAAATATTCGGGGTAGAAAATCTATTATCTTAATTATATATTCCTTTTGCCACTCTGGATGAAAATATAATTCCCCTTCATCAATCATTATCCACAAAGTAGTATTTGTAACATTATCCTTGATTGAATAAAATCTAGAAAATTGTCGTAAAAAAGCTTCCTGTCCGCTACTTATTCCATACCAGGAATAATTTAAAAAAGGTTTATCTCCCAGGTACTGAACACTGAGAATTATGTCTAATACTTCCCATAGCTGGGAATCCATTTGAAATTTAAAACTAAATGGATGACTTTCCTCAGATTCAAATTTTGCCTTTTTCAGTGATTCTTCAAGTTGGCCCTCATATAGATCCTTTAAACGATTTACAATTCGTGATTTATCAAATGGCTTTAGCTCAATAATAAAGTTTTTAATAGATTTGAATATATCGGCTGAACTCTCTATTTCTCTAATCTTACTATTCATCATTTCAGATGTTGCATTTTTTGTCTGCTGAAAGTGGTCAACTTTTAATGCATAGTAAAAAGCCAATAGATATATTATAGACAATATTCTTTGCAATGGATCTGAAATAGATAGAATTTTTTTCATTGCAATTTCATCAATCCTAGCAAGGCTTTTTTGATCAAATAACTTTGATCTTTTTAGATTGGTTCTTAAGTATTTAAAATCATCCTTATTGAATCTTATCATCAAATATTCCGGTAACGGAATATCAATTAGTTTATTCTTTTTTGCATATGTGATATAAGCAATCTGACTTTTCAGTTCAGAATCAAAAAAGTCAATTAAAGGATTAACCTGGTCAAATATATTTGTATTCGATTTGTCATTTCTCTCATAGGTCTTCAGGAATTCACGTGCACTATCAAAAACCATATAGTTTGTAGAAATATTTACGATTTTCGGGTAATAATCTTCCCTGTGTGTATCAAATGAGTTAGAAAAGTAAATAGGAGTAACATCATCCAAATTATCTCCTTTAAAAATTGCTTTTTTATCGATTAGTTTAACCCTGCCAATTTTATACGGAACAGGCTCTGTTAGGATTATATTTTCATTTGTTATTCTTTCAGAAGTCGCGATATTTTCAACTATTGAAATTTTTACGTCTATCGATGGCTTTTCCTTTCCCTCATTGTAATAAACAGTGTGAATAGTGTTTGGAACTTCATCATTTCTATAACAAAACACAACCCTTGAAGTTAAGTGGGCTAAGTCTCCACAAAATAATTTAAGTAAATTAAATAATGTGGTTTTACCTGACGCATTCTGTCCTAAAATACCAGTTACATTTGAATATGCTTTTGGAAAGATATTAATATAGTTGGGGGTCAGGCTAACTTTAATTTGAAGATGCTCTTTATCAGTTTTATCCAAAGAGTACTTTGACTCAAATTGAAACTTGCTACTGATGTTAAAGCCAGTATACTTGAATTTCTTATAATCATCTACCCATAGAAATAAAAGTTCCATTATTGTTATTTTAATTATTATTCAATTTCTCCCAAGCCTCCAACACCAGCCTCCTCGTTCTATACTCCCCATACAATTTAATTTCCTTTTCCTTAAGCACACGAAATGTTTCACTCGGAAAATCAGGACCATACACATCTTGTGGGTCTAAAATATAGTGGAGTTCTTCGGTGGTCAGGCCATAGAGTTGTGCGTAAATGGCATCTAGTTCTGCTTTTAATACAGACCTGCGGTTTTCATCCCATTTAAAGGGAGGTAATGAACAACCTGTTTCATCAATCTCACACCATTCCGGCGGTTCCCAATCATGACCACCTGTTAGTTCTTTATTTTCTTCCCATTGTTTGGTGATGGCTGCTTTTAAATCATCTTCAGCTTCTTTCCAAAGGTCATTAGCGAAACCCATTAAATCCCAAGATGTATATAATAATTCTACCACTAATGAAGATATCTTCACACAAATGGATTTACTAATGTACTGAGGTGGAATTACAGGAAGTTGTTTGACAATAAAAAAGTTGAAATTATTTCCTCCAATTTTTTGTCTAACTACAAAATCAAAAACCAAAGAATTGACCATAGCCAAAAAGACTGCTGCTTTTGCTGCACCTAATGACCAGTCATTTAAAATTATAAAGCTATTCCCGGCAGCTGCATATGGAATTATATTAAATACTGCGGTACGTTCATTAGTATTGCCTGTCAGGCTGCGAAATCCTAAAAACCATTTTGGAATATCACTTAGCTTCTTGATGGGTTCAGAGCCAATAAGGCTTCTTTCGTTTTCGACTGAAGATGCATAGTAGTAAGAATTAACAACCCAATTTGGATTTAAATAATTATCTATGGTAACAGTAGCTAAATTAGAAAAACCCCTCTCTTGTCTGGCTTCATAACTGCCAAATCTATGATCGTAATGCCAAATCATTTTTGATTCATAAAGACTAAGGTAAGTTTCATCTTCCTTTCTATAAGTTAACCCCATTTTTTTAAAACCACTATCGTGTAAGTCATTGTCTGTTTTAAACAAATGGGAGTCGGATGACATATTAAAAGTGCCCTGCTTAAAAGAAATATTCCAAGGATTACTTAGGCTATTATCATTAATCATGATAACATTGCTTTTGTATATTTTCAATGTTATGTCGGCGTCTTTTCTAGTTCTAAAAATTGAACAATTACCTGTGTTAGGATTTAATGCATAAATATCAGCTACAGAAAGACTAAATTTTCTTGCATTGTCATTTACATCCTCAAAATATCTGCAAAAAAACATAAAATCAACTTTGCCAGCATCTTTTTCCCGTTTACCCATCGTAACTAAACAAAAACGAAATGCATGATGAACCGTAGGGAAAATGAATGCTTCGTTTTCGAAACCAATTATTTGAATTAATTTCTTTTTCTCAAGAAGGAAACCTATAAAATCTTTATTAGATTCATCAGTAGTAAGCCCTACAGGAGTAACTATGCCAGAACGCCCTTTTTCAGAAATTGTCTTACTGAAAAGTTCTGTAAAAACAGCATACGTATTAATTCTACCTACAGCAGTTAATGGAAACCTATCTGATGATTTAATAAATTTTCTCGTTGCATCATAATAATGGGATTCATTAATAAACTCATTATAAAGTCCTATATTATCTTTTTGAAGAAGATTAATTAATTTTTCTCTTTTTGCTTTGCTTTCTGCTTTTGCAATATTCTGGTCTCTTGTTGAAAAAAATTCCTGCTCTTTCAATTCTAAAATCTCCCAAGGTGGATTACCCAGCATTACATCAAAACCACCTTGCTCAAATACATCAGGAAACTCTAATGGCCAGTGAAAGAATTTATGCTCTGTACTTAAAGCATCAGATTTGCCTATCATTGGGCCATATGCTGCGGCAGGATTATTGAGAAACTTTGCCAGGCGTTCGCTATTGGGGGCAGCTTGTTTGTTTTCTTCGGTGTTGTTCCAGAAAAAAGCAGCAGTCCAGAGATTACAAGCTCTCCAATCATTAAACCAAGTGTGGTTGTTGCGGAATTTTTCAAACTTAGTTTTTACTTGCTTTACGCCTTCTACATCATCCTGTTGAATATTTTCGAGTTCTTTGTAATCGCCTGTAAATCCTGTAGTGTCTATTTTGCCAGTTTGGTCAAAATCAAGCGTAGCCTGTTTGGTTTTGTTATATCTGGTATTTTCCTTTTTCAATTCCTGGCAAATCTTCTTATCATCTCCAGTAACAGGATTAAATGCATCATCAGGAATACCTCTTTGTAATACACTTAAATCGGTAACACCTACAAGGCTATTACCGTTTCTTATTTTATGGTCTAAGAAACTAAGCGGTTTACCACTGTTATGACCTTCCAACCATAAGGCTAATTTGCACAACTCTACAGCATCGGGGTTATAATCTACTGCATAAATACAATGTTGTATTACTTCCCGTAAACACTTTCTGTAAACAGATGGAGCAGGGTTTTCTTCACCAGTTTGTACTCTGGCCAAATACCAGGCTATTGTACGGGCTGCAGCTAATAACATGTGCCCACTGCCTGCTGCTGCATCACAAACTTTCAGTTTTAATAAAGCTTTGGCCTGTGCCTCGGTGTTTCCAGCATGTTCTTTTAAGCGCTCCTCAATAACCGGTATCAAAGCAGATTTGATGAGTTCGTTTACCAATTCTGGCCTTGTGTAATAAGAGCCGGTGGTTTTTCGGTCAGTTCCTTCGTGGAATGTAAAATTGATATGTTCCGGATTAGTGGCTTCTATGTTTTCAATTACCGGGTGCAGTTCCAATAATCCTTCATATACCGAACCCAGTTCTTCCACATCAAGTGATCGGTAATTGATGGATACGAGGTTTTTGTTTTCATCACGGAACTCATTCATGTTTCGTACACATTCCAACAAGAGCCTGTTGTTGATAATGCTATCCTGTAAATCGGCAATGGCATTATAACTGAACAAATCTCCATCTAGCGGTTGAATACCTAATTTTTTTCCTCTGCCCCCGGCTTCAAATAATATAAATGTATTTACCAGACCCTGCCACAGATCGTTAAACTGTGCTTCATACACATAATGACTTTCGGATAGTTTGCGTAAACGGGCAATACTATAATACTGCAGGTAGAATTTTTTGAGACGTTGAGTTGCCTCGGTTTTGTCTTCAGGATCGTAAACCAAATCCCGTTCTTCAGTTACCATCAAAAATAAAAAACGATAAATGATGCGTAATAATTGCCGGTAATAATCTTTGGATGATAAAGTACCGGCAAGAATTTTTTCCCTCAGCGCTGTATTATGTTCATGTTTTAAAAACCCTTTACCCAAAGCCACCAAAGATTCTTTCACGGCAAGGCTCAATCCATCACGAATACGGTTGCCGGTTTCAATGCTGTCCTGGTAATATTTTTCCAGCAAGCATTGATCGGCTTCTGCTTTGTTCCTGGGAAATCGGGAAGCATGCAACAACCGGAACAACAAGGTAAACTCACTGTATTTATCTTCATCCAGCATCCGTTTTATATCAAACTCTACGTAAGTAAGTTTAATAAGGCGGCCACTGTCTCTAATCAACCTGAAGAACAGGCCATTGGTAGCTATTCCAAAAATATGTTCAGTAACATTCAGGTACTCCTGCATGGTGCCATGTGGCGAGTATTTAGAAGTACCGCCACTGGTTTTGATATCCAAGGTATTTTTATCAGGATGGCTGGGTTCGGTAAACCCAACAATATGTATAGGCAGGTCATCCAGATTATCTGCCGTATGGCTGATGGTATATCCTTTCTGGTTATCGCCCTGCAGGGATGTTTTTTGCCTTGTGTGGTTAAAGCCCAGAGAACTGAGGAACTGTTCCATCCATTTACGGCTGAGTGAAGTTCCATAGGGATCGTTTGCAGGCAGGTTCTGGCTTTTATCGCTGAAATTTTTCCAGTCTAATTTTATCCGGCTCCAGGCATATTCAATTTCGTTCCGCAGATTTGCACCGGGTTCAAAACCGAAGTCTGTGGCCTTTTGGCCGGGTGCTTCTCCCTGTTCAATTTTTTGCAGAATTTCTTCTGATATTAAATTGCCTTGTATGTTGATACAACTGTACTTCATTTCTTAGTTAATTCTTTATAAAAATCTTCTACTTTATCAAAACTAAGGTAGCGGTCATAAAACCAATTAATCCATTTCTTATACTCCGGGTCAGAAATATTATCCGAAATAATGCTTACAAAATCTTCAAGTGAATATTTTTCCAATTTATGCTTAGGGCAGCTGTCTGTTAAATATTTTTTTAAAGAATTAATTTCAGATACTGTTGTTGGATGGCCTTCAGGTGCTAAAATTATAGAATAGGAATTTGCAAGTTTCTCTTCAATGCGGTACTTTTCAGTTAATAAGAAATTCCGGTATATCTGCATGCAGCCTTGACTAATGTAATCAATACCTTCTTTAGTAAAGTAACCTGTTTCTTTTGCCACTGTAACTTTTAACTCATTTTCCTTAGCCTTATTGGTACCCAATGAATCAGTATATTTTACTTCGATGGCTATTATACTGTGATTCTCATTATTGTCTGTAAAGAAAATAACTGCATCCATCGCAGACTTATCGTTTGTATATTTAGTAATGGGTAAGGGTATAAATTCTATGTCAATTTTTTCTACCTCTTTTACCTGATATTCCGGAAACCGTACTGAAACTATTTTATTTACTTCGCTTTTGTTCGTTTCCAATAACATCATCAAAGGATGAAATAAATTAAATGCCAATGGCATACTGGATAAAAAGTTGTTAAACAGCCTGTCCTTTTTTATAGTTTCATCTGGTTTTTTATTTTTAACCCGTTCAACGGCATAATCAAATGTTTCCGGAAAATAAAAATTCTTGTTCTTGTCTTCTCCTCCATCAACGATATGACCATATTCTTTTCTAACTTTCTTTTTCTGAGGCTTCCCATTTGCATCCAAACCATCAGGCAATGACACCGTAGTTAAACCACAGGGGTCACCCTGGCCTACCCTGTACATTGACTGAAGCAAGGCTGCTTTTGTTGTAAAGCTATTACCGGAAGAATAAATGTTACCTAAATCTGCCAGTGTCATTTTATTACAATTTGAGGTAATAAAATATAAACTCCCAAAACATCCATGGGCAGCACCGGTTCTACCACTTTGTATTTATTTCCACTTACTAATTTTTTAAACCGGGTATGACTTTCTACTAAATGGCCTGCTCTTTCCAATGCCACTTCATCTGTTTGTTTTCTGAAAGCTTTTTCATCTTTTACCCATTTCATTTCTTCATTGAGCCAATAAGCTTTTTCACTCTCTTCGATATTTTGGGTGGCTTTTAGATTCATCATTAAATTCAATGCTGCCTCTTTAGAAAGAAACTGCTTTTCATTTACTTCGCCTTCGTAACCCCAAAGCCACATTTCTTCTGCTACGATTTCCTTATTACTGGGTTGTTCTGCAATCACATTTCGTACCCTCAATTGAAACAAGACCGTTTTCTGTTTGATATCAGTAGATCGCAAAACTGCTGCCCTTGCTGCAATATTATTTTTGCCTCTTAATGCATTACTAATTACAAATTGTGACAAGTGCTCTGTAAAGGCATGATTTCTGCCGATGTACCTATATCCGACAGGAGTTGGAGATTTAAAAGAAATTTGGATTTCATTCTTATCCGATAGTAATCCTCTTAAACGTTCTGGAATGTTAGTTGTATATATTTTATATCCTTCTTTTTTTCGCTCGATTTGAATATCCATTTTATCCAAAGTATCCACAACAAACTGTTCTACTGTCTTCACATCTCCTATCGCTTCATCAACTTCTTTCAGGTCGGCTTCTATTTCATTTGCCTTAATTGCATTTTGAGCAAAGATGCTCCTGGAAACCTTTTCCCTTTCCATGGCTTCATCAAAGGCTTCAGAAACCCGTTTCTTTTCTGCTTCTATTTCTTCCGCTTCAAAGATGGATAACTGTTGAGAAACCTGTTTTACTGACACCGTAGGTTTTAAAAGGATTGCATTGGTAACGGCTTCCATGACGGAAGCACTATTTTCAGGGAAGGGAACAGAAATACCAATTGATCTTCTGATCTCTCGTGCTTTGCGAAGTAACACTTCCAGCACAACGCCATCAATAGGGTTATTGCTGCCATATAATAAAGCCACTTCTACTGTGTCTGCCTGTTGGCCAAACCGATCTATACGGCCCTCACGTTGCTCCAGCCGGTTGGGGTTCCAGGGCAAATCATAATGCAATAGTGCATTGAATCCTTCCTGCAGATTAATACCCTCACTCAAGCAATCCGTAGCTATTAGTAATCGCCTTTCAGACTTGTTCATTGCCTGAATTTTATCTCTTCGTTGTTCGTCATCTTTTTCACTGGTGATTACTTCTATATGCAGGTTCTTGAAATTTTTTCCTTTTAATGCATCTTTAAAAATATCACCCAGGTAATTTGCGGTTTGTATATAACGACAAAAGATAATTGGATTATACCCTCTTTCAATGTAAGTTTTAATTTGAATTACTGCTTCCTTTGCTTTATGGTCATGTTCAATGCCATACAACCCCTCCATTCTTTTAGCATATCCCAGCAAGCGTCTGGATTCAGAGTCTTTTACAGCATCTGCTTTTGCCAATACTGATAAAGGCAGATTATCATCAGTAGAAAAATCATTGTCCATTACACTTTCACTTTCTGCTTCGCTGCTTACCAAATCATCCTCTTCATCTGTTATTTTTTTCTTTTCTGCTTTTTTAACCAACATTGATATACCTGCTGCCGGGCTGCTCATTACACCCCGTAACAAAGCAAGTGCATCCCAATAATTGTAACGCTGTTTTCTACCATCACCTGCATTTTGCGCAACTATTTCCCTGGCGTAAGCCAAAATATCATTGAATACATCTGCATAAGCTTTACCAATTTCAAAAGGCTTATCAACTGAATTGCGTTCAGGGAATTTAGTCTCCTCATCCAACCATTTTAATACATCGCCTCTTCGTCTTTGAATGAAATGTCTGGCTATGTCTTTTCGTTCCTGCTCGCTGGAAGTAATGATGTCAATCTTTTCAAATTCAGGTTTTAATAAACCCAATATAGATTGAAACTCAGCCTGCTTTCCACTATGCGGCGTTGCTGTAAGCAATAATAAATGTTGCTTTTCTTTTTTAGCGATATCATGCAATAAATGATAACGAAGTTGCTGAGAGTTATTTGCCCCTGCAGGTTTGGCACAGGTATGTGCTTCGTCCACAATAATTAATTCAGGGCAATGATCAATAAACACCTGGCGTTTGTTGCCCGATTTTATATAATCTATGGAGATGATCTGAAATGGGAATGCACGGAAAATATTTTCGTGGGTTCGTATTTGTCTTTCTAATGAGGTTGCTGTTCCTCCACGAATGATAACAGCTTCAACTCCGAATTTATTCTTCAGTTCATCCTGCCATTGGTCGCACAAATGAGGTAAGCAAACTATGGCGAAGCGTTTAATTTCTTTACGTTCGTAAAGTTCCTTTGCAACTAGTAAGGCTTCAATCGTTTTACCCACACCCACATCATCGGCAATCAGCAAACGGGTTGTATCCTGCTTTAGTGCCATAATCAATGGAACCATTTGGTAAGAACGTGGCCTGAAGGAGAGTTTACCTAAACAACGAAATGGGCCGGCAGCGTTTCTAAAAGCAAGTCGTGCTGCATTGTATAATAGTTTAGCTGATGCAAAATCACCTAAATCTTTTTCTGTTGGTTTTATGAAATCATAAGTCTGTGGTTTGTCTGCTTCGTTGGCCAAAGGTTTGAATATGCCGGTAATTTCATCATCAGAACCACCGAGTGGTTTTAATAATAAAAGGTCTGTATCATCAGACGGCTGTACTACCCAGGGCCTGTTGCGTAGGGTAACTAAACTGCCGGGTTTAAAATCGAAGTTGGTCATTTTTTTACTTTACTTTTTTAAATATATCCGGGCGTTTAGCAACAAATTCATCCAGCGAATCTTTATAATACCAAACCAGTACCTGGTAACCGGCATTCTTTAATGCGGCTCGTTTGTCTGTATCATCTTCACGAACTCGATTTTCATCGTGTGGAGTGCCATCACAAAAAATGCAGATGTTCGTTTTGTATAAAAAATCCGGCCGCACATACATATCTGAAATTTTCGGCTGTGCTTCATCCGGCAGTTTCAGTTTATTTTGGTATAAATATTTCAGGAATTTATCTTCTGTACTACTGTTGTGGTCTCTTGCTGATTGCAGAAAGTGATATTGTTCATCGTAACTGCTAAATGATTTATTAGCTAAGATTTCAACATTTGAATCCATTAATTTTTTTAATGCATCTCTTACCAGGTTACGGTCTATCTGTTCGTGATAATACTGGTTATAGTAACTTAATAGATCATCATAAGTGGCAGGTAACACTTCCCCTTCTTCTTCTATTCCGTTTACAAAAAAGCAAATCTTATATGCTTCTGTCATAAGGACCTTAAATAAAGTAGGACTATCAACAATTTGGGACAGAACACCCAAACTACCTTCAGCCGCTTCGTATATAAGTATATTAGGAGCATCTTCTTCGCCCATGATTGTGGCTCCAATTTCATTTGATTCGATCTGAAAGTGATTTTCAATAGCCAGCTTAATGGCAAACATCAGGGTAATAACACCATCACACCCTCCATCTAATCCAATTGATTTTATTGGTTGAATATATAGTGCATTTGCTGTGTCGGAAGTAAAAAGTTTTACATCTTTAATTTCATCCTTCTCTCCATTTTCTTCCTTCTTTTTTTTACTTTGCCAATTACCATTATTAAGGTTAATGGTAAAACCATATTCTTTAGATGCCCTCCATTTTAAGTTCAGCTTAAAAATACGGCAGGTTGGTAAGTAGTGTATATGAAGTAATTTCTCATCAGCAATATGTACAATCCCTTCTACTGTATTTTCAAAACCTCCATCAACTGCAAAGTAAGTTTGTATATCGAAACCCTTTTTTGTTCTTTCTTCTTCCTGGCATGTAATTCGTTGAAGCTCATAAGCTCTGGATTCAGTCATTTCGATCAAAGTGGTATGTACATGTTTACTGATATCCAATTCTAAAGATTCATTGATTATAGGATCAACTTCATAATTATACTGTTTATCGTAAAGGAAATACCCTGTTTTCGGACAAATTTTTCCATTTTCCAATTTCAGTTCTGCTTCCGTTAATATCAGCCTATCCACCCGGTATTTTGATCCATCATGGTAGATTACATTCCTTGGTCCAAATTCATTCAGTGCTATAAATCTTGGCCGGGAAATAAATTCGCCACCCTGATCTTCGCTTTCCATAAAGGATCGAATAGGAAGCCGGGTAAAATTATAGCCAGGTAGAAAACCTTCGGAACCCATGTATCTGTATGGATAAAACTCCGACTGATTATTATTTTTATTTTGGCCTTTACCACCAGTTTCGTTTAATAAAATATCTCTTTGTCTTTCAGCTTGCCTTAAACTTTTATAAGCGTCTTTCTTTTTCTCATGATTATCTGCATATATTCTATTCTCTATGATAGATGTAGCTTCCTTAATTTGATTTTGTGCTGCCTTATAGAGCTTTCTCCATCGATCTAGGGAAGAATCAAATGAAATCTCAAACCTCTCGATATTTTGTTTGATCCAACCATCAGTAAACCATGATGGCTTTCTTTTACTTAACTCATTTTTAAAGTAAATATCCTCAATAACTTTTTTAAAATTTGTTAGAATAATTGATTTCTCATCTTCACTGATTTTCAAAGTATCGACAATCTCCTGTTTTAATGGAAGGGTGTCGAAATTTGTTAAATCAACCAAATCTCCCAATGAATAATTAAGTGAGCTGATGGAACGCCTAGTGAGTACAGAAGCATTAAGGTGACTTTGCAACAATTCCTCATTTATCAAATCAATTCTTGGTGCAGTAACTATACCTGCAACCATTTGTGTAGAGTTCTTAAAATAATGCCTGTCATGGGCACTAAAATTTGAGCAATAAACCAGTACTAATGCAGCCTGTCCGCTTCTGCCAGCACGGCCACTACGTTGAGCATAATTGGCTGGAGAAGGGGGTACATTTCTCATATGAACAATCGATAAGTCTGAAATGTCTACACCCAATTCCATTGTTGGCGAACAAAACAATGCTCCGATTTTTCCTTCTTTGAATTCCTTTTCTCTTAATTGTCGCTTATCGCTGTTTATTTGTCCGGTATGTTCCCTGCCTTCGATAGGTTTTAACTTCTGAAAGTCGATTTGATAAAATCTTTGAAAGTACTTATTAGGTTCCTGCTTTAGAGGTTTGTAGGATCTTGTTTTTATTAAATCAGGCAGCATTGTTTTACCATCACCTATATGCCACTGAACAATATCTACTTTCAATTGAAAAATATGCACTTGTTCATTTTTACTGGATTTAGCTGGTTTTTTTGAGAGCCACCCGGCACTGCTTAAAAAATCGAGTAATTTGTAAGTAAAATCCTTATAGACAAGTTTACCTTTAATATCAATCCCAAAATCTGCAGCTTTTTTTGTGAGGTACCTGCCAAATACACTCTGTAAACCACCACTCTCTGTATAGAGATTGAAAGTTGAACCTGCTAATGTTTCCAATCTTACATGATAAGGCACTTCCAGTTTTTCTGTTTCATCTAAAGTCCATGGATGGCGTAATTTTTCTTTAATCCGTTTTGCATTTTGAGCTATTACAGATGGCTCCAACATGGAAAAACTTAATGCATAAGATTTCCGGAAAAAATCAAAAACCTGATGTAAAAATCCCTGCCTTTCATCAGGAGTCATTGCAAAAAGCAATTCATTTGGTTTCCACAATTCATTGTCCACAACAGACTCAGCTAAATGTTTATATTCGATTTGAAGCAACGCACATTGTTCAAGATTGGGCAACACTACCCGCCAGCTTCTTTTTAAATCATGTAATAAGCGATACATGATAAAGTCCTTGAACGCATCTTCGTTCTCTTTTTTGGGACCAGGAAAAGCAGCGGGCTGCTTTGCAAACTGTTCCTGTAAAATATCTAGACTTTCAAATACCTTGTCAGTAATATTTGTAAAATCAAGTGTATTGTTATCTCTTAATGCTTTTGCAATTGCAGCTCTCAATTGTCCAACTTTTACAAAATCATTAAAATGTCCTGCCTGTAATGATGCGTCTTGTCTGTTATCAGTAAAACTTAAAAGTTTTTGCTTCTCAGGACTTTCCCCAAACTGCTCTAACTGAGTAATTGTTTCAAATGACATTACCGTAGTTGCTGTACTCCGACCTTCACCTCCAAGCTTCATCACTTTAGTCCATTCTCCGGTATCTCTTGCATAAATTGTTCCTGAAGTTGGATCTATCATTAAAGATGAAGGAATAAACCATCCTTTAAATTCATTTGCTTCTGTAAATGAATAATCACCTTGCTTGTTAAAATATATTTCTTTTGGTAGTCTTGCCTCTCTTTCAGCTTTCAATTTTCTGGAACCATCTTTTCTTGGAGGAGTAAACCAGGTTTCAGGTAACTCAGGTACATCTCTTTGTTGATCCCAAATTAATTCTTCATCTTCTTCATGTTGTATAAAAATGTATCCTTCAACTGAATCTCCTTCTTCTTCGTCATCTGCGATATCATTAAATTCCCTTGGAAAAAGTTTTGCATCATTTTTATTTAATTTCACACAATAATACTCATGGCCGGAAGCCCGACTAAATACCAAAGGGTATAATTTAGTTTCTTTATTTTCTACATAAAGCCCTGCATCTAAAAACAGATCCCGGCTTTTTTGATTACCAAGAGTTGCGTAGACTGAACCTGTTTGTGCGATAAACTGATGTATCCTATAAGGAAGATAATTCTTTTGTTTTTCCGGATCTGAGTTAAGGATATTGGCCCATTGCAACAGTTTTTGTAGATGAATAAGTGCAATTTCATATTCTACCTCCGCAGCTTCAGCCAATTGTTCTGCAATATCCTGTAGTGTAGCAGGTTTTCGTCTGATTAATACTCCCTCTTTAGTTTCTAAGGCAATTTGTTCTTCAATCCAGTTTGCTACAGCATGCTGTTCAAAATCATCAATCCCACTCTCGTTAGATATTGCAGTATAAATTGCCGCTTTTAGATCTTGTTTACCTGGAGATTTACCACTTCCGATACTTCTTACTAAATATTCAGTGACAACCTGGTTTGATTTTATTTCAGTGCCAAATATGGTGGAAGCAACTTCTGCCACTTTTTCCTTTTGTTCTAAAAGTGTTGTGTTATCACCTGAAACCATTGTTGCTGAAGTACCAATACATTTTATAAGATTACTGGCAGCTGATTTTATTCGACGTATTAAAATCGAAACATCTGATCCCTTGCGCCCCCTATAGGTGTGTAATTCATCGAAGACCAGGAATTTAATACTACCTAGAATGTTTTTTCTGATTTCAACATCATTACCACCCCTTGTCATCATATACTCCAGCATCATGTAGTTGGTAAGGAGAATGTGTGGTGGATTCTCCCGAAGTGCTTTCCTTTTCGCTTCATCTTCCTGTCCGGTATAAGGTGCATACTTAATAGGGAATCGTTTTGCAGTTAATTGGTGCAATTCATTAATTATATCATCGGCAGTTTTCCCTTTTTTGTCAATCTTTTGGCCGGAATAATGTTCTAAATAAATTATTTCAAATTTCTTCAACTCTTCAAATTGCGAATTGATCAGTGCATTCATTGGATAAACAATAACTGCCTGTACCTTATTATTTGTAGATTCTCCCTCATTTAAAATATGATTGAAAATCGTAGCTATGTATGTAAGGGATTTCCCGGAACCGGTACCTGATGTTACAACAAACTCTTTTCCACCAGCACCAAGCAAAATTGCTTCTTCCTGATGACGGTATAAACTAAAGCCGGTAAATATATTGTCAAGCTCACCATGGAGATACCCCTCTTTTACTAAAGCAGATAACAACCTTCCTTTTTCAAAGGTTGGATTGAATTGTATGAGTGGCTCTGGCCAAAGTTTTTTATTGCCGATCTCGTTGTCAACGAATTTTAAAATTGAAGGATCCTTAATATTCAAAAAGCTTTGAATGTAGGTTTTGTAGTTATCAATTAGTTTTTTATGAAAATTGAGGATGTCCATTTTTTAATTTCTTACTTATTTTAGGTTCAATTTTATATCGTTTCTTCGTCTATTGTATCTTCAATTATGTCAGGTAAAATATTTTGAACCTCCGCAACCGGCAGCGATTCAACATTCTTCAACTGCCTCTGTATTGCCCTCGTCCTAGCCCCTACCACATCATCTAACTGCCCCAGCCCGGTCTGTATATTTTTTTGAGCTTTCTCCAGCATGCCCCCAAATTTATCAAACTCTGATTTAACGGTAGCCAATACTTTCCATACTTCACTGCTGCGCTTTTGTATAGCTAAAGTGCGAAAACCCATCTGCAAACTGTTAAGGATGGCCATCAGCGTAGTAGGGCCAGCTACAGTTATATTGTATTCGGTACGTAACTGATCAACCAGGGCACTGCGCCTGATCACTTCGGCATAAATGCTCTCAAAGGGTAAGAACATGATTGCAAAGTCGGTGGTATTGGGCGGATCAATATATTTATCGCGGATATCTTTGGCCATTTTACGGATGGTAGCTTCCAGATTTTTGGTGGCGGCTTCAATATCATCGGGCATTGCATTTTCGTATGCAGTTATTAAATGCTCATAGGAATCTTTGGGAAATTTAGCATCAACGGGCAGGTACACAAAGCTGTTTTCGTCATCGCTACGGCCGGGCAATTTGATGGCAAATTCCACCGGGTCGCTGCTACCTTTTTTTGTACGTACGTTGGCTTCATACTGCACAGGTGCCAGTATCTGTTCCAATAACATGGCTAGCTGTACTTCGCCCACCCCACCCCTTAGTTTTACATTGCTGAGCACTTTTTTGAGTCCACCAACATCAGTGGCTAAGGTCTGCATTTCGCCAAGGCCTTTCTGTACTTCAATTAATTGTTTACCCACGGTTTCAAAACTCTGACCCAGGCGTTCGCTTAGTGTTTTCTCCAATTTCTCTTCCACTGTGACACGAATGCTTTCCAGTTTAGTTTCTGTGTTTTTTACCAGTTCATTTTGTTTGGTGTCTATTAGGGCAAACTTTTCACGCTGCAGGTCGTTGAAGGATTTGATGTTGTGATCAAATGTTTCCTGGAAGCCTTTAAACGCTGTAACCAACGCTTCACGAATTAACCGGTTATCTTCCTTTGCCTGGTTATTGATCTTTTCTAATTGCAGAATATTGGCTTCCGAAAAATCGGTAATATTTTTTGTTAGCTCATTCCGGTTGGCTTTATTGTTGACGTCAATTTTTTCAATCAGTGCAGCTACTTTATCTTCCAGGGTTTTATTGATCTCTTTTAAAGAGTTTTGACTTTGCTCGGTTATGGTTTTTAGGGTATTGTTCAATTCCAGCCGGTTGTCCTTCGCAATGGTTGCATTCTCTTCCCTGTTGATGCGAAAGTCATCTTTTAGATTCGATTCAATCTTAGCAAGGCTGCTCTGAAGTTCGAGAATCTTAGATTGCAGGGAAGAAAAGTCACTATTTGATTTTGGCCGGAATACAATTATCAAAATTATAGCTATGGCGATCAGTATAATAATGATATAGGAAGCAAATTCCATTTGTTTAGGCTTGTTAGTTTTATCACTTGCTATTATGTCGAAATAGTAAGGAGTTTAGGGATTAATAATTACTTGCACCTTACGGATAACTCAATATAACCCTTCAAAGTGATTAAATATACAGCTAAATATAAGGAAAAAACGATTTCAAATTAAAAATATAATTTAATTGTTTTAATTACTTACATGAAACAAATATTTTCGCTATTTGGCAATCATAAACTTAAAAATATAAACCAATGTTTAATCTAAAAAATGCTGTACTCTTTTGGATCCCAATGGATTTAATTCCACCGATGAACAAATTCTTATGAATTATGATTTTTTAGGAGAAAGCACAGAGATATCTGAGTATGAATTTCTGAAGTGCTAAGATCATGAAGCAAGGATTCAAATGGGCATTAAATCCGGCTTATATTAATTTTGGATATAAGGATTTTGGTTATTTGTATTGGTATTGTATGGCTGGGCTTCAGCATTCAGTTTTTTGCTTTTTTTCATCTTTGTCAAGCTTCCAAATAAAGTACAAAATAATGCCGACAACTGCGACAGCACCAACAACCAACCAAGTGTTTACACATTCAGTTTTGGAATTACTTTCTGAAGTTTCTGATTTTGAAACATCCTTATTAATACCGATAATTTCATTAGGAAAGGATTTGTCGAATTTCGCCTGCCATTTTGGAAAATTTAGCTGAGCTTCCATATGATTAAGTTTTTATTATTTAAAAAAAAGTATCCAAAATTCCGCATGCAATAAACTTTTTCCCCGTTGATATTTCTTTCTTCCGATTCAAGATCAAAATCAAAGCCAGCAGCCTCAAGCTTATTTGGATCAATTTCTCTTTTAGGGCCATATTTGTAGTAGTATTCACGTAGAATTTTTTCATTTAGCCAGAGTGGGTCTACCTCCATGCTTATAGCTTCATATCGCTTTTTAGACCTAATCTTTCTTGCTTGATATGCACAATCGTCATCAGGACAATACACAGCATTACCATGTGCATCTTCAAAGCTTTCGCCGCAGTAAGGGCATATATTAATTGTCATTTTGACCTCCGGTTTTTTTAATTCCAGCAATTACCTCCTCCAGTATGTAAAATATCTTACCGTCAAGCTTATAATATTTATAAACTCCTTTTTTGCGGTATTCCAGGCTGGTACGGCGAGAAATCTTTAACAGTTCGCGGATGTCAACATCATCCAATATGACCTCCGAGGCAGGCCTGTTGTGCTTTTCTATAAGATTCAGTATTCGTTTTTTAAATGAATCCCATAAGTCATCCGATAAATTATCGTGTTTCATAAATGCTAATTTTTAAAATTGTGATTGTAAAAATATGTGCTTATTGCATAAGCAAAGGAAGGATGAAAACTTAGAATAAATAATTGTGAAACAACAATGGCTGGGGGGATTCTTCCAATTTTTACCCCAAATAAAAATTGGGAAAACTTGGAGTTAACCAAGTAAATGTTATTACTAACTTTTTGTTTTTCTAATAAAGTGTTTGGCAGTATCAAACAATTGCTTTTTGGTAAACCGTTTCAAAGTGAATTTAAAACCAAGCTTTTGTGTGATATAAGCAGCAATGATTACTTTCTGATAATTTGTAAATAATGATTTAGCTTTAGTATCGTATGACTCACTAAATCTGCCAAGCGCATCATAGAAATAATTTAATAACATCTCGCGGGTTTCAAAATCATCAGGCAATTTTATATTGGCGGAAAATTCATTCATGATATTAAGCCTGTATCCGGTTATTATAGTACGAATACATATGTCAATTTTAAAAGCCGTACCATGCTTTTCTTCCTTGACGCCTGTAAATTGGTATGCCCTATCTTTTGAAAAATATCTAATTGTATCTTCAGTAACGGTTATTAAATTTTCTTCAAAAATTTTCACATCTTCATCATCTTTATAATAAAAATAACCAAAATATTCCTCGATCAAATTAGCTGGAATAGATTCATCGTTTTGAACAAGTATCGCAATTTTATCCAGACATAAATTGAATTTATCCAAATTACTTTTCAGAATATAATTGGTAAATTCAAAGTAGTTCGCGGTGCTGTCAATTTTTTTTTTATTTTTCTGGGGCATAGTCTAAATAATAAAGAAGGTATTTATTGATTAAGTAACCTAAATAAATCCCTTGTATCTTTCTCAATTTTTATCTCATTAACTTTTGCATATTGCTGCGTCTGGCTCAGTTTTGAATGACCGAGCATTTTTGATACACTCTCAAGCGACACTCCGTTCTCCAGTGTTACCGTTGTTGCAAACGAATGGCGCCCCACATGGCTTGATAATAATTTCTGCAGTCCGCAAAATGCTGCCACCTGTTTCAGGTATGCATTATACCGCTGATTTGAAATTACAGGTAATAAAGCAGTTTCAGCGGGGCTTTTTATCCACTCCGGTGTATATTTATCAAGTATATCCCTGGCGGGTTTAAAAAGCGGTATAATCGACTCTACACCCGTTTTCTCACGGTTTTTCCTGATAAAGTATTGACCATTAGCAGCATTATATTCTAGATGCTCTCTTCGCAGGGTGTAAATATCAATATAGGCCAGTCCGGTGTAACAGCTAAAAACAAAACAATCCCTTACCCTGGACAGACGGTCGCAGCTAAATTCAAAATCCATGATTGTTTTTATCTCTTCGCTGCTTAAATAGGGTTTGGCAACTTTCTTATACGTTAACCGTCTGCCTGCAAAAGCATTGTGTGCTATCCAACGATTGTCAACAGCTATGCGGTATACTTTTTTAAAAAGCTGTAGCATTTTATTGGCCGAATTATGGGTATTGCCTCCCTCGGATTTCAGATAAGATTCAAAGTCATCGATAAACTGCCTGTTTATTCGAGAAAAAGGCATTTCATTTGACCTGTGATGCAGCCGTACAAAGTTTCTTAAATGGTTCAGGCAGGATTTGTGTTTGATCAGGTTGGCCCTGCTTTTTCCGGGCTTTATCATTTTCTCCATTTTCAGGATCACTTCTTCAAATACGCTGAACAAGGAATAGATTTTGCGACTTTCTCTGCCAAATGCCATGTCTACAATTTCCCGTAGCGTTACTTCTGCCCCGCTTTGAGCGAGCATATAATAGGCTCCCATCAATTTTTGCTTGTATTCCTCCACTTTTTGAAAAAGCACCTGGTTGTGCATGGGCTGGCCAATCACCGAATGGGTTACATGGCACCACTGCTTGATATCAATCTCAATTCCCAGGCATTTATTAATCCTATTCAGCTGGTAGGTAAACTGCATATACAGGACGGCCATGGGGTTACCGGCAGATTGCCGCTTGGGATAAACCAGGAAGGTGGGCAGGCCGGTATTGTTCTGTTTGTATTTCATGCAATAGATTTTACAAAGTTCTTGAATGCCTGGCTACTCCTGTTGTGCACAACAGGGAAGCCCTCGGCTTTTTGGTAAGAAGCTGTAAAAATCTATTGAGTTTGTACCTGAGTGACAGGTTGCCAGCCTGACATATACTCAATAAAAAACTCAACGAAAATCGTTGAGCATTTTATTGAGTTGCTGCGTTTTGTTGAGCGATTGAATTCTGGAGTTCCCACTCCTGCTCAGTTCTGCGCAAATCTGGTCTATTGTTGGCGGACCGGACGGGTCCTTGAAAACCAAATATCATCACTAATTATCAATGTCTTATAAAAAAATATGTGCTTTGTTAACCAAGCTGTTAACCTATCAATACAGTATATTTCGCATTGATTGATAAAGAGCTAAGTACTATATAAAGATAATAAATTTAGTGTTCAAATCATAGCTACTTAGCACATATTTTATGCATGATTTGATTTGAAACGAAATGATATTGAAATTGATGTTTGATACTTTACCTATACCTTTCCCAAAGCTTTCCCCCCTATCATGGCTGATTCTTCTAAAAAAAATAGCTAAGCAGTTTACCAGAATGATGGGAGATATTTTTACTTTTCATATCCAGAATGTGAGTTTATACCTGATAAGTCAGATACAAAATAACAGATTAGCTAAATACTTATCAATATATCCAAAAGTAAAAAGGCTAAATGTTTAGTATTATAAACAAAATCAGCATTTTTGTAAATAATATTATGCAGATGGCTTCCAAAAAACCAATACTATTTCCAAAATATCAAAAGATGCTGGAACAGGTGGGTGAAAATATCAGGCTGGCCAGGAAAAGAAGAAAACTCACAACTACCCAAGTTGCAGAGCGTGCCAGCATAACCCGTGTAACACTAAACCGAATTGAAAAAGGTAATCCAAGCGTTTCGCTTGGGGCATACTTTAATACATTTAGAGCATTGGGATTGCACGAAGATTTCTTAAAATTAGCTGCAGAAGATCCACTTGGCAGAAAACTCCAGGATATTGAATTATCGGGTAAATAATCTGTTCATCGGCCAATCGGGCCAATTATCGGCCCATTAGTTAGAAAGAAAAGTACTGACACTTTCTTTCTTCAAGCTGGTGAATTCGCAGAACTCATCTATTGAAATAAACTCCCCTCTCTTCTTCTTATATTTTTTTCTGATTTTGGCAAGCAGCTTCCTGGCGGCTCTTTCTTTACGGCCGGTGATATTCATGATGTCTTTTGCATAAATGACTATGCGTTTTGGGATCGTTTGCTGCATAACCCTGCACGGTCGCTACCGTTGCTTTTTTTGTTTTGATTATCATTTTACTATTGTGGTGAAATGCAAAAATATAATATTTCTAACAGTGCACTGTACGTGTTTTTGCAATTACAATAATCTTTAAACCCTTTAAAAAATGGCAAAACAAAAAGGTATAATCAAACTTGAGGGTACTATCGGAGATATTACCTTCTACAAATCGCAGGATGGTTTCCTTGCAAAAGGAAAGGGCGGAATCCCCGCTGATCGTATCGCAAACGACCCAAATTTTGCAAGAACCCGTGAAAACGGTGCAGAGTTCGGAAATGCCGGCAAAGCCGGTAAAACGCTTCGCACTGCTCTTCGTGCCCTTTTGCAGAATTCAAAGGACAACCGTATGGTTGGCCGACTGGCTTCGAAAATGGTTGAAGTGATCCAGGCAGACGCCGTAAATCCCCGTGGTCAGCGTAATGTGATTGACGGTGAAGCGGAACTTCTGGAAGGCTTTGACTTTAACAAGAACGGCAAACTGGGAAGGGCTGTATATGCTCCTTACACTGCGGTTATTGACCGTGTGCTCGGAACACTGACAGCAAACCTTCCGGCATTTATCCCGGCAAACATGATTGCGGCACCCGGAGGTACTACCCACTTCAAAATCATTTCTGCAGGTGCAGAGATCGATTTTGAGAATGAAAGCTTTGTGGTGGATACCAACGAAACTGCGATTCTGCCATGGGACAATGCAGCGACTGCTGTAATTAACCTGGCAAATACGGTTACGGCCAACAGTACTCACCCGCTGTTCCTTGCATTGGGAATTGAATTTTACCAGGAAGTAAACGCTGTGAAGTATCCGTTGAAAAATGGCGCTTTTAATGCGTTAAGCCTGGTTAAAGTATCCGGACTTTAATCCACCTCACCCTAAGTCCCTCTCCGTTTGGAGAGGGACCTTAAAACTGAAGCAATGAAACTGGAACTGATCAGAACATATTTCCCGGATGGTACGAATGGATCCATTTTCCTGAACGGAAAAATATTGTGCTACTCGATAGAGTTACCATGGCACAACAACCAGTCACGCATTTCATGCGTACCGGAAGGAATTTATGAACTGGTTAAGCGATACAGCCCAACTCATAAATGGCATTTACAATTGAATAATGTGCCGAATCGTCAATTGATATTGATACATGCGGCGAACGATGCCATAAAAGAATTAAAGGGCTGTATTGCGCCGGTTTCGCTTTTAACTGCAGAGGGAAAAGGTGTAGAATCCAAGATTGCACTTAAGAAAATAAATGCAATTGTATTTCCTGAGTTGGACCAAATGAAACAAGTTTTTTTAACTATTAAATCTTAATCACAATGTTGTCAGGTCTTATTGATCTTTTTATCAGCCTGGTTTCGTTATAATGAACTCGGCAAATAAACCCCATTTTTTAACCATTTAAATAAAGAGCATTATGGCAAGCGGAATTATTGAGGCCATCAACTCAGCCTTATCAATCTTTTTGAGTTAATGAAAATAAATTTTTAAATCTTAAAATCGAAGCAATATGCTAAACGGCATTATTGAGGCCATAAACTCAGCCTTATCAATCTTTTTGAGTTAACGAAACCCGTTTTTTAAACTATAAAATCAAGCCCAAAATGATAAATCAAATTTTAGAGGCTATCAACTCAGCCTTTGCAGTTTTTTTGAGCTAACGAAACCCTTTTTTTAACCATTAAATATTCGCAACATGTACAGCGGAATCATCGAGGCATTGACCTCAGCATTACTAAGCTTTATTAGTTAACCGAAACCCGATTTTTAATCTAACCCTGCAAAAATGAAAATTAAACAAAGAATCAAGTCACCAACACCATCATTCTTTAAGAAGATCCGGAATATAGGCCTTACTGTTGCTGCAGTTGGAACGACAGTTCTGGCTGCGCCGGTTAGTCTGCCGGCAATTGTTTTAAAGATTGCCGGCTACCTGGCAGTTGCAGGAACTGTTGCAGGTGGTATCAGCCAGACTGCAGTAAAAGGAGAATAACATGAACCAGCATTATTTTGACAACAGCACAAAGGCAGGAACCATTGGAGGAACCATGTTGACCATCCTGGTAAACATTCATGGCGCCGATCTTGTGAAAACAGGTATTCTTGCAGCCGTTGGCGCCATTGTCAGCTTTTCAGTTACGCTGTTCCTGAAATTCTTGATTAAGCTTTTCAAAAAATAGTGCTTCGGTTGTGGTGGCCGAAGTATAAGCAAGGCCCCGGCGTAATTGCCGGGGTTTTTGATTATCCAAAATTCAACTGTAGTTTCATCATGGCTTTTGCTTGCCGGTGAAATACGTATGCAACAGGAAGCTTTGTAGGTTTTCGGATGCCAACAGTTGCTGACCCAAAGAAGACTTCAATTTCTCCAATTTATCAAGTGTGTTTAGCAGTTCCTGGAATTTTGACCAGTCATCATATACAGCCGGTGCCACTTCTTTTAGCACTGCAGCAATATCATCTTTATTGATAAATGGAATGGCCGAACCCCGCAGGCGGACCTTAAACTTTTTTGCTTTGAACAGCGCATACACCAAGCAGAAATAAAACTGGAAATACTTTTCATTAGGGCAAACCATTGCAAAAGAATTTGCCCAAGGCTTTAGTGAAGGCTTACCGGCATTTTCACCTTTTGCAAGAATGAAGAAAACATTTGGCTGCAATATTGCATTTGCCTGATAGCAGCGGATTTGAGGAAACATCATAAAATAAGCTTTAAATGATTCTCATTTCCTTTTATAAATTTTAAACAAAAGAAAAAAGAGAAAAAAAGAAAGCTCATTTACCAAGCGGCGTGGCTGGCTGGCAAGGAGGAACGGAATAAATGATGGCTTTGTGCGGGTGGGCCGTGTTTATGCCGTAGTTCCTTGCCGGGCCAATTTGATTAGGCCTGTGGTAGCCGCTTAACTTTGCTGATTTTTTTTATTCCAACTAACGTATATTAGTATTAATTAATTATTCATAATGCCTTCAAACGCTTACATAACATTTCTTCATATCAGGATTGATGTCATCAAACTAATTGAGACACATACCAATTATTCAAAAAGCACAAAGGGTAAAAAGAATTTGGGGCATTTAACCAGAAGTGCCGTAGTTATGCTTTGTGCAGCTTGGGAAAGATATAATGAAGATTTACTGATTGAGTGCATTGATTATATCTGCAATGGGATTGCTGATATAAACTTATTAAACAAAGAAATTAAAAAAACGATCAGCAGAAAAGTAAGAGATGATAAAAATGAGATTAAACCGATTGAACTGGCTGGCGATGGTTGGAAAACCATATGGAAGAATTATGCAAAGACTGAAACCGAATTACTTAATACACCAAAGAAAGATAACTTAGATAAATTATTTGAAAGATACTTGGGGTTATTAAATTATTCGGGCATTTGGAAAAATAATTGCTCACAACTAATTAATGATTTTGTTGGTGAAAGAGGAAACATAGCACATAATGGGAACAGGGCAACTTATGTAAGAATGGATACTTTAAAAAAGTACCAGGATTTAGTCGTTGAAAATGTCATTGAGATTGATAGTAAAATGTCTGAAAGAGTGCGGGCTATGACAACCGCAGTTAATTTACCTTGGATTCAGGATTATTCCAAAGACCTGAGCTACTATAAATGAAATGATTAATCATAGTGATAAAAATATAATCATTATGATAAAAATTCTACCTTTGAAAAAAGATAACTATGGGAAAGTTTGTAATTAAAACAGGTACGAATGGGCAATATTATTTTAACCTAAAAGCTGATAATGGTTTAAAGATATTAGCGAGTGAGGGTTATACTTCAAAGGCTGCTTGTCAAAATGGAGTTGCTTCGGTAAAGTCTAATGCCAGGGCTGATAGCAATTATGACAGGCGAAATTCAACCAATGGGAAATACTATTTTAACCTGAAAGCATCAAATGGGCAGATCATCGGAACGAGTGAAATGTATGAATCATCTTCCGGCAGGGATAACGGGATTGAATCCGTAAAATCAAATGCACCAGGTGCAAAAGTTGAAGAAGAATAGTAGCATGAGTATAAAATGAGAAGGGCAATCAATCAATGGTTGCCTTTTTTTATTTCCGGTAAAAGCGCCTGCGGCAAAAAAGAAGCATAGCCGTGCGGCACACTTGTCCGCACTGCAGGGATTGCGAGCCGTTTGACGGCCGCCGGAATAAGGAGGTACGACGTAATGGAGGCGGACGGCGAGCCCCCACAAAGGGGCTGCCAGGAAAGCCCCGGTCGTCCGGGGCGATGGCAGCACCATAGGAAGCCACCGAAGTATATTTCCGCCAGCTGGCGGATACGAAGGTGGCTGAACTATGCAAGTGAACCTTAGCGATGCTTTGCGAAATGAGGGACGAATGAGCAATAGCAGCCGCAAGGTGAACGCAGCCTAAGTGGGGCGGCCGGCGAGCAAAATAAAAGAAGGCAGCGGGTGGACTGAAGCCTGCTGAAATGAAATAGCGAGGAAGCAGTGAAATGGAGCCAAGTGAACCGTGCAGCAGGCTTGTGAAAGTGACTGTGCATCCTGCCTGATTTGGGCTGTGTTTAGTGGCAGGATGCCAGGCACTGAAGCAACAGTATGGTAGTGAGCATGGTGGAATGGAACGGATGAGGAGCGGTTGAATGAAGCTGGCTGAAGGACACAGTAGCTGCCGTGAGGAATGCGGAGGAACTGCAAGTAGTATGACAAACCTGCGATAGCTGCCCGAAGGGCAACCCACTTTTACAATTGCCTTAAAAGTTTATAACGAGGAAAATTGTAATAGTGGGTTGGTTTGGCATATCTACTTGCTGACGACAAATGACGAACACCTTTTTACCGGATTTTGCTGCAGAATGGAATGGGCGCAGCAAAAAAAAGAAAGTGGCGTAGCCACACAAAAGTTCGTGTTGCCTGCCGTTTTTACTTGAACTCATTAGGATAAAAACTATCAACCCTTCCATTGCTTTCAATACGAATAGAGTAATAGTTTCCATTAAAATAAAGCGTCTTTTCTCCATACATTCTAAAATCTAATCCTTTAGAAAGTCTTTCTTGTATTCTGTCTTCTAGTTTCTCTATCGCTATTTTCAGTATTCTTCTAATGTTTTTTTGACTGTAAGCAAAAGAAGTTTTTAATTTGAAATGCCCCTCAGGTTGCAATTCATCGCAATGACGTAAATAAATATGTAAATAGCTTTTAAAGTCCCAATAAACAGGAATAGGTGACTTGCTAATAGTAAAAGTGTCGTCGTCGAAAACTAAAGATGTTTTATAAATTTCAAAGAAAATGTCGGGATGCTTTTCTTGAAATTCTTCTAATGAATTGATATTAGTCTTTGTCAATTCTTTTTTTAATATTTCTAGTCTTTCAATGCGACGTTCTTTAAATAATAGAGAAAATTCTTTGCGTTCTTCTTCTGACGTTTGTGAATTCTTTTGCTTTGCAGCCAATTCATAAAATCTAACACCTTTTTTCATTAGACCGTCTGGCTCATAAACTTTACTCTTTATAGAATCTAGTTCTTTTAGAGTTGGGTCGTAATAAATATTGTAGCCTAAATATTGATTCCACTCAGATTCAATCAGTGTTGCACCATGCTCAAACCTGAGGTTTAAATTATGCAAAGCCAACTTACATCCATCTATTCCGCTTGGATCAAACTCAATATTAATAGTGTTTGGAATCTCCTTTTTGCCTTCTTTGGAATACGCATTTACTTGAGGAGTATTAGAGCTATCTATTTGATAAATGTCTCCAGCAGTAAATCCGACCTCAAGTAGTTCACTTACCTTGGTGGCGTCTATTTTATCATTTGGTGTGATATCTATTTTGACTAAGCCGTTCGTCCTGGGAACATTATCAGAAGTAATTATGGTTTCTAAATTTTGACGTTCTGTTTTCCCATAAACAAATACACCTCCAATGTGCCTTCCATACTTTCGGGAAGCTTCAGAAAATTTATGAAACTCTATTCCTACATATTTGTCATACTGTCCAAACCCATAATAAAGTTCTTCCACGGAGAATTGAAAGGACTGTTTGCGTTGTTCGTTTATATCATTTTCAAAGTTGGCAAGTTCTTGCTTGTACCAGACAATTTTAAGTAAAAGTTCTGCAATTTCTTCGGTCTTGTCTTTGGGCGTTTTTGTAAAAGTCTGCTCCGTAATAATTAATAATTCTTCTACCATATCATGCGTCATGTATAGTAAAGTGTCTGTTAGCTTGTGAGTAAGTCCGAACATTTTGTTAGTGAATGTAGAGTGTCATGTAAAATGGAAGGCAACTCAAAAATAGACGAAAGTTTTGAACTGGGTTCAGTAGTTGCCATACAATCCGGGTAAAACAAAAAAATAAAACCCCCTAAAAGGGGATTTTATAAATACCTGATGAATTACTAATGAAAATTTGCTTACTACTGATGTGCAGATACTTACCAGATGAAGGAATAAAATAAACAGTAGTAATAACCGGAAGCCCTAAAGACCAGGGAACATAAGAACCAATTAACTGAAACATGATTTTGAAATTTAAAGATGAAAAAAAGAATAAAAAAAAGCCCGCCTGCCGGCGGGCCAAAAACTAAGGAAGCATAGCTAACCAACGCCTGGAACCTGGAGCAGGATAACGAACCTTACCAACAAGCACACCATTAACTACATAAGCATACCAACCATTAGCTGAACGCCAAACTTTACAATTGGTAGATGAACACCATAACTGATACATAACATAAAATTTAAGAAATGAAAAAATATAAATACAGAACTGTATCAGCCATTGGGCATCGGCGCACTCCAAATTTTTTTAGCATAAATGTTGGCACTTCGACAGGCTCAGTGTGACAGCCGTAGCGCCGGGCTGTGTTTATGGCTAAAAAAATTTGGATGCGTCCGGGTGGGTTTTGTGTGGGGGCGCCAATGGCTAACTTTGTGTAGTATTTGTTTTTTTTGAAGGACGAAAATGTTTCTTAGGATGGTTACGGAGTGGTAAGTTGAATCCTATCGGAATTTAATTATGGAAAGTAATGCCAGGTATGATGGTTCCGGCAGTTCTTGCAGGGGCGCAAGTTGCGGGTGTGCCGCCGCTCCGACCGGGCAAGTACTGCCGGGTGTGCTATAGGAAAGTGATTTTGAAAGCCGTGCTTCGACTTCGCTCAGCAGTTGGCCTACGGAAGTGCAAGGCTGAGGAACGAAGCTGCAGCACTGAGTAAGGAGACTTTTGTGCAATTACGAAATGTGGCTGCCGGATGGCATGTTGGTGAGAAGTACTATTCCCTTTTTTACAAAAGAGAAACAGCGAAATCACAAATCCTGATGTTGAAGTTGTGAAATACGGCTTCTGGTATCGCAAATTAAAACTTCATTCGCTGTATCCTTACTGCATTTAAGATAGCCAACAAAGCTACACCAACATCTGCGAAAACCGCTTCCCACATTGTTGCTAACCCACCTGCACCTAATACCAATACAACTGCCTTTACTACAAAAGCAAGGGTGATATTTTGCCAAACTATTTTTTTTGTTTGCTTGCCTATGTTAATTGCCATCGCAATTTTACTGGGCTTATCATCTTGAATTACGACATCCGCAGTTTCAATTGTGGCATCGCTGCCTAAGCCACCCATAGCAATCCCTGCATCGCTCAAAGCTACAACCGGTGCATCATTCACACCATCGCCTACAAAAGCCACGGTTTCGTTCCGGGCAATAATATCCTTTACTTTATTTACTTTATCTTCTGGCAATAAATCACCAAAAGCATTATCAATTCCTAATTTATCAGCAACAAATTTAACCACGTTTGTTTTGTCACCACTCAGCATAGTCAGTTTTACATTCATGCTATGCAGCTTGTTCACCGCTTCCTGTGCATCTTCTTTTATAATGTCGGCAATGGTAAGATAACCTGCAAATTTTTTATCGTAAGCAATGGCAATTAAAGTGTAAACAATTGTGTTTGGGTCAATGTCGTACTTGATGGAAAATTTATCCATCAATTTAAAATTACCTACCAATAATTCCTTTCCGTTTATTTCAGCCTTTAAACCATGCCCGGCAATTTCTTCCGTTCTATTTAATTGTATAGATGTATTTATCTCACCCACATATTCGTGAATAGCTGTTGCAACAGGATGGGTGCTCTGGCTTTCCAACACATTTACCATTTGCAGTATTTCATCTTTATTAAATTCAGGTTTTATGTTTATTTCCTGTACCTTAAAAACACCCTCAGTCATTGTACCGGTTTTATCCATCACAACGTTTTGGATACCAGCCATGATGTCTAAAAAATTACTGCCTTTAAATAATATACCGTTCTTACTGGCCGCACCAATGCCGCCAAAATAACCCAATGGGATAGAAATAACCAATGCGCAAGGACAAGAGATCACTAAGAAAATCAAAGCCCGGTACAGCCATTGGCTGAAAACATAGTTTTGTACAAAGAAGATTGGCACTACGCAAATGAGAACTGCAAGAAGCACTACAATAGGTGTATATATTTTTGCAAACTTGCGAATGAATAATTCTGTTGGTGCTTTTTGTGCCGTAGCATTTAGTACCAATTCCAAAATTTTACTCAGCTTGCTGTCTGTATATGCAGTGGTAACTTTTACCTGTGCAACGGTGTTTAAATTTATCATTCCTGCCAATACAGTTTCTCCCTTAGCTTTTGTATCGGGTTTACTTTCGCCGGTGAGTGCGGCAGTATTGAAGGATGCAGTATCCGAAATTAGTTCTCCATCTAATCCTAATTTTTCGCCGGACTTTAGTTGTATGATGTCTCCAATTTTTGCTGCTTCTGCTTTGATTGTTTTCGGCTGGTTGTTTTCTAAAATGGTTACTTCATCGGGTCGCTGGTCAAGCAGGGATTTAATGTTTGCCTTTGCCCGCTTTACAGCCAAAGTTTGAAACACTTCGCCAACTGCATAGAACAACATTACCGCCACACCTTCAGGAAATTCCTGGATAGAAAATGCACCAACAGTAGCAATACTCATCAACAAAAACTCAGAAAATATTTCTCCTTTTGATACACTTACAATGGCTTCTTTTATTACCGGAAACCCAACAGGTGCATAAGCGGCTACATACCATATAATGCGTACCCAACCTGTAAACCAGGCTTGTGGTATCCAATTATCAAAAGCTATTGCAAGCAGCAACAATACCAAACTAATAATAGCCGGTAAAAACATTTTAAAAGTATTGTCACTTCCGCCAGAATGGTCGTGGCCGTCATCATCACCATGCTCGCTATGGTCATGTCCATCTGTTTCGGTATGTCCGTTTTTTAATAACTCTTTTGCTCCGGCTTTAGCATAAATTTTTTCCTGTTGTGTGCAGCAAATCTGTTTGCCTTGTGCGTCGTATTGGTGTTGATGTTCCATTTATTTTATTTTTATAAATATTAAATTGGCTTCTTTTAAACCTGATTATTAGTGTTTTAGTTTTATACTGCCTTTTTTAAAATAAAAAAATCAGTTCGCTAAAAGGTATTTTAAATTTTCTTCCTTAAAAAATGTTTCTGCTATTACTTCAGCCTTATCTAAAAGTGTTTCTAAGGTTGCCTGGGTTTTACCCAGCAGTTTATAGGTTTGAGTATATGCTTCTTCTTCTTTTAGCAGGGCTGTATTTTGCAAGGCTTCTTTTACAACTACTACCCGTAATCCTTCATCTTTCAATTTTCCTAATTCGGCAATAGTCCAGCTTAAAGCTAAAAAATGATTTTTTGAAATGCGTATCGGGCTTTGTACTGTGATAATTGCAGGCATTTTATTGTAAGGCGATTTTACAATGGTATCTGTCAGGTATTTTTGCAAATTTGCAGTTGGCTTTGTATTTAATTTTTTATATTGAAATACACCTTGCAATGCCTGCGGATAAATAGAAAGCCAACGTAGTTTGCGGCGTAACTCATGTACATCCTCTTCTACATTATCAAACTTATACCCTGTTTCAGTTACAAATTCTTCTACTTTTTTTATGGCTTTGACATAAAATTCCTTTATGCCGTTTACTTCCTTTTCGTCTTCCTTCCAGTTTGTATCATTTATTGTATCGTATATTTTATCTAACTGCTTTCCATTTAACCAATTTTCATCTTTTAAAATGGTATTTAATTCTTTTATTTTTTTATCGGTTTGTTCTTTTAAATAATCAACAACTGCAGCAGGCACTTTTTTATTTTCTGCTAATTCCTTTGCAAAAGCAGCATAATAATCAACAGCACCTAAAGCATCTTCAAGGGCTTTAAATTGTTCTTTACATTTTTCCAACTCTTTGCTACCGTACACTTTCATATATATCCTTGCCAATGCTTCCAGCATAAACATGGGTGTTCGTAAATCATTTAAAAAAAGCCACATAGCCGGATTGTTTTGTTTGGCCGCATTGGTTAACAAGGCTGCTATTTTAGTAAGCTGTAGCTCAAATACTTTTTTTCCTGTTTTCATCTTTATTTAATTTATAAAATAAAAAAGGTTGCAGATATTTCTATCCGCAACCTTTTACAATAAAATTCTATTATTATTTGCTATGCAAACGCTGAAACCATTCCTAAAACGGATGCAAGCATAACTACGCATTTCCAACAATTGAGTCTGTTCATTTTTATTTGTTTTATGGGTGTAAAAATACATACTACTTTGTTTTGGTATTGTTAATTATTTCAGCAAGGTCTTTTGCTATTTCCATGGGCATTAAAGGCGGTACATTCGCACCGCCGGTATTACCAACAGGAATATGGCCAACAAAAGATTTTACGCCACCCGCCAATAGCCGTGGAATTTGCCCAATTACTTCTTTCCAGTTTTTCAATTTTATACCGAAGCAAAGCATTTTCCAATGCACTGCGGTATGCTGATAAGGATAAGGCTGCCCTAAAACATGTGCCCTTTCTAAATGCCGCCAGCTTATCATGTAATGTTCTTTTTTAAATGCTGCCGCAGCTTTTGTTATTTCGTTTTGATAAAATGGTTGTAATGCTTTTGGCATTGTTGTATAAAATTTCATAACAAAATATTACGGTTGCTTCAATATTTAATTCTTCACCGAAGGATCATTAAATGTATCACCCTGTTTTATATCACCTGTTTCATATCCTTTTTTAAACCAGTACATCCGCTGTGCTGATGTGCCATGCGTAAAAGCATCGGGCATTACTTGCCCTGTGGACTGTCGTTGCAGCCTGTCATCTCCAATAGCATTGGCAGCATTTAGTGCTTCGTCAATATCACCGGGGTCTAAAATATTTTTCATTTTCTGTGCATGATTTGCCCATACACCTGCATAAAAATCTGCCTGCAATTCCAGCATTACTGAATAGCGGTTGAATTCGGTTTCACTTAACTGTTGACGTAGCCGGTTTACTTTATCAGCAGTACCCATCAGGTTTTGAATATGATGGCCTACTTCATGCGCTATTACATACGCCATAGCAAAATCGCCGGGAGCATTTAGTTTGTCCTGTAGCTCCTGATAAAACGAAAGGTCGATATACATTTTATTATCCCCTGGGCAATAAAACGGTCCGGATGCAGAACTGGCTTTACCGCAGGCAGACGCAACTGCGTCACGATACAATACTAACACAGGCTCGGCATATTGACTACCGCTTTCTGCAAATATTTTATTCCACACATCTTCTGTTTCAGCCACTATCACTTTTACAAACTTTGCTCTTTCATCATCTGCGGCCTGTTCCTGCGGAGATAGTTGTTGTGAGCTTTGGTTTGTCTGTTCGCTAAGCTGTTTCTGTACCTGCGCCGGATCAATGTTGCCACCGCTTAATAATGTATATAAAAGATAAATTACAACGCCAGCCACACCGCCGCCGGCAGCTAATTTTCCGCCGGATAAGCCACGGCGGTCATCTACATTGGAACTTTCTCTTCTACCTGTCCATTTCATAATAAAGTATTTTGATTGTTATAAACTTGTGATATAGTTGTTATGGTTTTGATTTATTAAACGCATCAATTAACTCCTCTTCAATTTGTTTTGGTAGCTCATTATGAGCAGAGATGTTAAGTATCAGCATCCCTGTTTTTCTGTCTTCGTTTAAAGTATAATAATCATCCATTTTACCTTCTGTAAAAAAAGAATCAAACTGAATTTGTATATGCACCAATTCCTGGTTAAAATTTTCTTTCCATTTTTTTGTATCGGTTTTCATGGTATTTGTTTATTTTTTTTCTACTTTAAAATCTTTATTGTTTAAGTCCGGCAATGGTGTTAATAGTTAATGCCACAATAATTGTATTAAACACAAAAGAAATTAAACTGTGCAGCAACACAAAACGCCTGATAACCCGTGAATTTACCTGCACATCTGACACCTGAAACGTCATGCCTATCACAAAAGAAAAATAAGCAAAATCAACGTAATCTGGCTCCTCCTTGCTTGGAAAATCTATACCGCCAACATTGCTGCCTGTTTTCAACTTATTATGATCGTGGTATAAATGTGCATACCTGATGGCAAAGGTTGTATGCAGTAATAACCAGGAAAGCAAAACTGGTGAAAGTGAAACAATAGTATGGAATACCTTATTAAAAGTTGATTCACCCTTACTGTTTAAAAGCAGTAACGTACCAAACAAACTAAAACAAACTGCCACCAGCACAATCATAAAAATCACTTTAAGCCCGTCATCCTGTTTTTCTACAACTGCACATAACTCATTGTTGGTGGTGGTAAAAAACAATATCCAACTAATTACAATTAACGAAAGGCAAAATGTATCCCAACCTAATATTATCCTGCTCTGCACATCTACTTTTAAAAGTAACAGAATAATATAAGCAACAACTGAAAGAGAAATTGAAAATATCAATTTCTTTATTCCACTGATATTTTGTAGCACCCCCTTTGTTTGTCGTTTCATATTCCCGAAATTTATTCAGCCTATACAATGTTTGGCAAATAGCCTTCCTTTTCTATATGCACTTCAATGGTTGTATGTGTTATTTTAAATGTAGTTACCAGTTCATTTTTAATGGATGATGTTACCTCACTTATAGCTAAAAGATTTGTTTCTGCATTCATTACAATATGACCGCTTAATGCATTAATCCCCGAGGTTAATGTCCAGATGTGCAGGTCGTGTACTGATAGTACGCCGGGCTTTTCTGCAATAAACTTTTCTACTGCTGCATAGTCCACATCTTTGGGAACCCCTTCCAGCAATATATCTACGGACTCTTTTAATAAATTATAGGTCCTTGGTAAAATAAACAATCCAATCAATGCACTCATTATAGGATCTATATATAGCCAGCCGGTTGCAAGAATAATAATACCAGCGATTATAACCGCTACCGAACTCAGCATATCACTTACCACCTCTAAAAAAGCTCCTTTAATATTAATACTTTCAGTAGACCCCGCCTTTAAAATTTTCATTGCAACCAGGTTAATAATTAATCCGCATACTGCAACTATCAACATCGGTATGCCTGCTACAGCAGGCGGCTCTTTAAACCGCTGCCAGGCTTCATAAAGAATATAACCTGAAATAAATATCAGCACTAAAGCATTAATCAAAGCAGAGAAAATTTCTGTTCGGTAATAACCATAGGTTTTTCTGTTATTTCGTGGCTTTGATGACATCCAGATAGCAAACAGGGCTAATGCCTGCCCGCCCACATCGGTAAGCATGTGTGCGGCATCAGAAAGCAAAGCCAGACTGTTGGACATAAAGCCAACTATTACTTCGATAATTAAAAAAGATGCAGTAATTACGAATATAATCTTTAATGATTTATTGTGTTTTGCTCCGGCTGAAGTGAGTTTTGTTGATTCCATAAAATTCTATTGCTTTTTTTAAAGGTTTACTCATTCTCCTCATCACTGTCATTGTGATGGATATCCAGCATTTTCTTCTTCCACTTTACATACCATTTTTGATGATGTAATGAAAGCAAAAAATATAATGATACTGAAGCAACCACAGCAATGATGAACATATTTAATCCCACAGCTACACCTACTGCTGCCGTACACCAAACCGTAGCCGCTGTAGTTAAGCCATGCGAAGTGCCTGCGCTGGCATTGCGGTAAATAATACCAGCCCCTAAAAAACCTACACCTGTAATAATATTGGCAATCACCCTTGAAGCTGCACCGCTATCACCAACAATATGATCAGCTATAGCAGTAAACAATGTTGCCCCAATACAAACTGCTGCATACGTTCTTATACCGGCAGCACTGCCATGCCGCTCTCTGTCCAAACCAATAAATGCACCTAATAAAAACGAGACAATAAGTTTGGAAACGATGATTAATTCTACTTGTATATCCATGACCATCCATTTTTAATTTAACTTCGTCTAAACTACTTTTGATAAAATAACTCTCCAATCTGTTCTATGTCGAAGGTTGTTCCAATTTGAGAATTTGCAAGAAATGAAACAACTATATCATCATCAGGATAAATTAGTAAGTAAGAACTACCACTAAATGAGTCTCCTGAATGATACCAAATGCGATGGCCATTTTTGTCTTTGCCAATGTACCAACCTAAACCATAACCTGTTTCTCTATTATCAGAAGTATGCTGTGTTTGAAACAGATTTTTCTTCAGTTTTGTGTCAACGTATGATCCATACAAAATTTCATTACCTATTTTTATGAGGTCTTTGCTTGTTGATAAAAGTCCGCCCCCTGAATATTTGTAGCTTAAATCTCCTAAATCATTTTCTTCCCCTGTAACATCGTAAAATTTACTTCTGTTGGAAATCTTATCTTTAAAATTGTCACCGCAAGTATTTTGCAAACCCAAAGGATTCCAAATGTTCTCCGCCATATAGGTTAAATAATCTCTACCACTTACTTTTTCAATTATTGCCCCGATTAAGTTCCACCCGAATGTTGAATAATAAAAACTTGTTCCTGGCATGAATAGCAGGGTGTCATTCTCAAATAGTTTTAGAGCCTGAATTGAATTGTCATAATGTTCGGTTCGGATATAGTCATTCAAATTATTTTCATCATAGTCCCGAAAGCCTGCTAAATGTCCTGCAAGTTGTCGGGTAGTAAATGTGTAAGATTTTTTGGGGAATTCTGGAATGTATTTTTGTATTGGGGAATCTAAATTTAATTTCCCCTCTGAAACAAGTTTTATCAAAGCCAATGAAGTCATTGACTTGGAAATGCTATTAATCCTGAATTTTGTTGAATCGGTAACATAAATATTATTTACAATGTCAGCATATCCAAATGCGTCCGACCAAACAATTTTGTTTTTCTTGCTCACACAAACCTGCATTCCATTTACTCCGTTCTCGTCAATAAAATCTTTGCAAATTTTTTTAGCCTTGCATACCGTTAAATTCTCCTGGCATTCATTCTTATTTTCTTTGTTTACGGTATGGTCTGGATAATTGCTTAGGGTTACTGTTGCCGCTACAATGCCCCTGACTTTTTTCCACTCCCCAAAACTTGTTTCTCTAACATAGCTGGTATATTTTTCACTTGCTGTTTTTGATATGGCTATTCCAATAAAAGTTCCCGCCAAATCAAGACCTCCGCCCTTAAATATTTGTTTGACTTCCTTTTTTCCGTCAACTTCAATTGTATCAAACTTAACTTTGTTGGGATGCTCTGATAGGAATTTGGTATACTCATTTGCAATTAAAGTTCTGTCAGTCAAATCAAGAAGTTGTTCAAATGTTATGAAAAACGGTTTATCAATTTCAAAATTCAAATCTGAAAGGTCAAACTCCAACCAACCATTTTTCATTGAAGATTGCATTACAATACTTTTAGTAAGCAAATCTTCGCCGGGTTGTCCTGTTAGGTTATCAACCTCATTTAAACGAACTCTGAATTTGAATGATTTTAGATTATTCTTGAAAATTCTTAATCTTGCTTTTTCAATGAATGCAGGAAATGCAATTCCCTTTTTAATATTCGGTTCTTTGTTGTCAATTAATAAAGCAATAGACCGCCCTGCATAAAGAGTGTCAGTTTGCAATACACCTCCTTTAAAATCATGATTTCCTAATTCAAAAGTTAGCGATTTTTCTTTTTTAGAACTGACAATTACAGGGTTTAAAGAAACTATTTTCTGATTTAGAGAAATGGTTAAATCCTTTTTAGCAATCAAATATTTTAAAGGAATATTTTTGCTTGCAAACCCAATTGATGAAACTATTAAAGTGTCATTAAGCATGTTTGCAGGTATGTAAAGGGAAAAACTGCCGTCTGGGTTTGAGATTGTACCAACATTAGATTTGTTTAACCCGACATTAGCATACTGTATTGGTTCTTGTGTCGTGCTTTTTAAAATCTTCCCTTTTATTGTTTGTTGACCAAAAGTGCTTAAGCTATTTAAAAGGATGACGATAAAGCTTACTAAGTTTTTTGTAGTCATAATAATATTGCGGCTTCAAAAGTAAGTGTCAAAGCCTGATATATTTGTTAATAACATGGCAGTTAGGGTGAGTCGCAATACTTGCAGCCAACTTCCTGTCTATTTCACACATAAATCCTCTCATTAAAAATAACTTCACCGGTGGCAGTATCATAATAAGCTGCAACAAGCCCTGCGGCTCCCATACTTTTTTGTTCTCTAATATAGCTGCTGTTTTCAAGAATAGTAGCTACCGAATTTTCTACATTCAAATGGGCTGCCTTTTCCGCAAATGCCTTTCCATTGTCTAAGGATTGGGAGATGTTAAGCAGCCTAGCTTTGTCAACAGCAGGCATTATTTTTTGGGTAATTGAATCAATATTGCCATCTCCCAATGAGTGAATAGCAGCACCCACGGCACCGCAATTAGAATGCCCCATCACCACTATTAGTTTTGCCCCAATTTCTTTTAACGACAATTCTATACTGCCAATAATTTCTTTGCTGATAATGTTGCCTGCAATACGAATAGAAATAAGATCGCCGAGGTTAGCATCAAAAATAATTTCGGAAGAAGTTCTGGAATCAATGCAACTTATGATAACCGCCATGGGGAACTGACCCGATGAAGTAGCATTAACCTGGTGGCGGAAATATTTTTCATTCCATTTGCCCTGCATGAAACGTTCGTTACCTTTTTTTAATAACTCTATTATCTGTGCTGGTTTTAATTGTTTCTGTGCATCCCTGTCCAGTACATTTACAAATTGAACATGGTCTGATAACTGGTATTTTTCTTTAACGCCAATGATATTAAGTTTGATATTTTTTTCGGGGGCAACTACTTTTTTAAAATCTACAAAAAGTTCCAGCACATCGTTGTCAATATAATCGGCATAGCTGGCATCAATAATTACAGTTGTATTCTCCGGCACCGACCAAAGTGTATTCTTTATACTTGCCTTGTTTAAAAAAGATACCTGGTTGGGTAATTCTATCCTTATCACTTCGCCGCTATGCAGGTTATCCCTTTCAATGGTGAAAGGATTTTTATAATTACTTTTTAACAGGTAGAATAAACTAACTGCCAATCCTATCAAAATACCTATCAACAAATCTGTAAATATAATTGCCAGTATTGTTACCACAAATGGTATAAACTGGTTCCAGCCTTTGGCAAACATTTCTTTAAAGATGGTAATTTTAGCCAACTTATAACCCGTTACAATTAATATAGCTGCTAAAGAAGCGAAGGGAATTAAATTTATTAAAGGGCTTAATAACAAAATAGCAAGCAGCAAAAAAATGCCGTGAATGATGGCAGACATTTTTGATTGTGTACCAGCATTAATATTAACCGAACTGCGAACGATAACTGAAGTTACAGGCAAGCCTCCAACAAGCCCTGCCAATATGTTTCCTACGCCTTGAGCTACCAGTTCCCGGTTTGGTGGTGATTCCCTTTTATGTGGGTCAATATTATCTACTGCTTCTAAATTCAGCAATGTTTCAAGTGAGGCAACAATAGCAAGGGTTAAAGCTGTTAACCACACATTATAATTTGCAAAGGCGCTTAGTGCAGGAAATTTTACAAAGGAAGCCAAGTCAGAAAGCTGAGTAGCAGGAAGCGTTACTAAATGTACGGGCTCTAAGAATAAATACGGAAAAGAAGACCGGAACAGTTCATTGATACCAATACCCAGCAACACAACAAAAAGCGAAGCTGGAAAAAATCTGATTTTTTTGAGCGGTGTTTTGTCCCAAAAAACCAATACAAGAATAGAAAGTAAACTAATGATGACCACACCTGGTGTAGTATGGAAATAAGTGTTGAATAAATGAGAGAAAGTATTTTCGCCATTAGGTTGCGTAAATGAAAAATCTGTCTGGTGTGTATTGTCATATCCAAAAGCCTGCGGTATTTGCTTTAAAATAAGCAGTATGCCAATGGCAGCAAGCAATCCTTTAATTACATTTGACGGAATATAGTTGGCGATAAAGCCGCCTTTTAACAGCCCACTTGCTAATTGTAAAAAGCCCGCTATAAATAAAGCAGCAGAGAAAACTTCAAAGCCACCAAGATTGGCTATTGAAGCCAGCACTACCGCCGCAAGCCCAGCAGCAGGGCCGCTTACACTGGTTTGCGAACCACTCAAGAACCCTACAACAATACCTCCAATAACACCAGAGATAATGCCCGATAGCAAGGGCGCCCCGGATGCCAATGCCACTCCCAGGCATAAAGGGAGTGCGACAAGAAACACTACTAACCCCGCTGGGAAATCATATTTTAATTTTGATAATGACATGTTTATAATATTTTTTGCATGCTATTTTTTAAAAAGCTCTGATAATAAATTTTTAGAAACACTGCCAAATTATTGGCAGTGTTTTCTCTTTTTTCTGTGGTAATACCGTATTTTAAACTTGTTGTCTTCTCATTCAGGATAACGAATTATAGTTGGCTGCACAAGTAATCCTGGTTTTTCAGAATTCATTTTTATATAGATACAATTGTCTTTAATAAAGCATTAAAAAATTCAGCTCTCTTCTTCCTGTCTCATAATCCATTCTAATGCCTTTTCTTTATCAGGCAAATCAAAATACATGATGCTTGCTTTTGCAAATGGTTTCATGATTGAATGCATCCACTTTTCCCATTTTCTGTTCCCAACAATCGCAATCCTTTCTATATCTTCAGAATGAGTGAAATTCATGCTACCATAATTAATTTCAATAATACCGTCTTCCCAAAAACCAGTCGAATTTGATATTAAGCAATCATCCATTTCAAAGTACCATCTTACTTTATTCCCTGCATCAATAATATTATGGATAAGGGGATGAATTTTTTCATAATCATTTATTCCTAGCAAATCATTCGCTTTAGTAGCGATGATATTTTTGTGTGTTAAACTTAAAACCTGCAGCATATTTTAATAATTTAATTCAGTTTAAAAGTTTAGCACTCCAATTTTGTTAGTATCAATGATGTCTTCTTCCATGATGACCGCCACCATAACCTCTATTGTATCCGCCACCATGCCGCCCCAAATCAATATGTGCAGAAACCACAGGGTAAAACCAACCGCTGTTCCAATTATTTCTTCTGCGGCTTTGTTGCCTAACAATTACTGTTTGCGGTGCAGGTTGCTGTACAATAACTGTAGTGGGCTGTTGCTGAGTTATTGCAAATACATCTTTGCTGCCATTTGCATAGGTAATTTGCCGCACTTCTGATTTAGCAGCTACATACACCGGCCCCTGCAGGTTAGCGGATTTGTAATACTTCACTTCATTAATACCAACTTCGGCAACCTGTGCATTGATAGTTTGGCCATTGTTTAACGTAATAATATCTTGTGCATACATGATGGCTGCTGATAACAGCAGTGCCATAAATACCAATAACTGTTTCATAATTGTAAATTTTAAAATGATGAATTTATTTTTTCTTTGAATCCAATTCATTGCCTCCCATTTTCATACCAACAGAATCCGAAGCTTTCTTATGTGCAGAATCATGTTGTTCTTCTTTTTTTACCTCTTGCATTTTTGGGGTGGCGTTATTACAGGATGTAAAGCTAACAGCGGCTATTACAGCAAAAATCAAAATTTCCTTTTTCATATCAATCCCTTTTTAGATTATTTATTCCTCTTCAAAATTGGTCATCTTGGCCGATACAAAAAATGCACCCTTGGTTACAATTTTGGCACCTTTTGGTATGTCTCTTAGCAATGTTATTTCAGTATAGCCTACATCCGTTTTGCCTTTTGCTACAGGTATCCTTTCAAAAGTTTTCCCTGTTGCTTCTTCAGCTTTTTCGCCTTCCTTATGTTTCAGGGTGTCTTTTGTATTTTGTTGCAGGCTGTCTTTACTATTCGTTTTAGGATGCTCCGATTCGGCATGATTTTCTGTTAGCACAAAAATATAATCCTGTCCATCTACTGTTACAATGGCTTCATTAGGTACTGCAGGCACGGTGGTTTGTTCTAAACTGATAACAGCCGTAACATTCATGCCGTCAATCAATCCTGTTTTATCGCCCTGCACTTTTGCATGAATGGATACCGCTTTGCTTTCTCCTTCAAAAGAAGAACCTAAAGAATATATCTGTGCATCATACTCTTTACCGGGATTATTGGTAACCGTAAAATGAATAACCTGGTTATTCTTAAGCTTTGCTAAATCTTTTTCATAAACAAACAGATCAAGATGCAACTGGCTGTTGTCAACTATTTCGGCAACGGCTGTTGTTACATCTATATAACTACCCATTTTCACCAGTACACTGCTTACTACACCACTGATGGGGCTTGTTACGGAAAGTACCGAAACTAATTTACCATTGCCAAGCCTTGCAGGATTAATACCCATTAACTGTATTTGCTGTGCAAGGGTTGACCGGAGTGTTCGCAGGCTTCTTAATTCTGTTTCGGCCGATTGCAGATTTTTTAAAGCTCCGGCATTGCCTTCATTCAATTCCTTTTGTCTTTTTACTTCCAATTCTGCAAAGGCAATTTTTCCGTTTACATTCAGGTATTGGCTTTGCGCCTGTATAAATTCGGGATTGGCAACTGTGGCAATTGTTTGCCCCCTCGAAACAAAGCTACCCGGCTGCACCAGTAAAGATTTTATAACACCACTGTAAATTGAATTTACACTTGCTTTATTTTGATTGGGCACTTTAAGCACCCCGTTTGCTTTAACTGCTGCTGTTAGTTGCTTTTGTTCTATTACACCTAATTCTACACCAATACTTTTTATCTGGTCGTCGGTAAGTGTGGCGGTATTGGGGTTCGCATGTTCATCAGCCCCTTCTTCTGGTTTAGCTTCGGCGGTTTTTTCTGTTTCCGCTGTTTTGCTACCGCAGGATGTAGCAAAAACAAGACTGGTAAAAAGCATTACTGTAATTAAGAACTTTGTCATCTTTTTATATTTTATTGATTGATGTAATAATTGTACTGTATAACGGATTGATTATACACATTCAGGTTTTCCAGGTAATTTTTTTGAATTTCAATGGCCTGGGTAAGAAACTGCGACAGTTCGGCAAAACTAATTTCGCCTGCACGGTAAGCCAATGAAGATGCTTTGATAATCTCATCTGCCTGTTTTAATCCGGCAGTTTCATAAAAGGCAAGCATACTCTTGTTTCTTTCTATCTCCTGCTGCTTTAGCAGTTGCTGTGTACTCAACACCTGTTTGCCATACTCAAATTGCTTTTGCTGTACAGCCATTTCTGCCTCTGCAACTTTTACCTTGCTGCGATAAGCTTTTGCGCCAAACAAAGGGAAAGCTGCTGTTACAGAAAAACCGGTGAAGGGATCTTTTGCCCCCCACAGATTCTGCGTAAAAAAGCGGCCGGAAAACTCGGGTTTGTTTTCATTTTTTATTACACTTATTCCTGCATTTGCAATTTTAATATTTTGCGATTGTAATGCCAGCACCGGATGCAGGCTGTCGTTTAACGCACCTGGCATGATCAGTTTTTCCAAAGGCATCATCATGGGCAATATCAAATTCTGCGAGTTAAGTAACTGCATTAATGACTGCTGCTGAATTTGCACATCATTACTTATCTGTTGCAACAATGCCTGTAATTCCATCATCCGCACATTGGCTGCAATACTGTCTAAACCCGGGCTATCGCCTGTTTTTACTTTCAGCACGGCTGCATTGCTCAGCGATTTATAAATACTATCCAGGCGATGATACAATTGCTGCTTATCCTGCAAATACCAAAGCTGGTAATAGATAGTGCGTACATCTCTTTTAATATCCACATCAATAGCAGCGGTATTAACCTCGTAGTATTTTAATTGCTCGCCGTACAGATTTTTCTGTGCCTTGTACAAACCGGGCCACGCAATACTTTGCGATATACCAACTTTTAATATGCCTTTAGTATCGCTTGGCCTGAAGTCTTCATTCTCTGCAAACACACCCGTTTTGGGAAACAAATTGGCTGTTTTTACCTGGGCTTTTCCTTTAACCATCTGCTGACTGTTTATGCCATATTGCAGGTTATTTTTAGCCATCGAAATCACTTCGCTTACAGGTAATCTTTTTACACCCGGTTCCTGTGCAAAAAGACTGGTTGATGATGTTAGCAAAATAATGGAAGTTATAATTGCTGCTACAGGCTTTATTTTCATTTTATCTTTTTTTGAAAAGATGATATACAAACAAGGCAACACCACCAGGGTTAACAATGTAGCGGTTATCAATCCTCCAATTACTACAGTTGCTAAAGGCTTTTGCACCTCTGCACCTGCACCGCTTGAAAAAGCCATGGGGATAAAACCTAAAGCCGCAACGGAAGCTGTCATTAAAACAGGGCGTAGCCTTATTTTTGTTCCCTCCCGAACCCGTTGCATAATATCCTTCATACCATCTTTTTCCAACTGGTTAAAAGTGCTTATCAATACAATACCATTTAACACCGCCACGCCAAACAGGGCTATAAAACCAACGCCTGCCGAAATACTAAAAGGCATTCCCCTTATCAACAATGCAAACACACCACCAATAGCACTCATTGGTATGGCCGTAAAAATTAAGGAGGCTTCTTTAATAGAACTAAACGTAAAATACAACATAAAGAAAATAAGCGCTAAAGCCAATGGTACAACTATCATCAGGCGTGCAGATGCTTTTTGTAAATTCTCAAACGTACCGCCGTAAGTATAATAATAACCTGCAGGCAGTTTTACTTTTGTCTCTAATTTTTGCTGTGCTTCTTTTACCACACTGGCCACATCACGCCCACTTACATTAAAACTTACATAAATTCTCCGCTTGCCACTCTCCCTGCTTATTTGTGCTGGCCCCGTTTTAAAAGACACTGTGGCTACCTGAGATAATGGAATTTGATTGCCATCGCTCAGCGGTACAAATAAATCACTTACATCATCAAGGTTGGTACGGTGTGTACTATCTAACCGTAACACCAGGTCAAATTTTCTTTCATTCTCAAAAACCACTCCTGCTTCCTCGCCTGCAAATGCAGTGCTAATGACGTGGTTGATGTCTTCAATATTTAAACCATAGCCTGCCAGTTTTGCCCTATCATACTCAATAGTAATTTGTGGCAGTCCGTCAACCCGTTCCACCTGCGGTTGAGTAATACCTTCTATAGGGCCAATTACCTTAGCCACTTTAGCAGCATAAGTAACTAAGCTGTCTAAATTTTCTCCAAATATTTTAATGGCCACATCCTGCCTGATACCGGTCATCAACTCGTTAAACCGCATTTGTATGGGCTGGCTGGGCTCGGCTATTACACCAGGTATGGTAGATAGTTTATCCCTCATTTCATCTGCCAGTTCATAAAAACCAATTTTCGATTTCCACTCTTTTTTATCTTTCAGTATCACCATAATATCGGTGGCTTCAGGTGGCATAGGGTCGGTAGCAACATCGCCTGCCCCTGTTTTGCCCACTACCATTTTTACTTCCGGAAATTTCATCAGCATCCGCTCTGCCATCATCACCGTTTCGGTGGTTTGTGATAGCGATGAACCCTGGGGCAATACAAACTCAATGGCATAATCTCCTTCTTCCAGTGTGGGTATAAACTCACCTCCCATATTTTTAAAAATAAAAAGAGAGATCACCAATAATCCAACTGCAATAGCAACTACTATATATTTTATTTTGAGGGCACCTCTTAAAAGCGGGGCATATCCACGCTGAAAAAAGTCCATCATTTTATCAGAAAAATTCTTTTTGTGCTTTGTATTTTTTGAAAGAAACAATGCACTCATCATAGGAATATAAGTGAGCGATAAAATCAATGCCCCCAAAATTGCAAAAGCTACCGTTTCTGCCATTGGCCTGAACATCTTTCCTTCTACACCCTGTAAAGAAAGAATGGGTAAATACACAATGAGGATAATAATTTGTCCGAATGCTGCTGAGCTCATCATTTTTTTTGCGCTGCCTTCTACTGCATGATCCATCTGGCCCTGTGTAAGTTTACCGGCAAGTTTTTGGCTGCCTAAATAGTGCAGTGTTGCTTCCACAATAATTACGGCTCCATCTACTATCAATCCAAAATCTATGGCACCAAGGCTCATGAGGTTGGCACTTACACCAAACAAATTCATTAATGCCAATGCAAATAATAATGATAACGGAATGGCAGATGCTACTATCAAACCAGCACGAAGATTACCCAGAAATAAAACCAGTACAAGAATTACAATTAATGCGCCTTCAACCAAATTTGTTTTTACGGTATTGATGGCACGGTCAATTAAATTGGTACGGTCTAAAAATGCTTCTATCTCCACATCCTCGGGTAATGATTTTTGAACGGTTATCATTCTTTCTTTTACCAGTTCTACAACAGATGCACTATTGGCTCCTTTCATCATCATTACAATACCACCTACTACTTCTTTCTCTCCATTATATGTCATGGCCCCATAACGTGGGGGCGAACCAAACTGTACAGTAGCAACATCTTTTATCAGTACCGGTACATTGCTTTGCTTTTTTATAACTATATTTTCGATATCGGCAAAAGTTTTTACCAGTCCCACACCACGAATAAAATAGGCATTGGGTTTCCTGTCGATATATGCACCACCTGTGTTCTCATTATTTTTTTGAAGAGCTACAAATACTTCGGGCAGCGTTACATTCATAGCTTTTAGCCTTTCGGGGCTTACCGCCACTTCGTACTGTTTGCTGATGCCGCCAAACCCCGATACTTCGGCCACACCTGCAATACCGGTTAGCTGCCGGCCTACTATCCAGTCCTGCATGGTGCGTAACTCCATAGCAGAATATTTATCTTCGCTGCCTTTTTTTGGATGGATTACATACTGGTATATTTCACCCAAGCCTGTTGTAACCGGCCCCATTTCCGGGTTACCCAATCCTTTGGGAATTTCTTCCACCGCAATTTTTAGCTTTTCAGCTATCAGTTGCCGGGCAAAATAAATGTTGATGTCTTCTTTAAACACAACTGTTATTACACTTAACCCAAAACGAGAAAAGGAACGCATTTCTTCAATGCCCTGTACATTAGACAGAGCCCTTTCTACCGGGTACGTGATAAATTGTTCTACTTCTTGTGCCGCCAGTGTTGGCGCACGGGTAATAACCTGCACCTGGTTATTGGTTACATCGGGCAAGGCATCTACCGGTAATTTTGAAGCACTCCACAGGCCCCAAATGATAAGAGCCAGTGTCATTACACCGATAATGAGTTTATTCTTTATACTGAACTGAATAATTTTATTAAGCATATCTTTTTTCTATTTGGCTATATGGCCGTAAACATGAATCATTCTTTTTACAATTGCTATTAAAAGAATGCTACAAGCCAGCGTTATTAAAATGGTTTTGATTATCCTAAGCAATTTCTTTTTTTTGCTTTTCAGACTTTTTTTTGTTGCCATTTTTGAAATGGAAATAAATGATTGATGCCCGCATACACCCAAAAGGGGCTATGTAGCAATTCGATTAAGGAAGTAATTAAGATAATTGGGGAGGCTGCCAGATAGCATAATGTGCTTCGGCATTAAAGGCTACGTTATAGAGAGGATATTTTTCTGATTGAAAAACTACTTTAGAAACCTGGTATTTTATGAAAGGAGTATAAAATGCTGAAGCAGTACAACAGGAACAAGTGCAAAACGGTGTACAGGTTTCTGATTGGTGGCCATGGTTTTGATGATTGCCGGCCTTTGAAATATTCACTGCAGATCTCACATTACAATCCCTACTGTCGCCACAAGGGAGACAGGACATGTAGAGCATTAAGGAACCTAATATGAAGAATAAAAATTTCATGTGTTGCAAAAATAGGGGATTATGTTGCAAATCAGTAATACAAAGCTGTAAAAAATAACAATGTTGTTGCAAAAAATGTAGCCAGGTGAAGAATTTCACCCGGCTGTGTGTGGTTTAACAAGTAATCGTAATCCCTGCACCCAACCCCATGTCACTGTCGTAATGCGATGAAACGGAAATATATTTTGTAACAATGTATCTTAAACCTGCCATGTGCTCTTTATCTGTATTTATCATCATGCTAAAACGCAAACGCTTGGTTACGGGAACATCTTCTCTGCCAAATTGAAAACGGAATTTTCCATTACCATCTATTCTTAAATCAGCAACAAACAACATAGGCAATGTATATCCAATACCTGCAATTGCAGTTTTGCGGTTATTCTTATTGCTTGTTTGTCAGAACCAGTTTTTTTCTTCGCCACCAAAAATATTCTTTTGACCACCTTCAACTTTGTAATGATAATCAAAACCTATGTATGGAGATAACCATTGCATACGGCCTAAGTACCGACCTATTATGGTTTCACTTTCTTAGCCGTGCATATCGTGGTAGCCCCAATGCCACATGGTTGGTAACTCTGCCATCCGCTGCGACAAACTGTAATGCACCCTTTTATTATTTTATAAAATAGGGCAGATGTCTTAGTTTTGATCTCGATAATTTACAACAAAAATGAACTCCGGAAAACTTATCCTTATTGCACCCTTATTTTTATTACTTATTACAACTGTATTTTCTGCTAACGCTCAAAATAAGAAGTCAGGTAGAAAAAAAGAATTCTATTTTTCGTGGGGTTATAATAAAGAATGGTACACACGTAGCACAGTAAAAATTGATCAGCCATCGCTGGGCAATAAATACAGTTTTGTAAGAATAAAGGGGCATGACCGTCCGGGATGGGATGAAGGTTTATTTACTAAAGCCCTTACTATACCACAATATAATTACCGCCTGGGCCTGTTTATAAATAAAGAAAAGGGTATAGCTATTGAAATTAATTTTGACCATACAAAATTTATTTTTGCTGATCAGGCTGCCCGTGTTAAGGGAACAATTAATTATAAGCCGGTTGATACTGTTGTTAATTTTAGTCAGCCAGATTTTTTTTATTATTTGAATAATGGGGCAAATTTCCTGCTATTTAATATTGTAAAACGTTGGCATTTATATAAACCTAAAAATAAAAAAATAAAAATTGATCTTTTTAGCAAAGCCGGTATTGGCCCGGTGATACCGCATGTAGAAAATAAGTTTTTTGGAAACGCAAACAAACCAGGTTTTCAGCTTGGAGGATGGAATATTGGCGTTGAAGCGGCAGTTAGGGCTACGTTTTTTAATTATGCATTTCTGGAGTATTCAAACAAAATTGATTATGCCCGGTATTCAAACTTAAAAATTTATGAGGGCACAGCCAAACATGCTTTTGGTACATACGAAATGATATTGAGTTTGGGTGTTACTTTTCCTGTAGGCGGGAAAGTGAAAAATTAAATACTTAGTCAGAGCGAATGGTTATTTCTTATAATACGGAGCTTTATTATTTCACCACGTTTGCAATTTTCTCCATAATAAGATCGGTTTCACCAAATTTATACAAGGCATCGCAATTGCTGCGTAATTCGGAAAACAGGATGTACTTTATAACTACATTATTTTATTTTATCGCTGGGCAAGATAAATGCAGGCAAATATACTTTCTCTCGTTTATCAGGTACAATTAAATAAAACACTTCATTGGCATCTGCAATGGAATAACTTAAATCTGTCAGACGCAAAATTCCAGAATAAATGCTGGTGATTTTTTCTACTTCAAAAGCCGTAATAACATTATTAAGCCCTTTGTGAAACCAAAGCACATCAACCAGCTTTACTGTATTCAATGTTTCCTTGTCTAACTCAATTTCAGGAAATTGCTGTAAACTCATAAATGAAAAACTATTACAGCAATGCGACCTTGAACGGTCGTTAGATTGGCATAGCATTTCGTTTTTAAGTGATTAAATAAACATTATCGTTTAGTAAATTAAAAACAATTTTTTTATTTACTCTATACTGGGGGCATTGGTAAAAGATGTTTGATTAATAAGTAAATGTTATCCCTGCACCTAAACCCATATCACTATCATAATGCGATGAAACGGAAATATATTTTGTAACAATGTATCTTAAACCTGCCATGTGCTCTTTATCTGTATTTATCATCATGCTAAAACGCAAACGCTTGGTTACGGGAACATCTTCTCTGCCAAATTGAAAACGGAATTTTCCATCGCCGTCAACTCTTGCGTCTGCAACAAACATCATGGGCAAAGTGTAAGCGATACCTGCTACAACTGTTTACAGAGCCGTTAAAGCAAATTGATTTGTCAAATATTTGGTGCAGAATACTTGACTAAGTACGTATAAATATTTTTTACAAAATTGAGATTTATCAGTGCATTGGTGTAGACACGAACGCAGGCAGTGGCCAAATGGAACAAAGCCATAAACAGCCATGTGAGTAGTAACCGTCTCGCCTTCTTTCCATAATGCAGGAAAGTTGCCTCCTGTTGGCTTAAATTTAACTTTGCCGTGCGCAACAAATTCTAACAGCTTACTTGTCTTAACTTTCATCCAGGCAATATCAATATTGATAGGTATTTCAGAAGCAACGTTCAGTTTACGAGCTGTAACCTGTTTTCCTTTGTAGTGAATGTTTATTTTTTCAATTTTTGCGGTCATACTAAATTTGAATACACAATATTATTAACTACCCTACTTCAAAAATACGTTGAAACCCCAAAACTAAAGCCCCCTGTTTTTGAAGGAGGGTTTCCTAAAATATCCTGTTGTTGCTGGTGGCGATAATTTAAACGCAATACCGTTTGTGCAGTTGGACGAAAACTAATTGCCGGCATAATGCTCCAAATATCTTCGGCAATATTGCCACCGGTGCTGGTAAATTTTCCAACATTCCAATCTACGTATTCCAAACGACAGGCAAGATTGAGGGTGGCATTTTGCCATCCAAAAACTTTACGCTTTAATACGGGTTGCACAATATCTATAAAACCACCGTGCTGCTTATTGCCATATTGTTGGATAAATGTTTTGGGTACATTCACTTTTATCCAGGCCCATTCGCCCGTAATAAAAGTATTTAGTTTTGGTAAAGTGCTGTTGAAATCAATGGCAAATACATCCACCCGTCTTTTATCATCTAATCTTAATCCATCATCTTCAAATTTGTTATACACGCCTCCCATATAAGAAAAACCGAGTTCTGCAATTTTGCTATTTTTTACAGCCAGTTTACCCGTAAACAGCGGAAGACCACTGTTTATTTCTTCAAAACGTTCGGAATTGTTTTTCGCAGCGGGCAGAAAGGTTTTGTTTTCCGGGTTATCAACAATAGAATTATCAAAACTTCCGGACAGATACAATTCATAGCCAAACATCCAGTCTTTATCATAATGTTTTCCATACAAACCAAAACCTGCATTACTCCAGGTGGCCGGTAGCATTTGCGTTGCAGAAATGGGCCGGTCAATAAATTCCCATTTGGGGCCATCATGATTTTGGTTAAAGGCCCCAATCGGATTTAAGATCATTCCACCACGCAGGTTTAATAAGGGATGCAATTCAATATCCAATGCAGCAAACTCTACAGCAATTTCTTTACCGCCGTCTTCAAATTCAATTTCACTTAAAAATTTTAAGCGCTTACCAATGGTAGATGAAACAAATAATGTTACCCGCCTGAACTGAAACTGATGACCTTCTGATATCCCATCTGTACCTAAGTGTTGCCAGTTGGCTTCCATATACCCTCCCAAAGAAACCGGCAACTTGCCTATACCAATAAACGGACGGTTATATACTGCATCCATATTCATAGTGCGGTTCAAAGTATCTTTTGGAATTCTTTTTAGCAAAGCAGGATCTATCTGTGCAGATGCAGCAGCAGCATAAAAGAAAGTAATAACAATTATTGTAAATATTTTAATCATACTGCTTTTAATGAAATTTTAAGTTGATCTTTTTCAATGGTTATTGGGAAAGTCCTTAATTTTTTATCCGCAGGGCCATTTTGTATGCTGCCTTTATTATCAAATTCGCTCCCGTGTGCAGGACATTGCAGCCTGTCGCCAAATACCTGTAATTCTGTTCCCTGGTGTGTGCATTGCATCCACAAAGCAGTGTATTCTTTTTCATTAAAGCGATACACACATATAGGATACTGCAACATGTCGTTATGAACAACAATATACTTTTTGAAGTAAGTGTTGTTGCCGTTTTTAGTTTCAAAGTCGCTAATGGGCACTACCAGGTTATCAGTACTTATTTTACCACTTAGTATTTTTGTGGATGTGCAGCTTTGCATTAAACTAGCCATTCCAATTCCGCCAACACATGCAAAACCACAGGACTTTATAAAATCTTTTCTATCCATTTTTGTTATTTATACATGAACACGCCGATAGGTGTGTTCCTACAATGATTTTAAAAATTTGAGCAGGTTATTTTTTTCTGCTGCACTCATCTGGTTAAATTTATTTTTACTGGCAACGGCTTCGCCACCGTGAAGCAGAATAGCTTCTTCAATAGTTTTTGCCCGGCCATCGTGCATTAAAAAATACTGGCCGCCCTGTGAATTAGGCGATAAACCTAAACCCCATAATGGCGGCGTTCTCCATTCAGATGTTTTTGCATTCCCTTCTGTGTATCCATCATCAAGGGCCGGGCCCATATCGTGCAGCAATAAATCGGTATAAGGATGAAATGTTTTGTTTGAGAGCGGTGCAATGTTTGAAGACCCTGTTTTTAAAGTTTGCTTGTGGCAACTTTCACAACCCGCCTGTACAAATAAATTATTTCCCTGTATTACATCAGCATCATTTTGATTGCGCTGAATGGGTGCTTTTAATGTTTGCAGGTAAAACACTACATTGTTTACAGTAACATTTGAAACTTCAGGATCAATATCAAGCCCGGTATAAACATCTTTTGTTGCAAAAGAAGAAGTGATCCCGATATCCTGATTGTAGGCATTTACTGTTTGATGTAACAAATTATAAGCGGCTGCTTTTTTTCCAAAGCGGTGAATATATCTTCCGCTTTGCGGAATGGCATTTGCAAATGGAGAAATAAAAGATGGCAGTGCAATCCAATTGGGTACACCTGAAATACCGTCGTTGTTTAAATCATAAGGATCAGCCATTGCCAGGATATCTGCATCCGAAACCAGTTCCAAAAATCCTAAACCTGTATTGGCCGGCGGCGTAAATTTTGAAAATGTTGCACCCGCAGGTAACTGCTCTGCTGTATAACCTGGCAAAGCCCTGTTCTGTAATTGCGGGCCTCCTAAATGGATAAAATTATTTCCGGTACTGTCTATTTGCCCAAACCTGGTAAGTGTGGTAAAGGGATGCCCTTTACCATCCCCGGCATGGCAACTGCCGCAACTGGTAGCTACGAAAATAGAACCCAGGCCATTTGCCGAAGTGAATATTTCATCATTGAAAGCTACATCGCCTGCCAGAAAAAGCCTATTTTGTTCATAGCTAAGCCCTTCAACTGGGCCATCCAGCAGTTCATCATCTCCTGCGGCTGCCGGTTCAAATTTAGAACAGGCCTGTATTAAAACAACTGCAGCAATGATTCCAACCAGTACTATATATGTCTTTTTCATCTGAATAAATAATACGTTAAAAATAATTACTTGGGCAAAAATACATATTTAGGCTAACCTAATTCCATTTTTATAAAAAAATACTTCATTTTTGTATAAAAAAGTGAATGACCTCATTAGCAGAAGAGAATTACCTTAAAGCCATTTATAAATTACAGGAAAAGCAGGCTGACATGGTTACTACATCGGCACTGGCCGAAAGCCTGGGAATTAATGCTGCTTCCGTAACAGATTTCATTAAAAAGATGGCTGTAAAAAAACTGATCCGTTACGAAAAGTCAAAAGGGGTAAAGCTTTCGGATCAGGGCAGGCAGATTGCGTTAAAGATCATCCGCAAGCACCGGCTTTGGGAAGTATGGCTAGTAAACAACCTTGGACTTAAATGGGATGAGGTACATGAAATAGCCGAACAGCTTGAGCATGTAAACAGTGATGAGCTAATAGAACAGCTTGACAAACACTTAGGCTACCCTAAAGCTGACCCCCATGGTGATTTAATACCAGACGCAAAGGGACGTTTTATAAAAAATACCAGCAAACCATTAAATGACTGTTGCAAAGGTGATAAAGTAATAATTACCGGCGTTGCAGATCATTCTAATAGTTTTTTACAATACCTCACTAAAAGCAACATAAAACTTGGAGATGAATTGCAGGTGGAAGCCATTGAAGAATTCGACAAATCCTTCCAGGTAAAAATAAACAGGAAAGAAAGAAAACTACTTAGTAAGGAAGTAGTTAAAAATTTACTGGTTAACATTGTCTAATAACAGGAAATCGTTAATTAACATACGGCACTCATTTTACTTTCAACATACTTGCGTTAATGGCAACAACAATGGTACTTACCGTCATTAAAACAGCACCGGAAGCAGGACTTAATAAAACACCCTGGTTATATAAAACACCCGCAGCTAATGGTAGTGCCACTACATTATAACCTGTTGCCCAAATCAGATTCTGAATCATCTTGCGGTAAGTAGCTTTGCCAAATAAAACCAGGCTCACAATGTCTTTAGGATTGCTGTTTACCAAAACTATTCCCGCTGTTTCTGCGGCAATATCGCTGCCGCTGCCTACTGCAATTCCAATATCAGCCTGGGCAAGTGCAGGTGCATCATTTACGCCATCTCCGCTCATGGCCACAAACTCTCCCTTACCCTGTAGTTCTTTTATTTTTTCTAATTTCTGGTGGGGCAAAACTTCTGCAAAAAAACTATCCATGCCTAAAGTTTTGCTTACACTTGCAGCCACTTTACTGTTGTCACCTGTAAGCAATATGGATTTGATATTGTTTTCTTTCAGGGTTTTAATAGCTTCTGCTGATTCGGGCCTTATCTCATCCGACAATGCTATATATCCTGCTAATTGATCATTAATAATTACAAACACAACCGTTTCTGTATCATTGGCGGTAAAGCCTTCCGGGACTGTAATACTTTTTTCTTTTAAATAACCCGGGCTAACAACTAATATCTTTTTGCCTTCAACTGTTGCTTCAACTCCTTTGCCGGTTATTGCATTAAAGTTTTCAGTTGCCGGAATAGTAAGTTTCAAATCTTTTACTTTTTGCAGGATGCCGGTAGCAATAGGATGTTCTGATTTTTGTTCTAATGCAGATGCCAAACGAATGATTTCATTTTCGTTCAACTCTTTTTGCAGCGATACAATTTTTGATACTTCAAATTTTCCTACGGTCAATGTTCCTGTTTTATCAAATACAATTGTGGTTATTTTTCTTGCATTCTCAAAAGCTGTCCTGTTTTTAATAAGCAAGCCGTTCTTAGCTGATAATGCAGTAGATTTTGCAACCACTAAAGGCACTGCCAATCCTAAGGCATGTGGGCAACAAATAACAATTACGGTAACCATTCTTTCCATAGCAAAGGCTAAGGTTTGACCTGTTAAATACCAGTATAAAAATGTAGCAATGCCGGCAATAATGGCAATCGCTGTTAACCATTTTGCCGCCCTGTCTGCAACCAACTGGGTTTTTGATTTTGATTTTTGTGCATCGTCCACCAGTTTTATAACCTGTGAGAGATAGGAATCTTTGGCCCCATGAGATACGGTAACTTTAATAGAACCGTTTCCATTAATTGAACCAGCAATTACCTTATCTCCTTTTCCTTTCTCCACTGGTTTTGATTCACCGGTAAGCATGGATTCATTCAGATAACTTTTACCGTCTGCTATAATGCCATCGGCTGCAACTTTCTCTCCCGGTTTTATTAGTATAATATCACGCTCCTTCAGGGTTTCAGTTTTTACATCAGTTACTTTTTCACCATCCACTAAGTGGGCATCATCAGGCATTAACTGAACCAATAATTGCAGTTCTCTTGATGCACCTGCCACAGATCTCATTTCAATCCAATGCCCTAACAACATGATTAAAATAAGAGTTGCCAGTTCCCAAAAAAAATCCATGCCTTCTAATCCAAATATTGTGGCTACACTGTAGATGTAAGCGACAGAAATTGCGAAGCCGATCAGGGTCATCATACCAGGATTCTTTACCCTTATTTCGTCTACCAAACCTTTTAGAAAAGGCCAGCCTCCATAAAAGAAAACGACAGAGGACAAAGCAAGTAATAAATATTTTGACCCCGGGAAAACGATATGAATATTCAACCAATGCTGTATCATTTCTGATAACAGCATGACGGGAATAGTTAATGCCAGCACTACATAAAACCGTTTTTTAAAATCAGCAATGCCGGAAGAGTGGGATGAATGTGTAGCCCCATCTTTTGGTTTGGTTAGAGGCACCAATGTCATTCCACACAAAGGGCATTTGCCTGGTGCATCCTGAACGATCTGCGGATGCATGGGGCAGGTAAATCTTTGAAAACTTTGCGGTGTTTTATTTGAATCAGTCTTTTTCATGTCACTATTATCAGCTTCATGCTGATGTGAACCGGAAGAACTTATTGTATCTTTTACAGGAACTAAGTTCATTCCGCATTTGGGACAGTTGCCCGGCTTGTCCTGTATAATTTCAGGATGCATAGGGCAGATATATTGTTGCTGATGCTGATGTTCCATTTTTTATTTTTTGAATTTATCAAGCTGGTAAATAATCTATCGCCTCACTATATTCTTATTTGAGTCCAAAATTGCTACATCCTGTTTATTTTATTTTACAGAATTATGGAAATGATTTATACTTACCTTACATTTTCATTCCCTCCATCGGGTTAACCCCTTTCTTAAAAATATATTCGCTATTAAGTAGATATGCGCCGGTAATGACCACCACATCACCTGGCTGCAATCCGCTTCTTATTTCTATCATATTACCTTCCTCTGCCCCCACTACCACCATTTGATTTTTGAACGTATTTTTCCCTGTTTGTATCCATACTGTTGCTCCTTTAGCATCACGAATAACAGCATCGACAGGTAATGTAAGGGCGGAACGCTTTGAACCACTGAGGTAAACATAAGCAGACATGCCTGGTTTTAATTTGTTGCTTTTGTTTAGAATGGAAACCCGTATTAAGTTGATCCTTGATTCGGGTACGATCTCCGGGTTAACAAAGCTAATACTACCTTTGATCGCTTCATCGCCCAGTTCCGGAATACGAACAATGGCGGATGCGCTTTGCTGCAACTGGGAAAATTGTGAAGCATATACCTGTGCTTCGGCCCATAATGTAGAGAGATCGGCTAATTCAACTATGGTACCACCTTCCATAACATAATCGCCCTGGCGCACACCTAAAGCAGTAATATAACCATTGCCGGTACTGTAAAATGTTGTTGTAGCACTGGCTTTTCCTGCTTGCACAAGTTGTGTAATTTGAGCATCACTCATTCCCCATAACGTGAGTTTATTTTTGGCACTTTGCAGCAATGAAGTAAAATCCATAACATCATTGCCAGCGAATGCTTTTCGTCTTTCCAATGCCAGCAAATATTCCTGTTTGGCATTGTTTAATTCTTCACTGTAAATATCAAAAAGCTTATCTCCCTTGCGGATATAATCACCTGTATTTTTAAAATACAGTTGTTCCACTCTTCCCATTACTCTTGAACTGATTGCCGAAGTTTTTGTAAGGTCGAAATTTAAGACCGCTGTTAAAACAGTTTGGCTACCAATATTTCCTGAGCGAATGGTATCAACAGAAATATTTCCTAATTGAATTTGCTGATCGCTGAGTTGTAATTCATCTTTATTTTGTGCAGTGGATTTTTTTACTGCTGTAAGCGGCATTTTACAGATAGGGCATTTGCCGGGTTTACTTTCCACCACCTGCGGATCCATAGAGCAGGTATAATACACATCACTATTTTCAACATGCTTATCATGCTTTTTGCCGGAACAGGCCACTAAAAAACCAATAAAAATTATTAGTATGAAACGCATAACTACTTGTTTATTTTAATAAAGCTTTCGCTGTCAATTAAAAATTGTGCTTTGATTGCTACAGAATCTGTTTCTGATAATCCCCCGGTAATTTGTATGTTATCACCGATTGTTATTCCAGTAGTAACTTTCAAAGGCCTGAAGCCATCGGTCACTTTCAAAAAAACAATTCTGTCAATACCCAATGAGGTTACGGATTCCTTTGGCAACCAATACCTCATTGCCGGATTTGAAAAGATCAACCCACGCACCTGGCTTCCCACCGGTAATCGCAGGCTGGAATTATCAAAATAAACCCTTGCCGAAGCAGTACGGATGCCTTCCCTGTAAAAAGGCTCTATAAAATCAATATGCCCCTGGAAAGATTTGTCTGGTGCAGCTTCTGGCGTTATTTTTACCAACTGTCCTTTTTTAATCAAGGCCTGGCCATCAGTATAAATATCTAATAAGGCCCATGCCTTTGAAGGGTTATAAACACTAAATAGACCTTGTCCCTTTTGCACATACATACCTTCTTTTAAAATTAATAATTCTGTACTGGGATTAATAGCACTCATAGATGATGAAGATGCCTGCGGCCTCATAGCACCAGCACCCTCGCCGGCATTATGCACATGACCACTTACATTGCTATAAACAGTTACAGCAAACAAGGGTTTGCCGGTTTGCATTATTCTTTGTAATTGTTCTGAACTCATGCCCAACAGTAATAATTTTTGTTTGGCTGCTGCTATCAGTGAAGTATTGCCTGCATCATTTTTTAAAATGAACAGCAAATTTTGTTGTGCAGTAAGCAGTTCGGGGCTGTATATCTCCATTATTTTCTGGCCTGCTTTAATGTATTGGTATTTATACCGTACATATAATTTTTCGATCCTTCCATTGATCCTTGCTGAAATATTCCCGATCATACGGGTATCATACTCTACCCTTCCAAGCGCATCTATTTTAGCTACTTCTTCTTCCTTTTTAATAGCAGTAACCGGAATAGTGGAAATGACATACTGGTTTGTTGGTTTTAATAATGATGCTAACTGTACACCGGAAATTGATGCCGCATCCATTTCTTTTTTTACCAGTTGCATTCCACAAATGGGGCAATTGCCCGGTTTATCACGAATGATTTGAGGATGCATCGAACAAGTGTAAAGCACTTTTTCTCCTTCGGCAGTTGTATTCAAATTATCAGCTACGCCTTTCTCTTTACCATCCATATTCATGTTTTCCATCCCCGTCTTTTCTTCCTGCTTTGTATCATTTTTGGGGAGTAGCACTTTAAAATATACCCATGCGGAGGCCACCAGTAATAACAGTGACGATGATATAATAATTACTATTTTTTTTCTTTTCATAATCGTAAAAAATATCTTAAGTCAGCTTGAGCTGTAACATCATACCATCATCTTCGTGTTCGAGGTTGTGACAATGAAAAACAAATACACCTTTATAGGTTGAAAATGTGATGATGATTTTAACCGTTTCACGGGGCATTACCAAAACAGTATCCTTCCAGCCACTTTCAGAAGCAATTAATTGTCCACGGCCTCCGGTTCTTTCCAATACCTGGAAGTGTGTGCCATGCAGATGTATTGGGTGCGGTTCATCGCCTTGTGAATTATCGAACACCCATATTTCTGTTGCATTGGCTGATGCTGTTTCATCTATCCTGTTTTTATCATAACTCTTATCATTGATTCTGTGAATACCTGTCATATTCATACCACCACTCATTTGCATTGCATTTAGCAGGAAGTTGCGGGTTTTTGAAGATACTGAAGGAGAAATGGAATTGATGGAAGAAAGTGAAACCGGTAAAGTAAAACTATCGGTAACTGATTGCGTTACTTTAAACTTCATAACCTGAAACCCCTGCTTGCCTTGTGCATTGCCACCGTTGCCAAACAAACGGCTTTCTAAAAACACTTCGGCTCCAGTTGTTAATCCTGCAAAGTTTACCAGCACATCTAATCTTTCTCCCGGCGACAGTAAAATATTTTTAACAGTTGCAGGTTTTTTTAATAACCCGCCATCATTACCAATGATAATTAAATCGGCATTGTTACTTAATGCAAGATTATAAATACGGGCATTTGAACCATTTAATATCCGCAGCCTGTAAAATTTTGTTTTTACTTCTACAAAAGGTGATGCCTCTCCATTTACAATAATGGTTTCACCCATATACCCCGACATTACTTCGTCCATAGAAGGTGTATAAATAATGCCAGATGATGCAAAACGTTTATCCTGTATTACAAGTGGAATTTCATCTATGCCGGATGGCAAATTCAAAGCTGCTTCTTCGGCATCGTTAATAATAAACAAGCCGGCTAAGCCAAGAAAAGCCTGCTGTGCAGTAGCGCTGTCTGGGTGTGGGTGATACCAGTTTAATCCTGCTCTTTGATTAAGCGTAAATTGATAATTAAAACTGTTGCCTGCATTTATAATATCTTCCGGATGTCCATCCATATTGGCGGGAACATTTACACCGTGCCAGTGGATATTACTTTTTTCCGATAGGCTATTCTTAAAATTTATATTAGCATTTCCACCGCTGTTAACACGGATAGTTGGACCCAACATTCCATTAGCCTGATACCCTAAAACAGAAATATTGCTGCCATTAATATTTGCAGTTGTTGCTTGAGCAGTCAATGTTGTAGTAGCATTTACCGTGTTCGGAACTGGGAGCAGCCTGCTGAAACTCCCTTCTGTTACAGGAACTGGCTGTCCCACCATATTCATTCCATTCATTTCGTGTTGATTACACGATGCCAAAAAAGTGAGCATAGAACTCCCCGCCAATATGCCGCCTGTTCCCAGGCCGGTGTTTTTGATAAAGTCTCTGCGTTTCATAATTTAATATTAAAAGTGTTTAATTAATTTGTAAAATTCTTTCCAATTCTGTTTGTATAGCCAATAGCTGTTGCAATTGATTCAGGTATTCCAATTGTGTCATGTATAAAGTTTCCCAGGCATCAAAAAGCATAAACAGTTCTTCTGTATTTTGCTCATACCCCAACTGCATGGTTTTGTAATTATTCTTTAGTGCAGGTATGATATTGTCCTCATACAATTTCAATTGCTTATACTTTAAAGCTATTTCATTACGCATACTATAAGCCATGCCGCTGTATTCATTCAGCATCATCAGCTTTTGCGATTGCAATGCTTCGGCCTTCCATTTCAAGCTTTCTATATTTGCCTTATTCATTTTGGAAGACCACCTGGCCAAAGGCAATTTAACCATACCCATTAAAGAAAACTGCATAGGAAAACCGCCAAACCCAAACATGTGGTCATAACGAATACCAAATTGCGGCTTCAGGCTTTGTCTTTCTGTTTCCTGTTTTAAAAAAGTAAGGCTGATGTCTTTGTCAATGGCTTTAAAATTGCTGCGGTTGCTGTAAAAAAGCGTGCTGTCAAATACAGTGTTTGAATAATCGTTTAACTGGTAAGTGGTATCAATATCAAAATTGATTACCGCATTCCTGCCCATTAGTGAATTGAGGCGGATACGTTTTTCTTTAATGTCGTTTTCAAACATCAGTTGCATATTTTGTACACTACCCAATGCAGCTTTTGCTTTATAATAAGCACTTAATTTGCCCATGCCGTTCTTATACCTTATCTCGGTATTCTTTATCATAAAATTCAGCAGGTTTTCATTTTGCTGAAGTACTACCAATTTCTTTTTGAGGATTATCCATTCGTAGTAAAACTGTTTGGCATCATTAACCAATTCATTGAGCGTGGCGTTCTTTTTTTCTTTTTCTACTGATGACATGGCACCCATGTAAGCGGCATCTGCATTTTGTTTCTTTTTGTTTGGAAACATTTGTTGGCCCCCGATCATATATTGCCCCATGCCTGGTTCACCCATATCGTTTTTCTGCCACATGCTGGTTTTATAAGGCACCATCCACAGTCCTGTGTTGACCTCCGGCGGCATCCAGCTTTTTGCTCCTTTGGCGGCTTCATCCATGGAACGTATTTCGGCATCGTACATTTTTATTGAAGGATGCGATTGTTGAATAGCATCCATAACCGCATTGAGCTGTAAAACCTGCTGCCCGAAGTTTATTTTGCCTGAAAGGGTAATAAGTAATATGACTATTGTTTTTTTCATTGGTATAATATTTAAGTACAGCAATTTTTGCTTTGTTGAACCGGCGGACAGGGTATATTTCCATACGAACAGAAAACACAACAATCGCCAGGTTTTGGTTTTAGCGTTGTTTTACATTGCTCACATTTATAAAAATATTGGCATGCATCTGCCGGCATTAGTTCCTCCTTCTGATATCCGCATTGCGGACAGGTAATTATTGATTTTATTATTATATCCATTTCTGATTCAGCATTGTGTTCTTTTGTTTTCATTTTTTAATCATTTAATTCTTCAATTACTACTTTACCTCTTTTCTTCAATTCTCTTTCCCGAACCAATGCATACATCGCCGGTAACACGATCAATACAAAAAATGTAGAGGTAACCAGACCAAATACAAAAGGAATGGCGATGGGTTTCATTACATCGCTGCCTGTACCGGTTGCCAGCAACAGCGGTAATAAACCAAATATGTCAACCAATACAGTCATTAATTTTGGCCGGAGCCTGAGCGCTGCACCTTCATACACTGCTTCTTCAATGTCGCTGTTTTTTAAAGGTTCGCCTGCTTCCTTTTTTTTACGAACCTTGTTGTAAAGTGAGTTGTTTAAATATACCAGCATTAAAACGCCCGTTTCTACCGCTATCCCAAATAAGGCAATAAAGCCCACAGCCACAGCTACCGAAAAATTTACATCAAAAAAGAAAAGAGAATATGCCCCACCTACCAGTGCAACAGGTATACTGGACAATACAATCAATACCTCCCGGTACGTATGGAAAGTGAAATATAGAATGACCATAATAATAAGCAGTACAATTGGAATGAGAATCTTTAACCGTTTCTCTGCCCGTACCTGGTTTTCGTATTGTCCGCTCCACTCTATAAAATAGCCCTTTGGTAATTTTTGTATAAGGCTCTCCAGTTTCTTTTTCGCATCATTAACAGTACCACCCAGATCTCTCTCACGCACATTAAATAACAATGTGCCACGCAGCATGGCATTTTCTGAAGTGATCATTGGCGGACCCTCGGCTATACTCACATCTGCAACTGCAGAAAGTGGAATAGGACCGCTGGGGCTGGTTACCAGCAGATTCTTTAGCTGCTCTATATTGTTGCGAAAATCCTGTGCAAAACGGGCATTCACCGAAAAGCGTTGCCGCCCTTCAATGGTGGTTGTAATATTCATTCCGCCAATGGAAGATTCAACTACCATATTAATATCATCAACACTTAAGCCGTAACGACCAACCTCTTCCCGTTTAATTTTTATTTCAACATACTTACCTCCTATAATGGGTTCTACATATAAATCTTTAACCCCCTCCACACCTGTTAATGCTACTTTAAACTGTTGTGCCAGCACATTAATTGAATCAAGGCTTTGGCCATAAATTTTTACTCCTACATCTGTACGGATGCCGGTTGAGAGCATGTTGATACGGTTTATGATCGGCTGCGTCCATCCATTAATTACCCCGGGAATTTGCAACTTACTGTTCAACTCTTCAATGATCTTATCTTTCGTCATTCCGTCCCGCCATTCGGATTGCGGTTTTAGCAGCACAATGGTTTCGATCATGCTGATGGGAGAATTGTCGGTAGCAGTATTTGCCCTCCCGGCTTTACCCAATACATTATCCACTTCCGGTACCGTTTTAATCAATTTATCCTGCACCTGCATGATGCGTTTTATTTCGGTATTGGAAACATCGGGAAGCGTTACCGGCATAAATAACAGTGAACCTTCATCCAGTGGTGGCATAAATTCTGAACCTAACCGCATTACAAATGGAATACTTATAACTACCAGGAGAAAAGCAATGAGTATCGTCGTTTTTTTCCAGCGTAGGCACCAGCGGATTATTGGATTATACAGCCAAAGAAAAAACCTGGAAACGGGATGCTTTTTTTCGGGCCGCATTTTGCCTTTTAGCAATATTGCCATTAACACAGGTACCAAAAAAATAGCGACTAAAGCAGAACCGATCATCGCAAAGGTCTTCGTAAGAACCAGGGGTGTAAATAATTTTTTTTCCTGGCCTTCCAGGAAGAGTATCGGCGCAAACGATACCAGCGTAATCAATATAGAACTGAAAACTGCCTTCCCTACCAAGACAGAGGAGCTTTCAATTCTTTTTAATCTTTCTTCATTTGAAATCATAACAATATTTTAAGGCCTCACCCTCGTTCCCTCTCCAAAGGAGAGGGAGGCCGGGCTTTTGTTTTTTAAATCAACTTTTGCACTAACCCATTTTACTTTTATGCTTTGCCTGTCAACTTGTTTCTTCCGTTATAGATTTTAAGGCATTTTCTACCATCACAATACCGGCATCCACCAGGTCGCCAATTGCAAGCGCCACACCCGCAAGCGACATAATGTTGGAGCTCACATTAAACCAATCCATCATAATGAAGGAAATCAGGACACTCATCAGGATGGTTATAATTACTACTAAAGCGCTGCGGATATGCAACAGGAAGATGAACAGCACAATAGCAACAACAATGATCTCTTCAATCACTGCTTTTTTTAAGGTATCAATGGTAGCTTCTATTAGATCTGACCGGTCATAAGCCACATGAAACTTTACACCGGCTGGTAAACCCTTTTCAACATCTTTTATTTTCTCCTTTACTTTATCTATAACTTCTTTAGCGTTCTCTCCGTATCGCATGATCACTATTCCACCTACTTTTTCTCCCTGCCCGTTTTCTTCTATAATTCCCAGGCGAAGTTCGCCACCCATTTGTACCGTGGCAATATCCTTAACCCGGATGGGAACAGAACCCTGCGTCATCAATGGTATTTCTTCAATGTCTTTTATCTGTGTGATGTAGCCGATACCCCTGATGATGTATCCCATATCTGCCATCTCAAATTTTCTTCCGCCAACATCATTATTGTTGGCTCGTACTTTTTCAATTACATCCATTAAAGAAATGTTGTAATAGCTTAGTTTGTGCGGATCAATTACAATTTGATATTGTTTTTGAAAACCACCAAAGGATGCCACTTCACTAACACCGGGTACTGTTTGCAAAGCAAATTTGATGTACCAGTCCTGCAATGCCCGCAGTTCTCCCAGATCAAGCGATGGCGCATCTAATGTGTACCAAAAAATATGTCCTAAACCGGTGCCATCCGGACCCAAGGTGGGAACAACCGTTGGAGGTAACAGGCGCTGTGCATAATTAAGCCGTTCCAATACCCTGGTACGGGCCCAGTAAATGTCAACATCATCTTCAAAAATCACAAATACAAAACTCATCCCAAACATCGAGTTGGCACGGATGTTTTTTATTTTAGGAATACCCTGCAGGTTGCTTACCAAGGGGTAAGTTACCTGGTCTTCCATGATCTGCGGGCTCCGGCCCATCCATTCGGTAAATATGATAACCTGATTTTCAGACAGGTCTGGTATGGCATCTACTTTAGTATTATTTACAGAATAAATACCATATACAGTTACTGCCGCTGCTATCAGCAGAACAACCATTCGGTTCTTTAAAGACCATCTGATAAAATTGCTGATCATACTTTATTTTGATTCTGATTGTGCATTATGTTTAAAAAGTTTTAAAGATTTTGCCGCCTGTATTATGATAACTGATAAAACAGCCGCTGAAACAATAATTATCCATTCGTTCAGTGTCATGGGTATTACATTCAATGCCTGCCGCACATAGGGTATTTGAATAACGCCAATCAAAATAGCAATGCTTCCTATTACTGAATACCAGACATACTTATTTTTAATAACCTCGTTATTAAAAAATGGTCCGCTACCCATATTAAATACATGAAAAAGCTGGCAAAAAATAAGGGTAAAGAATAAGATGTTGTTACACATAGCAGTATCCCAGAGCTCACCATTGTGATATGCATAGTGATTGAGAACCACTGCACCTGTGCTTACTGATCCGATAACGATTGCATAAAAGAAAATAAGTTTCCAGCGGCTTTTATCTATAATAGGTTCAGAAGATTTACGGGGAGGCAACTTCATAATATCGGTACCCCCTTTAATAAGACCCAAAGCCAGGGCAGGCAACAGATCGGTAATGAGATTTATAAAAAGTATTTGCAGGGGCAATAACTGGAAGTGCAGATTCAACATAGCTATAACAGCTATTACCAGCAATTCACTCAGGTTACAGGAGAGAAGAAAGGTTACAAATTTTTTAATGTTCTCAAAAATAATACGCCCCTGTTTAATGGCTACAACTATAGATGAAAAGGAATCATCTTTCAATACCATATCTGAAACCTCCTGAGCTACCTGTGTTCCCCAAAGTCCCATTGCAATACCAATATCAGATTTCTTAATGGCCGGCGCATCATTTACACCATCACCAGTCATACCCACTACGTACCCCTTTTCCTGGAAAACTTTTACCAGGTCAAGCTTATGCTTTGGATTAACACGGGCAAAAACCGAAGTATTGACCCAGCGCTGTTTTTCTTCTTCATTTAACTCCTCAAATTCTTTCATATCCTTTCCAATCACCGGCACTTCATCTTCCTTTGAAATACCCAATTGGGTGCCAATATAATGTGCTGTGGAAGGATGATCGCCGGTGATCATAACCACTTTAATGCCGGCTGTTTTACAATCGTTGATGGCGGTTTGTACTTCAGGCCTTGGTGGATCGATCATGCCAACCAACCCGAGAAAAACCAGGTCATCTGTTAATGAAGAGGGTACACTATCAGTTTTTCGGTATGCCATAGCAATCATGCGATGCCCTGATGCAGAAAATTTTTCTGCTGTTGACAACCATTGTTCCCTTTTTGTTGTGTCCATCGCCACCTCTCTATCTTCAAAAATATCTGTACACTTCAGCAATAACTCTTCGGGTGCTCCTTTTGCAAAAACATAATATTTACCATCGTGTTCATGCAACGTGGACATGATCTTTGTTTCGCTGGAGAAGGGTTCTTCATCTTTTTTCAAAAAGTCTTTATGTACTTTATCAATGTCTTCACCCTTATCTTTTGAAAACTTAAGTAAGGCAATTTCAAGGGGATCACCAATTTCCTTTGCTTCTTCCCCCGATGATTGAATGTTGGCTGTATTACATAGAACAGCACATTTAGTGATCAACTCAAACTGTTCCTTATTGCCGGTAAAGTCAGCATCATTCTTCCATGTGCCGGAAGTTGTTTCAACAAATACCACTGTCATTTTATTCTGCGTAAGCGTACCGGTTTTATCGGTGCAAATCACGTTGGTGCCTCCTAATGTTTCAACTGCAGATAATTTTTTTACAATGACATTGTAACGGGACATTTTTAGCATGCCCTGCGCTAAAGTCATGGTTGCTACAATAGGCAACCCTTCAGGGATGGCAGCAACCGCAAGGGCAACAGCAGTTTGCAACATGGCAATAATTTCTTCGCCATTGATCAACCCTATTATAAAAATAACCAACACTAAAGCAATGGTAATTTTTATCAGTTTTTTACTAAATTCTTCCAGTTTCTTTTCTAATGGCGTTGCAGCCTGCTTAGATGAATGAACCAGGTTGGCTATCTTTCCTAATTCGGTTTTCATGCCTGTAGTACCTACCAGTATATGGGCATTTCCTTTGGAAACATGAGTAGCTTTAAAAGCCATATTGGTGCGGTCGCCAAGGATGGTTGATTCGGCAAGAACAGCATCTTTTTTCTCCACCGGAACTGACTCTCCGGTAAGTGCCGATTCGTCGATCAGTAATTGTGCAGCTTTATATATTCTGCCATCAGCCGGTATCATATCACCAGCTTCAGTAAATACAATGTCGCCAGGGACTATTTCTTCAGCATTTATCTCAAACAATTTGCCGCCACGAAGTACTTTTGCAGGTATAGAAGAAAGTTTCTTTAAAGCTGCCACAGACTTCTGCGCCTTAAACTCCATGTAAAAACCTATGGCTGCATTGATGAAAAGGACGAGTAATATAGCAGTACCATCCAACCATTCCTTAAACCAGAATGACATGCCTGCTGCGAACAACAACAGAAAAATAATCGGGCTTTTAAACTGGTTTAGCAATATTCGCAGAGGACTGATAGCTGTTGCTTCAGCAATGCTGTTTAATCCGTGGCGCTCAAGCCTTTCTTTAGCTTCATCGATGGTTAAACCTTGTTCTGTGTCAGTTTTAAGTAATACTTTAGCCTCTTCTATAGTTGTTGTATGAAGCGTAAAATCATTTTCGACAATGGAATGAACAGGTATGTTTTTTGTTATGATTTTCACAACTAAAGATTATTTAAAATGAAATCCACCCGTTCTTCAGGCTTAAGCACCGGAACCTGTATAATTGGAAAACCTAAAGATTCGTAAACCTCAATAAGTAAAGCATGAATTTTTTGCTGAGCTGCCGCATCTTCAGTTCGGGCATAATCTTTCATTATTGGCAGGCAATCGAGAATGAAAATTTTTTTGTAGGAAACCGTAAGCAATGCGGCTGTTAATTTTTCATCTTCCGGAAGATTTAAAAAACGATAGTAAGCAAGCGCATCCGGAATTGCACGATCAAGAAAGACTAAGACATCCGGAGAAATTTGATTCTCCTGTTCAATCTGCATATCTAAAACCCCCAATTGAAATTCTCTCTGCTGTTTTCTCACATCCTCTATTGTTCTTCCCATCAGGCGCTGTGTATCGAGGTAATGCCGGGCATGTACGAAGGTTGTTATGTATCCTCTATTTTTAAGCAAGTTGACTGTGGTGGTTTTGCCAGAGCTTGGCCCACCTGTTATTACATACCAGTTTGTTTGCTTACTCAAATTATTGTTGATTTATTAATGCTTAAAATTCTAATACCACAATACAAACCCTTTAGCCAATTACGAATAACTGCATGTTTGCAAATGTGCGTTTTGTGTAATATTAAAACAATGAGTTTAATCAGTATTGGCAATGATTTTTGCCTTTTCATTTTCTGTTGCTGCCAAATAATTATCTCAATTCGCATGTCAATCTAATTCCATTAAACCTTAAAAACATTACACAATTCCGAAAATTAATTACAGCTTTCACACATCATTAACCAAGGAAATCCAATCCCAAATCGCCTTAGTAAGTAATTGTAATCCCTGCGCCTATGCCCATATCACTATCATAGTGCGTAGAGAGGTTAAAATATTTTGTAACGATATATCTGAACCCGGCCATGTATTCTTTATCCGTGTTTATCATCATAGCAAAACGCAAACGGCTGGTAATGGGTATATCTTCCCTGCCCAATTGAAAACGAAATTTGCCATTACCATCAACTCTTGCATCGGCAACAAACAACATAGGTAAAGTGTAAGCAACGCCAGCTACTATCGTTGCACGTTTGGTTTTGTTGCTGGTTTGGCCAAACCAATTTTTTTCTTCATTGCCAAATATGTTTTTGGGGCCACCTTCCGTTTTAAAATGATAATCAAAGCCTACATAAGGGAACAGCCATTGGTTTCTACCGATGTAGCGGCCCAGCATGGTTTCACTTTCGTACCCATGCCTGTCATGAAAACCTAAATGCCAGAGTGTACTCAATCTCCAACGGGTTTGTGCCAACATAAATTCACCTTCACTTCCGTTACTTTCCAATGCTGCCCGTCCCATCAAATGGAATCTTCTATCATCAGCATTCAGCCCCCGCCTGGCTACTTTAGTATCTGTAATGTCTGTTTTATCAACCAATGGATTATCGTAACTGAAAACACGGCCCATTCCGCTCATCATGTGGTATAAAATATGGCAATGAAAAAACCAATCCCCGCCAGGTTCATTTGCTGCAAATTCCAAAGTATCTTTTTCCATAGGCATAATGTCTATTATATTTTTCATAATAGCATATTCACCCTGTTGGCTGAGCAACCTGAAATCATGACCGTGCAGATGCATGGGGTGGCGCATCATACTGTTATTAAAAAGTATGATCCTTATGTTTTCTCCTTTCCTGATGAGTATCTTATCCGATTCTGAAACTACTTTGTTGTCAAGGCTCCATACATAACGGTTCATATTTCCTGTGAGGTCAAATTTTAATTCTTTCCAGGATCCGGCAGGCAGCGTTGTTTTTTCAGGAGCCCGTAGCATGGCATAATTGAGGGTAACAATATCAACCTCTCCCCCCGCCCTCTCCGAAAGAGAGGGTGCCATATCCATGTCTCCTGCATTCATGGTATCCTTTGGATTTTCTGGACCAGTTATTTCTGGGTACATAACTGTATTCATATCCATTACCTGGTTTGTCATTTCCATCCCTTTCATTTCTACCAGGTTGCCATTCATATCCATCATGTCGTTCATCATTTTCATACCCGCAAAATATTTCAGTTTAGGTATGGGGGATGCCAGTTGTTTGATACCGCTGCCCAACCATAAGGAAGCCGACTTTGTCCTGTCTTCTGGTGTAACCAAAAATTCATAAGCAGTGCTATCAGCAGGAATAGTAATAACAACATCATAAGTTTCCGATACTGCTATGATCAGACGGTCAACTTCAACAGGCTCCACATCATTGCCATCACTGGCTACTACTGTTATCTTTCCGCCGGCATAGGTAAGCCAAAAATAATCTGAAGCTCCGGCATTGGCTATCCTTAATCTCACTTTATCACCGGCTTTAAACCTCACCCCCAACCCCTCTCCTCCCGAGGAGAGGGGGGAAGAATACGCCGCCTGATTTTTACCATTAATTAAAAAATTATCATAGTACACATCACTCACATCCATGGCATTCATCCGCTTCCATTCATTGGTAAGCTTGGTTTTTAAATGTCCCTTTTTTATAGCTTCAGAATAACTTTGGGTGCTTCCTTTTTGTATAGCAAACCAATCGGTGGCTGCTTTCAGGCTGCGATGTACTTCTTCGGGTTTCATGTCTGTCCATTCGCTGATCACAACCGGGATGGTGGGTATATCCCATTCTTTTCTTTTGTTCATAATGAACGCTCCATACATTCCAATTTGTTCCTGCAAACCAGTATGGCTATGATACCAATGTGTGCCATGCTGAACGATGGGGAACTTATACAAATAAGTAGCGCCTGGTTTTATAGGCATTTGTGTAAGGAAGGGAACGCCGTCCATTCTGTTAGGTAAAAAAAGCCCATGCCAGTGCAGGGAAGTTTCTTCATTCAATTCGTTGTGAACCCATATTTCTGCGGTGTCACCTTCAGTAAATGTAAGTGTAGGCATTGGAATTTGCCCGTTTACTGCAATGGCCCGTTTTGATTTTTTACCAAAGGTTACCATCGTATCTCTTATATACAAATGATACACAACAGTACGTGGTGGCTGAGCGGCATCAATGGTTTTAATGACCCCTAAGTTTGCCTTTGCCATTTTTATATTTTCCATTGTGGCACTGTTGTCTCCCCCGCCTGACGGACGGGCAGGCATATCCATACCACTCATATTTTCTTTTGGTTTTTCTCTCACTAACTTCATTCCGCACTTAGGACAATTGCCGGGTTTATCTGCATGTATTTCCGGATGCATGGGGCAGGTCCATATTGCTGCCTGTTCATTATTTGATGGTTTGGAAACAGCTTTGATTTTCTCTTTACTTAATTTCATACCACACTTAGGACAATTACCGGGTTTGTCTGCATGTATCTCCGGATGCATGGGGCAGGTAAAGGTTATAGACTCTTGCACATCAGCAGGCGGCATCTTCATACTATCCTTTGTTTCACTTACAACAGGTTTTGTTATTTCATTATTCTTCTTAACAGTTGCAGGCTGTTGTTTTTTTATTGTTTGTTTCTTTACAACTTTTGGTTTCTCCTTAACTAATGTCATTCCGCATTTTGGGCAATTTCCAGGCTTTGTGGCATGTATCTCCGGGTGCATAGGACAAGTATAGGTTACAGCTTGACCTAATGCTAAGAAGCATATGGAAAGTTTAAAGACCATTAAAAATATTTGCTTCATCTTATTTTTTTACTGGTTCTGTAAGTTTCATCCCGCATTTAGAACAAGCTTCATCTTTTTTACCTTTCACTTCAGGGTGCATGGAACAGGCATATAATTGTTCAGCTGCAGGACTCATTTGTTCTGTTTTAGTTGTTGTATCTGTTGTTACCTCTTTTGTTTTGTCGCTATTTGAATTACAGGCAGTAAATAAAAATGCGATTACAAGGACAGAAAGAATTACTTTTTTCATTTTAAAAAATTTAGTTTGTGATGAATTAATTTAAAGAACTGTTTACTTATTCTCCCATTCAGCAATTCGTTTTTTCAATGCAGATACTGCATTGGTCATTTTTTTCTTTTCTCCCAAAACAATGGCCCTTTTTGCGGCAGCCATGGCAGCCTTATAATCTTTTTGATCGGCCAATATTTTTTGCAACAGGTTTGGATAATTGAAATTCTCTGTATCAGCTTTCTCAGCTTCTGCAGCCCAGGCTGCAGCTTGCTTTAGATCCCTGCCGGTTAAATAATAATAGTTGGCTGCCTGGTAAAAGAGTTCAGGATTTTGTTCTTTATTATTTATCAGCCTCGAGTTGATATCGGCCATCGCTTTTACATCCACCGGGCTTATGAGTGGTATTTTAACCAATGTATTTTCCCAGGAAAGTGCAAGAATCGCCTCACCGGTTCTTGTTATTTCATTCAGGTCAATGGTAAATGCTTCACGAAATTTTTCAGTTCTTTCGGGTTGCACTTTAAAGCGATGTATGTCTTTTTTACTATCGTATCCAAAAGCGCCGTGCAGGGTTGTATCTGCATTAATAATAATGGTCCATTCTTTTTCGCCGGGTATAGTAAAGAGTGCATATTTTCCGGCATTGATAGATTTGTTACCAACTATTACCTCCTCTGTCAACTTAATCGTGGTAGCACTACTTGCCCCCGTTCGCCATAAACTGTCAAAAGGAACCAGCCCGCCAAATACCTTTCTCCCCCTCGCTAAAGGCCGGCTATAGGTGATTGTTATTTCGCCCTTTATAAACTCCTGTGTGAAAGAAGCATCAGGGCTTGGCGGCGGCGTTAAAAAACTTATTTTATCCTGGGCGAAAAGGCAGGTTGAAAATCCAATTAATATAAATGTCAGTAATTGTTTCATTTTGATAATTATTTAAAAACATTAAAAAAAGTGTATTCAAATTTTAATACGATGCCGTTGGGTGCTGTACGTTTCATGGTGGAATACAATTGCTGCCGGTATGCAATATCTACCCTGGCCTGGCTATTAATGATGAATTGTACAGAGGGAGCAATATCGAGATACGATCTTCCATTCTCATTCAGCCGCTGCCCCAGCAGCTCCAGCATCAGGTTCACATTGGTTTGTTTATAATCTTTATAAACTTTTGGGAGCATCAACTTACCAACAGATAAGGTATAGTTAACTCCACTGTTACTCTCAGTTGTCGGGAATTTATACTTCGGTTTATTATCAAATGCCCTTTCATAACTAAGGGAACCACTGAGCGCAACCTTGTGTAATAATTGAGTAACAATTAAACCTGTTTCGTACCCGGTATTGTGCCCCATAGTTTCAATTTCCTGCTGGTGTATATCAGCATTGTTGATGCTGAATCTCCCGTACAGCGCCATCCTAAAATGACTTTGTATAGCATCTTTACTCAGGAAACGATACTTGGCATAAAAGCTACCACCTTCTACTTTTAATCCACCTTCCTGCCGGTTACTGATAAAGCCCTGCACATGCACCATCCATTTTTTATTGATGCCCCACATCAGTTCCGGCATATTGTGGTAATTAAGTGTGCCATCAGCTTCAAACATAAAGGCGTTCATGTCTCTTATGCCTAAAGATTTTGCAGGCATATTACTGGCAGGCTCTGTAAATACAAATAGTTCCTGTGCTGATGTACTCATTGATATTAAGAGGATAAGTACAAAAAACAATTTCTTCATATTACAAGGTTTTGATGTGATATGAATTATTGTTTACGGCAGTATAAGTTGGATACTGCTTTGAAAGTTTTAAAAGTTTCTTATATTCTTTTTCAACAACAAAGCCTTTATCCAACAGTTTCACTTTTACTTCGCCCGCTAATACACCCGGCTTTGTATCCATAAAAGTGTAGGTAATATTGTTCTGTGTAAATGAACTGTTATTTTCAGCTTTCTGATTAGTAAAGTTAAAAACAACAATTAATTCGCCTACCGAAAACCCTGCATCTTCCACTTTCTGTTTTAATTTACCAGGATCTACTGCACTGCCATTTTTAAAATGAAGTATAAAAGCTGTTTTGTTTAAATCAGTTTCTACCTTTTCCACTTCTGGTATAGATGTTAACTGTTTATAGGTAGCTTTTGAACACATGGAGCAAGTGAGGCCAGTAGCTGTTAATTCTGCCTTCGTAATTTGCGCATTGGTCATTAAAGACCCGAGGAGGATAATTGAACCGATTAATATTTTTTTCATTGTACTTAGTTTTATTGTTTAATTGTTTCTACTACTTTACCACAGGAAAGCATTTGAGAGCCGTAATAAGGATTTTTAATTGCACTTTCTTTACTGAGCCAGTTGGCACCTTTTCCATCATTCGCCATCGGGCAATACTGGTAGTAAACTGTTTCAGCTGATTTACTTGCTTTTACTAATTCGTACATAGTTTTGGAAAGAGACATAAAATATTCCCGCTGATTATCTATGTCTTTATTTTCTTTAATGCGCTTTGCATCTGTTTTTAAGTTGTTTTCAACTTTCATCCAAACAGTATGTTCTTCATTATTCAGCTTTCCCATTTCTACCCCATCTAATGCGGTAAGCATTGCTGATGCTTTTGCAGCAGCAGATACGCCATCCGTTTTTACCAGCGCATCTTTCAGGGCAAAATAGTTCTCATAAACTGCCTTTAACTGACTGGCTTCCTGCATATCCACCGCTTTATTCCCCTGCGTGTGGTTACCGTGATTTGCCATTGGTACCGTTTCATCAGTCATCAATTTCGTATTGGTTTTTACTACAGCTTTCTTCTCCCTGTCGTATTTGCAGCAACCATGCAGTTTGTTATACGCCTCATCCGGAGCCAGGTAGTTTACATTATCATAGCCCGATAGTGCTATACTTTTCAATACCTCATCAGCACCTGATTTTTTACTATCGTAAGTGATAGTGGCCATTTTAGTTTCCTCATTCCAGTCTGTTTTATAAAGCTTTTTTTTGCTGCCTGCTTTTTCGATGGTTGTTTTGCACATACCACAATTGCCATACACTTTTACAGTTTCTGTTTTGGCATTTTTAATTTGTGCCTGCGATACAGAAGCTGATAATAATGTGACAGCTATCAATAAAATAAGTGATCTCATTTTTGTATTTGATTTTATGATTAATAAATAGTTGGGCACACGAATGCACCAATAGCCGATACACAATAAAGTGCCGGCACATCATTTACAATCAATAAATCATATAAGGAAAACGCAATGGAGAACATGCAGCTTGATGTCGTCAATGTCTGGCGGTGCATGACAAGTGGGATAGCTATCTGTAATTTGTAAGAATGGCTGAAAATTAAAATCAGGAACCGGGGTAGATATAGCCGGGGCGGCCAGGATATTTATAAATCCTATTAACCCAGCTTTCTGGTGATCAGTTTCTAATTTAATTTGTTTTTGCTCATCCTTGCAACAGCCATTATCTTTTTCATCACTTTTATCCATACCGCATTTGCCACAGGTTTTGGAATCATTAAGCCCAATGCCCCAATCAGCCAGTTCGCCCATACAGTAATGCATATGTATAGTAGCACCGGTGGAAGTGGTGATGTATAACAAGGCTAATATGGCTACAATGATTTTTTTCATTACGAACGTGAATACAAAAATATAACTATTTTAACCAACATTGTTACACAATTCTAATTGTTTACACAGCGGTTTTTGTTGATTTATAACATCATTAATAGCATTATGCCACTCATGGCTATCATCAGTCCATCCTCTATAATGGTGATCGTACTCATGGGCAGGTTAAATACATCTCCCAGACAAGCACATTTTATTTTACGTTTATTTAAAACAGATTGCACTACGCCAATGAGGCTTACTGCCATTACTACCAAAGTAATGCTGTTGGTTAGGATTGGGTTGTAGCCGGTAAGAAAAGCGATGCCCAAAGCCAGTTCAACAAAAGCATATACAAAGCCCCAGCCATTCCATTTTTTAGCTACAATGTCGTACATGGCATAGCTTTCTGCAAAGCCTTTGAGGTTGAGTAATTTAAAAAAGGAGAAGACCAAAAAGAAACCGGCCATGAAATGATTCATCCACCGCATCAAGACAAATCCGCCTTGCCCCATTTCTACTAACAGCGAAATGCCGGTAACGTAAGCAAAGATCAGCAGTACAGGTTTATAGGTTTCAAGCCATGATTTATCTTCTTCATCAGCGACTGCAGAAATAGCATGGTGTTGGTGACCGGCCTCTGATAATTGATATTTTGGATAATCTTTTAATGCCGCTTTCAGGTCTTTAGTTAGAATGTGCTTATCCATATCAATGATAGCCTCGCCCTTTTGTAAATCAATGCTTATGTTTTTAATGCCTGCTACTTTTGATAAAAGCACCTGCACTTTGGCCTGGCATCCGCCACAGGTCATTCCGCTTATGTTATAGGTATGTGTCATAATAAATATTTAAAACACAAAGTTCCTACAGCAAGATGGTAAGATGTTACAGAATCATGGATAAGAGTTATACCTATTTGTGGTGAACATTATCTAATGAATGGCGGTGGATACCTCCCATTTTTTTAAAATGACTTGGCGTAAGCCCGGTTACTTTCTTAAACTGTGCGGAAAGATGTGCCACGCTGCTATATCCTAACTTGTATGAAATTTCGCTCAGGTTCATTTCATTGTAGATGATTAACTCTTTTACTTTCTCAATCTTTTGTAGAATAAAAAATTGTTCAATGGTAATGCCTTCCACTTCGGAAAATAAACGGGAGATATAACTATAGTCTTTATTTAAAGCTTTAGTTAAATAAGTAGTGATGCTGAAATGTTCTTCCATTTCGCCGGACTGAATTTGTTTAATCAGCAAGGTCTTTATTTTCTCTATGTGCTTCTGCTTCTGATCGTCTAATAATTCAAAACCCAATTCTTTCAGTCGTTCATCCAGGGTTTTCAATTGTTTAACGGTTGCAGATTTTGATAGCTCTACTTCACCCATGCTAACCAGCGCCGGCAATAGCTTTTGTTTTTCCAACTCCTGCTTTACTACCATTATGCAGCGGTTGCAAACCATATTTTTTATGTAGAGTTTCATATAATTACCGGTTCGGTTATTTTATTTAAACCAAATTTATTCAAAATCATTTATGAATTGTTAAAGAACATGATCAGGTGTCAACGCTATGGATAATTCAATGAATAAAGACATTAAAAATCTCTTCAAAAATTTCGCCGTTACCCCATTCACCATTTACCAAAAACGAAACTTGTCTTTTGTCTGATTTTTCTTCTTGTACTCTAACAGAAAGTATTCTTTTTATAAAAGGGAGCAGCGGCTCAAAAGATGGAGGATAGCCACCATGTACAGGAATCGAGAGCAATCTGGTTATTTCTAATTTAAGTAATCTGTTAAGAATAACTGGATCTGATTTAAAATCTTTATAATGGTCGGTAAAATAAGAGCCTGTCAAGGGATTTTCTTTCCAATCTCCAAATTTGGAACTCAACGTTAGCCTTATTGCTTGCCTTGCTGCATCAATTCCTCTAACTAGTTTGATATCATTCTCAAAAAAAGAAAAGTCAGCATCGATATCTGCACTTACTAAATTAGGATCCTGACTTGGAAATTTATCTTTCACTTTTAAGGCAACCTCCAAACTATTTAACCCTCTGTTCAATTCAATACTTTCTAATATCCTTCCATCACCTTGTCTTTCAAAAATCAAGTATTTATCTAAATTACTAACTGCATTAAAATTCATTGAATATTCAAATAATACATCTTCATTTCCTTTTATAAAGCTTCCAGTTTTGAAGGTCCAAATATTTGAACTTATAGAATTCCATTCTGCTTCGCAAATTATCGAGGAGCCAACACTAATCAAAGTGGTTAAGTAGTTGTCAATATTACTTGCCGAAATAAGATTTTTGTGCGCTTTTTCTTCAGCTTGAGCTTTCCATTGTCGCAAAGTTTCAGCAGAATATTCAGTAAAATCCTTATCAATTAAATCTCCATGTTTGGTACAAAGCCAGATTGCATTCTTTATAGAACTTCTTTCCTCTGGTGCTATATCAGAATTGTATCTTGGGCCACCTGAAGCCGCTGCAGTAATATGAGCTGCAACACCTAGTCTTACTACATGATTGTCATCTTTATTGCCGGGACCAATTGTCACTTCACCACATCCCGGAAAACAGCATTTCCAAGCAACTCTGTCAGCTAAAGTTCTTTTAACTTGTTGTGAAAAATCGTCTCTCATATTTAGTTTTATTCTTTGTACACATTTCTATATAGTTCTGTCAAGCCGCTTGTGTGTATAGGAAATCAAAATCATCAAATCCAAAGCTTCGTCTTCCTCAATTGTAAATTTAATTTTCGGTACATGGGCGGTTGGATTTCGAATTAAACCAAACAATCCCTTAATTAGATTCATTAGCCCTAAATGCTCACTTCGATCAGTATCATTTTGTAAATGATTGATTCTGATGAGTGGGTTTTTCGTTGAAAAAGTAGTATCTATTAATTCAGTCCCATCTGCATATAAACCTGTCATTTTTCTTATTCTATCTGCTATGCTTTTTATGGCTTCGAATACTGCATGAAAGTAGTTTTCAGCTAATAATTCTGGTTTACAATATTCAAAAATCAATTCATGCACATTACGTATTTCCAACTTGTATTTAAACCGGCTTGCTCTTTGTTCAGCTTCCGAAATCGTTGTGGCCTTATTAACTTCCTGATATTTTCCTCTTTCATTTAATTCTACACCGATAAAAGAAAGGCATTTATTAATTTCATGCCTTCTGTGATGGAATAATTCTTCTTTTCTGAGGTATCTAACCGGACTTAGAGCCGATTGAATAAAAGTCAAAATATGATTTGAGCATTGATTGTTATTTTGCCATTCTACGAAAGCGTGGTACAATCTTCTCCATTTAGTATTTTGGGAGTCTATATCCTTTATAGAAGATTGAGTGAGAAGGCTACCAATTTCTGTACCTGTTAATCCATTGTTTGTATCTGCAATTGTTTTGCATATGGCTTCGATAACGGCGGCATCAAAAACTGGTCTTCTTATTGTCTTTGTCATTTCTAAAAGTCCCTATTTTTAGTATTTTATTCAGGAGGCCTACAAAGGTCGAGATAAAACCTTAAATATATTCTTTAATCCATTTTTTAACCGTGTGCCTATGTACTTTTAGCGCATTAGCTATTTCAATCTGCTTTGCCCCCTCAGACACTTTGATACGTATAAATTCACTGTGAGACAAAAGTATAGGGTTCTTTTTTCTGCTGCCGCAGGGCCTACCTAATTTTTTGCCTTCAGCTTTCAATCTTGCTAAGGCTTCTTTTGTCCTTTGGGAAATAAGATTCCTTTCAATTTCTGCAGATAATCCGAATGCGAATGCCAATACCTTTGAGTTAATATTATCGCCCAGTTCATACCCTTCTTTTACTGCATATACTACTGCTTTTCGTTCCATACAAAGATGAAGGATACTCATAATCTGCATTAAATTTCTACCCATTCTCGATATTTCTGAAACAATAAGTATATCATCAGCCCTTAATTTCTTTAGTACAGTACTGAAAGCCCTTTCTTCAATTTTTTTGGATGCACTTATAGTTTCTTCAAACCATTTGTTGATAATTAAATTCTTTGTTCCGGCAAATTGCAAAATTTCATACCGCTGATTTTCTATTGTCTGTTTTTCTGTACTAACCCTAATATATGCGTAAATCATTTTCCAATAAAAGTAGATAATAAAGGCTCGTTTTTAATCAACGATAAGGGCTTCATTATAACAGGGGCATCACTAAATTATCTTACAATATTTTTCAACTCAAATTTCTTCCGATTTTGTTATAAAGAGTACTTTCCTGAATTGCTTGGTGAAGCAAGAGAATTGAGAAAAGTTTTTTTTGAAAATATTAATGTAATGCCTGTACAGGATGATAGTTGGTACAAAGAAATTTTAGAGCAAATTCTAACTAAAAAGAAAGAAGGTTTGTCAATAGAAGAATTGCAAAATCAGATAGAAGAAAAACTGTTTGATTTGTACGGGCTAAATTCAGATGAACGCAATTTAATTCGTTCAGCACTACATCCTACTGTTTATTAAATCCTTTTCTTCATCTGAAAGTAAATAAATCTGAGCAAGATGCCTTTCAATTTCATCTTCTATTGCAGTAGAGTTTTTGCCTGTGAGTTTTTTATTAACCAATGCTTCCACTAAATTTGAAAATAGATTATTCTGTAAATCATCAATTGGTATTACTGTTACATTTTCAAAGAAAATCTTACTAAGTTCCCGAGTGTCGCCCAATAACTCCGGAAAATATTCACGAAATGCAAACCGGAATAATTTAGAATTTAGAAATGCGGTTAAATACCCTAAATGTTGACCGGTAATTATAAAGCATTTTTGGTTGGTAAAAAACGAGCCTTTATCATATACAAAAGGCAAGTATTTCGTCATATTGGGATAAATAATTTTCGGCTTTGAAAACTCTGCATGATAAGAAATGGAATCTTGAACCTCAAACCATTTGTATGCCCCTGATTTTCTGCCCTTCCATTTGCCTTCAAAATTTTTGGGTTTAGGTTCAAGGCGTTCTTTAAAATTCAATAGATATTTCTTAACTGAGGTATAATTTTCAATATTCAATTTAAGAGCTGGGAAAGTACCAATAATCCATTTACCATCCCACTTAGGTATGTATGCCTTAATATCCTCACCACGTAAAATTGGCTTGATTATCTCGTCGCTTTTAGGATCTTCTTTTACAAGTCTGTCCCTAGTTTCTGTATCGATAATAAAGGCTTCATTAAAGCCTGTAAGGATACCCCTGTTTATCTGTATATTCCATTTCTTTAAAGGTATGCCTTGAGCTTCTATACGTTTTATTAGTGCATACTCATTTTTATCGTACACTACCCAACTATTATCTTTTGGATTTTCTACTTCCACGAGATTATGTAAAACATAATCTTCTAAAGGAATTTGCAGCTTATAGTCATTCTTTACACGGCATAACAAAATAGTCGTAGCAGGATCTTGTTTGGTCAATAATAATATGTTTGTATAAGTAGTTGCACTGTCAAACATTTGCCCCATTCCAAAATCTACTACAAACCGAACATTACATTTAGTTCCAAAATAATTCCGAGTTACTTTGCCATAATCGGTACGCATCCATTTGTTGCTGGTAATAAAACAAAGCTGTCCATCATTCTGCAAAAGATTTACACCAAGCTCATAGAACAGTTGGTAAATATCGCCAGTTTTAGCAAATGTTTCAAACCCTTGCTTTTCCAGGGTTTCAGATTCCAAGCCCATTTTTTGTAACTGTATGTAAGGTGGATTACCTATTATCATATCAAATCCAATGTAATCTCCGTCCCCATTCAACACTTCTGGAAACTCAAATCGCCACTCAAAAGCATTTTCATAAATCTTATTATTTTTTATTTCTCCAATTTCTGTTTCCAGCTTTGTTATTTCATTGCTTAATTGCTCTATCTTTTTTTTCGTATCCTTATTCTTTTTATTTCCTTCGTCAAATAATTCTTTGGTCTGGCTAAGGTTAAATAAATCGCCCCGTAGTTTAGATAGCTTTTTATATTTCGGGTCATTGGGGCTTATGTAACTTCTAAAATCTTTTTTTATGGAATCAATCAATTCTTCCATTTCCCTTTTCTGCTCCTTGCTTTCTGCATCCCGGTATGTTTGCACGGCTACTTTGTAACTATCAATACTCCATTTACTGTTGCGTAATGCACTCTTAATATCAGCATCTAAAGCAAAGCGGCTAATAAGGCTATTGCCGCATTTAATGTTTATATCAATATTAGGGAGGGTTTCTAAAGTCGTGTAAACCTCACCCCCCGCCCTCTCCAAAGGAGAGGGAGCTATGTAATACGCATTTTTCAGCAATTCAATCCACAAACGCAGGCGGCAAATTTTTACGGAATTGGGGTTTATATCAACGCCAAACAAACAGTTTTCAATAATGGTTTCTTTTTCATGAAAGAGGGTTTCCTGTAAGCGCTGGCTTTCTTTGTTTTGGGGGTTGTAATCAAACAACTTACCATCTTCATCCGTAATGATCAGTTCATCATTCACTACTTCCACATGATAATCCCTTAATGATTTGCCGGTTGCATCCTGTAAAATTTTCAATTCGCTTTTAATGGCAATCATTTCATTTAAAGCACTTACTAAAAAGTGGCCACTGCCCACGGCTGGGTCGCAAATGTGCAGGCTATTGATGATTTTATTGGCTTCTTTTTTATCTTCAATCTTATTGTATAAATTATCAATGGTGTCACATTGCCATCCTTTGGTATCATTAAATTTTTGCAGCACCGAACGGCGGATTGTTTCTTTACACATATACATGGTTACAAAGCCCGGTGTAAAGAAAGATCCGTCTTTATAGCCATTTATCTTTTCAAAAATCAATCCCAAAACAGAAGCATTGATCAGGTTTTTATTTTCTTCCTGTATTTCTTCGCCGCCCTCGCTGGTAAAATCATAAGCATCTAAAAACTCAAAAAGATATTGCAGTGTGGGCAAAGTGCCGGCTTTGCGTTTGCCTTTATCATCTTTTAAAACAGAACTTGTTGATACCGGTAATTGTAAGCGGTTATCTAATTCGCTGATATTAATGGTTTGTCTTTCCAGTTCAATACGTTCGAACAAAGAACTATTGAGATAAGGTACTTTACTGAATTTTTCCTGTATGTGGCTGCGCCTGCTTTCCGGTTTTTCTGCCAATACCTGAAAGAAGAGATTACTCAGTTCATCAAAATCAAATACCAGTTTGCTGTTTAAAAAAAGATAGTCTTTGTTTCCTTTATGGTATTTATATAACTGGGCTTCCAGCAACTTAATAAACAGCACCCGGTTTACCCAGGTAATGCATAACTCCAGTGCTACATTAAATAATTGTTCTTCCTTGTTTGTACCAAAGGTGGACAGGTTGCTGATACTGCGTAAGGCATCTTTATCCTCTAACTTTATAATAGTGTTCTCCAGCAAAGAAGCTTCGTCAGATTTTGCTTTTCGTTTTATCAACTTTTTACCGCCATCTTTTATTTCTTCCAGCCCAATGATATGCAATAGTTCAACATAAAACTTTGTATCAAGGCTGTTACTATCATTTATAAAAGGCTGCTTTAACAAATGTGCAGGCGATAATATTTTATACAATCCGATGAGTTTGGTATCATCTTCTTTATCGGTATTGTTTACATACTTTTCATAATTCCGAACATCAAAATAAGTAACCGGCATTTCTTCTTCCACTTCATCCAGAAATGATTTAGCAATGCTTTCATAAAAGAACCTGGTGTCTTTGCCGCTCAGTTTCCAATTCTCATAATCCTTTTTCAGTTTGCTATTTCTAAAAATATTCTTTTCAAACCAAACCTCATCCATTACAAACCACTCATAAATATTGGTAACAACCAGGTATTTTATATCGGTATTGTTATGGTCAACCCTTTCCCGTAAATAGTATAAAATTAATTCCTGTAAAGCCTTTGTATTTGGCCTTGCTTCTGTCATCATCTCTGCCTTATTGGAAGGTTTTTTAACTTCGAGGATAACACCTACGGCATCTTTGGTTGTTTTGCCTGTGTGGATTACCAGATCATTCCTGTCTTTGGTATTTATTTCAAACTGATCTTTGTACCAGGTATCTTTTAAAAAATCGGCTATAACATTTTTCAGGTGTTCTTCGCTTTCCTGCTGATTGATGCGACCAAGTAATTGCTGCAGGTTCTTCTTAAACAGCTCTATATGATTGCGGCTTACCTTTTCTTTCAGGTAGGCTTTATTAAGGGCTTTGATGGGCTTAATTAATTCCAGTTTCATGTATGTTTTGCCGGTGATTATTTGAATAAAATTAAGGGTTTTGGGTAGTTATAGTATTTGTTTTTTCTTTACTGCAAGGCACCATGTGATAGGTAGCAAACTAAAAAGAAAAATGTATATAGAAATGTGCTGTGATTCAATACCAATAAAGGTTTCAGCCGATTTTGCCCGTTTTAGCAAATTGGTGATTTTTATTTAAGCTATTGATTACAAATACTTTAAGCCATTTTTACCTGCAAAAAAGTGGCAATATCCCTATCCGAATGTTAACTTTTAGGACAAAAAACCATTAGTTTGAGCAAAATTTCGGACATGAATAAAAAAGCTGTATTTTTGTAATCAAATTATTCGGACCGGGGTGTCCCCGATCGGTAAAAGGTCAAGACTTGTCTTGACTTTTTATTTTTTAAGGATAGAGCTTTAGACCATCAAGATTGCCATTGGTTCTATAAATCATCGACTCTAAAACTTCAAATGCAGGATTTGCTCTATCGGGTTCTATTACATACCGTGCGATTGGATAAGCGACTAAATCGGCTAACTGAATTCCGTTGATGTTCTCTTTTTTATTTCTGAATGTAAAAGTTGGTGATACCTGGTGAAGTTGCTCTGCAGTTAATTTACCGGTACCCCGTGCACAAAGACGTTGAAAATGATCGTCTAACTGTTTATCTTCCTTTTGTCCACGCCGTTCAATTACAATCGCCAATTCACTATTAGGTTCCTTTTCATTTAATATCATCGCCGCCTGTTCTATAACAAAAGAAAGGGCTACCTCATACACATCATCCTGTAACTTTCCGAATTTTTCTATGTAAGCATTTTTTTGGATTGCAGATGCAACAATAGTATAATCCGAACCGGAAACTATTTTGTTGATGCCTTCGTAGAATTTCTTCTTCAAATCGAGATCAAATAATTTCTGAAACTCTTTTTCGCATTTACGAATATCCCTGGAGTGGAAGATGACAGTTTTATTACCCCAAATAGATTCTTTAAGTTTATTAATATCCCGACGAATGATTTCATAGTTTTCTTCAGTGGTAAGTACTCCACAAAGTAAGAAAACCGGAAAATCAGGGTCTGGCTTTGTGAGGCCGTGATCGCCACTTTCATCAAGAAATAAGATGTATTTCATTTTGGAATATAATTAATGTAATTACAAAAATCGGATACTTATTGTAAAAGAACAAAACAGTAACGAAAGGACAAGGATTCTTATCCATCTTACTGTTTTAGTCCAGTTCTTTAAAAGACCTTATCTATCCTGTGCTTGCTTAGGAGAAGCTAGAATTGCTGCCTAACTAGTGTGCTGTTTGTAATTTACTTCTTAAACTTTTTAATTACCTCTTTTAAATTTATTCCAAAGCCAGCAATATTTGGCTTTAATTCAAGGTTATCTAAGGCTAAGAGACGTCTAAACCAAGAAATTTTTCCACCCGTATTTTGATGTCTTTCTGATTTTAAACTCTGCTTAATAATATCAAGCTTTATTTTGTATTCAGGAGTATAATTTTGCTTATTAAGAAACCGCTCTTCAAAATTTTCCATTTTCTCAATAAATTGATTTGGATATTCAGCGGAGGAAGTCATTTTTTCTACCATTTCCATGTGAAGCCACAATAAAATGTCATGGAGCCTGGTTTGATATCCTGTCAATTTTAAATCGCCATCCTCTTCCACCCAATCACCATTTTCTTCAGCTAGATCGTTATCGCCAGGTTTGTCTAAATCTGTAAGAATATAATTTATGTCTTTATACAATGTTTCGATAAAGAAATCATTATCCTTTTTTAATGGAATAAGTTCTTTAATGATAAACTCATCAAGAGATGCTTTCTCAACATTTCGAATATTATCTATAATTAATAAATATTCATCTCTTTTTAACATAATAGCAAAAAATTAAAGTTTAGAAAACTGAAATCATGCACACAAATTGCTAGCTTTTTTCGTAATTGCTGTATTTATTTTCTTTTGGGCGAAGGCTCCATTTTTTCTAATGTAGGGCTTTTTCTTTTGAGCTAATTTTTCATCTTTTAATTCCTCTAAACCCAGAACCCTTCTTAAGCCAATTTTAACGTACTCATGATCTTTTTCTACACTTATTGATTTTCTATCCAGTTTTTTTGCTGTTTCTCCTGCAGTAAAAGTTCCTGCAAAAAGATCCAATATTACTTGATTTTTTTTTGAGCTTGCTTTAATAATTCTCTCTAATAATTGGGTTGGCTTTTGGGTGGGATGTTGCTCATATTGCTGCATCCTATATCTTACTCTAGAAAAAACCCAAACATTCCCAGGAACCTTTTTGGAATTATATTTTACTGGAGGGTTTTTCCTATAATCTATTAATTTTCTTTTCGCACCGGTCTTTGTATCAACCTGAATTGCCTTTGAATTAAAGACATATCCAGTTTTTGATTTTACACAATGTAAAATTGGTTCATATAGGGAGCCAAACGCCCTTGTTGCTTGAACACCTGAACTATCGTAATGCCAAACAATTCTTGAAATAATATGCATTTTATTACCTAAGTATAAATCAATATAAGGCATAAACTGCGTGGCAGTCATGATGTACAAACTTCCACTAGGTTTTAATTTTTTAATTGCAAATCTTAACCACTGTTTACACCATGAAATATAGGCTTTATCGTCCTTCCATTTATCTTTATTGCCATTGTAATTCTTACCAATATTATAAGGAGGATCGGCAAATATTAAATCAACACTTTCATTTGGTATTTCCTTGTCCTTCAAAGCCAAAATGATATCACCTTGAATTATTTTGTGGTTTTCGTTACTGTAAATCTTCATCTTTTGTTAGCTCTTGTTTATCTTCCTTAATCTCGTGTGATATTCATAGAATATTTTAAGAAGTCTGTAATGGATATTGACTAGTTTTTCATTTACCAATGCATCACTCGATTTAACTATCTCCTCTTCATATTCAGTTATCAACTTCTCAAGTGAAGTGAGTTTCCAAATAATTGAATGCCTTTCTAAACCGAGATTTAAGTTCTTATACATGTCCTTTGCAATAGGAGATATACCAATTATATTTCCGTCGTTGTCACGACTAAAATGCTCATTAAAATCATCATTACATGGATTAAGAAATCCTTCTTCACCGACAACATTCTTCTCAGCATCATCAGATGGCCATTTGTTAGATTTTGAAGAATTACATGAAGGACAAGCATAAATTAGATTTATGTATATATTCTCTAAATGGCCAAATTTGTCCTTAGGTGCAAAATGGTCAATATGGTAAGACCTATAACCACCATGCCAAGTATCACTACCATCGCAATAGCCACATCTATTTGAAAAGTCAACAATCAAATACCGCTTGTAACTTCTATAGTGTTTAAGAGTTTTTGAATAAGTTCTGGTTGGTGTTGAAATTCTGAATTGAGGCATCTGAGTTACTTTTTCACTTTATTCAAATAATCCTGAGCGTCATTTATTACCTGGTTCAAAGCTTTTAAACTATCAGAATCTTTAATTAATTCAGGCAAAATTTCTCTAGTGTTTAAGCGTCTTTCAATTTTATAATTTATTGACAATAACTCCTGACTATCTGAATCATCCAACCCATTTTCTAATTCTCTCTTTTTCAGAAGATTCGCCAATTTTTGTCCTAATTCTTGATTTACCTTTTGGTAATGTTTTATTGTACTAGTAATCTTGCGATGAATTTCTGGAGCATTTTCAATTAATTCCTTTTTTGTAAAAATTAAAATCTCCTCAATTTTTTCTCCAACTTCGTCTTCATCCCGATTATTGGTAAGCACAAAAGATGGAAATTTATCTTTTATCTCCTGAATTTGCTGAACAATATCAGCACCACTATACTTTATAGATGTGTCTGTTCCATAAAGTCTATGGTCAATTATCAAAGCATCAAATTTTTCTTCCAAAATATAGTTTATCAAATCTGATTCAACCACATTCGGATGAATTGTAAGAACATCTAAATTCTCAGATGTTAATAATTCTGAAAAATTTTCTCTATCCTTTTCATCTTCATCAATATATACAATTCTGAATTTGTCCATTTAGTTAGAATATTTAGGGAAATGAAGTTTTATTTTAAACGAAGGTCTAGGATTCATTATTTCAACATAACCATTATATTGTTCTATTGTGCTTTTTACAATCCACATGCCTAATCCGATGCCAACTTCCTCATCGGCTTTTTTCTTTGTGGTAAAGAATGGCAAGAAAATATCGTTAACATCTTTAATCTCATTTAATAAGCCCGGACCAGAATCTTCATAAATTATATTCAACCCTTTCTCCTCAAATTCATAATCAATTTTTATCTCACGCCTTGTGGAGGAATCTTTGCGAAAGAATGCATCAATTGAATTTAATAGGAGGTTATTAAATATCGAATCAATATCTATAGGATATGCTTTCTTAATACTTAAATTACCAAATTTTTTATTAATTATAAATTTCGTGTTTCTCGTTTCTAAGAAGCTTGACCATCGTTTTTCAAATTCTGCAAAATATTTAGATATATTTAAGTCTGTTGCTTTTCGTCTGTCTTTTTTTAATGATGTTTTCGCAAATTCAAGCCAGCTTCCAATCCTTTGGTTGACTATTTTTAATTCATCAATTAACAAAAATGGATTCTTGCTCCTTGGTATAGTAGCATAGCTTTTTTTATCAAATTCAGAATTAATAAATGTATGAAGTTTTGAAGTATATAATTGAGAATCGCCATTTAACTCATCTAATTCATGGGAAAATGTTGCTAAAGTAAGTCCTACACTACCTAATACACGAATCATTTTCAATTCGTCTTCCTTTTGATTAATTATCTTTTGAAGATCTTTTACAGCTGTAGCATAAATTGTCTCCTTATCTGTAGGCCTTTTCTTTACAAATCGAGAAGTAGCCTTATTTCGCTTTTTATTTTTCGCTAATGCTTCATCTGCTTGCTTATTGGCTTTTTCAATTGTTTGTTCTGTTTCGTTAATTTTATCAAAAACGACAGCCATTGGACGCATAATATAATGCCTGTCTAATTCGACAGTATTTATTAAGCGAAGAATGAAATCAATAAATAGAAAGTAATAATCATTTTCATGAAGTCCGGCACGATTGGTTGTATCTTCAAGATGAGGGTTTAATATCCTTGAAATATTTATTACACCAAATACTTGCTGTGATTCTACTTTCCATCTTGAACCGTTTTTTTGCCCAGGCCCTTCTGCACTAACAGAAGATCTTCCACCCAAATCCAGCCAATCAAACGAATTGCTATTTACCTCACCATAGGGTCTTACACGAAAACCATCTCTGTAAAGTTTAATACCTCCAAACTGATCAAGCCACAACTTACGTTTGCTTGAATCTATATTTTTTAAAGCGAATTTTTCAGTTTCCCTATTTGATCTTTTGATATAATAAAAGACAAATTCAAACGGCCCAATACCTTTAATAATTTCTTCCCTTTTCTCATCAAGACCTGGCCAAAATTCTTTTAACGACAATCTGACTGAGAATGTGCCTTTTTTAATTGTTTCAAGATTGTAAGGCGACTTGGACATATCCTTTGGTTCTTTCTGCTTAAAAACATCTGGATGAATTTCTTTCCAATTAAATTCCTTTCTTGAAATTGTTAATACAATGGTTTGGTCCTTTTGAACTTTAGCTATTAATTTATAATCATAATCCTCACTTGCAAGTGATTCAATTTTTCCATAACTAGATTCTGAAGCCGAATGATAAAATGATAAATTAAAAACTGGTAACTCAATTGGCGGTACCAAAATTTCAAGACTTTTATATAACGATTCTACATCATGCTTAGTCCAATCATCCTTTAAATTTGTAATTTTTATTATTGTACCACTTAAAAAAGGATTCTTTTTAAAATAACTTAAAAGTGGTTTAAAGTTTCCTGCTAAATCTTTCAATTGATTGGAAAGATTTAATCCTTCAACTATATTCAAATCTGCAAAAACCTGGTCAAGAGTTTTGTTATTTTGAAATTCTTGCCAGTTTACTTTCCATTCGTAACCAGCTTTTTTCCCAAGTGGAATGGTTAATATGGTTGCAGAGTTTCCAAGCCGATCAAGCGCAAATCTTCCTATTCCTTTTGCTCCTGTTTTTATTCGTTTATTATTACTTCTTGGTGAATTTAATTTGTTAGCTGTTCCAATCACCATCCAAGATTCTTCAAGAACTTTTTTGTCCATACCATCGCCATTATCAATTATGTATAAAACTTGCCCTTTTTTAGATTGGTCCAGGAAAACAATACAATCATCTGCATCAGCATCATAGGCATTCTTTACAAGTTCAATGATAGCACCATCAGCGGTAGCAATATTTTCATGTCCAATTAGACTTGCTGCTCTTGCTGATATTTTAAAAGGAATTTTAGCCATAATTCTCCTAAAAATAATGAATTAGACATAAATATTATAAAACTTATTAGGTTAGGATAAATGCGACCAAATTTAGTTGCCTAATAGGTGGATTTTTCCGTTCGTCACTTTATCATATAGTGTCTCTGATGTTTTCATATCGTACATGAAAGGTAGAAACATTTGCAAAGGTTTGGCCTGGCCGAGGAGGATCATGCTGCACTGGATTTCGGTCCAGTCGGAAAGTATCTTCCAGGCAGTTTTGTTGGCCTGGTGCTGCAGCGTGGCTTTTGTGTCCTGGCGGGGTCGCTTTACATCTTTCCAGAGTATTTGAAAACATTCTTCGACCTGGGCTTTTAAATGAAATGGCAAGGTCTGTAGTAACTGCTGATCGTATAGCAGGAATGTGATGCCGGTGCAAACTTTGTTTTCATACTGCTTGTTGACGTTTGTTGCGCCGATCTCAACTAGTAGCTCTTCGATTTTTGCCATTGAGCGGCTGGCGTCGATTGTGGATGTGTAGTTTTTGATGTTCATTAATTTTGGTTTAATGGGTTATTATTCTTGTAAATTATTTTCCATGATGTGTAAGAGGCCATGGCAGACCGGTACAATTTTGTCGCCGCAGTATTGAGCCCAGAACTCCTCCTTATCATCCCAATACTTTTCCATCGAATCAGTTGTTTCGGAATCGAGGATAATGCCTTTGATGAGATAAAAGATTGTGTCTGCTAGTTTTTCCATGTCGGTTGTGATTAGTTCGAAGGCGAATGGTGAAGTACTATATTCAGATGGAACCGAATAAGTAAAGTCATCAGAAAGTTCTGAAAGCTTTTGGCCGAAATAGAGTGCATCGTAATACTCTGTTACAATTGAAATTTTATCTCCTTGCTGTAATTCGGAATCCCTGGGCATTGTGATGCGGAATGATGTTTCGTTATTCGTCATCAAATAGGTGTAGATGTCTTTGAACTCATAGTCTGCGAATTCCATCAGGTTTATTGTGTGCATTTTGTTTGATGTTATTGGTTAGGTCCTTCGCCAGGCTCAGGATGACAAATTTTGCTTTTGAAAGTGTTTTAATACAGCTATGCGTTTTGCCAGGTTAATTAAGTTGGATCCATCCTTTTTGATCAGTTCATTTTCTTTATTGCCTTTTAGGTAGGCATCCCATAATTGATTCAGGGAATGCTGGTTTGTGCCAGTGAGTTGATTGATTCTCTCCTTCCAGGCCTCCTGCATTATTGGTTCGGTTAGTTTGAGTTGTAGTTGTTGGAAATGTTCTGCAGTGATGAGGTAGAAAATTTTTTGGCCGGCGGAAAATTGATTGAATAATTCTTCCGCATCGGGGCCGGCTTCTTCTGATTGCTTTTTTTTACTATTGGTTTTCCCGATGCCTAACATCCATTTGTGGGCAAGGGCCTGCCAATCTTTAATTGGCACTTTGTCACGGAGCTGCCATCCCCTACCCTTGTTGTATAAAAAGAATTTTTGGGCTTCGGTGACCGGGTAATTTGCGGATATGAAAAACTCTTCAACTTCGCTTTGAGTTAGGACCATTGTACTTGGACTTCGCTCAGTGTCATGTCCCAGATTTGGGACACCGGGCTGGCCGGTGAGTTTGTCTTTGTTTTTTCCATTTTTATTAAAATTTTTTATGGGTGTGTCTGACACAGTTTTATCTTCTTTAAAGTTTGGTTTTATATTGTGTCCCAAATTTGGGACTGGTACGGTATCAAAATCGGTACTTGTATCGGTCAAATGTGGGACACTACCGGTATCAATATCGGTACTAGTGGCTTGGCTACTTTCTGAATTAAAGAGATCGAGTTGTTTGTATCGTGTGGGTTCTTCTGCAGGTATATCCAGGCGAATGACGCTGATTCTTACCGGCAGGAACCTGGATGGTGATGGCTGGTAGTAAATGTATTTCGCCTCGTGCAGTTCTTTAACGCACTTATGGTAAGTGTTCTTTGAACCAATCTTACTCAGGTTCATGATATTATCCCGGTAAACAGGAAATGGATTTTGAAAGCGGTTGAAGTTCCAGTATTGAAACAGTGCCATATAAAGGCTCACATGCGAAGATGTGAGCCGTCCATCACTACGAATGAAGGAAAAGAAGGCGTTGAGGTGCCTTACATAGTTCATACCGCAATACTTTTTCTGGTCATTAAAACAGTATGCTGGTAAATGCTTTTATTAAGTTTTGAAGATTGTAATGCCAGGCACGGGAATAGCTTTGCAAAGTTTTTCACTTTGGTTCTTGCCCGGCGCTCTGCAATGGAAATTTTGCGTTTACAATTGCCTTGCTTTTTTGTGTGGCTGCGGCCACGGTATTTTGAGAACATGGGAATCGATTTGATGATGGGGCGATTTGATGATTTGGTGATGAGATGCTTCCCGAAATAATCGGGACAGGTCGTGCCTCAGCGTGACAGTACTAACAGTAATTTCGTTAGTCGCACTTCGACAGGCTCAGTGTGACAACTGGGTTAGCTCCTTCGACTACGCTCAGGACCTTTGAGCAGTTTTGTTATTTCATCATTATCATAAAAAAGAAGACCGCCGACAAGGGTTGGGTGAAGCGTTCCATTGTCTTTCATGTTTTGAAGAGTACCCCTGGAGATTCCCAACATTTCCCTGACCTGATAAGATTTGAGCCATTTTTTTTGCGGTGCCGGGCCTGATTCAGCAAACAGTGCTTTTAGCTCTGCGAATAACTCTGTCTTGAAGTTCTGAAGATCTTCCTGGGTAATTAAATTGACAGCCATTGGAAATTAATTTAGTGATGAATGAAGAGGCTGTAAATCTCTGAATGGAATAGATAAATGTGTTGTTAGATTGGGAGGGGAAATTATGAAATACGGATTTTTATTAACCACCTATAGATGGGTAATAATTTTTAGATTAATTTTGCAAAATGAAAACAGGTAGAATTATAAAGGCTTTTTTGGAAAGAAATCCTGTGGGCTACATTCAAGTATTAAGGCAAGTTGATTAATGTGTTTGATATTGTAATGAGCAGCATATTTAGGACTTTCAATATTGCCAATAAAGCCCACCGACAACTCCAATTCAAAAGCTAAATCCTTCTGAGATAATTTTTTCTCAAGACGTTTTTCTTTGACTTTATTAATTACGAACTGGTCAATTTTTGATTTCATGTACCTCAATTAATGAGGCTCTAAAGTTGCCTTAATTGCAGGTTTTATTTACCCATCTATAGATGAGTGTTTGATTTGAAATGTATTATGCCTAAAAAAAATGAATTACATATCGCAGAACAAGAACTTTTTATCCTTATTGATGAATTGCCAGAACAATTCAGAGAAATTGTATTTCTGTATTTCACAAGTAACCTTACAAAGAAAGAAGTTTCGGAAAAAATGAAGTTGAGTTATGGTATAACCAGAAACAGGCTAAGCAAGGGTATATATTTATTGAAGAAAATATCAGTAAAGGAAAAGAATACCGAGCTACTTCTTTCTTACATAACCAGGTGAAAAACCAAAGTGCTTTTTAAACGCCGAATTGAAGTTAGAAACAAAATCATACCCGATTGAATAAGCAATCTCTTCGGCAGGTTTATTTGTTTCTTTTAATTCCTTCATCGCAGCTTCCATTTTTGCAGATTGTTGATAATCGAAAACTGTTGAGCCAAACAAATGCTTAAAGCCTTTCTTTAGTTTGAAATCATTGATGCCTACTTTACGGGCTAATTGTACTAAGGATATTTTATTCTCAAAATCGCCTAACAATATTTGCTTCGCTTCATGCAATCGCTCAATATCATACTTACTCAATTTAATTGGTGCTATGATGTGGTTGCCGGAAACATGGTCCAATGCCATGATCAGCAATTCCATCACTTTTGATTCGATGTAAAATTTTGCAACGTCCGGGCTAAATGAACATTGCAAAAGCTGATTAACTATTATGATCATGCCTGGATTTAGAAAATGGTCCAATTCAGAAAGGTTAGCCGGCTGTCCTTTTTCTACCTGTTCCAGGAATTTATACAACAAAGGAAAAAACGGTGCCAGTTGCTGTAGGTATTCCTTAGTAAAGTGAATATCAAATGTGTGGCAGTCTTTACCGCCAATAAATTTTGCCCAGTTATTTACAAATGGCGTGTACGTAAGATTGAACTGGAATGGCAGTAAATCATTCTTACCAACTTTGTCCCAATCTATCATGAACTGGTTTTGAAATTGTATATGCAATTCGAGTACCATGACATCTGTCCTGGCTTTCACTTCAGTATCATGTTTGATGAAGTAATTGCTATACCAAATGTTAAAGCCATTGCCTTTATAATTCCGAAATACCATCTGGCCGAATTCTGCTTTACCGATAACTGTTTCGTTGAAAGGAAGGGTCTGCTTTTTTAAAACCTCGGGTATTTCGGATACGATCTGGATCTCGTTACCACCGGGTGCAAAGATTTGGAATTCCATGTGAGTAAGGTTTAGGTTAAGATTAAGGTTGAGTTTGTGTAGGGGTTTTATTTTTATTCTAGCAATTGTTTGAATTGTTTCTCTCTGATCTTTTATGTTCTTTTTTGCCTCTCCAAAAAAGAACCAAAAAAGGAGCCCGACAAAGGATTACACCCCCTTTGTCGGATGGTTCCTTGATTTGGTTTTTGTGCTACTGTAGCTTCGGCATTGGTTCTCTACTCTTAGGTGCAGTCAGCCCAATTGTTTCATGTATCATACTGTGTGAAGAGTATGAGTGATGCTTCGTGCCTCAGCATGACAGCCCTTCGACAGGCTCCCACGACATGCGTCGGGGCAGGCAGGGTGACAGATAATCCTAATTGCATAAAACAGTATCCGATTAGCATAAACATTTTAGAAAAGGGTGAGCATACTTTGCAACTGAACAAAAAGTCACCACCATGCTAACTAAAAAAGCTCCTCCCCTTTTCTGTAAGCCTTCAGACATAAGTAATGAAATGGTTCATTCGGAATTTGTTGAAAGCGTCAATGGAACTATCGCCTTTAAATCTCTTGGCCTTAACACTGAACTGCCGGCAATTCATAAATGGGTAAATATGGATTATACCCAGGAATACTGGCAAATGAATGGCCATTACAGCCAGCTATATACTATTTACCAATGCATGGAGTATAACCCTTACTCCCATTCCTTTACCGGATTTTACAACGGTATGCTGGTATGCCAGTTTGATGTGTATTCCGTTTTTGCAGATGAACTGAAAGGACATATCAACCATGAAGAGCATGACTGTGGATTTCATTTGCTTATGTCCCCAAACAAAGTGCCGGTCCCGGGCCTGACCACGGCTATTGTAAATAGTTTTCTCAAATACTATTTCAGTTTTCCAGATGCCAGAAGAATGTATGCCGAACCAGATGTAAATAATAGGAAATCAATTGAGCTTCTTGAGAGGTGCGGTTTTAAAAAATTAAAAACTGTGGATATGAGTTATAAGAGGGCGCATGTATATGTAAAAACCAAAGCCCCCTCCGCCCCCTAAAGGGGGAACTTGGAACTTCCTCAAAAAACATTTATTACCAATTTGGAAAAAGCTTTTTATGAAAGAGAGAATTTTAAGCCTTGACCTGGCAAGGGGCTTTACCGTGATGTTCATTGCGCCGGTGCATACGATGCTGTTGTTTAGCAAACCATCGGTACACCAGACCTGGCTGTGTGGAATTTTCAGATTTATTTCGGAAGGACCAGGTGCACAGCTGTTCATGCTGTTGATGGGAATTTCATTTGCATTAAGCGCTAAGAAAGATAATAAGCAGGTTTTGAAAAGAGCCTTTCAAATTTTAGCAGTAGGTTACTTACTTAACGTGTTGAAATTCGGACTTCCCTTTTTGTGCGGATTAATTCCTGACGGATTATTGAAGTATTTGAAAATTAGTAATGACCGTAATGGATTTATACAATTAGTTTGTACAGGCGATATTCTGCAACTGGCTGGAATCAGCCTTATGATATTGCAGCTATGCTATCGGTTGTTTCCTTACAGGTTTGCATACTTTGTAATTGCAATTGCGATCTGTTTTGTCTCTCCTTTGTTTTGGGACTTAAAAAGTGATCACTGGATTTTCAACGCTATTCTTCAATTGGCCGGTGGCCAGCCGCCAAGGGTTTTCTTTCCTTTATTCCCATGGCTTGTGTATCCTCTGTTTGGAATGTATGTTGGCTATTTAATAAAAGGGGGAATCAGCATAAAAATACCAAAGCTTTGGACAGCCACCTTATTGGCCGGTTCCATTGCAATGATCATTTATCATTTCATAAATACTTATAATGAGGGCTCATTTTACCGGTCCTCTCCGATTGATACGCTTATTCATTTATTGCTTGTGCTGGTCTGGTTATATGCCTGGCATTTGGTTAGTAAACTATTCAATTCAAACAAGTTCTTTGAATTGCTGTGTTGGTTGAGTAAGCATATCACGCTTATTTACTTTGTGCAGTGGGTCTTTATTTTTTGGTTGCTGCCGGTGTTTGGATTTCAGACATTGGGATCTTTTGCCTCTGTTGGGTTGATGGCGCTGATTACATTCAATGTTTGGGGAATTGTTTACATCATTGATAAAATGAGGACTTAATATTTTTTAATTGTCAATTGTTATGGATACTAAAAAGGTTTACGATATTGTAGGAATTGGAATAGGTCCGTTTAATTTGGGAATGGCGGCGCTGGCGGATGAGATTGAAAATTTGGAATGCGCTTTTATTGATAAGCGGCCAGAATTTAACTGGCATCCCGGAATGATGATACCGGGTACCAGTCTGCAGGTTCCTTTTTATGCTGACCTGGTTACTGTGGTAAATCCTCAAAGCAAATATAGTTTTCTGAATTACCTTAAGAATAAGAAAGGCTTGTTCCGATTTGCTATACACGAAAATAATTTTATCAGCAGAAGGCAATACAATGATTATTGCAGGTGGGTGGCCAATCAATTAGCTTCTCTGCATTTTGGGTATTCCTGTAATGCTGTTTATTACGATGGGGCTGCTAAATTATATGTTGTAAGCATAACTGATACAGGGAATGGTCATATTGAAATGATACGATGCAAATATGTAGTAATTGGCATTGGGACTATTCCGCATTTACCAGAGTGTGCCAGGTCTTTTAAACATCCAACGGTATTTCATTCGATGGATTACCTGAAATTCAAAGATGAGATTTTAGATAAAAAGTCTGTTAGCATTGTAGGGTCAGGACAGAGTGCTGCAGAAATTTATTATGACCTTTTAAATCATTCTTCTTCAATCAAAGAACTCAGGTGGTTCACACGGAGTGAACGTTTCTTCCCGATGGAATATAGCAAGCTGAGCCTTGAAATGACTTCCCCAGATTATATTGATCATTTTTATGGCTTAAGCACACTGCAAAAGATCTCTACTCTCAGGAAACAGGATATGCTTTTCAAAGGCATTAATTTTTCGCTGATCAATTCTATTTATGACAGGCTTTATGAACAACAATTTGAGACCAGAGATTGCAAACCCGGATTGCTTAGTAACTGTGAGTTGCATGCATTAAAAAAGTGTGAAGATGGCAGACTTCAGCTTGGCTTTTTACATATTGAGCTGGAGGAAAGCTTTTCTGTTTGTACTGATGTAGTTATCCTGGCCACCGGTTACCGCAATCACCTGCCCTTTATTGTTGAGAGTGCGGAAGGAGTTTTGAAATGGGATAGCAATAATAGGTTTGCAATTAAGAGGAATTATTCAATCAATGTGAATGAGGATATTTTTGTTCAGAATATGGACCTGCATAGTCATGGATTTACATCACCGGACTTGGGCATGGGGCCATACCGGAATGCAACAATCTTAAATTCAATACTTGAATATGAGTATTTTGAGATGGAGTCTGACATTGCATTTCAGACTTTTGGGCTACCTAAAGTCTAATCGTTCCAATTGATGAGATGCTTCGTTCCTCAGCATGACAGACCCTTGACTAAGTTTCGTTTAATGGAAAGCGAACTTTGAGCCTACAACCTTTACCGGGTGAACTGTATAATTCCATGGAGCCGTTAAATGCTTCAACCCGATGCAGGATATTCACGAAGCCAATACCATTTAGTTTTTGTTCCGTTTTTTCAAAGCCCTTTCCTTTATCAGTAATGATCAGTTCTACTTCATTGTCTTTTTGCTGCAGGCTTATTTCAGCAGTTTTTGTTTCGGCATATTTCAGGATGTTATTGGTTTGTTCCTGAATGATGCGGTAAACCATAATCTGTTGTTCGGCGGAAAGCTTTTTATTTGTTTCGTTATCTATACGAGCCTCTAGCCTGATGGCTTTTAACTGGAACATATTTGCAGCAATTTCCAGAATACATTTTTGCACCCCTTCCGTTGTAATAGCAGCGGTTGTAAGCCTCCGGGTAAGGTCCCTGATCTCTGCTATTGCCATTTCCAGATGATCATCAGCTTTGGAAAGGAACTCTGAATTTGCTGTTTGTTTTTTTCTTTCCAAGCCGATGTAGAGCCTGGCTGTTACGAGTAACTGGTTAATATTATCATGCAGTTCGGCCCCAAGGCGGTTACGTTCATTTTCTTCTGCTTCAATAATTTTACGGCTGATTAATCTTTGTTTTTGATGTGGCACGGCGATGTTAAAATTCGTTTTTTAAGGAAGCTAATTTTTCGTGGACATAGGCATTATACATGCGGTGGGCCAGTATACCCCTAACCAGGTGATCGTGTGTTGAACAAAAATTTTTGTCAGCATCATAGGTTACTGGCTGAAATGCCGGTACCCAATCCGGAGGAACCTTTACGAAATAAATATTGTCTAAGTAAACAGCATTGCTTTCGTAATAATCTACAAATTCATTAAAGCGCTCACAAAATCGTCTATACCTTTTTAGTTCATCTCTCCAGTATATAACCTGCAGTCCAACTTCTTCTGGTACAAATAACTGAGCTTCGGCCAGCATTGAATAATATTGTACCTGGCTCGTGAATTTGGGCTTGATAGTTCTGAAAAATTTTATTTCACTTGCCTGATCTGAATAGAAAGATTTGTCTATACTTTTTTTTAAGGTCTCCCAATACTTACTGGCTATCCAAAAACAGCTTTCGACCAGGTCGGTTTTATTTGGCTGAATGCTTTTGTCTGAAATTTTACTGAGCATTTCATCATATAGTTTACCAGGATCAACTGCCATCGTTTTATGAGGATTTTTATTTAAAATAAGGGGAAGCTTTCACTTCCCCTGGTAACTAGACTGACTGCCTTTAATCAGTGTTTATGAGAAAAATAACAATTGCAACCTCACCCCTAACCCCTATATAAGGGAGAGGTGTATGAGAAGAGAGAAGATGCCGGGTTTCCCCGGCCCAACTCTGTACTCAAAGTTTAAAAAACGAGGAGGAAGTGGAAACCTCCCCCGATATTGCTTAAAAGTTCAAGCATGAGAAAAAAATCCAACTGTTTACAAAACATACTTTATATAACACCCTGAAGATGTGGTCACTCTTATTCCATTTCTTCACCTTCAAGTATAAATTTTGCTTCATCCAATACACTTGTAAAAACTCCTGCTCTATTAGGCATAATAGGGACGCTTTCCCGTAATCTAATTCTAAAACTTTTTCCCAAAGGCAGCTCTTGCAGCCTAGCCATTCCCGGGCGGTAAATATTACCTTCCGGCGGAGGATATAGCCATACTTTAAAATTGTCAAAGGCCTTAACTCTTGCCAATGATACTATATAAGATTTATGTATTCTGCAAAACAATTCCTTGGGCAGATACTGTTGTACCAATTCCATCCTGTTTAGTACCAGGTATGTTTTAGTTTCAGTTACTACCTGCATATAAGCCCGTCTTGATCTTACAAATATTAATTCGGAGAAATTCACTTTTTCATATCTGCCATCGCATCGCACAAAAAAGAAGTTTTGCATAGTCTTCATTTTACTCACCTCTCTCATCCGGAGAGGGTAGCTAGTAAATTCTTTCAATATATACCCTTATTACATTCGCCTCACTCAGTAACTTATCTCTCGTTTCATTTAACTGCTTTTTACTAACATTCCAGCAAGTAAGTCTATATTCAACTTGCTGGTGCGTTGTGTAAAGTGTCTGGATACTAGCTACATGCACACCAAATTTCATTAAAACAGACGTTATAACATGGCCCGTCATTTCATTCTCTCTTACAGTAACACTTACAGTATATTCAAGGGCACGACAGCTTTCAACATTACTGACTACTTTACATCCACAGGTGCCAATTTCAAAAAATAAAATAGCCAATATCAGTAAACACAACTTCATTTCTATCTTTTATTATCCTTAATAACCAAAACTTCAATTTCGTAATCTTTCTCAATGAGGTCAAGATCATATTTTTGAAGTGCCTTTCGGAGACTTTCTACATTGGTAATTTTGGTGTCCAATTTCAAATCTACAGACCCTTCATATCCCGTGCCGTCAATCACGGGCATATTTAGTGTTTGGAGGAAATGATTTAATTGTGATACCAGATAACTGAGTTTAGAATTTGTCAGCATCGCTTCAAAAGGTTCAACGGAAATATGCGTTTCCCCACCTTTAGACTTAATTTTATCGGCTCCTGAGATTCTCTCAAGTACTAGACATCTCCTCACCCTTTTTTCAACTGCTGCATTGTATTGCGGAAAAAAACGCAGCATATCATTTCGCATAATTTCGTAGACATTTGCGGATAAATAGTCAGGTACAATTAATTCATATGTCCATGAGTTATCCTTTAACCACTCCTTAAACTTATCGCCAATTTCATGAGAAATAACTTTTGTTGAATCCGCAACCTCCAATAGTATCTTTGATTTGTTGAAGTAACGGGTATCATCACTCCAGGCAATGGCAAAAAGGAATTTAATCCAACTGTTTAGCATGGTAATCTTTCTGACCCTCCCCTTATCATCTCGTATGATATCCATTCTTGGAGTAAGCCCTTCCCTAAAGTCAGTCAGTAAGGATTGATACCTAAGATCAGTCTCAACAAATCCAAGGTTTTGGAATAATACAGCTGATTCCCTGTCGTAATTCTTCACAACATCCTTTTTCGTTTTTAGTGATACTTTGCTTTTGTTCAGCATCATTCTAATGGTATCTGCTGTTATTTGCTCAAATCCGGTAATAGCTATTACTTTTCCTGAATCATTCACCCATATATAGTGCGGCAACTCTTTATGTGGAAAAAATCTTCTTAATATACTGTCACTCGTAACAAATGGTAAAGACATCGTTTTAAACTTTGCCGATTTACTCATAAGCCGTTGAACTTCTGCTTTTGATTGATAAGTAACCGGAAGAATTTGAATTTCTTCGCTAAATTGCTTCTGTATAGAATCCATTTTAGGCATCATAGCTACACAGGGGGTACACCAGGTTGCCCAAAAGTCAAGAATCATCAACTTACCACGGAAATGCTGAATGTCAATAGTTGACTTATTGTAATTAATAACATTATTAATAGTTAACGCTGGCAATGTTGACCCAACCGTCAGCTCTGTTATTTTTATGTTGCTTAACTTATCTTGGGCGATAACCTTGTTTCCAAAAAACAATAAGATACCAGCCCAGCACAAATATTTGTTCATACTGAATATTTTTAATCAATTATAAAAAAATGCTATTGTCGGGGGTTTTGCTCGATTCCGCTCCGGGTAATTTCCTCTAAGGGAATAGGATACACATATCTCACATCGTTTGGAGGGAGAGTGTAAGTCTGTGAATTCAATATCCTTTTTAATGTAATAGCGTAATTAGGGTCTTTATTTAATCTTCGTAAATCATTCCATCTCCGACCTCTGAAAAGTAATTCCTTTCTCCTTTCCGTCAATACTTTTGCTAATGCTTCCGCTTGTGTGGTTGCTGTCATATCAACATATGTACCGATCTTCCATCTGGTTCTTAATAAATTATTCAAATCAATCATGGCTAAAGGAATATTGTTTTTTCTGGCATAACATTCTGCCCTGATTAGGTATAGTTCATCTGTAGACACCCCAGAAAAAAATGTTGATCCTGACTGATTATAACTTCCCTTAAAACTATAACCAACTGTCCTGTTCCTGAAGAACAACACCTTTCTTAAATCATTTGAATTATATGACTGATACAATGTAGTATCAATATAAGCGGTACCTAATGCGACAATCCCGAATGCAGTTTGAACACAATGAAAAATCACCTCGTTATTGAATCGAGAAAATGGAGTGTTAGATGCAGGGTTTAGCGTATTAAAATCAAGAAGTGTATTATATTTATTCAAGGCAGCATCTGCATTTTCCAATGCTTTATCATAATTACCCATAGTTAAATAAATATCTGCCAGCAAGCCTTCTGCTGCTACTTTTGAGGGTCTTGTTTTAAAACTAACAGAGGAAGGTAATAATTGTTTTGCCTCATTTAAGTCTGCTAATATCAAATCATAAACTCCTTGTACTGTCCCCCTTGTAGTTGTTTGATTAATATCAGCACTTGTTTTGATCGGTATGCCTAAATCTGATGAAGAGGTGACCGGGTCATAAGGTTTGGCAAAAAGAGAAACCATATTATAATGACCCATAGCTCTGAAAAAAAGTGCGGTTCCTTTGAGCGTATTCCATTCTGTGCTGTTGGAGGGAACAACTTCAATTTTAGCAAGGGTTTCCAGCACCGCATTTGCATAATATATTTTTTCATAATCATTTCTCCAATCAAAAGATGGCTGGCTGCCAAATATATCAGGCAGCCATATATACATATTTCGTTCAATCTCCTGGCTGGCTTGCCAGTCTGCATAAAGTTTAAAATAATTATCAGCACCAATTTCGCCAATCGCTGGCTCTCTGTTATTTAGGCGTTGATTATTATCTAAAAGTATTTGGCAATCTTGAAGCGTGGAAGGAATAACCAACGCCTTATTTGGTTTTTCATCCAGCCAGTCTTTCTTGCAGGAGAAGAGTGCTAACAATGTTATAACTCCTAAATATATTGATAATCGTTTCATAATATAATAATTGAATAGGTTTAAAATGTGGTTTTAATCCCAAATGCAATTGTTTTCGGATTAGGATAGTTCGAAACAATGCTGGGGTAACTGGAAATATCCGGGTCAATATTGTTCTTGTTTGCTCTCCAGATTATCCCCAGATTATTAGCATAAGCATAAACCAGTATATTCTTTAAGGGCGTTTTCTTTAGAAATCTATTATTTAGTTGATAGCTTATTGAAATATCCTGTAAGCGTATATGATCGCCTTTTTCCACTAGCACTTCTGAAAATGTATAAAATACGTCCCTGTTGGAAGAAAATGGAACTGTCGGCATAGAAGGAACATTTGTAAATGTTTCGTCCCCTGGTTTTTGCCACCTTTTTGCAAAGTCAGAATGACCACTCCACCCTGAATAAAGCCTATTGTAATAAATAGAGGGTGTGCGTATATAGTAGCCAAATTTGTAAACCATATTTGCTGATATAGTAACCCCGGCAAATGAAAAATTATTTCGCAATCCCCCAAATGCAGTAGGAGTAGCTGACCCATGATAAATCAATTCCTCTGGTGTTGTGTTGCTCATTATAGCATTATAATCCTTGCTAAGATTACCTTTGTTATATCCTTGAGGATCTCCGTTCACAGGATCAAGTCCTCCCCATCTTAGACTGTAAACAGCAAACAGAGGCTTACCTTCTAATGGATAAAGAATAAATCCATTATCTGCATAGTTTAGATAATTTGTTGAGGTTGCTTTAACATCATAACTAATTACTTTCTCTTTAATATGACTGAAAAGGAAGTTTACGTCCCACTTGAATTTTTTGTTAATAATAACGGAGTTGAGAACCAGGTCAACACCTTGTGTTTTTGTTTTAGCGAAATTCCCTCTCACTTGCAAGATGCCGGATGAAGGGGCCATAAATTCATCCCCTAATAAATCTGATCCTGATTTAATATAATATTCTATGCTCCCACTAATTATTTTATTACGGGATTCAAAATCAACACCCAGGTTGATAGTCTTTACTTTTTCCCATCTCAGTTCTTTATTAGGAGGGGTCAATAATGCACCGTATGGCAACCCAGTTTGACTGGCTGGAAAACTAAATGCTATTGCTGTGAGGTATGCCGTAACGGATTTATCTATATTGCCGTTAACACCATAGGTTGCTCTTAATTTAAGGATTGGTAAAAATTTAGTATTGTAGAAATTCTCATTGCTAATATTCCATAAAACTCCAGCTGACCATAATGGAACTCCTTTTTGATTTGTCTTGACTCCGAAGAGATTGGAGGCATCTTTTCTGGCACTTCCTGATACGGTATACCTTTTTTTGTAAGTGTATGAACCATTGAAAAATGTGGAAATAAACCTGTCTGTAAAACCAGATAAAGAACTTCCGCTAGGGATGGTTTCAAAATTGCTGGTATTATAATACATTGGGAAAAACGTTATATAGTCAACCTGTCCAGAAGTTGCGAGATCATCGTTATATCCATAGTACCTGGAATTGCTGCTGTTGATTATTGATTCTTTTACCTCTACACCGGCAACAGCGTTTACTTCATTGATCTGATTCCATGTTCTGTTGAAATTTAACTGACCTCTACCGGTATGTGACCTAAGTTCAGTAGTACTTAAATCCAGAACTCCACCAATTGGCACTTGTCTTGTGTATGTACTTCCACTTACCTCAGTAAATCTGTTGATTAAATCTCTTGAATAATATGTTTCCTGGCTTCTATGATTCTTTAAAGAAGTATTTTGCTTTTCATATTGATACTTAATTTCAGCATCAAGCCCTCTTAAAATACTATATTTTATTCCAAGGTTTAGTTTGGTATTAGTGAGAATGCTTCTATTATCAGCAAGCTTTATTTCATCTATAGGATTGTATTGCCAGTTCAGCATTTGTGAGGGCTGACTGGTTACAAAACTATTCCTGAAAGTATAAAATATGGGTAGAGCATTACCACTTTGATCCGCCAGTTGAGCATATGGGTAAAGAGCCTTGTTATTTCCAGAGGAGATGTTTTCATATCCCGGATTATTACGTTGATTTTCACTTTGCACATAATTTAGCCCTGCGGTAAAGATCAACGATTTTGTAACACGGAAGTTATTTAAAGTATTAACCGTATATCGCTTGTAATAATTACCGATGTTTGTAAGTAAATTATTATCTAGCCCTAAAGAAAAATTATAACTAATGTTCTCGCTTCCACCATTTAAATTAATAGAATGTTGCTGATTAACACTTGTTCTGTGTATGTATTTCGTCAAATCGTTTCTAACATCATTTCCACGTAGTGCATTAATGTGGGCATCTGCTTCTGCAGGGGTAATAAACCCGTCTCTTTTTCTTATTAGGATTTCTACTACAGGGGATAATATCGGTCGATTTAAAGAAGTTTCATCAGAAGAATAGTAACCTTGATTGAAAAGAGTGGTTTCAACATCAATAAAATCTGAAGAATTAAGATAATTCTGGCTGTAAAACAAGTCAGGTTTTTCTCCAAACGTTACGTTGTTGTTTAACTCAACTCGTAAGGGTTGATTATATCTCCCTTTTTTGGTGACAATTACAATTACACCATTTCCAGCCCTGGCTCCCCAGATGGAGGCAGCAGCAGCATCTTTTAAAATATTTATACTCTCAATGTCGTTGGGATTAATATTATTTATGTCCCCATCATAAGCGAAATTATCAACAACTATCAATGGTTTGTCATTAGCAAAAATTGTACTCCTTCCCCTGATACTGATGTCATTTTCTTGTCTTCTGTTGGTATTAAAAATCAGTCCACTGGAAATTCCATTAATCCTGCTCAGAATATCCGTACTCACACTCCTGTTTATTAATTCATTGTCAATTTTTACAAATGATCCTGTGGCTCTTTCTTTTGGTATTGTTTGATAACCGGTATTTACCTCAACAGTTATGGCTTCACCGGTTGTTACTTTTGTTTTTACACTTATTGCCAGTTCTGTTTTCCCTCCAATTTTAATTTCGTATGGTTCAATATTAACTGCACTAACTACCAAAACGGCATTGGCATCAACACCTGTTAATGTAAACTCACCATTAGCATTAGTAGCTACTCTTTTATTTGTTCCTTTTACTGTTACTGTGGCACCTTCTATGGGTTGGCCTTTATCATTAATCACTTTACCATGAACATCAATTGGTGGAGGTCCTTCGCCTTCCCTTCCCGCAACGGGCGGGGCAGGCTCGATGACAGGGGTGGTTTTTTGCTTTAAGGCGATATACCTACCAGAGATTGTAAAACTAAGTGGCTGATTCTTAAAAACGAGTTCAAGGACCCTTTCAAGTTTTTCATTATTTACAGATAGGTCAATGGCTTTTGCATGGGCCAATTGTTCTTTTCCGTAAACAAAACTAAAGCCGCTTTGCTTTTCAATTTCGGTAATTGCTTTCTCCAGGCTGGCATTTTTTAAGGACAAAGTGATACTTTGGCCAAACCCTTTGGCGCTTACCTGTAAGGCAGCGGCAAGTAGTAATATTGCTGTAAGTTTCATAACCCTTAATGTTTGAGGGGTTAGTACGCTCCTCCAGCTATAGGAGCTGTAAATGGCAGTTAATTGCATAGCTTTGCAATGTTTGGTGATTAAATGAATGATACCTCAACAGTTTTATTTATCGGTCCCAAATCAGCCAGGAATGTTCAAGCATTTCTGGCTTCTTTTTATTTATCCTTCGACTCCGCTCAGGATGACAATGCAGGTCATTTTATGACAGTTATTTTATTTCCTTCAATTTTAAAATGTACCAGGTTGGTTAATTCCAATATTTTCAACAACTCAGTTACCGGTTCATCTCTTGATATTTTTGCAACAAAGGATGATTTGATATCTGCTTTGTATTCGACCTCTACATTGTACCATCTTGATAATTGCCTCATCATTGTTTTAATGTCTGCGCCATCAAAATAGAATTTTCCATTCTTCCAGGACATTACTTCGTCGAGATCGGCAGCGTTGTATGTTGTTAGTTGGCCGTTGCTCGTTACTACTGCTTGCTGACCAGGTGAAAGGTTTGTTGTTTGTGGTTGGTTGTTTATGGTTGCGGAAACAAGAACCTTTCCTTCAAGTAATGTTACTTTGCTATTTTGTTCATCTTCAAAAGCGTTGACATTAAAGTGGGTTCCCAGAACAGTTACGGTCATTTCATCCTTGCTTACTTTAAACGGCATTGCAGTGTTGTGTGTTACTTCAAAGTATGCTTCGCCGGTTATCTTGACATTTCTTTCATTACCGACAAATGCAACGGGGTAAGTAACTGAAGAGCCTGCGTTAAGCCATACCCTGCTACCATCAGCCAATGTCATATCAATGACTTTGCTGCCCCGGGGGTTACTCAATGTATTGTATTGTATTTGACCTTGGCCCTGGCCTTGTTCCCTGTAAAGAATCCTGCCATCTGCAGTCATCATCACATTTACATTTCCCTGGGTAGCAAGTGTACCATAGGTGACACTGTCCAATGCGACTGTAGTTCCATCAGCAAGGGTAATTGTTGCTTTAGCTTTCATTGGTGCGGCTACATCGTTCTTAAATCTTTTTTCTTGTGGTTCAGTCTTAGCGAACTCTACTTTTTTGCCCGGGTTAAATATTAAAAAAGTTGCACCGGCAATGCCGATGATGACAGCTGCGGCTGCAGCTACCCCACGAACCCACCTACGCTTAAAAAAAGGTATAACCAGTGGAGTTTTGATGCCCTGTTGAATGCCTAAAAACATTTTCGTAGAAAGCCCTGATTTTTCATCGGCTGAGAAGGTCTCAGAAATCTTTTGTTCTTTATCGAAGTACTGATAATATTTTTCCAGGAATACAATTTCCTCCGGGGTAGCAGTACCCCGATTGTATTTGTTTATTATGCTTAGTAATTCCTCTTTGCTTGACGACATGAACAGGTGTATTTGTTATATGTCACATAAAAAATGAAAACTCCCAAAAAATGATAATAATTTTTTAAAGTTTTTTTTACCGTAAGGTAAAATTGGGTGTTTCGGCTTTGGGTGGCTGTATCTGGAAAGCGGTTTTTAGCTGTTGGTTGCCTTTGTTTTGAGCGATGTATTTGGGACGTGGTGTGTTTTTGTCTTGCTTAAAGATACAAACAGTTTTTGTCTTATACAACAGCTTTCAGGTTTGTTTGTACCTTTTTGCTTCTCCAAAAAGGTACCCAAAAAAGAGCCCGACAAAGGATTACAGCACCTTTGTCGGAGGGAGCTATGTCGGGCATTGGTACTACTGTAGCTTCGGCATTTGATCTTTACTCTTAGGTGCAGTCTGCTTAGTGTGCTGTTGATAGTCCTTAATTCAAGTTTATAAGGTCGCCTGCTTGTGCTGTTGCAGCACCAGCGACAGCGATAGCAATGAGGATGGGGGCGATTTTATTGTGAAGGCCCTGCATGGAAGTAGCTAACTGGTTCTGTACGGTTTTTTGAGAGATGTTTAACCGGTCGGCAATTTCCTGAGTAGATAGATTTTCCTTTATGTGCAAAAGGAAGATCTGTTTTCTTTTATCGGGCAAGGCTTCTATATAAGCCTGCACCAGGTCGAGCAGTTCTTTTTCCAGCACCTTTTCATCGGCAGATGCAGATGAATAAGCAATGGATTCAAAGGGCTCGAAAAATGATTCGTGTGCTAATTTCCTTTCGACATAATTAAAAACCCGGAAGCGGACAGCTGTATGTAAGTAAGCCTGGGGATTCTCAATCTGCAGTTCGGCACGGCGAATCCAGAGTTTTACGAATATGTCCTGGATGATGTCTTCTACCTGCTCTTTATTGCGAAGACGCATGTAAGCTGTGTCGTATAATTCAAGCCAGTAGCGGTTGTATAGTTCAGCGAATGCGGGTTCATCGCCATTGTGAATGAGCGTTGTTAATTCATTGTCGGTATAACTGGCGTATGCAATCATTGCAAAGTGAAAGTAATAAAAAATAAATCAAAATGCCTGAAAGTATTTGTAAGTGGTGTTTATATTAAGACAAAATTGGCGTGGATGTGCTGCGTGGGCAGTTTGGAAAAATTAATTTCTTTTTATGAAAAGAGTGTTGCAGTTTTGCGCCCATATTTTTTTTACTGCGATCTTATTTTCTAATCTATAACCAAAAACAACAAACAATGTCAGTAACAATTTTAACGAAAGAAGACCTGGAAGAATTTAAAAATGAATTGATCATTGAAATGAAAGATATCCTAGAAACCAAGAATGCTAAAAGAAAAAAATGGCTTAAGACACATGATGTTATGGAATGGCTTAACGTATCTGCAGGTACTTTACAAAGCATGCGGATAAGTGGGAAGCTTAAATATTCGAAAATCGGTGGCATTCTATTTTATGACTATGATCATTTAAACGATATGCTGGAAGGAAAAAGTAAACTCTAAATCAGATTGCATTATGAAAGTAACAGTTCTCACAAAGGAAAGTTTGCGTGAAATCAAGCACGATATAATAAATGCTTTTACAGAAACCCTGGATAAAAAACCTGAAATTAAAAAATGGCTGACAACAGCTGAGGTGTGCAATCTATTGGATATATCGGCAAGTAGCTTACAAACGCTGCGTTCTAATGGCACTCTCAAATTCCAAAAGGTGGGCTGGCTTATTTATTATGACCATGAACATATCGTGAAAGTGCTGGAGGAAAATTGTGTAAACAGAAAGACCAAGAGATTGAAGAAGTAATTTTTGAATGGATTTGGCGGAGTATGGAAAACTATATTCCGCCAAAACCCCTATTTTTTACCCAGTTTTGGCGGGATATAAAATGTCAAATTTTAGAAGGCTCATCGGAAATTTTCCGATGAATGGTTCAAAATATTACATAGTACCAGAGTTTTTTTATGAATATTTTACTGAAACACCGTAGTAATACGGGTGTAAAGATTGATGCCATGATTTAACTTTAATCCATGGAATACAAAGAAGAAAATAAATTTAAAACATTGGCGATTGCAATATTGGTTTACGCCGTTATTTGCCTGGTCATCTCTCAATTTCCGCCAATGGACCTGGATACTTACTTTAAGCTACGATATGGTCATTAACTAAACAGTGAGATGGTTCGGTATGGTTGGGAAATATTGATTATCGCCGGAGGATAAAATGAAAAGCACCCGAAGGAGCTTTTCATTTTATTACATTTTGAAACTATGTGCCAGTTTTAATTTTATTATTGTTATTCGAAATATCCAAATATTTAGACCGCAGAGCCTGCATATCATTACTGACCTTTTGATCTAAAATTTTAGCATAGTGCTGTGTTGTCTGCAGTTTTTTATGACCGAGCATTTTGCTTACTGTTTCAATGGGTACTCCATTGGTAAGTGTAACTGTTGTGGCGAATGTATGTCTGGCGATGTGGAAAGTAAGTTCCTTTGTAATGTCGCAACTCGTTGCGATCTCTTTCAGGTATGCATTTACTTTTTGATTAGTGGGGACAGGAAGCAGCTTATTCCGATTTATTACGCTGGGATCGCCGGCATATTTATCCAGTATGGCCAGCGCCGGCGGGAGTAATGGAATCCTTGATGCCGTTTCCGTCTTTTGCCTATGGGTGAATATCCATTTCTCGCCATCCATACCAAAGGCGATATTATTTGGAGTAAGATTATAAACATCAATGTAGGCAAGCCCGGTATAACAACTGAACAGAAAAATATCCCTTACATGTTCAAGCCTGGCATGTGTGAATTCTTTTTCGTGAAGTGCCTGAAGTTCCAACTCTGTAATAAATTCCCTTTCAGTCTTTTTTGATTTGACTTTATAGGCCATAAAAGGATCTTTTGCAAGCCAATCTTTTGATACACATTCACGGACAATTTTCTTTAGATTTTTTATGTACTTGGCATTGGTATTTACGTCAATGCTTTTTTGAGATTTGAGATAAAATTCAAAATCAGTTACAAATTCAAAATTCAATTTAGTAATATCAATATCGGCAAGCCTGTACTTCCATTTCAGGAATTCTGTTATGTGTTTTAAAGTGGTTTGGTATTTTACCCAGGTGGCCCTGGAATAATCTTTACCGATGAGCGTTTGAATGTCTTTATTATGTTGCTCAATTATTTGCAGTAACATCCGGGGCCTTTCTTCCAGGACAATACCATTAAATTCATTTTTCACAGCTTCAGCCGTGATGGGAATTCCTCGCATTTCCAATTTGCCATAGCTGTTCAGCAATTTACTTTTTACTAAAGCCAGGTGGTTGTTAATGTCTTTGGCATCCTTGGCCTTGCTGTCTACCATTTGAGCCCTGGCATCCCATTCTAAAATGGAAGCTTCCCGGTTGACTGCAATTGCAGCTCGTTTGCCGTTAATTGTGATTCTTGCGTAAAGTGGTGCTTTGCCATTCTTCTTACGGCTTTTGTTGATCCAAAACAGGATCGTGAAGGTGTGTTGTGTTTGCATGTTGGTGACCTTTTAAATGAAAAATTTGGTTAAGGCACCTTAGCTTCTTTTCTTTCTTCGTAGTGAAAGCGACTGTAGACTGAAATTCTGTCATAATCGGTTAACAAAAATATTGAAACCCTCTTGTTAACCGAATTGTTAACCGATAGACTGATAAAAAATAGGCCAACTTTGCGGTTTTAAAACACAAAAGCCACTAAAATCATGTGATTTAAGTGGCTTTTTTCATCTTTCGATGACTTCAAGCGGACCGGACGGGACTCGAACCCGCGACCTCTGCCGTGACAGGGCAGCATTCTAACCAACTGAACTACCGATCCAACTGCCTGAGGGTGATTTGAAAGCCGGATTATGGCTTTTGCCTCTTTTTTCAGGACGGCAAAGATAGGTTTCTTAAGTTCCCGTTCCAAAACTTTTATAAAAAAATTGTAAGCACTAATTTTACAAACTATCTTACAGTTCCTAAAGGTTCAAATAACATTTAATTGTTAATTTAAATTGTAACGCAACTACATGATCGAATTAAAAAAACGTCAGTTCCTCGACTTCGAAAAACCCATTAAAGAGCTATACGACCAGATTGAACAGCTGAAAATAACTTCAGAAAAGTCGAAAACCAATATGAGCGGCGCTATTGCCATGCTGGAAGAACGAATTGTTGAAACAAAAAAACACCTCACGGCTAATGTCACGCCCTGGCAAAAAGTGCAGCTTAGCCGTCATCCCGACAGGCCATACACTTTAAAGTACATAGAGAATATGTGTACTGATTTTATTGAACTGCACGGCGATAGAAATGTAAAAGATGATAAGGCTATGGTTGGCGGATTTGCAAAACTGGGTGGAGAAACAGTGATGATATTGGGCCAACAAAAAGGATCAAATACCAAAACCAGGCAAATGCGCAACTTTGGTATGGCAAATCCCGAAGGATACCGCAAGGCTTTACGCCTGATGAAACTGGCCGAAAAATTTAATAAGCCGGTTATTACATTAATTGATACACCCGGTGCTTTCCCCGGCCTGGAGGCTGAAGAAAGAGGACAGGGTGAAGCCATTGCCAGAAATATTTATGAAATGATCAGGCTGAAAGTGCCTGTTATATGTGTCATCATTGGCGAAGGTGCCAGCGGTGGTGCATTGGGAATTGGTGTAGGCGATAAAGTTTTTATGATGGAGAATACCTGGTACACCGTAATATCGCCGGAAAGCTGCAGCAGCATTTTATGGCGCAGCTGGGATAAAAAAGAAACTGCAGCCGAACAATTACGCCTTACGGGTAAAGATATGCTGGGCTTTGGATTGGTGGATGGTGTGATACCCGAACCACTGGGAGGCACGCACTGGGATTACCAGCAGGCTGCCGATATTTTAAAAGCTTATCTGCTACCAGTAATTAAAGAGTTAAAAGCAATTGATGCAGATAAAAGAGTGGAACAGCGCATTGAAAAATTTGGGAAGATGGGTTTTTGGGAAGAAGCGTAGAATAAGTCAAAATTAAAAAGTAAAAAATCAAAATGCTGATCATTTACTTTTTTATTCTTCGCATTTTTTTGACTTTTGATTTTTGACTTTTAACTTAAAAAAAACGATGCTTAAAATAGGAGTTATAGGAGCCGGCCATTTAGGCAAATTTCATTTAAATAACTGGGCCGAAATTGAAGGTGTTGAATTGGTGGGCTTTGTTGATACCGACGACGCCAATGCAGCACAGGTTGCACAAAAATATAACATACCCCGCTTTACTGATGTTGAAAAACTGATTGATGCCAGCGATGCACTGGATATTGTAGCCCCTACTACCAGTCATTTTGAGCTTTGTGAACTGGCGATAAAAAAAGGCAAACATGTTTTTGTTGAAAAACCATTGGCCAATACTATGGAAGAAGCTAAGGCGCTGGTAAAACTTGTCAAAGAAGCCAACATAAAATTCCAGGTGGGGCATGTTGAAAGATTTAACCCTGCTTTTCTTGCTTTAAAAAACCAGGTGCTGCAACCCATGTTTATTGAAGTACACCGCCTGGCACAGTTTAATCCACGTGGTACCGATGTGAGTGTAATACTGGACCTGATGATTCATGATATTGACATCATTTTAAGCCTGGTAAAAAGCAATGTAAATTATATAAGTGCCAATGGTGTGGCTGTAATGAGCGATACACCCGATATTGCCAACGTTCGCATTGAGTTTGATAATGGCTGTGTGGCCAATCTTACCAGCAGCCGTATCTCCATGAAAAAAATGCGTAAGATGCGCCTGTTTCAAAAAGATGCATACATCGGCATTGATTTCCTGGAAAAGAAAACCGAGATCATACGTTTAAATACGCCCGGCGACAGCAACGTTTTTACTTTTGATATTGAAACCAACAACGGTAAAAAAACAGTTGCCATCGCCAACCCGCTGGTGCAGGATGTAAATGCAATTAAAATGGAACTGGAAGAATTCAGGAATGCCATTGTAAATAATACCGATACGCCCGTTAGTGTGCTTGATGGGTTCCGTGCAATGGAAGTAGCTCACCAGATCTTGGAAAAGATCGGGAATGCAACACTCCATTAATAAATGAAAATTATTTTACGCTAATTAGAACCGCATCATTGAATCAACCCAGAATACATATCAGCTGGTATGCTTTAGGCGATTGTATAGCAGCCATTCTTTCGTGGGTTTGTTTTTATTTTATAAGAAAATATATTATACACGAGGCCTTTGTAGTTGGCCCAAGGTTGTACATCGGCATTGCACTTTTCCCTGTTATCTGGCTGATGGTGTATTACCTGGTTGGCACGTATGGAAATTTATATCACAAATCAAGACTCTCTGAATTTTTTAATACCGTTGTTTATACATTCTTCGCAAGCATCTGCATCTTGTTTTTATTTTTATTGTACGATGTTACCGGCGATTATACTATTTATTACAAAGAGTTTCTCTCCCTCTGGATCATACAAACCTTAATTACTTTTTGCATCAGACTGTTTTTTTTAAACCGTGCAAAAACTCAGTTGAATAAAGGCATCGTTTTTTTCAATACCCTCATCCTGGGTAGCAGCACCAATGCAGTTAACCTGTACCATTCAATCATCAACAATAAAGAAAAAACGGGTTACCGTATTACCGGCTTTGCCAATACCAATGGCAATAATGGCTCTGCTTTACCAACTGGTATAATTAACATGGGTAATGCAGCAGATGTAAACTCTATCATCACCCAAAATAAAATTGAGGAAGTAATTATTGCGGTAGAAAAAAAAGAAAGAAATCAGCTTGAAAAAATACTGCAGCAATTAAGCAACTCCGAAGTGAACATAAAATTAACTGCCGACACAGTTGATATCATCAGCGGCTCAGTTAAAACAAACAATGTATTGGGTGTTCCGCTAATAGAAATGCAATCGGGTTTAATGCCGCAATGGCAGCAGCATATAAAACGATTGCTGGATATTGTGGCCGGTATACTCAGCATTATTATCCTGCTTCCTTTATTTATTTATACGGCCATCCGGGTAAAACTTTCTTCCAAAGGAACCCTGTTTTATTTGCAGGAACGCATCGGTTACAAAGGGCATCCTTTTACCATGATCAAATTCCGAAGCATGATACCAGATGCTGAAAAAAACGGCCCCGAACTGAGCAGTGACCATGACCCCCGCATTACACCCTGGGGCAAAACCATGCGTAAATGGCGGCTGGATGAACTGCCGCAATTATGGAATATTATTAAAGGCGAAATGAGTTTGGTTGGCCCAAGGCCCGAAAGGAAATTTTATATTGACAAGATAACAGAGAAACACCCTGAATATAATTTTCTGCTGAAAGTAAAGCCTGGCCTTAGCAGTTGGGGTATGGTTAAATTTGGTTATGCCGAAACGGTTGATGAAATGATTGAACGGATGCCATACGATTTAATGTACATTGAGAATGTATCGCTGGCGCTTGATTTTAAAATAATGCTGCACACCATCCGTATAATCCTATCTGGAAAAGGTAAGTAAATGAATGAAGAATTAGGAATTAGGAATGAATGAAGTGTTTGTTTATTTTTGATAAAACCTTCTGTTTTGAAAAGAATACTGTTTTTGTTTTTTTTGTGCTGCCTGTCGTCCGTTGTCTGTTGCCAGTCGCCTTATTGGCAGCAGCAGGTTAATTACAAAATTGATGTAACCCTTAATGATGCAGATAATACACTGGATGGTTTTGTAAAAATGGATTATCATAACAACTCTCCCGATACTTTGCATTTCATCTGGATACATCTCTGGCAAAATGCTTATAAAAATGATAAGACCGCTTTTACCGATCAGGACCTGGAAAACGGAAGCACTGATTTTTATTTCAGCAATGCGGATAAACGTGGCTATATAAACCGCCTTGATTTTAAAGTGAACGGCGAAGTGGCTAAAACAACCGATCATCCGCAACACCAGGATATCATTAAACTTATTTTACCCAAACCGATTGCACCCAATTCAACTGCAAAAATCGAAACGCCTTTTCATGTAAAACTGCCTTACAATTTTTCCAGGGGCGGGCACGTGATACAGGCTTATCAGATTACTCAATGGTATCCCAAGCCGGCAGTGTACGACCGTAAAGGCTGGCACCCCATACCTTATTTAGACCAGGGAGAATTTTATGCAGAATTTGGTAATTATGAAGTGCAGATAACATTGCCTGATAATTATGTGGTAGCCGCAACCGGCGATCTGCAAAATGCATCAGAAGCTGAATGGTTGAAAAATAAAAAGCCTTTTACCAGGAACCTTGCAGCAGCAAAAAAATCTGAACAAAAAAAGGGAACCAGCATGTCGGAGATCGCTTCTTCTGCTAAAACAAAAACCCTGCAGTACAAACAAAATAATGTACATGACTTTGCATGGTTTGCCGATAAAACTTTTACTGTAAAAACTGATACACTCCAATTACCATCGGGTAAAATAATTATAGCAAATGCTTTTTATTACAGCGAGCATAAAGAAAACTGGGTGTACAGCATGGCAATGATCAAAAGAGCCATTCTTACAAAAAGCAAATGGCTTGGGGAATACCCTTACAATGTGGTGAGTGTTGTTGATGGCGGCAATGGCGGTGGCATGGAATACCCAACCATTACTTTGCTGGATGATGGTGGTAGTGAAAAAAGTCTTGACTTTGTAATTAACCATGAAGTGGGCCACAACTGGTTTGAAGCAATCTTGGGCACTAACGAACGCACACATCCCTGGATGGATGAAGGTATGAACACCTATTACGACAACCGCTATTCACTGCAGCAATACGGCAATACCAATATTGAAATTGGAAGAACAAAGTCGGCTTTTATAAATAAAAGAATGCCTGATGATATACAACATATCGTTTTGCAAACAATCACCCGCATTAAAAAAGATCAACCCATTGAAACCCCTTCCGAAAAATTCAGTTTCCTCAATTACAACATGATAAGCTATACAAAAACAGGCGACTGGATGAAACTGCTGGAAGATGAATTGGGCAAAGAAGTATTTGATAACTGTATGCAGGAATATTACAAACGCTGGCAGTTTAAACATCCTTATCCCGAAGACTTTAAAAAAGTAGTAGAGGAAGTGAGCGGTAAAAATGTAGATGCAACATTTTCTTTACTGAATAAAAAAGGAGAATTAAAAACAACGAATACAAAAAAAGATATCCGCTTCGCTGCACTTTTCAGCCTGAAACAAACAGACAAACACAATTATATTTTTGCTTCGCCGGCTATCGGTTATAATTTTTACGATAAGTTTATGATCGGTGCATTGTTACATAATTATACGCTGCCGCTGAATAAATTCCAGTTTTTAATTGCGCCACTGTATGCTACCAAAAGCAAACAGTTAAATGGTTTGGGCAGGCTAAGTTATACCTTCTACCCCGGTGAGAACGGACAAAAATTTGAGCTGGCTGTTGCAGGTGCAACTTTTTCGGGCGATAACTTTACCGACTCAACCAATACCACACATGCACAGCGTTTTTCAAAAATAGTACCATCTCTTAAATATGTTTTTGCCAATAAAAATCCACGCAGCAGCTTCACTAAGTTTATTCAGTGGAAAACATTTTTAATAGCCGAACAGGGTTTATTATTTACCAGGGATACCGTAAACCAGGTTGATATAATTACCTACCCAACCGAATCGAGGTATGTAAACCAGCTACGTTTTGTAATTGAAAACAACCGTGTTTTATATCCTTACAAAGGTGCATTGCAGATTGAGCAGGGCGAAGGGTTTGCCAGGCTTGCCTTTACGGGAAATTATTTTTTCAATTACGCCAAAGGCGGAGGAATGGATGTAAGATTATTTGCCGGTAAATTCTTTTACCTGGGCGATAAAACTTTTATCAAACAGTTTGAAACCGACCGCTATCATTTAAATATGACCGGGCCAAAAGGTGATGAAGATTATACCTACAGTAATTATTTTGTTGGCCGCAATGAGTTTGAAAAATTTCCCAGTCAGCAGATAATGATACGTGACGGAGGCTTTAAAGTACGCACCGATTATTTAAGCAATAAAACAGGAAAAACAGATGACTGGCTGGCTGCTGCAAATTTTACATCAACCATTCCCAAAGCACTATTCCCTTTTAAACTGCCCTTAAGGGTATTTTTTGATATAGGAACCTATGCCGAAGCCTGGAAAAAAAATGCACCCACCGCCAGGTTTGTGTACGATGCCGGCCTGCAGTTCTCTTTGTTTAAAAACGTAGTAAATATTTACATACCCATCTTGTACAGTAAAGAATACCAAGACTATTATAAATCTATCCTTACCGAAAAAGGGCTGCCCCTGCTCCTGAAAAAAATATCTTTTAGTATTGATCTGCAAAATATCAGCCTTAAAAAACTGGTTCCTCAAATTCCTTTTTGATGGTGGAAATTAATTATCTCACATATCAGCAGATAAATAAAACCAAATGGGATGCCTGTATAAACAAGGCAGAGAATGGATTGATCTATGGTTATTCTTTTTATTTAGATGCCATGGCGCAGCATTGGGATGCACTGGTGCTGAATGACTACGAAGCTGTAATGCCGCTAACCTGGAACAAAAAATACAGTATTCATTATTTATACCAGCCTCCGTTTACAGCCTGCCTGGGTGTGTTTGGTAACGCTTTAACTGCCCAAACTGTAAATGAATTCTTACAGGCAATTCCACCAAAATTTAAATACTGGGATATTTATTTTAACCCCGGCAATCTTTTTAAGTTGAAAGATTTTGCCCTGTACCAGCGCATGAATTATGTTTTAAGCCTGAACAACAATTATGAAAACCTGTACAGTGCTTACAGAGAAAATATACAACGTAATATTAAAAAGAGTGGGCAGTTTCAATTAAGCATTAATAAAAACATTCCGGTAGCTGATGTAATAAAACTGGCGAAGGAACAATCCAATAGCTTTTCTTCTATTGTTACTGATGATTTTAACAGGTTTGAAAAACTGTTTCAGTTATTGTACAGCAAACAAAAAGCTACAACCTATGGTGTTTATACAAAAGAAGGGCAACTGATTGCATCGGCTGTTTTTTTCTTTTCGCACAGCAGGGCCTATTATATTATGGTAGGCAACCATCCCAATGGTAAAACACTGGGAGCATCGCACGCACTCATCAATGCATTTATAAAAGACCATGCCGGCGATGATATTATTTTAGATTTTGAAGGAAGCGATATACCCAGCCTGGCATTTTTTTACAGCAGCTTTGGAGCGGTGGAAGAAAAGTATAGTGCTGTAAGATTAAACAGGTTGCCTGCACCAATAAAATGGTTGAAGAAAAAGTAAGCCTTTTTATCCTTTTCTAAAAAAACCAGCTATCAGCTTCTCCCCTCTTTCTCCTGGAAATTGGAATTTCATCCCCATTTTTTAAAACAAAATGATCAGTTTTTAATGTATCAATATGGTACCTGTTAACCAGGTACGAACGATGGCTCCTGAAAAAATTTTTATCAATGAGTATATCTTCAAAGTATGCTAAGTTTTTAGACGATAATTCCCGGGAACCTTTTGATAAATAGATATAACTGTAATTGCGGTCTCCTTCTATGTGCGAAATTTGTTTTAGTGGCAATCGTAAAGTTCCATTTTGTGTTGGTAATACCAGTTTTTGATCTTCCACCGATTTCAATTCAAGATTTGACAACGCATGCTTAACCTCAATTTTATTGCTTGCAGACTTCTGGAAACGCTTTATCGCTTCATCAAGTTCGCTTTCATTAATTGGTTTTATCAGATAATCTAAGGCATTAAACCTAAATGCCCTGATGGCGTAGTGACTGTGTGCCGTTGTAAAAATAGTCTGGAAGTTGATATCATCTACCTGCTGCAGCAGTTCAAAACCTGTCATATCGGGTAATTCAATATCCAGGAAAACAACATCGGGGTTTTTAGAAGCAATTAACTGTAGTGCATCTTTGCCGGTATTAGCTATGTCTAAAACAGCAATATCAGTTGCATGTTGCTTGAGCAGATCATGCAGCACCGTTGCCATAAAGACATTGTCTTCTACTATTAAAGCTTTTATTGGTTTCATAAATAAACTTGAAGTAAATATACATTATACTAATTAGACATTAAATCTATCCTGATAAAAGCTGTCAGGTTGAGCTTGTCGAAACCGGGGCTATTTGGAAAAGAAACTCTTTCATTTGTGAACCCGCCTTCGACAAGCTCAGGCTGACAGTATAATTTTAATGTTTGATCAGTATTACTATTTAAAACCGTTTGATAATTATAGCTACCTTATGATAACCCAAATGAGTTTCCATTTAGTATTATGCTTTAGTTTGTGTAACAATTATCTAACTGTATTTAAACCAGTAAATAAAATAATGAACATAGCCAATAAGCAAATTCATTTAAAATACTTTCTCATTGTTTTCGGAATGCTTTTTTCCTCTATCATTTACGGGCAAACCAAAACTGATGATGAGCTGTTTGCCATCTGGAAAGATTCTTCGAAACCCGAAACGGTGAGATTAGAAGCCATCTGGGAGAGAATGGATATTGATTCCATGCCCAACCAGGAACCAGATTGGTGGCATAAATGGAAAAATGAACCTAAGGAAGCTATTGAACTGGCTTTAAAACACAATAAAAAAGGCTACTTACCACTATTTTATATGATGACGATAGAAGCTTGTGCCGGTAACACCGAATGTATGTGTGCTGCTGCAAAAAAAGCTATAGAAAGTGCAAAGGTTGCTAATGATAGCAAATTACCTTTTATTTTTTGGGCATACGGTATATTAAAATTTCAATGTAATGAGGATGTGAAAGAGGAAGTAATTATCAATGAATTCAATAAATTGAAAAGCTCTCTTTCAGATAAACCTTCAGACCTTAAAGCACTCAGAGATGCAAATTTAGAATTAGGAACCTGGTACAAACAGAATGAAAAGTATCCACAAGCCTTAGTCTATCTCTTAGAAACCCAGCGTTTATCAGAAGAAATGATGTTGATAGACTATACTTATGGCCGAAATAACGAAGAGCTTTCAGGAATTCATGCCCAGATAGGAAACTATAAAGAAGCAGAAAAATATATTGATAAAAGCTTGCAGGTAGCTCATTCACGGAAAGATACGTTTAGCCTGGGTAGCTCCTATCTTGGCAAATCCAATTTAATGATAAAATTAAAAGATGAGGCTAAAGCCCAACGCTATATAGATTCTGCTATGTACGTTATGAAGAATGTTAAACACTGTGAGCCTTGTTATAATATCGCAAAAACATTAAACGCAGGTATTAAGAATTTATCCAAAAACTATTCCGGAGCATTAGCTGAACTGAATGAGGTACAAGCATTTTATAATAGAGAAGGCAAGGGGCAAAAGCCTGAGCCCATTTTTTATACAGAAAAAGCAAGGGCTTATTTGGGTTTAAAAAAGTATAACAATGCTATTCAAACAATTGACTCAGTAAAAGCATCTGCAGAAATTTACAATAAAGATGTTTCAGATAAATATGATATACTCTCCCAGGCTTATGAAGGCTTAGGAGATTACAAAAATGCACTGCAAAATTACAGGTTACGTATGCAGACAGAAGATACATTAGCCAAATGGAGAAACAGCAGCGAAGTAACCCGTTTGGAACTGGAAAATCAATTTACGCAGCAACAGCTAAAATCTAAACTTGATTTTCAAAGTCAGATTAACAAACAAAAGTCCACCAGAAACTGGATTTTATTTTTAGGAATTTCAGCATTGCTGCTTGCGTTGGGATTGTTTGCAAGACTTAGATATACCCGAAGAATACAACGACTGTTGCAACAAAAAAATGAAATCATAGAAGCCGAAAAAGAAAAAGCCGAAGCCAGCGAAAAAGCCAAACATCAGTTCCTTGCCAATATGAGCCATGAAATTCGTACACCGATGAATGCTATAAAAGGTATGACAGATATTCTCATCAGACGCAATCCAAAAGAAGATCAGAAAGAATATTTGAATGGCATAAAACAGTCTTCCGATTCTTTGCTGGTAATCATCAATGACATACTGGATATTTCTAAAATTGAATCAGGAAAGATAGAACTGGAGCAGGAACCATTTTCTGTAAATGAATTGGTGAATAATGTTCACACCATCATGCAGTTTAAAGCCGAAGAAAAAGGGCTGGAACTTAAAAAGGAAATTCCGGCAGAAGAACTTAATGTGAAAGGGGATGCCACCCGATTGCGGCAAATTCTCATAAACCTGATTGGGAATGCCATTAAGTTTACCGAAAAAGGATTGGTTACTACTTCTATAAGATCGGAGCAGGTTGGAGGAAAACTGAATCTTCACTTTACTGTATCTGATACTGGCATTGGCATTGATGAAGATCATGTAGATAAAATATTTAAATCTTTTGAGCAGGCTTATAGCGATACCAGCAGAAAGTTTGGTGGTACCGGGTTAGGATTAAGCATTTCCAAAAAGCTGGTAGAATTGCATAATGGCAAAATATGGGTAGAAAGCGAAAAAGGTAAAGGCAGCCGGTTTCATTTTACAATAGTTTACGAAATAGCAGCCGAAAAAATTGAAAACGCCAATATAGAAACTACAAATACCAGTATTGCTGCAGGTTTGAAAGGCATTAACATACTGCTTGTAGAAGACAATCAATTTAATGCAGTGGTGGCACAGGAAGAATTGGAAGATGCAATTGAAGGTGTTACAGTAACGCTTGCCGAAAATGGTGCCATTGCTGTTGAGAAAATAAGATCATCACATTTTGATATTATTCTGATGGATGTGCAAATGCCCACCATGAATGGTTACGAAGCAACCAAAGCAATCAGGGCTTTAGATAACGAAAAAGCCAACACACCCATCATTGCTATGACAGCCAATGTGCTTAAAGAAGAAGTTGATTTATGCCAGCAGGCAGGAATGAATGATTTTATTGGAAAACCTTTTGATACCGGCGAATTAATACAAAAGATTTATACCTTAACAAATAAAAAAATATGACGAATACAAATCCCACCATTTTTATTGTAGATGATGAGCCATTACTATCCGAAATGTTAACGGATTATTTAAAGGAACAATACCCTGGTTTCAGCATACAGTCTTTTCCAACCGGCGAAGCCTGTTTACAAAGTTTAGATGAACAACCAGATGCTGTAGTGCTGGATTATCATCTCAATTCAAAAGAAAAAGATGCAGCCAATGGTATTGATATTCTGAAAGAAATAAAAAAGCGAAACAAAGCTTTACCGGTGATCATACTATCCAGCCAGGAAAATTATGGAACTGCCGCAAAAACCATCATGCATGGAGCTGTGCATTATGTAATAAAAAGCCAGGATGCTTTTGAAGAGATTTTTAACCTGATTAAAGCCAATGTATAATGGTAGATCTGACATTTTTAAAAAAGTTTACAAAAGACGATCCAAAAAAAATGAAACGCTACATTTCGTTATACCTTGATGTAGCGCCAAAAACTTTTGCCGAAATGAAACGCAACCTTGCAAATAAAGATTGGGAGCAACTTCGTATCAATGCCCATTCGCTAAAGCCACAGGCCGATTTTATGGGAATTGATAGCTTAAAAGAAGAACTCATCAAAATAGAAGAAGCGGTGAAAACAAATAATCATGATGTGCTTGAAAGCCTGTTTAATGCATCGCTCAAAATAGCTGCCGATTCGGAGAGTATACTTAAAGAGATGTTAGATCAATTTTAAAAAAGTTTTACAACAGCAGCTACCCAAAAGTGACGTTTCAGTGATATAATCAATTGGATGGCAACAGATGCTCAGCCATCACCAGATCAACCGGCCTGGTAATTTTAAAATTATTCTCCTCGCCTGCTACCAATTGCACTTTTAATCCAAATGCTTCTACCACCGTTGCTTCATCGGTAAATTTATCTTTATAATCTATCTGGTAAGCGGGTAATAATATTTTGCTGTGAAAGGTTTGTGGTGTTTGTACCAGCTTTATATTACTGCGTTCCAGCGCTTCATTGCCATCTTCATTAATAAGACGAACACTGTCTTTACTGTCAACAACCGGTATGGCAGAGCCTGTCTCTATAGCTGCGTCATAGCATCTTCTGATCAGATCAATACTTACCATACAACGCACAGCATCATGTACAAAAACAATTCCTTCTTCCTGTATCAGCTGTAATCCGTTTTGCACCGAGTGAAACCTGGTGCGACCACCAATGGTTATCTGTATACGGTCGTAATCAAAAAATGCATCAATGATCTCCTGCCCGGCAGCCACATGCTCTTCGGGCAAAACCAATATGATCTGCAGATCATCATAAGCCTGTAAAAAAGATTGAATGGTGTAATACAAAACCGGTTTGCCCTTTAACAGCAAAAACTGTTTGGGTGTTGTGTTGTTCATACGGCTTCCGGTTCCTCCGGCAACTATTACGGCAAATTTTTTCATGTGTTTTTGTAGCTGTCAGGCCACTAAGAATAATTTTAAATAAAAAGGAGAGTGTTGGCAGTGGCCAGACAGCTCTTGTTTGCAAGACCCTCAAATACGTGTCTGGCCACTGTAAAAGTTTTTATTTTTAAAGTGTCTGCCACTTAATCAGATACTGGTTGATTAAAGAGAATTTGTAGTGGCCTGACACGTTTAATCTTTATAAATTCCAATAATTTTTTCTCCATCACTGCTCTTCATACCACGGTACATGCCGGCACTGTTAAACAGCATGGATACATTTCCATTTGCGTCAACACCAATCATGCCACCTTCTCCATCCATCTTCACCAATTTTACATTTACCACTTCGTTCATTGCCTGCTGCAAACTCATGCCTTTGTATTCCATCAGGCAGCTTACATCATGTGCAGCCACTGCACAAATAAACGGCTCTCCATGGCCGGTACAACTTATGGCACAGGTGCTGTTGTTTGCATAAGTGCCTGCCCCAATTAAGGGGCTGTCGCCAATGCGGCCGTATTTTTTGTTGGTCATGCCACCGGTGCTGGTTGCGCCCGCTATATTTCCATCTTTATCGCAGGCTACAGCACCAACGGTTCCAAACTTTTTATCCTTCATCAGTTCTTCCACACCTTTGTGTGTATGATCCAATGAATAATTATCACTGTCTCTTATCTCCTTCCATTGATCGTAACGGAACTGTGAGAAAAAATATTCATCAGGCTCTAATTTTATTCCCTGCTTGATGGCAAAATCATTGGCACCTTTACCGCTTAAAAAAACATGGTTGCTGTGCAGCATCACTTCGGCTGCCAGCTCAATCGGGTTGCGTACATTTCTTATTCCTGCAACCGATCCTGCAGACAAATCCTTTCCATCCATGATGGCAGCATCCATTTCCTGCAAACCCTTTTTTGTAAATACCGATCCCCTGCCTGCATTAAACAAGAGGTTATCTTCCAATACAACGATGGATGCTTTAACTGCATTTACTGCCGAACCTCCTTCTTCCAGCACGGCATAACCTGCTGCCAATGCTTCTTCAAGCCCGGTTATGTAAGCCTTTTCCAGGTCAGGCGTCATGTCTTCTTTAAGTATGGTTCCGGCTCCGCCGTGTATAGCTAATGAGAATTTTTGCATACGTGTTTGTGGGTATTTAATATTGCTCAAAAATATCTAATTTTCGTGCATAAACCATCTACAATTTTTTTGCATGTTTAAAAGAAAATTATCTGCCGGCGACTGGCTGCTTATTCTGGTAAACCTCATTCCGCTTTACTGTGTATGGTTTGAAGGGTGGAATGCATCGGAAGTTTTTTTGGTGTATTGCCTGGAAACGGTGATCATTGGTGTCATCAATGTGCTTAAAATGGCATGCGTTACGCTGTTTGTAAAGAAAACAGATGATTGGCAAAACGGTGGTACTTCCTCAAAACAAAGCGGCTGGTTCTTTATTTTCTTTTTTATTGTACACTATGGTTTTTTTGTTTTTGTGCAAACACAGATATTTTTTGCAGTAAGCAGGCTGATACCCAACGGTTCATTTTTTGCTAACTATGCTAAAATACCTGCACTGCTTGGCCACAACGGAAAACTGATGCTGCTGATATTTGTTGTGTATTATACTGTTCAGAATTTTATTGATTTTTTCATGTCGGGCAATTACAAAACTATATCCATGGGCAGGCTGATGTTTGAACCTTATATGCGGATATTTGTACAGCAGTTTGTAGTGATACTGGGCGGTATCTTTTTGGGTTTTGGAGCAGGTAAAATATTTATACTGATATTTATTATTGCAAAAATATTTTTTGAACTGTTTGTAAACTTCAACAGGTTGCTGGCCGTTGCAGAAAAAAGGCAACAGCTAAAAAACGAGCGGGAGAATAAATTCTAAACCAATAATTTTTTACACTCGTCAATCAACGCTTCTTTATTAATAGCTACTGTTCCTACTTCCTCACAAACCAAACCACCGGCAATATTAGCCATTTCGGCCATTAATTTGATATCATTGCTTGCCGCAAAAACCAATGCGGCAACGGCTATTACTGTATCGCCTGCACCGCTAACATCGGCAATATTGCGGATATGTGTAGGTATGATAGCTGCATCATTTTCCTGCTGGTAAAAAACGCCTTTCTCTGATAAAGTGATCAATGATATACGGTGTTTCAGTTTTTCCTGCAACAGCAAATGCATATCTTTTAATACACTCAGGTTAATGTCTTCCCGTATAATATTCAGGCCGTCTTTTATTTCTTTCAGGTTTGGTTTAAAAATATCTACCCCTTCATAAGCAAAGAAATTTTTACGCTTGGGGTCTACAGCAGTAAGTATTTTATGTTTACTACACAAACTGATAATTCTTTTAATTACATTTTCTGTAAGTACACCCTTATTATAATCTTCCAGAATTACCACAGCCGGGTTTTCGGCAGCTATATAATTTTCAAAAGCATACAAAAGCCTGTCTTCATCAGCAGCAATCATATCACCGGCCATTTCGGCATCAAGCCGCATCATGTGCTGGTTGCGGCTTATAATGCGGATCTTGTTGGTGGTAATCCGGTGTTCGCTGTGTACCAGGTATTGTGTATTGATATTATTTTGCTGCAGCAGTTTGGTCAACTGTTCACCATCATCATCTTTACCCAATATACTAATCATACTTACGCCTGCGCCCAATGATGCAATATTTAAAGCCACATTACCTGCACCGCCAATGCGATGCTCTCTTTTAGTTACCGCTACAACAGGCACCGGTGCTTCGGGTGAAATGCGGTCAACATTCCCCCACCAGTATGTATCGAGCATTACATCGCCGATCACAGCAACTTTCAGCTGTGCAAAATCATGAAATAGTTTATCAAAATCCATTACGCTTGTTCTTTTTTATTATTAGCAACTGCAATATAATAAATAGGTATGCCTGCCAATACAATTATTAAACCAGGCCATGTAAATGCAGGTTTATAAATAATCAACAGCACACAAAAAGCAATGGCCATTAAAATGTAGATAGCCGGCAACAACGGATAACCAAATGCTTTGTAAGGACGTTCAGCATCCGGCCTGTTTTTTCTTAAAATAAAAATACCCAGTATGGTTAAAGCATAAAACATCACCACTACAAATGAGATCATATCAAGCAGATCACCATACTTACCACTAAGGCACAAAACAGAAGCAACAATACATTGAATCCACAATGCAAATTCGGGTACATTGTTTTTATTTAGTTCGCCTGTTTTTTTAAAGAACAATCCATCCTTTGCCATTGTGTAATACACCCTGGCACCTGCAAGTATCAATCCATTATTGCAACCAAAAGTTGATATCATTATCATTACCGCAATTACATAAGTACCGATATCACCGAATATAGCCTTACTTGCAGCAACCGCTACCCTGTCCTGCGGTGCAGAAGCAATTTCATTTAATGGCAATACACTTATATACATCAGGTTTGCTGATACATAGATAATGGTAACAACCAATGTTCCTAAAAATAAAGCAAGGCCAATATTACGTTTAGGATTTTTTACTTCTCCTGCTATAAAAGTTACATTGTTCCAGGCATCGCTGCTAAAAATAGAACCTACCATGGAAGCGGCAATAGCCCCTAAAATGGCAGAGCCTGCAACACCACCAATAACAGTGCCTTCAGCATTCCTGCTTGTCATTTGCCAGGCATCTGTCCAGTTTGCATTCCATATACTAGCTTTTGCAGCCAATAAAAGCCCAAAGATTATTAAGCCAAATAAGGAAAGTAATTTTACAACAGTAAAAGTTGTCTGTATCATTTTCCCCCCCTCAATTCCTTTGGTATTAATGTAAGTAAGAAAAGTGATAAGTACAATTGAAACGAGTTGCCCTGCATTGATTGTTATAAAACCAAGATCGGCCAAAATATTTTCAGGGCCGAGGCCTGGCACGATGTAAGCCAGGAATTTACTGAATGCAACCCCCACTGCCGCAATGGTTGCTGTCTGTATCACAGCAAAAAAACTCCAGCCATACAAAAAACCGGCGAGGGGATTAAAAGCCTCTTTAAGATATACATACTGCCCACCGGCCTTTGGAAACATGGCACTCAATTCACCATAACTTAAAGCGGCAGTTAAAGTCATAAAGCCGGTAATCAGCCAAACGGCAATCAGCCAGCCTGCACTGCCCACATTACGGGTAATATCGGCACTAACAATAAAAATACCAGAGCCTATCATAGAGCCGGCAACAATCATGGTGGAATCGAATAAACCAAGTGTTGGCTTAAAAGCAGTAGTTTGATCTGACATGTTTTTTTTGGTTTTTGCAGTATAAATACCAAGAGTCTGCCAGGCTGAGCTTGTCGAATCCGATGCGGTATAATAAACCCACCTTCGACAAGCCCAGGCTGACAACCCGATTACTTAATAACAAGATATAGAAATTGTGGGAATTTATTGTTTTGCTTCAGCTTTCATTTTTGCATTCATGCCCTTTATTACATCGTTGGTAATGTTCAGGCTGCTGTCTTTAAACACCATATAATCAAGGCCGGTACCGGTGGTAAAGATGTACATGTATTTTTTATCCTTATTATACTCCGATAAAAAATCTTTCAGCTTTGTTTGTATGCCTTCCATAATGCCAAAACTTTTTTCATTGAGGGCCTGGCTTTGTTGCTGTTTTTTACTATCAATCTTTTGCTGCTGGTCAATCAGCTTACCCTGAAATGCCTCCGCTTCTTCCTGTGTTATGGCAGCACCTTTTTTTAAAAAATTATCTTTTTGCGCCTGCAGATTCCGGTATCCGGCTTCCTGTTCCTGTTCAATTACTTTCATTGCAGCTTCCAGTTCTTTACGCTTATCTTTTATAAAAGTAATCTTTTCATTCAGACTGTCCAGCTCAACATAAGCAAGCGGTGGCCTGTAGCCGTTGCTGTCTGTAGTCATTAAGCTGCTGCTTAATTTTGCTGCCACATCTTTGGTCTTTTTGCCCGAAAAATCGTAATAATAAAGGTATCCAACAGCAAGCACCAATACAATATTTAATACAAGGGATAAATTCTTCATCGTACTCTTTTATTTAATGGCAATATACTTACAAACAATAACAGGGCAATGATTTTTAGTTTTTTTTAGGAAAGGGTTAACGCCTCCTTCGGTAAGCTGAATACCGGCTTATTAAACTAACTGTGTTTACTTTTCCGCTTATTCAGTTACTTTCGTGCAATTCTGAATCGCAATTAATCTTAATCAATTTATGCTTTTAAAAATACTCACCGTAGCCGGCCTTGCCACTGTTGAAATTTATGCAGCTATTCCTGCGGGCTTTGCCTTTGGCCTTTCGCCCTGGACAATTTTTTTTGCCAGCATAACCGGTGGTTTGGTGGGTGTATTTGTGGCGGCTTTCCTGGGCGATAAGATCAGGTCATTCTTTCATAAAAATAAACCCACCAAAGAAGCGGCTGAAAAAAAACACCCAGCCATATTAAAACTCTGGAATAAATATGGCATCATTGGCCTTGGTTTTCTGGGTACAGTTTCTGTAGGTGCACCTATAAGCATTGCAGTGGGTGTTGGCTTAAATGCCAATATAAAAAGACTGGTTACCTGGTGTTGTATTGGTGTACTTACCAGGTGTATTGTTTTTACCCTAGTGGGTTATTATGGGTTACAACTGTTTTAAATAATATCATCTTTTCAAAAACTTCTCACCACCGGTTTTTCTATCTCTTCTTATCTAAGCGCACGGCCGATGGGTATACAGCTTATCAAATCATCACCATACTGTTTCCTTTTATCTCAGCTTGTAAATATGTAAAGCATCTCAGGCTGAGTTGAAAAAAAATCAATTTCTGTTAACATGTAACCCTGTTTATTTACACAATTCATGTAAACTTTTACATCATTCCCACTTAATTGCAAATAACTATCTGCAAATATTTTTTTATCAATAAAGCCAGATAACTTACTCATGTTATTCATTTACAGATTTTTCACCCAGGTTGTTTTGCAATAAAAAGTATAATCTAACCGCTGTAGAAAACATATGTAACGCAGTTTAACAAATTAATTGCGGTACAGATATTGTAACCATTTTTTGTAGCTCACTAAAAATAAATGTCATGAAAAATATCAATGAAAACATTAGTCTCACCATTCATAATCTTATTGCAGTTTTAGACGACGCTAAAAAGGGATACTTACATGCATCAGAAAAAATTAAAGACAGTGTATTGTCTTTATTACTGGAACGTTTTGGCTACCAGCGTGGGAGGTACAGCAGTGAGTTAAGAATACTGGTTAATAGTATGGGCAACGATTCCCTGGTTGATCAGTTCACTTTAAGCATGCTTCACCGTACCTGGATGGATTTAAAAAGCACATTCAAACATGGCAAAAAAGAGCAGATTATTGAGGGTTGCATAAGGGCGGAAGAAACTGCATTAAAAAACTACAGTCATGCAATAGATCAACTGGAAGACAACTACGAATTGCGGCTGGTATTACAGCAACAGGCTAATGGAATAAGAACGGTTTTAAATACCATTAAGGAATATACCGGCAGAATGTATAACTGATTTAAAGCGCAGCATAAATATGAAAGCAATCATGGAGGTCATTAGTGAATCACTTAAGGGAAAATTGCAAAGCCTGGTGTCATATTTATGCCAGGTAACAAAAGGCTTTGAAACCATTGCCGTAGATATTGAATGTGCAAACCTTAAAACAGCCATATTTACTTTATCGGTTGAAGCCAGACAATATGCAGAGGAAATAACTACTAAAATGGGAGAATTAAATATCATTATTCCGTTAACAGCTACAGATCAGCTCTGGAAAAAAATAGAGTCAGATATTCATGAACAGGCAGGTTTTTCAAAGGGAGGAGAAATTGTTGCGCTTTGTAATAATTGTGAAATTTATTTCACTAAATATTATGAGGACATATTATTGGAATATCTGCCGCTTAAAAATTTTAAAGATATCATCACTTTCCAGTTATATGCAACGAGATTTTCTTTCATGAAAATCAGGTTATTGAACACACTCAGGTTTAGTGCTAAATAAGAGTTGTGTTGTCTGGTAAATCCTCCGTTCCTGCTTAATGAATTTTGTAACAAAAAAATATTATGTCTGTAAATCTAATTAAAATAATACAGGAAAATTTAGGTTTTCTGCCATTACATAAAATTGATCCTGCCACAGAGCAGCCTGTAACTGATAAAATATGAAGTGGTAGCAAGCAAATTCAGCCAGGCGGCTATACCTGCCTTGCTTACAGGCCTGTACAGGTATGTACAAACCGACGAAGGAGCTGCAGGTTTTTTAAACATAAAAGCCATCAACTATTGGGTAAAAAAATATTTGATGATAAATACAACCTGTTTATTTAACTCATGAAAATGTTACCTGAGCAACATAAAAAAATATCACTGCAATATTTAATAAGCGAAAGCATACTTGGCAACAGCCAGATGCAGGAACTACTTTACCAGAAATTTGCCGTAACCATGTACTACCAGTGTTTACGTTACATAAAAAACACAGCTGATACCGAAGATGTAGTGCAGGAAGGATTTATCAGGGTTTTTGCAAATCTACACAAGTACAGGAACGAAGGTTCTTTTGAAGGTTGGGTAAGAAGGATAATGACAAGAAGTGCTCTTTCTTATTTAAGAGATAATAAAAAATATAATTGCAACGCAGATATTGAAAATATAGAGGAGATTAAAGCACCTGATATTTTTGATACATTGGCCGAAAAAGATATTACACGAATTGTAACACAGTTTTCGCCGGAAGTTAAAAGGATTTTTATACTTCATGTAATGGAAGGTTATAATCACCGGGAGATTGCAGCCATTATTGGTTGTAATGAAAGTACGAGTAAATCTCAATATTACCGTTCCAGAATCCGGCTTCAAAAAATACTAAAACAAAGTGCACAAAAAAGGAGTCCCGTTTAAAATGCGGGACTCCTTAATATTATCTGCGAAATCTTTACAATCAATAAATCAGCGGTTCTTACTCTTCATCATCAAAACTCATCGCCTCTTTCGTAGTCATCAACAGTTCGTATTCTTCTTTGCTTCCTACGATCATGTTTTCAAACTCACGCAATCCAGTTCCTGCAGGTATATGATGCCCTGTGATAACGTTCTCTTTCAGGCCAAGCATTTCATCTGTTTTACCCTGAATGGCAGCAGAAGATAATACCTTGGTTGTTTCCTGGAACGAAGCGGCAGATATCCAGCTATGTGTACCCAACGATGCTTTGGTAATACCCAGCAACAACGGTGATGAAGTTGCAGGTGATGCATCACGGAACTCAACCAGTTTTTTATCTGCACGACGCAATACAGAATTCTCTTCACGTATTTCACGCAGTGTAACAATCTGACCAGATTTTAATTTAGTGCTCTCACCGGCTTCGGTTACAACTTTCTTATCGTAGATGTAATCGTTCTCCATGTTAAAGTCTAAACGGTCTTCTGTATCTCCTTCAAGGAATTTAGTATCACCGGCATCTTCAATGCGGATCTTGCGCATCATCTGACGAACAATAACTTCCACGTGTTTATCATTGATCTTCACACCTTGTAAACGGTACACTTCCTGTATCTCATTCACCACATATTCCTGAACAGCGAATGGTCCTTTAATTGCAAGAATGTCAATCGGAGCAGTTTGTCCATCACTTAATGCAGCACCGGCTTTTACAAAATCGCCATCCTGTACCAGAATCTGACGACTCAATGGAACCAGGTATTTTTTAACAACGCCATCTTTTGCTTCAACAATGATCTCTCTGTTACCACGTTTGATAGCTCCAAAAGCAACAACACCATCAATTTCGCAAACAACTGCAGGATTACTTGGGTTACGTGCCTCAAACAATTCTGTTACACGAGGCAGACCACCGGTAATATCTTTCAGTTTGCTTAATACCCTCGGAATTTTAACCAACACCTGTCCGCTTCTTACATCACTACCTTCTTCAACCACAATATGCGAACCTACCGGTAAGTTGTAAGATTTTCTTCTCTTTTCCTTCTACAATAATAACCGGTAATTTAGTTTTATCTTTTGTTTCAATAACCACTTTTTCACGGTGACCGGTTTGCTCATCTGCTTCATCACGATAGGTAATACCTTCTATCAGACTTTCAAAATGAATTTTACCATTTACTTCAGCAACAATTACGTTGTTGAACGGATCCCATGTACAAATGATATCTCCTTTGGTAACTTTCTGTCCGTCTTTTACATTCAATATAGCACCGTAAGGAATATGAGATGTGTTTAACAAACGATCGCTCTTCACATCAATATTTCTGATCTCACCGGTACGACCAATAACCACATTTATCTTTTTGCCCTGTGCATCTTCTGTATGTACTGTACGTAAACCATCAAACTGTAATGTACCATCAAACTTAGCTGGTAATGTAGATTCTACAGAAGCAGAACCTGCCACACCACCCACGTGGAAAGTACGTAACGTTAACTGTGTACCCGGCTCACCAATTGATTGTGCTGCAATGATACCCACTGCATCGCCACGCTGTGCCAGCATACCCGATGCCAGGTTTTTACCATAACATCTTACACAAACACCACGCTTGCTTTCGCAGGTTAATACCGAACGTATCTCAACGGTATCAATTCCGCTTTCGTCAATCAGTTTTGCCATTTCTGCACTGATCTCTTCTCCACCTGCAATCAATAACTCTTCAGTTACCGGATGGAAAACATCATGCAAACTCATACGTCCTTCAATCCTGTCGCTTAATGCTTCAATAATATCTTCGTTATCTTTTAATGCTGATGTTGCAATACCACGCAGTGTTCCGCAATCTTCTTCATTAATAACTACGTCTTGAGAAACGTCAACCAACCTACGTGTTAAGTAACCGGCATCCGCTGTTTTCAAAGCCGTATCTGCAAGACCTTTACGGGCACCATGCGTAGAGATAAAGTACTCCAATACACTCAAACCATCTTTAAAGTTGGCAAGGATCGGGTTTTCAATAATTTCAGATCCTGATGAACCTGATTTACGTGGCTTAGCCATCAAACCCCTTAAACCTGCAAGCTGCTTAATCTGCTGCTTACTACCACGGGCTCCACTATCAAGCATCATATACACAGAGTTGAAACCTTGTTTATTGGCAGCCAACTCCTGAATTAATGTTTCTGTTACTTTGGTATCCACACGACTCCAGATATCAATGATCTGGTTGTAACGCTCGTTATTGGTGATTAAACCCATGTTGTAGTTGTCCCACACTTCAGCAACTTCACCTTGTGCGTTCTCAACCAACATCGCTTTAATTTCCGGAATGATCAGATCATTGATGTTGAACGATAATCCACCACGGAATGCCATACGGTATCCCAGGGTTTTAATATCATCCAAAAATTTAGCTGTGATAGGAACACTGGTCCATTTAATAATATCGCCAATAATTTCACGCAGCGCTTTCTTTGTTAAAAGCGTATTGATGTAACCAACAGTTTTTGGAACGTGCTGATTAAATATTACACGGCCAACAGTGGTATCCAATAATTTATTGGTAAGACTGCCATCCGGGTTACGGAAGTCAACTTTTACTTTGATATTAGCATGCAGGTCAATCACTTTTTCATTGTACGCAATGATTACTTCTTCAGGAGAATAAAATGATTTGCCTTCGCCTTTTACTTTTTCTTCTGGTGTAGATTTTTTTCCCTTGGTGATGTAATACAAACCAAGTACCATGTCCTGAGAAGGAAGGGTGATTGGCGTACCATTCTGTGGGTTCAAAATGTTGTGAGAAGAAAGCATCAATAACTGGGCTTCCAGAATTGCAGCACTGCTCAAAGGCACGTGAACCGCCATCTGATCACCATCAAAATCCGCATTGAAGGCCGTAGTTACCAACGGGTGTAATTGTATCGCTTTACCTTCAATCAATTTTGGCTGGAAAGCCTGGATTGACAAACGGTGAAGTGTTGGGGCCCTGTTCAACATAACCGGGTGACCTTTCAAAATATTTTCTAAGATATCCCAGATGATCGCCTCTTTCTTATCTACAAGTTTACGGGCCGATTTTACTGTTTTAACGATACCTCTTTCAATCAGTTTACGAATAATAAACGGCTTAAATAATTCTGCCGCCATATCTTTTGGTAAACCGCACTCATGCATTTTCAGCTCAGGACCTACCACAATAACCGAACGACCAGAATAGTCAACACGCTTACCCAATAAGTTCTGACGGAAACGACCTTGTTTACCTTTCAATACATCACTCAATGATTTTAGTGCACGTCCACCTTCTGCTTTTACAGCATTTGATTTACGGCTGTTATCAAACAGTGAATCTATCGCTTCCTGCAACATCCTTTTTTCATTACGAAGGATAACTTCAGGAGCTTTAATTTCCAATAATCTTTTTAAACGGTTGTTACGAATGATAACACGACGATACAGATCATTCAGATCAGACGATGCAAAACGGCCACCATCCAAAGGAACAAGCGGACGTAATTCAGGTGGAATTACAGGAATGTATTGCATTACCATCCACTCCGGACGGTTATTGATCCTTGTATTTGCATCACGGAAGCTTTCAACAACACTCAATCTTTTTAAAGCATCAGCTTTACGTTGCTGAGATGTTTCGTTGGCAGCAGCATTACGCAAATCGAAACTCAATTGATCAAGATCGATGCGCTGTAACATATCATGCACAGCTTCGGCACCCATCTTTGCAACAAATTTATTTGGATCTTCATCCGGCAAATGCTGGTTATCTTTTGGCAGTGTATCTAAAATATCCAGGTATTCTTCTTCAGTTAAAAGATCAGAATAGTTCTGTCCTTTATCGGCACGGATACCAGATTGAATTACCACATAACGTTCGTAATAAACAATGCTCTCTAATTTCTTAGAGCTCATGCCTAACAGGTAACCAATTTTATTTGGTAAAGATTTAAAGTACCAGATATGAACAACTGGCACAACCAGTTTGATGTGTCCCATTCTTTCACGACGTACTTTTTTCTCTGTTACTTCCACACCGCAACGGTCGCACACAATACCCTTGTAACGGATACGCTTGTATTTACCACAGGCACATTCATAATCTTTTACCGGCCCAAAAATTCTTTCGCAAAACAAACCATCACGTTCAGGTTTGTAAGTACGGTAGTTAATGGTTTCCGGCTTTAAAACTTCACCATAGCTTTTTTCCAAAATGCTGTCTGGAGAAGCCAAACCAATTGTGATTTGAGAAAATGTTGGCCTTGGACGGTTTTCTTTTTTGAATGCCATGTTATAATTAAAAATTAAAAATTAAAAATTAAAAATCTGATCGACTCGAAGGCTCAGTTTTCACTTTTGCCTTTTTACTTTTGACTTAATCAAATTTTAGATCAAGGCCAAGTCCTCTTAATTCATGTACAAGTACATTGAATGATTCAGGAATACCGGCTCTTGGAATATTATCGCCTTTCACAATTGCTTCGTATGTTTTAGCCCTTCCGATGATATCATCAGACTTAAGCGTTAACAACTCCTGCAAAATATTAGATGCACCATAAGCTTCCAGTGCCCAAACCTCCATCTCACCAAACCTCTGACCACCAAACTGAGCTTTACCACCCAGCGGTTGTTGTGTAATAAGAGAGTATGGTCCGATTGAACGGGCATGCATTTTATCATCCACCATATGGTGAAGCTTAATGATGTAGATGATACCAACGGTTGCTTTCTGATCGAAGCGGTCGCCTGTTTCTCCATCATATAAATAAGTATGACCAAATTTAGGTAAGCCTGCTTTGGTGATCTCTGCATCAATTTCTTCAACACTTGCGCCATCAAAAATTGGTGTTGCAAAACGAACGCCTAATTTTTCACCGGCCCAGCCAAGAACTGTTTCATAGATCTGTCCCAGGTTCATACGACTTGGTACACCCAATGGATTCAACACAATGTCAACAGGAGTTCCGTCTTCTAAGAAAGGCATATCTTCTGCACGAACGATCTTGGCAACAATACCTTTGTTACCATGGCGACCCGCCATCTTATCACCAACTTTCAACTTACGTTTGATAGCCATGTAAACTTTTGCAAGTTTTAATACACCGGCCGGTAATTCATCACCAATAGAGATGTTGAATTTTTCACGCTTGTATCTTCCTAACTCTTCGTTGAATTTGATGTTGTAGTTGTGCAACAATACGTTGATCAACTGATCGGTTGTTTCATCGCCACTCCATCCCAAAGGATTTACGTTTTGATAATCGATGTTGGCTAAGTTCTTTGCATTGAATTTTGCACCTTTACCAATCAACACTTCACCAAAATTATTGCTAACACCTGCGCTGCTCTTATCTTTCAATAAGGTCTGCAGTTTGTTTATCAGTAATTCAAGCAAATCAACTTCATTCTTCTCATGCGTTTTTTCAATCTTATCCATCTGCGCTTTCTCTCTCACTTTCGCATTCTTATCTTTCTTGGCACGTTGGAATAATTTCTTATCAATGATAACACCTTCTGTTCCGCTTGATGCTTTTAAAGAAGCATCTTTTGCATCACCGGCTTTATCTCCAAAGATGGCACGTAATAACTTCTCTTCCGGTGTAGGATCACTTTCACCTTTTGGAGTTATTTTACCAATAATAATATCGCCTTCTTTTACATGAGCACCAATACGGATGATACCGTTCTGATCCAAATCTTTGGTAGCTTCTTCACTTACGTTCGGAATATCCGGTGTTAATTCTTCTTCACCCAATTTGGTATCACGTACTTCAATTTCGTATTCAGAAATATGCAGGGAAGTAAACAGATCTTCTTTAACCACTTTTTCACTGATCACGATCGCATCCTCGAAGTTGTAGCCCTTCCATGGCATGAAGGCCACTTTCATGTTACGACCCAAAGCAATTTCACCACCTTTGGTTGCATAACCTTCGGTTAAGAAATCGCCTTCGCTAACTTTTTGTCCTTTAACTACAGCAGGACGCAGGTTAATACAAGTTTCCTGGTTGGTGCGAACGAACTTGGTTAATTTATAAACGATCAGATCTTCATCAAAGCTCACCAGCTGCTGAGTTTCATTACGCTTGTAACGCACATGAATTTCGTTTGCATCTACATATTCAACAACACCTTCTCCATCTGCGTGAACCTGAATCCTTGCATCACGGGCAGCTTTACCTTCCAAACCTGTACCTACGATCGGCACTTCTGGTTTGATCAATGGCACAGCCTGGCGTTGCATGTTCGATCCCATCAACGCACGGTTAGCATCATCATGCTCCAGGAACGGAATCAGTGAAGCACTTAAACCAACGATCTGGTTTGGTGCCACATCCATGTATTCTACTTCGTTCTTATCAAGGATCGGAAAATCACCTGTCTGGCGACTTTTAATTCTGTCGTCAACAAAGTTTCCTTTTGCATCCATTTCAATATTTGCCTGTGCAATCTTTGCAGTATCTTCTTCTTCAGCACTCAGGAAAGTGATCTTCTTCATATCAGCCTTACCATCAGTTACCTTATGGTATGGTGTTTCGATAAAGCCCATGTCATTGATCTTGGCATGTACACAAAGTGTAGATATCAAACCAATGTTTGGTCCTTCCGGAGTTTCAATTGTACACAAACGGCCGTAATGAGAATAGTGAACGTCACGTACCTCAAAACCTGCTCTTTCACGACTTAAACCACCGGGTCCGAGTGCGGAGATACGACGCTTATGCGTTATCTCACTTAAAGGATTTGTTTGATCTAAGAACTGCGATAACTGCGATGTACCAAAGAATGAATTGATAACAGAAGATAATGTTCTGGCGTTAATCAGATCAACGGGAGTGAACACCTCGTTATCACGTACGTTCATTCTTTCACGGATGGTACGGGCCATACGGGCCAAACCAACACCAAACTGGGCATATAACTGCTCACCCACAGTACGTACACGACGGTTACTTAAGTGATCAATATCATCAACTTCACTCTTACCATTGGTTAATAAGAACCAATGTTTTAATGATGGCGATGATATCATCTTTAGTTAATACTTTTTTAGTGATCGGAAAATCAAGACCCAGGCGGCGGTTAATTTTATAACGGCCTACTTCACCCAGATCGTAACGCTTATCACTAAAGAATAATTTATCAATAATACCACGTGCAGTTTCATCATCCGGGGCATCAGCACCACGCAATTGCTTGTAAATATGCTGTACCGCTTCCAACTCACTGTTAGAGGTATCTTTATTTAATGTATTGTAGATGATGGCATAATCACCACTCACTTCTTCTTTCTGAATGAATACACTCTTCACTTCCATCTGGATGATCATTACAATATTGGATTCGTCCAATACGGTATCTCTTTCCAGGATGATTTCGTTTCTTTCGATAGAAACAACTTCACCGGTATCTTCATCCACAAAATCTTCAACCCAGGTACGCAATACACGGGCAGCAAGACGCTTGCCAATGCATTTCTCCAGGCTCTTCTTATCTGCTTTAACCTCATCAGCCATACCGAATAATTCCAGGATGTCTTTATCGGTTTCAAAACCTATAGAACGTAATAAGGTGGTAACCGGGAATTTTTTCTTACGGTCGATATAAGCAAACATCACATTGTTGATATCTGTTGCAAACTCCATCCAGGCTCCTTTGAAAGGAATAACCCTTGCAGAGTAGATCTTAGTACCATTCGGGTGAACAGACTGGCCGAAGAATACACCAGGTGAACGGTGTAACTGGCTAACTACTACCCTTTCAGCACCATTGATAACAAATGTACCACGGGGGGTCATGTAAGGGATATTTCCCAAAAACACGTCCTGAACAATGGTTTGGAAATCAACGTGCTCTTCGTCATTACAACTAAGGCGCAGTTTAGCTTTTAAAGGAACAGCATAAGTTAAGCCCCTTTCAATACACTCTTCAATAGTGTAGCGTGGAGGATCAACGAAATAGTCCAAAAATTCCAGTACAAAGATGTTACGGGTATCGGTGATAGGAAAATTTTCCTTAAATACACGGAACAAGCCCTCCACGTTACGTTTGTCGGGAGTGGTTTGTAACTGAAAAAAGTCTTTAAAAGATTGAATCTGGATTCCCAGCAAATCGGGTGTTTCTGCTAAAAATTCAACTTTACCGAAATTGAAACGTTTAGCAGCGGGTGTTTTTGTTGCAGACATATTGTAATTAAGACGTTTAAGTGTGCAGAAGATCCTTTATTTCAGGGCTTTGGAACAACTTGCGCCACTGCCCCTAAATTAAAGGAGGGCAAAGGTAGGGATTATTTTCCTATTTTTTGATTACGATATACGATTTTTTGGGGAATTGGAAAGGTTTTTGTGGATAAGCAGAATTTTTAGGCTTTTTCCTGGCTTTTTGGTTAGAAAAGGCTGAATAACCTTGCTTAAAATCGTTTTCTTGATTTGGTAGCCGACAGGTTTCCATGGAATTAATAGTCAAAACAAGCCTTACTAATATCCCGATAAATCTATGCCCAATTTTTGAGCCGCATTTTTTACAAGCATTTTTTTATAGGGCGCTTTCACTTCTACTATTTTTAACTGGCCTTGTAAAATTGTGTTTACAGTAGCAGAACTAAAAATAAAGCGCATGGCATGTTCGCCATAGTTGGCAGCAATATCATTTTGAATGGGAGTAAAAACAGAGGCTTTTACAAGCTCCCACCTTTCTCTTTGAGTTTGAAAATCTTCATCTGACCTGTCAATTTTATTTTTCTTGAGAGATAGTTTTTTACAGTTTGCTTCGGTGCGAAGTTTTTTAATGTGTTCAAAAAGTTCATCCTGGCCTTTATTACTTTTAACCACAGGGTGTAAACCTTTTATATTTTGCCAATCAGCCTGGCCTATTTTGTTTGATGCCAGGTTTCTTACAGTTTCTTCATTCATGATGTAATGCGCCGGCTTATTTTGCTGCCGGGCAATACCATCTCTGTAACAAAACAAGCCATTGAGTACATACTGATGGTAAGGGCTTAAATAAAGCAAATCGCTTTTTTTAAGAAAATTATCTTTAGGCTCCAAACTGTGTATAGTGGTGGATAGCAGGTTGTTTTCATCCTGGAAAAAAGGGAGCATATTTTTTTCTGCTGCCTGTTCTTCCAGTGCGGCCTTCATTTGCAGAAGGTACAATACATCGTTGGCTGCATAAATAAGTTGTTCCGGCTTGAGTGGCCTTAATACCCAATTTACTTTCTGCATTTTTTTATCCAGTTCTATCCCAAAAAACTGCTGTATGATAGCACCAAGCGATGTACGTTCGTAGTTTAAAAGTTTGGCATAAACTTCTGTATCAGCCAGGTTTGTTGGATAGCATTTTAAAGAGTGCAGTAATCGCAAATCTTCTGAAGAGCAGTGTACAATTTTTTGTATGGCCGGATTTTCCAAAAGTGGAAAAGTCAAAGTAATATCAAGATCGGCTTTGGGATCAATTAGAAAGCAATGTGTGGCACTGGCAATTTGCATTAAGCACAGGTTGAAACCATAAGTATAATTATCCCGGTCAAATTCCAGGTCAAATGCAATTTCGGTAGCCTGTTCAAGCTGGTGTATGCATCCTGCCAATGCATCAGCGGTTGTAATGTATGTAACTGGTACTTGTGGGGGAGCAGGCAATAGATCTGGAATAGTAGGCATTTTAATGAAAACTCTGATTTAATTTGATTTTACAAAGTAACAGGACAACTGTTTATATAAGTCAACATTTCAAAAAAAAACCGACCCGCTTGATGCGGACCGGCCTTTAAATGTATTTTGAAGGAATTAATTAAGCAATCTCAACGTCAGCACCTGCTTCAGTTAATTTAGCTTTAATTTCTTCTGCAGTTGCTTTATCAGCACCTTCTTTAACTGGTTTTGGAGCGCCATCAACTAAATCTTTAGCTTCTTTCAGTCCTAATCCTGTTAATTCTTTAACGATTTTAACGATCGCTAATTTGTTGGCACCTGCAGCTTTTAAGATAACATCAAAAGATGTTTTCTCTTCAGCAGCAGCCGGGCCATCGCCACCTGCGCTTACTACAACTGCAGCAGCAGCTGGTTCAATACCATACTCTGATTTTAAGAATTCTGCTAATTCCTGTACTTCTTTTACTGTTAAGCCTACTAAACTTTCAGCTAATGTTTTTACGTCTGCCATAATGTTTGTTTTTTTCCGGCTTCACACCCTTAAAGGATCCGTCGGAGAGTTTTTAAAAAATTGTTACTTTATTTAATGAGCTAATTGCTTAGCTGATTTCAAATTTTTACAAGCTATTTTAAAATTAAGCCTGTGGTGTTTCATCTTCACCTTTTGCTTCTTCAACAGCCGGTGCTTCCGGCGCTGCTTCTGCCACTGGTGCTTCGGCAACCGGAGCTGCTTCAACAGCTGGTGCTTCTGCTACAACTTCTGCAACGGGTGCGGCAACTTCTTCAGCTACTGCTTCCTTTGCTGCATCTTTGTTTTGTAAAGCGCCCAATACACGTTGTATTGGTGATTGCAATAAGCCAATCACTTCACCAATCAATTCATTCTTGGTTTTGATCTGGGTTAATGCTTTCAGTTGATCGTTACCAACAAATACATCTCCGTTAATAAAAGCGGCTTTCAGTAAAGGCCTTTCGTTGTTGTTCTCTTTACGGAAGCTGCTGATGATCATTGCAGGTTCTTTTGGATTTTCGCTGAACATCAGGGCTGTTACCTGGTGCAGTGAATCAAAAACGCCGCTGTATTTTTCAGCATCCAGGCTTTCCAATGCTTTGCGGATAAGTGTATTCTTAGCCACTTTCATTTCTACCTGCTTATTAAAGCAATGGTTACGCAATTTGCCAACCTGTGCTACTGTTAAGCTTTCTGTATCGGTTATGTAGAAGTTGTTGTATTGAGCAAACTTGCCTTTCAGCACCTCAATCACTTCATTTTTTTCCTGCTTTGTCATATCAATTATTTTTTGTCATCCTTTGCAAAAGCAATGGATTAGTTTTGAACAGATTTTGTGTCAATTGCAATACCGGGGCTCATTGTGCTGGCCATGCTAACACCTCTCAGGTAAGTTCCTTTAGATGAAGATGGTTTTAATTTAACTACAGCATTAATAAGTTCCTGGCTGTTTTCAGCGATCTTTTCAGGAGCAAAACTTACCCTGCCGATAGAAGCGTGGATGATTCCTACTTTATCTACCTTAAAAGCAATTTTACCGCCTTTCAGATCATTGATGGCACCTGCCACATCATTGGTAACTGTACCGGTTTTAGGATTCGGCATCAGGTTACGTGGACCTAACACTTTACCCAGTTTACCAATCTTCGGCATTACCGATGGAGTGGCTACAATTACATCAATATCTGTCCAACCGCCTTCGATCTTGGTAATGAATTCATCCAGACCAACATAATCAGCACCAGCTGCAGTAGCTTCGGCTTCTTTATCTGGTGTACATAAAACCAATACACGTTTTGTTTTACCGGTTCCATGAGGCAGTGATACTGTACCACGGATTGCCTGATCAGCTTTCTTAGGATCTACTCCTAATTTAATATGCAGATCAACAGAACTATCGAATTTTGTTGTGTTTACTTCTTTAACTAAAGTTGAAGCTTCCTTTAAGGAATATGCTTTATTAATATCAACCTTAGTATTTGCTACTTTTCTTTTTTTCGTAATCATTTTTTACAAATTTTAGGTTGATAATTAATTTTCCCAGGGGGCTGTACCTTCAACAGTTAAACCCATACTGCGTGCAGTACCGGCAACCATTTTCATAGCGCTGTTAATAGTAAAAGCGTTCAAATCTTCCATTTTGTCTTTGGCTATTTCTTCTACCTGAGCCCAGGTAACTTTTCCAACCTTAACACGGTTTGGTTCTTTACTGCCGCTGGTGATTTTAGCTGCATCCATTAACTGAACAGCTGCGGGTGGAGTTTTAATGACGAAGTCGAAAGACTTGTCAGCATAAACGGTGATTAATACAGGAAGCACTTTACCCTGTTTGTCCTGGGTTCTGCCATTGAAAGCTTTACAGAACTCCATGATGTTGATACCTTTAGAACCTAAGGCAGGTCCTATTGGTGGTGCCGGATTAGCTTGTCCTCCTTTACACTGGAGCTTGACATAGCCGGTGATCTCTTTTGCCATTTTTTTACTTTTTTTGGTGATAACGTCCGGGCATTTACCAGGACTCCCAAGTCAATAATATTCCTTTAAGAACTATTTTGGGACGGCAAAGGTAAGGCTTTATTTTAGATTTTACATTGCAGATTTCAGATTTTTTTGAACTCCAGTCAGTATATTGAAAGCCAAACATTTAGCTATTGGGGCGGTCATTATTTTACTCTTTTCAGGTCCAGATCCTGGAAATCAAAGCTAAAATCCGTTAAAGGTGAAATAGCAGCCATTTTAAAACCAGAGGCTTTGCCATTTTCGTCCAGTTCAAACTTTACATAAGCGTCGGCATCCATGCTGCGGTCGTTCCATTTTGCTACGAAGGTATTGCCTTTAAAAGGCAGCAATATACCGCTGAGTTTTGGGGAACGTTTGCTTTCAAACCACGGCTGGCCGTTTTTTACGGAAATAGTTACATCGCCAAACCACTGATCGGTATAAATGCCAATGAAATTCTTAATATCGGCTTTGGGTGCAGTACTTTTTTGTTGTGCAGCAATACCCGCCCAGATAGTGTCGGTTATCTTTTTTGCATCGGCTTCATTTTTTACCACACGGTCGTGCATTTGCTTTACCCTGTCAAAACCTTTTACGCCCAGGTAACTATCTTTAATAGTATTGGTAATGGCAGTAAAAGCGGCGCCAGACTGCTGATTGGTTAATACAATGATACCCAGTTTTAATTCGGGTATTAAAGTGATTTGTGTTACAATGCCTGCAAGTCCGCCTGTATGTGTTACCTGCTTATACCCTTTTACATCACTTAAAAACCAGCCCAGGCCATAGGCTGCAAAATGTGTGTTGTAAGCACCAGGCCCACCAACATTAATAATGGTTTGTGGTGCCCAAAAATCGTTGTGCACATCTTCACTGAACATTTTTTTACCATTCCCATACTTACCATTATCCATTTGCATGATAAGCCATTTGCTGAGGTCGGTGATATTGCTTACAATGCCACCGGCTGCATTGGCTGTTTCGCTCCATTCAATATCAATGGTACTTACTTTTCCATTGACTGGGGCATGTGGCATTACAATATTGTTTCTGTTTGGCAACCTGGTGATGGACGCTTTACTGGCTGTCATGCCCAGCGGCTGCATGATACGCTGTTCAATAAAATCTTCCCAACTTAAGCCACTTACTCTTGCTATTACTTCGCCAGCTACAATGTAGAGGTTGTTATCATAATCATACTTTGTTCTGAAAGCTGAAACTGGTTTCAGGTATCGAAGATTATGGATGATGTCTTTTTTGGTGAAATTATTAGAATCCGGAAACATCATCAGATCGCCGGAACCAAGCCCTAAACCACTGCGATGCGTTAACAGGTCCCTGATAGTAAATGCATCGGTAACATAAGGATCGTACATTTTAAATTCGGGTATATAATCAGTTACTTTATCATCCCATTTCAGTTTGCCCTCATCAATCAACATACCCAAAGCTGCGCTGGTAAATGCTTTACTGTTACTTGCTACACCAAATAAAGTATTTTCATCTACCTTTTGCATGGTACGCAGCGAACGTACCCCGTAACCTTTTGCATGAATAAGTTTGCCATCTTTTATAACACCTACAGATATACCAGGCACATCAAAGGTTTTTAGTGTAAGTTCTGTAAGCGAATCTATTTGTGCTGAAGTAATGACCTGTGCTGTTGAGGTAACAGAGAAGGCGAGTACAAATGATATGGCAACAATAATAAGAGAAAGCTTTTTCATGAATGAGAGTTTTAGTGCGTTGGTTTTATGCTCAAATGTAAACTTATTACCGGATTCAGTTTGCTGCTTGCTACAATATACTCAAAAAAAATCCCCCCGATGCATCGGAGGGATGGAATAAAAATATAGTTGAACCTTACAGCACCAAAATGCCTTTTGCCTGCATAGTAATTTCTTTCTTAGGTTGAGTTATAGCATCAATTTCAGCTTTACTTTTTCCTGCATCTTCTGCATAATGTTTAAGCATATCAACTGATGTTTCTTTTAGTGTAGCTGTTCCGTCAACAACAATTGTTTTACCGTTCATTGATAAAGGCACTAAAAATTTATGATCTTTCATTTTAATCATCATAGCTCCGTCTGCTGTTTCCATTTTTAACCAACAACCTTCTGCCTTACAAACTTCCTTTACTTTACCTGTTACTTTTACATCTGCAGGTTTTGAACCTTTTAACTTACCAGGCAGTTCGCTTACCGGAATTGCACCATCAGCATTGGTTTTTTCGCCAAATATCATTCCTGTATTTGCATCTCCTTCCGGAGGCTGGGCCATTAAAAGAAAGCCTAACAATAAAGCCGGGATAAGTAATAATAATTTTTTCATCTTTTATATTTTATAATTAAAAAAAGCCACTTTCGTGGCTTTGCAATTTAAACAATTTTTTCAACCTGCATATAGCTAAGTTCAACCGGTGTAGCCCGGCCAAATATCTTAACCTGAACTTTAAGTTTTTTCTTTTCGTCGTTAACTTCTTCAATAACGCCGTTAAAATCGTTGAATGGCCCGTCAATGATCTTGATGGTTTCACCAATGATGAAAGGCTCGCTCATGGTCATTCCACCTGCATCACTCATTTCATCTACCTTACCCAGCATCTTGTTAACTTCTACTTTACGTAATGAGATGATATTGCCTTTTGAACCTTTACCATCGGTTAAAAAGTGCATCACATTGCTGATGTTACTCATTGACTGAATCATATCATCATTCAATTTCCCATCTGCTACTTCAATCATAATGTAACCCGGATAAAAGTTACGCTCACGCATTACTTTTTTTCCATTCAAAACCTTGTATACTTTTTCAACCGGTAAAAAAACCTGTTTTACAGTATTGGTCCAGCCATTACGTACAATATCCTTATCAAGGTATTCCTTGATTTTACGCTCTTTACCGCTTACTACACGGAGCACATACCATTTGCTTTCTTTCTCAGCTTTCTCAGTCTTTTCTACTATCGGTGTTGTTGCTTCCATAATCTATTACGATTTGAATAAAGAATAAATAAGTTTCATGGAATTATTGGCTACAAAATCCATAACCCAAACCATAGCGGTGATCATCAATGTAGCTCCTAGTACAATCATGGTTGACTGTTGCAGCTGATCCCAGTTTGGCCAGGTTACCTTGTGCACTAATTCTTTGTAAGAATCTTTAAGGTATGCAGTAAATTTATTCATGTTTTATTAGTTAATCCGTTTAATAGTTAATTGGTCAACACGTTTAAACGGGTTAACGTTTAAACGGATTAACCGTGATTAGCACGGGCACTAGGATTCGAACCCAGATCAAAGGTTTTGGAGACCCGTATGCTACCGTTGCACCATGCCCGTGTAAAAATCCCCTCCGCACCCTAATGGGAGAACTGGAAAGAGCGTAATAATTTAAAGAACTTTCTGTGCTTATAAAAAACACAGACTCTTAAAAAAAGCAAAGTACCTAAGCTTTTGGCCTAAGTACTCTGCAAAGATATTAAAAAGCATCCATAAATTCTCTGCTATTTACAGAGAATACAGAATTCTCTTATTTTACAATTTCAGTTACCTGACCGGCACCTACTGTACGGCCACCTTCACGAATCGCAAATTTTAAACCTTTTTCCATGGCGATTGGCTGAATCAACACAACATTTAATGAAGTGTTATCACCAGGCATAACCATTTCTGTTCCTGCATTCAGGGTAACTTCTCCAGTTACGTCTGTAGTACGGAAATAGAACTGAGGACGGTATTTATTGAAGAATGGAGTATGACGTCCGCCTTCTTCTTTGCTCAATACGTAAACTTCACCTTTAAATTCAGTGTGCGGAGTGATAGAGCCTGGTTTGCAAAGAACCATACCACGACGGATTTGAGTTTTCTCAATACCACGTAATAACAGACCTGCATTATCACCAGCTTCACCTTCATCAAGTAATTTCTTAAACATCTCAACACCAGTACAGGTTGTTGATAATGGTTTTTCCATTAAACCAACGATTTCCATTGCTTCACCAACTTTGATACGGCCTCTTTCGATACGACCGGTAGCAACAGTACCACGACCAGTGATAGAGAATACATCCTCAACACTCATCAGGAATGGTAAATCAACTAAACGTGGAGGTAAAGGAATGTAGCTATCAACAGCATCCATTAATTCGTTGATTTTTGCAATCCATTTGTCATCACCAGCTAAAGCGCCGGTTGCAGAACCCTGGATGATTGGTGTATTATCACCATCAAAACCATAAGAAGTTAACAACTCACGGATTTCCATTTCAACCAGTTCCAGTAATTCAGGATCATCAACCAGATCAACTTTGTTCATGAAAACAACGATCTGAGGTACACCTACCTGGCGGGCCAAAAGGATGTGCTCTTTAGTTTGAGGCATAGGACCATCAGTAGCAGCAACTACCAGGATAGCACCATCCATCTGAGCAGCACCAGTGATCATATTCTTAACATAATCGGCGTGACCCGGACAATCAACGTGAGCATAGTGACGTAAGTCAGTAGCATACTCTACGTGAGCGGTATTAATTGTGATACCCCTTTCTTTTTCTTCAGGAGCACCATCAATATCATCATAATTTTTTTTCTCCGCCAAACCTCTTTTTGACAAAACATCGGTTATAGCGGCTGTAAGTGTTGTTTTACCATGATCTACGTGACCAATAGTTCCAACGTTTAAATGGGGTTTATCCCTTTTGAATGATTCTTTTGCCATTGTTTGTATTTTAATATTTGTTTTGAAAAAATGGTTGTCGTTTAAAGTCTGTAAACCATAGACCTGAATTTAATTTTTTTGTTGGAATTCGCCGCAAGGCAAACTCTCTTACTGTTTTGAGCCATCAGTGAGAATCGAACTCACGACCCCTTCCCTACCAAGGAAGTGCTCTACCCCTGAGCTACGACGGCTTGAGAACGATCCCGCTTTGGCGGGACAGAAAACTGAGCGGAAGACCAGGCTCGAACTGGCCACCTATAGCTTGGAAGGCTATCGCTCTACCAAATGAGCTACTTCCGCTTGTTTAATTTTTAAAAGAACTACCACTTTTCACAGTGGATAAAGTGGGCAGAGTAGGGTTCGAACCTACGTACACTTACGTGAACAGATTTACAGTCTGTCGCCTTTAACCACTCGGCCATCTGCCCATTTGCCTAACTGAGCCGAAGACTGGAGTCGAACCAGCGACCTGCTGATTACAAATCAGCTGCTCTACCAACTGAGCTACTTCGGCATTATTGTAAAGAACTGATTCTCAAAAAATACAGGCAATAGTTATATACCCCTTTTTTTGGGAAGGCAAAGGTAAGAGAAAATGCTTAATACCAAAACTTTGAAATGATTTTTTTTACCTGTATTTGATAAATTGTGAATAAAGCAAAAAAATAAGCCCCCCGATAAATCGGGGGGCTTATTTTTTGGGCTCATTTTTATTATGCTGCCTGTTTTTCTTTTTGTCGTTTTATTTGTGTGATAATTGACTCCAAAGCCGCATCAAAACTTTCTTCAAATGATTTGGAAGATTGTTTTACAAAAAACTCATGCCGTGGAATCAGAACCTTAATCTCGGCCACTTTATCCTTAATGGTGTGCACTATATTATCCAGCTTTAAATACACATCAACTTTTGTTATCCTATCGTGATACTGTGTTAACTTTTCAACTTTTTTCTCGATATAAGATACTAGTTTAATGTCTGCATCAAAGTGCACTGTCTGAATGTTTACGTTCATAACGTCTGGTTTTAATCTGTGAAAAATAATGTGAAAGAACTAAGTAGATTACTATGTCATAGGCAAAGTATAAGAGGGTTTTGTTAGTAGCTTGTTTACGTTATGTAAGTTAATGCTTTAAGGGTATTATTCAAAAAAATAAGTGGTAATCATCTGGTAAAATTTATAACGGTTTTGCTTCAGAAATATTACAGCATATTTAATGTCATTTTGCTCATTATGCTTTTGGATGCGCTTTCTTATGTATATCCTTTAATTTTTCAATGGTATTATGTGTGTATATCTGCGTAGCAGCAAGGCTGCTGTGGCCCAGCAGTTCTTTAACTGCATTCAAATCGGCCCCATTATTCATTAAATGTGTAGCAAAACTATGCCGCAGCACATGCGGGCTTTTTTTATCAATGGTAGTAACCTTCGCCAGGTATTTGTTAACTGTGCTATAAACATACCTGGGGTATAATTTTTTTCCGGAAGCTGTAACCAGCATTATGGTTTTATCAAAAGATTCAAGCGCTTTTCTTTTATCTTCCATGTAATCCTGCATTTTCTGTATCAGTTGATTACTTACCGGTATGAGGCGTTCTTTATTACCTTTTCCTAAAACTTTAATAGTGCCATTACTTTGGGAAATATCTGCTTCTTTTAAACCTGTAAGTTCTGCCTGGCGCATACCTGTATTATAAAAAAGATGTAAGATCAACTGATCGGTTTTGCCTGCCCAGGTATCCGGAAATTCAACATCCGTTAATAAAGTTGTTACATCTTTCTTATCAACAAACTGTGGCAGCCGCTTATTTACTTTTGGAGAAATGATAGCCGTCATCGGGCTTACCGTAATTGTTTGCTGCCTTAACTGGTATTTGAAGAACGATTTAAGCGTGGATATTTTTCGGTTAATACTTTTAGATTCCATTCCCTGTTCCTTCATTTCTGCCAGCCAGGACCTTACAAAAGTTGTTTTTACCTCTGCCATTTGTGTTTCACCAAACTGGGTAAGCAGAAAATCGAAAAAGGCTGTTAGATCATTTTGATAGGATGTAATAGTATGACGGGAATACCTTTTTTGGAAACTAAGGTAATCGAGAAATTGCTGAATGTGTTGGGCTACGCTTTGCTGCATAAAAAAACTGATACCCAAAGTTATAGTAACCGGGTATCAGTTTAATATATTGCTGATTTAAATAATCTTAATCGAACTTACCAGCCGAAACCTGCTCTTTATAAACAGCTTTCAATACTTCTTTGCGACGACGGATAGAAGGCTTGATGAAAGCCTGTCTTTCTCTCAGTTGTAATAGAATTTTGCTTTTCTCAAATTTCTTTTTGTACTTTTTGAGCGCTTTGTCGATGTTTTCGCAATCTTTTGAATCAATAATTAACATATAATATATACCTCCTTTAGGTGATTTTAAGGGCGCAAAGATAGCAGAATTATTTAAATAATGAAAAACTTTGCAACAAATTCCGAAATTTGTTAAATGTTTACAGGAATAATAGAGAATACAGGTTCAATAAAAGAGATTCTAACTACCGGAACCAACAAAAGTTTTTGGGTTTCATCTCCCCTTGCCGGAGATTTAAAAGTTGACCAAAGCCTTAGCCACAACGGCGTTTGCCTTACCATTGAAGAAATAAAAGACGGCATGCACCGGGTTACCGCCATTGAAGAAACACTCCTAAAAACCAATTTGGGCAGTTGGCAAATAGACGACATCATTAATTTAGAGCGCTGTATGCAAATGAATGGCCGTCTGGATGGGCATATTGTACAGGGTCATGTGGATTGTACTGCCGTTTGTTCTGATGTTGTTGAAAAAGCCGGGAGTTGGGAATTCAGCTTTATTTTTCCTGAAAAATTTGCTGCTTTGGTAATTGAAAAAGGATCGGTAACAGTAAATGGTATAAGCCTCACCTGTTTTAATGTTACCAATAACCGGTTTAGTGTAGCTATTATCCCATATACTTTTGAGCATACCAATGTGAGCAGCCTCAAGCAAGGCGATATGGTTAATATAGAATGGGATGTGGTTGGGAAATATGTTAACAGGATCAATTCGCTAAAGTAATTAAACCCTCCGCAATTTATCCTTAAGTTTTAAAAATGGCTTTTCTACAAACTGATAGCTTATGGAGGCAACCAGATAGTTTACGGCCAAAAATAAAAGCGCCCGTAGCATGCTGGGCATATTGATTTCCAATTTCTGCAATACAACCATACCAAATGTTAGTACAATGCCATGAAAACAATATAAGCCGTAAGAAATCTTGCCCGTATAAATCAGGAAGGGTTGCAATTTAAGTTTTAAAAACGTATTTTCATTTACCATCTGATCTATAATGAAAAATCCTGTATAAACTATAAAAATATATCGCATTACTAAATCTGACCATTGCCCAAAAGCATTTGGAGCAAAATAAGTGATGGTGAATATTATGATAAAAAGAAAAGGCAGTAACAACAGAAATAAAAGGCTCTTTACTGTTGTCATTTTTTTAAATACTTCAACTATATAATGTCCTTTATGCATTAACATGGCTGCAAGAATACCAACTGCAAAATCAAACAAATAAATAAGTGTATTGTAATAAACATCAGCACCGGTTTGTACGGCATAAACTGTATAGGCAATACTTATTGCAGTCAACAACAAAACACACAAAAGCATTCGTTTTTGAAGTACTAACAGGCATAGGCCCCAAAATAAATAAAACTGTTCTTCTACCGACAGTGTCCATAAAAACCGTAAAAAATAAACATGTCCCTCCAGGTAAAAATTTGATATAAAAAACAGGTAATAATAAGCTGGTGGAAGTGTGACAGGTACATTAAAATAATCTGCTGCATACGGCACAATAATAAAGGAAAAAATCATCAGCAAGATGTATAGCGGCCAGATTCGTAATGCCCTTCTGATAAAATAATTTATAAAAGAGAAATTGCCCCTGGCCTTATATTCATTTATGCCCAGCCAGGTAAGCAAAAAAGAAGAGAGAATGAAAAATACATCTAATCCCAAAAATAGATTAGCGTGAAAGTAGTAAATCATTTTGCTGAAAAATCCGGCTCCTTGATCTAAATGAATAGCATGTAAAAAAAATACGGCTAAAACAGATAAACCCCGGATAGAGTCTAGTTCCGGGAAATAATTTTTTGATTTTCCCTTCATTATAACGAATCGATTTTATTCCCTTTCATTGCTTTTTGTACAGCCTCATCCATAATCCTTTCCGCATAAGGCCTGGATATATCATTCAGTTCTTCAGTCTTTGTCTGAATTAAATTTTTGTCATTCATATCCAGTGAAAGCTGTAATGCCTGCATGGCAAGTGATGTAGCAGTTATCTCTGCTGGTGTAAGATTTTCAAAATTCTTCTGCAAAAACTTTTCGGTGGTTTGCAGCAATTGCTCCGCCTCGGTTTTAGCTTCAGTTAATGCACGCAAATCCATATCTTCTTTGGCATGCTCCATAGAATCGAGCAGCATTTTTTCAACGTCTTCATCTGTTAATCCATATTGTGGTTTTACCTCAATGGATTGCTCCACACCACTTCGCAATTCTTTTGCATTTACAACCAATATACCATCGGCATTTATTAAAAAACTTATTTCAACTTTTGGCATACCTGCAGGCATACCGGGTATACCGGTTAAATTAAATTCGGCAAGCCGGCGGTTATCATTAACCATATCCCTTTCGCCCTGGTAAACGGCTATCTTCATTCCGCTTTGTCCGTCTTTGTAAGTAGTGTATTGCCTGCTGGCTTTTGCAGGTATCTTAGAATTGCGTGGTAATAAAACATCCATCAACCCTCCCATGGTTTCCAACCCAAGCGATAATGGTGTAATATCAAGCAAAAGCATATCTGTTGTATTACCTGCCAGTATATCGGCCTGGATAGCGGCACCCAAAGCAACCACTTCATCCGGGTCAACACTATCATTCAATTTCTTTTCAAAAAAAGAGCTTACCATTTCTTTTACCAATGGCACCCTGGTGCTTCCGCCCACCATTACAATTTCGTCAACATCATTCTTTTTTAAACCGGCATCTTTTAAAGCATTCTTACAGGATGCTATCGTTCTTTCAACAATAGGTTTTATTACCGATTCAAAGTTTTCCCTGCTTATCGAAATTTCTTTTCCTTGGTACACAGTTTTAAACAACTCATTTGATGACAGGTATTTTTTTGCTTCCTCTGCCCTTAACCTGAGCACCTGCCTGTGTGTTGATACTTCACCTTCGAATGTATTTTCACTCAGCCAATAATTAACAACAGCTGCATCAAAATCATCGCCGCCCAAATAAGTATCCCCATTGGTTGACAGTACTTCAAATATGCCACCATTAATATTCAAAATTGAAATATCGAAAGTACCGCCGCCCAAATCATACACTGCAATTGTTTTTGTGTCTTCTTTATGCAAGCCAAACCCATACGCAAGGCTGGCTGCGGTAGGCTCATTAATTATTCTAAGCACATCCAGACCGGCCAGTTTACCTGCATCACGTGTAGCCTGGCGTTGTGCATCATTAAAATAAGCAGGCACTGTAATGACAGCTTTAGTCACCGGTGTTTTTAAAATATGCTCGGCTTGTTTTTTTAATTCTTTTAAGATCAAAGAAGAAAGATCAACAGGTGAATAAAAAACATTTCCAACCTGTACTTTAACCAGCTTATTTTCATCATCAATAATTTTATATGCTAAGGATGTTGAATTATTTTTTACATCGTTATAAGTTTTACCCATCAGCCGCTTGGCCGAAAAAATGGTGTTTGCAGGATCTGAAACGAGGTATTGCTTTGCTTCATTACCAACCGTGATACCGGCATTTTTTCCAAAATGAATAACAGATGGAACCAGCGAACTGCTGTTATGTTCTTTTAAAGCCACGGGCTTTTTACTCTCAGGATGTATGATGGCAACCAGGCTGTTGGTGGTCCCCAGGTCAATACCAACAATTATCTCTTCCTGCTGCAAACTGCCTGTGGCTATGTTGATAGCTATTTTAGCCATGAATTTATTTTTTTATTTTGCAAAGGTAGGAAATAAAAAAGGCTGTCCCGAAAGTACGGAACAGCCTTCTATAGTTTGTTAATTATTATCGTATCAATACCATTTTTCCATACCCTTTATTAAAGTACTTATCAGTATTATCGCCTTCGGCTTTATACTTATCCAGTGCCTTACCATTCAGGTTTGTAAGTACCCTGTACAAGTAAACACCATTAGCCAGTTTGGCGCCGTACATATCAGTACCATCCCATTTAAACTCGGTAATATTTCTGCCAACATGTATTGGCCCAAGTTCATCCTTTGTAATTTCTCTTACAATTTTACCGGTAATGGTTAATATCTGTATACGCATGTTTTGCGGCACTTCGCTGCCGGTAATGGTAAATACAAACGCTGTAGATGTTGTAAACGGATTTGGATAATTAAGCAGGTTAGATATCATTGCTTTTGTTATCACTGTAAATGTAACATGGTAATCAATAGCGCCGGCTGTATTGCCTACCACATCTCTGCCCGATACAATCAGCTCATACTCTCCCTCTTCGGGGAAATAAGGCAGGAAGTCGATGGTAGCCGTGTTATTACCGCTTGATAAATTAGCCGGTGTAAAACGCATGCTATCGCCAAAACTATAATTGCGTAAGGAGCCATCAGGAAAACGTACCTGTACTTTAATGTAAGCCGTATCGCTTAAAGCCAGGAAGCGGCTTTCATCTTTTAGGTTTACCAAAATATGTGGCTTGGCTGCTACAATATCTTTATTAAGGATATGCACTCCATCAAAAGTCACATCAAGCAATGGATTATAATTATCTGCTTTTACAAACAGATTTTTGTAGAGTATGTTATTGAAATGATATTGCTCAGGCTGCACAGTTAAGGGATTTACATCCACAAAAACCGTATTCAATCCGGGGTAATTCCTGGTATCAATTTTATAACTGATCACCATCGTATCTCCCGAAATCAACACTTTTCCTTTTGGCAAAATAATATTGTGAGGCACATTGCTTCTGTCGGTGATGATGAAATTAAATTTCATACTATCGGCAAAAGCAGTTTGGCTTATATTTTTAAATGCCAGTTTAAAGTCTACAATCTCTCCCTGCTCGGCTGTATCCTTCATTGCAAAAAGTATATTAGGTGCAACGGCTCCTTCTGGTATATAAGTACCATTTACCCTCCAATACCTTAATTGGTTTGGTGTTGCTTTTACCGAATCTGTATTCAGCATTTTTAATTTAATGTAAGGATAAATCTGTGCATTGATCCAGCTTAATGAAGTGTCAACAGCCGGGCGCACAGTTGCCAGCAGTGTGGCATTACCATTTACATCCAAACCTAAAACCTGAACAGCTACCGAATCGGTGGTTGGTGTTTCAAGTGTTGTGCCTCTCCAGTGCAGTGAGTTCCACTGTAATGCCGGGCCAAACTTATCGGAGGTTTCATCGCCGGAGAGATGGTTACCAATTGTGTGGAAACTCTCATTAACCACGTCGGAAGAACTTGCAGCAACTTTTTCAAGAATTGCTCCGGGCTGGCCTTTTTTGTATACAAATACAAACGGAATAAATCTGTATAATGAATCTATCTTACTAAAGCCATTATTTTTAAGTTTATGATACAATGAATTAACCGGATCGTCTGCCTGCCAGGTTGTTGGGTAACTTACAGATGGATTTGCAGGGCTGTTTGTCATTACCACATAATGCCCCACTGGAACTATATTATCAAGGAAATTAATTAAAGTTTGCCGCTCGGCTAATGTACCAACCTTAAAATGGAAAAAACCAACTTTTACTGTTGCATTAATTGGAACCGGCCTTACACTGCCATATAAACCCGACACGCCGTTATCGGTATTTACCCAGGCTTTGTTGGTTACGGTATCAATAATATAAAAACGCAGTACTTCCGAATTTGGACCTAATCCGGGGCCATAAAATCCGGCCTGTTCGATTAATCCATCATTTCGGAGTGACCAATCATTTGTTTGATTAGCATTTGGATAAATAGCCGTACGAACGTCAAATTCCCTGTTACGTTTATCATATCTTAAAACCCTGTCTGCACCCAGCGTCATCTTATTATAGGTATTCTTTTTAAACTGAAAATAATGCGACTGGTTAAACCCTGGTGTACTGTTAGGTAAATAAACAAAAGAAAAATTATTCCAGATAAATGTGTTACCCGAGGTTGGCACTGTAGAAGTTCTCCAGTAATAAACAGTACTGTCTGTGTATGTAATATTTGTGAGCTTAAATTCTATTACCCCACCGGTGCCGCTGGCATTGTATGTTTTTTTAAATGACGAGTTGAATAATTCGGTTGTATCAACCTCCATAACATATTGCCGGTTACCGTTTAAAGGATTAGCGGTACTGGCGTAATAGGTAAAGTTTTGCTGGCTAATGATTGAGTAATTGTATGGCGAAATAGGACGCAATTCATCTTCAAAAATGTAAAAATCTTTGTTAAGTATATTGTTCGATTCCCACAGTTCATCTATTTCGTTACCGTCATCAAGCGTTACAATTAATTTATTAAGCCCTTTATCGGTTAATGGATTAATAGGTACAGTAAGATAAAGTGAGTCTTTATACATCGTTGCCGGAACATACTGCCTGTAAAGGATTTTTATAGTATCGTTGGGTAGTTTTTGTTTTACAGTCACCCACATCGAGTCTCTTATTGCCCGGCCAATATTCATCATCTTAATATCTATATTAAAATTATTATCGGCCACTGAAATAATATTTGGAATAAATTTCACCAGCTGGTCTTCAATAACATAATCGGGCTTGGTAAAAGCATTTATCCTTAAAGCGGGATCTCCATGCAGGTTAATTTCCTCCAGGTGTATCCTTGTATAATAATCAAGGCTGGCAGGGTTACCACCCAGCTCCTGCATAGTGGCCTTTAACTGATTACCAATTGTATTGCCATACATGGTTCTGGAGAGCTTGTTATAAAAATTTTCATTGTAAAAATTCAAAAAGGGCGCAATACCAAAATGCGTACTGCCTAAAAAACCGATACTGCCTTTGTGATCAAGAAAAATATATTTTTCGGATAATGACAAACCTGAATAATTTACCGGCCGGTTAATATTAAAGGTAAAAAAGTTACCTACCGTACAACCGCTGATATGCATGAACGGATACTTACCGTAATTCTGATAATTTTCGGGATAGTTTAAGTTGATGGATAATTCATTTGCCGATGAGTGACCAAAGTATTTTACGTAGCTGAGCCCTTCCTGAAACAATTCACTGATACGCTGGCTTTGCTGCTGCTCAATGGTTGAAACTGAAGTTTTGGCAAAGGTTTCAACATGAGCACCAAATAAAGTGTCCTCTACTATTGCTTTAAGACCATTCATATAAACACTAAACTGTGCATTTTCAAGACTATCAGATCCGCCAATGGTATGCAGCATATTTTTCATCCACGCCTTTTCGGCAATAGTTTGACCCGGTGTTTGCTGAACCTGTTCATACTGTTTCATCTTATCAAGATAAATACCTACTTCGTTACCGTTTATGGCACCTAAACGGCCAATAGGAACCGTTGGGTAACTTAAACCTGGTGTACTTGCCAACAAAACATCAGATGCAGGCCAGCCAAAAGTTTGCACCATATCTAACTGCTCGGCAAGCGGGTTAGACTGGTTAAGTGTATAATCAAGATAACTTAATCCACGGCCTATAATAAATACATATTGGGGTGCTGGATTAAACTGCTGATTGGCATACATAATAAAATCACGTATGGCCGATGGATGTTTTTTAATACCAAATCCAAACTGGTCATTCAGTTCATCAATATTGTAAATTTTTGCATTAAAGCTGCCGCCTGCAATTGAACTTCGGTATTGGCGGTATAAGTCTACATTGTTTACACCTGAACCATTATTATACAAAACCGGGTTACTGATAATAATATAATTACCCTGGTTGGCAGCATTGGCGTAGTTAACAAAAGTTCGTGCTGTTAAAGCTGTTACAGACTGAGTATTGGAAACATCTCCACTAATGAGGTTAAACTTCCGTAAAGTATCTGTTGAAGGTGCCAGCACAAACCTTACCTGTCCGGCAATGCTGATATCACCTATGATTCTTTTTCCACCATTGTAATCGTATAAAACTGGTGCAACACCATTTGTATTAAAGTTTGTTATCACCAGGTAATTGCCTGCAGTGTTATTCTTTAATTCAAAATAAAAATTCTTTTCATTATTAAAATTAAAGGTTGCAGGGTATGTAACCGAAAAACAACTTACCGCAATGCGGTCTGTTGCAAGTGTTGAATTACCATTAATATTTACGCCGATAAAAGCTGGGCTGTTTAAAATAGAAAGCGGCAGATTTCTGATGGTATCTTTACGAACATTGAAATAAGGCATTGGCATCAATCCGCCAACCTGGGTACCCTGTATTTTGCATATCAGTTCTCTGGGGTTTAGTGCATTACCAACCGCCGACACTGTAAATGTTACATTATTCTGCGGCCCTGCCGTGTATTTATTTATGTTATCCAGCACTTTCACCAATGCACAGCATGGGTTGATATTATCACTTGTCCAGCTTTCGCCTAAATCGTAAGATGCGGAATAAACGTACTCACCAATTACTGCAGCATAGCCTTTATTGATCTGGTTCCTGTAATGCTGCTCAATCCTGCGCATAAAATAAGGTTCGGCAGGTAATACATTACCGGCAACAGGATTTGCAGTAGCCAGGTACCTGAGGTTGATGCCTGTGGTGTTAACTGTAAGAAAATAAGTGGCAGTGTCTGTCTCCAGGCTAAACTTATCACACATCTGGTTATCGGGGCTGCGGTAGAGTCCTTTATCGGGATGCCCATCATTCATCTGGCCCCAAAACTCTAAAAAATCACCACTGCCTAAAATACCGGTTGGCACAGATGTAAACATGCGTACTTCTTTTCCATTACGCCATAGCTGAAAATTTTGTGCAGGTACCGAACCCAGGCCGGCAGCCGCCAGCACAGGCTGGTAAATACGGGTAAGGGTATCTTTTGCCAGCTTAAACTTATAATAAGTTTTGCTGTAATCAATCCAGCTGTTGTTTAATTGAGCGTAACCGGCTAAAGCCAGCAGTACAATTATTAGTGTTAATAAAATTTTTTTCATACAGATTTTGTAAGTAATTTTTATTCGGTTTCTTTTTTGCCTGCTATATTAAAGCGCAAAGAAAATATATGAGTGTATAATGGGTTTGATTGATTGGCAAGATTTGTAAATGCGTAATCAATCATAATATTTCTGATTTTAAAACCTGCACCGGCGCTGGGCTGGTAAATCCACACTTTCTTTTTATTGGTTGTATCACCATCCTGGGTACCTCTTTGAAAATTGGTAATACCCGCTCTTATAAAAAAAACATCGCTTATAGAAGCTTCCAAACCAATATGCGGATCAATACTAATTGTATTGCCACTATAAATGGTATTTCTTTTACCGTCAAAAGTTACATCTACATTGGCTTCGGCCGAAAGGGTTAAAGATTTACCCAGTTTAAAATCGTATCCGCCACCAATAATCAAACGGGGCGCTGTAAGCTCGGTAGATTTTACCGGAATATCATTTTTTGTAAGGTATAATATCTCTTTCTCCTTTTCGGTAAAAGTAAATGACCATGCATTGAAAGTTGTGGTAACATCCCTTGCTACAATTCCTAAATGCCATTTATTACCATGTGCCTGCAGGCCTGCATCCAACCCAAAACCCCAGGCCGATGCAAACTTGCCAACCTTACGGTAAATCACTTTTGCATTTAACCCAAAACTGATCTTTGTCTTTTCTGTTTCCTTAATTTTTTGTGCAAAGGACAAAAGAAAAGCATAATCGGCAGTAGAAAAACTCTGTATATTTTCATAATTAACCCGTCCATCGGGCTCCACTAAAAACAATGTATTGGGAATATCATCTACAGCAAATCTTAAAATAGAAATACCAAGCGCCCTTTTATTATCCTGTATGGGCTTGGCGGCCGATATGTAATCATATTTGGCTATGCCTCCAAAATAATCGGCATGCATCAGGCCAATATTGGCGTTCTCTTTAATACCGGTTAGTCCGGCCGGGTTCCAATAGCCTGCAGTAGCATCTTTTGCCGAAGCCACCTGGGCACCGCCCATTGCAAGACCCCTTGCACCTGCGCCAATATTTAAAAATTCATTTGAATATTTTCGTAACTGTGCAAACAGCGATAGGGGCAGCATCAACAGTAATACGAGGCTTATTTGGGGGTAAAATCTCATAATAACATTAGGTTGGTTATTGAATTTTTAAGGTAGTCAAAACAATAACGTAAAATTACTTGGTAAATTGTGTGTATATATTAATATAAAATTAAGCTTAATAGTACAAATTCAGCTACGCATGGCTTATATTTTTTATGCATTTTCAGACTTTTTTATTTCCTGCATAAAAGACACTGGTTATACTAAAAAAGATGCCTGAGCATGTACGTGGAAAGCAGATAAACTGGTTTTTAAACATTGGCATTCTTTTTTGGCAAAACAGGCTTTAATAAGTGAGAAACTTATGTTTTATCAATATTTATAAGCACTTTTGCCGAAATTACAATTCAAAAAAAGTATATAATCTACAGAACAAAATGAAGCCTTTAATAGCAGAATTACAATGGAGGGGAATGATTCAGGACATAATGCCCGGAACAAAAGAGCAATTAGACAAGGAAATGACCACGGCTTATATTGGCTTTGACCCCACAGCCGACAGCCTGCATATTGGCAGCCTGGTACCCATTATTTTGCTTGTGCATTTACAAAAAGCCGGACATAAACCCATTGCCCTGGTTGGCGGTGCCACCGGTATGGTGGGTGACCCCAGCGGAAAAAGTGAAGAAAGAAATTTGTTAAGCGAAGATGTTTTGAATACAAATGTAGCTGGTGTAAAAGCGCAGCTGGAAAAATTTTTGGATTTTGATAAAACCAAACCTAACGCAGCCGAAATGGCCAATAACTTCGATTGGTTTAAACAAATTTCTTTTTTAGATTTTATAAGAGATACGGGTAAACACATTACTGTTAACTACATGATGGCGAAGGACAGTGTAAAGAAAAGACTGGAAGGAGAAGCAGGTATGAGCTTTACAGAATTCACCTACCAGTTGGTACAGGGTTACGATTTTTACTGGTTGTACCAGAACAAAAACTGCAAACTGCAAATGGGTGGCAGCGATCAGTGGGGCAATATTGTAACCGGCACCGAGCTGATAAGAAGAAAATGCGGTGGCGAAGCTTTTGCCTTTACCTGCCCGCTTATAAAAAAAGCCGATGGCGGCAAATTTGGAAAAACAGAACAGGGAAACATTTGGCTGGATGCTGATAAAACAACACCGTACCAATTTTACCAGTTTTGGTTAAATGCCAACGACAGCGATGCTGAAACATGGATAAAGATATTTACTTTTTTAGATGAGCCTACTATTACCAATCTGATTGCTGAGCAACAAAAAGATGCATCAAAAAGAATTTTACAAAAAACACTGGCCAAAGAAGTAACCATTTTTGTACACGGCGAAGCTGAATACAACAAAGCCATTGAGACAACAGAAAAATTATTTGCCAACCAAAGTGCTCCTGCCGAAAGCCTTACTGCAGAAGATCTGGAAGGCATGGATGGCATTGTAAAAATTGATTTTGCAAAAGATAAAATTGATGCCGGAATTGATGTGGTTTCATTCTTAGCCGAAACGAATATTTTCCCCAGTAAAGGCGAAGCAAGAAAAATGGTGCAGGGAGGTGGTGTAAGTATCAACCGTAAAAAAGTTGAAGGCATTGATTTGAAAGTTGACAGCTCTCTATTACTACACAACAAATACATTCTTCTACAAAAAGGAAGAAGAAATTATTTCCTGGTAAATATTGTTTAAACAGATTTTACAAATTAAAAAAGCATCCCGATAAAAACCGGGATGCTTTTTATTTTAACTCAACTTATTATTGCTTTTTAGCTTCCACCGGTTTTCCCGAAAGATATTTATCAAAGAATTTATCCATTGCTTTGTAGAAATCCAGCCGGTTATTTTCATTATGAAATCCATGGCCTTCATCATTTTTAACCATGTAGTCAACTGCTACTCCCCTTTTCTTTAACGCTTCCACCATCTGGTCGCTTTCGGCTTTATTAACACGGGGGTCATTTGCACCCTGTGCAACAAACAACGGGGTTTTAATATTGCCGGCATGCAAAACCGGTGATGCTGCTGCCAGCAATGCACTGTCTTTCACAGGGTCGCCCACCATTTCGTAAAACATGGCTTTGTAAGGCTCCCAATAAGGCGGTATAGTTTTCATAAAGGTGAACATGTTTGCCACGCCCACATAATCAACTGCACAGGCATACAGATCGGGAGTGAAGGTAACACCTGCCAGTGTTGCATAGCCGCCATAACTGCCGCCGTAAATAGCCACACGTTTTGGATCGGCAATGCCTTCTTTTTTAAGCCACTCTACACCATCAGTTATATCATCCTGCATGGTTTTGCCCCATTGCTTCTGGCTCTTCAGCCAAAACTCTTTTCCGTAACCGGTTGAGCCACGGAAATTCATTTGCAACACAGCATAACCACGGTTGGCAAACATTTGTGCTTCAGGATTAAAACCCCAGTCATCTCTTGCCCAGGGGCCACCATGTGGATTAATTACCACCGGTAAATTTTTGGCTTCGTAACCTTTGGGTAAAGTAAGATAACCGTGAATAGTTAATCCATCTCTTGATTTGTATTCAACAGGTTTCATGCTAGCCATATGCTCTTCCTTCAGCCATGGAAAGGCATCAGCAAGAAATTTGGTATCGCCTGTTTTTTTATCGTAGAAATAATATTTAGCGGCTACTTTATCATTACCGGTCCAAACCACAAATTTATCTTCGGCATTGTTGTTACCGTAAATACCAATTTCATAACCTTTAAATTTATCCTGCATTTTTTTATACTCGGCTTCGGTTTCAGCATCTAAAAAATGATTCTCTCTTTTCCAGGAAGTGAATGAAGCATGAGTAAGCACTTTTCGTTTTTCCGAATAACTCAGTCCGTCCACATCATACTCCGGGTTTGCATAAATTTCCTTTACTTCTTTTCTTGCAGAAAGATCGTATTCTACAATGGAAGTTTTATCTCTGCCAATATTACTGGATACATAAATGTTCTTATTATCGAAAGTAAAGAACTGAATAGCGAACTGATCTTTGTATGTTGTAGTAAGAAATGAATCGAACGGAGCTGCTTCTGTTGCACGCTGGTAATAGGTTGTATTAACACCATCGGTTTTTGAAGCAATGCGTATAGCACCGGTATGGTCTGTAAACCAGCTATCGTAATTTTTATCATTCTCAAATAAAACTTTCAGTTCCCCGGTTTCAATGTTGATGCTGTATGGATCAAAATATTTTGCATCTCTTTTATTTAACCCAATCATCATTTCGTTTTCTTTACCGGCAATATCACGCCATGCATCAAATATTTCGGTACGCACTTTTGGAAAAGGCGTTAACGCTTTTAAGTTTTTACCATCGCTGCCAACAGAGAACATCTGAAAATTTTCATCGCCGCCAATATCCTGTAAGTAAACAATACGGTTGCCTTTCCATTGATACTGGTAAATATTACGCACCGAATCATTGGTTACCGGTATGCCAACGCTATCGGCAATTTTTTGCACAAACACATTGGTATGCCCGTTGTACGGACTCAGGTAAGAAGCATATTCACCATCGGGTGAAATACGCCAGCTGAATTTTTCGGGGTTTTTAAAAAAGTCTTCCACTGCAATTTTAGGAGCTTTTTCTTCGGGCTTGGTACCACATGCCGCAAAAAGCAAGGGCAATAATGCCAGTAATACAAACAATTGTCTCTGCCTTAATTTCATCATAATTAGTTAGTTTAAAAAATTAAAAAAGAATAAATAAAGGATTGGATGTAAAGATTGTGGCAGTCAGAGAGAACGGTGCATCAAGATAATATCTTTTTATACAAAACAAAAATCCCCGCAAGCGGGGATGTATAATGTTTTGTTAAACGATCATTGAAAACTAAAATGTCTGCAGCACTTTCCACATTTCACCGGCTACAAATTGATTACCCTTCGCATTCAGATGCACCCCGTCTGAAGTAAGTATACCTTTGGTCATATTGTCGGGATTATTTTTCAGGTCATAATCCAGGAAAGCTTTTCTCAGGTCAACAACAGAAAGGTTGTTTTTCTGTGCAATGTTTCTGATGATTTTACTGTACTCATTCAAATCACCATCCAGCGGATTACTGAAGTCCGTCTTCTCTCCTATGGTAGAAGGCGTGCAAATGATGACCTTTATATTTTTTGCTTTTAATTTATTGATAATGGCCTGGTAAAATTTTTCAAATTTATCTGCATCGGTACCTGTGCCTGAAGAACGTTTGTGCCAAACATCATTTACACCAATATAGATAACAACAATGTCCGGTTCTTTGGCCAGCACATCTTCTTCCATACGCAAATACAGATCATATACTTTATTGCTGCTTACACCGGCGCCAACCAGTTCGTATTGCTCGGCCTTGCCCTGCGAACCAAGCATCGAATCAAGCTTAAGAATATAACCACCGGGTTTTGCCCCTGCTTCCGTAATAGAGTCGCCAAAGAAAACGACACGTTTCTTTTTGTTTGCAGGCACAAATGCGGTGATTGCACAAAATAACAAAGCAATAAATGACAATTTCATTTTTATAAATTTAGTTTAATAAATGCGGACGTTCCTTATAAACCTTCCAGACAAATTCGCCAAACAAGGTATTGGCCCAGGCAAACCATTTACGGGTAAATTTGGTGGCATCATTTTTATGAAAAGACTCGTGCATGAAGCCGGTGCCTGCATGAGTTTGCTGCAGCATGGTTAGACATTTTTTTATTTCCTCGTCATCGATACTGGTAAGCCCTCTCATAATAATACTCAGCGGCCAGATATAATCCATACCTACATGCGGACCGCCGATACCTTCTGCTGCTTTGCCTTTGAAGAAGAAGGGGTTTCTTTCTGAGAGAATTAACCTTCTGGTATTTGCATAAATCCTGTCTATATCTCCTGACTCAAATAAATAAGGCATAGATAACAATGAGGGAATATTTGCGTCATCCATTAAACTAAAACTACCAAACCCATTTATTTCATAAGCATATATTTCACCGAAAACAGAATGATTCATTACACAAATTGTATCAACGCAATTCGAAATTTTTGTACTCATTTCTTCAACCTCTAAATTTTCCTTGTCTGAAAATCCCGAAACTGATTTCATCTCTTGCAGCTTTACAAGTGACACAAGTGCGAAAAAATTACCCGGAACATTGTAGGGAAAAACTGTTGCATCATCACTTGGCCTGAACATTGCGTGTATTAAACCATTTTTACTTGTTGGATAACCATACCCTCCCAAAGGCACACCATCAGTTGCCCAACTGGTAGTGCGTTCAAATTTATAAGGGCCATTATTTTCTAAACGCTGTTGTTCTTTAAAAGTTTTTACAATCATACGCATCGCTTCTTTCCAGTCTGCATCAAACGGAGAAGTATCACCTGTTTCTTTCCAATAACCATAAGACAAACGTATCGGGTAACACAAACTGTCTATCTCCCATTTCCTTTCATGTATGCCGGGTTTCATTTCTGTCTTATCATCTTTCCATTCGCTGACCTTTGTTTCATCTTTATAAAAAGCATTGGCGTACGGATCTTTTAAAATACATTTTACCTGTCGGTTGATAACGCCTTTTATAAGTTCCTGTAGATTTTTATCTTCTTTCATCAAAGGCAGGTAAGGCCAGACCTGTGCCGATGAATCTCTTAACCACATGGCATCAATATCACCGGTAATAACAAAAGTATCAGGCTTACCATTGATGATCTCAAAGTCAACCGTGGTATCTAATGTATTGGGGAAACAGTTTTCAAACAGCCAGGCAATTTCTTTATTGCCGATGTTCTTTTTTATTTCGGCTATCAGTTTTTCAACTGCCGGGCTTTTAAATTTCCGCTGGCTTTCCGCTATCCTCACCACCGGAAAATCTGTATTCCAATCGGCAAATGAATACTTACTCATTAAAACACCTGCAGTGGCAAACGATGATTGCTGAATGAATTTTTTCCGGTTCATACCGTTAAGATAAAAAGAAAATGCATCCCAATAAGAGATGCACTGGTATAATTATTTTTTGATCCGGTTATTCTACATTAACCTGCTTTTTTATTACAGAACCTTCGGAAGCCTGCATTAAAAATGTACGTTCCTTTACAAGGTAACCATTGCCATGCTCGCAAAAATGAACTTTTAAATTTTCGATGCTGATGGGATTGCCATCGGGTATGTCGGCAATATTTGAATGCATGATATCATGCCCGTCAACGATCATAACCAAACCGCTGCCAATGCCTTCCATTTTATTACCATTGGTAATGATCATGCCGGTGTCTTCTCCCAACCCAATGCCAATGCAGGACGGATTTGCAGCCACTGCCTGCGCCAGCCTGGCAAACCTGCCTCGTTTTTCAAAATGCGAATCAAAAATTACATCATCCATAAAACCAAGGCCGGTTGTAATTTTTACTTCGCCTTTTAAATGTGCACGGGTGGCATTGCCCTCGTATATCATGGTATTGCTCATGGCCATTGCACCTGCCGATGTACCGGCTACAACAAATTCAGGTTCTTCCTGGTAGCGATCTAAAATTTTTTCTAAAAAGGCAGTGCCGCCAAAAGTGCTGCTCAGGCGCAACTGGTTACCGCCACTAAACATAACCACATTACAAGTGCTGATGCGTTCCAGGTATTCGGCATTGGCGGTATCGGCACGGTTGCGGATGTGCAGCACACCAATATTGGTGCAGCCAATTTTTCCAAAAGCATTCAGGTAATTGTCACCAACTTCGTAAGGAATCATGCTGGCAGTGGTTATCACTTCAATACGGCTCAGCGGGCCGCCGGCTTCTTCTACAATACGGGACAGGATGCCCAGTTCAAAAAAGTTGAGGTTGTTGCGTTGGAACTTTCCGGTCTCTAAATCGGTACCCTTGTCTTCTGCTCCTCCAATCGCTATTAGTTTTCCTTTAGCAAATTGCATTTATCATTTTTATGATTAACGCAAAAATAAGGGAAAACGTGTTTGATTATTCGTTAGTTCTTGTTAACGAATGTTGATAACATTAAAAATCATGCTTTTATGCCGATGTATATAATTATATGCCAGCTATATGCCAGCCTCTTTTCAATCGGCATAAAACCATCTAAGATTTCTTCACAGTGCGTTGCACTATTTCATAAATCAAGATGGTTTTACAAATGCAGTTATCCCTTCTACCAACCTGTCTAAATTTTTTGTGCTGGTGTACACATTGGGTGTAATACGTACACCACTGATATTTTCCCAAATAATACCCACGGTATGAATTTTATAATTATCCCATAAAAAACTTTCCAGCTCTGCAGGTTTTTTACCATCAACACTTACCAAACCAATTGCACAACCAAATTCTTTTTTAAAAGAAGTATGCAGTTTTATGCCGGGCAGATCTTTCACTTTATTCATCCAGTAATTTTTCAGGTACAGCAATCTTTCTTCTTTTCTTTTACTGCCTATCATATCATGAAAGTCAATGGCTTTGTCAATAGCTTCTTCAATATAAAATGGTCTCGTACCTAAATGTTCAAACTTGCGGATATTATCATCTTCTTTTTCGCTGGCACCAAACAAGGGCCAGATATTTTTTATTTTCTCTTTACGCACATACAGTAAACCTGTACCTATTGGCGCTCCCAGCCATTTGTGCAAACTGGTTCCAAAATAATCGCAGTTAAGTTCGGGTATTAAAAATTCAAATTGTGCAAATGTATGTGCACCATCTACCAGCACATCAATATTCCTTTTCTTTGCTGCATCTGCAATTTTACGCACGGGCAATTTCTGGCCAATCCAGTTTATCATATGCGTTATCTGCACCACTTTTGTTTTTGCTGTAAAGGCATCGGTGTATTGCTTAACCATATAATTTTCATCTTCGCTGGGCAACTCAAGATTGATCCAGACCAGTTTTATTCCTTCTCTTCTTTCTCTTTGTTTCCAGGCGCCAATCATGTTTGGATAATCCTGTTTGGTAAGCACCACTTCATCGCCGGCTTTTAATTCAATACCAAAAATTATGGTTTCCAGTGCTTCGGATGCATTGCGGTGCAGGGCAATTTCCTCGGCACTGCAACCTGCCAACTGAGCCAGATTTTTACGCAGCGGTTCCCTGCCCTGGTCTACAATACGCCACATAAAATAACTGGGCGCCTGGTTACAGAAATCGTAGTTGGTCTTCATGGCATCGGCAACCGGTTTGGGTGCAGGAGCTACGCCGCCATTATTCAGGTTTATAAAGTTTGGTGCAATGGTATAGGATTGCTGTACGTAATGCCAGAATTCTTCATCACTTGCCAGCTCGGATGGAGGAATGGAAGCAACATTATTCATTGCATCCTGCAGGTTGCGGCTCCAGGCGGGTTGCAGCATATTGGCCGTAATGGCTGATGCAGATAACAATCCCATTTTTTGAAGAAAAGAACGACGATTACTCATATGCCTGAATTTAGAATTACAATGTACAAATTTTGTTTTTTGCAAAGCAAGATGATTTTGGTAATTTCCAGTTTATAGCAAAATCAAAATTCAAAAGTAAAAATTCAAAAAAGTTGACACTTTATAGTTTTCACTTTTGAATTTTGCCTTTTGACTTTTTACTTTTCCGAAACATCAAAGAGTTCTATTTATGCAGATTATTGAAATTAAAGTACTGAGAGGCCCTAACTACTGGAGCGTTCGCCGCACCAAGCTGATACAGATGAAACTGGACCTGGAGGAAAAAGAAAAAATGCCTACCAATAGCATTCCCGGTTTTAGAGAGCGATTAGAGGCGATGATACCTTCATTGATTGAACACCGGTGCAGTGTGGGAACCCGTGGCGGTTTTTTTGAACGTGTGGAAGAAGGAACCTGGATGGGTCATGTGATTGAACATATTGCATTGGAAATTCAAACCCTGGCGGGCATGGATACCGGCTTTGGCCGCACCAGGGGCACGGGCAAAGATGGCGAGTACTATGTATGTTTTAGTTATATGGAAGAAGATGCAGGCATTTATGCCGCAAAAGCTGCTGTAAGAATTGCACATGCATTGATATTTGAAGAGGAGTATGATATGGATGACGACATACAAAGATTAAGAGAGATACGGGAAGACACCAGGCTTGGGCCCAGCACGGGTTGTATTGTGGATGAAGCGGCAAAAAGAGGCATTCCTTATATCCGTTTAAATAAACATTCGCTGGTACAATTGGGTTATGGCGTTAATCAAAAAAGAATACGGGCAACCATTGCCAGCACCACCGGCAATATTGCCGTGGATATTGCCTGCGATAAAGAAGAAACAAAAAACTTATTGGGCGCTGCCGAAATTCCGGTGCCAAAAGGTGATGTGGTGAGAACTGAAGAAGGCTTGCAGGATGCCATTGACCGCATTGGTTACCCTTGCGTGATAAAACCCATTGATGGTAATCATGGTAAAGGAAACACCACCAATATTATAGATTGGGAAATGGCATTAAAAGCTTTTGCAGCAGCTAAAGTTTATGGCCGCAGTGTAATTGTTGAAAAATATATTACCGGGTTTGATTTTAGAATACTGGTTATTAATTACAAATTTATTTGTGCTGCTTTACGTACGCCGGCTTCGGTGGTTGGTGATGGCAAAAATACCATTCAGTATTTATTGGATGAAGTGAATAAAGATCCACGCCGTGGCTACGGGCACGAAAAAGTGCTGACACAAATTACCATTGATGATTTTACCAAAATAATGCTGGATGAAAAGGGTTATACTTTAGAAACCATTCCGGCAAAAGATGAATTGGTCTTGCTTAAACCAACGGCCAATCTTTCAACCGGTGGTACCAGCACTGATGTTACAGATGAAGTGCATCCTGCCAATATTATGATGTGTGAGCGCATTGCAAAAATTATCGGACTGGATATTTGCGGTATTGATATTATGGCTACCGATTTGCGAACACCGGTTAAAGAAAACGGTGGCGCCATCCTGGAAGTGAATGCTGCTCCGGGTTTCCGTATGCACATTGATCCATCGGTTGGTTTACCACGCAATGTGGCCGAGCCGGTTGTAGACATGCTTTTTCCGAAAGGCAGTGCAGGCACCATACCCATTATTGCTATTACCGGTACCAATGGTAAAACAACCACCACCAGGCTTACAGCACATATTGCAAAAACTGCTGGCTACAAAGTGGGTTATACCACCAGCGATGGTGTGTACATACAAAACCAGATGATGATGAAGGGTGATTGTACGGGCCCTGTTTCTTCAACTTTTGTTTTAAAAGATCCCACAGTTGATTTTGCAGTGCTTGAATGTGCCCGTGGCGGCATTTTAAAAAATGGGTTGGCTTTTCAAAACTGCGATGTTGCTGTTGTAACCAATATCAGTGCCGATCATATTGGTTTGGGTGGTATTGACAGCATGGAGCAAATGGCCAAGGTAAAACAGGTTGTACCGGAAACAGTATTCAACCATGGCTATGCCATTTTAAATGCTGATGATGACCTGGTGTATGCCATGAAGGAAGGATTGAAATGCAATATTGCATACTTCAGCATGGATGAAAATAATCCAAGGATAAAAAAGCATTGTAAGGATGGAGGCTATGCTGCAGTATTTGAGAATGGCTATATCACCATTATGAAAGGCACCTGGAAAATAAGAGTAATTAAAGTAAGTGAAGTGCCGGTAACTTATGGTGGTAAAGCACTGCACAATGTGATGAACTGTTTACCTGCTGTACTTAGCACTTATTTCTGGCGCAATATTGAGATTGAAGATATTAAACTGGCGCTGCAGACTTTTGTTCCTTCATCTGCACAAACACCGGGCAGACTGAATATGTTCCAGTTTAAGCATTTTCAGTTTTTGGTTGATTTTGCTCATAACCCCGCCGGACTTGAACTGCTCTGCGATTTTATAAGCAAGCTTGATGGCGAACCAAAAGTGGGCATCATCAGTGGTACCGGCGACAGAAGAGATGAAGACATTAAAGAACTGGGCCGTATATCAGGCCGGTCTTTTGATGAGATCATCATCCGCCAGGATAAAAATTTACGTGGCCGTACTGCCGAAGAAATTGTAAACCTGCTTGTAGAAGGTATTAATGAAACAAAAACAAAGGATATTCCCATTGAAATTATATACAATGAAAAAGAAGCCATTATGTACGCATATAATAATGCGAAATCTGGTTCATTAATTACAATTATGTGTGATGTGGTAGCAGAGGCTCTGGATTTGATAAAAGGATTGAAGGAGAAAGAAGATGCCGAATAAAAAACCTTTTGGGAGGTAAAAGCATAACCCTTATTTTTGCACTCCAAATAATTTTTGGGAACTAAAGCTGGGTTATGGTGTAAAGGTAGCACAACAGATTTTGATTCTGTTTGTCTAGGTTCGAATCCTAGTAACCCAACAAAAAAGAACTGATTACTCAGTTCTTTTTTCGTTTATATAAACTTTTAGCAGATTACTTAACAAGTTCTGTAATTACTTTCCCCACGCTCCCGCTTGGCATTTGTATACGCAGCATAGCAGCAATGGTTGGTGCAATATCGGTCATATAGGTTTCCCGGTTGGTTTTGCCCGGCTTTACACCCCAGCCAAAAAACACACAGGGAATATGTGCATCATACGGGTTCCATAAGCCATGGGTAGTACCTTTTTTGCCACCGTCAAAATAACCGGCTTTAAGTGTAAACTGTATATCACCGCTGCGTTTTGTATTGTAACCGTTGGCAAGCATTGTTTTTTGAGGTTCGGATAAAGTAGTCAGGGCCAGTTTATCTGTTTCAAATGCAGTAATAATGAATGGCTTTGCCTGCAACATTTTTATCACCGCATTTTTTACTGCCGCTACATCTTTCCCCTGCTTCTCCAGTTCGTTGATGTTAAGATATACCTGGTAGTTCTGTAAACTTAGTACAGCTCTTGGTACTCCAAAATCTGTTTCTATCATCTGGTTTAATTCTTTTCTTAAGTCAGCATCTTCAAAATTGCCACCCGGTATTTTGTGCTCCGCCAAAAAAGCCGGAATATGCGCCACTGCATGATCGGCCGATAAAAAAATGGTGTAGTTTCCTTTGCCCAGCTTTGTATCCAGGTACAATAAAAAATCAGCAATGTCTTTATCAAGCCTTAAATACATATCCTCTACCTCTATCGAATTGGGGCCAAAAGAATGGCCGATATAATCGGTAGATGAAATACTGATAGCTAAAAAGTCAGTAACTGTATTTTTTCCCAATTGCTCATTTTCTATGGCAGCTTTTGCAAAATCAAAAGTAAAAGTATTGGCAAAAGGTGTAGTGCGGAACGATTCATATTTATCGCTGTCGGATATCAATGAAAGTTTATGAGGAAAGCTAACAGTCTTCTCTCCTTTAATAGCAGTCTCATAAGGCTTATCATCCTCCGTACTCAAATCATATTTATTTATCGGCAATAAAGTTGACCAGTCCTTGCTCATGTATTTTCCGGCAATGTCTTTACCGTTAAACTGATCTACCCATGCCGGCAGTGCGTTCATGTAATGCGTACTGGTTATCCATTTGCCGGCATCATACCAATAAGCTGCATTGGCGCTGTGGCCTGCCGGTAAAATAGAACCACGGTCTTTTAATGCAATACCAATCACTTTACTTTTAAAATTATTGCTCAGCCGCAGTTCATCGGTTACGGTTGTTACCCACATATTGGCCGGACTCATCTTACCGGCTTTACCACTATTACCAACTGTAGAAACAGTTGAATCATCTGTACAATAAATATTTTTGCCGGTTGTTTTATCAAACCAGTTATTACCAACAATACCTGTAAGCGCCGGCACACTGCCTGTGTAAATGCAGGTGTGCCCTACGGCCGTATAAGTAGGTACATAAGGAATAAAAGTATTCTCTGCGCTAAAACCATCTTTTAGCAAACGCTTAAAACCGCCTTCGCCGTAAAGCGTATTAAAGCGGTACATGTAATCCCAGCGCATCTGGTCAATTACCAACCCAACAACTAATTTGGGTTTGCCCGCAGGGCCCTGTGGGCTTATTTGTGCAAAAGCTGCAGCAGCAAAAAAGTAAAAAGTAAAAAGTAAAAAAGATCTGCGTGGCATATCAATCGGTTTTTGCAAAGATACCTGATAAGCTTATGAATTGACATGGATCAGCATGTTATGCCAATGTTACCAGTTTTGCAGCCAATGCGTTATTTTTGCACCTGGTAAACGCATAAATAAAAACACAAAATCAATAATATGGATGTTTTTGAAAAATTAGTAAAAGATGGCGGGCCCATTGGCCAGCACATGGACAGAGCCCACGGCTATTTCACTTTTCCAAAACTGGAAGGCGAACTGGGACCAAGAATGCAGTTTCGTGGAAAAGATATGATCGTGTGGAGCCTGAACAATTACCTGGGCCTGGTTAACCACCCAGATGTACGTAAAGCCGATAGCGAAGCCGCGGCAAAATATGGTATGGGCAACCCCATGGGTGCCCGCATGATGAGTGGCAACACCGCACAGCACGAAGAACTGGAAAAAGTGATCAGCGAATTTATAAGCCGTGAAGATACCATGCTGCTCAACTTCGGATACCAGGGTATTATGAGTTGTATTGATGCATTGGTAAACCGCCGCGATGTAATTGTGTACGATGCCGAAGCACATGCATGTATTGTAGATGGTGTGCGCCTGCACATGGGCAACCGTTATGCATTTAAACACAACGATATTGTTGATTGCGAAAAACAATTGCAACGTGCCACCGAATTAGCCGCTAAAAACGGCGGCGGTATTTTATTAATTACCGAAGGCGTTTTTGGTATGGATGGCGAGCAGGGCATTTTAAAAGAGATATGCGAACTGAAAAAGAAATACGAGTTCCGCATTTTAATAGACGATGCACATGGCTTTGGCTATATGGGCCCAACCGGCGCCGGTGCCGATGAAGCACAAGGTTGCCAGAAAGATATTGATCTCTACTTTTCAACCTTTGTAAAAAGTATGGGCAGCATTGGCGCCTTCATCAGCGGACCAAAAAACGTACTTAAATATTTACGCTACAATACACGCTCACAAATATTTGCCAAGAGCTTACCACTGATGATTGTAGAAGGCATGCTCAAGCGTATGGAAATGGTAAAAGCCATGCCCGAACTGCGTGAAAAACTCTGGCACAATGTAAACCGCCTGCAAAGTGGTTTAAAAGAACGTGGTTTTGATATTGGCCATACCAACAGCCCCGTTACACCCATTTACATGAAAGGCGATGTGCCCGAAGCCACACAAATGGTGATGGACCTGCGTGAGAACTACCATATCTTCTGCAGCATTGTGGTGTACCCCGTAATACCCAAAGGCGATATCATTTACCGCCTTATACCCACCGCTGCACACACCGATGCCGATATTGACGAAACACTAAAAGCATTTGAAGAAACAAAAAAGAAATTAGATGCCGGTGCATATAAAGCAGTTGATATACCGGATATGGCGGAAGCGAATTAAGTCGTCATGGCGAGGAGGCACGACGAAGCCATCTCCTGCTACGAAGCATTTTTTATAATGTACAATCCCATCGCCGTTGGCAATGGGATTTTTTTTATGGGACAAGCTTTGGTAATGCTATTAAGCTTCATTGGCACAGTTTACCCCGAAAGCATTCGGGGCACTCTTGTGCAGGATATCTTTATTGAGCTTTTATCGAAGCGAAGTTTGTCAGAACAAGGATTGGGATTGATTAACGAGATTGTTTAATTATATTTAGGTTTGGTAAACAGTCTGACGTGGAATTTTTAAAACAATTTTTTTTCAGAAAGGAAAAGCAAATCCAAAATATGCTTTCGCCTGATTTTGATTTGAAGGTTAAAAAAGCAATTAAACTCCTTGGCGAAAAAGAGAATTTACATGAAGATAAAGATGCAATACAATTTTTAATAGATAATGATATTGAACAAAAAGAAGCAACAGATATTATCCTGTTCCTACCCATTGCTTTTATTCGTCATTGGCTTACAACAGTTAAATGGGATGATTCATACATTGAGTTTGTAAATGAAAACAAAACAATAGAAAGAAAATTCTTTGACACGGAAGCATATCAAATAATATGGAAAGTGACAGACGAATATTTTGCCAACTCTCCCAACACCGAAACTATTGTTAAAATCGGAGGAAGAAGTGCAGAATTCAATGTAATTAATCCGATTCTAAACAATGATGCAAATGCAAAACTTGAAGAAATCAAAATATCAAAAACAGCCATTATCCGCTGATGTGCTCTAATGAATTGCCCTGCACTTCAGTGCGGGGATAAAAGCAACCCCACAACCAGGCTTTAGCCCAACAGCATTATTTGGGCTAAAGCCCGCAATAACTCATAAACTCAATCACCGCCCTAAAGGGCGGCGCAATTCAATTAATAAACAAGGAATCGGAATACGTTGGGTAACTGGTGGCCATTACCTTACCCAACCTATCTCCATAGGTTATCCAACCTGATCACATAGGTCGCCCGACCTGTTCTCCATACGTCTGCCAACCTGTTCCCATAGGCCAGGTAACGGGGTATCCATAGGTCCCCCAACCTGGTCGCATAGGTTACCCCACCTATCCGGATAGGTCACCCCACGTAATACCCACCAGTTACCCTACCTAATCGGATACGTCCACCAACGGGGTATCCATAGGTCTACCAACCTATTCATACAGGTTAATCAGTTGATTATCAATGCCTGGATGGTTTCGTCGTTTCACTATAGCAGCTCCTGCACCTGTATTTACATCCGCCGGCTTACAAACTGAACTAAAAATAATTTTGCGTAACCGAAATGTTACACATATATTTGCGTAACCGAATGGTTACTTAAAATAGATTCACAATGAGAAGAGATGTTTTTCAGGCAATAGCCGATCCCACCCGCCGCAGCATACTGGGGCTGCTGGCCCTGCAATCTTTAACGCTTAATGCCGTGGCAGAAAATTACAACATCAGCCGGCCGGCTATTTCCAAACATATTAAAGTACTCACCGAGTGTGGCCTGGTTGAAATAAAACAGGAAGGCCGGGAACGTTACTGCACTGCAAAGCTGGATAAACTAAGCGAAGTGAATGCATGGATAACACAATACAAACAGTTTTGGGAAGGCAAACTGGATGCGCTGGAACAGTATCTTGATAAAATTCAAAAAGAAAATAAAACTTAACTCAAAAATAAAAACAATGCAAAGTTTTACAATAGAAAAAACATACAATGCACCCAAAGAAATGGTGTTTGATGCATTTGCAACTGCCGAAGCATTGGCACAATGGTGGGGACCGGTAGAAGCCCCCATTGATGTGGTAAGTCTCGATTTCAGGCCCGAAGGAATTTTTCATTACAGGATGAAAGGCACCCACATGAGTTACGGTATCTTCAGGTACAAAAAAATTGAAAGGCCAGACAATATCACCTGGATAAATTCTTTTGCAGATGAAAACGGAACAATCATTAAACCACCGTTTAAAGACTTTGATCTGCCAAAAGAGATCCTGAACACGATAACACTCACGGAAGCAGATGGCATTACAACCCTGGTTTTAAAAAGCGAACCAATCAACGCATCCGAAACTGAAATAAATTGCTTCTACTCCATTACCGAAGGTATGGAACAGGGCTTTGGCGGAACCTTTAATCAGCTGGCAGATTATCTGAACAATATTCAAAAATAAAGCAGCAGTATATTTTCGCCGGCACAGCCATATAAATATGTATTATCTTACAACAAGAGGGCTTGATTACAATAGTATTAGTTTGAAATTTACGTTAACAATTTTACTGTCAGTCTGAGCTTGTCGAAGACGGGTTAGTTTAATATAGCCCCGGTTTCGACAAGCTCAACCTGACATCTTTTCAAACTGATGCACTGCTTATAAATCATACCTTGCTTTAAGATTAATTACACTTCATTAAATTTTGCCGTTATGAAAAGAAATAAATTTCTTGCATCGCTTGCAGCCCTGGCTGCAACACCAACGCTGGCTTTTTCTAAAATACAAAACAGCATTATGAGAAATAATAAAGGATTTAAGATAAATGCCGGCGAAGGCCGTATTCATGGCCATATAAAATTAAAGGGCGTTAATTCCAACATACTCGATGTAAAAGTTTCGGGCAGCGATACCGATGGAGACCTGGCCATATTTGAACAAACTTCGCTTTCGCAGGGCAAAGGAACGCCATTGCATATTCATCATTTGCAGGATGAGGTTTTTTATGTGGTAGAAGGATCATATTATTTTCAGGTGGGAGAAGACAAACATACTTTAACCACAGGAGACAGTATTTTTTTACCACGCAAAGTTCCCCATGCCTGGACCCAGGTTTCGGAAAAAGGAAAAATGACCGTTACCATGCAGCCCGCCGGAAAACTGGAAAACTTTTTTGTAACCATGGCAGCATTGGATCATGAACCAACGCCTGCCGAAATAGCCAAAATTTTTGCTGATAATGAAATGCAGGTTGTAGGGCCTCCCTTAAAAATAAATTAAACCGTTTGCCGGATCAATTATCTTTTTTATCTGCCATAAAATCAAACATCTCTTCATTAATTTCATCTGTGCGATCGCATTGGGTAATTTGTGCAAAAGCACTGTAGGTAGCACCAATCATCCAGGGCAGCGTAAACAGCAAACCTATACCACAGGGTATGGCGCTTATTATAAGAATAAAGCCCATCAATATAAAATAACCGATTAACTGAAAAAAATTGTGCCGGGCTATGCGGCGGCTCATTTCCATAGCAGGCCAGGCCTGCATTTTGTAAATAATGATAAAATGGTTTTTAAATGCCCACAGTACTGAGATAAATAACAAAGCTACCATCAGTAACAATAAAGAAACCACAAACTTACTGTTACGGATTAAATCTAAAAAAGCATTGCCAATCTGTTCCTGTTTGGTAAACATATCTGCATTCTGCGATAATTTAAAAATGTCTATCAGCTCAGGTAAAAAATTAAAAAACACAAGCAATACAAGTGCAAGAGAAATAAACCCTTGTATAAGTGTGCTTATTGCAAGCGGTTGCAGAAAATTAAACCCTTTAAACATATCGCCAAAATCTGTCCAGCCCTTACCATTTGAAATGCGCCAGGTAATATAAATAGCTCCGCCCATTAAACAGGGGCTTAGTATCAGGTTGTTAGCAATATCACCCGCAATGGGAATTAAGCCAACACCAAACAATATTGCAGCAGTAACAACAGCTCCCAGAATATAGTAACCCAGGTGTTTTGATACCAGGTTCCAGCCATCTCCTAATGCCTGTCCAATAGAAAATGTAGTTTTATCGGTGTGAAGTTCTTCCAGCGTTTTCATGTATTTTTTTTTGATAAACTTAGTATAAAATAGCTTTTTAAAAAACTAAATTAATGTATTTGTTGATGCAGGTACACATCTTTAGTAACTTGTAAGGGCAATTAATTAAGATGAGAATACTATTACTGCTGCTTTTATTTTTTTCATGCCTGTCATCATTTGCTCAAAAAGAAAATGAGCTGCAGATATTCCGCATCACATCTGCATACACAGCCTTCCCCGATACGGCAAGAACAATTGGCCACACATACAACAAGGTATTATATCCAGCAGCATTGCATTACAGCGACAGCAGTGTGCTGATTGCAGTGCCGCCTCATTTTAAAACCGGTAAACAGGTAGATGTTGTTTTCTGGTTTCATGGCTGGCGCAATAATATTGATACAGCCGCTGTATATTTTGAACTGATAAAACAGTTCATGGCATCAAACCGAAATGCTGTGCTTGTATTTGCCGAAACGGCTAAAAATGCACCGGATAGTTATGGCGGCAAACTTGAGCAGGAAAATGTTTTTAAAAATCTGTTGAATGATGTATTGCATAAATTAAAAGCTGAAAAGATAATTGCCAAAAGAGCAAGACCCGGAAATATAGTGCTGGCAGGCCATAGCGGGGCCTTTAGAGTAATGGCACATATATTACAGAACGGTGGTGCAGAAGTAAAGCAGGTAATTTTATTTGATGGCCTTTATAGCCAGGTTGATAAATACACTGCATGGATACAGGCCGATGCATCGCATCAATTTATAAACCTGTATACCAATAAAGGGGGCGGAACAGATGAAGTATCTGATAAAATGATGCAACTGCTGAGGGAGAAAAATATTTCGTTTATTAACCCAGAAGAGAAAAATGTGCATATACCGATGCTAAAGACAAACCAGGTTATTTTTATACACAGCCTTAAAGAACATAATGATGTTATTAACAGGCCCGATCATAATTTCCGGTTGTTTATAGAGAACAGTAATGCGTTGGATGCGCTTAACACAGCAAACTAAACTATACAAATGAAACTCAGTATTGCTCAAAAGCTTATAAAATTCTTTACCTCTGAATCATTATTCGAAAAAATGATGGAAGAGTCGAAGCGTTACCGCTTTACCTGCAAATGCGGAAAGGAAAGCAGTATCTGGGATATTGGCGGCATACGCTACAAGGCTGCCGGCAAACCACTAACGGGTGTTAAATGCCCGCATTGCGCAAAATTTGCTATGCGCAAAATCTATAAAGTTGATTGATAAAAACCCAACCCGTTTATAATAAATGAACCAACACATAGCCCATATAGCTTTAGTAGTAAACAATTACGATGAAGCCATAGAATTTTACACCAAAAAATTAAACTTCATTCTTATTGAAGACACCAGGCTGAGTGAAACAAAAAGATGGGTGATGGTAAAACCAACTGGCGAAGGACAATGCTGTTTATTACTTGCACAGGCTGCTACCGATGAACAAAAAAGCAGAACAGGCAATCAAACCGGCGGCAGGGTATTTTTATTTTTATACACCGATGATTTTTGGCATGATTACAATAATATGCTTTTACAAAAAATAAATTTTGTACGCCCACCAGTAAAAGAAGCATACGGAACCGTAGCTGTTTTTGAAGACTTGTATGGCAATTTGTGGGATCTGATAGAGCCTGCCATGTGAATAAAACGTTAAGCCTCAGCTTGCATCCATCCATAAAAAACGGGTTGGCTGTCATACAGCAATTTCTCCTAAATCCTTTATTAACAGGCATTTCAGCCTGCACTATGCCCGTTGGGTGAATCAGTTTGGGCAGCACATTGGTTTGTAATGGCCAAAAAACGGTTCTACTTTTACATTATCAAAGCAATCAACAACCTGTTAGTTGCAGCAACAGCGGATCTGTCCCGCCTCTTTAACTTTTATTTGCTACCTGAAAAAAATCCGATTGTTTACTATCAAATTTTTTAAACAAGAACTATTAGTAACCATTAAATTAAACTTTATGAAACAGATCAAAACAATTATCGCAATTGCCGTTTTTTCGGTCATTAGCTTTTTGCAGGTAACAGCTGCCGACACTACAACTTTAAATCCAACACTTCCTGTAGAACTGAAGTATGCCGGCACTTTTAAAAGCCAGCCGCTTATCCAGTTAAACTTCACCGGATCAAAAGATGAAAATGTGTTCAACATCATCATCACAGATGAATCGGGTGTTGTGTTTTACAATGCCGATCTTAAAGGCGAAACTTTTTCAAAACAATTTTTGCTGAACACAGATGACCTGGGTGATGCAATTTTAAAATTTGAGATCACCGGAAAAAAATCAGGCAAAACTGTTAGCTACCGCATTAACAGGCAGGTTACTGAGCAACTGGACGTAGTTAAACTATAAAGTTCGCTAACCGTTCCCTATAAAAAAATTGCATCCTGCCATTGGGCGGGATGCAATTTAAAATATCAGCAATAAAAAATATTAAGGGAATATACCTAACTCAGCATAGCTGATACCAACTTTGTTGATAGCGCTTACATATGCAGCTGTACGCATATCAGGTATTTCGGGATTATTCTGCCAGATATCCATGATCTCTCTTGTAGCAGTTATCATGGTTTCTTCAAGGCCGCTATGAACAAGTTCCTGTTCGTCGGCTCCGTGAACAATCTGCTTTTTTTCAGATTCACCAACTGATTTGCCCGTAAGGTCTTCCATCTGTTTGATGATCTGCATATTCATATTTTCATTGAACCGCTTTTCCATACGGCCATAACGCACGTGACTTAAGTTTTTCAGCCACTCAAAATAACTCACGGTAACACCGCCTGCATTCAGGTACATATCGGGCACACATAAAATTCCTTTTTGTGTAAATATTTCATCAGCTTCGGGCGTACAGGGGCCGTTGGCAGCTTCGCCAATGATCTTTGCTTTTACCCTTGGTGCATTTTGGCCATTGATAACATTTTCTAATGCCGCCGGAATTAAAATATCACATTCAAGCTCCAGTGCATCGGTATTAATAGCCAGGTTGGTTGCCCCCGGAAAATTTAAAATAGAACCGGTTGCTTTACGGTGATCAAATACTTCCTGTTCATTTAAACCATCTGCTTTATAAATTGCTCCTTCGTATTCGGCAATGGCAACCACTTTGGCGCCATGCTCACGGAAAAACTTAGCACAGTAAAATCCCACATTACCCATTCCCTGTACCACTACTGTCTTTCCTTCAACACCAACACTCAGTCCCTGTTTCGCCATTACATCAGGCATGTTACACACTTCACGTATACCATAGAAAACTCCCAGGCCGGTTGCTTCTGTACGGCCACGTACACCACCCTGGGTAATTGGTTTACCGGTAACACAACCGGCAGCATCAATTTCACCTGGTTTTAATGAAGCATAGGTATCAACTATCCATGCCATTTCTCTTGATCCGGTGCCGTAATCAGGTGCCGGTACATCAATACCGGGGCCAATGAAATTTTTCTTAACTAATTCTGATGTGTAACGGCGTGTAATTTTTTCCAGTTCATACTCACTGTATTTACGTGGGTTAATTTTAATACCGCCTTTACCGCCGCCAAAAGGAACATTTACAATGGCGCATTTGTAGGTCATCAAACTGGCCAATGCCATTACTTCATCCTGGTTTACTTCGTCGCTGAAACGTATACCTCCTTTGCAGGGTGCTTTGTGGTGACTGTGTTGTACACGGTAAGCCTCAATCACTTCAATACTTCCATCATCACGCTTTACCGGAAAACGCATCTGGTAAACACTGTTACATGCTTTAATCTGTTCTAAAATCCCCAAATCCCATTTGGTAAATTTGGCTGCTTTGTCAAAGCTTCTTTCCACACTCTGGAAAAAGCTGTATGGCTGGTTAGCACTCATAAAATTGTTTTTATATTAGCAATCGTTATTTGAAAAAAGTAAATCGTTCATTGTTGATAGTTCATCGTTTTCTGTCATGCTGAGGAACGAAGCATCTCATTCTACGAAGTGATTTTTTTGAGCCGGGCATTTTTTCTTTATTCAGCTTCAGTGGCGTCGCACTCTTGTACTTTAGTTCTTTATTCAGCAATTCTCCGTATTAGTCTTTCCCTTTCTCCAAGCGGCTTATCTTTCTATCTAATAAAAATACATAAATGAATAAGCCAATTAAAATTGTAAGGCAAACGGCTACCACCACATAAATTTTTCCGTTGCTACGCATAACATCTGCCATTTCGGGTTTTGTATCCTGAGCAAATGATATACTGCTAAACAACAAACCACAAACCATCAACCACAAACTTCTGACTATCTTATTCATTTATCAAAGTTTTATCTTTAAATAATTGTAACCTTATTTTTAAAGTAGCTATCCAAACACCCAGTAAAGTCCAGCCAATAACTGCCGGATAAAAAACCATTCTCAACCGGCTGTCTATATCCTTAAAATTTAATGCAGGGTTGCCACTTTCGCTACCTGGTGCGCCGGGATGCAGGCTGCCAACCAAACGTGGTATAATCCAGATACTTGGAAACAACATGGCAAATGCAAAAATGTTATATACCGCACTTACTCTTGCTTTCTTATCCATATCAGTAAATGAACCACGTAAAACAAAATAGGCTCCGTAAATTAATAAGGCAATGGCAGCGCCAATAAGTTTTGGTTCTTTTAGTATACTTCCCAGCGACTGACTTTGGTCGGTAACCCAGGTATAATTTGCCCAGATGGTTCCGGTAGCATAACCCAGTATGCCAAAAAATGAACCTACAGCAGCAAAATTATGTGCAAAAATATCGTTGCGTAAACTGAAACCTCTAAGGTATTTAATGCTGTAAACAAAGCTGGTACCAAACAGTATCATCATACCAAACCACATACAAACATGAAAGTAAAGGTTACGTATTGTTTCATTCAAAATAAATAGACGGGGAATATCCATTAAGAAACCTCCCACAACCGTGTAGACCAACAAAAGAAAGGATAATATTTTCCACCAGTTTTTTTGCAAACAAAAAAAGATTTATTGAGGGGGCAAAGATAGGGAAGTTAAAAGTTAATTATTATCTGTTTAGTGTTAGTTTTTTCTGTTTTGACTATGACAGGTATCATCCTGAAGTAAGGATTTTATCATTTAATCCTTCCACAAATACGGAAACAAAATAACTGCCATGGCTATTACAAGTACATCAAGCCCCATTATTAATGCCGATAGCTGCATTACTGCCCCTTCCCTGAAAACTTCGGCAAAAGCTGCTTTACTCAGGCGCATTAATAATAAAAGCTGTGGCAGTATTACCGGAAACCCCAAAATGGCTATCAGTGCCGCATTCTGCTGGGCTTTGGCTGCTATGGCACTCATTAATGTAAACACAATACTAATGCTGGCGCCTCCCAAAACCACTATTCCAATAAACCAAAGGCTGTTGTTTATGGGGTTGTCTAAAAAAATAACAAAAAGCAACAGGCTTAAGAGGCTCATCAGCATCATGAGCAACAGGTTGTAGATCATTTTTGCCACAATAAACTCAACCGGCGATGCAATGGAGTAGAAATAGAGCATACGTCCCCGGCTTTCCTGCAAAAAGCTTTTGGCCACTGCATTTACACAAATAAACAACTGAATGGTCCAGAATAAACCGTTCCATACATTGGCATCGGGCTTGTCGATGGATAAATAGAGTACAAAAATAGTGGAGGCTATATATAACAGTATGCCATAAAAAGTATGCTTCTGCCTGAACTCAAGCAGAATATCTTTTTTTAACAGCGTAGCAATCCGGTTAACCATAATAATATTAATCCTTTAACTGTGCACAATGCCTGCAACGGGGTTCGTAAATATCTTTTTCGCCCAAAAGTACCTGGGGGCCTTCGGCTATTTTGCGGTAACTGATGTTGGCAATATTGCCACATACCTGGCAAATGGCGTGCAGTTTGGTAATATAATCGGCCTTGGCAAGCAGGTTTGGCATTTGGCCAAAAGGATTGCCCAAATAATCCATGTCCAGCCCGGCAACAATAACCCTGATTCCTTTTTGTGCCAGTTGCTCACAAACATTGGCAATTTCGCTGTCAAAAAACTGGGCTTCATCAATGCCCACAACATCTACATCCTGGGCCAGTAATAAAATATTTTGAGAACTGTCAACCGGTGTAGAATGAATGGTATTGGTATCGTGGCTCACAATTTTCTGTTCATCATAACGCACATCAATGGCCGGTTTAAAAATCTCGACCTTTAAATTGGCAATTTTAACTCTCTTTAATCTTCTTATTAATTCTTCAGTTTTTCCGCTAAACATACTGCCGCAAATCACTTCAATCCATCCTCTTCTTTCGCCTTTTAAATTGGGTTCTATAAACATTTAAGTATTTTTTTTAAAAATCAGTTTGTAACTTAGGGGGCTTGGTTGGTTTTTTAACGCTGCCTCATTCAAGCATGGGCATCAAAAGTATAATAATATCATGGAAAGAGTGGAGACACTCCTAAAAAAATTACAGGACCAGTTTGCGCAAAATGCTTCGGCAGATCAAATGTTGCTTACCGTTCAAATGTTACAGGCAGAATTACTGCACCTGCAGCAGCAGCATGCTTTGGAAGATGACGCTGTGGTAGTTACGGTATCCAACATGAGTCCGGTGCTTAAAGAAACGCCTGCAATTGTACCTGAGCCTGTTCCCGAAGAGAGAATTGTTGAAATTTTACAGGTTGATGAAGCCGAAATAGAAGCCGAACTGGAAGAAATTAAACGGAATGCAGAAAATCTGCAGCAGATCAGCGTTCAAAATAAACCACATATTGTTTTTGAACCGGAAGAAGACATTCCCACCCTTACACATCAACAGGAGTTTAAACCACTGCCCCAAAAAGAAGAGCTGGCTATGGAGATCAATGAAGCTGTTTCAAATAATCATGCATCCATCAATGAAAAACTGAAGCAATCGAAAATAGACCTGGGCGATACTTTAACCGAAGCGCCCATCAGAGACCTGAGAAAGGCCATTGGTGTAAACGACCGGTTTTTATTTATCAATGAATTATTTCGTGGCGATGAAGTGGCTTACGAACGCAGCATTAAAACCATCAACAGTTTTTCAATTTTTGCCGAAGCCGAATACTGGATACAAAGAGAGTTGAAAGTTAAAAATGGATGGGACAGCAACAATGAAATGGTAGCCCAGTTTTTTCAACTGGTTAAAAGACGTTTCTCCTGAATAAACTGCATTATTTTTTTTGATGCACCAGCATTGTCCTGAACAAATTGCCTGGCCGCTTCTCCCCTTTTTTTTCTTTCCGTTTCATCATGCAGCAATTCATTTAAAACAGTTTCAAGTTTAACCGGTCCGCCATCAATACTAATGGCGCCACCCGAATTAACCAATCCAATTGCTTCATAAAATTTTTCATACACAGGCCCAAACACAACCGGCTTACCATATACTGCTGCTTCCAGCACATTATGCACTCCATCAGCTCCATAGCCGCCGCCAACATATGTTACAGTTGCATACTTATACAGGCGTGAGAGCATGCCGATATTATCTATAATTAAAACATTTGCCGCAGATGGCTGCCCTTTTTCCAATTCAGAATAAAATACTGAATCCGGAAATTCCTCTTTTACATCCTTTAAATTAGTTTTATCAATTTCATGCGGAGCAATAATGAATTTTACATTTTTATGGACGTTTACAAAATGTAATAATTCTATTTCATCTTCTTCCCAGGTGCTGCCGGCCACAATTACCGGGCTATCGCCGCAAAATTTTTCTATGCCGGCAACGGGTGTAAAGTTTTCGGCAATTTCCAATACCCTGTCAAACCGGGTATCGCCATTCATGGTTACATTTTGTGTAAAACCAAGTGTTGCCAGCAGTTGCTTCGATTCTTCATTCTGCACAAAAAAATGCGTAAAACTGTCCAGCATTTGTTTCCAGATGGCACCATACCATTTAAAAAAAGGCTGGTTTTTACGAAATATGCCTGATATCAAAACAGCAGGAATATTTCTTTGTTTTATTTCGGTGAGGTAATAAAACCAGTATTCATATTTTACCCAAAGCACCAACGATGGATTTACCGCATCCAGGAATTTTTTGGTATTCGCAGGCGAATCCATCGGCAGGTAAAACACATAATCGGCCCCCTTGTAATCTTTCATCACTTCATAACCGCTCGGTGAAAAAAAAGTAAGCACAATTTTCACTTCTGAATTTTGACTTTTTAATTCTTCCAGCAAAGGCCTGCCCTGCTCAAATTCGCCCAGGCTGGCACAGTGCATCCAAATGGGTTTTGAGTCCTGGGTTTTTAGTTTTGAGTTGATCGTAGCGAAGATATTCCTGCGGCCGTTGAGCCATTTTTGGGCTTTAGGATTTGCAATAGCGGCAATGCGTATTCCTCCTGAATACAGGACGAGAAAAAGGTTATATAAGAATTTGCTCAGCATTTAAATTCCAACAAATCTAACCGCAATTTTTTAATTGAGCTTACCCATATCACAAATTCTTCATTCCTGTGGCAATCCTTATCTTTGCGGCGCATAAAATACATTTATATGAGACCCCTGCAAATGGTTGATACCAAAACTCAATACCTTAAAATAAAATCCGAAGTAGATGCTGCAGTGATAGCCGTGATGGAAAGCTCCATGTTCATCGGTGGCAAAGTTGTAAACGACTTTGCAGAAAACCTGGGTAAATATCATGGCAGCAAGCATTGCATTCCCTGTGCCAATGGTACCGATGCTTTACAGATTGCTATGATGGCGCTGGGCCTGCAGCCTGGCGATGAAGTGATCACGCCTTCCTTTACCTATATTGCCACAGTTGAAGTAGCAGCTTTGCTAAACATTAAACCGGTTTTTGTAGAAGTAAACCCTCAAACCTTTTGTATAGATCCTGAAGCAATTGAAAAAGCCATCACACCAAAAACAAAAGCAATTGTGCCGGTTCATTTATATGGCCATGCGGCCGATATGGAAAAAATAATGGCCATTGCAGCAGAACATAATTTGCCGGTAATTGAAGATAATGCACAGGCCATTGGCAACGATTACACCTTCAGCAATGGTACGGTAAAAAAGACCGGCTCGATCGGCCAAATCGGTTGCACTTCTTTTTATCCATCAAAAAACCTGGGTGCATTTGGCGATGGTGGTGCTATGTTTACCGATGATGATGAGCTGGCTGCTAAATTAAGAATGATTGCATCTCACGGCCAAAGCAAGCGCTACTACCATGATGTGGTGGGTTGCAACAGCAGGCTGGATGCTATGCAGGCCGCCATCTTAGATATTAAACTAAAACATTTAGATGAATATATTGCTGCCCGCAGAAAAGCGGCTGATTTTTATGATAAAGCTTTTGCAGAAAATAAATTCATAACTATTCCGTTTAGAGATGGCAATAATAAACACGTATTTCATCAATACACTTTAACTTTAAACGGTGTTGACCGGGATGGATTAAATCAGTATTTAGCAGAACAGGGTGTACCGTCGATGATCTATTATCCGGTACCGGCCCACAGGCAAAAAATGTTTGATGCTTTTGGTGGAAGCGATTTTAATTTGCCGGTTACAGACTGGTTGACAGAAAGGGTAATTTCTTTACCCATACATACTGAACTTGATGAGGAACAACAGACATTTATTGTAAATAAAGTTTTAGAGTATATAAACAGATAACAAATGAAAATTGCTGTAGTTGGAACAGGCTATGTTGGATTGGTAACCGGAACCTGTTTTGCAGAAACCGGGAACACGGTAACCTGTGTAGATATTGATGCGTCAAAGATCAATAAACTAAATAGCGGTGAGCTTACCATTTATGAGCCCGGTTTAGAAAAACTTTTTCTGCGCAACCAGAAAGAAGGGCGCCTGCATTTTACAACAAACTTAGTGGAAGGTATTGCAGGTGCACAAATCATTTTCCTTGCCTTGCCTACGCCGCCAGGTGAAGATGGAAGTGCTGATCTGAAATATATTTTGGGCGTGGCAGATGATCTGGGAAAGATCATTTCGGAGTATGTAATTATTATTGATAAAAGCACGGTGCCGGTTGGCACTGCCGACAAAGTACATGCAGCTGTTGCAAAGAATGCGAAAGTTGAATTTGATATTGTTTCCAATCCCGAATTTTTGCGTGAAGGTGTGGCCGTAGATGATTTTATGAAACCTGATCGTGTGGTAATTGGTACAACTTCTGAAAGGGCAAAAAAAGCATTGAACGATTTGTACCTGCCATTTGTGCGCCAGGGAAATCCAATCATTTACATGGATGAAAAAAGTGCTGAGCTTACCAAATATGCAGCCAATTCTTTTTTGGCAACCAAGATCACTTTTATGAATGAGATTGCCAACCTCTGCGAATTGTTAGGTGCCGATGTAGATATGGTACGCAAAGGCATTGGCAGTGATGAACGTATTGGCAAAAGATTTTTATTTCCCGGCATTGGTTATGGCGGCAGCTGTTTTCCAAAAGATGTGCAGGCGCTTGCCAGATCATCATCTGAAGTTAATTACGAGTTTAAGATACTGGATGCGGTGATGGATGTAAATGAAAAACAGAAATTACATTTGGTGCCGCAGATAAAAAATTATTTTGGCAATGATCTGAAAGGTAAAAAAATTGCGCTTTGGGGTTTGGCCTTCAAACCAAATACTGATGATATTCGTGAAGCGCCGGCCTTAACCATTATTGATGCTTTACTTGCCGAAGGTGCTGTTGTAAGTGCTTACGATCCAGAAGCTATGAACAATGTAAAAGCAATTTATGCTGATAAGATAAACTTTGCAGAGCGCCAGTATGATGCCTTGGTTGATGCCGATGCACTGGTGATTGCAACTGAGTGGAGTGAGTTCCGCACACCTGATTTTAATAACATGGTTTCTTTGTTAAAAAATAAAGTAATTTTCGATGGCAGAAACCTCTTCGACCTGAATAAAATGGAAGAACTTGGTTTTTATTATGTGAGTGTTGGAAGGCGTATTATAAATCAATAAAAAAATTATGGAACTGATTACACCTGAATACGGGCTTATATTTTGGAGCATTTTTATACTATGCCTTTTGATTGTTTGGATATTGACAATTGTAAGTATAGCTAAAAGCGATTTTATTGATCACAGAACAAAACTAATGTGGGGATTGGTTGTATTTTTTCTGCCTTTTATTGGAACCTTACTATATTATTCAATAGGCCGTAATCAAAGAATAAATAATCATTAATCTGGAAATTAGATGAAACGTGTATTAATAACAGGCGCAGCAGGTTTTTTAGGCAGTCATCTTTGCGACCGCTTTATAAAAGAGGGTTTCCAGGTGATGGGCATGGATAATTTAATTACCGGCGACCTTAAAAACATTGAGCATCTTTTTAAATTAAAAGAGTTTGAGTTTTATCATCACGATGTTTCTAAATTCATACATGTAACCGGCAAGCTTGATTATATTTTACATTTTGCCTCTCCCGCCAGTCCGATAGATTATTTAAAAATTCCCATTCAAACTTTAAAAGTAAGTTCGTTAGGTACACACAATTGTTTGGGATTGGCCAAAGCTAAAAATGCAAGGATACTGGTTGCATCAACCAGCGAAGTATATGGCGATCCATTGGTGCATCCGCAAACAGAAGAGTATTGGGGAAATGTAAATCCTGTTGGCCCAAGAGGTGTATATGATGAAGCCAAACGTTTTATGGAAGCCATCACCATGGCTTATCATACTTTTCATGATGTTGAAACAAGAATTGTACGCATATTTAATACCTACGGACCAAGAATGCGCCTGAATGATGGCCGTGCATTACCTGCATTTATTGGCCAGGCATTGCGTGGCGAAGACCTTACCGTTTTTGGTGATGGCAGCCAGACAAGAAGTTTTTGTTATGTAGATGACCTGGTGGATGGTATTTACCGTTTGCTGATGAGTGATTCTTCTGAACCGGTGAATGTTGGTAATCCCGATGAGATCTCATTGCTTGATTTTGCAGAAGAAATAATAAAACTCACCGGTACCAAACAAAAAATTGTTTTTAAAGAATTACCAACAGATGATCCAAAACAACGCCAGCCCGATATTACAAAAGCAAAAAAGCTGTTAGGATGGGAGCCAAAAGTATCAAGAGCCGATGGCTTAAAAATAACTTATGAGTATTTTAAAAGTTTACCGGTAGAGGAGTTGAATAAATTGCCGAAAGAATTTAAATAAGTCAAAAATCAAAAGTAAAAATTCAAAATAGCTTATTCAATTACCAGATTTTTACTTTTTAATTTTTAATTTTTACTTAACTATGTACCAGGATCTGTTAGAAAAGAAAAAAACACTGGCCGTAATTGGCCTTGGCTATGTAGGTCTGCCTATTGCGCTTGAGTTTGCTAAAAAGATAAAAGTAATTGGTTTCGATATCAATGCTGAACGTGTGGAAATGATGCGTAATAAAATTGATCCCAGCCAGGAACTGGAATCAGCTGCTTTTGACGGATGCGATATTGAATTTACGAACGACCTCGATGTTTTACGCAAAGCAAATTTCTTCATCGTTGCAGTGCCCACACCTGTTGACGAACACAATGTACCCGATCTTATTCCTGTAACCCGAGCCAGTGAAACCATTGGTAAAGTAATTAAGAAAGGAGATTATGTGGTTTACGAAAGCACGGTTTATCCAGGTTGTACCGAAGAAGATTGTGTGCCCATCATTGAAAAATTATCGGGATTAAAAATGACCGAAGATTATATGATCGGTTATTCACCCGAAAGAATAAATCCGGGCGATAAGGAACATACCATCAGTACCATTATAAAAGTAGTAAGTGGTTGCTGCGCCGAAAGCCTGGATACAATTGCCAAAGTGTATGAACTGGTTGTAAAAGCCGGCGTACACAAAGCTTCTTCTATTAAAGTTGCCGAAGCAGCAAAAATTATTGAGAACACACAACGAGATCTGAATATTGCATTGATGAATGAGCTCTCCATCATCTTTGATAAAATGAATATCAACACTTACGAAGTATTGGAAGCGGCAGGTACCAAGTGGAATTTCTTAAAATTTCAACCAGGGCTTGTTGGCGGGCATTGTATTGGTGTGGATCCGTATTATCTTACTTACAAATCAAAAAAATTAGGTTACAACTCACAGGTAATTCTGGCCGGCCGTTTTATTAATGATGCCATGGCGGGTTATGTGGCAAGAAAAATTTTGCAGAACATCATTCAAACCAGCAGCAATGTAAAAGCTGCCAAAGTTTTGGTGATGGGCGCAACTTTTAAAGAAAATGTGAGTGATATCCGAAACAGTAAAGTAGCAGATGTTATTAAAGAGCTGAAAGCATTTTCGTTGAATGTAGATGTAACAGATCCACATGCCGACAGCGCTGAGCTGATGCATGAGTACGGTTTTGGACTTACACCCGAATTGGGTAACGATTATGATGCAGTATTGGTTACAGTTCCACATGATGATTATAAAAAATTAGACGATAACTATTTTGCATCGATAACAAAAGCTGATGCAATTGTTGCCGACTTAAAAGGAATTTACCGCAACAAAATAACATCCAGGAAATACTGGAGCCTTTAAGATGAACACTTTTCACACAAAAGATATAAGCCGATCTTCCTTTTTAATTACAGGAGGTGCCGGTTTTATTGGCAGCCATATTGCAGAGTATCTTTTAAAGAACGGAGCCGGAAAAGTAAGAGTGCTTGATAACCTGGTAAATGGTTTTCAATCTAATCTTGATATTTTAAAAGAATACAATCAATTTGAATTTATTGAAGGTGATATCAGGAATATAGATACCTGTCAGCAGGCCTGTGCCGGAATGGATTATGTAAGTCACCAGGCTGCTTTGGGTTCTGTTCCACGCAGTATAAAAGAACCGGTCTATTTTACTGAGGTAAATATTGGTGGCTTTGCAAATATGCTTAAGGCCTCAATTGATAACAATATCAAACAGTTTGTGTACGCTTCTTCATCATCTGTTTATGGCGATGAACCTACATTACCCAAGCAGGAAAACAGGGTTGGTAATTGTTTATCACCCTATGCTGCTACTAAAAAAACAAACGAATTATATGCCCAGGTTTTTGCCGATGTGTATGGTATCAAACTGATGGGCTTTCGCTACTTCAACATTTTTGGGCCACGCCAGGACCCTGATGGGGCCTATGCAGCCGTAATTCCGCTTTTTGTAAAACACATTATGAACCGCACCGAAGTTTTTATAAACGGAGATGGTGGACAAACCCGTGATTTTACCTTTGTTGATAATGCCGTGCAGGTAAATATAAAAGGCATGCTTACTGATAATGCAGAAGCATTGAACAAAGTGTACAATATTGCAGTGGGCGAAAATTTTTCGGTTAATTATTTATACAATGCCTGTGTTGAATATTTGAAAAGTGATTTTGCAGCAACCTACCGGGAGCCAAGAGCCGGTGACATCAGAGATTCTTTAGCTGACATTTCGCTGGCAAAAAAATTACTGGGTTACGAACCCGTAAAAAAATTTGAAGCTGGCCTGGAAGAGACAATAGAGTTTTTTAAAAAAATGTATTCATAACAATGCCCATCATAAAAACAGCATTTCCCGGACTTGTAATTTTTGAACCAACTGTATTTAAAGACAGCCGGGGATATTTTTTTGAGAGTTATAGTGAAAGAGTATTTCATGCAGAAGGTATCACTGAAAAGTTTGTGCAAGACAACCAGTCTAAATCTTCTTATGGCGTAATACGTGGCCTGCATTACCAGTTAAATCCGCATGCGCAAACAAAACTGGTAAGAGTATTGAGTGGCAAAATACTGGATGTAGCTGTTGATATACGCATTGGCTCTCCCACGTATGGCAAAGCATTCTCCCTTGAATTATCAGCAGAAAACAATAAACAATTGTTGATCCCAAAAGGATTTGCACATGGATTTTCTGTACTTAGCGAAACGGCAGAAGTAATGTATAAATGCGATGAATTTTATTACAAAGAATCAGAAGCTGGTATCCTTTACAATGATGCAGCATTAAATATTGACTGGAATATTCCTGCTGATAAAGCCATTATTTCTGATAAAGATCTGCAACAACCTTCTTTATTGAATTGCAAAAACAATTTTGTCTTTGAGTAATAAGCCCGCCATATTAGTTACTGGTGCAAATGGCCAGTTGGGCTATGAGTTACAGATGCTGGCCCCTCACTTTCCCGGTTATGATTTTTTATTTGTAACAAGAGATGGGTTGAGCATTGCAGATAGTGATGCAATGGCAAAATATTTTTCAGAACATGTAATTGATTACTGTATTAATTGTGCAGCATACACGGCTGTTGATAAAGCAGAGAGCGATTCAGCAAATGCTTTTTTAATTAACGCAGATTCGGTCTCTGACCTCGCTACCATTTGCAAAAAAAACAATACACAGCTTATCCATATTTCCACCGATTATATTTTTGATGGTACCGCCAGTCAACCTTACAAAGAAACACACAAAACAAACCCCGTAAGTGTTTACGGCCAATCAAAACTACAGGGAGAAGTATTGGCAATACGAAATGCTCCATCAACAATCATCATACGCACAGCCTGGGTTTACTCTTCCTTCAAAGCCAATTTTGTAAAAACCATGTTGCGGTTGATGAAGGAAAAAGAAAGCATCAATGTGGTAAGTGACCAGTTTGGTTGCCCAACTTATGCTGCTGATCTGGCTGCGGCCATTTTGCAGATCATCGCATCTAACCAAAGCAAAGAAAACCCCGGTATTTATAATTACTCAAATGCAGGTATTACCAACTGGTATGAGTTTGCGGTTGCGATAAAAAAATTAACGGGCAGCAATTGTATTGTTAATCCAATCACTACAGCAGAATACCCTACTGCTGCAAAGCGGCCTGCTTTTTCGGTTTTAGATACTTCAAAAATTAAAGAGACATTCAACCTGCATATCCCAAATTGGGAAGAGAGTTTAAAAAAATGCCTGGCTTTGCTTAAATAAAAAACATCCCGATTCACCGGGATGTTCTCAAATATTTCAACTTCAGTTTTACTTCAACTGAAACGTATCCATAAACTTAGTAGTAAAATTTCCTTTTCTGAAATTTTCATCCTGCATCAGTTGCTGGTGAAAAGGTATGGTGGTTTTAATACCTTCAATTACATATTCGCTTAAAGCACGGCTCATGGTATTGATTGCTTCTTCACGGGTTTGTGCAATGGCAATCAGTTTACCAATCATACTATCATAATAAGGAGGAATAACATAACCTGCATAAGCGTGGCTATCTACTCTAACTCCATGTCCACCGGGCTGGTGCAACACAGTTATCTTTCCGGGCGAAGGGCGAAAATCATTGTAGGGGTCTTCGGCATTAATGCGGCATTCAATGGCATGCATTTGAGGAAAGTAAGCTTTACCCACAATCTTTTCGCCGCAGGCAATCTTTATCTGTTCTTTAATCAGATCAAAATTGATCACTTCTTCTGTTACGCAATGCTCCACCTGTATACGGGTGTTCATCTCCATAAAATAAAAGTTGCGATGCTTATCAACCAAAAACTCAACAGTACCAACACTCTCGTAGTTGATGGCCTGTGCTGCCTTAATGGCCGCATCGCCCATGCGTTGTCTCAGTTCATCGGTCATAAACGGCGATGGTGTTTCTTCCACCAGCTTTTGATGGCGGCGTTGTATAGAGCAATCCCTTTCACTTAAATGACAAACATTGCCGTACTGATCGCCGGCAATCTGTATTTCAATATGGCGTGGTTCTTCCACAAATTTCTCCATGTAAATACCGTCGTTCTTAAAAGATGCGGCGGCTTCTGTCTTGGCATTATCAAAAGCTTTTTCTATTTCTTCTTCACTCCAAACCACACGCATTCCTTTACCACCGCCACCGGCAGTTGCTTTTAAAATAACCGGGTAGCCTACTTCTTTGGCCGATTTTTTTGCATGGTCAACACTTTCCAGCAAACCTTCAACTCCCGGTACAACCGGTACACCTGCCGCAATCATTGTTTTTTTAGCGGTGATCTTATCGCCCATGGCATTGATCATCTCGGGCGTTGGGCCAATGAACTTAATGCCATGATCGGCACAAATTTTTGCAAACTTGCTGTTCTCTGCCAAAAATCCATACCCGGGGTGAATGGCATCCGCATTGGTAATTTCTGCAGCCGCCATAATATGCGCCATGTTCAGGTAACTGTCCATACTGGCGGGTTTGCCAATACAAACGGCTTCATCAGCAAATTTTACGTGTAAACTATCTTTATCGGCTGTTGAATAAACCGCAACGGTTTTAATGCCCATCTCCCGGCAGGTTCTTATTACTCTGAGAGCAATCTCTCCACGGTTAGCAATTAATATTTTTTTAAACACAATCGTTTGAATTAAAAATTAAAAATTAAAAATTAAAAAATCTTAAAACTTAAAGCGCTTCACTTTTGATTTTTGACTTTTGAATTTTTACTTAAGAAGGATCTACCAAAAACAAAGGCTGATCATACTCTACCGGGCTGGCATCTTCTACCAAAACCTTTACAATTTTGCCTTTTACTTCACTCTCAATCTCATTAAAGAGTTTCATGGCCTCAATAATACAAACTACTTTACCGGGTGTAACTTCTTCACCAACGCTGGCAAAAATGGGTTTACCCGGACCGGCCTGGCGGTAAAAAGTACCAATCATCGGGCTTTTAATGGTTACCAGGTTATCTGCTTTGGGCTCTGCAGGTTTAGCTTCAACCGGGGCAGCTGCTGCCGGAGCAGGTGCTGCACTGGCTGCAGGCGCTGGTGTAAATGACGGAGTTCCACCACCAGCTATAATATGCTGTACAGGATCTTTTTTCTGTTTAACTGTAATTTTTACACCTTCTTCTTCAATGGTAATTTCTCCTATATTGGTCTTGTTGATGAGCTTTACCAGCTCCTGAATTTGCTTGATATCCATGTGTATTATTTAAAGGTTAATTTAAATTGAAAACCGGGCTGCTAAGATAGGGTAACTATTTTCATAACTGCAACTAAAATTTTAGAAAAAAGCAGAAAAATGGCATTTTTTGCCCAAAAAAGGCTGATTTCTGGCAATTTTTGGGCAAAATTGCAGGATTTTACTAAAATGAAAAAGGGATAACTGATTACTCAGTTATCCCTTTTCTATAAATTTTTATCGGCTTATTCTTTCACTCTTTCCACGTACTCGCCGGTTTTTGCATTCACCCTTATCAGTTCTCCCTCATTTACAAATAAAGGAACATTAACAGTAGCGCCAGTTTCAACAGTTGCAGGCTTTAAGGTACGGGTTGCAGTATCGCCTTTCATACCCGGTTCGCTGTAAGTAACCAGCAAAACAATTTTATCGGGCAATTCAACGCCCATTGGTAAATCAGTTTCTCCATTTATTAAAACAGTTACTTCCTGGCCATCTTTTAAAAACTTAGGTGCATCAATCATGGTTTCTGCAACGGTGATCTGCTCAAAAGTTTCAGTATCCATAAAACTGTACCCGGTATCGTCTTTATATAAGTACTGGTAAGGCTTTTTTTCAACCCTTACCGGAAAGATCGTTTCGCCACTGTTCCAGGTTACTTCAATAGTGCGGTTATTATCTACACCTTTAAGTTTAGCCCAAACCTTGGCTGCTGCACGGGCGGTTTTGTTTTGCCCAAATTCTATAACACTATACAGGCTGCCATCTACTTTGATGATGAGGCCAGAGCGCATATCTGCTGTTGTTGCCATAATATCACAATTTTTAAGTGGTTGCAAAAGTAGGAATAGTATGGCTAAATGCGAAATTCTTTGCTGACCTCACTCCCAACTGTGCTCCGCTCGTTACTTTACAAGGAACTACTAAGGGAGAAGGGGCTTTTAGGCCCTGCAATTTCAGATTACCTTTTTTATACTTAACAATCAGTTATCAAACAAAGGAATTAGTTTTACCAAAATTTATGGAAGATGAAGAAAACGGTTTTTACATTAATTATAAGCTGCCTGGCTTTGGGCGTATTTGCGCAGATAGATAGCAGCCAGCAATATTTTAAATCTCCTTACATACCTGCTTTTAATATCAGAAAAGTGCCTGACAGCAGCAGTTTTACCCATACTATGCTGCAAAAGAATAAGCCAACCATTCTTATTTTTTTCGACCCCGATTGTGATCATTGCCAGGAAGCAACAAAAAATTTTACTGCAAAAATTGATAAGTTTAAAGATGTGCAGATATTGATGGTGACCATTTATGAATTCAGCCGTATCAAAAAATTCCACAAGGATTACAAAATTGGCAATTTCCCAAATATTACTTTAACCAGGGATGCAGTTTTTGACCTGCCAAAGTTTTACCAGGTTTCTTCCATACCAGATGTGTATGTGTATGATAAAAATGGGAAATTGATGAAGCACTATAAAAAAGACATCCCGGTAGATGAAATTGCGGCATTGTTTTAAACTATTTAACCAACCGCTGGCTCCATACAATTTCATCCTGTACAATAATTCTGATATCGAAAATACCCTTAGGTAAAAAATCAGGCGTTATTTTAATTTGTTTGCTCAGCGAAGAATACCTGCGCTTTAAAAAAATTCTTCCGGAAGAGTTTTGAATAATCACATTTATAACTCCCTGTATTGGTTCAGATCCCCTGTATTCAAGCGTAAGCAAATCGGTGACGGGCACCGGGTAAATCACCCAGCTGTTTGTGGCTGAAGCTATCATCATAATCACATCCAGGCTATAAACTGTTTTACCATCTGCATACATGCATTTTAGCCGGTAATGGTTTTCTCCTGCAGCAAAATTTTTGTCTTCAAAATAAAAGCTGCGGTTTGTTGTGGCCGGATTAATTTCCTGTAAAGCAATATCAGCCCATGTTTTATTAGCGGTACTTTGTTGAACTACATAGGTTTTTATATCTGCAGAAGTATGTTGCCATTTGATAACAACAGCTTTTTTCCGGTTGTTATATACTGCGCTGAATTCGGGGAGTAAGCTAATTCCAAAACTGCTCATTTGAAGGAAAACGAGGCTGATAACATGTAGTGTTTTAAACATTTGATACTGAATTTAACTTGCAGACTAATCCCAAAATCAAACCAAGACTTCATAGTAAACCGTTAAAACTGGTTTTGCCGGTCTGCCAATCTCTTAGTGGCCATAAAATGCATTTTTACTAACTGTGTATTTAATTATCTTTGCAGCGCAAATTATTTTTTCTACCATAAACATATTTACATGAAAATTACTGTAGTTGGAGCCGGAGCCGTAGGTGCTACCTGTGCCGACAATATTGCCCGTAAAGAACTTTGCAGCGAACTGGTTATTCTTGACATTAAGGAAGGTGTTGCCGAAGGAAAAGCCATGGACCTGATGCAAACTGCTACCCTGCTGGGTTTTGACACCCGCATTACCGGAAGCACCAATGATTATGCTAAAACTGCAGGAACCGATGTAGCGGTTATCACTTCTGGCATTCCCCGTAAACCAGGCATGACCAGGGAAGAACTGATTGGCATTAACGCCGGTATTGTAAAATCGGTTACCGAAAATCTTTTAAAATATTCACCCGATGCTATCATTGTGGTTATCAGCAACCCGATGGATACGATGACTTATTTAGCTTTGAAATCAAGCGGCTTACCCAAGAACAGGATTATTGGTATGGGTGGTATTTTAGACAGCAGCCGTTTTAAATATTATTTATCAACTGCTATGGGCGTACCTGCTACTGATTTACAGGCCGTGGTTGTTGGCGGACATGGAGATACTACCATGATTCCTTTGGCAAGACTGGCTACTTACCAGGGAACACCAGTTAGTAACTATTTAGATGCAGAAACTTTGAAAAAAGTAGTAGCCGATACCATGGTTGGCGGTGCAACGCTTACCGGTTTATTGGGCACCAGTGCCTGGTATGCACCCGGTGCTGCCGGAGCTGCGTTGGTTGAATCTATTGTAAGGGATGAGAAGAAATTATACACTTGCTGTGTTTCTTTAGAAGGTGAATACGGCCAAAATGATATCTGCATTGGTGTACCGGTGGTGATAGGAAGAACCGGTATTGAAAAAATTGTTGATTACAAACTGAACGATGAAGAACAGGCTGCTTTTAATAAAAGTGCCGATGCCGTGCGGAGTATGAATGCCGCATTGGAGAATCTTTAAAATATATACACTGCCAGGAAGCCCCCCGATGCATCGGGGGGCATTTTTATGGCCGGTTTCAAAATTTAAAAGATATATGTTAACTTGAGGTCAAGTGAAACTAATCTGCAAAATATTCCTGCTCTGCATTACCTGCATTTTTTTATACCTGCAATCAGATGCGCAGTTAAACATAACATCTTCCAATAATGCTCAGGCATTGGTGCAAAAACTGCTTGGGCCTGGCGTAACCGTAAGTAATGTTACACTTACAGGGCATCCAGCCATGACGGGTTTTTTTAACAACATCAGCGGTACAAATATTGGTATAGACAGCGGTATTGTGTTGACAAACGGCAGAGCAAAAACAATTGGTGCAGGAAGTTTTGGAGTGGATGGAGATGGAATTACAACAGCCCTTAATGTAGATGCTTTTAACGCATGGGGCTTCCCCGGAGATCCCGATCTTTCTGCTATAGTTAACGAAGTAACGAACGATGCCTGCGTACTTGAATTTGATTTTGTACCACTTGGCGACAGCATCCGCTTCAATTATGTTTTCAGTTCAGAAGAATACACCGATTTTTCCTGCACAGAATTCAACGACGCTTTTGCTTTCTTTATACAAGGGCCGGGAATTGCGGGGTTAAAAAACATTGCATTAATACCCAATACCAATTTACCGGTAACCATTAATAATATCAATGAATTTTCATGTGCACTGTTTCCGCAGTACTTTATTAATAATGAAGCCAATAAATTTTTTACCCATAACGGCCATATCAAAGTATTTACAGCCAGGGAACAGGTGGTACCTTGTCAATCGTATCATTTAAAATTAGTAATTGCCGATGTGTTTGATGATGACCTGGACAGCGGTGTTTTTCTTGAAGCCGGAAGCTTATCTTCCAATGCCATCAGTATTTTTAATAACACACAGATAGATCAGCAGAATAACTATTACCTGGTGGAAGGTTGCAGCACTGGTTCATTTAAGGTTAAAAGGCCTAATGCCGAAACCAGCCCGCTGGATGTATCACTCTCTTACGCAGGCACCGCCATCAACGGTGTTGATATGCAATTGCTGCCAACAAGAGTAACCATACCTGCAAACCAAAGCGAAGTGATTGTAAATGTTATACCCTTCATTGATAACATACCGGAAGGAATTGAAACGATAAAAATTTATGCTTTAGCCGGCGGCGGGTGCAGTGCCAATATACCAACCGACAGCACCATTATACAAATAAGAGATTATGATACACTGGGCATTGTACCCGATACTGCAAGGATTTGCAGAAACACATCGGTACAATTAACAGCCTACAATACATATACTTCGTATCAATGGGATGCCAACCCTACATTAAGCAGTCTTACAATCCGTGATCCGATCGCTACACCGGTGAATGAGTTCACAACTTACTATTGCACATCTACCGAGGGAACCTGCCATGGCCGTGACTCTGCATTTGTGCAATGGAAAAAACTGGATCTTATTTCCAAAACAGAAATAAATTGTAAGGATGCCACCACCGGCGAGATTCAGGTTGATGGCGGACCGGAATGGACGGCTCCGGTTGAATACTCGTTAAACAATGGCGCATGGCAGGCCGGAAATATTTTTTCTAATTTAGCTGTTGGTATTTACAAAGTAAAAATAAGAGATGCTACCGGTTGTATAGACAGCCTTGATATTCCCATCACACAGCTTTATCCTGATTTTGTAATGAGCAATGCACTTGTAGTAGCAGCCAGTTGCTCGGGCCTTCCTGACGGAACGGTTACCGTTAATCTTACAGGAGGAAAAACTCCTTACCAGTATTCGCTGGATGGAATTAATTTTCAAACCAGCAATGTATTTAATTTAACAAACGGCAGTTACACCGTTTTTGTAAAAGATGATAATAATTGCAGTGCAGTTCAAAATGTTTTTGTTCCTTTAAATAATACGGTAACCCTGGAAGCAGGATTGGATTTAACCATTTGCGAAGGAAAAAGTATACAGCTTAATACCATATCCAACGCCAGCACATTTACCTGGTTGCCGGCTGCAACACTTGATAACAGTACATTACAAAGCCCCGTTGCCAACCCGGTTAACACAACCAAATATTATGTAACTGCCACAACAGGCATTTGCAACAGGTTTGATTCTGTAACTGTTTTTGTAAACCCTGCACCAACTGCAAATGCAGGTCCGGATGCTTCTATTTGTTTTGGTAAGAATACGCAACTCAGTGGCTCGGGTGGTGTTTCGTATTTCTGGTCTCCTTCTTCTGCATTAAATAATAACCGGATACAAAACCCAACCACCATTAACCTGCCGGGCACCATTACTTATTCACTGCATGTTGTAGATGCAAACGGCTGTAATTCTTTACAAAAAGATGATGTGGTAATTACAGTAACACGCCAGGCAATTGTTGATGCACCAAGGGATACAATATTACCCGTTGGACAGCCTCTAAGTTTGTATGCAAATGATATAAATGGTGTAGGCTTTATTAGCTGGGAATGGTTGCCATACTATGGTTTAAACAACCCGTTAATTGCTAATCCCACAGCTATTCTTGATAAGGATATTACTTATACCGTTACAGCCCGTACAGCACTGGGTTGTGTAGCAACCGATAAAATAAAAATACAGGTTTACCGTGGCCCCGAAATTTATGTACCCAATGCTTTTACACCCAACCGAGATGGCAGGAATGATATTTTAAAAGCAATTCCGGTGGGAATAAGGAACTTCAGTTATTTCCGTATTTACGACCGCTGGGGCTCACTTGTTTTTAGCACTACAGATCCTGCCATTGGATGGGATGGCCGCATAAAAGGCACCGAGCAATCTACTGCAACTTATGTTTGGATGGCAGAAGGAATTGATTACACAGGTAAAGTTGTAAGAAGAAAAGGTTCGGTGATTATTATAAAGTAAGCACAGTTAATCCGTTAATTGGTTAATCCGTAGGGTGCTTCAAATATCTTAACACTTTCACAAATTACAGAGTCTACGGATTAACGGATATACAGATTAACGGATTAACAATTTTAACTAACCCCATCAACTATCATTTCTTTATTAATCTTCATTACCAGCCCCTGCAAAACTTTACCAGGACCAGCTTCTGTAAAATGCGTTGCACCATCTGCTATCATGGCTTCCACACTTTGTGTCCACCGCACAGCACCGGTTAACTGGTCAATTAAATTGTGTTTTATTGCTGTAGGATCGGTTACTGCTTTTGCTACTACGTTTTGATATACCGGACAGGATGGCTCATTAAAATGTGTAGCTTCAATGGCTGCTGCCAGTTCTTCTTTTGCCGGCAACATTAACGGCGAATGAAATGCACCACCCACCGGTAAAACTAAAGCACGGCGGGCGCCTGCAGCTTTCATGCGTTCGCATGCAACTTCAATCCCTTTAATAGATCCGCTTATAACCAGCTGCCCCGGACAATTATAATTTGCAGCTACAACCACTTCGCCCGTTTCGTTCATCACTTCTGCACAAATTTCTTCTACCTTTTCATCGCTCAATGCCAATACAGCCGCCATGGTTGATGGATTCATCTGGCAGGCACGCTGCATAGCCTGTGCACGTATGGATACCAACATGAGTGCATTTTCAAAACTCAGTACATTATTGGCTACCAAAGCAGAGAACTCTCCCAACGAATGTCCTGCAACCATGCCGGGTTTTACATCAGGCAAAGTTTTAAATGCAATGACAGAATGCAAAAAAACTGCCGGCTGTGTTACATTGGTTTGTTTCAGGTCTTCATCAGATCCGCTGAACATGATATCAGAAATTCTGAACCCTAAAATATCATTCGCCTGTTCAAACATTTCTTTTGAAACGGGATTGGAATCATACAGGTTTTTTCCCATACCACTGAATTGAGATCCCTGACCAGGGAATATATAAGCATGTGCCATCGTTATCATTTTTAGAATACAAATAAAACAAAAAAATCCCTCTTGGAGAGGGATTTTTATTTCAGGTCTACTTATTTATTAATGCAATTTCGCTGAGATGAGTTTCACAAACTCACTCCTTGTTTCATTTTTTTCAAACTCTCCCCAAAATGCTGAAGTAGTAGTAACCGAATTTTGTTTCTCTACACCTCTCATCATCATGCATAAATGCGATGCTTCAATTACTACTGCTACACCTATCGGGTTCAGTGTTTCTTTTATTGCATTCAGTATCTGGTGTGTTAATCTTTCCTGCACCTGCAACCTGCGGCTGAATACATCAACCACTCTTGCAATCTTACTCAGCCCGGTAATATATCCATTGGGAATGTATGCTACGTGGGCTTTGCCATAAAACGGCAGCATATGATGCTCACACATGCTATACAGTTCAATGTCTTTAACAATGATCATTTCACTCACATCTTCATGAAATTTTGCAGAATCTAAAATTGCATTAGCATCAATTTCATAACCCTGTGTAAGAAACTGCATTGCCTTGGCAACTCGTTCAGGTGTTTTTTCAAGTCCTTCCCTCTCAGGGTCTTCGCCCAAAAGCCTTAAAGTATTTTTGTAAGTCTCTATGAGTCCCAAAGTGGTTTTCTCATCGTACTGCTCAATTTTTTTATACGCCATGTATATATTTAGTGTTTAGATTTTTGACTTTTTATTTTTGCCTTTTAACTTATGCCGGGTAATCCACAAAATTTCTTTCTGTTTCATATAGTCGGATCTGCAGATCAAATTTCATGTCAATTTTTTCTCTTAAAATATTATAGATCACTATGGCAATATTTTCTGCCGTAGGGTTCAGGTTTTTAAACTCTGCAGTATCATCATTCAGGTTTTTATGATCAAACCTTTCAAGCACATTTTCCTGCGCAATATCACTCAGCAGTTTCATGTCCATTACATAACCGGTTTGTGGGTCCGGTTCGCCGGTAACTTTAATCACCAGTTCATAATTATGCCCGTGAAAATGCGGGTTATTGCATTTACCAAAAACCTGCTGGTTGGTAGCTTCATCCCACAAGGGGTTGTTTAAGCGATGTGCTGCATTAAAATGTTCTTTACGGTAAACGGCTACTTTTTTACTCATGACAAATGATATAACATATAAACATTACAATTTGTTCTTAAAATTTAAGTAAATCGTGAGAACAAAATTTGCTGATGGTTAAAACAGAAGTCTGCTGATCAAACACATCAACTATTGAAAGCTAATTGGAGTTAAAGTTAGGGTTTGTTTGACTGATACTGAAATTAATTGCCGTAGTATTCAACAAATATCCGGGGCGTTTCAGATAATTTAAGGCAGTGCAGCTGAACACCTGCTGGCAGATGTGGTGTCAGTTCGTTCCAGATACCGATCACCAGGTTTTCAATAGAACAAAGCTTACCCTCCATAAAATCAACATCCACATTCAGGTTCTTGTGATCCAGTTTATCAATTACATGTTCCTTTACAATAATGCTCAATTTTTTTACATCGTACACAAAACCGGTATCAGGATCAGGATCGCCCTTTAGTGTAACAAACAATTCAAAATTATGGCCATGCCAGTTTTCATTGGCACATTTGCCAAACACTTCCTCATTCTTCTCACGGCTCCATGCCGGGTTGTATAACTTGTGAGCTGCGTTAAAATGTTCTATCCTGGTGATGTAAACCATTAAATATTCAAAATTTCGGCAAAGGTAACGGCTAAATCCTGAAATGTGAAGTGTAAATACGAAATTTGTACCATGCAAATCTTACTCATAGCAGCAACAGCGCATGAAATTGAGCCATTTACTGCTGCAAACAGCCGGGTTGATGTACTGATAAGTGGTGTTGGGGTTCCTTCAACTATATACCATCTTCAAAAACGTATTCACCAGGTAGATTATGATTTGATTATTCAGGCCGGCATTGCAGGTAGTTTTAATAACAATTTTTCATTGGCTCAAACAGTTTTGGTAAAACAAGATTGCTTTGCCGATCTGGGCATGGAAGAAAAAGGAAATTACACACCGGTTTTTAAAACAGCCTTTGCAGACAAAGATGAATTTCCTTTTACTGATGGCTGGCTGATGAATGCAGATGAAAATCTGAAATACATCGATCTGCCAAAAGTAAAAGCCATTACTGTAAATAAAGTAAGCGACAGTGAATTGCAAAAACAACAGTTCATACAAACTTTCAATGCCGGTATAGAAACGATGGAAGGCGCTGCATTACATTATGTTTGTTTGCAGGAACAAATTTCTTTTATACAAATAAGATCAATCTCTAACCATGTTGGCGAAAGAGATAAAACAAAATGGAAAATAAAAGAAGCCATTCAAAATTTGAATACAGAATTACAAATACTGATCAACGGATTAACAAATTAACGGATTAACGTTTAAACAAATGAATTTAACCTTAGGCTTTTCCCCCTGCCCCAACGATACTTTTATTTTTGATGCGCTGGTAAATAATAAAATTGATACCGGTGGATTAAATTTTGATGTTGTTTTAGAAGATGTACAAACCCTTAATGCATGGGCATTGGCAGGCAAACTGGATATAACAAAACTCAGTTATGGTGTTTTACCTTTAGTGCTCGAAAAATATATTGTATTGAATAGCGGCAGTGCCTTGGGAAAGGGAGTTGGACCTTTATTAATTCAAAATTCAAAAGTAAAAAGTAAAAATGTTGAAGATTTCTTGATTGCAATACCCGGCGAACATACCACAGCACATCTACTTTTTTCATTGGCATACCCCAATGCAAAAAACAAAGTTTTTCTGCGTTACGATGAAATAGAAAATTTTGTTTTAGAAGGAAAAGGCCTGGGTGTAATTATTCATGAAAACCGTTTTACTTATGCCGATAAGGGTTTACATAAAATAACCGACCTGGGCGATTACTGGGAAAAAGAAACCGGCAATTCCATTCCGCTTGGCGGCATTGTTATAAGCCGCTCTGTTGATGCAAACATTGCAAGGCAGGTTGATAGCCTGATAAAAAAAAGCATTGAATATGCATATCACAATCATTACGATGAACTGGCTGATTATGTAAAAATTCATTCGCAGGAAATGAGCGAAGCTGTAATGCGAAAGCATATCAATCTTTACGTAAACGATCATTCACTTGACTTAGGTACAACCGGAAAAAATGCAGTAATGAAATTATTGGATGTGTATCAACAAAATAAATCTGCAACCGGGCTTGATTATGCAGCCATATTTCTTGAAAACTAAAACATTTCCTTTTTTAGTGCATTAGCATACACTTCAAGGCATCGTTTTCTGGCAAATTCATGATCAACAATCGGCTGAGGATAATGCAGTTCATTCAGCTCAGGCACCCATTTATTAATATACTCCAGCTGTGGGTCAAATTTTTTTGTTTGCAGGTAAGGGTTAAATATTCTGAAGTAAGGTGCCGCATCGCAACCGCTACCAGCCGCCCATTGCCAGCCGCCATTATTGGCGGCCAGGTCAAAATCCAATAGCTTTTCGGCAAAATAAGCTTCGCCCAGGCGCCAGTCCAACAGTAAATGTTTGGTAAGAAAAGAAGCCACGATCATACGCACCCGGTTATGCATAAAACCTGTTGCATTTAATTCCCGCATGCCTGCATCTACGATCGGGTAACCGGTTTGGCCTGCGGACCATTTTTCAAATGCCTCTTCATCATGTCGCCATTCAATAAAATCATAAGCTGGTTTAAAAGCCTTACCCATACCCACTTGTGGAAAATGCCAGAGTATCATCTGGTAAAAATCACGCCATATCAATTCGTTCAAAAATGTTTCGCTTAAACCACTGCATTGCCGGGCAAGCTGTCGTATACTTACCGTACCAAAACGCAGATGCACCCCCAGTTTGGATGTTCCTGCTATTGCGGGAAAATTGCGCTGCTCCTGGTATTTTTTCACCAGCTCCACATTTAATTGATTGGAAGGAAATATTTGTTCAGTCTTATCAAATCCCATTGATGCTAATGAAGGAATATCTTTCGGAACTTCCTGATAAAAATTACCGAAATACTTTTCTGCTGGGTATGCTTTAAAATGAAAATCCTGTAAAGCTGCTTTCCACTTTCTGCTGTAAGGCGTAAAAACAGTGTAGGGTTTACCATCATCTTTTATCACTTCGTCTTTCTCAAAAATAACCTGGTCTTTAAAAGTATGTAACGAAGCGCCTTGTGTTTTTAATAATGAAGCAATAGCAACATCCCTTTCTTTAGCGTAAGGCTCATAATCATGATTGGTAAAGACTTTACCAATGGTATAGGTTGCTAAAAGTTTTTCAAATGCTTCCAGTGGAGTTGTATAAAATACCTGTAGCGATGAGTTCATTTTTACAAGCTCGCCCTGCATTTCTTCCAATGCCGCATGAATAAAAGCCACTCTCCTGTCGGCCTTATCAGCAAGCCTGTCCAGTATATTCTTATCAAAAATAAAAATGGGTAAAACGGGGTTGCTGCTTTTTAAAGCATGGTACAGGCCGGCATTATCCGTTAACCTCAAATCCCGGCGGAACCAGAAAATATTTACTGTTTGCAATGATAAAAAACTTTAGTGTTTACAGGCATAAAACACCTTAATCATTAATTTGTTGAAAAATCGCAGCATATATTTTTTGTGTTTGCACATTGCTGTATTTTGTATCTCCCACACTTTGCACCCACCGCATATTATAGATAGCATTGGTTAAAAAAACCTCATCCGCATCCAGCAGTTCATCCACACTTATCTTTCCTTCCACCAGTTTATAACCGGCAGCTGTAAGTTTTTCAACCAGGTTTCTCCGCATCACACCTGCAATACACCCCTCGGCCAGTGCAGGTGTATAAATCACTTCATCCTTAATTAAAAAAATATTGGCAATGGTGGTATCGCAAAGCCTGCCTTCGGTATTCAGCAAAATGGCATCATTCCATTTTTCCTTTTTTGCATACAACGCAGCCATGGCATAAGGCAAAAAATTGTTGTGCTTTAGGTTACTCAGTATATCGTAGCTCTTTTTTACATCAGTATAAATTCCCACAACCAGGCCATTGCTGTTCCAGCCGCCGGTTTCATCGGGCAGCGTCCAGCTCTGTATCAAATAATTAGGTTTATGGTCACTTGCATCATACAATCCTCCGTCACCCCTAAAAACCGTTAACCTCACCCTCGCCATTTTATCATGCCCGTTTTTCTTCAGCAGGCTTTGTATTTCCTGTTCCAGGTAATCCGGTGTAAACTGTTTGGGAATAGTAAACTGCAATACCTGCATACCCTTCCAAAGGCGTGCAAAATGTTCATCTATAAATTCTAAATCACCGTTCCTGCTTTTAATGGTTTCAAAAAGCCCGTCGCCAAACCTAAGCCCACGGCTATTGGCCCCAATAATGCCCAATTCCGGCTTAAGCATCTTGCCGTTAAAAATAAAATACTCCATGCCTCAAATATACTACTAACCCAACCTTGGTGCAGCCGCATAAAAAAATACCCCCCGAAAAATCGGGGGGTAATTTTCATTACAGTTTTAGAGAACAGTCGTTAAATACTTATTTTACTCAGAATTCTTCGTTCAGAATATTATGCTTTACCGCATACATAATAAGGCCGGCCGTACTTTTAGCCCCCGTTTTTACCTTCAGTTTATCACGTATAGCTTCCACAGTACGTGGACTCAGATCAACCAGGTCGGCAATTTCCTTGGTACTTTTCTCCTCACACATCAGTTTTAATATCAGCATTTCCTTATCATTGAGGTGGGCTTCCTGCTGCATCAACCGCTGAGGAGTTACATCGTTACGCTGCTTTAAATTAGTCAGCAGCGCCTTATTCGTTAAAGAATTAAAGTAGTATTCCTGGTCAAAACAGGTCTTTATGGCCTCATAAATAATCTCGCTGTCGCTGGTCTTGGTAAGGTAGCTGTTAGCGCCAATCTCCATTAATTTAGTGATCATGCTATGGTCATCCATCATTGTAAGCATAATAATACGCACATTCGGGTACAGTTTTTTAATCTCCGGCAGGGCAGTAATACCATCCATTATCGGCATCTGTATATCCAGCAGTATCACATCCACCGGTATCATTTTCAGCATATTAAGCAGGTGCATACCGTTATCGGCCTCAGCCACCACCTTCACGTCTTTTTTAGCACTCAGCGCAGTTTTTACACCCGCCCGGTACAGCACATGGTCGTCGCAAATAATTATTTTTATAGGCTCATTCATATTGTCGTTCGTCATCATTATCTTGTTTTTTGGGTAGTATCGGATTGTTTTTAACAGTTATATAACGTACAATGCAAGGTCAAATTATATTCAAAAACAAATAAGCGTGTAATTACCCTTTGTACAGCATGGGGTTTTTACGCAAGTTAAAGCGGAAATAAACGATTCTAAAAATCCTCCTTAAACTTTTAGCACCCCAAAATTACAATTTCTTAGAGGGATTTTTACAGGGGATTTCTATTTGAGTAGTGTGGTAGTTGTTAAATTCAGATTGAAAAAAAACTCTTACCCTGAAAGGAATGACTTAAATATCTACAACATGGAGAAAAACACAAAAAATCAGGATTATTTTTACCCGAAATGAAGTACCATTGTTGAAAATATATAATACATGAAACTGCATAGTCTCATTGTACTACTGGGCACAAGTATTATTTTGATTAGTTTTTTTACAGCGCTTGCTTTTTCTAAAAACAAAAAGCCGCACTATTTCAGATATATTTTTGCGTTTGTTATACTAGGGCTTTTATTGTCGGCAAATACAATTGCGAGTAATAATTATACATGGCGATATGGATTGAAGATCAGAATATTGATTGAGCAGGTATTAATATCACTTCAGTTCGTAATGTTTAGTTTATTTTTTTTAGAAGCTTTAAAAAAATCATTATTCTATAAAAAAGTAAAATGGCTTCTTATTCTATCAATTCCAATTCAATTGTGTGGCATTATCGTTGTTCATCTTGCAAATATTGAAATCAGGCCCGGTATAGTACCAAATTTAATTTTATTTATACTTTGTATTTATTATTTACGCGACCTGATGAATACCAAGCCCACTTTGATACTTATTAAATCATCAACATTTTGGTTAACTATGGGTATTTTTTTCTCTTCTTGTATTGGATTCCCGGTAAGTTCCCTGATTCCCTTTATTTCTAAAACTCAGGAATACACTGATTTGCGTTTTCAGATATTCTCAATACAAAACATGTCTCTCATAGTAATGTATCTCTTTATTATAAAAAGTTATGTATGCTTAAAGCACCCACAGAATTTATAATTGCATTTATCATAGTTTCAGTATTGCTGATACTTGCCATGGCAGTATTTATTTCCGTAGTTATTTACCGCTATCAGCAAAAACAAAACCTGTACTTTAAAGACATTGAAACGCTTAACGCAACTCATGAAAATACCCTGCTGCAATCGCAATTGGAAATACAGGAACAAACTTTTCAAAACATATCCAGGGAAATACATGACAACATAGGCCAGAAATTAACACTGGCAAAACTATATTTAAACACACTCAACTACAAAGATTCTGCTAAAACCGAACTGCAGGTTAATGATTCAGTAAATATGATAAGTGAAGCAATTAATGACCTCAGCGATATAAGCCGAAGTATGAGTAGTGAAATTATTTTAAATAACGGTCTCATAAAAGCATTAGAATTGGAAGCAGCACAATTAACGAGATCAGGGATTTATTCTATTAGTTTTTCAGCCACAGGTAACCCTGTTTTCATGGATGCTGATACCGAACTGGTGTTATTTCGTATCGTGCAGGAAGCCTTGAATAATGTTATTAAACATGCCGATGCTGCCATAATAAATATTAACCTGCATTACAGTATGAACCTACTTACTGTGGAAATAAGTGATAATGGCAAAGGATTTTATGTAGATGAGCCCAAGGCCGGAACCGGTTTACGAAATATAAAAAAACGTGCCGCCATGTTAAAAGGAGATATAAGTATAAACAGTAAAATCAATATTGGTACACAGGTTAAAATACAAATACCTTTATATGAAAATAACGCAGCCTTATAAACTTATCCTGGCAGATGATCATATTCTTTTAAGAGATGCATTGGCAGATCTTATTGATAGTTTTAAAGAATTTACCGTGCTTGCCAAAGCTGCTGATGGCAGTGAGGTAATTCAGGAAATTAAAAATGGTTTCAACCCTGATATTGTACTAATGGATTTGAATATGCCAAATATGGATGGCTACGAAACTGCAAAATGGCTTGCAGAACACCTCCCCAAAATAAAAATAGTCGTCCTTACGATGTTTGATAGTGAAATAGCACTGATACGCTTATTGCAGACAGGAGTAAAAGGTTTTTTGAAAAAAGATATTCATCCTTCGGAATTAAGAGATGCCTTATTAACTGTAGCAGCAGGAGACTATTACTACTCCTACCACGCAGCAGTAAATCTGGCTTCAGTCTTCAGAAAAAAATCAACCACTCCTTTTGCTTTGGAAAAAGCACTATTAAACGAAAAAGAAATTGAGTTTTTAAAATTAGTCTGTACTGATATGACCTATAAGGAAATTGCTCTGCTGATGAAGATGACTCCCCGGAACATTGATGCTTATCGTGATTTACTATTTGTAAAATTAGATGTAAAAAGCCGTGTGGGGCTGGCTATTTATGCAATCAAACATGGCCTGATTACTTTTTAATAAAAAAATGACAGACCCGTTGAAATACTAAAATGGCCATACTTACATCTGTAATTTCTGCTTAGCCCCGGGCAAAAATTACTCTATCAGTTTATTCCGCATACCGTACATAATTAATCCTCCAATGGTTTTGGCATCTACCTTGGTTTTCATATTCTGCCGTATGGTTTCAATGGTACGGGGGCTCAGAAAAATGATTTTAGATATTTCTTCGGTGGTCTTATCTTCTGAAAGTAGCTGTAGTATCTTGAGTTCTTTCTCATTAAAGTTTACGGGGGTATTACTGCCATAATGCTGCCTTACATTTTTTTTCTGCATCAACTTACCCATCACAGCCTTATTCACCAGTTCGTTAAAATAAAAATCATCATTCATGCAGGTAAGTATAGCTTCGTAAATCTCTTCAGGATCTGTTGTTTTGGTTAAATAGGCGTTAGCACCCATTTCCATCATCTTACTTATCATTTGTTGGTCATCGTACATGGTAAGTACTATAATCTTAATATCCTCGTATTCCTTTCTTATTAGCTGTATGGCATTAATACCATCCATTTCGGGCATTCGTATATCCATTAAAAGCACTTCTGGTTTTTTAATGGCTATTTTATGCATCATATCCTTGCCATCTTCAGCTTCCCAAAGCATTTTAAGGTCCTGCTTGCCTGCCAGGGCCATTTTAATACCATCCCTGAAGATTTTGTGGTCGTCAGCAATTGCAATTTTAATGAGGGTCTCGTTTCGCATAGTTTTTTGATAATGGGGTTAGTATAAAAGCATTTCAAGTTACAATTTTCATTTTATTATGCATTCATTTTCACCATTAATTGTGCCATTAATTAATCAACCTTTCAATTATCTCATTTACAATCAAGTCGTCTGATAGAATTACTGCGTAAATTTACGAATAAGTTACTACGTTAAACACGATGTCGGTTTGCACTTTCCCGCATTAAAAAGTATTTATTCTAAAGCAAAAAAGGGGCATTAATGCGCTTGCATAGGCATACTGGCTGTACTACTTTTGTACCAGTTGATTGGCATTGGTTGAACGAATATTCAATTATCCAAATATCCAATAGAAATACTAAGTAGTTCCAATTATCCAGAAGAACCTTGTTTGTGCTTGTTTTGCCCTTGTCAATCAACTTTTTAAAATAAATCCCGCTTACCAGATCCAATTCCACATTATTAACAGTTTAGCAGATTTCAAGGTCAAACATGGTAGTCAATAATATGCTTCTTAAAAGGTATCTGCCACGTACCAGGTTTGCAGATACGTAAAAATCCTATTCACAAATTTTCAATTCGTATAATCACGCAGGTAAAGTTACGTTTTTTTGCATAGTAATTTTACTAGTTTATCTTAGTATATTTACCTAAAAATTATACGTTATTATACGCATAAAAGGATCTAACAAATTGATAATTAATTATTTATACAGGATTACAGTTCTTTTTCAAGCCTGAGGGGGTTGCCCAAAGTGGGCTTTTGCTTGAAGTTTGTACTTCATTATTACTTTTAGAAACCTTAAAACTACTTAGTTATGTTAAACGGAATTATCGATTTATTGGTTGAGTGCTTTGCATAATCAATGGAAGTAAATTATTTTGATTTTAAAAAACCAATGGTTATTTTTGACTAAATAACCATTTTTTATATTACAGAATCTTAAATATATTACGTACTTCACAGAAATTCTACCTTTTATTTTTTGCTTAATTTTTCTTTCGAGAATTGTTACAAAAAATAGAAAGGTATTTTTTTTATACACTGCTTTGATTACATTGTTGGTAATTACTGTTTTAATTACAAGATATGGATTTCAATCTTTTGAGAGTTATTACTTAGTAACCAGATTTTACAATATTTTAGAGTATTCCTTATTAGCTTATTTATTTTATTTATACATCAAGAATAAAGTTGTTAGAAAGATTCTACTTTTTTCAATTTTACCGTTTTCATTTTTTGCATTCTATGATTATTTTACTGCCAGTAAACCTGCGCTTCCATTTCTTCCTTTAATATTTGAATACCTTATTCTGCTCATATTCATAATTTATTTTTTCTTTGAAGTTATACAGGAAACTGTAATTGAACCAATTTACCACAAATCAATATTCTGGATTTCTGTGGCATTTATCCTTAATTTTTCGGGAAATTTCTTTCTACTACTTTCATCCGTTAATAGTTTTGATAATGAAGTATTTAGGGATACTTTTACTATTATATACAGTTCGGTAACAATTCTAAAAAATATACTATTGTGTATTGCTGTGTATACAAAAGAAAACAAAAACGAAAATGATCCATTTAACAATATTGCTATTGATCCGGAACTTGACAATTACTTTCCCTTTAAAAACCAAAACTAACTTCTAAGCAACATGTTTTTTTTGCAAACACCCGGCTCGTCTGGAATTACACCTTTTATGTTTCTCGGAACATTAGGTATGCTTACGCTTGCTATTGCAATTGTTGGTTTTGTTATTTTTCATCAGCGCAAAGTAATCCGTTATAATAACCAGTTAAAAAAGCTGGAAGAAGAAAAACAACAGATCTTATTAAATGCTTCCATACGTTTCCAGGAAGAAGAACGTAACCGTATTGCTGCCGACCTGCACGATGATGCCGGCCCGCTGCTGGCCACTGCCCGTCTTTACCTGAATGAGAACCTGGTAAACCAGGAAAAAGCCCAGCAGTTGCAGAGTATTTTCAGCGCCAAACAGATACTGGATGATGCCATACTGCTGATACGTAACATCAGTCACAGCCTGATGCCGCCAACACTTAAAAACTTTGGATTAGAAAGTGCTGCTACCGACCTTTTTCAAAAAATAGGTGCCAGTGGCAGTTTAAATGCAAGTGCACGTTTTCACGATTACCGCATCCGGCTTAAGGTAGAACAAGAACTACTCGTTTTCAGAATCATTCAGGAACTGGTAAACAATATCCTTAAACACAGTAACCCTGGCTTTATTCATTTAACCCAGAACATAAGTACCAATAAAATGTATTTCAGAATACACCATGATGGTATAGGAATTGTGCAGGCCGATTTTGAAAAATTGAATCACAGTAGTGTTGGTCTGGGTTTAAAGAATATTGCCAGCAGGATAAAAGTATTAAACGGACGCATCTTTTTTGAAATTGACCCAAGCAAAACCTACTACAAAGTAACCATCGAAATTCCGAGGGAACCTGCCATATAAGGCTTTACAATTACGGATTAATTTTTGCTGCCATTCATTATTATACCCAATCATTGCAAAATGAATTTTCTTTTACGTAATTTTACCCTACCCCCATACTTATGAATGAAATTAAAGTAGCGATAGCTGACGATCATAAAATTTTCAGGAAAGGAGTGATTCTTTCCATGCGCAGTTACTCCAATATAAAATTTGTGATGGAAGCAGATAATGGAGAAGAGTTACTTGCAAAAATTCCCGAATCGGAACCCGACGTTATTTTATGTGATCTGAAAATGCCCATAAAAGACGGTATTGATACCACCAAACTTATAACAAAAAACTACCCCAACATACGAGTTATTATTTTAACCATGTATGAAGATGAACGTTTTGTGGGACATTTAATGGATTGCGGGGCTGCGGGTTATCTTTTAAAAAGTACCGACCCTGCCGAAATAAAAAAAGCCATCATGGATGTGATGCGTACGGGCTTTTATCTTAATCCTTTTGTAAATAAAGTACTTATCAAAAAAAACTATTCCAAGCAAAAATTCAATCCTTCACTTACTTCGGAAGTTGTACTAAGCGATAGGGAAAAAGAAGTACTTACACTGGTTTGTATGGAATTTACCGCAGCAGAAATTGCAGCTAAAATGGACATCAGCGCCAGAACAGTGGAAGCAATAAAGGACAGGTTGATGGAAAGGTTTGGCGTTAAAAACTCTGTAGGGCTTGTTTTTTATGCTATGAAAAACTCACTGATTGATTGATGGCGAATATTGAATAGAAGAATATCGAATAGTTTTTGAAAAAAGAATCTTTGCATTAACAGTCTCCCCACATTCGAAATTCTATATTTATATATTCGATATTAAAACAGTCCAAACAACTTAGAATCAATACTGCTTATTATCTTTCCCAGGTCTTCTTCATTTTCTGCAAACTTATTATTATCTGCATCAATTATTAAAAGCGGGCCTTCTTTGTAATTATCTATCCAGCCATTATAAAACTCATTTAGCTTTTTTAAATAATCAAGGCGGATATTTTCTTCATACTCTCTGCCCCTTTTCTGTATCTGGGCTACCAGCGTTGGTACCGATGCCTTCAGGTAAATGATAAGGTCCGGTGGCTGCACCATACTTTTTAAAGTTTCGAAAAACTTATAGTAATTATCAAAATCACGTTTTGTCATCAGGCCCATATCGTGCAGGTTGGGTGCAAAAATATTGGCATCTTCATAAATGGTTCTGTCCTGTATCACAGTTTCGGTGCCATGGTGTATCTCAAGCAATTGATTCAGGCGGCTGTTTAAAAAGAATATCTGCAGGTTAAAACTCCACCTGGGCATATCTTCATAAAAATCATTCAGATAAGGATTATGATCCACATCTTCAAACTGGGGAATCCATTTGTAATGCTTGCTCAGCATTTCAGTGAGCGTGGTTTTTCCTGCACCAATATTTCCTGCAACAGCTATGTGTTTCGGTTTTTTTGTCTTTGCCATAATTCAATCGTGGATTTGCAATCGCCGTTTCTTTTAATACAAGCGAAGCATCTAAAGTAAACAAAATCTCAAATCAAACCCTCTAAATCAAAAATAATTTAATCCCATGGCTTCCCTTACAAGTTTCATAGTTTCGCCAGCGCTTTTATTTGCCTTTTCGGCTCCTTTTTGCATAATCTGTTTAAGTGCTTCTTCATCCTGCAAAATGGTATCTACCTTATTACGTATGGGTGCTATAAAATTAACCATATCTTCTGCCAGCTGCTTTTTTAAATCGCCATAGCGTATGGTACAGTTGTTATAATCTTCTTCAAATTTCTGAATAGTTTCTGCCGTACAAACCAGGCTCATCAGTAAAAAAATGTTTTCAATATAATCTGGTTTGGGAGTATTTTTTTCTGTGGGACCATTGTCTGTCTTGGCTTTCATTACTTTTTTCCGGATCATATCATCCGTATCTGCCAGGTACAATGTTGCCATCTGGTTTTCACTTTTACTCATCTTACCTGCTCCATCAAGGCTTGGTACTTTTACCAGACTTTGATTGTAATTAAAAGCAGCTGGCTCCGGAAAAACATCTCCATAGCGGTGGTTAAACCGATTGGCAAACGTTCGGGCCATTTCCAGATGTTGCTCCTGGTCTTTACCAACAGGTACATATTTGGCACGGTGCAAAATAATATCAGCCGTTTGCAGAACAGGATAGGTTAATAATCCTGCGTTTACATTTTCGGGGTTCAGCCGTACTTTATCTTTAAAAGTGGTGGTTTTTTCCAACTCACCTTTGTAGGCCATCATATTTAAATACAGATATAATTCGGCTGTTTCATGCACATGGCTCTGGCAATAAAAAGCCACTTTATCAGGATCAAGTCCGCAGGCTATGTTTTCTGCCAACACCCGATGAACATTAGCTTTCAGCTCTTTGGTATCAGGGTGTGTGGTTAATGAATGCAGATCGGCCACCATAAAAAAACAGTCAAAATCTTCCTGCATTTTTACATAATTACGAATGGCACCAAAATAATTGCCCAAATGCAGAAAACCGGTTGGACGAATGCCGCTCATTACAATTTCTTTCTTTTTTTTCATAAAACTTTATTGTCAGTCGGCGAAGATAGCAAAAGTCAATTGTCATTGGCTAATAGTGATTAGAAAAGATTACCTGCCATTTATATAATAACCCAAAACAGCAAACCCCAAACTAAACTATATTTGTAATATGGAAGTAAATGAAGCACTGGTTGATAAACTGGCCAATCTTGCCAGGTTAAAGTTTGATGCAGCTGCAAAGGAAGAGATCAGGAATGATCTGCAAAAAATGATTCAGTTTGTTGAAAAACTGAACGAGGTAGACACAACCGGTGTGGAACCACTTTTGCATATGAGCGGCAATATAAATGTTTTACGGGCTGATGAAGTGAAAGGAAGTATACCACGTGAAGCAGGTTTACAAAATGCTACCATACATGATGAGCAGTTTTTTAAAGTACCAAAAGTTATAAAAAAATTATGAGTTTGGAATTGTGCATTAAATCAACAATAACCCGACAATAACAGGAACCCAACCCAAAACACAAAACAATTAAAATGCAGGGAATTATTCATCTGGAAAATATCCGTAAAAGTTACTACCTCGGTAAAAATGAACTGCAGGTGTTAAAAGGCATTTCATTGGATATATTCAAGAACGAATACGTTGCTTTGATGGGACCCAGCGGCTCGGGTAAATCTACATTAATGAATTTATTGGGTTGCCTGGATACACCTTCCGGCGGAAGATATATTTTAAACGGAAAAGATGTAAGCCGGATGCCGGATAATGACCTGGCCGAAGTTCGCAATAAAGAGATTGGGTTTGTTTTTCAGCAATTTAATTTATTACCACGCTTAACAGCTGCCGAAAATGTGGCGCTGCCATTGGTTTACAGTGGGGTTGGTAAAAAAGAAAGAATAGAAAGGGCAATGGAGGTTTTAACAAGGGTTAAACTGGATGACCGCAGTCATCACAAACCAAATGAACTTAGTGGCGGACAGGCACAACGTGTGGCCATTGCCAGAGCTTTAATAAATAACCCTTCCATTATTTTAGCAGATGAACCAACCGGAAACCTCGATACAAAAACCTCTTACGAGATCATGGAAATAATGGGAACCATACATGCTGAAGGCAATACAGTTATTTTAGTAACGCATGAAGAAGATATTTCGCTGTATGCCCACCGGGTTATCAGGTTAAGAGATGGTGTTGTAGAGACGGATAAGCTAAATGCGAACCCAGCCATTGCTACTATTCCTGTTTAATTTTACTCTTCATTTAACTATTCCCAAAAAAAATTGTTGTTTTACAGAATAAACAGGCAAACAGCATGGCATTTAAAATTTATACCAAAACCGGCGACCTGGGCAAAACCAGTTTAATTGGTGGCACAAAAGTTCCCAAAAGTAATATCCGCATTGAAGCTTATGGCACCGTTGATGAATTGAATTCATTTATCGGCTTAACTGCTGATCAGCTTACTGACAATCCTTCAAAAATTATTTTAAAGGAAATACAGGACCGATTATTCACCATTGGGTCCTCACTTGCCTGCGATCCGGATAAAGAATCAAAACTGAAAATACCTGATCTGAAAGAAGAGGATATAACACTTTTAGAAAAAGAGATTGATAAGATGAATGAAGAATTAGAAGAAATGAAATCATTCATTCTTCCCGGAGGGCATGTTGCTATTTCTACGGCTCATGTTACCCGTTGCGTATGCAGGCGTACAGAGCGTATTTGCGTAAATATGCAGGAGAATGAGTTGTTTGTAGACCCGCTGGTGATAAAATATTTAAATCGCCTGAGTGATTATCTTTTTGTTTTGGCTAGATATGCCGGACATTTATTGGGGGTAGAAGATATACCGTGGAAACCCAGAATCTAACCCCTAAATCCCCTGAAGGGGACTTTGAGCGCTTCACTAACTTTGGCCACTTTTTTTTATAAAACTTGCTAAGCCCCTTCAGGGGTTTGGGGTAGCATTTTCCCGTCTTTCATCATCAAAATCCTGTCACTCATTTTTGCCAGCTCTTCATTATGCGTAACAATTAAAAAAGTTTGATTGAATTTATTACGCAGGTCAATAAACAACTGATGTAATTCTTTTGCATTGGCACTGTCCAGGTTGCCCGTTGGCTCGTCTGCCATTACAATAGCCGGACTGTTTATTAAAGCCCTTGCAACTGCCACTCTCTGCTGCTCGCCACCCGAAAGTTGCTGCGGTTTGTTCTCCAGCCGGTCGCCCAGCCCTAAAGTTTTCAACAATTCTGTAGCTTTTATAACCACTTCCCTCTTTTTTTGGCCGGCAATCCAGCCAGGAATACAAACATTTTCCAAGGCAGTAAATTCAGGTAAAAGATGGTGAAACTGAAAAACAAAGCCAATATGTTTGTTTCTGAAGGCTGCCAGTTTTCTTCCGTTTAATTGTTCAAGCTGCTGGCCGTTTAAACTGATACGACCTTCATCTGCTTTATCTAAAGTACCCAAAATGTGTAGCAGCGTGCTTTTGCCAGCACCCGATGATCCTACAATACTCACAATTTCTCCCTTACCTATGTTTATATCTACCCCTTTCAGTACCGTAAGGTGGTCGTATCTTTTATAAATACCTGTGGCTGTTAACATGCTTCGAAAATAGGTAATAATTACAATTTTACCCTTTTAAAACAAGGATGACCCCGATTTTATGAATGTTAAATAATATTATCCCCCAACGGGCGATAAAAAAACACTTTTGGTTATTCCAAATGAACTTATACATTTGCAAAAAATTAAACCCTTACAAGATGTTTTGGACACTAGAATTAGCTTCTCATTTGGAAGATGCACCCTGGCCCGCTACTAAAGATGAATTGATTGATTATTCGATTCGCAGTGGAGCGCCAATTGAAGTGGTAGAGAACTTACAGGAACTGGAAGACGAGGGCGAAATATATGAAGGCCTGGATGATATCTGGCCCGATTATCCCAGCCAGGAAGATTTCTTTTTTAATGAAGATGAATATTAATAAAACCCCCTCCGCCCCCTAAAGGGGGAACTGGGACCCTACAATATTAAAAGCCTCCTGAAAATCAGGAGGCTTAATTATTTATATAATTCAACCACTGCAAAAAGAGAAAAGAACTTTAAAGTTTTGAACTCCAAAGTTCCCCCTTTAGGGGGCGGAGGGGGTTTTCTACATCTTATTAATTACCGCCTCAGTTACACCCGTAAATGAGAATCCTCCATCATGAAACAGGTTTTGCATGGTAACCATCTTCGTCATATCGCTGAACATCATCACAATGTAATTAGCACAATCATCGGCACTGGCATTACCAAGCGGGCTCATTTTTTCGGCATACTCTAAAAATCCATCAAAACCTTTTACTCCGCTGCCGGCAGTAGTTTTTACCGGCGATTGCGAAATGGTATTTACCCTTACGTGCTTTTTTACGCCGTAATGATATCCAAAACTCCGGCTTACACTTTCCAGCAATGCTTTGGCATCGGCCATTTCATTATAGTCAGGAAATACCCTTTGTGCTGCGATGTATGTTAACGCCACCACACTGCCCCAGTCATTGATCGCATCCATTTTCATGGCGGTTGCCAAAACCCGGTGTAAACTCATAGCCGAAATATCCAGAGATTTTGCATTAAAGCCATAATCAATTTCGGTATAGTGTTTTCCTTTACGCACATTTATACTCATGCCAATGGAATGCAGGATAAAATCTACGCCACCACCAAAATGCTCCATAGTTTTTGTTATCAGGTTGGTAACATCTTCGTTGCTGCTTACATCGCAGGCAATAACCGGTGCATTCACAATCTCTGCCAGTTTATTAATCTCGCCCATACGCATGGCTACCGGTGCATTGGATAAAACTATCTCTGCACCTTCTTCATGACAACGCAAAGCTGTACGCCAGGCAATTGATCTTTCATCAAGAGCTCCGAATATGATTCCTTTTTTTCCTTTCAGCAAGTTATAAGACATAGTAAAACGTTTTATGATTGAGGGGTAAAAATAACACTCTTATCTTTTAAAGAAAAACTCTTTATAGGTATTTAAGAAAAAAGAGAAAATGAATACCAGTATAAATACACTGACCAGGTTAACCACTATATATAAAATGAAAAAACTGAAAGATTTCCGGGGATCTATTTTCTTTTTGAAAAAAATATAAACAAGGTAAGCCAGTATCGACATTAATAAAATAAACAGTAAGATTCTGCCGGTATGCAATTGTATTTTTTTGATTTTTTTTAATTTCCTACCATTTCCTTTGCATTTTGCAATGCAGCAGCAGTGGGCTTTTCGCCGCTCAGCATTTGTGCAATGGTGGTAATACGCTCATCGTTGCTTAACAGGCGTATAGATGTAACGATCTTATCTTTCTCTATTGCCTTGTACACAAAATAATGTGCCGTTGCTTTAGCAGCAATTTGTGGCTGGTGTGTAATGGATATTAACTGGTGAGAGGCAGACAGCTCTTTCATGATATTACCAACCTGCCGGGCTGCTTCGCCGCTGATACCGGTGTCAATCTCATCAAATATTAATGTTGGCAACTGCAGTTTTTTTGCAACCAGCGATTTAATGCACAGCATCAGCCTGCTTAACTCTCCCCCACTGGCCACTTTACGTAATGGTTCAAATCGGTTGCTTTTGTTGGCATCAAATAAAAACTCGATCCTGTCTATACCCAGTTCACTCAAAGCATCCAAAGGTTGTGCTTCGGCATTAAAACGTGCATTGGGCATGCCCACACGTGCCAGCAATTCATTTACATTTTCTGCAAATGGCTTAATGGCTTTTTTGCGGTTGGCCGATATTGTTTTTGCTTTCGCTTCACACTGTTGCAACAGTTCCGCAGTTTGTTTTTCTTTTTGCTGTATGGCTTCGCCGATGTTTAATATTTCATTCAGTTTCTGCTGCAATTCATCTTTCAAAACCAGCAATTCGTTAGTGGTGGTTACGCCATGTTTCTTTTGCAGTTTGTAACCCATCGAAATACGATCGTTAACAATCTGAATGCGATCGGCACTATAATTAATGCTGCTGTTTATCTGATCCAGTTCATCGGCAATATCTGCCAGCTCAAGCTGCGTGCTTTGCAAACGTTTGGCCAGGTCGGTAATACCTGTGTGGTATTGATCCAGCGCATGCAGTTTATTATACAGCACTTTCAACTGTTGCACCAGTGGTTGTTCTGTTTCTTTTAATTCGTAGTAAATACCACTCAATTCCTGTTTTACATTTTCGGCATTGCTCAGCAGTTTTAATTCTGCATCCAGTTCTTCCAGTTCGTTTGCTTTAAAATTGGCCTCGTTCAGTTCATCAAATAAAAACTGGTTATAATCAAGCGCTGCATTGGCAGCAGTTTGCTGCGCCTGTAGTTCTGTTAATTCTTTTTTTGTTTTTTTGTATTGATGAAAAACTTCCTGGTATTGCTGCAGCAGCTCAGTATTATCTGCCAGTGCATCCAGCACCTGTTGCTGAAAATCAGATGAATTCAGTTCCAGTGTATCAAACTGCTGGTGCAGATCTACCAGTAATGTACTGAGTGTTTTTAGCTGGTTAAGGTTAACCGGCGTATCATTTATAAATGCCCTTGATTTACCATTTGCAGCAATCTCTCTTCTTATCATCAGCATATCTTCGGCATCCAGGTCGTTATCTTTTAAAAAATCGGCAATAGCTTTTTTATTCATGGCTTTAAATGAGCCTTCTATCACCGCTTTTTTTTCTTTCTGCTGCAATACACTGCTATCGGCCCGTTCGCCCAGTATAAGGCTTAATGCGCCCATTAAAATGCTTTTACCGGCACCTGTTTCGCCGGTAATGATGTTCAGTTTGTCTGAGAAATCAATTTCCAGTTCGTTGATGATGGCGTAATTCTGTATGTTTAATTTTTGGAGCATAGATTCTTTTATCCATTGGCAAATTAGTGAATTTTAACCACTAAGACACAAAGGCACAAAGCAACACAAAGTTTATTTTTTTCAAATTCCCTGATTGTAATCCGGGCGTTTGAAAACGATTTCATGGAATAAAAAAGAGCCCACAATCGTGAGCTCTTCCAGTATCTTGAATTAAGTATCTTATTTTACCACTACTGAATCATTCAAATCAGCATCCACCAAAATACGTCCACAGTTTTCGCAAACCATGATCTTCTTACGCAGTTTGATCTCACTTTGTTTTTGTGGAGGAATAGCGTGGAAACAACCACCGCAGCTGTCTCTTTCAATAGCAACTACTGCTAAACCATTACGGTAATTTTTACGAATGCGGTCGTAGCTGGTAAGCAAACGGTCATCTGCATGGCTACGGGCTTTTTCGGCTTCCTTATTATAATGTTTTTCTTCTTTTTCGGTTTCGGCAATGATCTTTTCCAGTTCGCCTTTTTTACCACTCAGGTGGCCTTCTTTATTAGCTACCGCTTTTTTAGCTGTTTCCAGCTGTCTTGCTTTTTCAGAAATTTCTTCGGTAGCATCTTTAATATGTTTTTCGCAAAGCTTTATTTCTAAAGTCTGCATTTCAATTTCTTTATTGATGGCTTCAAACTCACGGTTGTTCTTTACGTTATCGCTCTGCTTCTCGTATTTTTTAACCAGTGCCTCCGCTTCTTTAATGCCTTCTTTCTTCTGGGCAATAAATTCCTGAATACCGTTTATTTCTTCTTCAACACGGGTTTGCCTGGCGTGCAGACCTTCAATTTCGTCTTCCAGGTCTTTTACCTCCATGGGTAATTCTCCTTTCAGGATCTGAATTTCATCCAGCTTACAATCTACTTTTTGTAAAAGTACCAGTGCGCTTAATTTTTCTTCAATTGAAAATTCTTTAACTGCGGGCATATTATTTTTGAAATTTGATTTTTGAAATTACAGGAAGTAATGTACCGGATTGGTTTTTACCCCTGTTTTTAGGACGGCAAAGGTAGGGAATTTTTGGCTCAAAATATCAAATAACAGGTCTATTGTGTACTGTTCACTCTCAAAATGGCCAATATCGGCAACCACCAGGCGGCTGTTGGCATCAAAAAACTCGTGGTATTTAATATCGCCGGTAATATAGAACCCGGCACCGGATGCAGCCGCAGCGCCAATAAGGAAGCTGCCGGCACCCCCGCAAAGGGCAATTTTTGTAACCTGCTTATCCAGCAGGGGCGTATGCCGTATTACAGAAAGCTTGAATTTTTCTTTTAAAAGCTCCAGGAAGGCGGTTTCGCTAACCGGCTCCGGCAGTTCGCCCACCAGGCCGCTGCCCACCTGCTGGTTTTGGTTATCCAGCGCAATGATATCAAAAGCCACTTCTTCGTAGGGATGGGCTGCGATCATGGCTTTTATAATAGCCTGCTCCTGCCATGCCGGAAAGATCATTTCCATCTTTATTTCATCCTCTGTATGACGGATGCCACGCTTGCCGGTAAATGGATTGGTACCCTCGCCGGGTTTAAATGTGCCCTGCCCGGCGGTATTAAAACTGCATTCGCTGTAATTGCTGATATGACCGCCGCCGGCATTAAAAATGGCCGAGCGTACATTTTCAGCAAATTCAACCGGTACAAAAGTGAACAGCTTTTTGAGCGTATCATTTTTGGGTTGAAGAATTTTGCGGTTTATTAAACCCAGCTTATCAGCAATGGCCGCATTTACGCCATGCAGCACATTGTCCAGATTGGTATGAATGGCATAAATGGCAATATCATTTTTTATAGCGGTGATGATGGTTTGCTCCACATAATTTTTGCCGGTAATTTTTCTTAACCCGCCAAAAACAATGGGGTGATGCGCTACAATGAGGTTGCATTTTTTGTTGATCGCTTCCTGCACCACGGCTTCGGTTGCATCTAAAGTGGTGATGATGCCCGTACAATCCCAGCTACTGTTGCCGGTAATTAAGCCGGCATTATCGTAGCTTTCCTGCAGGGATGGCGGTGCTACTGATTCTAAAAAAGATATGATCTCCTGAATCTTCATTTTATCCTTTCAGTTTATTAACCAGCTCAACATATTGCTGCATACTTTCTTCGCTGGTTTTTCCTTTTAACGCAGACCAGGCCTCATATTTGGCTTTGTTTACAAAATCGAAGGGATTGGTTGGCGCTTCGCCGCTTACATCGCCTTCGGTAGCTTGTTTGTATAAAGAATACAGCTGCAGCAGGGTTTCGTTGCCGGGCTTTTCGGTAAGTGATTTACTGTCGGCTATTGCCTGCTCAAATTGTGCTTTTATGTCCATGGTTTTTATTTGCGAATTTAGGTGAAAGCTGTTAAGAAATATTTAAGTAGATACCCTTATTGATATTTGGTAACCTATGGGAACAGGTTGGGGGACCTATTGGATTAGGTTGGGGAACCTATCGGATTAGGTTGGGAAGAGATGGCCAATAGGTTAAATTGAAGTGGGTACCACCCTATTATGCCTATAAAAACAGGTTCGCAAGAGAATGATAACAGGTTATATAGAGGTGGATACCCCCTTGTATACGTATGCCGAACAGGTTATTTTGAGATGGCTTACCTGTAATTGACCTATTGGCACCCCTTGGCAGACCTATGGGAACAGGTTAACCAACCTGGTACCCATTAGTTCCGGACGTATGGAGACCCCTTAAAAGGTAGATACTAAACAGATTAATTATTTTTGTAAATTACATAGTAAATTCTCTTGTACAAATTTGGGTTTAAAATCAATGAAAATATGTACAAAGAGTTGCGCAAATACAAAAGTTGTACGCCACTTTTATGAAGCCTTTCGCTACTATCATATTTTGTTTGACACTTTTTGCTTGCAACAATTCAAATTTGCAGACACAGAAAGCAATTTCGAAGTCGGTACATATTCCAGACACGACAAATAATTGGTATGCAAAACTCTTTGACTATCCTAATTATGTCAGGAAAACGGAAATAGCGAAACAATTAAACATTGGAAATTTAGAAGCAGACACTTCAAATTCGGAAATCAGAATTTGGACAATTGGTTCAAACTATAATCCCCAGACACTAACTTCTCTTAAAAATAAAAACGGCATTTGGACAATTAACCGACTTAATTATTACTTGAGCTTTGACAACGCAAAAACCAAAGTTGACAGCATTTCGACAAAAGGGAAAATTGAGAAAATAATTTCTACAGACGAGTTCAATCTTTTAAGGACAGAACAAATTTGGCAATTGCCTTCTCAAAGTGAAATGAAAAACGGTGGCAGTTATGGTTGTACAGACGGATATGCTTTACTAATTGAAATGAACAATAAGTCAAAGTATAAGTTCTCATGCTATATCTGCCCAGACTTTCATATTTCAAAAGACACGACATTTCAAAATGTAGTGACCTTTAAACAAAAAGTTGGTGAACTCATTGACAAAAATAATTAACAGAGGAGTAAAGCGGCGTACAACATGGGGTTTGTCTCGTCCTGAAATAGGTTGACTAACCAAAGCAAATAAAATATAACAGAAAGCCCCGGTGCTAATACCGGGGCTTTCTTTATTTACAACAACGTGTTAACTACACAACGGCCATTTTATTTTTTCTTATAAATCGTAATCTCTACCCTGCGGTTCAGCCAGTCCTGGTGTACATCATAAGGTCTTGATGAACCGTAAAAAGCTGTCGTGATTCTGTTCCTGGCAATACTATAGCTTTGGAAATAATCCCTGGCCACATTGGCACGTTCCTGGGAGATGAGCAGGTTATATTTTTCGATACCGATATTATCGGCATGGCCATCAATATTTATCATGAGGCTTTTATCGGCTTTTAATACGTTTACGATCTCGCTCATTATATTGAATCCTTCATTGGTAATATTGGCCCGGTCAAAATCGAACCTCACAAAATACGTCATCGAATCGCCGGATGACCTGATGAGTTTACCACCATTGAGTATCTTCATGGGGCAGCCGTTATTTTCGGCAGCCCCTGCTGCATCGGGGCATTTATCATCCTTATCCGGAATCCCATCTCCGTCTGTATCTGCAGGGCAACCATTGTTGTCTTTTACACCTTTTACATCCGGGCAATTATCGTTATCATCATTCACTCCATCGCCATCCGTATCGGGTACGGGGCAGCCATTGTATCTGGCTGTGCCTTTTGCATCGGGGCATTTATCATCTTTATCAGCTACACCATCTCCATCGGCATCAGGACAACCGTTGGCTGTGCCTTTTACGGTTGCACACAAATCGGTTATATCCGGTACACCATCTCCATCTGTATCCACATCAATTTTGGGGGCCACTGCAACTGTGTCTTTTTTCACTTCAGTTTTTACTGTATCAGCAGCAGGTATTACGGCCTGGGGTTCTACCTTCTTAGGTTTTTTGTGCTGACCAAAACCCAGGGAGTAAAACATAAAATCGTCTTTAATACCATCTGTTAAAGCCATTTTCCATTGTGCCTGTATAAAAAGGTAGGCCCCACTGTTGAAATGAAACTGCAGGCCCACGCCAATGGGTGCATACACAACCAACTGCTGTCCAAAATAAGCGGCGCCAACACCGGCGGTTAAAAACGGATTTATCTTGCTGCTTTCTTTAAACATTTTACCATGCAGCAACAGATCGAGCTGGGGCGAAAAAGCTGCCTTGCCAACGCTGTCGCCTTTCAGGTATAATGCCGGAAAATTTGAAAAAGTGCCCATCAAATTGCCTGAAAAATCGAAGTGAGAACCCAGCCCCTTCCAATAGGAAACTCCAAGACCAAAAGAACTGCTGCCGGATTTAAAAAGGCCCTTGCGGTTAAAAGCATGGCTTAAAGAGGAGTCGTTAACTGCTTTAAAAAATCCATAATCGGAGTAATTTATGCTGAACGAGAAAGTACCGTACTTTTTATCTGTATTTTTTACAGTTTTTTTCTGCCCGTATACAAGCGTAGTACTTAAGCAAAACAGGATGGCTATTCTCAGAGATCTAACTTGCATTGAGGAAGTGTTAGGGAGTGTAAAATGGGCTTTATAAGTATTGGTTTAGTGTTTAAAATATTAAACACCCATGCAATGTAAAAACATATCTGTACATACACAATTTTTATATTGAACCGGTAGTTTATTGCAAGGCAGAAATTTCGATTTATTACCGTGATGGATTTTAACTTTCTTCAGGTTATCGAAATTTTAATAAGAATGATAACAGTACAATAGATGCTGTAAGCTACCTAAGTTAAAAATTATTAACTCGCTAACCAGACAAAAAAAATCCTGCCGAAGCAGGTTTTTTTATTACTAATTTATTACAGATCTGTAATAGGTTCATATTTAGGAACAAGTCTTTTCATTACAACCCATCCAATCAGGTAAGCAACGGCACAAATAGAAAAGATAATAAAGTAGCCGGATGTTATACCTTCAAAACCCATAAACTTCATATTGGTTTCTTTGGCGAAATCAAATAATTTACCAGAACCTTTATTGATTAGAAACGAGCCAATACCACCGGCCATACCGCCGATACCGGTTATAGTAGCGATAGCTGATTTTGGAAACATATCGCTAACCGTAGAAAAAATATTAGCTGACCATGACTGGTGAGCCGCTCCTGCTATACCGATTATGATTACAGGTATCCAAACTGAATAATGCCCCAGCGGCTGTGCAAGCAATGTCAATAATGGAAAGAATGCAAAAATGAGCATTGCTTTCATCCTGCCGGCATAAGGATTCATTCCCTTTTTTTCAACAAAATAAGTAGGAAGCCAGCCTCCGAATATAGAAAGCAGAGTGATAGCGTATAATACAAATATCTGCCCGGCGCTTTGTGTTGAATCAAGCCCGTAAACTGAACTCAAATAGGCTGGTGTCCAGAAAAGAAAGAACCACCATACACCATCTGTCATAAATTTTCCAAAAGCAAAAGCCCATGTTTGTTTGTACCTGAATGCCTGGCCAAAAGTTATTCTCTTTTGAATAGTGCCTTGCACTATATTATCGGCGGCATCATCCTGATGTATATATGCCAATTCATGTTCGTTTACTTTGGGATGAACAGCAGGTTTTTTATACAAAAAAACCCAAAAAACCATCCACACAAAGCCAAGCGCACCAATGATGAGGAATGACATCTCCCAACCATAAGCTTTAGCAATAAAAGGTATAGTAACAGGTGCTGCCAGGGCACCAACGGTAGCACCGGCATTAAAAATACTCGTAGCAAATCCTCTTGCTTTTTTAGGAAAATATTCTGCTGTTGCTTTTATAGCTGCCGGAAAATTACCCGCCTCTCCCAATGCCAGTACAATACGTGCAAATACAAAAAAGATAACGCTTACAGAAGTAACTTTTGACACATCACTTATTGTAGCCAATGCTTCTTTTGCTCCATGAAAACCAACCAGCCATTTACCAGCAACTATACCAGATGTTGCTATTCCGCAAAAAGCATGAATGCATGCGCCTATTGACCAGATACCGATTGCCCAGAGAAAGCCTTTTTTGGTATCCATCCAGTCCACAAATTTTCCGGCCAATAGCATAGAAAATGCATAGGCCAGGGAGAATACAGCCGTGATTGTTCCATAGTCATTATTATTCCAATGAAACTCCGGAACAATAAAATCTTTCCATGTAAGCGACAATACCTGCCTGTCGAGATAGTTGATAGTTGTTGCAAAAAACAACAGTGAACAAATTGTCCATCTGTAATTTGTCATTTTATTATTCATATAGCCGCTTTATGAGAAAATTAAGATCTGATACTATTGATAAGTTCCAATACTTTTTTTGTTTCTTCTGTCAGCCAATCATATTGCTTGTTGGCCATTACATCTTTACTAACCAGTTTACTGCCCATACCAACCGCACACACACCGGCTTTAAACCAGCCTTCAATATTATCTTTGGTGGTGTCTACACCTCCGGTAGGCATGAATAACAGTTTTGGAAAGATATCCTTAATTCCGCTTAAAAATGATGGGCCAAGCATATTACCCGGAAATAGTTTGATAAATTTTACACCTGCATTTTCTGCAGCAATAATTTCTGATGGCGTCATACAACCCGGTGCATAAAAAATATCGTTTGCAACTGCATAATCCGCTACTTCTTTTACAAACCCGGGACTCACCAAAAAATCGGCACCGGCATTCATGTAATCAGTAGTGTGCTGCATATTCTTAATAGTACCAACGCCCAATAAAAGGCCTGGCATCTCTGCATTACGTACTTCTACCATTTTTTTAAAGTTAGCCAGTGCAGCATCGCCGCGGTTGGTATACTCCAATGCCATGATACCGGCGCTGTACAATGCTCTTAATGTTTCAATACTGGTGGTTTCATCAGCATTAAAGTATAAAGGAAGCATCCCCTGCTTTACGATGGCATCTGATACCTGTTGTGATTTGCTCATAAACTTTTTGTTTTGGGCTAAAGCCCGTTTAAAATTTCATTAATCTTCTCCCCGGCATGAATGCCGGGGCAATTCATTAGATCTTTACTTTGATCACCAGTTTTTTTATATCTGCAACACCATCACCGATCATCGGCGCATGCACATCTTCAGGAAAGAAGATAACAAACTGGCCATCGGTTAAATTGAAAAACATATCCGGTTGTTCGCTGTACAGCTGTACATCTTTATCAGGATTGTAACCGCCGTTTTCTGTAACACATTTTTCCCTGGGCTTCCAGCCAATGGTTTCAACACCTTTAATGCAAAGCTGTATGTCGATATTATTATTATGACATTCAAATTTTGCTACCGATGCCTCAGCTGCTACTCCGGGCTTGTTGGAGAAAATTGCTTTCAACCCTTCTGAGATATCTGATTTTCCATCAGCAGCATTCGCAAGATCTGTTGCATTAATAAATTCGAATGCCTTTGCAAACAAAGGATGAACTGAAAAGTATTTTGATGCGTTTTGTATGGTGTCTATGATCATTTTTTTATTCGCTTTGATAAAAGTTCAATTAAGATTTACTGTACAAGAGTGCGACGCCAATGAAGCCAAATAGCAGCATTGAAGCCGGGCTCAAAAAATTAACGTTGCACCCTTCCGCTACCATCACCTTTCATCAGGTCTTTTACATCGCTTAATGTAGCGTGGTTCAGATCACCGGGAATGGTATGTTTGATAGCACTTGCTGCAACACCAAACTCAGCAGCCTCAGGCATTGGCATACCGGTAACCAGGCCGTAAATAAAGCCGCTGGCAAAACTATCGCCGCTACCCACACGGTCAACTATTCTTACTTCATATTGTTTAGTGTGATAAAACTCGCTGCCATCGTACACCAATGCACTCCAGCCATTATCACTGGCGCTATGGCTTTCTCTTAAAGAAGAAGCGATGTATTTAAAGCCAAACCTGTCCTTCATTTGTTTAAACACATCCTTAAAGCCATCCAGGTTTAATTCGCCTTTGGTAACATCGGTGTTGGCTGCTTTAAAACCCAAACACAAATCGGCATCTTCTTCATTGCCTATACAAACGTCAACATGTTCGCAAAGTTTGGTCATTACTTCTCTTGCTTTTTCTTTGGTCCATAATTTTTTGCGGAAGTTAAGATCAATACTGGTTGTGATGCCTTTTGCTTTGGCAGCTTTTAATGCTTCCAAAGTTAATGCCGCAGCTTTATCACTTAATGCAGGCGTGATACCGGTTGTATGAAACCAGCTTGCCCCATCCAGAATTTTATCAAAATCAAATTCGCTTGCATCAACATCGGCAATAGAAGCACCTGCACGGTCGTACACAACCTGAGAAGCACGCATGGAAGCACCTGTTTCCAGGAAATAAATTCCCAGGCGGTCGCCGCCTCTTGCAACAAACTGCGTATCTACACCATAACGGCGCAAATGATTGATGGCCGACTGGCCGATCGGATTGTTAGGCACTTTGCTTACAAAGGTTCCGTTCAAACCATAATTACAAAGCGCAGCAGCCACATTGGCTTCGCCGCCGCCGTAGGTAACATCAAAAGAATCGGCCTGTACAAAACGTTTAAAATCGGGTGTTGACAAACGCAACATGATTTCCCCGAGTGTTACAACTTTCTTGCTCATTTTATTTGAATTAATATTTAAAAATTAAAGTAATTATTTGCATTGTTAAAACAGATATCCTGTATGATCTTACCGGTGTGGTTAATATCATCCGGCAATTCGCCGTTCTCAATTTCCTCTCCAAACAAGTTACACAAAATGCGCCTGAAATATTCGTGGCGTGGATAGCTCATAAAACTCCGGCTATCGGTAAGCATCCCTACAAACTTACTCAGCAAACCCATGTTGGATAAGGCATTGATCTGTTTCAGCATTCCGTCCTTCTGATCTAAAAACCACCAGGCCGAACCAAATTGAATTTTACCTGCAACCGAACCATCATTAAAATTGCCGATCATGGTTGCCATTAATTCATTATCGGCAGGATTTAAATTGTAGATAATTGTTTTGGCCAGCTGGTCTGTTGCATCCAGCTTGTTTAAAAATTTAGCCAGTGCTTTTCCCTGCGAAAAATCGCCGATGGAATCCCAGCCGGTATCTGCTCCCAATTGCTTCAACATGCGTGCATTATTATTCCTCAATGCACCCAAATGATATTGCTGCACCCATCCTTTTTCGCAATCCCATTTTGCAAATTCAATCAGCATGGCTGATTTGAATTTTATATTTTCGGAATGATCCAGTTCCTTACCGCTTCTTATCTTATCAAAGCTGTTTTTAATTTCTGCATCAGTATAATCTTCGGCATATAATTGTTCCAAACCATGATCGGATACGGAGCATCCGTTTGCAGCAAAAAAATCATGGCGTGCTTTTAACGCTGTTAAATAATCTGCATAAGAAGAAACAGCAATGCCGGAAACTTCTTCTACCTTATTTACATACGCATTAAATGTGCTGGCGTCATCCACGTTCATGGCTTTATCGGGGCGATAAGCCGGTAATATCTTTATTTCAAACCCGTCTGCTTTAATTTTTTGATGATGCTCCAGCGAATCTGTTGGGTCATCCGTGGTACACAATACCTTCACATTCATCTTACGCAACAAATTACGAACAGAATATTCGGCTGTTTGCAATTTGGCCGATGCTTCGTCATAAATTTCTTTAGCCGTATCTGCATTCAGAATTTTATTGATGTTGAAATATCGCTGCAGCTCCAGGTGTGTCCAATGATACAAAGGATTACGCAGTGTGTAAGGAACTGTGGCAGCCCAGTTTTCAAATTTTTCATAATCGCTTGCATCGCCTGTACAAAACCTTTCATTAATGCCATTGGTACGCATGGCCCTCCATTTGTAATGATCGCCATACAACCAAACCTGGGTAAGGTTTTCAAAATTAATGTCATTGGCGATCTGCTCCGGCGGAAGGTGATTGTGATAATCAATAACGGGCATCTGCTTGGCAAAGTCGTGATACAATTGCTGCGCCGTTTTATTCTGCAATAAGAAATTTTCGTCTAAGAATTTTTTCATCTGTTCATTTGTTTAATTCGCTTTTATAAAGAAACTCCTCTTTTCCATGGAATAAAATCATCCTGGTTAAGCAACACAGCTTTGGGTATTACTTCGCCGCTTGCTGCTTTTATGCAATACTCCAGTATTTCTTCTCCCATTTGCTGAATTGTTTTTTCCCCTTCTACTACCGGACCACAATCAATGTCAATAATATCATTCATCCGCTTTGTTAAATTACTATTGGTACTTACTTTAATAGTAGGACAAACCGGATTACCTGTTGGTGTGCCCAGGCCAGTTGTAAACAAAATAAGCGTAGCACCGCTGGCGGCTTTACCTGTAGTGGCTTCTACATCATTACCCGGAGTGCATACTAAACTTAAACCGGGTTTAGTAGCTTGCTCTGTATAATCCAGTACGTCAATTACGGGTGATGTGCCCCCTTTTAAAGCTGCACCGTTACTTTTAATAGCATCGGTTATTAAGCCGTCTTTAATATTTCCGGGAGAAGGATTCATGTGAAAACCACTGCCCACTCTTTCGGCCTGATCACTGTATGTACCCATTAAGTGAATAAACTTTTTAGCAGTTGCTTCATCGGTTGTGCGGTCAATTAAGTTTTGCTCTGCACCGCACAGTTCAGGGAATTCAGCTAATAATATTTTGCCACCCAGCGCCACCACTAAATCACTTAAATAACCGACAGAAGGATTAGCGCTAATGCCACTAAAGCCATCGCTGCCTCCGCATTTTACACCAATACATAATTGGGTAAGGGGCGCAGGCTTACGTTCTATTTTGTTTATTTTAATAAGCCCTTCAAAAGTTTTTTTAATAGCATCAGCAATTAATTGTTCTTCGCTTTGCGATTGCTGTTGCTCAAAAATATACAGTGGCTTATCAAAATTGGGGTTGAAATTTTTTAACTCGGCTAAAAAATCATTGGTCTGTAAATTCTGGCAACCTAAACTTAAAACGGTAACCCCTGCCACGTTTGGGTGGTTGGCATAAGAAGCTAATAGTTTCCCTAAGATACCAGCATCCTGTCTTGTGCCGCCGCAACCGCCCTGATGATTCAGGAATTTAATTCCATCTACATTTTTAAATGGCCTTAGTGCTGAAACAGATGGTGCCGTATCAAAAATTGAAACAGCCTCCATGTTTTCCCCTTTTTTAAATGCTTCTATTAGTTGGTGTGTATATTGTTTATACTTATCAGTAACAGCATAGCCCAGTTCATTATGCAGGGCTTCCCGTATGACGTCCATGTTCCTGTTTTCGCAAAACACCGTAGGAACAAAAAGCCAATAGTTAGCAGTGCCTACTCTGCCATCAGTTCTGTGATAGCCATTAAAACTGCGGCCATTAAATTTGGAAACATCAGGAGCCGTCCATTTAAAATCTGATTTGCGATAGCTATAAGGTTCGGCAGCATGTTTGGTATTCTCTGTACTCATCCAGCCGCCCTTTAGTACATTTTTTTGTGCAGTGCCCACCAGAACACCATACATAATTATTTTTTCGCCCTGTTTTAAATCAGTGGTAAAAAATTTATGTTTTGCTTTTATGTCTTCCTGTAACGTATATGGCTCTCCTTCGTATGCTATTACTTCGCCCTGCTTTAAATCCGTTAAAGCCACCAGCACATTATCCTTTGGATGTACTTTTAAAACTTTTTGTTTCATTTATGCAATACTTTTTTTAGAATGCAGCGGATCAATTACTGCCGCCATTCCTGTTTCAATAATATCATTCAGTTTTTCCTGTACAGCGCCGGCAAAACCCGGTAATGCAGACAGATCAGCTCCCCACAGTCCTGTATCCTGTAATACCGAAGCCGCCATCTGCGTTGCAGGAGTGCCTTGCCACTTTTCATAAAAGTAAGAAGCTTTGGCATCATTAACAGGGTAATAGTTACCATTAAAGCTGCCATAATATTTTCCATCTTCTTCCTTAACTGATTTCATAAAATAAATATAGGCAGCAAAGCCGGTAGCCATATTTTCGGGAACAGCATTATGTAATTTATAATGCTGCAATAAAACAGGCACCACCCTCATCTTTATTTTAGATGAATATTGTGCAGTTATAGCCAGCCACTGGTGTTCGATAAACGGGTTACGGAACCTGTCTAAACAGTTTGCCGAAAATTCAGCCGTTTGTGCTGCGGTTGCTTTGTACGGAATGGCATTTGCAATTTCATCCTGCATTAATGAACAGATAAACCGGTGCATCTGCTCATCATCCATTGCTTCTTTTACAGTTTGTATACCAGATAAGAATGCGACGCCACAACTTAAAGTGTGTGTTCCATTCAAAAGCCTAAGCTTTAACTCACGAAATAAATTGATGTCTTCGGCTATCACCACTCCTTTATCTGCTTTGGCAAAAGATAAAACTTCAGCAATTTCTGCATTGCCCTCAATGGCCCAGAGGCGGTACACTTCAGTCATCAGCAACAGATCATCGCTGTAACCAATTTCGTTTTCAATATTTGCTTTTTGAATTTTATCCGGCTTGCCGGGAACAATACGGTCAACCAGCGAATTACAAAATGTATTTGAATTTTCGAGCCAGTCAATAAACGGTTCTTCCAGTCCATTGAGGTAAGCAAGTTCGGTTACAATCGATTCAAGTTTTCTGCCATTGTCAACAATCAGTTCGGTTGGTACAATGACCATACCCGATTGCTTGCTGCCGGCAAAAGCTTTAAAACGCTCGTATAAAAATGACAATAGTTTACCGGGATAAGAAACCGGTGGGTAACGTTTGATGTCATCCTGCACCAGTTCAATACCCACTTCTGTTGTGTTTGAAATAATAATTTTCATCAGCGGATTGTGGGCACATTCCAATATTTTGTTCCATTCATTTTTTGCAGATAGCACCCTGCTGATAGATGAGCACACAATGTTTTCTTCCTGGTTCTTTCCATCTTCAATACCACGCACACAAATGGTGTACAACCCATCCTGCTTATCAAATGCAGTGGCATCACCGCCATCGGTTGATTTCACTACCACTATCCTGCCATTAAAAATGCCCTGCTTATTGGCCTTGTCGATAAAATAATCGGGCAGGCCACGCAGCAAAACTCCGGTACCAAACTGCAGCACTTTTTCCGGCAATTCAAGCAATGCCACATCGGGCAACAGTACTTTTTCAGTCTGTATATTCTTTAAGTTATACTTTGATATCCACATAATGAGCCGTTAATGATGTTATTTAATCTTTATTGACATTCCATTTTAATTTCCATTCAGGGTATTCTGTTGTAATTAATTTTAAAGGCCAGTTACCATACCAGGCATAACCAATCCTTCTTTCATTCTCAACTTCTGCAAGTGTTTTGTGCCGCTGACTGTCTCTGCCAGCAAAAAAAGCTTCATTGGTTTCTATATCATAAAACCTTGCCCAGATCACGCTATTGCTATCTGCTACCAAAACTCTGTCTTTGCCACTTTTTTCCTGGGGTGCTGTAATGTCAGCATATCTATAGCCGGCAATTTTAACTTTATCAAACCATTCAACTGCTGCTTTAACCGATGCTATTATCGCAGGCGAAGGCTGTTCAATGCGCATTAAGAATCTTACAATGCCAACCGATTCGCTGCCGCTTAAAGAAACCAGTTCAAACTTGCGGGCCATTTCGGGCTGCAATGTTTGAGCATTGTATTGAGCACACCAGGCAGTTAATTTTCCGTTTTGCTTTAACTGTGTTTTTAAAATGCATTGCACACCTCTTACAATCGGATCTACGCATTTATTTTCATATTGCTTATCAAAAATATCCAGGTCATTTTTTTTGTACACCACATCATACAATACATTCAGCACATTTATCATGGCATTATCATTGTAAGTGATCTGGCTGCGGTAATTGCTGAAGTCAGGAAAAAACTGCGGCCAGCCGCCATTGGCATATTGTGCCGTTAATAAAAAATCTATTCCTCGCTTTGCAGCATTAAAATACTTTTCATTTTTTGTTTGCTTATATGCTTTACAGAGGTATCTTATTTCTTTAGTAGTTGCACCATTATCTATGGTTGCATCCATGCTTGCTGCATATCCGGCCACCAATGCAATCCTTTCCTCTCCCGAAAGTTCTTTATTATAATCTACATTTTTATTTACAGGAAAATGTTTTGGCCAGCCACCATTGCTGCGCTGGTACAGCAACATATTTTCCGCAACAGGATCAGTACCCGATTGATTTGTTTTTGCTGCATTATCAGTAACCGGCTCAATATTTTTTATGGGTTGAATTTTAATATTCTCATTGGCAGGATTCCACCTGTAATCAAAAGCCCAGGCAGCGGTTATTTTTTTACTGTCAACATTTGCAGGTAAATTATTGGCAAACCATTTATAGTTGCCGGCTTTTCTGCTGCAATTGTAATAATAAACCCTGCGGCCCCATTGTAATGTATTGGGAGGTGTTGCCATGCGTTGAAAAATATCAGCATCGGCCATGTTTTTATCGAAGCTGCAGTTAAGCAGGTAAAACTGTGCATCCCTGTGATAGCGCCCCAATCCGTATCCTTCATCACCGGTGAATTTGCAGTTCATCAAAACTGTTTTTGAACTTTCATATTTACTGCCGTCGTGCCAGATAGCGGCTTCGTTGTTGTGACAAATGAATGTGCAGTTCTCGGCATAAGCCCATCCTCTTGGACAATAAAAATCAACGCCGCCTTCCATGATGCAATCCTTAAAATAAAACATGCCATCTTCCGCATTCCACGGGCTTACTGTATCGCCGCCATAGGCACGAAAAATACAGTTGATAACAATCAATCTTGTTGTAGCAAAAGAACGCAAAGCCATCTGGTGGCCAACAGGCCTGATGGCTTTTATTTTGGTTTCATCATTTGAGCAGGAAATGTTTTTATCTTTTGTATTGTCTTTACCATAACTGTTAATGAAAGATAAATTCTCCAGTGTGATATCACTTCCTTTTAAATTGATGGTGGCAGTGCCGTAATCGTCGGGGTTTTCGCAGCGCCATTCATCCCTGGCCAAAGAAATTGTAATGATGGTTTTGGTTGGATCTTCTCCCCTTAAAGTGATAAAATTTTTATCAATAAATATCTTCTCGTTGTAAGTTCCTTGTTTTATCAGGATGATACGTTGTGCATCTGCATTGGCAGGCAGGCTGTTGATGGCATCCTGTATGTTTTTAAAATTGCCGCTGCCATCCTTTGCCACAGTAATTTCTTTTTGGGCAAACATGGGTTTGCCCGCAACGCATATTGCAAAAGAGAGAATAAGTATTTTGAAAAATTGATTCATTATTTTTTCTTGGCCTTGTTTAACAGCCATTGCACCAGTTCATTGGCTGCAGTAAAATTTTCGAATTCAGCAGGAATTTTTCTTCCGTCTAAATACTCATTATAGATCCAGGGATCGCCCAATGCAAACACAGTACCCTTGCCGTATTTTGCGCAGGCAAAGATCACATCGCCATCCTGAGTAATTACAGAAACAGCAGGTGCTTTTACATCAATCACACTTATCTCTTTTAAATACATTTTTTTAGTTTTTTTGAAAACCGGGTTTGCAGTTTTGTTGTACACAGCGCCTGTTTCAAACTCATTTCCTTTTACCATGTTCCTGCTTTTATCGGTAAAATGAATACCAAATTTATCCGACAGGATATTAAAATGCTGCAAGTCGCAATTGGCCGTATCATTGGTCATCAGTAATAAAACACCTCCTGCTTTTACCCAGTTGGCAATTTCATTCGCCGATTTTTCATCCATGTAATTCGGTGTCTTTGTATCCTTATATCCATCCGGATCAACCATTACATAAACACTGGCATTTTTAAGATTGTCTGCAGTCGGCGCTGCTTCCAGTCCGCAAGGCTTTGCTCCATAGGCTTCCCAGATATTACCAAACAAACTAAAACCACCGTTCTCCATTTCATCCCAGGTATAATGCCTACGCACATTTACTCCATATCCATTCTTGCGCCATTCGTTGTTAAAATAATTATCCATCACCACATTTTTTCCTGTGCCGGGTTTTGGCAAAGCAGCCATTTCCATTTCAACACTGCATAAAATAAATGCGCCCATGCCTTTGGGGTCGTTAACCACCACCTTCTCACTCATATAATATTCAAAGCTGCCATCACGGTATGGTTTACCGCCAAGGCCCGAAACGCTTACAGTACCTTTTAAATTGGTTTGTCCTTTTGCATCTACTTCAATAAATTCTTTGATGATACCGTCGTAACCCTTTTTTGCATTTTTAGAAAAAGATGCAGGGATATAACCGTTGCGAACTGCCTTGGCTAATGTGTACACCAACATACAGGATGCAGATGCTTCTTTATAGTTTTTGGGGGTTGTGGGCATGTCCACAATATCATACCACAAACCCGATTGGGCATCCTGTACTTTGCTGACAGCTGTTGCAAAACGGTTTAAGATACCGATGATAGAATCACGGCCCGGATGATTTTTTGGAAAATGATCAAGCACATCAACCAATGCAACTCCATACCAGCCCAATGCCCTTCCCCAAAAATGCGGAGAACAACCTGTTTGCGGATTGGCCCATTTCTGTTCTTTGCTTTCATCCCAGCCATGATACAACAAACCTGTTTTTGAATCACGGGTATGACGTTCGATGTTTATAAACTGTCGGGCAATATCATCAAAGACCGTATCCTGTTTTGCAAGTTTTGCATATTCAGCATAAAAAGGCTGGCCCATATACAATCCATCAAGCCAAACCTGCCATGGATATATTTTTTTGTGCCAGAAGCTTCCTTCCTTAGTACGTGGATGATCATTGAACTGGCTGCGGATATTATCAATTGCTTTTTTATACTTTTCCTTCCCGGTAACATTGTAAAGCATCATTACCACTTTACCATTATTGGTATGATCGATATTAAACTCGTCTCTTTTGTAATCTTTTATAGTACCATCTTCCTGCACATAATAATCCATGCTGTGCTGTATATAATTAAAATATTTACCATCGCCATAGAGTTTCCACACGCCTTCTATCCCTTTTAAGATAACGCCCTGATCGTAACTCCAGCGTGCCGGCCGGCCGGTCACAACAGAAAATGAATCGGGCCAGATGTTCATGGCGGTTTGTGTCATCTGTTGTGAGTATGGCTTTTGTTGCGCCTGCGCAGAAAACACAATCGCAATTAAAAAACCGATGCAGATTATTTTTTTCATTTTTTATTTTTCTTTGTCTTTACATTTTTTTTCTTCACTTCCACAACGGGCTGCTTTGCCCAAATCACCGTTGCATCTGTTGAACCAAAGCCTGCTACCAGTTTTTGTTTTGCTTTGGTAACATCTGTATTAAAAATTGAAATGTTTTTTGTTCTGTCGCCCTGCACCTGTGCCAGCACATCGGCGCTGTCTTTATATTTTAAACCATCAAGCGTAATATTATCGCTGTTTAAAACATAAGTAACAGGGTTAGTATTTTTGGTGATGATGGTAATATTATTGAGCGTAATATCACTGGCCTCTTGTATATCTATTCCTTCATCAGCCTGCAATACAGCATTTTCTATCAATATATTTTTTACATGCATCTCCGGAATACCTCTTACAAAAATTCCTTTGGCAGCGCCATTGCAGGTTATGTTCCTGAAATAAAAATTGCGGAACTGTGGCGTTGTCTCATCCACCGTTTTAAATTCAACTTTGGGTGGTTCTCTTTTTTCACCTGCCAATACAACCGGATCTTTTGCGGCATAATACATGTCAAACAAAATGGCTTCGGCAGGAATGTCTTTCATGTTTACATTGTTTACATAAATATTTTCAACAACGCCGCCACGGCCACGGGTTGTTTTAAAACGCAGACCAATATCGCTGCCAATAAATGTGCAGTTACTTACAAAAAGATTATTTGCACCACCACTCATTTCACTGCCCACAACAAATCCTCCATGAGAATGATATACCGTACAGTTGTTTACAATAATATCCTGTGTTGGCATCCCTCTTTTTCTACCTTCGGCATCACGGCCGCTTTTAATGGTGATGCCATCATCGCCTGTATCAAAATTGCAATCTTCTACCAAAGCATTTTTACAACTCTCCAGGTCAAGTGCATCTGTATTAGTGCCGTACCATGGATTTTTAACTTTTACATTTTTAAGGGTGATGTGTTCGCTCATCATCAGGTGTGTTGTCCATGCAGGAGAATTTTCAAAAGTCACATCTTCAATCAAAATATTTTTGCATTGATAAATGCGTATCATGTTGGGGCGAAGGAAATCTTTGATGTCTTCAAAATCGGCCAGGGTTTTACCATCAGTTAATTTGCCGATATTGTTTGCCAGGTAACCCTTCAGAGCCTTTTCAGAGGAGTACCAGCTTTTTTTATCGGCAGTTAAAACACCACCATAATCTTTTTGATGCTCTTTCCACTGGCTTTCGGTAAGCTTTTCTTTTTTTACCGGGCGCCAGTAGTAACCATTTCCGTTCATAATACCCGGGCCGGTTATAGCAATGTTTTCCAAATTTTCTGCAACCAGTGGCGACTGGCACCTGGCTGCATCAACACCTTCAAAAGAAGAAACAACAAGTGGATATTGGTTAAAGTCGGAACTAAAGATAACCAGCGCACCTTTGGCAAGGTGCAGGTTAATATTGCTTTTCATGATAATTGGACCGGTAACAAAAGAACCACGTGGAATTAAAACAGTACCACCACCTTTTTGGGCACATTCGTTAATTGCTTTATTAATGGCAACAGAATTTAATGTCATCCCATCTGCTACAGCGCCATAGTTTATGATATTGAATGTATCTCTTTTAAAACGTGGTGCATAAATCTTAGGCAATTCAAACGCAAACTTTTCTTTAAAGTCGGATGGCTTTAAATATTTTGCAAGCTGCAGATTTTGATCTTTAATGCTTTGGCAAACCAATGAGGCCATTGACCTGGCACCAAAATCACTAAAATGCGTATTGTCTTCCCGGGCTTTGTAATTATTCTTATAATAGTTGGCAGGAATATGCAGAAACAAACGCTTGCTGTTTTCTACACCTTCTTTTACAATAAGTGCTTCGCTGCTTTTATGCAAATCTATCAGCGGTACATTCATCATGGCAGCTACTTCTTTAACCACGCCGGGATAATCTCCATGCTGATCTACAAATTTTCCGGCTTCATCAAATTTGCGGCGCATTACCGGAGTAAGTAAAATTGGATTTGCACCTTTGCTTCTTACATCATTTACAAAACGGATCAGATTTTCTTTGTAGAGTGTATGTGCCGGTGCAGAACGGTTGCTGTCTTCTACTTTTTGATCATTATGCCCAAATTGTATCATCACATAATCCCCGGCTTTTAAACGGCTCATCACGGTATCCCAACGATGCTCGGTTATAAAACTCTTAGTACTTCGTCCGTTAACTGCATGGTTTTGTATTTCTACTTCATCAGTCATATAATTAGGAAATAACTGGCCCCAGCCACGTTCGGGGTTTTCATCCAGCGGTTTATTGGCCATGGTGCTGTCGCCAATTAAAAAAATGGTTACTTTTTTTTCAGGTGCTAAAAAAGCAAGTCCGCTAATGAACAGTAGTACTATAAAGATGTTTTTTTTCATTGCAATCAATCGTTTTCGCTCTCCAATTTTACCCAATTATATCTAGCTATTTGCCTGTTAAAAGATGTTTATTTACGCAATCGTTCCCGATAACGATACCAGTTTTTAAAGACCGTTTTTTATTGAACTTTTACAGCCTGCCTGGCCAGTAATTTCCACTGCCCTTGCAGTTTTTGCCATACCAGCAATACTGCCAGATGCACTTCGCCGGGCTTACCGCTGTCGTTAGTAACTGCGTTTAATTTATGCCTTACAATGGCGGTATTTTTGCTGACTGAAATAGTTTGCTGCGGAAACTCCATGGATACAAAATCACTTTTGCCGGAAACGATCTTTTGCACAAATACAGTTTTGTCATCAATTGCACCGCCGGAATGACCGTAACTCAATTGCGACGATGTAAGTTTGTCAAGCATTACTGAATCTGCATCAACCATTGCCTTGCGCAATTGTTCAACTGCATTTGCTAAGGCTGTTTCCTGTTTGGTTTGTGCATGCAAAAAAGTGCAGGCCGAGAAAAAAAAGATGGTTGTTAAAATTATTCTCTTCATTTTAAAAATTTAAAACCTGTTTGCCATTGGCACCAGGTCGGTTAATTCAGAAATTTTTACCGGGCGTTTTAATGCAATACTTTTTCTGGCTGCAATACCAATGAGTATCGACATGGCTCCTTCTCTTGTGCCAGCCATTACATGATGCGGATTGTCTGTTTTGTCAACAAACATTCTTCTTTGCATGCGTACATCGCCACCGCCATGACCTCCTTTTATTTTAGGTGTGGTATAAATTTCATACTCTTTTGAGAAGTTATCCATTGCCAGAATTTCACGTACTTCACCTTTAATGGCATCATCCGACTGACTCATTTCCACAGCATGATGTTTGGCCTGGTCGTCCTGCATTTTTTGCAGGTACGGAATATCTTCCCAGGTTTCTATGCGGCCCTTCATACCATTAAATGCAATCTGCCAGCCCTCGTAAGGCGAGTAAGTTGTAAGCGAATAATTAGCGGTAACGCCATTTGCATAAATGATTTGTGCACTCATTTTATCGTAGATATCAATTTCATTGCTCCACACACAACCGTCTCTTACATATCCATCGTGCTGTTCATTTTTTACATACAGATCGGTAAGTCTTTTATCTTTTGTAATATCCCAATAGAATTTACACTTGTCTTTAAACTCACAGCCACGGCATGTTTTACCACGGAATTCATTATTTTTTCCGTAATGATCCAGGCTTCCGTAAGCAGTTACTTCCACCGGTTCCGAATTCAGCCACCAGTTAAGCAAATCAAAATGGTGTGTAGCCTTATGTACCCACAAGGATCCGCTTTTTGCCATGCGGCCATGCCATCTTCTGAAATAATCGGCACCATGGTAAACATTCAGGTACCAGTTAAAATCAACCGAAGTTATTTTACCAACACGGTCAGCTGCCAGCAATTCTTTCAGTTGCATATTGTGAACGCTGTGGCGGTAATTAAAGGCAACCGTAACTTTTTTACCCGACCTTTTCTCTGCATCCAAAATGCGTTTGCATTTTACTTCATCGGTTGTCATGGGTTTTTCTGTAATTACATTAAAACCTTTATCCAATGCTTTTACAATAAACTCGTCGTGTGTTGCATCAACCGTAGTTACAATAATAAAATCTGCTTTTACTGTTGCCAGCATTTCATCAAAATTGGTGAACGTAGGGCAACTGGTTTTATAAGTTTCCTTTGCATAAGCCAGGCGGCCGGGGTTAATATCGCATAGGCCAACAAATTCAAGCACACCTTCAAAATTTTTCTGCAGGTCTTTACCCCAAAAGCCAGAACCCCTGTGCCCTGTACCAACCTGCGCCAGTTTTATTTTACCATCCGGCGGCAAGGCAAAAGATGCAAAAGGGTGCAGCATTAATGCAGCTCCGGCAGCGGCAGTATAACCAAGAAATTTTCTACGTTCCATAATTATTGATTTAAAGATTTAATTAACCGGTTCAATTCTAAACCAATCCACATCGGCGAAGCCGGCATCGTTGGTAATATTATTGCGCAGGCAAAACATGCCAACCTTTGCCCCAACCCATCTGCCTGGTTTTGCGGTAAATGGTTTTAATATCGTTGTGTACTTAACTCCATCGGTGCTAAAACCGAAATGGCAGTTAGCCCCTTCCTGTACATTTATCTCCAAATAAAAATCTGTTCCGGAAACAGGAAAAGATGCTAGTTCTTCTTCTGTATTATTCTTATCAGCTTTGGTATTTTTTTTAACGATGACGAAAACATGGTCGTATTTTTTTACTAAAGAGATATAGGCATAATCAGTACCAAACATAATAAGGCCAAAGCGTTCATAATCAAACTTTGGACTGAAACGGAGCTTTACCCTTGCTGTAAATGTCTCAGCAGGTAATTTTTGCGCCAGTATGTTTGGGAGGTTCCAGAGGTTATTTATTGAATCGGGTTGATAAACAGAAAACATGCGCAAGGATCCGCTTGAAGTTGGAAAAGCCCATCCACTCTGCGGATTAGCCTGCCATTGCCACTGCAGCCCCGGCTTGGGTGAATTGAATTCATCCGATTCTGCAGGTGTAATGATTGGGTATGTTTTACCAACGTTTGGTTTTTTGTAAATCAAAACCGGCTCACCTTTTCCGTCAGCATCCTTATCATTACCAATTACCGGCCAGTTATTTACCCATTTCATGGGTTGCAGGTGCACCACTCTTCCATAAGCATCTTTATCATGAAAATGCAGGAACCAGTCCTCCCCGGTTTGTGTGTTAACCCATGCACCCTGGTGTGGACCATTAATGGTTGTTGTGCCCTGGTCGAGTGCCACTCTTCTTTCGTAAGGGCCATAAATATTTTTTGAACGCAGTATGGTTTGCCAACCCGTAGATACGCCACCACCCGGAGCAAAAATGTAATAATATCCATTTCGTTTGTAAAACTTGGGGCCTTCAATGGTGGGATCTTTTTCGTGGCCATCATACACCATCACACCGGCATCCAGTGTTTTGGTGCCTTCGCTGTTCATTTGTTTTACAACGATAATGCTTTTGAATCCGGCACGGCTGCCGGCATAAGCATGAACGAGATAAACTTTATTGTTCTCATCCCACAGCGGACAAGGATCTATCAACCCCTTACCTGCTTCAACCAAAACAGGATCTGTCCATGGCCCCAAAATATTTTTTGCTTTGGTAAGATAAATTCCAAAATCAGGATCGGGATAGTAGATATAAAATTCATTGTTGTGATAACGGATGGAAGGCGCCCATACGCCGCCGCCATGCTGCACTTTACTGAAGTGACCGAACGGAGGTTGCTTCAACAATGCATGGCCTATCAATTCCCAATTCACTAAATCTTTTGAATGTAATATAGGCAAGCCCGGCACATGATTAAAGCTTGATGAGATCATGTAAAAATCATCACCCACACGGATGGCATCGGGATCGCTGTAATCTGCATTTACCACCGGGTTTTTGTAAGTGCCATTCCCATTATCGGCCACCCATACCTTTGATGGCTGTGCAAGCACAGCATTGGTAACAAATAAAAATGCCAATACAATACTACTTTTCATAATCAACAAGCAAGCGTTAAAATTTATAAATCCACAACTTTTTTCTCTTCTACACTTTTGAATGCGGCTTCAATGATCCTGATCACTTTCAAACCATCTTCAGCCGAAACAGGTAATGGTTTATCGTGCCGGAGTGCCTGGTGCAATCCCTCATAATATGCCATATAATTACCTCTTTCGGAGCTAATATACTCACGGATAACATTCTGACCATCCTTGTCTGTATGCAGCAGGCCCTTACCGGCTTCCGGCTCGGTTCCCCAGTCAGCTTCAGCCGGGCTTTTCTCCTTTTGAAGGTCAATTTCCTGTACATCGGCACGTGGTTTAATAAAGCTGCCTTTGGTGCCATGAAAGATATAAGCCGGCAAAGCCTCTCTTACCAGGTAACTCCCTTTTAAACGAACCCGCAAATTTTTGTAAAACAAAAGCAGCTCCATATAATCTTCTACCTGCGAAATGGAACGCATGTTGGTTGCATCAGCAAAAACAGCTTCCGGCATACCAAACAACTGTAAAGCCTGGTCAATTAAATGCGGGCCAAGATCCGGTAAGATTCCTGCGCCGGGCCCGGGAGTTTCTTTATGCAGTTTATAACTTAAAGATGCGTTGTATCTATCAAAATGAATTTCAGCTTCCACCACTTCACCCAACCATTTTTCCTGTACTACTTTTTGTACGGTTTTAAAATCACTGTCCCAACGTCTGTTTTGATATACTGATATTTTTTTGTTTTGTTTTTTTGCCAGTGCAATCAGTTCCTCTGCTTCCGCAACCGTATTGGTAAAAGGTTTTTCTACAACTACATGTTTGCCTGCAAGCAGGGCAAGTCTGGCGTATTCAAAATGAGTGTAGTTCGGTGTGTTAACGATCACCAGTTCAATGGCATCATCTGCCAGCATCGCTTCCAGCGTGCGGAAAGTTTTAATGCCGGGATATTTTTCTTCTCCCAGATTTTTTGTTCTTTCAAACACGCCATACAATTCAAAACCATCATGCAAATGAATAAAGGGCGCATGAAAAACCCATCCACTCATACCAAAAGAACATAAAGCCGTTTTTATCTGTTGCATTTTATTTTTTTTTCTTTACAGGAATAGTAAACCAATCGCCGAAAAATGTTTTTACATTGAGCGATGCTGCTTCCTCATCAGTAAGTTGCCTTGCCCAATTTACTCTTTTCAAAGGATCAGCCGAGGGGCCGTAGTTTTTATACTCTGCATACCTGGCCGTTTTTTCATTATTTGTATTATTCCAGTTGTTCCAGCCTTCGGGTTTTACATGTTCGCCAATAAAGCAGTGCATGTAAGTAACGCTGGCATAAGGTTGCCAGGGCCTGCCCAGCGAAACACTGTGCAGCGATGTATCCCCGGTTAAAATACAATCATTAAAAACATAGCCCCATTTTTTTTCTTTGGGTGTTGATGCTGCTGTAACGTGTGAATTTTTCTTGCTGTGGATATGGCATTGATCAATCCAGGCAGTAGCTGAACCAAAAATAAAATCAGTAGTTCCCTCAATATAACATTGCTGAAAATACTGCCTGCCCTTGTTAATAAACAAAACATCCTGGTAACCAATAAACCTGCAGTTGTGAAATGTGGCTTTGTCGCCATCTGATTCAACCGCCACAGCCTGGCCGGCGGTAAAGCCTGCATCATTCTGAAAAGTGATATTGCTGGCAGTAAAATCATTGGCCAGTATTTTAAAACTCCAGGATGTTCTGGTATTAATAGTATCTCCTTTTGGAGAAAGCTTACCGGTATGATCGTTGTAAGTAAGAATGGTATTGAATTTATCTGAACCGATCAGCGTTACAAAATTCTTGGTTGAATCAAGCAGTAGTTTTTCTTTGTAAATACCCTGGCCAATGATAATGGTTATTGGCTTTTTATTGTTGTATGGAACAGCATTAAATGCCTCCTGCACCGTTTTATAATCGCCGCTGCCATCGGTTGCTACCGTTATAGTGGTTCTTTGTGCATTGGCCAATAAACCAGCAAACAGTAAAAAAATAAAACTTATCTTTTTCATTTTTAATTTTTATTAGCAGGCCACTCAAAAGGTTTTGCAGCAGCTTGTTTAAACCAGCTTGCTTCCTGCGGAGCATTGGCATTAAAAAAAATATTTCCCAAACTATACTCCTTCGCTTCTTTATCAGTCAGTTGCTTTGCCCAGCTTACCCGCTTACTAAAATCAGCTCCTTCGCCGGTATTTTTATATTCTGCATAAAAGACAGTTTTTTCATTTTCAGGATTACCCCAGTTATTCCATCCTTCGGGAGTAATTTGCTTTGGCAACTCACAACGAATAAATGCTGTTTTGGAGAAAGCACGCCATGGCCTGCCGAGAAATAATTTATTGACAGATGAATCTGCAATAACCTTACAATCAAGAAAAACAAAACCAAATTTCTTGCCTTCAGTTGTATTGGCAGCTATGATGTATGAATTTGATTTTGCTTTGATAGTACAGTTTTGAAATACAGCTGTAGATGGGCCAAAAATAAAATCGGTAGTGCCTTCAATATAACAATCGGTAAACAGTTGCCTTGCATTTTCGCCGGAGGCAAAGATGGTATCCTGGTTACCGAGGAAACGGCAGTTTTTAAATACAGCTTTATCGGCATCCACATACAAGGCCAGTGCCTGGCCTACCGGGCCTGCCGAATTCTGGAAGGTTATATTTTCGGCCCTGAAACGATTGCCTGAAATTTTTGCGGTGTAGGAAGTAAATGTGGTGAGTTTACCACGGCCTGAATAATCATTAAAGTTGATGATGGTTTTTTCAACGCTTTCGCCAATAAAAGTAACGTCAGTATTATCTGAAGGCAATAATATTTTTTCGGTGTATACACCATTCTTTATGTACAAAGTAATTGAAGCCAGAGGATACACCCGCATGGCATCAATGGCATCCTGAATAAATTTATAATCGCCGCTGCCATCCCTGGCAACTGTAAAAATATATTTATGCTGCTGTGGATTTGCGGTTTGTGCAAATGCATTAAAGCAAAAAAAGCAAAAGGATATTATCGCTATAATTCTTTTCATTTTATTTTTTTACAGGCGGTACAACAATCCGTTCTGCCAGTTCCAGTTTTAAATTTCTTATTTCAGCCAATACAATCTCAGCCATACGCCTGGCACCGTATTCGTTAAAGTGTGTATTGTCTTTTTGCCCCGCGGGATAATTGGGATGCTGCAGCGAATCCAGCTGCATAAAAAACATTTTAGAATACTGCGGACCAAACTGCTGCAACAGATTACGGCTTTTTGCATCCAGGTCTATAACCGGCGTATTGTATGCTTTGCCTATTTCCCAAACTGCTGCCGAATATTCAACATGCGTTTCCAGTGCCTTCCCTGCTTTGTCAAACTTCATCCTGGTAACGGGTGTAATTAAAACCGGAGTTGCTTTTTTAGCTCTTGTTTCTGTTATGAATTTAATCAGGTTGGTTTTGTAATCCGGCACGGGTGTATACCGATCCTTGTATTTTTCTTCTTTGGCTTCATCATTGTGCCCAAATTGTATCAGCACATAATCTCCTTCCTGTAAACTATCGGAAACAGGCTGCCAGCGGTTTTCGCTGATGAAGGTCCTGGTACTTCTACCGCCTCTTGCACGGTTATCAATCTCTACAGTTGAATCAAAAAAATATTTAAAGGGCATGCCCCAACCCATCAGCGGCAGGCGGTTGGTTTCATAATTACACATAGTTGAGTCGCCGATGAGGTAAACTTTTATTTTCTTTTTTGCAGGAAAAGCAAATGCCATTAATGCAAAAAGAAAAATTATGAAAGAGATTTTTTTCATCATTTTTATTTTATAAGACTATTGAGGTATACCTCAATATTGGTGTATTGTTTATTCAAAGTATAACCGGCAGCATCGCCTGCATCATTTATATTCAGGCCATTCTTTTTCTCCCAATCATCCGGCATGCCATCTTTATCTGTATCAATCGGTGCAGGTAAAGCATTTAATGTTGGCCATGCATTAAGCGTTAATTCGTAAGCCGTACCATGCACAAAACCTCCTTGCACATCAATAAATCTGCCTGTACCGTTTTTAACATCGTTGATAATTCTTTCATCCAGTGTATCCCTGGTTGGCAAAACAGCACCGGCATTTTTTAAAACTTCTTTATAAGCATCAGATGCCAGTGAAGTTTTTATACCAAATGCTGTAAAAGGCAAATCCAGTTTTGCTTTTGCAGCATCGGCTTCTGTTCCGTTGTTCATGGTAACGCCTAACCAGTTGTTGGCTGTTACTTCCAGTGAACCATCTACATAATTTCCATTTACATAAAATTTACCAAAAGGAATTGCAGGTAATTTATTGTAAGGGTTTACAATTCTTGTCCTTGCATTTTTGGCAGTAGAAGGACCCGGTTTGTAATAGTTGTTGATGATATTGTAAGTGCCTCCTTCGCCGGCATACACATTATTACCTCCCCAATTGTAAATTACATTGTTGCGGTAATCACAGTTTTCTTCGGGTGCATTGCGTATGCCATCAAAACGTGGTGTACGGTTATTGCAATGAGCAAAAAGATTGTGATGAAAAGAGGAGTGCCTGCCACCCCAGATGCCACCAAAGCCATGATGTTCGTAATCCTTATCACCTGTTTCAAAATGATAGGAATAATTGAGCGGTTCTGAAATGATATTCCATTGCACCGTGGTACTATCGCCGGCATAAATAGAAAAAACTTCATCGGTACTCCAGCTCATGCTGCAATGATCTATGATGATATTTTTTTTGCGGGTTCCGCCAAAAGCATCGTCACCGCCATTGCCATCTACCATACCACCTTTCTGGTATTTGTCTCCCATACGAAAACGGAGATACCTTACAATGATATTATCGCCACCAACGCCAACTGAATTATCTGCCAGGCAAATACCATCGCCGGGGGCAGACTGGCCAGCAATGGTCACATCGCCTTTTATTAAAAGTTTTGTTTCCAAATGAATGGTACCTGATACAGCAAAAACAATAATCCGCTTTTCTTTTGCTTCGGCTGCTTCTCTAAAACTGCCGGGGCCTTTATCATTTAAATTTGAAACAATGAATATTTTACCGCCTCTTCCACCTGTTGTAAATTTTCCAAATCCTTCGGCACCCGTAAAAGCAAGTGGCTGTCCATCCACTTCAGTTTGTTTTGCGGTTTGATGATTTGCAGTATTACAACTCAAAAATGTGAGCAACATTAAACAGGTTATAAAATAAAGCTTCATCATTTTTTGTTTTGCTTAAGATTAAAAAAGGCTGCTGCAATTTGCAACAGCCTTTGAAAACTAACGCTATGAGAAAAATTAATAATTGGGATTTTGTTGCAGCTTGCCCTGGTATGATTGAATTACACTTTGTGGAAAAGGATACAATTCACTTTTACCCGGTACAAAGAAAGATGCAAAACCCTGCCACAACGGTTTGCCATCAATAGCGCTGGCTGTGGTTAAGTGATTCGCCCAATCTGTCCTTGTCCAGCCGGTTGTTGGCGAAGGCACTTGTGTAGGCCTCCAGAATGGCTGAGCATTTAATGCAGTATTGGAACCTGCATAATACTGAATTTCTTCTCCTACATTTTTCCAGTAAATATATTGTGGTACATTGTTGTATGGAGCAACAAGCCTGTCACGTATCTGTTGAATTTTTAATCTTGCTTCAGCTATCTTGGCAGCAAGCAAATTCCAGCGCAGCAGATCGTATCTTCTGATCCCTTCATGGCCAAATTCAAGGAAACGCTCGTTAACAATAGCATCAAAGAAACCTGCTTTGGTTAATGGTGTTGTACCAATTAAACCGGTGTTGCCACGGTAGCCTCTTTTTCTTACTTCTTCAAAAGCGGCTACTGCCTCAGGTGTAGGACTTCCGTTAATTTCATTAACAGCTTCGGCATACATTAACAGTACATCCGAAAAACGTATCAGGCTCCAATTGTAGCCAACATTTAAAACGGTTCCGGGTAACAAAGGCACCCTCCAGTCTCTTCTGTATTTACCGGTATTTAATTCGCCTAAACGTCTTTGGCTTTTGATATTGTTGCCGCTGTTAACCTGGTAATGTGTAATGGTTATATCACGCCTGGTATCAACCGAATCAAAGGCATAGAAAAAATTAGGTAACATAACAATGCCGCCACCACCTGCACCATAACGTGATGCATTGTTTAAATTGGGGCCATCGTAATTACCCATACGGCTATCGCTGTTTCCGTTACCGCCACCGGCGCCAACTTCAAAAATAATTTCTGCCTGCGGATCGTAAATGAATGAGGTAACTTTCCTCCAGATATCTTCATAATTGGGATTCAATGTATGCTGATCTCTTCTTGCCATCAACTCTTCACATTCTGTTTTTGCTATATTATAGTAGGTAAGGTAGTCTGCTCTTCTTTCCATTTGTGCATTGCTGCGTAATGCATATCCTCCACGAAACATAGCCATCCTTGCACGCAAAGCCATTACTGCACCTTTGGTTATTCTTTCGTTTCTTACTCCGGCATCTGTTCTCCATGGTACCAATGCTTTGGCTGTTGCCAGGTCTGCTAAAAGCAAATCGTAGGTAGAGTCACGATTGGTTCTTGGAATAAACAATTCGCTTTGTTTGTAAGCTGGTATCATTGGCGCAGGTACATCGCCCCAGTTAAGCATTAATTGAAAATAAAATTGAGCCCTTAGTGTTAAAGCTTCGCCATGCAACCTTTTAAGTGCAGCCTGCTCAGTTGCAGTGCCACCTGTATACTGTTTCATTAAAGGTATCTGCTCTATACAAAGGTTTGCCTTTTCAACACCACGGTATAATTGTGTGAAAGGATTGAGAATTTCAGTGTTGGTTAATAATAACTGGTATCGGCCCACACCACGTCTTCCATTATCTATATTACCACTTACAATGCCTTCATCACAATCGTACGGATAGTACATGCTGATCCGGATGCCATATCCGTTATCGCCCTGCAGCTCATCATACACACCAACAAGTGCTGTGGTTGCATTGGATACATCAGAAAATGCATCGGCAATACTGTATTGTGAAACAGGACTAACCTCAGTATATTTTTTACAGCCGTCTGTAATCAATACACCTGCCAGCAGCATGACAATGGTTATTGATTGATAAATTTTATTTTTCATATTGAATCGTTTTATTTTTTTAGAAAGTTACGTTTACACCAAATAACCATGTTTTTGCACGTGGGTAAGCAGCAAAGTCAACACCCGGTGTTAACGGATCGCTTCTTCTTGCAGTTACATCGGGGTCGTAACCAGAGTAGCCGGTTAATGTGGCCAGGTTATTTACAGTTCCGTAAAACCTGATATTTGCAATCTTGATCTTACTCAATAGTTTTTTTGGTATTGAATAACCCAAAGTGAGGTTGTTGATACGCAGGTAAGAACCATCTTCAACAGCCCATGAATGTAACCACCAGCGCTGTACCCTTACCGGAGTCCAGATCTTTGCATTAGCATTCAGTGCTTTCAATTCAGTTGGGTCTGTTACTACCTGTCCGGCTGCATTAATATTTGTCCACCTGTTTTTCATTTCACCCAGCATATTCAGGTTAGAAAAAGCGCCATCTGTCCACTCGATCTTATTGGCATTGTAAATATCATTACCTACTACAAAGTTTACAAAAACCGAGAGGTCGAAATTTTTATAACTAACCTGGTTGCTCCAGCCACCTGTAAATTTAGGATTGGCATTACCAATTACCTGGCGGTCTTTATCGGCTGTAATGAATCCATCACCATCCAGGTCTTTCCATTTTACCATGCCGGGTTGTGGTGTACCATAAACACCATTAAATGCGATGCCTGGTTTAATAGTATATACTTTGGTTGTTGCATTGTAATCAAAATCATCAACACCAAACCATCCTTCAGTTACAAAGCCATACATTAAGCCTGTAGGCTGCCCAACTTTTACTAAATAATCATCAACACCATCAGAGCCTTGCCAGCCCGAGTTTTTGGTTTGCTCCTGCACACCACCCAAACTTTCTACCCTGTTTTTATTAAATGCAATGTTGAAGTTGGTTGTCCAGGTAAGATTTTTCTTCTGTATGGGTGTAGCACCAATCTGAATTTCTAAACCTCTGTTGGATGTTGCCCCGATATTCTGTTGTTGAAAAGAATAACCTGTTGTGGGAGGAATGGGTACAGAAAGTAACAAGTCTTTAGCCGAGTTCTTATACGCATCTATGTTAAGCTGCACCCGGTTGTTGAACAGGCCAAGATCCAGTCCAAAATTAAATGTTGTATTATTTTCCCAACGCAGGTTTGGATTTGCCAATGAAGAAGGAGCAAAACCCGGTACAAGTGAATGGTTAAAGGCATACTCACCCGTAACTCCATAAAGTTGCAGGTATAATAAATCTCCAATACGGTTATTACCAACTGAACCGTATCCTACCCTGAACTTACCTTCACTCAACCATTTAATATCCGACAGGAATTTCTCTTTGGTAAAGCGCCAGGCTACAGAGCCTGAAGGAAATACCAGCGTTCCATTTTCAGAACTGAATTTAGAAGAACGGTCAGATCTTAAATTAAAGTTCATTAAATACTTATCATCATAAGCATAACTAACCCTTCCAAAAAACGAAGCTATACGTGATGGGGGGTTAACAAATGAGGTAACAGTAGATGGAGGGTTGGTGGTTCCCGTTGGTGCTGAACCTGATTGCATATTGGCAAGTGCTTTTTCACGGCTGATATCACTGGGGAAATATCTTGTTTGCATTACATTTTGTTGTGAACGCACATCAACTACTTCCTGCCCCACCAGTAAAGAAATATCATGATGCTTTTTAAAATTAGTAAGCGTGTATTGCAGGGTATTTGAATTACTTAATGTGTAATTAGCCTGCTGGCCGATGGATGCTACCGGTAAGGAAGCATTGTTTCTGGCGGTACCTGTTATCTTGCTGTAAAACAGGTCTGTCCTTATCTGTGCATTGTCATAACCAATGGTGGTTCTGAAAGTGAGGTTTTTCAAAATGTTATAGCTGGCATAACCGGTAAGGTATAAAGCCTTGCTGGTTTGTTTGCGGTACTCTGCGTAAGTAAGTACAACCGGGTTGGTAGCGCCGGATGAAGCAAGATAATAAGCTTCATCAAAATCATCAATACCAAATCCTGGTCTTGGTAATTCAAACGGGCGGTAATTGATGGTATGGCGCAGGCGGTTGGTTGCCCTGGTTCCGCTGTTGGTGGTACCGGCACCATCAATTTGCTGATCTAGATAACGGGCAGTAAATCCAATCCTTAATTTATCGCTGGCCCTGTGATCTATTTTAAAGTTTACCAGTTTTCTTTCAAAGCCTGTTGTGATCTGTACGCCTTCTTCTTTATTGGCAGTAAGGCTTAGGTTAAAAGTAGTAGTTTGATTTCCGCCACTAACTGCAACATTGTGATTTGAGAATTTTGCTCTTCTGCCAAAAACCTCATCCTGCCAGTTTACAGCCGGAACGTTTTTATAGTTCTGTAAAGTGTCCCAGGTAGTGCCATAGGTTTGTGCAAAACTTGTGCTGTCGGCAACACTTCCACGACTTCTTTCCCACTGCCATAGTACAAAATCATAAGGGTTCATCACATCCTGAAAATTGGATAGCTGGCGAAAGCCAAAAGAACCATTATAAGTAACCTGCGTTTTACCGGCACGGCCACCTTTGGTGGTAATAATTACAACACCATTAGCACCCCTTGCTCCATAAATAGCAGTTGTAGAGGCATCTTTTAAAACGTCAACATTGGCAATATCCTGCGGAGAAATTACCGATAAGGCATTTTCTACCTGCACACCATCTACTATATAAAGTGGTGAGTTGTCTTGCGTAATAGAACTTCCGCCTCGTACCCTTACCAGGATATCAGCGCCGGGAGAGCCCTCCGAAGAGATGAGTTGTACACCGGCCAGTTTACCCTGTAGTGCTTCTGCAGCCGAAGACAAAGGAAAATCTTTTAGTTCTTTTGCATTTACAGAAGATACAGAACCGGTAAGATCCTTTCTTTTAATAGTGGCATAACCAACCACTACCACATCTTCCTGGGTAATAACTTCTTTAACCAGTTGAACCGTTCCGGCATCATTACCGGTAACGCTTACAATTTTAGCAGCATAACCAACAGAAGAAACAACCAGGTCGGTTGTTCCGTTACCTGAAACAGCGATGGAGAAATTACCATCCTTATCAGTTTGCGTTCCATTCTTTGATCCTTTCGTAATTACGTTGGCACTAACAACAGGATTCCCTGCTTCATCAACAACCTTACCTTTGATTGTTCTGTTTTGAGCCAATAAAATAAAAGGAGAAATTAATAATACAGTTAAAAACAACAGTAGTTTATTCATATAGCAATATTTAAAAATTCAAAAAATGATGCAATCCGTTTAAAATCGTTTCAAGGGTGGAAACTTATTCGTATTTTACATAGCGTATCGGGAACAAGTCTACATAGTTTATTTAACAATAAATTAAACTTCAATTGATTTTTTTACGCAATCGTTGCCGATAACGATTGCAGCGGAAATTGAATAAACAGATTCTGCAAAAAAACGGTTAGTTTGCAGTTGAGCATGAACAGAAAATTTTCAAAAAAAAGCCCGATACCCCACAACACATAATGTACGAAGCGATAACCATAAAAGATATTGCAAAGGCGCTGGGATTATCAACTTCAACGGTGTCGAGGGCATTAAGAGGAAGCCACGAAATAAGTTCGGATACTAAAAAGCTGGTGATAGAATATGCCGAGCAGTTTAATTACCGGCCCAATCCCATTGCGCTTAGTTTAAAAGAAAGACGCAGCCGTTCAATTGGTGTGGTAGTCTGCGAAATTGCAAACAACTTTTTTTCGCAGGCCATTAACGGCATTGAATCTATTGCATATAACAGGGGTTACCATGTTATCATTTCTCAAAGCCATGAATCTTATGACAGAGAAGTTGTGAATGTGGAGCATCTTGCTTCCAGATCGGTGGATGGTTTGTTGGTTTCTCTTTCTACAGAGACAGACCATATTGAGCATTTTAAAACCTTGCACGACAAGGGATTTCCTATTGTTTTTTTTGACAGGATAACCGATGAGATTGAAACGCATAAAGTGGTTGCAGATAATTTTACAGGAGCTTATAATGTAACGCAGCATTTAATTGACGCAGGATATAAAAAAATTGCACACCTCACCAATGCTTCTCACCTGTCTATCAGTAAAGAAAGGCTGAACGGATACAAAGCTGCACTCATTGATAATAATATACCGGTTAAGGAAGCTTATATAAAAAACTGTGATCATGGTGGCATGATTTACCAGGAACTGGAAGATGCAGTTAAAAGCCTGGTAAACTTAAAAGACAGGCCCGATGCTATTTTCAGCACAGGCGACAGGCTCTCTATCAGTTGCCTTACTGCATTAAAAGCGATTGGTTTAAAAGTGCCGGATGATATGGCACTGGCAGGGTTTTCCAATTCACCATTGGTTGAATTACTGAACCCGAGTTTAACTGCAGTAAAACAACCTGCATTTGAAATGGGCCAGACAGCCACTGAGTTACTCATCAATATTATTGAGAGTAAAAGAGCTGTTACCGAGTTTGAAAAAGTTGTATTGCAAACAGAACTTATTATAAGAGATTCCTCAGCAAAAAAAGTTGATCCAAAATCTGCTAAAGCAAAAAAAGTAATGGGCTAAATAAATTCAGCCCACAACTTAATTTCAATATTATAAGATGGTGGCTATTGGAACCGGATCCATATCAGTAAACTCTTTATTCTCGCCAGCCATACCCCATATAAAACCATAGTTGGCCGTACCCACACCAAAGTGCATACTCCACGGCGCAGAAATAGCCGCTTCATGATTGGCAATAACCAGGTGCCTTGTTTCCTGTGGTTCGCCCATGACATGAAATACTCTTTGTGTTGCTTCAACATCAAAATAAAAATAAGCTTCCATGCGGCGGGTATGTGTATGTGGCGGTACCGAGTTCCACACATTGCCTGCATCTAATACAGTTAAACCCATTACCAGCTGGCAACTTGGTATACCATCATTGTGAATGTATTTGTAAATAGTTCTTTTGTTTGAAGTGGAAATATCTCCCAGGTTAACCGGTGCGGCTTCATCTTTTGTCATTTTTCTGTTGGGGTAAGTTTGATGAGCCGGAACAGATAAAATATAAAAATGCGCCGGAGCATCCGCAACACTGCTGCTGAACTGCACGTCCTTTGTGCCTTTGCCAAGATACACACATTCCAGTTTGTCAATTTCATAAGCCACACCATCTGCAGTTACGGTTCCTTTTCCACCTACATTAATAATTCCCATTTCTCTTCTCTCTAAAAAGAAATTTGCTTTTAATTCTTCTTCGGTTGGTAAGCCAATAGGTGCTGTTGTTGGCACGGCGCCGCCAATGATCATACGGTCGTAATGAGAATAGGTTAACTGTATGGTGCCCGGCTTCATTAATCCCTGCACTAAAAAATTATCACGCAGTTGCTGCGTATTCATCTGGCTGGTTTCTTTGGGGCTGTTCTGAAATCTGATTTGCATGTTTCTCTTTTTTACTTTTGATTTTTTACTTTTTATTTTATCTCCCCATCCAACCGCCATCTACAGTAATAATACTTCCGTTAACATAATCTGATGCTGGCGATGAAAGAAAAACAAATGCACCGGCCATATCTTCCGGCGTGCCCCAGCGGCTTGCAGGAATTCTTGATAATATGGCAGCGCTTCTTTCAGGATCGTTGCGGAGTTGTGTAGTATTATCTGTAGCAATATATCCTGGTGCCACGCCATTTACAGTAATGCCATGCACTGCCCACTCATTGGCAAATGCTTTTAACAAAGAAGATATAGCACCCTTGCTGGCTGCATATCCCGGCACATTAATGCCGCCCTGGAAACTTAATAAGGAACAGGTAAAAACGATCTTGCCTGCTTTTTGTTCAACCATTCTTTTACCAATTTCTCTTGTAATAATAAATTGAGAATTCAGGTTGATATCCATGATGGTATCCCAATATTCATCCGGGTGTTCGGCTGCGGGTTTACGCATGATGCTGCCGGCATTATTGATGAGTATATCAATGCGTGGGTGATCGGCTTTTACTTTTTCAAGAAAAGTGTACAATGAATTACGGTTAGAAAAATCGGCCTTGTAAGGATAGAATTTTTTTCCGGCGGCTTCAACAGCTTTTGCCACATCGCTGCCGGTTGCAGGCAGGCTGCTGCTTACACCAATAATATCGGCACCGCTTTCTGCCATGGCTATGGCAACAGCCATACCAATACCGCTGCTGCATCCGGTAACTAAAGCCAATTTATTATCAGTGCGAAAATTTAACATGGGTGTTGGTTTTAGTATTTTGATTTATACAAAGTTAAATAGAAGGCATAAAAAAAGGCTCACATACATGTGAGCCTTGGTGGAGAGTATCGGGGTCGAACCGACGACCTCTTGCATGCCATGCAAGCGCTCTAGCCAACTGAGCTAACCCCCCATTTTGGTACTCAACTAAATGAGCTATCCAGACTATTTTAATTTAAGAACTTTTTATTTACGAATTTCCTTAAGCATTTCGGGACGCTCTAGCCAACTGAGCCAGCCTCAAAACGGAGTGCAAATATACAGGCAACCAACGCTGCTTCAAAATCAAATTTTAATCCTGTTTATTGGCAGGGGATGTTGGGGTGTTATTACCTCCGGAATTTGCTTTATTAGTACCTGATTCAATTGCTTTTATTGCCTGCAGATTTTGTTTTGCCAGTACAAAATTACTGTCGAGTGCCAAGGCCTTTTCAAAATACATTTTTGCTTCTGCTTTTTTATCCAGATCGTACAATGCTAAACCGGTAACATTATAAATACCTGCTTTTAAATAAGTACGGCCCATTTGTTCGCCGGCATTGTAACTCATGGTAAAGTCAGGTTTAAATTCAAGTTTTTCTGTACTGGCAGATGTTGCTAAACACTCTGCCAAACGCTTAATACCATATTGCAACTCCATTAAAGTGTAGGCGTGGTATGGGCTTTTTGTTTTGGTATACAATTTTTCATAAAGCCCAATTGCTTCTTTAGGTTGATTTAATTTATCCAGGCAAATGGCTTTCATTTCCATCAGGGTTAAATCTTCGGGCTTTACTTTCAGTCTTTTATCTGCCCAATAGTAACATTGTACATATGCATTCTGCTGCAGGTAAAGCATAGCCAAAGTATCTTCGTAAACAGTGTTTGCACCCTGGTCGGATATATAATAACTTAAGGCAGTGATACCGGTTGCTAAATCGCCACTGATAGCAGATTGCCTGAACACTTTAATATGTTGGTTAGTAGATGCAGCTGCTGTAGCTTTAGTGCCTTGTGCTAAACAATTAGCAGATAAAAAAGAAACCAGGGATACAAAGATTAATTTCTTCATGTTACTTTTTGTTTTTCTAAAATTGATTAAAAAAACCGGAATATAATTCCGGTTTCACTACAAATATCCGGTAAAAGTTTAATCCCCCCAAATTTCTTCTTTGCCTTCCAGCCATGATTTTACCAACGTGGTTGTTACTGATTTTGGCCTTTCCAGCGGGAAGCCCAGGGCTCTGTCCCAGCAAAGGCTTGCCAGTACTCCCAATGACCGGGACACACCAAACAAAACGGTGTAAAACTCATATTCAACCATGCCATAATGCACCAGCAAAGCACCACTGTGTGCATCTACATTGGGCCATGGGTTTTTAATTTTTGCTATCGAACCTAAAACCGGTGGTACCGCTTCATAAATATTCCACACCGTTTGCACCAGCGGATCATCCGGCATATGTTTTTTACCAAATTCCATTTGTGCGGTAAATCGTGGATCTGTTTGTCTTAAAACTGCATGGCCATAACCAGGCACCACTTTTCCTTCACTCAGGGTTTTTTTAACATACTCCTCAATCTGTTCTTTCGATGGTATATCTGCTCCTATTTCTTCTCTTAATTCGTATATCCATTTTATCACTTCCTGGTTAGCCAATCCGTGCAAAGGTCCGGCCAATCCGTTCATACCGGCGGCAAAACATAAATATGGGTCGCTTAATGCAGAACCAACCAGGTGTGTGGTATGTGCCGAAACATTACCTCCTTCGTGGTCGGCATGTATCGTCATGTACAGGCGCATCAATTCCTGAAAACCTTCTTCTTCAAATCCCATCATGTGGGCAAAATTTCCTGCCCAATCCAGTAAGCCATTAGGTTGAATATGTTCGCCATTTTTATATTTACGGCGATAGATATAAGCTGCAATACGTGGTAAACGGGCTATCAGATCCATGGTATCATCAAACACTGCATCCCAATAATCTTTTTTAGCCATTCCTTTTGCATATCGTTTTGCAAACTGGCTTTCTGTTTGCAGGCTCATAATGGCCACCACAAACTGTGTCATAGGGTGTGTACTTACAGGTAATGCTTCAATGGTTGCAAATACATGATTGGGTACATGGCTGCGGCGCTGCCAAACACTGCTGAGGTGATGTGCATCTTCATCCGATGGTAATGAACCTACCAACATCAGGTAAAACAGGCCCTCAGGTAAAGGCTCGCTGCCGCCATGTGCTTTGGGAAGTTTCTCTCTTAATTCAGGGATTGAATATCCACGAAAACGAATACCATCCTGTGCATCCAGCAACGAAGTTTCAGATACAAGTGCTGTAATTCCACGCATACCCTGGTAAATCTGGCTTAATGTTACTTCGCCAATTACCTTTTCGCCATGTTCTTTTATTAAGGTTTTAATTTCAGCAGCTACTGTATCTGCCTGCTCTTTAAATCTGTCTTTTATAATACCCATAAAATTATTTGTTACTTATTAATGAATTTTAAGTCTGGTAAAATTTGGTTGATGAGTTTCTGCTGAACCCTTAAACAAAATCATATAGCAATCTGCATTTAAGGAGGTTTAAAATTACGATGCTGCTGCGTTTAAAACAAAAGTTTTAGCAGAAAGTTTAGATAAACAAAACCTGCTTTCAATTTTTACTTGGGGGCTTTCTTATAAAGGTAAAATGCAAGAATACCGAAGATGACATTGGGAGTCCAGGCGGCAATAAAAGGGGTAAAACTTCCTTTGGTTGCAAATACCAGTGAGAACCGGCTAAACAAAATATAAAGCACACTGATGATTACACCAATTGCAAGGTGCAGGCCACTACCACCTCTTATTTTACGGGATGCCAGCACAGCACCAATGATGGTAAGAATGAGAACCGAAACCGGAATGGCATCCCTGTTATAACGTTCAACCAAAAGTGTGTTGAGCATTTCGGATCCACGTAATCTTTCAAGTTTAATAAATTCATCCAGTTCCGGTGTAGGCATCTGGTCTTTCAGGTAATCATCTTTACGTAGGTCCCGTGGTTTAAAATTATAGCTAGCCAGTAATTCATTCGACCGGATAACCCTTTCCGAAATACTGTCCAGTTTTCGTTCCACAGCATTAACGAGTTTCCATTTGGCTTTTGTGCTATCCCAGTTAAACTGCTCGGACCGCAGATTATAAACCAGTTTATTTTTCTGGAACCGTTGCATAAAAAACCCGGTACCCGATTTTGAAATAGTGTCATAATCCCGGATGCCTACATAGCTGTTTGAATCAAGTTTAAAATAGAGATTTCTTTTGCGGTTGCTATTGTTGTTATTGGGTGCGCCCTGGCTGTCGATATACTTTATTTCGAAATTAGCCCATTTAAGATTTGCTTTTGGTACCACATATTGATAGCCTACCCATAATATGGCAGATAAAAACAGGCCTCCCACCACATACGGCAATAAAAACCTGCGAAAACTTACACCGCTGCTAAGGATGGCAATGATCTCTGACCTGCCGGCCATTTTGCTGGTAAAGAAGATTACCGAAATAAAAACAAACAACGGAAAAAGCATCGCATCTATACGGGGTATAAAGCCAAAATAATAATCCGTAATAATTCTGGAAATAGGTAGTTTGGATTTTACAAAATTGTCTGTTTTTTCGCTGATGTCAACAACAACAACAATGGCAGTAAACAATATCAGGCAAAAGAAAAATGTAGTAAGATATTTTAACAGTATGTAGCGGTCAATTTTTTTCATACACTGAAGTAGAAGCAAAAGTAACTGAAAAACACGTTTAAAACGTGTAAGGATTGCATGGCCTAAAGGTTTAACGAACTATTAAACCATTGGGTATTTTAAACTATTGATGCTATTGCCTTCGCTGCAATCCAACCCGTCGTCCACGCATTTTGAAAATTATACCCACCGGTAATACCATCTACGTTCATTATTTCACCGGCAAAAAATAAACCTGCGTGTTTTTTGCTTTGCATGGTATTAAAATCAATTTCATTTAATTCTATACCGCCTGCTGTTACAAATTCTTCCTTAAAAGTAGTTTTGCCTTTTACTGCAAATTCCTGTGCACATAAATTTTTAATGAGCTTGTTTTGTTCTTTGGCAGGAAGATCAGCCCAACGCAAATCAGGGTGTATGCCCGACTGAACCAACAGGTATTCCCACAAGCGGTTGGGTAATGCAAATGGATTTCGGTTAATTATTTTTTGAGCTGCCAGTTCAAACCTCAGCTGCTGCATTTTATCACGCAAACTGTTTTCGTTAAAATCAGGTATCCAGTTTACTAAAATTGAAAACCCGTAATCAGCTTTCGCAAGTTCTCTGGCCCCCCAGGCCGAAAGTTTTAATACAGCAGGCCCGCTCATACCCCAATGTGTAATTAACAACGGCCCGCTTTCAGAAAGTTTTGTGCCCACAATTTTAACAACTGCATTTTCAACCACTACACCCATTAATGCCGTAATGGAATTACCGGGCATGTTAAAAGTAAACAAAGATGGTACAGGCTCTTCAATAGCATGATCGGATTTTTTTAACCAACCGTACTGCATAATTTTTGGATAACCACCACTGGCAATGCAAACAAAATCGGCATGTAAAATGCTGTCATCTGCAAACTGAATTTCAAATTGTTCTGCAACCACCAACTGCTTCACTTCTTTATTCATCCTTATTTCCACATTGTATTTATTCGCTTCCTTCATCAGGCAATCAATAATGGTTTGAGAACTGTCGGTAACCGGAAACATCCTGCCATCTGCTTCTGTTTTTAAAACAACGCCTCTCTCGGCAAACCAGGCAATGGTATCGTTTGTAAAAAAATGATGAAACGCTTTTTTTAAAAATGCAGATCCTCTTGGATATTTTTTTATCATCTCGGCAATGCTGTAACAGGCATGGGTTACATTACAACGGCCGCCGCCACTTACTTTTACTTTGCTTAAAAGTTTGTTTGATTTTTCCAGGATAATAACCTCCAGCTGCGGGTTAAGCCTGGCAGCATTAACCGCACAAAAAAAGCCTGCAGCACCACCTCCAATAACGATCAATCTTTTTTTATTCATCTTCTCAATTTCATGTGTTTATATTTATTGATTTTTGCCACATGGAATTCGCCAATAAACATTTCGTTTACAATAAACTTTTGTTATGGCTCATTTCGTATCTTCAAAAGTAATTATTAAACAATGCAATCAATAAAATAAATAGTATGGCAACCCCGGTTACAAAAAAGATACTCAAGGAAATGCCCGGTTATCGTTATGAAAAGATCAGGGACTATATTAAAACCGGGCAAATAGTTTTTTGCAGCGGCAGCTATGCATTTTCAGGCATCATTCAAAAACTTACAAAAAGCACCTGGAGCCATGTGGCTGTTATATATAAAGATGAGGCACTGGGCAGGGTGCTGGTGCTGGAAGCAGAACCCCGGTATGGTATTCGGTTAATTCCTTTATCAAAATATTTAAGAGATTATAAAGGAACCAAGCGGCCTTACAGAGGACAAATGGTTGTGGCAGAATTAAACATACCATTGCAAAAACAGGAACTTGACCGTGGAATTAGTTTTGGGCTGGATGAACTTACCAGGCCTTACGATAATTATGAGATTGTACGCATTATGATGCGGATCTTGTTTCACATCAGCAAAAGAGAAAAGAACCGGGCCTACATCTGTAGCGAACTGGTGAGAGATATTTTTGTAAAGGCCGGCATTCTGTTTCGCTACAAAGACACTTACATAAGCCCCGATAATATCTGGAATGATAACCGTGTGGAATTAAAATACCGCATACTTTAGATCATATAATCTGAACAAAGTTCAGCATTGGCTTTTTCTGCAGCTTCTATTGGGGTAAAAGAAGATAAAATATCTGCCTTGCCTTTTTGAATGCAGATATCATGTTCGTAATGTGCTGCAGGTTTTCCATCGGCAGTTCTGATGGTCCAGCCGTCTTTATCATGAAAAACATCTTTTGTTCCCAGGTTGATCATCGGCTCAATGGCAATTACCAAACCTTCTCTCAATTTCGCACCTGTTCCTCTTTTTCCAAAGTTGGGTACCTGTGGTTCTTCATGCAGGCTGCGGCCCAGGCCGTGTCCTACCAGGTCTCTAACAACACCATAGCCGTATTGCTTTTCAGTATAATCCTGTATAGCAAAAGCAATATCACCAACACGGTTACCGATTATTGCCTTTTCAATTCCTTTGTACAAAGATTCTTTTGTTACCCGCATTAATTTTTTCACTTCTTCACTTACCTCACCAACGCCAAAAGTATAAGCACTATCGCCATGAAAGCCATTTTTAAAAACACCCACATCAACAGATACAATGTCTCCACTTACCAATTCATCATTTGTAGGAAAGCCATGCACCACGGCATCATTTACAGATATGCAACAGGCAAAAGGAAAACCGTGATAGCCTTTAAAAGAGGCCGTTGCTTTATTGTCCTTAATAAATTCTTCTGCAATTTTATCTAACTGCATGGTGGTTACTCCAGGTTTTATTTTAGCAGCAACTACAGCAAGTGCTTCACTAACAAGCAAAGCACTTTCTCTTATCAATTCTATTTCTGCCTTGCTTTTGTAGTGAATCATTTCAAAGTCTTTTTAAAACAAACCCCGACCTGTTCAGTCGGGGCTTAATTATTTTATTTTAAGTCCCCCGTGGGGGTATACCTTATTATACTCCTGCAGTAACCTGTTGTCTGCCCTGTATCCTGTTGCCACCACTCATCAATCCATCGTACTGGCGCATTAACAACTGTGTTTCTATTTGTTGCAATGTATCTAAAATTACCGCAACCATAATCAGTAAAGATGTACCTCCAAAGAAAGTAGCAAAGCCCTGCTGCATTCCAAATATCAACTGAATGATACCAGGAAGAATACCAACAAATGCAAGTAATACTGCACCTGGTAAAGTAATCCTGTCCATGATGGTTCCGATATAATCAGCAGTTGGCTGGCCTGGTTTAACACCCGGTATAAAACCATTGTTGCGTTTTAATTCATCAGCCATTTGCTTTGGATTAAATATCAAAGCTGTATACAGGAATGTAAATGCAATAACTGCCACTGAATAAATAATCATATAACCAACCTTGGTATGATCAGTAAAATATTGTGTCCAGCTGGCTGTACCACCTGCCGAAAATAATGTTGGTAAAAAAAGTATTGCCTGTGCAAAGATGATTGGCATTACACCCGATGCATTCACTTTTAAAGGTAGAAAATTTCTGGCTCCTCCAAACTGGCGGTTACCAACAATTTGCTTTGCATAATTTACCGGAACCTTTCTGGTACCCTGTACCAAAAGAATAACTCCCAATATTACAGCAATCAAAAGTACCAGTTCAATCAATATCATTAATATACCACCAGCTCCTCTTGTAAACCTGGCAGCCCACTCCTGACCAAAAGATTGCGGTAAACGTGCAAGAATACCAACCATGATAATGATAGAAGTACCGTTGCCTAAACCTTTATCAGTAATTTTTTCACCAAGCCACATTACAAACAATGTACCTGTGGTGAGAATAACTACTGTTGAAACCCAGAAGTAACCGCTGAAAGCAGGAATAATTGCTTCTACGTTACCCGGAGCTTTTAAATAGCCGATATAGGCCGCTGCCTGAAATGCTGTAACGATAACTGTAAGATAACGTGTCCACTGATTAATTTTCTTTCTGCCGCTTTCGCCTTCTTTCTGAATTTTTGCCATCTGCGGAACCAAGATGGTCATTAACTGCATAAAGATAGAGGCCGAAATGTATGGCATGATACCCAATGCAAAAATAGAGGCCTTCGAAAAAGCACCTCCAACAAATGTATCAAGTAAACCAAGCATACCGCTTTTTGAGCTATCGGCAAGCGAGGCTAATTTATTAGGATCGATACCAGGTAATACAATGAATGAACCTATACGATAGATGAATATCAACAGTAAAGTGAAAGTTATCTTATTGCGTAGCTCCTCTATGCTCCAGATATTCTTAAGTGTTGTAATGAACTTCTTCACAGAATTTAAACGATTTAAGTGATTTGCTCTAAATTAAAAATGACCCTCGCTTTAGCGGGGTCGGGCAAATATCGGGAAATTATTTTATTATCTCGATAGAACCTCCGGCTGCTTCAATGGCTGCTTTTGCTTTTTCACTGGCCGCATTCACTTTAAACGTGAATTTGCCTTTCACTTCGCCATTACCTAAAACCTTTACACTATCAAACTGGCTTATTATACCATTGATGTACAAATTCTGCAGGCTGAATTCTGTGATACCATACTTTTCAGCAAGGGTATCTATCTGGCCAAGATTTAATACTTTAAACTCGATACGGTTATTATTTTTAAAGCCACGCTTTGGAATACGGCGTTGAATAGGCATCTGACCACCTTCGTGCGCTTTTTTGCTTTTGTAACCTGCACGGCTCTGTCCGCCTTTGTTACCTTTGGTAGATGTACCACCTTTACCACTAGCCTCACCACGGCCAATTCTTTTCTCTTTGTGTGTTGCGCCTTTCGCAGGCTTCAGTGTGTGTAGTTTCATTTTTTATTTGATTTTGTACTTACGGGGAATCACCCCTCGCTTTATTAATAATTAAAAAGTCAAAATTAAAAATTAAAAAACATTACCTTCTGACTTTTGATTTTTGATTTTTTACTTTACCTCTTCAACTTTTACCAGGTGGTTCACTTTAGTAACCATACCTAATATCTGCGGAGTAGCTTCTACTTCTACAGAAGCATTCATTTTTTTCAGGCCCAATGCAATCATTGTTCTTTTTTGACGCTCTGAACGGTCAATTACACTTTTAACCTGTGTTACTTTTATCTTTTTCATAATTAAAGTCATTTGTCATTTGTCATTGAGTCATTGGGCATTTGTGGTATCACAAAATGACTAATGACCATTGACTTATTTTATCCGTTAAATACTTTCTTTAAAGAAATACCACGTGTTTTTGCAACTGCAATTGGTTCACGTAATGTAGCCAATGCTTTAAAAGTTGCTTTTACCACGTTGGTTGGATTTGCAGAACCCAGGTTCTTTGCCAACACGTCGGTTATACCAGCTGCTTCCAAAACCGCCCTCATACTACCTCCGGCAATTACACCGGTACCATGTGCTGCAGGCTTAATGTAAACTTTAGCTGCACCATCTTTAGATAACTGATCATGAGGGATAGTACCATGCATTAAAGGAATTTTTATCAAATTCTTTTTTGCATCTTCAATACCTTTTGTGATAGCTTCCTGAACTTCTTTGGCCTTACCCAAACCATGTCCAACAACACCAGCTTCGTTACCCACAACAACTAATGCAGAAAAACTGAAGGCACGTCCGCCCTTGGTTGTTTTTACTACACGGTTAATGGCAACTACCTTATCTTTTAATTCCAGGTCGCCGGCTTTTACTTTATTTACGATTAAGTTTGACATCTATTTTTCTTATTGAAATTTTATAATTAAAAAACCAATCCGCCTTCTCTTGCACCTTCAGCAACTGCTTTTACACGACCATGGTAAATATAACCACCACGATCAAAAACAACTGTTTCTATTCCAAGTTCTTTCGCTTTTATTGCAATAGCAGCTCCAACCATTTTACCTTTTTCAATCTTAGGAGCTTTCTGCGCCTGGATATCTTTTTGTCTTGATGAAGCTGACGCCAGTGTTACACCGTTGTTGTCATCAATTAACTGAGCATAGATATCGCTGTTGCTTCTGAAAACACTTAACCTTGGTTTAGTTGCAGCACCGCTGATTTTTCTGCGGATGCGGTATTTGATTTTTACTCTTGCGTTTGACTTGTTGTTCATTTTATTTTATTTTTTCTCCCTGATTCTGCCAGGGATTAATTAACCATTATTATTTACCTGCAGACTTACCGGCTTTTCTTCTCAACACTTCACCAGCAAATTTAACACCCTTACCCTTGTATGGTTCTGGCTTACGTAAGCTTCTGATCTTAGCACAAACCTGTCCGATCAATTGTTTGTCTATACTTTCAAAAGTGATCATTGGGTTTTGTCCTTTTTCCTGGCTGGTAACTACTGATAATTCTTTAGGAATTTCAAAAACAATATTATGAGAGTATCCTAAAGCCAGATCCAACAAATTACCAGTGGCAGCAGCTTTAAAACCCACACCCACCAGTTCTAATTTTTTAGTATAGCCTTCAGTTACACCTTTTACCATATTACTTACCAATGAACGGTATAAACCATGCATGGCACGATGACGTATCTGGTCGGTAGGACGGGTTACAGTTGCAATGCCGTCATTAATTTCAATCTTCATGTCCCTGTCTAAGGTTTGCTTTAGCTCACCTTTTGGACCTTTTACTGTAACAACATTATCAGCATTTACTGTAATGGTTACACCAGCCGGTACTTCAATCAATTTTTTTCCTATTCTGCTCATTGTCGATTTTTTTTATTTTGTTTATTATTCGATTCGTGTTCAGCCACGACGGGGGCTTAATTGTCAAATCATTTTATATTTCAAATCCCCGTGAGAGGATCAGAATTTTAGTAAATATTACAAAGTACTTCTCCGCCTACGTTCTGTGCTTTTGCTTCTTTATCAGTCATTACACCCTTAGAAGTAGAAACGATAGCAACACCTAAACCGTTTTTTACACGCTTGATCTCTTCTGGTTTTGCATAAGTACGCAATCCCGGACGGCTAACTCTTTCTAAACTCTGTATAACAGGTAATTTAGTATTAGCATCATATTTCAAAGCGATCTTGATCAGGCCTTGTTTGTTATCATCTTCAAATTTGTATTTTAAGATGTATCCTTTATCGTACAGAATTTCGGTAATGCGTTTTTTCAGATTGCTTGCAGGTATTTCTACAATACGGTGATTAGCCATCTGTGCGTTACGAATTCTTGTTAAATAATCTGCGATTGGATCAGTAACCATTGTTATTTCAGTTAATTGATTAAATAATTTTTTTACAATGCGATATCCTAATTAGGTTGTTCGCTTTCAGGCCTTCAGTTATTACCAGCTTGCCTTGGTGATGCCTGGTATTTTACCCTGCAAAGCCATATCACGAAACATGTTTCTTGATAAACCAAAGTGTCTCATGTAACCACGTGGGCGTCCTGTTAGCTGACAACGGTTTTTTAAACGAACCGGTGATGCATTCTTTGGTAATAAATCCAAAGCTGCATAATCTCCGGCTGCTTTTAAAGCTGCTCTTTTTTCAGCATACTTGGCAACCATTTTTTCACGCTTGATCTGCCTGGCTTCAATTGATTTTTTTGCCATAATCTTTTATAATTATTTCTTTACGTTTTTAAAAGGCATACCCATTTCTTTAAGCAATTCAAATGCTTCTTCGTTGGTATTTGCTGTTGTTACAAAAGTGATATCCAGGCCGGTAATTTTATTTACCTTATCAATATCAATTTCAGGAAAAATGATCTGCTCGGTAACACCCAGTGTGTAGTTTCCACGGCCATCAAACGATTTGTCGTTGATACCTTTGAAATCACGTACACGTGGTAAAGACACAGAAACAAGCCTGTCTAAAAATTCATACATCTTAACTCCACGCAGTGTAACTCTTGCACCAATGGGCATATCCTTACGCAGCTTAAAGTTTGAAATGTCTTTCTTAGACATGGTTGCCACAGCTTTTTGACCGGTGATGTTTGTCAGCTCGTCAATAGCGATGTCAATCAGTTTCTTATCTGTTACGGCTCCGTTAACACCACGATTTAAACAAATCTTGGTTAAACGGGGTGCCTGCATTACAGTTTTGTAACTGAATTTTTTCATTAAAGCAGGTACAACATCCTGTTTGTACTTGTCTGCTAACCTGGGTTTGTTTGTTGTTGTGCTCATTATTTGATTACCTCCCCTGATTTTTTAGCGATTCTTACTAGTTTACCATTTTCCCTGGTGCGTTTAACTTTGGTTGGCGCACCGGCTTTAGCATCCCAAAGCATCACGTTACTGATAGCGATCGGAGCTTCAATCTTTACAATACCACCTTTGGTGTTTTGTGAAGTTGGTTTGGTATGCTTGGTTACGATGTTAACACCTTCAACCAATACCTTTCCTTTTTCTAAAATAATTTCCAACACTTTACGGGGCTTCTTTACATCTTTATCTTCGCCACTGATCACTACAACGGTGTCGCCCTTTTTAATGTTAAACTTTGGTTTGAATCTTGTACTCATTTTATTAATTTGCCTTTCAGCTTTATTTCAAAAATTATTATTTTTATTAAAGAACCTCAGGAGCCAATGAAATGATTTTCATGTAGCCTTTATCCCTTAACTCACGAGCCACTGGCCCAAAAATACGGGTGCCTCTTGGTTCGTCAGATGCATTCAGCAATACAACTGCATTGTCATCAAAACGGATATAAGAACCATCTTTACGACGTAATTTGTTTTTTGTTCTTACAATAACTGCTTTGCTTACAGTTCCTTTTTTAACACCACCTGCAGGCATGGCATCTTTTACAGTAACAACTATTTTGTCACCGATCTTTGCGTAATCCTGTCCGCTGTTACCCAGTACACGAATACAAAGTACTTCCTTTGCACCACTGTTATCGGCTACGTTTAATCTGCTTTCTTGCTGTATCATCTTTATTAGCTTTTAGCTATTATTACTATTGTTAATTATCAGAGGCTGTTTGCATAAACCAGGGTTTACCGCGGCAGCTTGACGAAAAAATTATTTTACTTTTTCAACCACTTCAACCAGTCTCCAGCGTTTTGTTTTGCTTAAAGGGCGGCTCTCCATGATCTTTACCGTATCACCAATACTGCACTCATTCTTTTCATCATGAGCATGAAACTTGGTAGATTTTTTTACGAACTTACCATAAAGCGGATGCTTTACTTTACGTTCTACACTTACGGTGATGGTCTTATCCATTTTGTTGCTGGATACCACTCCTAATTTTGTTTTTCTTAAATTTCTTTCCACTGTTATTACTGTTTTATGGATTAATTATAATCCTGCCTGTACTTGTTTTAATGCTGTTTTCAACCTGGCGATATCCCTTCTTAAAGAGCGGATACTTTGCGGATTCTCCAGTGGAGAAATTGCATGAGCAAATGAAAGTTTCTTCATACGCAACTCGTCTTCAGCAATCTTTGCTTTCAGATCTGCCTCGTTCAATCCTTTCAGGCTATTTAAAAAATCAACTTTCTTTAACATTGTATTCTATTTGATAATTTCTTAATCGATTTATGCTTTGTAATCGTGACGAACTACAAACTTTGTCTGTATTGGCAACTTTTGTGCAGCCAAAGCAAATGCTTCTTTAGCAACCTGCATGGGTACGCCATCGCACTCAAACAAAATCCTTCCTGGTTGTACAACAGCTGCCCAACCTTCGGGGTTACCTTTACCTTTACCCATCCTTACCTCGGCTGGTTTTGCAGTAATAGGTTTGTCTGGAAAAATACGTATCCAAACATTTCCTTCACGTTTCATATGACGGGTCATTGCCTGACGTGCACTTTCAATCTGACGGCTGCTCATCCAAACTTCATCCAGAGCTTTTAATCCAAAGGTTCCAAAAGCCAGGGTTGCACCACGCTTGGTGTTTCCCTTCATCATTCCCCTTTGCGCCTTTCTGTGTTTACTTCTTTTCGGTGATAACATTGTTGTATAATTTCTATGTTACTATTCTGATTTTTATTGTGTTATTATCTTCTTCCTCCGCCGCCAAGGCCACGGTTTCCACCGCCGCCGCTACCGCCTCTTCTGTCTCCACCACCGCCACCTCTGCGGTCATCTCTTCTGTCAAATCCACCCTGTTGTCTTTCGCCGCCTAATTCTTTTCCACCACCTGCAACTACATTTGGATTCAGGTCACGCTTTCCTAAAACCTCACCTTTACAGATCCAAACTTTAATTCCTATTTTACCATAAACGGTTAAGGCAAATACATTGGCGTAATCAATATCCATACGTAAAGTATGTAATGGTGTACGGCCTTGTTTAATTTCTTCGCTACGTGCAATCTCTGCACCACCCAAACGGCCACCAACTTTCACTTTAATTCCTTCGGCACCCATACGCAATGCTGAAGCAATTGACATTTTGATGGCTCTTTTGTAGTTGATACGGTTTTCCAACTGGCGGGCAATAGTATCGGCTACAATGTTTGCATCTAATTCCGGACGACGAATCTCTAATATATTGATCTGCACATCTTCTTTACCACATAATTTTTTCAATTCTTCTTTAATCCTGTCAACCTCGCCACCACCTTTACCAATGATGATACCTGGTTTAGATGTATGGATGGTAACGATCAGTTTGTTAAGCGTACGCTCGATAACGATCTTAGAGATACCACCCTTATTGATACGGGCATTCAGGTAATTTCTGATCTTGTTATCCTCGATCAATTTTTTTGGATATTCCGTTTTGCTTGCAAACCAGTTGCTGTCCCATCCACGGATGATTCCTAACCTTAAACCTATCGGATTTGATTTCTGACCCATTTTCTTTTGTAATTAATTATTGGTTTATTTAGTACCTGATTCTTTTTTTGTTCTTGTTTTCTTTGCAGTTGCTACTGGCTCCTGCACATTCACTGTTTCAGTCGGTGTAGCTTTAACCAGCTTTGATTTTTTAGTATCAACTCCAGGGATATCAACTACCACAGTTACATGGTTGCTACGTTTGCGAACCCTGTATCCACGACCTTGTGGCGCCGGACGCATACGTTTGATAACCCTTGCAGCATCAACCATAATTGTTTTAACTACCAGTGTGCTCTCATCACCTGCTTCATTTTTCTGTTTCCAGTTATTGATGGCAGATAATACCAGCTTACGTAAAGGAACAGCCGGGTGTTTAGGATTGTGTTCTAAAACGGCTAATGCCTTTTCAACCTGCATACCACGGATCAGATCAACCAGCAAACGCATTTTGCGTGGTGATGTCGGGTAATTGTTCAATTTTGCTACTGCTTCCATTATATTTAGTTATTTGTTAGTTGTTATTGGTTATTTGTGATGTGCTCACTATTAACTGATAACTATTAACTTCTTTACGATATTTTTTTACTTGAGTGACCTCTGAAATTACGTGTTGGTGCAAATTCACCTAACTTATGTCCTACCATGAATTCTGTTACATAAACCGGAATGAATTTATTTCCGTTATGAACTGCAAAAGTTTGACCTACGAAATCCGGAGTGATAGTGCTTCTTCTGCTCCAGGTTTTAATAACACCTTTTTTGCTTTTTCCTTCAATCATTGCAGCAACTTTAGCATCAAGCTTAGCTTCTACATAAGGACCTTTTTTTAACGAACGAGCCATGTTTTATTTATTTTTTGTTGATTTGTTCTGGTTAAACCAAAACCATTTTAACAATGATTATTAATTAGGTAATTTCTTTCCGTTTCTTCTTGTGATGATCAATTTGCTTGAACCTTTACCTTTTGTACGGGTAATCTGTCCTTTTGCATATTTACCTTTACGGCTACGTGGGTGACCACCGGAAGCTCTACCTTCACCACCACCCATCGGGTGATCTACCGGGTTCATCGCTACCGCCCTTGTACGTGGACGAATACCTTTCCAACGGTTACGGCCTGCTTTACCCATGCTCTCCAAGCTATGATCGCTGTTGCTTACAACTCCAACGGTTGCGTAACATTTGATCAACACTTTTCTTAACTCGCCACTTGGCATTTTTAATATTGCGTACTTTTCTTCTTTGTTACTTAACTGGGCCGATGTTCCTGCACTGCGTACAAGTATACCACCCTGACCAGGCTGCATTTCAATGTTGTGAACATTAGTACCTAAAGGCATGTTCTTAAACATCAACGCATTTCCTAATTCCGGTGCAACTGCATCACCACTTAAAACGGTTTGTCCAACCTGTAATCCCTGTGGAGCAATGATGTAACGCTTTTCACCATCAGCATAATTTAATAATGCGATGAAAGCAGTACGGTTTGGATCATACTCGATGGTCTTAACAGTAGCAGGAATATCTTTCTTATCTCTTTTGAAGTCGATGATACGATACATGGTTTTGTTTCCACCACCCATATAGCGCATTGATCTTCTACCCTGAGAGTTACGGCCGGCTGTATTCTTTTGCGGTTCAAGCAAAGATTTTTCCGGAACGTTTGTAGTAATCTCTTCGTAAGCATTACCAATTCTCCACCTGGTTCCTGCTGTTGTTGGTTTGTATTTTCTTAATGCCATTTTGTTTTATTTTTTCAATTTTTGCGGTAATTGAATACCATTCTTTAATTAATATTATACTTCGCTGCCGTACAGGTCAATTGATTCTCCTTTAGCAACAGTTACAATTGCTTTCTTTTTAGAAGGTTTGCGGCCAACTATAAATCCAGCTTTAGTATATTTTGATTTCGCTTTCGAAGGCACAACAATAGTGTTCACATTGTCAACCGTTACGCCATAAAAGCTTTCAATTGCTTTTTTGATCTCCAGTTTGTTAGCCTTTTTATTCACTACAAAAGAGTAGCGGTTCATTTTTTCTGTTTGCTTGTTAGCTTTTTCAGATAAAATCGGCTTTATTAATACATCAGACGGTTTCATGTCTTTTAATTTTTTTGTTTCTTAATTATGCTTCTACGCTTTCTTCACTAAATATCTTTGCAGCGCTTTCGGTTAAAACCAAAACATTTGCATTTAAAATATCGTAAGTATTCAGGTCGCTTAATAAAGTACCACTAACAGTTGGCACGTTACGTAAGCTTAAATACAGGTTATCATTGTATTCAGGAATTACAAATAATGTTTTCTTTCCTGTAAGATTCAATTTGCTTAAGATACCGGTGAAAGTTGATGTTTTTGGAGCATCCATTTTCACATCTTCCAATACCACGATAGCGTTTTCTTTTGCTTTATAAGCCAAAGCGCCCATCTTAGCCAGATCTTTAACCTTGCGGTTTAATTTGATATCGTACTTGTGTGGTTTTGGTCCAAAAATAGTACCACCACCTTTATACAAAGGGTTACGCAGGTTACCTTTACGGGCTCCACCGGTTCCTTTTTGTTTGTGTAATTTCTTAGAAGAACCTTTAACTTCTGCACGGGTCTTTACCTTGTGCGAACCCTGGCGTTGTGCGCCCTGGTATTGCTTTACAGCCAGGTAAATAACGTGGTCATTTGGCTCAATACCAAAAATCTCATCAGGTAATTCAACCGATCTGCCGGTTTGCTTTCCTTCTATATTTAAAACGTCTACTTGCATTGTACTTATTTTTATTGGCCAGCGGCCGGTTGCTTATTTTTGAATTAAAACAATTGAACCGTTATGGCCCGGAACTGAACCACTAACTAATATGTAATTTTTTTCTGCGAAAATTTTAACCACTTTCAGTCCCTTCATGGTCACCCTGTCCTGACCCATACGGCCACCCATACGCATACCTTTAAATACACGGCTGGCATCGGATGAGTTACCAATAGAACCTGGTGCTCTCTGGCGATCGTGCTGACCGTGAGATTGCTGACCAACACCTTTAAAGCCATGGCGTTTTACAACACCCTGGAAACCTTTACCCTTGGTGGTACCTACAACTTCAACAGCATCGCCTTCGGCAAATATGTCTACAGTCAATGTTTCACCAACATTCTTATCTATTTCGCTATCGCGGATTTCCTGAACGAATCTTTTAGGAGAGGTTTGCGCTTTGGCAAAGTGATTGATTTCAGCTTTTACGGAGTGCTTTTCTTTTTTATCACCAAATGCTATCTGGAGAGCATTGTAGCCGTCTGTTTCAACGGTTTTCTTTTGTGTAACCACGCATGGGCCGGCTTCAATTATAGTAACAGCAGTTTGCTTGCCACTGGCATCGAAGATACTCGTCATGCCGATTTTCTTACCAATAATACTTTTCATTGTATTTTGTTTATATCCAGCGCTCCTTATTTAAAAGGAGATGGATGTTCATTATTTTTTTCTTTTAAGAACTTACCTGCTGCTTTCCTCCGCCGCGGCGGAGAAAGTTCATTAGGCTTTGATCTCAACATCCACACCACTTGGTAAGTCTAACTTACTTAAAGCATCTACCGTACGGCTGCTGCTGGTGTAAATGTCTAATAAACGCTTATGTGTGCACAATTGAAACTGCTCACGGGCTTTTTTATTAACGTGAGGAGAACGCAACACGGTAAAAATTTTCTTGTGCGTAGGTAAAGGAATTGGTCCTGTTACTACTGCGCCCGTACTACGTACAGTTTTTACAATCTTTTCTGCTGATTTATCAACCAGGTTATGGTCGTAAGACTGCAATTTTATTCTGATTCTCTGTGACATATAAAAAGAACTTTTTTGATCCGTTTTTTAATTTGGAGTGCAAAGGTAAGGGTTGAAAAGTAAATGGCAAAGGAAAGCTGAAAGTTTTTTAGAAATAGTTTTTCAGCCTGCTAAGTGAGGGAAAATGGCCTGGTTTTAAGCTAAAATGTTGCGGATCAATCCTTTTTTTCAACAGATCCACTGCTGCTTTCAGATTTAGTTACAGCTGCAGCACCTTTATATTCGATAGAACCACTGCTGCTGGCCCTGGCATTTAAGTTAACACTGGCATGCACCTGAATACTGGCACTGCTACTTACATTGGCCGTGGTATTTTCGCTTAAAAGTCCAAAAGCTTTAATATCAGCACTGCTGCTTGCTTCTGTTTTATGGGTTTTTGTTTTACCAGTAAGGGTTATTGTTGCGCTGCTGTTGGCTTCAGTTTCAATTTCGGGTGCATTTACCTCGGCTTTAATACTTGCAGAACTGGAAGCCTTAAAAGTAAGCCTGCCGCTGCCGTTAAGGATACTATCAACTATTACATCTGCTGAAGCTGAAGCTTTAATACTGGTTATTAATGGCGCAGTAATATATACTTTCATGTGCACATCTGAATAATTGTGCAGGTCTTCGGTATTTATTTTTAAAGTATTGCCAGAAACCTTGGTTTCTATATACTTCATAATATTATCATCGGCTTCTACCACCACAGATATGACATCGCCGGTTTTAATTTCCACTTCAAAACTGCCACCAACCGAAATCGCATCAAAACTGCCGGTTTTACGGGTTTCGGTTACAATATTACCACTGCCGGTTGTCAAATCGCAGGAGGTTAAGGTAAAAATTGTAAATAATAAGATCAGGAAATGCTTCATGGCTGAAAGTTTATGTAAATATAAAAAAATGTAACGTTAACCTCACTCATCTGCAACAAATAACATGCAACTATTTATTTACCTTCGCAGCTATATGACAGAAAAAATACTTATCCTCGATTTTGGCTCGCAGTACACTCAACTTATTGCACGTACAGTAAGGGAAGCCAATGTTTATTGCGAGATCATCCCTTACAATGCAGCAATAGTTTACGAACCCGGACTTAAAGGCATTATACTGGGTGGATCTCCTTTTTCAGTTAATGAAGAAAATGCCTTACAGGCCGATGTAGAAGCTATGGCAGCTAAAGTGCCTGTACTAGGTGTGTGTTACGGAGCACAGTTAACTGCAAAAATATATGGCGGCAGGGTCGAAAAAAGTGATAAGAGAGAATATGGCCGGGCAATTTTTACTGTTACTAAAGAAGACACACTACTGGAAAATGTTTCTCCTTCATCTCAGGTGTGGATGAGCCACAGCGATACTATTAAAGAATTGCCGGCAGGATTTGAATTACTGGGTACAACAGAAAGTATACCAGTTGCAGCTTTCAAACGCACAACAGGCAATGGACACCCCCTTTACGGCTTACAGTTTCACCCCGAAGTTTATCATTCTGCCGAAGGCAAAACCATTATTAAAAACTTTTTGGTAAATATCTGTAACTGCAACCAGGATTGGACCCCGGCTCATTTTATTACCGATACAGTTGAAGCGCTAAAAAAACAAATTGGAAATAAAAAAGTGATCATGGGCCTCAGTGGTGGTGTTGACAGTACCGTTGCAGCCACCTTAATACACAAAGCCATTGGCGGAAACCTGTTTGGCATTTTTGTAGATAATGGCGTTTTACGCAAGCATGAGTTTGAAGATGTGCTGGAAATTTATAAAAAGCTTGGGTTGCATGTTATTGGTGTAGATGCAAAAGATCATTTTTATAAAAAGCTGGCTGGCAAAACCGACCCCGAGGAAAAAAGAAAAGCCATAGGCGGTGGTTTTATTGAAATATTTGACCAGGAGGCTGGCAAAATTGAAGGGGTTGAATTACTGGGACAGGGAACTATTTATCCCGATGTAATTGAATCACTTTCTGTTCATGGTCCTTCTCAAACAATCAAATCCCATCACAATGTGGGCGGATTGCCAGATACGATGAAACTTGGGCTGGTAGAACCTTTGCGTGCTTTATTTAAAGATGAAGTAAGGCGTGTTGGATTGGAATTGGGTATTCCGCATGAAATGCTTTTCCGTCACCCTTTTCCGGGGCCGGGATTGGGCATAAGAATTTTAGGAGAAGTTACTGCAGAAAAGGTACGGTTATTGCAGGATGCAGATGCGATATATACAAATGGCTTAAAAAAGTATAATTTGTATGCAAGTGTCTGGCAGGCAGGCACTATTTTATTACCGGTAAAAAGTGTGGGCGTAATGGGCGATGAAAGAACGTATGAATTTACAGTTGCATTAAGGGCGGTAACATCGGTTGATGGTATGACGGCCGACTGGGCTCATTTGCCATACGAGTTTTTAGCCGACATCAGCAACGAGATAATAAACAATGTACCGGGCATTAACCGTGTGGTATATGATATAAGCAGTAAGCCGCCAGCTACTATTGAATGGGAATAGAACTGATGATTTTAGAATTTAGATTTACTATATGAATAAGAAATTTTTTACTTTATTATTTTTACTGGCTGCCTCCCTGGGTTCTGTAAACGTTTATGCCCAAAATGATTCTGTGCAAAAAGGGCCCGTTTACAAAGTGGGCATTTTTGCCCCGCTTTATCTTGATTCTGTTTTTAATAAAAATACTTTTAAGTACCGGCAGGCTGTTCCTCGTTTTATTATGCCTGCAGTTGATTTTGTACAGGGTGCATTAATTGCATTGGATAGTTTACAGGCCGGAGAAGATTATGTTGATGCCAGTGTGTATGATACCAAATCATACACGGAAAATATATCCGACCTGATACGCAATAAAAAACTGGACAGCCTGCAACTGATCATTGGCAGTGTAAGAGATGAAGATTTTACACAACTGGCCGCTTTTGCGCTGCAAAAAAATATCCCTTTCATATCTGCCACCTATCCCAACGTTGCCGGTATTACAGAAAACCCCTTCCTGGTGGTTATGAATTCTACACTGAAGTCTCATTGCGATGCCATCTACAGTTATATTTTGCAAAACCATGGCACCGATAAGATTTACCTGTGCAGGCAAAAAGGCAAGCAGGAAGATATGGTTGCGGCCTATTTTAAAATGATGAATGAACAGGATGGAAAACCATTATTGCCAATACAGGTTTTAAACATGGATGATAATGTGACCACAGCTTTTCTTAAATCAAAATTAGACAGCAACAGCAAGAATGTAATTATAGGCGGCAGCCTGGATGAAACTTTTGCAGGAAATTTAGCCAAAGCCAGTTTTGATTTGAATAAAACCCACGGCATCACTTTAATTGGTATGCCAAACTGGGATGGTTTTTCTGCCTTTTACAATAAAAAGGCATTAACAGGTTTTCCAGTTTATTTTACAACGCCTTTTTATACCGAGAAGACGGATGCCTTCAGCAAATCACTTACCACTGCTTATTACAATAAATACAAAGGAAAGCCGAGTGATATGGCCTACAAAGGTTTTGAATCGGTGTATTTATTTACAAAATTACTTGCCCAATACCCCGGCAGTTTCATGAGTCATATTTCTGATAAAAACATAAAAGTTTTTTGTGAGTATAATTTCAGACCTGTAAAACAAAATGACAAGGCTTTAGCAACTGATTATTTTGAAAATAAACATTTGTATTTAATCAAAATTCTTAACGGCACTGTAACCAGGGCCTGGTAATAAAAAAAATCCCGTTTTAAACGGGATTTTTTTTTATTCTTTATTTTGTAAGATGTTTTCGTTGCAAAGTATACAGAACTATAAATAGCAGCGGAAAAATGCTGAAGTAAATAAACATTGTATTAAACAATGCCGGTATAAATATTGCCGATCCTATAAAAGGTAAAATTTCTCCCACCAGCCAAAGTATATATCCTTCTTTCTTCAGTTTTCTCATTTGCAAAGCACCATAAAAACACAGTGTTACAGCAATTAAACCAATAATTAAAAGAGGTACTTTGTTGTTAAGGCTCTGCAACATCATTTCCTGCACTTCGGGACCAGCCAATTTTCTTGCCCATGCGGGTGCTTCAGCAAGCTTTTCCTGGGCCTTTTCCATCTCTTCCAAAGCTTTCCTGCCTCCAAAAAAATTCTTAACGTTACTATATAATTCCCAGGCACAGCCTATAAAAGTTAAGATAGTAAGTACGTTTAAACCGGTTGGTAATTTAGGCTTAACCGTTTCATCAAAACTCAATACATCTGGAGTTGTTTCGGGTGTCATGATAGTTGTTGGTTTTTATAAACTAATAAAATGAGTTGTAAATCAGAAACAAATCTAATGAAGTTTGAAATACAAATTATTTTCTTCTCCGCATCTTCAGGTAATCCAGAAAGTAAACAACTTTAACGGTTAGCTCATTGCTGTGGGGATTATCAATTGCTTTACCAAAGTTTTTAAAATAAGAAGTGTTGCTGTATGGGTTAATTACTGCATTGCCACCCAGTGCATTTTTCCAGGCAATGGTAAGCCTGCTGCCCAATAAAAAATCCCAGGTAAAAAACATATCAACGTTAAATGTGTTGAAATTCAAATTCAGGTTATTTAAAAACGCAGTATCACGCCAGTATCCATCAGGTTTTAAATTGTAAAAATTGGTGTTACTCAAATAAGACCAGTAATGTCGCAGGCGGAAGTTCAGATTCATCCGGGATGTAAAATTATATTGCCCGCTAACAATAGCAGTATTGGTTTTCAGGTTTCGGCGTGAAATTACCGGAGAGCCGTTTGTGTTTAAGATTACCGAACCGTCCGATTTTCTAACAGCACCCCAGTTTCCCTTGTCCTGAACAATATCCATGCTGGTGCTTAACTGAAATTTATCGTTGAACCTGTAACGCAGGCCCAGGTTACCGTTCCAGTAAGGATCGTTGGGCAAGGGAGATTCTGCTGCACCCAGTTTCCAGCTAACGTATAATTTTTTACGGCTATCGCTGCTGCCATTAATACCCAGGTAATAATAAGGAGTACGGCGCAGAAAATAGCCGGTGTATACATTGGAGTGTACAAAGTAATCTTTGTTCCAGGCCGGGCTGCTTTGAAAGCTAAGCGTTACATCCCAGAAATTTTTAAACAAAAAGAAAGCACTTGCATTCATTTGAAATGACGACCACACAAAGGGTTTGTACAGGTAAGTATTTGTAAAACTCAGTTTGTAATTATGAATAAGAAAGTGCCGGGTTGGTTTATTCATAATGTAACCAATGTTACCGCTGTATTCAAACGAATTGTTGTTTAATATAAAGCCCAGATCGTTGGGATCGTATTTATCGCTCTCGATATTTAATGATGCCCTGTACTGAATAATACCGCTTACTTTACCAAAACCAGTGCTGGTTGTAAATCCGCTTTTATTTACCTGCTTACCCCAGATATTGCTGTAACGGCCCGAAAGCGAAAAATTATGATTGTTCTTTTTGTCGAATAATGATAGATCTACACTGCTTACATTGGCATTGCGGGTATTACCCTTGCGCAGCACATTGGTATTAGTAAAGCTTATAGAAGAGCGGTTTTTTAATGCCTGATCTAAAACAATGATATTGTAATTGGTAAGTGGTTCGGTTAAAATACTGGTATCAGTATTTGTCATCAGGTCGATAATCTTTGCGTGCATTGGTGCCGAAACTGCATTAAAAACACCAATACCCAGGTTGCCTTTGGTACGGCCCGAAAATTTTGTTGCATTGTACAACCTTGTTATACCGGGGTTCTTATCAATTTTATATCCCGGTTTATCTCCATAATTATTTAAAACTGTAGATGCCAGGCCCGGTGCAGCGCCAATCCTTCTTGAATAAAACAGGCCTGCTTTATTAAACAACTCGGTACCTTCTGTAAAAAATGGCCGGTAGTCATCAAATTTAACTTCAAAGGGCGAAAGGTTCAGTAGCACATTATCACTTTGCACCTGCGCAAAATCAGGTATCAGGGTCATATCTAAAGTAAAACTTTCGTTAATGCCGTACTTTACATCCATACCACCGCTGCGTAAAAATTCGGTAACACTGCCTTTTGCAGTGGGCGATGTTCTAAATCCACCAGACAGGTAAGGCAAAAAAGATAAACGTGTTGGTGGAGATATATTATTGAGTCCCGTCCACACCCCCCATTGATTCAACTCACCGCTGATATTTGGATTGATGGCGTTCCATACACTATTTTCATTTTCCTTACGGGTAAACCGGGCAAAATTAATACCCCAGTCCTGCAGGTCTTTTTTTGAAAATCTGATGGCACTTAAAGGGATTTTCATTTCTGCTACCCAGCCATCTTCTTTAATACTGATTTTACTTTCCCAAACTGCATCCCAGCTATGGTCATAAACCACACCACCGTTGCTGGTACCGCTTTGCGATATTTTTAAATCGCCCTGTACATTGGCGGGTGTTAATCTGAAAACAAAAGCATTTTGCTTATCATGATAGGTATCAAATCCAACGGTAAAAATATCAACATCCTGCCTGTCCAGCATATCACGGGCTGTTAATTGTTTGCGGATATTTGATGGATGATCGTACATATATGCTCCAACATATATTGCATCATTATCGTAAGCTATTTTTACTTTGGTATTGCGGGTTGATATTTTGCCAAAGACCGGTGAGATGGTTATAAAATCGCCGGTTGGTTCAATAGTTTTCCAGGCATCGTCTTCCAGGTTACCATCTATTTTTATGGGGGTGCTTATTCTTACAGCAGGTATACTTCTAACCTGTGCATATATAACAGAGGGAAAAAGGTACAGTAAAACCGATATTATTAGACGGCTAAGCATTTAGTGTCATCAAAGATAAAATATTATCAAAGATAATATTCTTCAGTATTGATTTAGTTTTTAATGAGTGAGATAGTTAAGGATTGGTTCTGCGTTGCAGCTCTTTTTTTATAAGCATCAGTTCCCGCCCGGTTTGACCAGATACAGAACTGTTTTCCTGTGCCCGGCGCATTAAATAAGGAATAACATCCTTTATTGGACCAAAAGGCAGGTATTTACTTACCGAGCAGCCCGATTTGGCAAGATTGAAAGTTATATTATCACTCATGCCATATAATTGCGAAAAATGTACATGGGGGTGGTTATGGGGTAATCCTTTCTTATCTAACAACTGCGTAGTAAATAAATTACTGTGTTCATTATGTGAAGCTACTATTACCGAGGTTCTGTCTAGATGATCTATACAAAATTCAACAGCAGCATTGTAGTCTTTATCGCAGCTTTCTTTATCGGTTTGTATGGGCGAAGGGTAATTCATTTCTGCTGCACGGTTCCTTTCTTTTTCCATGTAAGCGCCTCTTACCAGTTTTGCCCCTAAAATAAAATCTCTTTCTTCTGCTGCTGCATAAGAATCTTTTAAAAACTGCAGGCGGTCGTGGCGGTATAATTGCAGGGTATTATAAATTACCGGCTTCTTCTTGTTAAAAACATCCATCATTAAAATGGTCAGTGCATCAACGGGGTCCTGTATCCATGTTTCTTCGGCATCAATAAGTATGCCCACGTTTTTTTTATCAGCTACTTCGCAAAGTTGCTGCGTACGTAATCTTACTTTATGCCACTCTTCTTTCTCTGCATCACTTAAAGATTCCACAGCCTGCAGGTAACGCTTCATTAATGTGCCGGATGAGTTATGCATAGCGGCATCCAGTTTTTCCAGTAAAGAAAAACGGGCAAAGCCTGTAACCTTAATACTCATGAACGGAATATTAGCCTGCGTAGCAGCATAGTCTATCACTCTTTTAAACTCATCACGGGCATGCTCAAAATTGGCTTCGCCTTCTTTTCCTTCCACACCGTAGTCCAATATAACCTGCACTTTGTACTCTTCCAGTTTATCGGCAACTTTTGCAGTTTGTTCTAAAGTTTCGCCCCCAACAAACTGCCTGAAGATGGTTTTCCTGATAAGGGTCTTCGTAAAAGGTATACCCCATTTAATGGCTACGGGTGTAACCTTAAGGCCCAGGTTAACAAGCCATGCTTTTCCCATAATACCAAAAAGGAAATTAGCCTGTTTTAATTCTTTGTCTGATTTGGCAGCAAAAGCATACTCGGTATTATCGAAGGAGATTTTTGTTTGATCGGTCATAATTGGCAATTCGTTGCCCGAAATTCATAAAACAAAGACGAACTGCCAAATATTTAAACATGATTGATATCGTGTTTTAAAAAAAAAGAATGATATCAAATAGCCTGGTGGTTAAAAGGCTGCAGCACCATTTCGCTAACAACCCCGCTGGCAGGCTGCTGGCACAAAAACCAGATAGCTTTTGCAGCTTCTTCGGTATTGATCATTTTATCACGCTGCACACGCAGGTCTATATTATCCCAAAAAGGCGAATTTACCCCACCCAGAAAAAGATTGGTGATACGGATATCGGTTCTTTTTAATTCCTCCCGTACACTCTGCATCATGCCCACCAACCCGTATTTACTGGCACTGTATGCAGCTGCACCGGCCATAGGCACTTTACCCAACACACCGGGTATATTTATGATGAGGCCTTTTTTCAATTCCTTCATAGCAGGTAAAAATGCTTTAAGCAGCAGGAAGGGGGCAAAGAGATTGTAATTGATCGAACGTAAAAAATCCTGCTCATCCAGTGTTTCCATGGTTTTAATAATACCAATTCCGGCAGCATTTATTAAAATATCAATGGTGGGCAGTTGCTGAAAATATTTTTCTTTTAGTTGATCTACTGCTGCGCCATTTGAAATATCCAAGGCAAAAGTATTATCTGCCGCTACATTACAATCACCTGCAATTTGCTGAAGCTTTTCTTCATTTCTGCCTGTTAAAAACAAATTGGCTCCGCTGCCTTTTAAAAGTTTGGCGGTTTGAAAACCGATGCCACCCGTTGCACCAATAATCAGAATATTCTTTCCTTTCAATGTTTCCATTATTTACTGTTTAGCTGTGTAAACAATGACAGCAGAAATTTGTTTAAAGCTGAAATGATAAGTGTGTAATGAAACAAATAAAAAAAGCTGATTTGCCTCAAAAAATTTGCGCTGCATGCAACAGGCCGTTTACCTGGCGTAAAAAATGGGAGCAGGTTTGGGAAGAAGTTAAATACTGCAGCGAACGATGCAGAAAAAATAAACAAGCATGAATACAGAAGAATTAGCTGTAAAAGATATTGACCGCATTATTGAAATGGCCTGGGAAGACCGCACCAGTTTTGAAGCTATTGAAATACAATTTGGCATGGCAGAAAAAGAAGTGATTGAACTGATGAGAAAAGAAATGAAAAGCAGCAGTTTTAAAATGTGGCGCAAAAGAATGAAAGGACGGCAAACCAAACATGCGGCTTTACGCAGCAGTGATGTCAGCCGTTTTAAATGCAGCAGGCAAAAAATCATCAGCTTAAATAAGATCTCAAAAAAATAATTAAGCAAGCTCTCTTCTGTCAAACACAAAAGATACAATGCATGTATCTTTGCAAAAATTTTTACCATGGATAAAAAAGCAAGTGAATCGCTGGTGGTGATGACAGAACTGGTTTTACCTAACGATACCAACACTTTCGGGAACCTGATGGGTGGCCGCCTGATGTACTGGATGGATATTGCTGCTGCACTGGCTGCTATGAAGCATTGCGGCGCCCCGGTAGTAACTGCATCGGTTGATAATATCTCTTTTGAAAATCCTATTAAGCTGGGTAATGTGGTTCATATTGAAGCCAGTTTAACACGTTCTTTTAACAGCAGTATGGAAGTGCATTTAAATGTATGGGGTGAAGATGCTATTCAGCAATACAGGTATAAAAGCAACGAAGCGTATTACACATTTGTAGCGCTTGACCCAAATGGCAAACCAAGAACCGTAAACAAATTGATACCCGAAACTGAAGAAGAAAAAAAATTGTTTGAAGGTGCTTTAAGAAGAAGACAATTAAGGTTAATACTGGGTGGAAAAATGAAGCCCGAAGATGCTGCTGAACTGAAAGCTTTATTCATTAAAGATTAAGCGGATGTTGCAGGTTGTTGTGGTTTAAATTTGCTGCTTTGTTCAATTGCATCCATGATATCTTCCAGAATTTTTTCTGTCGGGTCTTCGTAATTGATCACCATCGGATCTTTAAAAGTTACTGAAAGGCGGGTTCCTTTTTTAATCACTTTTATACCTTTTTTATTGAAGGCTGTGCTAAAGCCGTCAACAACTACCGGTATCACAATTGGCTGGTGGTGTTTTACAATAAAAGCCGTGCCCTTGCGGCCGGGCACAAAGGGCGTGGTGGTTCCCTGCGGAAAAGTGATCACCCAGTTTTTATCCAGTGCCCTTGTTATTTTACGGGTGTCGCTGGGGTCAAGCCCTTTTCTTACTTCTTTGCCATCCTCTACCCAAACCCGCTTTATCATAATGGAACCTGCCAGTGCAAAAATTTTACTCATCAGGTTTTTTTTCATCGTTTCTTCGGCCGATACAAACTGCACCCTGGTGTAAGGCCATAGCAGATAATAAGGCACGCCAAGCCCATTCTTTTTACGCCAGCTTACTGCACAAAAAATATGCAGAAAACAAATTACTTCGGCAAAATAAGTTTGATGGTTGCTTACAAACAGTACGTTATTCTTTGGCAGCTTTTTCAGCTTGTCCATACCATTTATCTGCAGCTTATTAATAATAGCAAGCCCCGGAAAAGAAATGGAACCAATAACTGTATAAACCAATCCCTTAACAAAACCCGATTCCTTTAAAGCCTTCCACAAATTACCCATGTATCATCTTTTTGGTTGCAATAATCCTGGCTGCAATTTATATAAACTTGTTTCAATAAATAAAATTAAACTATTTGGTTACTGCCAGCAGGCACAAGCTATATTTGCACCCATGAAGCTGAATACAGTAATTTTTGATATGGATGGACTGCTTATTGATTCGGAACCGCTATGGAAAGACGCAGCAGATGCATTGTTTTTAACTTATGAAAAACAATTAACCGCCGAACAATATGTAAGTACTACCGGCCTGCGCACAAAAGAGTTTTTAGCTTACTGGTTCAGGCATTTTAATTTACCGGAAACAGAAATTGGCAATGCAGAAACAATTGTGGTAAACGAAGTAATTAAACTGGTGCAGCACAAAGGCAAACCCATGCCTGGTGTGCAGCATATTTTTAATTTTTTTCAGGAAAGGGGTTTTAAAATTGGCCTTGCCGGCGCTTCGCCGCCCGAATTAATTAACCTCGTGGTTGATTTACTGGGAATAAAGGATCATTTAGCGGCCATTTCATCGGCTACCGGTATGGCTTATGGCAAGCCCCATCCGGAAGTGTATTTAAATTGTGCCGGAAAATTAAATACAACACCGGTCGCATGTATTTGCTTTGAAGACTCTGTTAACGGTATGATTGCAGCTAAAGCTGCCAAAATGAAATGTGTGGTGGTTCCTTCTTTGCACGATAGCAAAAACCCGGCATGGGGGGCTGCAGACCTTAAAATATCCACATTAACCAACTTTAATGAATTATTGCTGGATGGTCTTTAAATTCACAATGTTGATAATTTGCAAACTGTAGTTCGCTTTTATTATTATATTTGTCCCAGATAACAAAGCAGAGGCTATATTTTAAAAAAACATAAAGATTCTTGTTTTTTTTGTAAAAAAAAGTATATTTACATCCTGTTATAAAGGAGCAAAGTAAGCCCTGAAGACAATTTTTAAACTAATTATTTACTAATAAACTAAAACAAACACAATGAAAAAATTCTTACTTTCTTCAATAATCATGTTAGGAGTTTGTGGTGCTGTTAATGCACAAACCGACGCTAAAACTAAGAAAAATGATCTTAAAGCAGCCGGTAGTTCAACCACTGCTGCTGCACCTACTCCACAAAAAGCTGCAATAATGCCAGCAAGTGATGATGTTGCTCCAGCTGCTACAGCTTCAAGAACTGCAGCTGACAAAGAAGCTGCTGCAACTGCTCCAGCACCTGCACAAACAAAGGCTCAGATTAAAGCAGCTCAGGCTACTTCTGCCTCTGCTACTGTAAATGCTGCCGGTGTTGTTACTACTGACGAAGCAAAACAACAAGCTGTTAAAGCTGCTGAAGCAAAAGCTACAGGAGCAAACGAAAAGAAAAATCAACAGTAATTCTTAAAAAATATTAAAAAATCCTCCGAAATTTCGGGGGATTTTTTTTGTCTTGTTAATTTCTGATTTAATAAAATATGCAGGCAATTTTATTACTACATGGTGCTATTGGTGCTGCAGATCAGCTATCCCTTTTGGAAGAAGAACTGACAGGTTCATTTACTGTCTATAGCCTCAATTTCAGCGGCCATGGCGGTTCTCAGCTTACAGCAGGAAATTTCTCTATAAAACTTTTTGCTTCGGAAGTAATTGAATTTTTAGATAAGAAAGAAATAAACAACATCCATATTTTTGGATACAGCATGGGAGGGTATGTAGCCATGTACCTGGCAAAATATCATCCTGAAAGAATAAACAAAATAATTACCCTTGCCACTAAATTCAATTGGGATGAAACCATTGCAGCCAATGAAACAAAAATGCTGAATGCTCAAAAGATTGAAGAGAAATTACCTGACTTTGCTGCCGCCTTACAAAAAAGACATGCCCCAAACGACTGGAAGATTATTTTAGAAAAAACCGCTGCCATGCTGGTTGAAATGGGAAAAGACAATCCTATGAAACCGGGCGATTACTCAGCTATTCAACACCCCGTTTTACTCATACTGGGTGATAGGGATAAGATGGTTACCCTTGATGAAACAGTAGAAGTGTATAAAAATCTGCTGAAGGCACAATTAGCCATTCTACCCAATACTGCTCACCCCATAGAAATAATTAACCAAGCCAGGCTGGTTTACGAAATCAAGTCATTTTTAAGCTGAAATTGGGCCACTTCCGCCTGGATCTTTCCTCAAAATAAAAAATAATTGTCCAAAAATGGGCTGAAATCAGCCCTCAGAGCCAAAATAGGTCATTTTTTAGCCCTGAAATCCCCCACATTTTACTACCTTTGCCCTCCCGTTTTAAAATGGGATTATTTACAATCATTTAAACGCAGATGCACAGGAAGGTTAAACCCAGTATAACATCGGGGCCAAACTACTGCGATAACAAAGAAACCTGTAAAAAATAAAATGGAAGAAACAAACGAAACTACACCAACACCGGTTGAAGAAACAACTGCACCCGTTGCAGAAACTACTGCACCTGTTGTTGATGTAGAAATTAAAGCACCGGTTGAAGAAACTGTTGCAACTGCTCACGACGATTTTGACTGGAGTGTTGACAAACGCAATGTTACCAGTTACACCGCCGATGAAAAAGCAAAGTACGACAAGGTTTACGACAACACTTTTAAGCAGATTGCTGATGGCGAAATGATACAGGCAACTGTAGAATCATTAACCAAAACAGATGCTGTTGTTAACATCGGTTTTAAAAGTGATGGCCTTATTTCTTTAAACGAATTCAGAGACATCCCCGGTGGTGTTAAAGTTGGAGACATTATTGAAGTAATGGTTGTTGAAAAAGAAGACAGGGAAGGAAACCTGCATCTTAGCCGCAAGAGCGCCCGTACTACACGTGCATGGGAACGCATTGTGGAAGTACACCGCACCGGCGAAATTGTTACTGGTTTGGTTACCAGCAAAACTAAAGGTGGTTTGATCGTTGATGTATTTGGTATGGAAACATTCTTACCAGGTTCACAAATTGACGTGAAACCCGTTACTGATTACGACCAGTTCGTTAACAAAACCATGGAATTTAAAGTGGTTAAGATCAACGAAGCAATTAAAAATGCGGTTGTATCTCACAAAGCACTTATCGAAAGCGATATCGAAGCACAACGTGCTGAAATTATGGGTAAACTGGAAAAAGGCCAGGTATTGGAAGGAACCATCAAAAACATCACTGATTTTGGTGCATTCCTTGATCTTGGCGGCTTAGACGGTTTATTATACATCACCGATATTTCATGGGGACGTATCAACCACCCAACTGAAGTATTGAAGATGGACCAGAAACTGAACGTAGTGGTATTGGATTTTGATGATGATAAAAAACGTATCAGTCTTGGTTTAAAACAATTAACGCCTCACCCTTGGGATACTCTTACAGAGAACCTGAAAGAAGGTGAAATTGTAAAAGGTAAAGTAGTTAACATTGAAGACTACGGTGCGTTCTTAGAAATTATGCCGGGTGTTGAAGGTCTGGTTCACGTAAGTGAAATTACCTGGGCTAACACACCAATCAACGCTAAAGAATTCTTCAAATTAAATGACGAATACGAAGCTAAAGTTGTTACCCTTGATAAAGAAACACGCAAAATGAGTTTGTCTATCAAGCAAATGACTGAAGATCCATGGAGCACTATCGAAGCCTCTTTCCCTGAAGGAAGCAAGCATATGGGTACTGTTAAAAACATCACTCCTTACGGTGTGTTTGTTGAGTTAACAACCGGTATCGGCGGTATGATCCACATCAGCGATTTGAGCTGGTTAAAGCGTTTCAACAATCCTAATGAGTATACAAAAGTTGGTAACGAAATTGAAGTTATCATCATGAATATTGATCAGGAAGGACGCAAGCTTCAGTTAGGACACAAACAAATTGAAGAAGATCCATGGAACTCTCTTGAATCTACATTCCCTGTAGGCAGCGAGCATGAAGGAACTGTGGTGAAGAAAGATGATAAAGGCGCTATTGTTCAATTGCCTTACGGCCTTGAAGGATTTGCTCCTGCACGTCACTTAGCCAAAGAAGATGGTAAAACAGTTGGTGTTGATGAGATAGCCAAATTTATGGTTATTGAATTTGACCGCAACGATAAGCGTATTGTTTTAAGCCATGCCCGCCTTTGGGAGCAGGTGATTGAAGAGGAAAAACAAGCGGTTATTAAAGAAAAGAAAGCCGAGTTTGAAGTAACCAAAAAAGCCGTAAAGAATTTACAAAGCAAGGTTGAAAAATCAACCCTGGGCGATATTGGTGCACTGGCCGACTTAAAGGCAAAGTTTGATAGCGATGCAGCAGATGCCGCCGCTACCAGCGAAGAAGAGCCAAAAGCAGAGTAAGTAATTATGATCTTACAATAAAAGAAGCCGTCTCGTGAATAACGAGGCGGTTTTTTAATACACAAACTTATATGCTACATATTGGCTGGTTCTTTAGTTTTACATCAGTTAGCTTTACTGGTGTTTTTTCACTTTTAAATACCTGCATATGATATTAGAAAATGGCATTACTTTTGTTTTAATTCCTGACTGATGTTTAACCTTAACCAATATATTGTAGATACACCGAGCCGTTGTCAAAGGCTTAGCTGTGGCGATTCTCTTTTTACAGTTTATAACTGCAGGCTTGATGATAAATTTGCTGATCTCTGGAGTCACAATAATTACATCATCTATGTGGCAGAGGGCAGAAAGATATGGCACACAGCCCAGGGATCTTATGATCTGCAGGCTGGAAGTTGCGTTTTCATAAGACGTGGCGCTGCCATTGTAGAACAGTTTTTAGATACCGAATTTTGCTTTTATCTTTTTTTTGTTTCCGATGAATTTATTTGTGAAGTATTGAAAACAAAATCAACGGCCATTCATGTATCAGAAAAAAAATACAACCCGGTAATTCCCATTGAAAGCAGCGAAGCGGTACATTCTTTTTTTAAATCCATGCTGCCCTATTTCAATGCTGTTGATGCTCCCGATCAATCTCTGTTAAAACTAAAATTCAGCGAACTGATTCTTACACTCGCAGATAATAAAGCCAATAAAGAATTACTGTGTTATTTCTGCAATCTGTTACATGCTCCACAAGCAGTTTCGCTGCAAACAGTAATGGAAGATAATTTTCGCTTTAATTTAAAAATGGAAGATTTTGCCAAATTAAGTTACCGTAGTTTATCAGCTTTTAAAAGAGACTTTGTACAGGTTTATAATACTTCGCCGGGCAAATGGTTAATGAGTAAAAGACTGGATCATGCCAAACACCTGCTTACTATAAAAGGCATATCTGTAAGTAATACTGCTTTTGAGAGCGGCTTTGAAAGTGTTTCGCATTTTAGCAGGGCATTCAGCAAGCAGTTTGGCTTTTCGCCGTCATCTATGAAAAGAGAAGCTAATATCCTGGGCTAATCAATCAAGTCAATGGACTTTACAGTAAAATGATTTAACAACATACGCTTTAGTTTTGCTTAAGTAATTAAACAAAAATAAAAATTATGAATCCTAACAAAATGCTTTGGGAAAAAGGAGACTTTACCCAAATTGCTCAAACTATGAGGGAGAGCGGAACTGCATTGGTTGCCACTTTAGGCATCACAAAAGACCTTACTGTTCTTGATCTTGGTTGTGGCGATGGCACCACCGCAATACCAGCAGCAAAACTGGGGGCACAGGTTTTAGGTGTTGATATTGCAACCAATCTTGTTGCAGCAGGCAACCTGCGTGCAAAGGCCGAAGGATTGACAAATTGCAGTTTTCAGGAAGGAGATGCAACGGCGCTTACTGATTTAAAAGATGAAAGTTTTGATCTTGCCGTGAGTATTTTTGGTGCCATGTTTGCACCAAAACCATTTGATGTGGCAAAGGAACTGGTACGTGTTACCAGGCCCGGAGGAAGGATAGTAATGGGCAACTGGATTCCCGGAGACCCTACCCTGGTGGCGCAGATACTGAAAATAAGTTCTGCTTATACCCCGCCGCCACCGGAAGGTTTCATCAGCCCAATGTTATGGGGTATGGAAGATCACGTAACCGAACGTTTTGTAAACGCAGGCTTGGCAAAAGAAAACATATCCTGCACCAGGGATAGTTTTACTTTCAATGCTGCTTACCCACCATCTCATTTTGTAAGCGTATTTAAAAATTATTATGGGCCCACCATGAATGCTTTTGAAGCGGCAGATAAAAATGGCAGAGCTATAGAACTTCAGCAGGAACTGGAAGTATTATTTACAGATCATAACAAGAGTGCCGATAACAATACTACCTGCATATCGGCTACTTTTTTAAGGGTAACAGTTAAACGTTAAACATAAAAAACCTTGTACTGCATGGCTTTGAGTAAACAGTTCAATAAAAAAATCCCGCCTTAGCAGCGGGATTTTTTTATTGAATACTGTATAATTATTACTCCAGAATCTTCACCTCTGTCCTTCTGTTCTGCGCCCTGCCCGCAGCAGTTTTATTGCTTGCTATCGGCACACTTAAACCATATCCTTTTGCAGTAACCCTGGTTGGGTCAATACCTTTGCTCAGCAGGTAGTTTCTTACGGTGTTTGCACGGGCTTCAGATAATATCTGGTTGCTTTTTGGTTTGCCTACATTATCTGTATGGCCACCAAGTTCAATCTTTTCATCATCCTTACGGTTAAGGTAAGCCACCAGTTCGTCAATTACTTTATAAGAGTCTTCCTTCAGGTCGGCCTTGCCGGTCTCAAAATTACAATCTTCCAGAATAAAGCTCTTGGCAGGCAAATGTTGTATCTCAACCACAAATGGGTTCTTATAATATGCATTGCCGGTTGTAGGCGGAATGGTCAGTATGTTCTCATTCTTGGTAGAATCCTTGAAACCGAGAATGTATATCTCATATTTATCACCCACCGGCAGGCGAAAAGAGAATTTACCAAGCGAATCGGTCAACCCCTGGTATTCCTTCCCATTAAGCGAGCTTTTAAAAATAACTATTTCGTTGTTGAGGATATTGTTTTTAAAATCGGTAAGCGTTACGTTTACCGGCGCATCTTTGGGAATGCTGGCGTTTTGCACAGTACCGCTTTGGCAAAAAACAATAAAAGGCGTTAATAAAACAATGAGGCTGCTGAGTATTTTCTGCTTCATTATAAAGGGGGTTTAAGATTTTAAAGATAATTTAAAAAATACAACTTCGTATTTTTCAATTATTGTGCCGCTCCTCAATTTTTTTGTTAATGGGTTGTAAAGGAACTACAGCCTTTGCTGCAATTTAACCACCATTTCATCCTTCCAGCTTGTAAAATCGCCCGCCAAAATATGCTTGCGGGCCTCGCCAACCAGCCATAAATAAAAAGCCAGGTTGTGTACGCTGGCAATAGTAAGCCCTAAAAACTCTTTCGATTTCATCAGGTGACGCAAATAAGCCTTGCTGTAGTAATTGCTCATCGGGCAATCAATACCATCATCAATTACCGAAAAATCATTTTCCCATTTCTTATTGTCGATATTAATTACCCCGTTGCTGGTAAACAGCATGGCATTGCGGCCATTGCGGGTGGGCATCACGCAGTCAAACATATCTACGCCCAATGCAATGCTTTCTAAAATATTCCAGGGCGTGCCTACGCCCATTAAATAACGGGGTTTTTGTACCGGTAAAATATCGCAGCACAATTCTGTATATTCATACATCATCTCCATCGGTTCGCCCACACTTAAACCGCCAATGGCATTACCTGTCGCATTTTTAGATGCAATAAATTCTGCCGAAGCAGTACGCAGATCTTTATAAGTGCTGCCCTGCACAATGGGAAATAAATTTTGTGTGTAGCCGTATTTATCGGGCGTTGAGTCAAATCTTTCGAAACAACGGTTAAGCCAACGGTGAGTAAGCTCCATACTATCCTTAGCATATTTATAATCGCTGGGGTAAGGCGGACATTCATCAAAAGCCATCACAATATCGCCACCAATAATTCTTTGTATGTCCATTACTTTTTCAGGCGTAAATAAATGTTTGCTGCCATCAATATGGCTTTGAAACAAAGCACCCTCTTCGGTAAGTTTACGGTTGTTGGCTAAAGAAAAAACCTGGTACCCGCCGCTATCAGTTAAAATCGGTTTATCCCAACCATTAAATTTATGCAGGCCACCTGCTGCTTCCAATATTTCTAAACCCGGGCGCAGGTACAAGTGATAAGTATTGCCCAGTATGATCTGTGCTTTTACTTCGGTATGCAACTGCTGTTGCGTTACCGCCTTTACACTGCCCACTGTGCCAACCGGCATAAAGATGGGCGTTAAAATTTCTCCGTGGTCGGTAGTTATTTTACCTGCCCTTGCTTTTGATAAAGTATCTGTATGTTGTAAATCGAATTGTAATGCCGGCATTTGTTGTTGATTGTTTGTGGTTTTTGACTTTTGATTTTTTACTTTTTACTTACGCTCATTCCTTATTTTTGCTGCATGAATTTTACCCAAATCGGGCAAATAGTTTTTTATACTTTTTGCCTGGTAACCCTGATACAGCTTTTTTACTACCTGTTTTTCTTTACCAGACTGGCTGTTTACAAACCAAAAAAGAAAGCCGTTTCGCAAACGCATCCGGTATCGGTAATTATTTGTGCCCGTGATGAAGCCGCAAATTTAGCAAAAAATCTGCCGGGAGCGCTGGTTCAGCAATACAGTACAACGCATGAAGTGATTGTGGTTAATGATAACTCTTTTGACGATACCAAATATTTACTGGAAGAATACCAGAAAACATACAGGCAATTGCAGGTGGTAGAACTAAAACAGGAAGCCAAACTGATACCCGGTAAAAAATTCCCATTAAGCATTGGCATTAAAACTGCGAAGTATGAAGTTGTTTTACTTACCGATGCCGATTGCGTGCCCGCCAGCGAATTCTGGATTGATAAGATGCAGGAAAGTTTTGACGAAAACACAGAGATTGTTTTAGGCTATGGTGCTTATCATAAAAAACCGGGCCTGTTAAATAAAATTGTTCGCTGGGAAACCTTTCACACGGCCCTGCAGTATTTTTCATACGCACTGGCAGGTAAACCATACATGGGTGTAGGCCGCAACCTCAGTTATAAAAAAACAATTTTTTTCAGGCACAAAGGTTTTTCGGCACACAACAATATTGCCAGTGGCGATGATGACCTGTTCATCAACATGGCTGCCACAAAAAAGAACACAAAAATAAATATTGATAAAGATGCTTTTACTTTAAGCGAAGCGCCCAAAACCTGGGGTGCCTGGATAAGGCAAAAGAACCGGCATTACAGCACCGGTAAATTTTATAAGCCGGTACATAAGTTTTTGCTGGGCCTTTATACTTTTTCGCATATTATGTTTTACCCTTTGCTGGCTGCTTCCTTATTATTCTATAACTGGCAACTGGCTTTAATTGTATTTGGCATCCGGTTTTTGATACAGGGAATCATTTTATACCCCTGCATGAAAAAGCTGAACGAACTGGCCATGTATCCCTGGTTTATATTTATAGATATCTGGATGTTTATTTATTACCTGATATTTGCAGTGGCGGTATTTAAACGGCCAAGAAAGGGTTGGAAGTAACCTCACCCCAACCCCTCTCTTAAATGAGAGGGAACCGGAAGGTAAAAGTGGAGACTGGGTTTTATTTTGCCTTTTGAATTTTTACTTTTGATTTTTAAAATGGAATTGATACAAAAATATTTCAGCGATTTTACACCAAAGCAGTTAGCACAATTTGCTGCGCTGAAAGATTTATATGCGGATTGGAACTCAAAAATAAATGTCATCTCCCGCAAGGATATGGATAATTTTTATGAGCACCATGTTTTACACTCACTGGCTATTGCTGCAAAATTTGAATTTACAAAAGATATGCAGGTGATGGACCTGGGCTGTGGCGGAGGCTTTCCAGGCATACCGCTTGCTATTATGTTTCCCGAAACAAAATTTCATTTGGTTGACAGTATCAATAAAAAGCTGAAAGTAGTTTCGGAAATTGCCAGCGCTGTTGGCCTTACTAATCTTACCACACAACATAGCCGTGCAGAAGAAATTAAGAACAGGAAATTTGATGTGGTAATCTCCAGAGCCGTGGCTCCCTTAAAAGATCTATGGTATTGGAGTAAGCCTTTAATTCAAAAAAATAAGATTGCCCTTGCCGGTGTGCCAAACGGGCTTATTTGCCTTAAAGGGGGCGACCTGGCACAGGAAATACATGAAAGCGGATGTAAACCAAGGGTTTGGGAGATAGAAAAAATATTTCCGCAGCAATTCTTTGTTGAAAAATATCTTTTGTATGTTCCAATTAGGTAATGCCTATTACCACTTTAGGGTATTTTTAAAATGAATTAATAGTCTCACTTTTGCTGTATGATTAATAATTCAGTTGCAATTGTTGAAGATAATAATGATATCCGCCAGGCCCTGGAACAGATCATAGCATCTTCCAATGATTTTACCCTTGCGGGCTCATGCATAACAGGCGAAGAAGCCCTCTTAAAGTTACCCATCTTTAATCCCAAAGTTGTTTTAATGGATATTGGCCTGGGTGATGGTATGAATGGTATTGAAGTGGTGCGGGAATTAAAATCCAGTAATCCTGAAATATTATTTATGATGTGTACCATTTATGAGGAAGACGAAAAAATATTTGAAGCATTACGTGCCGGTGCCAGTGGGTATATCTTAAAAAAGACACAGCCTGCCAAACTGCTGGAAGGCATCACAGAACTGATTCAGGGAGGAGCACCTATGAGCAGTCAGATTGCCAGCAAAGTTGTTGCTGCGTTTCAAAATAAATCGGTTGCCACAAGCACAGGTTCGTTGCTGGAGGTTCTTTCCAAAAGAGAGAATTCGATTCTTGAAATGCTTTCAACCGGCCTTTTATACAAAGAAATTTCTGAAAAATTAACCATAAGCACAGAAACAGTACGCAAGCATGTGTATCATATTTATGAGAAGCTGCACGTTACCAACCGTGTTGAAGCGGTTAATAAATATTTCGGACGATAAATACAATAATCAAGCAGGCACGAATAATAAGCCCCCCGAAAAATTTCAGGGGGTTTATTATTTAAAAAACTTCCATAACCATTTATCTGTTTGTGGTGTGCTGCCTATCGGAAAATCATGGGTATAACCGGAATCTGCAAATCCATACTTTTCATAAAATTTTTGTGCCCGTATATTATGTTCCCACACTCCAAGCCATACCACTTCATAATTTTTTTTCGCTGCAAAGTCAAGAAAAAAATCCATGAGCTTTTGTGCAATGCCTTTTCCATGAAATCCGGCAACCACATAAATCCTTTTTAACTCAAGGGCCTTCCATTTTTTTATTTCAGGAAAATTATCGTAGGTTTCTTTAAACTGCAAATAAGCAACCGGCACATCATCTGCTTCTGCAAAAAAACAAAAAGTTTCTTCGTCCAGTAATTCTTTACCCAATTGTGCAGTACTGTAATACTGATCTAAAAAGCCCTGCATATCAGCTTCGGTACAGGTTCCGGTAAATGTATCATAAAAAGTTTGCCGTGCAATTACTGATAAGGCCGAAACATCATCTATACCAATTCTTCGGATATTTATTTCCATTGAAAATTATATTACCAGTTTAATTCAAGCAGATTATTTTTTCTGTCCACGTCAGCCATTCTTTTAGATGGATCAATCTCAGCGATCTTAATATCTGTCAACCTGCGTTTCATCTCAACAACATAGGTTGGGTGTGTCCATCTCCATTCTTCCAGTACTCCACGTTTTTGTGCAGGCTGTTCGTTTGGTTTATTACCAAACATTAAGTTCAATGGTATGTTAAACATTTCGGTGCTGCCATCTTTATAGGTCAGCTGCAGATCAATCGGCATAGGCATTTGGCCAATTCTTTTTAAACGGATCTTTGATACACCGTTCTCTTCCCACAAACTGTCAATTTTATAATCAATGGTTTTGGTAGTACTTACCCAGTATTCTTTATACCAGTCCAATTGAATACCGCTTACATCTTCCGCAACTCTTATCAGGTCATTTGCATTGGGATGTTTAAAGCGCCATTTATTGTAATACTCCAGCAGTATCTTATTTCTTATTTCAGCTCCCACTACGTAACCAAGCTGCTCCATAAATACTTCACCCTTTGAATAAGCGGCCGTACTGTAACCATAATTGCTGTTGTAATGATCACTATGGGTAGTCATAGGTTCTTCAAAACCACTTTTTGCCAAACCAAAATAACTAAAGTAAGCACCGCTGTGATCTTCCGGACAATTTTCAACAATCTCTTTCAAATTTTTATTATTGGGATTCTCCTGTAGTGATTCTCTGAAACCCTGCAAGGCCGATTTATTATCATAAAATTTAGTAACCAAGTCTTCGGCATAACTCGTAAAACCTTCATCCATCCAGGCATACATGCTTTCATTGGTGCCCAGCATCATCTGGTACCAGCTGTGTAGCCACTCATGAAAAACCGTTCCCAAACCCGGGCCAACCAACAAGGTTGCCATGGGGTATTCCATTCCACCATCGCCACCCTGTATAAAAGAATATTGAGGATAAGGATATTTGCCAAAGTTCTTTTCAATAAACGGCAATGCTTTTGCAGCTGCAGTAAGCACAGTAGCCCAGGCAGTATCATTTTTTGGATCGTTCGCTTTGTAATTATAAATAGAATGTAAAGTTGGCCCTCCGTTGGGCATTTTATAAACCAGGTGTTTATATTCCGGGTCTGCACACCAAACAAAATCATGAATATGCTGACCTGTAAAATGCCAGCTTCTCTTTGCTTTATCGGTTGGCTTTAATTCAGTGCCGGGTGCATCGTACCCCCAGCCAATTTCATTGGCATTTACTAAAACGCCGGTTCCACCAATTTTGTAAGATTTTTCGATATTGATGGTTACATCAAAATCGCCCCATACACCATAAAATTCCCTGGCAACATAAGGTGTAGGGTGCCAGCCTTCATAATCGTACTCACACAGTTTAGGATACCACTGGCTCATACTATATCGTACGCCGGTTGTGGGATTGTCTCTTCCGCTTCGACGAATCTGCAATGGAACCTGTGCTTCAAACTCCATATCAAAAACAACTTTTGTTTTGGATGCAATAGGTTTGTTTAAATTAACCTCCAGTATCGTTTCGTGATATTTAAATGGTTGCGGAACCCCATTCATTTTTAAAGAAATTATTTTTTGATAGCCAATTTCATCTGGCTTCAGATTCAGAATACGGTCTTTAACCCTACCATCCCAATCGGACCTGCCATTTACCAAAACCTTACCCAGCTCACGGCTCCGGGCATCCATACTGCTGTTTGGCTGAAAAGCATTAAAATACAAATGATAAAACACTTTGGTAAGCGCTATCGGCGAATTATTACTGTATTCCAGTTTTTGTTTTCCGGTAAACCTGTTGGTGTTTACATCCATGTCAATATTCATATTGTACTTAACAGCCTGTTGCCAGCGGTCTGCCTGTGCAAATGAAATGGTACAACATACAGTTGCAAAAAACAGAACAATTGATTTCTTCATGAAATAAAATTTATAGCGGTAAATTTCGGTAAAATAGCTTTATGAAAAGCATAAAACTGATAAATGGCTGCTTCTGTACAAATCTGCGGCACGGTTTTGAAGTGACAGTTAAAAAAAATTAACAGCCATCAAACAGTTCAATTACTATTTTTACTGCATGCAAAAAACTATCCTGCTCTTAGCCGCAATTTTATCTGGCAATTTTATTTTGGCACAAACCGGAAGCAATAGTGCCGCCAATTGGCTGAATAAAAATTTGATCCCCATAAAATTTGTAAAAGCCGAAAATGGTTTAGAAGATTTAAAGCCATTACAGGATCTGATTGGCGATGCCAGGATAGTTTCTCTTGGTGAATGTACCCATGGCAGTTCCGAAGTATTCAGTATGAAACACCGCATACTGGAATACCTGGTAAAAGAAAAAGGATTTACCATTTTTTCCATTGAAGCTAATATGCCCGAAGCGTATGGCCTGAATGAATATATTATTAATGGCAAAGGCGATCCCAAAAAATTACTGGCTGGTATGCTTTTCTGGACATGGTATACACAGGAAGTATTGGATATGATTGAGTGGATGAAAAAGTATAATGAGACTGCAATACATAAAATCAGTTTTACAGGTTTTGATATGCAAATACCAACTTCATCCATTAAAATACTCAGGGATTATTTAAGTAAAAGCAACGCCTCACTTTTACCCATGCTGAATGAATACGATTCACTTACCCAGAAAAAACTAACGAAGAAAAATGAAGGCAATGATAAATTTAAAGCACTGAAAGCCGATGCTGAAATGATACTAGACAGCCTGAATGTGCATAAACCAAAAACCTATGATAAAGATTTTAACTGGGCATTTCAAAATGCGAGGATGTTATGGCAATATGCAGGTAATTATTCCGGACCCCCTTCCAGGGATGAGAGCATGGCGGAAAATGTAAAATGGATCCTGGATGAAAATCCATCTGCAAAAATTGTATTGTGGGCACACAACGGACATATCAGAAAAGACAATGAGGATTTTGAATATAAAAGCATGGGCGAATTTTTAAGTACCTGGTATGGAAAAAAAATGATTGCCATTGGATTTGCCACCGCAGAAGGAACTTACACAGCTTTGCAAAAAGAAGGAGAAAAATATGTGGCATTAGATTCCGGCAACAACATCATGAGCAAAGAAAACTCATACGAAAGTATATTTAATACTGCCGATGCTGCCGATTTTTTACTTGACATAAGAAATATTACTAAGAATACTGAAGGGAGTGAATGGCTACAGGAAAAAAAATATTTTCGTGCCATTGGAGCAGATGCAGCAGACAAATTTCAATTTGCTAAAATCAATTTAGTAACTCATTTTGATATGATTATTTTTATCCAGAAAACATCAGCATCAAAATGTTTTTCAATAAAGAAACTGGTGGGCAATTAATTTTTCCCTTCCACCACAATCACGATCTCTCCCTTTACGGTTTTTGCATTAAAATGATCATGCACTTCCTGTAAAGTGCCTCTTGCATTTTCTTCAAATTTTTTGGTAAGCTCACGGCTTACACAGCAATGCCTTTCGGCACCAAAGTATTGTATGAATTCATTCAATGTTTTTACAAGCCGCATCGGGCTTTCATAAAAAACCATGGTTCTTTCTTCTGTTGCCAGTTTTTTCATCATGGTTTGCCGGCCCTTTTTTAGCGGCAAAAACCCCTCAAAACAAAAGCTGTTGATGGGCAGGCCACTGTTTACCAGTGCCGGTACAAAAGCTGTAGCACCGGGCAAACATTCTACGTTGATATTATTTTTGATGCATTCCCTTACCAGTAAAAAAGCAGGGTCGCTTATGCCCGGTGTTCCTGCATCAGTAAGCAAGGCCATAGTTTTACCGGCAGCCAGTTGCTCCGTTAAATGCGTAAGTATTTTATGTTCGTTATGCTGATGGTAAGGCGTGATGGGCTTTTGAACCTGGTAGTGATTTAAAAGTACAGATGAAGTACGGGTATCTTCGGCAAGAATCAGATCTACAGATTTTAAAATTTCAACTGCCCTGAAAGTGATATCAGCAAGGTTGCCAATGGGAGATGGAATAAGATAGAGCATACCCCCTAACCCCCTGAAGGGGGAACCCGGAGTATTATTATTCTGAGATTGTTTATCACTCAAACCTTGATATGAATTTATTTAGTTGAACCTCTTGTAGAGAAAGCCCCTTTAGGGGTTTGGGGTTACCTGTATTTCATAAATCTCCATCACCGGGTTTGCCAGTAATTTTTTTGCAGCATCTCCGGCAGTTGCTAAAGCAGCTTCTTTTGTATCGGCCTCAATCTGCAGATCAATATGTTTTCCAATCCGCACATCGGCTACATTATTCAGGCCTAAATTCTGTAAGCCTCCCATTACCGCCTTGCCTTGCGGGTCTAATAGATCTTTAAGCGGCATAACTTTTATCTGAACAGTAAATATCATGATGGTTGTTGTTTGAAAAGCAAAGATAAAATAATGTAAACGATAAACACAATCGGAACCGCCAGCCAGTGAAAAATTAAAGCAGCTATAATGGCCACTGACAGTAAAATGATCTTAGGCATATTATTTTTAACCGTAAAATCCTTAAACTTTAATGCCATTAATGGTAGTGTTGAAACCATCAGCCAGCTTATTAAAACAATAACTGCATACAGCACCCATTTATTGGTGAGCCATTCATTTACATTTATTATGCTGTTGCCATAATGTAAAATGAGCGGAAACGAAGCAATAAATAACCCGGCAGCGGGTATAGGCACTCCTTTAAACCCATAAGATTGAGAATTATCAAGATTAAATCTTGCCAAACGGTAAGCACCTGCACAGGCAACAATAAAAGCCGGCAGCAGCCAGGCAATAGAAGTTTCAAGGCCACTTTCTTCTTTAATAAAACTGATCTTAAGCAATTGGTATAAAATTACTGAAGGCGCCACACCAAAGCTTACCACATCACTCAATGAATCTAATTGCTTGCCCATTTCGGATGTAGCTTTCAGCAAACGGGCAACAAAGCCATCCAAAAAATCTATTACAGCTGCTGCAAAAATAAAATAGGCAGCAACAGATAATCTTTCAGGTATATTATAATGCGAACTCAGATCTTCTCCAACATAAATGGAAATGGTTTCTGTTTGCAGGGCAAATACAATGGCAATACAGCCTAAAAAAAGATTAAGTAAGGTAAAGATGTTTGGGATTTGTTTCATGCTGTAATGACCACTGACGACAGACAACCGGCGACAGACGATTAAGTTATATTTTTAAAAGACTTTTTAAATGCCTGAATCTTAATTGTTAACCTTTCAAGTTCAGAATAAAATTTATCAAACTCCTGTTGGCTTATATAATTTCTTCGCAGGGCAAGATAAAGACAATTAACAACTTCCAGACCCGATCGTAGTGAATAACCCAAAAATCTCAATTGTTCCGGATCAGATTGTCCGGTTGACCCTTCCGCAATATTCAGTGATATTGAATCTGCCGCTCTTTTCATTTGAGAAGTAAGAGAGAACATTTCTTCCTTCGGAAAATTTCTGGTCAGCTTATGTATATCATCTTCCAAATCAATTGCCAGCTTCCATATCTCTAATTTCTCAAACTTAAAAGGCATAAACTATCTCTAAAATAAATTCTTAATTCCCAAAAGCTCTTCCGTCGTCCGTCGTCTGCGGTCTGTCGTCCCTCCTCATTTCTTCATATAAGCTTCTATCTCCTCCACAGTAATCGGAATATTCTTCATCAGATCTTTATTACCGTTTCTTGTTATCCAGAAATTATTCTCAATCCTGATACCCATTTGTTCTTCTTCAATATAAATACCCGGCTCAATCGTAAATACCATGCCTGCTTTTACAGGAGCAGTTCTGGTGCCCAGGTCATGTACATCAATACCAAGATGATGAGAGATACCATGGTATAAATATTTGCGGTAAGCCCTGTTCTCGGGGTCTTCATTTTTTACGTCCGATTTTTTCAGCAATCCTATTTTCTGAAAAACAACGGTTGCCTCGTCGCCAATTTTTTCGGTGTAGTCAATAATGCTGATGCCGGGTTTTAAAATACTGGCAGCATAGTGGTGCAAATGCAGACAGGCATTATAAACTGTTTTTTGCCTGCGGCCGAATTTGCCGTTTACCGGCACGGTACGGGTAAGATCGGCACAGTAATTACCGTACTCAGCACCAAAGTCCATCAATATTAATTCACCGTCTTTACACTCACGGCTGTTTTCTACATAATGCAGTGTACGGGCTCTGTCGCCGCTGGCAATGATGCTTCCATAAGCAGGCCCCGTAGCCCTTTGCGATAAAAATGAATGATAAATTTCTGCCTCAATTTCGTACTCCATAATGCCAGGCTTTATTATTTGCATCAGCCTTCTGAAAGTAATGTCAGTTATATCAATTGCCTTTTGCATTACATCAACTTCCAATGCTGTCTTAATGGCACGCAGGTCTTTCATGATCCTTGCGCTGCGTTTGTAATTATGTAGCGGAAAACGTTGTTTCATCATTTCAGCATAACGATAATCCCGTACCGGTACCAGATTGGCTTTGCGGTCGTTCTCATTGCTGTTTAAATAAATGGTATCAGCCAAATGTATCCAGGGTTGCAGTAAACCATCCAAAGTATCTAACCATACAATGGTTGTAATACCCGAAATACCGGTTCCCTCATTTGCTCTTAACCTGTGCCCATCCCATTTTTCTTTTAGTTCATTGGGCCTTGTTAAAACCAGCACCTCCCTGTATTTAGCATCCGGGTTATCCGGAAATAAGATCAACATGCTATCTTCCTGTTCAATACCGGTAAGCCAGAGCAGGTCGGAATTTTGTTTAAACCGGTGCAACTGATCGGCATTGGTGGGCAATTCATCATTGCTGTTAAAAATGGCAATGGAGTTTTTTTCCATTCGCTCTACAAAACGCTTACGGTTTTGAACAAATATTTCGGGGTTAAGTGGCAGATATTTCATGATTTTTGTTTATGCTGCAATATACATTTTAATGACATCTTTTTTTGCGTTAAAAATGGTTTTACATGATACGAAAAATCCTAAAGCCTGCATTTTCATTTTACCCACCCCAATCAACATTATCAAATTTATCAGCCCATTATTCAAACTTATTTAATAAATCACCCAAATAATTAATACTTATAAATAATTAGGCTTTTTCAGCTTACCCTTTTTAAATATACGTTGGTTACAATACCTTTTTAAAAACACAATTACCTAACTTTGCGGCAACGATTGCGTAAACTTAAATAAAACTTGCTATGTCTATTCAAACAACGATTGCTCCCCCATTAAATGCATTGAAAAAACTAGGACTAAACCCAACCCAAAATGTAAATTATCAGCTCAGCCCCGATGTATTAACAGAGCAGGCGGTACAGCGTGGTGATGGTGTTTTAAACGATACCGGGGCCCTTTTAATTAACACCGGAAAATTTACCGGCCGCAGCCCTAAAGACAAATTCACTGTAAAAGATGCCCTTACCGAAAACACCGTACACTGGAATGATTTTAATATACCGTTTGAAGAAAAAAACTTTTTTCAGTTAAAAGAAAAAATGCTGGCGCACTTAAATGGTAAGGAAATTTGGGTTCGTGACTGTTATGCCTGTGCCGAAGAAGCTTACCAGCTACACCTGAGAGTGATCAACGAAAATCCCTGGAGCAATTTATTTTGCTACAACATGTTCATTCGCCCCGAAGAAAATGACCTGGAGAATTTTGAACCGCACTGGCATATTATACAGGCTCCAAGTTTTATGGCCGATCCTGCTGTGGATGGCACCCGTGCCGAAAACTTTGCAGTAATAAGCTTTACACACAAAACCATTTTAATTGGTGGTACCGGTTACACCGGCGAAATGAAAAAAGGTATTTTCACCATGTTGAATTATGTTTTACCAACAAAAGCCAATGTATTAAGTATGCATTGCAGCGCCAACATGGGTGAAGCCGGCGATACCGCTGTGTTCTTTGGATTGAGTGGTACCGGCAAAACAACCCTTAGTGCTGATCCCAACCGTAAACTGATTGGTGATGATGAACACGGCTGGACCAACGACAGCGTATTTAATTTTGAAGGAGGTTGCTATGCAAAATGTATAGACCTGAGTGAAGAAAAAGAACCCGAAATCTATCACGCCATCAGGCCCGGTGCATTGGTTGAGAATGTTACATTTATTGAAGGCACCAATAAAATAGATTTCAGCAGTAAAAAAATTACAGAGAATACCAGGGTAAGTTATCCTTTAACTTTTATCAGCAATGCGCTGGAACCATCCATTGGTAAAACACCAAAGAATCTTTTCTTTTTAACCTGCGATGCTTATGGAGTTTTACCTCCAATCAGTAAGTTAACTGCAGGCCAGGCCATGTACCAGTTCATCAGCGGCTACACCGCAAAAGTTGCTGGTACCGAGGCTGGTGTTACCGAACCTAAATCTACCTTCAGTGCATGTTTTGGTGCACCATTTTTACCATTGCACCCGGCACAATATGCCGAAATGCTCGGTAAAAAAATGAACGAACACAATGTAAATGTATGGATGATAAACACCGGCTGGAGTGGCGGTGCTTACGGCACCGGCAGCCGCATGAAACTGAGTTATACAAGAGCCATGATAACAGCTGCGCTGGAAGGCAAACTGGATAATGTTTCTTACGAAGCTCATCCTGTTTTTGGTATGATGATGCCAACTGAATGCCCCAATACACCCACCGAAATTTTAAACCCACGCAATACCTGGGCCGATAAAGATGCATACGATGCAATGGCAAAAAACCTGGCCGCACAGTTCATCAAAAATTTTGAGAAATATGCAAGTGGTGCTAATGCAGAAATTTTAGCAGCTGCACCAAAAGTTTAAAAAAACAACACTAACCGCTTATTAAAAATCCCTCGAATTTTTTCGGGGGATTTTTGATTTACAAATAATTTATTTATGCAAACTGCATCTCCGGTATCTCTCCTTCCACAATCAATTTCCCGGCAGTCTTACCAACAATCTCTTCCACACTTACTCCCGGTGCTCTTTCCAATAATTTAAAACCATCATCAGTAACATCCAACACAGCCAGTTCCGTTACGATCTTTTTAATACATTTTTTTCCGGTAAGTGGTAAGGTGCAGGCTGGTAATAATTTGCTTTCGCCTTTGGGGTTGGTATGCATCATGGCCACAATAATATTTTTGGCGCTGGCAACAAGATCCATAGCGCCACCCATTCCCTTCACCATTTTACCCGGTATCTTCCAGTTGGCTATATCACCGTTCTCACTCACTTCCATGGCGCCCAGCACGGTAAGGTCAACCTTGCCGGCCCGTATCATTCCAAAACTCATGGCGCTGTCAAAAAAAGCCGAGCCGGGCAAAGTAGTGATGGTTTGTTTGCCTGCATTAATTAAGTCTGCATCTTCTTTACCTGCTTCCGGAAAAGGCCCCATACCCAGTAATCCATTTTCACTTTGCAGCACTACATTGATACCTTCAGGTATATAATTGGCAACCAGTGTTGGTATGCCAATGCCCAGGTTAACATAGTAACCGTCTTTTAATTCTTTTGCAATGCGTTGTGCTATTTGTTCTTTTGAAAGTGCCATAGTAACCCCCTGTCCCCCTAAAGGGGGAACTTAGTTTTAAAGTTTATAATTATTCAGCAACCACTTTTAAATTTGATGACTAAACTTTTTTCTTTCTTATTGATTGATCTAATAATACCGTTATGAATTTTGTTCTCCAAAGTTCCCCATTTAGGGGGCGGAGGGGGTATTGGGCCGTTTCGTAGTCCTTTGCTCAATCCTTTTCTCATAATCTTTCCCCTGAAAAATACGATGCACATAAATACCCGGCGTATGAATATGATTGGGATCCAGTTCACCCGGCTGCACCAATTCCTCTACTTCGGCAATGGTTATTTTTCCTGCCATCGCCATTAAAGGATTAAAGTTGCGGGCAGTGTCTTTATAAATCAAATTACCATCCGTATCACCTTTCCATGCTTTTACAATGGCAAAGTCTGCATCAAATGCATATTCCAGTAAATACTCCTTATCATTAAAAATTCTTGTTTCTTTTCCATCTGCCACTTCGGTACCCACACCTGCCGGTGTAAAGATGGCCGGCATTCCATAACCTGCAGCCATGCACCTTGTAGCCAAAGTCCCCTGCGGTATCAGTTCCACTTCCAGCTCGCCGCTGAGCAATTGTCTTTCAAACTCTGCATTTTCACCAACGTATGATGATACCATTTTCTTCACTTGCTTTTGATTAAGCATTAATCCAATTCCAAAATCATCTACACCTGCATTGTTACTGATACAGGTAAGATTTTTTACACCGCTTTTTACCAAAGCTGTAATACTATTTTCGGGAATGCCGCACAAGCCAAAACCGCCCAGCATAATGACGGCTCCGTCTTTAATATCAACCACAGCACTTGTGGCATTATTGTATACTTTGTTCATATGGTTTAATCTGTGGTGATAAAGGTTTAAGTTCCTTTTTTCTTTCAGCCTGGGTTACCATACTGTCGATTATTTTTTTAAATTCAACAGTATTTGTTTTGTAATAATCATAACTGGTATAAAAATCTGCCTTGGTTATTTTGTGTATGGCAAATATCTGTTGTTGCAGTTTTAAGTTTTCGGCAGTGGCATTTTTAGAAGAGTCCTTTTTAATAAAATCAGTTGTAAATACATCAGCTTTTATTACATCCCACAAAACAGCCTGCATTTTTTCCGGCTTTAAAACTCCGGCAGGTAGCTGGTCTTTATTTCCACAGGAGTTCATCAAAGCCAGGCCAATGAACAGGATGATTATCTTCATCATTTCAATTCATCTTTATATTTGGAGGCGTTGGTTATATCCAGCCGTTGCAGCATTTCCGATGCCCTTGCCTTATCCTGTTGCGGTGCTTTCGCAAATATCTTTATCAGTTCTGTTGATTTTCCCTGGAAAAAAAACTGGCTGATCATCTTATTCGGATTATCATTTATAAAATTATTCAGCAGGTTTAATACATTTATCACTTCTGCCCTGGCGCTGTTTTCATCTTCATATAATTTATCCATTCCCAGGCGGTAGTAATTATAATATACATCATGCATAATGGTGTAGCGGCTGTTCATCATATTTTCTACCAGCCAGTAACGGTTACGTTGTCCGTCAAAAGCCTTCCAGCCGGCAATGCCCCTGCCATCGGGTGCATTGTTTACAATATTCTGTGCTTTAGTAAAATACAGATCGCCGCCACGTGGCGAAAAAGAAGCATAATCAAAAGCCAGTACCATATTGGCGTAATAAGCAATGATGGCAGTTAAGTTGGATACCAGGGCATCTGAACCTGAAACACGGTTCTCATTAAATTCCAGTTGCTGAAATTCAACATATTTAAAAATGATATTGTCGTCTTTAAAATTAATGATGGGCGAAAGATACGTGGTATTAAACACAGGCCTGGCTGCCTGTATTGTAAGCGATGCATTGTACACATTCAAATCGCCGGATGATTGCAGGTTCAATAAAAAATTACATTCTATCCGTTCATTTGGTGCAAAATTATCTGAGGTCCATTTACGGGTATTGATAAATGTATTTAATGCTGTTTGCAGCGTGCGGAACACATTTTGATTTACATTATTGCCCACCTGGTTACTCACGACGGTTACATTGGCTTTTAATTCCTGTGCTGCAGACATTTTAAAAGCAAAAGCAAGAATAATCAGTAAATTAATTTTTCGCATAAAATTGTTGAATGATGGTATTTACAATATCCCGGGCAACTTCTTTTTTCGGTTTCACATCAAATAGATATGTATTACCTGTTTTATCAAAAATAGTGATTTTGTTAGTATCATGCCCAAAACCTGCTCCCGCATCCTGTAAGGAATTAAGCACGATCATATCGGCATTTTTTGATTGCAGTTTTTGCAATGCGTATTCCTTTTCATTATTGGTTTCCAGTGCAAAACCAACCAAAATCTGGTTGTTGGTTTTTTGGCCTCCCAGTTTTTTCAGTATGTCGGTTGTTTTAGTGAGCGATACAGAAAGATCTTTTTCAACCTTTTTAATTTTTTCCGTAGCTGGCTGCACCGGTGTATAATCAGCAACTGCTGCACTCATGATGGTTAAATCTGAAGTTGCAAATTGCTCTTCGCAGGCACTTAACATTTCAGCAGCCGATGTTACATTAATTACTTTAATGCCGCCATTCACTTTTATGCCAGATGGGCCCAGCACCAGTGTTACATCGCCTCCACGGCTTTTCATTTCTTCTGCAATGGCAATCCCCATTTTACCCGATGAATGATTACCAATAAAACGTACCGGGTCTATCTTTTCGTAAGTAGGACCGGCTGTTATTAAAATCTTCTTTCCACTTAGTTCATTTTCGTGCAAAAAAAAACTGTTGAGCCAGTTTACGATCTCTTCCGGTTCTGCCATTCTTCCTTCACCCACCAGGCCACTGGCCAGTTCGCCATTCTCTACCGGTATAATATGATTTCCATAAGTTTTTAAAGTCTTCAGGTTATTTTTTGTAGTGCCATGATGCCACATATCTTCATCCATGGCAGGGGCAACCACCACAGGGCATGTTGCCGAAAGATAAACTGCCATCAGTAAATTATCGCACAAACCTGTAGCCATTTTGGCTAAGGTATTGCAGCTAAGCGGTGCAATCAGCATCACATCGGCCCAGCGGCCAAGCATTACATGGTTCGCCCAGGAATCGTTTTCGGTAAGATCCGCCAGTACCGGATTTTTTGACAGTGTAGATAAAGAAAGAGGGGTTACAAAATCTTTTGCAGATGATGTCATAACAACCTTTACCTCGGCGCCGGCTTTAACCAGCAGGCGGGTTAAAATGGCAGTTTTGTAAGCTGCAATGCTGCCGGTAATACCCAACAAGATTTTTTTGTTTTTCAACATAAAAAAGCCCCACAAAAGTTTTAATGATTGTGGGGTTAAAATTATGACTTCTTAACTAAATAAGATGCTAAATAATTAGTACAGCTTAGCTGAACAGATCCTCGTCGTTTCTGCGGAAGTATACTTTATCTTCCATAAACTCCTGGGTAGCCAGTAAAGCCGGGTTTGGCATACGCTCATAGGCTTTAGATATTTCTATCTGCTCTTTGTTTTCATGAATTTCTTCCAGGCTGTCGGTATGGCTTGCAAATTCTTCCAGCTTGTTATGCAGTTCTTCTTTTAAGGTAATGTTTATCTGGTTTGCCCTTTTTGCTATAATGGCAATAGATTCATACAGGTTACCTGTTTTTTCCTTAATGTCGGATAATTTTTTGGGTTCTACTACGCTGCTGGTGTTAGCGCTTAGCTGCCGTCTGAGTTTGCTCATATTTTATAGCTTTAATGTTATTTTTACTTAGGTTACTGAAGCTTTCTGCTTCCTTTAATAATTTGCTTTCAGGGTATCTGTCTGTAAAATCCTGGTATTCGGTAATTACTTTTTCGTAGCGCTCAATCTGTTTATCCTCGTAACTCATCTTTGCAAACTTATAATATGCTTTTACGGTCTTCAACTTGTATTCCTCGCCCTTCAATGATTCGGGGTAATTGTTGGTTAAATTGGTAAAAGCAATTGCTGCAGCACGGTATTGACCCATATTGTAATACAATTCAGCTGCCCTGTGCTCTTTCATTTCCAGTTTAGCCCTGCACTTATCAATAATTTCTGTTGCTTCTTTATTTCTTGCTGAACCAGGATGAGTATTGATAAAAGTCTGCATCATACCCATTGCCTTTATTGTATTTACCTGCTCCAATTCCAACTTAGGCGATTGCTTGTAAAAGCAGTAAGAACGCATATAATCAACCTCTTCGGCCTTTGCACTGTTTGGAAAAACCTCTAAAAATCCTTTAAAAAGATTCTCGGCATCAGCATAGCTTTTCATGTAATAAAAGCAATAGGCATCTTTATAGTACAACTCTTCAAATTTAATTGTGCCTTTAAATACCGGAAAAAGCTCTTCATAAAGCTCCTGTGCAATTTTGTATTTCCCCTTGCTGAAATATTCATCAGCCATTTTTAATTTATAATCGTAATCCTTGCTTTTGGTAACCTTGTTATACTTATTGCAGGATGATACCAGTACCAGTAAAAATGCAGACGCAAGAAACAGTTTAAATAATCTCATCATAAAGGATTGCGAAATTAACGTAAATAACTCAAAAATGCCCTTTAATATCCGAATATTAAAAAAAGCTGCGTTAATGATTTGATAAAGAGGGCTTTTATGATCAAAAAAGCAGCCCCCCGATTAATCAGGGGGCTGCTTTGTATTAATTTTTCAGTCTGTTAATTGCATTTAATGTCTACAGAATTTTTATCGCCTGCACCTATTCCTTCGCAGCTGGTATTAATCCTGTCTGCACTAATACCTTCTTTTTCAATCAGGTATATTTTAATGGCTTCTAACCTCTTCTGACAATTAGCCTGAGATGCTTTTGAAGTTTCAGGATATCCATTAATGGTTATAGTACAAGTTGGATTTGCTTTCAACTTGGCTGCAACTGTAGCCAGCATATTCCTGTTATCGGTTGATAAGCCACTTGTATTGCCTTTGTAAATTAAAGTTGGGTAATCGCAAGGGCAAACTTTTGGAGGATCTACCACAACAGGATTTTTGCAACACTCAGGATCTGGGCATTTACCAACACCATCAGCATTAACCGGTTGGCACTCTGTAGGAGTAATCAATTGCTTATCCTTACAATCTGGTACACCATCACCGTCTGTATCTCTTGTTACACCATGTGTATCAACAGGGCAACCTGCAGGTGTATTGGGTTCTCTGTCTAAATGATCGCAAACGCCATCACCATCAGCATCATTACAATCGTTTTTAGGTATTTTAACATTACGGTGGTTACGTAACTCATCGTATGCATAATCCAAAGGATTAACCCACCAAAGCGGTTCAACTGCCCTGCTACCCAGGTTTACATTCAAACCAACAGAAAGATAGTTATAAGAATCAAAGTCACGGGTTAAAACGGCATCACCCCAGGCATGTTCCTGCCAACGTTGTCCATCCAGTAAATCAGTTTTCACAAAACTCCATCTGTCTTCAATGGCCAGATTAATTCTTTTTCCTAACTTAATGGCAACGCCAGCCAATACAGTACCCGATGGCTTTAATGTTTTTCCACCCAAAACCGGCCTGCGTGAACCTTCAGCATCAGCAACTGTTTCATAGGTTTTATCCATTCCGGCTCTCAAATCTTTTAATATGTCTTTCCTTTGTTTATACGTACCTGCGCCATATTTGGCATATACATTATTGAAAAGAGTTCTGTAGGTATTTCCCGCAGCATCCAAAGCATTTACCTTTGTTTCAAATACAGTTGCACCAATACCACCACCGCCATATAAAACTATACCGGTTTTCTGCTTATGAAAACGAATATTGTTTAAAGTAACTATTCCCTGTAACCCAAGATCCTGTAAGCGTGTTTGGTAGTTGTAGTAAACTACATCATAAGCTCTTTGTCCACTAGGGTCAAGTGTACCAATAGTTTTATCCGGATTGCCAGCAACCCTTAGTGGTGCGTTATACTTGGTATTCCAACCTGGGTTCTTAGCATAATTCTGACTGATCAGATAGTGTGCCCCCTGGCCCTTGGCATTCAGATATTGAAGACGTAGAGAAAATACATAGCCAAATGCTTTACGGATATGTGCTTCAAAATTGGGAAATGTAAATGGTCTCACTGCCACATCACTGCTTATTGTAAACATTCCAATGGATGCTCCAATCTCCCACATATTGCGTGGCTTTGCAGGAAAATTATAAGAACCTTCCCAAAAGCGGTTTTGCTGGTTCATCTTTTTCTTGGATATTACCGAAGAATCGTAGACACTTCCTGCTCCGCCAACCTGCGCACTTACACTGGTTGTCAACAGTAGAAATAATACCCCGAATAAGAACTTGTAATTTTTGCTTACCATAATTAGTTAATTAAGAAAATTTTCAATGCGTATTTATTAATATTACAGCAAAAATATCACATAAGGCCTAATTATCAAAGTAATTTTACTATTTATATTGACAATATGTGTTTTTTTACGATAATTCATTGTCAAGACACGGATATTAGTACTTTCGTTGCATTTACAGCCAAATACTTTGGCATTGCAGAATACTAACTTATATTGCCGGTTTTAATATATGGACTTCATCAATAAAATTATAGGGGCCGAACTTAAATTGTTTGAAAAAAAGTTTGCCGATGCTGTAAAGAGTGATACCTCTTCCCTGGATATGATCATGAAATATATCATCAGAAGAAAAGGAAAACAGCTTAGGCCAATGTTTGTATTTTTAAGTGCCAAATTACACGGTGAAATAAATGAAAGCACATACAGGGCAGCGGCACTGGTTGAACTTTTACATACAGCTACCCTGGTTCATGATGATGTGGTTGATGACTCGCTGGAACGCAGGGGTTTCTTTTCCATCAATGCTTTGTGGAATAAAAAGATAGCAGTATTGGTGGGCGATTACTTGCTTTCTAAAGGTTTGTTACTGGCCACTTCCAATAATGATTTCAGGCATTTACACATACTATCTGATGCTGTAAAGCAAATGAGTGAAGGGGAATTACTACAGCTTCAAAAAAGCCGCAAACTAAACCTGGATGAAGATATTTATTTTGAGATCATTCGCAATAAAACTGCATCGCTCCTTTCTTCGGCCTGTGCCATTGGCGCTTACAGCACCAGTAAAGATGAAGACGTTACTGCCGCCATGAAACTTTTTGGCGAAAAAGTGGGCATTGCTTTTCAAATTAAAGACGACCTCTTTGATTATGGGAAAGACGATATCGGTAAACCTACCGGTAATGATATCAAAGAAAAAAAATTAACCCTGCCACTCATCTATACATTGAATAAAATTGAGGCGCCTTTAAGAAGGAAGCTCATCTACATAATCAAGAATGAAAACAAAGACGCAAAAAAGGTGAAATTTGTTATTGATACAGTGGTTGAGGCAGGAGGCATACAATATGCTTCTAAAAAAATGACTGCCTACCGTGATGAAGCCCTGGGTATTTTAAATAGTTTTCCCGAAAACCCGGTAAGAAAAGTTTTGGAAGAACTTGTACGTTACACCACCGACAGGAAATATTAACATGAATAAAAGATGGAAAATATTACAGGCTGATTCCGGTAAAGCTGCTGTTTTACAGGAATCACTCAAAATTAATCATGCCTTATGTGCTATACTGGCAGAGCGTGGCTTCGACAGTTTTGATAAAGCCAAACAATACTTCCGCCCGCAGTTAAGCAACCTGCACGATCCCTGGCTGATGAAGGATATGGATAAAGCCATACAACGCATCCTCACTGCATTCGAAAAAAAAGAAAAGGTACTGGTCTTTGGCGATTATGATGTAGATGGCACCACTTCGGTGGCATGTATGTTTAAATTCCTCTGCAAAATTTACGACCCGGCATTGCTCGATTTTTATATTCCCCATCGCTACCGTGAAGGTTATGGCGTAAGCAAAATGGGAATTGATTTTGCCAAAGAAAATAATTTTACCCTCATCATTTCTTTAGACTGTGGTATTAAATCTGTTGACCTGATTTCCTACGCAAAAGATATCGGCATCGATTTTATTGTATGTGATCATCATTTACCTGATGAAGAAATTCCGCCGGCTGTTGCAATTCTTAACCCAAAACAAAAAGATTGCAATTACCCTTATAAAGAACTTTGCGGATGCGGCGTTGGCTTTAAATTGATAACCGCATTGGCAACAGAACTAAACATTGATGAAGAACATTATCTCTGTTATCTCGATTTGGTTGCCACAGCCATTGCAGCAGATATTGTACCCATGACGGGAGAGAACAGGATACTTGCCTATTATGGATTGGAAAAAATAAACAGTAATCCCAACCCTGGTATAAAAGCGCTTATTTTTTTAGGGGGCATTCAAAAAAAATTATCCGTCAACAATGTGGTATTTGTTATTGCCCCAAGGGTAAATGCAGCAGGCCGTATGGATGATGCAAAAAAAGCAGTGCAGTTATTTATTGAAGACGATTATAATAAAGCACTGGCATTTGCCGAAATGCTGCACAGCGATAATACCGACCGCAAAGAAGCTGACAGTAGTATTACCGCAGAAGCACTGGAAATAATTAATGAAGACGTTACACTGCAAAATAAAAAAACGACTGTTGTTTTCAGAGATCACTGGCACAAAGGTGTAGTTGGTATTGTTGCAAGCAGACTGATTGAAACTTATTTTCGGCCAACCGTTGTGCTTACCGAAAGCAGCGGCATTGCAACGGGCAGCGCCAGAAGTGTACCCGGTTTTAATTTGTACGAAGCCATTCATGCCTGCAGAGAATACCTGTTAGGCTACGGCGGCCATTTTGCTGCAGCCGGACTTTCGCTGTTGCCGCAAAATGTGGAAGCCTTTGCCAATAAGTTTGAAGAAACAGTTGCTGCCACTATTCCTGATCATTTGTTGATACCAGAAATTATTATTGATACAGAAATTGCATTTGCCGATCTTACGCAAAACTTTTACAGCATCGTTTGCCAGATGGAACCCTTTGGGCCCGAAAATATGCGACCGGTTTTTGTTGCAAAAAATGTACAGGATACCGGTTACTCAAAAATTGTAAAAGAGCATCATATACGTTTTGTAGTTAAGCAGGATAAATTTTCTTTTACGGGCATCGGTTTTAACCTGGCCGATAAATTTGAACTGCTGAAAAAGCCTGTTGATATTGTTTTTACTTTAGATGAAAATGAATGGAACGGCAATGTGAGTTTACAATTAAAAGTGATTGACCTGCGCAGCAGCGAATCATGAAATTCCTCAGCTACATAAAATATTTTTACTTCCTGTTTATTAACTGGGATGCCAGGATTGCCTGGTATATGATTAAGCAGGAAATTAATGGCGAAAAAAAATACGGCATCAATACCACCGGGGCCGATGAATTACATAAACTGGAAAAACAAGGTATAGATATTTCGCATGCCACCATTTACATGCCCGTAAGTTATACATTGCTGGAAGAAATATTTGAACAGTTACCGGCAACAATACACAATCATTTTTTAGACATAGGTTGTGGCAAAGGCCGTGCCCTCTGTATTGCTGCCCACAAAGGTTTTAAACAGGTAACGGGCCTGGATTTTGCAAGAGACTTATGTGAAGCAGCAAAAGAAAACCTGGCTATCACCAAACAAAAAATTCCGGCGCTTGAATATAAAGTCATCAATAACGATGCCTTTTATTTTGAAATACCCGAAGATGTAGACTGCATTTTTTTCTTCAACCCTTTTGATGAAATTATTATGAGTGCCGTAGTAAATAACATTTGCACCAGTTTACAAAACAACCCACGTAAGATCAGCATCATTTATGTAAACCCCCTGCACAAAGAACTGTTTTTAAAAGCAGGCTTTACCGAAAGCTGGTACAGTAAAAAGATGAAATATATTGAAGCGGTTATTCTTGAAAATAAATAAAAAAAGGATTGCACATCGTACAATCCTTTAGCTTTTAACTCTTAATTTTTTATTTTCGATTTTCTAACTCATCAACTCCACACTCCTGTTTATAAAACTGGTTAAACTGTTTCCCTTTAATAAACCCTGCGAAAGCAAAGCTAAATCCGCTAAATTATGCACCAGCTTTTCCTGTTTTTCTTTTTCAGCTTCTGCCAATACTGTTTTATAAATAGCATGATTACCATTTACTGTAAGTGTTACTTCATCGGGCATGTTAGCGTAAAACGCTCCCATACCACCCTGCATGGCCGCCATATCTTTCATACGGCGCATAAACTCGGGCCTGGTGGCAACCACTGGTGGTGCATCGGCACTTAATCCCTTCACTTCTACCGATACATTTATTTCCGGATTTTTAACAGCAAAAAGTTCTTTCAGTTTTCCTTCATCATCCTTGCTCAACACACTGTCTCCACCTTCCTGCTTATCAATTAAATTATCAACAATATCACTATCAACCCTCACAAACTGCACATTCTCCCATTTCATTTCCATCTGGTTTAAAAAACCATTGTCAATGATCGTTTCCAGCTTAACAACAATATAACCCTTTGCTGCAGCCTGTTGTATGTATGCATCCTGCTGCACGGGATTGGTTGTATATAAAATAACCAGTTTGCCATCTTTATTTTTTTGCAAAGTCTCTGTCGCAATCCTGTATTCTTCCAGCGTATAAAACTTTCCGTCTTTTGTGTCCTGCAGAATATGAAATTTATTTGCCTTCTCTAAAAACTTATCATCGGTCATCATACCGTACTTCACAAACAAACCAAGACTCTCCCATTTTTCTTCAAACTGCTTGCGGTCATTTTTGAATATCTCCTCCAGTTTATCAGCCACTTTTTTAGTGATGTGGCTATTTATCTTCCGCACATTCGGATCGCCCTGTAAATAACTGCGGCTTACATTCAGCGGTATATCCGGGCTGTCAATCACACCATGCATCAGCATTAAAAACTCCGGTACAATATCCTTTACTTCATCAGTTACAAAAACCTGGTTGCTGTACAATTGAATTTTATCTTTCTGTATCTCGTAGCTCTGCTTAATTTTCGGGAAATATAAAATACCGGTCAGGTTAAACGGATAATCCACATTCAAATGTATCCAGAACAAAGGAGCTTCACCAAAGGGATATAATTCTTTATAAAAATTCTGGTAATCTTCATCGGTTAACTCAGATGGTTTCTTTGTCCAGGCTGGTGTTGGGTTATTGATCTGCTTGTCTTCAAAGAAAATTGGAATTGGTAAAAAGCGACAGAATTTTTCCAGCACTGTGCTTATCCTGGATGGCTCCAAAAATTCTTCACTTTCGGCATTCAGATGCAACACAATATCAGTACCACGGCTCTCTTTCTCTACTTCTTCCAAACTAAATTCGGGGCTACCGTCACACTCCCACCTAACAGCTTTACTGCCTTCCTTAAAACTTTTAGATATCACTTCCACTTTATCACTCACCATAAATGAGCTGTAAAAGCCTAATCCAAAATGCCCGATGATATTGGCTTCATTCTGCCCCTTATATTTTTCCAGAAATTCTTCTGCACCGCTAAAAGCTACCTGGTTCAGGTATTTATCAATTTCTTCTTCAGTCATACCAATTCCGGTATCAGAAATGGTCAATGTCTTTTTCTCCTTGTCAATCTTTATATCAATCCTCAAATCACCCAATTCGCCCTTGGCTTCGCCGATTGATGAAAGCGTTTTTAGTTTCTGGTTGGCATCCACTGCATTACTGACAAGCTCACGTATAAAAATGTCATGTTCGCTGTATAAAAATTTCTTGATGATGGGGAAAATGTTCTCTGTTTGTACCCGTATACTTCCTTTTTGCATGGTTTGATATTTTTATGGGCACGCTGCAAACATAGTACCAATTGGCTTTTGCTGTCAGCATGGCACATTTTATTACTAACACAAAACAAAGGCCCCCAATATGGAGGCCTTTATCAAAACTATTTTAGGTCTGATTAATAGATCGCAAACATCTTATCATCCCTGAAATCGGGGCTGGTAATACGTAAACTGTAAACACCGGTTCCGATGGTGGCCGGTATAATAAAATTATCATCAATAAAATTAACAGAGATGATCAGCTCGTGTTGAAGAACTGATTGTCCAATGCTATTGATGATCTGTACCTGGTAATGGCCCGGCTTAATACCCTTGTAGGTGTAATGCAGGTTGCGGCCACGTTGTATAGGGTTATTGTAAATTACAAATCCCGAAGGAATGTTACCCATGGTAAAGCTTTGCTCAGCGCCATACGCAATACCACCATTGTTGATGGCCCATGCCTTGTAGTAGTATTTACCGCCCTGCACCAAACCGGTTAAGGTGGTAGAGAAACTACCGGCATTTAAATTAGCTGCATTTACTTTGGTACCCAGACCATTTGCAAGGCCGCTGATGCCGCTGTATTCAATACCATAAGTAATAACAGGGCTGCAACCAATGCTGCTAACCGATCCAGCCAGGGTTACATTATTGGGTGTAAGAACAGTTGCACTTCCGGTAACAACCGTTGCAACTGTATTAACACCGCTGCCACTGGCAACTACATTAATAGTGATGGGTGCACCACCGCCACTAACAGGTATATTACCATTGTAAGATTGAACAGCTGTTGGTGTAAACTTCACAAACACAGTTTGTGTAAATGCACCGGCAGCATGCGTGATGCTTAAGGAAGCAGTATAAGTTCCTCCCGATGTTGTTGAGAAAGTATAACCAGCCAGCGGGCCAACATTTATATCGGCTACTGTAACTGCATTGCTGTTTATTATAAATGAATTGGGGCCTGCTGTTGTATTGATACAGTTTGCTCCAAATGCAGTAAGCGGTGTTGCAGTTAATACCGGTGCCAGGGTGGTGAATGATCCCTGTGTACCATAAGTGGTTCCACCGGCATTGGTAGCATAAGCATGATAATAATAAGTAGTGCTTGGCGCTAAACCTGTAAGTGCCGAGCTGAAATTAACACCAGTTAAATTGGTTGAAGCAACTGCTGTTCCTGTTCCGTTAGGGAAAGCATTGGTCGTACTAAATTCAATGCCATATGCAGTAACTGCAGTACATCCTGTTGCAGGAATGGTACCCGCAACTGTTGCCGTGGTTTGTGTAATAGCACTTGCAGCACCACTGGTAACAGAAGGCGCTGTGTTAACACCTGCACCGGTTGCCACAACGTTTACAGTTGCACCGCCACCGCCGCCAACAGCAATATTGCCATTGTACGATTGAACTAAAGTTGGTGTAAAGCGAACAAATATCTGTTGTGAGTATGCACCGCTTGGTTGTGTTAAACTTAGGGTTGCTGTATAAGTACCTCCTGCTGTTGTTGAATAAGTAAATCCTGCCAAAGCAGCAACAGTAACATTAGCCGCTGTAAGGTTGGTACCTGTTATGGTAAATGAATTAGGACCTGCAGTTGTATTCAAACAAACATTACCAAAACCGGTTAAGGTTGATGAAGACAATGTTGGTGTTGCAGTTGTAAAGGTTCCCTGTGCACCATAAGCAGTACCACCATTATTGGTTGCATAAGCATGATAATAATAAGTAGTTGTTGGTGCCAGGCCGGTTAATGCCGAAGAGAAATTGATACCAGCCAGGTTGCCCGATGCCACTGCTGTTCCGCTACCGTTAGGGAAACCATTGGTTGTGCTATACTCAACACCATAAGCTGTAATAGCGCTGCAACCATTTGCAGGGATAGTACCTGCAACTGTTGCCGAGATAGAAGTGATGGCACTTGCTGCGCCACTGGTAACCGTTGCAATGGTATTGATACCTGCACCTGCTGCTGCAACATTAATTGCTGCTGCACCACCGCCACCAACTGGAATATTACCATTATAAGATTGAACCAGTGTTGGTGTAAATCTTACAAAAATAGCCTGGGTATAAGTACCGCCCGGTTGTACCAAACTAAGTGAAGCAGTATAAGTACCGCCAGCAGTTGTTGAAAATGTAAACCCGGTTAAAGGGCCTACAGTAATATTGGTTGTATTTAATGCCGACCCGTTTATGGTAAATGAATTAGGACCTGCAGTTGTGTTTACACAAACATTGCCAAACGCTGTTAAAGCAGTTGCAGTTAATGTTGGTGTAAGTGATAATGTGGTAAAAGTTTGCTCGCTACCATAACCTGTGCCGCCTGCATTGGTTGCATAAGCATGATAATAGTAAACAGTGTTGGGTGTTAATCCGGCAACATTGGATGAAAAGTTGATACCACTCAGGTTGGTTGAAGGAACGGCTGTTCCACTTCCGTTAGGGAAACCTAAAGTAGTACTGTACTCAACACCATAAGCTGTTACCGCACTGCAACCGTTAGAAGGTATCGTACCGGCTAAAGTTGCTGATACGGTTGTGATAGCAGATGCTGCACCGGTTGTAAGGGTAGGTACTGAATTTACACCTGCACCGGTTGCTGCAACGTTTACAGATGTTGCACCTCCGCCACCTAAAGCAATATTACCATTGTATGATTGAACCAGTGTTGGGTCAAACTTTACAAATATCTGTTGACTATATGCACCACCTGGTTGTGTTAAACTTAAAGTGGCAGTATAAGTACCACCTGCAGTAGTTGAGTAAGTAAACCCAGTTAATGCAGCTACAGTAACATTTGTTGCATCCAGGTTAGAGCCTGTGATAGTAAATGAATTAGGACCAGCCGTTGTATTGATACAAACATTGCCAAAACCTGTTAAGGCCGAAGCAGATAAAGCTGGTGCTCCTACAGTTGTAAAAGATTGTTGTGCGCCATAAGCTGTACCACCGCCATTGGTTGCATAAGCATGATAATAATAAGTAGTACCCGGTGCTAATAAAGTAGCATTGGAAGAGAAATTAATACCGCTCAGGTTTGTTGAAGGAACTGCTGTTCCGGTTCCATTAGGGAAACCATTGGTTAAGCTGTACTCAACACCATAAGCAGTTACAGCACTGCAACCATTTGCAGGTATAGTACCTGCTAAAGTTGCTGTAGTGGTTGTTATAGCACTTGCTGCACCTGTGGTTACGGTTGCTAAAGTATTAATACCTGCACCGGTAGCCGCTACATTAATTGCAGTTGCACCACCACCGCCAACAGGAATATTACCATTGTAAGATTGTACCAATGTTGGTGTAAACTTTACAAAGATCTGTTGACTATATGCACCGCCTGGTTGCGCTAAACTTAATGAAGCAGTATAAGTACCGCCAACAGTTGTTGAATAAGTAAAGCCTGACAATGCTCCCACAGTAATATTGGTAGCATTAAGTGTGGTACCGGTTATTGTAAATGAATTAGCAGCCGTAGTTGTATTTAAACAAACATTACCAAAACCTGTAAGTGCCGTAGCAGATAAAGTTGGTGATGCAGCGCCTGATGGTGTTACCTGTGTCCAGGTAGTACCCACTCGTAATTCGTCAAATTCTATAAAAGGTGTACCAGTTGAAGCGGCTTGTCTTAAAAAAAACCTGGCGGCACTGGAAAGATCAGTACCCGGAACAGATGTAGCATCTGCTGCCGGTTCACTGCCACCTATCGCTCCGGTATTTAACCATATCCGGCAAACATCATCCCCTACACCGGCATTTATATCATAACTTGTTACAATAAAACAGGGAGTTCCAGGAATCAGATCTGCAGCCAACCAGGTTACAGCCGAATTACTTCGTGTTGAAATTCCTACATTATATCTACCTGCCGTTGTGCTCAGCCTTGTCCATACTGCAGCTCCAAACAATGAAGTAGAACCGCTCTGTATTAATCCTGCAAAATAGCCCCCTGTGGTGTTTAAAGTACCCAGGCCAGACACGTTTAAAATAAATGAACTATAGATTGAACCGGTAGTTTGCGAAGTAAAATTAGTATAGTAATCTGTTCCGGCTCCTTCAAATATCACTTTGTTGCCTGCAGAAGCAGCAAGGCCTGCATACGTTAAACTGCCGGCATCTACCAATATAGAATCTCCGGTATTTACTATTAACCAGGCACTGTTACTTTGTGCAGATAAACCTAAAACCGCATCGGGTGTATAAGAGAATTGTTCTGTAAGTAACTGGCTACGGCTACTTAAAGAAACAATCAGTAAAGTAATTATAAAATAAAATTTTTTCATGATACCCATTTTTGAAGTTTGTCTTCTTAAAGAAAAATAAGCGTCATACATAAATTAACATGACGCTTATTGTTGCAATTATTTTTTAGTTAGCTGTAACTTTTACATCATCAACTTCATAAGTTGTTGTCTTGGTTGGGTCTCCACCATCGTATTTAAATGCGATATAGATTGTTTGACCTATGTAGGCAGATAAATTCAAATTACCAATACTTGCTAAAGTTCCAAACCCACTTGTTGGTGTTGTAGCAGTGTTTGAATAAATCGATGTCCAGGTAGATGTTGAAGGTGTGTTACTACCATTATAATTGGTAGATACCAGTACCTGTAAAACAGTAGCACCGGTTGCAAAACCAGCTGCCTGTAAAAAAGTAAGTTTAGGCGCTGTGGTTCCGATAAGGCTGATAGCTGGTGTTATTAACCAGCTTGAAACAGTTGATGCGCCGGTACCGAATGCAGTAATCTTTGCACACTTTACAGAACCAAATACAGCATTTTGATAAGAAATACCACCGGTTTCACCAATGTTTTTCCATCCTGCTAAACTTAGCGTACCGTTATTGGCACCAATTGATTCAAAATCCTGCAGAAAAACTGTTCCGGGAGGCAAAGGACATGCATAGGTATCGTTGAATTTAACATCGCTGGTATCTCTGATGATCAATTGCTTGGTTGTTCCAAAAGTTGTGTAGATAGCATAGATGCTTCCACGGCCCTGTGCTACTTTTTGTGCAGCAAAATTTGAATAAGCACTTGTACGAACAATAACAGTTTGGTTAGCACAATTTTTTATATCCAGGTTTACGGTGCTTTTGTATGCTGAAGTATCAGAATAAGTAGCGTTAAGATTAGAGAATGCAAAACCATCCAGCTGTATTAAAGTACCCAGGTACCTGTCCTGCATACCGGTTGTTAGTTGTGCAAGTGTTACTACGTGCGGTACAACGGGGTTGTTTAAAGAACCGCCAATAACATATTGACTTACCAGGTTGGCAGGAATACCTTCAAGCGATGGCGAACCGGCAACAGTAGCTTTTACACCCAGTTCCATTGTTCCGTTGTAATCGCTTATGCAAAGGCCATTACATTTAATGAATACTTTACGTCCTACAGGGAAAGAACCATAAAGGCTGTTAGCATCCAGCAGTATTTGTAAACCGCCGGTTGCATCTTCAATATATAATTGCTTATAAAAATTTCCGCTTTTATCATCAGCAACAACAACACCAGAAATGATAACATCAGTAGTAATTACGTTGTAAGCACCGGATGTAGTATGTGTAGCTTTTAACGCTGCAATAGAAGTGTTGGCAACAATTGCAGGATCGGCAGCCCCAGGAGGATTGTCGAAGTTTTTCTTACAGGCACTGAAAGTAAAGGTCGTTGCAACCAGTATTACCGCAGTCATTAATTTAAAAATCTTGTTCATAATGTTTATTTTAAAAAGTTTATTTTGTTTTTGTTGTATTTAGAAACGAAGGCCTATGCTGGCAAAATAGTTGATGCCATAAGCGTAAAATCTTTTATCAGGAAATTTGTTTGTGTTCTTCTCTGCAAAATCAAAACGAAGTTGCTCATAACCACCCGATACAATATTCCTGTTATCAAGAATATTATTTACCCCCACATTAAATACCAGGAAGTGCCTTTTCTTTAATGAATGAAATTGTCTGTTCATCAACCAGCTGTATCCTGCAAATGCATCCAGTGTGTACTGGCTTTTCAGTTGTGTCTGATCAATGATCTGGTGCCATTGATCCGAACCTTCAACCACACCACTTACTGCCGAAGCTGTTCTGCGGATAGGGTTATAGCTCAAATACATTTTATCAAAATAATTAAAGTTCACATTCACAAACCAGAATTTTGGAGAGCGGTAATCAAGACCGATTGTATAAGCCTGCTGTGGAGTTGGCACATAAAAATCTTTTGAATAAACAGTAACATCTTTATCCAAGGTAGCAGCACTGTTATCAGCAGTTACAGTGGCTTTCTGGCGGGTGTTGTATGTGTAACGGCCAATAGCAGCAGCCGCACTTACACTTAAACCTTTGTATACCTTGGCTTCAACACCAAACTCTAACCCCATATGTATTTTACCAATATTGCTGATTGCATAATTTACAAAATTGCGGTACTCATCATTATAAAAAGTAAGTACATCCAGCCCGTTTTTAAACTGGCTGTAATAACCGGTAGCTCTTATTTTTAATTTAGGAGCATTCATCACATAACCAACTTCGGTACTCAGTATTTCTTCAGATTTTAAATTGTCCTGCACAAAATCCCTTGTTCTGGGAGCAATAAAAGCATTCTCGAAAAACGGAGCCCTGGATGCATAAGAACCATTGGCAAAAATATAATTACGTCCGTCAATCTTATAGGTAACACCTCCTTTAATACCGGAGTTGTAAAAATTCTGTGTTTCAGATTTTCCATAAGAATTATCAGGAAACAAACCTGTTTTTACATTGCCCTTGCGATAGAAACTGGTGTACGAATGTTCTGTTGCTACAAACACATCAATTTTACGGAATTTAAAAACACCCTGTAACCAAACCGAGCCTTTTTTGATATTGAAATCGTAGTTGTAGCCGAATTTATCGCCCTCACCTAAAATCCTGTTCGGGTTGTTCAGATCATTTTGTCCGGCACCGGGGTTTGCAGGAAAATCCCTTTCGCCAAACTGGTTAACATCCACATAAAACTGGCCACCCAGCAGATCATCTACTTCTTTATAGTAATGGTTATTTTGAGATTGGTAAGTAACACCGGCAGTAAAGCTGATATTTTGTGTAATAGTTGAATTCAACGTACTGTTGAAATTATACTTGGTAGTATTGATGATCCTGTCTTCAACAATATAGCGTGACCTGCGGCCGCTTACATCATTACCTAAAATTCCGTTTGCATTATGCACCACATCATTGGCTGCATAATTGGTTTGATATAAACCATCCCAGTTTATCTGGCGTTTGTTTACATTGGTCATTAATTCCTGTCTTACCTGCTCTGCATAAACCGGATCAAGCTGGTAGCTGGGCAGGTACCTGTAATAATCAGGCCTTGGGTCGGCAGCATTGTACCAGTCTAAACCGGTAGTGCTTCTTTTACCATAAGTAATGGCGGCTGATGTTAACAGTGTTGTTTTATCAGATATTTTCCAGTCGTGGGTTAAGATACCAATTGGCTGAAAAGATTTGGCCACACTGGCATTTCTTTTTTTACCATTCTGATAACCCCAGTAAGGATTGTAAAAATTATCGTTGGCAAGCGTAACCATTTCGTTAACAGATGCGCCCTGGCGGCCACTTTCGGTTGGTGTACCAAAAGCTACAAATGATAACAGGTGCCTGTCGTTAAAACGTTTATCAACGCCGGCAAAAAATGACCAGCCGTTGTAAAATGTTCCATCAGTAAAACCCTCTTCGGCCCAGCGGCGTGATGCAGAAAAAGAAAACGCCCAACCCTTACTGTTCAGCCCGGTAGAATGCGTAAGCATGATACGGTTGCTGTAATTACGGTTGGATGCAGCGTAGTTAATACTGGTTTGCTTACGTTGGTAAGAAGCACGGGTATCAAAATTGGTTAGGCCACCCAGGTCGCCATAACCAAAAGTGGTTGCTTTTAATCCGGATGTTGATTCCCGGTTACGCAATACATCATTCAAACCACCCCATTGGCCGTAAGGAGTAAAACCATTATCCAGGTTTTCCATAGGCGATCCGTTGATGAATGTGTTGAACTGGTCAGCATCATATCCTCTGATACGAAAACGTACTGCACCAAATTTAAAAGTGGCAGCGTTTAAAAAAGGATCTCTTCCGGCACCCAGTTGCGAAGAAATATTCTGTGCGCTTCCATCCTGCCCATCAGTTTCATCCAGCGAAATCACCGGAATATTATCCGTGTTGGTTTCGTTAAGTGTTTCAACAATGGTGGTGTCCGGAACGGCAGGTGTTGGTTTGGTTACCTGCGAAAAAGCCGAGGGTAAAAAACCAGCCAGCAGCAATAGCACTAAAAAGCAGTGTTTAATTTTTATCATATAAAGGTTTTGTTAAAAAAATCGAGCAAATGTAGGCTATTCGTGGGTTTTTGGGCATAAATTTTCGGGTTTAACATATTAGTCATATTGAAATTCTTGCTATGTGGTACATATCTATACCTTTGCCCATTATCAGAAAAAAATATGACTAAAATCTTTTTTACTTTTGCTATTGCAATCCTTTCAATATCAGCTGGTTATGCCCAAAAGGGAAACTACAAGCCTTCCCTGATCGGGTTTTATAATCTCGAAAATTTTTATGATACCGTCAACAACCCTATTGTGGATGACGAAGAGTTTTTACCAAACAGTGAGCGGCATTACAATAGCCGTATCTTTTTAGATAAGGTTGAGCGGCTATCTACAGTTATTTCCAAAATTGGCGCCGATGTAAATCCGGATGGCCTGGCACTGATGGGTGTTGCCGAAATTGAAAACGATACGGTATTAAACATACTGGTAAAAAGCAAAAATTTAAAGAGCCGCAACCTTAAAATTGTTCATTACGATTCGCCTGATAAAAGAGGTATTGATGTTGCACTGCTGTACAATCCAAAATATTTTACCCCTATTTACAGCACCAAGCTTTTTGTTACACTGCCCGGTGGATCAAAAGAATCTTATTTAACACGTGATGTATTATATGTAAAGGGAATACTGGATGGAGATACCATTCATGTAATGGTTAATCACTGGCCATCACGTTCGGGTGGCGAAGAGCGCTCTATACCCGCCAGGGCAGCTGCTGCCGGTGTTGACAGAAAAATAATTGACTCGCTGATGGCATTGAGCAACAAAACAAAAGTGGTGATCATGGGCGATTTAAATGATGACCCCGTTAGCCCCAGCCTTACAAAAACAATTGGTGCAAAAGGTAATATTGCCGATATAAAAGATGGCGGTATGTACAACCCCTGGGTAGATTTTTATAAAAAGGGAATTGGTACCATTGCCTACCAGGATGCCTGGGGATTATTTGACCAGGTGGTTATATCAAAAGCATGGCTTGATAAAGACCAGCCGGGATATCATTATTACAAAGCCACTATTTTTAATGAAGAATTTTTAGTGCAGCAAACAGGTAAATACAAAGGCTATCCAAAAAGAACATGGGATGGTACCACATACAACTATGGTTACAGCGATCACTTTCCGGTGTATGTAACCATGCTGAAGAAAGTGAATTGAGTTTTAAAAAATCAAAAGTAAAAATTCAAAAGTAACAAAAACCGGTTGGCAAATAGCTAACCGGTTTTTGTTTAAGTGCATCAGGCCTGCAAAAAATTGTTCTTATTTCTTTGTCAGTTTGTATCGTATATGTGTTGTTAGATTTGATGGCATTAGTTCTACAATTTCAAGATCGTATTTGTCTTTGTCAATGCCGTCAAACAACCGGATACCGGTTCCTAAAAAAACAGGAGCAATGTGAATGAAAAATTCATCTACAAGCCCTGCATTGAGAAATTGCTGAATCGTATCCGCACCACCCTGTATTCTTATATCTTTTCCCTGGGCTGATTGCTTTGCTTTTTCCAATGCACTTTGTATGCCATCGTTGATGAAATAAAAAGTTGTTGTTCCCTTTTGAACCCAGGGTTCCCGTTTTTCGTGGGTAAGCACATAAACATCTGCATGATACAGATCTTCCGGCCAATGTACTTCACCTTCTTCAAACATGCGTTTTCCCATGATGTAAGAACCTGTTCTTGCAAATACATCATCTATTAATTTACTGTCGGCCCCGTATTCTTCACCGCCTTCCATTTTAATGTGTTTCCAAAATGCTTTTTGTTTAAACATCCACTGGTGAATTTGTGCTGAAACACCGCCCATTGGGTTGGCCGGGCTTCTGTTATCGCCTGCAAAAAAGCCATCAAGTGATATTCCGCTGTCGAAGATAATTTTGCTCATAATATTTATTTATTGTTCAACAGTTCGCCCTGAATTGAAACTAAATTTATAACTAAAAGCCGAAGTTTAGAATTACTGGCCGGCAGAATTACGTCCGCCGAATATAAAGCTTGGATAAACCATAAAAAAGAGCAAAATTTATTTGGTTTTTTACACAGTTCATGTTAGCTGAATTTCCTATTTCGTAAATTTCAAAATATTCATATTACTTGTAGCGCTCTGATTTCCTTGAGTAATTGTCCAATTAGTGGTGTCCGAAGAAATGAGAGAAAAACCATATTGAGAAAACAAGTTAACTAATTCTTCTTTTGTCAAATGTTTCATTTTGCAACCTGGGTCTATCTCACCTTCTGTTTTAGGTAATGCTTCTATAATTATTAGAACTCCATCCACCGCTAGAATTCGTTTTAACTCATTAATCATTCTGTCTGTATTCTTAAATTCATGCACGGTTTTACGACAAATAACTGTTTTATAGCCATTCGTCCTTAACGGTATAAATTCGTTAGTACCAGTAATTCTTAGAAAATTATCTTTAAAATATTTTCTTTGACCGTCAATCATCATATAGGCATTTTTTGGTTGTTTTTCATACTTCTTGTAGATATCCTCAAGAATATAAAACTTATTTGGGTAAAAATGAAATAATTGAAAGTCAAAAAATCCTGTAGAGCTCCCAATGTCAACAAGTGTATCACCATCGGTTAACCCTAATTTAGAAATTTCATTATTAAACATTTCAAGTCTGAGAGAATCAGTTCTTGGATTGTCGTACATGTCGGAAGTATTTCTTGATGGGGAGCATGCTATTACATAAGCAAGTGTAATGATTATTAAAAAGGGCCATTTAATAATTCTAATTAACATTTTAGATTGTTTCTAAATTAATTATTGTGTTTCGCTTAGTGCAGTTTTATATTTCTCCTTGCAAAATGCCTATTTTTAAATGGTTTGCTGATTAGGAATTTCAGCTAACTCTCAAATATACACAACACCTGATTCACTTTATACATCATCATCAACACAAACCGTACCACCCAATTCCTCATTAAAAACACCGCTACTGCATATACAACTTTCCCATCAAATAAAAATGGGAAAAACCTCAGTTTTTTCTGTTGTTTTTCCCTTGTTTTTAAAATACAGAAGATTCATCTTTGAATTGGCCAATTAATTCATATCCCATTTAAAACATGACTGCAGTAAAATTTTAAAGATCCGGTTCGCCTATCAAAAAACCGTAACCTATTTATTAATTTTAAAATTTCTCAATCATGCCATTAAAAGACCTGATTCAAAACCAGTTGACTGTTGGCGATATTGACAACATCAACAGAGCATTGGATAATATCCAATCTATTATTACCGGGAAGATGGTAAATCTTACACCCGATGAACGCCAGAAATACGGCAGTATTAATGAGCAGCATAAACTGCTTGTAAACAAGGTAAACGATGTACACAGCAGCCATCCGCAGTTTGACAGTGCCAAAGTAGACTGGGCCGAGTTTAGCGCCGACTTTGCGACCAGGGCTGCGCTGGAAAAGTTCATCAGCCGCCTGCAATCGCTCAGTGAGCAGTTTGACGATACCAAAATACTGCACGATAATGATAACTACCAGCAGGCACTGAATCAATACAGTTATATCAGTTACCTGGCCGACCAGAACGAACCAGGTATTACAACTGTAAAGGAAGATATTGCGCAATTTTTCCCCAGGAACGGAACGGGTAATTCATAAACAGTTTACTTAACCATTGTACAGCAGGTTTTGCAATTGCAAAACCTGCTTTTTTTTTGCCAAAACCCAGTCTTTTGGGTTGGTAGACCTAAACGTTTAGGTTGGGTAACGCAAAACTTTGGGTTAGGTAACGTAAAGTTTTAGGTTGTATAACGTAAAGTTTTAGGTTGTATAAGGTAAACGTTTAGGTTGGGTAACGTAAAATTTTGCGTTGGGTAACGTAAAACTTTAGGTCAGGTAACGTAAAGTTTTACGTTGTATAAGGTAAACGTTTGGGTTGGGTAACGCAAAACTTTGGGTAAAAAAGCCATTTTTGAGTGTTATTTTCCCACCGGGCAGTGTATGTAGATAGGTGTTTAGGTTAATTTATGATAGTTTTGTAAAAACCATTTTAATCAATCAAATATCCATTTCAGAAAAACCAGTTCAAGATGAGATTTGTTCAGGCACTAACGCTACTCTTATGCGCATGTAATGCGTTTGCACAAACACCTGTGCCTATGGCTTCGCAGCCATCGCTTACCTATACCGAAAACTTTGCGGATATTGCCAACTGGACGAATGGTTTTGCAGCTGGTACTGGTGCCAATCGTTTTGGTTCTGTAGCTGTTAACGCAACAGGAGCTATTCCGTCTGGCACCAGGATAACAACGCCTACTACCAGTTTTGTAATCGGCGGTACAGGTGGCGTACAAAGAGGAACAGACCAGTCTGCTCCAACCAATTCCATTGTATTGCTATCTACCGGTACTTCTGATAATACCACTTCAACCGCTTTTGATTTGTATTTAAACTTTACAGGAGTTGATGCCGGAACTCTTAGCTTTGACTGGGCTACAGTTTTCAATACAACAGGCAACAGAAATGGCTCCTTAAAAATCTACAGCAGCACCGATGGAATTACATTTACAGACCTCACACCAGCTTCTGTAACAAACTTTACAAATAATGTAGCTGCCCTGGGCAGTATTACCAATGTGGTTTTACCAATTGCTTTCAATAATTCGGCAACTGCAAGACTTCGTTTTTATTATCACAATGGTACCAATGCTGTAGCTGCCTCAGGCTCCAGGCCTAAAATCAGTATCGATAATATTTCTGTAACTGCTGTACCTAACACCCCATGTGCTACACCAACTGCACAACCAACCAATTTAATTTTTGGTACCATCACCAGCTCTTCCATTGATGGAAGTTTTACTGCTGCTTCACCGGCACCAAACAGTTACCTGGTTATTGTAAGCAATAATAACAGCCTTACTTCTTTACCGGTTGATGGCACTATTTATAATTTAGGCGATAATGTGGGCGATGGTTATGTTGTGGCCAATGGCAGTGCTGTAAGTTTTTCTGCAACAGGTTTATCACCATCAACTACTTACTATTTTTATATTTTTTCGGTAAACAATGTATGTATTGGCAGCGTAAAATATTTAACGGTAAATCCACTATTGGGTAATGCAGCAACCATTGCGGGACTGCCTGCCTGCACCACACCTGCAGCACAACCCACTATTTTAAATTTTGGAACAGCTACAGTAAATACCATACCCGGTTCATTTACAGCCGCCGCCGCTACTGATGGTTATTTGGTTTTAAGAAGCACCGCAGCATCATTAACCAATAACCCGGTTAACGGTATTAGCTATGCAGCAGGTAACATCATTGGCAATGCAACCGTTGTTCAGCAAAACAATCTTACTGCTTTTACTGCAACAGGTTTATCACCCATTACACTTTACTATTTTTATATTTTCAGTTACAACAATATTGGTTGCAGTAACGGGCCTGTATATAATGTAACCGGGCCGTTAAGTGGCTCCATGTCAACAGCCAATTTAGCGCCCTGTGCCATACCAACAGCACAGCCAAAAAACATTTCATTTACTGCTTCGGGCAACGCCATTGCAGGGTCGTTTAATGCCGGCACCGGTTGCGATGCATATCTTGTTATCAGAAGTCTTAGTCCATCTTTATCTGCAACGCCGGTAAATAATACTGATTATAATTTAGGAGATGCAATTGGTGGTGGATTTGTTATTTCTAATAACGCCGAAAAAAGTTTTTTAACGCAGAATCTTGCTGCAAGTACAACGTATTATTTTTATGTTTTTGCATTTAATAAATTGTGCAGTGGTGGTACCAAATATTTAACAACAGCTCCGCTGGAAGGAAATGCAACAACCACCAACGACCCCACAAACAATTATTATTTTGGCAACCTGCATGCCCATTCCGATTATTCGGATGGCAACCAGGATAACCCCGGCTATACACCTGCCGACGATTATACTTATGCCATGTCATCGCAATGCATGGATTACCTGGGCATATCAGAACATAACCATTACACCGCAAACAATAGCCCTGGTAATAAACTCAGCACCTATGTTTTGGGTGTAACACAGGCAAGCAGTTTCACTACTACACATCCATCCTTTATTGCATTGTACGGTATGGAGTGGGGCGTTATCAGCAATGGTGGGCATGTGCTTGTTTATGGCGATGGTATGAATAATTTATGGGGCTGGGAAAGTGGCAGCGGCGGCTGGGGTGCTACCAATAATTACAATGATTTTATTGCAAAATCAGATTATACCAGTGGTGCCGGGTTGTTTCAAACTGTAAATAACAACAGTGCTACCAATACTTTTGCTTCGCTGGCACATCCCAATGATAATGATTACGGTAACCTTGCTAATATTGGCTACAGCGCTGCATTTGATGCTGCCATCAGCGCAACGGCAGTAGAAAGCGGGCCTGCAACATCGCTCAATACCACTTATAGTAATCCCGGTTCATCTATGAGTTATTTATGGTATTATCAAAAGCTGCTGGCAAAGGGTTATCATATTGCACCAACTATTGATCACGATAATCACAACACCACATTTGGAAGAACAACATACTCAAGATCGGCAGTGGTTGCGCCTGCATTATCAAAAACAAATATCATAAGCGGTTTCCGCAATATGCATGTGTATGCTACGCAGGATTGCGATACCAAAGTTGATTTTACATTGAACACAAAAATAATGGGTAGCAGCCTGGTTGCCGCAGGTGCACCAATTATTGCTGTTAATCTTACAGATGTTTCCACTTCCACCGCAGGTGCTGTAATAAAAGTAATGTTTGGTTTGCCCGGCAGTAATGTAAATGCAACAGAAATATATTCGGCTACCGGAAGCAGTTTACAATATGTGGATGATAATTTAGCAAACCTTGCTACCGGTTATTACTATATTGATGTTACCAATGGCAGCAGCAGAATGGTTACTGCACCGGTCTGGTACACCCGTGCCGATCTGGGAGCATTACCAATTACATTCAGTTCTTTCACTGCACAAAAACAAAATAAAATTGTAAAGCTTAGCTGGAGCACCGAACAGGAAATAAACAGCAGTCATTTTATTATTGAAAGATCGGCCGATGGACGCAACTGGCAAAGCCTTGCCAGCTTAAATGCCGCAGGCAACAGCAGCAATCACCTGGAATATACTGCTTATGATAATTTACCATTAAATGGCACCAGTTACTACCGCATTAATGAAGTTGATAAAGACGGAAAGCTACAGGTATCGGTTGTAAGGTCTGTTAATTTTGATAAAGGATATTCAATAACTGTAGCACCAAACCCGGCGAGGGATTTTGTTACGGTAACACTGGATAAAATAAATAATGCTGCTTCAACCATTCAGTTATTTAATGCTGCAGGTAATATAATTTTTACAGAGAAAACAAATCTTTCTAAGATCAACATCAACACAGCTGCATTTGCAAGAGGATTGTATTTTATTAAGATCAGCAATGCAGGTGAAGTTGCCACGCAAAAACTATTGCTACAGTAAGCTATTATTGATAAGGCTTCTTTGTGTTCCTTCGTGATAACCATTGTGTGCTTTGTGGTAAAAATTTCTACCACAAAGCACACTAAGAAAAACACAAAGTTTCACTAAGAATTTTTAGAAATAAAAATAATTCGTTTAATGAAATCTATTTTACAATCTCAACATGAGCTGCCTCAAGCAATGGCAAATTCTTAAACCTTAAAACAATATTAGCTGTAGTCACCACATCTTTCTGGCAATAGGTAACAATACGTTCCAGGTTCTTTTCAATCCAATACACATCACCAACCATACTGCCGTCAATATCATCTTTGGGAGATGGTACATTTAATGCAGCAGCCAGTAATTTAAGTGATGTATAATGTTTGTAATCGCCAAAGCGCCAGTACTGAAAAGTATCAATCATGTTGGTTTCCCAGGGTTTCATGTTCTGAAAATCGAGAAAGGGAGGAATAGGTAACCCGTTAATTAATAAACGGCGGCAAATAAAAGGGATATCAAATTCTTTAATGTTGTGACCGGTAAAACTCCATTTGTTGTTATTGGCTTCCATCTTTTGCAGGGCTGCAATAAAATCCTGCAGTAATATTTTTTCATCATCACCATAAAAAGATTTTACACGAAGATGAACAGCTTTATCTTCTCTCTTAAAATATCCAACACTAATACAAACCACTTTAGAAAACTCGGCCATTACACCGGCACGCTGCGGATAAAACTCTTCTGCCGTAACATTTTCTGGTAATTGCCTTTGTACTTTTTCCTGCCACAGATTTTTCCAGTCTTCATTCAGTTCATTAAAGGTTGGATGCTCTGATACTGTTTCAATATCAATCAACAACAGGTTTTCTAATCGTATGTTTTGCATAGCGTGTGATTATGAAAACAAAATACAAAGTGATTTTTAAAAAAGCAAGCCTGCTACAGAATTGTACATATTAATAAGCCGCAGACTCACAGCTTTTGACTTTTGACTTTTTAAAACGTCACCCCCACAAAAACCTGTATACTCTGGCTCTTCCATTTTTGCCTGTCATCAATATCATTCAGGTTGGTTAAACCAAGTTTGTATCTGGCACCTACGTTTACAAATGGTAACTGTATAAATAAACCGCCAATAGCTGCCCACTCTCCGTTCTTATAAATATCACCTTTGGTTTTCAAACTGTCAACCGTTTGTTTTAACAGCCCACCGTAAGCAGGGCCAATCTGCAGTTTTACTCTTTTACTTTCTCCCACATTTATATTTAACAGCAAGGGCACTTCCAGGAAATTCAGTTTTGATTTTTTCTGGCTGCCCCCTAAAAAAAGATCGTAATAAATATCATTAGCATCATTGCTGAACTCTGATGAGCTTTGTACAAAATTCACTTCTGGCTGTAAACCAAATGTGTTACTAAAATTAAATTGTAAAAAAATGCCTGCCTGGAAATTAAAATTGAATCCTTCCTTATAAGACTTACCGGTTATCTTATTGATATTGACTCCCCCTTTAGCGCCGATGCGGAAAAAATTTTCATGGTCTTTATCAACATTATTGCGCTGGGCAAAAATGGGTAGAGAAATGATAAGCAGTATTGCGGGAATGAGTTTTTTCATCAGTTTGTTTTTATGAAGATATTATTTTGTATCCAAGATTATGCCAAACAAAAACCCCATTCCTTTCAGAATGGGGTCTCTTAAAATATCCGCTTTCATCTCCTCCATAATCAGTTCCCCCTTTAGGGGGGCGGAGGGGGTTTGCTTTACTCTTCTCCTATCTTCACTTTACCTTTTTGTTTAGCTATCACTTCTTCTGCAATATTATTTGGTGCAGGAGAGTAATGGCTGAACTCCATGGTAGAAGTAGCACGGCCGCTCGATAATGAACGCAACTGCGTTACATAACCAAACATTTCGCTTAATGGCACTTTGGCTTTAATAACCTGTACACCATGTTTGCTATCCATACCTTCCAGCATACCACGTCGGCGGTTCAAATCACCCGTAACATCACCCATGTACTGGTCTGGTGTAAGCACTTCCACTTTCATGATCGGTTCCAGTAAAACAGGTTTTGCTTTACGGCCGGCTTCACGGTATCCTTGTTTTGCACAAAGTTCAAAACTCATCGCATCACTATCCACCTGGTGGAAAGAGCCATCAAACACACGTACTTTCATGCTCTCCATTGGATAACCTGCCAGTACACCGGTAGTCATTGCAGTTTCAAAACCTTTTTGAATGGCCGGTACAAATTCTTTTGGAATACTACCACCAAACAAACCGTTTACAAACTGGAAATTACTTCCTTTGTTCACTTCTTTATCGTTCAAAAATTCAGGGTCAGCGGGTCCGATCTCAAAAATGATATCGGCAAATTTACCACGACCACCTGTTTGTTTCTTCAACGTTTCTCTGTGCTCAACTGAATTATGGAATGCTTCTTTATAAGCAACCTGCGGAGCACCCTGGTTAATTTCAACTTTAAACTCACGACGCATACGGTCAACGATAATTTCCAAATGCAACTCTCCCATTCCACTTAAAATGGTCTGGCCGGTTTCTTCGTCAGTCTTAACACGTAATGTAGGATCTTCCTCTACCAGTTTGGCAATGGCCATACCCATCTTATCAACGTCGGCCTGTGTTTTTGGTTCAACCGCAACAGAGATAACCGGTTCCGGGAAGGTCATCGCTTCCAGTACAATCGGGTTGTCTTCGTTACAAAGTGTATCACCGGTTTTAATATCTTTAAAACCTACAGCAGCACCAATATCACCAGCTTCAATAAAATCAACCGGGTTTTGTTTGTTGGCATGCATCTGCATGATACGGCTGATACGCTCTTTCTTACCTGTACGGGTGTTCAGCACATAAGAACCAGAATCCAAACGACCAGAATAAGCCCGGAAGAACGCTAAACGACCCACAAAAGGATCGGTCATGATCTTAAATGCCAAAGCACTGAATGGTTCTTTTGGATCTGCATGACGCAGTAATTCTTCACCGGTATCAGGATTAGTTCCTTTAACCGCTTCAATATCCAAAGGACCAGGTAAGTAACGAACGATCGCATCCAATGCAGTTTGTACTCCTTTGTTTTTGAAAGATGAACCACACATCATCGGGATGATAGAAATATCGATGGTTGCTTTACGGATAGCTTCATGAATTTCATCTTCAGAGATCGTGTTAGGATCATCGAAGAATTTTTCCAGTAATTTATCATCGTAATCAGCAACGGCTTCAATTAAATGCTGTCTCCACTCGTTCACTTCTTCAATCATATCTTCCGGAATGGGCACTTCGTCAAAAGTCATACCTTGTCCGGCTTCATCCCACACAATTCCTTTCATGGTGATCAGATCAACCACACCTTTAAAATTATCTTCGGCACCAATTGGTAATTGCAAAGGCACAGCTTTAGCGCCCAGCATTTCTTTAATTTGTTTTACCACATTTAAGAAATCGGCACCACTGCGGTCCATTTTATTTACAAAACCAATACGTGGTACTTTGTAACGGTTGGCCTGGCGCCAAACAGTTTCGCTCTGTGGCTCCACACCAGATACAGCGCAGAACAATGCCAGTAAACCATCCAGTACACGCAAAGAACGTTCTACCTCTACGGTAAAATCCACGTGACCCGGAGTATCAATAATGTTGAATTTGTACTGATGCGTATCCGGTAATTTTTTACCATTCGCCATTGGAAAGTTCCAAAAGCAGGTAGTTGCAGCACTCGTAATAGTGATACCTCTTTCCTGTTCCTGGGCCATCCAGTCCATAGTAGCGGCGCCATCATGCACCTCACCTATTTTATGGTTAACACCCGTATAATATAATATACGCTCGGTGGTGGTGGTTTTACCGGCATCAATGTGAGCGGCAATTCCAAAGTTTCGTTGATAACGTAAATCTGCCATTTTTAAATGTTTATTGTTTGTAGTTTATTGTTTGTTGTTATGTACTCAGCTTTTGAATTGCTATTAAGCTTCATTGGCGTCGCACTCTTGTACTTATATTCTTTGCTGATCTTTTGCCCTGGTTAAAAGCATACCCCTGTAATTAAGAACGCTGCAAGCGAACCGGGGTTAATATGATTGATTAAACTCTCATGGTATGCTAAATAAGCGGGCCTATCCAAACTTTGCCAGCCTTTTAGCGCCGCAAAGGTACGTGCATTTTTTTATATAACAAAGCTATTAAACAACAAAAAAGCCACCCGGTTTGGATGGCTTAATATAATGCTGGTATAATAATTAGATTCTGAAGTGAGCGAAAGCTTTGTTAGCTTCTGCCATACGGTGTGTATCTTCTTTCTTTTTGAATGAAGCGCCTTCACCTTTGCTTGCAGCAACAATTTCGTTGGCTAATTTATCAGCCATGCTGCGACCGTTTCGGTCACGGCTGTATTTGATCATCCATTTAATGCTTAAAGAAACTTTTCTGTCGGCACGCACCTCAGCAGGAATCTGGAAAGTAGCACCACCAATACGGCGGCTACGTACTTCAACACCAGGAGTGATGTTAGTCAAAGCTTTTTTCCAAACCTCGTATCCATCTTCACCGGTTTGCTTGGCAACTTTATCCAAAGCATTGTAAAATATAATGTATGCACCACTTTTTTTACCGGCCCACATCAGGTTGTTTACAAAACGGGTAACCAGTTTGTCGTTAAATTTAGGATCTGGTGCTAATGGTATCTTTTTCGGTTGTGTCTTCCTCATTGTTATTTATTTTGGCCAGGCGTCACCCGTCCGACCTTTATTGAAATTATTTTTTAGCTTTTTTAGTTCCGTATTTACTACGGCTTTGTTTACGGTCTTTAACACCCGCTGTATCCAAACTACCACGTACAATATGGTAACGTACACCTGGTAAATCTTTTACCCTTCCGCCACGTATCAATACAATACTAGTGTTCCTGTAAATTGTGTCCTTCACCCGGAATATAGGCAATAACCTCAATTTTATTGGTTAAACGTACTTTAGCAACTTTACGTAAAGCAGAGTTTGGCTTTTTAGGCGTAGTTGTGTACACCCTTGTACATACACCACGGCGCTGCGGACAACTGTCCAAAGCCCTTGATTTGCTTTTAGCTTTAATTACTTCTCTTCCTTTTCTTACTAACTGTTGTATTGTAGGCATTTTGTGCTTTTAATTTTCGGACGGCAAAGGTAGGATTTATGATTTGATTTTGGAAACTTAAAAGTAAAAAAAATCAATTTTTATTAACATTTCCACAAAAAACCGCCTTTACAGGGCGGTTTAAGTATAATTTTCTGAATCCGGGCACTCAAATCTTAAGCATCCAGCCATGATTATCAGGTGACTGGCCATAACGGATGGCATTTAAGCGGCTTTTTACTTCGGGAGCAGTTTTCCAGCTATCCACGTCAAATTCCATTACAAAATCCTTGTATCTCAGTTCTTTTATCATAGAAATGGTAGCTGCAGTGCCTGTACCAAAAACCTCGTATAAAATACCTGCGTTGTATGCATTAATAATGTCATCAATACTTATATGTTTTTCTTCCACATCAAACCCCATATCCCTCAGCATCACCATGGTGCTATCCCTGGTAACACCGGCCAATATGGTTCCTTCCTTTAAATCTGGTGTAATGGCTGTATTGCCAATAATAAAGAAAACATTCATGGTGCCACATTCCTGCACATATTTATGTTCAAAAGCATCGGTCCATAAAACCTGGTCGTAGCCCTTAAGCTTTGCCTGTGCAGTAGCATACATGGCGCCGCCATAATTGCCGGCAGCTTTTGCGTATCCAACGCCACCTGGCACAGCCCTTACATAATGCTCTTCTACATAAATACGCATGGGTGTATTATAATAAGGCCCTGTAGGGCTCAGTATGATCATGAACTTATATTTTTCACTGGGCCTTACGCCTATCATATGATCGTTGCTGAACATAAACGGGCGGATGTATAAAGAATGGTCTTCCTGTGTTGGAATCCAGTTCTTATCCAGTTCTATCAGCATACGCATGCCTTCCATAAAGATTTCTTCGGGCACCTGTGGCATCTGCATTCTTTCGGCAGAAATATTAAAGCGTTTAAAATTATCTATCGGGCGGAAGATAGATACTTCGCCAGCTTCATTCTTATAGGCTTTTATGCCTTCAAAAATTGCCTGCCCGTAATGCAGGGCTGCTAATGATGGGTCTAATAATAAAGGTTGATAAGGTTTTATCTCTGCATTTTTCCATTCACCATCTTCATAATCCACTTCCAGCATATGATCGGTAAAGTATTTACCGAAGGGAATGTTTTCAAGATTAATATCTTTAAGTTTACTGTGTTCTACTTTCGTAACATTAATATTTTCAGCTGCAATCATATTCCTTAATTTTACTGCAAAGAAACGAAAAAAGCAAGAGTTTAAATTGGCAATTAATGAGTTTAGATAATATTCAACTTCCTGCAATGATATTACAGGGTTTGTACAGCAAATCGCTGTACGATTTAGAAACAGACAAATCAGTTTTGGATGATATACAAGCGGGTAATATTGCCAGCCTGGGTAGTAATCAAAAAAAGATAGCTGTATTGGTAAACTCAACAGCTGCCATTTATTTACCCGACGAAGAACTCAATTTTTTACTGGGTATATTAACTGCCTGTAAACTAACTATGGCAGATATTGCATTAATTAACCTGGCTAAAAACCCCGGCCTGGCTTATACTGCTGTGGCCGAACAATTAAAGGCCGAAAAAGTATTTTTATTTGGTTTAGATGCAGATGCATTGGCATTACCGCTGCAGTTTCCGCATTACCAGGTTCAGCAGTTTAACAACCAGGTATATCTTTCATCGGTTTCGTTAAATGAATTGCAGGCCAACAAAGAAGAAAAAATGAAATTGTGGAACTGCCTTAAAAAAATCTTTGCATTAGGATAATTTACAAAAAATGACAAGCATAATATTCGCCACCAATAACCAAAACAAGGTAGAAGAAGTAAGGGCTGTATTGGGTAGTCGTTTTAATATCATTACTTTAAAAGAAGCAGGTATCGATATTGATATTCCCGAGCCGCATGACACATTGGAAGCCAATGCATCGGAAAAGTCTAAAACCATTTTTGAAATTACAAATCAAAATTGTTTTAGTGAAGACACAGGCCTTGAAGTAGTTGCTTTGAATGGTGAGCCCGGAGTAAAAAGTGCCCGCTATGCCGGCGAAAGCAGAAGCTTTGATGACAATATTGAAAAACTGCTGAGCAAACTTGCATCTTCAGATAATAGATCAGCACGTTTCAGAACCGTGATATCATTGATACTGGATGGCAAAGAATATCTTTTTGAAGGAATTTGTGATGGTAAAATAATCGATGAAAGAAAGGGCGATAACGGCTTTGGGTACGATCCGGTTTTTGTACCTGATGGTAGTGATAAAAGTTTTGCTGAAATGGATATGGCCGGAAAAAATAAATTCAGCCACAGAAAAAAAGCAATGGAAAAACTGATAAACTTTTTGAATAAATAAAATGGCAAGAATTAAAATAGATATTCCGGAAAAAGTAATGGCATCATTCCTTATTCCTGTTCGTATTGCCGATATTAACTATGGCAATCATGTGGGCAACGATGCTTTTGTAAGCATCATTCATGAAGCAAGAATGCAATGGCTGAAGCTGTATAATTATAACGAATTAAAAATTGAAGGCATTGGGTTGATCATGAGTGACCTTGCCATTGAATTCAAAAGCGAATCTTTTTACGGTGATATAGTGGAAGTAAAACTGGTTGCTGGTGAAATATCAAGAGTTGGCTTTGAACTGTATTACCGGCTTTTTGCAAAACGTAATGATGAAAATATTTTACTGGCCAATGCAAAAACCGGTATGGTTTGTTACGATTATGATGCAAAAAAAGTAGCAGCCATTCCCGAAAAATTTAAAACAATACTGGAAGGATAGTTCATTAATCTTCGTTCCAGATTCTCCAGCTTTCTTCGGCCTGTAGTATCAGCATTTCATAGCCATTTTTTATGGAGGCGCCCAGGGCTTCCCCTTTTTGCAGAAACAGGGTCTTTTCGGGGTTATAAACAAGGTCGTATAAAAGATGTTGCGGTGTTAAAAACTGGTAAGGTATTTCCGGGCAATCATTAATGTTTGGGAATGTACCAAGCGGCGTAGTATTAACGATGAGTTTGTTTTCTTCAACAATTGCTTTATTCAGATCCTGATAAGTTAATTCAGAGCCATCATGTATTTTTCTGCTTACAATTTTATACCTGATATTCAGTTTATCAAATACAAATTTGACAGCTTCTGCCGCCCCGCCATTTCCAAGGATCAATGCATGGGTATGATAAGGCTTCAGATATGGTAACAACGATCTTTCAAATCCAATAATATCGGTATTGTATCCGTAAGTTTTCCCTTCTTTAATTTTTATACAATTGCACGCTTTTAATCCAAAAGGAATTTCTTTAACGCTGTTAAGGTGGTGAAGTATTAACTGCTTGTAAGGGATGGTAACATTTAAACCGGACAGGTTTGAATTACTTTTTATCAGATCGTTTAATTCGCTAACAGATTGAATGGGATAAACTTCATAGTTGCAATCTGTAATTCCTTCCCTTTGAAATTTTTCGGTAAAATATTTTTGTGAAAAAGAATGCGTTAAAGGAAATCCAATAAGGCCGTAAGTTTTCATTATACTGTTTCTTTATTCAGGTATAAATGAAAAGTATCGCCACGTAAACCAATACGCATAGCTTCTAATGGAATTACTTCATTTGGCGCAATATTTCCCAGGTTTACATTACAACCTATGAGTTCCAGAAAGTATAATTGCTGTGCTTTTTGCGGCGCTTCCCAAATAATTTTTTCTTCCGGTATCTGTGTAAGAATTTCCTGTACTAAACCTTCCCTTACTTCACCGGTGCCACGGTAAATACCTACATTACCTGCTTCACGGGCTTCGGCTATTACATAGGTAGAACCTGCTTCTAGTTCAGCTCTCATCAATTCTATCCATTTATAGGGCGGTATAATATGTGCTGCATCTTTACTGCCTACTTCACTTAAAACCACACCAATCTTTGCCAGTTTTTCTATGTAACCACACTTTTCAGCATGTGGGATTTCTATTGATCCGTCACTCACTTCCATATAACTAACGCCAAACTCTTTACAAACACTGATATAATCTTCAAATTGATTCCTGATCAAAAATGCTTCAAATAATGTCCCACCAAAATAGATCGGCATATTATGCGACCGGTACACTTCCAACTTCTCTTTCAGGTTAGGCGTAACGAATGAAGTACCAAAACCAAGCTTAACCACATCTACGTGTGGCGATGCGGCACTCATAAAGTTTTTAGCCTCTTCCACACTTAATCCTTTATCCATTACCATGGTAATGCCATGTTCACGGGGTTGTCTTGTACGTTCCGGTATTTGAGAAAGATTAAAGTTCATTGTATATAATTTAAGAGTGCAAAGATAACCCATGCACTTCAATAAAAATTGCGATCTAAATCAGGTTTAAAAAAAGGGAGAATCGTTTAAATAGAGTTACGCTTCTTATAACGGGCAATCAGATCAACAACCTGTTGTACCTGTAATATGGAAGGATTGATTTCTATGAATTTCTTGATAAGTTTGGGATTACGGGTCATGGCGGTCTCCAGATGTAACAATGCCTCTTTCGATTTACCCAATGCATACAAAACTGCACTTTTATAAAAAAGAAAAATGGGTTTACCATCCGTTTGTTCAAAAGCAAAGCCGGCATACTCAAGCGCTTCTTCCATCATACCGGCTTTATAAAGACATTTCAATAATTCTATCCAGCCATTAATGTTTTTAGGCCTTACCCTTACTACATTCCCAAAATAAGTGATGGCGTCATCCAGTTTATCCAGCTCCATGTAACATTGGCCCATAGCCAGGTTGTATTCGGGCTGCATGCGATGAATACGCATGGCTATTTCAAGATTTTTAATAGCACTGTCCCAGGTACCTTCATTCATGTAAGTACAGGCTATTTTATAATTCAGCTGGGTATCCTCGCTGTTTAAATGGCTTGCTTTGCGGTAATTAAACCTTGCCTGTGCATAATTGCCCATTTTGTCGTAGCAATGCCCAATAGCTTCGTAAATAACATCCTCTGGGCGGGCAAGTTCCAATACCCTTTCTAAAACCTCAACAGCTTCTTTGTATCTGCGCAGACGTATATAGGCATCTCCCATATTTCGCAGTGCAAAGTCAAATTTTTCGTCAATGGCAATGGCATACTCATAGGCATCGATGGCTTTTTCGTATAATTTTAAGCCTTGGTATGCTGCAGCCAGGTTGAACCAAGCCAGTTCATTAAATGGAAATTCGTCAATTATTTTCTGGTGTAAACGTATCCCTTCTTCATTTCTACCGGTAAAATCGGTCCAGAAACATATTTTATATAAAGCTTCTTCATTATTGGGTTCCTGTTCCAATATCATTTTAAGGCAGTCGAAAACCTTTTCAAAATTTTCATAATCATCATACACATCAGACAGTTCAAATAGCAGATCAAGCCGCTCTTCGCCTTCAAAATCATGAATAGCAGCCTCTAAAACATCAGCTGCTTTTTGCTGCATATCCAAAGCCAGGTAGGCATCAGTCTTTAAAATAAATAGATTGGTGTCCCGGCTGTCAAGCAATTCGGCCTGATCAAGTATGAACAGCGCTTCTTTATAATGCCTTAGGGCAATCAATATATCAGCCTTTTTTAAAAGCAGCATAGATGAGTATGGATATTGTTCGGTTCCGTACTCGGCCGCCTCCAATGCCAGATTCAGCTGTTCCTTTTCATCAAAATAATCAATAATGCGTTCAAAGGAATCTTCTTCAATAAATGAGTTGGGTTTACCTGCTTTGAGATTATCAAATTGTTGGAGTAGTGCTTTTATTTCTTCTCTGTCCTGACGATAAGGATATTTACTCATGGGCTGTAGGTTATTGTAAATTAGGAAGTTTTGAAGAAACAATCAACTTTTTGTAACAATTTTTAAATATAAACGTTAAAAGAATGTAAAAAGAATTGATGAATGGTATGGAATTACCAATTTTTTTTCAATATATTTGTTTGAGAAAATTGAAACCGATGTTTAAAAAGGCCAAAATGATAGTGATAATTCTTATGCTTAGCGGCATAGGTTTCAGCGCTATGGCCGATAAAGGCATCGGAAAAAAGAACAAATCCAAAGTTAGCCTCAACATTAACGCTGGGAATTCTTTAAGAAATTCAATTGGTCTTAATCTTAAAAGCGGTTTAAAATATACCGGGAGTTTACTGGCAAACCAGCAGGTGAACGGAACTTCTTACTTAAACAATACTTTGCTTACCTATCAAAAAGGTAATACAGTTTATATAATTCCTCACAAACAGGTTTTCGCAATACCGGAAATGAAACAGGGATATACCGGTGTTAAACTGATTATCAAAACACATTAAAAAAAAGCTTGAAAATTTCAAGCTTTTTTTATTCCTTATATTTTATCAATTCCCTTTTTTCAGATTCTGATTCTCTTCGTATGTCATTGTTCTGTAACCGGATGTAGGAAAATCGAACAGAGAAACGGGAACCGGATCATAATTTATCTTAGCAAGCGTATACTTGAATTTCATTTTACCCGATTCAATCTCATATTGAACCGCAAGGCCCGGAAGGTTACTGAATGTAAGGTCGTAGTCCTTATTGGTCGGTACCAGCTCTGGCGTATAATACACTTCAAATGTTTTACCGTCCGCCATTTTAGCAATTGCTTTTTTGGTGTTATAACCTCCTATTATTTTAGACTCTCCGGTAAGTTCGAATTTAATATTACTGTACATTTTATTTTTTGCAATCCAGTTTTCCCTGGTAAGCGTGATCATTAATTTTTGTCCGCTAAATTCTTTTAAAATAACTGCATTATTGGTTTTCGAGTTATAAATGGTTATTTCTTTACCCAGCGAACTGGCCATATCTGTACGGCTGTTATTTCCTTTTAAATAAACTGTAGTTGTGGCACCGGTAAGTGCATCGCCAGATTGAGGAGTATTATTACCGGTTTGGATGACCATATCATACACAATGGTAGCTTCAGCAATATTTCGCTGTGCATTTGCAGAAACAAAGGCTGCAATAAGCCCCGCAAACAACATTAATCCTCTTAGTTTTTTCATTGTAGTAATTATTTACTAAAGATACTATATCGCTTAATATCTTATTTAAATTAAGCTATGTAGTACTGTATAATAAAATCCCGTGCCAGAATTGAGTTATGCCAATAAAAAAACCTGCAGTGCCTTTAACAGCCTGCAGGTTGTGAAATCTTTAACTATTAACTAATTTTTGCCTGATTTTTTCTTCATGTCCTGCAGTTTTTTATTGCTTTCCTGCATGGCCATCATCCGTTCCTGAAACTTACTTTGTTTTACCGGTTTCTTTCGGTTCTCTTCAATCTGCGCCAGTATCTTTTCGTGGTTAATTATATACTTCTGTATTACAATCTGAAGGATAAGGGTTATTGTATTTGATACTGTATAATACCAGGTTAATGCAGCAGGCAGGTTATTAAAAACACCTAACAACAGTACCGGAAAAATGTACGGCATATACTTCATAACCGGATTACTGTTATCCTGCATATTACTCATGCTGTAAATAGAGATGATTAAACTGGTTACAGTTGCAGTAATCGTAAACAAGCTTACATGGTCTCCATAAAAAGGGATAGAAAACGGCAGCGAAGCAATGGAGTCGTATGCTGCCAGGTCTTTGGCCCATAAAAAACTTTGCCCCCTTAGTGAAATATTGGATTGAAAGAAATAATACAACGACATAAATATTGGTATCTGCAGCAATGCCGGTAAACATCCGCCAAGCGGACTTACCCCTGCAGATTTCCAGAGCTTCATCTGATCCATACTAAAAGCCTGCTTATCATCTCCATGCTTTTCTTTCAGCCTGTCAATTTCAGGTTTAAGTGCTTTCATTTTTGCACCGCTTAAATAACTTTTATATAGAATGGGAGAAGTTATTAAACGGATTAAAAGGGTTAGCAATAAAATTACCATGCCCATACTTGCAATATGGTTTCTCAAAAAATCAAAAACGGGTAATAAAAAATGTCTGTTGATATACTTTACAAAAGCAAATACACCACTGCCATACGGAACAATATTTTCCATTTGGTTATTGTACTTGCTTAAAACATTGTAATCGCTGGGGCCAAAATATAGTTGCATGGGCACATTGGCAGCCGAACCACCGGCAAGCTGAATATTAAAGTTGGCCGTGGTTTGTGCAATGATGTGTAAAGAATCTGCAGGAACTACCCATTTTACAAAGGCACTTCGGAATTTATTTTTAGCAGTTAATGCCGATACAAAAAACTGTTGCTTAACGGCAAGCCAATCTAAAGTTTTTTCAAAACTTTTATCACTTCCTGTACCAGCATATTCAAAATCGTAACTGCCGTTTTTTACATAGCAGATATGTGTTTGCTGCCTTTCATATTTAATATCTTTTTCTACCTGCGGTGTTTCTGTCTGCCATTGCAGGCTAATGGTATTTTGTGAAACCAGTTTATCAGCACCTATCATAGATAAATTAAAATCAACCAGGTAACTATCCGGTGGCAGGCTATATTGATGGGTAATTTCTCTGCCGGTTGAATCTTTCAGTACATATGAAATGCTTTGCGATTTATCAGCATTTACTTTTTTACTGCTGCTTACAAAGGTTATATCACCGGTCTCAGAAGTCTTGTTATTGTCAGCATTAATTTTATAAGACAGTTTATTAAATTTACCATCAGCCAGTATCATTGGCTTACCATCAAATTTTTTAAAGCTTTTTAATTCAACAATTTTAGGTTGTCCCCCTTTATTTGTAAATACAATTTTAAGCAGATCATTTTCCAAAGTATCTAACTGTTCAATTGTATCTGTAATAAAAACCGGCGGCAATTTTTGTTTGGCAGTCAATAGTGAATCAAGAACAATTGAATCTTTCTTTGCTACAACCGGATCAACCTTTGGTTTTGTAGCTGCAATCGAATCTTCAACTCTTTTCTTCTCAGTCATAAATGCCTGATTACTACGGCTGTTAATAACAAACATGGCAATTAATAATGCCCCTATCAGCACAAAGCCAATTACCGTATTTCTATCCATTCCCATTTTTACTTGTTTTAGGTGGGCAAAGGTAATTAAAGTTTTATGGCTACACCTTACCAATTAAAAAAAGCCTTTCCGGTAAGGAAAGGCTTTTTATGATGATTTTGTTGTTGTTATTTTTTTGCTTCCGGAGCAGCAGCTTTTGCAGCCGGAGCAGCTGCTTTAGGAGCAGCCGATTCTTCCTGTTTCAATTGCCTTGTCATAGTTACTGATGCAATAGGAATACGTGGTGAGTTTAACACCTCCATATTATCCATTGGAATATCTTCAACCCGGATATTTTCATTCAATTCCAGTTTTTCGATATTTACTTCAATATGCTCTTTCAGGTATTTTGGAAGTGCTTTTACTTTTACATTTTTCATTTTAAGCACCAGCTTTCCACCGGCTTTTACACCAGCAGGAACACCAACGTAATGAAGTGGCAAGGTTGCAATAACTTTTTTGTCTTCTACCAGCTCTAAAAAGTCAACATGCAGTAACAGGTCTGTTACTTTATGAAACTGCAGGTCTTTTAAAATACAACGGTAAGATTTACCGTCAATAGTAATGTTTGCCACCATAAATTCTGGGGTGTAAACGATGTCTTTAAAAGCAGTTGCAGGAGCAGAGAAATTGATCTCTTGAGAACCACCATAAATTACACCTGGCACCATTTTCTGAGAGCGAAGTAGGCGGGTGGCTTTTTTTCCGCTTTCGGTCCTCAGTTGTCCTTCGATTGTAATTGATTTCATTGTAGTATTTTTTTAATGAGGCGCAAAGGTAGGCAATAAATGGTTAATTCTATAATGAAATAATGGATAATTGGCTTTTTGTGTAAAGCTTTTCAATTATCCATTATCAACTAATTATTATCGATTAAATTATTTCTTATTCGCCATCCTGCTTCTCATAAATAAGCTGTTAATACTTTTATTTTCAAAGGCATTACGTATGGTTACGGCAAATAATTCATCTGTAGACACTACTTTAATCTTACTACATTCACCTCTTAAGGGTATTGTATCACATACAACTAATTCCTCCAGAACACTATTCTGAATATTTTCATAGGCCTTTCCACTTAAAACCGGGTGCGTGCAAAGTGCCCTTACGCTTCTGGCACCTTTTTCTTTCATTAAAGCTGCACTTTTTACTAATGTACCTCCAGTGTCACAAATATCGTCAATCAAAACAACGTCGCGGTCTGTTACATCTCCTATTACAACCATACTGGCAATTTCATTAGCTCTTTTACGGTGTTTATCACAAATAACCATTTCACATTCAAAATAAGTAGCTATCTCACGTATACGGTTTGCACTGCCCACATCGGGTGCTGCAAAAGTTAAATTAGCCAGTTTCAGGTTTTCAATATATGGGATGAATATAGCAGAAGAGTCAAGATGATCAACCGGGATATCAAAATAGCCCTGTATTTGTGGAGCATGCAGATCCATGGTAATAACCCTGTCTGCGCCGGCAGCAGTAAGCATATTGGCAACCAATTTTGACCCTATGGCAACCCTTGGCCTGTCTTTTCTGTCTTGTCTGGCAAGACCATAGTAAGGAATTACTGCAATCACTTTATAGGCAGATGCCCTTTTAGCAGCATCAATCATTAAAAGCAATTCCATTAAATTATCTGATGGAGCATAAGTGCTTTGTATTAAAAACACAAACCTTCCCCTGATACTTTCTTTAAACTCTACATAAATTTCTCCATCGCTGAATCTTTGAATATTTACTTTACCTAAGGGTTCTCCAAATTTCTTTGCTATTTTTTCTGCCAGATATTGCGATCCTGTTCCTGAAAAAATTTTTGCATTTGATTCCATATATATTTAAATTGAGATTAGTGAAGGAATATATCCTGCGAAAGTATCACTTAGTTCAGATGATTTAATATACAAGCAATGGAAAATGTCAACAAGCCTTCCACATCTATAAAAAACTGGGCCGTAGATGATCGCCCGAGGGAGAAATTACTTGTTAAGGGCTCTGCAGCACTAAGCAATTCGGAACTACTTGCTATTTTGATAAATAACGGCAGTAGAAATAAAAGTGCTGTAGAACTGGCAAAGGAAATATTGAAACTGGGCCACGATAATTTAAATGAGCTTGGGAAGTTATCACTAAATGATTTTAAGCAGGTAAAAGGTATTGGTGAAGCTAAATCAATAATCATAGCAGCTGCACTTGAATTGGGCAGAAGAAGACATGCATCTGCAGCCCTGGAAAAAACTATTGTAAGATCAAGCAGGGATATTGCAGTCTATTTACAGGCAACATTAAAAGATTACAGGTATGAAGTTTTTGCTGTAGTTTTTTTAAACCGGGCAAATAAAATAAACCATTTTGAAATAATAAGTAAGGGTGGTATAACCGGTACTGTAGCCGATCCCCGGATTATTTTAAAAAAAGCACTGGAAGAAGATGCTACCTCCATTGTACTATGCCATAACCATCCATCAGGCAATTTAAAACCCAGCAGGGCCGATGAAGAACTTACCAAAAAAATTAAAGAAGCTGCTGCCTATTTCGACATTAAAATAATTGACCACATTATTGTTAGCGAAGATGGATTTTACAGTTTTGCAGATGATGGAATACTTTAGGAGTAGGGATTTAGGAGATGGTGAGCTAGAAAGTGGATAGCTTAAAATAAATGATATTGGATACTATAAAGATTTGATGGCTTTCAAAAAAGAATATGAATTGGCGATTTCTTTTCTCTTTAAAAAATTCCCCTCCGAAGAAAAATATTCTTTAACTCATCAAATAAGAAGGTTATCAAGATCTGTTTGTACTAATTCAGTAGAAGCATACAGAAGGAGGTAATATAAAAAAATTAATTTATCAGCAAATTAAATGACTGTGAAACAGAAAATGTAGAAACTCAAGTGTGGCTTGATTTTACACATGATTGCAAATACATAACAACATACGAATAAAATCGCCTCACAGCAAAGAACGATGAAGTAGAAAATTATTTAGGTATATGATTATTAACCCCGGTAAATTCCTTTGATTTCCCAGCTTCTATCTCCAAACCCGCGACTCTATACTCCCGGCTAATTCTATGCCTGCGCCGTGGGGCCACCAAAATTAAATGGAATTTCTACTGCTTCCATATCCTGTATAGTTCCATTGGCAGTTTCAAATTTTTTCACATTATCAACCATGGCCTTCATAAAACGCTTTGCATGAAAGGGTGTTAATATAATGCGGCTTTTTACTTTACTCTTGGGCGTACCGGGCATTACATTTACAAAATCAATCACAAACTCGGCATGGCTATGTGTTATGATGGCCAGGTTTGCATATGCTCCTTCAGATACTTCTTCAGAAATTTCTATATTAATTTGATTAGGCTGTTCGGGTAGATTACTCATTTTCTGTTTTTTTTACAAAGATAAAAACAAAGAGCCCCAAAATGGGGCCCTTTATAAAAGTATTTTAAAAATACAAAACTACCTTGGTCCTTTGTATTTAAGTGTTTGCGTCCACTCTCTGCATGTTGCGTCAAAAACACCAGGCACAGTATAACTGTAACCCCATTTCACATAAAAAGTTTTAGTCGCTGGCTCGTACCGGCTATTAAAACTAGCATTCATTGTGTAGAAAGTTGTTGCAGCAGGATCAACATTTTGTACTGTAACTGCATTTGTAGCCGTATTAATAGTATACTCAGGCTGCTGCGCTCCAAAATAGCTAAATCCACCGCCTAAAATAGATGGGCATGCAAAAGCACCGGCTAGAGGCCAATAGATTTTCACTTTATTGGCACCGGTTGTTATAAAATGAATATCAGTAACATCGCCGGTATAACCTGGATTTGAACTTGGATGGTAATTATTAAATGTACACTCATACACCCCATCATAATCATTCTTGGCACCAATTACGCCTACAAAACTCTTGGCAACAACTGATATATTACCAAAAGTTGAAGTAAGAACAGTAAACCCTAAACCATAAAGAGAACTCGGATCTAATAAGGTAGCGTTAGGAATAACAATTTTTACCTGCTTAGAAAATTCCCCTGGTGCAAACGTAGCTGTATAAACACCTCCAACTCCACCAGTTTTGGTTACACCACTTCCTGATAGAGAATACCAGGCAGGGTTTAGATTGACGTACCCAGCAGCACGTACAGCAGCTGTATCATCTCTAAGTGTAACAGTTACTGAATTACTAAGGTCTGCTTCATTGGGAGCATCTCTTCTGATGTCCAATATTGAAATAGTAGTTGGTGTATTTACAAAATTAATTGCAGTTGTCTTTTCTCCTGGAGCACCGATTTCGCCGCCGCCCATTAGTTTTATAATGGTTTGTCCTGCATCACCAATTGGCTCGAAGTTGTCTACCTTTTTGCAAGACGAAAACAAGGCAATTGCTCCCAGGATGAGCGGGAATTGTTTAGAAAAATTTAAATATTTCATTTTTGTCAATTTTATTGTTTACTAAAATATAAGTGCCTGATTATTGATCCCACCACACTTTTACGTCTTGGTTATCACCACCCATAGATGCTGCAGCAGCTGTAACTTGCGCTAAGTTTAAACTGTAATCGCTTGAGCCATAAGTGTACCTCCTAGGAATTTGACCTCCTGGATTGGTTGACTGAGAAGAAGGTGTAATTGAAGGGAAATTTGTTCTTCTCCAATTGCTCCAACCCTGTGTAGCACTTGGATAAAATGCCAACCACTGTTGTAGCCAGATACGTTGTAATTTAGTAGTTGTAGCTGCTGTTGCGCCTGCAACTGTACAAGCTCCACCAATATTACCACCACCTGTGCCAGTCAGATAATTTGCAGATCCGGTCAAAATAGCTGTGTTTGTAATTCCCCATTGATCCAAAGATGCTGTAACGCCAGCATTATACGAAATTTGGGCATCCGCAGTGGTTTTACCTGCAACCCAGCCTCTTTCGTAAGCTTCAGCTTCAGCAAGCAAAACACTTCCTGCACCAATAAATACAGCTACACCAGTGGCAGTTTTATAAGGAGCTGATAATATTTTAGCATAGTTAATTGCCGTGTTAGCCGGGGCAGCACAACCATATGGTACACCAGTTGCATTAGAACCAAAGGCATTGATACGTGGGTCTGCTAAATTAGTAAGCGCTTTTGTCATAGTTTCAGACACTCCTATATCAGCACTATTACCCAGATTATTCCATGGATTATTCAAAGCGATAGAACCTCCCAAATAATTAAGCGCAAAATTATCGGCGTTTGAAGTGAAATGCCCGGCAGGATCATTTACAGCAGCTGTAAACTCAGTTGCTGCATATTCGCCTGCATTAGGATATCTTTTACTTAGTCTCAAAGCCATTAACATTCTTAAAGAATTAGAGAATTTCTTCCATCTTCCAACCTGAACCGCCGTACTGACCTGATTTGCCAGAACCGGGGTTGATAAAGGAGCGTATCCATAAATTAGATCTCCCTGTACATATACACCATTTAAATCAAACTGAGCATTTGCCGCCTTCAGTTCTCTAATAAGATCTTCGTAAATATCCTTTTGCTTGTCATATTTTGGCGTTAAATTACCAGCACCCTGCAGCGCTTCCGAGTAAGGTACATCACCCCACTTGTCTGTAACATCCCAAAAGATATAAGCCTTCATAATACGGGCAATCGCTATCTGATTTGCATTAGAACCTGATAGTGCAGCAACAGCCATTGTTGCAGGATCCGTATTCTTATCTATAACCAGTTTACAATCTTGTAATACTCCAGAATAAGTACCTCCGGCCTGAACCTGAGGATTGCTATACCTGCTTTCTACAGGATAAGTCGGCTGCGCAAAATACTGAGCAAAATACCCCCCAAGTTGAGTTACTGTAATGCCGCCTAGTCTCGATTGCACTGAAGCAATGTACGAACTGGTTGCAGCACTACTACTATTGTTTGGGTTTACGTTGGTATCCCCAAAGTCGCCAATTTTAGCGCAACTTATGTTCATTACTGCCAGTGAAATGGCAGCAATGACGAAGTAAGTTAATTTATTTATTTTTTTCATTTTTAAATATTTTAGTTGTCAATAGTTGTTTTTAGAAACCCAATCTTAAATTAATACCAAGTGATCTTGTACCTGGCAATTGACCTTCCTCGCCATAAGTTGGTGAAATTTCTGAAGGATCAAATCCTTTTGCTTTACTGTAAATCAACCATGGGTTTCTTGCAGTAAAGGATACAGTTCCGTTTTGCAGAATTTTACCCAATCCCATCCTGTCAACTGGTAATTTATAACCAATGCTTAACTCACGCAGTTTAACGAATGTAAGGTCTTTAATATAAGGTTCAACTATACCAGCTCCATAAGGAAATTGCTCAAAATAAGCACGGGCATTTATGTAATAATCAACCGGAGCTTTGCTTACAGCATCAACACCGAATACATGTACTCCACCGCCATCTTTAACTTCATCTCTAATGGGAATACCCTTATCATTTAACACAGCAGTCTCTTGATAAAGTCCTGATGCATTACCGTAATGTTTAGATAAGCTGAAGAACTTTCCGCCTTTCTGGAAATCAATATTAACATTAATAATGAAATTCTTAAACAGGGTAATAGAGTTTTGTACACCACCGGTAAAATCTGGTAATGCACTTCCAAAATTCTTTAATACAGGATCAACAACAAAAAGACCCTCATTTGCAGCACCTGCTGCACCTAATATAGGAGTACCATTGGCATCACGTAACATAGCTTTACCTATTAGCTGGCCCCATTGTTGTCCAACTTCGTTAACAGAGAAAACATTACCTCCACCCTGGCCACTTGAAATAGCTGTGGTTCTTGTAATACCTGGTGCAATTGAAATTACTTTATTGTCAATTAATTTACCATAACTGCCGCTTATTGTCCACTCTAAGTTTTTCATTTTCACAGGAATAATAAATGCCTGCAGTTCAATACCTTTTTTCCTGATTTCACCTGCATTTCTTGATACCTGAGTATATCCGCTGTAAGGAGATACATCCACATTGAAAGGGAAATCTTTGTTAGTACGATCCCAATAAGTACCTGTAACTCCAATTCTGTTTTTCAAAAATCTTAATTCCAATCCTAATTCCTTTTCAGTATTGCTGGAACCTTGTAAACCTGGATCTACCTGTCTGTCAGGATCGGTAACCAATCTTACGTTGCCTCCCCACTGATTTGGAAAAACAGATGGATCAATCAAAACAGTATTTTGATAAGGATCTAATGTATTAAGTAACTGACCAATTGAGCCTCTTAGTTTACCAAAGCTTAAGAAAGAAGTACGCCCTTTGTTAATTAAATCGCTGAAAACAAATGAAACACCCACAGATTTAGTATCAATAGAGTAATTTGATCTTTCAGTTGAGCTGTAATCTTTCCTGTAAGAACCTTCAACAAATGCAAAGTTTTTATATCCTAAATCTGCACGTACAAATAAGGAACGCCTTGCACTGTTAGTATATATATTAGTAAATATCGGGGCAGTTTTTGAGTTAGTAGGTATAAACTCGTCTGCAACTGTTAAACCACCGGTAGAATTCCATCTTTTTCTGTTACGTGCAAATTTAAGAATGTCGAAACCTGCATTCGCATTTAAAGTAATGCTTTTATACTTTTTACTGTAACTGATTAAACCTTCGTAGTTCTGCTTATCACTTCTTAATTCATTCAACTCAAATCCCTGCCATGTAGCAGATCTTCCACCAACATTCTCCCAAATATTAAATCCAGCTAACGGGTTACCAGCCACACTGGTTTCCAGCGCTTTCATCATTCTGATTTCAGCATTGGTATTATACTGGTCTTTACGATATGTAAATTTAAAACTCAGGTCGTTAGTTGCCTTATAAGTCAAAGAGGCATCACCGTAAATGTGATTTCTTTTGGTCAGATAAGAAATATTATCCTGGTAGCTAAAAGGACTGAACCAGTAGTAATTTCTGTAAAAAAGACTTGGGTTGTTAGGGTTATATAAACCAGGATTACCATGATTCCAGGTAGCCAAAACACCTTCGTCTGTTTTCACATGCCTTAACTCACGCATAATATCCATATCAAGGTCTCTATGAAACCACTGGTTAAATGAACCTGAACTGTTATTAGAATAAGTATCATCGTTTGCACTGTTACTTACATCATTTACATAATTAATGTTAGTAGCAACTGTAAATCTTCTGCTTAACTCAATAGAAGCATTAACATTCAATGTATTTTTCTTTAAAAAAGTATTTGGAACAATACCCGTTTGGTTAGCATTGGTATAAGATACCCTTACAGCAAAACCTTCGCCGGCTTTACTAAAACTAACATTATTGATCTTACGAACACCTGTTTCAAAAAAATCTTTAGCGTTGGTAGGTTGCGGAGTTAACCTGGCTGTTGTAAAAGAACGTTCGTGTCCTTTGTACCATGAGTACCATGGAATGTATTCTTGTCCAACCATACGTGGTCCCCAGCTAACGTCTTCCTGGTAATCGGGGTAATATTTGCCATTTAAAGCAGCCCAACCTGCAGGATGAAAACCAGCAATATAATTGAACTGTTTCAAATCTCCATCGTTACCGCCAGCATAAGAGTTTTGGAAGTCAGGCAATATATATGCATTGTCCCATTGTACACCGCTGTTAATTTCGATACCAATACCTCTTTGTCCTTTTTTAGCTTTTTTAGTATTTATAACTATTGCACCATTTACCCCATCAGGGCCAAATAAAGCTGCAGCAGCCGGACCTTGTAATACAGTAATATCCTCAATATCATCAGGATTAATATCTAATGAGCTTGAATTATTGCTGGTACCAAAAGACCCCGTAGGGTTTTGATTTATTGAAGACATAATCGTACCATCAACTACATATAAAGCGCCACCACCAACACTCATTGCATTTTCACCTCTTAAACGAACAGTGTTTTCCGCTCCAAGTTTTCCGGCAGACTGGCTTTTAACCTGCATACCAGCAACTTTACCAGATAATGCATCGTTAACATTTGCCTGACGTATTACATTCAAAGATTCGCCATCTACACTTTGGTTTCCAGATGATGTTGTTCTTTTTGCCCTTTTTGTACCAAAGGCACTTGTAACAACAACTTCTTTAATGTCAGTTCCTGACTTTTCCATTACTGTGTTTAAAACATTCTGAGTACCTACAGGTACTTCAATGTCTTTAAAACTTGCTCCGGAAATAACCAGAATTGTGTTTGGATTTACTTTAATAGAGTAAGCTCCATTCGCATCGGCAATAGCGCCGGTTTTAGTACCTTTTACTGTTATAGAAGCAAAAGCAACTGGGTTACCGTTTTCATCAGTAACCTTACCGGTCACCACCCGGCTTTGGGCAAATGCCAACACCCCACAGAGCATCAACATTGTAAACAGTGATAAAAATCTTCTCATGTGCATTTAGATTAAGTTTAATGATGTGTAAAAATAAGGATAATTTCTTAACGTCAAAATAATGTTAAATTAATTTTCCTGAGTCTTATATCCTTAATTAGGACAATAATTGATTTTAAATAGCTGCTTTAACCCGAAAATTTGTTAAAAATTATATTGAACCTGCAACTTTATCTCGCTTTTAGTACCGCCCCTTATCTCGTCCAATCCACTACCAATAAGGGTTTTATTCTTATAAAGGCTTTGCGCCCATTTTATCCAGAGAGTAATCTTTTTGTTAAAGTCATAGTTTATATTAATATAATACCTAAGCCCTTTGTCGTAAAATACCGGTATAGAAAAACTATATAAAACATCATTTTCGTAGGCATAAAGCCTGCTATTATAACCATCCGTTTCAAAATATTGCAGTCGTATACCCCCCGAAATGGATTTTAACATCGGCTTATATAGAAAATCAAAATATGTTAAGAACCCTTGCTCTTCAGCAAAGCCTTTTTTATCAAACCATATTATTTCAGTTCTGTTTCGGAGCGTTACGGCTGTATTTATCTTATAACTGATCTGGGTACGCCAGTTTTTTTTGGGTTGTTGTATAACCGGCGATGTAGTCAATTGCAGGGGGTTAACATTAATAGCTTTAGATTCTGCGTGATAACGTGTATAAATCTCAAGCTGCTTGTTAGGTTTATAATTCAACTGTATCAAATAATCAGAGCCAGTGGATGGTGCATCTACACGGTATCGCAACCACGGAAATTTATAAAAATCTGCGTATGCATCTATGCGCCAGGCATTATTGGGCCTGATGGAGATACCGGTATAAAACCCTTTTTCATTTGTTGGATAAGTATTTTCGGTAAAAGCGTATGTGTACAGCGATTGATAAGATTTTGAAATATTACGGTACAGCAAACTCAAATCAATTTTAGAGGAAGCACTGATGAGTAATCCATTTACAAAAGCTTTATCAAACTTTGAAGTAAATGCCACCTCCCCAAACAGGTGCAGGTTCTTAAAAGTATAACTATAATCAATACTGTAGTTTCCAAAACTTTTGCCGCTTAATGCATATAAATTGTAAGGCTCAGTGGATTTTATCAAAGGAAACTTAAACTTGTATTGAATACCGTTAATACCCACATGCAATCGCTTATATTGATATGAAAAATTGCCTCCAAAAGCCAGTTGCCGCTGAACAGCTTTATCATCTGTTTCGCTTCTGGTACGGTGATAACCGGATGTTTGCAAAGAAGATATAAAATCATCCTGAGTTTGCGATGTATCAGATACTAAGTTGGCATCAATATTTCTGTAAGAACCAAACAATGTAAGCTGCCATTTCTTTTTTGAAAACGTTATTCCCACCCCCCTGTGAAAATTAATTTCACCGGCAGAATTATAGGGCCGCAAAACTTCCCCTTCTCTTTTTATATTAATTACATCCACACTTTTTTTAAAGGCCAGGCTTTGCCATTGCGTAAGCCCCTGGCCCAGGTTTACAGTAAAATCACCAATGGCTAAAGATTTTATAATACCAATTTTACGTACAAAAATATGTGCCGAATAAAAATCAAATCCCTGTTTTTGTTTTCCTTTAAAAAACCGTTCGCCTGCATCTTTTTCTGCAACAATACCATACTGAAAAAGATTCCTGTAAGTGTACTTATACCTGAATAAAAGTTTTAGGGGAGAGCCCGGATAAAAATTGGTAGCGGTTGATGAATCCAGCAAATAACCTTTTGATCTTTCCGGCACCTGCGATGCTCTGAGTAGTATACTATGCTCACCGTTTTTCAATCTTCTTTTTACAGCATCAGCTGCCGAAACCTGTATACTCACGTTTATGTATGGCCTTAATTTTTGTATGGTGGCTATATCCCAGCCGGGCACTGCCTGCAATTCATACAGATCAACCAACTTGCCGACCAGGTTACGGTATAGAATAAAATTTTGAACCTGCATAGGTGTAAGCATTCGTAACCGTTTTAATTCAGCTTCATCTGCATAATTCACTTCAATCGGATTTTTAATAAACTGAACCATTTCCTGCAGGTAAGAATCATCTTCAGTTTCAATATCTTCATTATTTTCAGTAACATTTTCCAGCTGCTGTTCTGTATTGGGTGTTATGGGTTCGGCCACTTGTGCAGAGATATCTGCAGCAACCAAAAAAAAGATCAACCAAACAAAAATTATTCTCATTCGGTCTTTGATTTAAAATGCATGATCAGTAATATCCCCGGAGAAAAACCAAGCTGCGGGTGATAGCTGGAAGATATATCAAGCCGCAAATTTTTCCAGCCCACACCTGCACCTGCATACGCACTACCCGACTCACTTATAAAACCCGCTTTGGCAAAAAACTGCCTGGCAAACTGGTATTGCAATCCGGCAATAACATTAACTGCTTTGTCTTCTTCCTTAATAATTTCGCTGCTGATAAAAAACTTATCCGATGCATCGTAACCCAATCCTACTTTATAAGCAGCAGCAAGTTTCTCATCACTGCCTTTTCCAATTTTACCACCCACCGGATTGTAAACATGTATCCCTGCATTTAATTTATCGGTTAAATGAAACATGGCCCCAATCTCAAAATTGATGGCCGATGCTTTTCCATAAGAAGGTATGCTGTATCCGTAATAATTAAATTGTACTCCCACATCAACCAGTTTTCCCAATTTTCGTGCATAAGCGAGGCCTATTTTATTTTCTCTGAAATTTTTAAACCCTGCATAATTTATCTGAATACCAAAATTGCCCAGGCGGGTTGGTACAGCTGCCCCCAGTGTATAAACACTTGTTTCTTTAAGCATAAATCTTCTTTCGCCAAAAACACCAATGCCCGCATGTTTTGTTTTAGCAAGTGCAGCCTGGTTGCCGGTGAATGAAAGTGCATCATTTTGCTGTACGCTGTAAGCCGATAGACTGATATATGGCTGTGCCAACGAATAGCGTAAAGCCTGAGCCCAAAGCTGGTTTAAACTGATAATAAATAATGCAGATAATAATATTTTAGTTTTCATATTATTACGGTTTGGTAGTTATAGAGAACCAAGATAATAAACCGTAATTTAAAATACAAGTTTTTGATAATATTTATAAGCGAATACTTGTTTACTTTTGCGTCATGCAAATTTTAGATGGAAAGATTGTTTCACAATCTGTAAAAGAAAAAATAAAAGAAAAAACCATTCTTTTTAAAAGCAATGGTAATAAAACGCCACACCTGGCAGCTATACTCATTGGTACCAACGGGGCCAGTGAAACCTATGTGGCCAGCAAAGTAAAAAACTGCGAGGAAGTTGGGTTTAAAAGCAGCCTTATCCGCTTTGATGAAAATATTGAAGAAGCAGTATTAATTGCATCCATTGAAAAACTCAACAACGATGTAGATGTGGATGGCATTCTGGTTCAGCTGCCATTACCAAAACAGATCAATGAAGAGAAAATAATTAACCTGATCAATCCTGATAAAGATGTAGATGGTTTTCACCCAATGAGTATCGGCAAAATGGTACAGGGATTGCCAACATTTATACCCGCAACTCCTTACGGCATTATATTAATGCTTGAACATTATAAAATTGAAACGGCAGGAAAACATGCTGTGGTAATCGGCCGCAGCAATATTGTGGGGCGTCCCATCAGTATTCTCTTAAGCCGGAATGCTTACCCGGGAAACTGCACAGTAACGGTTTGTCATAGCCGTACAAAAAACTTAAAGGAAATTTGTTTGCAGGCTGATATCATTGTTGCTGCTTTGGGCATACCTGAATTTTTAAAGGCAGACATGGTAAAGGAAAATGCAGTGGTGGTAGATGTGGGTATTACCCGTGTGGCAGATGCATCAAAAAAATCGGGCTTTACCATAAAAGGCGATGTTGATTTTATAAACGTGGCTCCAAAATGCAGTTACATAACACCTGTTCCCGGTGGCGTGGGATTGATGACCATTGCGGCTTTGCTGATGAATACTTTTACTGCAGCCGAATTAAAAACAAAACATTGACAACTATCAACTCACAACTTTCAACTATCAACTCACTGCCTGTAATGGAACATTTTTACACCATACAGGGTGAGGGCTATCACCAGGGCAGAGCCGCTTATTTTATACGCCTGGGTGGCTGTGATGTAGGCTGTGTATGGTGCGATGTAAAAGACAGCTGGGATGCAGATAAACATCCAAAATTCAATATCGAAGATTTAATATTGAATGTTGAACAGACACCTGCAAAGCTCGTTGTTATCACAGGTGGCGAGCCCCTGATGCACAATTTAGATGAACTTACCGCTGCCTTACAATCCAAAGGTTTTGAAACCAATATTGAAACATCAGGTGCCCATCCTGTAAGCGGCAGCTGGAACTGGATCTGCCTTTCTCCAAAAAAATTTAAAGCACCCTTACAGGCAATAATACCACTTGCAAACGAACTGAAAATTATAATATTCAATAAATCTGATTTTGAATGGGCCGAACAATATGCAGCGTTGGTTTCGCCCGGCTGTAAATTATACCTGCAACCGGAATGGGACAAAGCATCCGTTGTAACGCCCATGATCATTGAATATATTTTGCATAATCCCAAATGGGAATTATCGTTGCAGATACATAAGTACATTAATGTTCCGTAAAAGGAAATGTTATAATTCTGTACAAAGAATAAATTACACTTTCATTCGTTCTACCTTTATAGAACGAATTCATTAAAATGCCACATACAAATTATCTTATCCGTAAAGCAATCCTCTTCTTTTTATTTTTTACTTTCTCTTTTTTACTTACCAACGCACAATGGTACGACCCAGAGAAAGTAAATAAAAAAGCCGGTGAAATTTACGGCCAGGCAATTGAAGAAGCTCAAAACAGAGATTTTGTTGCATCCATTAAACATCTGAACGAAGCATTAGCCCTTGATCCGAAATTTGTCGATGCTTTTTTAACCAGGTCAAATGTGTATGCAGAATTGAAAGACTATACAGCTTCTGTTGCAGATTTTGATATTGCTATGCATATGGATTCTGTCTATTCCAAAGTTTATTTATTACCTTATTCTATTTCACTGGCTGGTGCCGGAAAATTTCAGCAGGCATTAAATGCAGTGAATGAATTTTTAGCAACCCCATCTTTAAATCAGCAAAGTATAAAGGCAGGCAACTATCGAAAATCGGTGTATACATTTGCCCTTGATTACGAAAAAAAACATCCGGCAAATGGTTATGTCTTTACTCCGTTAAACCTGGGCGATAATATCAATACAAAAGACCTGGAATACTTTCCTTCACTAACCATTGACGGCACTAAAATGATATTTAACCGGCGCATTGCAGGTGATGAAGATTTTTATGAAAGCAATTTTATTGATGGTAATTGGAGTAAAGCTGAACCCCTTGGCGGCAAAGTAAATACCAACCTGAATGAAGGCGCACAAAACATTTCGCAGGATGGCCAGTTGTTAGTTTTTACCGGTTGCAATTATCCCGAAGGCGAGGGCAGTTGCGATCTGTATTTTTCTGTAAGAACAAATAACGGCTGGAGTGAGTCGCAAAATTTAGGGCCGGTGGTAAATACAGATCTCTGGGAATCTTCTCCGTCCTTATCTCCCGATAAACGTGACCTGTATTTCGCAAGCAGGCGCCCCGGTGGCTTTGGCGGCAGCGATATATGGGTTACACACCGCTTACCAACAGGTAAGTGGAGCCGCCCCGAAAATTTAGGCGAAGCAGTAAACACCAGCGGAGATGAGGGCTGCCCGTTTATGCATGCCGATAATGAAACATTTTATTTCACCAGCAATGGCCATCCCGGTTACGGAAAGACAGACCTTTTTTTCAGTAAAAAAATTAATGACAGCAGTTGGGTGGTTGCAGAAAATTTAGGCTATCCCATCAATACCATTGATGACGAAGGTTCTCTGATCGTTGCTGCAGATGGCAAGACTGCCTATTATGCCAGCGATGGGGCAGACAGTAAAGGTGGCCTCGATATTTATTCTTTTCAATTAAGAGAAGATGTAAGGCCGCTAAGAACTTTGTGGGTAAAAGGAAAAGTATTTGATAAAAAAACAAATGCAGGTTTACCATCTGCAGTAGAATTAACGGATATAAAAAACGGTAACCTCATCAGCAAAATACAAACTGATGAAGATGGAAATTACCTGGTTACTTTACCCGTTGGAAAAGATTATGCTTTTAATGTAAACCGCAAAGGTTATTTATTTTATTCGGATAATTTTTCACTTCAAAAAAACAATACCGATTCTGCATTTGTTGTAAACATCCCTTTGCAACCCATTGAAAAAGGTGCTACCATTGTTTTAAAAAATATCTTTTTCGAAACAGGTAAATTTGATCTGAAAAATGAATCAAAATCAGAACTGAATAAACTGGTCACTTTGTTAAACGATAATCCCAATTTAAAAATTCAGCTCGATGGGCATACCGATAATGTAGGACAGGAAAAAGATAATCTCCTGCTCTCCACCAACCGGGCAAAAGCTGTTGTAGGATATTTATTGAGCAAATCCGTTAATGCCCAACGCCTTACTTACAAAGGGTTTGGTTCATCCAGGCCCGTTGCCGACAATGCTACTGAACAAGGTAAAGCATTGAACCGGAGAACAGAATTAAGCATTACAGGTAATTAACTATTTCATTGTTGTGCAATCCGCAATATGATAATCATTTTTATCAATAAAAGCAGCACCGTATGTTCCGCCGCCGCTATATTGCTGGCGCAACCCAAAGCCCTGGTAAAAGCATGTTTTTCCATTAGCATACTTTATAAAAACAGTGTACCACTGATTACTGTATCTGTATATTGGAATTCCAAAGTCATTATTAACGATAGTCCAGCCTCCATTTGATGATGAGGCATGAAATTTTACGACTGTATGTGCATCCATTTTTTCTGCAAAGCTGTTTTCGTACATCTTTATTAATTGGGCTTGTGTAAATCCCATAGCCAAATTTGATGACTTTTCTGTCCATTGTTTTGGCAATGGTGTAATGGCATTTTTTACTGCATTATTTTTTGCATCATTTATAGTTTGGCTTTCCTTTACAATATTTATTGCATCTTTTGCTGAAAAATTGTAAGTGAAATAATTTACAAAAACAATATCATCACCATAAACAGGTTTTCCCCAATCATCTACCTTTTCGTTTGTTACAAAAAGCCCTACTTTGTAATTGCCATTTTGTGTAAAATTATATTGGTTGTGGCCATAGGCAAATGCTGCACCTACCCAAAAATCGCTCTGTTTTTCGCTACTAAAAATAGCAGGGTCAGGCAAAATATCTAAAGTAATTGATTTACTATTTGCTTGTGCAGCAGTAAGTGCGAATGTCTCTGCTATGCTTACAAATCTTTTTATTTTTTCACCCGCTTCATTGTAAAGTACTAAGTATATTTTTATGCCATCATCGTTATCGGTAATTTTCAGCACATCTTTTAATGTACCTTTTGTAACAGTAAGTTTTGCATAGATACGACTGGCAGATGTAAAGCTATTTGCCAACTGACCACCGCCCCCATTAAAAGGTGCAGATGAAAATACAATTTCCAAATCGTTGTCATACAGGCTTGTTTCATTTACATAGTGCCCGTCTGGCACTTTAGGTGCTGCTTTGTTATCCATATTTTGTGTGTCGTGTTTTGTAGTTGTTTCAGTTGTTGTTTTAATTGATACTTTATCGGTTGCTTTTTTTACTATACTGCCTGGCCTGGCCTGCGTGCAAAATATTGCAATGAGTATCAAGGTTAATAATGTTATTTTCTTCATTGTGTTTTTAGATTTTTTTATTTTTCACCATCAATAAAATAGCATAAAAAATTACCTGCCTTATCCTTATAGTCATAAGCAACGGCAATATTATTCTCCCGGTAAATTTTTAATTGAGGATCTGTTTTGTATTTTTCGTCCATGGCAGACTGCATACTCCCTTTAAACTTTACCAGATCAATATCTTTGTTACTAACTGTATGGATGGTGTAATGATAGGTGATCATGTATTCATTAAATACCGTAGCACTGTCCATCCTGGTATTTTCATCTGTTGCTATCGGGCATTTTTTATTTATTTCTGCTGCTGCTGCAAAAAGATTTTGATTAACAGCGGTACCGGATTTGCCGGAGGATCCATTTTTTTCTGAATTGCCGGAACAATTACATAATGCAATGACAGTTGCAAGCAGAGCCAGTTTTTTAAAGATTTTAATTTCCATCGGTTTGTTTAAAATTTATTAAATGCTTTTGTTATCAATTTTGAGGAGGCGAAAATTTCACCACCATCATCCGGATCAGAAAATATTTCTCCTCCATCATCGGGATCAGATAAAATACCCAAAGCTTTAATAAGCGGTGTGGCCTTCTTTATAAATGTTTTGTACGCAGTCTTATCCCAGGCAGAAGCAGTATTTGCCGTTTTTAATAGCGCTACAAAAGTCTTTTCATTTTCATTTAATCCTTTTAAAGATTTTGTTGAAATGCTTTTAGCCTTTTGCTCCAACGTTTTTAAAAAACCTGAATTGGGTTTTGTAATAATTACAGGTTTTGCTTTTTGTGCCATTAAAGTGAGGCTGCAAAAAAGCATAAAATAAAATGTCAGTATTTTTTTCATCTGTTTTGTTTAAATTGTTATTTACTTATTTGTTGTTTTTCCCATTCTTCTTTACACTCAGTAGCAATCGGCACCGCATCAAGCATTTTTTCGTTAGCCTCTTTTTCGGTTTTAAATGAGGTTACCATTTTTTGGCCAACACAATCACATATACCTTTGATGCGGTCCAACTGAGTGCCGGTTAAATCGTATTTACCTTTTGTGGCACCATCAAAACAGGTTTTAGATGCTGTTGCAGCATCCCATTTTGCAGCGGGTGTGCTGGAGCAGCTAAATAACACAATAGATAATGCCGGAAAAATTATTTTTTTCATTTCGCTAAATTTTTAATTAACTGTTTTAGATAATTGTTGATTGATATATTAATTACTGATTTTGCCTTGAGGATAAAACTTACTTTTTTGCTATCACTTATTATTTCTACTGCTGAATTTGGTTTAATGTTTTTATCCGTTTGTGCAAGGGTATCTGCTAAAGCGGCATTAAAAAGCGATTCCAGTTTTCCTCTTTGCTTTTTATTTAATTCCTTGCTTTCATACGTGCCTCCGCTGTACATGCCTGATGAGCTTTCCCTTAGTTTTACCGGTATGTATTCCAATTCATTCCCTTTTAATACATATTTATTTCTTGCAGCATCGTAATAAGTAAAAATAGTATCGGTAGTATTGTTTGCTTTTGTATTTGTAAATAATGTCATCAAAAAGAGTAGTATTGAAATAGTTTTTTTCATTTAAAATTTATTTGAACAGGTAGTTATTTTGTGAACACTATTACCGAATTATCTTTTATACTTTTTAATTTAAAATGATGTCTATCCAATTCCAGTATTTTATGATTGAGCAGCGTATCGGCATTAAAAGCGATCAGTTCAAGTGTATCTGTACGCCTGGTGTTTTTTTCATCTATAACACCTTTGTAAAATGCAGACCTGCCACTATTCAATACTTCGTTGTAATAAAAATATCCGCTCTCTTTTATTTCCATTCTTGTAAAACCACTATCGCTTTTGTTGATCCAAACACCGGCTTTATCATTCATCCCATTTCCAGAAGCTCTTTTTGGCATAAACAGTGTACCTGTTATCCATGCAACTACTATTACTATTATAGTTCCTGTAATCGTTAACATCAGGCGTTCCTGACCGGCACTGTTTTTTCCAAACTTTAGCATAGTATTTCAATAAAAAGGTTTGCCGTTTTGTGCAATATGTTTTATAGTTTAAAAATGATGTAATTAAATCTTATTGCACCTCCAAAATTTGCATTCATATCCACTTCGATTAGATTTGGATTTATTAATTTAACCTGGTAAATAGTGCCAGTAACGCCATCAACAATAGATACCAAAACCATGGTATTGGTAAAATCCCATCCGGCAGGCAAACCAGGTATAACATTTACGTATGCTAAATTTAAACCTGGAGTAACAGTTTTTATTACTGTGCCACTATACCTTGTTCTTATACCACCATTAACATCTAAAGTAGTAAGCGGATTAGTAGTTCCAATGCCTACATTGGTATTTGCCGTAGCACCGTTTACACCAATTATGCTACCCAATACAATTGCGTTATTGTTATCAACCCTGCTTCTATATCCTATTGCGGTTGCATTGGTTAAATTGTTTGCACCAGCATCTGCAAATGCACCTAAAAAAGTATTATTGCTACCACTAAAATTTGTAAGTCCTGCACTTTTACCTATGCCCGTATTAAGGTTGCTATTGGTATTTGCCAGGCTGTTTTCGCCAAGGGCTGTATTCTCATCACCATTTGTACTTTCGCCCAACGCAAAATTTCCAATAGCTGTATTTCTATTACCAGATACATGGTCTTTAAAAGCCCAGGAACCCATTACTACATTATTAGCCCCAATTGCCAAATTAAATGCTGCACTGTCGCCAATGGCAACATTCCATTGGCTGGTACCTGATTGTAGTGTTCTTAAGGCATAGGCTCCTATTGCTGTATTTGCCTTTCCACTATTTTGATATAAAGTAAATGCACCTACCGCAGTATTATTATCTGTTATTGAATTAGCTATTAATGCACCCACACCTAATGCAGTATTATTGTTTGCATTATTATTATTACCAGAATAATTGCCAATGAATGTATTATAAGTTCCGGTTTTATTTCTTTGCCCGCTATTATCTCCTATAAAGCAATTATACCCGGTAGTATTATTTTCACCCGCCGAAGAACCAAAAAACGTACTTCCCCATACCTGATTTTTTCTTCCTGCTAAATTTCCTACAATTGTAGACCAGTTAGCAACACTGCTATCGCCTGCATAATCACCTATTATTACACTTCTATAGCCTTCGTTAAAATTATTTATATTATACCCTGCATGGTCTCCAATAATAACAGCACTGGAAGCTCTACTTTTATATGCCACACTATCGCCAATTGCCACATTATTGCCACCAAGACTGTTAGCTCCGCTACCAGCACCTATAAAATAATTTTTTGCAGTTGCATCTAATCTTCCAATCCACTTATCATTTTGCCTAAAGCTTAATGGTACATTATCTTTTGTACCAATAAAATGATTGGTAATATTAGTGCCTGTATTTCCAGTCGTTTTCCAGGCAATGGTATCCAAACTGTTTGAAGCCGGCAACCACAACCATTTTGCACCATCATAGTAATGAAACCCTACGCTGTCGGGTGCATTTTGAAAAACCAGTAAGCCGGTTGCCGGTAAAGCAATTGCATTTTTTTGTGCTTTATTCATGCGTGCAATCAATATACCTTTGCTGTTACTCTTAACATCCAATAAAGCGCTTGCATCTGCTGTACTTCCATCTGTATTTATTGCAAAAGATTGTGCCAAAGTTTCATTAGCAGCATACAGAAAAGCTATTGCAAGAATAATTTTTTTCATGAACCGGTTTATATTTTAACAGACTGATTTTTCAGAATATTTTTCAATACCACTTTATCAATTCAGGAGTTTGTAAATATTGATGAACAAATATTGATAACTAACGGCTGAAGCAGCCTCACGTAAAGGGGTGATTTTTACAGAAAAGCTTGGAGGTTTGAAAAATAAGTGGATACTTTACAAAAGCTACTCCATATAATTTCATTATGAAAATTCAAAAACTTGTTCGTGTTTTATTGTTGCTTATACTTTTTTTAAAAACGAATCCGGGTTTTACTCAAAATTCAACATTGCTGATTGCTGATTATGAAAAGCTGCGGAATAAGACAGAAGATTTATTAAAATTATATCCCGATTCTGCATTGGTTTTTGCAAACCGGTTAATGGCAATGGCAACATCGTCAAAATCTGAAACGCTGCATGCAGCAGCATTAAGTACATTATCAAATATTAAAATTGCAAAATCATTGCCGGATGAAGCTTTAGCACTGAATGAAGAATCATACACTATAAATAATAAACTTCGGGATAAAAAAGAAATCGCAAATAACCTTTCGCAGTTTGGTACCATTTATCAAAATAAAGGCGATTATGTAAATGCTACAAAATACTTTATTCAATCGCTGGATGTGGCCAAAGAACTGAAGGCTTACAGCATCATAAAATATAATTACCGTTGTTTATCTAAAATTAATTTTCTTCAAAATAAAGCAGAATCTGCGCTTGAATATGCCCGTAAATCAATTGAACTGGATAAGGTAAGTCCTAACCCACGAGAAAAAGCACTTGGCCTGGTAAGCATTGCTGACTATTACAGCATGAAAAACGATATTGATTCGGCTGAAAAATATTATGCACAATCTTACGACCTGCTGCAGAAAAACAATATTCATTACAGCATGGCCTGGGTATTATCGCTATGGGCCATTATTTATGCTGAAAAAAATATGATCAAAACCGGTGAGATGATGCTGAAGGCCCAGGTAATTTTTGATACCATTGCTCCGGAAAGTGTTTTTTCTGCAAATAACATCGGCAATATTGGAGAAGTATATTTTACCATAGCAAAAAATGATTCACTCATCGCAAAGCTTAGTGGTAATGGAATACCCGGCTCAAAGGCAAAGCTATTATCAGAAGCTGAACAATATTTTAACAGGTGTTTACTGTATTCTGCCAAAAGTAAAAATGTGTACACCAGTTTATATTTTACCGGAAACCTGGCTGATCTTCAGGCATACAAAGGCGATTACAAAAATGCTTACAACAGTTTGCAGGCTAAATTCAAATACAACGATTCACTTTTTTCTCAAAAAAATAAAAACGCCATTGCCAAATTAGAATCAGAAAAGGAATTACAACAACTTACGGCTATTAATAAACAAAAATCAATCCTCAACAGGATTCTTATCGGCAGTGCTGCAGCTTTATTGCTGATAGGAATATTGGGTTACCGGAATTTTAAAACCAAACAAAAACTGCATAAAACTCAAATAATTCAATTAGAAAAAGACAAACAATTATTAGCCATAGATGCCATGCTTAAAGGCCAGGAAGAAGAACGCAGCCGTCTTGCAAAAGATTTACACGACGGACTGGGCGGCATGTTAAGCGGCGTAAAACTCTCCTTTGTAAATATGAAAGAAAACCTGATCATGGATTCCGAAAGTGTTACTTCTTTCGAAAAATCCATTTTGCAGTTAGATAATACTATTGCAGAACTCCGCAAAGTGGCCCACAACCTGATGCCCGAAGCTTTAGTAAAGTTTGGACTAAAAAATGCAGTACTCGATTTCTGCAACTCCATGCAACTTTCCAGTAAAACAAAAATTATTTTTGAGCAGTTGGGAACCGAAAGGTTACTCAGTAACACGGCAGACCTGTATATTTACCGCATCGTTCAGGAGTTGATTAACAATGCTATCAAACATGCCGATGCTGACCAGATTTTAGTTCAACTTACCAAAACAAACGATAAAGTATTACTTACTGTTGAAGATGATGGCAAAGGATTTAATACAGACCTTATAAAATCAGCCAAAGGAATTGGCCTGAAAAATATACAACAACGGGTTGATTATTTAAAAGGTAAAATAGATATAGCCTCTCAGGCAGCTGAAGGCACATCGGTAAATATTGAACTCTACGTATAAAAATGATTAAAGTATTTATTGTAGATGACCACCAGTTGGTTATTGAAGGAATCATGTCATTTCTTCAAAAAGAAAAAGATATAAAAGTGGCAGGTTACGCCACAACCGCAATGGCGTGCCTTGATTTTTTTAAAACAAATACAGCCGATGTTATTTTAATGGATATAAACCTGCCTGATATGAATGGCATGGATTTATGTAAACTGATAAAAAACAATTATTCAGGGGTTTCGGTAATTGCATTAAGCACTTTGAACCAGGGAAGTTATATCACTCAAATTATTGAAAACGGCGCCAGTGGCTACCTGTTAAAAAATGCAGATAAAGAAGAAATTATTGAAGCCATTTTAACAGTAGAAAATGGCAAAACCTACTTTAGTTTTGAAGCCGGAAGAATTTATAAGGCAACAAACGAAAAAAAAACAGGTTTACCAGTTTTAAGTAAAAGAGAAAAAGAAATTTTAAAATTAATTGCAGAAGGATTTACCAATATAGAAATCAGCAAACAACTTTTTATCAGCATAGACACAGTAGATACCCATCGCAAAAATCTCTACACCAAATTAAATGTAAAGAATACAGCTTTACTCATCAGGCAGGCTATAGAAAATAATTATCTATAGAATTTCAGTTCGGGGATTTTCAAAATCCCGCCATATTACAATATATTTACAGGTACCTTTTATTTCAGCAATGACCAATGACCTGCTATACCAGATTGCATTAACGCTTGTTCCCAACATCGGCGATGTACATGCCAAGGCATTGGTAAATATATATGGCGATGCCCAATCCATTTTTAAAGCAAAGAGAAAAGAGCTGGATAATATTGAAGGTATTGGAACCGTAAGGGCAAAATCCATCAAAGACTTTACCAATTTCAGCAGCTCTGAAGAAGAAATAAAATTTATTGAAAAATATAAGATAACCCCGCTTTTTATTACTGATGAAAATTACCCGAAACGTTTATTGAATTGTTATGATAGTCCGGCCCTGCTGTACTACCGTGGCAATGCCGATTTAAATACTTCCAGGATAATTTCTGTTGTTGGCACCAGGAACAATTCTGATTATGGAAAAACCGTTTGCGAAAAATTCATTGAAGACCTGCAGGCCGAAAATGTTTTAGTAGTAAGCGGCCTTGCATTTGGTATTGATACCATTGCTCATAAAGCCGCATTAAAACACAACCTGCAAACCATTGCTGTGCTTGCACATGGACTCGACAGGATTTATCCACCACAAAATAAAAGCCTTGCAAAAAACATTACCGGGCAGGGTGGTTTATTAACTGAATTTATCAGCAATACCAATCCCGACAAACAAAATTTTCCTAAACGAAACCGCATTGTTGCAGGTATGTGTGATGCAGTAATTGTAATTGAAAGCAGTAAAAAAGGCGGCTCACTCATTACTGCCGAACTGGGTAATGGATACAATAAGGATGTGTTTGCCATACCCGGCCGCATTAATGATTTAAAGAGCGAAGGTTGTAATTATCTTATTAAAAATAATAAAGCGGCCCTTATAAACTCAGCAGATGATTTTTTAGAAATGATGAACTGGAAACCAACACCCAAGCCATCAGCAAAAAAACAAAGAGAACTGTTTATTGAACTAACGCCTGATGAAAAAATTGTAGTAGATATTTTACAACAACAGGAAAGTATTCAGATAGATGAACTGTATTTTAAAAGCGGCCTCAGCAGCAGTGCTGTTGCAACTGCTTTGCTGATGCTGGAAATGCAGAATGTGGTATTAAGTCTCCCCGGTAAAGTGTACAAATTAGCCTGAGAAATTTTTAATTTTTAATTTTTAAATTCTCGCCATACCTTTGCCTATGGCAACAATAAATAACTCCGCTAAAGGCAAATCCCAAAAATTTTACGAAGGCTTAACGTTCGATGACGTTTTACTCGTTCCAGCCTATTCACAGATTTTACCACGTGAGGTAAACATCAGTACGCAACTTACAAAAACCATCACCCTGCAGGTTCCTTTACTCAGTGCAGCTATGGATACTGTTACAGAGGCATCGCTGGCCATAGCTTTGGCACGTGAAGGCGGCCTGGGCATTTTGCACAAAAATATGAGTATTGAACAACAGGCCGACCAGGTACGTAAAGTAAAAAGAAGTGAGAATGGTTTGATACTTGATCCCGTTACCCTTAGCCCCGACGCTACTATTGGCGAGGCTTTGCGCCTGATGAAAGAAAATAAGATCGGCGGTATTCCTATTGTGGATGCAGCGCATAAACTGGTAGGTATACTCACCAACCGTGATATGCGTTTTGAAACAAATTACAAGGGCAAAGTAAGCAGTATCATGACCAAAGACAACCTTATCATTGCACCCGAAGGCACCGACTTAAAAAAAGCAGAGCAGATCTTCAAGAAAAATAAAATTGAAAAATTACCGGTGGTTAATAAAGCCGGCAAACTGATCGGCCTTATTACTTTCAGCGATATTTTAAAATTAAAATCGCACCCACATGCGGTAAAAGATTCATTTGGCAGATTGATTGTTGGTGCAGGCGTTGGCATAACCGGCGATATCATGCAGCGTGTAGAAGCACTGCACCAGGTTGGTGTTGATGTGATTTGTTTAGACAGTGCCCATGGCCATACCAAGGGTGTTATAGATGCACTAAAAAACATCAAAAAGAATTTTAAAAGCATACAGGTAATTGCCGGTAATGTGGGTACCGGTGCCGGTGCAAAAGCCCTGGCAGATGCCGGTGCCGATGCCGTGAAAGTGGGCATAGGACCGGGTTCTATCTGCACCACCCGGATTGTTGCCGGTACAGGCGTACCGCAGATCACAGCCGTAATGGAAGCTGCTGCTGCATTAAAAAATAAAAATGTGGGTATCATCAGCGATGGTGGAATAAGATATACCGGCGATATGGTAAAAGCCCTTGCAGCCGGTGCCAGTTGTGTAATGATGGGAAATGTTTTTGCAGGCACCGAAGAAAGCCCCGGCGAAACCATTATTTACGAAGGCCGCAAATTCAAGCAGTACCGCGGCATGGGCTCACTGGGTGCTATGGCGCAGGGCAGCAGCGACCGCTACTTCCAGGATGTGGAAGATGATATTAAAAAGTTTGTACCCGAAGGCATTGAAGGCCGTGTTGCATTTAAAGGAAGTTTAAAAGAAGTGGTACACCAATTTACCGGCGGCTTACGGGCTGGCATGGGCTACTGCGGTGCAAAAAATATAACTGAGTTACAGAAAGCAACTTTTGTAAAAATTACCAACGCCGGCATGAGAGAAAGCCATGCACATGATATTGCGATTACAAAGGAAGCGCCGAATTACAGCAGGTAAGAAGCCCCCTCCGCCCCCTAAAGGGGGAACCTTGGGCAACAGCTTTGATAATAGCAACCAGTTTTTATAATTTACTGGTGCAGTTTTTTTGAGCCGGTCTTTGGAATTACCATTTGGCTTCATTGGCGTCGCACTCTTGTACGATATAACTCTTTTGAACTTTTATCTCAGCGCCTCTGCGCCTCTGCGGTTAAACTAAATTATCTCCGTAAATTCGTTTCTAATCAATCGCAATGAAAAAATTTGTACGCAACATATTCCTCATTCTTAATTTTTCATTCTTACTTTTTAATTCAGCCAAAGCGCAGGATTCCTCTCACCTCCGCATCTCTCTCCTTACCTGCACACCCGGCGATGAACTGTATTCAACATTCGGGCACAGTGCTTTCAGGGTAGTTGACAGTACCAGCCTTACAGATATTGTTTACAACTACGGCACATTCAATTTTGATGATGATGGCTTTTATTTAAAGTTTGTGCAAGGCAAATTACTCTACTACGTTTCTGCCGAATATTTTAAAGATTTTAAAGAACTGTACCAATCAACCAACCGCGGCATTACCGAGCAGGTTTTATTTTTAACAGCAGCCGAAAAAATAACTGTTCAAAAATTTTTAAACAACAATTTAAAAGAAGAAAACAAGTTTTATAAATACGATTTCTTTTTTGATAACTGCACCACCCGGCTGCGTGATATTTTAAAAAAACAGCACGACTCAGCTTTTTGTAAGGTAGCTGTAATGCCCGTTGGCAGCAGGTTCAGGCAGGCCATTCACGAGTATCTTGATAAGAACAATAAAGACTGGAGCAAGCTGGGCATTGATATTTTACTGGGCCAACCCTGCGATGGCGTGATGACCGCTGAGAACATGCAGTTCCTGCCCGATAACCTGATGAAGAGTTTAGACAGCAGCGATCATCCCATGGTTGTATCATCGCAAAATTTATATGCCATCACCAATGAAAATGTAACAGGGTCTTTCTTTACGCCCTTTGTAGTTTTTTCTTTGCTGGCAATTTTTATTGTTTTACTTGGCTACACAAAAAACAAATTTGCACAGGCATTCCTGCATGGATTTGATGGTTTATTCTTCTTCCTCACCGGTGTGCTGGGCATTATTTTAATATTCATGTGGTTTGGTACCGATCACAGCATGACCAAAAATAATTTCAACTTATTATGGGCCTGGCCTATACATACCATCATGGCATTTTTTGTGAACAGTAAAAAGAGTTGGGTAAAAAAATATTACGCATTTACCACAATAGCCTTACTGGCTGTTTTAATCAGCTGGTTCTTTTTACCACAGCAAATGAACAATGCTTTGATACCGGTCGTTTTATTACTGGTATACAGAAGCAGCCTTAGATCTGCCTGGTTAATGTAAACGCTTTATTGAATAACTATTTACCAAATAAAATGCCGCTCAATTCTAAGAATAAAGATCATAAGCTGAAGCCACGGCAGTACAAATGCTGAATAAAGCTGCCTTGATTTTATTTGTTACTTTTTATATCTATACAAAAAAGTAAAATCATAAAAATGACAGAAAAAACTTTACAATATCAATCTTCCCAAATCTTCTACCGCACCATTGGTGCAGGCAAACCCATTGTTTTATTACACGGCTTTGCCGAAATTGGCGATGTATGGGAAAATCAAATTGAATTTTTAAAAGATCATTTCTTCCTCATCATTCCCGATCTGCCCGGCAGCGGCAAATCAGAAATGATAAATGATATGAGCATTGAAGGCATGAGCGAAACAATAAAGGCTTTAATAGATTTTGAGCTTAAGTCCCCCCTTCAGGGGGCGGAGGGGGTTTCTATGGCAGGTCATAGCATGGGTGGATATATTTCATTGGCCCTTGCCGAAAAATATCCCGACATGTTATCTTCCATTGCATTGGTTCACTCCTCTGCATTTGCCGACAGCGAAGAAAAAAAAGCCAACCGTTTAAAGTCAATTGAATTTGTAAAGAAGAACGGCGCTTATGAATTTTTAAAAGCCGTAATTTCTGATCTCTTTACCGAAAAATGGGCATCTGCAAACCAGGAAATTGTTGACCTGCAGATCGAAAAAAGTAAAGACTTTACTGATGAAGCCATCATTGCCTATTACCAGGCCATGATAAACCGGCCCGACAGAACCCATGTTTTAAAAAGCTTCGGCAAACCCATCCTGTTTATTATTGGTGAACATGATAAAGCTGTACCCTTTGAGCAAAGTATGCAGCAATGTTACCTTCCCAACCTTTCTTACATTACTATCTTACGCAACAGCGCCCATATGGGTATGTTTGAAGAGACTGATAAACTGAACAAGGCAGTTTTACAATTGAAATAAAGCCATTTATCACAATACGTTGTAAAAGGCAGCGTTTTTAAGTATTTTTATGTCTTAAAGTTGCTTTAAACAACCGTATGAAGAAATTCCTGTTTGTAATCCTGCTTTCATTTCTTGCCTCTGTTTCTTTTGCAAATCATACTAAGGGCGGCTGGATGTATTATGAATATATGGGCCCCGGCGGTGCTGCCAACACGTTAAAATACCGGATTACGCTAAAGCTTTATACCATCTGTACTTTAAATGCAGGGCAGTTTAATCCAACCATCAATTTTTCAATTTTTGATGGCTTAACCAACGTGAACATAGCCGACGTGCCGGTAACTTACAGCAGTGATCCTAATACACAAAACTGCAATACATCGGTATGCCATCCCTGTATGCAGCAGATACCAACCATCTGCTATAAGATCATCACTTACCAGGTAACATTAGACCTGCCAAAAACACCCAATGGTTTCAATATTTCTTACCAAAGATGTTGCAGAATTACCGGTATTCAGAATATCCAGGCGCCATCTAACAGTGTGGGTGAAACCTGGACTGTAAAAATACCCGGAACGGCTGTTGCCGGTGCCGAAACCAATTCAAGTGCCCGCTTTTCTCAAAATGATACTGCCATCATTTGTGAGGGCAACAGTTTTACTTTTGACTTTAGTGCAACCGATATTAATAACGATTCACTGGTTTATAGTTTTGCGCCTGCATACAGTGGTGCAGATAACATCAACCCTGCTCCGGGAAGCGCTTCCAGTCCGCCATACGCCCCGGTTCCTTATTCATTTGGGTTTTCCGGATTTTCTCCATTGGGTGGCGGCGTAACCATTAATCCCAGAACCGGCATTGTAACAGGCATTGGGCCTTTATCGGGTATTTATGTAATAACGGCAATTGTAAGTGAATACAGAAGAGGTACCAATATTAAAATTGCCGAAGTACGTAAATCGCTGCATATTGAAGTAACCAATTGCTCATTAACAGAAGCAAAGCTGAAGCCTGAATATACAAGTTGTGATGGTTTTACTGTAAATTTTACAAATGGAAGTACAGCCAATATCCAGACATATGATTGGGATTTTGGAGATGGCGGTACATCTACACTCGCTACTCCATCTCATACTTATGCCGATACCGGTATTTACATTTTAAAACTGGCAGTAAACCGTGGTTTACCCTGTTCCGATTCAGCAACAGCACTGGTAAAAGTATATCCCGGTTTCTTCCCAAATTTTGCCATGCTTGGCCAATGCCAGAATGTTCCTGTACAGTTTAACGATCTCACCACAGCCACCTATGGTGTGCCGGATAAGTGGGAATGGGATTTTGGTGATCCGGCATCAACAACCAATACATCAACACTGCAAAACCCAACGCATATTTACAATGCTACAGGCCGTTATAATGTAACATTGGTTGTATTCAGCAGCAAAGGATGTTATGATACATTGCGCAAGGCAATTGATATTCTTGATCAGCCGCCTTTATCTGTTTTTCCAAAAGATACATTGATATGTGTTCTTGATACCCTGCAGTTAAATGCTACAGGCACCGGAACATTTACCTGGAGCCCCAATTATATGATTGATAATGTAAACAATCAAAACCCATTGGTTAGCCCCGATATAACCACCACATACTACCTGACTATGGCAGATGCTTTTGGCTGTACGGCAACCGATTCTGTAAAAATAAATGTGAAAAGCTTTGTGACCCAGTTTGGCGGTGCCGATACTACGATTTGCCGAACGGATCCTGTTGTGTTACAACTCACCAGCGATGCACTGCATTGGTTGTGGACAGAAACCCCGTCAAATAACACACTCAACAATCCAAGAATAAAAAACCCAACGGCAACGCCATTGGTAACCACCACTTACCATGTGGTGGGCAATATTGGTAAATGTATTGCCGAAGATGATATTGTGGTTACACCCATACCATACCCTGCCGCCAATGCCGGGCCCGATAATACCATTTGTTTTGGCAACTCGGCACAGTTGAGTGCTTCGGGTGGCAGTATTTACAGCTGGAGCCCCAGTGCGTTTTTAACAGCAACCAATATTCCCAATCCTGTTTCGGTAAAACCTACAGATAATGTGCGTTACATTGTTACCGTACGTGATGTGCTTGGCTGCCCCAAACCGGTAAAAGATACGGTGTTTCTTTTTGTAGCAAAAATAAAAGCCAATGCTGGGCCACGTGATACATCCGTTGTGCTGGGCCAGCCCTTGCAATTAGGTGCATCGGGCAGTATCAATTATTCCTGGACACCAGCTACCTGGCTCAATGATCCGAACATACAAAACCCCATTGCACTGCCCCAAAACGATATTCAATATATTGTAAGGGTTAGCAATAATGTGGGATGCTTTGCCTTTGATAGCATTAGGGTACATGTATTTAAAATTAAACCCGACCTGCTGGTGCCCAATGCATTTACACCCAATGGTGATGGTAACAATGATATTTTTAAGCCCATTCCTATTGGCATGAAATCGCTGGATGTGTTTATGGTGTACAACCGCTGGGGACAAATGTTGTACTCCGGAAGCGGCAACGATGCTGCCTGGGATGGTACTTTTGCCGGCAGAAAACAGGAAACCGCTACCTATGTGTGGTATGCCGAAGGGGTTGATTATTTAAACAACAAATTAAAAAGAAAGGGATCGGTAGTATTGATAAGATAACCTGTTTTGTATATCAATGAAAAGTCCGGGTATTTTATCCGGGCTTTTTTATTACTGCAAAAACCAAAAAGCTGTCAGGTTGTACTGAGCTTGTCGAAGTGTTGTCGAAACCGGGGCTTTATCAAACTAACCCGTCTTCGACAAGCTCAGACTGACAGCAAAATTTTTGACGGCGATTTTAAACTGATGCAATACAGCTTTTTTATTTCAGCAGCATCGCCTATTTTGCAGGTATGAACAAGATCATTTTAATAACAGGTGCCACATCGGGCATAGGAAAAGCCTGTGCTGTAAAATTTGCTGCTGCAAAGTTTGATGTAATTATTACCGGCCGCAGAAACGAACGGCTCACTGAATTAAAACTTCAACTTGAAAAAGAATACGGCATTAATGTTTTGCCATTATGCTTTGATGTGCAGGACAGGCAGGCTGTTACCGATGCATTTGCAAACCTGCCTGAGCCATGGCAAAAGATTGATGTACTTTTTAACAATGCCGGCCTGGCATTGGGCAGAGATAGTTTTGAGGATGCCAGTATGGATGACTGGGAAACCATGTTGAACACCAATGTACACGGCCTGCTGTATGTTAGCAAGGCTGTTTTACCTTTTATGATTACACAGCAAAGAGGCCATATCGTAAACATGGGTTCGGTGGCCGGTAAAGAGGTTTATGAAAAAGGAAATGTGTATTGTGCCAGCAAATTTGCGGTAGATGCCATAACCAAATCCATGCGTATAGATCTGTTGAAGCATAATATTAAAGTTACCGGCATTCATCCGGGTGCAGTAGAAACTGAGTTTTCGCTGGTGCGTTTTAAGGGTCAGCAAGAAACTGCAAAAGCTGCCTATACCGGACTTACCCCGTTAACTGCCGAAGACATAGCCGATACGGTTTTTTACTGCGTAAATTTACCCGCCCATGTATGTATAAACGACCTGGTAATTACCTGTACGCAGCAGGCCGGCACGTATTACTTCTATAAAAAACAGTAAATAGCTGTCAGGTATTAGTCCCCTTTAAATATTAATATTGGTACAATAATTGCCTTTATTCGGCGTTATTAGTTAAGTAAAGAAGGTTTCTTGCTGGTACAGATTTTACCGGTACCAATAAAGAAACTGAATTTTCAGATAGATCCCTTATCCCTTTTGACCAATTAAGTTTATGAAAAACCAGGTTCGCTTTTTAATACTTCTTGGATTAATGCTCACAGGTTCTGCATTACGTGCACAAAACGTTATCCGTCAGCAACCGTGTATGTCCCCCACAATTTTACAGCAGGCCGACAGTATGAAACTTTTACTGGCTAAGCAGGGCTTTATGGTGGTTAAAGAAGCCAGCATGCAAATGGTAAGTGAATTTGAAATGCCGGTTATTGTTCCATTAAATGAAGGCAGCTGGTACCAGTTTGTTTTTATTGGTGATGTAACCTCAAAATTATACGAAGTACGGATGTACGACTGGAATGAAAAGCAGGTTGTTTATCAGAAAAAATACTGGGGTGATGTGGATGGCAATGTAATCAGTTATTCTTACGTTGCTCAGTTTTCAGAATTTCATATGATCAAGCCCGTTCAGGTTAATAAAAAGAAAAAAGATGTTTGCGGCTATGTAATGCTGCTGAAGAAAGTAAAATAAAACCAGTGCTTGGTTTTATAAAAGTCCTTCCCGATTAATATCGGGGGGGATTTTTTTTATTCCCCCATACGGGAAAGAATTTGCCCTCCAGCTATCGGGACACGGAAACAAAGAAAAGGAGTTACTGTTGTTTTGGAAGGATTACATTACCAGAATTTCCACCATGGTTTCATTGACTTGCTTTTGAAAGCATTCAGCTCAGCAGTAACTTTCTTTATTGCTGAGAGATCGTAAATTTCGCCTTCATCACCCTGCATTTTTGCTTTTAATTTATCAGCTATGCTCAGCATTTTTTTCATTATTTCCTCATCCGGATTTTTAACTGTTATATTTCCATCTCTAAAATCAAACCACGCATGATTACCATGAATATGGTCACCTGAATATTTTATCCAAACAGCTAATCCCTTGCTTTCTATCCGAAAAATTTCACCGCTGGATAATTTGGTCTCCGCAAAATTATCCAGGCGCATTTCAGGGTCACTTTCAATATATGCTTCCCATTCATTAAAAGTAATTTGATTAGACTCATCCTCGTCATACCAGTTTTCCTGCCTTGTAATATGAATATCGTAACCCATCCTGTTTTTAGTTGTAAAAACTTTGGTAACGCTGTTTGCTTAAAAACAAATCTACAATCTTCTGTAAAAACAAAAGCACAGAATCAACAAATGTCTTTTCTGTGCTTCTGTACCTCAGTGGCAAATTTATTGTGTCAACGATATCCTCACCTGCAGGCCAGCCCTTGTATTTACAATGGGGGCGCTTGATGAAATATATGGATTAACCCGGCGCTGATCGAAATACAATTTGATATTAACCCGGTTGTTTAAGAAATAATCTATTGATGGCGAGATGGTAATATCCCTGCTGCCACCGGTTGCAAAATTATTATCCTGGTCAAGGCGGCTGTTGGCCGTTACATTATCACGTATCCTGAAATCGAGGCGGAAGTTAATTTCATTCTCGAGTTTTTTGCCATCACCTTCTTTACCCCGCAGGAATTTAGGCCATTTTACATTAATGAAACTCAATGGGTTCTTCATTCCCTTTTTACGCCAGCCGGCACCAATTACAAATTCGGTACTGCGTACTTCGCTCAACTGAAAATCAACCAGGCTTAAACTAAGTTGCCTTGTTTTTGAATATTCAAACTTGGCCTGCAACTGGTTGGTAAACATCATATCTATACCAATCAATGGCGAAAACTGCTCTCCTATGCTGATGTTTGGCAACAGGAAGTAAGGAACATAATTTTTTGAAATGGTATCATAAAAAGACGGATATCCATACTGCGATACATCCTGGTACAGCAATGCAGATGTAAATCCGTTCATGCTGAGGTTACCGGTGTACCCATGAGAAACTGAGAAATTGGTAAACAGCTTATCCAATGGTTTTAATTTGGTTAAACCATTATAATCAAGCTTCCAGTTCAGTTTTGGTTTAATACCACGGAACGGATTTGATTTGATGTTTGGATTATTCTGCCTGATCAATGATACTGAATTTGGATCATCGCCGGTGTATGCGGCTAAGAATGCCGGTATCAGCACATCAATAGCATACTTGCCATAACCGTAATAATAACCATCGGCACCCACAGGCTGGCCAAGGCTATATGGATTCTTCTCTCCTAATCTCTTTGACAATATCAGCCTGTAATCCTGGAATTTTTTAAAGGTTGCAGAAACACGGTTTGGATCGAATTTACCAAACAGTGTTTTAAACGCAATATAAGAAACATCAAAGCCACCACCTGCATAAGGGTTCAGGTGTTTAAAGCTGTGATTTATACCTCCGCTGGTATCTATAAACCTGAAAGTTTCGGTATAGTTTTTATTAAATGTTTTGCTGAGGTTTAAAGTGATGTTTAAATCACGTATAGGCTCCAGCTGGGCAGAGAAAGTAATACGCTGATCAAAACTCTGCTGAAAAACAGCGTTAAAAGTAGTATCCTTTGTTATCCACCCTTTTCTGGCTGCAGTATTCATCCAGGCGGTATCCGGTTGCCGGCCCAGAATAAAGTCAACACCCGGTGCCATACTTCTCCAGTTCTGTCCAACATATTTGGTACTGTCTGTATAACCCGGCAAACGTGTATGTGCATTTTCTGATATAGAGAAACTAGCCTGCTTTAAACTGGTTGCCAGTTTACCAAAAGCCCTTAATGGCGTACTTACATAAGGCACTGCAGTTTGATCTACTTTTCTGTGGTTCTTAACTACTTTTCTGCCGTTCTTTTTTACAATAGTGTCTTTGTACCTGGTTATTCTTGCCCTCCATTTTTCCTGGTCGGCTTTATTGCTTGGCACTTCCAGTTGTCTTAACCATTTAGATTTTTGATACAGCCGGTTAAAATCAAACTGAGCTGTTGCTTCGCTTTGCTGGCCATTCTCAATAATATTACCCAACTCTACTGCCAGGCGTGATGCACCTATCCAGTTGTAGCTTGCCTGGTAACGCACGTTAACGGTTGTCCAGTCAAGTAACGGAAACTTAGCCGTAGGCAATGTGTATGTAAAATTAGCAGCGTGGGTATAAGTTGTATTACGGCCACCTTTAAGCAAATTCCTCCAAACGGTATCTTTCTTTGCTCCGGTATTCAGGCGCCCTTCGGGTTCATCAATACGGCTGTTATTCATGGCAGTAAAATCAAAATTCAAACTTCGGGTAATATTCCAGCGCAGAATATAATTACGCTGAAAGGTATAATACTTGTCGTAGGTTTCCGGTATTTTATATTTTGATGTACCAATGCTGCGTGGCCTGATGGCACCAAACTGGCGGTTTACATCTGCCCTGAAACTTAACTGCGATGGTATCAGGTTAAAGTTAAAATCTTTAACCAGGTCAAACCAATGCGTTTTTCTTTTGGTAAAGAATTTTATTTTTTTAAATGGCTCAATATATTTTGGTGATGGTGAAAAGTTATAACCCAAACCATATTTATGCCTGGTAATTTCGTTGCTTTCTATTAACGGGGTATGGTTTTTAATTTTGAGGTAAGAGTAGCTGAAATCAAAATTGGAGATATCGTAAATCTTGGGTTTTTTGGTACTTGTTCTCTCCTTACGCACATTGGTAAAGTTTACCGTGGTGGTTGATGTAAAATCTACTGCACTGTTTTTAATGGAATCTTTTGCAGCAGCTGAAGCAGCACCTTTCAGTTTATCCTTCAGCTTTATATCCATATCATACGGATCGTATTCTGGCGTACTTACAGATTGCTGATAGCTTGCAAATACCGGTATGGAGATAGCGGCTTTTTTTGGCAACAGTTTACCCAGTTCAAGATTTGCTGATAAATCAAATTGCGTAAAATTATCACGGTAGCGGTCGTTTATTCTTTGTTCCAGTGTTCCAAAACCTGCACTGTGTGTGTTGGCCGAAAGAGAAATGGTTCCCAGGTCGGCAAGGTTTACATCAATTCTTCCCAAAGCAGCCCAGCCACCGTGTTCATCAATTGATGAAAGCCGGAGTTCATTTACCCATACTTCGCCACAGGCTGTGCCCGGTGCATTGGTATTTTCTACGCCCATTAGTATGCCTCTTATTTCGGCCAGGTTGGGGTTACCCATAACAGAATACGTATGCCCGTTTGCCTGTAACTGGCGGTAAATCTGATCGGGCAGGCCATTCAGATTTCTGTCCTGCTTTAATTTTACCAATGTCTGCAATTCAATATCCAGTGAATTTCTGGGGTTCCACAAAGTGTCGTTATACGCATTGGAGTTCGCATCCATGGTTCCGGCCTGCAGTGGTGTTAGTATTAAAGGTATCCGTATCTCATAATAGTTATTTACAAAATCGGTACCCATACGGAATACGGCAGTCAGGTCTTTATCCCTGAGTGTAGGGCTTCCCTGCTTTTGCTCGGCATGTATGTACATCTGCATTTTACGGAACTGGCGCAGGTCTCTGTTGGCAAATGTTTGTTGCACGGCCCTTGCTTTTTCTCTTGCCAGCTCGCAAAACTGTAAACTTAATGCCTGCTCATTCTGTAAAAGGTTTACACCATTGTTACTTAAAGTTTGCACCCTTTGAATTTCGGTTGGTGTGCGGTAAGGTAGTGGTGTACGTTTATCGTTTTCTTCAATATTAACTGCACCCTGGTTAAATACAGTAGGGCTGCCATTGGGCAATGGAGTATACCTGCCGGTAGTATCAATTTCATACTGGAATTTACGCCACACATTTCTTGTAAACTGCAACTCACCAAAACGCATCACCACACTATCCTCAAAACCGGTTAGGAACATTCTGATAAAACGGATTGATTTAAAATCGGGAATATTACCAATTTTACGGTTGTACTGCCCAATTGGAATACGAAACTGGTACCAGATTTCGTTACGGGCAATTCCATCTGCCGGATTAATAGTAACTGATTTTTTATCAACAATATAGTTTGTACCAATTGCCATGGAAGGATTGGTTGAATGCTTAATGTCAACGATGTACTGGAAATATTCTTCTGTTTGGTTTAATGTATTATCACGGTTCAGTTCTTCAGCATCGGGATATAAAGTGGCAGCCGAAGAATAAGTAGAACTGGTACTTGCTACCGGTGAATTACCCTCGGGATTATTATAGTTTTTATACCTGCCTATCAGGCCAATCCCTGGTGTTTGATCTAGGTCATCGCCACGGTAATAATGGTAATTGTCACTGGATGGATCTGCCAATGCCCGTTGATAAGCTGCAGGCGATACTGTTGCCTGTAACTGAGTCAGATAAGCCTGTCTTTTAGTTACTTCAGCAGTATCATCCAGGCCATCCAGGCCAATATCCTGGTATTTTCTGTCGTTGGGATCGTTACTGAAAGCATTGGTTACCTGTTGTGTGTTAGTTGGTACCCTGCCCCAGTTTGAATTGGTAACCGGTGATGGTGCATTGGGTGTAGGCAAACCATTTTCATAAAAACGTTTACCGTCTTTTAAAATATCTTCAGAAACATTACCCAGGTTAAAATATAATTTGCCGCTTACATTAGGATTGTATGCTAACCCTTTGGCTGCGTAATTAATAAACGGATCCTGCATCCAGAATTCGATAAACTCAATATTGGCTGTTTCAAAATCGGGTTGGTCAATACTACGCATCAGGCCACCCCAGCGGGTTGTGGGGTTACTTAATTTTCCGTTGGCAGCAATGCTGCCTGGGGTGGCATCGTAATTATATTGCCCCCTGTCTGTGGGGAAATATGCCAGGTCAAATGTAGTAAGCAAACTTTCTCCAAAGCCGGTAGTACGTTGCGGAAAAATTTCACGCTGGTAAACCTGCCTTACCCTTGGGTCGCTTAGTTCAACACGATCGTTTGCGTAAGGATTATTCGGTCCCTTGTATTGTTGTAATGTAGGTTCAATCTGGTACCAGCCAATTTTTGCACGGTTTCTTCCGGATATAATACTGTCGTTGTATACAGCTTCCGGAAAAAGAATATTTCCATTAATATCGGTAGCATTTAAAGGTACCGATGCAAGTGCCCAGCTGATTGGCGGAAAGCGCAAATCGTAACCGGATTGAGTGCCATCAAAATCATCAATATTAATGATACCTTTTGAACCCTTACCAATCTGCGGTGCATGGCCTGGTTTTAAATAGGCGCCTTCGGCAAATACATTAATGGCTGATGGTGCCGTTGTTTTATAAAAAGGCAGTTTATCTAAAATTTTGGTAAGCCTCGGAATATCTTTTCGGTAATTTACATCAAGGCCATACATAGAGTTGCGGATGGGTTCGTTGGTACCACCGCTGCTGCTGTTATCATAACTTACTTTACTAAAGAAAGGTCTTTCGCTCAGGCGAACAATGGTACCACCAATTGACAGCTGTTCTTTCAGGGTATTTTTTGCCATGTAGTCCCATCGCAAGGCCATATAACTTTTTTGCTGCAGGCCAAATGAGGCGTTGTTCTCATAATTTACCTGTACCGGAATACCCGAATTAATAATAGCCGAGTTGGTTATTTTAATAGTACCCAGATCGTAGTTGATATCATAATCAATACCTTCAATTAATACCCTGCCACCGGCCGATACGGTTACTGAACCTTTGGGAATATTATAGCCGATACTGATATCGGATGAGCCTGAAATTTTTGCTGAACCCTTTAAAACAAACCTGTTTAAATTAGGATACTGCTGCGCTACCGCTTTTATAGAATCGTAGAGTGCATAAAACAGGCTGTCTTTTATAGCAGGTAAAGCGGGGTTGGTATAAATGCCCGCCGCAAGGTCTCGCCCAAAAGGCTCAAGCACCGGAAACATTACCCGGCTGTATTGCGAGTAAACCGTAAACCCTTCTACGTAATCAAATACACCATCGGGCTGCGGATCCAGCTGGTTATTTAACCGGTCTAAGTTGATGAGTGATATGATTGGAGAACCCTGGTTTTTATCTCCAAATGGAACATAACGCTTCCAGCCAAGGCCAGGCTCCTGGTACAATACATCCAGTTTAAAATCGGCAGGTGTTAAAGTACCATAACCAATTGCGTACACATTTTTAAGCATCAGATCCCAAATAGGTAAGGTTGGCCTTTGTGATGTTGCTTTTAGTAATTTTAAAAATAAAATACGTTGCGTAGCTAAAGTACTGTCTGGTGGCAGATCCTGCGAAAATTCACCTACCTGGTAAATTTTACCGTTGTAAGAATACTGATAGGCAACCCCAAGTACTTCATCAGTTTGCAGGGGCTGACTTAAAGAAATAAAGCCTACCTGGCGGTTGAATACATATTGAGATGAATCTAGTTTGCGTGCAAATGTTTTTTCAAAATCCTGAACAGGCTGTAAACCGATATTGATTAAATTATTAAAAACCAGCGACGGGTTTCTGTTGCCCGGATCAGAAATGATGGTTGAATATAACGGGCTGCTGCCATTAGATGGAATGCCTGAAACCGGGCCGCCGGTTTCACCTAAGCCAGCCAAGCCAACTACATCTCTTGTTTCGGTGGTGGTACCGTTACGGTTTGTAACCCAAACCTCCAGCCTTAAAATTTGTACAGGTGCAGTAATAGCAGGTAATTTGCTCATTACTTTATTATAGTTCTCTTTAAAATACTGGCCCAGTAAAAAGTGGCGGTTCTCTTCATATTCATCTGCCTTTACTTCAAATAACTGCGATGCAGAACCACCTGCCAGGTTAGCCGACTGACGTTGCGATTTTTGATTGGCAATAACACCGGTTATAAACAGTTTACCAAATTGCAGGGTGGTTTTAACACCAAATAATTGTTGGGCGCCGGGTATTAATGTGCTACGGCTGGGAAAGGAAACATTACCCAGTTCAAAACGTTTTACAATCTCATCATCCAAACCGGTATAATCCAGCTTAAGCTGGTTATCCTGTCCAAAGTTGGCAAGTGTATTATAACTAATGGGGAACTTTAATTTACCGCCAATATCTGCATTCACATTTACCTGCGCATTCATATCAAAATCAAAGCCGCCGTTCTTACGGGCCCTTTCAGGCAGGGTTGGATTTTTAATATTCTGTCCCTGGTAACCTGCAGAAATATCTACATTCCCCTGTGGGGTGATGGTTATTTTACCATTACCAAAAAGGCGGTTAAATAAATTATCGTACAGCGATAATTTTGGTTTTATACCTCCCCGGTTAAGGATGTTTAAAGTATTGGAGCGCTTTTGAAAATATTCTGTTTCGGCTTTTTTGCCGCTTATTTTCCAGTATTCTTCAAAGCTGTATGTGGTAGTGGTACGATAATATTTTGTACCAATTTTTTCATACACCACATAGCGGCGTGTTTTGGGGTCGTACACAACCGAGTCCTTAATATTTGAAGGCCTCTTCAGATCCAGGGTACGGTTATTTTCGCCCCCAACAAAATCGCCTCTGCGGTCTCTGATAGGATACGGCAATGGCCCGCTGTTGGCAGGTACTGTATCAACAACAGTAATAAGATCGTAATAATGATGGGGATTGGCCATAACGGTATTTGTATGCAGCATACACAGCGTTAACGCCAATACAACACAGCCAATCAGTCTTGAGTTTTGTTTTCTAATAAGCAACATCCGGTAAATGAATTAACGTAGCGTTCTTGTCAAATGGCTTTTAGGGCTTTTTTAATTAAGTCTTCTAAATTCGATACGGGTGGTTCGGCACGGATAATTTTTTGGATAGCGTTCTCTGCCTGTGTTCTGGAGATTCCGAGAGCTGTTAACGCATTTAACGCATCTGTTTCTATACTATTGCCCATGTGTGCAAAAACATTTACGTCCAGCGGATTTTTGCTCAATTTATCTTTTAATTCCAAAACCAATCTTTCGGCTGTTTTCTTTCCTATTCCTTTGACACCTTCCAGCTGCTTTACGTTGCTTTGCACAATAGCCAAACTCACTTCTTCTGGTCTTAGCGACGAGAGCATCATCCTGGCGGTGGCTGCGCCAACACCTGATACACCGGTTAAAAGAACAAACATATCTTTTTCCTGCTTATCAAAAAAACCAAATAACACATGCGCATCTTCCTTAACCTGCAGGTGGGTAAACAGTTTACCTTCATCCAGGTTTTGAATATGCGAAAATGTATTCAGGCTGATATTAACTTCATACCCAACACCGTGAACATCTACATGAACCTGTGCCGGGCTTTTGTAGGTAAATTTTCCTTGCAAATATGCGTACATAGTTAATTAACAGTCAATAGCGAAAATAAGGATATTTTACGAGCCACAACCGTTAAAATCGTTAACAAAGGTTAAAGGCTGAAAGGCTGAAAAGTTGAAAAGTTGAAAAGTTAAGGGAATTAGAGGCCATAAATAATATTAAACCGTTAAACCCTTCAACCTTTAAACGATTAAACCCTTCAACTTTTTCCTTATTTTTACCGATAGTTATCAAATAAAAATTTATACCGTAAAACAGCGATTTTCATGCAAAAAATACATGCAGGCATTACAGCAGTTGGTGGTTATGTACCCGAGTACAGGCTCACCAATGCAGAACTGGAAACCATGGTAGATACCAACGACGAATGGATACGCACCCGGACCGGGATTTCAGAAAGAAGAATTTTAAAAGATGAAGGAAAGGGCAGCAGCGACCTGGCCGTACCAGCCGTACTGGAGTTATGTAAAAAAAGAGGCATCAGCCCTGCAGATATTGAGTGTTTGATATGTGCTACCGTTACACCCGATATGGTCTTTCCGGCTACAGCCAATATAATTTGCGAAAAGGTTGGAGCCACCAATGCCTTTGGGTTTGATATAATGGCAGCCTGCTCAGGCTTTTTATATGCCGTTACAACGGCTACTGCATTTATTGAAAGTGGCAGGTATAAAAATGTGGTGGTTGTTGGGGTAGATAAAATGAGCAGCATTATTGATTACAGCGACCGCACCACCTGTATTATTTTTGGCGATGGAGCCGGTGCTATTTTGCTGGAACAGGTTGAAAAAGACCTGGGTGTTAAAGACAGTATTTTAAAAAGCGACGGCAGCGGCAGCAAATTTCTGCACATGAAAGCCGGCGGATCGGTAAAACCATCAACGGTTGAAACCGTGCTGGCAAAAGAACATTTTGTTTACCAGGAAGGGCAATCGGTATTTAAGTTTGCCGTAAAAGGCATGGCAGATGTGAGTTACGAACTGATGGAACGTAATAATTTAACTGCCGATGATATTGCCTGGCTGGTACCACACCAGGCCAACCTGCGCATTATTGATGCCACAGCTAACCGCATGGGATTACCCAAAGAAAAAGTAATGATCAACATTCAGAAATACGGCAATACCACAGCCGGTACTTTACCATTATGTTTATGGGAATGGGAAAACCAGCTGAAAAAAGGCGATAATTTAATACTTGCTGCTTTTGGTGGAGGCTTTACCTGGGGCGCTACCTGGGTGAAATGGGCGTATAACAGTTAGAAATTTTGTAATTTCAATACTTAATTAATCAGACCATGAAAAAAATAATACTCCTTATTTTTATCGGATTGTTTGCAGCAAATACCAACAGCTACGCCCAATTCTCTAAATATATCATCCGCTTAAAAGATAAAGGCACCAATCCTTTTACAATAAGCAATCCCATTCAATACCTTACCCAGCGCTCTATCGACCGCAGAACAAGGTATAGCATTGCCATCGACTCAACCGACCTGCCCATTACACCAAGATATATTGACAGCATACGCATGGCGGGTGCAGTAACTATTCTCAATACATCCAAATGGCTTAACCAGGTATTGATACAAACAACCGATGCTGCAGCTTTAACAAAAATAAACGGGTTTCCCTTTGTATTAAGTTCTGGGCCAATGGCACCTTTTAATAATACGGGCGATCATCCGGTAAATAAAAGATTAGATGCGGTAACAACAGAACCTCCGGGTGACAATACTTCAAATACTGTTGCTGCAGATTATTACAGTTATGGCCAAAGCTATGGCCAGGTTCATTTGCACAACGGCGAGTTTTTACACAACCGTGGTTTTCGGGGACAAGGTATGAGGATGGCAGTTCTGGATGCAGGATTTTTTAATTATTTAACCCTGCCAACATTCGACAGCATCCGCAACAATGGACAGATTTTAGGCACCTGGGATTTTGTGATGGGTAATGCCAGTGTTAATGAAGACAATGCACATGGTACGCAATGCCTTAGCACCATTGCCGCCAATATGCCTGGTGTATTTATGGGTACAGCGCCTAAAACTTCTTTGTATTTATACAGAACAGAAGATGTAGCTTCTGAATATCCCATTGAAGAACAGAACTGGGTGGCTGGTATTGAAAGAGCAGACAGTCTGGGCATTGATATTTCTTCCACCTCCTTAGGTTATTTTACTTTTGATAATGCCGCATTCAATTATACTTATGCAAATATGGATGGCAACACAACCCTGAGTGCAAGGGGTGCCGATCTTGCTGCAAAAAAAGGAATACTCTGTGTTTTTGCTGCAGGTAACGAAGGCAATGGCTCCTGGCATTTCATCATTACACCATCCGATGCTGATAGCGTAATGGCGGTAGGTGCAGTAAGTGTGGCCGGCAATGTGGGTAGCTTCAGCAGTTATGGCCCCAGCAGCGATGGACAGATCAAACCATCAGTAGCAGCAGTGGGCGTGAGTGCCGTAATTGCCAATCCATCAACCGGGCAACCTGGTTTTGGCAGCGGTACATCTTTTGCCTGTCCTAATATGGCCGGCCTTACCACCTGCTTATGGCAGGCTTTTCCGGAAGTTAATAATATGCGTATCATTACTGTAATGCAGGAATCGGCTACCAGGGCCACCAACCCCGATGACCGGGTTGGTTACGGAATTCCTGACATGAAAAAAGCTTTTGTAAAACTTATTAAACAATTATATACACAACAATCTGCTGTAGCAAACTGCGCCGTTACTTTACAATGGACAGCAAAAACAGATTCAGCCATCAACATTGTGGTAGAAAGAAAATTACCTGCTGCAGGCTATACTGCCATCAGCACACAAACTTCAACCGGTGCATTTCAATCAAGGAATTTTACTTTTACAGATGACCTGAGAAATTTTCCAACAACAGGAATCTGGTATCGTTTTAAAATGAACATTGCTACAGATACCAGCTTCTACCTGGATTCGATGCTGATCAATTTTACACCCAGGCCAAATTTAGGTGCCGATAAAACAGCTGCAGCCTGCATTGGCAATACTGTTAATCTTACCACACAATTTACCACAGCAGGCCTAACTACAAGCTGGACATTGGGTGGCAATGCCGTTGCTAACCCTGCAGCAGTAAGCGTTACCGGTTTGTACCAGTTAATTGCAACAAATAACAGCGGCTGTGCCGATACTGCCACAGTAAATGTTACCATCAATCCAAAACCTAATTTAGGCAACGACCAGGCTCTTGGAATATGTGCTCCCGGCACCACTGCAAACCTTACCACTGTGTTTAACACAGCAGGCCTCACCACCAGCTGGACTCTTGCAGGCAATGCTGTTGCTAACCCTGCCGCAGTAACTGCCACAGGCGTTTACCAGTTGATAGCAACCAGCAGTTTTGGTTGCGCCGATACTGCAACTGTAACTGTTTCAAATAATACAAAGCCTAATTTAGGTGCCGACAAGGCAGTTGAAAAATGTACTACCAGCACAACAGATCTTACCACTTTATTTACCACGGCAGGCCTTACCACTATCTGGACCCTTGGGGGGAATACAGTTGCAAACCCTGCCGCAGTAAGTGCTGCAGGCATTTACCAGTTGATAGCAACCAGCAGTTTTGGCTGCGCCGATACTGCAACTGTAACTGTTACAAACAACCAGGTTTTATGCCCGGGAAATCCACCTGTGCCTACACCTGAAGAAATTACCATCAGCCCTAACCCGGTAAAAGATAACCTTACGGTTAAAGTTGTAAGGGCAGCTGCTGCTAAAATTGGGATCACTATTCATAATGCAGCCGGACAAATAGTTTATAATTACACAGCTCAGCAGGCTGCCGGACAAACAATCTATAACATCCCGATGAAAAAAATGGGCGGTGGTATTTATTTTGTTACGGTAAGAGTGAATGACAAAAAAGAAAAAGTGAAGAAGATAATGGTTCGGTAATTTTTATATTTTTTTAAAAACAGCAGTAAACATCGAGTCTGCTTTTTTATCATAACCTTTTAATAATTCCATCTGCAGCAATTGCAGGTGGAATTTTTTTGTAATGAAGTTAACTATGTCTTCATTTTCATTTTTAAAAACAGAACAGGTTATGTAGATGAATGTGCCGCCTTGCTGTAAATGTGGAATTACATTGCTTACAATTTGCTGCTGCATGGCCACATACACATCAATTGTTTTCCTTTTTAAATAATACAATTGCTCCGGTGTTCGGCTCCAGGTGCCGCTGCCGGTGCAGGGTGCATCACAAATGATGAGTTGAGAGTTGAGAGTTGAGAGTTGAGAGTCAGGTTCAGATAGATCTGCAACAAATGATTTGTAGTTTTTAATGCCGGCGGTTTCAAACCTGTTTTTTAAGTTTGACAAAATACTTTCCCTGATATCAGAAACAGTCAATTCAATTTGTCCTTTTAAAATATCGTAAGCCAGAATTGATTTACCACCGCTGGCTGCACAGCAATCCCAGACTGAAACAGGATGCTGGATGCCTGATACTGGATGCTTGATACCATTTAAAACCTGCTGCGAATTATAATCCTGCACCACCACCTCCCTATCTGTTTCAAGTATGTTATCAATCTTTGTTGAATTAGGTAATGCAAGGCAATCATCAAGCGGCATATTAAATTCAATACCGGCATCCTGTAATTTTTTAACCACGGTTTCTTTATTACCCGGCCTTACCCGTAAAAACAAATCCGGCTGCTTAAAAAAAGAATACCTGAAAAGTTCAGCATCTATACCGGCGCTTAATTCTTCTGCCCACGGAAATACATCTTCGGCTGCAAAGCCTGCTATATCTATTTTTTCGGCCAGTGATTTTGTTATCATTTCATTCCACTCAGGTTTATGAAACTGTAAAAACTCATTGCTTTTTTCTTCACATAAAAAAACTGCAACAATTATTTTTTCTTCAACCGGTAATTGTGGTATGGCTTTGCCCAGGCGGTAAAAATTATAGCAGAGCGTTGCAATTTGTTTTCTGTCTTTGCCTCCGTATTTTTTGTGGGCGTTAAAATATTTTTTTAAAAAAGCAGCAAAGGGTACATCTCCCCTGTATGAATCAATAATTGTTTTTGCAGAATTTAAATAAGAGTGATAACGCATGTAGCAAAAATAAAGCCTGCGGTTTTAATGCAGGCTTAAATATTTGAAAGATATAGTGTGTCAGGCTGAGCCTGTCGAAGCCGGTATGCAAGAATGAACCCGCCTTCGACAAGCTCAGGCTGACAGCTTTTATTACAGTTCCAGCAAACTCCTCACCGGATCTTTACCAAACAGCATCAGCGCAGGGTTTTCAAGCAGTTCTTTTACCCTTACCAAAAATCCTACTGATTCTCTGCCGTCAATAATACGGTGATCATAACTCAATGCCACATACATCATTGGCCTGATAACTACCTGGCCATTAACTGCCATGGGCCTTTCTAAAATATTATGCATGCCCAAAATGGCGCTCTGCGGAATATTAATAATAGGCGTACTCATCATCGAACCAAAAACACCTCCGTTGGTGATGGTGAAAGTTCCACCGGTCATTTCTTCAATGGTTAATTTATTGTCTTTTGCTTTAGTGGCAAGTTCCACAACTTTAGCTTCAATACCAGCCATGCTTAAACTTTCGGCATTGCGTATAACAGGCACCACCAGGCCTTTTGGCGCACTTACTGCAATAGATATGTCGCAGTAATCGTGGTAAATAATATTTTCTCCATCTATATAAGCATTAACCGATGGCCACTCCTGCAAAGCAAATGTACAGGCCTTGGTGAAGAAACTCATAAAGCCCAGGTTAACACCATGCAGCTCTTTAAACTTATCCTTGTATTTTTTCCTCACTTCCATGATGGCGCTCATATCCACTTCGTTAAAAGTGGTGAGCATGGCTGTTGTATTCTTTGCTTCTACCAAACGCCTGCTGATGGTTTTGCGCAGGTTGCTCATCTTCTGTTCACGTTCATTTCTTGCAAACAAAACAGTGCCCGGTTTTGTGCCGGGATTATTCAAAGCATCCATTACATCCTGCTTCATAATTCTTCCGTTACTGCCTGATGCAGTTACTACTTTCACATCAACTTTTTTATCGGCAATGATAGCTGCAGCAACAGGGGTTGCTTTAACATCCGGTTTGTCGTTTGTTGTCGGTGGTTTGTTGTCCGTCATCTGTGGTCTGTCGCCTTTCGTCTCTGTCGTCTGTGGTCTGTCGTCTTTCGCCTCTGTGGTGGCTCCTTCCGGCTTCACCGCCTCCGTATCAATTGAGCAAACCACATCGCCGATATTCAATGTAGCGCCTTCCTGGGCTATAATTTTTATGGCACCTGCCTGCTCGGCATTCAGTTCAAATGTTGCTTTTTCGCTTTCGAGTTCCGCAATCACTTCATCCCTGTTGGCCCATTCGCCGTCTTTCTTATGCCATTTAACCAGGGTAACTTCACTGATACTCTCACCGACTGTAGGAACTTTTATTTCAATTGACATGTACGATAATTTATTGTTTTGCGAATTTCGGGGAAAAATAAGGATTATTAAAATTGATTTCGGGAAAAAGAATAGAGAAACAATTTTACAAATACCAAACCATCCTTAAAAAACAAAAACAGCGCTGTTGCCAGGCTGTTCATCAAAATAAATAAAGAAAATTTATGCGCCCAGGTATGCTTTTAACAGTTTGCAGCGGGATGCTGTGCGTAGTTTAGTGATGGCTTTATCTTTTATCTGCCTTACCCTTTCACGGGTTAAATTAAAATGCTCGCCAATGTCTTCCAGGCTTAATGCATGATCTACACCAATACCAAAAAAGAAACGGATCACATCTTTTTGCCTTTCAGTTAAAGTGCTCAATGATCTTTCTATTTCTGTTTTAAGCGATGCTTTAAAAGCCAGTGCGTCATCTGTTTTTTCTGCATTGTGATTAATGAGCACATCAATCAAAGTGCCATCCTCACTGTCGGATAAGGGTTGATCCATACTCACATGCCTGGCGGCAACACCAAGTGTGGCGGCAATTTCCATTGGGTCCATATCCAGGAAAAAAGCAAGTTCCTCTGGCGTTGGCTCTCTTTCATATTCCTGCTCCAGCTGCGAAAAAGCCTTGCTGATGCGGTTGGTTAACCCTACTTTATTTAATGGTAAACGTACAATTCTCGATTGCTCGGCCAAAGCCTGTAAAATGCTCTGGCGTATCCACCAAACGGCATACGATATAAATTTAAATCCTCGGGTTTCATCAAAGCGCTGTGCTGCTTTTATAAGGCCCAGGTTTCCTTCATTAATAAGATCAGGTAATGTTAAACCCTGGTTTTGATATTGCTTGGCTACCGATACTACAAAGCGTAGATTAGCTTTAGTAAGTTTTTCAAGGGATAACTGGCAGCCCTGTTTTATTTTGATGGCTAATTTTACTTCTTCTTCCGGTGTTATTAATTCTACTTTACCAATCTCCTGCAGATATTTCTCTAAACTCTGACTCTCACGATTAGTGATTGACTTAGTGATTTTAAGCTGACGCATACTCATAAGCCGAAGTTTTATTTGATTGTTTCAGGAATAAAATTTGGGTTAAGAATTTGTTAAAAGCAACCGGTTTTATTAACGTAATTTATACTATTTAGTATACGTTACCAAAAAAAAAAATCTAAAACACTGGATTTCAGTAGCTTAAAACTTGTTTTGTTTAATGTTTGATGTGCACAACTAAAACAAAAAAAAATAAATAAATAATTTGTACTGTGGATTATTTTGTTATTATTGCATGAACGCAATGATGTTTTAATTATAACGAATGAGTAAGAAAGTTTTATATACGCTTGAATACCCGGTGAGATGTTCTCCCGGTATTTTATACGAATTTTTAAGAACGCCTGCCGGCATCCAGGAATGGTTTGCCGATAAAGTAGATGAACGTGATGGCCAGTTTAGTTTTTCGTGGAATGGTACCGAAGATAAAGCGGTATTGGTAGACAGTGAAGAAGATAAATTTGTACGTTTTCGCTGGGATTATATGGGCAAAGACGAATACTTTGAATGGCGCATTGATAAATCAGAAGTAACCAATCAAACCATTCTGGTGATCAGCGATTTTGCCGATAAAAAAGAAATTAAAGACCAGAGCCAGTTGTGGGAATACCAGGTGAAAGATCTGTTTCACCGCCTCGGAAGTTAATCCTTCAATAATTTAATTATCTCTACAAAAGATTGATCAAGCAATACAGGTAATTCAGCCCATGGCTGTAATGGAAATTTTATGGCCAGTTTAATAAACTGCTTTTCAATGATGAGGCTATGCAATGCTTCTTTGCTCAGATTTTTTATGCCGGTATAATTATCCGCTTCAAAGTGATGCTGCCACTCGTTTTCGTGGATGCAGATAAAAACATCCTCCTCCATTCCGGTAATATTGTCAATTATTTTTTGCTGAAATTTTTCTTTGTACACCCCCGATAAATGCAAGGTGATGCTGAAAAAATTACCCCACCAGAACATGGTTCTTACAGCAAAAATATTTTCCGCGTCAAAGCATCTTGGATAATCAAGCAACAGGTAAGGCAGCTGAAGGTAATTTTCGCCTTTGGCAATTTTGGGAGTAGAAACTACAACCTGTTGAGGTAACCATGCTTTTTCACTTTCAATCACCCGCTGCTGGTTTGCTGCTACATCACCCAGTAACCCGTTTACCTTGTCAATGATTTTACGTTTAGTTAAAATCCATTGGGTATTGGTAACCAGTTGCAGTTCATCATCAGAAAGCATTAATTTTGAGGAAGTATTCATCGGCATCAAATTACTACAATTAATTTTTATTACACCCGCTGCAGTGCATGATAAAGAAATTAGACAAACTTATTCTTAAATCTTTTATCGGGCCGTTCATAGTAACGTTCTTCATTGCTTTTTTTGTATTGATGATGCAGGGCCTGTGGAAATACCTGGATGACCTGGTGGGCAAAGGCCTGGATTTTATCACCATCGGAAAATTTTTATGGTACGTAAGCGCTTCCATGCTTACACTGGCCATGCCCATCGCTATCCTCATTTCCACTATTATGACCTTTGGCAACCTGGGCGAAAGCTTTGAACTGGTAGCTATCAAATCTTCAGGCATATCGCTGCTTCGGTTTATGCGCCCGTTAATGTTCCTGGCGGTTGTATTTTGCGGTATCACATTTATGTTTGCCAACTATGTAATACCTTATGCCAACCTGAAGTTTGTGGCGCTGTACAACGATATTTTTTATAAGAAGCCCGCATTCGATCTCAAGGAAGGCGTTTTCTTTACCCATATCCCCAATTACGCCATCAAGGCCGGCAAAAAAGATCCCGATGGCAGAACCATCCGTGATATTTTAATTTATGACCAGACAAACCCGCTGCAAAACAATACCATTGTTGCCGAAACCGGTGTAATGACCGTTTCGCAGGATAAAAAATTTTTAGAATTCAATTTAAAGAACGGATACCGCTACCAGGAAAACGGAACCGTGTACGACAGTACCAATGAATATATACGCCTCGGCTTCACTACTTTTAAAAAGCTGTTTGATCTGAGTGCCCTGCAAAAGCAAACCACCAACGACAGTGTTTATAAAAATAATTTTAAGATGCTGAGTGCCGGGCAAATCAGCCGATCGCTTGATTCGCTGTACAAGATGAATGATACCGTAGCAGCACGCATGAACAGAACCATTGACCTCACATTGCCTTATGCTGCCATACAGGACAGCTCAAAAAAAAACGTAGCAATCGTAAAAACCAAATACAACAGGTTCGATTCCATCATACCCGACTCGGCACGCATCCAGGTCATTGCTTCGGCCATCAGTATGGCCAATACTTTAAAGTACAATATCGAAAACTCGGGCAGTGAAATAGAAGCCCGCAAAAAAGAAATTCAATATCATCATATTGAATGGCACCGCAAGTTTTCTTTATCCATGGCCTGCTTTGTTTTATTTTTTATTGGTGCGCCGCTGGGCTCCATCATACGCAAAGGCGGCCTCGGTATGCCGTTGGTAGTAGCCATCATCTTCTTTTTAATGTTTCACCTGCTGAACATGTTTGGCGAAAAATTTGTAAAGGAAAGCATGCTGCCGCCTTTTATTGGCATGTGGCTTGCAGTTATTGTATTAACGCCGGTGGGCATTTTTCTTACCTACAAAGCCATGCACGACTCACAGCTTTTTAATAAAGAATTATATAACAGGGCCTTTAAAAAAATAAAAAACATCTTCATTAAAAAAGAACAACAACCAATCACTTAAAATATTTTTTATGACAACGCCAAACAAAACAAACCGCAGAAAATTTATTTCTCAAACTGTAAAAGGCGGATTGGCAGTCACCGTTGGCCTTAGTGCCGCTGCGCCTTTATTACAATCGTTTACAACAAAAGAAAAAATTACTGCCGGCAATTTCAGCACCGGTTTCGATCAGTTGCCCCTGCCCTATGCCTATACGGCGCTTGAAAATGTAATTGATGCCATGACCATGGAGATACATTACAGCAAACATGCGGCAGCTTATTCAAAAAATGTAAAAGATGCAGCGGCTGCCGAAAAAGTGGATATGACAAAACCGCTGGAAGATGTGCTCAGCAATATTAGTAAATACAGCGCCAAAATGCGCAACAATGGCGGCGGGCATTATAACCACGAAATGTTCTGGCAATGCATGCGCCCCAAAAGAGAGAACAATGCACCCACCGGCAAATTGCTGGCATCCATTGAAAAAGAATTCAACTCTTTTGATAATTTTAAAAAACAATTTGCCGAATTTGGCAAGAACCGCTTTGGCAGCGGCTGGGCATGGCTTTATATCAACAAAGAAAATGTACTCACCATTGGCTCTACCGTTAACCAGGACAATCCATTAATGGATATTGCCGAAATAAAAGGCTATCCTTTACTGGCGCTTGATGTTTGGGAACACGCTTACTATTTAAAATACCAAAACAAAAGAGCCGACTATATTGAAGCCTGGTGGAACGTAGTTAATTGGGATTATGTAGCAGAAAGATTGCACAGTTATAATATCTAACCTTTAAATAGCTTGATGAAAAAACTACTGCTCCCCTTTTTCTTTTTGGGCACTATTGCCATGATGCTGGTAATGGCCAAAACCGGCGCCATTTTAAAAACACCGGCAGCACCCATGGGCATTCTCAACCTGGAGTTTGCATACAACACCGCAAAAACAGCACCCATCATCAATTCATGGGCAAGTATTAATAATGCCGATGTAATAACCGCTGCAAAAAACAATACATACTGGGATTTTTTATTCCTCTTCTTTTATGCCGGCTTTTTATTTGTAGCCTGTAAAAAAATTGCAGTAAAAACCAGCGGCAGTTTTTCGAGGGCTGGCAGGCTCATTGCCAAAGGCGCTTTATGGGCAGGCTTTTTAGATATAATTGAAAACACCGGCATGCTCCTCACCCTCAGCAACCAGGGTTCAGCTGCCATTGCATTATGTACCACCTTTGTTTCTGTAATTAAATGGGCGCTGGCCATCATCGCCGTTTTGTATATGCTTACCGGCCTGCTGGCATTGACTTTCCGTAAAAGATAACCGCAGAGACGGGGAGTCGCAGAGAAAAACGCTGCGCCTTTGCGTCTCTGCGGTTTAAATTCCTCACTTCCAATAATGGACTCAGCCTTTGTGTTAAACAGAACCAAGTGCGATCCAGTTAATACAAAGGCTGATAAATTGACAAAAACAATCTGATGCAAATCTAACAGCACCTCCAATCAATCCACACATTCATTTCTTAAAATTTTGTGAAAACTTTTAACAACAAAAAAGTACCTAAATTCGCTCTGTTCAACTATCAACTTTCAACCATCAACTTTTAACTATGCAAGCATGGAAAGATTACCAGCAAAAAAATAAAGACCGTTTTTTAAACGAATTACTCGAACTCCTCCGCATACCCAGCGTAAGCGCCCGCAGTGAGCATAAGCCCGATATGATTGCCTGTGCCGAAGCCGTAAAGCAGCGCCTGCTGGAAGCCGGTGTTGACAAAGCCGAGATACACCCAACCGCCGGCCACCCCATTGTGTATGCCGAAAAAATTGTGGACCCATCCAAACCAACCGTGCTGGTGTACGGCCATTACGATGTGCAGCCCGCCGATCCTTTAGAGCTTTGGAAAAGCGGCCCCTTTGATCCGCAAATTGTTGACGGTAAAATTTTTGCCCGTGGCAGCTGCGATGATAAAGGCCAGTTTTACATGCATGTAAAAGCGCTGGAAACACTTATACAAACCAACACACTCGAAAACAATATTAAGTTTTGTATTGAGGGTGAAGAAGAAGTAGGCTCGCCAAACCTCTCTACCTATGTAAAAGCCAATACCAATTTATTAAAAGCCGATTGTGTGCTCATCAGCGATACCGCCATGATCAGCCTCGACACCCCCAGCCTGGATATTGGCCTGCGTGGACTCAGTTATATTGAAGTGGAAGTAACCGGCCCTAACCGCGACCTGCACAGCGGTGTATATGGCGGCGCCGTGGCTAACCCCATTACCATACTGGCAAAAATGATAGCCAGCCTGCACGACGAGAACAACCATATTACCATACCCGGTTTTTATGCCGATGTACTGGAATCATCTGCCGAAGAAAGAGCCTTAATGGCCGAAGCACCCTTTAATGAAGCCGAATACAAGGCCGACCTGGGCGTGCGTGAACTATGGGGAGAGACCGGCTACAGCACCAACGAACGCACCGGCATACGCCCAACCCTGGAGCTCAACGGCATCTGGGGTGGTTATACCGGCGAAGGCGCCAAAACGGTTTTACCAAGTAAGGCATTTGCAAAAATATCTGCCCGCCTGGTTCCCAACCAGAACAGCAATAAAATTGCCGACTTGTTAATTGGCCATTTAAAAACCATTGCACCGCCTTATGTAACCGTAAAAGCCACCCTGCACCATGGCGGCGAGCCCTACCTTACCCCCATGGACAGCAATGCCTACAAAGCCGCAGCCAAGGCCATTGAAACCACATTTGGCAAAGCTCCCGTACCCGTACGTGGCGGCGGCAGCATACCCATTTGCAGCCTGTTTGAGCAGGAACTAAAATGTAAAGTAGTGCTGATGGGCTTTGGCCTCGACAGTGATAACCTGCACAGCCCCAACGAAAAATTTGACCTGGCTAATTTTTATAAAGGCATTGAAACGATACCATATTTTCATAAGTATTTTGAGGGGTAACCTTTCTGTCATTCTGAGGTACGAAGCATCTCTATAAATTATTTACATCCCGGCGAGTTGATTGCCGGGATTTTTCTTTGTCCTCCGTAGCTACAGCGAAGGAGGGTTTGTGGGGCAAGCATTTATTTTTTATGGCGACATCTTAATGTCATTCACGTGTGCTGCATGACATTTGGGGGCTTTTATTGAAGTTTATTTAATTATCCTAAATTCTTATTATTGCTATTTTTTAAAAAAAAGCATCAGGTATTTTATTACCTGATGCGAAACATAGCGGTGAAATATATAATCATTAAGCAACGACAGAAATTATTTGTTTTTCGTGATGTGCATATGAGCCTATTCCTAATTGAAATAATTTATCCAATTTACCTTGGTCTTTTTCTAACATGTTAGTCCCGTATTTTGGCTCTGGGAAAGAATCATTGACCCTTTCAATAAGTAGTTGGGGAAACAGAAGTTTAGTAATAACTTCGGTAGTATTTGAACTTGCAACAAGTACCTTACTTGCGATTTGTGCCATTTCAAATTTGTTTAAAAAAGTAAGTTTTCTGCTAATTGGCTTTTCGATATAGCTGCCTACTCCAATACTCAGAATACGTAAATTTTCAATACTATAATCCAAGGCTTTAGTAGCATCGATTATAGCAAAAAGAGTAGGGTTATTAGCAATAAACCCTCCATCAATTGCCGTAATCAAACCTTTATTTGCAGTTTTTAAAATTTTCTTACAGAAAATCGGGCATGCTGCGCATGAGGCTTCTATTGCATCAAGAATAGTCACTCCAAATCCTGGCTCAAACGAGCCTTTAACACCATGGGCTCTATCTACGGAATTTTTAAAAATAAGTGGCTTTTGAGTATCATAATTCATTGCAACAATACCAATTCCTGTTTTAAATGAACCAAATTTCTGTTCTCCAAAAATTTCCTTACCCAATTTGGTAAGTGTTTTACTTTTATTTTTCTTTCCGAAAGCCCCCATTATTTTAGGAACAAGAGCTAGATATTTAGCCTTAATCTCATCTACTTTAAAACCTAATGCAAGCATTGATGCAATTATTGAACCTGTACTTGTACCAAAGATTAAATCAAAATGCTCGTATAAATTTTTTCCTAAGGCTTTTTCAAGTTCACTTAATACCCCAAGTGTATAAAAGCCCTTAGACCCACCTCCGTCTAGGCAGAGTATTTTTAAATTCTTATTATTTTTTTCCATTAGTAATTAATATTTGATTTTTCTAAACTCTCGTGTAGTGGTTTTAATTCACCTGCGATTGTAATAATTAAATCCTCCAGTTCTTTCTGTAATTTCGAAACCTCCACCACGTTTGCACCATCGCTACAGAAAATTTTCCTTGTACCATTAGCCACATCGAGAGAGTTTCTGAATGTAGCATCGCTAATAATTTTATTTAAAAAAATATTGGTGTTCTGAAGTAACTTAAGTCTCTCCCACCTGTTTACTGTTAGTAAGGGATCATCCATGCGATAAACTAGAGAAGCAATATCATAGCTTGAGACTTTAATCTCTGAATCAGCATCAGCTTTTAAAGATTTAAGCAGCCTAATCATTCTTTTCTCATTACCATTTACCCTATCATCTTTAGTATTAATCCAATGCATATGTAAAAAAGGGAAGTTTATTATTCTTAAATCATTGTCCCTATCTAGAATTTGAATACCTCTATTTACTTCAAGCGGGGTCTCCGCATAAATCAATGCGTTATACCAGTTACTAGCTATCACATCAATTTTCCGATTAAGACTGCCTCCTGATATTGTGATACATTTACTGCTAGTATCGTCAATATCGCAAGCAGTAAACACTGTATCCAGAATACGATATGTTTTACGTCGCATATTTTTCAAATCCTCTAATGGATCTCCGAAATAAGGAATTGGAGGTATTTGTGGTCGCTGAAGTGAATAAAAAGCCTGATGAATTGTAAGTAAATCTATATCGCTATATAATTTTATGTGCGTATTGGTTGGAACAGAGCCTTGATATCTAAAATCAACATCTATCCCATATTCTTTTAAACCAGGCTGCAGTTGATTTTTTACTCTCTCACACGCTTTATAAGTGTTTTGAGTATATGCTTCATTTATAGGTTCCATAGCTTCTAAAGCATATGTAGTAGAATCGCCATATTCATTTTTATTAAAGCTTTCATTTAAAGAGAAAGCTTTTGTTATTATATCTTGCCTTCTGTTTTTTAGGTTTTGAAGTTTACTTTTATAATTTGCCATGATTGTATTTTTTAATTTTTAATAATTTAGAAAGTAGGTAAAGCAATTGTTTTACCTACTTATCCCTTGTTGAAAATGATAATTAGTACTTTGAGTCTTTAGGTGGATTCGGATCGTTACCATAAGAGTCTTTATCTCTTATTCTTCCATTTTCACCATGAATAACTAATTCTGAGTGATTGTTTTTTGCAATAACCCGCCCGACATCTATTGCCTGTTTTTGAGTGTCAGTTACTTTTGCAGCTTTGCTGCTTCCTTCTGTTTTAGCCTGCCATTTCCCGTCTGGGCGTGAGGCTACATGTACATTTTTTCCCATTGTTTTTGATTTAGGGATAAATTGATAGTGTTCAACCTTTTAACGGAGTAGAAACAGAGTCGCCGGTAGCTTAAGGAAGGAGTCTTTTTGTACAAATCCCATAATAGCGAGAACTATTTGGACTAAGTGTTGTTTAATGGTAAACAACCCCTATTTTTGTTTTACGTTATTAAACTGAAAAAAGTAAGCTTGCTAACTTTTTTCTAGGGCCTCAAAAGCACGAACTTTTGGGGCCTTTCCTTTTTATTTATTTCATTAAACCTAATTTAATTAGCATTGTTACAAAAGTTACAAATAATAAAATGTAAAAATAGGGTGTTTTTACTTAAATATGTATTTTATTTTACAAATTTCTTATTTACCTTCGTTGCTTGAATGAAAAAATCCAAAGAAATACTATTTGAACAGCTTTACGGCGAAAGACCGTTATTCGATTCCCAGCAGGAATTTGTAAATCTTTTACTAAGTGAACCTGAATCTGGCTACTATACACCAAACAATTCTGAAGATTATCAGCTAAAAGTAAACCGGTTAAAGACTTATTTATCCCAATTGCTTTCAGAATCTGTTTCCAGAAAAGTGACACCAGTATTTAGGCGATCGTTAGAAAAATTAATTAATATCCGACTAAAAAGTACCAATTATAATTCTACAGAAATTAGTCATGAAATTATTAGTTCATTAGCAGAAAAAAATAGATCGGCAAATAATAAAGCACTTATTCCTGGCTTTAACCCAAAGAAGGATTTGATTGAAACAATTGAAAAGGCAAATTATGTTTTGGTTATCACTGCAAGACCATTTGATATTAGTGATAGTGAATCTAAATTTTCAATTCAAAGTTTCCTAATTCAAGATTTATTTGACTCATTGGCAAATCCCGAAAAAGAAATGAAATATTTTCGGTTTAATTTTCCATTGAAGTCATTATGCGAACTCTTTTGGCTAGCGCTATACAAGAATCTAGAGAAGACCTTAACCCGCAAAATGACATCGAAAGATTTTATTGAAACTCTTTATTTGAAATCATCAATCAACTCTTCACTTTATGATGCTATAAAAGCTAAGGAAGAAATTTCTCAAAGCGATATAAGTTTTGTGGCGAATGAATTAATACTTTATTTGAACAGAAATAAATTTGTTCATGTTTTTCTAGTTGATGCGCCTGTATTTTCAGCACCTATGGTAGTGACAAATCCTAACGATTTAAAAAATTCAAATGCATATGTAGTAATAGAGAATGAAACAAAATTCACTCATATTAGCAAACTACCTGTTGAAGACATTTTAACCTGGAAACTTTTTGTTTACGACCGATTGAAAACTCAGAATGCCGGTGAACAAATAGATTATAAGCCTGCACAACATCACAAAATTTTACCCTAATTAATTATTTTGCCTCCGCCTTGGTTCGTGTCTCCACGAACCATTCCTTACCAATCCCCATCTGGCACAAGTTTGCTTGGCGCTCTGGCGTAAGTTTATTGACCAACATAGTTGGTTCCTGCCTGAACTATTGCCACACCCTATCAAATTTTTGAGATTAAGCGATAAATTCTCAACTTTAATTACTTTCAGTTTTAAATTATATCAGGAATGTGGAATCATCGCCCAGGAACACCAAGTGAAACCATATTGTTAAAAGCAATAAGCGTTTTTATCTCTTTCGCAACATTATGGCTTATTGATCAACTGGGACTTCTGTCTTACCTGCAAGAGGGTTTCGATAAATATAATTTTGCACAACTTAAAGCTATTGGGAAAACCAATACAGAGGGCATTACAATAGTAGTATTCTTTATTTTACACTTCGTTCTTCGCTATTCAGTTTTTTCGCTGATTTTTTTTGAATTACTCGCTTTACCTTATTTTTTAGTTAGTAGTTCGTGGCGAAAGCCCCGGGTATTTATTTCTTATAAAATGAATACAGCGGGAGCGAAGGTAAACACCAATCAAATTGCTCTTGATATAAAAAAGCATTTATCTGAAAAGGGATTTACAGTGCTTCATTTTCAATACGAATCTTTGCCAGATCATGACTATTTGAATTTTCAGATTAAAAAACTCTTGAAAAAAGCAGATGCAATGATCGCTGTACCTGATCCATATTTTCCTTCTTACGTGGATGCGGAAATCGCTTGCGCAGTTAATAATGACAAACCGGTTTATATTATCAAACATACAATTGACCAAAAACTACCTGCAACAGCAAATAGCGGTCATACTGTGCTTTTATTAGATAATTTAATAAAAGAAAATTATAAACCTTTAGGGCATATCTTAAATTATACACATCAGATTTGGTATAAACGGCTTTTCATTATCTGGCTTCCTTTGGTTACTTTTTTACTCCCTCTGCAATATTTCAATGACGGTGAAGGCAAATTAACATTAGGGCTAATTATATTGGGATTGTTTATTGCTGGGATTATTTATTTAAAAGTTCCAATTTCTACTGTTTTTCTTATTCTAAAATTTGCAATTGTACTTGCTCAATCACTTAGCGTTTATCTGACTCTCATTGAAATTTATGGAAGAGTGCGCTTTGAGAAGATAATCAGACAATCGATGATTAATGCCGGAAATACCTACGAATATTTTGTTGAGGCAGAATTTGATAAAAGAGTTCTTTACTGCATAGATAAGGATGGTCTTTTGAAATAGCCTGTTTTAAGCCCCCCATCTGGCACAAGTTTGTTTTGCCCCCATCTGGCGCAAGTTTGTTTTGGCGCAAGTGTTCCCAACACAATCATTAAACCCAAACGTAAACTTTGTGGGATCACTTGTGTCTCTTCAATTCTACCGGTTTGCAACCGGATTCAGGCAACGAGATCTTTCCTAGTCACCCGATAAAATCCAACTACGCTCCCAATCTGGTGCAAGTTTATTTCTGGTCCCACCTCTCTGGCAGTATTATTATATTTGTCAAAAGCAATCGCATGAATACAGCAGCCAAACAATGGGCAGAAAGCAATATTCCTGAGCCGATACCCATCGCTCCGCCTTCCATCAGTACAGGTATGCAAAAAGGTGCGTTCATCGTACTCGCTGTTATCATGGGCGGGCTTGGCGCTATTATGATCTATGGTTTCTTTCAACAACTCTCTGAGTACGGTAAGGTTGATTATATGTACCTCGGTATGGGATTAGTTATGTTCGGTATCCTGGTTGGTCTTTATTATTTTACTATGGGCAGAAATAAGGAGATCATTGTTGAGATCAACCGGAGCGGCATCAAAACACGTGGTGGCAAACATCATGTATGGGAAGATCTGAATAAAGTGTATATACATCTTGCATCGCAGATAGTAACACGTGGCCCTAACTATGATTTCGTGAGATTTCATTTTTCCAGCGGCAAAGCGCTGGCAAGTTCTTTCTCTCCAGGCATCAATCATGTGCTGTGGGTAGCCGAACGGGTGCCGTGTAAGAAGACGTAGATCTTGCGGATTCCCACCTGGCGCAAGTATGTTTTGGCCCCCCATCTGGCGCAAGTTTGCTTTGGCGCAAGTGTTCCCAACACAATCATTAAATTCAACGATAACGTTTCTGGGATCACTTGTGCCGTTCTAAATCGCCCGGTTTGCAACCGGGGTTAAAAAACGAAATCTTTCTATATTTACGTACACATAATCAGTACGCTAATGTCATCAAAATATAAACCCGGCGAAGATGCCATTGCACACTTTGTAACCTTTGCTGTAGTAGGTTGGATAGATGTATTCAGCAGGGAGTGTTATAAAGAAATATTCATCAACAGTTTAAAATACTGCCAGCAAAACAAAGGGCTAAACCTTCATGCCTGGGTAATTATGACCAACCATGTGCATTTAATAATAAGCAGCAACACAAATAAAATAGAAGACATAGTAAGGGATTTAAAAAAATACACCAGTAAACAAATCATTGCATCCATCCAGGAAAACCCAACCGAAAGCAGAAAAGAGTGGATGATAAATCTATTCAGCTTCGTCGGCAAAAACAATAACAACAACAAAGATTTTCAATTCTGGAAACAGGATTACCACCCCATAGAATTAAACACAGCCGAAAAATTAAAGGAGCGGCTTGATTACCTGCATGAAAATCCGGTAAGAAGCGGATTAGTTTGGGAACCCTGGCATTATAAGTACAGCAGTGCCATTGATTATTACACTAATGAACATGGGTTGCTACAAATTGAACATTTGTGATACTGAATCCGGATACAATCCGGCAGATTTGGGAAGGCACAAGTGATCCCATCAGCATTACGATAAACAAATACATTACGCACGGGAACACTTGCGCCAGTGTGGGGCAGATTTGGGAAGGCACAAGTGATCCCATCAGCATTACGATAAACAAATACATTACGCACGGGAACACTTGCGCCAGTGTGACACGGGAGTTTTCCATTTAATCTAAAAATGAGCGTTAATCACTATCGTTTCATTTTTTTGCATAAATTACCTGCTTATTGCTTAACCAAAACACATGCTGATTCTATGAGAAAATTGTTGATCTGTTTGCTGACCCTGACGCTGACCGTAATTAATACCTATTCACAAAGTGTTGCTGTTAATACAGACGGATCGCAGGCCGACCCTAGCGCCATGCTGGAAATTAAATCAGCGTCAAAAGGCACATTGATAACCCGTATGCTGGAGGCTGAACGTACAGCCATTGCTTCTCCTGCAACCGGTTTACTTGTATACCAGACAGATGGCCTTAGCGGGTATTATTATAACAGTGGTACACCTGCAATTCCGGCCTGGCTTAAAATAAGTACAGATAAAACCACTATTGCTTTTTCCAGTAACTACAATAGTGCCGGCGGACAAACCTTTGCTGCGGGGGCATATATAAAGATCCAGTTCAATTCAGAAGAGTATGATGAAGCCGGTAACTTTATACCGGGTTCCACTTCTGAGTTCACTGCACCCTCAGCCGGCATCTACCATTTTGATGCGGTGGCCACCCTGGTGGGAACTAACGGGGTCCGCTACGATATTTCGTTTTTTGTGAACGGTGTTCAGAAAAGAAACACATTACTGTATATGACAAATGGGCTTATATCTATTCCCATAAGTGCCGATTTAAAATTGCTAAGCGGTGATAAACTAGATGTCAGAATTTTTGGAACCGGTGCAGGTGGTACTATTGTTGGCAACTCCAGCCCTTGGGTTGCCTTTAACGGCCATAAGCATAACTAAGGTTTTTAATTCCTCTCCCCGCCTTGGTTCGTGTCTCCACGAACCATTCCTTACCAATCTTTTCTCTACCCGTTGGTGTCCTCACCAACCGGAACTGTGAAATATCTACTGTTTGCAATTCGTTAAAATCTCAACTACGCTACCCCATCTGGCGCAAGTATATCCCACCACCCGGTTATCATTTGATTTCCGGCGGGTACTTCCGGTTGTACCAAAAAAAATTGACTGAAATATGTACCAAAATTTTAAAAGGCAAAAATGTACCGGTACAAAATCGGGGTTTAAAAATTTGGTACAAAAAATTTAAAAATAAAATTGCTACACTTTTCCCAATCTGGCACAAGTTTGTTTTTGCACTGCACCTGGCGCAAGTATGTTTGGTCTCACCTGGCGCAAGTTTACTTTGGCGTCAGTGAGCTCAGGTAATCTTTATTTACCTTAATCTTTATTCAAAATTATCATGTATCAATTGTACTTTTCGTTAAAAGACTGCCCCTGTTTTTGAGGCAGTCTTTACATCCGGGTACCATTTACTGGTATGTATATATTTTTTTAATCGTGTACAAATGCTGTTGTGATGTGAATCCCTTATAGCTGGTATAAACTTCTGCAGGATACCCGTCGTTGTCATATACGTATTCAAATTTGTAGGGTACTGCTGTTGGAATAGCTCCGGCATAATTTTTCTGCTGAAGGGTAAGATTGTTCTTTGAGGAATTGGTAAAATACAGATCCGGATACCCCAGGTGATACTTAGGATTGATGTTGGAATCATATTCATAAACGCCGCTTTCACCACCACCGGTTGAACTGCGGCTATCATCAGAAACCTTGTTACCATCTTTCATAAACATGGTATAGAGCATCGTATTCCCGTTTTGAAACAGGTAGTTTATCCTGGTCACCTCATTTTCACCTGCCTGGTAGTATTCCACTGCGGCACCGATGTACTGATCATAACTTGTATTATACATAGAGCTGATCCTGCTTCCCTGGTATTCAAACAAGGTATACCCATTCAGAGTATTGGTTGCATCAAATCGTTTGATGTTGTCTAACCGGTTGCCTGTATACAGGAATCTGTAAACGTTGGCAAGCGGAAGCCCGCTTACGATTGTTGACTTCTGGTAATTCCTGATTTCGGTTAATCCATTGGCACCGTATATATAGTCTGATCTGCTGTCGGGTTGAAAACCTGCCTGGTTTTGCAAAAAGGAGGCTTCTGCAATTAATCGTTTGGGCTGGCGTGCTGCCTGCAGGTTCAGCAGCATACCTGGCCGTAGTGCTTGTTGGCTTAGCACAGTTTCGGCAATGGCATTCCATTTAACAACCTTAAATCCATACGAAACATATTGCACGGGCACCCGGATATTGGTAATCCCTTTTTGAAGCGGAATTTCCCTGGTCCAATGTCCGCCATCATTACTAACAGCATCAACGTGTAAAACACCGGGTAAACTATCATACACAACCTGCCCCACATTTATTTTTAATAGTACGTTCAGGTTTGTCCAGGCATGTAAACCGAAATCTGCATTGGTATATCCAAATGATTCTGCCCTGTCAGTTTCATTAATTTTTAGTACTGAAATTGCGGCATTGTTAATTCCGGATTTTGATATTGAAAAATCACCAGGTAAAGGTTTTGTTACCTGTGATGCCTTTGCCGAATTAGCTATGGGCACTGCATATAATGCAGTATCGGATGACTGAACTACAATGAATTTTGATAATTTAAATAAACCTTTCGGCAATAATAATTTATCTGTTTTATAAGTACCCTGCATATCATCCAGCATAAGTTTTTTATTGGTAACCACCGGCACTCCTGAGTTATTAACTACAGTTACCATAGCATACAACTGCCTGTTTGTTTGTTGCACGCCGGAAACATTCCACATTATATAGGCACTGGTATCTGCCGAAACCGGCGGCACCTGCGAAAAATCATCTGCCTTTTTAGAACAGGAGCCAAGCATTACAACTGCCCAGCAGAAAATTAAAATATTTCGAATTACTTTTTTCATGACTTAAAATTTTGTTGTTAAAAATTATTTTCGGGGATGCATCGATACAATCCTGTAGAGGCAATATCAATATGGTAGTGATTTTTTTGCCTGTTAATAACTGTTATCCAGGATCATCCCGTTTATCTAAACCCGGGTGAGTTTGCATCGCATGTTCAATTGAGATTTTCAGGCAATTACCAAAGCTGTAAAAAAATTCACTTGCTGTTTCGGCCGGTACAGGTAAAGTGAATGTGTTTTTAATGGCAATAAATAAAGCCCTGAATGGAGAAAGACCATGACCTTAGGTAACCGTACCGGTTGAAGAAACTTTTACATCAGCCTGTGTTCGCTGTGCCTGCAATACATGCCTTTCAATATGGTACACTAAAAACCGGAAAGTATCTCCCAGCCTTAGCCGGATCAGTTTGGTTAAGGATATGGAGGTTTTTACTTTTACAAGGTCAGTCTGTTTTGCCTGTTCCAGTAAAGAGCGCAGCATGTCAAGCTGTTTTAAAAACCTTTCAATGGTGGTGATGGATAGCTCAGTATGTAAAGGATCCATCACGCCCGGTGTTTTCATTTTCTTTAGCTTTCCTTTTTTTACCTGTACCAGGTTGGCAAAATAGTTGCCGATGATACCGCTTTTAAAATCAGCAGATGCAGGCATTCTTTTATTGGCAAGTAACCGGCTTTCTATTTCTGCCAGGTAAAAATTGCCGTAAATATTCAGATGCTCTATACATTCGAGCAGGCTCCAGTCAGAGGCTGTTTTCCTGGCATTCATTTCTTCCTTACTAAGTTTTCTGAAATTGCTCACTGTGTCAGCCGCTTTACCCACCCGTGCCAGCAGGTCATTGATCAGTTCGTGTGATGTTGTTTGCATATCGTAATGTTTATGCAAAGATGATACGTGCTGAAAATTTTTATCTTGATCTGGGTCAAGAATTCCGGATACGGCTTACAGTTTCAGGGGTCATTCGTAAATAGGAAGCGATATATTTTAAAGGAATTTGCTGAAACAGGTTAGGGCTTCTTTCAAGCACACGATTCAACCTGGCAGAAGGTGAAGCAGTAAGAAGATCGATCTCTCTTTCAATTTGCTGGGTGATCACTATTTCTAAAAATGCACTATACGCTTTCAGGTTTTCTGTGTTTTCATGTACCAGCCGGTAAAGATCCTCTTTTGCTATTATCTTTACAGAAGTCTTCCTGATCGCTTCAATGTAAAATTCCGAAGGGCTGCTTTTAATAAAAGATGAAAGTGAGTTGATAAATGAATCTGCATAACCAAACCGGACGGTCAGCTCTTCAAATTCATGCAAATGAAAAAGCCTGACAGCACCGGTTTCGATATAATACAGATTGCGTTCTACCTGTCCTTCTCTCAGCAAATATTCTCCTTTACTGATATTTTTTTGAGATGAAATGACAGGCAAAGCATCCAGTAATATTGAAATAAAATGCTGCGCTGTTCCTACCATGAATTTTTAAAGTTTGCTGTAGTTTTCAAATAAAAAACGTTATCAAATCTACTTATTTTTATAATTCGATTTTCCTGTTTTTTTGATGCGATGCCTTTTGCTGATGGGGTGGAAAGCTGAAAAATTATTGCACTTTGCGGTGCAATTAAATAGCCAATACTAATGTCAGCTTACAATTTACATATAGCCTGTCCAGGTAAAACGCTGTAACCAAGCACCATCAATCCTACAATGTCTTATAAACCAGGTTGCCATAGCTAATACCCAAAGACACACAGATGTTTTTATTGATAAAGCGGAAATGCAAAAAACAGGATGCCTGAATCAGAAAAAAAGCAAATTGCATCTATGGTAAATACAATTAAAAATGCAGTGATACCAAAGCATATAAAAAATAAGCAGTGCAAATGCACTGCTTATAAAAGCTGCTGCTCAATTCCGGCAGCGATCAAACTTTATTTACATAATATGCCCTTGTTTTCTACCATGGTTTGATTGCAGAACGATCACAACCCGATTGCTATCGCTCAAATTTTTCTATTTTTAATTTAGCGGGTAAGTTGGTTATATAAAAGGATGCAATGGCCCTAGCAAAATAAGGCAGTACTTCTCCGTCATTGGTAAGAACAATAAAAGTATATCCCGCTTCCGGGAATCTTAAAATATCAGCAAGCCCCGGGCCACCACTATGCCCTGCATATTGAATTCCGTTTTCATTTTCCAGGATCCATCCGGCCCTGGTGTAAGCAGAAAGCTGGTGCTGAATGCTGTCTCTCTCATAGATATATTCTTGTGAAAACTTTTTAGTAAATAAAGTTTCCCGGTCAAGACCAATGGCCCAGTTAGCCAGGTCACTGATGGAGGCAAAATATCCTCCTGCCGTATAAGTGAATTGAGGATAAATAAATTTATATGCGTATGATCTTCCATCTGCTTCATAATAAGTTGTTACCTTTTCCTTTATCAGTTCAGTTCTTAAAAAACTTCCTGCTTTTTGTTCCATATCATAACCCCCGTCATACATTTTTAAGGGAACCGCTATTTCATCATGTAAAAGTTTTGTGAAAGGTTTTCCATAAATTTTTTCAAGAATATAACCCATCAACATAAAGTCTGCCTGTGCATAATGTTGCCCGTTACCTGGAATATATTCCAATGCAGAATCTTTGAGTGCCTGTACAACAGATGCCGTGGAAGCATATGGGTCGTTTTTGAATTCTTTCAATCCACTTGAATGGCTGATAAGATGCTTTATCTGCAGTCCCTTCCAGGCAACAGGTAATGGACCGATGTATTTTTCAATTGAGTCGTTGATCCCTATTTTTTTATTATAAACTGCTTTAAGTAATAAGGTGGACGTTAAAAGTTTAGTACAGGATGCAATTTGAAAATTTGTATGTAAGGTTACTTTGCTGTTCCATTCAAGATTTGCCATACCATACGTTGAAACCTTGATAAGTTGACCATTTTTAACCACCGCAACTGCCATCCCCGGAATTTTAAAAGTTTTCATTTTGCTGGTTATAAATGTGTCAACACTTTTATTAGCCAAGGCAATATTGGACTGCCCTAAGCTGTTATTGTTAACTGTAAACAGTAAAAAAAACAATTGGAATAGTTTCATTTGTTAAGTTATTTAAGTTAAAAGAATAGGTTGTTTTAAAATGATTTATCATCTTCAGGAAATTAGCTTGTTCATCGATATTGCTTCAATAACAGCTTTGCCGGTTTATTACATACAGCGGAATTCTGAACTAAAATACTTCTTTTTAGTAAACCTGTTTTTGGTAACATACATTTTGCGTGACATGCTAAAATACAAGTCGTGGTTGAATCTGCTTTCAGCCTGAACTGTTCAAATCACCGCTGTTTAATTTCCCGGTTTGTTCATTATTTTTTTAAAATGATTGTATATCAGTATCCCGGGATCGGCCTTTTATCATATTTCTTTGATAACAACAAAAGAATGATCGCTATGGCACTAAACGCTGTCTCAATAGTGATCCATTGTGCACCAAAATCTCCTAATGGTCCATCTGAAAAAATTGTTATCAATCTGCAAATTGCATAGGCTCCCCAAAACAGTGATAAAAACCATAACCCCTTGTAATAGTCTTTAATCAAGAGATAAATCAATTGAATGGTGATCACTAGTCCAACCCCGCCATAAATACCCCTGATAGAGCTGATGGCATCATTGTTGGGTAAAGTTGTTGCCACTAAATCCATGGTTGATTGAGGGCTAAACAGGGATAATAATGCTACATACCCCAGGCTAAAGGCCGAGAAACCAATATAGATCTGGCTGCTCATCTTGACATTCTTTTTTGCATTCATTGTTTGTGATTTTTTAAATTTAATAATGCAAAAATGAAACGGATTTTTAAGTTTAATCTTGATTGAAATCAAGCTTTTTCAACCCGGATAAAATTTTAATATCCTTCTGCATCTGGCATAAATATGTTTAACCATTTGTTTGACAGGCGCTGCAATAAAAGATCCCTGCACAACCTTACGGGGTTTGCAGGGATCTAAAATAAAAAACCAACCTTCTTTAAAAAATCAGGATGCCTGCCTGTACACAAATGCTTCCATAATTATATTGGTAACCCCATTTGCTTTGGTTACACGCATTTTTGTTGGATAATAACCTGCCTTCTGAAATTTGGCCGGTTGCGGCAAAGGCCTTTCAAAATTGGTAGTGGCTTTTAAAAAGTCCAGTGTGATCATCGGCTCTAAAAAAACAAGTTTACCATCGTAAGAACCCAGGATATAAGTTTGTGTAAATGGCTGGCCGTTCAATTCAGGCGATGTTACATCTACATAATGTTTACCCATGGTTGGTACAGGATCAATGCCCAGGTAGTTGGCAGGCAGGTAAGCAGCAGGCATTGCGGCGTCAAGCTTTGCAGGATCCAGGTAATTTTCCCTTTCCTGAGGACTTGTCATATAATAGTGTATGTCAAAATGTGGTTTGTTGTACACACCGGCGGGTGGATGTCCTTCGGGATTCCAGTTAAGCCATACATGGTTAAAGATAGAACCTCCTGCAAACTGGTGAAATTTCAAAACGGTGTTGTCTTCATGCTGATGCGTTCCACCACCACCGGCACCAGTCTTTACACTGTTTAATGCAGAGTCATCAATACTAATGGCAACCTGTTCAATCATGCCCGATTTGTTAATATTGATCCAGGTCCATGCTTTACCATGATAAACCGGAACTTCAGGCCCTTTAAAAATGCCGGCCTTGTAAACATCGTCCTTTTTACAGGATGCAAAGCCAATAAGGGCTGTTGCAAGAATTAAAAATTGTTTTTTCATTGCTAAATACTTTAATGATTTATAAATAATTGATTAACGGTGCAAAGATGCATGCAGCCAATTACCGCTGAAACAGGGCTGTGTATGGAACGGTTAAAACAAAGTATGAATTGAAACAAAATAGTAATTATACTAACACAATTACTTAAGCATATCCGGTTGCAATTTTTAAAAAATAAACGGCTCAATCAATTAAAACGAGCCGCTACTTTCTGCCTGGCTATTGATTATTATACTAATGAGCATGGGTTGTTGGCTATTAAACATTTGTGATCCTGAATCCGGATGCAACCCGGTGGAATTGAAAGGCACAAGTGATCCCATCATTATTTTGGTAACCAATAGAGATTATCTACGGGAACGCTTGAGCCAGCGGGCTAAAAAAGAAAATATTTTATATTTACCCTGCTGACATAGGGTTGTCATTCCCCCATCCCATCTTTACAGTACAATAAAAAAGAATTATGGAAAATAATGCGACTAAAAATATCCCCCAAATACAAATTGATGCAGCCGGCGAATTGGTTATTACAGCAAGCCCTTCTTCATCAAAAAACGATTTTGATTTTTTTGAAGGCCGTTGGAAACTGCACAATAAAAAACTGAAATCAAAATTGAATGATTGTACCGAATGGGTTGAGTTTGAATCAACACAGGAAATGTATAAAGTGCTGAATGGTATTGGTAATATTGATAATTTTCTGGCAACATTTAACGGGGAACCATTTGAAGGTATGACCGTGCGGCTTTTTAACCCCAAAACAAATTTGTGGAGCATTTATTGGGCCGATTCCAACAATGGAAAATTGGATCCGCCTGTTGTAGGTTCTTTCGAAAACAATATCGGGCACTTTTTTACCAAAGATGTTTTTGAGGAAAAAAATATCCTGGTTGTTTTTCGCTGGGATGCAACAGACCCCAATAACCCGGTGTGGAGCCAGGCCTTCTCTGATGATAATGGCAAAACATGGGAGTGGAACTGGTATATGTTTATGTCAAAAATAAACAACCGGGATAAAGAACAGGTTCTATCTTCGTAAATTTTACAATCATTTGCAAAACGATTCTTCATGCTGTTTGAAAATGTATTATTCCTGTTAATTATAGCCTGTGCATTATTATTGGTTATTGGTTTCATTTCGCCCAAAATAAGTTTATTCTGGTACCCACATGAACGAACCAGGAAGAAATCTGCACAGCTCTATGGTCTGTTTTTAATAACTTTCATTATCATATTTGGGCTTTGGTTAACTGCTTAGTTTACAATGTTGCTTACAAGACACAAACATGGCAACACCATAGAGACTCCATAGAGACTCCATGGTGACTTCATATTAACTCCGTAGTGACTTCATCAGAAGCCATTACTTTTATTATGTTAAACAGGCAGTCCTTAGTCTCCATATCCATGTTGTAGATGTTTACTGCTTATTTTTTCAGCCCTTTTTGCCGAAGGTATATTTACAGCCTGTAAGTGTCGCTCCATTCAACAGCTTTTATTAAATACAATATTGCCTGTTATTGGGTAAATTTAGGTAATGAAAACCGGTAAACATAAACGGGCCTGGTATATTATAAACGGAATAACGGTGTACCGCATCATGGCAGCACCGTTCTTACTGATACTGCTTTTTAACGGGCAGGTCGTTTTTTTTAAATGGCTGCTGGGTCTTAGTTTTTTTACCGACCTGGTAGATGGTTTCCTGGCCAGGAAATTTAAAGTTGCCAGCGTGTTGGGCACCCGGCTCGACTCAATTGGAGACGACCTCACCGTATTGGTTGCCGTAATTGGTTTGTTTGTATTAAAAGCAGATTTCATCAAAGCACAAAAACTCATGTTCATCAGCCTGCTTGTTTTGTTTATAGTGCAGGTTTTATATGCTTTTAAACGCTACGGAAAAATGACCGGCTTTCATACCTTGCTGGCAAAAACAGCAGCCCTGTTGCAGGGCGTTTTCCTACTGCTTGTTTTCTTTACCGATAAACCTTTCATGCCATTATTTTATGCGGCAGCCATTATTACCATGCTGCAATTGATTGAAGAGATCATACTCGTACACCTGCTGCCGCAATGGCAAACAAATGTGAGGGGGCTTTACTGGGTTTTAAAAAACAACAAACAGTATAACACCGGTGAAAGATAATAACGGAATAATGAACCGTTAAATACCCACCCGGTTAATTATTATCCACCCATCATCTTACTTTCAAAAAAAATATAATTTCTTGTGGCACGATTTATGTTTTTTGTTCCGGGGTTCAAAAAAATGATCCCTTCCAAATCATCATTAAAAAAACATCCTTAATTATGAAGACCCTGCTACTGAACAAAAAACTACTTTTTTTAACTGCCGGTATCACCATCCTGTTTTCCAGTATTTCCTGCAAAAAAATTGAAGATCTCTTAACCTTCAATATCAATGTTGAAAATAATTTTACCATCGGGGCATCGGGGCCCATCAATATACCTGTAGAAATTTTAACACCGCAGGTTACCACCAATTCAACCCAGCAGTTTCAAAATAATAATTCAAATGTTAACAAAGTAAAAGATATCAAACTAAAAAAGGTGGATCTGCAGATCGTTAGTCCGGCAGGCAAAACATTTTCGTTTTTAGAATCGGTACACATCTATGTTTCTACCAATGCCAATGACGAGATTGAACTGGCATATCTGGATAATATTTCATCATCGGCTACTGCCATTTCACTCATACCAACTTCGGCAAGCCTTGATAAATATGTAAAAGCATCCAGCTATAGTTTACGAACCAAAATAGTTACCAAACAGGCACTCACCCAAAATGTAGAGGTAAAAAATCTTTGCCAGTTTCAGGTTACGGCAAACTTATAAAGCAGGGAATATTGAACATATGTTTTGGTGAACCGGTTTACGTATTTGCAAAATGCGGTTAATTCCCCGCTCTAATATACGCCCAGCCTTCTTCCTGCTTTTTTACAAGTTCTAAAATAGCTACAGGTACTATAATGGCCTCGGGTATTACACGGGTTTTGTCTATATTTCTTTTCTTCAAAGAATTATTGCATACTGCAAATACAACACCTTTTTTGTACAAGGCAGCAATTTGCGGTTTAAAATAACCGGTATCTTTTATAAGGGCATACACCGCAGGGCTGTGAAAAACCACTTCAATTTTTGTATCGGGCGCTTCAGTTAATACATTGTTTACCTGGTTGAATAAAACCCGTTGCTGTACCGTATCGCCGCTGGCTATTTCCCAGATGATCTTATGCTGGGCATGGGCTGTTACAGAAAATAATAACACCAAAAGAAAAAGGAAGAAATGCTGATAGTATTTCATACAGTTGTTTTTATTAAAAATAGCCAATCATTCCGGAATATAGCTGTTTCATAACAACGCCATTATTATTCACCCGGTATTTACAATACAAACACAAACTTTAGTACATTTAATTTCAATTAGCCTCACAACTAAAACAACATACCATGAAAGCAGTCTTGACTGTCTTGCTTGTTTCAATCTGCAGCAGCTTATTTGTTGCCTGTAATGAAAACAGTACAAAACCACCAAGAGCAACAGATATAGCCGACAGTAAAAAACAGATCGCCACCATGCTCGATTCGTTTAATATAGCTGCAGCCAATGCCGACTACAACCGCTACTTTAATTTTTATACCGAAGACGCAACTTTTAACGGTACCGATGCCACCGAGAACTGGGATAAAGCCGCTTTTATGGCCTGGGCAAAACCTTTCTTTGATAAAAAGACAACCTGGAATTTTACAGCCATCAAACGCAATATATATTTTGGTAAGTATGCAGATATTGCCTGGTTTGAAGAATTGCTGAATACGCAGATGAAGATATGCCGTGGCTCGGGTGTTGTTGTAAAAGCTGGCAACGACTGGAAAGTACAGCAATATGTTTTATCTACCACCATACCCAATGATGTACTTGACAGCATCATTAAAATAAAAACACCTGTTGAAGATTCACTTATCAATAAATTATCGGGTAAATAAAATGTTTCAATTAACACAGATCAAAGACGCACATGCAAAAGTTAAAAGCGGGGCCGATTTTCCGGCCTATGTGCAGGACCTTATTCAATTAGGCGTTTGTAAGTATGATACGTTTGTAACAGATGGCCATGCTTTATTTGCAGGCGCAAATAATTACAGTGTATTGTCAGAGCCAAAGTACAGCCCGCTGAATATTGCCCAAATAAGCGATCCGGAAAAATTTAAACAGTACCTGCAAATGCACCAGCAAGGGCAAACTGATTACCCCACATTCTGCAATCATGCTGCTGAAACCGGTGTAGAAAAATGGACCGTTGATATGAATGCCATGACCTGTACTTACTACGACAGATCAAACAATAAAATGCTGGAAGAAAAAATTCCAACTCGTTAAAGAAACAGCAATACGATCGTAAGTATAATTCCTGCCAATGTAAAATAAAGTCCCTTTTTAAAAATGGTGGTCTTAGGCATAAACATCCAGAAGGAAGATATAACAAAGAACAACAGTGATGCTGCAAAAAAGATGTTCAGAAAAAAAAGCGGGTCCTTGGTATTGGCCTTATGCAGGTGCGTAAGTTTTTCGGCAAAGGGCTGCAGGCTTTTGGTAGTATAACTTACTGCACCGGTTTGTTTATTATAACTGCCACCTTTAAACAGCATCACATCGCCAGCGGTTGAATCTATCTTCAGGTCACGCTTGCGAATGGCCTTGCCCAGTTCATCGACAGTAAGCCCGGGTTTCAGCTGCTCGTTTACCTGCTTTTCCCTTTTTAAAAAATCGGTATCCCGGAAAATAAGAATGGTACCGCTGATGGCATACATAGCCATAATACCTGCTAAAAAAAAGCCCAGGTAACGGTGGTAAATACGCATGCGGTTGTGTGTGGTGCCTTTACTGCTCATACTTTATAAAATTTGCTGCAAAGAAAAGCAAACAAAAAAACATAGCCACCGAAATAAGGAAAACGGTTTATAGAAACGGGAAATGTTTTTATCCTGCCTGCACCCTCAGCCGTATTTTTTATTTTTCCTGCATCAACACAAAGAAAAATGAATAAATTGTACATCTAAAAGCTACGCTTATGTACAAACTCCTTTCCGCCATCAGCCTTTTATTTGTTATCAGCTTTGCAACTGCACAGGAAACTGTAGACATGCAGATGATGCAAAAAATAAAAGACGAAGCAAAAAACAATTCTCAAATTGCCATGATCGCCCACAACCTGACCGATGTGTGTGGCCCACGCCTTACCAATTCACCGGGCTATAACCGTGCGCTGGATTGGGTTACGCAAATATGTAAAGAGTGGGGCTTACAAAATGCCGGTCGTGAAGCCTGGGGCGAATTTGGTAAAGGCTGGCAAAATGAAACGGGCACACTGGCTTTAAAAATTCCATACTACCAGGACATCACTGCTTATCCGGTGCCCTGGTGCAAGAGCACGAAGAAAACGGTTAAGTCAGCACTGATCATGCTGGATGAGCTTGACTCTGCTTCCATCACCAAAGCAGGAGCTTCTTTACAGGGAAAGATAGTGATGATAAAACCCGGCAGCACCAGCATACCCGATGCCTTTAAAGCCTACGCAACCAGGTATGGCGATACCAGCCTGGATAATATTGGTGAAAAATATATGGTAGACCGCAAACAGATGGAAAGCTTTTTACCCTTCATCAAAAACGAATATTACACCAAACTGTACCTGGAAAAAATGGGCGTAAAGGGTTTGATACTGAGTGGCCGGAACAACAGGGATGGTACTGTGTTTGTGGACGGCGGTACCGGTTATGCCCGTGGCTTTGAAGCAACCTTGCCCGAAATGAAAATAGGCCGGGAAGATTATTTAAAACTGATGCGCCTGATCAAAGACAACAAAAATGTAGAAATAGAAATGAATGTGCAGAATCATTTTTACAGTGATGACCTTACCGGTTACAATGTGGTGGCCGAAATACCCGGTACCGATCCTGCATTAAAAAGCCAGGTGGTAATGCTTGGCGGGCATTTAGACAGCTGGGCAGGTGGCACCGGTGCAACAGATAACGGCGCAGGCTGCATTGCTACACTGGAAGCCATTCGCATTTTAAAAACACTGGGCATACAGCCACGCCGCACCATACGCATTGCGTTGTGGGGTGGCGAAGAGCAGGGCCTCTTTGGCAGCTTTGGCTATGTAAAAAAACATTTTGGCGATCCTGTAAATATGCAGTTAACGGCAGAGCAGGCAAATATTTCTGCCTATTATAATTTAGATAATGGCAGCGGTAAAATACGTGGCATTTTTGCACAGGGCAATACTGCGGTACGTGATATTTTTAAAGCCTGGCTGGCTCCCTTTACAGATATGGGCGCTGCAGGCGGCGTTACACTCAGCAATACCGGCAGCACCGATCATATCAGTTTTGATGCTGTAGGTATACCTGGTTTTCAGTTTATACAAGACCCGCTGGAGTACGAGACCCGTACACACCACAGCAATATGGATACCTACGATCACCTGAGCATACCCGACCTGCAGCAGGCTGCCATTATCATTGCAGCATTTGTGTACAACACTGCTATGCGTAATGATATGCTGCCACGCAAACCTTTACCAAAGCCGGAGAAATTTGTTTTTGATTTTGATTTTCCGATTTAGCAGAAGAGTTTCCGAACGGATTGGAACCTGTTGGAAGAAGAATAATTTTAATACAGCTGCTGATTGTAATGGTACCTTTATACAAAGCAGGCACTATGATGAATGCATACGAAAGGGAGGTGAATACAACATTAACTGCCTGGCAAAAGAAAATGCTGCGCAGGCCTTCCTTTCTTAATAACCTGTCAAAAAAACTGCAAACAAAGATCAATACCTGGATACCGGAGAAAGTACACCGGGCCATTACGGCTACCATTAAACAAATGATACGGGGCGTTTTATTTGGTGCAAAATATACAACTGCTGATACATTGGTAAATGTAAGTCTGCAGGAACGGGAAGAAGCGGTACAGAAAAAAATAGACTGGTACCGCAAAACAGCAGCCATTGAAGGAGGCATTACCGGTGCCGGTGGCATACTGCTTGGCCTGGCCGATTTTCCCATACTCATCAGCCTTAAATTAAAATTGCTTTTTGATATTGCTGTGCTGTATGGCATGGATGTACACGATTACCGCGAAAGGGTTTACATACTGCACATTTTTGAACTGGCTTTTTCAAGTGATGAACACCGCAAAAACATTTACCTGCAAATGACGGACTGGGAAGAGAAACGTAAACACCTGCCAACCGATATAAATGAATTTGACTGGCGTAGTTTTCAGCAGGAATACCGTGATTATATTGACCTGGCTAAAATGGCGCAACTGATACCCATTATTGGTGCACCGGTTGGCGTATTGGTTAATTACCGGCTTATAAAAAAACTGGGCATCACTGCCATGAATGCTTACCGGATGAGGCTGATCAATTTCAATAATGAATAAAACCTGAAACCATGTTTTTTGTATCTTGGTAATCAATACAAATAACCAGCATTGAAAAAAAATGTTACCATTTTATTGGTCATCATAAATCTTCAGGCTATGTCGCAAACAAAAATACAGGGTGAATATGCTTTTAGAAAAACAGAAATGGTTGCCGGATTTAATTTTTCGGCAGCCGGTACCTTTCAGTTCTTTTTCCGCTATGGTGCTGTAGACCGTACTGCTGCCGGCACATTTACAGTAGAAGGCAATACCGTAAAACTTAAAAGCAATAAAGAAGCCGGAAAAGATTTTACTGTTACTGCTCAATCAAAAGAAGCAAACGGTTATACCATCAGCTTTAATCATTCCAATAAATATTTACTTAAAAATATTCTTTGCATATTTTTTGTAAATGGTAAAGAAGAAAAGGCTGTTACCGATGATAATGGAAAAGTACATGTTGACCTGGCACATTGCGACAGCATTTATGCACAGCATCTTTTATTTCCGGATATTGTAACCCTTGTAAAAGATGCCAGCAATAAAAATAACCGGTTTACACTTTCGCTCAACGCATCGCTGGAGCAGCTTAGTTTTAAAGGCATCGATCTTACCATTGAAAGCGACGGATCGCTCAGCTGGTTGCCTAATTATTTTTTAGAAATGAGTGGTGTAAAATTTGTAAAGCAGTAAGGTACTTGCAGCTGCAAAATCATTTGTATATTTTTACTGCAATTCTTCATCATACAAAAATAAACAGGCATGAAACTTCGCTACCTGGTTGTACTAACCATCGCTGCCTATACTATTGTTGTTGCATTCCGCTCGGCACTGCGCCAGCCAGGTAATGCAACAGTAACCCAATTGGTTGCCGAAAAGAAAAAATTCAGCATACGCTGTTCGCCTGACTATATACCTACAGCGGCTGATGATATTCCACTGCTGAGTGGTTGGGGGAATTATAGCTGGCCTATTAGCAGCAACTCAGATAGTGCCCGCATTTATTTTAACCAGGGCATTAATATGTATTATGCATTTCACATTATTGAATCACGGGCATCATTTGATAAAGCCACCCGGTTTGACCCTGAATGCGCTATGGCCTGGTGGGGAAAGGCATTGGCCTATGGCCCCAATATTAATGATTTTGGTTACCAGCGTCCTTCAGAAGCATTCCCATCAGCAGTAAAAGCCAATGCTTTAAAAACCAATGCAAGCCCGGTTGAAAAAGCTTTGATAGAGGCTATTGCTATACGTTATGTTGCCGACAGTGCAGCCGACCAGGGTAAATTGAATGCCCTGTACCGCGATGCCATGAAAGCTGTTTATACAGCCTATCCCAACGATGAAAATGTAAGCACGCTTTATGCGGATGCATTGATGTTAATGCATCCCTGGGATTTGTATGATCATGATTTTACAGCAAAACCATGGACACCGGAACTTGTAGCGGTATTAAAACATGCCCTGCAATTAAATCCCAAACAACCCGGCGCCAACCATTATTATATACATGCGGTGGAAGCCTCTGCCAAACCAGGCGATGCTTTAACCAGTGCTGAATTTTTAGCTTCTGCCATGCCCGATGTATCACACCTTACCCATATGCCTTCGCACATTTACATACGCACAGGCATTTATGATAAGGGTATAACCGTTAATGATAACGGGCTGGCGGGCTATAAAAAATACTATCACTATTTTCCTGCAACAGAAGAAAATATATCGCTCTATGTGCTGCATAATATACACATGAAAATAAACTGTGCCCAAATGGCCGGCAACTACGGTATTGCAGCAGCAGCCTCAAAAGAACTGCAGCAACAGATACCTGGCTTTTATTTGCAGATGCCCGGCGCACTGGGTAATTATGTGCAGTACCTGCATCGTACAGATATTTTCACCTCGCTACGTTTTGGAAAATGGAAAGAGATATTAAGCGATCCGGCAGCAGATACCCTCAGCTTTACAGCAGTGTTACAGCATTTTGCAAGAGGCATGGCTTATGCCAATACCAATAAGATATCCGAAGCAGCAAAAGAACTGGCCATCATGCAAAATAAAATGACCGAACCATCTTTGAAAGAACCATTAACACCTTTTAATGCCGTGTACGATGCCGCCCTGGTTGGCGAAAATATTTTAGCAGGCACCATTGCTGAAAGCAAACAGGACCTCAGCAAAGCCATTACCTGCTTTAAACAGGCGGTAATAGATGAAGACAAGCTTATCTACAATGAACCCCGTGACTGGTTATTACCTGCCCGGCAATACCTGGGCGCTGCATTGGTAAAAGCCGGCAATTATAAAATAGCTGTTGACGTTTTTATAAAAGATCTGCAGATAAATCCCAATAATGGCTGGTCGCTTACCGGTTTGCAAACCTGTTACCGGCAGTTGAAAAATACAACTGCATTAACGGCTGTACAAAACCAATTGAAAGCTGCATGGTCAATAAAGGATATGCCCATTGATGCGGCCGTTTTTTAATTATGGTTGCAAATTTTAAATTCCGTCGTTTATTTGCATACAATTGACAACAGTATATGCAGCCTGAAAAAATAAAGACCGGAATTTGTATTATAGGCGCCGGGCCCGCTGGTGCCACTGCCAGTATTTTTTTATGCAGGATGGGTATTAAACATGTGATTGTTGATGCCGCTTCATTTCCACGGGATAAGGTTTGCGGCGATGGGCTTGACCTGAACACCATCAGGGTGTTGAATCATATTGATCCAGCCATTATTGAAAAGGAACTCTCTGCCAACAAAAATCGTTTTACTGCATCACAGGGTTTCCGGTTTATTTTACCCAATGGTAGAAAGGTTGATATTATGCGTAATGCTGCAAACAAAACCAGCCATGCAAACAGGCCCATGTTTTTTGTAAGCAGGCGATTTGATTTTGATAACCTTTTAGTGAGTAAGATCGACCGCAGTGTTGCCGATGTTCAATTATCTACCCGTATAAATACAATAACCAAAACAGGAAAAACCTGGATGCTGGAAGGTGAAGGACCATCAGGAAAAATAGAAATTGAAACTGATTTTTTAATTGGTGCCGATGGTGATCATTCATTGGTATTAAAACATCTTGGCAAACGCAAAGTTGACCGTAACAATTATGCCGGTGCTGTAAGGCAGTACTGGAGCGGCGTAGAAGGTATGCACCATAATAACCTGCTGGAAGTGTATTTTCCAAAGAGCCTGCCGCTTTCTTACTTCTGGATATTTCCCCTGCCTGATGGCAAAGCTAATGTTGGCTATGGCATGGCCAGTAATTACATTGCCAAAAACAATATTAATGTGCGTAAAGCTTTTGAAGAACTGATAAAAACTGATCCGGTACTTATACCCCGTTTTAAAAATGCACAGCCATTGGAAACTGTAAAAGGCTGGGGCATTCCCATGTCGGGTAATGATCGTAAAGCTTATGGCGATGGCTGGATGCTGCTGGGCGATGCAGCTTCATTGGTTTGCCCCACATCCGGCGAAGGCATTGGCTCGGGCATGATATCGGGATATGTGGCTGCAAAATTTATACAGCGTGCTGTTGAGCAAAATGATTTCAGCGAAAAAATGTTTACGCATTACAACCGCGAAATCCACAAGCGCCTGCGTACCGAAGAAAAGGTTTACCGTTTTGTAAATGCTATTCCACCCTGGTTATTTTCTTTGGGCATCAACACCGTTTTATCTACCTGGTTTTTTAAATACTGGCTGTCAAACAAAGCCATGAAGAAATGGATAGATACCGCTTATACTAAAGAGATTGAAGTGAAGCTTACATAAGACATTCAGTTGCGTTTATGTTTTCATTACTAACTTCTCTATTTGTTAAAATACCCGGAAACGGATTAATAAATAAGCAAAACCATCATACATTTGAACAATAAATCAGTTTTTATGAAAAGGATATTATTTGTTTTTCTGCTGCTTTCGGCCACAACCTTGTTTGCGCAAACCGAACAAAAACTGGGCGAAGCTTTTCTAAAGTCGGTACAGGAAAAAAACTTTGCCCTGCTTAAACCCTGGCTGGGAAAGAATACTAAATCCTTGCAGGAAAAATGGAAGCTGGTGGTTGAGAATGCCCACCGCAATGGATTTGATATTATGGCTGTAAAAATAAAAAATGTAATGTCGGGCGAGCAGGTACCCAACATGCCTATGAAAACCGTAATTGCCATTTATGAATACGATGGTAAGGAATGGGATGACCTGGTTTTAATGATGACCACCGGCAAGCAACCAAAACTTGCAGAGATACCCCTGACAAGCTACATGTTTAAACTAGATGGGGAAAGGCGGGGCAAGAACAGAATTGATTAACTCTAATATAAGCCTGGTCAGTTCCACAAGTAGCAATACTATTTACCCAGCAACATCAATACAATAGCAGCCAGTGTTACAGATAAATGTACAATGAGCCATGCCTGCTGATAAAAAGGCCTTTTGCTGAAGGGAGTTTCAATATTAAAAGGATCAAACATCAGGGCTAAACCCCAGAAAGTTACTACCTGCGAAAAATCACGCTGAATTAAAAAATAAATACCTGCCAGAAGAAAAACCGCATAAGCCGGTTTATTAAAATTACGGGCAGTTGGTTTTGTTTCTGTTTGCTGTTCCATAATGTGTTTTATTTATTAGTATCAGTTGGTAATGCAGAATTACAGGTTGAATAAATTATTTTTCTTCTTCCAGTGCATCTATATTTTTTTTCAATGCTTTCAGGTGTTTTCCAAAACTGTAGTTAAACATCCATTTAGCCAGATACCAGCAGGCTGGCACCAGCACGGCAATAGCTATAGCTAATATGACAAGCATACCAGGTTTGCTCATAAACAACGCCACAGGTTTACCCGAGCCTAAAACACCACCCAGCATAAAACCACCGGCCGCACTAACGGGGTAAATATAAAGTGCTACTTTTTGCTGTGTGTTCATCCAGTTGGTAATAGACTGGTAATGCCTTTTTAATTCAACCAGTACTGAACTGTGTGGGGATACAGTTGTATTTAATTTTTTGTATTGCCGGTATGCCGTGTATAATGCCCATAAAGAAAAAATTAAAACCAGCCCGATAGCAATCTGAACCTGCCAAATTTGAAAATAAAAAATAACAGCTACATACAGTATACAAATTAATACCGCAGCTACCATATTGTTCAACAGATTTTTTTTGATTTTCACTAATGGGTTGTGCGAAGAAAGTTTTGGCAATGCTGATGCATGCAGCAGCGATGACAGGTCATCATCCTGCGGATCATTTATTTCGCCCCATGTTTTTTTGATACTCATTTTTATGCTGTTAAAAGATTACTCAATTGTTGTTTAATACGATGCAGTTTTACTGCCACATGATTGCTGGAAATACCCAGCATCTCTGCTACTTCTGCATTTTCATACCCATCCAGGTTCATTGAAATGATGGCCCTGTCTGTTTCCGGCAGTTGCCTGATAGCCTGCCTTAGCCTTATCGCATCTTCTTTTTGAGCTATACTGCTTTGTACAGCAGGAGCAATGGTTTCAAGCGAATCTTTATAATCAACCCGTTGCGGTTTCCGCTTTTGTGTAAAAATGGTATTTAAACAGATACGGTATAACCAGGTGCTGAATTTTGCTTCCTGCCTGAATGATGGCCAGCCCTTCCATGCCTGCAACAAAACCTCTTGGTACAGGTCTTTTTTTTCTTCTGCATCATTGGCATACAGTCCTACCAGCTTATAAATAATACCCTGGTTTTGCCGTACCTGTTCTAAAAATGCTGCTTCTTTCAAGTTGATTTATAATTTTATTGGAGTAAGTGTATAACCGAGTTGCTGTAATTGTTTTATCAATCCATAGGGCCCTGCAAGGTGTAAAGCGCCAACGGCAATAAACTGCGGCTCCTTTTTCAATAATCCCGGAATAGTTTGCATCCACTTATCATTCCGCTTCTTTAAAAATTCGTTTTCATTTCCAAATACCTCCAGCCCTTTTTCCGAAACAGCATACATCTTCTCAAGATCATGCTTAAACCAGTTTTCTATCAGTTCATTCCCCTGGTTTATCATGTCTGTTTTGTTGCGTAAAAAAAGTTTCAGTTGGTTTACCTGCTGCTCATTGGTTGAGCTGTTGAACAATATATTCATCTGCTCTTCGATGGTTTCAAACTCTGTTATTTTTTTACCGGCCTGTTTACCTGCTGCGGCAAAATACCCATCCAGCGGTACGCCTGTATATTTTTGCAATGGCGATTTGCTGTCTGTTACCAGGTAAATCATAGATAAAGTGATAGCAACATTTATCGGCTTTAGCTGGTTTATCTGCGCTATGCCTACACCCAATGTGTTCTTTAGTTCAGTTTCCAAACTATCTTTAAAAGGACCATCCAGCAACTCGGTAAGGGTCTTATCTTTTAATAAGCCCATCGCTGCGGCCGCAGGTAATTTGGCAGAATCAAGTACCAGTTCCACAGCTATTCCTTTTGCTTTTTTAAAAGCATGCATCACAGCTGGCACTTCATCCAGGTAACTGCTTTTTACCAAATGATAAGTTCCAAAAAGCCAGGAAGTATCTTTTAAACCTCTGCCGGTTATAGCATAAAGTTTACTTTTTTGCTTATTAGTTTCCTGTGCTTTGCCGGCAAGGCCCAATAATATTCCAAAAATAAACATTAACAGTGCTGCTCCAAATTGCACAGCAACTACTTTTCTTTTTTCATTTTTTGTTAAATGATAAGTATTCATTTTTTTTAATTATTAAACATTAAATAATTGTCCGGACGGTTAACGAAAGATTAGTAGCAGTTGGGCTTACAGAATTACAAGTGGATGAAAATATTTCTGTTTAATTGTATAAAAAAGAGTTGGGAATAGCTAATAATCATCCTCAAAACTTTGTAATGATTTTATTCGCACCCATTGCTTCCAAAATCATTTATGCTTAATTTCGATCACCGGCACCTGAAGCCAGTTGATCATCATGAAGATCTATATAAAAAATATGGTTTGCAGCCGCTGCAAGATGGTGGTAAAAACACAGCTGGAAAGCCTGGGATTGCATCCATTGGCGGTAGAACTTGGCGAAGTGGAGCTTAAAGAAGAGTTAACGAAAGAACAGTTAACTTCTCTGAATAATGCCTTGAAAGCAACTGGCTTTGAACTTATAGACAACAAAAAAAGCCAGACAATTGAAAAAATAAAAAATGCTATTATTACCCTTGTTCATCATTCAGATCATGAATTAAGAACAAATCTTTCTGCATTTATTACATCACAAATTCACCAGGACTATAATTACCTCAGCAATCTTTTTTCGGAAGTGGAGGGGACAACGATTGAAAAATATTATATCAATCAGCGTATTGAAAAAGTAAAAGAATTGCTGGTATATGATGAACTCACCCTCTCAGAAATTGCTGACCGGTTGGGCTACAGCAGTGTTGCATATCTGTCTAACCAATTTAAAAAAGTTACCGGGTTTACGCCCAGTTATTTTAAATCGCTGAAAGAAAATAAACGGCGAAATATAGAAGAACTGTAAATCTTACAACACGCATACAAAATTCCACAACAGGCAGGGCATTAACTGAAATTAACTTTGTGTCTAAATTAAATACTATGACACATACGTATACAATTACCGGAATGAGCTGCAGCAGTTGCGAAGCCAAAGTAAAGAGCAGTTTGCTGATGCTGCCTGATGTAACCGCAGCAAATGTTTCAAAAAAAACACAATCTGCAACCATCAGTATGAGCAAACATATTTCATTAGCGGTGCTGCAACAAACCCTTGATAAAAAATATACCATCAGCCCATTGCAGCACAATGAAGCTGCAGAGCAGGCAAAAAGCTGGCTGAGCACTTATAAACCCATCCTGTTGATATTTGTTTACATTACCGGCGTTGCTGTTATTGCTGGCAGCAACCAACATGCTTTCCACTGGATGCCGGCGATGAACATTTTTATGTCGGGGTTCTTTCTTACTTTTTCCTTCTTTAAAATGCTTGACCTGAAAGGTTTTGCAGAAAGTTATGCCATGTATGATGTTGTGGCTAAAAAAATAAAAGCATGGGGTTATGTTTATGTATTTATTGAATTACTGTTGGGTATTGCATACGCCATCAACTTTAACCCGGTGCTTACCAATATAGTTACCATTATTGTAATGGCCATCAGCAGCATCGGTGTTTTGCAAAGCGTATTAAATAAACGTGCCATCAGATGCGCCTGCCTGGGTGCGGTTTTTAACCTGCCCATGAGTACGGTTACCATTATTGAAGGTGGCCTGATGATTGCAATGAGTACCTTTATGTTAATGGCTGTTATTTAAAATATTAAAATGAAAATAAAATGAAAACAATATTCATGATGTTTACAATTGTTTTACTCGCTGTTACTGCCTGCCAGTCGCAGATAAATAACAGTAAAACAGAAACAGTAAAAGTAAACGGCAACTGTGATATCTGTAAAACAGCCATTGAAAAGGCTGGCACAGTAAAAAAAATATCAAGCACCAGTTGGAATAAAGACAGTAAAATGGCGACAATCTCTTATGACAGTAAAAAATCAACCCTGGATGCCGTATTAAAAAATATAGCGTTGGCAGGATATGATAATGAGCAGTTTCTTGCTCCGGATGAGGCTTACAATAAGTTAGAATCCTGCTGCAAATACAACAGAGATTTGAAAGTAGCTGTAAAGATACCGGCAAAAGATACCGCTAAAACAATCGCCGGTCACAGCAACCACACACAGACCACAACTACGATCATAACAACGCCAACACAGGAGACTAACCAGCTTCAGGCAGTTTTTGACAACTATTTTGCAGTGAAAGATGCGCTGGTAAAAACAGACGGAGCCGTTGCTTTAACAAAGGCAAAAGCATTGTTAACAGCATTGGATGCTGTTGATATGAATAAACTTAAACCAGACGAACACATGGCCTGGATGAAAGTTGAAAAAGATCTTAAAACTGATGCGAAAAAAATAAGTGCGAAAAAAGATGCGGCTTCCCAGCGCATGCTATTCATGAACCTGTCAGAAAAAATGTACACTTTAATAAAAGCTGCAAAACCAGCCGGAAAAATTTATTACCAGCATTGCCCCATGTATAACGATGGTAAAGGTGCCAACTGGTTAAGTAAAGAGGCTGCCATAAAAAATCCATATTATGGTTCTGCCATGCTCACCTGTGGCAGTGTAGCAGAAACAATACAGTAATTTATAAAGGGTCCATTGTGTGAATGATGTAATAACTAAGTTTTATTGTGTAATATCCGGGTAAAAAACCGGCGTACCTTTTAATATTGTGAAAATTTATTCACAGGTAAAAAATACAATTATGAAATTATTACAAACCACTTTACTCGCATTTATGTTTACTGCGCTGTTCACATCCTGCCAGCCGGGTACCGATGTAAAACAGATGCTTGCAAAAGACGAAACAAGAAAAGAGATTATGAATACAATTGCCAACGACAGCACCATGCACAAAGAAATGATGGCAGCCATGATGAGCGGAGATCATGGTAAAATGATGATGGGCAATCATGCTTCGATGATGCAGATGATGAAAGACAATCCCGGTATGATGCAGGGTATGATGAGCGACATGATGGAAAAATGTAAAAGCGACAGCACCATGTGTAAAAACATGTGCAAAAGCATGATGGAGAATCCGCAAATGATGGATATAATGCAAAAGATGAAGGGAATGGATACCATGAAAAACATGGATCATAAAATACATCATTAAATAATTATCAGCTTAACAGAAATGGATCATCAACACCACATCAAAAAAAATGAAAAAGCGATAGTATCAGATCATGCTGCTATGAACCACAGTAACATGCAGGATGTCAGTAATCCGCCCATGGGTATGGCCGGACATAACCATCATGCCATGATGATCGCTGATTTTAAAAAACGTTTTTATGTAGTGTTGGTGCTTACCATTCCAATCATGTTGTTATCAACTATGATTCAGCATTGGCTTGGTGTTCATTGGCAGTTTGGTGGTTCTCAATATATCCTGTTTGCATTATCAACCATTGTATTTGTTTATGGCGGATTCCCATTTCTAAAAGGGTTGGTTGATGAAGTAAAAACGAAGAACCCGGGTATGATGTTTTTGATAGGATTTGCCATTACGATCGCATACACATACAGTGTGGCAGTAATATTCGGTTTGCAGGGCATGGATTTTTTCTGGGAATTGGCAACTTTAATCCTGATTATGCTTTTAGGACATTGGATAGAGATGAAATCTGTTGCGGGCGCATCCAGGGAGCTGGAGCTACTTGTACAGCTGATGCCTGCTGATGCACACATGGTAATGCCCGGCATGGTGCATGATGTAAAAACAGATACGTTGAAAGCAAACGACATTATTTTGGTAAAGCCTGGTGAAAAAGTTGCAGCCGATGGAATTATACTGGAAGGAGAAAGTTACCTGAACGAAAGTATGCTTACCGGAGAAAGTAAACCTGTATTAAAAACAAAAGGAAATAAAGTAATTGCAGGTGCTATTAATGGAAATGGTGCTATCAAAGTTACTGTTTCTCATGCCGCAAAAGATTCCTACCTGTCGAAGGTTATCAAACTGGTTAATGATGCTCAAAAATCAAAATCGCAGACACAGTTATTGGCAAACCAGGCAGCAAAATGGTTAACCATCATTGCACTGGTATCGGGCATAGTAACATTTTTATATTGGTATTTAACCGGGCAGACATTAGCTTTTGCTATGGAAAGAATGGTAACTGTAATTGTAATTTGTTGCCCCCATGCATTAGGATTGGCTGTGCCGCTGGTAGTAGCCAAATCAACAGCAATATCAGCCAAAAATGGATTGCTCATTAAAAACAGGACAGCATTTGAAAATGCAAGAAAAATAACAACCATTGTATTTGACAAAACAGGAACGCTCACTGTAGGAAAATTTGAAGTATCAAAAACAGTTTCGCTGCAACCGGCCTTTACCGAAAATGAGATCACCCGTTTGGCCGCTGCGCTGGAGCAACAATCAGAACATCCAATTGCCACCGGCATTTTACAAAAAGCAAAAGATCTTTCCATAACAATTCCTCCCATTGAAAATTTTAATGCCATTACTGGCAAGGGTGTTGAGGCATCCGTTGAAGGCAAAAAAATACTGGTTGTAAGTCCGGGTTATTTAAAAGAAAATAGTTTTGCAATTCCTGCAGAATTTAATACCAACGATACCGAAACTGTGGTGTTTGTAATTGTAAACAATGAGTTGGTGGGCTATATTGCTTTAGCCGATGAAATGAGGCCCGAATCTGCCGAAGCAATTAAAACCCTGAAGGCAAATAATATCAAATCTATTTTACTTACCGGCGATAACAACAAAGTAGCAAAAGCTGTAAGCGAAACCCTGGGTATGGATAGTTTTATGGCAGAAGTATTGCCACATCAAAAACTGGAAAAGATAAAAGAGCTGCAGAGCAGAGGTGAATTTGTAGCCATGACCGGTGACGGGGTAAATGACGCACCTGCTTTAGCTGTTGCAGATGTAGGTATAGCAGTTGGCAGCGGAAGTGATATTGCAGCCGAAACTGCAGGCATAATTTTAGTAAATAGTAATCCAAAAGATATTGTAAACCTGGTATTATTTGGCAAAGCTACCTACCGAAAAATGATTCAGAATTTAATCTGGGCTACCGGTTACAATGTTATTGCATTACCACTGGCTGCCGGTGTTTTATATAACCAGGGTATTTTATTAAGCCCCGCTGCAGGAGCCATTTTAATGACGGTGAGCACGGTTGTTGTAGCCATTAATGCCGGCCTGTTAAAAATAAAGAGCCGGTAAAAAACAAAATGAAGGTATTAGTTTTAATAAAAAAAGGATTTACATGGGTCTTCAAAAAAATATTTGTAAAAAAATGTTGTCGGTAGCGGTATGCCTGGCATTAATTATATCAAATTCATTAGCTCAAAAAATTGTCAGATACGATCTGTATGTTAAAGACAGCATCGTAAATTTTACAGGTAAGGTAAAAAGGGCCATTGCGGTAAACGGACAAATCCCCATGCCCACGCTTACTTTTACCGAAGGTGATACAGCAGAGATTTATGTGCATAATGAGCTGGATGAAGAAACATCACTTCACTGGCACGGTTTGTTTTTGCCCAATAAAGAAGATGGAGTACCCAACCTTACACAAATGCCCATCAAGCCACATACAACACATTTGTACAGGTTTGCCATCATACAACATGGCACACACTGGTATCACAGCCATACCGGTTTACAGGAGCAGATAGGTATGTATGGTTCAATGATACTAAACAAAAGAACGGAAGATATTGCCAAAAGGCCCGATGTGGATGGATTGCCAACAGTGCCGGTTGTTTTAAGTGAATGGACGGATTATAAACCGGAGAATGTTCATCGCATGTTGCATAATGCCAGCGACTGGTTTGCCTTGCGCAAAAATGCCGTGCAAAGTTATAGCGAAGCTATACAAGCCGGTCATTTTAAAACCAAACTTACCAACGAATGGAAACGTATGCTGGCCATGGATGTAAGTGATGTGTATTACAACAGAATATTAATGAATGGCAGATCAGAATCAGGTATTAAGGAAGTAAATGGCAGGCCATTAAAAGCAGGAGATAAAGTGAGGTTACGCATTTCCAACGGTGGAGCTTCTTCTTACTTCTGGCTGAGGTATGCCGGTGGAAAAATAACAGTGGTTGCAAATGATGGCAATGATGTTGTACCGGTTGATGTTGACCGCCTGATCATTGCAGTTTCTGAAACCTATGATATTGTAGTTACCATTCCTGCGGATGGTACGGCATACGAACTGTTGGCTACTACTGAAGACAGAACCAATTCTGCATCCCTGTATATTGGTAATGGTATAAAGCAGCTTATCTCACCCATGCCCCGGCTGAAATATTTTGAAGGTATGAAGATGATGAATGGCATGATGAAGATGAATGGCGACCTGGATGATATGGGCATGAACATGAGCCTGAACCAAATGGATATGAATGTGGTGATGTATCCTGAGATAACGGGTGAACTGCAAAAGAAACCGGAAAATAAAATGAATGAAATGAAAATGGGAGCCGATCAATACAACAGCAACCAGCTTTCGGATATTGTTACATTGAATTATGCCATGCTCAGATCGCCTGAAAAAACAACACTACCTGCAGCCGCTGTAAAAATTTTAAAATTTGAATTGACCGGCAACATGAACCGGTATGTGTGGAGCCTGGATAATAAAGTAGTTTCTGAAACGGATAAGATACTGATTAAAAAAGGAGAAAACGTAAGACTCATTATTTACAATGGTTCCATGATGCGGCATCCGATGCATTTGCACGGACACGATTTCAGGGTACTGAATGGCCAGGGCGATTTTGCCCCTTTAAAAAACATCATCGACATTATGCCCATGGAAACCGATACGTTGGAGTTTAATGCCAATGTTGATGGTGATTGGTTTTTTCATTGCCATATTTTATACCACATGATGAGTGGAATGGGCAGGGTATTCAGTTATACCAACCAGGCTCCCAACCCCTTAATACCAAACCCAAAACTGGCACAGCGTAAACTATTTGCTGATGACAGGAAATTTCATTTTATGATTGAAAACGATTTTGCTACCAATGGAAATGACGGAATGGCTATGCTGCAAAATACCAGGTGGAGCATTGCCGCGGAATGGCGTTTGGGATATAGCAATATGCATGGTTACGAAACAGAAACACATGTAGGAAGATACCTGGGCAAAATGCAATGGATAATGCCTTTCATCGGCTTCGACTGGCGATACAGAAAAATGGAAGACGGAGAAGTAGAAAAAAACCTGTTTGGACAAACCAATACAAAAGATAACCGGGCACAGTTTAGCGCCGGGCTTGAATATACTTTGCCCATGCTGATAAAACTGCAGGGAGAAATTTACCAGGATGGAAACTTGCGTTTTCAGCTCATGCGGGAAGATATGCCTGTTTCCAAACGGCTGCGTTTTAGTTTTATGATTAATACAGATAAAGAATATATGGCTGGTTTCAAATACATCGTTGGCAAAAATTTATCTGTATCAATGCACTACGACAGCGATATGTTTTTTGGTGGAGGTTTTACGCTTAGCTATTAAAAGTGTTACCAGGTCATTTATAATACTTGAATAGGGTTTTACGTAAACTAAATCACTGATTTTTGCTTTTATCTCAATTACCCGTAAATTGTGCTACTAAAATAAAACGTATGAAATTGAAATTATACACTGCAGCCGGTTTAATGGCAATTGCAGGCCTGGTATCATGTGGCGGAGATACTGATAAAGAAGTTGTTGATAAATCAATCATCCCTGCCGGATCTGATACGGCCAAAGCACAGGCAGCAACCCAAAATACGGTTGCCTTGCCAGCCAATGCCATGCCGGCAAACACAACGGTTATACCTGGAACCACTACCCCGGTAAATATGAATCCGCAAACACAAACAATCACTGCAAATCAACCAGGTAACGTGGTAATGGCACCGGCCCAGATGCAGCCTACAGTAACAGCTCCGGGTATGAATCCGCCACACGGCCAGCCAAACCACCGTTGCGATATAGCCGTAGGTGCACCATTAAACAGCCCTGTAGCAGCGCAGCCTGCAGCCGCAACTGCAAATGCCCAGCCCCAGGTTACCATGAAGGAAGTTCCGAATACAACAAAAACTGCTCCCGGTATGAATCCTCCGCACGGAGAACCAAACCATAGATGTGATATAGCTGTGGGCGCACCATTAAACAGCAAACCGGCTGCACCGTCAACAGTTACAACAACTGCAGCACCGGCTACTATTTCAGCACCTCCATTACTTTCAGCTCCAAAAACCGACAGCACAAAAAATTAAGTAATTGTAAAGGCCTTATTTAATTGCAGAAAACACAAGATCTTCCAGGTAAGCAACTACTTTAGTTTCATCTTCTTTACCAAAATCGGTTAAAGCCGGAAGATTATTCATGAAAAAAATCTGAAAATGTGCCATTTCAATAATGGTGCTGGAAAGTGACTTGGGATATTTATATGCCGGATTACATTCCAGTATAATTTCACCTACTTTAGCACAAAGGTCTTTGTAGGGCTTAAAAAACTGATCTTTATTATCTTCGGAAACGTGCTTGGTTAAATAAGCTTTTGATCCCTCAGCAATAATAATCTGGTGTAAAATATTCTCATTGATATGGCTGGTATTTATGTCATCCTCTACTGTTGCAGCCAATAACTGAATTACCTTTTTAAGTTTAACTACCGGTTCTTTTACATTCAAAGTGTGTATCATGATGCGGTACTCAAGCCAGCTCCAGTACCATGCAGTAATGTACATCAATAATTTATGCTTGTTTTCAAAGTACCGGTAAATTCCTGCCTCTGTAGAGTTTATATCCTCTGCAAGTTTTTTAAAAGTAAAAGCTTCAAATCCGTTCTTATATATTACTTCAATACTGTGCTGAATAATTTTTTTGCCCAGTTCTGTCTGCTCGGGGTCCCGCAAAAAAAGTTTTTTATTCATTTTTATCTGAAGCTGTAGTTCCATTTTATAATTTTTAGCGGATTAGCGATCTTTTTTTCTATGTAAAAGTGATTTTAATACTTGAGCGTGTAAAATTAGTTAAAAGTTTTACAATTCTGTGAGATAGTAATACTATCTTTTAAAATATTATTACTATTTTTGTCTTCCAAACTGATAAAACTACCATTTATGAACATTAAAAACATGTTTAAAGAAATTAAGAGCGATTTGCCAGCCAGTATTGTTGTCTTTTTTGTGGCAGTTCCCTTATGCCTTGGTATTGCTTTAGCATCCGGAGCCCCATTATTTGCAGGCATCATTGCCGGCATTGTTGGTGGTATTATAGTTGGTATTGTCAGCGGTTCGCCGTTAGGGGTTAGCGGTCCGGCAGCAGGCCTGGCTGTAATTGTTTTAACATCAATTGCTACACTGGGTTCCTGGCCGGCATTTTTACTGGCGGTTGTATTAGCCGGCATTATTCAGTTGGCCCTTGGCTTTGCAAAAGCTGGTTTTATTGCTTATTTCTTTCCTTCGTCGGTAATTAAAGGAATGCTTACAGGGATTGGTTTGTTGATTATATTAAAGCAGATACCACATGCATTGGGATGGGATAAAGATGCCGAGGGTGATGATTCATTTTTACAGTCAGATGGCGAAAATACATTTTCAGAAATAACAAAAGCCTTAGATTTTATTACACCCGGAGCAATCTTAATAGCAGCAATTTCATTGGGCATACTTATTTTATGGGACCAGGTACTCACTAAAAAACACAAAATATTTCAGCTGATACAAGGCCCCATTGTAGTGGTAATTTTGGGTATCATAATGAATTACCTGTTTCAGGCCGGCACATTAAATTTTAGTTTAGCTGATGATCAGGTAGTAAGATTACCGGTTGCAAATAATTTAACGGAGTTTTTCAACCAGTTTACATTTCCCGATTTTTCTGCCATAACCAATTTTGAAGTTTGGAAAATTGCAGTTGTGTTAGCCATTGTTGCCAGTTTAGAAACACTATTATGTGTGGAAGCAACAGATAAAATGGACCCAAATAAAAGAATTACACCCACCAACAGGGAATTAAAAGCACAGGGCCTTGGTAACATAGTTTCGGGTATGATTGGCGGATTACCAATTACACAGGTTATCGTACGCAGCTCGGCCAATATAAATTTTGGTGGTAAAACAAAAATGTCTGCCATACTGCATGGTGTGTTTTTATTGATATCAGCAATTACCATTGCCGGGTTACTAAACATGATTCCGCTTGCCAGTCTTGCTGCTATTCTTTTGATGGTAGGATATAAACTTGCCAAACCCTCGTTATTTAAACAGATGTACAAACTGGGTTGGGAACAGTTCATTCCCTTTACCGCAACTGTTATTGGAATACTGGCAACCGATCTTCTAAAGGGAATTACCATCGGCATATTGTTTGGCATCTTTTATACGCTGCGCCACAGTTACCGCAACTCACACCACATGAAAGAAACCATTTCAACAGATGAAGGCCAGAAAGTACATCATCTTGTTTTGGCAGAAGAAGTTTCTTTCTTCAACAAAGCTAATGTGATAAAAGAACTGGAAGAAATTCCTGCAAATTCAAAAGTAATTATTGATTGTACAAAATCGAAATCCATTGCATACGATGTAGTAGAACTGATAAGAGATTACAGAAGCAATTCAAAACTGAAAAATATTAGTGTTGAAACGATAAATTTTATTGAACCCGCTTAACAATTTTTTAAACCATAAAACTAAATAAAATGAAAACATTAACTAAAGAAATGCAAGCTGCCATTACACCACTTCAGGCACTTGAATTATTAAAAGAAGGCAACAAAAGGTTTATAAATAACCTTAAGGTAAACCGCAATCTTTTACAACAGGCAAATGAAACATCAGACGGGCAGCATCCTTTTGCGGTGATACTTAGTTGCATTGATTCCCGTACATCTGCTGAGCTGATATTTGACCAGGGGTTGGGCGATATTTTTAGCGTCAGGATAGCAGGCAATATTATTAATGAAGATATACTTGGCAGTATGGAATTTGCCTGCAAGGTAGCCGGATCAAAAATTATTGTAGTGCTTGGCCATACAAAGTGCGGGGCAGTAAAAGGTGCCTGCGACCATGTGGAAATGGGCAACCTTACAACTCTACTCACTAAAATACAACCCGCTGTTTATGATGAAAAAACTGAAACTGAAAACCGTAACTCTGCCAACGCAGCATTTGTAGAAAAAGTAGCAACCATTAATGTAAAACGCACGGTAAAAGCCATTATGGAACGCAGCACCATTTTAAAAGAAATGATTGAAAAAGGCGAAATAGGCATTGTGGGCGGAACACATGATATTGCAACTGGTGCAGTTAAATTTTATCCGGATACACTTTGGATATGGGAAAATGAAAATGCAGAACACGCTTTACAAGCTAATTAAAATGCCAAACAATTTTATTTAAAAAATAAACATCTTAAATATGAAAATCAATATTCAGTCACCCGGGTTTAAAGTAAATCCGCAACTAAACGGATTTATACAGGAAAAAGTTGAAAAGTTATTCAATTATTACAGTGACCTGATTTCAATCGAAATTTCGCTAAAGATTTCCAATTCAGATACAAAAGAAAACAAGGTTTGTGAAATAAGATTAGTGATACCAGGTAACGACATACTGGCAAGCGCAGAATGTAAAACTTTTGAAGAAGCAGTTTTAAGCGTTGTTGAAACCACCAAAAGCCGTATAAAAAGAAAGAAATCGAAAATAATTGGTACCAGAAATGATGTATCACCAAAACAGATTTTATCTTAAATCAATTACATAAAAAAAGTACCAAAACAAGAAGATGAATATATGTAAGGTTGTTGCCACGGTTATTTTACCCGTACTAATTAGTTTTAAAAGTTTTTCACAAGATCAAAGGCTTAGAGATAACAATACCATTGGCTGGTTTGCATATACCGGTACTTTTAAAATAAAACCAAAAATTGCCATACATACCGAGTATCAATGGCGCAGGGCAGACGGTGTAAAAAACTGGCAGCAGGGTTTATTACGTACCGGAATAAATTATGCGATAAGAAAAGATGTGAGTTTAAATGCAGGCTATGCGTTTGCCCAAACATTTCCCTATGGTGATTATACACCGGTAAATACTTTTCCCGAACATCGCTTTTTTGAACAGGTTGTTATTAGCAACCCTTTGGGCAAGGTTTCTTTATCGCACCGGTTTACACTTGAGCAAAGGTTTGTTGCAGCAGTAACCTTACAAAACGGTCAAAAAAATACAGACTGGAATTACCTTAACAGGATAAGATACAGAATAAGGACTGAGTTGCCGATCTCTAAAAATAAACAGGCTGATAAAAACATCTGGAGTGTGGCTTTTATGGATGAATTGTTTATTGGCTGGGGAAAGAATATTAGTGCCAATATCTTTGACCAGAACCGCCTGGCATTGCTTCTTAATTACAAAATAAATAAAACTGTAAAAATTGAAGCCGGGTACCTGAACCAGATTGTACAGCAGGGCAAAAGAATAAATGACAAAGCCGTTTTTCAATACAATAATGGATTTATACTTGCAACACATTTATCATTAAGCCTTGTGAAATAAAATGACTCTACAAAGAATTTTATTCACTGCACTGTTCTGTTTTATGAGCTATTTTGTATTTGCCCAAACAAACAGCCTAGGTAGCTGGAACATTGTAAACCTGAAATACATTATTAATGAAAAGTGGAGTTTTTTTGGTGAAGCACAAATCAGGTCGTTGAATTTTTACAGCCACTTTCACTATCACGAATATAAAGGCGGTGTAAATTATAAAGCTCATCCAAATGTTTTAATAACACTGGCTGCAGGCGATTACGATACATATAAAGAAGGAGGTAATTTTAAATTTCCAAAAAATAATGATGAATTCAGAATCTGGCCTCAAATCACTTTAACACAATCTGTAAAAAAATTTAAAATAGATCAACGTTACAGGGCCGAATTCAGATTTACCACAAACGGTTATAGAAACAGGTACAGATATCGTGCAGGAATTTCTTATCCCTTCGGAAAAAACAATAGAGGTTACAAACCCTTTTTACTGAATGCCAGTAATGAAATATTTTTTACCGGTAAAGAACCTTATTTTGAAAGAAACAGGTTATTGGTTTCTATGGGTTATAAACTATCTAAGCAACTAGCTTTACAGATCGGCTATCTGCATCAATTTGATTATAAAATTAATGATGAAACAGGGCGTGATTTTCTACAAGTAGGCTTATATTTCGAGTTATTTTCAAATACAAAAAACAAACCCCGCCTTTAAAGCGGGGTCATTATTACTCAAAAACACCAAACACAAACAAACTTAAAAGCCAATTCCGCTTAAAGCAGAATTGGCTTAATTATTTTAATCAGGTTTTTTACCTTCCAGGAAACTGTTAAGTGTGCTTATTTCTGCCTGGTTGTTATCGTCTGATTTTACAGTGTAGTTGCTGTAAAAACTTTCAACATCGGCAATGGAATTGTGTAATTCCATATTGCGGCGAAGGTAAGCAGGCACCGTTTCAAACTCATTATTAGGATCGGCTGCGTTAATGTTGAACGACAGGTTACGCAGTTTTGCAATCCGATCCATGGCCCTGCGCCTAAGTTCCTCTGCTTCGTCCTGCATTGCAGGTTCCTCAACATCGGAAATCATGATGGGCTGAGTTTTTTGTACATGTTGCTCTTCCTCCGCCGCTTGATGGGATTTAACTACCAGCTGCATTTCAATAACAGGTTCGTCTTCCTGTTGATTTCCTTGCACAGGCAGTAGCTCATCAATCGAATTGGATTCTGATTTAGGCTGCTCCTCCACATAAATTTGTGCAGGTTTAGCCAAATACCCTCCAGACGAAGGAGGGGTGCTAGCATCTTTATTAATTACGGTAATTTCTTTTTGAACTTTTGCTGGTTTCTCAACGGGAAGGGGATTCTGGGGAATATCAAATTCTATGATTGGAATTTGATCTGAAGCCGAAGATATTTCAAAAAACACAGGAGCTTCATCCAACTTATCCCCAGTATTTTTACTTGGTAATTCCACTACAGATATTTCTTCTGTTGCTTCTTTCAATGTTGGCATAAATTCATCCTCAACCGCCTGCATTGCCATCGGCTCGGTAATTTCTGCTATCTGTTCTTCTTCATCTTTCTCATCAAATTGAAAAACGGGTTGTTGCATTTGTTTGGCAACCGGAGCTGTTTCCTTTGCAGGCATCTCCAGTGTCATCATAATTTTTTCATCCTTCTGCTCGGCTTTTGTTTCAGTCTTTTTTTCAAAAGGATCTTTATGATCGAAACCGGTTGCAATTAAAGTGATACCGATCTTTCCGCCCAAACTGTTGTCATAACCCAAACCTAATATCACATCAGTACCATCACCGGCCTGGCTCAATAAATAATTCTGAATAATTTCCACCTCATCCATGGTAAACTCATGTTCGCCTTCAGATGAATTGATGTTGATCAATATCCATTTTGCTCCACGTATATCATTATCATTCAGCAATGGTGAGTTGATGGCATTTTCAATGGCCATCTGTGCCCTGTTCTCTCCTTCTTCTGCAGCACTTCCTAAAATAGCAACACCACCATTTATCATTACAGTACACACATCCGCAAAATCCACATTGATCTGGCCGGTGCTGTTAATTACATCGGTTATACATTTTGCAGCAGTTGCCAACACATTATCAGCTTTTGCAAATGCTTCTTTCATTTTTAAATTTCCAAACTGGTGGCGCAGTTTATCATTGCTGATCACCAGTAAGGTGTCTACATGATTTTTCAAAAGCATCACGCCTTCTTCTGCCTGTGCAATTCTTTTCTTGCCTTCGTATGCAAACGGCGTGGTAACAATACCAACCGTAAGTATCCCCAGGTCTTTACAAATTTTTGCAAGAATGGGTGCACCACCGGTTCCGGTACCACCACCCATACCGGCAGTAATGAAAGCCATTTTGGTATTCACTTCCAGTATCCGTTTTATTTCTTCCAGGCTTTCTTCGGTAGCCTGGCGGCCAATTGCAGGATTGGCACCGGCACCAAGGCCCTGTGTTAAATGTGGCCCCAGCTGAATTTTATTAGGCACTTTGCTTTGTGCAATGGCCTGTGCATCTGTATTGCAGATGATAAAATTCACACCTTCGATATTTTGCGAAAACATGTGGTTTACCGCATTGCTTCCGCCACCACCTACACCAATTACTTTGATGATGGAGGATTGATCTTTAGGCAAATCAAAATGTATCATAGTTTTTTTTTAGTAACGCCGGCATTTTACAACGCTGCGTTCATTAATTAATGGGTTAGTATCTAAAATCTTTATTTCTTTTTTTTACGAACATTTTTGCTTTGGTTATCATCGTTGTGTCACTCACTTGTACTATTGTTTCTTTATTCAGCTTTAATTATGTTTTACAAATCTTCGCTCATATCTCCTCCATAGTTCCCCCTTTAGGGGGCGGAGGGGGGTTAAAGTTTCGCATCTTCTTCTTCCTTAAACAAATCGATCAAACCATTCTTAAATCCATCCATAAAATTCTTGAGTGATTTGCGTTGCTTTACTTTTACCGGGCCATTTTCTTCAACAACATCTAAAGTTTCATCAACCGGTTGCTGCTGCAGAGAACCTGGTATTTCAACTCTCTTAAACTGCTCTTCAAATTGTTTGTTCTTGTTTTCGTAATCATTATAACCTTTCAATATTAAACCAATACAGGTGCTGTACATAGGTTTGGCCAGTTCTTCAATATGGCCGCCGGCTAAATGTTCGTTAGGGTATCCGATTCTTGCATTCAACCCGGTAACATATTCTGTTAACTGAATTAAATGTTTTAGTTGAGAACCGCCACCGGTCAGTATTACACCGCCGTTCAATAACCTTGTATCCAAACCAACCTGCTTTAAATGGTAGGTTACAAAATCCATGATCTCACTCATGCGTGCCTGGATAATGCTGGCAAGATTTTTTACCGAAATTTCTTTTGGCGCCATACCACGTAAACCCGGTATCGTAATAAAAGCATTGGCTTTTGCTTCATCACTCAATGCACTGCCAAACTGAATTTTCATTTGCTCGGCCTGTGTTTTTAAAACACCTAAACCGTTCTTGATATCGTTGGTGATATTTTCGCCACCGAAAGGAATTACTGCTGTATGTTTTAAAATGCCTTCATAAAAAACAGCCAGGTCGGTTGTACCACCACCAATATCTACAATGGCAACACCTGCTTCCAGATCCTGGTCGCACATAACTGCAGCAGCTGATGCCAATGGTTGCAGCACTAAATCTTTTGTTATCAATCCTGCTTTATCAACGCTGCGGTTTATGTTCCTGATTGCATTTTTATCACCAGTGATGATATGAAAATTAGCACCCACTTTTACTCCGCTGTAACCAATAGGGTTTGGAATATTCTGAAAATTATCTACTGTAAATTCCTGCGGTATCACATCAATGATCTGATCGCCAGCAGGTATATAAGTTCTATACTGATCAGCAACCAGCCTGTCAATCTCTTCCTGCCTTATCTCTTCTTCTATACTCTGGCGCACAATATCACCACGGGTTTGCAGACTTTTTATATGATGGCCGGCAATGCCAACATACACTTCCCCAATCTCCAGGTTAGGGTTGGAATCGTAGCAGTTTTTTAAAGCCATTTCAATGGCTTTAATAGTTTGATCGATGTTCAACACCATCCCGTGTTGTACACCATTACTGTTAGCACGGCCAAAGCCTAGTATTTCCAGCTTGCCGTACTCATTTTTACGTCCGGCTATGGCAGCAATTTTGGTAGTGCCAATATCCAGACCTACGATGATGGGTTGTTCCTGATTCATATTTGTTTGTTTTGTGTTTGTGTTTTGTTGTTTATTATTGAGTCTTTTTAATAGTCGTTTTTATTTTGCATTACAGCTTTTGGTTTTGTTGCCGGTTTTTTTATCACCGTTGGTTTTTGTACAGGTTTTGTAATTGGTTTTGTTACCGGCTTAACTACAACAGGTTTTACATTGTTTGTTACAGGCTGTGTGTTTTGCACTGCCGGTTGGCTTGATGTTTCATTTACTGCCGCTGGTTCATAACTGTCATCACGCTGAATAGACTGCTGAATCATGGTACTGTCGGCAGTATTACGAACATTATCCGGCTGAATGATCTGCTGCACCGAATCCTCTGCCTGTTGCTGCGCCCGCTCTGCAATAAACTTCATGATCTGTAATGTTCTTAAAGAATCGGCCGCCACATCTTCTGCTCCTTTTCTTTTTGCCACTACCTGGTTTTTGTATTGCACATTAATTACGCTGTACTTATTCCAACCCGCTTTAACCATTACTTCTTTGTAAAACAGTTTTAGCTTTTGCAGTTTGGCATCAAGATCTGTAGCATCGCCAAAAACGATTAGCTGATTTCCGATCTTTGGTATCATTTCAAACAGTCGTTGCGGTGTTATATCTATCTGGTCTACCATCGCCATGCTGAATGAATCTTTTTGCAGTGCAAGACTGATCGCTTTTATTTCTCCCAGTAAATTACTGTCTGCTTTGGCCAGTATTTTTTTATCACTCGGGAAATTGGTGAAAACCGGTAATCTTGCCGAAAATTTTTCACTCAACGGCAACATTGCCAGTTCATCGTCAATATAAAAAGTAGTGCCGGTTGATGTAAAGACCCTTGCAATGGGCTCTCTTTCCTGCACCGTAACATTCAGTATCTCATTATTATCAAAGAACAGTTCAGCCGATTTTATCCAGACATTTTTTTTAAGTTCTGTCTCCAGTTTTTTTAAGTTGAAAGAACCAATGGTTTTACCAACCGGGTTTGTTCTTTCAATGGCAGTTATGGTGTTCAGAATATCTTTCTTATCAACAAAAAAATTATTGCTTACACCGTGTATACTTATTTCAATGTTTTTACAATGCTTTGCCGGTTTACTTTTAATGGCAGCAACCAGTAAAAAAACAGTGGCTCCGCCCAGGACAACCCAAAAAGTTGCCAGCATGATGTTTTTAAAACTGTATCGTCTTTTAGTTTCCAAACTTATTATTCAGTATGCTTTTTATTGGTTCAACCAGGGTATCAATATCACCTGCACCGGCTGTTATCAGTAATTCTATTTTATTGTCCTTTATCCATTCCAGCACTTCCTCTTTATCCAGCACCTGTTTGTTACTAATCTTCATTTTATTCAAAATCATTTCGCTGTTCACTCCTTCCATCGGTAATTCTCTTGCCGGATAAATAGGTAACAAAATCACTTCGTCTGCCAGGTCAAGTGTTTCTGCAAATCCATCAGCAAAATCATTTGTGCGGCTGTACAGATGCGGCTGAAAAATCACGGTACATTTTACTTCCGGAAACAGATCTTTTGCACCCGATAACAATGCCCTCAATTCTTCGGGATGATGTGCATAATCATCTACCATCACCTGCTCATCATTCTTAATAATATATTCAAACCTTCTTTTTACTCCTTTGAAAGCTGCAACCGCTTCCCGTATTTTCTCATTATCAATTCCCAGGTAATGCGCTACTGAAATGGCTGCAATCATATTTTCGATATTGTGCAGTCCACCCATATTCAGCACTACATCTTTTAATTCCCAATACTGCATCAGTACATCAAACTGGTAACTGCCCCTTTTCATTTGTATGTTAGCTGCATACACACTTGCATTTTCGTTTTGCAAATGAAAAGTCAGATGTTCATGTGCTTTCAGATCATCAGTTCTTTTTAAACCGTATTTGCTCAACAATAATCCACCGGGTTTTATCCTGCCAGAAAAATCGATGAACGCCTGTTCCATATTTTCGGCAGTGCCGTAAATATCCAGGTGATCAGGATCCATGCTGCTGATGATGGCAACATCCGGACTTAATTTCAAAAAACTTCTGTCGTACTCATCGGCTTCCACCACACTCATATTTTTTTTGCTTGCCCAAAAATTAGAATTGTAGTTAACTGCAATTCCACCTAAGAAAGCATTGCAACCATAACCACTGTGCCGCAGTATATGTGCCACCATGGTGCTGGTAGTTGTTTTACCATGTGTGCCGGCAATACATATATTATACGTATTGTTTGTAATGGCACCCAACACTTCGCTCCTCTTTACCAGGTTGTAATTATTTTCTAAAAAATAATTCAACTCTTTATGGTCCTTTGGAATAGCCGGTGTATAAATTACCAATTCAGCCGCCTTGTCAATGAACTCAATGTTATCTTCAAAATGAATCTTTATTCCTTCTGCCTCTAATTTTTTTGTCAGAACAGTTTCTGTTTTATCATACCCACTAACTGTAACACCGTTTGTATTAAAATACCTGGCCAATGCACTCATACCTATACCACCGATTCCCAAAAAATAAACTCTTTTTATATCCTTGATCTCCATCATTAAATCAGTTTCAAAATTTCTGTTGCTATAATTTCATCAGCATTGGTTATTGCCAGTTTGCTGATATTACTTTTTAATTCTTGCTGTTTATTTTCATCCTTCGCCAGCGCAATGATAGCAGGAACCAACAATGCTAACGCTTCACCATCTTTAATCATTATACCTGCATTTTTATTAACTAAATTTTGTGCATTTACTGTTTGATGATCTTCTGCCGCAAAAGGAAACGGAACAAAAATCACCGCCTTTTTCATCACACATAACTCAGCAATAGCCATTGCACCACTCCTGCTTATTACCAGGTCGGCAGCTGCATAGGCAAACTCCATCTGGGTAATAAAATCGTTTGCCCAGATATTTGATTTTCCTTTTGTTGTATGCTTTGCTTTTTCAACATAAGGCTTACCAGTTTGCCAGATTAGTTGCAGGTCGTTTTGTTCAAATAATTCAAGGTTTGCATCCAATGCCTCATTAATACTTTTTGCACCCAGGCTCCCACCAACCGACAACACTGTTTTTTTTGCAGGATCCAATCCAAAGAATTTTATGCCTTCTTCTCTTGTAACAGCACTTTTTGAAATGCTTGTCCTCACCGGGTTTCCGGTTATCATTATCTTATTGCCTGGAAAGAATTTTTCCATGCCATCACTTGCAACAAAGATCTTCTTTGCCTTTCTTCCCAGCATAATATTGGCTTTCCCTGCAAATGAATTACTCTCATGAATGAAAGTGGGAATTCCATTTGCCTGCGCCGTTCTTAATACCGGAAAACTGGAATAACCACCTACACCAATTGCCGCTGTTGGTTTAAAAGATTTTAAGATCTTTCGCACCTGGAAAAAACTTTTCAATAGTTTAACCGGTAATCCAATATTTTTTATCAAAGAACTTCTGTTAAACCCCGCTATATCCAATCCCTCAATCTTAAATCCTGCCTGCGGTATCTTTTCCATTTCCATTTTTCCTTTGGCTCCCACAAATAAGATTTCTGTTTGTGGTTCCTGTTTTAAAATGGCATTTGCAATGGCAATTGCCGGAAAAATATGTCCTCCTGTTCCACCGCCTGCTATAATTATTCGAGCACCCTTACCCCCTCCGCCCCCTAAAGGGGGAACTGAAGCAGTTTTTAGGTTTTTATCATCGTTCATTTAGTATACAGTTCAAATTCAATTTTTATTTTCAGCTCTTAATGTTCTTCGCTCCTATCTTCCATATGGTTCCCCCTTTAGGGGGCTGAGGGGGTTTTTACTCCTGCTTCAAAATCTTACCCTCAACAGCCGTTTCTTTAGCAGGCATGGCTGCACCTTCCAACTGTTCTACGTTTCTTGCGACACTTAAAATAATGCCGATGGACAGGCAGGTGAATAAAAAGCTGCTGCCGCCCATACTTACCAGCGGTAATGTTACCCCGGTATTTGGAAAAATATTTACGTTAACACCCATGTTGGCGATGGCCTGTATCACCAGCATAAAACTTAATGCCAACGCCAGGAAAGCACCAAATGCATACGGGCATTTGCGATACAACCTGATACAGCGATACAAAAACAGCAAATAAATAAATACCATAAAAATCCCGCCAAGCAATCCGTACTCTTCCAGTATAATTGCAAAAATAAAATCGCTGTAAGAGTGCGGTAAAAAATTACGTGCCTGGCTGTTACCTGGCCCAAGGCCAAACCAGCTTCCTTTTGCAATAGCAATTTTTGCCTGGTTTATCTGAAAAAGTTTTTCATTGGCATCTTCCTTATTGCTGTACATGAATGTTTGTATACGGCCAATCCAGGTAGGCACACGGCCAACGGAAAATATGGCAGGTATATCTTTTGCACGATGCTCTGTTTTATCATACGTACTTACTGCAACAGAAAATAAAATAATTACAGGTATTGATATGATGCCTATAGTGAGTAAAATATGTTTTGTACTAACTCTTCCTATGAACATGATAAGAATACTGGTGCCACCAATAAGCAATGCCGTTGAAAGATTAGCAGGCATGATAAACAAACAAGTGATAGCAACCGGAATAATGATCGGTAAAAATCCTTTTTTAAAATCTTTGATCACAGCCTGCTTACGGCTCAGCTGCCTGCTCAAATACATAAACAGTGATAATTTAGCAAGATCCGATGTTTGAAAAGTCATGTTGATGACAGGCAATTTTATCCAGCGTGTTCCGGCATTTAATGTCTGGCCAAAAAACAATGTATAGATCAATAACAAAACAGAAAGAATAAATAATGGCAGAGCTATTCTTGAGTAAATAGTATAGTTAACCCGGTGTGCAAAATAAATGATCAATACTCCAAGAATTATAAATCCAAATTGCTTGAACAAATAGCTTTCGGTACTGCGGCTGTATTTATATGCCAGCGAACCGGTGCTGCTGTACACAACCAGCAAACTTACCAGCGTAAGAATAATTACAATACCCCAAATAACACGATCGCCCTTGGTTTTACTAACCAGGTTACCGCCCATGTTACTGATGTTGGGTGTAAAGAAGTTTCTTATGTTTATTTGTTCGGCCATCCAGGATTTGCGTAATTTATTTTTTTGTTACCGGCATTTTATCTTTTTTCATCATCGTTGCGTCGCACTCTTGTACTTTTTGTTTTCCGCTCATCAACCCGACATCAGAATTTATTCTCAGCATTTTTCGTCTTTCAGGAAATGGCTTCGTCGTACCTCCCCGCCATGACGTTACAATTCCTTAACTGCCTGCTTAAATTGATTTCCCCTGTCTTCATAATTTTTAAACAGATCAAAACTGGCGCAGGCAGGACTTAATAAAACCACATCGCCTTTGCTGGCAAAATGAAATGCTGATTGTACTGCATCTTTCGCATTTTCTGTATTCACCATCAGCGGTACCATATCACCAAATGCTTCATGAATTTTCCTGTTCTCGGTTCCCATGCAAACAATGGCTTTTACTTTTTCCTTTACCAGGTCGGTTAATAAAGAATAATCATTCCCCTTATCTACGCCGCCTAAAATAAGTATCACCGGTTTTTCCATACTCTCCAATGCAAACCAGGTGCTGTTTACGTTGGTAGCTTTACTGTCGTTAATAAATTCAACATTCTTAATAGTTGCCACGGTTTCCATCCGGTGCTCCAGGCTTTCAAAAGTTTGCAAGGCCTCTCTTATTTTTTCTTTGCGGATATCAACAGCTGCTGCTGCCAGCCCTGCTGCCATACTGTTGTATTGATTATGTTTTCCCTTGATGGCAAAATCTTCAATACTCATCTGCATCTCTTCGTTTTTCCATTTTAAGTGCATTTTTGCGTTCTGCAAGTAGGCACCTTGTGGCAGTTGTTTACTCATAGTAATGGGGGCTAGTGTTGATTTAATGGGATAATTGTTTATTGTTTTCACAGTTACTGCATCATCGAGGTTATAAATAAAAACATCTTCATGCTGTTGATTCATTGCTACCCGGTACTTACTGCTTATATAGTTTTCAAATTTGTAATCGTATCTGTCTAAATGATCTTCAGTGATATTTGTCATCACCGCTACATCGGGCCTGAATGTTTTTATATCATCCAGCTGAAACGAGCTGATCTCGGCCACATACAATTGTTTTGGCTCTACAGCAACCTGTTTGGCAAATGAAAAACCGATATTACCAACCATAGCACAATCGGCACCGGCTGTTTTGCAAATGTGGTAAGTCAATGCAGTTGTTGTTGTTTTGCCATTGCTGCCGGTAATAGCGATGATTTTGCTATTGCCTTTGTAGCGATATGCAAATTCAATTTCACTGATGACTTCAATACCTTTAGCCCTGATCTGTTTCACCAAATCATTTTTTTCAGGTATGCCGGGGCTCTTCATTACTTCATCTGCCTGCAAGATCCTTTCTGTTGAATGTTGATTTTCTTCAAACTCGATCTTATTCAGTTGCAACTCCATTTTGTAATGCTCCTTAATGGGAGAGCCATCACTTACAAACACATCATACCCCTGCTGCATTGCCAGCAAGGCTGTGCCTACACCACTTTCACCTGCACCCAGTATGACTAATCTCTTCTTCATTTAATAAAATAATTTCTCTACTTCTTTAGTGAAGTAAAAAAGGGTTCTTCAACAGCATAGAATTTAATGGTTCAGTTATTACTCAATTCAACCTAAACTTCTAAAAAAGGGTTCTTCAATAGCATAGAATTTAATAGGTCAAGTCTTCAAACAGTCTGAACTGGTTGTTTTTACGGAGGATATTGGTTAGCATGAAAAACATAGCTTTTACAATTTGTAAAATGCCAGTTTGGTTTTCCAAAACTTTTTTATCGCAGCTTCAGCGTAACTATTGCTAAAACCACACTTAATATTGTTATGATCCAGAAACGGACCGCAATTTTACTTTCGTGATAACCCAGCTTCTGGTAATGGTGATGCAGCGGACTCATTAAAAAAACACGCCGCCCCTCGCCATACTTTCGCTTGGTATATTTAAAGTAACCCACCTGTATCATCACACTTAAATTCTCAACCAAAAACACAAAACAAAATATGGGTATCAGCAATTCTTTGCGAACAATGATTGCCAGTGCCGCAATAATACCTCCCAGTGCCAGACTGCCGGTATCGCCCATAAAAACCTGTGCCGGGTAGGCATTGTACCACAAAAAACCAATGCATGCACCAACAAATGCTGCAATAAAAATAGATAGCTCACCCAGGTTGGGTATGTACATGATGTTGAGGTACTCGGCAAATTTTATATTACCACTCACGTATGCAAATATGCCCAGGCAAATACCGATGATGGCGCTTACACCCGTTGCCAGGCCATCCAGGCCATCGGTAATATTGGCACCGTTGCTTACTGCTGTTACAATAAGAATTACAATGATGATGTACAATATATATGCATAGCCTTCCCAGCTTTTTGGTAAAAGTTTTGCATAATTAAACTCATGCGTTTTTACAAACGGAATAGTTGTAATAATTGATTTTGCATCAGTAAAAACCCTTTGCTTTCCGTCTATAACAACAGTGTCAAATTTTGCATTTGGTTTAGATTGAATAACTGTAGCTGAGTCTTCAGATTTTATAACTTCCCTTTTTACCACCACGCTTGGCGTAAAGTAAAGTGTAGCGCCAACAATTATTCCCAACATCACCTGTCCAAAAATTTTAAACCTGCCTGCCAAACCATCACTATCACTTTTTTTATAGGCAATGCCTTTTGCCTGTGCTATTCTTTTGGCTCTTATTTTTAAATAGTCATCTATAAAACCAATCGTGCCCAACCAAACTGTGCAGAGTAACATCAGCCTGATGTAAACTTTATCGAGGTTCGCCAGTAAAAGTGTTGGTATTAAAATAGCCAGCAGGATGATGATACCGCCCATGGTGGGTGTTCCTTTCTTTTCATTCTGCCCGGCTAATCCAAGATCACGCACTGATTCTCCTAATTGTTTCTTCTGTAAAAACTTAATCAGTTTTTTGCCATACACCGTTGTTATCACCAGGCTCAATATCATAGCAAGCATTACCCTGAAGGTGATGAACTGAAAAAGATTTATACCCGGAAACCGGAAACCTTCTTTAGCAAGCCAATCAAAAATGTGATATAACATATACTTTTAGTTTTCAGAACTCTGAATCGTGCGTTGTGAATCGTCAGCCATGAGATTCAACTCACGCCTCACCAATCACGCTTCACGCTTTTATTTTTCCAACAGTTCAAACATTTCATTCAAAATCTTCTTATCATCAAAATCATACTTCACACCTTTTATATCCTGGTATTTTTCATGCCCTTTACCGGCTATTAAAACAATGTCATCATTACCTGCCAGGCTCACAGCTGTTTTAATAGCTTCCTTTCTGTCGGCAATAGAAATAACTTTTTTTTTAGCCGCCGCATTCACACCCGCCTGCATGTCTTTTAAAATTTCCAGTGGATCTTCACTTCGTGGATTATCAGAAGTAAGGATCACTTTATCACTATACTCACATGCTACTTCGGCCATCACGGGGCGCTTGGTTTTATCTCTGTCGCCACCACAACCAACCACGGTTATAACCTGCTCATTACCCTGTCTTAAATTTTTTATGGTTGCCAGTACATTCAATAATGCATCGGGTGTATGAGCATAATCAACAATGCCTTTTACTTTTTCTTTCTTACTTACCATGTAATCAAATCTTCCCTCTGCTCCATCCAGGCTGCTTAGTACCCGCAGCACATTATCTTTTTCTTCTCCTAAACAAACAGCAGCACCATAAACAGCCAACAGATTGTACGCATTGAATTCGCCGATCAGTCTGAAGTACACCTCTTTTTCATTCACCGTCATGTGCAGACCTTCCAGGCTGTTATCTAAGATCTTTCCTTTAAAATCAGCCATGGTTTTAAGGCTGTAGAAATATTTTTTTGCATGGGTGTTCTGCAACATCACCGCACCACGTTTATCATCTGCATTGCTGATGGCAAAAGCAGTTGAAGGCAGTTTATCGAACCACGATTTTTTTACCCGGATGTATTCATCAAATGTTTTGTGATAATCAAGATGATCATGTGTGATATTGCTGAACAATGCTGCTGCAAACTGCAATCCTGTTATCCTGCCCTGGTGAATGGCATGGCTGCTGCATTCCATAAAAACATAGGCACAACCCTCATCAAGCATCTGCTTCAACAAAGCATTTACAGTAACTGCATCAGGCGTGGTATGTGTTGCTTCAATTATTTTTTCGCCAATCTGATTTTGCACGGTACTTATCAATCCACATTTGTAACCCATTGCTGTAAAGAGCTTCCACAGCAGTGTAACTATGGTTGTTTTACCATTTGTGCCGGTAACACCAACCAGTTTTAATTTCAAAGAAGGTTCGCCGTAAAAATTATGGCTCATATAACCTGCAGCTTCAGCCGCACTATCAACCTGTACGTATGTAACTGCTTCATTAATTACCGATGGCAATACTTCACAAATAATTGCGATGGCGCCTTTTTCAATGGCACTTGCTATAAATTCATCGCCGTTTATTTTAGTGCCTTTCAATGCAATAAAACAATTGCCAGGCTTTACTTTACGGGAGTCGATATGCAAACCATTTATTTCAATATTGGTATTACCCTTTACAGAGCGAATAGAAACTTTATATAGTATATCCTGCAGTATCAATTCAGTATTAGTGCAATGTTTTGGTTTTTATTAAAATTTGTTCCAACTGCCAAAGACTGGTTCATTACCCTGCCCCTTCCGGTAGCGGTAACTTTCAGTCCCATATTTTCCAATAAATACACCGCATCTTTCAAGCCCATTCCGACAACGTTAGGGGTTACAGAACCGGATGTTGAATTTGAAACAGACGGTGTATTTAGTATGCCTGCATTATTTTTTATTTGTGCTGATCTCCAGTAACCCGAAGTACCCGAATCGGTATAAGTAAGATTTAAGGAAGTAAATATTGAACTCAGTTCATTTTTCATTCCAAAATAATTATACAGATTACTGTCGGCTTTATTTTCAGTTATATATTTTCTTGTGCTGAGGTAGCTGCCGTAAATACGGTCACTGATCTCTTTAAATACAGTACCCGATACATCGGCACCATAAATCTTCTTTGATTCTTTGCTGTTTTGAATAACAACAGCCATGGTATATTTTGGCTGGCTGGCCGGAAAATAACCGATGAAAGAAGCCTGGTAAATTTTATTGCCTTTATTATATCCACGGTTATCAAGTGCAGTAACAGCGGTACCGGTTTTACCTGCAATCTGGTAGGCAGAATCTTTTATACTTCTTGCTGTACCATGCTCTCCTTCAACAACACTCAACAGGCATTCTTTCAGCTGGGCAAGGGTTTCATCGCTGCAAATTTTTTGCACCAAAACTTCCGGCTTCATTATTTTTACATCTACACCATATTGCTTTATTGAACTTACCAGGTAAGGCTTCATCATTTTACCGTTGTTGGCAACTGCATTATATAACATCAGCATGTGCAGCGGCGTAACCAATTCTTCATAACCATGCGCCATGTAAGGAATGGTGGTATTGGCCCAGCTGCGGTTGGTTGGTTTTTTTATGGTGGGTTTACCGGATGAAGCTGTGAGATCAATTCCGGTAAGTGTATCCAATCTGAATTTGTGTAAATGATCAATAAATTTTGACGGCTGGCTGTGATAATACTGATCGGCCAATTTTGCAAAAGCCACATTACTGCTTCTTTCAAATGCATCTTTAACAGTTATCGCACCCGTACCTAAATGCGAATCCTTAATGGTTAATCCGTAAAAATTTTTCTTACCACCTTCGCAATCAACAACCGAATTTATGGTCACATATTTATCTTCCATTAAACTCATTAATGTTGCCAGTTTAAATATGGAGCCCGGTTCAGTTGCTTTACCAATACCATAATTCAAATCTTCTGTGTAAGTACCATCCGGTTGTTTGCCAAGATTCGCAATGGCTTTTATTTTACCGGTTGCTGTTTCCATAACAATGGCAGTGCCGTGCAATGAATTATTGCCAACCATCATCCGCATTAAAGCAGATTCGGTAACATCCTGTATATATGTATCCAATGTTGAGATAACATCTTTTCCGTTTTCAGGATCTACTTCACCTCCATCAACCGGCATATAAGCACCAGCCATATACCTTACCAGTTGCTGACCGGTTTTGCCTTTCAGCAAACTGTCATATCGTTGTTCCAGTCCTACATTTGCTGCATTATCTCTTGATAAACCGATAGTACGGTTTGCCAGTAAAACGTAAGGATTGATGCGTTTATCTTTTGCAATAACGATGAAGCCGCTTTTATTTTTACCCAGTTTTACCAGCGGAAAATCACGCAGTTCTTTATATTGTACAAATGAAATTTTCTTTTTAAGCAGATAATACCTGTCTTTATTTTTGTAAGCCAGTTTCATTTCCTTTTGATAATCCTGGGCTGTTTTATCATTAAATAAATTTGAAAGGCAGATGCTCAGCGTATCAATATTATTCTTGAATTTTTCTCCATCTTTTGCCCTTAAGCCTTCGGCAGCAAAATCCACATACACATCAAAAACGGGAACTGAAGTGCTCAGCATATTTCCGTCTTCGCTGTAAATAGTACCTCTTTCAGCTTCTACCGGTAAATATTTTAAGTGCAGGTTATTATCCATTTTTGTCCAGAAATCGCCCTGCACCTGCTGAATATAAAAAGCCTTACCAATGACAACCAAGCCAAGAATAACTATTCCCAGGAAACTGAGATAAACCCTCCACAGTATGTCTTTTTTTACGTCCAATTTTTTTATTACTTTTTACATTTATTTTTCTCCCAGTAAAACCGGTGGTTCTGTTAATTCTTTTAATCCCAATGGCTCTACCACTTTTATTAACTCACTTGCTTTGCTCCGGAATATCACATCGCTTTTAATGGTCTTGTATTCGTATTCCAGTTCTTTTATTTTTTTTTCGGTTGTGTTTATTTTTAAAACCTGCTTATCAGTATAGTGGCCGTTGTATATATATAGTACCGCCAGTGCGGTTAAAAACAAAAAGAAAGGAATATTCCTTACAACCCATTTATGGCTGATAAGCTTCTTCCAGTCGAACTTCTGACCGGTTGCCTGCTCTTCTTTTATTTCATTTTCTGCTGCCATGTAAACTTTGTATGCTGATCTTTAAACTTTTACTTCATTTCTGCCACCCGCAGTTTTGCACTGCGTGATCTTGTATTTTCTTTCAATTCTTTTTCTGTTGCGGTAACCGGTTTTTTGGTGATTACTTTCAGTGGGTTTTCAAAACGATGGCCATACACATCATCAATTGCTGTATCCTCAAATGTGCCATCTCTGAAAAAATTTTTTACGATCCTGTCTTCCAGCGAATGAAAAGTGATGATTGCAACCCTTCCTCCCGGCTTCAATACAGTCAGCGTTTGCTGCAACAGTTCTTTCAATGCACCCAGTTCATCATTCACTTCAATTCTTAGTGCCTGAAATACCTGCGCAAAATATTTTTGTGGATTTCCTTTTACCACTGCATGTACTGCAGTTTTAAATTCATTGATGGTTCTGATGGGAGCAAGCATTCTTTGCGATACAATTGTTTTTGCCAGTGTTTTTGAGTTGGTTACTTCGCCATACTGCTCAAACATTTTATGCAACTGTAATTCTGAGAAATTTTTAAGTATATCTGCGGCAGTAAGTAATTGGCGCTGATCCATACGCATATCCAGCGCAGCATCAAACCGGATGGAGAAACCACGTCCGGCTTCATCAAACTGGTGACTGGAAACGCCGAGATCTGCAAGGATGCCATCAACCTTTGTTGTTTTATGCAATCGCAAAAACCTTTGCAGGTGCCTGAAATTCTGAGGGACAAAAATTACCCGTTTATCATCTGGAAGATTTTTTCTGGCATCATCATCCTGATCAAATACAATCAGCTTCCCATTTCCATTCAATTGTTGCAAAATGGCTTTGCTGTGTCCACCTCCGCCAAATGTACAATCAACATAAATTCCGCCAGGCCAAATATCCAAACCATCAATACATTCCTGCAATAAGACGGGTGTGTGATACTGCATTGCCTCAGGGTTTAATTGTTTAATTGTTGGTTTACTTTCGGAACGTTCGGGGTTCATACTAACCATTTAACAATTAAACATTTTAGCCATTAGGATTTGCATTTTTATTCATCACCTCATTTGCCAGATCGCTGAATGATTGTGGTGTAAAAGTTTCAAAGAACTGCTTATACTTACTTTTGTCCCAGATCTCAATTTTGTTAACCGCCGAAACCAACACAATGTCTTTATCAAGCCCTGCATGTTCGGTAAGGTTTTTTGGTACCAGCAACCTGCCTGCAGAATCCAGTTCAAGTTGTGTGGCACCGTTTAAAAAATACCGCCTGAATTCTCTTACCTTAGGGTCAAAATCATTCAGTTTGCTGATATTAGAAAAAATAGGATCCCAGCTTTGTTGCGGATATAATGTGAGGCATTTCTCAAAACCCCTGTTGATGATAAAATGTGTAGCACCTTCTTCCGGCAGCTGCTTTTTAAAGCCAGCCGGTAAAAGAAAGCGCCCTTTAACATCTAAAGTGGCCTCATATTCGCCGAGGAAACCTATCATTTTCAGGTATTTAGTGTATTAATTAACCTATACTCCCACAAAATAACACTTTTTCCCACTTTATAATCAAATTTGGGGGAAAGTTTTTTATCCACAGGGTTCTATTGCATAACTGGTGTACTTATAAGCTTAAAAAGCAGGAATTTACTGTGGATTGAGTGTGGAAAGATGTGCATAGCTGTGAACAGGAAATTTTTTCATCCCAAAAAGAACATTTTATGGCAGATACTGGATATTCCGGAACTCCTTTGATCAAAAAATTAGGGATTAAACCCGAAATGAAAGTTTTGGTAATGCATCAGCCTGATGCTTATTTTGAATGGCTTGGTTCAGATATCTCTGAACAATTTACCGCAGCTAAAGAAATTCCCGGTTTTATTCACCTGTTTGCAGCAAACACAGCTGTGTTTAAAAAAGAAATGATTTCTGTTTTGAAGTTTTGTAAGAAGAATACTTCAATTATTGTATGGGTATCCTAGTATAAAAAGAATTCGGGGATCGTTACCGATCTGTCGGAAAATATTATCCGTGAATTTGCCTTGCAAAATAACCTGGTTGATATTAAAGTTTGTGCTGTAAGTAACGAATGGAGCGGATTAAAACTGGTGGTACCTGTTGCTGAAAGATGATATTATTTTGGTAACGGAAGGGATATGGTAAAACTGCTGCCCTTGCCCAAAACACTTTCTGCTTTTATGTTTCCGTGATGAGCATCTATCATGGTTTTAACATAGCTCAATCCCAATCCAAATCCTTTTACGTTGTGTACATTGCCGGTGTGCGCCCTGTAAAATTTCTCGAAGATCCGGTGCAGGGTTTCTTTGTTCATACCAATGCCGTTATCCTCAATTTTTATTTTAAGATAGTTACCAGCATTCTTTGTACTTAGTTTGATATGGAGATTATCTTTTGAATATTTCACCGCATTATCAAGCAGGTTATTTATCACATTGGTAAAGTGAACTTCATCTGCCAGGATCAGATCATTTTCGGCTTCCAGTTCAACATCTATCTTGCCACCTTTTTCTTCAACCTGTAAATTTATATTGTTCAATACATTTACAATAATATCATGTGCTAATAATCTTTTCATGTTCAGCTGCACTTCATTCTTATCCAGCAAAGCCGCCTGCAGTATGGTTTCCACCTGCTTATTCATCCGTTTATTTTCTTCTTTTATTATCCCAGTGAAGTAATCTGATTTTTCTTTGTTACCCGCTACTTTGTCATTCTTTAAAGCATCCACAGCAAGCGATATGGTTGCCAGTGGTGTTTTAAATTCATGCGTCATGTTGTTGATAAAATCTGATTTTATCTCACTCAGTTTTTTCTGTTTTAACAAGGTACGTACTGTTATAAAAAAGGCTGTAGTAATGATGATGGTAAAAAGTATAGCGCCAACAATAAACCATATCATTTCCTTCCAGATAAGGCCTTTTTGATGCGGTACAATTATAGAAAGTAATTCTTCACTCACCAGGTTTTCGAAACTGCTGCCACTTGGGGGTTCCAATGCCAGTACATGTCTTAAATTATTGCTATCAAGGTAATATTTATAAAAATTGTCACTATAAACCTGGTCGCCGTTAATGGAGTTAACACTTACATTAAATTCAAAGGGGTAATCTTTCAGGTTGAATTTATTAAACCCCATCCTTATAATATCGGCTATTTCATCTTTGGAAAAACGTTTTATCACAGATGGTTTAAAATACTGCATCTGCAATTTATCTCCGGGGAAAAGCATATCGCTTTTTCTTGAAAGGGGCATTAGGGAATTTCGTTCCTGCGTTAGTATGGTAGCAGCGTAATACTGGGCGTTAACAATATTTTCCTCAACCTGTTTGTCTTTTATATCTTTTGCACTCTTGATCCACATGTATTGAAAAAAAATCAGCCCCAGCAAAGAGAACAGAATTAAAATGGTTATGACTGGAAAAATTTTTTTCATGCCTGTAAAGGTAAATCAGTATCGGTGTGTAATATAATTTAAAAGGGCTAAATTTTAAATTTAACTAAGGTTTAGATTTTTAAAGAAAAACAGAGACGGTAATGGTTTATTTACAATTAAATATTACTTTAGAAATATGATTGAACCCGCTGCAGGCATATTACTGATTGCTGATCCGTTTTTAAAAGATCCGAATTTTTTGCGGACCGTTGTGCTTTTATGTGAGCATAAGGAAGCCGGCAGTTTTGGTTTTGTGTTAAATAAACAGATTGAGCAAACCCTGGATGAACTGATCAGTGATCTGGAAGGACATTGTTTGCCGGTGTATTATGGCGGGCCGGTGCAAATGGATACCATTCATTTTCTGCATCAATATCCCGATCTGATTCCGGAATCGGTTAAAGTGAGCGATGATATTTTTTGGGGAGGAAATTTTGAAACAGTAACTGCCCTGATAAAAAGCAAAAGTATAGACCTGGATAAAATCAAATTCTTTATTGGCTACAGCGGCTGGGGCGATGGCCAGCTAAACGATGAGCTTGAAGAAAAAAGCTGGCTTACCGTAAAAGCAAACCGGGGACTGGTTTTTAACACCGGCTTTGAGGAAATATGGAAAAACAGTCTGAAGACCTTAGGCGGTGAATATGAAAGGATGATTAACTACCCTATTGATCCGCAGCTGAATTAGAAAGGTGAGCCGTGAATCGTGAGCCGTGAGAAAAATGCAGGCTTCTTTTATTTAGCAGACTCCATACTGACGATTCATGCCTCACCATTCACGACTTTTTGGTTATCTTCCCTCTTAAAATCAAAAACTAAATTGCTGTATTCATTTGTAAAAATTATTGCCCGGCTTGCTTTACCTATCTACTGCAGAGATATTGCAATTAACAAAAAAGAATTGCTGAAACATAAGGGACCATTGCTTTTGGCAGTAAATCACCCCAACTCGTTTTTAGATGCCATTATACTTTGTACACTATTTGATGGCACGGTTTATTCATTGGCAAGAGGCGATGCATTTAAAAATAAAACAGCCGCAAAACTTTTATCGCTGTTTAAAATGTTTCCGGTGTACCGGGTTAGCGAGGGTGTGGAGAACATGGAAGAGAATTATAAAACATTTGACCTGTGTAAAAATATTTTTAAACAAAACGGCATTGTTTTAATATTTAGCGAGGGTAGATGTGTTAATGAATGGCATTTACGACCATTGAAGAAAGGCACGGCCCGCCTGGCTATCAGCAGCTGGGAAGATGGAATAGATTTGGAAGTTTTACCGGTGGCTATTAACTACAGCTCTTTTAAAAAGTTTGGCAAAAACATCAAAATGTTTTTTGGCAATATGATCACCAGAGAAGATATTGATTATAAAGACACACATGGCAACGCTATCAAACAGTTTAATGAAACTTTAAAACCACAACTCAGCAAGCATATTTTTGAAATAGAAAATGATGATAAAGCAGCACTGCATAAAACTTTCTATGTACATCAACCTGCTGTAAAAAAAATATTGCTGTTCATTCCGGCGCTGGTTGGTTTATTGGTACATGCTCCTTTATATTATTTTACCAAATGGCTGGGCGATTATTTAATAAAGGAAGATGGACATGATGATTCCAAATTGATAGCATTCCTTTTTATTTTCTATCCTGTATTTCTCATCATAGTCAGCACTGTATTGTTTTTGCTCACGCAAAACTGGTTTTCGTTTGTAAGCCTGTTAACCCTTCCTTTTACTGCATGGGCTTTTGTGCAGTTAAAAAAGCAGCTTGATTAAACGGTGATTCTGCAGCAATGATTCAGGCCGCTGTGAGCGTCCCGACACAATAAAAAAAGCCCACACGATTCGTATGGGCTTTAATACATAAATATTTTGCTTTAAACTTCTTCCGCACCTTCAACCAAAACAGTTGTTTTGTTATTCAGCACTTCTACAAAACCGCTTTTAATGGTATAAGAAGTGGTTTGTGTTTTATCCTTTAAAATTTTCAGGGTTCCGTCTTTTAATGCACTTACCAGTGGAGCATGTTTGTCTAATACTTCAAACAAACCTGCAATGCCTGGCAATTGAACGCCGTACACATCGCCGCTGAAAATTTTCTGTTCTGGTGTAAGAATTTCTAAAGTCATATCGCTTAAGCTTTTGCCGCTTCCATTAATTTTTTACCTTTTTCAATCGCATCTTCTAAAGTACCTACCAGGTTGAAAGCTGCTTCAGGATACTCATCTACTTCCCCATCCATGATAGAGTTAAAACCACGGATAGTATCTTCAATAGGCACCAACACACCTTTTAAACCGGTGAACTGCTCAGCCACAAAGAAAGGCTGACTTAAGAAACGTTGTACTTTACGTGCACGGCTTACAACCAGTTTATCTTCATCACTCAATTCATCCAAACCAAGAATGGCGATGATATCCTGTAATTCTTTATAGCGTTGTAAAATTAATTTTACACGGTTGGCTGTGTTATAATGTTCGTCACCCACGATCAATGGAGTAAGAATCCTTGAAGTACTATCCAATGGATCAACCGCAGGATAGATACCAAGATCCGCAATTTTACGACTCAATACCGTAGTAGCATCTAAGTGAGCGAAAGTTGTTGCAGGCGCCGGATCGGTCAAATCATCCGCAGGTACATATACCGCCTGTACAGAAGTGATAGAACCATTTTTGGTAGAAGTAATTCTTTCCTGCATCAATCCCATCTCTGTTGCCAGTGTTGGCTGGTAACCCACCGCAGATGGCATACGGCCTAACAAAGCCGATACCTCGGAACCTGCCTGTGTAAAACGGAAGATATTATCAACGAAGAATAAGATATCTTTTCCCTGTCCGGTACCATCTCCATCACGGAAATATTCAGCAATCGTTAAACCGCTCAAAGCCACACGAGCCCTTGCTCCCGGTGGTTCGTTCATCTGTCCAAAAACGAAAGTTGCTTTTGATTCTTTCAGCTCTTCCATATTTACAGCACTCAAATCCCATCCGCCTTCTTCCATACTGTGCTTAAACTTATCGCCATAGTTCATGATACCAGCTTCAATCATCTCTCTCATCAGATCATTTCCTTCACGGGTTCTTTCTCCCACACCGGCAAATACCGATACACCACTATATGCTTTCGCAATATTGTTGATCAATTCCTGGATCAATACGGTTTTACCCACACCTGCTCCACCAAACAAACCGATCTTACCACCTTTTGCATAAGGCTCAATCAAATCGATTACTTTAATACCAGTGTACAGGATTTCATTAGCTGTACTCAGGTTTTCAAATAATGGTGGCTTGGCATGAATGGGGCGGCCACCTTCTTTGCTAACCTGTGGTAAACCATCAATAGCATCGCCGGTAACATTAAATAAACGGCCTTTAATTGCATCACCAACAGGCATTGCAATAGGTTTGCCGGTATCAGTTACAACGGTGCCACGAACAAGACCTTCCGTTCCGTCCATCGCAATGGTACGTACACTGTCTTCTCCAAGATGCTGTTGTACTTCTAACACCAAAGTATCTCCGTTCTCACGTTTCAACTCCAATGCATTTAAAATTTCGGGTAGTTTGCTGTCGCTGTCAAACTGAACGTCAACCACAGCGCCGATGATTGATTTTATTTTACCGGTATTAGCCATAAAAAAGAGGTTTAATTTTCGAGCCGCAAAGGTAAGGGTTGAGGGTTGGAATTAAAAATTTGGGTTGATTTTTTTGGGGACAAACTTTTGAACCCTGATTTGGCTGCATTGGCGACGCTCCGTTCAACTAAGAATTACTATTGAACTTTAAAGAAAACGTAGATATATTAAAGCAATTTAAACACTAAAGCAGCCAAAACACCCCCAATTACCGGCCCAACCACCGGAATCCAACTATAGCCCCAGCCGCTGCTACCCTTATCTTTTATGGGTAGTATAAAATGCATGATTCTGGGCCCCAGATCCCGGGCCGGATTAATGGCATAACCGGTTGGGCCGCCTAAACTCAGGCCAATGCCCAGCACCAATAATGCAACCGGTAAGGCATCTAAAGAATGTAACCCGGCATCGGCACCGGTTATAAAAAACACACCAAATACCAGCGCAAATGTGCCGATGATTTCAGTTGCCAGGTTGAAGGGAATATTTGGTATTGCCGGACTGTTGCAAAATACAGCCAGTTTGGCGCCGGCATCAGTAGTTTCATCAAAATGTTTTTTGTAGGCAAGCCAATTCAAAAATGCCCCAATCATGGCACCGGCAAATTGCCCGCCAATATATACGGGTACAAGAGCCCAATCTAATTTATCAGCAGCGGCGAGTCCAATAGTTACTGCCGGATTCAGATGTGCACCGCTATGTGCTGCAGATACATACACGCCCACAAACACGGCAATGGCCCAGCCAAATGCAATAACGATCCAGCCGCTGTTATGGCCCTTTGTTTTACTTAACACCACATTGGCATTAACACCGTTACCCAATAAAAGTAAAAAAGCAGTGCCGATAAGTTCGTACAGGAAATTATTCATAAGCAGTTAGTTGAAATTGAAAAGTAGGAAATTATTTTAAAAATCTTCCTGTCATTTATCATCCGCCCATGCAATGGCCGATTTTATTGCACGCAGCCATCCTTTTTTTAAAGCTGCCTGTTCTTCCTGTGGCATTGTAGATTCAAAACTGATATCAACCTGCCATTGATTTTGGATTGCTTCAATATTTTTCCAGTAACCAACTGCCAGACCGGCAAGATAGGCTGCACCCAATGCTGTAGTTTCTGTTATCACCGGCCGCACCACTTTTGTATTTAAAATATCTGCCTGAAACTGCATCAACGAATTATTGGCAGTGGCTCCGCCATCAACCCTTAATTCTTTTATTGAAATTCCCGAATCGGCTTCCATCGCTTTTAAAACATCCATGGTTTGATAAGCAATACTTTCAACCGATGCCCTGGCTATATGTGCAGCCGTTGTGCCTCTTGTAATGCCCACCATGGTTCCCTTTGCATACTGGTTCCAATGTGGTGCACCCAGGCCTGCAAAAGCAGGAACCACATAAACACCATCAGCAGAATTTACAGAAGCAGCGAGCGCCTCAACATCTTTAGAATTTTTAATGATGCCCAATCCATCTCTTAGCCATTGCACTACAGCGCCGGCGATAAACACGCTGCCTTCCAAAGCATAATTAGTAATACCGTTTACTTTCCAGGCAACGGTGGTTAATAAATTATTGCTGGAGATAACAGGTTGTTCTCCGGTATTCATCAGCATAAAACAACCGGTACCATAGGTATTTTTTACCATGCCGGGCTGTGTACACATTTGCCCGAATAAAGCAGATTGCTGATCACCGGCAATACCCGCAATGGGAATATTGTGTGATGTTAAAATATTTTGTGTAGTGCCATACACTTCGCTGCTGCTGCGTATTTGCGGCAGCATATTGCCGGGTATATCAAATATTTTTTCCAACTCACCATCCCATTGCAGTGTATGTATATTACACAGCATGGTACGTGATGCATTGGATACATCCGTTACATGAATTTGTCCTTTGGTCAGGTTCCAAACCAGCCAGCTATCAATCGTACCAAAACACAATTCACCATTTTCTGCTTTTGCTCTGGCGCCTTCCACATTATCCAGTATCCATTTTACTTTACTGGCAGAGAAATAAGCATCAACGATCAATCCTGTTTTTTGCTGTATCATTTTATCCAATCCTTTTGCACGCAGCTCATCACAAAATGCAGCCGTTCTCCTATCCTGCCAAACAATGGCATTGTAAATGGGTTTACCGGTTGCACGTTCCCAAACCACCGTTGTTTCTCTTTGGTTGGTAATGCCGATGGCGGCAATATTTTCGGGAGATAAACCAGCTTTGGTAATTGCTTCTGCGGCCACCCCCAATTGAGTACTCCATATTTCATTAGCATCATGCTCAACCCAGCCCGGCTGCGGAAAAATTTGTGTAAACTCTTTCTGTGCCGTGCAGATGATGCTTCCTTTTTCATTAAAAATAATTGCACGGGAACTGGTGGTACCCTGGTCGAGTGCTAAAATGTATTGAGCCATAAAAATCCTTTTCCTTTCAAGTTAATAGAAATTTTTAACAAGGCAGAAATGAGAACAAAAAAAAAGCTGCAGGTTAAAACCTGCAGCTCAATAATATTATTTTAAAAATCTTACCCTCTTTTACCTTTTCTTCTTCTGTCATCATCATTTCCACCTCTTCTCTGTATAGTTGTGTTTGTTCTTACCCTTGTATTTCCTCTTGGGCCGGTAACACGGGTTCTGGTACGGGTAACTTTGTAATTGTTACGGGCAACTGTGGTTCTTGTTCTTACCACTGCCGAGCTTGCTCTGAATGGTGTGTAAACCCTGTGCGCCACCACAACCCTGTGCGTACGAACTACTGCACAATGGCGGTGATACACCAAGCGCCTTGGATGAAACACATGCCATGTTACCGGGCGCCATGGCCTCCACCAGCCTGGATAATGCCTCCAACGCCATGGAGAAACCCAGGGCACATAAGCCGGACGGTAAACAAAACGTACCGATGGCCAGAAGAAAACATTGACCACAATGCGGCTGACTTCTGTGTAATTGTAATTGAATGAAGGTCCGTTGGCTTTACCATCATCATCAGTTTCTACTTCATCTCCTTCGTCGGATGCTTCTACAATTACCTGCTCGCCATAAATTTCTTCATCACCAATTATCTGAAGCATGGCTGTGGTGTCGCCGGTTTTTTCAAGTTCTATAACAGCGATATCCTGGTTCTCAGTTTCTGATACTGCAACCTGTAAAATAAAAGCATGTACATCTTTGCCGGCTTTGTCAATTACTTTTACATAATCAATATCTCCGTCGCCATTCAGGTCAAGATTGTTTACATTTTTACTTTCGGTGTTGATCAGTTTTTCAAATTCTTCAATGGAAGATGATTGTTTAAACATTTCCAAAGCGCCCTGCAGGCTGAAGTTATCACCAGGCATTCCGGTGGAATCTGTTTGTGCTTTAATGCTTACTGTTGCGGCCATAGCGCACACAACAAGTAAAAAAAGTTGCTTTAAATTTTGCATGATAAAAAATTTTGTTTGTGTAAGACTTTGTTAATTTATCAAGGTTTAGTTGACAGCGTTTTATTTTTTTTCAATCCAAAAATATATTTACCGGGTTATTTTATTATCACCCCAACGGGTTATTTATACCTGCACCCTTAAATAATTGCATTGGTTTAAGAGAATGCCTATATTTGCAACATTGTAGCAAAAAATAAGCTTTGTTTAAAAAACAGATCATAAAAAAAATTGTAGCCGCTGTCATGCTGATGTTATTTGCATTCAGCATAACGCCTACCATTGTTTTTCATAATTGGCTGGCCGGTCACAGTGATACTGTAAAAAGATCTGCAGAAACAAAGGGCCAGCAAATTGGCAATCAAACTATCAATTGTCATTGCGATCATGTAGTTGCCGAATCGCCTTTTACAGAGCCCGGTAAAACAACCATCGCTGATCCTGCACAATGTTTGTCCTTATTTAAGGTTGAACCCCAGGTTCAATATACGGCTTCACTCTTTATACATTATTCTTTACGTGGACCACCAGCTGTTTAATATGTATTCTTAAACCGGAAAGTGCCTTTCATTTTACAAAATGAAAACTACACTAACTGAAATTGAACATTTATTAAAACAGCATCTATGTTTAGATTATCAATCCCTTTCTTAACGTTACTTTTCATTTTAGTAAGCAGTACAAATTCCTTTTCAAAAAGCTATTCATTTAATGAGCCTTTAAAAAAATACATTTCTGTAAACGGTACCTTTTCCGGCAAAATAACAGATGCCAGAACCGGTGCTGCCATTGAAGGTGCCAGTGTTTACATTTCTGATATCAGATCAGGTACATCAACCAATGCTTCCGGTAATTTTGTAATAAGCAATATTCCGCAGGGCATTCACCTGGTAGAGATATCCCATATCGGATACAGCAATATCATAGAAAACATCGAAATAAAAAACGACGTAAAAAAAGATTTTACACTTACAGAATCCATCATTGAAAACAATGCCGTGGTAGTAACCGGTGTAACGGGTGCCACACAATTAAAGAAAGTTCCTTTTGCAGTAAGTGTGATGCGCAAGGAAGATTTTTTTAGAAACACTTCTTCCAATATTATTGAATCGCTTACAAAAATTGGCGGCGTATCCACATTGGCTACCGGGCCCGCTATTTCGAAACCGGTGATACGTGGCCTGAGTTACAATCGTGTGCTCACCATCAACGATGGTGTACGGCAGGAAGGACAACAATGGGGCGATGAACATGGCATTGAAATAGATGAAGCCAGTGTAAATAAGATCGAATTACTGAAGGGACCAGCTTCTATCATTTATGGCAGCGATGCCATGGCTGGCGTAGTGAATATTATTACCAATGTGCCGGCACCGGTAAATACCATTAAAACAAATTTATCGAGCAACTACCAAACCAATAATAACCTCAGTACCATCAATCTCAATATAGGCGGAAACAGGAATGGAATTAACTGGAACATCTACACATCCAACAAAGCGGCCGGCGATTATAAAAATAAATACGATGGCCGGGTATTTAATTCAAAATTTACCGAAAACAATATCGGGGGTTATATCGGATACAATGGCAAATGGGGTTTTAGCCATTTACTCATCAGCAGTTTTAATTTAAAAGCCGGATTGATAGAAGGCGAAAGAGACAGTGCCGGTTATTTTATAAAACACATTGCCGGCGGAATAACAGCAAGAGCCAACAGTGAAGATTTTAAAACAAGTACGCCGTTAATTCCTTATCAGCATATCAGGCATTTTAAAATTGCTACCGATAACAATATTAAACTGGGTAAAAACTTTCTCACTTTTAACCTGGGTTACCAGCAAAACAGAAGAGAAGAATTTGGCAACCCCGATGATGTGGATGAGCGTTCATTATTTTTTGATCTGCAAACCTTTACCTACACCGCACAATTTCACCTGGCCGAAAAAAAGAACTGGAAAACATCCATTGGCATTAACGGTATGCAGCAGCATAATAGCAATAAAGGCATAGAGCAACTGATACCGGATTATAATCTTTTTGATTTTGGTGTGTATGCTTTTACACAAAAAATAATTAAGAAGCTTACCATCAGTGGTGGTGTACGTTTTGATAACCGTAATGTAAATGCAGGTAATTTATTAGATGGCGCAACAGTTAAAGGAAACGGTTTTAAAAAATCATTTTCAAATATATCGGGCAGTGTTGGTTTGGCAGCACAGGTTACCAAAGCCATCAACCTTAAATTCAATATTGCCCGTGGCTTCAGGGCGCCCAGTATTCCGGAGCTGGCAAGCAACGGTGCCCATGAAGGAACCATACGGTATGAATATGGCAACAACAATTTAAAAAGTGAAACAAGTATTCAGTTAGATGGCGGCATAGAATACAGTGCCGAACATATTTCTATTGGGCTTAGCACTTTTTATAACAGCTTTGATAATTTTATTTTTTACAGAAAACTACAATCAGCAGCCGGTGGAGACTCTCTTGTAAACCTGAACGGAGTGGATTTAACCGCTTTTAAATTTGATCAAACCAAAGCAGCTTTAACCGGCCTGGAAGCAACGCTGGATATTCATCCGCATCCGCTTGACTGGCTGCATATTTTAAACACCTTCTCCATTGTAAGCGGACAATTAAGAAAGCCCATTGAAGGCAATAAATTTCTGCCGTTCATTCCGGCATCAAAATTAGTAACCGAGTTTAAAGGCAGTTTTAATAAAGTAACCAAAAGCATCCAAAACCTGTATGTAAAGTTTGAAGTGGATAATACTTTCAGCAAAAAAAATGTATTCACTACCTACAATACCGAAACAAAAACATCGGGTTATACTTTATTAAATGCTGGCCTTGGAGCCGATATTATGAATAAGAAAAACCAAACGCTATTCAGTCTTTCTTTCAGTGCTTTAAATATTGGGGATGTAGCTTATCAAAATCATTTAAGCCGTTTAAAATATGCTGAGGAAAATTTAGCGACTGGAAGGCAAGGTGTTTTTAATATGGGAAGAAATTTCAGCATTAAACTGAATGTGCCGTTGAGTTTGAGTTTGGGGAAGTAAGTTTTATCGCTTTTGTTCGTAAAACACGAACAAAAGCAAAGGGAGTTACTCGTCCTTACGATACTCAATTACCAATACTGCATTTTTTCCCAAATCGGTATTGGAAAATAATTCATACTGTTTATCTCCTGAGTTCACGACAATAAGTGCCGTGTTAGGTGATATATTTCCCAGGTTTTCAGCAAATAAAATTATTTCATTTTTAACGAGGTTCTCATCCAGCTCAAGATCCAGTACAATGGGTTTTTCAGATACCAACTGATGAGTCAATAGTAGCTTACCATTAAAAAAAATACTTACGCTATCACCGTCCACAATCCCGTTGTCATATATATTTAAGGTAATTCTTTTTGTGTTTACTATTATATGTCCCTCTTCCGATTTTTTTCTTTTTGCCATTTGTGCAGGTATCAGCACAATGTCCGGCTCTTTATTTATTATTGTTTCTACGTATTGAGAAGCTAAGGTTGTATCCGCAACGATGTTTTTTTTCAGTGTATCATTCATGCGTAACTTACTCACCCAAAATGATCCGGCAAAACCATCACCCCGAATTGGTATAAGCCCGCTTGCCGACCAATTGCCATATAACACTTCAACCGAATCATTTTTTGCATATTTTATATCATCAAGTGATAGGAAATATTCAGCCACTTCCTCTGGTACTATTCTGTTGTATAATACTCTACCCCGCATTAAACGTGTTGGTATCTTGTCCTTTTTCCCAATAATACCCGATACTTCATACACAACATTAGGGTAGTTTGGAGAATCCAATTCAGAATTACCAAACCGTCCTTCTATTTTCCGGCCATTCTGTATTAATACCATATTCATAAAAAAAGTTACACTTGCCCCATTACGTCTTTGGTCAGTTCTGAATCTTCCCTGCCAGTAGCCCGATAGATCCTGTGAATATGCAGTTGCAGACAGCATAAAACAAGTCAGGCAGAGAAGAAGTATTTTATTTAAGTTTTTAAGTTTCATCCTCAATTTTAAAATGACTTATAACTGAATTAAACCGGAACTAACTAAATTGAAGTTAACTCCTAAATATACTCAACTCCTGGCACAGTTTGCTACGATCATCAAGTATAAAAGCATTTAAGATCTTCTTCTCCTCCACCACAACAAAAACCCTGTAATACTCAACAATCCCCCACTCAACCCAAAAACAAAATAAATAATCTTTATTCCCACACCACCAAATTTACCCATGTGCAGTTGAGAGTTGATGATATCATATTTATCATCAGCACTGTTCTCATTGATCATTCTTGTTTTGGCAATGCCGCCGGCGCTGTCAAGCATAATAACATCGGCAAATTTTTTGGAGTGGATGTATGCATTGGAGGCACGGCTGCCATACACAGCTGTTTTGCTGCTATTGCTCTGTGCAAAATAAATTACAGCAGCAGTAAAATCAGGATATTTCTTTTTTACCTCTTTAAAGGCCGAATTGAATGGAAATGGAAAGACAGGCGAAGCTTTTAAAACCGGTGTATAATCATACGTAGCATAAAACTCTTTCTTAAAAACATAACGCTGCATCCAGAAACCGGTAATGGCAATCATCAAATTAAATACAAGGGCATACCCACCTATCAACTGGTGCAGGTTGCTTCTTTTATACACTGCTTTCTTAAACAATAAAACAGCCAGTATATTTTTTCTGAAAAGAATAAACCCAGTGATAAGACTCAACAAAAATACCGATGCAAAAAAGCCAAGCAGCCACTCGCCTGTTTTACCCAAATGAAAAGAGTTGTGAAATTTTGAAAGCCAGCTCATAAAATTATGTTGCATATCATCGCTACCACCTCTTATCCCCAAATAGCCTCCGGTTTGCGGATGTATAAATATCTCAGCTGCTTTTTTTCCGGATTTATAAGATGGGTCATAAACAGAAAAAGCAAATGGAGTTTCTTTATTTAAAGGAAGCCTGCAACTGCTTATTTGTGCATACGGAAAGCGTTGGCGCAAATTATTATAAGCACTATCAACAGAAAGGTTATTATAATCCTTTACGCCAAATTCGGGTTGCTGAAAGCTGTCAATATCTTCATGAAATACCAGGGCTGCACCGGATAACGACATCAATAAAATAAAAATACCCGATAAAAGGCCCGCAAAAGAGTGTGTATAAAAGATAAAGTTCTTTTTCATTAACCGCTATTTAACTGCACATTGAATTACCTTGCAATATTAATAATTCAAAACTCAAATGAACGCCAAATATCGTTTTTATCTGTTCATTCTGTTTACCGGTTTACAATTACAATCGTTTTCTCAAAATACGGATATTGATATTTTGAAACCGATCAATAAACATGAAACCGATTTTAAGAATAAATATCTTGAACTAAACGCTTCTTCTGTTACCGCAGTAAGCATTGCAGCACCGGCTGGCATGGCCATTATCGGGTTTATAAAACATGATAAAAAGTTACAGCAGGATGCCTTATTTACGGGCGCTGCTTTTATTGCTTCCAGCATTGTTACCAGGGCTACCAAAGCCATTCTAAAAAGACAAAGACCATTTGAAAAATACAGTTTCATTGTTAAGCGGGATGACGAAGCAGGTGGCATGTCCTTTCCATCGGGCCATACATCTGCAGCATTTTGCACTGCCACATCCTTATCATTGCGATACCACAAATGGTATGTAATTGCCCCCGCTTATATTTTTGCTACAAGCGTTGGCTGGGCACGCATGTACCAGGGCGTTCATTATCCAAGTGATGTTGTAGCAGGTGCACTTGTTGGTGCAGCCAGCGCCTGGCTGGGCTATAAAGCACAAAAATGGATTGCCGGTAAAAAAGATCAAAAAAAGAAAGTTACTTTGTAACATGATCGATATCAACATCAATACGCCTGCTTTACTCTTCCCTGCCATTACTTTATTAATGCTGGCATATACCAACCGTTTTTTATCGCTGGCATCATTGGTGCGTAAACTGCATGCCGAATATAACCGTGGAGAAAAAGAAAGAAATATTTTAAGCCAGATCAAAAATATCCGCAGCAGGTTAAACCTGATACGTTATATGCAGGCACTGGGCGTTTTAAGTTTTCTTTGTTGTGTGTTGTGTATGTATGCTCTTTTCCGCGACTGGATATTGGTTGCACACTGGATATTTGCAGCCAGTCTCATTTTTCTGCTCCTCTCCATTATTTTATCGTTGCTGGAAATAAATAAAAGCACCAAAGCTATTGAGCTGGTGCTTAGTGATATTGAAGAGCTTGATAAAGAAAATATTTTTACCGATATTTTTAAAAAGAGTGATGATTAATGTAGTTCTACCGGTTTTGTGGTTTCATAATTCTCGTCATACTTAACAAAAAAACGCATGTACAATACACGGCTCAGTCGCATAAGCCAGGGTTGTGTTACAACCAATATAATTGCGTTAGTACCCAACCACCAGAATATGCGGTTATCTTCTGTTGAAATACCTATCAATACATACCAGGCCACAAAAGTAGCAACAGAAACAGCCACTGCCAGTGCGTAACTTACATAACCGGTTCCAAACCAAAAACCTTCTTCCAGATCATATTTTTGATGACAAACCGGGCAGTTATCCGGCATATCAAATATATGAGAGAGCTTTAGTTTTTTAAAAGGATTAGCGCTTTTAAACATGGGCCCACGCCTGCATCTTGGGCATTTCATGGTTAAAACACTCCAGTAATAATTGGGTTTTGGTTTTTTAGACATGGGTGCAAAGGTAACAAAGCTGTTTTTGTTTTCTGTAACAAAAGATACACCTACTTGTATTTTAGTTTAAAAAACAACAGAATCAGACTCATGGCAAGCACCATACTGTTGGTGTAAATGATGGCTGCATCCATTACCAGCAAACCGTATGTAAGCCATAGCAAAACACCCAGTATAAGCAACAACAGCATCATCAGCGAAAGGTCTTTGGCCGATTTTGTTTTCCAGATATGTATTACCTGCGGCAAAAAAGTGATAGAGGTAATGGTACCGGCAAGTAACCCTAAAATTTGAATTCCTGACATGAATATTAATTTAATGATGGAATTGATTGTGTTGGCCTTTTTCTTTCACCAATTTGCTGGCGCCACATGGCAAAATACAAACCTTTTTCTTCCAGCAGTTTTTCATGCGAGCCTGTTTCTACCACATCGCCTTTTTCAAGTACATAAATTCTGTCGGCATGCATGATGGTACTTAAGCGATGTGCAATTAAAATGGTGATCTGCCCTTTTTGTGATGACAGATCCCTGATGGTATTGGTGATCTCTTCTTCAGTTATAGAATCCAATGCAGAAGTAGCTTCATCAAAAATTAATAAATGAGGCTGGCGCAATAAGGCACGTGCAATGGAAATACGTTGCTTCTCGCCACCTGATAATTTTAAACCACCTTCTCCAATCATCGTATCCAAACCCTTCTCTGCCCTGGCAAGTAAACCGGTACAACTTGCCTTTACCAACACATCATTCAATATTTCTTCGGTGGCAGCCGGATTAACAAACATCAGGTTCTCTCTGATGGTGCCGCTGAACAAATTGGTATCCTGTGTTACAAAACCAATCTGTTTGCGCAAGTCATCAAAAAGTATTTCAGTTTCATCTAAATTATTGTACATGATCTTTCCTTCCAGCGGGCGGTATAAACCAACCAGTAATTTCATCAGGGTAGATTTGCCCGAACCCGAAGGGCCAACAAAGGCAACGGTTTCGCCAATCTTTGCATCAAAACTGATATTGTTGATGGCTTTATGTGATGCTGATTTATGTTTAAATGAAACACCATTAAAAGCAAGTGTTTCAATATTGTTAAGTTGTTTTGGATTTGCCGGTTCCTGCTCAGGCTCTTTAATCATCAGATTATGAAAATTATTCAGCGATGCTTCGGCCTCACGGTAAGACAACAATATGTTTCCAATTTCCTGCAGCGGACCAAAAACGAAGAAAGAAAATATCTGCATAGTTACCAACTGGCCTGCGTTCATTTGATTATGAAAGATCAGGTACATCAAAATAAATAAGATTACCTGCCTCAATGTATTCACAAATGTGCCTTGTATAAAACTAATGCTGCGTATCTTTTTTACTTTTTTTAATTCCAGTCCGAGTATTTTATAAGTGTTTTTATTTAACCGTTTTACTTCCTGCTCAGTAAGCCCAAGGCTTTTTACCAGTTCAATATTGCGTAGCGATTCTGTGGTAGAACCTGCCAGGGCCGTGGTTTCGCCAACAATATTTTTTTGTATGATCTTTATTTTCTTACTTAGGAAATTGGTAATAACTGTAAGTAGTAAAATACCCACTATGTAAGCAACCGGAATACTCCAGTGTATATAAACAGCGGCATACACAAATACAAATACTACTCCTATAATTACACCAAATAAAATGTTGATGAAGTTGGTCATGAACCTTTCTACATCCGACCTTACCTTGGTTAAAATAGAAAGTGTTTCGCCGCTGCGTTGGTCTTCAAATTCCTGGTAGGGCAGTTTCATGGCATGTTGCAACCCGTCGGTAAAAACCTTGGCGCCAAATTTCTGTATCACCACATTTAAAAAATAATCCTGAAATGCTTTAGCAATGCGGCTTATCATAGCCACTGTTATAGAAGCAATGAGGATATACCAAACGCCGGGTTTCTCCCAGGAAAAAGAACTAAAGAAACGATTGTAATTAAAAGGCTCTGTACTGCTTTGATGATCGTTGGCAAGATTGATCAGCTTTCCCAACAGGATAGGATCAACCAGAGAAAAACCAATATTAATAGCAGCTAAGGTTAAAGTAAGTGCCACCAGCCATTTATAAGGCTTCAGATAGCGGAGTAATATTTTCATTCAGTAGTCTTGTTTAATAATACATCGAAAAGCTTCAATGCATCAAATATCGTACAAGTTCGTAAAAAATGACTAAAAGGCAGAAAGAATGGATAATTGATAATGGGATAATTGATAATTCCTTAAAATATCATAGACCCGGCTATTCAAAAGCATTATAAATTATCCATTATGGCATTATCCATTAATCATCCCGTCCAACCTTCCCTGTCTAAACTGCGGTACTGTATGGCTTCTGCCAGATGCTCGGGTTTTATATCTTCGCTGGCAGCAAGATCTGCAATGGTGCGGCTTACTTTTAGAATGCGGTCGTAGGCACGGGCGCTGAGGTTTAATTTTTCCATCGCCACCTTTAACAGGTTTTGCCCGGCTGTTGTTATTACACAAATTTCTTTCAGTTGTTTACTGCTCATTTGTGCATTGGCATAAACACCATCATTTTCTTTATACCGTTCTTCCTGTATTTCTCTTGCTTTAATTACACGCTCTCTTATGCTGCTGCTTTTTTCAAATTGCTGCGCAGATGATAATTCGCTAAAAGCAACGGGTGTTACTTCTACATGCAGATCAATTCGATCCAGCAATGGCCCCGAAATTTTATTCAGATATTTTTGTACAGCGCCGGGCGGACAGGTACATTCTTTTTCCGGGTGATTAAAAAATCCGCAGGGGCATTCCTGCGTTGCCTTTTTCCAGATTGGATGTTTCTGTACCTAAACCCTTATCTGACAAATATATACAGAATCCACAGACCATAGGTGAAAAGATACGCAATCGAAGACTTGAACTTTCCCTGCTACAAAAGGATGTTGCTTTTATAATTGGGGTCTGTGAAGATTCAATTACTGGTTGGGAAAATAATAGAGGGGAACCACAGATACAAACCTATCCGAAAATCATTCAATTCTTAGGATATTTTCCATTTGACATTAATATAAGTACCATCGGAGGGCAAATCAAAAAGTATCGATACCAACATGGCTTAAGCCAAGAACACTTAGCCAATCTGTTGGGCATTAATGAAAGTACCGTATTTCATTTTGAGAAAGATAAACACAAGCCTATTAAAAGCACACTTCTGAAATTAAAAAGTCTGTCAATAGTATCTTAAGCGTAATGCGCAAGTGTAAAAAATTAAAAAACAGGTGTTTTTACGGTTTTAATAATCGCAAGAAATCCCCATTTTGTGGTAGGAATAAATTTCAAATTGATTCACCTGACATAAATACACTTAAACACTCAAGCATGAAAACCTTCAAATTTCTTGTATTCATAGCAATTGTATTCGGTTTCCTGACTGCGACTGCACAACCATCAAACACACGCCTTTACTACGGACTACTCCACGCTCACACACTTTTCAGTGATGGCTCAGGTACCCCGGAAGAAGCATATCTGAAAGCAAAAAATGCAGGACTGAACTTCTTTGCAATTACTGAACATAACCATAACAGAGCGGAGCAGGGAGTCAAACCAGATCGAAAGGATGGAATTTTGATCGCAAATGATCATGCGTTGTATAATGGCAATACAACAATGCCACTGGATGTCACAATTGAGGGTGTGACCAAACATCTGAATGTGAAATCATTAAAGAAAGCTGCCGAGGAGGCAACTTCGCCTTCTTTCCTTGCACTATACGGCCAGGAGTTCTCAACGATATCATCGGGCAATCACATGAATGTCTTGAATGCGAAAGAAGTGATTGAACTACCAAGCGGAGATTTTAAAGCACTCTACGATTGGGTGGAGTCAACACATGATAATACGATCATACTTCAGATGAATCACCCTAATGTACATGGTGATATGTTTGGCCAAAAGGCGGATAAAAATGACTACGGGATAGATGAAGATGCCCTTGGAAATAGCTTTGATCAATTTACCTCCAAAGCCGACAGATATATACAGCTCATAGAGATTTTAACCGGGCCAGCGATGAAAAAAACTGCCGCTCCGGGATTCCATTATCCTCATGCCCTTGACGATGACTATTTTTTCTACCTGACCCAAGGATTTCACATAGCTCCAAGTGCTGGCCAGGATAATCACTATAAAACATGGGGTACTTCAAGCGATGCACGCATTGGTGTGTATGCAACAGCCCTTACCAAAGAAGGGATTGCTGATGCATTCCGCTCATATCGCACATTTGTGACGGAAGATAAAAATCTTAGTGTCATATTTTCTATCAACAATTCTTTTATGGGCTCTTCCATTTCTGCGGGAGTAGATGATCCGCTCAAACTGGAGATAAAAGTGGCTGACACTGATGATCAATCGACTGAGTACACCATAGAAATTTATGGCTCCGCAATCGAACCTACATCATATGTACAAGCAGCAAAACTACAGGCCGAAGACGGGCTTATAGAAACCCTTACGATTTCAGGAAACGGTACAGCTACGTTTAATCTTTTAAGTTCAGGTGATCCGCAATTTTATTATATCAAGGTGATAGAAAATGATGGTGATCGCGCTTGGACCTCACCGATTTGGATTAATCACACGGAATCAGGTGTGTCCCCTAACACTGCTGATACTACGGCTGCACTATTTTTTTGGACTAAAAATCCTTCTTCGCACGTATATCATATTGCCGGGTGCTCGTCCATTAATTCTATCCGTCCAGGCAATTTGATGAGCGGTGCTGTTCCTCCCGACGGTAGGCACCAGCATGATTGCAATGTGCCAGAAGATGAAGATGGGCATTGAGGATCAAGTTGTAAGATATAAAACCGTATGAATGGATCACAGTATATCAGGGTTGAGATTAAATCGACCTTTTTATAATATTTTTTTTGTAATATTGGTTACCCTTTATAATTAAATAACGCAGTTAAAACGTTATTTCTATAACTATTAATTTTAGATGTAAATTCTCTCTGTAGTGTTTTTGGATTATTCCACTTTAGTTCATCGTTATCAAGTGCATTTGTAAGTTCATCGGTTAAGTTGTCTACCGCCTTTACAATTGCAGCGTGAACTGTTTTGGAGATCGGTTGAACTAAATCCACAAAGGCAATCATGAATTTATTTCTCTCCTCTTTGATAATTTCCATTAGGTCTATCTTATCTTCTTCGCTTAGGTCAGGATTATTAACGATTCTTTCCTTTAATTGGTGAAGATTGGTAAAATAGGCTGTGATGTTTTCCTTATTAGGAGTATAAACAAGCTCTTGAAACCATTTAATATTCCTATCTGTATCATTTTTTTTCCTAGTAAATCTAAAAACATATATTACCAAATATAAATTAGCGAGACTTGCTAAAAAAGAAAGGAGGGGTGCTATTGCAACCACTCCTTTAATAATATTTACCCCGGCTTTACAATTAACGGAAGTATTTGTTGTGTCCTGTAAGAGTGTAAAAATATTAGGCAAGTGCATTTTCTATTCTAAGGATTCTCTCAATTGCTTCATCAAGATCATTATCTATCTGATATCGGCCTGTACTATCAAAATGAAATTTTTCACGAAATTTTTCTTCTTTTAGTTCAGTAACCACATTAAAAAGCAATTCTTCAAGAAATGAAGGGTTAATTGAACGAATATCAGTAGGAATGATTATCCTTATGAGATTATTATCTTTTGTCAAGGTATCTAATCTAGATTTTTTTCTAACTTCCACACCCCTATCTCGCCCTGTAAATACTTTTGATCCAGACGTTCGGTAATCCTCCAGGTTTAATATATAAGTTTTATTATTCTCCATTTTCAATATTTTTAAAGTTAATGCAAATTTTAGCAACAATCATCGTGCCCGGAAATGTATTTTCGGTATACATGACATATTTTGGGTCAGGCTTATCCTCTATATTACCAGAATCATTGAAAGTCATCATTTTATATATTTTACCCTCTTTACCTCTAGGTTTCTCTTGAATCTGGTATTTCCCATCAAAGATAATACGAGTATTCCCAGAAATTATTGTTAAAAAGGATGAGTTGTCGTGATCCGTGTTGCCTTTTAAATTGAAAAAACTCTCGATAAAGTGAATACTACCATTACCTCTTTGCTTGGCCTTGACGCTTGTTACGCCGTCTTGTAAAGCGTACAAAGTCCATAAAGTCTCTTCTTCGAATTCCCGACTTTTAAGAAGATTTCGTTGAGTATAGCTTTTTGATAATTCTTTCATTCTCTTAACAACATCTAATTCTTCAGATTGCGTTTTTTTAAAGTTTTCATAAATTGTTCTACCGAAGTCGAAAATAACCAGATTAAAAACTCCTACGTGAGTAGTAGCTTCAACAGGGTCTTTATTAATTTGAAGATACCCAATAGAATAACGATATTTATTACCACAATGTTCGGCAGCATTGATTATAACTTCCCCCACCACTTTAGATAGACTATCTTCAGCCTGCCACGTCAAAGTTTTATTCATTAGCTTTAGTGAATCCACTATATAATCTACAATTTTCGTAACCTCTATCTCCTTATCTTTTCCCAGTGTTCGTGAAAAATTATTACCAATTAATAGATGAAAAGGATGAATATCTGTATATGTATTTTGAACGCCCCGAATGGTATTAAATGCTCCTATAGATTTAAGTATTTTTTCAATTGATTCCTTTCCATAGTTCTTAGGAAGTATTTGATTCAACTTTTTAATTCTGCCCCTAGCTCTACAAGATTTATAATGTTTAATAAATTCTGATAACAGGGTATCCATGCATACTGAGGCGTCTACGTCAATTCGATTACAGTTTTCGTAATCAATAAAGATGTCCGCATATTTATCTTGATATAATGCATAAAACAATTTTTTTAAAAAAATGAAACTTTCGGGATAAGCTTCGGTTAAAGAAAAGATTGCAGGAACTTTAAACACTCCATCTTCCGGCAAATCCAGGGCTTTGCGACTAAAAATGTTTTTATTGTTTGCAAGAAACTGAATAGTGCGGCTAAACTTTGGTTCTGGTATTTCAAAATTGCTTTTATAATATTCGAATGAGGGTAATTCTCTTTTTGTAAGGACCTTTCCTTTTGCCTTTGCAGTTCTTACTACATCAAAATAATAACGATGCCAGCCAGATCGTTGTGCCTCTTTTCTTTTTTTTCTTCTTATTTCTTTGTAAAATTTAAGATTATATGAATCCTTTTTATATGACATATTGATTGAGGAAGCGCAGATTGGTACTTAGTAAAAATAGTGTTTTAGAACAACAAACGTAGATAAGGTTAAAACGAAACTCATTTTACAGTTGCGCCTCAACTGCATCTTTGGTTAATCTTCCTCTGTACCAAACCATTTGTTTTTAACTGTTTAATGAAGTTCTGTGCTGACATATTTGGCTAGCCTAGGCAACCCATCATGTAAGCGTTGGAAGGAAGTCAAGGTTTTTGCCGTAAAAAATACACCGAATATCAGTTTTATCTGAGGTGGAGATTTTTTTGGTAAAACCAGCAGGCAAGCGAAATGAAATGAGCGAAGACCTTTACTTATTATTGTGTAGAGCACATAGCTTTGCCGGATGCTGGCCGAAGTAAAAAACTTATTCTTTAAAAAAATAGTGCCGGCTAAATTTATTTATTCTTGAATAGATACTTTGCGTAAAAAAGATCTAACTTTTCTAAATTCTATTTCCTTAAAATCATTTTCAATCTTATCCTGAACTGATATATCTTTTGTCTTAAGAACATTCGCCATATACTTAAGTTTTCGCTTATTGGTCTCTATTAAATCCGACCATTTCATAACTGAAACATGAATATTTCCAGATTCGTTCTCGAAATAAAAATAAGGGTCTTCCTTTCCTTTTTGTTGCCCTTTAATTCTAAATTTTGCTTTATCGTTTATACTTGAACTGATTAACACGATATGAAAATGAATGTTATCCGAAAAAAAGTCTTTGGATTCAATATCGTTTGCATAACTCATGGCTTGTTCTAGCTCTTTTGGACTGATTTTAACCTTAGGGGATTTCAATTCAACTATTAATACCTCCCTCTTCTTTTCATCAATTATCTTTTCGCTATAAAGGAACAAATCAGTAATGGATTTTAACTTCGGCTCAATACTACTATTTATGTTATCATCATCTTTTGATGCTTTAAAAGGAAGCCATTTATTTCTCAACTCAATTAAATTGTTTTCAAGGTTCGTATCAGATAACAGCTTCGTATTCTCATTATACTGCTCACCGAAAATCCATAATTTCTTTTCCAGGATTTTATGCAAATCTTTCCTTTCCTGGACATACTTGGATATTTTTCCGTAAGTAATATTTTCAATGAAGTTTAATTCTTGCATTTTATGAGCAACCTTTTCGGAGAATTCAATAATATCTTCCAATTCAGATTTTTCTAATAACTCGTTGAATTTTTTAAGGTATTTATTTTCAAGGTGAAGTATTTGTTTCAGTATATTATCTAATTCTCCTCCTGTAATAGTTCTATCAATAAGAGGGTATATTAGTTCTCGCAGTTTATTATTCCCGTTAATTAAATTGTATTTTTCTTCTACAAGAAATGCAAGCTTGTCAAACAAGACTACTTTCGATTTAGAAGTTATTTTTGTCTTTTCTTTATACGGATAGTAATCATCATTTTTTAACTTATGAGTGAAATTATCATACTCTTTATTCTTTTCTTTAAAAAAAACATTTAGCCGATCTTTAATAAAGGATTTGAAAACAGATACGGCTTCGTCAAGGCCATCCAAATCAAGATTTCGATACATATCTGTAGATAATGTGTCTGTATAAATATAAACAAACCAACTCCCTATTTTGGGGCTTAACCACTCTGCATCATATTCAAACCCGCTTACTATATTATCAACTCCGGCATTTTTAGTTGTCAGGAAAATTTTTATTCTTTCAAAATGTGAAGTCAAATTAAAAAAAGTAAAATACACTTTATGAACTTCCCCTTTTTTATCATTAAAATCAAATGCTATTTTTTGAGGCTGGTTAACAACAAAATCATTGGGGTTTATATAAACCGAATTAACAGTAAAGCGTACTGTTTTATTAAAAATTGGTATCGGGTACCTTTCAAAAATAGAGTTTGCAATATTGTTTTTTAATAATTTTTCTGAAATCTTTCTTTTCTGATTTTTATTTGTAATGCTTGAATGATATAAATTTTCAATAGCTACTTTATAATAAGTTTTATGTGTTCCTTTTAACACGGTTTCCTTAGTATCTATTTCAAGATCATTAATTTTGGAGGTGGCTTTAAATGTTTCTTCCGTTAATGGTATTGTTACTTTTGAAAAATTATTTTCAATTGAATTAAACCCTACTGTCTCAATATCAACCTTCCCTCCAATTTGTAAAGCTGCGAAACGGCCAATTCCCTTACCGCCCTTTTTATCCGAATCCCCAATATCAAGTAACTTTTTATCAATGTCTTTCTGATGTACACCAAAACCATCATCCTTTACAACAATTTTTTTAATTATTGTTGGTGTCAATTCATGATCTTTCGCATAATCAATTTGAATATCTATATTTTTTGCATCAGCTTGAATACAATTATTAATTAGTTCACAAAATGCAAGAAATGTACTTTGATACTGTGTGAACAGTTCATTTATTAATCTTGAGCTGGCGGAAAATCTTCTTCTCATATAAATGCAAAATATGATAATTAATAGTAAAAAAACTTATTCTGGATTATAAAAATACTAATTATTTTAGTTTTTAAACTATTTTTTATACTTTTAAAAAGACCATCAGTCAAATGAAGCAAAGTTGTATTGAAAGCTTCCAATACTGTAAACAGCATAGCAAGCTTCGGTTGATTGTGGAGGGATAAAGAAGTAATTCAAGAAATGCCCGTAAATTTTATTGCAAAGCCAGTAATTGACTATTGACTTCATCAATTGATAATAACGTATCTGTATATTTAAATCCTTCTGGTAAGTTTTCCAATTGATTTAAATCAACTTCATAAAGAGATACACTTGCATCAGTATTTTCAATAACAACACCAACCGTAAAGGCTTCATAAGCCGGAAACTCAATATCCACAATATTGTTTCCTTGAACAGGTATAACTTCCCTTATCATATCTGGAAGAAAAGAGTCATGTAGAATAAATAAAGCCCGGCCTATCGTTTTTGTACCACCAGCAGTTTGTAAAACCTTTATATTAACTACACTACGCATGTCCAACGGAGTAGTTTTGGTGACTGTTGCATTAACTGTATAATCTGGATCACTTGTTTTACCTCCCCATCTTCCCTTTTGACAATCTTCACAAATTTTAGGTTCTTTTGGTTTTGCTTTCTGTATGGTGGTTACAAACTCAGTTTTATTTTCAAAAACATCTATCCGTTGAATTGTTTTTTGAAATTCCTTTTTAAGAATTCCCAGATTTTGAATCTCCAGTTTCTGCTCCTGGCTTTTTATCTTTTGCTGTATTTCAATTTTATCTCTTTTGGATAATGTATCCATCAAGTAGGTTCTTGCCCACAGATATACAGCCAGGAACCCTGCGAGCAGGTAAAACACAATTAAAGCGCCTGAATACGCATATGCCAACTTACTGTCTAATCCCGGATTATATGCATCAGAGAGATTATTACAAATTGTATTGAAATACTTTTGAATGGTATTGAATTGAATAAGGCTGACACCAACTATTATTTTTGTAAGCCAATCAGAAATATCTTCAAGGTTTGTATTATCAGCATATTTGGCCTGTACTGATGTTCCTTGTGAATTATTTTGTTCCTGCTTACTCCTTGGAATTCCAAATAAAAAGCCAAGTAACCCTCCTACGAGTAATGAAGCAAGTGCTACTGTTAATGATAAGCCCAGGATTTGAAGAAAATTCTGCTTCCCTTTTATAAAAGCTATGAATACAATTACAACTACACTGGAAATTAAAAATCCCCGAATTACTGCAAGACCATAAGCATCATCACCTCTTCCTACCGGAAGAGAGAAAGGATTTATTCTTTTTAACATTGCAAATAACGAGTTGGCGGGTGTTTTATCTTCTTTCATTTTATGCTGTGTTTAGTAAAAAGAAATGAAACAATGATGTTTATATCGGGTACAACAAATCTACCTATCATGTCTTCCTCTTGCAATACCTCAAAGTGGTAATACTACTCTCAAATTTATCCTGTAGTTACTTTAATTCATATCGTCTTTTAACGGTATTTTCTGTGAATAATAACGGTAAAAGAGCCTCTGAGCGAGCCAGCAATGCCAAGCTGCCACCGTAAATACGGTGGCAGCAATTATTCTTTTAGCTTCGATTGATTACTTGAGAATTAATGTGTAAAGCGTAAAGGGTCTTTGGTCAAAATATCTCTGATTCTAATAATTGACCGACAGGTTGAATTTACCAATGCTTCTAAATCATCTGCCCTCCTTTGTAAGTCATTGAATTTTCTTTTATTGTTATCCGATGCCCGGCCTGCGGGGTCAGGCACATTCATAATGCCATTTGCTCCATCCAGATCCTGCGGAAATCTTCCTGCAACTGGAATTCCCGGTGTTCCTGTCAGGAAACCTGCAAGTGTTGCCTGTGTTCCAAAAGGTACCGGATCTATCATTGTAAATGAGGTTTGTGTTTCACCTCCATGGCAGCCACTGCAGGTATTTAAAGAAAATACCTGCCGGGCATCATTGCTATTAATAAATGACGGACCGGCTGCTGCTGTTCCATTCCAATGATGTGGATTCGTGGCTACCAATCCAACTGGTGGAAATTGTGTAAGGGCATGCCCTCCTAAAAAAGGATTGCTTGAAAATACGTCCGGCACAGTATAATTATTGGCAAGTATACTTGGTTCCATAGTATTGATGAATTGCGCCAGCCGTTGTACATCTGCATTATTTAATTTTGTATTATACTTGGCAGCTGGTTCTTGTTTTACTGTTGTTTCTTTAAATAAATGAGTACCATTATCTAATACAAATTCTCTCAACTCCCAAGGACTAGCTAACTGTATTTCATTTGTTCTAAGTTGATTTAATGAACTCTGGTTAGGTTTAGAGGGGCTTGTTCCACATTTAGCAAACTGGTCGGTAATAGTTTCCAATTGTGTATTAAATGCTGGATCTGTAAATGCCAAGTCTTTCAGATTATACCACTGTTGAGCATAGGCTTTTACGTTAGCACAGCTCCTTTTAGGAACACCGTATTCAAATATTATATTGAATTGTGTTGGAGAACAGCCATTCATTACGCAAAATACAAACCTGCCTTCACCTGCATTGGAAAATCCATATCCTGAGTTTCCTCTTAGATCTAACCGGTTAACAATGGCTAACAATTTAAAGGGAGCCGCCCTCATATCTAATTTTCCAACTGGTACTCTCGGTAGTGGTAATGTTTGGCTTCTGTTTTTCCAGTTAGTAATAATAACACTATTCATGTTCAGCCTTGCATTTACAGTTTCTCCATTTATCGTTTGGGGAGTCAACCAGGTTGATAGCCAGTTTTCTACAAAATCAGATAACTGTATATCATTTACTAGTGTTCCTGGGTTTGTAGAAGCCAAATGTTTCATTATTGTTTTAAATGTCCAAGCCCCATTTACATTGCCTGTTTGGGCACAAGGATTCCACGTTCTGTTAGCGTCTTCGACAACATTTAAGTCGGTTATCATTAAACTATGATCTTTTAGCTCGGGAGGTGCTATTGCGAATATGTCTCTTATGGAAGTAAAGTCTTTTCTTGCTTTAAATGTTTCTATATTAAACGGACGTACTAATGAGTCGCTAACAATTGAACGTCCCTTAAATATTAAGCGCTTCCTTCCTTGCATCATCTTATTATCAGTTACCAACTTTTCAAACTCATTAACATCGGCTTTTAGTTTCACTGTAAATATTCCGTCGCCTGCAACTTTATCAAATCCCTTTCCATCATCCCGCAGTACTATTTTTTCTCCATCATTATCAATTGCTAAAAAAGGCTCTCTTAACTTTGCTTTAATTTCTTCTTTTGTAAACTGAGCAATTAATAATATATTTTGATCATCTCCTTCAATTTTTTGAATCTTCACGTCCTGGGCTATAGGCGGAGCCATTTCAAAAGCCGGATTGATGTTGATGTCAGGAACCTTGTCATTATTTTTGCATGAAATCAGGGATGCCAAAAAAACAATCATAATTCTCGCCTTTTGCAAGGTTGTAATCTTTTTCATTTTCGTAGTATTTAAGGTTTAAAAAAAGGCTTCATTATTGTAAAAACGTTTTCGTCAAATTTGTAATGCATGCCTCAAAATAGCAAGTTTTTAATATATTTAAAACCGTAAAAACACTTATTTGAAAAGGTGATTATACCTATTTTATATTGAAGAAAGCATCCTCGTATTTAGTTACTTAACCGGTAAAAGAGCCTTCAGCCAAAAGAAGCAAAGCCTTGTTGAAAGCTTTCAACACTGTAGCCATGAGCGAGCCAGCAAAGACACAGGAATGAGGTACGATTGGATGTGGCGGCGAGTGCCACTGGATGGCGTGTTCAAAGAAATGACTGAAAGGAATGTGAACACACAGTGCCGGGGCTGCCATTAAGCATACCGAAGGTATTAGCCAGGGCTTTGTGAAGGCAGCCCCAAACGCAGCCAGTGGCCGCCGGCTCGCATAATTATTGGAAACGGGTGGATGAAAAGTGACTGTGACTACACTACCATACGAAGCGGGGCATGGTGTAGTGAGTATGTATAGCTTGTATGAATCAAGTGGAATGGTCGTGAGTGGGCCTGTGGTAAGGAAGGCATTCCCTTGATAAAATACAAAAGCCTGGCACAAACGTAACCAAGCTAAAGCGAAGTATGGGTAAGAGAGTGTAGGTACAGTTTCTTTTCAGGCACGGGAGTTTCCCGAGCAAATAAATATGGAGTTACAAAGACTATGACAAACTTGCGAAGCAACCCCGAAGGGCAAAAGAAGTATTGCGATTCCATCAAAGTGTATTACAAAGGAAAGCGCAATTGTTCTTTTGGTTTGGCAGATGTCTTTGTCGGAATATTTCTTTGGGAGACCTTTTTACCGGATTTTTTGTAAATAAAATTCACTTTCTCATTTAATCAAAACCACAGTTCCCTTGCTAACAATAGCACTTCCTTTGTAGTCTATGCCCTCTGCTATCCATACATAACTACCTGTGTTTTGATCTTTTCCCAGCACCTTGCCATCCCACCCAACATTAGCATTTGTAGTATAAAAAACCCTTTGTCCATATCGGTTAAAAACTGCAAAATATTTAAATTCTTTTAAGCCTACAGGGAATGCTCTTAAAATATCATTAGAGTTATTTCCATCAGGAGTAAATGCCGTTGGAACATAAATTTCTGGCCCTTCATAAACCTTAATATTGACAGTGTCTTTACCTATACAATTTTCTAAAGTACTTGCTAGTACTGTATATGTAATATCTCTATCCAATATTGCGGTTGGGCTTTTTATCAAATTATTATTAAGCCCGTAAGCTGGCAACCATGAATAATTTGTAAACCCTGTATTGTTAACATCAACGGCAGTTAATTTTAATGGCTGGTTGATTGCTATTGTCGTATCGTTTCCAATGAATAGTTTTTCAGGCTGCCGGACTGTAATTTTTACAGTTGCTGTGTTGAGCGATTTACATCCGTTTACATCAATGACGTTCAATGTGTATGTTATTTGATTCACTGGGTTTATAACATTAGGGTTACTTATATTGGAGTTATCAAGATAAGTAGAAGGCAACCAGGTGTAAATTACTCCTCCACTACCATTTAATTGGGTGCTTTTTCCGTTACAAATAAATTCATCGGGCCCTGGGTTTGCAATGGGAGCCGCATTTACATTTACTATAAGGGAATCAACCCGGCTGCACACACCACTTACAGCAGTTATATAATACTTCGTAGTTACTACCGGAGATGCTACGGGATTTAATATTGTTGGATTACTCAAACCGATTGTGGGAGACCACGAATATGAGGATGCATTTGAAGTTGCCGCCAAAGTTGCTGAAGCACTTTCACATATTGTAGCCCCAGGCCCTGCAGATACGGTTACAGTATTTATTCCGTTAAAAGGGACAGTAACCAATTGTGTGTTTTTACAGCCTATCGCATCTCTGATTGTGACAGTATATGACCCAACTGCCAGCCCCGAAAAAAGATTACTATTCTGAAAATTAACTCCATCAATACTATACGAATATGGCGCTGTTCCCGATGAGCCTGTTACCGTAATAGTTCCTATATTTTGGGTACATCCTGATGCAGTTGAAACGGCTGCAACCAAAGGAGCTACTATCATAAAATTCCTTTCAACTTGTACACCACTGCAAGCCGGGTTAATGATTACTTTAATTGTATAATTTACATTTGGCAACAGCCCAGTAAATACGCCTGTTGAATTAGCACTAATTAAAGTAGTACCATTATATAAAGCATACGCAAGTGTTGAGCCTACAGGCGGAGCCGGTATGAGTGAAACATTTGCAGAACCGGTAACACAATCTAAATTTGGGTTAATGGTATAAACCTGCGAAACACAATAAGGTGAGACATCAAAGGAAGCTACAAAGCCCTGACCACATGCATAAATAAGTTTTTTACCGTTATTATATGCCAATGCATATGTTGTACTGGTTGGGTAGCCGGGAATAGTTATGTCAGCAGCAGCATCATCAAAATTTGTTCCATTAAACTTATAAACCTTAATGGTGCCGTTAATATCACCTACAAAAACATTATCACAATTATCTGCCACTATGCCACCCTGCATCAATGCTGTATTACCGGCAATAGTCAATGCTGTGCCAACTGCACTACCAGTAGATTTATTAAATGCTTTCAGGTTTTTACCGTCCCAATAAAATAAGTATGTTGCATTTACGGCAAGGGTGTTTAATGAATTTGAAACATTGTTAAGCAGATATGGCCTGTTTTCTGCTTCAACAAGTGTATTATATCCCGAAGGAGTGCTCCAAACTATGCTGGCAGCATTGTAAGGTGGAGAATGTTTATATATGCGATTATTAACAAAAGAGGCGGTTGGCTCCGTGGAGGAAAAAATGGAATACATGGCATTTGTTTCAGGATCAATCAACGCATCTGATACATCTTGAGCAATTACCCCGGAAATACCCGTAATATTAAGAGGAGATAAGTTTGGCGAAGGTGGCGTACAAATACTAAAGTTAACATCTGAACCGATTCCGCCACCGGCCGCAAAAACCTGGGGCTGGCTGCTATTACAGGCCCACAACATTTTCCAGTTTTCTATAAGTAACGGGTTTTTCACTGTAATATAATTATCATACAAACCGTTTGCATCCAGCCTTACTATCTGAAAGCCGCCAGAAAAAAATTCCTGCCCCTGCCCGGCAAAAATTTTACCGGAACTTTTCTCAACTACCCACCCTCCGCTAAAGTGGCCGAAATTCCAGGATGGTACCGTTAATGTTCCATGAAATACCCATTGCAGTATTCCGTTCTTATCATACTTAGCCAGCTCACAGGCTATATAATCGCCGCCGCCCCTTACATAAATATTACCTTCATAATCGTAATCAATATCATAACCCTTATCACTGTTATCCCCGGTAAAGTCATTTAAGGCAGTAACAAAAGGATCAATAATAACCTGCTTTTTATTATCGTAACCTTCCGGAAAAACAAAACTGATTTCTTTACCGTTTATTTTGGTTGCAACTTTAATTTTTTTGAGATTACTTGTTAATTGCTCAGCAGGGTTATCAGCATAAAAACAAACCGGTGCAGTTTCAATTATGCCACCAATGGCAGATATAATTACAAGTTTACCCTCATTATTCTTTTTTATGCTTACTATATCTCCTCCATACTTCATTTTTACCTTGCTTAAATCTGCTCCCGGTTTTGCAACAATGCTATATTCAAAACCTTTTTTTGAATTATCTTTAATTGAAAAAATAATGTCAATTCCGGAATAAATTTCCTTATAGATCAGCTTAGTAAATGCGTTTGCTTTTCCCGGCAGCAAACCATAGGTATGATAGTAAGTAGATAATCCTTCTGCGATAATTTCAGGATTGGGGTTTCCTTGTAACCATTGCATGGTAACAGTTTTATCAATTGCTATATATTTCTCTTCCTCCTCTTCATTTTTTCTTTTTTTCTCTCTCTTACTTTCTTGAATGCTTTTTTTAATAATTTTCCGCTGAAGATATACCAAGCCACTATTAGTAAACAAAACGGGCATATTTAATCCTTCATAACCATATTTAATGGATCCCATATTTTCGTAACCTGCCACTGAATTACCATATTGGCCCACATTAATTATAAAGCCTGCTATAGAGAATTGGATTCTATCTTCTTTAATAATTAAGGGGGGGGAAGTATTTTGTGAAAAAACAATTGTTGTTTGTTCAAAAAGTAAGGCAGCAAATAAATAAATATTACGAAATGAAATAAATAAGCTCATTATAGGGTTTTTAATTTCATAGTTTTTTACATAAAAACCATTTATGCAATATTTATATAATTTTTCCCTTGTTTCTTGTATCCATTATACCTATTATGCACTTTCTTACTTTTCTTATACCCTATTGAGGCTTTTAAGATTAAAACATTTTTTTCAATATAGCCTTACTCATACCTAGCGAAGCATAAAAATTTATTTGCTAGACTCATTAACTATTTGTCAATATTGGATATATCACAAATAGGATATCAATAAAAATCAATGTGTAGAAAATCCACCATTTCTTTTTAATTCCAAAATATATTGTACAGATAAACACTAAAGATGAAACAATATTAAACCCAATATAAATAGACTTTGAAGTGTAAATTGAATATCTAGAGAAAAAATCACTTCCAAATGGATATTCGTTTGGGTTCACAAATACGCCATATAAATCAGCAATATTTAACAATACAATTCCACATAAAATTATAACTAATAGTATCGAAATAATTTTTCTATGCATTTTAATGGTTAAATTCTAAATTATTTGTAGTTCCATTTGCAACGCTTATTTTCATGTCTTTGGGATATATCACTTGTAAATACACTTTATCATTCCCACTTTTATTTGTAAGTATTGCATTAGCTAGTGCTCCTATATTATTGCCAACATCTATACATCCTCTGCTTCCCCATTTTGCGCCACCATGCAAATACATATGATTTCTTCCATAGGTATTTGCTTTTTCTTTACTTAATTGCCAACGAAAATTACCCCAAGAATTAGTCCCTCCAGGCCATGTTCCACCTCCTACTTGTGCTTTTAATTTATTTACAACTGATTGATTGCTCCACTTCTGAGTTCCACTTTCATTTTTTCCAGATTGAAAGTCAGACTTCCTAATTGAATAAAGCCCCTCCGGGGTTGGCCCCTGATTTGAAATTTGTTGTCTTTCAATAGAATAATCAAAGGTAAAATTTTTAGGGGACTCGACAGCTACACCTCCCATTCCATTATCTACATACATGTCATTTTCCAATGGTTTACCAGATACAGCACTAACATATTCGGATATTTCTAAAGAAAGTTTGCCTTTTTTATCAATAGATTGTGTATAGTATGTTATCGAATATCCGTCAAACATTATTAATTCACTACCAAGGTTTGTCCAAGTATCCTCACTTCCTTTTAAACTTAATTGGCTTCCTTGTTTACCAGAAATTGCCCTCCATTCTACAGCATCTGTTCTTTCATTTCTAAACCAATCTTTCCCATCTGGGTCGGCTCGAACAATTGGGTTACCATCTACATAATTATATGGTGTTGAAGCATAGTATTTTCCTGCCATTGGGTCCTGTGTATGCCAGCGTCCAATTTGAAAGTCATACATTCTTGCTCCAAAGTCATAAAAATCAAGACCACTACCATCGGTAAATTCTTTCGTCTGTAATTCTTTATAGCCAAAATTGAATTTATTCTCTAACTTTCCTGCTGCCTTACTTGATATTCCTGCCATTGTTAACCCAAACGGATAATAATGGGTTTCTTCCAGAAGAGGCCCTCTGATATGCGTTACCTGTAAATTATCAAAGAATACGTTAATATTGGGTGTTTCATTGCTTACATAAATATACAAAAATCCGCTTTTATCAATGGGCTTGTTGGATAGTACGTGCGGGTGTGTATTGTTAAAAGGTAAATTATCATTATTATAGGCTGTTTCATCGGGCACCTGTTCAAAACCGCTATTGCTGCTTACATAATTAAACTGTTCATCAAACAAAATCCAGTTTAAAAAAGCCCAGGGCCTGCTGCTATTACTGTTATTGGTTTGGTTATTTAAGAATGCATGGAGGCCTGGTTCAAAAACGTTTGAATTATATATTTCCATGGGAGTTGCTTTAATGCCGGGCAAATTACCCACTCCATTATTAAGTGCATTTAACAGTTCACTGATAATACCATTTGGCGGGTTTGGAACCTCCCCAAGTAGTTTCATAATATACCAGCTATTAACAGACACATTAAATTTATCGCCAGCCATTACTTTTAAAATCATGGCAGGGCCAATTTTACTACCTCCACCATAGGTTCCGTTAACCACAGCTACTTTAGCATTACCGTTCGGGCTGTTGGCTGGATAAGCGCTTGGCGGGTTTGTTCTGGTTTGGGGAAGATTGCTGTAAAATAATTCCTCATCCGCAGCTGTTGCCGTTTCCATTGTTGCAGGAGGGTACATATCAGTCTGGGTTTCTTCAGTAAGTACCATACGTACATTGCCTAGATGGTCTTTAAGCATATAGTCATACCCAAAAAGACCTGTTGGTGTATTTCCAACGTTTTTCTTAAATCTTATCCTGCCTTCCTCGTGGCTTACAAACTGTAACCTGTCTTCATAATCATCGGGAGGATTATTTGCAGGTGTGGTTGTTTTACTTTCGTAAACCATACCGCCTATATAAGTGGTGGTGGTAATGATGAGCTTATTATTGTTGGCTGCTGTTGGGTTTTCTGTGGTTACCTTTTTTATCTTATTACCGCCGGCGTCATAAGTGTAAGTTATGTTTCCTTTGCCTGTAACAGTTATTGCGCCGGGCAAATTCAAATGGTTATATGCAATACTGCTGATCTTTTTATTGTTATCAACCGTAAGATTTCCATTTAAATCATAGGTATAATCTGTTGCAGTTTTGGTAGCTGGGTCGTACTTAAAATCACCGAGTTTACTCTGATAATCATTATTTGCATCAATAACCTGCTTTAACCGGTTGGTACCGGGGTCCATATTGTAGGTAAGGTTATCAATAGGCGTTGTTGAAACAACCCCCAATTTCCAGCCAAATTGGGTCATAGCCCTTATATTGCCATTATAATCATATGCAGTAGTTGGATCAATTCCATCCCCCATCTGCATGGCATAATTAATTGTTGTGCTGTTCCATGCGGCATTGGCATCATCCTGTTCAAACTGGCCTTTCAATAACCGGTTTACAGGGTCATATTTAAAATCGTATTTCCTGATCACATCATCACCATCGCTTTTCCATATCATGCCACTAATGTTTCCGTTAAATTCTGTTCCATTAAAGTAACGCCCGCAGGTACTGGTGTTTTTATTATAACTAAGTTCAAAGCCAAACCTGTTCGGGCCTCCTTGTCCTGTAGTAGCTAAATATCCACGATTCATTCCTAATAACCATTCACGTATATTGTAATCGTAATTTTGGGTTTCTAAATTACTGCTACCTAATGTTTTTTTCTTAAGCTGCCCCAATTGATCAAATTCGTTTTGTGCAATTGTTTTATAGGCAGGCATTACGTTATTATTCACTAAAGTATTACTTACTTTTTTCTCGGTTATTATTACTCTCGCTAAATCATCATAAGTCATCTTTGTAACCACAACACTGGTTTGAGCATTACTGCTGTTCTGTATTTCCTGTTTTTGCACAATTACCAATGGCTGCCCGGCCCAGTTATACTGCGTTGTTGCTACATCAATACCGCCGGTTATATTGGTACTTTGTACCTGGATTGGCCTGCCTTTTTCATCATATATGGTTACACTGTATAAATAGGTGTTGGTTGTGCCTAATACTTTTACCTGGCTCCAGGTGGGCATTCCTTTTACTGCTTTTATTTGTAGAGGCATTTGCGGATAAGGCCAGTTACTATTGTCAGTGGCTGAAAAATGGGTATTCCATGTAGTGAGGTAAGTGGCAGATAGACTACTTGGCAGTCCTGCATAATCATCATAATGTGTAAGTGTGAGTAACTCATATGTGCCGGTTGTATTTGGATAATTAGAGCTAACAGCGGCATTTAAAAGGTGGATGGCAAAAGAAGTATTGTTATTCCATAGTCCGGTTTCTGTTAACCGGTTTTGTAAATCATTATATTTTGTTACCAGCCATTTAACAGTTCCCTGCCGCATATTTGCATCCTGCATCATTACCAACCTGTTCTTGGCATCGTAAACCATATATACATCTCCTGCGCCCGGTACTTTTTTCATAATCATCCGGCTGCGTTGGTCATATTCATAACGAAAGCACTGTTCAGCCAGAACCACAGGACTCCCTGAAAGATTCCAATTTGGATAAATAGTCTTTACGCCTTCAGGCTGTATAACACATCTCAAATTACCAATGGCATCATAGATATAATAGGTACAGAGCCAGCCAGGGTGGTCGCTGCCAGTGCCATCATCCGGGGTAGCCGTAAGTTGCACTTTTTTTAAAATCGCCTTCCCTTCTTTGTCTTTAAACTCTATTACCTGGTTCTTATTTTCATCTATTGTAATGTTCTTATAAAGCTCCCCTACCGGATAAATTGCATTGGTTGCATAAGTACCAAACTGCCCGATAGTACTACTGTTAGTTACTGTCCAGATACGCACCGCATCTATAGCTGTGTTATTCAGGTATTTCATCTGCACACTTTTTCTTTTACCGGGTATGGGGTTAGTTTCGGTACCAACCCAGCTATTGCCTAATGCATAGGTATCATTTATCCTGTTCAACGGAGAAGATTCAAAGTTTGTTTTATTATAAAAGAAAGTTTCGGCCTGTGAACCAAATTGAGTAGTCATGAAAACCTCCTGCTGGAAAAAAGGGTTGAGTTTAAATCTTCCATCATTGGCAGCATACCCTCCTGCATTGTTAGCTGTAAAAGCAGCATATTTAAATTGCTCCCTGCCAAAATTATCATACTCAATAGCACTTACAACATCGTTGGGAGATGAACTTGTTTCCATAGAACCCTGCCTTAGCACTGTTTGCAAAGGCCTCCCCAGCCCATCGAAGTATTGCGTGGATTGCTTCACATCTTTTAGAGGACGAGTCATTAAAGTAGTGGCATTCTGTTCCGGTGCCATTGCATCCCAGGTGCGGACAAAACTTACCTTTATTGTAGATGCGTAAGCTGCAGGTACTGGTCTTGGGTCTTGTGCAAAAGATTGATAGCTGCATAATATTGCTACCCATACTATAAAAATGCCGGTTTTATAATTAAACTCTTTTTTCATAAAAAATTTGAGTTTTATGTTAAATTATTTTTTACTTTCCAACCACAAAGAGCATCTTTAACCTTTAATAAGTTTTTTATTTCAATTATTTTACTGCGCTGGTATTCCTGAAATATCAACTGTTATGGAATTACATGTGGTTGATGAAACATTTACATCTAAAAACAAAGCTGATGTTTGCCCCGTTACTGTCTGTTTAAAACAACCTGACGCAAAAAAACCACTCATTTGAGGCCCTGTTATTCTTGAAATTTTTAGTTTATAATTACCTGCTGCAAGATTGCCCAATGGTTGTAAGCCTGTTGTTGCAGGAACAACAAAAGTTACATTGGTATTTGCGTTATAATAATTTGCTATATACCCAGAAGCCCCTGTAACATTTGTAGAAGTAAGGTTTACACATACTGGTACAGGGCAAGCTGTAGGATTATACCCTACAACCACCCAACGAGTATCATCAAAAGTGGGGCTACAGGGGTTCATATCTCTTTGTTCCTGTTCCTGATATCCGGTATTTCCAGTAGTTCCGCAGCTTCCCTGTTGGCAGCGCAAGGGGGTAGTCGTGTTTTGCCAGTCTGCTGTTGTGGGAAGCCCTGTGCAACCAGTGGCACAGTTTACCGGTTGACCAGCATAGTTATAGCAGATTTTTTTAGTGATGTTCTTGTCTTGGTCACGTATTAATATAAGCCTTCCAAAACCGTCATATTCGTAATACAAAATACGATTGTTGGGATCACATTCGGATTTAGTCCCTATCAGTGGTTCAAATGTAAAGGATGTCATTAATGCACCTTTGGGATATAACCGCACTTCATCAATAAGCCCGCTGCCGTTAATGTTTACTGAAGCACCTGTTATTTCATGCTCATAATTTGTCCAGCCGTTTAATGACCTACCTGTGAAACCTGGAGTAGAAGAGCCATTTACTGTATTAGGGCCCGACTTACTCCAGTACGAAACAATGTAAGTCCCGCTTGTTAATCCTGATTTTGTAATAGCACCATTTGAGAAATTATAACACAATGTTCCTGTAGGTGCCGTAGGATCTGAACTTGCATTTCCTGAATAAGTCCAGTTACCTTTTTCGCTTGTTTCAAAAGATGTACAGGCGATATCATTAAAAGCTGCTGCTTTACAGGTTGCCAATAGCTGGTTTTCATTATCCCATATATATGAATTTACGATGCCTTGCTGATCTTTATCCTGTAAAGGTTTTCCATCATTATTGTATAGGTTTACTTCATACAAAGGACTGACATCATAATTTGTATTGTAATGAAACTGGTTGTCATTACCAATATAAGATTCAAAAGCAGTTGAATAGGGAATAGATAAATTTTTTGAAAGCTTTATCTGCTTTTTAAACACCGGTTCTGTAGTTTCATAAAAATTGAGTTCAGCATCTTCAACAATGGCATTGGCTCCATTAGCATCACTTTTCACAACTATCTTTTCGATGACTGCGTTTCTGTAATTTTTATTTTTAAGATTAGTGATTGAAAGAGACGTATTATCTGTACCGGTCGAAGGATAATCATTTGCATACTTATAAAATGTTCTTATCAGTTTATTATCGCTACCAAGTATTGATTTCTCCTTTAAATTTCTTTGATTATCGTATGTGATATTGGTAATTGTAGTAAGCGATTGCAGACCATCTACACTTTTTGTAGTTTCTTCAATTTTTGTAGGAAGGTTTGGGTACATATATTTCTTATATGAGTAAGCATTTCTTACGAGAAGTATAAAATTATAGTTGTAATGGGGATCGTTTATAATATCTGCAAAATCTACTTTTACATCTGTGACGGTAAAATCAACCATCCTCACATGATCATCAAATTTGGTGGGAGAAATATTATATGTATATTTTAATGCTTTTACTATAACTCCGCTGGTGTTATAGTAATTTTCTTCTTGTAGAAGTCCTCGTTCAAGAGCAAGACTTGAAAAAGCTATATTGCCTTTGTATATGTTACCATTGGCAATAAATTTATCAAGGTATTTCTGATCCCGATAAAGAGGATTATCATTATTTGCATATTTTCTTATCACATAAGCTCCTCCTGGTAAAATCTCTTTGACCTGCGAATATGTTATGTGTGATCCATTAGTTAAGCCAAGTGTTTGTGTGTTATAGTTTTGCCATGTGCAAAAGTTCCACCATCCTCCTAGCCCCCATAATTGTCCTTGTTCTAAATAATTAGGTAAGCCAGCCAATACTCCGCTACTCTTCAGAGGGTTTCCCGTACTTCCAGGAATACTATAATCAAATTCCCTTGTATAGGCTTGATTTAACCCTGGAAAATTATTCTCAATCTTCCAGATTCTTAAACCTCCGGCCGGTCTTATGGTCGGACTGGTATTTTCAGAATAAGTAATATCTGCGTTGGGATCAAAAGTGGTGGAAGTATTACCGTTATAATAATTCAATAACCCGGTGTAATCATTAAGCTGGTATATGAACTTGGTTGTACCCCCTGTTGGAAATGTAATTTGTTCAAGAGTTCCTTGTTTAGCCCAGTCTAATTGTGGTTGTCTTGAATTATAATAACTCGAATAATTACTTATGGAGAGATTATTGGAGTTGTTTTGAAACCAGTTGACTCCGTTCCAGTAACCCCAGTGGTCAAGCTGCCTTGCGTGATAAACAGGAAGAGGTTTTGTTGGATCCAGAAAATAGGAAAAAGAATATTTAATTGGTAAATCTCCTGACACATCTTTTACTTCACTCAGCATTAATCTTTTGTTGGTTGCTTCGTTATAAACTAAATCGTATTTCTTTTTAAGTGTATTGTTTAAATTATAAACATTTATGCTGTTTAACTTATAATATTTAGGGAGAAGTATTTGGTGGGGTATGAATTGGTCGTAAATATCACGGAAAAGGCTATATGGCATATAAGCACCCCCCCCATTGTTATAAGGGTTTTCCAAATCATTCATTATGGATTTATTGAAATCTATATACCCATCAGCAAAACTAATTCTATTAAGATAGGAACCATTAACAATATTTGTGGTAACATTATTACCGGGCCCGTTTGTAGAATAAACATATCCAGTAGTTGAAGTAGTCATTGTTTTCCAAACCTCCGTATTATTAAACTGGTAGTAATCTGACTTTGTGTACTCAAAATCTATTTCAGTTCCTTTTCTTGGAATTATTTTTGTCATATAATAAGTTACAGGAATCGTTAAATTACCCCATGTATCTTCTGGAGGCCACAGATTTGGAAAGCGTGAATATTCTAAAGCATTTTCTCCGCTTCCAAAAACATATTTATTACCGTCTCCATCAACCAATGTAAACCCCTTTATCATTCTTTTCTTAGTTGTAGTAGAATTATTGTCGGGATGTAGAGAAGTAATTGTAGCTGCATACCCAAGGGCAGCTAATTCGGCATGTGTCGTTGTTACTGGCACATTTGGAAATATATCAACAGCTTCTACTTTTATCCCGCCAGGGGCATCGCATTTCACTTTCCATTCACCCAAATGGTTTAACAGAAAACTTCCTGAGTATCCTAAGAAATTAAAAACAAATTCATCTGGTGAAGGCACAGGGGCAACTGGGTCATAGGGTATGCCTACCTCATTAGCGAAGCGTTTTCCTATATAAATATTTAACTGTTGATCCGTATACCAATTATTTGTATTTAAAACAGAGAAGTGATCATAATAGGAATGAGCAAATGGATATTGTGCTCCGGGAGCATCAAATTGGAAATCGGATAAAAGCCTTTCGTCAGGCTCACCGTTCAAAATTCTATTAATGGAAAACGGCAGATTAAGGCTCCAGTTTAAACCAACCCATCCTGATTTCTGATCCGGTTTTACTCCGGAAGCGTGATACATGAGAGAAATAGGGATTGAAATATTTCCGCTTTTAATAGTGTAAATAGGAACTGAAATACTAGGCAGGCCATTGAAATAGTCCATTTCAATTTGACCAAATTTTCCAAGGGTTGCTGCCGTTGGAGAAGTTGGACGCTGAAGCCTTTCCGGTCCTTGTGCAAATCCGTTAGTAGCAACAAAAAACAGTAATAGAATGAAAACAAGACATTCTAATTTGCAAGATTTTGAATTATTCATAACAGATTATTTTGATCACTATTTTAAACAATTGTATTTCTTTTTCTTATCTTTCATTAGCTGAAAATTCATAGCTCCCAAATTAAAATTCTTAAAAACCGTACCCCATTCTAAACAATACCGGTTGACTAACCGGTGTGTGTTGCCGATAAAGCATATCGTAAAGTAATTGTACGCTTGTTGCCTTAAAAAATTTTGTTTTTACGTTAAGTTTTTTAGTGATTCCCACTAAACCACTCTGCTGCCAGTCGTTATATGCCTGCAATTGGGTAAGGTTTTTAAATTGTGCGTTGTAGTTCATTTCAAAACCACCAGTTACAAAAAACTGTTTTTTCAACTTCCAATCTACAAAGCTTCTGATACCAATACCCTGATGGCTGATGCTGATTCTTTGTATGCTACCAAGCCCCATCTTGTAGCTGGCACCAATTCCAATAATTGATTTATCGTTTAGCTTATACCCAACACTCAATGCTATATCTGCTGTGGTTGGCACCAGGCTGTTGTTCTTTGCAAACTGAAAGTTGCTCCCAAATTCAAGGCGCTGTAAAAAGGTCTTAGTTTTTTGAGTATTAGGTTTGAAGTTGGGGATATTAGCATCGCTACTGCTGCCACCGGCCTGTAATATTTTAGTCTTTAAATTATTTAAAGCTGCCTGCCCTTGCTGTAAATTTTGGCTAAACTGTTGTTGAGCATTCGGTCCACCTGCAGCTATCCTATCCTGTATTATAGATTGAACACTTGCCCTGGTTTGTAAACCTACCATATCTTCAGGGCTCATTCTGTCACCGTTACCCGGCATACGGAATAATGATGCCAGCATACTATTCTGTTGAACAAACTTTGTGAAGGCTGGTATTTTGTTTAAGAGCTTAAGGGCTAATTCTTCGGCTTTCTTTTTATCTGAGAATAATTCTTTGTAATTGCGGAGCGTTTCAATGTAGTAATAAGATTCCTTGTCAATCTGGGTCAGGTACTTGCTGTTGCCAATATATTTAACCGCTTCATTTACCAATTGCTTTTTTCGTTCCTTAATAAATGCTTCCACCGCTTCGGTGTTGTTTATATCCTGTTCCAGTTCATCCAGCTTCTTTTTAGTATCGTTGATTGGCTGAATGAATTTTTTATCCAGTTTATCTTTTTGATCTTCCAGATACTTTACACTGGTAGTTAGTTTATCCCGGTATTCGTTATACTTTGTTTTGTAACCTTCAGCAATAGATTTGCCTTCTTGTAGCTTCTTTAATAATGTGGTGAATGTTGTGGCGTTGTTGCCAAATAATTTTGCAGATGTCTCAGGGCTTACCTGATCAAGGATGTTTTTGATTTTATTTTCCCATTTGCTGAGTTTGGCTAATGTCTTTTCAGTTTTGCTAGTGATACGGTTGCTGTATTTATCTATTTTGTTTTCTACAGCGTTTAAGTATTTAACGGGAACTTTTTGAAGATTCTCTAATGTCTGGAATATACTATCAGTCTGTGCTACGCAGTATTGCGAAGTGCAAATAATTAGAATTGTAGCGAAGAGCCGGATTAGACTCATAAGGTTTGATTTAGTATAAACAAAACAATAAAAACAATGCCTATGCAACTATATGTTACATGAGAACCAGGGATTTTCTAATGCTTGTTGATACTAGCCTCTCAGGGATAATTGGATTATAAAAACAAAAGGGTAATAAAGGTTAGTTTTCTTTTGTATGATAAACGTAGAACTAAAATTTGATAATCGCAAGTCTTTTATGATATTTTTTTGTAAATAAGTTCCTGTACTTAAAAAAAGTAAAGGAGAACATACAATGTTGTTCTCCTTTGTAATTAAATCCCCTTCTTGTTCCTCAAATTAAAATGCCCGTATGGCCCGGACATAATTTAATTGATTTTTCTGTGGATTGTAAGAGGTATTCCAAGTTAAATCTCTATCCCATGCTCTAAAATAATTATTTTCGTTGGAACTCCAGTAATCATAATCGCATAAAAAACAATATGGAGGGAAGCCCCCGATTACGTTACTTTCAGAGATCAAAATTTGCAACTCGAGGGTAGAAGGTAAATACCAGTCGGTAAAGCCGCCGCCTCGAAAATCTCTACATAGTTTTGCCGCATATAAACCTGTATTGCCATACACATTAATGATGGTGGTTGTATTGGCTGCACCGTCGGCGCTATTTACATTTGTAGCGGTTGTCCACATGGAGCCTGGCGCCCACGGTATAGCAGTGCCTTGGTCTGCTAAAGATGATATCCATCCATGTATGCCAGAGCCGTCAACGTTAAATATCATCCCGCCTCCATGCATCAATCCAATAGCGTAACTAGTAGTCAGGGTAATTTGATTTCCATACCCTGTACCATAACTATTAGTAGCATACGCCCGATAGTAGTTCGTAGAGTTGGCTGGCAAAAAAATCCGGCTAGTGAATCCTAAATCTCCTGGCCCCTCAGTAGTTTTATTATTTGCAATCGTGGGATTAGGTGTTGTTGACCAACAAACTCCTCTTTCAGTTATGTTTGCTCCACCTTTCCAAAGATTGGATCCGCCACTAATCCATTTTTTATTGTCTACATTAACTGGATCTGTGGTCAGCGAGGGCACTCCAGGTGTGGCATTTACCGTGAATTCATTACCATAGCCTGTACCTGTTGAATTAGTGGCATAGGCTCGTACCCTATACGTTTTACTGGCAAGCAAATTGGTCATCGAACTACTAAAATTACCATTACCTGCTCCATCTGTGGTTTTAGAATCCGCAATAGTGGGAAAAGAAAATTCTCCCCAACATACTCCACGGGCTGTAATAGCTGAGCCACCATCTGAAGTTATAGTACCCCCTGTTTGAGCAGATGTAGATGTAATAGCAGTTGGCGAGGTGGTTGTAAGAACGGGTACGGTTGGTGTTGAACCAGGGCCGGATGGGTCGCTTTTTGAACAACCGCTAATTAATAGAGTTACTGTTGCACTTAAGATAATTAGTGCGCATAAAAAATTCCTTTTCATGATGCATTTAGTTTAGGTTTAAAAAATGAGGAGTTATATCCTTTAGGGCAGCTTTAAACGCTAGTAATACGTATGAACAAAGGATGTCAATTCCTAATTCAAATATATTATTTGTTGGTAGAACTACCAACACTTTTCTTTTAAATTTCCTTGACATTGTGTTTCAGTACGAAATCATGAAGGAAAAGGATAAAAAAAGACTGAAGAAATTTGGAGCTCACTTGAGGAAAACAAGGAAGAAGAAAGGGCTGACTGTACGGGAATTATCCTCCCGCTGTGATGTTGATTATGCGAAGATTAGTAAACTGGAAAACAATAAAGCCAATCTTACACTTACTACGTTGATTGAACTAGCTGAAGGGTTAGAGGTACATCCTAAAATTCTCCTTGATATTGATTTTGAATAAACAATACCCAAATTTTGATTACATCTTTTAGAAAAGTATTATCTCATCAATATTAATCCTTGATTAATAAAAAAGGTGAGATATTTTATACCCCACCTTACTAATGTTGTTAGTGTCTAGACATGCTGATGCTTAACTGGATTGCTAGCTATATGCGCTTTCCCAGAAGTGGTATAATGGTTATTCCCTGAATGAGGCCACTTTACTGAATCCTTAATGAAAATAATGAAAAATGCAACTAATGCAATAGAGCATACACCAAGAATAATAATAGACACTCTAAAAAGAACTTCTGACATGATTTGTTTCCTCCTTGATAAAGAATACGGTTTTACTTACTACACAATATAATGTGCAATAAGCTATAAACCAGTTTTGAAGTGATATAAGATTGTTAAAAGTATGATTATCGTTTTTATCAAAAACTAAAAAAACATACGGTATACAAATAAGTAACAAAGGAACTATTGACAATACTACAAGCAGAGCAATTGCCCCCTTTCTCATTTTAAACTTTGAGAATAATATGTCAATAGTAGCCCCTCCCATCGTAACACAAAATATAAACAATATCGAACACTCCCTCACCAGTTTCATTAACTCCTCATTAGTAATATGACCCGAATCTGTCCTTAGGTTTAAAGAACCTAAATATAAAATACTCAATACAGGAGCAAGTCCGTAAATCAGATTTAGCGATACCCATAAAACCGATTTAAGTATACATCTCACAAACTCCCATACTGTTAGACTCATTAGGCTTTATTAAGGTTGCAGTAAATTTTGGCTTTCCAAATATAAAAGCAATTTTTGATACATACAATAGTAAAAATACGGCGGTTAAAACGTACTTCTATTTTATCTTTTGTTTCCGTAATGAATCCATCACTACCTTAGCGATTGAAGCCCGCTTTCTATTCATTTCCTCTTTAGTTACTTCATCATAGGTAACATTAACCCGATATCCTTTAATTATTTGTTCCTGTGCCACTTGAGTTTTAACTGCGGTATCTAAAAAAGTGAAAAGCACATCAGGGGTGAAGAAATACACTTCTCTATTCCCCAATTCCGGAATTCCTTCACTACATTTCTTTCTGATCTTTTCTAATTGCTTTGGATCACCACAAAGTGATACAACAGTATCATAGTTAGCAGCCAGGCATTTTTCTATATTATGCATTTCCCAATCTGCATCTGTAGTTACACAGATTTCTATGGCTATCGTTCTGCCTTCTTTTGAAAGCAACACATCAACCTGGCCAGTACCATCAGGCAATTGTGTTTCGAGTACCGCAACATATCCTCTGGCTTCTGCCATTTTCTTTGTCAGTGTTTGCAGATAGCGATGAGAAGAAACTTCCTTCTCTGGTTTTGTAGGTTTAGATTCTTTTGGCGGTTCGATTGGCTTTAACGCTGGGGTGGCAGGTTGTGACTTTTGGTCATAAATAACTGGTTCTGTTTTTATACTTTCTTGTTTCTTTTTCTCTATAATAACTGGTAGTTCAAGATTAAGTGATTGAAATAATAACATTTCAACTTTTTCTCTCGTGGTGGCATATTGTTCTCTTGAATGGTTGACAATAATTTTAATATTGTTCTGCCATACTCCATTTATTTTTTCTTTTGGAGAATTGGTATTTAATGAACAATTATATTTTGGTTGTTCAATCCGGATAATGGCTTCTCCCCTGCCTAAATTCTGCAGGTCGCTATAATCAAAATCAGCAAATCCATCTTGTAGTTTTTTTGCATCGGGTTCCCCCACTCTAAAGACAATCCTGTTGTTTATGTTGCCCAAAATGCTATTTAAAAGTTCCGAATCCTCCCTTTGCAATTGTTGTAGGTCTTGGTGTGAAAGTGTTAAGCCAACATTATACTTTCGTATCCCACTGATCATATCCTTAATAGAAGGCGTAATAAAATTTTGAAATTCATCTAAGTATAAAAAGATTGGGTTACGATTTGTATCCTGCTGCCTGCGCAGGATTGCCTGGTGCAACTTTGAAAGCACCAGTGAACCCAACAGAAAACTATTTTCGATGCCGATTAAACCTTGCGATAGTTTCAGCAGAATTATTTTATTGTCATTAAGAAGTTCCTCGAAATCAAGTCCGTTTTTCTGCACCAGCATATTTCGAATACTCTTTGGCCGCAAGAAAGTATCAAGCCTGGTAAGAATGGGGCCAATGGAATTGGTCTTTAATAACGGGAATTCCTTTTGCCAATAATATTGGACTGTCGGGTCAGTAATATGTTTTAAAAAATTAGCCCTATACTCTTTCTCCACTAAAAACCTCCGTACATCATGCAGTGTCCCTCCTTTGGTACTTTCAAGTATTGCCAGTATAGTATTTCCAAGTACTGTACTCATTTGATCTCCCCATGTTGTGGCATACTTTTTAAATGAGGTTACCAAATCCGAAGAGAGCACCTCTTTCTCTATATCTGTTTTGGCTTGGAGGATATTTAAGCCAATTGGAAAATCAGTATCTGCCGGGTCAATAAATACCACATCTTTTAAACGGTTCTCTGGTATCAGGGATAACAAATCATCCACCAGATCTCCATGTGGGTCAAATAAAACAACGCCAAAACCTTGTTCGATATCTTGAAGTATTAAGTTGGCAATCAAAGTCGATTTGCCGGTACCGGTAGATCCTATGATATGCGAGTGCTTTAACCGGTCCTCCAACCCAAATGATACGGTTGTTTTAATTCCGTTATGATTATTCTCTCCCAGTATAAATGCTTTGCCTTGGGCAATGGCTGGAGTCTCAGTTGTTTTGCGTGAGGCGGTAAATAGTTTTTTAGAATTGATAGTTTCTGAGGGGAAATGTACCAGTGATATTAATTCGTCAACATTCAGCAGCATTCCTAACCGATGTGATTCCCGAAGCAAGATATCATCAACCCGTGTTTGAAAATCATAGCTCTGGGTTGAAAGGGGTATCAATTGATTAGTGTTTCCCTTGCTGCCATTTATGATTGTAAAGCTTATTCTTTCCAACAAGGTAAATGCCTGGGTTAATTCGATTGCTTGAGCAAATGTCCGGATTGATACTCCATATAAGGGACTTTGAACTTTCTCCTTTGCCAATAATGGGGCTTCCGGGGCATCGGTGAAAAAAGATGTTCCATCATACATGGTTACCGACCTAATAATACTATCACTCCACTGGTTTAATGCTGGTTGAAATAAAATCTGCATACCAGCCTGTTCATCCGCTCCGAGTTTATCAAGGACACCTAGGAAACCAATTAACGGGTCAATAGAGAAATTTTTGCTTGTATTGAGAGGTCTGATGAATTCATGCGTCAAGCCAAAATCAACTACGGCGGTTGAAAGATGTTCCTGCAAGATCGTTTCTAAGTATGCATTGCTCTGTATAACTGCACATTGAGGAAAATAAGCATTAATATACGTTTCCAAGGTATCAATAAAAACCTCGTCGCAAACAAACTGTATAATGATCTCTGATTCTGTACCGATGATTTCGAAAGAAACCGGAGTATTGATATATGAAAGCATTATCAAAAGCGCCTTCATTCGCTCAGGTGTTATCTTTCTGTCCTTTGATAGCTTAACCTGCAGGGTGCGTAAATGTATTTCAGTTTTATACTCAAATGGCTCTATAGTTTCATAATCTAACAGATTTTGATCTCCTGTATTGGACTTATTTTTACCATTTAAATTTTCAAGAAATCTGCTCACCAGTGTATGGCGTTTACCATCATCAAAACGGTCCTTTGGAAATCCTTGTCTAAAGTATGGAATAAACGGAGGCTCTAATTGCACAGGATAATCGCTGACATACCACCCCCGGCCCCGGCATTCCCAGGAATAGAATTGAGTAGTATAAAATTCTCCAGGAGTCATAGGAAGTATTTATAATCCTCCCATTTTGAACGCTTTGTCGGCATCGGTGAGTTGTAACTCTCCTTTGTTTTCTGTCACTTTGGTTACCGTTTCCAAAATGCATTCATGTACACATGACCGAAACATATCTTCTTCATCAACCTGATAAAAGGTTCGATTAGCTGCACGATTGCTTAAGAAGTCCCCTACTTTGGTGTTCTTTAAAAGTGTTCTCATCCCGCCTTGTGATTCATATAGCCACCATGAGATGAAAAAGTCTTTGCCAAAGGGAGCGGCACAAACATCAAAAACAATATCTCCATGCTTAACACGGAGATACTCTCGTGAAGCGGATAACAATCCACCCTCTTTGTGTGTTGTCCGACTAATTGCTGAATTTGGCATTTCATGACTTGCCAGGATTTTTTCTAATTCGGTGTAAAAGGAATCAGATGAGAGTGCAAACGTTTTAAAGAAATGCGACCAATGTGATATTACATTACTCACTGGAATATTGCCTCCTATTAATCTGGATGAGGTATGTGTTGCTTTTTGTATTATAAACCAGACTAACAAAATAAAAATGATGACTAAGAGTATTTGCATAACGGTTGGTTTTGGTGTTAAAAGGAATAATAAATAAAAAAGAGTAACTAGTGTTTACAATACCTCGTTGGTACCGTTCAGCTTCCCTACTTATACATTTTCAATGTTCTCCCACTAAATTAATTTTCTTATAAATAAAAATGAATACAACACGTAGTAATACAACGTTATTCCGTAGTAAATGCAAATAAATAACGTAGTACCCGAACATTTAATACTAGTGAAAGACGATACCTTACTTAAGATTATAATCCTTACTTAAATGAGTTGATTTGTTTCAATTGCCCAATATCATGTTTAAGATTTCGCCTACTACTCTTTTACTCAATATTCCATTTGGAAGAATAGATTTTATCATTTTCAAGTTCTCAATTCACTTTTGCAAACGAAGTGAACCTCCATAAACCGGTCTAAAAAGGAATGACATATTCACGATATATTTTTATAATCTATAAACTTTGCAAAAATGAAAAAAATAATCTCATTTAAAAACATGGGAGCAGTAGTAGCTTTTATAGCATTTTGCTTGGTGTTCAATGGTTGCAAAAAAGAAGACCTTAAGGCCGATGCAAACATAACCCGCTCATCCGATTTAGAAAAGGCTAAAGCATATGTGCAGCAAAAATCAAAAGAATTTGGAGGGTTACCTCAGGTATTTCCTGTTCAACAAAAAATGGATGTGTATTGGGGAGATAAAAATGGATTACCGATGGATCCTAAAGTGGTAATTAATAACGGTGGTGGCTGCTCCAATTTCGATATACCCGATTACACAACTCTCCTTCAATACCAGCGGATTTATTTATGTTTTACGCCTGGGCCTGGTTATTTAATCCAATGGGAGTATAATGTTTCATGGAATAAAGCAGTTGTTGCCACGAACGCCAATAGCCTTTCAACGGAAGGTTACATTTATATTTATGACGATAATGGTGATGTGTTTGAGGAAGATTATTCTGTCACAGGCAGTGATGTTGTTATTGCCGATCTTGGAGTAGATCCCAATAACAGTTCAAACCATATTTATAATGTAAAATTTAATTACTCTACCCCCATACCTACAAGCTATATAAACGGGAATGGTATTACCACTTACACAGTAAGACTTGGAGCTACATTTGCGTCTGATTGTCCTGATTTTTATGCACTATGGATTACCCCTGCAAGTGCTTTTGGTTTTACAGGTAATACAGGTTTACAACCTTGCGACAGAAATGACAGACCAATATTTATGCCACCGGGACAGGGTGGTGTTGACTTGGATAAAATAGGTATTGCTGGATATGATCCATTATTCCTTTGCTCTGAATACGGAAGTAATGGATTTACAAGAACTCACTTGCAACAAGTGGAATATTCAGTAAATAGTGGAACTAACTGGTTCCCATTTCCTAATGATTTAAATGGGGTTCCTATGGGTAACCCAATTCTGCAATATGGATACATACGATATGATGATTTTGCAGAATCTGATCCTAATGATTTGGGTTCAGGAACTTATAATATCATCCTCAGGTTTAGAAACTGGAAATATAATTCTGTTCCTAGCCCTTTAACTATTCCAACTACCGTAAATGGTGATTGTCATAGTGCAGGTAACACATCACTTCCTTCCGGGCAGCAGAATTATGCCACCTGGGCGTATGAATACCATCCAAATATCACTATTCAATAATTTAGTAAATTTAACAGGTAACTATAAAAAAGTTACCTGTTATTTTTTGACATGAAACGAATACTAATAATAGCTATTTTTACTCTTTATTCTATGTGCTTTTCTAATATTTGTAAAAGCCAAAGTTCAGGTTGTATTGACTCTATTACCTTCAACCAATACTCTCCTTCTGAGTTCACAGTTCCAGTTCCGGTTGGTGCTGCTTTTAATTATGCCCCGCAAAGAGATTCTTTTGATAATGTTTACCTGAGCGGCTATACAGATGTGGGCCCTTCATCGTACTGGAGCATTATTAAGTTCAATGCGTCCAATCAATTGATTTTTTATAAAAACTACAGGACATTGCCTGGCGGGCAGTTTCTGGGAGGGGGTAACCTGCACGATATTGAACCCAATGGGAATTTACTATTTTCCGAAGGGAATTCTTTTCCCTATTCACAGATAATATCAAAAACAGATAATACCGGTAACCTCTTATGGAGCAAAAAAATAACACATGCTAATACGGCTATGCTCGGTGGGCTGAGATTACCAATTACAGATAATAATGGAGAACTTTATTGCGCTGGCAGTTTTGCCGATGACCCTAACAAACCGGTGTTAATAGCACTAGACGTATCTGGCAATATAAAATGGATTAAAAAATACCAGCACATTACTGTTCCAAAATTTCACTTGCTTGAAATTGAACTTACATCACAAGACAATATTACGATTGCTTTAGCGGTACAGTATTATTATAATGCCGATGTAGTAACTGACCCTGCCGCAAAATTTGGTTTGCAACTGGTTAAAATAAATAAAGCAGATGGTACCATTTTGCAGCAAAAATCTATTTCCTATTTCAATGATGCTGCAAGCACAATACCAAATCGGGCACAGCTTAAAAAGATAAAATACAGCAAGAGTACAAATCAATTTGTTTTAGATTTTGATCAGTCAGGTTTTGGAATATCAAAGCGCATGTTTACGTTGCTTGATGATAATTTTAACCTGTTAAAAACAATTTATTTGAGTTCTGCTCCAAAAATTATTTCTTCAATAACCAAAATTAATATAAGTCCAGATAATGTAATTACTATGATGAATGCTATTCAATCATCTACAAATAGGCTTTTGTATACTGCAATTGATAATAATCTCAATGTAATAACACAAAAAGGAATTAACCTTAATATTTTGGGCTTCCCCAATCGTAACTACCAAGCAGATCTTGCTTATAAAAAAAATGGCATTCTTAATATTCAATTAGCTACTTACACTAATTTTTTGAGTGATTATTTATTTCTTTTAGATCATTCTCCTTTTTACAATACCTTAAGTCCATGTTTGGGAAAAGATTCGGTTATTTATAACCCCGTACCAATTTATGTTTACCCCCTTGTAAACCCAACTATTGAAGAGGCAGGTACGGTACCTTTACTTGTTACCGATCTGATTCCCGATTTCCCTCCTGTAGATTTTCCTTTACCTAAAACTGACATTTGCAAAGTTGTAAGCCAATGCGATACTATAAAACTCTTTGGCTCCTCTTACCATTGCCTAAGCAGTCCGCTAGATAGTTTTAAAATATTCCGTAACCCCTTATGCAAGCGTGTCACTAATTGGCAGATAGATACAAACTACATTAAAATATTAAACCAAAACGATACGGCTTTGTATGTGGAGTATAAAAAACCCTATCGTGGCACAATAAAAGTAAGCTTTGGCGGCTGCTCTCTGACGGATAGTATTGCTGTAGAAGTATACGCAGCACAAACTGGTGTCAACCTCGGCAACGATACCATGCATTGCCCGGGCAAAGCCATTACATTACGAGCAGGTAAATATTTTAGAACGTATTTATGGCAGAATGGTAGCAGTAAAGACAGTCTTATTGCTTCCCAACCGGGTCAGTATGATGTAACAGTCACCGACAGTTGCGGTAATGTTTTTAAAGATACTCTTCAAATAAACCCCTTTGATGTAGAACTTAAAACAGATTATCCACAACAGCTTTGCCCTTCTGATACTATTACTTTCAACTTGCCTAACAATCTGTACAATTATAGCTGGCTACCTTCCACAAACAGCAGTTTAAATAATATTACCTGGAAATTATTTCCTTCCATTACAACAACTTACAGCATTAGCGGTGAGCGCCTACCTGGTTGTATCGTAAGCGATACAGTTTTAATAAATGTAAAGTCCAACTGTCTACCAGACTATATCTATTTCCCTAACGCCTTTACACCCGATAACAACGGCATTAATGATACCTATAAGCCGGGCTTTAACGGGCAGCTTGTTTTGTACCGGTTTGCCGTTTACAACCGCTATGGCCAGCTAGTGTTTACGACCACCGACCCAACTAAAGGTTGGGATGGAGCATTTAAAAATAGCAGCAAACCATCAACGGGAAGTTACGTCTGGAGTTGTAATTATCAGTTCCTTGGCAGACCTAGTCAACAGGAACAGGGGGTGTTTACCTTAATACGATAATAAATATACTTGGTATTAAAAGTATCTATTCATTTACACTATGCCTCGGCACAATTTACCTCAATACTTTTATTAGATTAATTTATTGAATTATTACCCTAGTTTTCATAAGGTACGGATTAAGAACAGGCTGAGGTTTCAACTTCAGCGCATTATTTGAGCTCCCTTTCTTTTCTCCCTCGTTTTTAATGCAAGAATTCTTAGAACAACTTGACTGATGTTCTTTTCTACTAATACTTCGATCTGATAAGTCATAACAATTAACGGCAATATCATTAATAATTGGATTACGCCTTACAAAGCTTTCTAATAACCCTATCAGTTACACGCATTTAATGTAATTTTTGCACTTACTACGTATCGAATACCGTATTACTACCTACTGATCTCTCATATTTAATCTAGACATTGGGGCTTCATTATTAACCTTAAACCAAAATCATTATGCCCACTCATCTTATGCCAGTCAGTGATGCTGCTGACTTGATTTCTCTTTTCGCATCAGAAAAAGAAAATCTCTTAATCGACAATTTACAAAATGTAGGAACTTTGCCAGTTTGCGAAACATTTGATAGAGCAGCATTTGATATCATTTTAGGTGATACAAATTGCACTGGTGTGCGTATTTATCTCGGCCTTGACGCAAATACCAAGGTAAGGTTGGTTGTTGTAGGTGTAAATTCCAGCGAAGAGGACATCTTCGTCCCTTCCACCCACTCACTCAATACCGCTGCAGTGGATTGTGTGGTTGAGAATGGAACTAGATGCCCAAGCATTTGTCCACCCTCTTCAGCATTAAATAGTTAGTATCTTTCAGGGAAATGGTTTTCTGGGTTGTTACAATATTGAATATGTGCATATTAATTCCTGCAGTAACAGGACTGGTAAGATATTCAAAAATTAATCCTAACTATTACCCTTTTATTTATTGTATATGGGCAGGCCTGATGGTCGAGATTGTGAGCAATATTTTTGTGTTAAACGGGTATTCCAATGCCGTTATCAGCAATGTCTATGTTTTGATAGAGTCGCTCATGCTCCTTTGGTTATTTACAAGATGGAAGTTATTTGAAATAAGAAAAATTCTTTTAAGCAGTATTATTGTAATATTTGTCGTTATGTGGATTTTGGAAAATTTTGTCTTTTCAAAGATCACTTCCTTTTGTTCATATTTTAGGATACTGTATTCTTTTGTTATTGTAATAATGAGTATCATTATAGTCAACCGGTTGGTTGTTAGTGAAAGGAAAAATCTACTAAAAAATTCTACTTTTCTTTTCTGTATTGCCTTTATATTTTATTATACTTTACAGATTATGGTTGAAGCTTTTTGGATTTACGGTGTGGATAATGATAACTTTAGTAGGAATGTATATTACATTTCCATTGTTACTAATTTTATTACTAACTTACTGTTCACCGTTGCAATAATATGGATACCGACCAGACAAAGATTTACACTGCCATCGTCATAACAAGTGTTGTTATTGGATCGATACTCATTTTTTTTATCGTTTCCTTAATAAAGCAACAAAGACGGAATAATAGACTTTATAAATCTAAAATACAGGCAGAAATCACAACTCTTGAAAATGAACGCAGCAGAATCGCAAGTGATTTACATGATGAGCTCGGGCCGTTACTTTCAGCAATAAAAATGAAACTTAGTAGTATTGAAACAAGTTCTGGTGAAGATGAAATAATAATGAATGAAACCTCTAACCATATCACCGATATTATTCACCGAATGAGAGAAATTTCAAACGGTCTGATGCCCACTACTTTGATACGGAAGGGGCTGACGTTTGCCATTGAGGAGTTTATTTATACTTTTTCAAAAATCGAGAATGCTAAGGAAAAGATAAGTTCTTTGCAGATTAACTTTAAACATGAAAACATACCTGAATTACCAAAGGAAAAGGCAATAAATATTTACCGGATGGTACAGGAAATTGTACACAATACAATTAAACATGCACAAGCTTCAGTATTACATATTGAATTGAATATGGCCGATAATAATCTTATTCTCGTAACTCAGGATAATGGCATTGGCTTCAATTACCAGGCTGCAGTCAATGAAAACAGCGGTCTTGGACTGAGAAACCTTATCAGCAGGAATGATATAATGGGAGGAAATTTTTACATTGACTCTGCCTCCGAGAAAGGCACCACGTATACCATAGAAATACCTATTTAAAAAACATATGCCAGTAACTGCGCCCATACGAATTGTTTTAGCTGATGATCATGAAATCTTTAGGGATGGGTTTAATGTAATGCTAAAAAAACAAACTGACATTGTACTTGTTGGGGAAGCTCCTAACGGAGCTGAACTAATTAAAATAACTGAGAAGTTATTGCCTGATATCATTATTACAGATATTAGAATGCCAAAGATGGATGGAATTGAGGCCACTAAAATTTTAGCTAAAAAATACCCAGCAATTAATATTATTGCATTGACGATGTTTGATGATGATAACCTTATTATTGATATGCTCGAAGCGGGTGCGAAAGGATATTTACTCAAAAGCGCCCATAAAACTGAAATTATAGAAGCTATTAAAACAGTTTACAAACACGAAACGTTTTATTGCAAGAATACTTCTACCAAGTTAGTTAAAATGATTGCCCAAAGCCGTTTCAATCCTTATAAAGAAATAGTACAACCAGAATTCTCAAAAAGAGAACTTGAAATTGTAAAGCTGATCTGCCAAGAGGCGTCAAATAAAGAAATTTCATCTAAATTATTTTTGAGTATCAGAACCATTGAGGGATATAGGGAAAAAATTCAAGAAAAAATGAAAGCAAAGAACTCAATTGGGATTGCAATATTCGCCATTAAAAATGGTATTTATAAAATCTGATTCAATCAAATAAGCTGGGTTCTTTTTTCTCTCCGTTTACTTTTTGGTATTTATCAAGTATTTGTTGCTCAACTATATTTTTGGCATTTCCGTATTTCATTTGTGAATTTTTCACGATTGTATCTTTATTTGATTGCGATTCAAATTGCGGTGGCAATGTAATGGCACTAAAAGGCTTTGATGTTGCTCCATCAATCATTAATTTTAAATACATGGAATATCGGGGTAAGTTGATAAGGTCTTCTTCAGAAAAGACAGGGTGAACTTCTTGGGCTAAATACTTGGCATCATCAGCTCCAACTCGAAATATGATCATAGTACCAACATTACCAAATATGGCAAAGCGGATTCTTTCATGGATTTGTTCTATGTACTGGTGCGCCAGGAATAAAGAGAGTTTATATTTCCTAGCTTCAGCTAAAATATCGGCAAAGGATAAGGAGACAAAGGAATGCATCTCATCAACGTAGAGATAAAATGGTTTCCGGTTCTGTTCATCCTGGCTTGCTCTACTTAATGCGGCCAACTGTATGGCGTTGACTAACATACTGCCGAGTATAGTGGTTGCATCTTCTCCTAATTTTCCTTTAGCCAGGTTACAAATCAATATCTTCTTTTGATCCATCACTTCTTGAATCTTAAAGCTTGCTGTTGTTTGTCCAATAACATTTCGGAGTTGTGTGATGGCAACAAATAATCCGGTCTTATTCAATATCGGACTTATTGCTTCTGATCTTAATTGTGGTGAATACTTATCAAATTCATTATACCAAAAGGAAGTAAGGTATTGATCAGAGCAATATGACAAGACCTTTTTCCTGAAACTATAATTGGTGAGAAGTGGTTGAATATCTAAAAGCGTTGCATCAGGATATGTGCAAAGCGTTAACAACGTATAACGCAAAATATATTCCAACCTAGGGCCCCAGGAATCAATCCATATTTTTTTGAAGGTGGCTATTAATCCAGCAACCACTAAATGTTGTTGACCTTGTGGGATATTTTGAAGCGGATTAAAAGCAATCACATAAGATTCATCTGCTGGGTTAAAATAAATAACATCATTGATTCTTTCTTGTGGGACATAGTCTAATATCTTCTCTGCTATGTCGCCGTGAGGGTCAATCAGACAAATTCCGTTACCTCTTTGGATATCTGAAATTGCCATGTTTAATAACAAGGTACTTTTTCCGGTACCAGTTTTTCCAATTACATAAATATGATTCAGCCGGTCTTCATCTTTAATACCAAATGTCTTTTTATCATTTCGGAAATTTGTGTTACCAATGGGCGTGATTTCTGACATGCAGTGATTTTATAGAACAACTTGAGAGTTTATAAGACAGGGATATATGTGTTTAGTGCAAATTTCTCTCTCTTACTTAGTTAACTATTATTTGTAAAACTTAATACACACGAGTTTGCATATGTTTTCAAAAGAGCTAATAAATCATATAACCCGATACTTTAAAGAGGCTTATAATCTTGACATTTCTGAGGAAAATGCTGAATTGCACCTTTATGCGTTAGGTAATATTTACGCCTCGGCTAAAGAGATGCTTGAAGAATATTATACATTGGTCAAAAAAAGAAAATCGGATACAATTACCTAGTAACCGAAAACAACATGAGATTTATTATTTATTGCCGAAAATCAACAGATACAGAAGATAAACAAGCTTTATCCTTGGAATCTCAGGAGGCTGAGCTTTTAAACATTGCTAAAAAAGAAAACTTAAATATTATAAAAACATTTAGAGAAAGTATGTCTGCGAAGGAGCCTGGCAGACCTCTGTTTAATGATGCATTGAAGCTTATTTCATTAGGTAAGGCAGATGCAATTTTATGTTGGAAAATAGACCGCTTGACTAGAAATCCAATTGATGGAGGACAAGTTCAATGGATGCTTCAAACTGAAAAAATAAAATGTATTAAAACTTTTGAAAAATCCTACTTGCCACATGATAATGTCCTCTTGATAAATATTGAACAAGCAATGGCTACGCAATATATAAGAGATTTAAGTGTAAATGTAAAGCGAGGTAATAGAGCTAAACTTGAAAAGGGAGATTGGCCAAGTCATGCCCCTCTTGGGTATTTTAATGATAAAGCTTCAAAAACAATTATCGTAGATAATAAAAGAGCTGGACATATAAAGAGAGCCTTTGAACTTTACGCCTCAGGAGGAAAAACACTTCAGGAAGTCGCTGATATTCTCTACAATGAAGGATTAAGATCAAAAACTGGGAAAAAGATTGGCAAGGGTCAGATACATAAATTCATAATTAATAAGTTTTATTATGGAGTAATGGAAAGGGATCAAAGAGTATATAAAGGCAATCATATTCCAATCATTTCATTAGAATTATTCACTCAAACTCAAAATGTATTACTTGGTAGACTGCATCCCCGCCCTAAAAAACACTTCTACAGTGCAAGAGGTTTTATTCAATGTGCTGAATGTGGTTGCGGCATCACTGCTGATACTAAAAGAGGGCATCAATATTATTACTGTACAAATGGCAAGCATTCATGTGATCAACACAAAAGATATTACAGGTCTGAGAAAATCCATGAAATTATATCCGGATTATTCGACAAACTTAAATTGCCTCCTCAATTAATTGTTATTTCTGGCAAGGCATATGAAGAAATGTTTCAGAAATCTAAAGTAACTAATAAAGAGATTATAGTAACCCTTCAGAATGAAGCAAAAATGCTATTAGACAAGGAAAACATGCTCGTTGAGGGGTATACCTCAAAAATTATACGCAATGATGTTTATACCTCAAAAATAAAAGAAATAGAGGCAAGGTCAATTGAGATTGAACTTCAAATTTCTGCTTTACAAAATACAAAAGAAAATAATGAAGCAACTTTCGAACAAATTAAAAATGTATTAATAGATGGATATTTTGCCTCTTACGTGTATAAATCGGCATCAGAAAGGATTAAAAGAAGTTATCTAGAAAAAAGACTTTCGAACATCTCAATAAAGGATGGGAAAATCGTTAGTTATCAATTCAAAAGCCCCTACAGCATACTTGCAAAAGTGCCTCAAGATGTTGATTTTTCAACAATGCTGGCCGTCTGGGACGATATTAGAAAATCATTTATAACAAATAGTAGTGTACCAGTAATAGATATAGAAAGAAAACAATTACGAGAGGCAGGGTAAATTGAATAATTGGCAAATTCCCCTCTCTTACAAACCTCTTACCAACTTCTTATGATATATACCTATGAACACAAAAACCATTAAATATCCAAATAACAAATTAAAAGAAATACGACTTAAAAGAGACCTTCTCCAACGAGAGGTCGCAAGACAGTTAGATCTGCAGTTCACTGATCGGCTGTGCCGATGGGAGAAGGGATTTTCTATACCGAGTGTTCCAAATCTTTTTAAACTTGCTCAGTTGTACCAGGTACTTCCTCATGAGTTGTATCCTGGTCTTGCAACATCTGCCGAAAAGAGTCAAACACATCAGCCAGAGAATTCAGATATCGAATAACCTCTTCTTCAAAATTCACATTTAAAAATTATATAGTGCAAATGAAAAAATCCCCCGAGGTGGGGGATTTTTTACCAAGTACAATTTCACCATAATTTAAATCGGCGCCATCTAATTTGCCAAAGACGCATATAAGGAATCTTGTTTTTCACAATTTGCCGTAGAAGCCATTTTAAAAATTCAATAATGGCTGCCCGGAGACCTTCTTCAGGTGAAAACAGTCTTTTTAAAAGAGTGTCTTCGTTTTTTTTAATCACAGGGGAAAGAAGGAGTTTCCCGTTTTCACTGTCAGGGCTACTTGGTAAGGAGACCCTTTGTTCGTAACTCGTGTAGTTGGTTGTTTCCGACGTGTTCATCTTGATACACCCGGAAAACAGAAATACAAAGAACATTGTTTTGACGCATGAACTTACTAGCCTAAATGCTCTCTCGCATGCAGAAGAGAGGAGGCTCTGTTTACGGTGGACTTGTGCTGAACCGCAGCACCGGTTTGCGTATGGGACAAGCATACATTGTTGGTTTAAAATGTTTAATTACCATGTTTAGGTTTCTTTAAATAATTAAAATTAATAATAGTAAATGTACTTCCAATAACCGTAAATTTCATATGCAGATATGCTAAAAATATGTTAACAAAAAAGCCCCGCCAGAAAAACGGCGAGGCCAATATATATGTCCTAAAGCTTGTCCCAATAGGACACATAATATATTACAGATATATTACATATCGTCAATAGTAGATAGCAAAGATACAATTTGTATCAAAAATATCAAGCACTTTAACACTTTATGGAACGCTTATAAAAATAGCGAAAGCGAATTGGGTTTGATCAAGAACGTTTAAGTGTGCTGGTAGGCCCACTAACTAAATGTACTGGGGGTGGTATGTAATAAATATGAGTCTATATCGTCTAATTTATTGTGGTAAGCCATAGAACCAATAAGAATTCACGTATAGCTACTGTCGTTACATAATATTTACATCGTCTTCTTATCATGATAATATGTCTATGTGTTGGGGGGTTATTACCCCGTCACGGTTGAAACCAAACTGTAACCAACACACCAAAAAACACCAGGGCGACTTGGTGTTTTTTGTTGTTTAATCTTCGTCCAAGTCTCCGGTGTGGAGTTTTAGTCCTTTGTTACTCTTCCAATATGGAATAATGCTCCAAAAAAGTTTGATTCCTCCTGATACCTGCCTAATGATGACCTTCACTCTCTTTTGGAAATTCCCATCTTGTATAATCGATACAAAACCGTAATAGGTTGCATCCTTTTGAACACGTTCCTTTCTTGTATTCGTTTCAATATCAACAAATATTTTCTTATGTTGTATCTCTTGAAGAGTATGACTGGTCCCTAATACTACCGGTGCGAGATGAATGTTCTTTAGACGCATATATTGATCTGGTCTTCCACGGGCCACTCTCTCTGATTTAAATTTTATGTGTTTAATACCTTTATCATTGAAGGCTATTTTCTCCTTAAAATACGGGCAGTAAACATTCCCGATTAGTTTATACTCAGCTTCAGCCTTATCTTTTATTCTTTGATAATTCTCATCAAATTCTAAGTCCTCTTCAGTCATTAAACTATTTTATCACTGAGCCTAATAAAAAACACTACTTGTTCGAGTCCTTGGTATAAGATACTAAGGAATACAAGAAACAGTCCTTTTGTTAGAAATAAAAAGCCTTAACTAGCAATATATTTTGGGAAAATAGAACCAAAAAATTATTATTTATAATGCTGGCCGTCTGGGACGATATTAGAAAATCATTTATAACAAATAACAGTGTACCAGTAAAAGATATAGAAGAAAAACAGTTTAGAGAGGCAGGGTGATTTGTGTGCATAGCAAATTCCCCTCCCTTATAAACTTCTCTCTAACTCTCTACACTATCTCTATGAAAACCATAAATAACAAATTAAAAGAACTGCGGCTCCAAAAAGGCCTAAAGCAGGAACAAGTTGCAATATTATTAAGCCTTCAATGCACCAATAGAATATGCCGATGGGAACATGGAGCATCTGTACCAAGTGTCAAAAATCTATTTAAACTGGCAAAAATTTACGATGTCCTTCCTCACGCTATTTACCCTGACCTGTTTCCTGAAAATAACCATAATATTCTTCTAGAAGAGTCCTTCATGATTCATACAGACCAGCAAGAGAATGGAGATATTCAATAGCGATTTCTTCGCTTATTTCGATTTGATGAGCCTCTCTAAAATAGCTAATAATTTCTTTGATTAATTCTTGTGAAAATGTTTCCATACATCACTTTATCTATAAGCAATGGACTTGGCATAGTTAAAGAGCTGTTACTTTGTTATAGAGATCAATCAAATGAATCAAACTCATATCAATCAAAGGCTCATACATAAATGCGTTTAGGTGAATATTTTCAGGCGTCATCAAAATAACTCTGTCTAACACTCTTACAACCTCTTTCTGGGTACTTGGCAACTTCAAAATCTCATCATACAATGCCTTTGTTTGATTCTTTGTGATAGTACTTGTATTTATACCAGGTAATTGGGCGATCATATATTCTTCTGCCTTTAATCTAATCCCCATTGAAAGGACAATCTTGTTTTCCAACGCTACTTCATCTGGAGTCGCCTGACCAGCTATACTTGCCGCAGTTTCATACACAAGGTCTTTTATGTTCTTATGGCCAAATGATATTGTTTTTCCAACTGTTTTGGGCAACTTAGCATAATAGATCGCTAGTACTGAGGCAGCATCTATAGCATTGGTGTCAGCTTTGATATGCAAACAACTGGTAAGTCTTAAATATTCAGCATCACCGGTCCCGTCAGCATATTCAATTAGATTTCTTACGAAGGGCACAACACTAACAAAGATGGCTTCTTCGCTAATCCGTGTAATAAAGTGCGGAAACGCTCCTTTAATATACTGGCCATTGACCAAAACAACTTCGCGAGACATGCTACGTTTAGTCATGAAAATTGCAGTTCTTGACAGATGAATTCTTGAACCCACGGTTCTGTAAAAATCAAAATTATGAGTCAGAATTATGATATTGAATCCTGTTGAATGATGTAGTTCATTAATATACTCAATAATTGCAAATTTGTTTTTATAGTCAAAAGAATCTGCAATGTCATCAAGAATTAGGAGTGTTTCTACACCTAGTGCTCTTCGGGATTCAACTTCAAATAAAAATTGGAGGATAAAATAAGCTCGTTGTTCTCCCTTGCTTAGGATTTTAAGAAGATTGTCTTTGTCCTGTTTAACAGGAGTATCATTATTATCATCATAAATAAATTCCAGAGCTGCAGTTTTCTCTTTAAGAAGAATATCCTCTTGATTAACTAATGCAACTACAAATGGTACATAAAATCGGGAGTTGAATTTTTCTACAATCTCTTTCCAAATCTCAATTTCCTTTCGTGCTTCTGCAAGAATTTTTTCAATTTCTGGTTTTTGTAATTTATAAAATTCTACTAACTGCTCAACCTGATCTTTTATTTGAGAAAGATAATCAACCCAAACCTTCTTTTTGAACCCTTCATAGTCCTTTAGTTCAAGGAGAAGTGTGTGATCGCTTTCAATAACCTTTTGAAATGCTCTTAATTCCACATTAGTAGTGATTTCCTTATCCACTTTATCAAACGCCTTTCTTAGGTCAGGGGCGCTAATAATTCTATCAAGTTCAGATTTTACTAACTCACGTAATTCTTTAGAAGAGCCAATATTTTTACCCCCGTCGAGTGTAAATTTATGTCCTGCTTGAAAAAAAGAATCCCCATCAGTTGATTTAATTATTTCATTTGCTTGATATGTTCCAAATGAGTTTGCTGATGCTTTGAAAAATGTAGAATTTGAAAGTACTTCATTGTACTTGTTAATGTACTCATCGATTAAGGCTTCATTCTTAGTCAGAAATTTTTGTACAGTTCCTTTTTTATCAAAGATGTCATTATATTTAAATGAATATTTTATAGGCTTATCAGTTAGTCCAGGAGTAAGTTCAGTTAAGATTTCAAAAATTGTCGCTGATCCATCTGGTTGAAAAGTGGCAATAACCTCCCCCTCACAATCTGTACTTTGCGAGATACTTTTGAGCTTTTTAATAAAATCATCTTTTTGGGAATTTAATGCTTGATAGATTTTATCGTACTGATCCTTGAGTTCTTTTCGAGCAATGAATGAGCTAATTTTATCAGTAGCATCAAATGCAGTATCTTCTGCATTTACAACCAGTATAGATTCAGGTGAAATTGGATTTCCGTCAGCAAGGATTGTACAAACCGTAGCTCTGTGGGGTTGTATTTTGTCGCAAGGAACCTGCTGTGGATCATTTTTTGATATGAGAGATAGTGTCTTTGCAAAAGAAGTCTTCATTGTGCCGTTAGGAGCATAAATAAGAAATGTATTGGTAGGGATTTGATCAAAATCAAAGACGTGTTGGAATTTCCCTATACCAAAACAATTTTCAAGGTTTATGTCAAGCTTTTTCATATTAAATTATTAGGGTTATAGGTACAAAATTACAATAACAGAATTTGTTATTAATAACAATCACTGCTAGCCGTCTGGGCGATATTAGAAAATCATTAATAGCAAATAACAGTGTGCCAGTAATAAATACAGAAGAAAAACAGTTACGAGAGGCAGAGTGATTTGTGAGTTTAGCAAATTACCCTCTCTTACAAACCAACTCTTAACTTTTTACTATATACCTATGAAAACCATAAATAATAAATTAAAGGAACTTCGATTGCAGCACAATCTAAAACAAGAAGAAGTAGCAATCTGGCTCAGCATTCAGTGTGTAGGCCGTGTCTCCAAATGGGAACGAGGTCTTGCAATGCCGAGTGTAAAGAATCTCTTCAAAATTTCAAAAATATACAAGTTTCTTCCCCGCACTATTTATCCTGATCTGTTTCAGGAAGAAGACTATAATATTCCTCTAGAAGATCCTTTGCTGACTCATACAGACCAGCATGAGACCGGAGGCGTTCAATAGCTACTTCTTCGGTGAGCTCTATCTCGCGAGCTACCTGTTATTTAAACCATATGCTCAATAGCAGAATTGTAGTTGCCGCATATATCAGTAAATAATTATGCCGAAAAAAATTCCCTTTGCCATTTTTTTGCCCAGCATTTATCCATTCCTTTGGATAAATAGAATCCTCAATAAAAACACCTTTTTTGCATAAGCCTAACGCTGCTTCAATTTTTGCTTGTATTCGTTGTTGATTTTTAAAGCCTTTTTCTAAATCTTTAAGATAAAAAATTCTTAGAGTTAGAATTGCCAGTAAAATAATTATAGTAAAAAACCATTTTTCCCTTATCAATAAGCTTGTATTTGATTGGACAAGCCATCCGCCGGCAGTAACGAACAAACCAAGAACCCAAAGGGCTATATTTTGAACTCGCTCCCTTATGATATGTATAGACTTATATCTTTCATCAAGCGCCTGAAGAAGCACAGTAATTTTCTGATCTGGGGTTAACACCATCTCATCGCTATTCGAATCCTCCATAATTCCAACATTTATCCATGAATAATTTGGCATCCTCAAATTTTCTTCCTCCACCTCGGAAGAGCCATTTTAAACCACTTACTTCTTCGTAGTCATTTGCAATATTAGGGTCAAGCATATCATTATAAACCTTTGCAATCATACTCCGTAACGTTTGGCGGTAATTTCCTGGACTAAACTTATCATTTGGGACGTTAAACACCAAACATTCAATGAAAAATGAAGATACCAGTTCTTTTGTTATCTGACCACTGTCGATAAGCTCGTTTCTAGTTCTCTTTAAAATACGAACCATTTTTTTGTACATCCTGCCGGTATTGTTGTTTTTTGCAACGCCTTTTGTGTAATGTTGCTCTGGATAGCTTTCGATACTTCCTCCTCCGTCTGCAAAAAACTTTATACCTTCTGCATCAACTGTAGTTGGACTTGTATATCTTTTTAATACAAAGCACGGGATCACGTCAGCGTTTACTCTGTAGGTATTACCGGGCAAATAGATACACTTGTTTTTTCTCTGGGCATTTCCAAAGTAGTTATTTAAAGCAGTATGTACTTCTGTTTTGTATTGATCAAAAGTGTATTCACTACTTGGATGATTTTTCTCATAGACATTTTTTTGTTCCGCATCCAACCACACTGTATTTGGATAATAGTAGTCATTTCTCCTGACAACAACATCAACGTCACTATCTTGTCTGATATTGGTGTTGTTTCTGTATGATCCTTGCAGAAAAATTGATACTGAACTGCCAAACTTTTCTCGAAGTGCTTCAGTAATTTGACTAATTACATTTTTGCATTTTTGATCTTCACTTGTACTAACAGGTTGGGACCAAGTTATTAATTGTTGTTCATTTAGCGACATATTTATCTTTTGTATTTACTTTAGGGTTTTAGCAGCCTGCCTCATAATCTTCTCTCTTCCCTCGCTAGGGCTGATCGCTCTTGCTGCATCAAAGAGAGCGTTCTTTACTTCAGTTTTAGTATTGTCTGGAAACTGCTTTGCTAATTGCTTTACTGCATAATCAACTTCATATTTTTCCTTAAAGCTGATTAGGTTTCTGTCTGGGGATCCGATATTTTTCTTATTGTCTGTCATAAACTAAAATTTAATTGTTATGTAAAAAATATATTACTATTTAAATAAAATAAAATGGCCGCATGGTAACGGCCATTTTTTCAGTTATCTCAATACTGCAGCTTGTCCACCTTCATAGGTGAAGGTCAAGGCAATATATTTCTCTAGTCTAGCATTTAATCTTCTGCACACATTTGTTAAATCTGTGACTGCCGCACTTGGAGTTATATTATCCCTTATCAAAGTAGTATTCGGTAATTGCACAGAGCCCCCAGTTGTCATAGGGACTGTTGGTGAATAACCAAGCGCTATCATTGCATTCTTCACTTCTGTATGAATGGTCGCTGTTGTTCTTTCGATGTCATATGTAAGTATTACTGGCATCTTTATAAAATTTAAATTATAAGTCCATTGGGAATATACTCCTGTCGTAGCAGGACTTAATATGCGCCGGGGAATAACTGAGATTAAAATTTTGGAGAAGTGTTTATTATATTAATTGGTAAACTATCTTCACCTAGCAATTACAAATTTTGGTCTTCAATTTTTTAAGAGGTGAACGGCCTCCGAAGTGGTATCTCCCCTAATGCCATGCTCTTCTTTAATTGGCTTAAACATTTAGCCCATTATGTTCCATTAAAATTTTTTTAGTTTTTTGACAAAAAGTATACCAAATTAAGAATACAAGACTGTGTCCTTTTTGAAGCCAAATTGGCAGAATGCCATCCATGTACTATTAAATTTTATTATAAAAAGAAATATTTAAGCCTTTAGTGATTTTGAGTAAGAAAGTATTTGAGTAGCTTTTAATTTCAGGATTATTTTGTTCTTCAACTAATGGGTGTGCAAGTAATATATGTTCGTTTCCAAGACTTCCCAGAAAAATAAATTCCTTAGTAGTAAAGTGTATTGCAATTTCAAAATCGTTAATAGTATTTGGGTCGGCAGTTAAAATTGAAACTGGCACTAGATTATGATCAGGTAATACATATTTCAAATTGCACCCTGTGGTTTCATCTACAAGTTCTGGAATTTGATATTTAAACTTTCTGTTTATTTCTCCACTAATTGCCAAAGAAATAGAAGTATTACACTGTATAATTCTATGAGCAAGCCCGGGAATAGCAAGGTCTGATTGCGATATTTTATGAAGTCTGAGAGCAAATACTTGTTCTTTAAATTCATCGTAGGCAGACAACCGAATTCTTATAAGATCTTCATCGGTTGTACTATTATCCAAGGTTACCCTCTTGGCTAGTTTAATTATTCCCGGTTCCATTTTTTATTATATATTTTTAATCTTTCGCCCTAGTCTGGACTAATCATTGATGGTCAATTTCTATTGTCTGGCATTAAGTATATCTTAGTAAAAACTTGCATTACTCATACGCCAATGCTATTGCACTTTCAAGCATTTCAAACATCATAGACATATCATTTTTGAATTGTTCGTAAGTTATTAAGCCAGAAACTTCTGCCGCCAATTTAGTCTTCTCTCTCAAACAGTAATATGCACCCGTTATAGATCCTCCGGAAATAGTAGATATGACCGTGGCCTTTTCAAGAATATTCATGGCATGCAACTTCTTTAATGTTCCTAAGTGGTAAGCTGTAGCCCGATATCCACCTCCTGATAAGGAAATGCCTAGCTGATTGTTTGTGGACATTGCAGTTGTAATGGTTAAATGATGAAGATATACTTTTCCAATTTGAATTTGTGTACGGGTAATACCTAAATGCAGCCGTAGAAGTACTTAAAAAAGCATTCTTTGTACATATTCCATAATCAACCCATTTTTTGAAAGAATGCTGTTAGCTTGGTAAACAAAAAATAAATTTGTCGAAAATGGAAAGTAACTATTTCTTGCAAAACCGTAAAAAACACCTTTTTTACTTGGGTTATCCCCAGATTTGTATCTAAACCCAAATTACCCTCCCTTATTACATTTTCTATTTCTTCATACACTTATAAATATGGAGATTGGTCGTGCTTCAAACAAATTAAAATGGTTCAGAAGGTGCCAGGGTTATTCTCAAAAGAAAGTGGCTCGCATACTTGGATTAACTGATACCAGTATCCTTTCAAAGTGGGAACATGGTGTTTGCTTTCCAAGTGTCTTGCAAGTATTCCGTCTTGCCCGGATGTATCATATCCTCCCTCATGAACTGTTCGCTGAACTGTGGCACTATACCAGCACAGAGAAGCATTTGTTGGCCAATGATGATGAGCCTTTTATTTCTAATTCATCTTTTTTTCTATGAGTACATAAATTTGTTTGATGTTGCTATGCGACATTTTGAAAAGGACATTCATTTGTCCTTTTCATTTTTCCCTCTGTTTTGTGATTTTAGTTTTTTGAATTTTTATATAAAAAACGAACGATTACGAAATACGAATGATTAAAGATCGTATCGCTTATGTCGATACAACTAGAAAGAAATATTATCAGCTAATCTTTATTATCTATGATTGAAGATTATACACAGTATGAAATCAAATTAGCTTATGAAATTGCCGATGCCTTAAAGGATCGGGATTCATTAGCCATGCACTTAAAATACGTCAGGAAATATAAAGAGGAGTTCTTGCGGAAGATCCTGGCTAAAGTTATGTCCATTGATGAGAGCAAGATCCGAAGAACCAGAGGAGCGCTCTATACCTTCCTTATCAACCAAAATGCCACCTATGGTGACGGTGGGCATTAGTACGAACACAAGGCTCCTTGGGTTAGCAGTTATCAAACAAAACGCTTTAGCAGACTACTCAATTCGTCTACATAAAATGTCTTGGTCGCCGTCGAAAGCAGATATGATACTTGCCAGCCTGGAGCCTTGTGCACGGCAATACTGTATTAAAAGAGTGATATTGTCAATTCCCCATGTATACCATCAAACCGAAGCGTTTAAAGTCCTTATATACCGCATCCGTGAATTCTTTGAAACGAAGGGTATTCCCGTCACTGCCGAAACACCCGAAGCGATACATCCGCTATATCCGCCGGGACAAAGGAAAACCAAAAAAGCGCTCATGAATGAACTGTGCCTCCGATTCCCGCAGCTGAGTCATTGTTATAAAAAAGAGTTGAGGAATAAAAACAAGTACTATTACAAAGTATTTGAAGCGGTGGCAGTGGCATCGCTGCATGAAGGGTGAGGCGATAAAAACAAAAACAGGACTAAATCCTGTTTTTGTTTTATCAGTTAGCTTAACAAGCAAATGACCTTTGCAGATCTTTATGATGATGCAGATTTTTTTAAGAATACTATTATTGGGAAGATAAACTCTCTTAATTGCTTCAGCTCTCCGGATACTACCCAATCAATTGCACTTTCTACCTGTTTAAGATCAAATAAATACGTACAAATACGGTTGACCGTTTAATAATCATTTCGCATATTGAGCGTTCAAAAATGCAGATAGTTGATACATTATCAAATCAACTCTGGTTAATTATTAAATTATGAAAAAAGTACTTTTCTTTCTCCTATTAATACTACCTTTTGTAGGGTTCGGCTCTTATCCGGATAAAGGTTGTTGCTCAAAAAAGAAAAGTGCTCGATGTACAGGAAGTGTTAGTTGCACGGCTTGTAGTAACTGTAGTAGTTGTAAATGGTGTTCGGGAGGAGGAACATGTGGGGTATGTTCAAGTAAAACAAGCACAAAGAAAAGCAAGTCAACTTATTCAACTCCATCCACCACCTCTACTCAATGCAAAGCAATAACAAAAAAGGGAACCAGGTGTAGTAGGAATTCACGCTCAAATAGTTATTGTTGGCAACATGGCGGTTAAGATACGGCGAGGAAATATCAACATTCAACGCCTTTTATTTTTTATATTATTCTTGAAGTATACTATCTCTTTAAAAAAGCCACTCTTATACATCCTGGGAACGTGATCAATATGAGTGTTTCTATAAAAAATAGTGTTTATTATTGATAACCTTACTTGGTTTACCCATTACATTATTCCTTAAAAAAGTTATTGTATTTATTATAAGTTTTGAGTAGGGCGAATATTTATAACTACGAAGATGAATTAGAAAGATCCAAATTTTCATAAGGCACGGCATTGTGTTCAAACATAAAAATCATTCCTTTTAAAAGATAGTAATTAAGAATAAAGATATGTGGTTTAATTTTTCCCCGTTATACGGTTATTACCTAATTATTTTCACTTTTTACGTATATGGATTCGAATGTTATTTTATATTTTTTTAACAAAGGATAACTAATTATTATTCTGTAATGAACAAGCTATTTTTGGACATATTGGAGGCACTTAGCAAAGTGGTTGTTATACTTGGTTTGCCGCTAGCCTACATACAATATTTAAGGACAAAGCGTAAGGAAAAGCGGGATAGAGAATATGGCACGTACAATGCCCTAGATGAAAAGTACCTGGAGTTTCAGAGGTTATGTCTGGAGCGCCCTTATCTGGATATATTTGATATTCCCGATGATACCCCCGCTAAGTTAAATGACAAACAGAAAAAAGAAGAACTCATTCTGTACACAATGCTATTTTCAATTTTTGAACGAGCCTTTCTGCTGTACTTTGATCAGACTTCAAACATCAAAAGAAAGCAGTGGACAGGATGGGATTCTTATATAAAGTCATATTGTACCAGAGATGCTTTTTTAGAAGCCTGGAAAATAAGCGGAGCAACTTTCGATACAGACTTTGAAAGCTACATGGAAAAAAACTTTACCAACCTAGGCAAGATACCATAGTAGATGATTACAGGATCGGTCACTTAACAACCTTTGCTGTTTTGTATATACTTATAAGCGATGCTCTGCGTTAAGACAAAATTAAAAATGAGCGATATTTCAGGTCTAGGCTTATTTGCTGATGAGCCTATTCCAAAAGGTACAGTAGTTTGGAAATTTGAACCTGCACTAGATCATTTATATTCTGAGGATGCTATAAAATTACTTTCAGAACCTGCACAAACGCAGTTTCATAATTATGCCTTTCTTGATAAAACTCACCAGCAATATATGTTGTGCGGTGATGATGCTCGTTTTTTTAATCACTCAGATAATCCTAATTGTGATGATGAACACCCGGATATAACCTATGCCTTAAAAGATATTTCGGTAGGAGAAGAAATGACGGTAAACTATAAGGATTTTTATGGTGATATTGCTATGCATCCTGAAATATCATAACCGATAATCGTTACAAAATTATCGCTTCAGTAAAGTTGACACCATTCTTACAAGTTTCACATATTTGAGTATAATCAATGAATATTTCTTGCCCTGCCCTAATTGTTTTTAAAATATCTGAATATTGAACTATTCCTTTTTCGTCAAAATAGTTTATAGTATTTGCTACCGGAGAGTGGTTTGAAAATCGGGCATTATCGCCGCACAAATACCAGTTACCAGATGCTTCTAAAAATCCATATTTCATAAAATACTCAGAGGCGATTTTTTCCAGCCTCTCCAACTCTTGAATGGAAAATGTTTTGTCAAAAATTTCATTTCGTGTCCAATACTTAGTACCCGCAGGTAAATCGCTTTTAGCAAAAAGGCCAATTCCTCTTCCAGGTGAAATGTCTAAATATGTTTCTACTAATAGCATGTACTCAAATGAGTGATAATAATTAGTTATCAATCATTGGGAAATGGTTTTGAATTCATAGAAAAATCCTTTCGAGGATGTTTTGTGGTTAAAATTTGGCGTTGTCGTTTTCTGTTTACATGAGTATAGATTTGAGTTGTGGTTATTGAACTATGCCCGAGTAATGATTGTATATATTTGATATCTACGTCTTTTTCTAAAAGCAGTGTTGCAAATGTGTGTCTAAAAATATGTGGCGTGATCCGTCTTGTTAATCCTGCTTTTTTAGCGATTTTTTTTACAATATTTCTAATTGATTGATCTGTGAGTTTTTTATTAAAACGATTTAAAAGAAACCATCCTCCGTCCAAAATTTTATTTTCTAATACAAGTTGATAATATTCTTGCAAAATAGTTAGCGTTTCCTTATTGCATATTTGAATAACTCGTTCCTTATTCCCCTTCCCTTTAATAAGAATGGTACCAGTGCGAAAATTAATACACTCTGTTTTTATATCAGCAATTTCTGACACCCGTGCCCCCGTGCTGAAAAGTAATTCAAGTACAGTAATATTTCGTAAAGATTCAAAATAGGAATAACTTTTTTTATCTTCTATTACATCTCTTTTTAAATACGCTGTTTTTAAAACTTTAAATACTTCTCGGATATCCATAACAGACCGAACTGTTTGTGGTTCCTTTATTTTAATTCGCATTTTTCGAAATGGATTAACTAAAATTTTATCTTCAAATTCCAAAAAATTGAAAAGGGCTTTCATTGTTGCTATTTTTCTTTTAATTGATTTAGGTTTTAAAGAAGAAAGCAATACTAGGTAACTTCTTATATCTTCTTTTGAGATTTCTGAAACTAGTTCCTTATTGTTTAGAAATAGCCTTAACTGACTCAAATCAGTTTCATACGCTTTGAGTGTTTTTGGGCTTAAGTTTTTCTCAAACCGGCAATGAAGTAGGAATTCAGTTGCCTCAATTTTAAATGTCATGGTGAATTTTTGTTTTAGTGAATGTATTTTTTGATAATTTATTAAGATAGTAATCAATTATCCTAAAATTGAGTTTCACTCACATTTTGCTTTAAAAGCAAATCACCCTCCCTTATATCCATGTATTGATTTTGATACAGTGAAAGAAATTATTCTTTCACAATTAAAATTTAGAATCATGGATTCACAAAACACAACATCGGCAAAGCTGGATGTGTACGAATTGGTTACTACCCGCATTATTGATTTATTAGAAGCTGGTACTGTTCCCTGGCAAAAGCCCTGGACTGATGCCGGCGTTCCAATGAACCTCATCAGCAAGCGGCCATACCGCGGTATTAACCTCTGGTTATTGCTTTCATTAAACTATGAGCAAAATCTCTTCCTAACCTGGGACCAATTGAAAAAGATTGGCGGCAGTGTGAACAAGGATGAGCATGGGCATGTAGTTATCTTTTGGAAAAAAGTAACGAAAGAGCCAGCGGAGGATGACCACGAAAGCAAAGCCAAAACTATGCTTCGTTATTACAAAGTCTTCAACATTGCACAATGCCGGGACATTCCTGCAAACTTAATTCCTGAATTGGTTAACACAGAAGTTGATTCAATTTTAGAATGCGAAGCCATTATAAATGGCATGCTTGACTACCCTGTTATTAAGCACAAGGAGGATAAAGCCTTCTATCATGTTGGTGAGGATTACATCAATATGCCAAAGAAGAAAAGCTTTAATTCCATCGAAGCCTATTATTCGACACTTTGGCATGAAACTGTTCACTGGACAGGTTCGACCAAACGTTTGGGTAGAAAGACAATTACTGAGATGGCTGAGTTTGGCAGTGAGCCATACAGCATTGAAGAATTGATCGCTGAAATGGGTGCCGCCTATTTAAATTCCTACACTGGAATATTGGATAAGGAAATAAAAAATTCTGTGGCCTATATCCAAGGCTGGTTGGATAAGCTGAAGAATGATAAGCGATTTATTATTTCTGCTTCTGGTCAGGCGCAAAAAGCTGTTGATTTTATTGTTGGCAAAGAGAATGCTGATACAAAAAATGGGACTGATGAGTCTATAGTTAGTTAGTATTACAAAGCCAGTTGAATTTTTTCCAACTGGCTTTATTTTATTTCATTATTCTTGATACATTTCCGCTATAAAATTTTACAATTTTAGATCTTTCGGCTTTATTAAAGGAAAGACTAAACCATCAATATATGAACCTCTTAATTCCGAATACATCGCTCCTCTTGTAGATGAAAGCACTACATTATCGAGCCATTCGGAAAGTTGGTCATCAATGATTATGGAATTCCCTGATATTGATACCAAATTCTGAAAACCATCAAAGTTGAATGTGTACACCATTCCAAAATCTACAAACTCAATTTCATTATCTTTAACCTTCTCTAAAACTTTAATGTTTATACTCTTAAGAATATAGAACGTATTTTGATCCTCGGTATCTAGATTTACAGTATCCTCAATGCTAATATCGAAATGAAAACTCTTAGCATTCTGAACTTTATCAAGCGGCAAGCCGTAACACTTTTTGATGATCTTAATGTCAATCAATTTTGTATGATCATGTAATATATCTATGGAATGCATATCAGTTAAATGAATATTTTATTTAAATGTTTAAAGTTCAAGCATACTTGGATATCTCATTCTTTTTTGAACAGAGCCAAGATTGCCTTTTTTAAGAATTGTTTTATGCTTTGGCAAATTCAACTCAACACCCGAAAGTACTACTTCAATCAATTTAACTCCATCCTTGACCATCCTTGAAGGCTCACCCAAATTAATGATTGTAACACCTAATTTCTCTTCAATTTCAAAAAGAGTATCAATCGTAAAATTATGATTCCCACTTAACCATTTTGTGATTTCTGACGGTCTTTTACTCACCCTCTCGGCAAAATCAAAAGACCTAAGATTTGCTCGTTGAAGTTTTTCCTTAATAAATTTTGCAAGTAATTCTCTCTTAACTTCTTTAGACATGAGGCAAGGAGAAGAATCTAATAAAGAGTCGCTCTCTTTAACCGCAGGTTTAACCCTTACAGATACTTTTGTCATAAAATAAATTTTAACGTTAAAAAATGGGCATTCATGCACCAATAGTGATGACACTATATGGCATTAATAGGGTATTGGGATAAATGGCAAAAAAATAAGCCCAAAGAAAGCTAATAAAAAGCCCAGAGAAGTTAATAACTAAACGATCCAGGATCGTGGCAATGCTTCTGTAATTTCATTAGATTAAATGCATTGGTTAATGTTTTAGTTGATTTTTCATAGTCAAAAGGATACATTATTTTACTAATAACTAAATTCTAGTGTAAAGTTAGTAGGATTTTACTTATAACCAAATTTTTTTAAAACTTTTTTATAAAAAAATTAACATTAATTGACAAATGTTCAAATAAAAGCCATTTACAGTATTTTTACTGTTATGTTTTTCACTTTAAAGTTTGGAAATTATAAAATCAATCGTTACCTTTCATATTATTTTACTTATACTTCCGTTTAATAAGTAAATACTACCTCTTACCTCGATACCTCAAGAAAATTAGTTCTTTATTTCTTAACCAGCTGTATGCATAAAAAAACCCTGACAATGACATGCCAGGGCATAAAATGCAGACAACACAAATTTGTTAAGCATGAGACACTTTCTGGGCGCTCAGTTCAACAGGCTCAAGCTCGCTTTGAGGAAGCACAAGAGCCTTTTGGTACATCTGCAACTTGTTTTATTGCTTGATGTTTGTGGATTACATGCCTCCGTATATCACGCTACGGGGCTTGTAATTCTTTATATAACATCTAAGCATTAATTCATTTGTGCTTCATTAATCAAGAAGTGGGATCTGAAGTTTTGTTTAAAGGAACCTTCATTTCCTGCTTCTTTTGTTACAATATTACAAATAACTTTCTATTTTCCAAACCCATTATACCATATTTAAATACGATATCCATCTACTCTAAACTTCCACAAATATATCGCTCGATTGTCAACCCTATTGTGTAGATTAAGTTAAGCTATTGTGAATTAGATTTCCAATGATTTTCATCATAAAATAACATATTAGTCATCCACAAAAACATGATACTAGACCTTCGTCCATAATCTAACAAACAGTAAACCCATTTTGTTTGCTGTTTCTTCAAATCATTACTCATTTATAATAGACACAAATCAGTTGGTATTAGATGCGCATCCTTTTAAATTGCATATTCAATTTTGGAGCTTTGCTTTTGATCCAAATTCTAACAAGTCGTTTAGTCTATTTAAACTCTAAGGATATAAGAATTCACATTTAGAAAATAAAAAGATACTAAATAAACTAAACTATTTAGCTTATTAGTATCTTTAATAAATATCTTTTCACCATGGAATCAAAAAAAAACATAGGCATCTGGATTCGCGTCTCCACCGATTTTCAGGTTCAAGGAGAGAGTCCGGAACACCATGAGGAAAGAGCAAAACTGTATGCGAAAGCCAAAGATTGGAATGTAGTAACTATTTATAGATTAGATGCTCTCTCTGGTAAATCAGTAATGGGATATGCAGAAACAAAAAGAATGCTTAAAGATATTGCTGATGGCACCATCACCGGCTTGATATTTTCCAAACTTGCCAGGCTGGCTCGAAACACAAAAGAGCTGTTAGAGTTTTCAGAAATATTCAGACAGCATAATGCAGACTTAATTTCATTGGCAGAAAGCATCGATACTTCAAGCCCCGCCGGGAGATTATTTTATACAATGATCGCAGCAATGGCTCAATGGGAACGGGAAGAAATAGCGGATCGTGTTGCAGCTTCTGTACCAATACGTGCAAAGCTTGGCAAATCAACCGGTGGCTCTGCTTCATTTGGTTATAAATGGCAAGATGGAGAATTGGTGTTGGATGAAACAGAAGCCCCAATCCGCAAGCTTATTCATGAAACCTTCGTACAGACAAGGCGTAAGAAAACAACAGCACACCTTCTTAATGAACAAGGATACCGTACCCGGAACGGCTCAAAATTTACTGATACAACCATAGATCGCCTTCTAAAAGATTCAACTGCAAAAGGAATACGAATAGCCAACTATACCAAAAGCTTGGGTGTAAAGAAAAACTGGAAACTGAAACCAAAAGAAGATTGGATCGAAGTACACTGTCCGGTAATTGTAAGCGAGGAGTTATGGAATGAGTGTAATGCCATACTCACTGCACAGCACTCTAAAAAGGCCGTAAAGGGCCCTAAAGCCTCCCATTTGCTCTCAGGCTTCGTGTATTGCGATTGTGGTAGCAAAATGTATGTCTTTACCGAAACCCCCGCTTATAAATGCAAAATCTGCAAGCGTAAAATAGACGTTGAAGATTTGGACACCATTTATCATGAACAGCTCAAATCCTTCTTTTTAACCAATAGTGATTACAATTCCATCAATTCGCATACTCAGAAGAATATCCAGGAAAAGGAAGAGTTACTGAAAGTAATGAAGTCTGAATATGACAAGCTGTACAAACAAGTTCAGATACAAACTGACCTTCGTGTTAACGGAGAACTATCTAAAGAAGACTTTGCCAAGTTTTATAAACCATCTGAACAACGGCTCCGTCAGATAGAAAAACAAATGCCTGAACTGGAAGGTGAAATCGACTTTCAAAAAATACAATCCCTGTCTATTGATGTTATTGTCGAAGACGGGAAGGAACTATATAACAAATGGACGACACTGCCATTTGAAGAGAAGCGATCTGTTATTGAAGAAATAACCAACAAGATTGTAATTCATTCAGATACAATAGATATCGCCTTGGCATACCTCCCCGAACCCCACCTTCTTTCAAATGCCGGAAAAGGGCAACGCTTTAACATGGGTTCATGCTGGCTATCAACATAAACGATGCAGGAAAATCCAATGCCACTTTTGCTCTTGAAATAGTTACTTTTCTTTCTTCCATAGGCTGGCGCATTACTTCCAGTACCTGCCTTTTAAATTCGGGCAGTTCATCTAAAAATAAAACGCCGTTGTGTGCTAACGAAATTTCGCCAGGCTGCGGAATGCCACCGCCGCCAACCAAAGCCACGTCACTAATGGTGTGATGCGGACTCCTGAATGGCCGTTTGGAGATCAATGTAGAATTCTCCGGAAGTTTGCCTGCAACAGAATGAATTTTTGTTGTCTCCAACGCTTCCTGCAAACTGAGTGGCGGCAGTATGGTTGGCAAACGCTTTGCCAGCATGGTTTTACCGGCACCGGGCGGGCCAATTAAAATGGCATTGTGTCCGCCTGCTGCTGCAATCTCTAAAGCCCGTTTAATATTTTCCTGCCCCTTTACATCACAAAAATCAATTTCAAAATCGCTTTGTGCATGGGCAAATTCTTCTCTTGTATTTACAATGGTTGGTTGTATTGATTCTTCGTTGTTAAAAAATTCAATCACATCGGTAATGTGCTCTACTGCGTAAACATGCAGGTTGTTAACCATGGCTGCTTCTCTAGCATTTTGTTTGGGAACTATCAATCCTTTAAAACCTTCCTTGCGTGCCTGTATGGCAATGGGCAACGCACCTTTGATGGGACGTATTTCTCCGTCGAGACTTAGCTCACCCATAATTACATACTCACTTAATCTTTCAGGATTTTCAATTTGTTCCGTTGCACCCAATGTGCCAATGGCAATGGGAAGATCAAAAGCGGTACCGGTCTTTTTTATATCGGCCGGTGCCAGGTTTACTACCAGCTTGGTACGGGGCATAAAATAATGATTGCTCTTGATGGCACTCTCCACCCGCTGCAGACTTTCTTTAACGGCATTATCGGGCAGGCCAACTATATAATAGTTTTGGCCCTGGTTGTTTACGCTTACTTCTACTGTAATGGTAATTGCCTCTACTCCATAAACAGCACTGCCAAAGGTTTTAACCAGCATGGGTATGAAATTTGGATAAAGTTAGAAAAAGTTTAATGGGAAAGAAGAAGAAATATTTCAGCATGTCATTCTTGAAAATTTGTCAGCCAACAGTAACAGTTAAGAAAAGCACAGAGCTATTGCAATTTCATTTTTTAATGATTAATTTTCAGAGACAACTCCGAAGTTTCAATAGTTTAATCGTAAATATTAAAGCGCTGTAATCATGAAAAAGATATTTTCTGTTATACTCCTTACTTTTTGCCTGTTACATTTTATCAAAGCGCAAAATCTGGGAATTAATATAACAGGTAATCCTGCAAATGCATCTGCCGGTCTGGATGTAGATTTCAGCAATAAAGGAATTTTAATACCCCGTGTTGCACTGGCTTCTCTTACTGATGCTGCTACCATAACCTCTCCTGCAACCAGTTTACTTGTTTACAGTTCCGGCGGTGCAGTGGCCGATGGTTATTATTACAATAGTGGTATTCCAGCTGCTCCCATCTGGTCATTATTTATAACAACTGCATCAGCCAGCAATGGTTGTTTTACTAACTGGCAGTTGTTTACTGCTAACGGAACTTTTACAGTTCCTGCAGGCATTACCAAAATAAAAGTTTGTGTTTATGGCGGTGGTGCTGGTGGTGGAGGTGGTAGCAGTAATCATTATGGTGGCGGCGGTGGTGGCGCAGGAGGATATGCGGAAGGAACCTATACTGTAATACCTGGAACAAATTATACAATAACGATTGGGAATGCTGGAACTGGCGGCACCCCTGGGAATCCCGGAAGCAATGGAGGAGCATCAAGTTTTGGCGCTTTGATTTCAGCATCAGGAGGTCAGGGAGGAGTATCGTATGTATTGGGAGGAATTGGAGGATTTGGTTCAGGCGGTTATTTGAATACTACTTTGGGTAATGGCGGAGGGAGCTTAAATGGATCAGGAGAAGCGATGGCAGCAAATGGCTCTGGAAGTGGAGGTACTGGTGGGGCTTCAAATATTTTGAATAATACCGGTGGGGGCGGAGGTGGAGGAGGCTTTGGTGGTGGTAATGGTGGATATTCTACATCAACCGGAACAAATGCTTTACCAAATACAGGTGCTGGTGGAGGTGGTGGTGCTGGTGATGCAATTGGCTACAGTGGAGGTAATGGTTCCGATGGTAAAGTGATTGTTTTCTGGTAAGTAAAAACTAGTTTTTTATGCCAATATATTTTGTTGTGCCGGGATGAAAACTTTCCCAGCTATGCCAAAACTCCTGGTAGGCCTGTATTGCAGAAAGGCGATTCCCTTTTAAAACTCCTTCAATACATTCTCCATTCATATTCCAAACAGAATTGGTAGTAGTATCTTTTAAAGTTTGTGTGGCTGCATCAAAAGTAAATTCAAGCAGTTTATCATTAGTTTTCCTGTCCCATACATGAAAAGAACGGTTATCATTTTCCAGCACTAAAACCAATGCAGCGTTTTGAAACGTATCATTGATCACCCGTTGCTTCATCAACTCATTCCAATCGTATGCTTTTGCATGGCCGGTAATTTCTATACCCACCACCCATGATTTAAATTGCCAGGAAGCGCTGTCTCTTTTTTCCAATCCGCTGTTGATAGTACCGTTGTCAAACCCTTCTAAACCTTTGTATTGTTTTGCAAAAACCGGATCGGGTTGAAGGATCATTGTGTTTGGGTATTTACGTATCCATGCACCCAGACTCATTTGTGCAGATTCAATTTCTTTCAGTGCCGTTCCTTTTAGCTTTCCTGCAACAGCTTTACCGGTTGCCTGCCGCCACCAGCTTTTGGTAGTGGCATCTTCAAACATGGCATTAAAATGATCCATCCCTACCAGGCGGAATTTTTCAAACTTGCCATTTACAAAAGGGCTGAAAATCCTGCCTGTTCTGCAAACCGAACAATAGGTAACCATTACCGGCTCGCCACCAACAGTATCCACAACCTGGTGATGATAGCCGATTATTTCAACAGGGTAAGCTTTTGCTTCTCCTTTTATTGTAACTCCAATAACAAGTTTTGTACTATCAACTTTATTGGCTGCAGCCGTTGTCAGTATTTTATTTTGGGGCTGATAAAACATTTTATCGGCCAGGAATTTAAAATTGAAAGCATAAAAAACAGTGGCATATAGCAACACAAAAATGGAAAGCAATATTTTTCTCCACCATCGGCTGTTGCGAAAAATATAAATCATCGGTGGCACAAATAATATCAATCCCAATACCCTGAACCACCAGATATAATTATGGAGGAAATAGGCAATTTGTATGGTATCAGCTTTCTGGCTGCCGGGAAAGGGCATGATGAAATAGACACGGAGTATTTCGGTAGCAAGCAGAATTATGAAGCCGGTGATAAGCAGCAGTGATCTTTTCATGTAAAATGATTGTGCAGGTAAGTTAATAAAAAAATGCTGCTTTCTAATTTGCTGATGCAGTTTATGGGCTGACATACTTTTTCAACAGCCGACCAAAGCTGTCATCCCGAGGAACGAGGGAACCGCTGGGTCCTGGTCATATTTCATCATTCAAAAATTTCCACTCAGGATTAATCGAATTGATGAGCAGTTCTTTCTTTTCCCTCCGCCATCCTTTTATTTCCTTCTCCCTTGCAATAGCATCTTGCAACTGCTCAAACCTTTCGTAATACAATAAAAAATATGAATTGTATCTCCCTGCAAAAGAAGGGTGACCAAATGGTATGGAATTTTCTTTATGCTCTTGTAATCTTCGGTATAGATCGTTGGTTATGCCTGTGTATAAAACGGTTTTGTTTTTATTGGTAACTATATACACATAGTAATTATGTCCATCGTTTATTTTCATTTTTGTTGTTTTGCTTGCCAGGCGGTTCCCTCGTTCCTCGGGATGACAGCAATGTTCGACATTCAATATTTCTTCAGCTTTTGTCTACAGATCACCGATTACTTTACATCTTCTCCAGCATCTCCACCACTCCTTCTCTCTTTAAAATTAAATACCCCAACCTGTCGTTGCTGATACCATCTTTTAACTGGTAAGGAAAATGCAACTGGTCGTTGATGACCGATGTTTCGAAATATTTAAAATCAATATTGGGATGTTTCTTCAGTTCTTCGCCTATTTCGTATAAATGCGTGGAGAGGATGAACAGCGAATTCTTTATTTTTAAAAATCCTTCAATCACCGTGCTGCTGCACTTCATGGCATCCTGAACGTTGGTACCTTTAAAGAGTTCATCTATCAGTATCAGCCATTTTTTGCCATCGCTAATTTTGGTGATGGTGGCTTTAATGCGCTGCACTTCGTTGTAAAAATAACTTTCGCCCTTGCTGATATTATCTACCACATTGATATTGCTGAGCATACCATCAAACAAAGTAAGTTTCATTTGCTGCGCCGGCACGCCCATACCAATATGCGCCAGAAAAACAGAAGCTCCCACTGATTTAATGAACGTGCTTTTGCCAGCCATATTGGCACCGGTTAAAAACAAAAAATTTGTTTGCTGGTTAAGCACCACATCATAAGCCACCGGCTCCTGCACCAGCAAATGATACAACCCTTTTGCTTCAATAACCGGCTGGTCATTTTGTACAAATTCAGGAAATATCAACTCATACTTTTGCACTGCCCTGGCCATGCCAAACCAGGCATCAATTTGTGCGTACAGCACTACCAGGTCAAGCATATTGTGCTTGTACCCATAGCGAATAAAATGAGCAAGCTCCAGTTGCTGCGCATTGGTTAACTCATCTGCATTTTTATATTTTTCTACAACTGTAAACTGATCTTTTGTAACAATTTTTTCAATGGCTGTTAAAACCTTTTGCAGCGGTGCAGGAATATTTTCTCCTGAAAACAATTGCAGTAAAAGTTTAAAACCTTTTATAAAATCAAAGCAATGTTTGGCTGAATAAGTTACCAGGGCAAAGTCGGGGCTGTGCAGCAGTTTGTAACTGTATGCTTCCAAAGTTGACGGATGAGCTGGAATGGTGCTGATCTGCGAATCGAAAAATTTCTCCACCACCATCACCGTGCCGTTGGTTATTTGCCTGGGCCATTGCTGCTGGTGTTTAATGATAAGCTGCAATGTTTGCTGCACAGCAACAATCTCATCCTGTGTTTTTAAAGCTGTGGAAAAATTGATCTTCAGCTGCTCGCTGCCATGTGCAGTGCTGCACAGATCCAGCCTGCCAAATACCGATTCGTCTTCACCACTGTTGAACATTAAAAGATCGGCAAGTGTTGTTTTGTCAATATCCATAATGAGAACGCAGATTTTTATGATGATTATGATTAACGCAGATTATCCTAATAAATCATAGAAGATCATGATGATCTGCGTTCCGTTTTTACCTGTTAAACAGTAATCTTTTCCCTTTGTTTGCTTCATCAAAGCTTCCGCTACTGTAAACCAGGTTACCACTTACAAAAGTCTTTTCTATAGATGCAGGAAATGTAAAATTCTCTAAAGGACTCCATCCGCATTTGTATAAAATATTTTCTTTGGTTACTGTTGAGGGTGAATTATTATCAACCACCACCAGGTCGGCAAAATATCCTTCCCGTATATAACCCCTGTTCTCAATCTGAAAACAATCGGCTACAGCATGACTCATTTTCTCTGCAATTTTTTCTAAACTGATTCGCCCTTCTTTATGATAATGCAGCATTAACAACAATGGATGCTGCACTAAAGGCAAGCCCGCATGAGCCTGCTCATACGCCCCCTGCTTTTCCTCCCAGGTATGCGGCGCATGATCGGTGGCAATTACATCCAGCCTGTCATCAAGCAATGCTTTCCACAATGCTTCTTTATTGTGTGCGGCTTTTATGGCAGGATTGCATTTTATTTTGTAACCCAGCTGTTCATAATCATCGGCTGTAAAATGTAGATGATGCACACAAACTTCGGCTGTAATTCTTTTTTCCTTCAGCGGCATCATGTTGCCAAAAAGCTGTAATTCTTTTTCGGTGCTGATGTGCAGGATGTGTAAACGGCTGCCATATTTCTGTGCAAATTTGATGGCAATTAAGGAAGATTCAAAACAGGCTTCTTCATCTCTGATTAACGGATGATCGGATGCAGATAATGCTCCCTTCGCATTTTTTATCCGTTCGTAATTGGCTTTAATGATTCTTTCATCTTCGCAATGGGTTGCAATCAGCATTTCGCTTTCTCTAAAAACTTTATCCAATGCACTATGACTATCTACCAGCATATTACCGGTGCTGGCACCCATAAATATTTTTACACCGCAAACATCAAGTTTATGGTTGTTCATTTTTAAAACTTCGTCTGCATTGTTATTGCTGGTGCCCATAAAAAATGAGTAATTGGCCAGCGATGTATTGGCCGCAATGGTATATTTATCTTCCAGCAATTGCGGCGTTAATGCATTGGGTAAGGTATTGGGCATTTCCATAAAACTGGTTACGCCGCCGGCCACAGCTGCTTTACTTTCGGTGTAAATGGTTGCTTTGTGGGTAAGGCCCGGTTCTCTAAAATGTACCTGGTCATCAATGGCACCTGGAAAAAGATGTTTTCCTTCTCCGTTTATCTCCACAACCTTATACTTTGTTTCTATTGCTCCCGCAATTTTCTCAATCCTTTCGCCGTTTGTTAATACATCCAGCGACTGAATTTTTCCTTCATTTACAACCTGTATGTTTTTAAAAAGGTATTTTTGCATAACTTGAATACTGTTACCTGTTAAACTAAAATTATCTGATGCAATTTATTAAAAGCTTATTCAAACTGTTGTTTTTTATTTGCCCCGCATTTGCAACAGCACAATCTACTTTTTTAACCCCCGGATCAAAAGATGTGCATTTTGTTGACCGCATGGAAATAAAGCAGCAAAGAAATACAGATCTTAATTTTTCGGCGGTGCGGCCTTTTAACAGAAAATATATTGTGGAGCAGGTGGAGTTTATTGACAGTGCACGCCTTGGATACATTGACACTATTACCCACAAGGACAAATACGTGGAGTGGAACAGCCAGGGCCTTACCGATCTGGACGAATACAACCTGGCCAGTTTTTTAATGAATAACAGCGAATGGGTAACTGGTCCAAAAAAGGATTTTTTAAGCAAGCGGCCCTTTCTAAAAACTTTTTATAAAACAAAACCTAATTTTTTAGAAGTAAAGACAAATAATTTTTTCCTGGCGGTGAACCCGGTTTTTCAATATGTGCAGGGTATTGAAACAGGTTACAGTAAACCCATCTATTTAAACAGCAAGGGTCTTACACTTAGAGGTACGATTGGAAAAAAGATCGGCTTCTCCACTTACTTAACCGATAACCAGGAAAGAGGGCCACAGTTTTTTCAGCAGCAGGTAAACTACTTCAGGGCGGTGCCTGGCGTGGGTTTTTACAAACCATTTAAAACAATTGGCTACGATTATTTTGATGCCCGTGGTTACATAACAGTTCGTGCCGGCAATGCCATAGATGTACAATTTGGTTACGATAAAAATTTTATTGGCAATGGTTACCGCAGTTTATTTTTAAGCGATTATGGCAACAGTAATTTATTTTTAAAACTGAATACCCGTATCTGGAAAATAAATTACCAGAACTTATTTATGGAGCTGATGCCACAGTTTAAAAAAGTTGGCGACACACTACTCGACCGTAAATATGCTGCCATGCACCACCTGAGTATGAATGTAACCAAGTGGCTTAATATTGGTTTGTTTGAAGGTGTGATCTTTGGCCGCAAAAACCGTTTTGATTTTCAATACCTGAACCCGATCATTTTTTACAGGCATATTGAAGGCACTGTTGGCAGTCCCGATAATGCATTGGCAGGTTTTGATTTTAAAGCCAATATTGCTCACAGGGCGCAGCTATACGGACAATTTTTGTTAGATGAATTTGTTTTATCGGCAATTAAAGACAATAAAGGAAGCTGGGTTAATAAATGGGGTATACAGGTGGGTGTAAAATACCTGGATGCATTTGGCATTGATAACCTGGATATACAACTGGAAGCAAACCGGGTAAGGCCTTTTACCTACACACACAACGATACTATTTCCAACTACACACATTACAACCAGCCGCTGGCACATCCGCTGGGTGCAAATTTTCAGGAGTTTTTGGGCATTGTGCGTTACCAGCCTGCACCCAAATGGCATGTGTATTTACAGGGTATTTATTATTACCAGGGGCTGGATAGTGCCAATAAAAACTTTGGTGCAAACATCTTCAGGGATTATACAACCCGTACACAAAACGACGGATTTAAGATTGGCAGCGGTAATAAGGCCACTGTTTTAAATGCTTACCTGCAGGTATCTTACGAAATAAGGGAAAATGTTTTCTTTGAAGTAAGCGGGCTTTACCGCCATTACAAAACATTGCTTAACCCAACCGCTACAACAACTACTATGTTTACGGGCGGTGTAAGAATAAATATGTTTAACCGGAGATACGATTATTAACGCAGTTTTTATTCCACCGTTAATGAAAAGAAGACAGATCGGGAATTGATTTGGTCTATCGTACTTGAGAATTTAAGATTTTTATCCCTGCTGTGCAGGTTACCAATACCCCAACCCATTTTTACTTCGGGAGTTAATACAAACATGGGAAAATAAAAATGGAAGCCGAGCCCAACCTCTGCACCGTAATCAAATTTTTTCAGTTTAATTTGCTCTTCTGCTTTTCGGGCTCCTGCATTTGATGCAAGATCGTACTCAATTTTACCACCGCCAATCATGTACACTTTAAAATTGTTGATGCGGTCGCTGCTGAATTTTAGCTGCACCGGAATACTCAGCGAAATGGATTGTGTTTTTTTCTCCGTAATAAAATCCTCTCCGGCCGGAATATCGGGATAGCTAAGATTATATAAAAAATTACGTTCGGTAAAAGTAAGGCACACAGGATAGGTACGCAGATCGAAGTGATTACCCAAACGTATATTAACCAGCCAGGCAAGGCTTACACCTGTGCTGTTAACGCTTTCAATAACAGTAATACTGTCTAACGGTGCCTGGCTAAGAAAACTAGGGTTGTGTGTAAAAGCAAAATGCGACCGGTTAGAACCGAGTGTAATACCAAAACGTATCCGCTTATCGTCGTGATCTTCCTGGTTAACTTCCTGCCTTAATTGTGCAAAGCCAATTAAAGGACAAAAGAAAACAGCTATACCAATATTAATTATTTTTCTCCGCAATAGATGCTGCATATGCCTAAGCTCAGTGGTTTAGTGTAAGTATTTTTATACCCCAGGTTATCCAGGATATTTGTAAAATTTTTCCCTTCGGGGAATTTTTGAATTGATTCGTCGAGATATTGGTATGCGTCGCGGTTTTTAGAGAATATTTTACCTGCCACCGGGCAGATGACTTTCATATAAAAATTGTAAAAAGCTTTTACAACAGCAGATTTTGGTTTACTGAATTCCAGCACCACCAGTTTTCCGCCGGGTTTTAACACCCGTAGTATTTCGGCCAAACCCTTTTCCAGGTTTTCGAAATTACGTACGCCAAAAGCCACAGTTACCGCTTCAAACGAATCATTTTTAAAGTTTATTGTTTCACAATCGCCATTTAACAGTTCAATGGTATTTTCAAGTCCAAGCTTTTGTATTTTTTTCCGGCCCAGTTCCAGCATGCCATCGCTTATATCAATACCGGTAATTTTATTTGGTTTTAATATACCAGATGCCATAATGGCCACATCTGCTGTACCGGTTGCCACATCCAGTATAGTTTTTGGCTGGGTTTTCAGTAATTGCTTAATTGCTTTTTTACGCCACCTGATATCAATACCTGCACTTAAAAAGCGGTTTAAAAAATCGTAACGAAAAGCAATATCATTAAACATGCCAGCAACCTGCTGTTTTTTAGCAAGCTCCGAATCTTTATAAGGTACAACTGTATCGTGTGCGTAATCCGTCATGGGGGGCAAAGATAAGGCGCAATAGGCAATGGGCAATAGGCAATGAACAGGTGTATTTGTTAATAATTCAGGGGTTTGAAGATGAAGCGGCTCAATGACTAATGACCAATAACCAATGACCAGTATCCAGTATCTTTGCCCCATGCAAATCAAATCAGCCAAATACGTAATAAGCAGCCCCGATTATGAAAAATGCCCCCTGCCCGACCGGCCGGAGTATGCTTTTATTGGCCGAAGCAATGTGGGTAAATCATCGCTGATAAATATGCTTTGCGATAATGATAAGCTGGCAAAAACCTCAGGCTCGCCGGGAAAAACGCAATTGCTGAACCATTTTGAAATCTCATCAGCTCCCACACCAAAAGCAAACCAAACTGGTCCATCTTCGGGAACTATAAAAAGAACAGCCTGGTACCTGGTTGATTTGCCAGGCTATGGATTTGCCAAAGTGAGCATAAAAAGCCGCAACCGCTGGGAGCAGATGATTGAAAATTACCTGCGCAAGAGAGAAAACCTCACCATGGTTTTTGTTTTGATAGATGCCCGCCACAGCCCTCAAAAAATTGATCTGGAATTTTTAGTGCAGTTGAGAACCTGGCAGGTTCCTTTCTGTTTAATTTTTACAAAAAGCGATAAGGAAAACCAAAGCATTGTAAGTAAAAATGTAAAAGCTTTTTTGGAAGCGATGAAAAAAAACTGGCAGTTTTTACCGCAGCATTTTGTTACAAGTGCTGTAAAGAAAACGGGTAAGACAAAAATTCTTTCTTTTATAGATGAGACAAATAAGAGTTTGGAAAGTAAAGCGGATTAAAGTCTGATGGCTGTATTTTCGCAAATACAAACCTGCTTAATTTTTAGAAGAATCATTTTAGTTCACCACCTTATTGGCGCAGCTGCTGCTGGCAAAGGCTTCGGGCTTGGCCTTAAAGGCAAAACCCATTCCCAGGATGTAGCCCATGGCTTCACGCAGAGCTTCGTTGCTTTTAAACTGCGGGTTTGTATTGATGTCGGCATGTACTTCCATATCCACATCATACAAAGTGAACAGGTCGCAAAGTTCATACGCAATCTCAATACTTTTTGCTACTTCAACCAGCATCCTTTCTTTAATGCTGTATTTAAGCAATGTTTTTTCGTTGTGAATAAACATAAAGCCGCCATGGCCTTCACGCAAAAAAACAATGACAGTGGCAAATTCAGTTTCCTTTCCTTTCACCTGGCTGTCGGTGCCAATACAAACTTTTAAATGATAACCGGCTGCTGTTTCTCTTTTAATAACTTCTTCAACAGCATCTTTAATCTGCAACTGGATGGGATCTCCGTTAAATTTTCTCCATAACATAAAAATGGGTTTTCTAAAGTTACGGATAAATTAATACAACAAACACCAGTTAACCATTAATTAATGGGCACAAAAAAGGGGAGCAGCCCCTAACGCTACTCCCCGACTTACACATGAATCTACCTTACTGTCTTATAATCCGTTCTGTTTGATTTTGAATATTGTTAAAAAACTGAATGATGTACATGCCTCTTGAAAGGTTTGAAGCATTCACTCGGTTAGTACCTTTAAGGCCTGCACCCATGCTGATTGTTGCACCATTCATATCACTGATTCTATATTGATAATTTAAATCGGCATTGATTGTTATTTCGTTAGTTACCAGTGTTGATACCCTGAAAAGCCTTTGATCACTACCTTCTGCTTTCAATGCTATTGTATTTGAGTACACGGTTTGGTCTAACACCGAAGTAACTTTTAAGCGGTAAAAAACAGTGCTGTTCTTAAAAGGCAGGTATGAGAATTTTGTAGCAATTGCTGCTGCATCTGCCAGCCTGGTAAAGTTGGTACCATCATTTGACGTTTGCACTTCAATGGTTCTGATGGGTTCATCTGCTATAATTTTCCAGTCGAGATTATGTTTACCCTTATCTACAGTGCCGTTCAGGCGCACATCATGTATAGGTAACCCACTGAAGGAACCGGTTATGGTGTATGCACCCAGACTTCCATAAGCACCGATGTTGGAATTGCCTGTTCCATAAATTTTAATATAATAAGTTCCTGCATTTAGGATAGTATCAATGCTTACACTCAGGCTGCTTAATGGATTGTAATCACGAATTATCTCCAATGATGAATTATACAATTCAATCCTGGTGTCGAGATTCGCTCCTATCCAGCTACCAGATACATTAAACGGAATAGCCGTTAAATTAAAATTAGAATTAGAGATCAGTGTAAATTTAAAAGCATCTTTATCTGAATTGGTGCTGATAACTCCATCTGCATTAAACACAGTTCCTTGTAAAGAAGAAGTATTTGTATTTAGTGTTTCAGCGTAATCATCGGTACGGTAACCAAATCCGTTTTGAGTAGTAATGATCGTTAAATTATCCTGAACATCTGTACATCCATAAGGTGTAGGACCGTTATTCCAGTTGCTGAAATTCCTTGACAGGCTGTTACCCATTATGGGTGACCAGGCTGTTTCCCCGCTACCAAATCCTGTATTATAGGTTTCAATAGGTGTATAACAATCGCCACCATATTTTGATTGATGTGCTAATCCGAGTGTGTGGCCACTTTCGTGTGAAATGGTCTCTCCTACTTTTTTGGAACTGTAACCATGCCTGTCGCTGAAAACAAAAGCAGGTGTATCATCCCCCCAGGTGAATGAACCAATATAAGCCACACCACCTATGCCGGCTATCGCCCAGCTGCTGGTAGCAGTAACTATGATACGGATCCGCATGTTAAGGGGAGCCGCTAAAAAAACAGTTGAATCTGTTGTAAGGTTTACGTTAAAAGGACGAAAATCCTCGGCAGACCGGTTAAAGGCCTCTATTATCTGGGTATCAGTCAGTCCGGAAGCTGAGCAATTGATAGGATTACCGTTATTCCATACTGTACTTTGTACATAATGACCGTCAAAATCAACAAAAATGGTTGCTATGGCCGATGGGTAGCTGTTTAATTTAGGAATACTAAATGCAGTATAGGAGAGCAGTGTTAGGATTATTATAATCAGTTGTGTAAATATCTTTTTCATTGTAAGGGAATTAAAAAGGATGTTTGGATATGGTAAGCATTCATGTGTGTTTATAGTTGGCTGCAATCCTGAATTACGCGGTCGGTCTCTATTTTTTTAAGTTGATAGGCTCCTGCTGTATTTCTTTTCAGTTCAAAACCATCAAAATAATTTTTATTGATGATACGGCCGATGTAAGCATTGGAGCCATCAGCATTTGTAATTTTTGAAACACTGAAAATTGTATTGAAATAATCGGGCGACACAATCACTGCTGTTTGCAGGTTTGCATATTTAGACAGGTTGCTGGTTACATTGCCCGTAAAAGTAAAATTGTTTGAAAAAGCAATGCTGATACTTTGTCCTGGTGTGGCAGTAAATACTTTCGAAAGTTCCTGCTCGCTGCAATTAATTATATCAGGAAGACTGCTGAATTGCTTTGGTTTTGGATTATTATTCTGGCAAAATCCCGTGGTCACTATAAATGACAACAGTAAAGACAATGCATAGGGGGCATGGCGTTTCATAGGATTTACTTGTTTTCTGGTTATTGGATATTGAAGCTCTCCTATGGAAACGCAAACGTTAAAGCTTTATTATCTTTTGGAAAAAATAATTTACCGGGGTAAGTATAAATTAGTAAAACTACTACAGATCTTTACGGGTTTGTACGATGCTGGTAAGAATCAATACTGGCCTGTACTAAGCAATACCAAAGTGCAGGCTTCCTGTGGTATGATATTATTTTTAACTGCCAGTTGAGCCAGTTCATCGTTCTCGGCGCCAGGGTTAAAAATTATTCTTTTGGGATGAAGGGAGATAATATAATCGTAATATTCTTTTTGATGCTGAGCGCTTAAATAAAGGGTAACTGTATCTATTTCTGCCATCGGTATTTTTTCTGTTTCAATAACAATGCCGGCAACCATTCCCTTTTTTCTGCCAATGGCAACAACCGGGTGCTGATTATTCTTCAGACGGTTTATTGCCAGGTAACTGTATCGTGCCGGATTTTCTGATGCACCAAGCACCAGTGTTTTTTTCTTTTCCATACTAAGTTAAAAATCTTGCTCTTACTTCCGGTGTGGGTATCATGCATGCCTGTTGTACGCCGAACCATTTGTACCGGTTTTTAGCAATCCAGTTATAAATACCATCCCGTATAAATTTAGGAACAATAATAAAGCCGTAACACAATGGCCAAAGCCCTCTTAAATGCCTGCACACTTTTAGTCCTGCGGTAGATTGTTTGTAGGCAACGCCGTTTTCAATAAATACAAACGATTCCATATCATCAACCGGTAAATTGTATTGCTGCAATAATTTTTGCCCGGCTTCGCTTTGCATGGGTGCAAAACGGATATCTGCTTTTGTGTTTCTTTTAAGTGTAAAGTTTACTGCACTGTTACAAAAATTACAAACGCCGTCGAATAGTATGATGGGTTGATCGTTCATTTAAAATACAAAGTTACTGATTCGGATAGGTATATATTCCGCCGACATTCTTTATTATGATTGCTTTATTTTACTGCTATTGTCCAAAATATAAAACCTAAGTAAGCCCATAAAAGCGTAAATAAAATGTGCATTGAAGTCTCAAAGGTCTTTCCTTTCCAAAGTTTTGTCGAATAGCCAAAAAACTGAATAAACAACCTTATTGTCCAGAATATGGCAAATCCCAAAGATATTTTTTTGCCGAGGCTTGTGTTAATGAGTTCAGCAGATGAGGAGATACAAAGCAGCCCCATCAGAAAAATCGTAAGGGCAATAAAGAAAGTATGAACTGTCATCATTTGCCGGTTAATTAAGCTCAAAGAAACAAGTTCTTTATCCCATTTAAAATATTTTGGAAAGAAAATATGAATCAGTGCGAGGCCAATTAACAGGATACCAATTATTTTAAGCTGAAGATGCATTTATTAAAAAATTAAGCGTTACAATTGAAAATAGACATAAATGGTGTGAATTTGGTTTCTGCAAATGAAGAAAAAGCTGCTTTCTCAAATGCTTTTTTCCAGGCCCTTTTGGAAAAGAAATGTGTAAACCCAACAGTGAATGCAAAGAAGTTTGGAAGATCCCGTAAATGTTCAACCATAATTATTTTTCCGTTTGGCTTACATAAGCGATGGCATTCTTTTAAAAACTCAACTTTTTCTTCCTGCAACCTTATCTCGTGGGCTGCTGATAATAAGAAAATAACATCCACTGAATTATCTTTTAGAGGAATTGAATTTGATACTATCTGTTGGGTATCGGGATAAACCAGACTCACTTTTCTTGCTCTTATGATAGCAGGTTCGGTGTGGCGTTTAGCATTGTAAAAATCAAATACTTTTAACTCGGATTGAGGAAACAGGCTTTTAATGATAAAGCTTGTTTCATCAAAGCCGGCATTAATGTTTAAAATTTGTTTCGGGTTGGAATCTTCTATTTTAAATTTTTTCAACCAATTGAAATCATAATAGCCGGAAAAATCATAGACATAAGCCGATACAATTAATGGCATTACAAGACCGTATAGAAAAGCAGCAATAATTATCCAGAATAAAATATCCGGCCAGTTAAATATCACATGGCTTGCAATTATCAAACTCAAAGCTATCAGCCCGAATACGTAAAAGTGCCGGTTAAAGCTTAAAATATTTAAAACTCCCTGAAATTTTCGTCTTTTTATTTCCATATTTCAATTTTGCCTTTTTTCCAGTAGTAAGGAATATTTTTAATAACAAATGCATTTGCCAATATTGGATCCTGAAGTTTTATTGAATTCAAAAAACCGAAATCATAATCAATAACTTTTACCGGTGCAGGAGTCCAGTTTTGTCTTACACCCTCAATAATTAAAACTTCTTTAGTGGCCTGATTGTAAGTGAATGTAAAAGGTAAAGGACCTGCAAATCTTCTGGCTTCCTTCCAATCAGCAAAAGGTGAATTTGCAGGCAACAAAATTTCTTCTTCTCTTTTATCAATGGTTACTTTAAATTTTGATTTAGCTGATGATATTTCTTTTGAATCTGAATTTTCTTTTTGAAGAATATCAATAGTTGTGTAATTATAATGGGTGAAGATATTTCCCATAAATTCCATTTTCTTTTTATCAGTTTCTGATTTAAGGATGTATAAGCCACGCAAATGCTTTCCGGCTTTATTTGTGTAACGTACAAATACACGATATCCAATCAAAAAGAAGTCGTTACCCATAAACTTAGGAACCCCTTTTGGCCGAAGATCTTTTGTTTGAACCATGGCTATTGCAACAAAAGCCCACTTATCATTAAATGTGTCTAATTGCAGGCATTCCGGAATCTTTGTTTCTAACTGTTCTTTAGGAACTGCAAATGTGAGAACAAGTGAACTCTCGAAAAATGCTTCAACCGCAAATGGATGATTTTTTAAGAATGAAAACATTTTATGTTTGTCGGGCTGATTTTTTATTTAGGTAGAATTCGTTAAAGTAAATAACCAATACTAAGATGAAGGCGAATATTGCATTGGCTCTTCCCCAAAGCAGCAAATCTGGCACCAGAATAAATTCCAATGTGTTCATTGCAGCAATAATCAGAATTTGAGCTACGGCATTAAGTCTTGATTTAATATTGCTTACAATCCAGATTGCCACCAACATCTCTGCAGAACCTATGAGAATTGTAAAGAGTCTTGCATATTCATTACCCAGAATTTTTGTTACAATTTCCTGATGCCTTGGCACAAGATTCAACACTTTACAAAACAATCCATTTGCAATCCAAATTGTAGCTATGCAATAGTTCAGAAGTTTATGGATTTTGCTGTCTCTCATATAAAGTATGTACTATGCTGGCAATTGCACTATTTAAAGAACTTCAGCAGGCTTCCCAAAAACCAACTTTCGTCTGCCTTAATCATAACATCCAAAACCTTATCGGCCTGGCCGCCAAATTTGCGGATGCCAGCGATGGTATCTACAAACTGCTTCACGTCTTTAGCTTTTTTATCACCTTCAATCTGCTCCAACTGACTTAAAAGTTTAAGCATGGGATCGAGTTCTCTTTTTTTTCTTTCTTTGATGATCTGTGTAGCAACTTTCCAGATATCTTTTTCGGCGGTGAAGAATTCCTTGCGTTCGCCGGGTATCAGTACCCTTTCTACCAGGCCCCAGCCAATCAGGTCACGGGTGTTCATATTTACATTGCCGCGGCTGATGCTTAACTGTTCCATAATATCATCCTGTGTAATGGGATCGGGACTGATGAGCAGCAATGCATGAATTTGCGCCATGGTGCGGTTAATGCCCCAATGCGTACCAAAAGCGCCCCAACTGCTGATGAACTGTGCTTTTGCGTCGGTAAGTTTCATGATGGTTTATTTATACCACAAAGGTAACACAGTTTTTGAATTTTCAAAATTTATTGAAAATATATTTTTGAATCGCTTTCTAAAAAGTACAATGCTGATATACTGCACAAGAGTGCGACGCCAATGAAGCCCCATGAAAGCCAAAATGCCGGGTTAATAAAATAAAAAAGCGCCAGCTTTTAAAACTGACGCAATTACTTATTTTGCTTTTTAGATTACAATAACATCGTAACCGGATTCTCTAAATACTTTTTAAGTGTTTGCAGGAAAGCAGCTCCCACGGCGCCATCCACCGTACGGTGATCGCAGCTTAAAGTGAGTTTCATAAAGTTGCTTACTCCAAAACCATCGCCTTTTTTAACCACGGTTTCTTTAATACGGCCCACGGCTAAAATAGCACTGTCCGGCGGATTAATGATGGCAGTAAACTCTTCAATATCCATCATGCCCAAATTGGAAATGGTAAATGTGTTACCACTGAATTCCTGCGGCTGCAATTTTTTATCTTTTGCCTTACCGTATAATTCTTTGGCTTCGGCAGCAATCTGCGATAAGGTTTTCTGGTCGGCAAAACGTATCACCGGCACTATCAAACCATCGGGCGTTGCTACTGCGCTGCCAATATGTATATGATGATTCAGGCGGATAAAATCTGTCATCCAGCTGCTGTTTACATTTGGATGCTGGCGCAGCGATAAAGCCACTGCCTTTATAACAAAATCGTTGAAAGAAATTTTTACCGGGCTCAGTTCATTTAACTGAACACGGGCTGCCATGGCATTATCCATGTTTATTTCCATGGTTAAATAAAAATGCGGTGCACTAAACATGCTTTCGCCCAGGCGGCGTGCAATGGTTTTACGCATTTGGGTTAATGGAACATCGGTATGGCCTTCCTGTCCGCTTGCAGTAAATACTGCCACAGGTGCTGTTGCTTTTGGCGTAGTTGTTTGAGTTGGTGCAGCAGCCGGCACATAACCATCCACATCTTTTTTAGTTACTCTTCCACCATCGCCACTACCACTCACTTTACTAATGTCAATACCTTTATCAGCTGCCAGTTTTTTAGCAAGTGGAGAAGCTTTTATTCTTCCGTTGGAAGAAGCTGTTGGTTCTTCGGCAGGTGCTGCTGCATTTGCCGTTGACTGGCTGGCAGCGGTTTCACTTTCAGCTGCAGGTGCTATTGCTGCAGTATTTCCACCCGCTTTTTCAGCAGCTACATAAGCACTCACATCAGTTCCGGCTTTACCAACTATGGCAATGATCTCATTTATTTTTGCGGCCTTACCGGCTTCTACACCTACATATAATAAAGTGCCTTCTTCGTATCCCACTACTTCCATGGTTGCTTTATCGGTTTCCACATCGGCAAGCACATCATCAGCTTTTACAAAATCGCCTAGTTTTTTATTCCAGCTTACGATCTTTCCTTCAGTCATCGTATCGCTCAATAAAGGCATGCGAATTTCTTTTGCCCCCGCAGGAAGGGAAACTTTTTGAATTTGGGGTTGTGTATTTTCGGTTTTGGGTTGAGCAGCTTCAGTTGCAGGCTTATCGGCTGCTTCTGCTTTTGGCTCAGGGGTTGGTTTGGCTGCACCATCTCCATCTAATAAAGATTTATAATCTTCTCCTTCTTTACCCACAATAGCTATGATCTGGTTGATCTTGGCAGCTTCGCCAGCTGGTACACCAATGTATAATAAAGTGCCGTCTACATATCCATTCACTTCCATGGTTGCCTTGTCGGTTTCCACATCGGCAAGCACATCATCTGCTTTTACCTTATCCCCTACTTTTTTGTTCCAGGATATTATTTTCCCCTCGGTCATCGTATCGCTTAAAAGCGGCATGCGTATCACTTCTGCCATAGTATAAATCGCTTATTTTAGATTGAGGTTCGAAATTAAGGCAAAATAGGGAAAAGTACAGCTGTTTGGGTTAATAATCGAGTTCAAGGCGCAGCCTGTCTTTCAATTCCTTAACCAAAGGATATTCTTCAACTATCTTAAGATATTGCTCCCGGGAGCTTAAGGGCTTTTCTGTTACTTCGCCGGCTCCTTCTTTTTCAATGATAGTAACTGAGTAAGTGAGCTGCCTGTTACAAAAGTATTGCTGCAGGTCGTCAACCAGTTCGGCACGTTCCTGCTCAATAAATTTTTGCTGAATATTATTTTCTGTTATGATCTCGATGGAGTTGTTATCAATGATCTTCAACTCCGCCATTTTAAAATTGGTTACGGCTGAATGATTCTTTTTTGCATTCAGTTTTTCTATAAAATTATCCCAGCAAATTGTAAGTTCGGCTTCTGTTAAATCCTTAACTTCTTTACCATTTTTATTTTGTGCAGTTACTTTATTTCGGATGGCAGCTAAAGAGCCAAGTGATTTTTTGGGTTCAGTATGTAGCGGTGCTGTTTCAACTACTGCTTTTATCTCAATTCGTTGTTCCGGTTCTTCAATAATCAGTTTTGCTTCTGATTTTTTTTGAACAACCGGCTGAGTAATAACCGCCGGTTCAATTTCTTTAACCCTTATTGGTTGAATAGATTTAAATGCAACCGGCCTGGCTGTTTCAACTACTTTTTTTTTTGAAACCGTGCCTTCATTATTCACCATTTCTACAGCCTGTAAAAGGTAACAGAGTTTAATGATGGTGAGTTCTACATGCAAACGCTTGTTGCGTGCCTGCTTGTAATTTATTTCGGCTTCGTTCAGCAAATTCAATGCGGCAATAAGCCAGCCTGTTGCAATATGTTGAGCAGCCTGCAAATATTTTTGTTTAAAATCATCGGCTACTTCCAGCAGTATGGCTGCTTTTGCATCTTTACTTACCAGCAGGTTTCTTATAAATTCACTGTAGCCTTCCAGTAAAGTATCGCCTTCAAAACCTTTGCGGTTTATTTCATCATACAGCAGCATGGCATCGCTTAAATGCTGTTGCTGCATGCAATCCAGCATTCTAAAATAATAATCTTCATCTAAAATATTCAGATGCTCTAAAGTATTGCTGTAGGTTAATTCACCGTTGCTGAAACTTACAATTTTATCAAGAATACTTAAAGCATCACGCATACAGCCTTCACTTTTTTGGGCAATCACATGCAGGGCTGCTTTCTCTGCCTGTATCTTTTCTTTATCACAGATCTCCTGTAAGTGTTCAGTGGTATCGTTATTGGTAATTCTTTTAAAGTCGAATATCTGGCAGCGGCTGAGGATGGTTGGCAGTATCTTATGCTTCTCTGTTGTTGCTAAAATAAAGATGGCATAAGGCGGTGGTTCTTCCAGCGTTTTTAAAAATGCGTTAAAGGCCGATGAACTGAGCATGTGTACCTCATCCACAATATACACTTTGTATTTACCGGCCTGCGGTGCAAAACGCACCTGCTCAACCAGGCTGCGGATATCATCTACAGAATTGTTACTGGCCGCATCCAGTTCATGAATGTTCATAGATGTGCCGGCATCAAAAGAAACACAACTGTTGCAGGTATTGCAGGCTTCGCCATCGGGTGTTTGATTTTCGCAATTGATGGTTTTTGCTAAAATTCTTGCACAGGTTGTTTTACCTACACCCCTGGGACCGCAAAATAGAAATGCGTGCGCCAGCTGATTATTTTTGATCGCATTTTTTAAAGTGGTGGTAATATGTGCCTGACCAACCACTGTAGAAAAATTCTGTGGCCTGTATTTTCTTGCCGATACTATAAACTTATCATCCATACGGTGCTAATTTCGGTAATCTAATCTGGAAATCAGAATTTGTTTTTATGCCTGTTGAGAAGCTGTCGAAAAATATATCTTGTAACTACTGCGTAGTTTTTTGTTTGTACCGCAGATACAAACGCTGCTTTTAAGATACCATTGGGTGGCGATGAAATTCTTTTGTTCTGTCGAATAAATAACGGTACGTGGCCAGGTTGCGGCTGCGGTAGGTATCACCAAAGCTCTCGGCCACATTGATCATTTTAGGATTAAAATCACCGATCCACTGCATTTCATATTCCAGGTATAATTGATTGGGCTTTTGTACAATTTTGCGGCATTCGCCGATGATGTAAGAATCTATACCCGTTCCCTGCCATTCGGGCACTACGCCAAAAACGATCCCCACAAATTTTCTTGATTTTTTAAATTTTTGCCGCCACACAAATTCCAGTTTCTGCAACAAACCAAATTTGCCATTCAGGTGTTTAAAATACTGGTTGATATCGGGCAGGTTGATGAACATGGCAATGGCGGTACCTTTGTGATAGGCGAAGTACAAAATATCTTCATCCATTACCGGTTTCATTTTTTTAAACATCAATGACACCTGTTCCTTATTAAGTTGTTTTAGTCCGCCATGACCCGCCCAGGCCTTGTTATACACTTCCACAAAATCCAGCACATACTTAGGCAGGTTATTTTTTTTGATGGTATCAAAACTGATGTCCGGATTGTCTTCATGCAACTTATGACGCTCCATTGTTTTTTGGGCTAACGGTTTTTTAGCATCCAATGCAAAACAAACCTGGTTATAAAACAATTTAAAACCATAGTTCTCAAAAAGCGTAACGTAATAAGGCGGATTATAGTTCATGCAATACAGCGGCGGCGTAAACCCTTCAGTGATCAGGCCCCACCAGCGGTCACGCTCACCAAAGTTAATGGGGCCATCCATGGCTTCCATGCCATGCTGTATCAGCCAGTGTTTGCCATTATCCAGTAAAAGGTCGGCCGCAGCCTGGTCATTAATGCATTCAAAAAAACCAATGCCGCCAACAGGCACATCATCTCCCTTGTTCTTATATTTTTTATTGGTAAAAGCTGCAATGCGGCCAATCAGTTTACCGGCATCGTCTTTTAATATCCAGCGTATCACTTCTCCAAAACGAAAAGCCTTGTTCTTTTCTTTATCAAATACTTCATTGATATCCTTATCCAGCGGGCGGATCCAGTTGGGGTCATTTTTATGAAGCACAACAGCTACCTGTAAAAATTGCTGAGCGGTTGTTTGATCTGTTACTGGTATAAGTTGCATGGTATTAAATGAAGCAGCAAATATAATAAAGCCCGATTACTTAGCCTCTCAAATATTTGTTCAAACACTATTCATTAAATAATGCCGTTAAGTAAAAGCAGCATTGTTAAATGCAGCAGCATCATACATGTAAAACAGATCAATAGGCCCGCTAAATACCTTATGCTAAACCCGTATTTATTGTTTATTTAAACTAAATTTATACTACAATTTAATTCGATGAAAAAAACCATTATTTATACCATAATCTTTTCTTCAGCTTTATTTGCAGCCTGTTCCAAGTCTGATACCATTCCTGCACCGGTTCCTGTTGACCCTTGCTTAGGAGTTACCATTACCCCGGTAGCAAGTGTTACACATACCATTACCGGCCAGTTGCTGGGAACAATAACAGTTACCTCTCCAATCGGCTCGGGCTATAGCTATAGTGTTACCGGCCTGCCTTATCAGGTATCTACAAACTTTTTTGGTTTGGCTGCCGGAAATTATACCCTTAGTGTAAAAAACGTAAATAACTGCATTGGTACTGCAACCATAACTATTAACGGTTATGGCCCCAAGTACTATGCAGTAAGAACGATCGTTAATGGTTATTGTGGCCCCTGCCACTTAAATGGCGCCGTAAACGGCAGTAAAAACTTTGATGCAGATACTGATATTGTAAACTCCTGGGACAGGATAAAAGCAAGAGCTGTTGATGGTATCCCGTCATTTATGCCAGCGGCCCCCAATGCTCAGTTAACCGCCATAGATAAACAGAAAATAGTTGATTGGGTTAATGCAGGCCATCGCATAACAGATTAAAAAATAAAAAATCATTATAAAAAAACCGGCAATCAATTTTAGCCGGTTTTTTATTTATCAGATCAAAATATTTATTTTTTACCTCACTTTCATCATTGGCCGCACCTGTTGTTTGGTACCATTTTGCAAACGGGCATAGTACACACCTGTTGGTAAATGAGAGCCATCAAAAACAACAGTTTGTCTTGATGCGGTGAGGAATTCTGTTTCTAACAGGTTTACCAGTAACCTGCCAGCTGTATCCATTATCTGAATTAAAGTATGGCCGCCATCTGTATTAAACTCGATGGTTGTTTTATTGGTGAATGGGTTTGGATAATTGGTAATTAAACTACTGCCCGATGAACTTGGTGGTGGCGCAGTTGCTTTGCAGGTGTTTCCTTTAATTAAGGGCAGGTCTTGTATTTGCCCGTTTACCCCTGGTGGAAATAGCGCCTGCACCGTTGCTTTTGGGAGACAGAACCATTTTTCCAGGATGGTGGAATAAATACTTCTGAAATCGTATTGCATGGGCACATTATCATTTACTGTTGCTACCGGCTGTATGGTTGGGTTATCGCCAAGCACACCACCATCTACAGGTTTACCAAAAACAAAAAGCGGCGCTGCTGCACCATGGTCGGTACCCACACTGCTGTTGCTTTTTACTCTTCTTCCAAACTCACTGAAAGTGATACCTACAACACGATCCTCAATTTCTAAAAACTTCAAATCATCCTGAAAAGCTTTTATGGCATCGCTAACACGGCCAAGCAAGGTAGCATGGTTGCCAACAGTTGTATCAGTTGTTGTTGTTTGAAGACTATGAGTATCAAAACCGCCAAAACTTACCATGTAAACTCTTGTTTGCAGCCCCCCTTTAATTAAACGGGCAACAATTTTTAACTGATCAGCAAGACTGTTGTTTGTTGGATAAGCATTTTGTTGGGTAACCCTGGCTGCAGCAGTTGAAATTGCAGAGCTGTACTGTTGTGTTTGTTTTGATATTGTGCGTATAAAATTTAATTCTTTTCCGGCTTTTGTTCCCGGAACCGGATCGTTTGTTCCGCTTATTAATTGATAAAAAGAGGTGGCGCTGGTAATACTCATAGCCATATTTACACTGGGGCCCTGGGTTGTTAAACTGGCAGTAGACCCTATTTGAATGGCCAATGGGTCTGGTGTAGTGGTATTTGGATAACCCGTTGGAAAATTAGGGTACTCATAATTTAAATAGCGCCCTGCCCAACCTGTATATACTTCCTGATCGCTGTTGCTTGATGTCATCCAGATATCAGTTGCCCTGAAATGAGAAAAGTTAGGTTGCGGATAACCCACTGCCTGCACAATTTTTAATTTGGATTCATTATACATGGTTTGCAAGCCAGTCATACTGGGATGAAGCCCGGTATTGGTATATCCATTTAACTTTAAAATACTGTTTTCGGGAATAGCAATATTGGTACGTGCTGCATTATACAGATTGTACGTGCTGATAGGTATTACCATATTTAAACCATCATTACCACCTGATAGCTGCACAATAACAAGCACATGATCTGTATCTGTTGCGCCGCCCATTAATGCCCTAACCAACGGCGAGTTTTCATTTAATGCTTTTACAGCATAACCGCTAATTAAAGCAGGCAATGCAACAGCAGCTGATTTTCCTAAAAATTCTCTACGTTTCATATAAAAAAATTTATAACAGAAAAAGTATTTTTCGTGATCTGTGAACAGTCAATCGTTAGTGGTAAGGCAACAGGTGCTTAACTCAACTGATATTCACTTAAATTCATCAAATACCTGAACAAATCTCTCAACCTTACATTTACAATATTAAAATTGGCAACCGTGGGGCTGGCTATATAAGCACTCCAGGCATTGGTCCAGTAATAATCGTACTGCTGGCCACTTAACAGCATCTGCGTTTTCATCTGCTGTTTTACCTGCGGCGACAAAGTCATACGGTATAAATATTTCAAGGTTTCATCAATCAGGTCATTTGGATTACCGGGGTTGGTAAGCGTTTTAGCATAAGCCACAAAATCAAACTGCATTCTGAAGCCATTTCTTGAGTAACCGGTACTTGTCATAATATCTGTATACTGATTTCTTTTAGGCAAGGAGTCGGTGGTAATCCATATTTCATGAAAAGAAGGTTCCTGGTAATATGCAGGCATCCCTGCCACATTTGGTGGGTCGTGCAAGTCAAGCCCCATTAAATAAATAAATGTGTACAAAGTATTCCAATGTCCATAACTGGTATTCCAGTCAGATGCAAGTGGCATACTAACATTATATTCCCGCATAGAGCCTATAACAATATCTAAAGGTGATTTTATGATGCAGTTTTGATTCAGCACATCATAAAAATGTTCGCTTTTAAATAATGCGCTTAAAACCGGCTTAATCTCATAATTATTAGTACGGAAGATATCAGCCAAAGGAGTGATTACATTTGCTTCGGTAGCGGCATCTATTTCATAATAAACAAACCAGCGGTAAAATTTGCGAACAATATATTTTGCCACTTCATTCTGGGCAAAAATCATATTCAGTAAATCAGTCAGTTCCAGGTCTCCTGCTGTAGCTCCTGTTCTTCCGGGAATTACAGTGTTATTATAAAAAGATGAAAAAGTTTTGGATGCTGTGCTGTGCCTGGCTGCGTTAAATACCGTTTGATAGGTGTTGAAATTTATCTGCCATCCGGTTAATACTTTTGCAGCTTCTTTCACATCTCCCTCGGTGTATTTACTGTTGGGCCCTTTGCCTACCGTAAATAATTCCTGCAACTCCCTTCCATAGTTTTCATCCGGCGCCGATGCTGTGTTTAAATATCCGTTTAAATAGCGAAGCATAGAAAGATCCACAGTAATATCTTTAACCATTTGTTTGTAATTGCCCAGGCAATTTTGTCTTATGGTTGTTTGTTGTTTATAAATCCAATTAGCATAGCCTACTTCGTTTGCTTCATTTCCAAAATTATCAACCCACAAAAAAGTCATTTTTTCCCTTATGCTTCGGTCCTGGTTAATCATCACGCCAGTCCACCATTTTTTATAAGATGCTCTTCGCTGGCTTTGTACTGTACCATCGTTGTTTATATCATTTACCCAGGTAGTGCCCTGTGCAATATTTGCATCGGGCGTGCCGGGCTGGGTTGAGGTGGTATATTCTTTAACCGGCGGTAATGGAACCGGGGCTGTGGGGTTAAGTAATTCATCCACTGCCTGGCTCATGGTGGCAGAAGCAAAATAATCCACATCAGCTTTTTTAGCACCAAACATGGTTCGCTTTAAAAGATGAATAATTTCATTGGTTCCCCATGGGCCTGTATAGGGATTAATACCACTTAGTGTACGTGCCGGAGATACTATTTGGCCAGTTTCTGATTTAGCAGGTATTTTCTTTTTAGGTTTACCCACTGTAAGAAAGTCTCTTCTGTCCATAGCAGTTTTTTTTGGTGACTATGATATAAATTTAATTACTACTGAATTGCTTTAGTAAAGTTTAATAAGGGAGGGTATTTATTTTATTGGATTGCACACCAGCACATAACGCTGCCCCGGTATTTTTATTTTATTAGTCTAAAGTTATAATTATTATTGAATATTTTCAATAATTCCTGCAATACCCTGGCCGCCGCCAACACAGGCTGTAACAATACCGTATTTCTTATTCAGCCTTTTCATATCATTGGTTAGTTGTATGGTAAGTTTGCAACCGGTACAACCTAACGGATGGCCCAATGCAATTGCGCCGCCATTGATGTTGACAATATCAGGATTTAATTCCAATGTTCTTATTACGGCCAATGCCTGGGAGGCAAAGGCTTCGTTCAATTCAAAAAGATCAATTTGAGAAAGGTTCATACCTGCCTGTTTTAAAACCTTAGGTACGGCTTCAACCGGCCCCACACCCATAATGCGTGGATGAACACCGGCGCCGGCACAGTTTACCAAACGGGCAATGGGTTTTAAGCCCAGCTCGTTTATCATTCTTTCGCTCATTACAATAACAAAAGCAGCACCATCACTGGTTTGAGATGAGTTACCGGCAGTAACCGAACCGCCCATCGCAAAAGCAGGTTTTAGTTTTGCCAGGCCTTCGGTAGATGTATCGGCTCTAACGCCCTCATCGGTATCAACTATATAATCACGCTTTTGTTTTTTGCCTTTTGCATCTAAATAAACTTCATTAACAGTTATAGGTAAAATGCCCGATTTAAAATATCCTTCCTTAATAGCGTTGCCAGCCTTTACATGGCTGTTATAACTAAATGCATCCTGGTCTTCTCTGCTTACATTATATTCTTTGGCAACAGCCTCGGCAGTTAAACCCATACCTAAATAATAATCGGGTTCGGTTTCTGCAATAGTAAAAGACGGTACCACTTTCCAACCTGCTGTTGGTACCAGGCTCATACTCTCTGTACCACCTGCAATAATACATTCGGCCATGCCGCTCCGGATCTTTGCAGTTGCCATGGCAATACTTTCTAACCCGCTGGCGCAATACCGGTTAATAGTTATACCCGGCGCATGAATGCCAACCGCTCTTGCAGAAATCATTCTGCCCACCTGTAAGCCTTGCTCAGCCTCAGGTACAGCATTACCCACAATTACATCATCTACTCTTTTTACATCAAGCTGTGGCACGCTTGCCAGCAAACCCTTAATCACATCTACCGCTAAATCGTCGGGCCTGTAAAAGCGAAATCCGCCTTTTTTACTTTTGGTAATGGCTGTTCTGTATCCTGCTACTATGTATGCTTCCTGCATGATTTTTTATTTTTTGTACCCAACTGCAAACCGCTAATTATCTTCATTGGCGTCGCACTCTTGTACGTTATTAATTTTATTGAGCTTTAATTGTGTTATTTAAATTTAGTTGTTTATGCAACTTTATATACCAAAGTTATAATTTCTGCACGAAAACAAAAAACTGATTACAGTGGCTTATTTTTGCGCCAAATGTATAAAGTCCTTCGTTCCATTTTATTTTGTTTTGATCCTGAGTGGGTTCACTATTTCTCGATGAATGGATTGAAGCTGCTTTGTAAAGTTGGCTTTATTAAAAGGCTGATAGCTTCAAGCTTCAAGCCACAGGAAAATATTCCATACTCCATATTCAATATTCAATTCCCCAACCGGTTTGGCTTGGGTGCCGGCTTCGATAAAAATGCAAAATATTTAAATGAACTGGAAGCACTTGGTTTTGGTTTTGTGGAGATTGGAACGGTAACTCCGCTCCCGCAGGCCGGAAACGATAAACCCCGGTTATTTCGTTTACCAAAAGATAAAGCACTCATCAACCGTATGGGTTTTAATAATGATGGGGTTGATGCGGTTGTTGAAAGACTTAAGAAAATCAAAAGTCAAAAACCAAAAATCAAAATAGTTATTGGTGGTAATATTGGGAAGAATAAGGTTACCCCTAACGAAGATGCCTGGAAGGATTATGAAAAATGCTTTTTAGCATTGCACGATTATGTAGATTATTTTGTGGTAAATGTAAGCAGCCCAAACACGCCGGGTTTGAGGGAATTGCAGGAGAAAGATGCGTTGCATAAAATATTGACCAATCTGCAAAGTCAAAATTTAAAATTTAAAATTCAAAAGCCTATACTGTTAAAGATAGCACCCGATTTAACTACAGAACAAATTGATGATGTAATTGCACTGGCTCTCGAAATAAAATTAGATGGACTTGTTGCATCAAACACCACCATCAGCAGAGACAAACTCACGACTCACGACTCACAACTCACGACCATTGGTGCTGGCGGACTAAGCGGTTTACCCGTAAAAGCAAGAAGCACAGAAATAGTAAAATACATTCACCAAAAAACAAACGGACAAATACCAATCATCGCAAGTGGTGGTATCTTTACCGGCGCAGATGCAAAAGAAAAGATGGAAGCAGGTGCATCATTAGTTCAGGTATGGACCGGTTTTATTTATGAAGGGCCGGGTATTGTAAAACAAATTTGTAAAGCATTATAATTAAACATGGAACATTTATTTACGTCAGAAAGCATCATCAGTTTTTTTATTTTGGTAGTGCTGGAAGTGGTACTGGGTATCGACAATGTAATTTTTGTAAGCATCATCCTTAACAGGCTTGATAAACAAAAAGACCAGAAAAAAGCCCGGCGCATGTGGATGGTCACCGGTATTCTTTCACGCAGTTTATTGTTGATGGGTTTGGGCTGGCTGCTCTCTCAAAAAGGCAAAGCTGTATTTACAATTTTTGATAAAGGCTTCGATCTGGCAAGCATTGTAATGCTGGCCGGTGGTTTATTCCTCATTTATAAATCGGTGATGGAAATTCATGCCAAACTGGAAGGAGAAGATCCGAATACATCGAATGAAAAAACAAAAAAAATATCGCTGGGCAATGCCATCGGGCAAATTATTTTGATTGATGCTGTTTTTTCTTTCGACAGCATCATCACCGCAGGTGGTACCGCCAAATATGTTGAGATCATGATTGCTGCTGTGGTAATTGCTATGACCGTAATGTTCTTATTCAGTCCTGCTATCTCTGCCTTCATTCATAAACATCCTACTTTAAAAATGCTGGCCTTATCTTTTTTAGTAATGATTGGCCTTAGTTTAATTATTGAAGGCTGGGACAGTGAAGCTGCGCACCAGCTGAAACTGAAAAACTATATTTATTTTGGTATGGCTTTTTCATTTGGCGTGGAAATGTTGAATATGGTAATGCGGAAAAGAATGGCTAAAAACAGGGTGGTACGTTTAAATGAACCTGTGTTGCCGGAAGAAGAAGAAAAATATTCAGACGAGGCAAAGTAAAGTAGCGGCTACGATGCCTGCCGTCTCCGTTCTCAGCCTGGTGTCACCAAGACTTACAGCACTGTAATGATTTTGCAGGGCCAATTCAATTTCATCCTCCGTAAAGTCCCCTTCGGGCCCAATTAAAATAATTTTAGAGAAAAGCGATTCGTTATTTAAATCAACTAAATTTCGTTTAGCTCCATCAATACAATGCGCAATAAATTTTTGCTGTTGTGCTGATGATTTGACAAGTTCATTAAATTTTGTTGGCTCATGTAAAACCGGTAACCAGCATTGCTGGCTTTGCAGCATAGCGCTCACCAAAATACTTTTCATCCGGTCAAACTTAAAAGCTGTTTTTTCGGTTCTTGTACATACCAGCGGTATAATTTCTGTAACACCTATCTCGGTTGCCTTTTCTAAAAACCATTCAAAACGGGTGTTGTTTTTTACAGGAGAAATAGCAATTGTTACATTGTTCGTTGTTGGTGGTCTGTGGTCCGTGGTCAAAATTTTTACAGCACATCTTTTCCGGTTGTTGTCAGTTATCTCAGCAGTAAATAAAATCCCTTTACCATTTGTCAGTTGTAACTGCTCGCCATTTTGCATACGCAGCACCTGCACCATATGCTTGCTGGTGGCTTCATCCAGCACCACATCTGTGCTTGATGCAACTAAATCTTCTTTGTAAAAAAATGGTAAGGCCATAAATAAAAAAGGAATGAAAAATCAAATTTAATTCTTCATTCCTCAATAAAAGTAAAAATTGTTCTTCGCTTATGTCTTCTACATAATCAGTTCCCCCTTCAGGGGGCGGAGGGGGTATTTTTTAAAACGGCGCATCCTCATCAAACTCTCCATCATTCATCTTGCTGCCCTTTTGTATGTACAGTTTTGCTCCATCGCCATCATCACTCTTCACCGGTTTCCAGCTTCCGCCGGGTAAGCCGCTTGCAAAATCACTACCACCTTCTTCTTCAACAAATTTCTGAATATGCAGTAATGCTTTTAGTTTAACTGTATCCAGGCTACCATTACGGTGCTTGGCAATCTTCACATAGGTCTCGCCTTTATTGCTCTCTCCCATTTCGTTGCTGGTAATATCGTAATACTCCGGGCGGTACAGGAACATAACCATATCCGCATCCTGCTCAATGGCACCCGACTCTCGCAGATCACTCAACTGTGGAATTTTTGCACCTTCTTTTCTTTTCTCAACCTCACGACTTAACTGCGACAGTGCAATGATAGGCACCTGCAATTCTTTTGCAAGTCCTTTCAAGTCTCTTGATATACGGCTGATCTCCTGCTCCCGGTTACCATTGCGGTTTTCGCCGGCACCACTCATCAACTGTAAATAGTCAATGATGATGAGGCCAACATTGTGTTTATTTTTTAAACGGCGGCATTTCGCTCTCAGTTCAAAAATATTCAACGCTGCTGTATCATCAATAAATATGGGCGCTTTTGATAAACGTTCAATACCATTCTTATACAATTGCTTCATCTCATGCTCTTCCAGTTTACCACGGGCAATCTTCTCCAGCCATATTTCACTTTCGGCACTTAAAATACGTTGTACTAATTGTGAGCTGCTCATCTCCAGGCTAAAAAAGCCTACTGCCGTTGGTTTGGTAGGATGCAAAGCTGCACTGCGGGCCAGGTTTAAGGCAAAAGCGGTTTTACCAACTGATGGCCTTGCTGCCAACACAATCAAATCTGTAGATTGCCAGCCGTAAGTAATTCTATCCAGCGATGGAAATCCGGTTGGTACACCGGTAATATCTTCCTGCCTGTTGCGCATGTCTTCAATGCGCTGAATGGTTTTTACCAAAACCGTATCAATACTGTCAAAGTTTTTACGCAGGTGATTATTGGTGATCTCAAATAATTTTCCTTCTGCTTCATCCAGCATATCAAAAACATCGGTGCTGTCTTCGTAAGCATCACCAATAATTTCTCCGCTGATGCGGATCAATTCTCTTTGAATGAATTTTTGTAAAACTATACGTGAGTGAGCTTCAATATTGGCCGATGAAACAACTGCATTGGTTAGTTTGGTCACATAATAAGGGCCGCCAACTGCATCCAGTTCTTCCCGGAATTTTAATTCCTCCACAACCGTCAGTAAATCTATCGGTAAACTTTTTATGGCCAAACCCTGCATGGCTTTGTAAATGCGCTGGTTTGCATCTACATAAAAACATTCGGGTTTTAAAATTTCAACCACGGTGTCGAAGGCGCTTTTTTCAAGCATGATGGCGCCCAGTACAGCTTCCTCCAGTTCCTTTGCCTGTGGTGGCACTTTGCCATACATCATGCTTCCAAGTTCAACCGGCGCTTTGCGGCGCAGCTTTTTTTCTTTATTAAAATTCGTAAGTTCCATGTTCTGATTTTCTGTGCTTGTTAGGGTTGTTTTATGCAGGGCGGCTAAGGTAAAGGCAAAAGAAGAATCAAACTCATTTCATTTTTATCCACATAGTAGCCAATATGTTTTTTACATAGGTTTTCCACAGCATTGTTCACAACAAAGATAGTTTATTCAGATTTCCAAAACATTATCCCCATCAGATTAACAATTAAAAAATCAATAAAACTGGCATTCTCTGGTGTTTTATCAACAATTGGAAATTTGAAATTTTTCTTTTTTGCACCTCCTTGCTCAAAAAGCCTGTTGCTGAATTTAAAATTGATGTGTAGCTTATGAATCTTCCATTTATCGCCTTTAGCAATCAAAAAACTATCTTTGCCCATTAACAATAAAACGTATTAAACGGATGATCATTAGTTACAACTGGCTTAGTGAGTATTTACCCGAAATAATTGAACCCGAAAAATTAAGCAAGATCCTTACATCTATAGGGCTTGAAGTAGAAAGCCTGCACAAATATGAAGCTGTAAAAGGTGGCCTGCAGGGATTGGTTATTGGCGAAGTACTTACCTGCGAAAAACATCCCGATGCCGATAAATTAAAACTCACTACCGTTAATATTGGTACCGAAGAAAAACTGCAGATCGTTTGTGGCGCAGCCAATGTTGCTGTAGGACAGAAAGTTGTAGTTGCCACCATTGGTGCTACCATTTACCCAGTTAGCGGCGAGCCAATGACCATGAAGAAAGCAAAAATACGTGGTGTAGAAAGCCAGGGAATGATTTGTGCCGAAGATGAAATTGGTTTGGGCGAAAGCCACGACGGCATTATGGTATTACCAGCTGAAACCATTGTTGGCACCACCGCTGCTGAATATTTTAAATTGAACGACGATTATATTTTTGAAATTGGCCTTACCCCAAACCGAAGTGATGCCATGAGCCACCTGGGTGTTGCACGTGATGTTTGTGCATACTTATCGCACCACAATAAAAAAGAAACAAATGTAAAATCTCCTTTCAAAAATAATTTTAAGCCTGATAACCAGGGCCTGCAAATGGAAGTGGTTATTGAAAATGCTGATGCCTGCCAGCGCTATGCCGGTGTTAGCATTGAAGGTGTTATCATTGCCGAAAGCCCCGATTGGCTGCAGCAAAAATTAAAAAGTATTGGCCTGCGGCCCATCAATAATATAGTTGACATCACTAATTTTATTCTGCACGAAACCGGCCAGCCCTTACATGCTTTTGATGCAGATGCCATTACCGGAAAAAAAGTGATCGTAAAAAATCTGCCGGAAGGAACTCCCTTTGTTACGCTGGATGAAAAAGAAAGAAAATTATTTGCCGAAGACCTGATAATATGCAATGCAGAAGCGCCCATGTGTATTGGCGGTGTTTACGGCGGTATGCATAGCGGAGTAACTGCTGCAACCAAAAATATTTTTTTAGAAAGCGCCTGGTTTAATCCAACCACAATTCGTAAAACATCTTTAAAGCATGGCCTGCGTACCGATGCTGCCACCCGTTTTGAAAAAGGGGTCGACATCAGCAACACAGTTAATGTTTTAAAAAGAGCAGCCACACTCATTAAAGAAATTGCCGGTGGCGAAATTGCCAGCGATATTATTGATGTGTATCCAAACCCAAAAGAAAAAACAGAAGTCGCCCTAAAATATCATTACCTGAAAAAATTAAGTGGTAAAAATTATCATGGCGACACCATTAAAAATATTTTACACAGCCTGGGTTTTGAACTGATAAAAGAAGGTGCTGATGAAATGCGTTATAAAGTGCCATTCAGTAAAACCGATATCAGCATTGGTGCCGATATCGTTGAAGAGATTATGCGTATTGATGGTTTGGATAATGTAGATATTCCATCAGCAATAACCATCTCTCCTTCGGTGGAAACCCTGGCACATGAAGCAACCTACACAGAAAAAACTGCTGAATACCTTGCAGGCTCTGGTTTTCACGAAATTTTCACCAACTCCATTACTAACAGTGCCTATTACAATGATGCTGTTTTGAAAAGTACGGTGAAGATGATAAACAATTTAAGTGAGGAGCTGAATGTAATGCGCCCGGCCATGATGGAAACCGGTCTTACTTCCATCGCCTACAACCTAAACCGCAAAAACAACGACCTTAAGTTTTTTGAATTTGGAAAAACATACGCCGTTAATGAAGCAGGAAAATATGTAGAAGACAATCATCTTACCATTTACATTACCGGCAATAAAACCGCCGATAGCTGGAAGGGTAAAGCAGAAAAAACAGATTTTTATTTTATAAAAGCCGTGTTTGAAAAAATAATGAATGTGCTTGGTTTAAAAGCCGATGCTTATACAGAAGCAGAAAATATTGATCTTTCAAATGCCCTGCAGGCAAACATTAAAAATGATAAAATTGCAGAAATTGGTTTGGTAAGCAGCAGCAAACTGGATCGCTTTGATATTAAGCAACCCGTTTTTTATGCCGATCTTAACTGGGGCCGCTTGCTTAAACTGAATAAGAAAAACAACATTCAGCACAAAGATGTAAGTAAATACCCGGCCGTAAACCGCGACCTGGCCATTATTGTAAACAAAACCCTGCCTTTTGAGGCGGTGGAAAAGGCAACGGCCACAGCAAAAGTAAATAAGTTAACTTCCATCAGTTTGTTTGATATATTTGAGAGTGAAAAGATTGGCGCCGGCAAAAAATCAATGGCCATCAGCTTTACTTTTTTGGATGAAGAAAAAACAATGACCGATAAAGACATTGACAGTATGATGAATAAGATCATCGGGGCTTATGAGAAAGAATTAGGAGCGGAGATCAGGAAGTAGAAAACCCCCTGTCCCCCTAAAGGGGGAAATGCGAAGAACGATTCAAATAAATAGATTTAAAGAATAGAAAGACTCTTAAACAATTACGATCTAAAGCCCCTTTAGGGGTTTGGGGCATGAGCGATTTAGAAAACCATATCAAACGCATTAACGATAAACTTCAGCAACTGCTCAAGAACCACCAGCTATTGCAAAAAGAGAATAGCCGGCAAAGCGAATTGATAAAGCAGTTGAAAGAAGCAAAGGAAAAAGACAATCAGCAAATAACAAACCTGCAGGAAAAAATATCCATTTTAAAAGCTGCCACGGGCAAAATGAGCGAGGCAGATAAAAAAGCATTCGAAAAAAACATCAACCAGTACATTCGTGAAATTGATAAATGTATTGGTATACTGAGTGAATAAAACGGAACGCAGATTATTATGATAGTGATGATTCCCATAGATCCAAATCATAATTTATCTTAATCATCATAAAAATCAGCGTTCAAATAAAATAATCATGGCAGAACTCATCCCCGTAAATATTGTAATTGGCGACCGAACCTATCGCATCAAAACCAATCCTTCCGATGAGGAAGCCATCCGCCGCACCCTAAAAATCATCAACGAAAAAATTGTAGAATTTAAAACCCAGTTCTCCGGCAAGGATATGCAAGACTATATTGCCATGGTCATGATCTGGTATGCCACACAAACAAGTGCCGAAACAAACCCGGCATTAGAAAAAGAAATGACAGATGCATTGCTGAAAATTGAGCAGCAGCTGGATAAGGTGAAATAAAAAGCGTTGATAACCAACAAGCTACAAACATTTCACCTCAAACAATGAAATTTTAGCCTGCAACAATAGACTTTTCTGCATTAACAATAGCCCGTTAAGGTCTAACAATCAACTTTAATCCTGCCTCAATGACAAAAAACCTGACAACAATGAAGTCTCATTGGTCAACAATCAGTTTTTCAGGATCAACAATGAACTTTTCAGGTCTGTCAATTGATTTTTCAGCTTTCGCAATCAGTTTTTAAGATCAGGCAATTGATTGTATTGGTTCAGCATTAATAGTTACATTTTGATAAAACGGCTGCCCACAAAACACAAAACCCACAACCCCAAATCCATATCCCCCTTTTCTCCAAACAAATTACCTATCTTCGTAGGCTAAACATCTCATTTAACTTTTATATGGATAAAGAGGCGTTATATATGATTTTGAACCGTTTAAAAACAGAAACAATCAATGGATCCGATTATAATTTACATTATCATTGGCGTAGCTGCGCTGATTTTGGGCATCATACTGGGTAAACTGGTTTTTGCCAAAAACACCCAAAAACAAATACAGGAAGCTGAGCAGCAGGCTCAAAAGATCATCGCCGACGGAAATTTACAGGCCGAAAACCTTAAAAAAGAAAAGCTTTTAGAAGCCAAAGAAAAATTTGTGCAGTTGAAGGCCGATCACGAGCGTGATGTACTGCAACGCAACCAGAAACTGGTTGAAAGTGAAGCCCGTATCAAACAAAAAGAACAATCCCTCAATCAAAAAGACCAGAACCTGGAGAAACAGATAAAGGATAATGAGGTTATTAAGGAAAACCTTAACCGCCAGACTGAGATCGTAAACATCAAGCGTACCGAACTGGAAAAACACCAGGAAGAGCATATTCGCCGCCTGGAAAAAGTAGCCGGTCTTACTGCCGAAGATGCCAAAGCCCAGTTAATTGAAAGCTTAAGGCAGGAAGCACATACAAAAGCACTGGTTATTCAGCAGGAAATTATTGAGGACGCCAAATTAAAAGCTACCAAAGAAGCCCGTAAAATAGTTATTCAAACCATACAGCGTACAGCTGCCGAAGCTGCCATCGAAAATGCCATCACGGTATTTAACCTGGAAAGCGATGAAATAAAAGGTTCTATCATTGGCCGTGAAGGGCGTAACATACGTGCCATAGAAGCCGCTACCGGTGTAGATCTGATTGTTGATGATACACCCGAAGCCATCGTACTTTCTTCATTTGATCCGCTGCGCAGGGAAATTGCCCGTTTATCGTTGCAGCGCCTCGTTGCCGATGGCCGTATTCATCCGGCACGTATTGAGGAAGTGGTAGAAAAAACAAAAAAACAAATTGACGACCAGGTAATGGAAATTGGTGAACGCACCGCCATGGAACTGGGTGTACACGGTTTACATAAAGAACTGATCAGGATGGTTGGCCGTATGCGTTTCCGCTCATCTTACGGTCAAAACCTGTTGATGCATAGCCGTGAAACAGCTAATCTTTGCGCCATCATGGCTTCGGAGCTGGGCATGAATGCAAAGCTGGCCAAAAGAGCCGGTCTGCTGCATGATATTGGTAAAGTACCCGATGAGGAAACTGAATTAAGCCACGCATTATTAGGGGCCAAACTGGCCGAAAAATATGGCGAGAACCCGGCAGTAGTAAATGCCATTGGCGCTCACCACGATGAAATGGAAATGCAATATGTGATCTCTCCTATCATACAGGCCTGTGATGCCATCAGTGGTGCAAGGCCGGGTGCAAGACGTGAGATCATGCAACAGTACATTCAGCGTATTAAAGACCTGGAAAACCTGGCCATGGCTTACACCGGTGTTGAAAAAGCCTACGCAATTCAGGCCGGCCGTGAGTTAAGGGTAATTGTAGAAGCTGATAAAGTAACCGACGGCGACAGCGATAAACTGAGTTTTGAAATAGCACAAAAGATACAAACCGAAATGACCTTCCCCGGCCAGATCAAAGTAACGGTTATCAGGGAAAAAAGGTCGGTGAACGTAGCCAGATAGTTGAAAATTGAAGGTTGAAAGTTTACAATTAGTGACCTTATATTTCAGTCAATAATATTTAATCCGGCAGTTTACCTGCTGGATTTTTTATTGTTTTATAAAATAAAAGATACTGAATTAAAAAAACTTTCAACTTTCAACCTTTAACTTCCAACTTTTTCCCTACCTTTGCCGTCCGTAAAAAATCAAATAATATGAACGCAGTAGCATTTGTGCATGAGCAATTAGACACAAAAGGAAAAGCAAAGCTTCCAAATTTTAAAGCAGGTGATAATATCACTGTAAATTATAAAATTGTAGAGGGTACCAAAGAGCGTATTCAAAGCTTTAAAGGCGATGTAATTAAACGTCAGGGAACCGGCGCAACTGCCTCATTTACAGTACGTAAAATGAGCGATGGCGTAGGTGTTGAGCGTTTATTTCCTGCTTTTTCGCCAAATATTGAAAGCGTTGTTTTACACAAAGTAGGTAACGTAAATCGTGCTAAATTGTACTACCTGCGTGACAGGAGCGGAAAAAGTGCCCGTATCAGCGAAAAAAGAAGGGCTGTTGCTAAAAAGTAATCAGTTATCAAATTATACTATAATAAAAAGAGCGAAAATTAAAAATTTTCGCTCTTTTTATTATAAATATGCCAGATTGGTATTATTATTGCTCAGCAAACATGTATTAAATCCACCGATCCTTCGCAAAGACTTTACCACTGATTAATTAAAAATTAAAAACTCTAAACCATGAGAAGGATCATTCTTTCACTTATTGTGCTATTTACCGTTGTTTTTTTTGTTTCCTGCGCCAGGGGCATTACCGTAGAACAGGCCGCCAATGGCAAAGCCAGGTGTGGTAAAAACTACATCCGCTAAATTTTACTCATTTAATATTCTTGATTTACTCCCGTTAATGAACGGTTAACTTAGTTATATTTAATAGCGGGGTTAGTCAATAATTGATTTATCTTTGTTTTCTAAATTAAGACTATGACTTTATCTATTTTAAACAACATCTTTTTACTTTCTATGCCAGGTGGCAGCGAGTGGATTCTTATTATTGTTGTGGTATTATTGATGTTTGGCGGTAAAAAAATACCAGAATTAATGAGAGGTATTGGCCGTGGAATGCGTGAGTTTACCGATGCCAAAAACAATGTTAAGAGTGAGATTGAAGAGGGTATGAAAGAAAAAGAAACAGTAAATAAAACTAATTAAACCAGGATCTTCTTCCTGTATTTCGGCTGAAGTGCACCCTTTTTACGGGAACACTTCAGCCGGTTTTTTATAACACCAATCAGCATTTCACTTATGTTCATATTCCGGGATATAAATCAGTATCAACAGGAGCTTACAGCAAACAATACCACCTGCGTAGATGCTGTGCAATACTACCTGCAACAGATTGATGCCCACAAAAAACTGAATGCCTTTACCGAAGTATTTGCTGCCGAAGCATTACAGCAGGCCGCTATACTGGATGAAAAAAGAAAAGCAGGCCAGCCCTTAAAAAAGTTGCATGGCGTAGTCATCGCCATTAAAGATGTACTCTGTTATAAAGATCATACGGTTACTGCTTCATCAAACATGTTGAAAGGTTTTACAAGTTTATATACCGCTACTGCAGTGCAACGTTTGCTGGATGAAGATGCAATCATCATCGGCAACTGCAACTGCGATGAATTTGCCATGGGCAGTTCCAACGAAAACTCGGCCAATGGCAATGTTTTAAATGCACTGGACAATACCAAAGTACCCGGTGGTTCTTCCGGCGGCAGCGCCGTTGCGGTGCAGGCCGGTTTATGCATGGCCAGTTTAGGAAGTGATACAGGAGGCTCAGTAAGGCAGCCGGCAGATTTTTGCGGCATCATTGGCTTAAAACCCACTTATGGCCGCATCTCCCGCTATGGGGTAATAGCGTATGCATCTTCATTTGACCAGGTAGGCATATTTGGAAATAATGTAGCTGATATTGCTTTGCTGCTGGAAATAATGAGTGGCGAAGATGAGTATGACAGTACAGCACTTAACCATGCACCATGGACCATGCACCACAGTCAATCAACGAAGAAATATAAGATCGCTTATTTCAAAGAAGCACTTCATCATCCATCGCTCGATAAAGAAATAAAAGAAAATATGCTGAACCTGGTCGAAAATCTGCGGTCAAACGGACATACAGTTACTGAAATTGATTTTGATCTGCTTGATTATGTTGTACCGGCTTACTATGTATTAACCACTGCCGAAGCCAGCAGTAATTTAAGCAGGTACGATGGGATCCGGTACGGGCATCAAACCAGGGACAATGTAAAAGATTTAACAGAGTTTTATAAGCAGAACAGAACCGAGGGTTTTGGCAAAGAAGTGCAGCGCAGGATCATGTTGGGAACCTTTGTTTTAAGCAGTGGTTATTACGATGCTTATTTCAGCAAAGCACAACAGGTTCGCAGGCTTTTAATAGACCAAACCGATGCAATTTTTGCTGATTATGAAGCAGTTATAATGCCAACAAGCCCAACAACTGCTTTTAAGATCGGACACAAAAACAGCGACCCGGTAGCCATGTACCTGGCAGATATTTTTACGGTATTTGCCAATTTAACCGGTATCCCGGGTATTTCGGTTCCACTGTTTAAACACAGCAATGGCATGCCGTTTGGCTTACAGATAATGACAAAAAAGGCAGATGAACTAACTTTGCTGCAGCTGGCAGATTACCTGGTAACACAGCAACCATAAAATTGGTGTTATTTAATGAAAAGACTTTTATCTATATTTTTCATACAATTGTTTTTACTCACTGTATATACAGCTGGCGCTAAAGAAATGCAGCAACCACAAGTTACTGCCGATACTACTATCAATGAAGCTGAAGAAGATGAAGCCATTGAAGATATTTTAAAAAGAGAACACCTCCGCCAAAAGAAAAAGTGCAATACTTTAGCCAGGTTACCAAGTATGGTTTTAAAAATTTATTTGCCAAGTATAATTACAATCCCTTACTGCCCTATTCATCCCAGATAAATCCCAATGCCGAAAGCTATATGCAGGATTACCTGAATGCACATTCTAAAAGCCTGCTGCAAATGAAGAATTGGGGCCAGCCCTATTTTAATCTGATCGATAATATTTTAAGCCAGTATGGTTTACCACGTGAATTGAAATATGTAGCTGTTATAGAAAGTAATTTAAAAACGGGCGCTACCAGCTGGGTGGGTGCAGCCGGACCCTGGCAGTTTATGCCCGAAACAGCCAGGCAATATGGCTTGGTAGTGAATAGTTATATTGATGAAAGACGTGATTATATAAAAAGCACCCATGCTGCTGCCAGGTATTTATTAAACTCGTATAAAGTTTATCACGATTGGTTATTGGTATTAGCAAGCTATAATGGTGGCCTGGGTAATGTAAACAAAGCCATCAGAAGCAGTGGCAGTAAAAACTTCTGGTCTTTACAATATTACCTGCCCGGCGAAAGCAGGAACTATGTAAAGAAATTTATTGCCACGCATTATGTAATGGAAGGTTCCGGTGGTGTTACCACTGCAGGTGGATCTTTCAATCCGGGATTTGATATAGGCGGCGGTGCAAACCCTTATGATATTAAACCAAACCTAACTGACGAAGAGAGAGAATTCGCATCTACCCAAAGCATCACCGGTAAATTCAATTCGTTGGTTATTGCAAAAAACCTGGCGATGGATATTGTTACTTTTAACCGTTACAATCCCGGTTTTGATAACATGATGAGCATCAATGGCAATTACGATCTGCGCCTGCCTTCCGATAAAATGCAACTGTTTTTAGCCAATAAGTATGTTATACTGAATGAGTGTGTGCAGCTTTTACTGGGCGATAGCCCCGAGCCGCCGGCAAATCAGTCAACCACCTATCCGACTCCAAAAAAAGGAAAAAGGAAAAGTAAATAATTCTACTCCAGCACTTTCATCATCGCTGATGCTTTCAGCAAACTTTCTTCATATTCCAATACCGGGTTGCTGTTATATGTAATGCCACCACCGGTTTGAAAGGAGAGGTATTTATCTGTAGCATTATAAAGTATACTTCGTATTACTACATTAAAATCAAAATCACCATCCGGTTTTACATAACCAATGGCACCGGAAAACAAACCACGTTTGGTTTGCTCGTACTGCTCAATTAATTCCATCACCTTTTTTTTGGGTGCTCCCGTCATAGATCCCATTGGAAACGTTGCCTGTACACAATCGATCCAGTCTTTACCTGCTTCCAGTTCACCACTTACCGTACTGATCATTTGGTGCACCTGCGGAAAACTATATACTGCAAAAAGTTCGTCAACATTTACTGAACCCGGTTTACATATCTTACTCAGATCATTCCGCACCAGGTCAACCACCATCACGTTTTCACTTTTTTCTTTTTCACTTTCAATTAAATAATTTTTAGCCCTTTTATCTTCTGTGGCATTTTCTAAATTTCTTTTGCTGGTTCCTTTTATGGGTTGCGATATGATTTTGCTTCCTTCTTTTTTTAAATACCGCTCGGGGCTGGCACTTAAACACCAGCGGCTGTTCAGTTTATACAATGCCGAGAAAGGATTGGGCGAAAGCTCCGTAAGCCTGTTGTAAATATATAACGGATCAATAACTGCATCTGCTGCAAAAAATTCCTGGCAAAAATTTAATTCATAACAATCGCCCCGTAAAATATGCTGCCGTAGTTTTTCAATATTATCAATGTAACTTTCCCTGCTTATTTTATGCTGAATAACAACTTTTGATTTTACACTTTCAGTAATTGTAGTTGGGCTTTTAACTATAGTTTCAAAAATAATTCTGGCATCGCCTTCACAGTGAATTTTTACTTCCTTATCATTCAGTTCAAGCACAATTTCGGGTACAAAAAAATGCAGGTCGCTAAAACCAATACCATCGCTGTTGCCAGAACTTAATTTTTCGGTTTCATTTTTCAGATCGTAGCCAAAATGGCCAAACAGCCATTCGTTTTTATTTGCTGCGTAAAAATGCCGCAATGCATCAAATGCTTTTCCGGCATCCACTTCAATATTTGTTTTTGATCCTGCAGCCAGCAGGCATTCAAAAGCCGGCTTATTAAAATCATAATGCCGGTTATCCAGTAAACAAAAAATGTTGAACCGGTTTACCCAATTCAACATTTGTATTTTAAAGATATTAAAGTCATCAACAGGAAAAGAAATACATTTTTTCACTTGCTTATTTTTCCCTGTTAGCCGATACGCTTTTAAAAATCATCGTCATCATCATCAAAATCATCACCGTCATCCAAACCCAGATCACTAAAGTCGTCATCTACTTTAAAATCATCATCATCATCTTTTCCTTTGCCAGGTTTTTTAATAGCTGCTTTTTTACCAACCGATTTAGGCACATCAAATTCATCAAAATCCGGATCCCAGTCATCATCCTCTTCAGATTTTTCCCAATCATCGTCTTTTTCTACATCGTCATCATCATCGTCATCATCTGCACCCTTTTTCTTTGGCGCAGCTTTTTTCTTTGGAGATGGCGCATCATCGTCATCATCCAAATCATCATCGTCGTCGTCATCCTTAGGTTTAGCGGCTTTTTTAGCGGCTTTAATTACAGTTGCAAAACCAGCTGTAAGTGTAGTTGTTTCTGTCTCGTCAGATATAAATGTCATAATTCAATGTGGATTAATACTGTAAAATTTCCAAAACTGTTTTACATAGCCAAAAAAAAAGCTACATTTTTTTATTTTTTTTTAAGCTGTTACCAATTGATCTCTTCCCGGGCCGTTGCTGATGTACTTTACAGGCACGCCCAAAAATTTATTCAGGTAATCAATATAGATTTTCATTTCAGCCGGTAATGCATCAAATTCAGTAATGGCAGTAATATCTTTCTGCCAGCCTTTAAATGTTTTATATACCGGTTCAATATCAACTTTGTTCATTTGAAAAGGTACATAATTTATTTCTTTTCCGTTAATGCTGTAACTGTTACAAACTTTCAGTTCTTCCTGTTCATCCAGTATATCGGCCTTGGTCATAATAATTTGTGTAACCCCATTTATCATGCAGGCAAACTGCAGGGCCACCAGGTCAATCCAGCCACAACGGCGTGGACGGCCGGTAGTACTTCCAAATTCATTTCCGGTTTTGCGCAACTGCTCGCCGGTTTCGTCAAGCAGTTCGGTAGGAAAAGGACCGCTGCCAACCCTCGTACAATAAGCTTTTGAAATACCAAATACTTCTTTAATTTTTTGTGGTGCAATGCCCAAACCAGTACAGACACCGGCCGATATGGTATTGCTGCTTGTTACAAATGGAAATGTTCCAAAATCCACGTCCAGCATACTTCCCTGTGCACCTTCGGCCAGTACACGTTGTCCTTTCTGTATTTTTTCGTTTATAAAATATTCGCCATTCACAATTTTAAACTCACGCAAAAATTCCATGGCTTCAAAAAATTCTTCTTCCCACGCATTAATATCTTCCTGAAAATTAAAATTATCCAGCAGGCGCTGGTGCTTCATGCGTAGCTTAATATAATCGGTTGTAAAACTTTTATCCAGCAAATTACCAACACGCAAACCGTTGCGGCCGGTTTTATCCATATATGCCGGGCCAATACCTTTGAGTGTGCTGCCAATTTTTTCATTGCCTTTACTCAGTTCGCTGGCTTTATCAAGCGCCCGGTGTGTAGGTAAAATCAGGTGGGCTCTTTCGCTAATGAAAAGATTCTTCTTATAATCAACTCCAAATGCAGCTACATTCTCACATTCTCTTTTAAGTGTAATGGCATCCAGTACTACGCCGTTACCAATCAGGTTCACTTTATCTTCATGAAAAATACCGCTGGGTATCTGGTGCAGTACTATTTTTTTTCCATCTACATACAAAGTATGCCCGGCATTAGGACCGCCCTGGAAACGGGCAATTACATCATAGTTTTTAGCAAAATAATCAACAATTTTACCCTTGCCTTCATCGCCCCATTGCATGCCCAGAATAACGTCTACCATTTTAAATTTAAGTTTTGCCCCTATCCCCTAAAGGGGGACATGTAGGAGATTAATGTTTTATTGTTTTTTTGTAACCAGCAATTGTTTTCATAGCATCATCGTTGCCACGCTCGGTTCAAAGGCATACCATTGGTCATCTTTTATCTAAGCGTAGTTGTTGCAACCGTGTAAAAATAAAATGAAATAACACAACCACCTAAAATGATATTGGGTTGTTTGAAAATTGGGGAGAAAAGGAATTAAAGACAACGGACGATAGACGACAGACAACAGTTGTCCATGGTCTGTGGACTATGGTCTTGTCTTACGCCACTTTCAGCATACTCAACTTACTGCTGCTGAATTTGCGCTCGGCGTATTCCAGTGTAACTTCAAATTCTTTTACTTTTTGAGAAGGTAATTCATACATGGCATCGGTAAGTATGCTTTCGCAGATGCTGCGCAGGCCACGGGCGCCCAGCTTATATTCCAGGGCCTTGGTAACCATAAAGTCAAAAACAGCCGGTTCAAACTTCAGTTCAATACCTTCAATATCAAATAAACGGGTAAACTGTTTTATCAAAGCGTTTTTAGGCTCGGTTAAAATGCTTCGTAAGGTTGCTGCATCCAGCGGATTGAGGTAAGTTACTACCGGCAAACGGCCCAGCAGTTCGGGTATTAAACCAAAATGTTTAAGGTCAACTGCATTTACAAAATGCAACAGGTTATCCTGTTGGTATTCCTGCAATTCTTTATTTACATTAAAGCCAATGGCATTGGTATTTACCCGGCGTGCAATAATTTTATCTACACCATCAAAAGCACCGCCACAAATGAAGAGGATGTTTTGGGTGTTTACTTTTATCAGTTTTTGTTCGGGATGTTTACGTCCGCCCTGCGGTGGCACCAGCACTTCTGTACCTTCCAGTAATTTTAAAAGGCCCTGTTGTACACCCTCGCCGCTTACATCTCTTGTTATAGATGGGTTGTCACTTTTACGGGCAATCTTATCTATCTCATCAATAAATACAATTCCTTTTTCGGCTGCAGGCACATCGTAATTGCAGGCCTGTAATAAACGGCTCAGCATACTTTCCACATCTTCGCCCACGTAACCGGCTTCGGTAAAAACGGTTGCATCCACAATAGCAAAGGGTACGTTCAACATACGGGCAATTGACTTTGCCAGCAGGGTTTTACCGGTACCGGTTTCACCAACCATGATGATATTGCTTTTTTCGATCTCTACATCATTCTCTACTTTCTGGTTCAGTCTTTTGTAATGATTGTAAACAGCAACTGCCAGTATTTTTTTTGCATCATCCTGGCCAATTACATAATCATCCAGGAATTTTTTTATTTCAATGGGCTTTCTTACGGTAAGTTTATGTGCCGGTGAAGTTGTGTGTTTGCTGTCTTTGGTAGTACCCAGTTCCTGCTCAATAATTTCTTCGGCATGCTCTACACAGTTTTCGCAAATATGCCCGTCCTGCCCTGCAATGAGTATTTTAACCTCATCACGGTTGCGGCCGCAAAAAGAACAATGTAAAGTTTGTTGTTTAGCCATTTCTTTATTCGTTTTATCTCTACCTCATTAAAATATCAGGCACAAAGTTACAAAAAAGCAATTTGATTTGCTAAGTAGACAATTTACCTCACCATAACGTTGCATTTAAAAAGTAAGTACTTAACCAATGCTTTTTATCCGAAATATGATAAAAAAAGCCTCATAAAGAGGCTTTTTTTATAAATCCGTCTTTAGGTTTAAATTTTCGTCAAAACACCATCCACTATACCATATGCAATGGATTCTTTAGCATCCATCCAGTAATCACGGTCAAAATCTTTCATCACTTTTTCAACGGTTTGGCCGCAGTTTTTTGCCAGAATTTCGGCCCCCATCAGCTTGGTCTTTTTAATTTGCCCAGCCATGATCTCCAGGTCGGCGCTGGTTCCCTGTCCACCACCACTTGGTTGATGTATCATCACTTCTCCATTAGGAAAAATAAAACGCTTGCCTTTGGCTCCGCCACTTAGTAATATGCTGCCCATGCTGGCTGCCATACCCATACAAACAGTACTCACCGGCGAGCTGATCATCTGCATGGTATCGTAAATAACCATGCCACTGGTAACCATGCCTCCGGGACTGCTGATGTAAAAAGTAATTTCTTTTCCGGGGTCTATCGCTTCCAGGTACATTAAACGGTTGGTAATGTCTTTGGCACTTTTGTCATCTACCACACCCCATAAAAAAACCTTGCGCTGTTCAATAAATTTTTTATCAAACTGCCAGCTGCTCATCATTTTCTCCATTGGGTTTTCCGGTAAATTATCCGGTGTTTCCTCATCTTCAAAACGGGTATTGTTGTTTTTATAAAAATTCATAACTGGTGGTTGTTTTTATTTTTGTTCTTTCTTTTGTTTACGCTGGTTCATAATAAGCACTTCATCAATCAGGCCGTATTCCTTTGCTTCGGAAGAAGTCATCCATTTATCACGGTCGCAATCAATAGCCACTTTTTCAACCGGCTGGTTTGAATGGAAAGCAATGATCTCGTATAATTCCTGTTTTACTTTCTTTACTTCATTTACGGTGATCTCAATATCTGTTGCCTGTCCGCCTGCACCTGCGCTGGGCTGGTGCATCATAATGCGGCTGTGTTTTAGTGCGGTACGTTTGCCTGGTGCTCCTGCACACATTAATACCTGTCCCATACTGGCAGCCATGCCCGTGCAAATGGTTGCAATATCGGGTGTGATGAACTGCATGGTATCGTACATACCCAGCCCTGCATATACACCGCCGCCAGGGCAGTTGATGTACATCTGTATATCACGGGTACGATCGGTACTTTCTAAAAACAATAATTGTGCTGTAACAATATTTGCCACTTCATCATTGATGGGATAACCCAAAAAGATGATCCTGTCCATCATCAGGCGGCTGTAAACATCCATTACTGCCACGTTCATCGGCCTTTCTTCAATAATGTTGGGGGTAAGATTGGTTATAGACCCAACAGCTCCCGAAGCCGGGATTGAAGCAACAGCATTTGGTATGTTGTGCTTTAAATAACTATCCAGTGTATTGCTGCTGATGCCCTTATGTTTTACGGCGTATTTCTCAAATTCTTTTCCAAAGTTCATAATATTCGGGGTTACTGTTTTTAATAAATCCGGTTAAGCAAATATAGTTGATTGTGATACTTTAAAAAAAGTATGCAATAAATTGTTTAGTCCCTGCTGCGGCTTTGATAAATTAAAATATACTGCACCAGCATAGCTATTGATGCCAGCGCCGCAACTACATAAGTAAGTGCTGCCCATTTTAAAGCATCTTTTGCTTTTGTGTGTTCTGTATCTGTTGTTATACGGGCATTATCAAGCCACTTCAAAGCTCTTGCCGATGCATCAAATTCAACCGGCAATGTAATTACAGAAAACAAGGTTGTTACTGCAAATAAAATAATACCTATCAATAAAATGGTTGGGTTGCCACCACCAAAACCCAGCATACCCAGGCCGGCAATAATTACCCATTGCGATAAAGTACTGCTGATCTTAACGGCTGGTACAAGCCTGCTTCTCAGCATTAACATGGAGTAAGCAGTTGCATGTTGTACAGCATGGCCGCACTCATGCGCTGCCACTGCGGCAGCAGAAACATTGGTACCGGCATAAACATCTGGGCTGAGGTTTACTGTTTTATTTAATGGGTTGTAATGATCAGATAAAAAACCATCAACAGAAACAACCTGTACATCATAAATTCCATTATCCCGCAGCATTTTTTCCGCTACTTCTTTACCACTTAAGCCACTGCTGGTAGGCACTTTACTATATTCAGCAAACTTGCTTTTTAAGCGGTACTGTACCAACATACCAAGTGCCATAAAAATAAGTGAGACTGCTATAATTCCAAAAGTCATTGTTTAAAATTTGTTTCGGATAAATTGGCAAACAGTAAGCCAAATAATTTTTATGCCATTTCGGCAAAGTGTAAATAAAAAAAGGAGAGAATCGCTTCTCTCCTTTTAGTTATTTATTTTAAAGAATTACTTGTATTGGGCCGTTAATCCTTTCGCCAGTTCAGTTACTTTAGCAATACCGTCATCGCTTAAATTACCTTTCTTAAATTCAGCCAAAGTTTCAGGGTGTTTGTTTTCCAATTCCATTAGGAAATGCTCTTCAAATGCTTTTACATTTTTAACTGCTACATCTCTTAATAAACCTTGTGTTCCCAGGTATATCATCGCAACCTGTTTCTCAACACTCATTGGTGAGTATTGTAACTGCTTTAATATTTCCACGTTTCTTGCACCTTTGTCAATTACGTTTTTAGTAGCAGCATCCAGGTCACCACCAAATTTAGAGAACGCTTCCAGCTCACGGTAAAGTGCCTGATCCAGTTTAAGTGTACCGGCCACTTTTTTCATTGATTTGATCTGCGCATTACCACCCACACGACTTACAGAAATACCCACGTTAATGGCCGGGCGTATACCCGCATTAAACAGGTTACCTTCCAAAAATATCTGTCCGTCGGTAATAGAAATTACGTTTGTAGGAATATAAGCAGATACGTCACCAGCCTGTGTTTCAATAATTGGCAGGGCCGTTAAAGAACCACCACCTTTTACCAAATGCCTGATAGATTCCGGCAAGTCATTCATCTGCGCAGCTATCTCATCTTTAGAAACAACTTTTGCAGCTCTTTCCAGTAAACGGCTATGCAGGTAGAATACGTCACCAGGATAAGCCTCACGACCCGGTGGACGACGTAATAACAAAGAAACCTCACGGTAAGCAACAGCCTGCTTAGAAAGATCATCATAAATAATTAATGCAGGACGTCCGGTATCACGGAAGAACTCCCCGATTGCAGCGCCGGCAAATGGTGCGTAGAACTGTAAAGGAGCAGGATCAGAAGCAGATGCAGCCACGATAGTTGTGTAAGCCATCGCACCGTATTCTTCCAAAGTTTTCATTACACCTGCAATGGTAGATGCTTTCTGACCAATTGCTACATATATGCAGTAAACAGGTTTGCCTGCTGCGTAAAATTCTTTTTGATTGATGATGGTATCAATGGCAATAGCCGATTTACCGGTCTGGCGGTCACCAATGATCAACTCACGTTGTCCACGGCCAATAGGAATCATCGCATCAATGGCTTTGATACCTGTTTGCAATGGTTCTTTTACCGGCTCACGAAAGATTACACCCGGTGCTTTACGCTCCAGCGGCATTTCATATAATTCACCTTTAATAGGGCCTTTACCATCAATTGGTTCGCCCAGTGTATTAATAACACGTCCGCTCATACCTTCTCCTACTTTAATAGAAGCAATCTGGCCGGTACGTTTAACTTTATCACCTTCTTTAATTTCTGCACTGTCACCCATCAATACCACACCCACATTATCTTCTTCCAGGTTAAGGGCAATTGCTTTTACACCATTGTCAAATTCTACCAGTTCACCTGAACGAACATTGTTCAATCCGTAAACACGGGCAATACCATCACCCACCTGTAAAACTGTTCCTACTTCTTCCAAACTGGCGCCTGCGTTAAAATTGCTTAATTGCTGGCGAAGAATTGCGGAGATTTCGTCTGGTTTAATTTCTACCATAATTATTGTTTGATATTATTTATTAAAAGGCCTTTTTTCAGGCCGCAAAGGTAGGGAACGGAGGCGGAATAGCAAAAAGGAAATGAACAAAATAAAAAATATTGACAGCCTGTTGGTAAATAAAATATCTAAACCAGCGTTATCATATTACTTTTAATGAATTTATTAAACAACTGCATTACAAATGCAACCTAATACGCTAATATGACCTTTAAGAAAACCCCCTTATTTCAATTTATTTTATTGGTATGCCTTTTAAGTGGCTGCAATCAAAAAACTACTAACGAAACGGGGGAAAAGGATGAATACGATGGCCCCGATAAGATTGCCCAGATGGAATTTGATCGTACCAAAGATCCTTTAACCGGCACGGTACCACGTGACAGGCTGATGAAAGCCCTCCAATATACCGATTCACTTAAAAAGACTCTACCGTTTCAACTTATTGCCGGCTATGGCAACTGGACAGAACGTGGACCTACATCTGATGTTGTTGGGGGATCGAATGGAAATACAAGGGCCAACAGTGGTATTGCTTCCGGAAGGATAAGAGCTGTACTGGTGGATGCTGCTGATGCAAGCGGCAATACAGTTTTTATAGGAGGCGTAAATGGCGGTATCTGGAAAACAACGGATATAACAGCCTCGCCCGCTACCTGGACATTTGTAAATGATTTTTTCAGCAATATGGCCATTACCGGTATTTGCCAGAACCCGGCTACCCCGGCCACCATGTATTTTTGTACCGGTGAGTGGACTTTTAACGGAGATGCAGTAGCTGGTGATGGCATTTTTAAAAGCACTAATGGCGGAGCTACGTGGACCCAGCTTTCTGCTACAACAGGACCAAATTACGATTACTGCAGCAAGATTTTGTGCGACGCTTCTGGAAATGTTTATGTATCAACGAGGGCAGGTGTCTTTCGTTCAACTGATGGCGGCACTTCCTGGACAACTATTACGCCAAGCGGATTAAGCACCAGCCGTTTTAGCGATATGGAAATTAGCAGTACAGGCAGGTTACATGTAAGTGCCGGGCAGTTTAGTACCTGTGCTTACAGGTATACAGACGCACCTTCAACAGTAGCAGCAGGCACCTGGACTTCTCCAATATCAGGATATCCTGCAAGTACAGTAAGAATAGAATTGGGATGTAATGGAAACACTTTATATGCTTTACCATCTAACGGGAGTTACCAGGTTCCTACTATTTACAAATCAACAGATGGAGGTGCAAACTGGGCAGCTACTACGGGGCAGCCTACTGCCGGTTGGGCAAATGGCCAGGCATGGTATGATCTTGCAGTGGATATTGATGGCTCGGGCAATGTAATTGTGGGCGGCCTGGAACCTTACAGATCAACTAATAACGGTAACAGCTGGACCAGGATTGGCCGATGGGTAGGCACTGTTGGCCAATATGTTCATGCCGATATTCATCATATAAAAATGTATGGCGCCAACCGGGTATTGATTGGTTGCGATGGAGGCGTGCATTACAGCAGTGATGGAGGAACCACCATCAGAGACAGAAATTCAGGATTGAGGATAAAGCAGTTTTATTCTGTGGCTATTCATCCTTCAACCACCAATTATTTTTTGGCAGGGGCGCAGGATAACGGTGTACACCAGTTTAACAATGCAGGCTTAAGCTCAACAACAGAAGTTACCGGTGGTGATGGCTGCGGAGTATTGATTGACCAGCTTACCCCCGCTAACCAGTTTGGTAATTATGTTTTTAATGTTTATAACAGAAGCTTGAACAGTGGCGCTAACTGGAGCGGTTTTGGATTTTATAAAGGAACCAGCGCCTCTCCATCTTATTTCGGCAGTTTTATCAATCCTGTTGCTTTTGATAATACCAATAAGATCATTTACGCCGGTGGCGATGGCGGAGAGTTTTTCAGGTGGACAACAGCCACCACAACAGCCGCAGGAGATTATTATGTGGGAGGGGCTCCGGCATTCCCCGCAGGTGCTTCAATTGTTAATAGTATAACTTCTTTTAATGGTGCTTTTGTTTCAGCCATTACTGTTGCGCCAACCACATCTAACCGGGTTTATTTTGGAACAGATGGAGGCAGGGTTGCTTACATTAATTCAGCAAATACTGCTGCATCGGGTACTGCCGGCACTAATATCACCGGTGCGTCTTTTCCCGCCGGTGCCACCGTTTCCTGTATCAATTTTGGTACTACAGAAAATGATATAATTGTATCTTTTTCAAATTATGGTGTGCAGCAGATTTGGGTAAGTACCAACGGCGGTACATCCTGGACAAATATTGATGGTGATTTGCCAGATATGCCCGTAAGGTGGTGCATGTTTGTGCCCGGCGATAATACAAGAGCCATCATTGCAACGGAAGCCGGCGTTTATTTAACCCAATTGATTAATGGTGCTTCTACAGCCTGGATACCGAGCCCTACTTTCCCCACAGTACGTACCGATATGCTGCAGTACAGGCCATCAGACGGATTGATAGCTGCAGCAACCCATGGCCGTGGATTGTGGACACAGCCTTATTATTCTATTTTACCCACCACTAATTTTTTGCTAAGAGGCGCCTGGAACGGAAGCAAAGTAGCTTTACAATGGGAATATACCCCGCTTGCTGCCGGTGCTACACTGGATGTTGAGTTATCTACTGATGCTACAAATTTTGTAAAAGTCAGTTCCCTTTCAGTTAACGCAAATAAACAATATAGTTTCAGCCATATCCCCAATGCAAATAATGTTTTTTACCGCATCAGAAGTAATGAAAAAAATGGTGTGATCAAATACTCAAACACGGTAAAATTATTTAAAACCGGCACAGGTACAAATTTAGACATCATCAGCCTTTACCCCAACCCCGCTGAGCATGATGTTAATTTTGGCTTTAGCACCGAAAAAGGGAAATTGATTTATTCCATTACCGCAACCGATGGCCGGTTAATGATGCGGAAAGAAGAGGATCTGCAGTTTACCGGCAATTTTGTAAGAAGTATAAACATTACAGGAATTGCTGCAGGAAATTATATTTTAACCATATCAAACGGTAAACAAAAAGTAAGCAGGCAGTTTATAAAAAAATAAACCAGCTTATTAAAGTTGTATAAGTATTAAAACAAAAACTCCCTTTTAGCATTTAAATCTGAAAGGGAGTTTTTTACTTTTAGAGAACCTTTTTTATTGGCCACGCCTGATGGGCCTTTGTCTTTGCTGGTTGTTTCGTTGGTTTTGCAGCCTGTCTCTCAACTTCCGCTTAAATTCATCGTTCATTCTAAAAAATCTTTCGCACCTGTTAGTGCCAAGTACTTTAGAAAAATTTTCCTGGTACTTCTTTTTAATATTCAAACGGGCTTCTTCTTTAACCAATTCGGGCAGGTCTGGCTTTATTGATTTTAATTCATTTGCAAATTGCGTATGCAAAGGCCAGAATTTTTGGGCCTCATCGGGTGTAAGCTGTAATTGTTGTGTTACATACGCCACATAAAGTGCCTGTATTTTTTCCTGCTTTGCCTGATCTTCCCCCGGCTGGTTTTCCTGGGCAAAAGCCACAGAAATACTGCCACACAAAAGGGTTAATATGAGTAAATATTTTTTCATGATGGTATTAATTTTTTAGTTCGTCAATTTTAATTGTGTTCAGGTATTTATCCAAAGCCTTTTCATCCAGCAGGTAATCTTCCTGCGAAGGCAATTCGTTTTCATCAATACTGCCGGCAACCATGGCTGTTTTAACATCGGTGCCATTGGCCTCTAAAAATTTTACAATGTCGGCATCCGAAATTTTCGCCAGCTCCTGGTCAACATCCTGCACTTTTAAACCGTCAGTAACATAAGCAGGTAATTCAATTTTTTCAGGAGGGTTACCGGTAAATTTAAAAACACCCAAAGCCATTACCCCGGTAAAAGCCGCTGCCACGGCGTATTTAAAGAAAGCTGTTGTACGCCTTTTCATGCTAACCACTTTTACCTGCGGGTTCACTGTGTTCAAAACAGTTTCGCTTAAGTTTTCAAAATAACCTTGGGGTACTTCAAAAACGTTTTCGTTTTGAATGCTGTACAACATGGGCGATAATGCCCTTATTTCTGTAGCCGCATCTTCTGCTTCCTGTGTTTTTATTTTAGCGAGAATTGAACCGGCCAGGTTATCAAAATAACCGGCTGGTACATCACCAGCTGAAGAGGCGTTATTGGCTGATCCATTTTCAGTTTCAATCCCCATCAAAATATCAGCAGCTAAATGTTCAAAATACCCCTGCGGCACCCTAAAAACATTTACTTTTTCAATGGCTGCAATGGTGGGGCTCAGCTCCTTCAATTCGTTCAATATGTCAGTTCTATTTTCCATCTACGTAATTCAGACTGTGTTTTTGTATAAAAGTTTAACTATTCAGTATAAAATCTTCAATTTTTTTTACTGCGTGATGATAGCTGGCTTTTAAAGCTCCTTCACTGGTTTCCAGCACCCTGCTCATCTTCTCGTAGGGCATCTCATCGTAATACCGTAAATTAAATACAACACGTTGCTTTTCAGGTAATTGCTGTATGGCAACCTGTAGTTTCCACTCCAGCTTATTGGCATCAAAATGTTTATCGGCCTGCAGCTTGTTACTTAACCCGGTTTCCACATCACTAAAAGATACCGAAGATCTTTTTTTCTCTTTCTCCAGAAAAGTAAGGCATTCGTTGGTTGCAATGCGGTAAAGCCAGGTATATAGCTGGCTGTCTTCCCTGAAATTCTCGAGTGCATTCCACACTTTAATGAACATATTCTGCAATACATCGTTGGCATCTTCGTGGCTTACCACCATGCGGCGGATATGCCAGTAAAGCTTTTCCTGGTATTTTTTTAGGATAAGGGTAAAACTGCGTTCCCTGGTAGCAGCTTCCCTGAACTGCATCAGCAGCTCTTTATCGTCTAAGTGTTCAGTCATAGAGGTTCAGTCAAGTATTGAGCATAAAAATAAAAAAACCAATCGTATGATTGGCTTTTTATTAAAAGGTTTAATGTGCTTATTTTCTGGCTATTGCTTTTTCGGCTGCTGCAACTATAAAATCTGTATCAAGGCCATATTTTATTAACAGTTCCAAAGGTTTTCCGCTTTCGCCAAAAGTATCGTTGGTGCCAATAAACTCAATAGGTATGGGGCAATGTTTGGCTGCTGTTTGGGCAATACTGTCGCCTAGCCCGCCAAGAATATTATGTTCTTCGGCAGTTACTGCACATTTTGTTTTTTTGATTGATGCAACAATGGCATCCACATCAAGCGGCTTAATGGTATGAATATTTATTACTTCAACGCTGATACCTTTTTCTTCCAGTATTTTACCGGCTTCAATGGCTTTCCAAACCATGTGGCCACAGGCAAAAATGGATACATCAGTACCATCTGAAAATTTTTGCGCCTTACCAATTACAAAATCGGCTTCGTTGGTAAATATGGGCCAAACCGGGCGGCCAAAGCGGAGGTAAACCGGGCCTTCGTAGTCGGCTATGGCCATGGTTGCAGCTTTGGTTTGATTATAATCTGCAGGAACGATCACTGTCATGCCCGGCAGCATTTTCATCAATCCTATATCTTCTAAAATCTGGTGCGTAGCACCATCTTCGCCCAACGTTAGTCCGGCGTGTGATGCACATATTTTTACATTTTTACCGCTGTATGCAACACTCTGGCGTATCTGATCGTAAACCCTGCCGGTAGAAAAATTGGCAAAAGTTGTTGTATAAGGAATTTTACCACCAATGGTTAAACCGGCAGCAATACCAATCATATTGGCTTCGGCAATACCGCACTGCACAAACCTTTCAGGAAATTCTTTAATGAACCCGTTTAATTTTAAAGAACCTGCAAGGTCGGCTGTAAGGGCTACAATATTTGGATTTTTACGGGCTGCTTCTAAAATGCCATCGCCAAAACCGCTGCGGGTATCTTTGTTACCGGTAACCTGAATATCTTTAAGCATAATATGAAAATGTATTTATAGGTAAAATTAGAATTGCAGCAAAGTAAAAGAAAGATTTGCAGGGTGGCAAATGAGAATACAAAAGTTGCCCACAAAGTTTTAGAAAATATACACGTAAGCTTTATTTAAAGAAAAGAGGCCTCATTTTTAATTCAACGCTGCATTAGATGCATTGAAAAGCTGTTCATCTTCTTTTAATTTCAACTCCCATTTCCAGGCAGTAGCCATCATATCCTGCAGGGTATATTTAAGGTTCCAGCCTAACAGGTTTTTAGCTTTATCATTATTGGCATAAATGGCCACAACATCACCAGAGCGGCGGGGGCCTATTTCGTAATTAAGTTTTACACCGCTTACTTTTTCAAACTCATTAATAATTTCCAGCACGGTAAGCCCATCGCCTGTGCCCAGGTTAAAAACATCGCAGTTGGTTTGATTTTTATGTTGCAGCAAATAGTTGAGCGCTAATGTATGTGCATGCGCTATATCGCAAACATGTATATAATCCCTTACACAACTTCCATCTTTTGTATCATAATCATTGCCCCAAACTTTCATTAATGGTAATTTGCCAATGGCTGTTTGAGTTATTGCCGGCACCAGGTTTTGTGGTTTGCCCAATGGCAGTTCGCCCATTAATGCCGATGGGTGTGCACCCACCGGGTTAAAATACCTGAGCAAAATAGCATTGTTGTTATTTGAATTTACGGTATCAGCAACGATCTGTTCTCCCATTTGCTTGGTAGCACCATAAGCCGATTCTGCAGCCTTCATGGGGGTTTCCTCGGTTACCGGTATTTTATCGGGATTACCGTATACTGTACAGGAAGATGAGAAAACAAAATTGGGAATAGAAAACTCATCGGCACATTTTAAAATATTGATGAGTGAGTTTAAATTATTTTCGAAATAGAGTAAGGGGTTTTCTACCGATTCGCCAACCGATTTATAAGCAGCAAAATGTATAATGCCATTTATATCCGGGTTTTCCTGAAAGATGGCAACGGTATCATCATAAATACAAAGATCAACTTTGTAATTTTTTACGGCTTTGCCGGTAATTTTTTCCACTGCATCCAAAACACTTTCATTGCTGCGTGAATTATTATCTGCGGAGATAACTTCAAACCCGTTTTCAATCAGGTCAACAATGGTATGTGCTCCAATATACCCGCAGCCGCCTGTAACCAGAATTTTATTCATACACAAAGAAAACAAAAAAATCACTCATGGTGGTGAGTGATTTTTAAATAATATTTATTACAATCAGAAGAATTTACTAATAACAAAGTAGAAAAGTGCAGCCAACAATCCACTTACCGGTATGGTTAAAACCCAGGCCCATAAAAGATTAACAGTAACACCCCATCTTACGGCCGACAGACGTTTGGTTGCCCCAACCCCCATGATTGAGCCGGCAATGGTATGTGTGGTACTTACCGGAATTTTTAAGGCTTCTGTTACAAACAGGGTTATGGCTCCAGCAGTTTCAGCAGCCACCCCTTCAAAAGGTGTAACTTTAGTTATACGGGTCCCCATTGTTTTTACAATCTTCCAGCCGCCACTCATGGTACCAATAGCAATGGCTGCATAGCAGGATAGCGGCACCCACCATTCCATATGGCCCAGACTGTATTTAACAGGATCATAAGCAATTAATGCAGCCATAATAATACCCATTACTTTTTGTGCATCATTACCACCATGGCCAATACTGAAAGCTGCTGAAGAAACGAGTTGCAATCTTTTAAACCAGGTGTTGGCACGGTATGCATTCAATGTGTTTAAAAACAGGGTAAATGCCGCCATGATGAGCAAAATAGAAGCAAGTAATATCCACTTAAAATTCTTGGCATGAAAAATCACCTTTAAAGTATATGATTCAAAATGAGATTTTAATTTAGCTGGATCGAATTCAAGATTATAATAAAGAAATGCAGCAACGCATACAAAAATTGTAAACGCAATGATCTTTGGCATCCACCCCTTTTTAAAGGAATGTATAAACCATAGAGAAATGATAAATGCAATGATCATTCCGATTAAGGGTGCTAAAAAAATGAATATTACGGTCTTAATAACCGGATCGGAGTTTACAGTTGAAAATCCTCCAAAAGCAATGGCCGCACCAGAAAATCCTCCGATTAGAGTATGCGAGGAAGAAGAAGGTATTCCAAACCACCAGGTCAACAGGTTCCAGAAAATTGCTGCCAGAAGGCCGGAAAAAATTACAACCAGCATATCAAAACCATGTATGGCTTCAGGTTTTACGGTTTTGGCAATGGTATTGGCTACCCCGTGATCTTTAAAAATAAAAAAGGCAACAAAATTAAACATGGCTGCCCAAAGCACTGCCTGCGTCGGAGTTAACACTTTTGTAGAAACCACGGTGGCTATTGAATTAGCGGCATCATGAAAACCATTGATGTAATCGAAAATGAGTGCTAAGGCAATAATTATTATTAAAAAAGTCATGTTAGTATTGATTAATGGTAAATAGTTAAGGGTTCAAAGTATTACAGTGAACTTCAACTATCAACTATGCATATTTAACAATTATGCTTTCTATCACATTGGCAGCGTCTTCACATTTATCAGTTACAATTTCCATTACCTGGTAGATCTCCCTTTTTTTGATCACTTCTTTTGCATCAGGTTCATTAGCAAAAAGCTTCTCAATACTCAGATCAAAAATATCATCAGCCTGGTTTTCTATACTGTTGATAGAAACCAGGGCATCTGTAATTAATCGCATATTTTTCATATTCCTCAATTCTTTCACTGCTATTTCAACCTGCCTGCAACCCAGGGAAATCAGGTCGGCCATTTTATTAAAGCCAATATCATTAGGATTAACCCGGTAAAAGTTTATTTTCTTGGCAGATGCATATATATAGTCTGCAATATCGTCAAGCGATGTAGCCAGGTAATGTATATCTTCCCTGTCAAATGGTGTGATGAAATTTTTACCCAGTTCTGTAAAAATGGTGTGCGTATAATCATCATTAATATGCTCCATGTCTTCAATTTCCTGAATCAATTGCCCACGTTTATCAAAATCAGGTTCATTAACAACATCCTTCAACTTATCGCCCATTTTTACCAAAACTTCCGATACGCTTTCAAATAATTGGTAAAATACCCTGTCTTTAGGTAAGAAAATTTTTAAAATTGTATTAATTCCTGCCATGATTTTGTGTTTTTAGCAAAAGTATAATTATTGAACCTGTATTACTCAATCGAAGGATTGGTAATAATAACTTAACATTAAAATAAGCAGTTTTTTCCTGTTTCAGCTGTTTCCATGCCTTTTTATGTGGTAAAAGACAAGTTACCGGCTCTGTTAAAGCAAAAAAACCAGTTTTTTGGTTCTCTTTTCATTTTCAGGAGATATCCTGAAAATCAGCGGCCTTAACATTGAGGTAATATACTGGTAACATTACCGTAACATTCAATTCATGTTGGGTTAACATGCAAGTTGTCCTTTTGCAGTAAATATTATAAGGCATGAAATCGTTACTACTGATCGCAACATTCTTACTCACCATATCTTTTTCATTTGCTCAAAAAGGAAGGATTGAAGGTAAAATTACAGACTCAAAAACCGGTGCTCCTGTGGCAGGTGTTACCGTGTTAATTAAAGAGACCGCTAAAGGTATTGCCACCAACTTAGACGGACGTTTTGTATTGAATGTTGAACCAGGTAAAAAATATACCCTGGTCATCAGTTCCACCAATTATCAAAGCAAAGAAGTTAATGAAATAGTAACCGGTAATGATGGTATTGCTTATGTTGATGTGGCACTTGACATAAAAGCAAAAACCGGCGATGAAGTGGTTGTACGTGCCACATCTGCCAAAAAAGAAAGTGTAAATGCACTTATCAGTTTTCAAAGAACCACCAATACAGTTGCTTCAGTAATTTCTGCCGAAGCCATCAGAAGAAGCCCAGACAAAAACACCGGCGAAGTACTGAAACGTACGCCCGGCGCCAGTATACAGGAAGGCAAATTTATTGTAATAAGGGGACTGGCAGATCGTTACAACCAGGCCATGTTCAATGGTGTGTTGTTAACGAGTACTGAGCCCGACCGTAAAACTTTTTCTTTCGATCTGATCCCTGCATCGATGATCGATAATATCATCATTAACAAAGCATTTGTTCCGGAGTTTCCCGGTGAGTGGGCAGGTGGATTGATACAGGTAAATACAAAAGATATCCCAACTAAAAACTTTTTTTCAATACAGCTGGGTACCGGGTTTAATTCTCAAACCATTGGTAAAAATTTCTATAAAGACCAGGGTGGTAAAACAGACTGGTTAGGCATTGATGATGGCACCAGGAATTTGCCAACCAGTTATACCAGGAAGGCTGAATTTGATTCTACTTCTGCTGCCGGCAAAACAGCCATTGGCAAATCCATGCGTAATGCATGGGCACCCGAACAAACCAATGCACCACTCAATGTTTCCTTTCAGGTAAATGGCGGATTTACCGGTAAAATATTTAAGAAAAATATCGGGGGCATATTTGCCATTAATTATAACAAGAGTAATAAATATCTAAAACTGCTCAACAAATCAAATGCAATTGATAATATTACCAATGCTGTGAGTGTAATCTCTGAATATAATGATGACAAATACCAGCAGGATGTTGCTGTAGGAGCCTTGGCCAGTTTAAGCCTGCAGTTTAATCCACGCAACAAGGTTTCTGTAAAAGCCGTTTTAAATGTAAACTCTCCTAATTCAGTTACACTGCGTAATGGCGAAGATTACAGCAGGAGTGAGCAGCTTAAAGGTAGCCAGTTTACTTTTAAGCAAAACACTTTCTTTACATCGCAACTTACCGGCGATCACAGTCTTACCAAACAATTAAAGTTTAAATGGTACGGCGGTTTTAATATCCTGGATGGTTACACACCAGATCAGCGCCGTATTTTATACTCCAAACTAAGTGGTACACAGGATCCTTACACACTGCTTCTTTCAAATTCGCTTTCTCAACAAAGTGGCAGCCGCATTTACCAAACCTTAAGCGATTATATTTATACCGCCGGTGGCGATTTGAATTATAATTTTAAATGGCTGGGCCAAACACAGGCCATAAAAGGCGGCTATATGTTGCAGGTAAAAGACCGCTTGTATGATGCGCAGCTTTTTGCAAATTATTTGCCGCTTGATAACCCTGCTTTAAGATTATTACCAGCCGATGTGGTATTTGCTCCCGGAAATTTTGGAACGGGTACTGATAATAAATTTGCTTTTGATGCCATTAAAGGAAATACATTCCGTTACCTGGCCAACACCATTCTCAATGCCGGTTTCCTGCAATTAGATAACCAGTTTACCGATAAGTTAAGAGTGGTTTGGGGTTTAAGGGTTGAGAACTACGACCAGTTAATTGGCAGTGTAAAAAAATGGGATCCACGCCATACCTATTCTAAAGTAACTGATTTTTTACCCGGTGTAAATGCCACTTATAAAGTTAATAATAAAACTAACATACGTTTATCAGGCTCCCAAACTGTTATCCGTCCTGAGCTGCGTGAACTATCAGCATTAAACCTGTACGATTTTGAATTGAATGCATCGGTGCAGGGAAATCCGCAATTGAAAAGAACAAAGATCGAAAATTTTGATTTGCGTTATGAATTATACCCAAGAGCAGGTGAAGTTATTAACGCAGGTATTTTCTACAAACACTTTAGCAATCCGATAGAGCAGATATTTAACGGGCTTGGTGGTGGAGCCAGTACATTAAATTATGCCAATGCAAAAAATGCATACTCTTATGGTATTGAAGTTGAGGTGCGTAAGAAGCTTGATTTTGTTAAGCCATTAAAGAATTTCACTTTCCAGGCAAATGCCGCTTACATCAGCAGCCGGGTTAAAGATGATGCCTTACAGGTAAACAGGTCTTTACAGGGCCAGTCGCCTTATATTCTCAATTTTGGTTTACTGTACGACCTTGAAAAATATGGTTTAAATGCAACATTGTTGTTTAACCAGATAGGTCAAAGAATTTACCTGGTGGGTGATATCGTTGGTGGTGCACCGGATATTTATGAAGCCCCGAGACCCGTACTTGATCTGCAGCTGGCTAAAAAACTATTAAAAAATAAAGCCGAAGTAAGATTGAATATCGCAGACATCATCAATAAAACACAATATTTCTACCAGAACACCGGAAGTAAGGAAAGCTTTCAAAAAAGCAGTGATGCTTTGCGCTTTACCAGGAAATACGGAACCAACTACAGCATAACATTCAATTATAATTTATAAAATTTAAAAACCAAAAATACAGAAATGAAAAAGTACATTTTATACACAGCAGCTATCATGGCTATAACCGTAAGCAGCTGTAGAAAAATTGAAACTGATGGCGAAATACAGGTTGTTGTTGTAAATGGCGGCGGTGGCGGCACTACTACCGGCCAAACAATTACCCTGCAGGGGCGCATCAATGCCGATACAGTTTTAAAAAAGGCAAACTCTTATATCTTGAAAGGATTGGTTTATATGGTAGGCAACCATACCATGACAGTTGAAGCGGGTACTGTTATTAAAGGTTCTTTCAGCGGAACGGATGTTGCCGCTTTAATAATTACCCGTGGTTCTAAACTGATTGCGGTAGGTTCTCCAACAGAACCCATTGTTTTCACTTCATTATCTCCAAACCCTCAGTCAGGGGATTGGGGCGGTATTGTACTTTGTGGTAAAGCCGGCTATAATTTAAGTTACAATGGTGTCAATGGCCTTTTCCAGGTAGAAGGTGGTATTGACAATGCAAATGGCGATGGCCTTGCCGGCTCTGGCGATGCAATTGCTCCAACCCCTGTTGATAATGACAATTCCGGCATACTGCAATATGTACGCATCGAATATGCAGGCTATGCTTATCAGCCCGATAAAGAGATCAACAGCCTTACCCTTGCATGTGTAGGAAACGGAACTACCATTGATCACGTTCAAACTATTTATGCAAAAGATGATGCTTATGAGTGGTTTGGTGGCAGCGTAAACTGCAAATACCTGATTGCCTATAAAACACAGGATGATGATTTTGACACAGATAATGGCTACAACGGAAAAGTACAGTTCGGTTTAATCATCCGTGATTCATTGATTGCCGATATTTCAAAATCAGAAGCTTTTGAAAGTGATAACAATGCCACTGGAACAACATCGACTCCAAAAACAAAGGCAATATTCAGTAATATAACTGCACTTGGACCAAAAGCAACCTTAGCCAACACTGGCAACTCCCTGTTCCTTGCGGGTGCACAAATCAGAAGAAACTCTGCCATTTCAATTTTCAATTCAATCATTATTGGCTGGCCGGTAGGTATTTATATTGATGCCACCACCGGTACTTCAACAGCTTTAAATATTGAAGATAGTAGCTTACGTTTAAGAAATGTTACCCTTGCCGGTAATATCGTAAATGTAAATTTTGCAGGAACACCAGGAACCACAATTAATTCCCCTGCTGCATTAACAGCTTGGTTCACAGGAGCATATTATAACAATGATATACTAACCAATGTTTCTGATGCAAAGCTTATTCAGCCTTACAATTACAGTGCACCCGATCCTACACCATTTGGAGGTTCTAGTGGAAACCTGAAAATTAATTCTGGTGGAGAGTTCTCTGACGCTAAGTTTGCAGGTGATACTTTCTTTGATAAAACTGTTACTTTCCGTGGAGGTATAGCGCCTGCCGGTCCATTAGCAAGCTGGTGGAAAGGCTGGACTAAATTTTAATAAAAAAAGCTCTTATAAAAAAAGCATCCGCCATTCGGTGGATGCTTTTTTTTAAATTTGCATTTCAACCATCAATATGAAAATATTTTCCTTCTTCGCAATCATCTCTGTTTTATTCATTACCGGCTGTAAACAACAAAACGTAAATGATAAAATACTAGCCAACAGCTTTATTGACTCGGTTATTAAAAATAGCGACAGCAGTTATGAAAAAAAATATTACCGAAGCGATTTTGTAACCGCTCAATATTATCTAAATAAAAAAGATTCAACCATATGCCAGCTCATGAAAGATTCAGCCGGCCTCATCAGGCAGATCATCATTGCAAAAAAAGATACCCGCATTTTTTACGGTTCTTACTATAAGAACGGGCAGCTGCAGGCCGATCTGCCGCTGGATGCATTTGGCCAGTACCATGGCACCGGAAAGTTTTATTATGAAGACGGAAGCCTGCAAAGCACCGGCAGTTACCTGCATGGTTTTAAAACCGGCGCCTGGAAAGTGTATAATGAAAAAGGCAAAGAAACAGCCACCGATAACTTTGACCTGAACGGAAATCTTATTCCGCAAAAAATGCCCTGAGGCATAACATTTACTTAATCATTCATTTATAGTACAGTAACATACCTGCTGTACTTTACACCCGAACATTTAGTTTGAACAACTATACAAATTTCCTTAGCAATTAGCAAGTTTCTCATGCTTCTCCCACCCGGTATTCTTATCTGGGTGGCTTTTTTTTTCAAACCCACCAATGTTACCAAATTGTTACTATGCACATTTAAATCACATTCTTTTTCACATAGCTCTAATAAAAAAAAATGAATTTAAATTCACGGTCTCTTAAAACAAAAAAACACAGGTATGAAATGGGTTAGTATTAACAACAGTTCAACTAAAGAAATTTTTGAGTTACGGGAAGATGAAAAAGTCCTGGCTGATATTTCCTTCAGCAAACAAACCAGGTTTGTACGTATTGTAAGCGACCTGGGTAGAAGAATGTTTTCTTTCGAGAAAAAAGGGTTTCTACACCCACACAAGGTTATCAGGGATGAATATGGTATTAAACTGGGAAAAGTAGAAGAGGATAAACACGGGAAAGGAATAGTAGAATTAGACGGGAAAAAATATGCCTTTGTTTATGAAGAGGATGGTAATGGAGATTTGATTGTTTATGATGAACTGATGCAAAAAAATCTGCTCAGGTGTAATTTCAAGGCTATTGCAAATTCTTTAAATAAAACAACTTCATTAATAGATACAAAGTTTGCAAGCCTCCTGCTTTTGCTGTGCTGGTATAGCTTCCAACCACATAATACCGAAACTGCTAAATTGTTCTCCAATGCTGATTTAATGTTGGCTTAATACCAGCTTAATGATATGTTTAAACCACAGGTGTTTCTTTGTAAAACATCTGTAAATGAAACTACTCCTTTCGTTTTCCCTTTGCTTTTTTCTACATCAGTCTAAAGCGCAATCAAATCAATCAGCCCCCAACATTTTTATTATAACCACTGACGGTTTTCGGTGGCAGGAAATTTTTAACGGAGCCGATTCATTGATCATCAATAATCCGGCTTATGTAAAAGATACCGCCTTACTGAACCAGATGTATTGGGATAATGATGTGAATGAAAGAAGAAAAATGCTGATGCCCTTTGTATGGCAAACACTTGCCAAAAAAGGCTCGTTACACGGAAACAGGAATTATGAAAACAAAGTTTCGGTTGCAAATTCGTACCGCTTTTCTTATGCCGGTTATAATGAAATTTTAACTGGCTATGCCGATCCTTATATAACATCCAACAGTAAAAAATGGAACAGCAATGAAAACCTGCTGGAGTTTTTAAACACACAGCCAGGTTACGAAAGCAAAGTGGCCGCCTTTACCAGCTGGAATTTATTTGAATATATTCTGAACAGGAAGCAGGGCAATATTTATTTAAACAGCGGATACGAAGCACTTAACCATGATTCACTTACTTCAACAGAAGATCTTTTAAATGCAGTACAGGAAAATGCCGTATTTAATATTGGAAGTACCAGGAATGACATGCTCACTTTTGTAGCAGCAAAGGAGTATATACAAACAAAGCATCCTAAAGTAGTATTTATCGGTTTTGGCGAAACCGATGAATATGCCCATGGCGGCCATTACGATGAATACCTGCAAAGCGCCCACCTCTTTGATGCATACCTTGCCCAGCTTTGGTACCTGGTTAATAAAGATCCGTTTTATAAAAACAATACAAGCTTTATCATCACTACCGACCATGGCCGTGGAAAAAAATCAAATAGCTGGAAAAGACATGACCTGATCACTGGCGGCAGCGCCAGTTCCTGGTTGATGACAATAGGTCCGGCATTTGAACCAAATGGGGAAGTGAAAATAAAGTCCGAAATATTCAGCAACCAACTGGCCAAAACCATTGCAGGCATATTAGGCTATCAGTTTAATCCCACACATTCTGCCGGTGATGCATTATCAACTTCGGTGATCAATAAAAAATAGTAACAGTGGCTTAACAATGGATTAATGATTTGGTAAATCCTCCATAATAATTTGCATAACAAACAAACTGTTAATGCAAAAATTATCTACCGCTTTAAACAGCAAAAAAATTTACTTTGGAGGGCTGTTAACAATCCTGTTTTCAGGCATGTTGTTTTTAATTGTAAATGGTAAAGAAGCTGCTTTTATTTCTCTCAACAGTTATCATCCATTTTATCTGAACGTATTTTTTATTAATTATACATTTATAGGCGATGGCATTTTTACTGTATGCCTCATTGTACTAATGCTCTTTTATTTTAAAAGAAAACAATGCGGGCTTGCCTTGCTCTATTCCTTTTTAATTTCAGGATTGGCTGCCCAGATCATAAAGAACCTGGTTAGTTCACCAAGGCCAAAACTTTATTTTGAAGCAGGTACTTATTTAAATTTTGTAGATGGTGTTACTTTAACAGGAAGCTCCAGCTTCCCCTCGGGCCATACTGCTACTGCCTTTGCCATTGCTACTGTATTGGTATTGATGATGAAAAATAAGAACCTGCAATTACTTATTTTAATGGCTGCCGTATTGGTGGGCTATTCACGCATTTACCTGGCACAGCATTTTTTACTGGATGTAATTGTTGGTGCAATATTGGGCAGCATTTCCGGCGTCCTTGCTTTCTATCTTGCCCAAAACAGGGTAAATATCAAAACCGCATTTAAAAAATTACACAGGGTTTCTTCAGAAACAGAATCTTCACCCGCTGGCATACAAACCGCATGACGAATGCATTTGACAGCCGGTTTATAAAATTCGGGTTGGTTGGTTTAACCGGTATGGTGATCGACTTTTCAATAACCTGGGTTTGCAAAGAAAAAATGAGGTTAAATAAATACCTGGCTTCCTCGCTGGGATTTTGCTGTGCAGTTACCAGTAATTTTTTACTCAACCGCTATTGGACATTTGAAAATAATACACAGCCTTTTACAATACAGTTTACAAAATTTATACTGGTATCAGTTTCCGGCCTCATTATTAACAACCTGTTGCTTTACCTGTTTGTAAAAAAAATAAAAACTAATTTCTATTTACTGAAACTGGTTGTTATAGGTCTTGTTTTTTTCTGGAACTATTTTGTAAATTTTCTGTTTACTTTTAACTAAGCCGGTTGAATTACAAAAAGAAAACACTGCTGCTTATCTTTATTGCAACCCTGGTACGTTGCATTACAGCATGCAGTATTGAACTGGGCAATGATGAAGTGTATTACCGAATGTATGCACAATACCTGCAGTGGAATTACTTTGATCATCCGCCCATCGTTGGCTGGTTAATCCGTTTTACTACAGCCAATCTTTATTTGGATAATGAGCTCTTTATCCGGTTAGGTGCCATTGTTTCTGCAGCCATTACTACCTGGTTTATTTTTTTAAGCGGCAGTAAATTAAACAATGCCTATACAGGCTATTTAGCAGCGGTAATTTATACTGCCACACTTTACGGAAGCATTATAGCCGGCACTTTTATTTTACCCGATTCGCCACAAATGGTTTGCTGGGCTGCAGGTATTTATTTGCTGACAGACATTACAAAATACAACCGGGTAAACCGGAAGCAAAAAAGAAGTTTATTATTGTTTGGGCTTATTGCAGGCATTGGTATGCTTTGCAAAATTCACACAGTTTTTTTATGGCTGGGGTTCCTGTTGCATATCTTGCAGCATAACCGTCAATGGTTTAAGCAACCTGTTTTATATCTCTCGGGTTTTATTTCGTTGCTGTTATTTTTTCCTGTTATAAAATGGAATATCGATAATCACTTTGTAACTTATGCATACCACAGCAACAGGGTTAATATTACCCACAGCGGAATAGATATCAGTTCTTTTTTAACCTTTTTTGGCGGGCAGATCTTCTACTGCAACCCAATCATTTTCTTTTTCTTCATTGTATCAACTGTTGCAGCCTTAAAGAATAACCTGCCCGTTTTAACATCGCATAAAAGATTGCTGCTGTATTGCAGTTTACCACTGATCATTCTTGCAACCGGTATTGCTTTATTTAAAAATGTACTGCCCCACTGGACCGGCCCAGCCTTTTACGGATTGATTTTATTAACTTCCTGTTACTTCAGCAAACGAAAAATAACGACAGGTTTTGAAAAAAGATTAATGCCAAAACCATTGCTGGCAGCCTGTTCATTTCAACTGTTGATAATTACAGCCGGCATTTTAGTAATCAATTTTATGCCAGGCAGCTTAAGCAATAAAAAAGAGAAGCTAAAATTTGGCGAGGGCGATTTTACACTGGATATGTATGGATGGAAAAGATTTGAAAAAGATTTTTACAGCCTGGTTCAAGCCGATCTGAAAAACAGTATTATGAAAAAAGATGCGGTTATTATCAGTAACAAATGGTTTCCGGCATCGCATATTGATTATTATGTGGCCATGCCCTTGCAAAAGGATTTGATTGCCCTGGGCGATACAAACGAAATACACCAGTATGCCTGGATAAATAATGAACGTAAGAAAATGAACCCCGGTGATGATGCGTACTGCATTATACCTTCAAATAATTACCTGGATGCAGCAGCAGTGTATTCCGGAATTTTTGCAACAATCCTGCCTCCACAGATCATTGAACAGAAAAGAAGCGGAAAAACGGGCAGGTACTTTTATGTATGGCGCATGAAAGGTTATATTCCAAAACAAAGCCCCCGTTTACTGTAAACAGGGGCCTGTCATTGATTATTTGGAAAACTCTGTTATAAAACTACAGCCGCTTTATAAAAAACAAGTAAAAACAGCATTAACTTATCATTACATCCATCCTGCCTTTTGTCCATCCCAAACATCTTTCGAAACAGACAAAGTATTTTGTAAAAACTGGCTGTACCACCTGCCGGAATCTTTAACCGTTCGGCGTTGTGTTTTAAAATCAACATTCACCAGTCCAAACTTTGGATAGTAGCCTTCTGCCCATTCAAAATTATCGAGCAATGTCCAGATAAAATAGCCGTTCACATTCACTCCTTCTCTTTTGGCCAGTAAAACCTGCGCAATATAGTCCTGCAAAAACTTAACCCTTTTATAATCCTCCACCCGGTCTTCTTCATAACTGTCGTTAAAAGCAGCTCCGTTTTCAGTAACAATAATTTCATTGATCGTACCATAACTGTGCAACCGTTTTAGCGCATTGTAAATACTGGGTGGATATACTTCCCAATCCATCAATGTATGCTCTACGTTTCTTTTACTGGCCTTGATGATTTTGGCTTTTACAAAAGGCATCAGCGGGGCATAGCTAACAAACTCCCGGGTGTAATTTTGCAGGCCGATAAAATCCATATCAAATGCCAGTTTTTTTTCATCATGCGGAAGCATGAACCGCTCAATACGTTCCAGTATCTTCAGATCATCCGTTGGGTAACCAAGTCCCAGCAAGGGTTCTAAAAACATCCGGTTAAGCAGTGCATCTACTTTTGCAGCCGCTTTGTTATCCCTTTCATCATAGTACCGGTATGGTTCAATATGCGAATAAGAAAAAGTAGTGCCCACTTTACAATCACTGCGTAGCGATTTGATAATCCGTCCGCCCTCGGCCTGGCACATGGCAGCATGATGAGCTGCAGCAAGGAAACTGCTCAATCCTTTTTTACCCGGTGCATGTACACCCAAAAAATAACCGGCTCCGGTAAACACCATCGGCTCATTTAAAACCATCCAGTACTTAACCCGGTCGCCAAAATGTTTTATACAGCAATCAACAAAATAACTGAACCATTGTATCACTTCCCGGTTTGCCCACCCACCTTTTTGCTGCAATGCTTCGGGCAAATCCCAATGGTACAAGGTTACCCAGGGTTCAATACCAAGCTCTAAACAAAAATCAATTACCCGGTTATAAAAATCAATACCCTTGTGGTTTACAGCACCAATTCCATTGGGTAAAATACGGCTCCACGAAATAGAGAACCGGTGATTGGGAATATTAAGCTTGTACATCAATGCAATATCCTCGGCATAGTGCTTATAATAATCGCAGGCTATATTCCCATTTTCGTTATTGAATATTTTATTCCTTCGCCGGGTAAATGTATCCCAGATAGATGGGCCCTTGCCATCAATATTATGGCCGCCCTCAACCTGGTAAGCAGCAGTGGAAACACCCCACTTAAAATCTTCCCCAAAATCATTTTTAGTAAAAAGCATATTCCTTATTCAGCAAGTTGATTTAATATTTTCCCCAGGCTTTTTTCTTTTAATTTTTTAATTGAATAAATTCCATCTCCTAATTCAGCAGGTTTTTTATTGCCTGTATTTCCATGCTTTTTTACGATCATGTTAATGATCCTTTGCGTTGTATCCGGATAATTTACTGTTATTTGCTGGCTTGTTGATGTCCAGTCTTTTATTTTATCCAGGTGTTTTTTCTTCAGGCTTTTAATAACCGGTACACCCATCGTTTTTAAAGCGGCAGCATTGCATTGTTGTTCGTATTGCCCCTTCATGGGTATCACCATTAGCTTCTTTTTCAAATACAGTGCCTCCGCCGGTGTTTCAAACCCGGCACCACAAAGCACGCCGGTACAGTTTATAAAACTTTCTATAAACGCCTCATTATTTATTGGCCTGATGTGTACATTCTTTGCCTTGTACTCTTTTTTGGTATGTTTACTAAACACCTCCCACTCAATATGTTTTATTTCTCCCAATACCTTAATGATCCTTTCATCGCTGTAAGCAGGCAGGTAAACCGTATAATGCATTTTATGTACAGCCTTTGCTTCACGTACCTGGCTTCTGATCACAGGCGTAAAAATATTTTTATCATAGGCGCCAAAATGAAAACCATAGGCCTCGGTAACCGGTGCGTAATTATTAAGCACCACTTTACCCACCATATCCTTCTGCTTTGGCTTGGGCGATTTTTTATTGATCACCGCGGCCTGGTGGCTTAGTCCAATACAAGGCTTGTGTTTCATCTTGCAGGCCCAGGCGCTTACCGGTTCAAAATCATTGATCACCAGGTCGTAATCTTCAATGGGCAGACTTTTAATTTCTTTGTACAGTTGTTTTAAATTACTCTTGCGGTAAGTGGCCAGCAGGTCTATGCCACCATTCTTTCCAAAAATAAAACTCAGTCCTTTGAATTTATATTTCACCGGGTAAGGAAGTTCAACATCGGCCTGTATGCCACTAACTAAAATATCCAGTTCTCCTTTTTGCTGCAGAATGGGAATGATATCCCTTGCCCTGCTTAAATGCCCGTTACCGGTGCCTTGAATGGCGTAGAGTATTTTCATTGCTTCATCAGGTTAAATTCTTCCAGCATATTATCAAACAGCTGGGTGTTGTTCAGTTCTTCCTCTTCTGTATTATGTTCAATCCATTGCTGCATGTCATTTTCATCGTAACGGTAAATTTTCCATTCGCCATCTACATATTCAAGAGCCGTTAAATTCTCGATCCAGTCGCCACTGTTCAGGTACATGATCTTTCCGTGTTCATTTTCTATCTCCCGCATTTCGGGTTGATGAATATGTCCGCAGACAACAAAATCATACTGGTTACTGATGCCGATATCAGCAGCAGTTTGCTCAAAGCTGTTGATGAATTTTACAGCGCTCTTAACACTGTTCTTTATTTTTTTAGATAAAGAAAGCTTGCCTTTCTTAAATATCTTCTCCGAAATAAAATTGGCTACCCGGTTGATATGGATCAGCGTATCATACCCAACAGCACCCAGTTTTGCCAGCCACTTACTGTGCTGCATGGTTACATCAAACACATCCCCATGAAAGAACCAGGCCCGCTTGCCGTTATCCAGTTCCAGTATTACTTTATTTACAATTTTTAATGAGCCCATTTTAAAACCCACAAACTTCCGAAGCATTTCATCATGGTTACCGGTTATATAATACATCTTAACACCCTTGCTCATCCAGTTCATCAGTTGCTTTATCACTTTCATATGGCTCTTGGGCCAGTATCTTTTACTAAACTGCCATATATCAATAATATCGCCGTTCAGTATAACCGTTTTAGGCTTTACTGTTTTCAGGTAGCGCAATAATTCCTTTGCATGGCAACCGTAGGTACCAAGGTGAACATCAGAGAGAACCAGAATATCCAGCTTCCGCTTTTTTATTTTATCCATTAATGGATTTTAAAAAATTTCAGTGGCGGATAAAAAGCCGAAAGCATGGGCAGAAAAATTCTTACAGAAAGATTCAGAAAAAAATAACGGATATTTTTCATGACGTAAGATTTAAGGTTAGTAATTATTGCAAAGTGAAGCAACTATTATAACTAAATTATTATGTCAATGTTATGTGAGTGTTAAGCGAAATACTGCAGTTAATAAAACTTAACATTGAAACTGTAATTCTTATATTAAATTTGTGTTATCATTTAATAAAAAAATAAAATGGCAAAGACAAAAAATCAGTTCTATTTGAAAAACTAAGTCATTGATAATATTCCTGGATAATGATGAAAAGACCTGAGTATTAAATGATGCAGGCAGTAATTAAGTATAATAAAGAATTGGTTCATTCATGAAAAAAACAGGACATAAAAACTAAATTATGTCCTGCAGTTTGCGGATTCATAGTGTACGGTGTGATCTATACCTTTGTTACTTCAATTTTTTCTTCTGTTCTTGATTTTACATCAAAAGACTGGTTCAGCAATACCTTCTTGCCTGTTACTTCAAAACTGATCTTGCTGATATCTCCCCTCACAATCTTATAACGTATATTGTAGGTTTCAGTTTTGATATTTTGCTCCAGCAGCGTATTATTTTCACCGTCAAGTATGCGGAGCTTACTGCCGTTTGCCGGCAGGTTGGCAAGATGCAACTCAAATACAAGCATTTCTCCTTCTGCCTTTATAAAGCGGACACTTCCGGAAGACTCATTGGCTACAAGGCTCTGTGGCTGTAACTGTGCCTGTGTAATGGTAAACGAATTTGACAATGATGCCAGCAGAAGCATACAGGTTGTTCTGATAAAAACAGATCGTAAAGATTTCATAATGGTGGGTTTAATTGATTAATTATTTTTTAACGGCGCAAAGATCATCAGGCACCGTTACTTAATTGTAACCACGCCGTTAAGTCAAAGTCATTAAATTCTTTAGAAAAAAAATATTACTCCTCTTATTAAAGTGTATCATTTCCCCTTCTTTACCCCATACTTCTTTTTATACTCTGCTATAGCATAATTATACACGCTTTGTCCCGGCCGCACCTTTTTTTCATATGCCTTCTTTTTGGCGGGGTCTCTTAAAATAGCCTGCGCATATTGAACACCTTTGGCAAAATCATCGCGGTAAATACTTTGTAGTTTGGTGGGCTTTTTTTTCTGCTTGGAAGGGGATGGGTAAGCTGTTATCACTGTTTTGTCCTTGTACTGTTTGATGACGATCTGCTTTCCCAAAGCACCCTTCAACTCTTTGAAAATCGCATGTAAACTTCCGGTAGCCATGTTGTAAATATTTAAAAGTGATCAATAAGCATGTCCGGTTAAGTAAACCATACTTGCCCGCCAGGCCACGGCCGATTCATGTCTGTTGTATAGCTGCTTACTGGCTGGTTCCTGTTTGCTTACCGGCTGCTGTATATATCGGTTGTTTAACCTTCGATAATCCTTCGTTCATAGTTCGTTTATTCCTCGTTATAAAAATACTAAAAAAACTGTTTTTTGCAAGCAGAAAAACACATACCCCCTCCCCTACTCTGGCAGGATGTGGTCTGCTAAGATTGTTGGTCAGGTAGTTTAGATAACCACATTCAGAAAAGCTTAACTTAAAAAATAAACAGAAGTATCTTAACAAAAAATATTTGTTGCAGTATCTGGTTCTTAATTAGATCTGGTAACAACAATACCGCTTGCTGTGTCCGCTTCATCAGGTAGGGCAGTATTCTCCACAGCATAAAGCTTGTCTGTTATTTTAATTGGCCAATTGTATACTTTTCCGCTTGGGTTAGCGTTTTTCATTCAGCTGTTATGAATGGTATGGCAGAAAATCCACTACTGTAAAGTCTGCAACAAATGTTTAATCGCATATCTTCATTTTCCTCTACAATAAAAAAAAATTAAAAATTGATTATATACCTTTGTATAAATTAATGAGGTCAAAGTCTTTCACCATACTCTTCTTTTCCTTTTTTGTAATCAATTTTTGCAGTGCACAGTTATGCCAGGGCAGCCTGGGCGATCCCATTGTAAATATCAATTTCGGCAATGGTGCAAACCCGGGGCCTCCATTAACCGCAGCAACTACTACTTACCAGTATGTTGCCAACGATTGCCCCAATGATGGATTTTATACTGTAAGAAATAATACTACTGCCTGCTTTGGCACTTCCTGGCATAGTTTTACATCAGACCATACGGGCAACCCAAATGGATATTTTATGCTGGTGAATGCATCCATTCAACCCAGTGCTTTTTACCTGGATACAGTAAGAGGATTATGCGGCAACACTACGTATGAATTTGCCGCCTGGATCATGAACGTAATTCTTCCATCGGCATGCAGCGGTAATTCAAATCAGCCAAACCTAACTTTCAGTATTGAAAAAACCGATGGCGCTGTTTTACAAACGTATAATACCGGTAACATAGCGCCTCTTTCATCTCCCACCTGGAAACAGTATGGATTTTTTTTTACAACCCCCGTTGGCGTAACAGATATTGTGTTACGCATTTTTAATAACGCACAGGGAGGATGTGGTAATGATCTTGCGCTTGATGATATTACTTTTCGCCCATGCGGCCCCTTACTCGATCCTTCAATAACAGGAGCAGTATCCGATACTGCATCACTTTGCGAAGGCACTGCCGGCAACTATACATTCACCTGTACGGTATCAGGCGGGTTTAATAACCCGGTTTATCAATGGCAGGAAAGAATAAACAATACAATATGGATAGATTTACCCGGCGAAACCAACCTCTCACTTTCAAAAACATTTCCTGCAAATACACCGGCAGGTATTTATGAATACCGGTTGGCAGTTGCAGAGATCGGGAATCTGGGTTCGCCGCAATGCAGAATTAATTCTAAGCCACTGCTAGTAATTATAAATACAAAACCGGTAACAACAGCAACCAGTAATGGCCCGGTTTGCGAAAGAACTATTGTAAGCTTAACAGCCACTGGTGGCAGCCAATATCAATGGAGCGGACCTAACGGATTTACAGGATCAGGGTCGCCGCTTCAACTAATAAATATTCAACTAAACCAGGCAGGAAAATATTATGTAACGGTTACAAATGCATTGGGTTGCATTAATAAAGATTCTACGGTAATTATTGTTAACCCTGCTCCTTTGGCCAGTACTTCATTTGCCAATGCATCTATTTGTTTGGGCGATAGTATACAATTAATAGCTGCCGGTGGTCCGCCTTATAATTGGATTCCGCCTGCGGGACTTTCCAGTGCAACTATCTTCAATCCTAAAGCTTCGCCTTCGCAAACAACTACATACAGTGTGATTGTTAGCAATGCATCTGGCTGTGCCGATACTGCTACATCCACCATCGCCTTAACATCGCTGGCTACCGCTAATGCCGGGCCCGATAAAGTAATTTTGAAAGGACAAAGAATTCAGCTATCTGGCGCTGCTGCCGGCCAGGGAATTTCCTGGTCCTGGTCGCCACCTTTGTATATTAATGATATTTATTCAATCCAGCCGTTTGTAAATCCACCTGCCGATATCAGTTATATACTTACAGCCGCTTCGGGTTGCAATACAGTTTCCGATACCATGTTTGTAAAAGTTTACAACGATATATTTATTCCAAATGCATTTACACCCGATGGAAATGGAACAAATGATACCTGGAACATTAATGCACTGGAAGCTTACCCCGGTTTTGAACTTTTTATTTTTAACCGCTATGGTCAAATGGTTTTTAAAACAACCAGCGCCCCGGTTTCCTGGGATGGAACCTGTAAAGGAAAACCCTGTATGAACGGGGTGTATACCTATGTAATTAAAACCGGAAATGATAGAGAACCGATTAAAGGAACGGTGATGATAATCAGGTAAAGGGTGCGGAAATTTGTTACCCGGAAAATATTTGCTGCCACAGCAATTCATTTTATATTGTATTTTATTTTTTATTTCAGGTGTTTGAGAAAATATATAAATCAAGAATCATTATGAGTGAAAAATTTCAAGATTCAAAAGACAGCGGCGTACATTTTCAATTAGCAAGACTGGAAGGTGAGTGGGAAGGAACAACCAAAGTGTGGTTTGAACCTGATAAAATCGTTGACGAATCTCCTGTGTTCGGAAACATGCGGCTAATTCTTGATGGCCGTTTCATTATGCATGGATATAAAGGAAGCTTTGGAGGAAAACCGCTGGAAGGTTTGGCCATCTATGGCTATCATCTTGGTTTAAAAAAGATACAGGCTGCATGGATAGATAGTTTTCACAATGGTGCTGCTATCATGTTTTCAGAAGGAAAGAAAAACGATGATAAACTGGCCATGCTTGGCAGCTATGCGTATGTAACACCCGAAACAGAACAGCATTGGGGCTGGCGAACTGAAATTGAAATTTTGAATGATGATGAAGTGACAATTACTGCTTACAATATTTCGCCTGCAGGAGAAGAAGCTAAGGCTACTGAGACAGTATATAAAAGAGTAAAATAAATATACAAACTGAAAGTGTTAATCCTTTTTACTCTGCAGCGTAAACCCAAATGTACTGCCCACATCAATTTTGCTGCGAACATGAATGGTTTCTTCGTGTGCTTCAATAATGTGTTTGCAAATAGCTAAGCCCAAACCACTACCACCAACTTTACGGCTGCGGGCAAGATCGGTGCGGTAAAAGCGTTCAAAAATCCTGGGCAAATGTTCTTCAGCAATACCGGAGCCATCATCGCTTATTTCTACAAGTACCTTAGCGCCGTCAACCTTATAAAAGCTGGCTTCAATAGTGCCGGATTGTTTACCGTATTTAATGGCATTATCAACCAGGTTAATAAATACCTGGCGTATTTTTTCTTTATCGGCAAAAACAGTCAGGGGTAATTCGCAGCCTTTTTTTATAATGCACTTAATTTGTTTTTCATCTGCTTTAAAAGATAAAGTTTCATACACTTCTTTCAGCAGTTCCTGTACAATAAAATTATCTTTCAATAATAACTGCTCGCCACTTTCTAATTTCGAAATGGCATCCAGGTCATCAACCAGGCTTACCAGCCTGTCTATATTACGTGAGGTGCTTTGCAAAAATTTTATATTCACTTCAGGTTTTTCCAAAGCGCCGTTCAGCAATGTATCTACATAACCCTGTATGGCAAAAATGGGTGTCTTTAATTCATGGCTCAGGTTTTGCAAAAATTCTTTGCGATAGGCTTCGTTTTGCTGCAGCAGTTCAATCTCTTCTTTACGTTGCTCGGCCCAGGCTTCCACATCATCCCTTACTTCATCAATACTTTTTTGAGGCAGAATATTTTTGTAATAAAACTCCTCTCTTTTACTTGCCTTGGTTTGATAAATAAATTTATAAATGAGTTTTATTTTGCGGTAGATGAAAGTTTGCAGTGTATAAACTATTAAACCATAAGCACCCAGGAAGATCACAATGAATGAAAGTAGAGCAATCCACCAAACGGGTTTAAAAACATAAATGCCAATGGATATCGGTAATGATAAACCAAGTGCTGTTAATGCAGATAATTGCTGTGGTGAAAAATTTTTTGAACTAGGCATAGTAAATAAGCTGCAAGCTACGAGCTACAAGGGAAAGTATTAAATTTAAAAGCGGCTTTCTTGTGGTCTGTGGTCTGCTGTCCGTCATCTCCCCCTATCACAGATCAAACTTATAACCAACGCCTTTTACAGTAGTAATACAATCAAGGTTTAATTTCTGCCTGATCTTGCGGATATGTACATCAATGGTGCGGTCTCCAACAATTACTTCGGTTCCCCAAACCTGGTTTAATATTTCGTTGCGCAAAAAAACCTTACCGGGTTTTCCGGCCAGCAACGCAAGCAATTCAAATTCTTTACGGGCAAGAATGATGTCGTTGCCCTGGTAGGTAACAATATATTTTTCTCTGTCAATAATTAAATCGCCTATTTGCAAAATGCCGGTGTCTTCTTTATTAACTCTTCTGAAAAGTGCATTCACTTTACTCACCAGCACTTTAGGACTTACCGGTTTGGTAATAAAATCATCAGCACCGGTTTCTAACCCCTTAACTTCTGTTCCTTCATCACTTAAAGCTGTTAAAAAAATAATGAGCGTATCATTAAATGCCGGTTGCATACGCAGGATATTACAAACTTCAATGCCATTTTTACCGGGCATCATAATATCCAGTATGATCAGGTCGGGCGCAAAACGTTTTGCCTGGTCAATGGCTTCATTTCCGTTTTTGGCTGTTAGTACTTCGTAGCCTTCGTTCTGTAAATTGTATTGAATGATCTCCAGTATATCTGGTTCATCATCGGCAATTAGTATTTTTTTAACAGTACTTGTTACACTCATACGGCGCAAAAATAGTCTTTACCTTTAATCAGGAACAATGTTTGTGTAGTGTTTTGTATTATCAAATTGTTAACTGAATGCAGTGCCTTAACAATAAATTTGAACCTTAAAACGATATATGTGCAGGTGCTTACGTAATTTTACGAAGGCCCGCCAGCAATGTACTATGAAGAAATATTTACTCAGTTGTTTAATACTAATCAGTTTTACCCCTGTTTTTGCTGCCCAGGACTCTGTTATTGTGCCTATATACCGCCAGCTTTTTCACGATAAGATAGATAATGAACAAATTTTGCTCGACCAGCTGGATGGTAAACCGGATGGCCTCATCAACCTTACCCATAAGCCTGATATTAACCTGGTTGTTACTGATTTGATGACCAGGAAGATTGATGAATTACAGAATTATGTGGAACGCAATGACAGCATTAGTACCAATAATGAAAAAATAAAGTACCTGAGCTATATTGAAAGCCTGCTGAAAAAGTTTAAGTATAATTACAGGTCAAAAGAATTTAATCCGGCCTTTACCCCGCAATTGGTTGAGGCATTTGAAAAAATAATGATAGCCGATATTGACAGTCTGAGTATGGCAGCTGAAATTGAAAAAGCGCCTTACGCAATTGGCAAAATACTTACAGAAATATTTGCAGAAAATACCGGGTATACCGAGAGTAAAAAAATACTTTACTTAAAATACTGTGCACTTTATCCCGATAAAATTCTGCAAACCATTGAACCCTGGGTTAACGAACCATTTGCCGATTCGTTGGTTGTAAAAAGTTGTTTATTAAATCCCACAGCAGTTTACAATATTGCCCAGGCTTCCAATTCAAAACTGGGTATGCTGATACACCGTAACACCAATCCCCTGGTTAAAGCAATTGCTGAGCTAAGCAAAACACCCAATGCATTATTGTATTTTCCTTTCCTGGATGATATTCTTAAAGGGAAAAAATCGATTGAAAATATTAAAAAATACATAGGCAATGGTGATGCCGGTTACGACAGTGTTGGATATTTTAAACTGCTGGTGCAAACAGAGATCGATTATTTTAAGAGGATATCCGGGCCGGCAAAAGATACCCCCATTGCCATGTTTGGCGCCAACGGCTTAAGAGAGGTTTTAAAAAATAAAGCCATTCAGCATTTTGTTACGCCCATAAACGACCTGCACGATCTGAGCAATATTAACATGCGCATGAAGGCAACAGATTCTTTATCGGCGGTTGATCTGTATTTTATGATGGTAATGAGCGAAAATGATATTTATACATCAAGCTTTAAACACAGCTATGCCCGTTTTTTGCAGCGGCTTGGTAAAGACCCCAGAACAGACTCATTGCTGCTGAACGTTAATTACGACTTCTTTAAAAAGTTTATTAAAATGACTGCCAATTTTAATAAGCTTGATAATTTTTTGAGCTACATGCCACAAACCGCTTCAGAAGCTTTAATGCGTGAGTTTATTGCCAACCTGGATAATACCGGTAACCTGGAAGATGCCATAGATGTGGCAGATTCTTACAGCAGCATTACTGATACAAAATTACAAAGCACTATACTGGGTTATGTAATGAGCAATGAAAAAGATGGCATTGAAAAAAATAATACCCGTGGCAAAACAATTTACGGGTTACTGAAAACAATTTTTTTATCGGCCGATACCACCAATAAAATTAACCTCACCAGCCTGTTGGGCATACCATCTGTTTATGAAATTGAAAACAAAGAGATGAGGGATGATAGCGGAAGAATTATACAACAGGTTTACTGGTATGGCGATAAGGATGGAAAAACTTTTTTCCCTTCTTTTATCAATTCTTTTTCGCCAAAAGAATGGAGCATCAGTTCCAACAGCGAGTGGTACGAAATAAGATCTAAAAAAGGTAATGTTTGGATTTATGCCAACCGCCCGCTGGATAATGATGCCAACCTGGACGACAGTGCACAGGTGCATCTGAATAATTACCTGGCCGAAAATTACCTGCATCCTGCGGTAGTGGTACATCGTGGCCATAGCTACTGGTTGCCACGAACCATTAAACGTATGTCTGGAAATGCAAAAATTGTAGTGCTTGGCTCCTGTGGCGGTTTTAAAAATCTGAGCAATATTATTGAAGTAAATCCCGATGCTCATATTATATCTACCAAAGAAATTGGTGCAGGCGATATTAACCGGCCCATCCTCAATTACCTCAACCAGACTTTTGAGTCGGGAAAAACCCTGGTGTGGAAAAACATGTGGGCCTCACTTACAAAACTATTTGCTACAGACCCCAGCACCTCCATCAGAGACAGTTGGGAAAATTACATACCGCCGTACAAAAACCTGGGCGCCATTTTCTTAAAAGGCTACAATAATATGGTGAAGCAATAGGCTATTGAACAATCCCGTAACCAGCTGACTGTTCACTTCGCTTAGGGAAACACAAAACGCTAAACACAAAACTCAAAACCATCTTCTATCTTTGCATCATGACTGATCAAGCCAAGGCAAAAAGAAAAATATTCAATTTTTCGTTGTTGCGCAGGGTGTTTCATTTTGCAGCTCCATATAAAAATAAATTTTACGGCTCGCTGGTTTTAGCCATTGTATTGGCGGTTATTGCGCCACTGCGGCCGATGCTTATTCAGCTTACCATTAATGATGGCATAAAAAATAATACAGTATCTCATTTTATAAACGGCCCCGGTGGATTTATTATTGAGATAACCATTATACAGATGGTACTGCTGATGCTGGAAACCGGCTTACGTTTCTTCTTTACTTTTCTTACGGCTTCATTGGGGCAAAGTGTTGTAAGAGACATGCGGGTAAGTACCTACAAAAAAATTCTTCATCTTAATTTATCGCAGTACGATAAAACACCCATTGGCACACTTACCACCAGAACAATCAATGACATCGAATCAATCAATGATATTTTCAGCGATGGTCTGATACCCATCATTGCCGATCTGTTGTCCATCATTTCTGTGTTGGCTTATATGTTTTCGGTAAGCCCTGTATTAACCCTGGTATGCCTGGCACCTTTCCCGGTTTTAATTGTGGCTACTTATTTTTTTAAAGAAAGTGTAAACAAATCTTTTATACAGGTTCGCAATGCGGTAGCCAATTTAAATGCATTTGTGCAGGAGCATATTACCGGCATGGCTGTAATACAGGCTTTTGCGGCTGAGAAAAGAGAGTTTAAAAAATTCAATGCAATTAATAAAGAACACCGCAATGCTAATATCAAAGCCATTTTTGCCTACTCTGTTTTTTTTCCGGTGGTAGAGTTGGTAATGGCATTATCCATAGGTCTGCTGGTATGGTGGGCAGCAAAAGATGTGGTTGATGATCAACAAGCCGAAAAAGTTGGCGGTGTTATCACAGCATTTATTTTGTGTTTGAATTTACTCTTCAGGCCGTTGCGGGTAATTGCAGATAAGTTCAATGTACTGCAAATGGGCATGATTGCCAGCGAACGTGTTTTTAAAGTGCTGGATAATGAAGACACAACCATCAACGACGGCAATATTGAAACAAAGCACTTAAAAGGCAAGGTTGAGTTTGATAATGTTTGGTTTGCCTATATAGATGAGCAGTATGTTTTAAAGGATATCAGTTTTATACTAAAAGCCGGCGAAACCCTTGCTATTGTTGGCCACACGGGTAGTGGCAAAACTTCCATCATCAGTTTACTTAACCGCCTGTATCATATAAATAAAGGAAGCATTAAAATTGATGATACCAATATTGAAGATTTTCGTTTGGATGACCTGAGAGCAAATATTGCGGTGGTGTTGCAGGATGTTTTTCTCTTCAGCGGCTCAGTAAAAGATAATGTTACGCTACGCAACCCCGATATAAAAGAGGGAGAAGTGGAACGGGCCGCAAAAATGATCGGCATACATGATTTTATTATGCAGTTACCGGGCGGTTACGACTATAATGTAATGGAAAGAGGCGCTACGCTTTCATTAGGGCAGCGGCAATTACTTTCTTTTGTAAGAGCGTTATTGTACGATCCCGCTATTTTAATACTGGACGAAGCCACTTCATCGGTTGATACCGAAAGTGAAGCATTGATACAACACGCCATTGACAGGCTGATTGCTAATCGTACTTCCATTGTAATTGCCCACCGCTTATCTACCATTCGCAAAGCCAATAAAATAATGGTGCTTGATAAAGGCGAAATAAAAGAAATTGGCAGCCACGATGAATTACTGGAAAAACAGGGATTTTACTACCAGCTGCACAAAATGCAGTTTGAAAAGCAGGGCAATTTGGTATAAATCTATAATATATCAGCATTCCCATAAATTCTTTCCCCTCAATTTTTAATTTCACCCCTCCATCCTTATCTTTGCGCCAAATTACAGGTATATTATGTCATCAAAGAGCATCAAATCAATACTGGTAGCGGTTTTCAGCTTAAGTTTAGTGTTTTTTTCCAATGTAGCTTTTGCCCAGGACCATCACGTAGAAGAACCTGCCAAAAAAGCAAAGATTTTTGATGCCAACGAAGTCATCTTCGGCCATATCATGGATGCCCACGAATTCCATTTTTTATCTTACAAAGGCTCCGATGGTAAGGAGCATCATGCAACTATTCCTCTTCCGGTTATTTTATACTCAAAAGAGAAAGGTTTTTCATGCTTCATGTCATCAGCATTTCATCATGGGCATGAGGTTGTTGATGGTTATGCCCTGTTAACCAACGAAAGAATTGATGAAGAAAAATTAGACCGTAACAAATATGCAGCTGGTAAAATTGTACCGGTTGATGCAAACGGAAAAATTGATGAAACAGCTAGTGTGTATGATATTTCGCTGACCCGTAACGTGGTACAAATGTTCCTGGCACTTGCTTTACTGGTTATCATCCTCATCAGGGTTGCCAAAAAATATGGTACCGGACAAGGAATAACTTCGGCACCAAAAGGTATGCAAAACACTATGGAAACCATCGTGAACTTTGTGAATGATGAAGTTGCCAAACCAAACCTGGGTGCTAAAAGCAACAAATACCTGCCTTATCTCTTAACCGTATTCTTATTCATTCTTATAAATAATATTGTTGGCCTCATACCAGGTACTGCAAATGTTACCGGCAATATTGCCTTTACTTTTGTTCTATCTATTATTTCATTTGTAGTAATCCTGTTCAGCAGTAAAAGCCATTACTGGATGCACATCATCAACCCTCCGGGCGTTCCGGGTTGGGTAAAAGTTATTTTGGTACCGGTTGAAATTCTTGGGATTTTCACCAAGCCATTCGCCTTGATGATCAGGTTATTTGCCAACATGGTAGCAGGTCACATTTTAATAATCTGCTTAATATCGCTCATCTTTATTATGGCGGCATTAAACCAGTATGTGGGCTGGGCCTTTTCGCCTTTCTCTATTGCATTTACCATTTTCATTTATTTTATTGAGGTACTGGTGGCGTTTTTGCAGGCCTTTATCTTTACCATATTAACAGCAGTATTCATTGGCCAGGCTTTCGAAGGCGGGCATGATGACCATGCACATGATACTGTTGCAGCACATTAATACAAGTTTTTTTTAACCAACATAAATTCACAATTATGAATTTTTTCTTATTAGAAGCAGTAGCTAACGCAGGTGGTGCCATTGGTGCCGGACTGGGTGCTATCGGTGCCGGTGTAGGTATCGGTCAGATTGGTAAAGGCGCATTGGAATCAATCGCCCGCCAGCCCGAAGCTATCAATGACATCCGTAGTAACATGATCCTTACAGCCGCTTTGGTTGAGGGAGCAGCGTTATTTGCGATCATCATTGGTTTCTTAGCTATGGTACTTTAAAAACCTTTACTGCATCCAAAGTACAGGACAGAGGATGCAGTAATTTTTATTTCAGAATTTTTTATTTTATAAATACTATAAAATGCAATTATTAACACCGGCCTTCGGCCTTATCATCTGGACGCTTTTAGCTTTCCTTATCGTGTTTTTTCTGTTGAAAAAATTTGCCTGGCCAATGATCATTGGTGGTTTGGCTACACGTGAAAAAAACATTGCAGATTCTCTGGCTACTGCCGAAAGGATCAAACTTGAAATGGCGCAGATGAAGAATGACAACGAAGCCATTCTTACCCAGGCACGTGAAGAGAGAGCCAGCATGCTTAAAGAAGCAAAAGAAACCAAAGACAAAATGATTTCTGAAGCCAAAGAAGAAGCTAAAGTACAGGCTAATAAGATCATTACCGATGCACATGCTTCTATACACAACCAGAAAATGGCTGCTTTAACCGAAATTAAAAACCAGGTTGGTAGCTTGGTACTGGAAGTAAGTGAAAAAGTATTGCGTAAAGAATTAAGCAACAAAGCAGAGCAGGAGAATTATATTAAAACCCTGGCTGCAGAAGTAAAGCTGAATTAAAAATTAAGAATTAGGAATTAGGAATGGACTCATTCATAACTCATAATTCATAACTCATAATTTTATGAATAATCCACGTTTAGCAGGCCGTTACGCAAAAAGTTTACTGGATCTGGCAACAGAACAAAACCAGGTAGATGCTGTATATGCCGATATGAAATGGTTACACAGTATCTGCAAAAGTAATCCCGATTTTGTGAACATGCTACGCAGCCCGGTTATTAAACCAACTGCCAAAGGAAAGATCATTGAATCTATCACCAAAGAAAGAGTAAGCACACTTACCAGCGCTTTTATTCAGTTGCTGGTACGTAAGGCCAGAGAAACAAACCTGCCCGAAATTGCAACTACTTATATTGACCAGTTTAATGCATTACGTAATATTCATAAAGTAAAAATTACCACAGCCGATCCTATTACCGATGATATGCTGAATGCCATCATGGCTAATGTTAAAGCCACCGCTACTGACGGACAAACATTTGAAGTAGAAACAGCAGTGAACAACGAACTGATTGGTGGATTTTTACTGGAAACATCAGGTACTTTAGTTGATGCCAGCATTTTAAGAGACCTGAAAGATATTCATAAGCAGTTTATGAATAATGATTACCTGCACAGGATAAGATAATTTTCATTTTCAGAATAAAAGAAATACAAAAGCCGCAAATTAAGTTTGCGGCTTTTGTATTTAATCTTAGCGACTCTGCGTGAAATTCTAAAACCCAAACACCGGCGTCTTAATATCATGATAAAACAAGAACGTCCATTTTTCTTTCTCTCCCTGCTCCCACCACTGCTGCCTTAGTTCCATGCATTTACGGCCATCAAAATCGTATTTAGCAATAAATTTATTTTTCATTTGCTGTAATTGTGGGGCCACATCAGCACCAAAAAATATTTTCTGTCCGTCTTCTTCTATCCAGAATACCTGGTGAAAGGGGCAATGGGCCCCGGTTACTTCATACTTAATATAATCATCGATCATTCCATTGCCTTGTGTAAAAATAACCTGGTCGGTCTGCCCCAGCATTTCAAATTCGGTTGGCGTGTATGATGGCTTACCCTTTGCCATAGCAAAATCAAACTCATCTTTGTTTACATAATAATCAGCATTGGGAAAACTCATGAACTTTTGGTTCAGTATTTTATCTTCTTTGCTTACGCCCCCGCTGTGGTCTTTGTGTAAATGGCTTAGCAACACTTTAGTTACTTCCAAAGGGCCAATGCCGTTGTTCAGTAAATTCTGGTGAATCTGCAAACTGCCGTCAGGCACATTAAAGCCAAGCCCGGTATCTAGTAAGATCACATCTTTTGAAGTAATAATTACAAAGGGTTGTATCTCTACCAGCAAGCTGCCAATGGGCCGTTGCTGCAGGTCGTCTTTGTCTGTATTAAAGGGTACAAAAACCTTGGTTGCATCAATGGTAAAAGCGCCTTCGCTGAGTGGAATTATTTTCATACCCCTAATCCGCCGGCTGGCGGAGGAATTTGCACCCTGCTGAATTACAGAGATTTTATTTTAGTAATCGCCTAAAGTTTCAGGTAATTGATCCAAAGCCTTTTTTAATTGTTCGTCATTGGGTGCAATGCCGTGCCATTCGTGGCTGCCTTCCATAAAATCTATGCCTTTGCCCATTTCGGTCTTCATTAAAATAACAATGGGTTTGCCTTTTCCAACAAAGGTTTTGGCGTTGTTCAGTCCGGCAACCACTGCATCCATATCATTACCGTCCATTTCCAGCACCTGCCAATCAAAAGCTTCAAATTTGGCTTTTAGGTTACCCAGGCTCATAACAGATTTGGTTGGCCCGTCAATTTGCTGGCCATTCCAGTCAATGGTGGCAATAAGATTATCTACCTTTTTATGGGCCGCAAACATAATGGCTTCCCAGTTTTGACCTTCATCCAGTTCTCCATCACCATGCAGCGAGTAAACAATATTTGTATCGTTATTCAGTTTTTTTGCCAACGCTGCACCCACGGCCACACTCATACCCTGCCCCAATGAGCCGCTGGCAATACGTACGCCCGGTAAGTGCTCATGCGTGGTTGGGTGCCCCTGCAGGCGGGTATTTAATTTTCTGAAAGTACTCAATTCCTGAACGGGGAAATAGCCGCTGCGTGCCAATACACTGTAAAAAACCGGCGATATATGCCCGTTACTCAGGAAGAACAGATCTTCCCCAACGCCGTCCATATTAAACTTGGGGTCATGTTTCATCACATCAAAATAGAGGGCGGTTAAATACTCTGTACAGCCCAAAGAACCACCAGGGTGGCCACTTTGTACGGCATGAACCATTCTTACTATGTCTCTGCGTACCTGAGTTGCAATGTCTTTTAAACTATTCATTGTAAGTATCTTAATCTTTAGTGTATATAAAAAGTAAAAATCCGGTAAAATGGGTGTTCGGCTGCAAACCTACTTTAAAATCGTATTACAAGCAAAGTAAAAAGGCCTGTAACGGTAAAAGTTGATAATAAGTTGAAAAATATGACGTTATTAAACCAGTAAAACCAGCGAAAAAAATAAATAATCGATTATCAGGCATCCATTTTGTAAAAAGATGAGTCTTAATATTTGATTTTAAGTTTTTATCCTCGGAACATATTTAATACTTTTGCTTTGTAAAAGTTGGTGACACAAATTACAGTAATGAATTATATTCTATTAAGTTCGGGTTTAGCTTTTCTGATTACATTTTTTGCTATTCCCGTCATTATACAGGTTGCTAAAGATAAGAAGCTGTTTGATGAGCCTGACGAACGCAAGGTTCACAAAAATGTTATCCCTACATTAGGAGGCTTGGGCATATTTGCCGGTTTTATTATTGCAACTTTAATGGGCGTTCCTCCGGGCTTTACATTCAATCTTCAATATTTTGTTGCTGCGGCCACTGTTATTTTTTTTCTGGGTATTAAAGATGATATCCTCATTTTATCGGCCAGCAAAAAATTTATAGGTCAGTTAATTGCCGCAGGCATTATTATTAAATTTGGTGGCATAAGGATTGACAATTTTCATGGCTTTTTAGGTGTTTACGAAATACCTAATACAACCAGTATCATTATTTCTTTGTTTACCATTATTGTTATCACCAACTCGTTTAACCTGATTGATGGTGTTGATGGATTGGCCGGAAGCCTTGGGCTGCTTACCACGCTGGTTTTTGGTACTTACTTTTTTTATGCAGGCCAGTTAACTTATGCAGTTATGGCTTTTTCCCTGGCTGGCAGTATCATTGGTTTTTTAATTTACAATTTTTCGCCTGCAAAAATATTTATGGGCGATACGGGTTCGCTTTTGCTGGGACTAATAAACTCTATTCTGGTAATAAAATTTATTGAAATTGCAGGTAATACAGCTTCCAATTTCCCGATAGAATCTGCACCGGCAATAGGTTTCTCTATTTTAATGATTCCGCTTTTTGATACTTTGCGTGTTTTTGGTTTACGCATCATTCAACGCCGTTCGCCTTTCAGCCCAGACAGAACACACGTTCATCACTTTTTGCTTGACCTTGGTTTAAGCCACCGCATGGTAACTATTACCTGCGTATTGGTTAATATCACTTTTATTGCCATGGCATTTTTTATGCGTGGTTTAGGCACAACTACTGTGTTAGGCATCTTACTTTTATCGGCTTTTATTTTTATCGGTATTATTTATTACAGCCGTCCTAAAAATAAAAATTTATTTGCCAGGAAGGTTGAAAAAACCAAGATCATTAAAACGCACAAGATTTTTAAACTTGCCGGCGAAACTGTAGAAGCAGATTAATTTTCCAGCCTCTCTTTACAATTGTTTGTAACAAAATTTAACGTTTATAACTATATTCGTTTGAAGCTAAACTGAATATAACAGCCTTTTTTTATAGCTTTGCAGCCAATAAATACATATAAACCATGTCAGCAGAAGTAGATACAATTATAAGTGACACCGCAGAAACGATGCAAAAAGCATTAAATCACCTGGAAGCAGAGTTGGTTAAAATACGTGCCGGAAAAGCAAATCCTACCATGTTGGACGGCATTGTGGCAGACTATTATGGTAACCCTACAGCCATTAACCAGATTGCAAATATTTCTGTTTTAGATGCCCGTACCATCTCTGTTCAACCATGGGAGAAAAATATGCTGGCGCCTATTGAAAGGGCTATAACCATGGCCAATATAGGAATTAACCCACAAAACGATGGTAACATCATACGCCTGTTTTTACCGCCTTTAACCGAAGAAAGAAGAAAAGAGCTGGTGAAAAGATGTAATGCAGAAGGCGAGCATGCAAAAATTGCCATCAGAAATATACGCCGTGATAGTATTGAAGTAATAAAGAAAATGCAGAAAGACGGCCTCAGTGAAGATATAAGTAAAGATGCCGAAAAAGAAGCCCAGGATTTAACTGATAAATATATATCGCTTGTAGAAAAGCACCTGGAAGCAAAAGAAAAAGAGATCATGGCGGTTTAATTAGGATTCGACCCAGCTATATCTAAAACAGGATTTAAACAACTATTATATCTTCTCTTTTGCCATTTTGTAGCCGCTATGGCAGGGCGAGGTTACCTCAAACCTGACAGTTTTTCAAACTGATACAGTCTTCCGCTGTAATTAATTCCCGGCACCCCTTTTGTCATTAATTTCATCCATCACTAAAAAGTATCATCATGTTTCAACAGGCAATAGAAAAAGTTGTACAGTTTACCAGGCCAATGCATACCATTTCCAGAACTTACGGCGGTTTGGTTTTGCCCGGCAGTTCCACCTTCTTTTTTGTAAATGATAGTGGTGTTGCCATTACCTGCAAGCATGTGATGGACCTCATTCCTACAGCAGATAACATAAACCAGCAATACCAGCAATATAAAGCAGAGAGAGACCGCATACCCAATGATGGAAAATATAAAAGGAATGTTCAGGGCCTGCAAATGAAATATAAATACCTGCCCGAAACCACCGTTCAGCTAAAGAATAATTTTTTAAACTGTTTCGATAACATTAATGAAATTACCTGCCATGCCCATCCTACGCTTGACCTGGCCATCCTTGAATTTAAGGGCTTTAATAAAATATTTTACAACGGTCATGCTCAGTTTTTAAAAGACAGCAGTAACATAAAACAGGGTAAAAGCCTGGCCCGTATTGGTTTTCCTTTTCCTGAGTTTAATAATTTTAAACACAACCCCGATACGGATGATATTGAATGGACCACTACCGGCAATCCTAATTCTCCATCCTTTCCTATTGATGGAATTGTTACACGTTTTGTTGCCACACAACCCGACAGCGGTATAACCGGCATTGAAATGAGCACACCCGGTTTACGTGGACAAAGCGGCGGACCACTTTTTGATACCGATGGAAAAATATACGGAATGCAGTTTGCCACCAATCACCTGCACCTGGGCTTTGATATGAAAGATTTTGAGATCATCAGCAATGGCAAGAAAAACAAGATATCAAACAACCCTTTTTTACACGTAGGTATTTGTGTGCATGTTGACAGGATTAAAGATTTTCTACGTGAAAAGAATATCCGGTTCAGTGAAGTTGATTAACAATTAATCGGAACCTTTACGGTTGGCAAGATAGACACCCAGCAAAATCAACGCCAGGCAACCAAATTGTTTTAGTCCAACTTCTTCGCCATAAATAACACCCCAAAAATTTGCAACGATGGGTATACCATAAGTTACCATAGAAGAGAAAACTGCACCAGCCCGTTTTATCAGTACATAAAAAATAATAGAGGCAATTGCAGTACCTAAAATACCCAACAAAGCCGCATGGCCGGTTGAATACAAAATTCCCGAATCGCTCAGGGGCAAACTAAAATAGCCGGTAAAATACAATACAATTAAAGCCGGAATTGCATTTAGCGTTAGTGCTACTGATGCAATTTGAATGGAACCAATATCTTTCAAATGCTTGTGTACCATATTTACATTGAAACCATAAAAAATTGTAGCCAACACCACGTACGACACATACACCAGGTTCTGACTTTCCTGCATGTGGCCTTTGCTAAGCAGTAACAGTATACTGCCTGTAAATGCAATACAAATACCCAATATTTTATTGGTAGATGTTTTTGAGCTGAAGAATAAAGCGCCAGTTATAATTACAAAGATGGGCGTAAGCGAATTGAGTGTGCCGGCTAGTGCGCCATCAATACCCAGTTCGGCCACACAAAATAAATAGGCAGGCAGCAGGCTTCCTAAAACTCCCGACAAAAAAATAATTAACACCTTATTTTTTGGAATGCTTTTAAAATGCTTTACAGCGGCAGGAAGTAATACAATACCTGAAAAAATAATCCGCAACGAAGCGACCTGAAATGCTGATAAATGCAGCAAACCCTCCTTCATCATAATAAAACTACTGCCCCATATGATGGACAGCAGAATGAATATGAACCAGTTTAAAAAGCCTTTTCCCAAGTAATAAAATTTGGCGCAAAGTTGCTGCATTTCTGTTGATTAACATAATCTGGTTTTCAGTGTTTGTTCATAATAATTGAGGTGCTTATTTGCATTTATAATTATATTCCTTTACTTTTATTATGGTCTCTCTTTATACAGAGAATCATTTTAAAACTTAAAACTAATCACATGGGATTTATCAAAGAATTTAAAGAGTTTGCCATGAAAGGCAGCCTGGTAGACATTGCCGTTGCCTTTGTAATGGGCGGTGCTTTCGGAAAAGTAGTTTCATCCTTTACTGATGGTATTGTTTCTCCATTAATTGGCATGATTGGCGGTGCAGATCTTAGTAAGAATGTTTTCAAACTAAAAGATGCTGTAGCTGAGGTAAAGGATGCAACAGGTAAAATAATAACTGAAGGTGCTGCTGAAGTAGCCTTAAAATGGGGCGAATTTTTAACCGCCATCATTAACTTTATTATTGTAGCTTTTGTTATGTTCCTGGTGATAAAAGCCATTAATAAAATGAAGAAAAAACAGGAAGAGGCTCCACCAGCAGGTCCTTCGTCAACAGATGCATTACTAATGGAAATAAGGGATTCACTAAAAAAATAACCTTTCTTCCCTATATCGAAATTCAAAAATGCAGTCTGTATGGCTGCATTTTTTTAACTTTAAAATCATCCACATGAAAAAAAAAATATTAATCAGCTACCTGTTTTTGTTGGTCACTTTCTCACTCACAGCACAGGATCCCACTGTAAAGGACCTGAAAAATGAAGCATCAAAATCTGTAGCCAAAGACCCTAAAGACACAACCCACAAAACCTGGAAACTGGGAGGGCTGTTTAATCTAAATATCAACCAGGGCACACAAAGCAACTGGTCGGCCGGCGGAGATAAGTTTTCATTTTCTTTAAATGCCTATTTAAATGTTTTTGCTTTCTATAAAAAAAATAAAAACTCCTGGGATAATAACCTTGACCTGGCCTATGGTATTGTAAACACAACCAGCCTTGGTTCACGCAAGGCAAGCGATAGAATTGACCTGCTCTCGAAATACGGATATGCCATTGCACCAAAATGGAATGTGGCTGCCTTATTTAATTTGCGTACCCAGTTTGCAAAAGGATTTGCATATTCAAAAACAGCAGCGGGTAAAGATACTGCTACAGTGATCTCAAATACTTTTGCACCGGCATATGTGTTGCTCTCGTTAGGTATAGATTATAAACCAAGAGATAATTTTTCATTGTTCATATCACCACTAACCGAACGCTGGGTAATTGTAACCAATGATTCCATTGCCCCGCTCTTTGGTGTGCTTCCGGGAAAAAATTCGAAAAATGAACTGGGTGCATTTCTATCTGCAAACTATACAGCAAAGCTGGGTAAAAATTTTGTTTATAAAACAAAGCTCGATCTGTTTTCAAATTACAAACAGAAACCACAAAATGTAGATATATACTGGACCAACGCATTAACTGCAAAACTGACAAAGTATATTAATTTCTCTTTTAACCTGGATATGATTTATGATGACAATACAAAAAATGTAAACCCTCTAAAAGGCCCTGCACCACAGTGGTTGCAGTTAATGGGAGTTGGCTTTGCTTATAACTTCACAAAAAAATAATTTGTTAAGATTATTATGGTATGATCTGTAGTTTAATACTGCAGATCATTTTATTTTAATCTTCTTAACATTACACAGGGTGTATTTATTTATTTTTGCACCATGTTAAAACCCCTGGTATCATTCCTTTTATCAGCAATGCTAATACTTACCACTGCTGCACAGGATAAAACTGTAAAAGATCTGCAAAAAGTTGCTTTTAAAGAACTGAAACCCCTGGAAAAAGATGGCTGGATGAAGGCCGGTACATTTATCGTTACTGTACACCAGGGTGCATTACGCAACTGGGCAGGCGGCGGCGAGCAAAATACGCTTGGTGTTACAACCTTACTCAACTATAACTTAAATCACAGAAAAGGTAAGATAACCTGGAATAATTACTTCGATATTGCCCTTGGTTTTCAAAATGCAACCAGCTTTGGGCGGTTTAGAAAAATTGACGACCGTATAGATATTACCAGTAAATACGGATACCAGTTTTCCAAAAAATGGTATGCAGCAGTATTGGGTAATTTTAATTCTCAAACACTGGCAGGATACAATTATACCGACACCGCAAATATTAAAATATCCAATTTACTTACGCCCGGTAAGATCCTGCTTTCGGCCGGTATCGATTTCAGGCCAGATAAAACCTTCACCCTTTTTGTATCGCCCATAACAAGCCGTTTTATTTTAAAAACAGATAACGACTTTTACACGGTTGACAAATTTGGTGTACCACCTAACCATAAATCATATACCGAACTGGGGTCATTTGCTACAGCCAAATACACCAAAAAAATATCTCCCTGGGCATATTACACCGGCAGACTCGATCTGTTCAGTAATTATAAAAGAAACCCCGAAAACGTTGATCTCTTTTTTACCAACCTGGTTACCATGAAATTTAATAAATGGCTGGCCACCAATATCAGTGTGGATATGGTGTATGATGACGATGTATTACAAAAAACCCAGCTTAAAGAAATACTGGGAATTGGTCTTACTGTAAAATTATAGCCCGCTGTTTTCCTGATTTTGGGCTGTTTTTCCACATTCGGTTTTAGCAGGCCTTATTATTCCAAAACTCTCTCAACTTATCAATACATTTGCCACTGCTTTTGATAAGCTATTTTTTTACAATACAATATTTATAGAGGTGAATAAAGCATCATACCAGATTAAGTTAGACCAGTTTGAAGGTCCCTTTGACCTGCTTTTGTTTTTTATAGAGCGTGATGAACTGGATATTTACAATATCCCCATCACCAAAATAACCAACGACTTCCTGGATTTTATTCATACCGGCGAAAAGCTGAATATTGAGTTAAGCAGCGAGTTTATTTTATTCATCAGTACGCTGATGCGTATTAAAGCAAAAATGCTGTTGCCCCGCAAAGAGTTGGATGCAGATGGTAATGAAATTGACCCAAGACAGGAACTCATTAATAAAATACTTGAATACAAAAGATTTAAAGAAGCTGCTGCGCAAATGGCCGAGATGGAGGCTATGAGAATGCTGATGATGAAGCGTGGCAACCTGCAGAAAGAAATTTCACAAATTGGAGAAGAAGCCGGCGAAGGAACAGAGATACAGACCGTAACGCTTTTCAAGCTGATGAAGGCTTTTGAAAAAGTTATTTTAAAATTACAGGAACGTAATTTTAAGCCCGTGCATACCGTAGTGCGCTATAATTACACCATGGAGCAAAGCCGTGAACATATGCTGAATGTGGTAAAAGATGGCAAAACTGTTTCTTTTGAAAAAGTCTTTGAGATTTGTGAAGACCGTATTCATGCCATATTCCTTTTTCTTTCTTTGCTTGAACTGGTGCAGATGCGCTACATGAGTTTACTTACCGGCGAAGGCCGCAATAATTTTATTGTAGAATGGAATGAGAACCGGGAAGAGGATGTTGTAGGATTATTACCCGGCGAAGAGCCTGCAATACTTAACTAGTAATCAATCCCCGTAAAAAACGGGGATTTTTGTTCAGGACTTTTTGGCAGCTTCTAAAGCTGGTATATTATTTGATGTTTAAACATTGAATTTAAAACAACAATCATGAAATCAATATTATTTAAAGCAGCAGACAGGGGAACCGCCGACTATGGCTGGTTGAAACCCAATTACTATTTCAGTTTTGCCCAATACCATGATAATACCAAAGTACATTTTGGATTGTTACGTGTATTGAATGATGATTTTATTGATGGCGGTGGTGCTTTTGCCACACACCCTCACGATAATATGGAAATTGTAACCATACCATTTACCGGAGCATTAAAGCATAAAGACAGCACTGGTGGAGAAGGTGTTATACAGGCCGGAGATATCCAGATCATGAGTGCCGGAACAGGCGTACAGCATTCGGAAGCCAATGCTTCTGCAACTGAACCTGTAACGCTTTTCCAGGTTTGGGTATTTCCAAAAGAAAGAAATATAAAGCCCCGCTACGATCAAAAAACTTTTGATGTAACCGAAAGGGTAAACAAGTGGCAAACTGTGGTATCTCCTATTGAAGCAGACAATGCTTTATGGATAAACCAGGATGCAAGGTTTGCTTTAACTGACCTTAAAGCCGGTAAGGAGATCACTTATTCAAATGCTTTTGCAAATAATGGAGTATTCCTTGTTGTAATCAATGGTTCCGTAAAAGTTAATGGGCAGCAATTGAACAGAAGGGATGCCCTGGGTATCTCTGAAACAGAAAGCTTTACAGTAACTGCTTCTGAAGATGCTGAATTATTGGCTATTGAAATTCCAATGAATTAATCTTAATGCTGCTTCGCTAAAGCTGCGCAGCATTAATAATATATCCATAATAAAATGGGCTTATCCGAATTATCGATGTACGTTTTTAATTGTGCCAGGAATGCAGGCGAAACAGTGGGGCATCCTTCACTTTTGCAAATGGAGGCAGGATAGACCTCCTTATTAGGTACACCACAAAATGAATGCAATACAACAGACCTGTCAAATGCCCTGCTGTTTGTTTTATCCAGGCCATGCAATTTGTAAGACAGCCCAAAAATACCTGTATATGGTTTACCCATTTTATATTTTCCCAGAGACGTGCAATAACTGTTCGGTTCGTTTGAAAAGATGAGTGCATCCGGTGAGCCCATGTCGGAACCCTTGCCATGTGCCACCAACCCGGCAATTTCTACTGAATCTGCTTTGAAATCATAAACAAAAAAACGGTTCTTGCCGGAAGGTATCCGCATATCAATAAAAAAACAATATTCCGTATTATATCCCTGTTGATTTACATAGTCCTTCACAAGGGAAGCCTTTTCATGTAAACGGTAAATTGTTTCGATCCTGCTGATCTCTTTGCTTGTAAATAAACTTAATAAAATGCTCCCTTGCCGGTAACCAAAAATCGGGTTGTTCAAAAAACTGAACCCCAAAACTGAAACAGTTAAAAGTAAACCCATTAGCAGCACGAAAGTTTTACGTACAATATGGATGCAATTTTTGTTATTCATAGGATAGGTATTTAGTACTTACCAAAATATCAACGAACGGATTTCAAGAAAAATTGCCTCAATACATTGTCAATAGCTAAACAGCGTGTTTTTAGGTAATTCAATAGAGTTTATACTATCATGAAAGGGAATTTATAAAGGAGGTATGCTTTAAAAACTACCGTAATACCACTAAGGAATTTTCTGATGTAAAAGGTTTACTGTAACAGCTTCTGAAAATGTGGGGTTATTGGCAATTGAAATACCAATTGCAGTAGATAGCCATAGAAAAAATCTATTGACTAAACTTGCTGTAAAAAATACTGCCAGCCTGATGAGGCTGGCAGTCGAAAAAAAATTGATATAATTTTTATTGAGTAAGCGATGTGGCTGTTGTTTTAACTGATGACATAACTCTCAATACTCCTGCAATACCATTTGCGTCAATTCCAATCTCATCATACAATTGTTTAGGCGTTCCATGTTCTACTAACCTATCAGGAATACCCATGATCTTTACATCAGCTTTGTAACCATGTTCATTCATAAATTCCAGAATGGCTGATCCAAATCCTCCCACAACCGTTCCATCTTCAATAGTAATCACCTTATTGTATTTGCTGAAAACCTCGTGCAGCATTACTTCATCCAACGGTTTTACAAAACGCATATCGTAATGCGCCGGGTTAATACCTTCGGCCTTTACATCTCTAATGGCAGATGCCGCAAAATTACCCACATGCCCAAAAGATAAAATCGCAATATCCTGTCCGTCTTTCAGTTTTCTTCCGGTACCAATTTTTATTTCCTGCATTTCGGTTCTCCACTCAGGCATAACGCCTTCTCCCCTTGGGTAACGGATCACAAAAGGCAATTCATTTGAATCAAGTTGCGCCGTGTACATCAGGTTACGCAATTCGGCCTCATTCATGGGTGCACTCACAATCATATTGGGTATGCAGCGCATGTAAGCAATATCATAACAGCCGTGGTGCGTAGGACCATCTTCGCCCACAAGCCCTGCCCTGTCTAAACAGAAAATTACCGGAAGTTTTTGAATGGCCACATCATGTATTACCATATCATAAGCCCGCTGCATAAAAGAAGAGTAAATATTGCAGAATACCCGCATGCCCTGTGTAGCCATGCCGGCACTTACTGTAACAGCATGTTGCTCGCAAATACCCACATCAAAAGCCCGGTCGGGCATTTTATCCATCATTAATTTTAATGAAGAACCACTTGGCATTGCCGGTGTAATACCAAATATCTTACTGTTTTTTTCTGCCAGCTCAATAATGGTATGCCCAAAAACATCCTGGTATTTTGGTGGCTGCGGAATATCAAATTTTTTCTTTTGTATCTCTCCGGTCACTTTATCAAACAAACCCGGCGCATGCCATTTGGTTTGATCCTGCTCTGCCAGTTCATATCCCTTTCCTTTTACTGTTTTAATGTGCAGTATTTTGGGGCCGGGAATATCTCTCAGATCCTGCAAAGTATCAACCAGCTTGGTTATGTTGTGGCCATCAATTGGGCCAAAATAACGCAGCTTTAATGCTTCAAATAAATTACTGCTCTGGCTTACCATTCCTTTTAAACTGGCTTCCAGTTTACTGGCCATGCTTCTGCTGAATGATTTGCCCACCGGCAGTTTGCCCAGTGCCTTCCACACATTATCTCTTAAATCGTTGTAGGTATGAGAAGTGGTAATATCAGTTAAATATTCTTTTAAAGCACCCACATTAGGATCAATGCTCATGCAGTTATCATTCAAAATAATCAGCACATTACTTTTTTCAATACCTGCGTGGTTCATGGCTTCAAAAGCAAGGCCGGCCGTCATAGCGCCATCGCCAATAATAGCAACATGCTGCCTGTCGGTTTCGCCTTTATAATGCGAAGCCATTGCCATACCCAATGCTGCAGAAATTGAAGTTGAAGAGTGCCCAACGCCAAAAGTATCGTACTCACTTTCGCTACGTTTCGGAAAGCCACTAAGTCCGTTGTATTTTCTGTTTGTAGGAAAATTATCCCGGCGACCGGTAAGAATTTTATGACCATAAGCCTGGTGGCCTACGTCCCAAACCAATTGGTCGTAAGGTGTGTTGAAAACATAATGCATGGCAACGCTTAATTCCACCACACCCAGACTGGCACCAAAATGCCCGCCATACACACTCACCACGTCAATAATGTATTGGCGCAGCTCATCGCAAACCTGGTGTAATTGTTCCCTGCTTAACTTTTTTAAGTCATCGGGACTGTTTATTTCTTTAAGTAATGTTCCTGCTTTAATTTCCATTTTCTATTTTTCAAACGGTAAAGGTACTGTTTTTAGGCGCTTTTAGCCAGTTAATACAACAATTTTTAGCCCATACGGTTCAGTTTAATTTTAGCTTTTTAGCATATCTTCAAAATAAAAACAATTGCATTTCCCCATTACCATTGAAATTGGCTCTCTGAAAATATTGCTGCACGCCATATTAGAACCATTGGGTATGTTTATCGGCTTCAGGTATTTTTTGTATTTAAGAAAAGGAAAGGGCGACCAGATTGAAAGCGGACAAAGATTGTGGATCATCATCGGCGCCATATTCGGTGCATTGATAGGATCAAGATTAGTTGGTGGTTTGGAAAACCCGGCCGAACTTTTTAAAGCCCCAAACCCGTTGATTTATTTCTACACCAATAAAACCGTAGTTGGCGGTTTTTTAGGTGGTTTGTTTGGGGTGGAACTGGTGAAAAAATTAATTGGTGAAAAACACAGCAGCGGCGATCTGTTTACTTACCCGATGATCCTTGCTCTCATCATTGGCCGCATTGGCTGTTTTGGGATGGGCATTTATGAAGAAACCTATGGTGTGGAAACAACATTTTTTACAGGCATGAACCTGGGCGATGGTTTATTAAGGCACCCGGTTACTTTGTACGAGATTGCATTTTTAATAGCACTTTGGATTGTAATGATACAGCTTGAAAAAAGATTTACTTTGGTTGATGGCGGCCGCTTTAAAATTTTTATGATTGCTTATTTACTTTTTAGATTTACTCTTGACTTTATAAAACCGCACTATACTTTTAATTTCGGATTATCAACCATACAATTGGTTTGCGTAGGCGGATTAATCTATTATGCTGCTTATATTTTTAAACCAAAGAAGTTAATCAATACACAATATGCCTGAACGCCATTATACCTATTACGACTTTACCCTTAGCCTTTGCAGCACCTGCCTGCGCCGGGTTGATGCAAAAATTGTTTTTGAAAATGGAAATGTGTACATGCTTAAAACCTGCAGCCGGCATGGTTTTGAAAAAGTATTGATAGCTACCGATATTGAGTATTATAAAAACATTCGTAACTACAACAAGCCTTCAGAAACACCACTTAAATTCAACACAAAAACACATTATGGCTGCCCTTACGATTGCGGGCTTTGCCAGGATCATGAGCAACATAGTTGCTTAACGGTAATTGAAATTACAGACCGCTGTAACCTGAGTTGCCCAACTTGTTATGCCATGAGCTCGCCACACTACGGCAGGCACAGAACAGTGGAAGAAGTTGAAAAAATGCTGGACATCATTGTTGCTAATGAAGGCGAACCAGATGTGGTACAGATAAGCGGCGGCGAACCAACCGTGCATCCCGATTTTTTTGCCATCATGGATATTGCAAAATCAAAACCTATAAAGCATTTGATGCTGAACACCAATGGCATCCGCATTGCAAAAGATTTTGAGTTTGCCAAAAAGCTTGCGGCCTATGCACCCGATTTTGAAATTTATCTGCAGTTTGATTCCTTTAAACCCGAAGCGTTGCAACAGTTGCGTGGCGAAGATCTTACAGCAACAAGAATGAAAGCACTGGAACATTTGAATGTGTTGAATCTTTCTACAACCCTGGTTGTTACTTTACAAAAAGGTATAAATGATGATGAGATAGGTAAGATCATTGAGTTTGCATTGAAGCAAAAATGTGTAAGAGGTGTTACTTTTCAACCCACACAAATTGCCGGCAGAGTTGAAAATTTTAACCCTGCAACAGACAGGCTTACTTTAACTGAAGTGCGGCAATCTATTTTAGACCAGGCCAATATTTTTACTGCCAAAGATCTTATTCCGGTGCCTTGTAATCCGGATGCTTTGGTAATGGGTTATGCATTAAAACTGGCCGGGCAAACTTTTCCTTTAACAAGATATATTGACCCTTCTCACTTACTGGATAACAGCCGAAATACCATTGTGTATGAACAGGATAAAGTTTTGCATGAGCAGATGATAGACATTTTTAGTACGGGTATTTCTGTAGACCGTGTGGAAGAAAACATGAAACAGTTGCTTTGCTGCCTTCCGCAGATAGAAGCGCCGGGCTTGGGATATGAAAATCTTTTTCGTATCATTATCATGCGGTTTATTGATGCATATGATTTTGATGTGAGGGCCATTAAAAAAAGCTGTGTGCACATCATTCATAAAGATGGAAGGATAATACCTTTTGAAACCATGAATTTATTTTACAGGGATGATAAAGAAGCTTATTTGAAAGAACTGCAACAGGAAAGACAAAATGAACTGTTTACTTAAAAAACCTGATTATGAAAAAAGCAATAAAAGTATTGTTAATCAACGTAACTGTAGCTTTCGGCATCACTACATTGTTATTTTTAACAACAGGTGGCAATAACAATGCAAACGATTTTTTAATAGGCTTAGGCTTAATATGCCTGGCCGGAGCAATACTGGATATATTGGTTGCTGTGATACTTTTTATTACCGGCCCTGCACAATATGATGTGGCCAAAGGTTTTTTATTAAGTGCCGGAGTTTTGTTTTTAGCTGGTTTTGCAGCCTGCAGTTCTGCAACCCTCAATTTCCATTAAAAAAAGTACGCAATATTTTATTGCACATACTTCATCATATTTAAAATCAAATCAGCATCGGGACAGTTTTTTAAGTAAGCTTCGCTTTCAGATAATTTACACACACCGGGATAATCTCCATCTTTTAAATACAGGTTATGTATGATCTGAAAATGCAGGTGTGGCGGCCAGTTGCCGTTTTCAAACGGTTCGCCAAAATGCCCGATAACCTGTCCACGATTTATGTATGCTCCTTCTTTTAAAGTTGAAATATCTGCCAGGCTTAAGTGGCCATACAATGTATGAAAAGCAATCGTTTCCAGTTGGTGTAACAAAATAATTGTTGCACCGTAATCTCCAAAATTATCGTTGTAGGCAAAACTATGTACCATGCCGCCTAATGCTGCATACACGGGTGTTCCGGCTGGTCCCCAAATATCTACTCCTAAATGTAATGACCTTGCTTCTTCGCCTGCAAACAATTCGCTTCTTCTATAAAGTGTTCTGTTTTCTTTATAACCACCAATACCAAATTTTGCACCGTTGGCTTGTAATGTACGGTTGATGTAACCGGTAAATTGGTTGGTATCGGCAATTTCAGAAGCGCCCAGTATTTTATTGTTAGCAGTAAAATCGAAATGAAATAATTTTTCGGTTGCCGGATCAAAATCTATCACGGGGTGAAAATCGGCCCGGTTTTTTATTAATGCATTTTCAAGTTCAGTTATCATACTGCTAAGGTAGCATTATCCTGAGCTTAATTTTTAAGTAAATCCTTAAAGTTGGGTAGCAGTTTTGGATAGTAACTTATTTCAAAAAGTTGTCAGGGTGAGCTTGTCGAACCCGGTGCATTCGTGTGAACCCGCCTTCGACAAGCTCAGGCTGACAGCTAAATAATTAAACGGTAGATCAGGTTGAGATTCAATTGACTATTTAACGCTTCATTTTTTGCTGCAACAGTTTTTTTTCTGCAACAGATTTTGTCAGGTCCATGGCCTCTGCAAAATATTGATTGGCCAACTCAGTTTGTTTAAGTTGACCATACAGTTCGCCCAGTGTGGCGGGCAGCAGGTAATATTTTTTTAAAGAAGAAAGATTAGTTATAGATTCAATGGCTCTTATTGCTTCAGCAGGTCCGCTAATTTCACCAATAACTATTGCCCGGTTTAGCTCAACCACCGGTGATGGATAAAATTTACACAGCATATCATAGCACCGCAGAATATTATGCCAATTGGTTTGCCCGTAAGTTTTTGCCCTTGCATGTTCATAAGCAATGCCGGCTTCCAGCTGGTATTTACTTACCGATTCGCCTACGGCAGATGCTTCCAAATGATAAATACCTTTTTCAATTAATGCCCGGTTCCACTTTGTTCTGTCCTGTTTTTTCAAAATTAAAATATCGCCGTTTGCATCAAGCCTTGCTTCATTCCTGGATGCAGTAAAACAAATGAGCGACAGCAAAGCATGTACATTACCAGTTGCAATAAAACTGCTGCGCAAGATGAGCTGGCACAATTGCATGGCTTCGTTCATCAGGTCTTTCCGTATCAGGTCTTCGTGTTGGGTAGAATTATATCCTTCGTTGAATAAAAGATAAATAGCCAGTAAAACATTATCCAGCCGGTTGTCAAGTTCAGCAGCAGGCGGCAATTCAAACTGCACATTATTATCCCTGAAACTTTGCCTTGCCCTTGTTAATCTTTTTTCAATGGTATCGTAACCGGTTACAAATGCTTTGGCAATTTCTGTTACACTAAAACCGCAGAGTGTTTTTAAAATAAGCGATACCTGTGCTTCGGTTGAAAGAGAAGGATGACAGCAGACAAACATCATCCCTAACTGGTCATCATCAATGCTGTTGGTATTTACCAGTTCCTGTACCGTTGGTACCAGGCTGTATTCTGATTGTAATAAGGGTGTTAGATTTTTTGAAACCTCGTTCTGACTTTTTTGTTGCCGCAATACATCAATGGCTTTGTTACGTGCAACGGTAAATAACCAGGCCGAGGGGTTTTGCGGAAGGCCATTAATTTTCCAGGTGTTGAATGCTTTCAGCAAAGTATCCTGCACTACATCTTCGGCCAGTTGCAGGTTTTGCGGACCAAACAGTTTGGTAAGTACAGCCACCAGCTTTCCCCATTCCTGGCGAAAGAGATGCTCAACGGTTTGTTCTATGTTGGAAGAATTGTTCAGTGCAATTTTTTCTGCAAGTTAGTCGGAAGAAAATAATTCCCACAAAGCCGCCAAGCACACAAAGAAAGATTCTAAATGATTATTCCTGCTTCGCGGCCTTTGTGACTTTGTGGGAAAAAATTTTTAAGATGGCATATCCATTTTTATTACCTGCCTTACAATTACGGCTCCGCCGTTTTCATAATCGGGATAATCTTCACAGAGTGCAACTGCTTCATCATAATCAGCTGCATTAACAATAAAGTAGCCGCCAATAATTTCTTTACCTTCTGCAAAAGCTGCATCGGTAACATTGGTATGACTGCCTTTAATAATTTTTCCGGTAGCATAAAGCGGTTCTCCGCTATCATATTTACCGGCTTTAGCCAGTTTGTCAATCCAGGCCATCCATTTGCCCATGTTTGCCTGCATTTCTTCTGCAGATGGTTGCCGGGCAGCTTTTTGCCCCTGAAAAATAAGCATGAACTTTTCCATAATTTTTGTTTTAAAGTTTAGAATGTTTTTATAATGACGAATGGACAGACAGAATCAGGACAGCCATCTGAATATTTTTTAAAATTAATTTCAGCCCTCAATTCAGATATTGTAAAATAAAGAAAGCCGGTGAAAATTTCACCGGCTTTCTAAAAAATAATGCAAATGCTATATTACCACGTTAATCATCTTGTTCTTTACAAAGATGATCTTTTTGGGCGCTTTGCCTTCCAGCCATTTTTGAACAATTTCATTTTGCAGCACCAATGCTTCAACGGCTGTTTGATCAAGATCTAAAGCCAGTTCCATATTGGTACGCAGTTTACCATTGATGGAAACCGGGTAATCTTTTGTACTCTCTACCAATAAAGCAGGATTGAATGTTGGATACGTTGCATCTAAAACCGAACCCTCGTTGCCCAACTGGCTCCATAACTCTGCTGCAATATGCGGTGCGTAAGGTGTAAGTAAGATGAGCAGTTTTTCAAGTACTTCTTTTTTATTACATTTCATATCTGCCAGTTCATTTACGCAGATCATAAAAGTGCTTACAGCTGTATTAAAGCTAAAACGCTCAGTATCTTCTTCAATTTTTTTGATGGTACGGTGTAATACTTTTAATTCAGCATCGCTTGCTTTATCATCGTTCCAAACTTTGCCTTTCAGATCATCATTAAACAACCTCCACAGTTTTCTTAAAAAGCGATGCACTCCTTCAATACCCTTGGTATCCCAGGGTTTGCTGGCTTCTACCGGGCCGAGGAACATTTCATACATGCGGAAAGTATCGGCACCGTATTTATCGCAAAGATCATCTGGGCTTTCTGTATTAAACTTTGATTTTGACATTTTCTCGCCCACAGATTCAACGGTAAACTTTATTGCTTCTGAAGTTTCCTGAAAAGTCCCATCATCGTTTCTTTTATACCAACTGCCATTGTAATAACAACCACCTTCAGACATATAAACTCCTTCAAACCTCTCTTTCCAAGAATCAATTAAAACCGAAGGATTGATTTGTTCTCCATCAACTTTTTGAATCGGAATGTTAAGAGGTACAAAATGATCTTTTCCGAATTTATTCACCAACTCCAATGAGTAAAACTGATGAGTTGTATGTGGATTTACGATTTTATTGTATCTATATTCATCTATTGCAACAGATTCAAGCATTTCTTTCATATTTGTTAACTCCGCATCATACTTTCTTCTCCATAAAACTTTAGATACTCCGGTTATCATCCCTTGGTTAAGTAATTTCTTAAACGGCTCATCATAACCAATCAATCCCAAATCAAACAACACTTTGGTCCACATACGGCTGTACAACAAATGTCCAACAGCATGTTCGGTGCCTCCAATGTACAGGTCAACCTGGTTCCAGTAATCGCTGGCTTTGCGGTCGCAAAAAGATTGGTTGTTGTTAGGATCCATGTAACGCAAAAAATACCAGCTGCTACCGGCATAGCCAGGCATAGTAGAAGTTTCTCGTTTCTCGTTAGGCGCAACTTCAACCCAGTCTTTAATATTAGCTAATGGTCCTTCGCCTTCAGGCCCCGGGCCGTAGGTATCTACATGCGGTAATTCCAAAGGCAGTTCTTCGGCATCTAACGGAATGGCAATGCCATCTGTCCAGATGATTGGGAAAGGTTCGCCCCAATACCTTTGGCGGCTGAAACCTGCATCACGCATGCGGAAATTCACTTTGCGTTTGCCAATACCCAGTTCTTCAATTTTATTTACAGCAACACCAATGGCATCTTTCATTAACAGGCCGTTTAAAAAACCGCTGTTCTCTAAAGTGGCATCTTTGGTTGCATTGGCTTCTTCGCCATTAAAATGTTTGCCAATGATATTGGTGATGGGAATATTAAAATGTTTTGCAAAAGCAAAATCTCTTTGATCGCCGCAAGGCACAGCCATGATGGCGCCGGTGCCATAACCCGCCAAAACATATTCAGCGATCCAGATGGGAATTTCCCTGCCGTCAAAAGGATTAATGGCATACGCACCCGTAAAGCAACCGGTAATGGTCTTGGCTTCGGCCAGGCGTTCCCTTTCGCTGCGGCTTTTTACATAGTGCAGGTATTCATCAATGGCGACCTGCTGCTCAGCCGTGGTGATTGATGAAACCAACTCATGCTCAGGAGCAACCACCATAAAGTCAACACCAAAAACGGTATCGGGCCTGGTAGTATAAACCCGAAGAGACCACGGACCACCGACCACCGACGACTGTTGACCTTCCGTCGTCTGTCGTCCGTTGTCCGTGGTCTTAATTTCAAAGTCCATCTCCGCTCCTTCACTCTTCCCTATCCAGTTGCGCTGCATTTCTTTCATGCTGTCGCTGAAGTCCACGGTTTCCAGTCCTTCCAGCAAACGATCGGCGTAATCAGTAATGCGCAAATACCACTGACGCATTTTCTTTTTCTCTACCGGGTGACCGCCACGTTCGCTCACACCGTTCACCACTTCGTCATTAGCCAATACAGTTCCCAAAGCTTCGCACCAGTTCACTTCGCCGTATTTGCTAAAGGCAAGGCGGCGGTTCATCAAAATATCTTCCTGCTCTTTTTTGGTAAACGCATTCCACTGCTCTGCCGTAAAGTTTTTATTTCCTTTGGTTTCGTATTTCTTTACCAGATCGGCAATGGGCCTTGCTTTTTTTTGTGTATTGCAGAAATAGCTGTTGAACAATTGCAAAAATATCCACTGCGTCCATTTATAGTATTGCGGATCGCTGGTGCGTACTTCCCGGTCCCAATCGTAACAAAACCCAATTTTATCAAGCTGTGCTTTAAAAGTGGCAATATTTTTTTCGGTGGTGGTTGCCGGGTGCTGGCCTGTTTCCAAAGCGTATTGCTCGGCCGGTAAACCAAAACTATCAAAGCCCATCGGGTGCAGTACATTAAAGCCCTTTAATCTTTTGTAGCGGCTGTAAATATCGCTGGCTATATATCCCAGCGGATGACCCACGTGCAGGCCGGCACCACTCGGGTACGGAAACATATCCAGCACATAGTACTTAGGTTTTGCAGATTCGTTGCTTACTTTATAAGCGCCGCTTTCTTTCCATGCATTCTGCCACTGTTGTTCAATCTTTCTAAAATCGTATTCCATTGTTTATTTAATATTTTGTTCTTCTGCTTTTTGTTAGCTGCACAATCTTCAGCCTGTAAATGTGAAAGAAAAGTTATTTACTTCCCCTATCACTAATCATCTTGTACATTCATAAAAATAAATACGGCAGGCAATCGTTTTGAAGAGGGCAAAAATACGGCAAAGCAGGTAAAAACCTTTATTTTTGCCCCACTCGAAAAGGAAAGTATACTAACTCCCAAACAATAACAGGATATGGCTCAATTTGGAAAAGCAAGCAGTAAAAGGGGTAAACCAACGTATGCATACGCCATCATAGGCGTATCGCTGGTGTTGTTTTTATTTGGCATTGTTGGCTGGTTCTTTTTAAATCTTCGAAAAACCGGCGATTTTGCAAAAGAAAACATACAGGTACATGCCTGGCTTAATCCCAATGTACAAAAGAAGAAAATTGACAGCCTGCAGAATTATTTAAAGTCTATACCCTACGCCAAAGACGTGCAATATGTTACCAGGGAAATGGCAATAGAACAATGGAATAAAGATAAGGATAGCAGCTGGAAGAAATTCCTGGATGAAAACCCCTTACCTGAAAGCGTTGACTTTTATATTAAAGCCAATTACGTTCAAAAAGACAGCCTGGATAATCTTTCCAATGATCTGCTGAGTAGATTTCCGGGAGTTATCAATGATTTTCAATTTCCAACCGAAACAATAGCGCAGATCAGCAAATTTGTAAAAACAGCTGCATACCTGTTTCTGATCTTTGCTGTTTTATTAACCATCCTGGTAGTTTTTTCTATTGATAATACCATCAGGCTGGCCATGTACAGTAACCGGTTTTTAATTAAAACCATGCAAATGGTTGGGGCCACCCGTGGCTTTATTGCCCGGCCAATCAATATCAGGGCAATTATAAACGGTTTAATTGCATCGGGTGTTGCCATTGTTGCGCTGTGGCTTACCATATTACTGATAGAGACCTTTGAGCCAAAATTTAGAGTGCTGCACGACAATACCAGTATGATATTGCTGTTTTTGGTGATCATCATTTTAGGCATCAGCATCACGCTGGTAAGCACCCATCGCTCGGTAATAAAATACCTGCGCATGAAATTGGACGATTTATATTAATTTGCGGCTTCAAATAAATTACAATGAGCGAACAAACAAAAAAAACTGCCGGTCCTGCCACTTCAAACCAATTGTTTGATAAAGGAAATTATATGTGGATGTTGATTGGCCTGGGCGTACTGGCACTGGGTTTCTTTTTAATGGCCGGTGGTAAAAGCAGCGACCCTAAAGTTTTTAATGCCGATGAAGTGTACAGCACAACAAGGATCACCATTGCACCCATGCTTATTATTGCTGGTTTCATTATTGAGATCTTTGCAATTATGAAGAAATCAAAGAGCAATTAAAAAGTAAAAAATCAAAAGTCAAAAAATTATAGCGGAGTTACAACTTCGCTTTTTTCTTTTAAAATAATCACATGACCACTGCCCAAAATATCATCATCAGCATTGTAGAGGGATTAACAGAATTCCTGCCGGTTTCTTCTACCGGACATATGATCATCACAGAAAAAATACTGAAGATAACCGAGGATGATTTTAGCAAAGTGTTTACCGTAGCCATACAGCTGGGTGCTATTTTAGCGGTTGTTGTTTTGTACTGGAAGAAATTTTTGAACTTTAAAAACTGGCAGTTTTATGCAAAAATTGCTGTGGGTGTTGTACCTGCTTTACTGCTGGGTTTTTTACTTTCAGATAAAATAGATGCATTGCTCGAAAGCTCAACCACGGTTGCCATTTCGCTTTTGGCAGGTGGTATCATTTTATTATTTATAGATAACGTTTTTAAAAATCCTGTTGTTGATAAAGAAGAAGATATTTCTTTTTTTAAAGCCATTATGATCGGCATCTGGCAATGTATTGCCATGATACCCGGTGTAAGCCGCAGTGCTGCATCCATCATTGGCGGTATGCAGCAAAAATTAACCCGCAATGCTGCGGCCGAGTTTTCTTTCTTCCTGGCCGTACCAACCATGCTGGCGGCAACCAGTTACAAGCTTTTAAAATATTACAAAGATTATGGCGGTTTCACATCCAACGAAATAAAACAACTGGCCATTGGCAATGTGGTGGCATTTATTGTTGCCCTGCTTGCCATTAAATTTTTCATTGGCTTTTTAAAAAAGCATGGCTTTAAAATATGGGGTTATTACAGAATAGTTGTGGGTATTGTTTTGCTCATCCTCATCTATACGGGGTATATCAATTCTTAAAATACCCAATGCAGGGTATAGGTACAGCAAACAGGTTTGGGTAATTATGCAGTACCTAAATTAACACGGTATGAAGATCTTCAAATACTTTATAATCATTGTAACTGTATCTGCAGCAATTAGTGCCTGTAGCCAGAACTACGGCAAAGAATATAAATTAGACAGCAACCACAATGTATATTACAAAGGCGAAGGGCTTAATGAACCCCAGGCAAAAAAACTTGCCGAGTATTTAAAAGAACAGGAGTATTTCCAGGATAGCATCAACTCTACCGTGCAACTGGTAAAAGTTAAAGATACTTTTAAGCTGAATTTTGTGGTAGATGAAACTAAACTTACATCGGGTTACGAAAATAAATTTTTATTGTTTGGTGCTTTTATATCGGAAAGTGTTTTTGATAAAGCACCTGTTACCATTCAGCTTACCAATGATAAATTAGAACCTTTTAAAAACCTGGGATTTGCAAAGCCTGTATCAGATACTTTACAATAGGCCAAGCTAACTGCTAATACAACCCAATCCCAAACCCCTGCCCAAAAGCAGGGGTTGTTTTTTGCAGGGTTGCCAACCTTAAATATGCCAAGGCAGTTTGAAATGCTGCCGGATTTGCAGCTAATACGGCTATATTTCCTATATTCATTATTCCTTAAATAAAAACCATGCAAACTGCCACAAAAAAAATTGTTAATGGATGGGCCATGTACGACTGGGCCAATTCGGTTTACAATCTGGTAATTACCACTACGTTTTTTCCGGCTTATTATGCTGCTGTAACTTCGCTGAAAAATTTTCCGGATGGCGTTAGTTTTTTAGGCCGCCGGTTTGTAAATACCGAATTGAAGGATTATGTACTGGCATTCGGTTTCCTGGTAATAGCATTGCTTTCGCCCATTCTTTCTTCCATTGCCGATTACAAAGGCAATAAGAAAAATTTCATGCGTTTTTTTTGTTACCTGGGTGCAGTAAGCTGTTCGCTGCTTTTTTTCTTTGATAAAGATCACGTTACCCTGGGACTGATGTGTTTTATGTTTGCCGGCATTGGTTTTTATGGCAGCCAGGTTTTTTATAATTCTTATTTACCCGAAATAGCTTCAGAAAAAGATATGGACCGTATCAGTGCCAAAGGCTATACCATGGGTTATATTGGCAGTGTACTCATGCAGTTGGTTGGCTTTGCTTTGGTGATGACGATGGAAGATAAAGGCCTTGCATTAACCATTACATTTTTGTTGGTGGGTATCTGGTGGGTAGGCTTTGCACAAATCACTTTCAGCAGGTTGCCCATAAGCCCTAAAACAGAGCGTAAGGCAAAAACACATGTTTTGGTGAACGGGTTTCATGAATTAAAAATTGTTTGGCAACAGGTAATTAAAATGCCGGTATTAAAAAGATTTTTATTTGCATTTTTCTTTTACAGCATGGGTGTGCAAACTGTGATGCTGGTTGCAATAGATTTTGGTATTAAAATATTAAAACTGCCAGATGATAAATTGATCATCACAGCAGTAATCATACAATTGGTTGCCATTGCCGGCGCAATAGCTATGTCAAAATTATCTGCAACTTATGGCAATATTAAAGTTTTGATATTTACAGTGCTGCTGTGGATAGGTGTTTGCATTACCGGATATTTCATAACAACAGAAATGCATTTTTATATTTTGGCATCACTGGTAGGTTTGGTTATGGGAGGCATTCAATCGCTCAGCCGCTCTACTTATTCCAAACTAATGCCCGAAACAAAAGACACTGCTTCTTTCTTCAGCTTTTATGACGTAACCGAAAAATTAGCTATTGTAATTGGCTTATTCAGTTTTGGTTTAATTGAAGGATTGACAGGAAATATGCGAAATTCGCTGTTGGCTTTAATTGTATTTTTTGCGCTGGGCCTGTTGATGTTATTAGCTACAGCTGCAACACAAAAAGTAAAACAGTAACTCAATAATTTTGCAGCATGAAATTATATACCATAAATACCGGCTACTTTAAATTAGATGGCGGCGCCATGTTTGGTGTGGTACCCAAAAGTATCTGGAACAAACTGAACCCTGCCGATGAAAACAATATGTGCAGCTGGGCATTGCGTTGTTTACTGATTGAAGATGAAGGGAAATTAATTTTGATTGACAACGGCATGGGCGATAAACAGGATGCGAAATTCTTTGGCCATTATTATTTGCATGGTGATGATACACTGGATAAATCATTAGCCGGGCATGGTTTTAGCAAGGACGATATTACCGATGTTTTTTTAACACACCTGCATTTTGATCATTGCGGTGGAAGCATTGTAAGAGAAGGTGATAAACTGGTGCCGGCCTTTAAAAATGCCACTTACTGGAGTAATGAAGCTCACTGGAAATGGGCTACCGAACCCAATGCACGAGAAAAAGCAAGTTTCTTAAAAGATAATATTTTACCAATACAGGAAAGCGGGCAGTTGAAATTTTTGAACGTGAGTGGTGAAGCAGCGGGTTCCAAACTCACGACTCACAACTCACCTCTCTCAACTAATTTATCCTTCTTCACCGTCAGCGGCCACACCGATGCCATGATGCTGCCCAAAATAAATTACAACGGTAAAGCAATTGTATTTATGGCCGATCTGTTGCCATCGGCTGCTCACATACCGTTGCCATATGTTATGGCTTACGATATGTTTCCGCTTACTACCTTAAATGAAAAGAAATTATTTCTTACAGAAGCAGAACAAAACAATTACATTTTGTTTTTTGAGCACGACCCATTGATCGAGTGCTGCACACTTCAAATGACCGAAAAAGGAATCAGGGTTAAAGAAAGTTTTAAGTTGAGTGAGCTGTAATTGTCAGGCCACTACTAATACTTCATAAATCCAATCACTGTTTATTTCATTGAAATTATAAAGTTATAAAAGCTCTTATAGTGGCCAGACAATTTTTACCGCTCCTTAATTAAAGAACTTAACGGATAGCGCAGGTTTTTATAACCCATCATATCCACTTTAATACTTCCTACTGCAATCGGGCTTTCGGCTCTTAGCAATACATGATTGGGGTCATCGCTCAGCCAGGCTGTCATTTTTTCGCCACCTTCAAAAATGGTTCCTTTAATTAACAGCGGCCTTATTTTAATGGAATTAAATTTTCCGTAGCGGGTTTTAATGGTCTCTTTACCCATATAACGGATGTACATGTGAAATACTTCATCATCCAAAAACATATCAAAGAGTATCTTGTCATTCACTTTGTATTTATCAAAATTGATGTTGCGGGCATAATAAACCATGCTCACCACATCCTGTATGCAATCAGTAACTTTAAAAACACCGTTGGTGCTTACAGCCGTATTGGCTATATGATTAAAGGTTACGTTGTTGTATTTTTTATAGCCGCCTTCATCAATATTGCGTACAAATTTATAAGGCAGCAGGTCGGTAGTATCTACATAGCTTTCGTACCTGTCACGCACTTTAAAAAATCCATCAAAAAAAGAATAGGTAGATCCCGTACCAACCAGGTGATAAACAGGCTTACCATTATATCGCTCCAGCGACGAAGTAAACGTGGCTTCGCCAGCACCTACATACATACCAAGGGTGCTGTAAAACACTTTCATTTTTATTTCTTCATCCGCTTTAAAAGCAGTGTTCCTGATATTACAGGGATCGTTATTTTTTGCCGTAAAACTTAAACCACAAAGGGCAATAATTAAAAAAGCCGGTTTAAAGTAGGGGATCATTTTTCTTTTTTTATTTTAATTCCTAAAATTAATAAACTCCCGATTAGGGCCGGGATAAAAAGGTTAACAAACCAAATGCCAAAAGTCGCTGTCAGTATCCCGATGGTATTGCTGCTATACGAAAATAATGTTTTTGCAACCGTTCCCCTTATGCCCAGATCTGCAATGGCAAAAGATGGTATAATTGCCAGTATCCAGAACATAACGGTAATGATCCATAATCCTGTCCATACATTTTGCTCTACCTGTAGTAACTGCAGCATAAAGATGTATTGTAAAACGAAGACTACATAGCGAAAGAAAGATATTGACAGTAACCTTAACAAAATTTTCGCATCAAATGTTTCCAGAACGTTAATGTATTTTGCAAATCTGTCAGCATATGGCAGTTTTTCCAGCAGCCGTATCAGCCAGTTCATCCTGAAAAAGAAAAAAATAAAAATAAGGGTGCCCAAAATACTGCCGCTTAAAAAAATGCGCAACCAAAAAACAGCAATACCCAGTGAAGTTGCTGAAGCATCTGAATGAGATAGCAAATAGATCAACCCAAAACAACCCATCAGCATGGTAATAATTAACTGTGCCATACCTCCGGCAATGGAAAGTGTAATGGCTTTGATGCGTTTGCCATCATCTATAAAAAGTATGCGGCCGGCATATTCTCCCATGCGGTTGGGCGTGTTTAACGAAAAAGTTACGCCACATAAAACAGATTTAAATGCAGTGAAAAAAGATACCGGTTGCAATACCTTCAACAGCAGTTGCCATTTTCTGGCTTCAAGTCCCCAGTTAACAAAAACAAATACAATTACCATCCAAAACTTCCAGGCACCTGCACCAAATGGCAATGTTTTAATGATGGCAATAGAGGTGTCAATATCGGGCTGCTCCTTCACCTGCTGGTACAGCGAGTAAAAAAGCCAAACCGCCAGCAGAGGCCCCACAAACCACTTGAGTAATATTTTGATACTTTTGTTCAATACACAATGTTAGTTCAATTATAAAGGCCGAAAAAATTTAAAGGATTTGCAAAAAAAATCGAGCATTATTTTAGGGATCGATCCGGGCACCATCATCATGGGTTATGGATTGGTAAAAGTAACCGGAAATAAAATTTCGTTACTGGAGATGGGTGTTTTACAACCCGGCAAAGTAAAAGACGGTTATAAAAAACTGCAGCTGATATTTAATACCGTAAGCGGCCTTATCACCAAATATCAACCCGATACTTTTGCCATTGAAGCACCTTTTTTTGGTAAGAATGTGCAGAGTATGCTTAAACTTGGCAGGGCTCAGGGCGTGGCCATTGCTGCGGCCATGCGACATGGGTTGGATGTAACAGAGTATTCGCCAAAAAAAGTAAAGCAATCTGTAACCGGCAATGGCAATGCTGCAAAAGAACAGGTAATGAAAATGCTGCAGCAAATTTTAAGTTTTACCGAAGACCCAAAACATTATGATGCTACCGATGCATTGGCTGTGGCAGTTTGCCATTACTTTCAGCAAAAAACAGCTTTGCCCGGCAGTGGCGAAAAGGTAAGCGGCTGGAAAGATTTCCTGGCAAAGCATCCGGATAAACTGAAAACAAAAAAGTGACCGGTATTTACTTAACCTGCTTTTAACAAAATTTAACCCGGCACAGATTAATTTCATGTGTTTATTTTTATTAATTTTTGTCACATGGAATTCGCTGATAAGCATTATTCCTGATCGCAACTTTTATTGTGGCTCATTTCACAGTTGGTTTCAAAATTAAATACCAGATGGTCATTCGTTCAAAAACATTAAGGTTGGTGATTTTAACAAGCACGGTGCTTATCACTATTATTGTTGCCATACAGCTAGTGTGGTTGCAAAAAGTGTATTTGTACGAAGAGAAGCAGTTTAATATCAATGTATCTAAAAGCATACGCAGTTTATACAGCGATATGGAACTCGTAAACGACGCATCGGACAATGTGCAAAAAGTAATTGAGAACGTTAGCCCGGATGTGTATTTATTAAAAATTGACTGCAGCCCTAATCTTGAGCAGCTATGGGTTAATTTGAAAGGTGAGCTTACCGATTTTGATGTGTACACAGATTGCAGGGCAAATGTTTACGATACTGCAACAAAGAAATATATAGCAGAGCAGTACATTGATCTGCCCGATGCTTACTTTCCCTCTAAAAACGAAAAGGAGCTGCAGGTGTATGAACGTGATTATCCTTATATCGCTTTATATTTTCCGCACAGGGGGCAGTATATCATAAAGCAGATGTTTTTCTGGATTGCCTCCAGCGGCTTTCTTTTACTGATTTTAATTGGTTTTGGAATCAGTATTTTTTACCTGTACCGGCAAAAATTTTTTAACGAAACACAAAAAGATTTCGTAAATAATTTTACACATGAATTTAAAACGCCCCTGGCTGTAATAAAAATAGCTGCCGATGTTTTACAACAGCAAAGCACTTTAGATAAACCTGAAAAGCTTAAAAACTATGCAGGTATTATACGTGATCAAACATCGCATTTACAATCGCAGGTGCAGCGCTTATTGGAGATTGCCTACACCGACAGGAGCAGTTTGCCCCTTGAAAAAGAAAAATTTGACATTAATTTACTGATAGCCGAATCCATTAACGATCTCCAACCGTTAATAGAACAGAAACATGCCGTAGTTAATACAAATTTTGGGGTGAATGAGTTGGTTCTTAATGCAGACAGATCTTACTTGAGGCTTTGCCTGATAAACCTGATTGAAAATGCTATTAAATATTCAACTGCACCGGTAATTGAAATCAGCACAAAGGTTGAAGGCACTACTTTGTTTATTGTTGTAAAGGATAATGGCATAGGTATTGCAACTGAACATCAAAAGAAAATATTTGAAAGATTTTACCGCATAACAGATGGCGAGTTGCATATGAGTAAGGGTTTTGGACTGGGTTTGAATTTTGTAAAAAAAGTTATTGATACACATCATGGTAAAATTGAAGTGATGAGTGAATTGGGTAAAGGAAGCAGTTTTACCATAAAATTATCCCTTAAATAAAAATGATACTATGCTAAAAGGAAAAATTTTACTGGCAGAAGATGATCTCTCTCTTGGATTTGTAATTAAGGATTCGTTGCAGGATGTTGGCTTTGAAGTAACACATTGCCCCGATGGTGAAGTGGCCTGGCAGCAGTATCAAAAGAAAGAATTTGACATTTGCCTGCTGGATATAAACATGCCGGTAAGGGATGGCTTTTCACTGGCAAAAAAAATAAGGCAGCATAGTGATGTAGTACCCATCATATTTATTACCGCAAAAAGTTTGCAGGAAGATAAAGTGAAGGGTTTTCAATCGGGTGCCGATGATTATATTACCAAACCTTTCAGCATTGAAGAACTGATTTTAAGAATAGAGGTTTTTTTACGCCGCACTAAAAAATTACAGGCTGATACCAAAGAAGTTTACCAACTGGGTAAATTAAAATTTGTGGTAAACGAATTGAAGATATACAACGGTAAAGAAGTTATTACACTCACACAAAAAGAATCGGACCTGTTGCGCTTTTTTGCCCAGCACGAAAACAAGGTTTTAAAACGGGATGAAGTTTTACTGAACGTTTGGGGCAAGGATGATTATTTCCTGGGCAGAAGTATGGATGTTTTTATTACCAAACTGCGCAAACATTTTAAATCGGACCCCAACATTGTACTGGAAACCATACACGGAGTAGGTTTCAGGTTGCTGATCAATCAGCCTTAATATTTGCTTTTATTTTTTCCTGTACCGCTTTCAGTTCATCAGGTGTGACATTTAGTTTCGGCCGCAAAAAATTCAGATCATCGGCAGAGTTGATGGGAACCAGGTGCATATGTGCATGCGGCACTTCAAGCCCGATAACACTTATGCCGCATCTGTTACAATCAAATGCTTTTTCGATGGCATGTGCAATGGGCTTTGCAAACACCAGCATGGCTGCCAGGTAATCATCCGGCACATCAAACAATTTATCTACTTCTGTTTTTGGCACAACCAAAACGTGGCCGCTTACCAACGGTTGAATGTCCAGAAATGCAATAAATTTATCACTCTCCGCAATTTTATAAGATGGTATTTCGCCGTTGATGATCCTTGAAAAAATGGTCATAAAAAATGTTTTCGTAAATATAGTTATAAAAAAATCCCATCTGTCAGCAGGCAGATGGGATAGAAATAAAATTTTTCAGCTGATTAAAGTTCAATTTTTTCAACTTTAAATTTAAGTACGCCGGCTGGCACTATTACATCAACCACATCGCCAATAATTTTACCCAAAAGCCCTTTCCCAATGGGTGAGGTGACAGAAATTTTCCCCAGCTTCAGGTCGGCTTCGTTTTCAGAAACAATTTTATAGGTTACCTGTTTTTTGGTATTCATGTTGGTTAGAGTAACCTTGGTAAGAATAGAAACCTTGCTGGTGTCAATATTACTTTCATCCAAAATACGGGCATTGGCAAGTACGCCTTCAAGCTGCTTTATCTTGGCTTCCAACATACCCTGTGCTTCTTTGGCTGCATCGTATTCAGCATTTTCCTTCAAATCACCCTTTTCTCTTGCCTCGGCAATAGCACTGCTTGCAGCCGGCCTGTCCACACCTTTCATGTGTTGTAACTCTTCCTTCAATCTTTCAAATGTTTCGGCTGTTACATAATTGGTTGCATTCATAAAATTCAGTTTAAACAAATAAAAAAAATACAACGCCTCAGGTGGCCTAAGGCGTTGCATGTATTACAAAAATAGTAAAAAAATTATATCCCCAGCTTTTCCAGTATAACCGCACTCATTTTATTAAAAGCCTGCGTTGAATAGCCAGCTATATGCGGTGTTAATATTACATTGGGCTGCTTTGTAAGGTACAGCATTTCTTCCTGTTGTGCAATAGTAAAGCTGCTTAACTGCTCATTTTCCAAAACATCCAGCGCTGCGCCGGCAATAATATTTTGCTCCAGCGCATTTATTAAGGCTGAAGTTTGCACAACAGAACCTCTTGAAGTATTAATAATAAAAGGCTTTTGCTGTAATGAATTAAAAAAATCTGCATTGGCCATATGCAGTGTATCATCTGCAAGGGGCACGTGAAAACTGATTACATCGGCATAACGGCAGATATGATCCAGGTTGGCCTCTTTAACATGATCGTGGCTAAAGCCGTATTTATTTTTATCGTAAGCCAGCACTGTAACATTAAAAACAGAAAGCAGCCGTGCAAAACTGCTACCTGTATTTCCGTAGCCTATAATACCAACAGTTTTACCGCTTAGCTCTGTACCCCGGTTTTCTTCACGAATCCATTTACCATTTTTTATTTCATCAAAACTGCTGCTTATTTTTTTCTGCAGGTTCAATAACATTCCCAAAGCGTGCTCTGCAACTGCATTACGGTTTCCTTCGGGACTGCTTACACATTGTATTCCTTTGCTTTCAGCATATGCTACATCAATCAATTCCATTCCGCTTCCCAGCCTGCCAATCCATCTAAGGCAGGCAGCCTTATCCAAAAGTGTTTTATCAATCTTTATTCTTGTAGTTACAATAATTCCTGCTGCCTTATCAATAAGTTCTATAAGCTCATCATAAGTTATTTCAGGAAGATACATCACTGTAAATCCTTTTTGCTGCAAAGTTTCAATCAATACATCAGGAACCCTGGCGGTAATGATCACCGTTTTTTCAGTACTCATTTTGAAGCTATCATGCTTATTTCTACATTAACATTTTTGGGCAGGCCTTTTACTGCAACTGTTTCCCTGGCGGGATAATCTGAAGTAAAATAACTACCATAAATTTCATTAACTGCCCCAAACAAACTCATATCGCTTAAAAAAATTGTTGTTTTAACAACATGGCTAAAATCCATACCGGCTTCTGTCAGTATCGCTTTCAGGTTTTTCATTACCTGGTTTGTTTCTTCAGTAAGATCAGCATTTGCCAGATCCCCGGTACCGGGGATCAGTGCAACCTGGCCCGAAATAAAAAGCATATCACCTGTCATTACAGCCTGGTTATAAGGCCCAATTGGAGCAGGTGCGTTTGGTGTGTTGATTATTTTTTTCATCTTTATTACTGTTTATTTTATCAATTGCAAATATATCTTTTCTCAACCACCTATTTTTGTAAAAAAATTATTATGATTGTTGTTGCAGCATCTGATGAACAATGGAATGAGCTGACCGGTTCAAGATCCGGTATTAACTGGCTGAGGGTTGAAAATGCTGCAAGCTTTAACCAGTACAAGGATGCTGATGCTTTTTTCTGTTTAAAAGAGAATGAAATTTCCGAAACGTTGAATTCATTAAGAAAGCCCGTTATTATCAATTCGGTTATTCATCCACTTTCCGATTTGGCTTTGGCATCAAATATTTACCGCATTAACGGATGGAGTACTTTTTTAAACCGTTCGGTTTGGGAAATTGCCGGAGCTGCTAATGAAGAAATTGAAACTCTTTTTAAATCACTTAATGTAAAAATAAATTTTGTAAAAGATGAACCCGGCTTTATTTCGGCAAGAGTTATTGCCATGATCATTAACGAAGCTTATTTTGCAGTAGAAGATAATGTGAGTAGTAAAGCTGAAATTGACACGGCCATGAAACTAGGCACTAACTACCCTTTCGGGCCATTTGAATGGGTTGCCAGGATTGGGAACAGAAATGTGCTGTCATTGCTTCAACAACTTTATGCAACCGACAGCCGTTACAAACCATCAGAACTTTTAATTAAAGAAGCAACAGAAAATAATTAATGAGCCTTATACTCAACATAGATACCGCATCTGATAATGCACATGTAAGCCTTGCCAAAGACGGGCTGATATTGCATTCGCTCAGCAATGAATCTCAAAAAGAACATGCGGCTTTTTTACAGGCAGGCATACAGCAACTGGTAAAATCTGTCGATGTCAATTTAAAAGATGTTGATGCGGTTGCCGTTACAGCGGGCCCTGGTTCTTATACCGGGTTAAGAGTTGGTATGGCCAGTGCAAAAGGTTTATGCTATGCGCTAAAAAAACCACTTATTACAATTGGTACGCTGGAAGTATTAACGGCTTCAGCTTTGCAACTTTTTCCAACTGATAATGAAAATCTTTTGTATTGCCCGATGATGGACGCACGAAGGATGGAAGTTTTTACGGCTGTTTATAAGTATGACCTTACCATACTACTGCAACCCTGCGCCATGATACTGGATGAATTGTCTTTTGAAAAAGAGTTACCGGATAACAAAATAGTATTCTTCGGCAGTGGCTCAGATAAATGGAAACTCATTTGCAAACATGAAAATGCAATTTTTAAAACAGTCTCAATCTTGCCAAAATCCCTTGGTAAATCTACGAATGCCCTTTTTTTAGAAAAAAAATTTACAGAATTGGCTTATAGCGAACCGCTCTATCTAAAAGAATTTCAAACAGTTATAAAAAGCTGAAATAATATTCCCAAAAAAAACGTTATAAATAATAGAATATATATAGTTGCATAAGCAATTAATAGTATATTTGTGATGTTCAAACATTGTTCAAGCATATTTAAATTTAATCTTATGATGGTTGCATCTCAAACACGAGAGCAGGACATTGCAGGTTCTGCAAAAAACTCTCCAATTAATTTGGATTACAATGCTCTTAAAAAAGCTGCATTGGTCTTACGGGCTTTAAACCACAAGCTGCGTCAGCAATTATTAAAATTAATTGAAGACGAGAAAAAAATCACTGTTACAGAAATTTATGTTCGTTTGCGACTGGAGCAATCTGTAGCATCTCAGCACCTTGCCATTTTACGTAAGGCAGGTATTGTAAGTACAGAGCGTGATGGAAAATTTATTTTCTACACGGTTAATTACAAGCGCATTGACGAAATCGGCCAGTTTGTAAAAGACCTGGTAGGTTAAAATTTCTGCAAATTTAATTTCAGCGTTCGGGCAGATTGCCTGAACGCTTTTTTGTTTTTACATTTGCTTTTTACTTTAAGAAAATCATACACAATGTTCATTAAACAATTTTATACCAGCTGTCTTAGCGAAGCTGCATACTATATTGAAAGCGAAGGCGAAGTTGCCATTATAGATCCATTAAGGGACACAGAAGAATACACTAAGCTCGCTAAAGAAAATAATGCCGGTATAAAATATATTTTTGAAACACATTTTCATGCAGATTTTGTGAGTGGTCATATTGATTTGAGCAAACAAACCGGCGCCCCCATCATTTACGGGCCGGGAGCAAAAACCAGTTACGATGTACACAATGCAAAAGACAACGAGATATTTAAACTGGGTAAAATAACCATACAGGTATTACATACACCTGGGCACACATTGGAAAGCAGCTGTTATTTACTGCGTGATGAAAATGATAAGCCGCACGCCATATTTACCGGTGATACTTTATTTGTAGGCGATGTTGGCCGACCAGATTTGAGCAGTGGAAATATGACCAGTGCTGAGCTTGCCGGCATTATGTACGAAACCATACAAACAAAAATTCTTCCGCTTGCCGACGATGTGATTGTTTATCCTGCACATGGGGCCGGCAGCAGTTGCGGCAAAAGTATGGGGCCCGAAACCTTCAGCACCATTGGCGAACAGAAAAAAACCAATTATGCATTGCAGCCGCAAACCAAAGAAGCATTTGTTGCAGCTGTAACCGACGGGCTTTCTGTACCACCAAAATATTTTGCAATCAATGCACAAATAAATATGGAAGGTTACACAAGCCTGGATACTGTTAAACAAAAAGGATTAACCCCATTGTCTCTTGCTGAATTTAAAAAATTAAAGGATGATGATGTGCTGATCTTAGATACCCGCCACGCATCTGTTTTTACGCAGGGCTTTATACCCGGCAGTATTTTCATCGGGCTTGAAGGACGCTTTGCTGAGTGGGCAGGCAGCCTGCTATCTTTTGATAAGCCAATGATGCTGGTAACTGAACCGGGTAAAGAAGAAGAAACTGTTATTCGTTTATCAAGAGTTGGATTTGATAAAATACAGGGTTACTTAACGGGCGGTTTTGATGCCTGGCAAAATGCAGGCGAAACTGTGGACCTGATCATTGATGTAGAAGCTGATGAACTGGCCATGGATATTCCGCACGACCCCAATTTAGTAGTAGTAGATGTAAGAAGAGAAACTGAATTTGCCGATGGGCATGTTGCAGGAGCACAAAATCTTCCGCTGAATGAAATGAATGATGTGTTAAACCTTTCGCATTTTGAAGACAATCAAAATTTATATGTGCATTGTGCAGGCGGATACAGGAGTGTGATTGCAGCGTCGCTTTTAAAGCGTGAAGGAACACATAACCTGAGAAATGTTTTGGGCGGCTGGGGAAAAATTAAGGAGCAAAAAAATATCAAGACAGAAAAAGAAGCCAGCGTTTTAAATTAAATAGCAGGCTCTTTATCATCGATCCATAGTTTCCGGTACTCTTCATTCCATTCGTGTTTAAAACGTTTGTGGCTCCACAAATACATATCAGGCTGCCGCCTGATGGCATCTTCAATATAATCACGATACATTACAGTAAGCTCGCCGGGCTTTAATAAAGATGCATCTTTACAAGCCAATGTAAGGCTTGATTCATATTTACCACGGGCTGTTTTAAAAGCCCTGCCAAAGATCACCGGGCATTTTTTCATTGCTGCATTTTTTTCGGGGCCGGTTACAAAAGCCGTTGGCCTGTGAAAAAAATTAAGCCAGTAACAGAATTTTGGAGCTGCAGGTTTTTGGTCGGCAATTAGACCCAGGCAGTGCGTTTTATTGCGCCAGGCCACAAATGCTTTTCTTGATTCTGTTGCTGAGAGCATATGTGTTCCATACTTTGTACGGAATTTATAAAACAGCCTGTCAATTGGTTTACTGCTGATGGGCATATACACAATAACCAGCGGCTGTTTAAAATGCACAGACCAGTGCAGATTTATCCACTCCCAGTTAAACTGGTGACAGGCATGCATCTGGCAGCTTATACCTTCTGCAGCAAACTGATCAAATAAAGTAAAATCAGTTTTACAATGTTTATCGTAAAAGTTTTTTGAAACCGAAAGACATTTTATGGTTTCAATAAATGAGTCGGTAAAGTTGCGGTGAAATTTTCTTTTGATGCTGTTTCTTTCTGCAACTGATTTTTCAGGAAAAGCAATAGAAAGGTTCATTTCAATTACTTTTCTTCTGTAACCAAAAACACGAAAGAGAAAGAATGAAATGATATCGCTTAACACATAAAGGGCCCGGAGTGGTAATAGTGAAAGCAGGAAAAGCGGGACATAAATTAAATAATACATGCTGCCGGTTTGTGTATCTATTATTGATGTAAAGATACAAAGCAGCAATAATTATGCAATTTTTATGCCCTGGCTTTATCGCCTTTCTCTATCCATTTTTCTTTGTAAGATTCATTGTAATCCCATTTCCAGCGGCGGTGCGTCCATAAATAATTATCAGGCTCTTCCCGTATTATCTTTTCCAGAAAATCACGGAATGCCGATGTAATTTCTCCCGGCTTGGTTTCAGCACCGTTTTCGCAGCAAAGTGTACATTCTAAAATATAATGGCCTCTTTTCGGAATTTTTGACCTTACAAAAACCACCGCTGTTTCATTTTTAACAGCCCCAACTTCGGGACCGGTAATAAACGGAGCAGGTTTGCTGAAATAATTTAACCAATATGCCGAGCCGGGAGCACCAGGGTTTTGATCGGCTGCCAGAAAAAAAACAAACCGCTCGCTGAATATCTGTTCTCTTCTTTGCCTGAACTCTGTTGCCTTGATAAATATGGTGCCATACTTCTGCCTAATTTTTAAAAACAACCGTTCTACTGCATTGTTTTTTATAGGCATATAAATGGCATAAGTGGGTATAGATTTGATTACTTTAGACATAAATAAACTTCCAAACTCCCAGTTAAACTGATGCCCGGCGTGCAGTTGCACATTCTTACCTTGTTTTATCAGGTTTTCAATCATTGAAAAATCACCTTTACACCTCTTCTCAAAAGATCTGTTACTCATGGATATCAGTTTGATTATTTCTACAAAAGTATCTGTGAGGTTATGATAAAACTGTTTTGAAATTTTATGTATTTCTTTCTCTGATTTTTCGGGAAAGGCGATCTTAAGGTTTGCCTTTACAATTTTACGCCTGTATCCAAAAACATAGTAAAGGAAGAAATAAATACCATCACTAAAAAAATATAAGACCGCAAAAGGCAATAAAGAAAGCAGGTACAAAAAACCGTAGATGATAAAATACATGATATTGAATTTTATTAGGTTGAATCTTTAAATCGTGGGCAACAATAAAGGTAAGCAGTTAACACCATTCTTAACCCTGGCGAATGAGTTTATTCGAATAAGTAAATAATCCAGGAATTCAGTTACAAAACAATATTCTGTATCATTTCCTGCCTGGCAGGATAATCAGTATTAAAATGCAGGCCCCTGCTCTCATGCCTGAACTCTGCACATTTTACAATAAGATATGCTACGGTGATCATATTACGCAACTCACAAAGCTGAGGCGACACAATTGTTTTCTGATATAAAGCCTCGGTTTCGGCATACAACAGATCCAATCTTTTCATAGCACGGTGCAGCCTTTCATTATTTCTAACGATACCAACATAATCACTCATCAGCAATTTTAATTCCTTTACACTTTGTGTAATAAGTATCATTTCTTTTGGAGCATTAGTGCCGTCTGTTTTCCAGTCCGGGAAACCTCCTCCGGCTCCGCCAGCCGGCGGAGGAACTGTGGGAAGATCAATTTTTGAGACTGCATCTTTAAATGCTCTATGTGCAAAAACCATTGCCTCTAAAAGCGAATTGCTTGCTAATCGATTGGCTCCATGCAAACCGGTGCTGGCACATTCGCCGGCAGCATATAAATTCTTTATAGATGTTCTTCCGTCTTCGTCTGTTTTAATACCACCACAACTATAATGTGCTGCCGGCGTTACCGGAATCATATTCTTAGTGATGTCAATTCCTATGCTCAAACATTTTTCATAAATGTTGGGAAAGTGCTCGGTAAATTTTTCTTTGCTAAAATGCCTGCAATCGAGGAAAACATTTTCGGTACCGGCAATTTTCATTTCGTTATCAATGGCTCTTGCCACAATATCACGGGGCGCCAGATCTTTTCGTTCATCATAACGTTCCATAAAAGCTTCGCCTGCATGATTACGTAAAATACCTCCATCCCCCCGTACTGCTTCTGTTATCAGGAAATTATGCCCCCTTATTCCTGGTTCATACAATGCTGTTGGGTGAAACTGGATGAACTCCATATTCTCAATCCTGCCCTTCGCCCGGTAAACCATGGCCACGCCATCGCCGGTTGCAATAGCAGGGTTGGTAGTAGAGCGGTAAACCTGGCCATTGCCACCGGTTGCCAGCATGGTAATTTTAGAAAGTATCTTTTCTGTTTTATTTGTCTGAAGGTTTAAAACATACACACCATAACATTCAACATCGGGTGTTGCTTTGGTAATTAAATATCCAAGATGATGTTGCGTTATTATATCGAGTACAAAACAATGATGCAACAGGTTAATATTCTTTTTAAGGCTGATAGCTTCCAGCAAAGCTCTTTCCATTTCCCTGCCGGTAACATCTTTGTGATGCAGAATTCTCGATTCACTATGTCCGCCTTCTTTACCCAGTTTAAAATCGCCGTCTTTTTCTTTATCAAAATTTGCGCCCCATTCAATGATCTCTTCAATTCTTTCAACGCCTTCTTTAACCACAATTTCTACAACATGCCTGTTGCATAAACCATCTCCGGCAATCAAAGTATCTTCAATATGTTTGTCAAAGCTGTCCTTATCAAAATCCATTACACCGGCAATGCCGCCCTGGGCATACTTTGTATTGGTTTCGTCGCTTTGTGTTTTTGTGAGAACAGTAACTGTTTTATCCGGGCATGCTTCAGCAACTTTAAGTGCATAAGTCAACCCAGCTATACCACTGCCTATTACAAGAAAATCTGTTTGCATAGTGTTAAGTCAAAATTAAAAAATCAAAAGTCAAAAGAAAGTACCGAACTTGTAAAGCAATTTTTTACTTTTCAATTTTGACTTTTTAATTCTCCACCCAGGCCTCATTCTCTTTCAATAAATTAATCAGTTCATCAACAGCAATATTGCTATCGATATTTCTTTTAACCACTTCCTTTCCTTTATACAAAGTTATCTTTCCAACACCGCTGCCCACATAACCAAAATCGGCATCGGCCATTTCACCGGGGCCGTTAACTATACAACCCATGATAGCGATCTTCACTCCCTTCAGGTGGTTCGTTACTGCACGGATCTTTGCTGTGGTTTCCTGCAGGTCAAATAATGTGCGGCCGCAACTGGGGCAACTGATATATTCTGTTCGTGAAATCCGGGTACGGGTAGCCTGTAAAATTCCAAAGGCAATTGAGTTTAAAGTTTTTGTTTTAGGAAAAACTTTCCTGTTGCCGAAATAATGACCGAAACAAACCCCATCACCAAAACCGTCCAATAATAATCCGCCCGCTTCTACAGCGTAATGAATTAAACTCTGGTCCATCGTGGTATCTGTACTATCACTGATAACTATAACCGGATTTTTAATACCCCTGTTCATCAGCTCAACAAACATCCTGCGTATACTTTGCATGGTATTTTTGTTTGTACTGCTTAAACAGACCACGGCTGTTTCATCCTGTTTAAGTTTTAAAAATATTTTTTCCAGCGGCTGTTCATGATATCCTTCCGAATAACAATCAATCATCACAAGATTCATCAACGCCGATTTTTCGATCGAATCATCCAGGTACTGGTCAGTTTCAAAAGCAGGAACGTACTTGGCTTTATCTGCTGCCGCAAGCCAGGGTTGATGATACAGAATTACTTTTAATGTTCCCGGCAGATCAAAACCCAGGGCTGTATTACAAAAAATATAATCAGCTGCTGCATCACCAATATTCCACTTATCCGTTGCAGCATCATAAGTATACCCTATTGATTGCAGATCCTCCGGTGTTATGCTTTCAAACTTACTGAAATCAGCTACTACAACCGGAACCTGCTTTGCGCCAATATTAGTTACAGTAAAGGTTTCTCTTCGGTTATATTCAAAAGTTGAGTAAGGGAATTTTTCAATTGCAGGAACAATATCGTTACTTATAACATTTGTATAGCGCTTTACAATATCCTTACATACCGGTATTTCCAGTTCCGGATCTTCAGTTAAAGAAACACGGATGGTATCCCCAATACCATCTTCAAGCAATGTACCAATACCAATGGCCGATTTTATTCTTCCATCTTCGCCATCACCCGCTTCTGTAACACCCAGGTGCAATGGATAAGCTTCGCCGAATTCTTCCATCATGTGATTAACCAGCAGGCGGTAAGCCTGTACCATCACCTGCGGATTGCTGCTCTTCATGCTTAGAATTACCTGGTGATAATCTTCTGCTCTTGCAATTCTCAAAAACTCCATAGCACTTTCAACCATGCCCATGGCTGTATCGCCATAGCGGCTCATGATGCGGTCGCTCAAACTTCCATGATTGGTACCAATACGCATGGCAGTACCATGCTCTTTACAAATTTTCACCAATGGTGTAAAGCGGTCTCTTATTCTTTCAATCTCTTCTGCATATTCTGCATCGGTGTATTCAATCTGTTCAAACTTTTTCTTATCAACATAGTTGCCTGGGTTCACCCTTACTTTTTCAACAATTCTTGCAGCAATCTCTGCAGCATTGGGTGTAAAATGAATATCGGCCACCAGCGGCGTATCATACCCTCTTCTTCTTAATTCATCTTTTATGTTCTGTAAATTTTCGGCCTCATTTTTTGATGGCGCTGTAATACGCACCAGTTCAGCACCGGCTTCTATACAGCGTATAGATTGCTCAACCGTTGCCATGGTATCCATGGTATCGGTCGTGGTCATGGTTTGTACACGTATGGGATGGCCATTACCTAACAATAGGTTGCCTATTTTAACTTCCCGTGTTTTCAGGCGTTTGTATGATGTGAGTGATTCGCTGTAAAATTGCATAAGACAAAAATAACAATAAAAGGTTGTGATTGTTTATTGGGTTTAGCCTGATGTGCCGTCAACCCAATCCTTGGTCAGACGAGGGCGTCAGACCATTTTACCAATCTTTCTCCGGTTTGGCCGTAGTAGCGGTGTTAACTTTTCTTAATTTATCCTGTAGATTCTTTTCCTGCTGCAGCAAGGCTTTCAGTTTTTCCTCAGCATCCTGCTTTGTTAATTTGGAAGGCTGGGGTTTGGGTTGTCCCTGTTTCTCTTCGTCTTTGGGCTTATCTTTTTGCTTTTTATCGTCTTTAGGTTTCTTTTCTTCTTTCTTGTCTTTATCCTCCTTTTTTTGCTGCTCTTTTTGTTGCTGCAACGCCTTTTGCAGATTCTGCCGGGCATCTTCATCCTGCGGATTAAGCTTTAATGCATTTTTATAGGCATCAATACACTCAGGCAGTTTTTTGTTATTCTGCAATACCACTCCTTTATTATAAAAAGCTTTCGCTTTATCTGTATTGGATGTAGAATTTGATAAGGCACCATCATAAGCCTGCACAGCTTCATCTGCCTTATTATTTTTGTACAAGGCATTTCCTAAATTATACTGAGCAGTTGAATTGGCTGGATTTTTCTGCGCTGCCTGCTGATAGTTTTTTATAGCATTATCATACTCCTTTTTTTCATACGCTTCATTTCCTTTTTTGATGAGCGCCTTTTCATTTTGTGCATTTGAATGCAATGACAACAGACAAACTGCAACAGTAAATACAACTGATTTTTTTAGTGCACTTTTGCCAACTGCCAATTGCTGGTTGCCAACCAACTTCCGTTCCGAAATAAATAATTCAGCAACCATTAATAACAATGCCAGCATTAAAAAATAAGGAAAGAAATATTTATAATTCACTAAAGAATTCTCTGTAACGGTGCGCTGATCCATACTTGCCAGCTGTGCATCCAGTTTGCTTACCAGTTCATCTGCATTGGTAAAAAGCTGGTAGCTGCCATTGCCTTTTTCTGCAATTGATCTCAGCTCTTCTTCATTCAACCGGGTTATTACGGTATTGCCATTCACATCTTTTTTCTCCTGGTTGGTCAGCTCATCAATAATGGTTGAGCCCTGCGGAGAGCCTATGCCAACTGTGTTGATTACGATACCTTCATCAGCCATCTGGCTTGCAATTTTTAACGCTCCTTCGTCATGGTCTTCTCCATCGCTTATCAAAATAACAGTTTTGTATTTTTTTTCTTTTGTATTGAAAGATGCATTACACATTTTCAATGCATCGGATATTACCGTGCCTTGTGTGGGTACAATATCAGTTGATGCAGAACCAAGATACATTTTAGCCGCTCCATGATCGCCGGTTAATGGCATTTGTAAATAGGCCCGGCCAGCAAAAACCACAATACCAACCCGGTCGTTGTTGAGCTTGTCAATTAATTTACCCAGTGCCTGTTTGGCCCTTTCCAACCGATTGGGTTTAACATCCTGTGCCAGCATACTTTTGCTTACATCAAGGGCAATCATCACATCAATACCGTTTCTGTTAACCTGCTCCATGCCTTTGGGTGAGCGCAGGTTTGCCAAAGCAAAAACGCCAGCTGCAAATGCAACCAGTATCAATACAAATTTTAAAGCAAATTTTTGGGGAGAATGATTTTTAATCATTTCGGCTACCAGCTTAGCATCGCCAATTTTTTTGATGGTTCTTTTCTTCCAATTCAAAACAAAAAAATACAGCATGAGCAGCAATGGAATGGCAGCCAATACTATTAAATATTCTGTATGCTGAAAACTAAGATTCATCGTACCTGCAAATTAGCCAAATCAATAAACCGGGAATGTTAAAAAAGAAAACTTAACAACAAACGAGCCAATCAGCACTTTATCTTACTTCTTACCCTCAAAAAAGCCGTATTGCTTGAGGATACCTTTTGTGATATTCAGCCTTACGGTTTTCATATCAATTTCTTTAACGGGTGCTTTTACAAAAGTTACAAAAAAGTACACGTGTTTGTTTTCTTCAATCCATCCGGCTATCCAGCCAATGGCATTGCCATCTTCGCCAAAGCCCCAACCGGTTTTGTAGCTCAGCTGATAAGCGGTGTTATTTTCCTGCAGCATTACATCCCTTACTATCTGCTGCACACTTTTACGAAAGGGCAGCTGATCAAAATATAATTTTTTAAGAAAGCCCAGTTGCTCATCCGGTGAAATTTTCAGTGTATTGTTCAGCCAGAAAGAATCAATGGCACCGCTTATATTTTTATTGCCGTAACCAATACTGTCAATCCATTGCTGCATGGTATCTTTTCCAATGCGCCTGGCTACTTCCTGGTAATAAGCCACATTGCTCACTTTAAAAGCTTCGGTCATATCCATATCCTTATTCCAGTCTTCATTCCATCTTTTTACGCCATCCCATTTGATCACCATTTTTTCATCAGTTATTCTGCCTGTTTGCAGGCCAACCAATGAGTTGAAAATTTTAAAAGTTGAAGCCGGCGAAAAGCGCATGGTATCATACTTCATATTGTATACTGTAACCTGTCCATCCTGATTATTGAACATGGTAAAGCAGCCATCAACTTTGTTTTCATCAAAATACTTTTTTAAGCTGTCGTCGTTGTTGGCTTTATTTACCGAGCAAGAGGAAAAAAGCAAAAGGCAAAAAGCAAAAGGCAAAAAGTTATTATACACTAATTTCATTTTCAGAATTTAAAATTATTTTTTATTAAGATGCTCAGCAGTTGCTTCCAGGGCACTGTAGAATTTTTTTCCAAATTTCCGGGTCAACGCTTCTTTTAAAAACACATACACCGGTACTTTTAATTTTTTACCGAAAGTGCAGGCTGCTTTGCAATGGTCTTCACGAGGTTCGTAATTAACATATACATTGTCGCTGTGTTTGCTTTCTTTGGTAATGATGGGAAAGAGGTGGCAACTAATTGGTTTCTTCCATTTTACTTTGCCATCAATATAAGCCTGCTCAATACCGCATTTTACAACACCAGCTGCATCATGTATACCATATACACAAACTTTACTGTTGATGGTTGGTGTTACCCAGCCATACTCCCTGTCGTACACATACCTGCCCTGGCGCTCTAGTTCTTTTTTGCTGGTTTCATTCAGATAAGGCAGCACGGCCTCATACACTTCATTGATCTTATCCAGTTCTTCGTTTTCAAGTGGCGCACCGGCATCGCCATCCACACAGCATGCACCTTTGCATTTGCTGAGGTCGCAAACAAACTGTTCTTTAATCACGGCATCGGCGATGAGTATATTATCTATTGCAATCATGGGCGCAAAGTTAAAGATTTACAATGTAGTTGAAATGGATTGTTTGGCGTATTAAAAAGCCAGCCGGTTAAGGGTTTTGGCCGGGGCCGAAACCCTTAACAAAGTTCTAACAGATTTTTTTGTGAAATGGTTTTGTTTGCTCATCACACCTGAAACCAACCAACATGCTCAACAGCCGCCAATTAACCCTGCAACAAAGCATTCGTTATTTTTTTGCTGCCCTTTTCTGGATACCGGTAGTTTTTTTCAGCCTGCTGCTGGTAAAAAATACCCTTCCATATTTTTCCTTCAGTCAGCAGTTCAGCTTTATTGAGGAAAGGGCTTTATTATTTTTAAAACCCGTTTATAAATACAGTTTTTACATACACATTTTTGCAGGCATGTTTTGCATTGTGGCGGCACTTACCCAGTTTTCAAGCTATATTCTTAAAAAAAGAAAAGCCATACATGTATGGATGGGCAAAACCTATGTGTTTGTTGTATTGGTGCTGGGTGCGCCAACCGGACTGTACATGAGTTTTTTTGCCAAAGGAAGTTTTTGGGAGCGGATGCTTTTTATGTTCATGGCTTTGTATTGGTTTTACAGCACCATGAAGGGCTTACAAACCATCAAGGTAAAAAATGTACTGGCCCATAAAAACTGGATGATACGCAGTTACAGTATGGCTATGACGGCGGTAACCTTCCGGGTTTATCATCTGCTCTTTTATTACTTTGATTTTGATCACCTGCACAATTATGAAATTTCGCTCTGGATAAGTGTGCTGGGCAATATGCTGGTGGCCGAATACCTCATCTACCGGAAAAGCAAATCTTACCTAAAAACATTTTTGGCTTAATTATTAAAAAACAATAAAACTAAAAACATGAAAGCAATCATTTATGCAGGCATTGGCCTGTTTTCTATCGCCTCGGTGTATGGCGTGGCCGATTATTACAACAGCAAAAAAAGCGGAGAGCTTAAAAAATTGTACGTTGAAGAAAAACTGCCAACGCCGGCTCCTATTGAAGAAGAAAAAACAGTTGAAGTTATTCCTGTAAAGAATGTGGAAACCACAGCAGCAGAAACCAAAGTAGTTAAAGCAAAAGTAAAGTCGCCTAAAAAAGTAAAGAAGGTTGAAAAAAAATTACGATTTGAAAACTTCTCCAGAGCAAGGATACCGGAGCCAATAATTATGGAAGACAGCGTTACAAAGAAAAAAAATAAACAGCAGGATTAAAGTCCGGGCTTATTTATTCGTCCACTTAAAAGTATTGATAAGATGATCAATATCTTTTTGCAGAAAATCAACAACGGGCCTTAATGAATCGGCATTGGGCGTTACATCAAAATACAAAGCACCCCGGAAGAAATTTTTTGTGGTATCACTCATAAAAAACTGTTTGGCTGTAGCTGCATTGCCGCCAACCCGGAAAAAAACGCCGGTAATGCCATTTTGTGTATGAAACAAGCTGTCTTTTATAGAAGAGGCAACAGATTCGTTTTTGCTGGTAAGTTTAAAAGCATCGTTCACCATCAGGTCAAAAACATTGATACCCAGCGAATCTTTATAAGAACCATCGGCCTGTTTTACTTTATATGTTGACTTTCCGCCAACGGCTTTGTAACTTAAAAATATTCTTCCGCCAAGCTGCGGAAAATCCAGGTTGATCCAATAAGGATTTTGCAGGTCCTGGTCGAAGTAGGTACTGTCTTTTACCACCTGTGCATAAACCGGATATTCAAAAGTATAAGGGAAACCTTCTTTTTGAAAAACGGTGTATTTCCTTTCGGGGAAATCTATTTTATAGTAACCTGTTTTTTTAGAGGTGTAGGTTGAGTTGCAGGCGGAATGCAAAAAGTAAAAAGTAAAAAGTAAAAAGTAAAAAAGGTAGGCGGTTTGTCTTTTCATAGTGATTTTTCTACAGCATTAAACAGCATCAGGTGATTTAATGGTGATTTTTATTTTATCAAGCCTGTTCTTATTTATTTCAAGCGGAATAAAAGTAAAATTACCGCTAATCACTTCTTCATTTACCTGCGGAAATTCGCCGGCAATTTCCAAAACCAACCCGGCTAAGGAATCGCTTTCTCCTCTTATAGTATCAAAAGTATCCGTTGCCATTCCTATTGCCTTGCATACATCGTTGATCATCGTCTTGCCTTCAAAAATATAATTATAGTCATCAATCTTTTTGTTGTTGCTTTCTTCATCATCAAACTCATCTTTTATCTCTCCTATAATTTCTTCCATTACATCTTCCAGCGTTACAATGCCCGATGTACCGCCAAACTCATCAACCACCACAGCAAAATGCATGCGGCGGCTGCGGAACTCCTGCAACAGGTCTTCAATTAATTTTTTTTCATGCACAAAAAACGGCTGGCGCAGCAATGTATGCCAGTCAAAACTATCAGGCTCATTCAAATGTGGTAAAATATCCTTGGTATGCAGCATGCCTACTACTTCATCCAGGTTGTTTTTGTAAACCGGCAGGCGTGAGTAATGTAATTCTTCTACCTTCTTTACTGTATCTGTAAAGCTGAAATTAACATCAATACCGCTTACATCAAGCCTGCTGCGCATTACCTGCTTTACCGTAGTATCGCCAAATTTTCGGATGCCTTTTAAGATCGATTTTTCTTCGGAAGTTGCTTCATGCTCGGGTAGCAGGTCTATGGCATAATCCAGGTGGCTGCGGTCCATGGTAGAAGAATTTTCGGAAGAAAATTTCTTTTCAATTTTATCGCTGTACCGTACCATTCTTTTGCTGAAGCGGTAAAACAAACTGCTGAAGATTTCTACCACCAGCGAAGCCGTGGCCGCAAACCATATTTTATGATGTGTTGCCCAAACCTTTGGTAGTACTTCGCCAAAAAGCAACAATAAAAAAGTAACTACTACCACTTTAATTAGAAAGATTGGCCAAAAGGTTAAATGCAATTGGGCTACCCAACTATCAATTAAAATATTGGAAATTAAAATGATGCCGATGTTTACAAAGCTGTTGCTGATGAGCATAGATGCCAGCAAAGTTTTTGGCTGCTCCAGTAAACTTACAATGCGGCGATATGCCGGCTGCTTTTTTGTACGCAGCATATTAATATCCTTATGCGTGAGGGAGAAAAAAGCGATTTCGGAGCCCGCCAGTAAAAAAGATAACATGAAAAGAATAACAACTAAAAATATAAGAATAGTAGTTGCGGCAGGTGTTATTGCCAAAAGATGAAAACTAAAAAAACTGAGACCCGAATGATAATCCAAAACAATGAGTTTAGGTAAAAAATATTATTCTATTTATCACTTTATTTTTAAAAATAGAATAAGTTTATTATTTGTGCAAGTTTGCACTTTCGCAAACTACTTAAAAAGGTAAACGTTCCGAACCATCTTCAGCCGTTGGTATATCCGGATGATCATCCGGTCCATCCAGCCCTTCCAAACCATGCGGCAGCTGGCTGCCATCTGTTCTTTTATCCAGCATAATCAGGTTGTCGCCAACCACTTCCGTTGCAAATTTTTTATTGCCTTCTTTATCTTCCCAGCTACGTGTTTTTAAGCGGCCTTCTATATAAACCAAACTTCCTTTGTGTAAATATTTTTGGGCAAGTTCAGCCAGTCCACGCCATAGCACAACAGTATGCCATTCGGTTTGAGCAATCAGCTTACCGCTTCTGTCTTTATAACTTTCCGTTGTAGCCAGCGAAAATTTTGCTACCGCAATATTACCTTCCAGAAACTGCATATCCGGATCTTTTCCCAGGTTGCCAATTAACATTACCCTGTTTACGCCTCTCATAAAATTTAATTTAAGTCATTGCTGTTGAACTAAAACTATGTTACTCGTACAACAAATTTAAAGATACATTTTTATCTTTCAAATGCCTTTAGCTCATTTTCAGCCAGGTAACCGGTTATAAATTTGGGAAAAGCTAGTTTGTTCAGTTGCTTATAAGTTACTGCTTGATAATCCTTTAAAGACGGTTCGCTATTTACTTTAAGCTGAATAAAATTACCCTGTATGGTTTGGTGTGTAAGTTGTTGTTTGTACGTTTTAGAAACATGCAGTATAGCTGCTTTATTTTTAAATGCAATATTTTTAAATGCTTTCGAGCTTTTTATCTCTTCAAAAGAAAACGCCTTATCGGTTTCCAGCAGAACAAATTCATAGAGGTTTTCCCATATTTCTTTTGGACCTCTTTTTCTTACATAGATTTTTCCATTGTACTCAACTATTAAATAATACAACCAACGCTGTTTTTTTATCAGCTTGCCGGTTTTGACAGGCAACACATCAACTTTTGCTTCCAAAAGCGCTGTACACCTGGTTTTTAGCGGACATGTTGTACACAATGGATTTTGGGGCTTACAGATCACTGCACCAAAATCCATAATTGCCTGGTTGTAAATACCGGGAAGTTTTTTATCTAAAAGTGCTTCGGCAAGCGCTGTAAATAGTTTTTTTCCTTCGGTACTATCTGTAGGTGTATCAACTCCAAAAAAACGTGATAATACCCTGAAAACATTGCCATCAACAACAGCATGCGGTAAATTAAATGCAAAGGAGGCAATGGCAGCTGCCGTGTATGGGCCAATTCCTTTCAGACTTAAAATCTCCTCGTAGCTATCCGGAAATTTAGCCTGCCTTTCGTTTGTAACAAATTTTGCAGTTGCAATCAGGTTTTTGCAACGGGTATAATATCCAAGGCCTTCCCAGAGTTTAAATACTTTTTCCTCGGGCGCAGCGGCTAATTTTTTAATGTTGGGGAAAGTTGAAACAAAGCGATTATAATAATTCCATCCTTGTTCAACCCTGGTTTGTTGAAGTATAATTTCACTCAACCAAATTTTGTAAGGATCTTTTTCACCTTTCCAGGGCATGGCCCTTTTATTTTGTATTTTATTCCATTGTAAAAGCTGCTTTGTAAAATATTTTTTATCAGTATCCATTTTCTGTAATATATACATTGAGTAATTTTAAAACTATCTATATAGTTCACATATATCTAATAACCAATAGCTTATAAAAGTCTGAATAATTCACAAATTGTATTGTTTTTTCACAAAGTACCTGATAATCATCAACTTATTTTGGAAATTCCAATTTTTTTGTTGTATATTTCTAATAGTTACAATTCTTAAATAAATCTTTATGAGAAAAGCAGACCTCATTAACGAAATTTCCGATAAAACAGGCATTCCAAAAGTGGATGTTCTGGTAACGCTGGAAACCATGTTTAAATCAGTTAAAAACAGTTTAGCCGCAGGCGAAAACATTTACATACGTGGTTTTGGTAGTTTTATCACCAAGAAAAGAGCTGCTAAGATAGGCCGTAATATCAAAAAAAATATTGCTGTAGAAATTCCGGAACACTTTATTCCCGCCTTTAAGCCAGCTAAAGAATTTATGCTGGAAATAAAATCTTCTAAAAACATAAAAGAAACTGCAGAAACGGACGATGACAATGAAGACTGATGTAACTTTGCAGTCCTGTAAAAAAGAAGAACAGGATTTCATAAATGTCTAAAAAACAACTGATCATTGCCATTGCCGGGGTAGTTCTGGTAGCCCTTCTTTTTATTTTCGGAAATACCGTAGCTCCTAAAAGTAAAGTACAAGCCCCTGTTGCAAAAGCTGTAAAAAGCTTTGATATCCTTCAATTTATTGAAGAGGAAAAAAAACATTTATCTGCTTCTCAACTTATCAATCTAAGTAAATTAGAAAATAGTGTAACACGTGGAGATGTTAACAGTCAATTAATTACAGCAAATACGCAGCTTGGTAATTTCTGGAAAGACAGTGTAAAATCGTTTGAACCCTACGCTTATTATTTATCGGAAGCTGCTAAGTTGGATAAGTCGGAAAAAAACCTCACCTTTGCTGCCCAATTAATTTTAGATAACCTCAGAGCAGAACAGGATGAGGCTAAGTTAAACTGGAAAACAGCAACGGCAGTAGCCTTATTTGAAAAAGCATTAGAACTGAACCCAGATAACGACGATTTAAAAGTTGGTTTGGGAAGTTGCTACATATTTGGGAAAGGTCGTGCTGGCGGACCTGAAGAAACAATGAAAGGTATTCAGCAGCTGTTAAGTGTTGTTCGTAAAGACTCAAACAACATGAAAGCGCAGATGATGCTGGGAGTGGGCGGATATGTTTCGGGGCAATATGATAAAGCCATAGAGCGTTTACAAAAAGTAATTAAAGCTCAGCCCGACAATATTGAAGCTATTGCATTTTTAGCTGATGCATATGCAGCTAAAGGTGATAAAGCAGAAGCGATTAAGTGGTACACGATAAGTAAAAGGCTGGTAAACGATTCGCATTACAGCCAGGAAGTAGACGAACGGATCAAAGGATTACAGTAAAAATATCGGAGTAAAATCCGGTTTACATATTTTAAAAAAATTATTTTAAACACAAAAAAGACTAGTTATGCCTTGTGGTAAAAAGAGAAAACGTCATAAAATTGCAACACACAAGCGTAAAAAACGTTTAAGAAAGAACCGTCATAAGAAGAAGTAATTTTTCTTAACGGTGCCTGGAAGCCTCATCCAGGAGTGATTTACATGCATATACTTCAACTTATGTTAGTTGTTACTGTATGCATGTATCTTTTGTTTTTAACGACATACTGGTCTTGCCAAAAAATTAAGATTGACCAAGGAACTTATTATTAATTCTGCTCCACAAGGGGTTGAAATTGCCCTGTTGGAGGACAAAAAACTGGTAGAGCTGCACAGCGAAAAAGCTGATGCAAGCTTTGGCGTGGGCGATTTGTACCTCGGAAAAGTTAAAAAACTTATTCCCGGACTTAATGCAGCTTTTATTGATGTAGGGTTTGAAAAAGATGCATTTCTGCATTATACCGACCTTAGTCCCTACGTTCGTTCAATCCTTAAATTCACGACTGAATCTATTAATGATAAATCTGAAAACGGATTCGATTTTTCAAAATTTAAAGTAGAACCGGAGATTGTAAAGACAGGCAAAATTGCCGAAGTGATGAATGGAAAGCCCAATGTGCTGGTTCAGATATTAAAGGAACCCATTGCTGCCAAAGGCCCAAGGCTGAGCTGTGAGCTTTCTTTACCGGGCCGCTTTGTGGTAGTAACGCCGTTTAATGATATTATCGCTATTTCCCGAAAAATTCATTCATCAGACGAAAGGAAAAGATTACACAAGATCATAGAAGCCATTAAACCTAAAAACCTGGGTGTAATTGTAAGAACTGCTGCAGAAGGAAAGCATACTGCAGAATTGCATGAGGATTTGTTAAGCCTGATTGCCACCTGGAAAACCATTCAAACTAATTTAAAGGGAGCTACACCTCCAACAAAAATTTTAAGTGAGCAGGGTAAGACAACCAGCATTCTCCGAGATCTGCTGAACGAAGATTTTAATAAGATTGTTGTAAACGACAAGAATATTTACGGCGATGCAAAAACTTATATACAACGTATTGCACCCGATAAAGCAGATATCGTTTCTTATTACAACAACGGCTCTCCTATTTTTGACAGTTTTGGTATTACCAAGCAGGTAAAAGCTGCTTTTGGAAAAACGGTTAACCTGCCAAGTGGTGCCTATTTAATTGTAGAACATACCGAAGCCCTGCATGTAATTGATGTAAACAGCGGCTATAAAAGTGTAAGTAATAACCAGGAGCAAAATGCCCTGGAAACCAACCTGGAAGCAGCTGAAGAGATTGCAAGGCAAATGCGACTGAGAGACCTGGGTGGTATTATTGTGGTTGACTTCATTGATATGAAATTGATGGAGAACAAAAAGAAGCTGGCCGATGCGATGGATGGTTATATGCGTCCTGACAGGGCAAAACATGCTGTACTGGCCATCAGCAAATTTGGCCTAATGCAAATTACCCGGCAGCGCATGAAGCCGGAAATGAATATCAATACCACCGAAGTTTGCCCAAGCTGCAACGGTACCGGAAAAATTTCATCTACGCTTATTTTAGAAGACGAGATAGAAAAGAACCTGAGTTACCTCATTATGCAAAAACATACCGGTTTAACGGTAGAGATACACCCTATTTTACATGCTTACATGACCAAGGGTATTTTCTTTTCAAAACTGAGCAAGTGGCGCCGCAAATACAAACAGCGCATTAAATTAAAAGCCAACAACAATTATCACTTAACCGAGTTTCATTTTTTTGATGATAGTGATGAAGAGATAAAGCTTTAGTGAAAAGCAGTAAAAAAAACAGTTTACCTTCTACTATTATCCAATTCCTTCTTATACCAGTTTTTATTTATAAACCAGGCGATAGTACTATCCGACTTGATATCAGTTTTATAAAACTTCAAAATACAAGGAGTGTATAAAGCAGGCAGTTTATCTTTCCACCAATAAGAATACTCTGAATATATTTCAATTGTGGAATCATTTAGTATCCGGCCTTTTTCTTCAAAAACGGAGCGTTTGCAAACTTCCTCATTGTTTCGGTTAAAGCGTTGAATAGTTATTTCATTTCCCTTAATAGAATAATCGCCCCATCGTTCTTTTTGTTTAAATTCCCAGTCATTTTGCATTTCTTTTACGACTTTTTGAGGAGTAGCCCAAAGTTCCTGTTGCAATGTGTCAAAAAAAGGGCTGTGGATTTTTACCCTGCCGTTGTTATAAAGAAAAAAAGATGCTCTTCCGTTTTCAGATATATAAATACCATCGGTTCTCAACGATATTTTTTCATTGTTATGTGATATCGGTTCTTTATAAGTAATAAAGTTTTTAGTACAATTAATGGGGCTGCTACAGCTAATTGAATTAATTGATATCCATAATGCCAGTATTTTAAAAAAATTATGCATACCCCACGAGTCTATTATTGATTTTAATAATTAAATATAAAAAAATCCCCCGAAAAATTCAGGGGATCATTTTATAGTCTGTTATTTTATTAATGCTCGTGATGATGCTGCATGGCAGTTAACTCTTCTGCAGTTACTGTTTTCTCTTTTGCCTTTGCCTGCCCTTCAATCCAGTTAAATAATTTATCAGTAATTAAACGTCGATAGCTGCTGTCAACCTGCTTTTCATCCTTCATCATACGGTCAATATAGCTTTCAATCCAGCCGGTATCTTCGCCCAGGTTCATGGTACCAAAATAGCGCATGATCTCTACTTTCATATATTCACGCAATTCTTCGTTGCCAACTTCCAGTCCGTTTTCTTTAATTAGTTTATCGCTTATTAAAGTCCATTTTAACTGGTTACTAAAGGTGGGGAATTCTGTTTCAACCTGCTCAGGTGTTTTTTCTTTATCGCCACCGGTTTGTAACCAACGCTTTAAAAACTCAACCGGAAATTCCATCTTGGTTTCATCCAGCAGGTAATGATATAATTGATCCTGCAACTGGTTGCGGCTTTGGCCCTGCCAGTAATTTTCAATTTCTTCTTTAAGGGCTTCCCTTAATTCAGCTTCTGTTTTAATTTCTTTTGCAGGAAATATCTCTTTAAAAAAATCTTCGGTCAACTCACGTTTTTCAACCAACCCAATCTTAACAATCGCCAGGTTAAAATATTTTTTTGCGGCTTCTTTATCATCTTTATCAAAACCCAGATCCTGTAAAAACATTTCCAGTTTATCATCATCAAAAGCTTTGCTCAACTGTACGGTAACTGTTTCGCCAACTTTTTTTCCCATGAATTTCTTTTGGGTAGCAGCAGTTAAATACTTCAGTATAACAGAATTTTCTTTGCTTACACCACCTTCAACAACAACACCATCTTTATCAGCTTCTGTAAAAAGAATATTCAAAACATTCTCATCGTTATCAACTGTCTCAGGCTCGGTCATTTTACCACCTTTAATCTGCATACGGCCAATCTCTTCGTCAATCATCGCATCTGTAGCAGCTACTTTGTGCAGGGTAACTTTTGCTTTGGTAATATCAGCTAAAGTATAATCAGGCTTCAAACCAATTTCAAAACCAAATTCATAATCAGCCGGGGCGTTCATGTTGATATCACGCAAATCGGTGCTTAATGGCAAAGGCTGACCAAATATCTCTGGCTTTTCAGCATTTAACCAGGTATACAATTCCTTTTCAACCGATTTTAAAATTTCGTCGCTGAAAATAGAAGGACCGTACATTTTTTTGATCATACCGGCAGGTACCATTCCTTTTCTGAAACCGGGAATATTAGCTGTTTTACTGTATTCTTTCAGTTTTTTATCAAAGGTAGGTAGGTAGTCATCCTTACTCACTTTCACGGTCAGTTTATCATGTAAAAGACCGATGTTTTCTCTTGTAACTGTTGCCATTTTATTTTTATTTAACTTTTTAATATTGAACAAGGAACAAGGAATGCTGAATGATGAACTTCAAAATTCGATATTCCTTGTTCCTTGTTCTGTATTCGTAAGTGCGGATAATAGGGGTCGAACCTACATGGATTGCTCCGCCAGATCCTAAGTCTGGTGCGTCTGCCAATTTCGCCATATCCGCAAAGGGGCTGCAAAAGTAAGGGATTTATGCAAAACAGAAAACAGATTTGTTTACGTAAATTCGTACTTAACGATGGAAACTACCATAGACATACCCAAATACAATCTCAACGAAGAAGAGGAAAAGAAAGAGATACTGCGGCATTACCGCGGGCTTTTGCGTGTTTTAAAGCAAAAACTGAAGCCAGGCGATAAGCAACTGCTGCGTACCGCTTTTGAAATGGCTGCTAAAGCCCATGAAACCATGCGGCGCAAAAGCGGCGAACCGTACATACTTCACCCCCTGGCTGTAGCAAAAATATGTGTTGAAGAAATTGGATTAGGCGTACGTAGTACCATTTGTGCCCTATTGCACGATACGGTTGAGGATACCGACATTAGTTTAGATGATATACAACGTGAATTTGGTAGCGAAGTAACCAAAATTGTGGACGGCCTTACCAAGATAAGTACGGTAATGGACACCAACAGTACCCAGCAGGCCGAGAATTTTAAAAAGATATTACTTACCCTTACTGATGATCCAAGAGTAATATTGATAAAGCTGGCAGACCGCCTGCACAATATGCGTACGCTGGAGAGTATGAAAAGGGAGAAGCAGTTAAAAATTTCCAGCGAAACGATATTTGTGTATGCACCACTTGCCCATCGCATGGGTTTATATAATATCAAGACCGAACTGGAAGACCTGGCCATGAAATACATGGAGCCGGATACCTACAAATACATTGCACAAAAATTAAGCGATACCAAAAGAGAACGTACAAAATATATAAACGATTTCATCAGGCCATTAAAAGATAAACTGGAAAAAGCCGGATTTGATTTTGAAATTTACGGCCGCCCAAAAAGTATACACTCCATCTGGAACAAGATGAAAAAAAAGGGAGTGAGTTTTGAAGAAGTGTACGATCTGTTTGCCATTCGCATACTTGTAAACAGCTCGCTTGAAAAAGAAAAAGAAGAGTGCTGGAAAGTATACAGCATTATTACAGATGAATACAATCCATCGCCTGAACGATTAAGAGACTGGTTGAGTAACCCGAAAAGCAATGGTTATGAAGCGTTGCATACTACGGTTATGGGGCCTCATGGCAAGTGGGTAGAAGTGCAGATACGCACCAAGCGCATGAATGAAATTGCTGAAAAAGGTTTGGCAGCTCACTGGAAATACAAAGAAGGCAAGGAAGACGAAAGCCGCTTTGACAAATGGTTTCACCAGATACGGGAAGCACTCAACAGGCCCGATGAAAATTCAATAGATTTTTTACAGGATTTTAAAACATCTTTTCTTGCAGAAGAAATTTATGTGTACACACCCAAGGGAGAAGTGAAGATGCTGCCCATTGGCGCTTCGGCATTAGACTTTGCTTTTGGTGTACATACTGCCGTTGGCAGCAGGTGTATTGGTGCCAAGGTAAATCACAAGCTGGTTCCTATCAGTCATAAATTACGCAGCGGCGATCAGATTGAAATTATTACCAGCGCAAAACAAAAGCCCAATATTGAGTGGCTGAATTTTGTGGTAACCAGCAAGGCAAAATCAAAAATAAAAGACACATTAAAAGAAGAGAAAAGAGCCATAGCTGATGAAGGCAAATATATTTTGCAACGAAAGCTGGAAGGCATGGGTGCTGCCGTGAACCAGCATAATCTGGAAGAACTTGCTTCGTTTTATAAATTGAATTCAACACTTGATCTGTGGTATGAAATAGCCATCAAAAAAATAGACCTTAAAGAGTTAAAAGAGTTTACTGTACACGGCGATAAACTGGTACCACCCAAACCCGTAAAACCGGTTGTTGAAGAAAAAAAAGACAAAGACTTTGCTTCAAAAACCTACGATAAAAAAGAAGCAGAGCTGATCATTTTTGGTGAGAGCAGCGATAAGATACAATACTCATTGGCCAACTGTTGCAAACCCATACCCGGCGATGATGTATTTGGTTTTGTAACCACCGGCGAAGGCCTTAAAATACACCGTACCAATTGCCCCAATGCGGCCAGGTTGCTGGCAAACTATGGCCACCGTGTGGTAAAAACCAAGTGGGCAAAAAACAAAGAGATATCCTTCCTTACCGGTTTAAAAATTATTGGTTTGGATGATGTGGGTGTTATTCATAAAATAACCAACCTCATCAGCGGTGAATTAAAATTCAATATCTCGGCCATGACCATTGAAGCGAAAGAAGGTATTTTTGAAGGCAATGTAAAAATATTTGTACATGATAAGGAAGAACTGGATGAACTGGTTAACCGGCTGGTATCAATGAGTGGCATTGAAAGGGTAGATAGATATGATACGGAATAGTTTTGAGTTTGGGGTTTTGAGTTTTTGGTTACCAGCCATTGCACCCTGATTTGACTTCATTGGCGACGCTCCGTTCAACTTCTGAAAATATATTGAGCTTTTATCTAAGCGGCTCAAACAACAGTAGATTATATTTGTACATCAAAATTAAAAACCTATGCAGGAATTAATAGATCGTTTAAAAGCAAATGCAGGCATTACTGATGAACAGGCTGCCAAGGCACTGGAAACCATTAAGGATTTTGTAAAAGAAAAATTTCCAATGCTGGGCGGTGCAGTAGATAATATGTTTGGCAGTGCAGCTAAGACTGATGAAGATGGATTGTAATCTTCATTATTTATTTGCCTGTTTCAACATATTTCATAATAGCATCAATTTGAGTATCAGATAAAGGAAATGCAGTCATTACCGTCGGAGCCCATTTCTTTTTCAAAGCTTCGGCATACGCATTTACAGGTTTTGCAGGGTTCCTGATAAAAGCATACATAGCTTTTTTATCTCCACCCCATCTTTGCAATGCACCCTTTAATGCAGGACCTGTAAAAGCTTGATCAGATTTATGGCAACTGGCACAATTTGCCTTAAATAAAACTTCACCATTAATATCTGCATCAGCAATTGTATTATCTGCCGATGCATTTTTATCATCGCCGCTACAACCAGCAACAAAAAAAATAAGTAGTACTAAAAGCTGTTTCATAATATTTAAAAAAAACTCCGGTATTTTTACCGGAGTCTATAATTTATTTCAATACTTCCCGGCTGATAACCAGTTTTTGTATCTCACTGGTTCCTTCACCAATGGTGCATAGTTTACTGTCTCTGTAAAATTTTTCTACCGGAAAATCTTTGGTGTATCCATAGCCGCCAAAGATCTGCACCGCATCGGTGCTTACCCTTACCGCCACTTCGCTGCTGTAATATTTTGCCATGGCCGATTCTTTGGTCATGGGCAGATGTCTCATTTTTAAATCGCAGGCTTGTTTTATCAGCAAATCAGCAGCTTCAATTTCCGTTGCCATATCAGCCAGTTTAAAACTAATGCCCTGGAAACTGGCAATCGGCTGATCGAACTGGTGGCGCTCTTTTGCATATTGCAATGATGCTTCATAAGCACCTTTTGCAATACCTAAACCCAGTGCTGCAATAGATATGCGGCCGCCATCCAATATTTTCATGCTTTGCTTAAAGCCCTGGCCAACGTCGCCGATGCGGTTTGCATCCGGTATGCGGCAGTTATCAAATATCATTTCGGCGGTTTCGCTGGCACGCATGCCCAGTTTGTTTTCTTTTTTACCGGCGCTAAAACCAGGGGTTCCTCTTTCTACAATAAAAGCAGTTGAATTATCTTTTGTACGTGGTTCTCCTGTTCTGCAAATCACTACAGCCACATCGCCGCTCTTTCCATGTGTTATCCACGACTTGGTTCCGTTAATGATCCAGTCATCACCATCTTTTACAGCAGTGGTTTTCATATTGCCGGCATCGCTTCCGGTATTGGCTTCTGTTAAACCCCAGGCGCCAATAAATTCGGCAGTAGCCAGTTTGGGTAAATATTTTTTCTTTTGTTCTTCGTTACCAAAGGTTAAAATATGCCCGGTGCAAAGTGAATTATGTGCAGCCAGCGATAAGCCGATAGAGCCACAAACTTTTGCAATTTCCTGTATGATGGTATTATACTCGTAATAACCCAGGCCGCTGCCGCCATATTCTTCGGGCACCAATACGCCCATCAATCCCAGCTTACCCATTTCTTTAAAAATGTGCACCGGAAATTCCTGGCTTTCGTCCCACTCCATTAAATGTGGCTTAATATGCTGTAAGGCAAAATCCCTCGCAGTCTGAGCAACCTGCTCAGTTAATTCAGATGTAGTAAAATTCATAAATAGCAATCTTTGAGGTTGCAATTTACAGAATTCTAAATACTAACATGCATTAGCCTTCATCTAAGCATTTAGGCATCTAAATTGCACTACCTTCGATATCAGAAAACCAGTTAGAACCCAAAATAAAATTATTATTTATGGAGTTATCCTTTTATCAAATATTTATAGCTATTGGAATATTCCTTTTAGCTACTATTATCCTTATCAGGGTTAATTATAAACGTTATGAAAAAGAATATGGGGAAAAATGGAAATTAAATGGGTATAGGACTGGATATTTTCGTGTTATGGTTTTATTAGGCTTTGCAATTACTGTTGTATTGATGCTTATATTAAAAAATACAATCCTCTAATAAGTATAACAATATTCAATTCTAATGATTTCCATGATCACCTCATTTAACTGAAAGATATGGTACGACTTTATTGTAAATATCATCCGTTATGATCATGATCTTTTTCAAATCATTAAGTGCCAAAAAATTACCATGAGCGTTTCTGTATTGCACTATAGCATTGGCAATATTATACCGCAGGTAAGGATGCGTTTTTAATTCATCAACTGTAGCAGTGTTGATATTGAGTTTTTTTACACTGTTATTGCCAATTACCAGCCTGCTTTTTATTTTCTGAAAAGTAGAATCGGGCAATCCGTAGGTTTCTGCAAGCTGATCTATTTTATAAAACCCCCCCAGTTTTTCCCTGAAAGCAACGATACGTGCTGCCAGTTTACTGCCAATACCCGGCAAGGCAATAAAGGCAGCAGTATCGCTGTTGTTTACATCACAGGCAGTAATAGTGTATGTGGGTTTTTCGTAAGTTTTCGTTTTGTCCCTGTCGGGATATTTATTATACACGGATGCCGGTTTTGCTTCTATCCTTACATAAGGCAAAAGTCTTTTCACTTCATCTTCATGCAGGCCCCATATTTTACTAATATCTTCAGGTTTATAAAACCTGCCGCCTTTTGAAATATAATTTTGAATTGTATTGGCTGTTTTTTCCCTCACACCTAATTTTTTCCAACCGTCAACAGGCAGTGTGTTTGGATCAAAATAAAATAATTCGCCCTTAGCAGCTTTGTTGTAATAATTTTTTTCTGAAGGCTGATGATAACCGGTATAATTATCATCATCGTAACTCCGTTTTGTAAATCCTTTACTACTGTCTTCCTTTATATTAAGTTCGGCTATTTCTTTCTCAAATGCGGCATGGTCAACAGGTTTGGGTTTGTAAAAAATGGCGAACAGGATCGGAATTGTTGGATACACCATCATGATCATTACAACAGCAATGATACCAATACGCTCTTTTCGGGTAAAGAAAAGATACTCAGGCTGGGATTTTTTAGACTTAGGCATTGAACACCCAAGGTAAGTGCTGCCAACAACCTGTCCATGGGAAAAACCTCAGAAAATTCTGAGGTTTTTCCCATGGTTTATTCAAAAAAAAGTGTTATCTCATCGCTGGCCAGCTTAATCCCTTTGGGCAGTTCTGCATTAATATCTTCATGCAGGCCCAGCTGGTGACTTATATGTGTAAAGTAAGCTTCAGGCACACCCAATTCCTGAACCATGGCAACGGCTTCTTCTAAAGTAAAATGAGAGATATGACTTTCTTTTCGCAAAGCGTTTAACACCATTGTATCGCTTCCTTTAATTTTTTCCTTTTCTTCATCATCTATTTTATTGGCATCGGTAATGTAAGTAAACCTGCCAAACCTGAAACCCAGCACCGGCATTTTTAAATGCCATACCAATATCGGAACCACCGGAATATCGCCAACCATAAACGGTTTATCATCTATTGTATTTAAATTAAGGTTGGGTATGCCCGGATATTTTTTATCAGAAAATGCATAAGCAAATTCTCTTTTAATGGCTTCCTCGGTTAATGAGTTGGCGTATAGCTCCATCGGTTTTTGCTGAAAATAATTATAGGCCCGTACATCATCCAGGCCGGCAATATGATCTTTGTGCGGATGCGTAAATAAAACGGCATCCAGTTTATTTACTTTGGCTCTCAGCATCTGGTATCTGAAGTCGGGTGTGGTATCAACAACAAGGACAGTCGTTTCACTTTCAACCAAAATACTGGAGCGTAGCCGCTTGTCTTTTTTATCGGTAGATGTGCATACTTCGCAACTGCAGCCAATCATAGGCACGCCACTGCTGGTACCGGTACCAAGAAAAGTTATTTTTAAAGGAGGAGTTTGCACTTGACAAAAATAGGCCTTTTGAGGTCATTAGTCAATGGTCGGTAAGTCAGTGAGAGACTTTATAATTAAAAAGATTTGTGGATAGTGAATGGCCAATGACCATTTACTCAATGACTAATGGCTATTTCACAACACTCATCACTTCATCATACACTTTCTGGCTTTCGTGTGTTAATGCATCAAAACTTATTTCCAGTTGTGGCATCAGGTCAATAAGGGCATTCATCCTGCCTTCTGTTTGAAAAAATTTATTAATAACGATCACTTTCCGGTCCTGCAGAATGCAATAACCGCTTTGAAAAGTGCCTCTTTCGTAACGGATAACATAACCACATTCTTCCGCTACTCTTTCTATCTTATCTAAATTATGTTGTGTGTATTTCATAGCGCCTCAGCTCCAAATGAGCTTTTAACTCTTTTATTTAAATGCAACTTCACTTAAATGGAGAGTAATAAAAAATATCTTTTTCAACAATCGTTGATAAATAAATTTACCACTGATTAAAATACTTCATCTGTTAAAAAACAAAAGCTCCAAAGTCCCTATTCAGGGGGCGTAGAGGGTTTGACTTTTTACTTATTCGTCATCCTTATCACCGGCACAATCATTTCTTCCAGGCTTATACCACCATGCTGAAAAGTATTGCGGTAATAATTGGCAAAATGATTGTAGTTATTGGGATAGCATAAATACAGATCACCTTTTGCAAATATGAAAGAAGAGTTTACATTGGGCACCGGCAAACCTGCTTCCCTTGGATCTCTGAAAGCCAGCACATCTTTGGGTTCGTAATTTAAATTGCGCCCGTGTTTGTAACGCAGATTGGCGGTGGTTTGTTTATCGCCGATAACTTTTGCAGGAGTATTCACACGTACGCTGCCATGATCCGTTGCCACAATCATCGTTAATTTTTTATCAGCAATTTTTTTAAGTGCCTGGTGCAGCGGAGAGTGCATAAACCAGCTTTCAGTAATGCTGCGGTAGCTGGTTTCATCGCCGGCTAGTTCTTTCAACACTTCCATTTCGGTACGGGCATGGCTCAGCATATCCACAAAATTGTAAACGATCACGTTGATATCGTTCTCCAGCATGTTGTGAATATTATCAACTAGTTTTTGCCCGTCGTGGTTATTGGTAATTTTAGTGTAAGAGTATTTTAAATCGGCTTTGCCCAGGCTTTTTAAATGAGCCTTAAAAAAATCTTCTTCAAACATATTTTTTCCGCCATCTTCATCATCATTTTTCCATTGTATCGGAAATTTCTTTTCAATATCAACCGGCATCATGCCGGCAAAAATTGCATTGCGGGCGTATTGCGTAGCCGTAGGCAGTATAGCATAAAAAGTTTCTTCCTCATGTATGCGGAAACTTTCGGCAAAAATTGGCTGTATCGTTTTCCATTGATCAAACCGTAAATTATCAATCAGGACAAAAAATAATGGTATACCTTTTTCTAAATGTGGCAGCACTTTAAACTTCAGCAGGTTATGGCTCATAATGGGCGCATCGTCACTTTTAGGGTTTACCCAGCCTGCATAATTGCGGCTGATAAATTTAAAAAACTCTGTATTTGCTTCATTTTTTTGCGATTCAAATACTTCCTGCATTTCCGGACTATCGCTTTTTCTCATTTCCAGCTCCCAATAAACCAGCTTGCGGTAAATCTCCATCCACTCATTATAATTAGGATTACTGTTTAGCGAAGTAAACAAACTCCTGAACTGCTGCTGATAAGCAGAAGTTGTTTTTTCTGCAACCAGCCTTTTATTATCAATCAGTTTTTTCAGGCTCAGCCAAACCTGGTTAGGGTTAACCGGTTTAATTAAATAATCACTTATCTGCGATCCAATGGCCTCGTCCATTAAATTTTCAGCTTCATTTTTTGTAATTAAAACCACCGGCAAATTACTTTTCAGTTCTTTTATCTGCTGCAGGGTTTGCAGGCCCGTTATGCCCGGCATGGTTTCATCCAGCAACACCACATCCACAATATTATCTTTCACATATTCTATTGCATCAAATCCATTGGTTTTGGTATGCACTTCATATCCTTTGTTTTCTAAAAACATCACCTGCGATGTAAGGCTGTCAATTTCATCATCTACCCAAAGAATTTTTGCTACGCTCATATTTATAGTTTGGAGTTTGTGGTTAGTGGTTTTTTGTTGCCGGCTTTAGTAAATTTAATCATCTTCATTGGCGTCGCACTCTTCTACAATAAATCTACATTCAACTTTTATTATAGCGTACGGAGAGTTTGATGAAATGAACGATTATCACAAATTTAATTTTTTATATCAATGATGGAGTGCTTTATTTAGCTTTGTACATCTTTTAACAAATACTGGTAATGCCAAAGGCATAACTACAAACAACAAACATTTAAACTACTAACTTTTAATGCCTTTCAGAAAAATTATCAATGACCCGGTATATGGTTTTATTACCATTGATGATGAATTAATCTATGCAGTAATAAGCCACCCCTATTTTCAGCGGCTGCGGCGCATCAGCCAGATGGCGATGGCAAACCTGGTTTACCCCGGTGCTGTACACAGCAGGTTGCATCATGCATTGGGTGCCTACCATTTAATGAGCAATGCCTTATCTGAATTAAAAAATAAAGGCATTGAAATAACTGCTGCCGAAGAACAGGCCGCAAAAATTGCCATTCTTTTACATGATATCGGCCACGGGCCTTTCAGTCATGCATTGGAGCATGAGCTGGTGGAAAGTATGCACCACGAAGACCTTTCGCTGATGATTATTAAAGAACTCAACAAACAGTTTGATGGTAAACTTGGCCTTGCCCTGGAAATTTTTACCGACAGTTATCATAAAAAATTTCTTTACCAACTCATCAGCGGGCAACTGGATGTGGACCGCCTGGATTATTTAACAAGAGATAGTTTTTTCTCCGGCGTAAATGAAGGCGTTATCGGTTACGACCGCATTATTAAAATGCTTACCGTGCATAACGGCGAGCTGATGGTGGAAGAAAAATCCATCTATTCAATAGAAAAATTTTTAGTGGCCCGCCGCCTTATGTACTGGCAGGTTTACCTGCATAAAACAGTTTTATGTGCCGAGCAGATGCTGAAGCGAATTATAAAAAGAGCCAAACATATTAAAGCGGCTACACAGCAACCGCTGCATAATTTTATTACACAACCTATTCAAACCGTTACACTACAAGAGTTTTGTAACCTGGATGATTACGATGTAACAGCAGCTATAAAAGGCTGGTGCCATCACGAAGACAAAATTTTATCAACTCTTTGCAATGGAATTATTAACCGGCAGCTACTGAAAGTTCAGTATTTTGGCAACCCGGTTGATGAAAATTTGCTGCAGGAAAAACTGGCCCAGGCAGCATCAAAACTGAGCCTGAATGCCGAAGAAGCCGGTTGGCTGGTATTTACCGGCGAAGTATCAAGCAGTACCTACAACCTGGAAGATGAGCATATTCATATTCTTTTTAAGGATGGTACTGTAAAAGATATTTCGGAAGTAGATAATGCACTGATAAACCAAAACCTGATGGGCAAGGTTAAAAAATATTACATTTGTTACTTAAGAACATAGTAAGTTGTCATTGGTCATTAATCATTAAAAGATCTCAATAATTCCAGAGACTTTAAAATGTACAACGCTCCAATGACAAATGACTAATGACCAATAACTTGATATTATGCAATTTACAGCAGCACAAATAGCCATGATGATTAACGGAAAAGTTGAAGGCAATGCCGATACTGCTGTTGCATCTTTTGGTAAAATTGAAGAAGCCCAAAGCGGGCAACTGGCTTTTTTGGCCAACCCTAAATACGAAGAATTTTTGTATACCACAAAAGCCAGCATCATCATTGTAAATGATACGCAGGAACTAAAACAACCAATTGCTGCTACCCTTATAAAAGTACCCGATGCCTATTTGGCTTTTGCAACACTGTTAGATAAATATCAACAAATACAAAGGCAACAGTTAACCGGTATTCAGCAACCTTCCTTTATACATGCCACTGCAAAAATTGGCGAAAATGTGTATGTTGGTGCTTTTGCCTATATAGGCGAAAATGTAATTGTGGCAGATGGTGCAAAAATTTATCCGAATGCCTATTTAGGCAACAATGTTACCATTGGAAAAGATACGGTTATAAACCCCGGCGCAATTGTTTATCATGATTGTGTTGTTGGCAAAAGTGTTATCATACATGCAGGTGCTGTTATTGGCAGCGATGGTTTTGGTTTTGCACCTGAAGCAGATGGCAGTTTTAAAAAAATACCCCAGATAGGAAATGTAATTATTGAGGATTATGTTGAAATAGGTGCCAATACTACCATTGACAGGGCCACAATAGGAAGTACATTGATAAAATCGGGTGCCAAATTAGATAACCTGCTTCAAATTGCACACAATGTAGAAGTGGGAAATAATACTGCTATTGCTGCATTAACCGGAGTAAGCGGCAGTACCAAAATTGGCAAAAATGTTATTATAGGCGGACAGGCCGGATTAGCCGGCCATCTTCAAATTGCTGATGGTACAAAAATTAATGGAAAAAGCGGCGTAAGTAAATCTATAAAAACGCCCAATACTTCCGTTACCGGTACGCCGGCTATTGATTACCTGACTTCTATGCGCTCTCAGGCTGTAGTTAGAAATTTACCCGCATTGGAAAAAAAGGTAATTGAGCTTGAGAGAATGCTGAAAGAATTAATGGAGAAAAACAAGGTTTAAAGCCGGTATTAATGCATTTCCTCCAATGCAGGCCTGGTGCCATAAAACAACTACTTAACATTTTCTTTAGCTTACCCGCTGAAAAATGAAATATCTTTGATGCTTCAGAAATCTGAATAACACCATACCCAACTATTAAAATTTATTTTTTGAATATCTTCAAACGCTGCATATTATTACTTGTATTTATTTTTTTTTCTACCCTTGCTTTTGCACAACCAATATCTTTTTCCGGAACAGTAATTGATGGACATACAAAAGAACCGGTAGCCTACGCATCGGTTTATTTTGCCCGTTCGGGCGTTGGCAAATCAACCGACAGTGCCGGTAATTTTTCTTTTACGCTCAATAATTTTAAAGACGACACTTTAAAAGTAAGTTTCATTGGCTTCGAAATTTATAAAATACCCATCACCCATCTGCAAAATAACCAAACGCTGAACATTCAGCTTGAAAGAGGAACTGCAAAAGGCGAAGTGATTATTAAAGCCAAATGGAACCGGGGCCTTTATTTATGGAAAAAAATAATGAGCAAGAAGAAGCAGTATAACCGATATGACCTGGGCAACTTCAGCTACGAAGCATACAATAAACTGGAAATTGACATTAAGAATTTTAATGCCGATAAAGCAAAGAAAAATTTTCTTTTAAAGAACTTCTCTTTCATTTTTGATAATATGGACAGCACATCTGAAGCTGCTCCTTTTTTACCGGCATACCTGATAGAAAGCCTGAGTGATTATGCCTATCAGAAAAATCCAAAAAAGTTTTACGAAAATATAAAGGCCAGTCAAACGAAAGGTTTTAACAACGAAAGCTTTAGCAAACTGCTGGGTGTAATGAACCAGAATGTAAGCATTTACAGCAATTTTGTAAATGTGATGGACAAGGATTTCATCAGCCCTTTTAATGATAATGCCGATGCCTATTATATTTTTACCGTACCTGATACACAGGTTGTAAACGGCGGCAAACAATATCATTTTGTTTTCAGGCCAAAGCGTACCGGGCAAAATACCTTTGAAGGAGATGCATGGGTAACAGAAAAAACTTACCAGATCCGTAAAATATCGATGTACCTGGGTAAAGAGGCCAATATTAATTTTATTGACCGCATCAGTGTGTTCCAGGAGTATATTCCCATCAACGATTCGGTAATATTTTTAAACCGGGATAAATTTTTTGCTGATTTCCGTGTGCTGGGCAAAAACTCGCTTACACTTATCGGCCGAAAGACAACTTCGTATAAAGACATTGTGATCAACAGCGATTCCTTAACCGCCACTTTTAAAGATCAGCATATTGAAGAACTGGTAAAAACAGAAAAATCGGTTGTAAAAAATTCTGATTCGGCATGGAGTATCCTGCGGCACGATACCTTATCGAAGAACGAAAAAGCTATTTATACCACCATTGATAAGTTGATGGAAATGCCTAAGTTTCAAAAATTGCAAACCAATTTAAAATTTTTCTTTGGCGGCTACCGCAATATTGGCAAATTTGAAATTGGCCCCTGGTTTAACTGGATAAGTGCCGATACCGTACAGGGCACCAGGTTACGTTTTGATTTGGGCACCAATAAAAAACTGTTTAAAAATGTTTACCTGCATGGATACCTGGCTTATGGTTTCAGAGATAAAAGATTTAAAGGCCAGGCAGAAGCTTTCTGGCTTTTGCAGCGTGAACCCAAAAGAGTCCGCTTACATCTTTCTTATCAAAACGATGTAGACAATGGCATCAGCCAGGTTGGCGAAGTAAGTCAGGATAACATTTTTTCGCTGGCCATTCGCAAGCCAAATAATTTCAGAAAATTTGTGAATGTAAAAGATTTAAGGTTTGAAGTATTTAATGAACTGGGCAAAGGATTTTCTACAGAGTGGTTTGTTTCTCACCGGCAATATAGAACGCTGTTGAATTTACCACCAAACTCAACTTTTACCGCAAATAAAGGTACCCCGCTTACAAATTTTGAAGTGGCTTTAAAATTAAGGTTTGCCTACCTTGAGCGGTTTATTGAAACAGATTACAACCGCTATTCAATTGGCACAAAATACCCCATTGTTGAACTAATGCTTGCCAAAGGCATTGCAGGCGTTTTTAACAGCGCTTATAATTATTCCAAGGTTTCGCTAACCATAAAAGATTATATGAAACTATCTCCTTACGGGACTCTTTCATATAAAGTATTTGGAGGAAAAATATTCGGCTCAATGCCATTCACCAATTTAGAAAATCACCCCGGCAATGATATTTTTTATTACAGCCGAAATTCTTATAACCTGATGAACCGGTTCGAGTACTTAAGCGACCAGTATGCCGGTGTTAATGTAGAGCATAATATAGGGTCGGGGCTTTTTCGTTTTATACCCATTACCCGTAAATTAAAATGGCGACAGTTCTGGAATGTAAAAACCCTTTGGGGATCTTTAAGCAACGAAAACAATTCGTTGAATTACAGATTAGATACTGCCGGCAATAAATTATCTGCTTTTAAAACATTAAACGGCAAAACCTACATAGAGCTTGGAACCGGTATTGATAATATCTTCAAAGTTTTTCGCCTCGATTTTGTTTGGCGGCTCTCTCCTTCGCCTTCTTATGCAGGCGTAGCCTCTAAATTTGGCATTTTCGGCAGTTTCCAGATACAGTTTTAACGGGCTTATAACTACATTAGTTTATAAGTACGCTGGCAGCATATTTTAAATATCTTTGCCAACAAAATTCAGCGCAACACATGGATAAAAATTTTAATCCTGATAAGCAACATACATTGGTAAAAGCTGTCAGTATTTCGGGTACTGGCCTGCATTCAGGTATAAATGTGGATATGACACTTAAGCCTGCCAACCCGGGGTTTGGGTACCAGTTTCAGCGTACCGATTTGCCAGGCTCTCCAATTATAAAAGCAGATTGCGATTTGGTCACTGATACATCCAGGGGTACAACCTTAGAGAAAGGCGATTGTAAAGTGAGTACGATAGAGCATATTTTAGCCGCACTGGTTGGTATGGGGGTTGATAATTGCCTGATTGAATTAAACGGACCCGAGATTCCCATTATTGATGGCAGCAGCAAACCCTTTGTAGATATTATTGCAAAAAGCGGTGTACTGGAACAGGATGCTGCAAAAGTCTGGTATACCATTGATACCAATATCTCGTATTTTGATGATGTAAAGAAAGTAGAAATGACCGCATTGCCGGCATTGAATTACCAGATAACAACACTTATCGATTTTAACAGCCCCGTTTTAGGTACGCAACATGCCAGTTTAAAAAGCATGAAGGATTTTCAGACTGAAATAGCGCCATGCCGCACTTTTTGTTTTTTACACGAACTGGAAATGCTGCTGGATAATAACCTGGTGAAAGGCGGCGACATCAACAATGCCATTGTGGTAGTTGATAAACCGGTTACCGACGAAGAAATGGACCGGCTGGCAAAAGCCTTTGGCAGAGCCAAGGTAGAAGTAAAAAGCGAAGGTTACCTGAATAACCTGGAACTGCATTTTGCAAACGAACCAGCACGGCATAAACTATTAGATGTGGTTGGCGACCTTGCCCTTATTGGGTATCCCATTAAAGCACATATTATTACAAACCGCCCCGGCCACAGCAGCAATGTGGAGTTTGCAAAAAAAATAAAGCAGTACATCAAAAAAAATAAACACACCAGGGATATTCCTGTTTATGATCCCAACCAGGAGCCGGTTTATACACAGCAGCAAATTGAAAAAACACTGCCGCACCGTTTTCCTTTTATTATGGTTGATAAGATCATTGAGTTAACAGATACCATGATTGTGGGCGTTAAAAATGTTACTGTAAACGAATATTTCTTCCAGGGCCATTTTCCCGGAAACCCCATAATGCCGGGTGTTTTACAGGTTGAAGCACTGGCACAAACGGGAGGTTTACTTTGTATTAATGCCATGCCCGACGGGCAGTACGATACCTATTTTTTAAAAATAGATAACTGCAAATTCAAACAAAAAGTAGTGCCCGGCGATACGTTAATTTTAAAAATGGAACTCACAGAACCCATCCGCAGAGGAATATGTGTAATGAAGGGAACCGTTTATGTTGGCAATAAATTATGTACCGAAGCCGATTTAACCGCTCAATTGGTAAAAAGAAATTAATATATTCGCTTAATAGCCCGTAATTGCTAATTCGATAATTAAACTAAATGATTCATCCCCATACGTACATTCACCCGAATGCCAATCTTGCTACCAACGTAAAGGTTGATCCCTTCAGTGTTATTCACCAAAATGTAGAAATTGGCGAAGGAACCTGGATAGGCAGTAATGTAACCATTATGGAAGGCGCAAGAATTGGCAAGAACTGCCGCATTTTTCCGGGCTCTGTAATTGCCGCCATTCCGCAGGATCTTAAATACGAAGGAGAACATACTACCGTAGAGATTGGAGATAATACTACCATTCGTGAGTTTGTAACAGTAAACCGTGGCAGTAAAGACAGGTGGACCACCAAAGTAGGAAACAATTGCCTGATAATGGCATACAGCCATATTGCACACGACTGCATTGTAGGTAATAACTGCATACTTAGCAATAACACGCAGGTGGCGGGCCACGTTATTTTAGGCGACTATGCCATTGTTGGCGGCATGTGCGCCATACACCAGTTTGTACAGGTGGGGCAGCATACATTCATCAGCGGCGGTTCGCTGGTTGGTAAAGATGTTCCCCCTTACATTAAGGCCGGCCGTACACCATTAAGCTACGCAGGAGTTAATTCAGTTGGTTTAAAACGCCGTGGTTTTTCGCTGGACAGGATCAATAAAATACTTGATATCTATCGTATCATTTACAACAAAGGCATGAACACTTCGCAGGCGCTTAATTTTATTGAAGAAGAATTACCGGCAACAGATGAGCGTGATGAGATTGTAACCTTTATCAGGGAAAGCGGCCGTGGAATTATTAAGCGTTTTACCAAGGGCAGTACAGAAGATGAATAATAAAATGCCCTTTAAGGGGTTTGGGGCATGAATATCACTTTATCAAATACCGGCAAACGATTTAACCGTGAGTGGATCTTCCGCCACTGCAGTTATACATTTACCTCCGGAAAAAACTACGCCATCACCGGCCCCAATGGGTCCGGAAAGTCTACACTGTTACAGGTTATAGCCGGCGCTACATTGCATAATGAAGGAACTATTGAATATCGGACAACAGACAACGAACAACGGACAACAGACGAAACACATCACTACAATAGCATATCAATTGCCGCCCCATACCTGGAACTGATTGAAGAAATGACTGCCAAAGAAATGCTGTCCTTTCATTCAAAATTTAAACCTTTAATACAATCCTTAAGTATTGAAGACATGCTGAAAATTGTTGGATTGGAAAAAGCCGTAAACAAACAACTTCGTTATTTCAGCAGTGGTATGAAACAACGCCTGAAACTTGCACAGGCTTTCTTCAGCAACACACCCGTTCTTTTACTGGATGAACCCACTACTAATTTAGATGCAGATGGCATTGCTTTATACCAAACCCTTATCAGCAATTACACAAAAGATAAACTGGTAATTGTAAGCAGCAATGTAAAAGAAGAATATGGTTTTTGTGAGGAAGTGATTGAGATCGGGAAGTATAAATCTGCGTAATCAGATAAATCAACCTAATCTGCGGTTCACCTCTTACTCGCTATCAGCAAATTCAGATCAGTAAATTTCAGATCAAATCTTTCGCTTAAATAAAAATTGGTGAGACTGCCTTTGTATAAATAAATACCACTACGGATATTTATCTTATGCCAAACAATATGGTCTATGCCGCCATCCTCGCCTGTTTCAAGCATCAGCGGCATCAGTACATTGCTTATAGCCTGAGAGGCTGTACGGGCAAAACCGCTCGGTATATTGGGAACACAATAATGTATTACATCGTATTTTATAAAAACCGGTTTTTCGTGGCTGGTTACTTTACTGGTTTCAAAACATCCGCCATGGTCAATACTCACATCAACAATAACACTGCCGGGCCGCATGTTGCTTACAGTTTCTTCTGTAACCACAACCGGTGTTCTGCCGGCTGCACCACTTAAGGCACCCACGGCCACATCGCAGGTTTTTAATTGCTTGGCTAAAATTTTAGGTTCAATTACCGATGTCCACATGCGTACACCAATATTATTCTGCAAACGCTTTAAGCGGTAAATACTGTTGTCAAAAACCTTTACACTAGCCCCCATAGCCAAAGCTGTACGGGCAGCATATTCACCCACAATACCGGCGCCAATAATAATAACTTTTGTTGGCGGTATACCGCTGATACCTCCAACCAAAACTCCTTTACCATTATTTGCCTTGCTTAAATATTGCCCGGCAATCAGCATCACAGCACTGCCCGCAATCTCACTCATGCTTCGTACAATGGGATTATGGCCGGTATCATCTTTTAAATTCTCAAAACTTAATGCAGTAATTTTTTTGTCCATCATCTTCTGCAGTATCTCACGCTTCATCACCGCCAGGTGAATGGGAGAAATGATGTATTGGTTGGGCTTCAGCAACTCACATTCACTTTCACTTACCGGGGCACTTTTAACCAGTATATCGCATTCAAAAACTTCTTTTTTATCATAGGCAATTTTTGCACCGGCTTCGCTGTAATCCTTGTCGGTATAACTGGCGCCGTCGCCGGCCTTGGTTTCTACCACCACCTGGTGGCCGTTGGCAATCATCACACCAACCGCTTCGGGGGTTAGGGCGATCCTGTTTTCGTTAAAAGAATTTTCCTTGGGTATACCGATCAGCAGCTCTGCTCCCTTGGGTTTTATATCCAGGGTTTCTTCCAGGGTTTCGTAACTGAATGAAGAAGATATAAAGGGTTTTGATGAAGCCATAAGCAATGAAATTGTAAGGGTACAAATTACAAATTATATTTCAGCTTTCTGGTATTATCATCAATTGAGGTAATGTATATATGCAAAGTTTCGTCCGGAAAAACCCCGGGCGCTTTTTCCGGCCACTCAACCAGGCACCTGCTTCCCGAGAACAAACAATCTTCCACACCGGCATTAATGGCTTCATTTTCATCTTTAATGCGATACAGGTCCATATGGTAAACCGTTTGCCCTTCTTTGGTTTTATATTGATTGATGATGGAAAATGTAGGGCTGGTAACAACATCTGTAATGCTCATAGCTTCGCAAAGTGCATGTATAAAAGTTGTTTTGCCGGCGCCCATATCGCCATGAAAAGCAAACACTTTGTAATCGCCGGCTTCGGCCAGCAGCTTTTCAGCAATTGTGGCTATCTCGTTCAGTGAAAAATTTACCTCCATGTTGCAAAGATATTTTCCTTCATTAGTAATCGCATCACAATATCAAAGAATAATTTTGCATTATGGAAAAAGTAGACTGGAAAGTAGAAGGAATGACCTGCACCAATTGTGCATTAACCATTAACCGCTACCTGGAGAAGGAAGGGTTGAAAGATGTAAAAGTGAATTTTATTGGCGGTGAAGTTACTTTTGAAATGAACAGCAATAAAACAAAAGAAGAGCTTGCTAAAGGAATTGGGGATTTAGGATATAAGGTTGTAGACGACGGACAACAAACAACGGACAACAGTAATACAAGATCACGGTGGTCAGTGGTCGGTGGTCGGTGGTCTTTCAACAATCACTTACAACGCTTTCTCTTCTGCCTGCCTTTTACTTTGGTCTTAATGCTGCACATGCTTCCCTGGCATATTCACTTTTTGATGAACCCCTGGATACAGCTGGCAATATGCATTCCGGTTTACATTGTTGGTATGGGTTATTTTGGCGTGAGTGCGGTTAAAAGTTTACGACACGGCATTCCCAATATGAATGTGCTGATTGCCATTGGTGCCACTGCAGCTTTTGTTTACAGCCTTATCGGCAGCATTGGTAACCTGGGTATGGATTATATTTTTTACGAAACCGCAGCTACCATCATCACACTTGTATTTTTAGGCGAATGGATAGAACATAAATCTGTTGCCGGCACACAAAAGGAATTGAACAAACTTGCCGCACAGCAAAAAGTAATGGCCAATATGATTGCGTTTGATGAGGAGCATAAAGAACTGATCTTTCCGGTTGAAAATACTTCACTGCATGTGGGTGATCTGATCTTAATAAAAACCGGTGAGCAGGTTCCTATTGATTGTAAAATACTTTGGGGCGATGTGCATGTAAATGAGGCATTGCTAACCGGTGAAAGTAACCCCATTCAAAAAACAAAAAAAGATGCGTTGATTGGCGGAAGCTTAATAACCGATGGAACGGTTAAAGCACAGGTAACTGCTGTTGGAAAAGATACTGTGCTCAGCAATATACTTACGCTGGTTAAGCAGGCTCAGGGCGAAAAGCCACCCATTCAGCAACTGGCCGATAAGATCAGTGCCATTTTTGTACCAGCTGTTTTAGGCATTGCTGTACTTACTTTTTTAATAAACTATTTTGCTTTTGATATCAGCGGTACCAATTCATTGATGAGAAGCATTGCAGTGCTGGTTATCAGTTGCCCCTGTGCCATGGGCCTTGCAACACCTGCTGCCATTGCAGTTGGGTTAGGCCGTGCTGCAAAAAATGGCATTCTGTTTCGCAATGCAAAAAGCCTGGAACTGTTTAAAAGTATTACCACCGTTGTATTTGATAAAACCGGCACACTCACCAAAGGACAAATGACAATCAGCAAATGGCAAAGCACTATTGATGAAGATTTATTTAAGCAAATTATTTTCTCACTTGAAAAATATTCCAACCACCCGATTGCAAAAGCAATAACTGCCGATTGGAAAATAAACAATCCTTTAAACTGGAAAAAAATTGAAGAGATAAAAGGGCTTGGTATGAAAGCCGAAGATGCGGCCGGTAATATTTACCAATTGGGTTCTTATAAACTTGCTTCAACACTTACAGAAGATCCTTCTCATACCGCTTATTTATTACATAATGAAAAACTGGTTGGCTGGTTTGACATGGAAGATGAGATCAGAACAGAAGCAAAAGAAGTGATCAGTTACCTACATTCAAAAAATATACAAACCATTTTATTAAGTGGCGATAGTTTGGAACGCACCCAAAAAATTGCCAATGCTTTGGGCATTGATAAAGTGTATGCCGAAAAAACACCCGAAGAAAAACTGCAGATCATCGGGGACCTGAACAACCAAACACCTGTTGCCATGGTTGGTGATGGTGTAAATGATGCGCCTGCACTGGCCAAAGCAACCATCGGTATTTCTATGAGCGATGCTACACAGTTAGCTGTACAGAGTGCACAGGTGGTTTTAATGAACAAAGGCATTCAGCATTTACCGCTGGCTTTGGGTTTGGGTAAACATACTTTCATCACCATTAAAGGAAACCTTTTCTGGGCATTTATTTACAATATTGTTGCCATACCTATTGCTGCAGTTGGTTTATTACAGCCTGGCTTTGCTGCGCTGGCAATGGGTTTCAGTGATGTGGTGCTGGCCCTCAATTCTATCTGGCTTAAATTTAAGAAAGTGGTTTAAAAGGAAAATTCCCCCGTTTTCATATCTATACATGAAGCAACAGGTTGTTTAGAAGGTTTAGTTATATACGGTATTGACTTAACAAGCATAAGCTTGTTTTTTGATGCATTGGCTGCCAGACCAACTGCTGCTCCTCCAATTACCCCACCAGCCAGGCCTCCCATAAAACTAAAAAAAACAAGGTTGCGATTATGTTTATTTGTGTTCTTAATGAAATCAGAAATAATAAACCCTGTTCCCATTTTTTCTATTGGCACTAAAGTTTCCTCGTAGTATCTGTAAATTTCACCTGACTTACAAAGTCCCCAGATATTTAATGTATCTGAAACTTCCCGGGAGTTTGTACTGGTAAACTTAATATTATACTTACCCATAATTACAGGTTTATAATCTTGAATTGAAGGTTTATTATGTAAAAATTCTTCAAAATTCAGATAAGCCCCTTCATTATAAATAGTATCATTTAAAATAGGATGATTGGTATTCTGATATAATTGACTTACAATTTCCTCAATCGTTTTTTGCTCTGAATTATCGGCAAGAACGTTTTTAGCGTAACGAAGGACTCTTTTCGAAAACACACCAAACCCTTTTTCAATCTCATCGCCATGCCATTTTGATACATCTCCACCACTTTCAGTTACATACACGGTATCAAGCGTACAGGTCTTTTTATACAATACTCCATCAGTAGAGATATATCCATCCATATTAAAGCGGCAGTAAGAATATTCCATAAATGCAGTTTTCTCTCCCATTCTCAAATCTTTCAGCACCCAAAACATTTTAATTCCATCTTTTTTAAAATCATCCTCATACATCCGGTAAATGTGATCTTGTAAAAAATCTGTCAGGGGTTTAGTAATCTTTAAGTTTACTACATAGTTATCCATTCCCTTAAGGGCATAACCAACATTAACACTATCTCTCACCATCTGAGCAATTCTTATATCTGACACAGGGACAGATTTATTAGGGAAGTTTGCTATAGGGAATTTGGCTAATTTAATACTTATTGATTCCTCTAGTAAGTTTGTATTTTTATTGGTAGTCTGTGCAGTCAAAAGAGAACTACAAAACAATATGATAAAGAACATTACTGTTTTCATTATTTGATTTATTAGATTACAGATATTATTGCTAAGCTAAAATACTTTAAAAGATTTTAATTTAAAGCCATAAATTACCGTAGTGAATATTCACGAAATCTTAAAACAATACTGGGGTTATAACAGTTTTCGTCCGCTGCAGGAAGATATTATTAATGCAGTGCTGGATGGAAAAGATACGCTGGCATTGTTGCCTACGGGCGGAGGTAAATCCATATGTTTCCAGGTGCCGGCGTTGGCAAAAGATGGTTTGTGCCTGGTGGTCAGTCCGCTGATTGCGTTGATGAAAGACCAGGTTGAAAGTTTAAAACAAAAAGGTATTCCATCCCTGGCCATTTATTCAGGCATGAGTTTTTTAGAAATAAAAAAAACACTGCAGAATGCCGCTTACGGTAATTATAAATTCCTCTATGTTTCTCCGGAGCGGTTAGAAACCAATTTGTTTTTAGAAATGCTGCCAGCCATGAATATTAATTTGCTGGCTGTAGATGAAGCGCATTGTATTTCGCAATGGGGATATGATTTCAGGCCGCCCTACATGCGGATAGCTGCCTTACGGGAATTGTTGCCGGGCGTTCCGGTATTGGCACTCACAGCATCTGCAACAAAAGTTGTGCAGGATGATATTTGTGACAAATTACTTTTTGACAAAACACAGCAACGGTTTCAACAATCTTTCGAACGGCTTAATCTTTCTTATTCTGTTTTTAATGTTCCATCCAAACAAAATAAATTACTGGAGATACTTAAAAATGTACCGGGCACTGCCATTGTGTATTGTAAAAGCCGCAAGCACACAAGGGAAATGGCCGATTTACTGAGGCTGAACCAGATAAATGCAGATTATTACCACGCAGGCTTAAGCAATGAGGAACGAAATACAAAACAGGAGAACTGGATCACCAATAAAACAAGGGTGATCGTAAGCACCAACGCATTTGGCATGGGCATAGATAAACCCGATGTGAGGGTTGTGGTTCATTACGATGTGCCCGATTGCCTGGAAAATTATTACCAGGAAGCCGGGCGTGCCGGCAGGGATGGAAAAAGAGCTTATGCAGTTTTATTGTACAACAATAAAGAAATTGAAAACCTGCAGGAACAGTCTGCTATCCGTTTTCCCAAAGAAGAAGAGATAAAGCAGGTTTATATAAGTATGATGAATCATCTGCAGGTTCCTGCCGGGTCGGGCGAAGGTATCAGTTATGATTTTGATATCGCTGTTTTTGCTGCAGCCTTTAAAATAAACATACTTACTGCCACCTATGCCATTAAAGCATTGGAGCAGGAAGATATCATCAGCTTTAATGAAGTATTTTTTAAACCATCCACAGTAGTGTTTACCACCAACCGGGAAGAGCTTACCGATTTTGAAAAACAAAACCCGGCATTGGAACCATTGCTGAAAGGACTGTTACGTTCTTATGAAGGCATTTTTGATTTTCCGGCAACGGTTTATGAAAGTAAGCTGGCAAAATTCGTAGATGTTGATGTACAATCACTGAAAAAAGATCTAAAAAAACTAAACGATTATGGCATCATCAGTTACTCGGCTCAAAAAGACAAGCCACAGATAACGCTTTTACAAAACAGGATGTACAACGATACTTACAGGATTAATACCAGCGATTACCTGAAACGTAAACAAAATTTTGAGGAACGGGCAGATGCCATGATTGGCTATATAAAAAAATCAAGTGGCTGCCGCAGTCAGCATATTGCAGCTTATTTTACCCCTGTAAAAATTAACCCCTGCGGAATATGTGATAACTGTATCAATGAAAAGATCGTCCACATCTCAACAGAAGAATTTAAACTGATTACCAACCAAATTATTGATTGTACAAAAGACAGAGCTGTTTCTGTTGAAGATATCCTGGCAAGTTTAAAAAGTATAAAAAAGGAAAAGATTTGGCAGGTGTTCAATTACCTGCTGGCCGAGGGGAAACTAAGAGCTGATAAGGACGGCAAAATCACTTTTAAGGCAAAAACTTAAGGTATATAAAATAAAAAAGGGACCAAGATAGAAATCTAGTCCCGCTTTAAAATCCAATATCCTATGAAAAACCGAAACGAAGATAATGTGGTTTTCACTATTATACAACATTTCATTAAAGTATTTTAAAAGTTTTTAAATACAGTGATTGTGTAAAAAATATAAACCAAGGATGTTTTTAACCTATTTATTCAACTGATTACCAGTTTTTTAAGTTTATGGGTTTTCCAATTTCACACTTTTATACCTGCCGGTTTTGTATTGAAAGCTTGCGCCCTGATACCAGGCAATTGCTTCATTTATCAGCTCAACCGCGCCTGGCATCTGCACATTAGTCCCGGTTGCAAAATCGGGTTTAAACTGCAGTGCCTTCTGCTGGGGCGATAATATGACCAATTTACCATCTTTAATATAGCCCATATCCTGGTAGGTACTTATGAAAGCCCGTTCATTTCCGGGAGTCATATTGTATACATCATACCCAAAAAAACGGCTGGTATAATTCAGGTTCATCAATCCCAAAATGGTGGGGGCAAGGTCGATCTGGCTTACTAACCTGCTTTCAATTGCAGGCTTTACCAATTGCGGCGCATAAATAATACAGGGTATGTGGTAACGGTTTACCGGCAAGTCGGTTTTACCGGCACTTTTTGAGCAATGATCGGCCACAATTACAAACAGGGTATTATTGAACCATGGTTTTTGCTGAGCGTCTTTAATAAATTTATTGATAGCATAATCGGTGTACTTAACTGCGCCTTGTATGGACTGATGTTTTGGAGAAATATCTATGCGCCCTTCGGGATAAATATATGGCCGGTGGTTGGTTACCGTCATAATGTGATTGAAGAAAGGTTTATTGCTGCTGAAACTTTTATCGCATTGCTGCAAGGTATAATTAAAAGCCGCTTCGTCATCGCAACCCCATGCAGTGGTAAGATGTACTAAACTATCCGGAATATCCCTTTGATCCAAAACGGTGTAACCACTGTTGCTGAAATATTTTCCCATATTATCAAAAAAAGAATTGCCCCCATAAATATAATGCACATCGTACCCTTTTGTTTTTAACACGCTGCCCATGGTAAACATATCGTCATTATCGGGCCGGCGCACAATAGACTGGCCGGGTGTTGGCGGAATACCCATCGACAATGCTTCCAAACCCCTCACTGTCCTGGTACCTGATGCATAAAACTGATCGAACCATAAACCGTGCGGTATTAATGAATCGAGATATGGTGTGATGTTTTCTTTGTTGCCAAATCTTTTAAAATAATCGCCACTAAAACTTTCAACACTGATGAGTACCACATTCCATTTATGTTCGGGACTATCATTTTTTATCTGCCGTTCAATACTCAGCGGATCATTCCTGAATGTTGCATTGGGCGCCTGCAGCATATTACGCAGTATTTTAAAATTGGCGGTATCGTTACGGGTAACATAAAATTTGCTGTACTCAATTTCATTGTTCCAGAAAGCAGAGCCAAATTCATAAATACCATTCCCTCCCAGTTCATTTACATAATTATTATTGCTGCTGTTCTTAATGCGGTTGTTCACTAAAAAATACCCGGCAAGCGGCAACAGCATAAAACCAAAAAAGAAAAGGGTTCTTTTCCCAAAGCGCATACTTACTTCCTGCGAAGCAGTTAACTTTTTTCTTACTAAAAAAAGAACCGTAGCTGTTGCAATGGCTACTGCTGCACCAATCAGCGGAATATTATACGACTCCATAATATTGCCAATCACTTCCGTGGTATACACCAGGTAATCCACCGCAATAAAATTATAGCGTACATTAAATTCATCCCAAAAGATGATCTCGCCGCCAACATTTAAAACCAGTATGAGTGTAATTAAAAAGAAAAGAAAGAAGAGCGGGATGCGTTGCCATTTTTTTTGATACCAGCTGTCTTTCATCAGCCAGCAATAAAAAGCAACGGGTATGGCAAAGAAACTCCAGACAATGATATCGTAAAAGAAGCCGATAAAAAAAATACCCAGCAACCGCAGGAAGTTAAGCTCCAGGTTTGGCCAGCTGATGATAAACAAGGTTAACCGGGTAATAAAACTCAGTGTAAACAAAATAAGCGCCAGTACAGCCAATGGGCCAAAGCGATGTTTAAATAAAGACTGAAGTTTTCTCATTTTACAAAAATACGAAGAGCCGGTTTAACAACCGGCTCTTTAAGCAATTGATAAGTTAATTTTAGAACCAGCTCTTACTTTTTGAACTCCTGCTCCTGCCGCCCAATCCCAGGGCACCCAATAAACTACGAACAATAGTATTACCTGCTGTACGCACCATACTCTTTACAATGGTATTGTCTGCAACTTTTTCCAGTGTTGATTTTTCTTCCTTGGTTGATTTTTTAGAGTTGCTTGTATCTTCCGCTTCTTGCTGCGCCGATCTTTCTGCTGCTTCTTCAAGCTTGGCAGTTAATATTTCGTAGGCACTTTCGCTGTCCACCGTTTTGTTGTACTTGGCCACCATTTTCGATTTGGCATTGATAGCGTCGATCTCTTCTTCTGTCAACACATCCATACGGCTGCGTGGCGCACAAAGCATGGTATGTGCCAGCGGTGTAGGAATACCTTTTTCATTCAGCATGGTTATAAATGCTTCGCCGATGCCCATTTGAGTGATCAGGTCTTCTGTTTTATAAAATGCTGTTTCGGGATAATTCTCTGCTGTTTGTTTGATTACCTTTCTGTCGGCTGCAGTAAAAGCACGCAAAGCATGTTGCACTTTTAAACCCAGCTGGCTCAATACACTTGCCGGCACATCCATCGGGTTTTGTGTACAAAAGAAAATACCAATGCCTTTTGAACGAATCAGTTTTACGATCGTTTCAATCTGTTGCAGCAAAGCAGGACTGGCTTCGTTAAAGATCAAATGCGCCTCATCAATAAACATCACCAGTTTTGGTTTATCCATATCACCTTCTTCGGGGCAACTGGCATACAGTTCAGCCAGCATCTGCAACATAAATGTTGAAAATAATTTTGGTTTGTCCTGCAGATCGGTAACACGTAATACGCTGATCATTCCACGGCCATCATCAGCAATACGCATCAGGTCGTCTACTTCAAAACTTCTTTCGCCAAAGAAAATATCGGCACCCTGTTGCTGCAGTTCAATCACTTTGCGTAAAATAGTACCGGTAGATGAGGTTGAAATTTTTCCATATTGTTTTTCAATTTCGGTCTTGCCTTCATCGCCGATGTATTGCAGTACTTTTATAAAATCCTTTAAGTCGAGCAGGGGCAGTTTTGTATCATCGCAGTATTTAAATATCATGGCTACCACGCCACCCTGTGTATCGTTCAGCTCTAAAATTTTGCTCAGCAGTATGGGGCCAAACTCACTTACTGTTGCTCTTAAATGAACACCTTTCTGCCCGGTCAGTGTCATCAGTTCAACAGGAAACAAGGATGGTTTATATTCTAAATTCAGTTTCTGGTAGCGGTCTTTTATTTTATCATTGATGGCACCCATGGCAGCAATGCCGCTTAAGTCGCCCTTAATATCCATCATCATCACCGGCACACTGTTATCGCTTAAAAACTCGCTGATAACCTGCAGGGTCTTTGTTTTACCGGTACCGGTTGCACCTGCAATAAGCCCGTGACGGTTTAAGGTTTTAAGCGGCAGGTAAATGCCGGCTTCGGGCACCAGCTCGCCATCCAGTATGGCGGCGCCAATTTTTACCGCTTCGCCTTTAAATGTGTAACCGTTTTTTATTGCTTCTATAAATGCTTCTTTGTTTGCCATTGAAAATTGTTTTACGAAAGGTACAACCAGTAATTTAAATGTTGATGAAGATTTTTGCAACATCGGTCGTAAATTTGGGCTGATGAAAACAGCCTTGCTATCTTTTTTTATTGTTGGTGTTACCTTAATCAGCACCAGTTCTTTTTTTGAAAAAGGAAATACCGATATCAATACAAAAGCAGCGCTGGGTAAAAAACTATTTGCTGAAAAAATATTATCCAAAGATTCTTCGGTAAGCTGCGCCAGCTGCCACATACCAAAATTTGCATTTGCCGATACGGTTGCCTTTAGTGTTGGTATAGAAGGCAAGCTGACCAAACGCAATACTCCATCGGTACTGAACATGAAAAACCGGCCTTATTATTTTTGGGATGGCAGAGCTTCGTCTTTAGAAGAACAATCTTTAATGCCCATACAAAATCCCGATGAAATGGGATTGCCCATTAATGAAGCGGTAAAAAGATTAAATCAATCAAGGGAATATAAACTGCTGTTTCAAAAAATATTCAACCAAAAGCCGGATGCAAAAAACCTGGCTGCTGCATTTTCTGCTTTTGAAAAAACATTGGAAACGGTTGACAGTAAATTTGACGACTGGAGCAACAACCTGAAAAATTTAACAGCTGCAGAAGAAAGAGGCCGTGAATTATTTGTGGGCGATAAAGCCAAATGTTTTGATTGCCACCGTATGGAAGATTTTACAACAGATGAATTTAAAAACATCGGACTGTACAATGGCAAAGAGCTGAATGATGCAGGCTTATTCAACATTACCAATAAAGAAACCGATAAAGGAAAATTTAAAACGCCTGGCTTACGCAACATTGCCGTTACGGCACCTTATATGCACAACGGCATGTTTAAAACACTGGAAGAAGTGGTGGAATACTATAACGATCCGCAAAAATTTGTATCCAACCCCATCAATATAGATGATGGATTAAAAAGCCCATTGAATCTTACTGAAAAAGAAAAAAAGGATTTAGTTACTTTTCTGAAAACACTAACAGACAAAAAATACCTAAAGGGTCATTAGTCATTTGTCATTAGGTCATTGTTGCAGTTTTCCGGATTTAATATTATTTTGATTTTCAAAACTGTACTTATGATTTTACTTGAAGAACTTAAAGTTTATCAGCTTGCTATGGAAATTGGCGAATTGATATTTAATATCACTGTTAAATGGGATCTTTTTAATAAGAAAAGTTTAGGTGACCAGTATCTGAGGGCTGCAGATTCAATTGCATTGAATATTTCAGAAGGATATGGAAGATTTCATTACAAAGAAAATAAAAACTTTTGCTGGTATGCAAGAGGTTCGCTCTTTGAAACCAAAACCGCCAATCAAAAAGCTTTCAACCGTAAATTAATTACAGCTGATGAGTACAATAATTTACTGAATAAGCTAAAAGAGTGTCATTTATTGCTAAACGGCTGCATCAAAAGCATTGGTAATAATAATTCGGGACAAAATGACCAATGACCTAATGACAAATGACTTAAAATGACCTTTAACAAAAAATTAGGCACTATATTCGCTGTATAAACTTTGATTTAATTTTATTTGCTGATAAACCTACAAAACATGGACCCAATAAAACCACAAATTCTGCTTTGCGAAGATGACACCAACCTTGGCATGGTATTGAAGAATTACCTGGAACTGAATGATTATAATGTAACCCTGGAAAGAGACGGAAAGCTTGGACTGGCTGCATTTCAACGTGAAAAATTTGACCTTTGCCTGCTGGATGTGATGATGCCCAATATGGACGGCTTTACACTGGCTGAAGAAATACGGGATGTAAACCCCGATGTGCCTTTGTTCTTTTTAAGTGCAAAGACCATGAAGGATGATATCATACAAGGCTATAAATTAGGTGCGGATGATTACATCACCAAGCCTTTTGACAGTGAAGTATTGCTGCATAAGATAAAAGCTATCTTAAAGCGTAATGAAGAATTACACCGTGAAGAAGTGAATGCAGAATACGATTTGGGTAAATACCATTTTAACCCACGCCTGCGTGAACTGATCATTGATGGTAAAACACAAACCCTTTCTCCAAAAGAAAATGAATTGCTGAAAATGCTAAGCGAATACAAAAATGATTTGCTTAGCCGTGAGATTGCCCTGAAGAAAATATGGGGAAGCGATACCTACTTTAATGGCCGCAGTATGGATGTGTACATTGCCAAACTGCGTAAATATTTAAAAGAAGATCCTGCGCTGGAAATTGTGAACATTCACGGTAACGGTTTCAGGCTGGTGGTTACAGAGTAATTTTATTCTTTTTAAAATATAAAATGCCGCTTTACAGCGGCATTTTTTTATTCTGTTCTTTAAGATTATTTAGTATCGCTGAACAGCAGATTATCATTGCCACCAAACGCCGACTTCTTCCCCAAATGCTCATAAGCCTTTGCAGTGGCTTCTCTTCCACGTGCTGTGCGTTGTAAAAAACCTTCCTGTATTAAAAAGGGTTCGTACACTTCTTCCAGCGTGCCCACTTCTTCGCCCACCGCAGTTGCAATGGTGGTAATACCAACCGGGCCGCCTTTAAATTTATCAATGATGGTATGCAGTATCCGGTTGTCCATTTCATCAAGCCCATGCTTATCTACATTCAATGCTTTTAATGCATGTTCGGTAATGGCCAGGTCAATTACGCCATTGCCAATCACCTGTGCAAAATCTCTAACCCGGCGCAACAGTCCGTTTGCAATACGCGGTGTACCCCGGCTTCGGCCTGCAATTTCTGCAGCAGCGTCGCTGGTAATTTTAGTGCCCAGTATTTTTGATGAACGCAGAATAATATTTTTCAGTGTAACTGCGTCGTAATATTCCAATCTTGATTTTATACCAAACCTGGAAAGTAACGGCGCCGTAAGCAAACCACTCCTGGTGGTAGCACCAATCAATGTAAACGGGTTCAAATTTATCTGTACACTTCTTGCATTGGGGCCGCTGTCGATCATGATGTCAATCCTGAAATCTTCCATAGCCGCATACAAATATTCTTCCACCACAGTACTCAAGCGATGAATTTCATCTATAAATAAAACATCATTGGGTTCCAGGTTGGTGAGCAAGCCTGCCAGGTCGCCGGCTTTTTCAATAACAGGACCGCTGGTTTCACGAATGCTTACACCCAGTTCGTTGGCCACAATACGGGAGAGGGTTGTTTTACCCAATCCCGGCGGACCATGAAACAAAATATGATCCAAAGCCTCGCCACGCATTTTGGCGGCTTTGATGAAGATGGTAATATTATCAATGATCTGGCTCTGGCCCGAAAAATCGTCAATAGCCGCCGGCCTGATGGTGTTTTCAAATTCCTTTTCAGCAGAATTTAAAAATTCAGATTCACTATTTAAATTGGGATTGGCCATGAACGATGTTATTTGAATGCTGTAAAACTAATCATAAATCGGTAAACACTTTTTTATGTACTGCAGGATAGTATATATGTTTACAAAGCTGTGCTATCGGGATTGTAGAAACCCGGGTTATATTAAACTTTGCCGTCTTCGACAAGCTCAGACTGACAGCTCACAGGATTCAGACTGACAACTCACAGGATATGGGGTAATTCCAAAGCCGCTAAAAAAGGGCATAAATGCCGGTTCGCAGGGGCATTGTCATATTCAACTGACATTGATAACCTCCCGTACCATCATTTCACCATTAATCAAAACAGCAATTAAATTCACTATATTGAGTGGTAATTTTGCAGCATGGGTAAAACAAATGTAAGATATTGGCTTTGCCAGGTAACCGGCTGGGGCGTTTGGGGCCTTATTTTACTGTACTTTAATTTTGTAGTTTTTGGCGACAGGTTTAAAGAACAGGGCGGTCAGCAGGAATACCTGATAAGCCTGGCTATCTTGTTGGTATGTGGTATATTAACCACACACCTGCTGCGACTGGTCATAAAAAAGACCATCTGGTTAAAGTTTTCTTTCAACCGCATTTTTTACATGTTCATTATATCGGTTGGTGCCACCGGTACACTTTTGTATTATGGCAGTAATTATATAGAAGCCCGTTCGGGATATTCTTACGATACCTATGCCAACAACCAAAAACTGGAGAAGGCCGTTAAAATGGAAAAGCAGTTTGGTATGGATTCGCTGGCCTACTATAAAATAAATACTTTCAGCAAAGACACTTCTATTCAAAAAGGAATTTCAGAAATAAGAAAAGCAACCGGCTGGGCAAAAAACAAAAAAGGCGAGTGGGTCTATGAAAATAAATCAGACCTGGTGGGCATTTATTATACCTTAATGCTGATAGCCATCTGGATGCTCATCTACATTGTTTATCATTATGTAGAAAAAAACAGGAACGACCAGCTTGACCGGCTGAAACTGGAAAGCACTGTAAAAGAACTGGAATTAAAAACAATCAAATCGCATATCAACCCGCATTTTATTTTTAATTCGCTCAACAGCATACGTGCACTGGTGGATGAAAACCCCAAGCGTGCCCGCAGGGCTATTACCGAGTTAAGCAATATCCTGCGCAGCAGTATGCAGGCCGAAAAATCGGAAACAGTAACACTGGAAAGAGAACTGGATATTGTAAAAGATTATTTAGCACTTGAGCAAATGCGTTTTGAAGAAAGATTGAAAATAGAATTTGATATTGATGAAGATACTTTGCAGCAGCAGGTGCCACCCATGATGCTGCAGACATTGGTTGAAAACGCCATTAAGCACGGCATCAGCAAACAGGTACTGGGTGGTGTGGTGCGTATTGTTGCTGTTTTTAAAGACAATGTAATGCAGCTGCAGGTACAAAATACCGGGCAGTTGCTGGCCAACCCAAATGGCGAAGGGTTTGGAATAAAAAGTACGCAGGACAGGTTAAATCTGATGTACCAGGGAAAAGCGGTGTTTGAAATTAAAAACCTGGATACAGCTACGGTTGAATCTAAAGTAACATTACCGGTTCTTGTTTAAAAGTTTGAATTGTAGTTTTATTTGATGATCTGTCAGCCTGACAACTTTTCAAACTAAACCACAAAAAAATTACGTAATAAAAATTTTGATAACTATGCAGAAGGCTTTAATTATTGATGATGAACGTTTAGCCCGGAATGAATTAAAAAAACTGTTGCTTGAGTTTCCGGAAATTGAAGTAATTGGCGAAGCAGCCAATGCAGCCGAGGGTTTGGAAAAGATAGAGAACCTGAGCCCCGATCTTATTTTTTTAGACATACAGATGCCCGGCAAAACCGGCTTTGATATGCTTACAGAATTAGACAGTGCTCCCCATGTAATTTTTACCACCGCTTACGATGAATATGCCTTAAAAGCTTTTGAAGTAAATGCGCTTGATTATTTAATGAAGCCTGTTGAGCCCAAGCGACTGGCCGATGCTATTCAAAAATTACATTTGGCCGATGAAAAAGAAATGGCTGCAACCATGGCCGGCATCAACCGTGGCATATTAAGCGATAAAGACCAGATTTTTGTAAAAGATGGTGAACGTTGCTGGTTTGTAAAACTGGGCGAAGTAAGATTGTTTGAAAGTGTGGGCAATTATGCCAAGGTATTTTTTGGTAGCTACAAACCATTAATTTTAAAATCGCTGAATGCGCTTGAAGAAAGGCTGGATGAAAAACTTTTCTTCAGGGCCAACCGCAAGCATATTGTAAACCTGCGCATGATTGAAAAGATAGAGCCCTATTTTAACGGCGGCCTTTTACTGGAGCTGCATGGCGGCGAAAAGATAGAAGTAAGCCGCAGGCAGGCGGTAAAGTTTAAGGAGATGATGAGCCTTTAAGGCCCCTCCTAAATCCTCCCCCAAAGGGAGGACTTTAGAACTCACAATTTTTAACAGTTAACAATTGATAATGAAGAAATTTCTCCTGACATTAACTGCAGGCTTTATAAGCCTGCTTTCTTTTTCGCAAAAAATTGATAAGATCATTAATGCTGCGGAAGTGGAGCGTATTGAAAAAATACTATCGGCCGATGATATGCAGGGCCGCAAAACCTTTACACCAGGTATTGACAAGGCAGCAGATTTTATTGCCGGCGAGTTTACAAAAAGCAAACTTGGCTATTTTGGCAATGCCAGCAATTATTTTCAGGATATTACTATGATAAAAGCAAAGCCGCTGGAGATAAGCGGCACGCTGGATAGTGAACCGCTCAACACCAGTAATGTTGCAGCCAATTCCACCATGGCCGATCTGCATATTGCGTCTTTACAGGATTATGAAGTGGTGGTAGTAAAAAAAGAAGATGATTTTAGTAAAACGGTTTTCCCTTTGTTTGATAAAGAAAAGAATTTACTGATACTGGTTGATACTGCCCATGCCGCACGTTTTGCAAGGATGAAACGCTTTGCAGGTAATGCAAAATTTGCTTCGCCGGTTTCGCAGCTATTTATTTTAACTGCTAACCTCAACCCAGCTTCCATTCACCTGCATATTAAGAATGAGTTGACCGAACAAAAACTAAAAAACGTGGTGGGCGTTATACCGGGCAAAAGCAAAAAAGACGAGTATGTGGTTTTTGCAGGTCATTACGATCACCTGGGCATTGGTAAACCCGATGCTAAAGGCGACAGCATCTACAACGGTGCCAACGACGATGCTGCCGGCACCACTGCGGTGATGATGCTGGCTAAATATTTTGCTGCGCAAAAAGACAATGAGCGCACTTTAATTTTTGTTGCTTTTACTGCCGAAGAAATTGGCGGCTATGGCAGCCGGTACTTCAGCAAACAACTAAACCCCGATAAAGTAATGGCCATGTTTAATATTGAAATGATTGGCACTACCAGTAAATGGGGCACCAACAGCGCCTATATAACCGGCTACGAAAAAAGTGATATGGGTAAGATACTGCAGGCTAATCTTGCCGGTTCTAAATTTCATTTTGAGCCCGACCCTTATCCCAAACAAAATTTATTTTACCGCAGCGATAATGCAACGCTCGCCGAACTGGGTGTTCCTGCCCATACCATCTCTACCTCTAAAATGGAAGAAGCGCCGAATGACGAACCCAATTACCATAAGCAAAGCGACGATATCACTACACTGGATATGAACAATATGGCCGAGATCATTAAAGCTATTGCCATCAGCAGTAAAACCATTGTAAGTGGTAAGGATACACCAACGAGGGTGGTGAAGGAGTAATAATAATTGAAGATATTGAACCGTATTTACGCTGCTTATTTTTGAGCAGTGTTTTTTATATGGAATTGGCAAATAGACCTGTCTTGTGCAAGCTGTAGCGTATGCTGGCATAAATACAATCATTTTAAATATGCCTGCATTATCTTTTAGCTATAAATCTTCAGTTTTTATTTATACATTAGACCTGTAAGCTGTTACATAGCAGTATTAAAAATTGTAAAATGACTAATAAAAACAACATTTCAACAATAGTATTTTCAGTTTATATGTTGCTGGCTTTTTATGTTTTTGGTGGTGGTATTGTAAACTCGCTGGTGGCTTACAGAACATGGCGTGCGGTAGGTGCAAATGAATTTCGTGCATTTCATCAAATTGACAGCAGGCTGATCATTCCGCTGTTTGTTGTTTTCTTTTTCTTATCCTTTATTCCGCAGATCTTATTATTATGGTTCAGGCCCATGGTAATACCCAGGTGGCTGGTTTTATCAGGGTTGTTTTTTAATCTGATTGCCCTTGTATCCACTATAGCTATTCAAATTCCCATTCAGAATGAGCTTGCCAATGGATTTTCTTCCGCATTAATTGAACGGTTAATATCAACCGACTTTATATTCAGAAGGATTCCGATGTTTGTATTGGCCATTATAAATTTTATAATGCTGTATAAAGTAGTGCGGCATTCCGTTAATAGCCCAACACTGCATGTTACTTAAACAACGGCCAATAAAACTGCATGCACATTACACCAACACCTCCTTATTATACTTACCCCTGTATGCCAATGGTGCCATGCCGGTAATTTTTCTGAACACTTCCCTGAATGCTTTCACATCCGAATAACCAACCTCGTACATAATTTCATTTATTGTTTTGCGGCTGCTTTCCATGGCTTTTTTTGCCGATTCAATTTTTACCCGCTGTGCATATTCAAGCGGTGTATTGCCGGTGGCTTTAATAAACCTGCGGTCAAAATTTCTTCTGCCCACAGCCAGGCGGGATGATAAATGCTCAACAGAAATTTTTTCATGCAGGTTGCTTTCAATATAAGCCTGTGCCTGGTGCACCATTTCATCGTCGTGCGATTTTTGCCCTGCAAATATGGCGAATGCCGATTGCGTGTTCCTGTCCATTTCAATCTGAAATACTTTGGAACAGAAGATAGCTGTTGGCCTGCCGTAATATTTTTCTACCAGGTAAATGATGAGATTTAAAAAAGAATAAGCACCGCCATTGGTGCAAATGCCGTTCTCATCAGTAATGAGCTGATCGGCCTGCAGATTCACTTTTGGAAACATGGTTCTGAAATGATTGGCCGCCGACCAATGTGTGGAGCAGCTTTTTCCATCCAGCAGGCCCGATGCTGCCAGCAAAAATGCACCGGTGCAGATACTGGCAATCTGGGCACCCTGTTTATATTGTTGTTCTATCCAGGCAATAAGCTGCTGATTTCCTTTTACTGCTTTTTCGAAATTGTGGTTTAAAGATGGAATGATAATGAGATCGGTTTTTTTTATAGCCGAAATATGGGTATGCGGCTTTGCCGTAAACAGGCCATCATAAAATTCCACTTCTTTGGAAATACCTGCCAGCTGTATTTTAAATAATCCCTGCCCGGTAGTTTCCTTATAATACCGGTCGGCCCTGGTAAATATTTTGTAGGCACCTACTATACTGCTCAGGTTATTCTCTCCGTCGGGTACTATAATGGTAAGCTGTTTCATTCGTTTTATTTTGGCAAAGGTAGCATTTCAGCCTGTCCAAATTAACCCGTCAGAATGTCTGTTTTGCACCTCCTTTGATACCGGGTAAGACAATACATTTGTGTTTCATTAAAAACACTTCACCAAAAACTACTAACATGAACACAACAGAAACAACACTAAAAATGATATTCGACAGATGGTATGCCCTGCTTGAAAATTTTGATACCACGCTTAACGCACTTACCGATGAGCAGCTGCAGCATGAAATTGCCCCCGGCAAAAACAGGGGTATTTATCTTTTGGGCCATATGATTGCAGTGCATGATGATATGCTTCGCCTGTTGGGCCTGGGCGATAAAATGTATCCCGAATTATTTGAACCCTTTATTAAATCGCCGGATAAAGCAGTGAGCGAACTTCCGGCTGCAGCCACATTAAGAACTTACTGGGCCAAACAGAATGAAGTATTAAAACAAAAGTTTGACAGCGTAGCGCCGGAAGAATGGTTTCAAAAACATACTGCTGTTACTGCCGAAGATTTTGCCAAAGAGCCGCACCGCAATAAATTAAACATCATCATTACCAGAACAAGCCACCTGGCTTATCACCATGGGCAGTTTGTGTTGATTCAATAAATTATTTACAAATAAATTATTTCTCTGCTTCGCAGATAAAAGGTTAGCCACAAAGACACGAAGGCACGAAGCAGAAAAATGCTACGCATTTTCCTTTGTGTCTTTGTGCCTTCGTGGCTAAAATTGAATTTTTTTAAAATAAACCACTTCAAAAAAACAAAAATGAGCACATCCGATTTTACAATAACCATCCTGGTAGATCAATCTCCATCAACAGTATTTAATGCTGTTAATAATGTTAGCGGCTGGTGGCAGGGCCAAATTGAAGGCAGCAGCAATAAACTTAATGATGAGTTTATTTATCGCATGAAGGATATCCATTTTTCAAAACAAAAAATAGTTGAGCTTATTGCCGGTAAAAAAGTAGTATGGCTGATTACAGAAAGCAAACTGTCTTTTACTAAAGATCAAAGCGAATGGACAGGCACCACCATCAGTTTTGAAATATCTGAACAGGATAACCAAACCCTGCTGCGTTTTACACATCATGGTTTGGTACCGGCATTTGAATGTTATGGTGCCTGCTCCAATGCCTGGGGGCAGCTGGTGCAGCAAAGTTTATTTAGTTTGATAACAACAGGCAATGGCAAAGATGTTTTTTAAATACAGATTGCAGCATTTGCCATGTCGCTTGAAAGCAGGCGGTGGTGGTGCCCGGGAGTAGCAGTAATCGTTTTTTTGAAAGCTGCATATTGGATACAATCACAGGTATTGTGTTTTAATAATGATGAAGGGGCTGTATTAACGGCCAAACTGTTTAAGCAGTTTAATTTCTATTGCCGCAGGCAGATGGCCTTTTACCTGCAGTTTATTAATAGCACCGGTTAGTTTGCCAATTACACCCCTGCCTCTTTTGCCGGCGGGTAATTGCCAATATATTTTTTTTGCCAGTTTTGCTGCATTACCAAAAGCTGCCGATGCCCTGCGGCTGGCTGCAAAAGCGGGGTCGGTTGAAACCCGTTTTTTATTGAGTGATGTCTTGGTACGTGCCAACCATACCCCTTTACGTTTATAAAAAGTAACACCAAACAAAGTACCTTCTATTAAAATGGGGCCAGTCTGTTTTGCCATCTTATTTAATTTATATAATATTAAAGTATTGATAATTCATTTTAGTTTACAGCTATTGTTTTATGATGAACCTGATACCTCTGCTGCCTTATGTATAACAAGGTTTAGCATTGGTACGCAATAGCTTTACAATGGCTTAGCCCTATGTGTGGTACGGAGTATAGCTGTATTCAGCATGACTTAGGTACGGAGTAAAGTGCTGTTTGCTGTATACTAAACTGCCTTTACCTGCGTAATTGCCATATAGCTGCTATACCGTATAGCTGGCCCTGGTAAATTTACAAATAATACTAAAATAATTATCAAAAAAAAGAAATAATACCGGCTTGTTTTATTATATTAGATTAATTTTTGTACCATACGTTAACGGGCTGTGACTGAGGGTGGGCAATGCCGTACCCTTTTCTGAAAAAAATTACCAGGATGATGGAAACTGTAGTATTAAAACCGCTGCTGCACCGTAACCAGGAGTGTATTGGTATTTATTATGCAAAGCATACCGGGCTTGAAAAAGTTATACGCAAACAACCGGATGTAAAATGGAGTAAAACCCAGGCCTGCTGGTACATACCTTTTACCGAAACGGGTTATAATGCGCTGGTAAAAGATTTAAAACCGGTTGCAACTATTGATAACAGTGCATTACAGCACTACCTGCAAACCCGTAAAAAAGTAACAGCCACATTACCTGATGCGGAAAAAGTAAAGGTTGCAGTTTTTAACCCTGCGCAAAAACCCCTTGCTTTATCGCCGGCCTGGCAATTAAGTACTGCAAACCTGGCAGCCCTTGAAAGTTTTGTACAGCGGCTGCAGTTAAAGGCTTACAGCAAGAGCACCATTACCACTTACCGCAACGAGTTTATACAATTACTGAAACTGCTTAAACACAAACCGGTTGATGCGCTTAGCGTGGATGACCTGAAACGCTATATGAGTTATGTGCTGGTGAAAGAGCGCATCAGTGAAAATACGGCACATAGCAGGTTGAACGCATTGAAATTTTATTTTGAACAGGTATTGGGACGTGAAAAATTTTTTTGGGAGATACCCAGGCCCAAGAAAGTACAAAAACTGCCCAAAGTGATCAGCGAAGAAAAAATACTGGAGGGTATGCTGAAGATTGAGAACCTGAAGCATAAAACTTTGCTGTTGCTGGCATACAGCGCAGGCATGCGGGTTAGCGAAGTTGTGAAGTTAAAAATTGCGGATATAAACAGCGACCGTATGCAGATAAATATTAACCATGCAAAGGGAAAGAAAGACCGGGTGGTAACATTGAGTAAAAGCATTTTACCTTATTTGCGGGAGTATTATATGAAGTACAGACCTACCGATTGGTTATTTGAAGGCTTTAACAATAAAGAACATTACAGTGCCCGTAGCGCCCAACTTGTATTTAAGGAAGCCTATAAAAAGCTTGGGTTACCTGCACAATGCAGTTTTCACAGTTTGCGGCATAGTTATGCAACCCATTTGCTGGAGAGCGGAACAGATATCAGTTATATACAGAAGCTGCTGGGCCATAGCGATATTAAAACCACTTTGCGGTACACCCAGATAAGTAAAAAAGATATTGGGCAGATAGAGAGCCCGCTTGACCGTGTACTACGAAAAAAGCTGATTTAAAACCTTCGTTTTTTGTATTGTTGGTACATTAAACAATATTTAATACGAAAACAGACTTTCGCATTTTTCATTGTTGAATTATGTATATATTTATTAATCAAAACCATAAGTGTAGCGGTAAATTTACCTGCGTATATTTATGAGTTATACGCCACTATGAAACGTTTACTAGCTACATACATTTTAATAGTCTTAAGCCAATTGTCTTTTGGACAAATAGATTCGACTAAGGTGTTTGAAAGATCTAAAGGCAAATGGCCACTACCGATTCCTAAATATTTGAAGATTTACGACAACGAAAATTTAAAGCATTTTGCTGCCAATCAATTCGACTCGACTCTTAGAATTATTACAGACAGTTCATATCAAGTAAAAGCAGTTCACGATGGAACAGTGACAGCAGTTATTGAAGTCGAGGGTGAATATACAGTACTTACTAATTTTGGTAATTACTTTATTGCTTATAGCAGACTAACCAAACCAAATTTGATACAAGGAGAATTTATTAAAATTGGACAACAACTTGGACAGCTAATAAAAAACTGGACGGAGGACAATTACACTTTGGAAATAATGCTTTCAAAAGGAACGAAACAACTAAGTGCAGCGACATGGTTTGCGTGGTAAGCGGCGTATAACATTGGGTTTGCTGCAAGGCTGGCTGGACATTGGAGCAATGGTCATTTTATCGCTGTTGTGCTTCATCTGGGCTGGACAAACATTGTTGGGCTTTTGTTTGTTAACCTGTTCTTTTATATCTTTATTCAGCAGCGGTTCCGGGCGGACGATCGATGAATTCCAGCCCTGCAGCAAGCCCTGCCCGTTGTAGGCAATTTTTTCAGACCGTTTACTATGGACAATTTACGTGACTTTTTGGAACATAAATACTTTGACAAACATGATGAGAAGTATCCAATGGAACAAATTGCAAGTGATGTTCTTAAGTTTCTGAATGCCGACAAGAAAAACTATTTTGACGTAACAGGTTTTGCTAAAGACTTCTATCTTGCTTCTTTCTTGACACCAGACGAGAAAAGATATTTTTATAAAGAACTTAAATCAAGAGACTTTTTTAACCAGTTAAATACTTTTCTATATTCTGACAATTTCTCTGTTTGTAGTTGGACAATTTATACAATTGGAAAATTTTCTAATCATGAAAATGCTAATTTTTTAGAGACTGCTTATGAAACAAATTTCAGCTTAAGAAACCCAATACTTTCTTATCGCTGTCTAAACGAATTAAGTTGGCTAAACTCAAAAAGGCTTGACCAATATTTAGCAGACCTTGAGATTGACAATTCAATAGCATCAAGATTGATATTGCTTTATTATTGGGAAACAAGTAGCGACAATTCAGAATTTAACGGGTTACTTACAGACAAAGAGCTTTTAAGTTTTATCGCACCCAACCAAAACTTGGTTGACACAGAAGAAGAAATTTGTGACCGTCTATCTGGTTTTGAAAACCATATTTCAGAGCTGTACAATTCTACAGAAAAAAATATCATTGACGAGAATGAATTTGAAAGTGTCGCAAAAACCTATTTCAAAACGTATTTAAAATTTGTGGACACACAATTAGACAACGACCATCAAGATTTTTTGAAACAACTTGGTGGCGACTAAAACTGCCTACAACATGGGGTTTTGCGACAACTTGGGCAGGACAAACAATCTTCAGCAGCGGCTCGCTACCAATCACACAAGGGCGGGGTCGTTCGTTCTGGACGGTCGCGCTCGTTGGCCTCATCCTTTCGGGATGCGCGCCGTCCTGCGAGATTGAGCCGTGGACCGCCGTAGTCATTTCGACCGACCACGGCCTGGTGTGCACGGCCGAACTTGATGGTCAGGATCATCCGGGCGGGCGCACTCCCTGTTTCGGCACCAGTCAGACGCCCGACGGCATCAGCGTCGGCGATTGCGTCCAGCTCAGGTGGACCAGGAACGTGGGGTTTGGCGCTGGCAGCAAGGTCCCGTGTCCCGAGACGCCTCCCTCGACGGTCCCCACCTCCGACCTTGTGGACGTCCCAGCCGACTGCATCTCACTGGTTGCGCTCGCTGAGCTCTCACCGACCACGACGGTCGAGGAGGCCACCGCGAACATCCGGGAGGAGATCTCCTCGGGGCCGTACCCCAGGTACCCCGACAGGCAGCGGTACTTTTTGAGCTGCTCGTAGCATTGGGGCGGATCCCTCCAGGGGAGGCGATCGGTAACGTTCTCGATGAAATCTCCTGTGGCCTCTTCTAGACGGGCATGACGATCAGGAAGCGAGGCTCCGCTGGACCGCTCGAACGCTTCTGGGATCAACGATCGTCGATACTCCCGCAAGGTCGAGCAGGCCATCAAGCGGCTGCCCCTCAGGACCTCGATCAACTGATCCGAGACGAAGGCGACGACGCCTGACATCCAAGTCGCCTCCCGAAGTTCCCGCCTTCGGTCCGCGGTTCAAGCCCCTAGTGAGTTGCCTGTGGCCCTGGCGGCGATGGTCAGATTCGGACCCAGAGTTCGAGTTGGACCTTGTCGCCTCCGGCGCGGACGGTCATCGTGGAGTCCCACTCCTCGTCGGATGGAAGCGTGAACGTGTCCTCGGCGGTCTGCTGGAAACCGGCTTCGAGCAGCTCTGACTCGATGTCGGCGAGCGTCGCTGCGGGAGCGTCGTACGTGTATCGGCCCAGGACTCGACGGGAGTCGCTGCACTGACCCGTTCCGAGGAGTGCGACGGGCGTCGTCGTCAGGTGGTCCCGAAGGACATCTGCCACAACGGCGTGATCGCGTTCCGCCCGCTCGAGTGCCTCGTCGGCGTTGCTGCACGCCAGCAGAACAGGCGCGGCTGCCAGGACGAGGAACCCGATCACGGCTATCCCCACGACGAGGGAGATCACCAACGCCGTTCGCCGTCCAGGTACCCGGCCGACCCCGTCTCGGATCATCCGGCGGAGGTGAGCTTCTCGATGGTCTTGGTGATGCGGCGTTGTCGGGTCTCGGGGGCTTTGGCTTCGTTGATGGCCCTCACGTGTTCCTTGCGGTGGCTGGGGGCCAGCTTGTCGAACGCGGCTTCGACCCCCGCTGCCCGGAGGGCTTCGGTGAGGTCGGCGGGGACTTCGACCTCGCGAGGCGCCGTGTCGAGATCGATGTGCACCCTGAGCTCGTCACCCGCCGCGATGCCCGCGCCAGCGCGGCGCTCGGCGCTGACTGGGATCCAGGACGAGCCGCCCATGACCCCGATCGTGGTCTGGAACGTGAAAGCGCCGATGGTGACCGAGACGGGCGGACGCTTGCCGCCGTCGAGAGCATCGATGACCGCAGCCGGGACCTCGATGCCGGTTGCCGTCTTGCCGTTCAGTTGCAGCGTGGCGGTGAACTCCATGTGGTGGGACTCAGCGCTTGGGGCGCGTAGGCCGTCGGCCTCCGCGGCTTCCACCGAGGGGTAGCACCGGTCGGGCTTGGTGCGCTCGTAGGTGGGTGTCCCGGGCTGGTGGAAGATGCCGCTCTTGACCTTGGCCTTGACGGGGTAGCCATCGGGGCATTCGCCGTCGACCGGGAGGACCCAGGCCTGTTCGGCCGACGCTGCTCGCGGGAGCAGCGGGGGCCGACTTTGCCTTGGCCTTTGGCTCGGGCTCGGGCTCGGCGGCGGCGACCGGTGCCGACTCGGGCTCAGCGACCGGCGTCGGCACGGCGACGGGCTTGGGGGCCGGTCCACCAGTGACGGTGGGGTGGTTGGAGAACACCGGCGTGGGCTCGCCTCGGAGGGACTTGGCCACCGCAACGGCGGCTGCTCCCACGGCCGCCACGATCGCCAGCTTTCCGAAGGTTCCTGCCCGCATGGCCGCACCCTACAAGCGATTTCGGACGTGGTCGGCCAGGAGGGTTGCGTTCAAACCCCTATCCCCGTAATATCCACCGAATCCGTAGGAAAGGACTGCAATGCGCAAGTTGATCGTGCTCGCGGTGGTGGGCTTCTTCGCACAACTGATCGACGGGGCGCTCGGCATGGCCTATGGCGTGACCTCGTCGTCGCTGATGCTCGCCGCCGGCCTCGCACCCGCCGCGGCGTCGGCTTCGGTCCACCTCGCCGAGATCGGCACGACCCTTGCGTCCGGTGCCTCGCACTGGCGCTTCGGCAACGTCGACTGGAAGATCGTGCTGCGCCTCGGGGTTCCCGGCGCCATCGGTGCCTTCGCCGGGGCCACGTTCCTCTCCAGCCTGACCACCGAGTCGGCGAAGCCGGTCATGGCCGGCATCCTGCTCTGCCTCGGCGTCTACGTCCTCGTCCGGTTCACGTTCGGCACCCTCAAGAAGACCGACACGCAAGGTGTCGCTCCGGTCTCGGTTCCTGGCCCCGCTCGGGCTCATCGCCGGATTCATCGACGCATCCGGCGGCGGCGGATGGGGTCCGGTGGCCACGCCCACGCTTCTGGTCACCGGCAAGGTCGAACCCCGCAAGGTCATCGGTTCGGTGGACACGAGCGAGTTCCTGGTGGCCATCGCCGCCAGCGTCGGCTTCCTCATCGGCATCGGCAACGAAGGAGTGCGCCTCCCGTACGTGGGTGCGCTGCTCATCGGCGGCCTGATCGCGGCGCCCATCGCCGCCTACCTGGTCCGGATCATCCCGGCCCAGTTGCTCGGTTCGCTCGTTGGCGGGTTCATCGTCCTCACCAACTCCCGCACGATCCTCAACGCCTACGACGTCACGGGTGGCGCGGCGGCTGCCGTGTACCTGGGGATCGTGGTCCTCTGGGCTGCCGCCATCGCCTGGTCGGTGAAGCGCTACCGGGCCAGCGAAGGCATCACGGGCGCCGACCTGCACGGTGGCCACGATGCCGCGACGGTCCAGAGCGCCCAGACCGCCGTCATCTGACCGCAACCCCGCCGGGGGTCAGCCGCCGGGGCGGTTTACTCCGTGCCGCAGAACCGGCGCACGGCCTCGCCCGGGTCAGCCGGGAGCCGCAGGGTGGTGTTGCTGGGGGCGGCGAAGAGGTTGCTGAAGAAGCGCCCAGGGGTCATCGGTGCCTCGGAGGCGTCGAGCAGGCGCTCGAGGTCGCCACAGGTCATCGCCTGAGCGGCCGCTTGCACGGCGGGGTCGTCGCTGATCGCGTCGGCTCGGGCCTTGCGCCAGGGGTCGGGCATCGAGTGGGTGTGACCGGCCCGCAGCTCGCTGCCGCTGGGCATGCGGGCGGCAACCGGATCGGCGAGGCCGAACGGATCGACGAACGAGACATCGAGCCCAGCCCGGACGCCGGCCACGCCGAGGGCCGCGTACTGCGCGGCCGTGCCCGAGCCCGGTGGCCGGGGCAGTTCGATGGCCACGGCCTTCGTCGGGTCCTGGATGTCGAGGTAGATGTCGTCGCCGGCGCGATCGGCCAGGAGAGCACCGGCGTCGAGGAGGACCCCGGGCTGTTCGCTGAGGCGCACCGGGTGGTCCCGCCCGAGGTACGCCACCACCAGGGCCCGCTGGTCGTCGATGGCCCCGCCCTTGTCGAGCGGCGGCGGGCGCCACGAGCTGGCCGCCACCACGGCCCACACGGCGATGAGTGCGGCGCACGCGGGGGCGGTGTAGCGGCGCGAGCCTGCGGTGGTGGTACTTGGGAGGAGGGGCATCGTCGCAACGGGAGCGATGAGGGCGAGCACCGGGACGAGCCAGAACCGGCCGTGCATGTAGTCGCCGCCCACCCAGATCACGTAGAGCCCGTGCACCAATGCCGGCGCCACGATGCAGGCCACGGCGGCGCCCTGGATCCGTGGCATGCGTGGCCGCAGGACGATTGCCGCCAACAGCACGATTGCCGGGATGACGAGCCAGTAGGTGCCGGTGAAGTTCTCGAGGTAGCTGACCCCGCGGCCCCAGACGGCGTTCCCGGCGTTCTTCGCCAGGGCTGTGTTGGGGACGAGCGACCCGTAGTAGCCCATCCGGAAGATCTGGTAGATCACGGGAACGGCCGCCCATGCGACGACCCCCCGCACCCACCACCACCGGGACTCGTCTTCACGGTCGGTGTTCCGGTCGACGAGCAGCAGCAGGCCGAGCCCGAGGCCGATCGAATAGAGGGCCATCTCCGGTCGGACCAATGGGCCGAGGCCGATCAGGACGTAGCGGCCGAGCAGTCGAGGGTCGCTGCCGAGGCCGAGTTCAGCCCGCCGTTGGGCACGGATCGCCGTGGTCAACGCGGCGAAGGATCCGCCGATCCAGCCCCAGGCGAGGCCCGTCTCGAGGCCCGACGTGGCGAAGTCCCAGAAGGGCGGCAGGGCGAGGGGGACCAAGATCCCGACCGGAATCCACCACACCCGATCGGTGCGGGACTTCGCCGGCGTCCACAACGCGATGGCGCCGATCAGCAGGAAGACCGTGCCCGCCACCGACAGCGCGATGCCGGCGACGACGGCGAGCCACTCGTAGGGGACGAGGCCGCCGGTCAGGAAGCGCAGGACCACGAGTAGCGCGAGCCACATCGGGCTGGTGAACGCCTCGACCCGCTCGCCGCTGTTGAACACCGGCCCGTTGCCCGCCAGCACCTGCTGGGCGATGCGGATGTTGATGAACCCGTCCTCTTGCACCCACCGGCGCTGGATCGCGGCGTAGCCCTGGATGGCGACGACGGCCGCCAGGAGCGGCGTACCGGATCGGCCGCGCCTTGGAGGCCGGAGCTGGACGCGGGCATCGGCGGATGGTACCAGTGGACCCTTCAGGCCCGGACTACCTGGTGGTGGGCAGCCAGGCGGGGCGAGTGGTCTCGTAGGTGGTGATGTCGTCGGCCTGGCGGAGGGTGATGCCGATGTCGTCGAGGCCTTCGAGGAACCGGTGCTGGATCGACGTCGTCGAGCGGGAACTCGACCGTCGAGGCCGATGGCCGGTGCCTCGAGCGTGCGGCGCTCGACGTCGATGGTGATCTCGAGCGTCGGGTCGGCCTCGACGGCGCGCAGCAGCTGCTCGCCGACCTCGGGCGACGACCACGACCGGGACGCAGCCCGTTCTTGGTGGCGTTGTTGCGGAAGATGTCGCCGAAGCGGGGCGAGATCACGGCCTCGAAGCCGTACTGCTGGATGGCCCACACGGCGTGCTCGCGGGACGGACCCGGTGCCGAAGTTGGGGCCGGCCGATGAGGATGCGTGGCGCCGGCGTACTGCTCCTGGTTGAGCACGAAGTCCCGGTCGTCGCGCCACTCCGAGAAGAGGCCCTTCTCGAAGCCGGTGCGCTCGACCCGCTTGAGCCAGTCGGACGGGATGATCTGGTCGGTGTCGACGTCGGAGCGGTCGAGCGGCACGGCGGTGCCGGTGACGATGCGTACGGCTTCCATGATCAGAGGTCCTCGCGGGGTGGCGAAGTGGCCGGCGATGGCCGTGGCGGCGGCGACGGCGGGGGAGACGAGGTGGGTGCGCCCGCCGCGGCCCTGGCGGCCCTCGAAGTTGCGGTTGCTGGTGGAGGCGCAGCGCTCGCCGCGGCGCGAGCTTGTCGGGGTTCATGGCCAGGCACATCGAGCAGCCCGGGCTCGCGCCAGTCGAAGCCGGCCTCGGTGAAGATCTTGTCGAGGCCCTCGGCCTCGGCCTGCTCCTTGACCGGCCACGAGCCGGGCACCACGAGCGTGCGCATGCCCGACGACGACCGTGCGGCCCTTGGCGACCGTCGGCCGCGGCCCGCAGGTCCTCGATGCGGCCGTTGGTGCAGCGAGCCGATGAACACGGTGTCGACCGCCGACCTCCTTGAGCGGGGTGCCGGCGGTGAGGCCCATGTACTCGAGCGCCCGCTCGGCGGCGTTGCGCTCGGTCGGGTCGGCGAAGGTCGCCGGGTCGGGGACCGACGCCGTGATCGGGGCGACCTGGCCGGGGTTGGTGCCCCAGGAGACGTGCGGCGAGATCTCGGCGGCGTCGAGCGTCGACCTCCTTGTCGAAGGTGGCGCCGTCGTCGGTGGGGAGCGTCTTCCAGTCGGCGACGGCGTCGTCCCAGGCGGCGCCCTTGGGCGCGTGGTCGCGGCCCTCGAGGTAGTCGAAGGTGGTCTGGTCGGGGGCGATGAGCCCGGCCTTGGCGCCGGCCTCGATCGACATGTTGCAGACCGTCATGCGGCCCTCCATCGAGAGCGCCTCGGATGGCCGAGCCGCGGTACTCGACGATGTGGCCGATGCCGCCGCCGGTGCCGATGCGGCCGAGGATGGCCAGGATGACGTCCTTGGCCGTGCTGCCGGCGGGCAGGTCGCCGTCGACGGTGATGGCCAGGGTCTTGGCGGCTGGCTGCGGCAGGGTCTGGGTGGCGAGGACGTGCTCGACCTCGCTGGTGCCGATGCCGAACGCCAGCGCGCCGAAGGCGCCGTGGGTGGAGGTGTGGGAGTCGCCGCAGACGATGGTCATGCCGGGCTGCGTGAAGCCCTGCTCCGGGCCGATGACGTGGACGATGCCCTGGCCGGGCGTGTTCATCGGGTGCAGGGTGATGCCGAACTCGGCGCAGTTGTTGCGCAGCGTCTGGACCTGCTTGCGGCGAGATCGGGTCGGCGATCGCGCAGGTCGGTGTCCTGGGTGGGGACGTTGTGGTCCTCGGTGGCGATCGGTGAGCTCGGGGTGGCGGACGCCGCGGCCGGCGAGGCGCAGGCCGTCGAACGCCTGCGGGCTGGTGACCTCGTGGACGAGGTGGAGGTCGATGAAGAGCAGGTCGGGCTCGCCCGGGCGTCTGCGACACCACGTGGGCGTCCCAGACCTTCTGGCTGAGTGTCTTCGGTGCGGACATCGGGTGCTCCGTGCGGTCGGTCCTTGCGTTGTCTCAATATTTGGGACAACAATGTCAACTGATGGAACAGACGATAAGCGGTGTCGGCGTCCTCGACAAGTCGGTTCGCGTGCTCGACGCGGTGGCCGGGGCATCGGGCGCGTGCAGCCTGGGCGAGATCGTCGAGGCCGCCGGCCTGCCGAAGGCGACGGCCCACCGGCTGGCCGACCGCCCTCGAGGCGCACGGCCTGCTCCGTCGTGACGACGAGGGCCGGTACCTGCTGGGTGTCCGCCTCATCGGCCTCGGTCAGGCGGCCGCTGCGCGATTGGCCGCTCGCCGACCGCTGCGCTGCCGGCGTTGGAAGACCTGCGAACGGCCACCGGCGAGAGCGTGCAGCTCTATCGGCGTGACGGCGACCATCGGGTGTGCGTGGTGTCGCTCGAGTCACCGCACGAGCTGCGCACCATCGTTCCGCAGGGCGCGCATGCTCCCGTTGGGCGTGGGCTCGGCCGGTCGCATCCTCGTCGGCCTGGCCCCCGATGCGCGGTGGACGGAGAGCGTGGGGGAGCGGGCCCCGGGCGTGGCGTCGGTCAGCGCGCCGATCGTCGTGGCCGGTCAGCTGGTGGCCGCCGTGGGCATCTCGGGTCCGGTGGGCCGCCTGGGCGATCATCCCGGCGAGCGCCACGGAGCCGCCGTGGCTCGGGCTGCCACCGCCATCGGGATCGCCGCGGCCCACGCGGTCGCATGACCGGCTGTCGCTGCGTGGGCGCCCGGCTGCCAGACTGGCGGGGCGATGGTTGACTCGGCCTTGTTCCTCGGCGCCCCGGCGCCCGTGCGTCTTCGGTCGACTGCGGGGCTGCCGTGCAGCTGAACCCGGCCAAGATGGCCCGGCCCGTCCACGCCGACGGGCGCCGGTACGTCCCCGCCATCGACGGCCTGCGGGTGCTGGCCGCGTTCGGCGTGATCTCGGCCCACGTGGGTTCGGAGTTCGGGCCGTCTCAGCACCTGGTGGCGTACTACGGCGCCGCCGCGTACCCGGCGCTGATCGTGTTCTTCACGATCTCGGGCTTCTTGGTCTACCGGCCCTTCGCTCGGGCGGCCCTCGCCCCCCGGGTCAAGCAGGCCTCCGATCGCAGCACCAACTTCTGGGTGTACATCCTGCGTCGGGTGCTGCGGATCTTCCCGCTCTACTGGGCGGTGCTCACCGCCGCCATCATCTGGAACGGCGCCGGCAACCTGAAGTCGACGGCCGACTGGGTCCAGGCCATCTTCCTCCTGCCGTTCCCGGACCCGATGAAGCTCCTGGCCGGGCCGCTCGGCATCGCCATGTGGACGCTGGCCATCGAGCTGCCGTTCTACGTGGTGGTCCCCATCTTCACGGCCGGCGTGAAGAAGGCCCACGGCCGGTTCAACCCGCAGGGCGATGCGTTCCACACGCAGGTACTGGCTGTGGCTTCGCTCATCGCCTTCATCTTCGGCCTGGGCCTGGTGTTCGGCGGCGAACTGGCCTTCCCGGTCATGAGCCTTCCGGTCGGCATGCTGTTCGCCGTCTTGGAGACCCGCCAGGCGTTGAGCCGGCGCCGGTATCGCCCCATCAAGTTCCTCGCCGACAACTGGTGGCTCTGCCTGTTCGGGTACGTGCTCCTGGTGTTCGTGGGTGCCCGACTGGCACTCGATGCTTACGCCTCGTCGGCCGCGGCGCAGGCCGCGGCCGAGGGGCGCGGGTTCGACCCGTACGACCACATCCGCAACATCTACTTCCCGCTCCAGATGGGCATGGCCCTCCTGCTGTTCATCCCGGTGGCCTTCGGCGCCCGCAAGTCGCTCATGGTGCGGTTCATGGCCGCGGCGCCGCTCCAGATCATCGCCCCGCTCACCTACGGCATCTACCTCTGGCACGTCCCGCTCATCCGGCACACCGCCGAGTGGTACGGCCCAGGGTTCCTGGGCTTCCCGTTCCCCGGCACCACCGGATTCGGGATGCCAACGCTGTTCATCGCCATCGGCTTGGCCATCACCACGTTCATCTTCGTGGAGCTTCCGGCCGCCAAGCTCCGCGATGCCGTCGATCGCTGGAGTCGTGGCCATGGTGGGAACGGTGCCGAGCCGTCGCCCGACGAGCCCGAGGGCGAAGAGGCCAGCGAGTTCGGCGGTGGCGCCGACCGCCTGATCGACCGTCTCCCTGCGGGCATGTGGCGGCCGGACCAGAAGGCGCCCGTCTACGTCCACAACGTGGGTGAAGGCGACGACGACTACTCCGACGGCGAGGCGCCTGCATCCGACGTGGTGGACGATCGAGAAGCCGGTGACCCCGCACTCGAACCCGCCGGTGCGGTGGGCATGGACCGCGCCATCACCACCACGCCGGCGCGCACCCCGGTCCGTCGGCCGGCCGAGCATCGGGCCATGAGCCGGGCGGGCGAGGACGCCAACCCGCAGATCCGGGCCGTCTGGTGCGAACCCATCGACGGATTCCGGGCCATCTGTGCCTGCCTCGCCGTGATCGGCCACACCTTCCTGGCCACGGGGATCATCCCGTTCGCCGGGACCCTGCACGTGCTGGGCATCCTCGTGGCGCTCTTCTTCGCCATCTCTGCGTTCGTGCTCTACCAGCCGTTCATCGAGGCCGACGTGCGAGGGGTGCCCCGGCCGGCTGCCGTCTCGTTCTGGGTACGCCGGCTCCTGCGGATCTACCCGCTCTTCGCCTTCGCCCTCACCACCTACCTGATCGTGCTCCCCGAGGTTCGGCCCGACAACCCCTGGGCCTACGTGCGGCTGTACCTCTTCCTGCAGATCTTCGGCAACGAGCTCAGCGGCTTCAAGGGCATGCCGTCGGCCTGGTACCTCTGCAACGAGGTCATCTTCTACTTCTTCATCCCGGTCATGGCCTTCGCCGCCGCCCGGTGGTCGAACAAGCGCCGCATCCGCAAGCCGGCCGACCGGCTCCGTGCCCACATCATGTTGGGCTGGGGCATGGTCTTCTTCGGGCCGCTGCTGCGGACGTTGATCTATGCCGCCGACGTGCCCGCACCCACGTCGCTTCCGTTGAGCCACATGGAGTTCTTCGGCTTCGGTGTGGTCATCGCCGGCTACACGGTGGGCATTCGGGCGGGGATCGCGCCGCCGTCGCCGCTGCGCTGGGTCCGCAAGAACACCCGGACCACCTATGCGCTGGTGCTGATCCCCATGGTCATGCTGGCCGGCATCGCCGAGAAGTGGGGCGACGGAACCGGGCTCTGGCAAGACGGCAACGTCGAGGATCGCCTCCGGTTCTTCCCGTACCTGATCGCCGTGTTCCTGCTCATGGCCGCGGCGGCGATCGGACCCCGCGACGATCCCGCCAACCGCTGGCTCTCGCACAAGCGGTTCAAGCCGTTGTCGGCCTTGGCCCTGCACATCTACCTCTGGCACCAGCTCGTGCTCGGCGTGCTCAACCTGATGCTGCCCAACGGCCTGGGCGAGCTGGACTTCGCGCCCCGTTGGATCGAGGCCATCGTGATCTGCGCCGCCGCGCTCTTCGGCACCATCAGCGTCGCCTGGGTCACGCAACCGTTCACCGACTGGCCCTACGAGCGCTACCGCTCCCGCCACGGCCTCCTCCGCCGAGGAGCGGCCTCATCCACGAAGGCGAGCAAAGCCCCCCGGCCGGGAACCCAACCGCTCCGTGCCACCTAAGCCGGTCTACTTGGCGGTCACCGCGTCGAAGGCCGGGGCGAGCGTCGTCGAGCACATCGAGCGGGCGGTCGTTGGCGATCACGACGATGACCTCGCTGGCGCCGCCGTCGACGTACTCGTGGAGTTGCTGGGCGACCTCGTCGGCGGTGCCCCGGAGCAAGAAGCCCATGAGCGGGGTGGGGTCGAAGCCGAACCAGTGCTCGAGCTTCTCGGCCCCCTGCTGGGTGCTGGTGATGTCCGGGATGTCGACGAAGGTCACGACGGCCTTGGTGATGTCGGCGTGGTTGCGGCCCACCGCCTCGGCCTCCTCCTCCATGAGGGCGCGGTGCCGGGCGAACCAGCGCGGCGAGCAGAGGTAGGGGAGCCAGCCGTCGCCCATCCGTGCCGCCCGTGACCGGGCCGCCTCCGCTCGACCGCCGACCCAGATCGGGATGTCGACCGGTGCCGGGTTCATCCAGCGGGTCCCGCCTTCTTGGGACCAGATCCGGCGGATCTCGTCGATGGAATCCTCGATGACGCGGCCACGGGTGGTCATGGACTTGTCGAGCCGGTCGTACTCCTCGACGTTCTCACCGATCCCGAGCCCGCAGACCACGCGACCGGGGGCCATCATCTGGGTGTTGGCGAAGGTCTTGGCCACCGTGACCGGATCCCGCAACGGCATCTGCAGGACGCACGATCCCACCGTGATCGACGTGGCGTGCGAGGCGAGTGCCGGCAGTGTCGACTGGGCGTCGATGGCCTTGGAGTGCCACAGGACGTGGTCGGCGAGCCAGAGCCCGTCGGCGCCCGATGCCTCGACCCGGCCCACCACCTCGCCGACGTTGCGCCACCGGCCATCGGCATCCTGCGGGAACTCGGAGATGCAGATCCCGAGCTTGGGGGACGGATCGCTCGCCATGCGGGCGACCCTACTGGCCGTACCTCGGGGCTTTGGCCGGGGTCGGGTCCACCGTGCCAGGTAGCGTGCCCGCCGTGGAGACCAGCCCCGACGCTCGCTCGCCCCGCGTGGCCGTGGTGCTCAGCCGCTGCCCCGATGTCGGCCCCGCCTGCGCCGAAGAACTGATCCGCCCCCGCACGCCGGGGGAGCCGCCCGCCGACGTGGTCGTGCTGGTCGGCGAGGGCGATGCGCCGGCCGGCGTGGTCACTGGTGATTCCGTCGAGGCCGTCGTGGCCGAACACGGTGGCGTCTCCACGCTGGTCACCGTGGCCGGTGCCGGGTTCGCACGGTCGGTGGCCCGCAGCGGCGACGACGGTTCGTTCGACGAGCACCTGGCGGCCGAGGTGTCGTCCGTGCACCGTGCCGTCCGAGCCGTGGTTCCCGGCATGGTTGCGGCCAAGGGCGGTCGGATCGTGGTGGTCAGCGCCGCCACCGCCCTGTTCGGTGCCTCGTGGGAAACGGCGCACGGTGCGGCCATGGCCGCGCTGGTCGGCCTGGTCCGGTCGGCTGCTCGCGAGCTGGCGTCGTCGGCCATCACCGTCAACGCCGTGCTGGCTGGAGCGGTGGAAACCGAGCACCTGGCTGGGGTGCGCGATCGTGACCAGCGGGGTGCCGACGCCATCGCGGCTGCGGTGGCCGCCACGCCGGTCCGTCGCCTGGGCACGCCCGAGGACATCGCCGCGGCCGTCGGGTTCTTCGCCTCGGCCGATGCGGCCTACGCCACGGGCGTCGTGCTCCCCGTCGACGGCGGCCTCACCATGGGCATCGGCTGAGGCTGGGTCAGAAGGCGAAGTAGAGGAACGGCTGGGCTTCGGCTCCCGAGAACACGACGATCATCACCACGGCGTAGGCGAAGAAGATGGCTCGACGGATCGTCACCGGGTCGCGGCGACCGGCACGCGCTTCGCGACGCTTCTCCCGGCCGTCGACCACGAGCAGCGACACCACCGCGATCACCATGAACGAGAGCAGGTTCCAGTCCACCGGGGCGTTGGTGGGCTTCAGGAAGATGAGGTAGGCGTCGAGCGCGCCGCTCAGGCTCGGTGCCCCGATCAACGGCAGGGTGAGGGCCACCAAGAAGTAGGTGGTGCCGAGCTCCTGCCAGCGAGGCGTGGGCTGGGGCTTGGGGATCTTGCGGCCGGCCTTGCGGGCTTCGCGGATCTTGGCTCGGCGCTTGGCCGACCGACGGGTCTGGCGGGTGCGTTCGCCCACGATGATGACGCCCGATGCCAGACCCCAGATGGCCCAGCCGGGCGTCGCCCCGTGCCACAGCCCCAAGGCACCGAACGTGGCGAACAGCGCCAGGTTCTCCCGGGCCATGCCCGAACGCTTCGGCCCCCGCACCGGCAGGAACACGTAGTCGCGGAACCACATCATCACGCTGAGCTGCCACCGTCGCCAGAAGTCGGCGTAGCCCGTCGAGCTCAGCAGTGGCGTCAACGAGTTGCGCTGCATGTCGATGCCGAGGAGCTTGGCCGAGCCGCGGGCGATGTCGACGTAGCCCGTGATGTCGAAGTAGGCCCCGATCACGCCCGCGACCAGGGCAAGGACGCCGTTGAACGCGCTCATGTTCTCGGGCTGGGAGTTGAGGGTGACGACGGCGGCGATGATCGGGTCGGCCAGCGCCACCTTCTTGAACAGGCCCACCAAGATGAGTTCGGCGCCCTCGGCGGTCTGGACCCGACGGGGCCGGACGCCCACCGAGTGGAACGCCGGGATGAGCTTGTCGGCCCGGACGATGGGCCCGGCGAGCAGGTGGGGGAAGAAGGCGATGTAGAGCGACACATCGACGATCGAGTGGTCGGGCTCGAGGTGCCGGCGGTACACGTCGACCACGTAGCTGATCGCCTGGAACGTGAAGAACGACAGGCCGATGGGCACGGCACCTTCGGCCACCCCAGTGGACAGGTCGCCCGCGGTGGTGCCGGCGAAGGCCTCGATCGCCTTGAACACGGCGAGCACGCCCACCGACGCCAGGACGGCAACGGTGACGATGATGCGGCGCCGACCATCGGGTGCGTTCGGCATCGCCCGACTGGAGAACCAGGTGACCAGGGTGGCGCCCACCAGCAGCGTCAACAGCCAGGGATCCCACGTGGCGTAGAAGACGTACGAAGCCACCAGCAGCAGGGCCGGCCTCAGGCGCTGGGGCAGCAGCCAGTACAGGGCGAAGACCAGGATGAAGAACCCGGCGTACTCGAACGAGTTGAAGAGCACGTCAGCCGGCTCGGAACGGCGGCCTGGGCAAGAAGCGCCCGAGTCGAACCAGGGTGTCGCCGGGACCGCCGTCGATCACGTCGTCGACGCCGAGGTCGGCCAGCACGGCCACGGCATCGGGCCAGCGAACCGGCAGGACCAGGCTGCGCACGAGCACATCGACCAGGTCATCGGGTTCGCTCACCACTCGAGCGGAGGTGGACGACACGAGGGGGACACGGGTGGGTGCCGTCACCGCGGCGGCGACGGCCGTGCGGAACGGCTCGAGCACGCCGACCATCAGGGGGGAGTGGTACGCCCCGCCGATGGGGAGGTGGCGGGCCACCGCGCCCTGCGCCTCGGCGAGGTCGACGGCCTGGGCGACGAGCGCCTCGTCGCCGGACAGCACGACCTGCTCGGGCGAGTTGATGACCGCCACATCGAGCACGCCCGGGTGATCGGCCAGCACCTGGCGCCGCAGCCACTCCACCTGCGCGACCGGGACCCGCATGATGGCGGCCATGGCGCCCGATCGAGCGGCATGCTGCTGGTGGCCCAGCGCGGCGCGGGTGATGACCAGGTCCAGGCCGACCTCGTGGTCGATCGCGCCGGCCCACGCTGCTCCGGTGATCTCGCCGAGCGAATGGCCGATCACGGCCTCGACGGTGACGTCATCGACGAGCCGGGCGCCGGGGCCGACGAGCCCGCTCACGTAGACCACCGGCTGGGCGTTGCGGGTGTCGAGGCCGTCGAGATCGCGGAACTCGTTGGTGCCCAGCCGGTCGGCGAGGGCTCGGACGAGCGGATGGTCGGCGTTGGCGGCGAGCACCCCAAGGGCCGCTCGCCAGTCGCCACCTTGCCCGGGGAAACCGACGGCCGTGCGCAACGGTGCGCTCGCCGGCGGTTCCGTGGTCATCCGGGGCAGCGTAGAACCTGGGCGTGCTGGCACGGCACTAGCGTCGCCTGGCGATGACCAGCGAAGACGCTCGACGCCAGGTTGCGGCGCAGCTGCGCCAGCTGGCCGATCGGCTGGTGACCGACGACCTCCCGGCGGCGGAGTGGGAGGCGGTTTCCTCGCACCTGCTCGCTGCCATCGGTGCGCTGCCGGCCGATCCGCCGGGACGGACCCGCTTCGCCCAGGACCACTTCGACCTGGGCGCCGGCGTCGAAGACTCGCCGTCGGCCCGCCACCCGCTCGGGCTGGGCACCAGCGGCATCTACCCGCCGTTCTCGATCTTCCACGAGGGCGATGTCCTGGTGGCGACCACCACCTTCGGCGCTGCCTTCGAGGGGCCGCCCGGGCTGGTGCACGGCGGCTTCCTGGCCGCCGGGTTCGACATCATGTTGTCGGCCATGGCCCACCACCGCCTGGGCACGTCGGTCACCCGCTCGCTCAAGGTCCGCTACCTCAAGCCCACCTCGCTCGACACCCCGCTCCGCTACGAGATCCAAGCCGGCATCCAAGACGGCCGTCTCCTGGACCTGACCGGCGTCTTGCTCGCCGACGGCCGAGTAACGATGCGAGCAAGCGCCCAGTTCGCCACGTTGAGTCGCAGAACGCTTCAGCAAAGGCGCCGCTGACCCCAATTGACCCGCCGAACTTGGCGCAGGAATCTGCACATGCGCCGACTACTCGCCGGGCACTCGGTTCGCTTGGTGATCCTCACCCCTTCGCCGAAGTCACGGAGGACCGCAGTCACCTGGCTTGAGGTCCAGGTTGTCTGGGGTTTCAGCGCAGCTGATCTGTGAGTCGCCCTCGCAGGTGGATGCAAGCGTCGCCGTTGGCATCGATGCGGTCCACCCTGGCGAGCCTGGAGTCGGGGAATGGACTGCAGGCAAGGAGCCCGAGGATCGACAGCCCGGCGAAGATCACCATGGCGAGGCTGATGAGTGGCCGTCGCCCCCTTCGGGTGCGCTCGGATCGGCACCCAGGCTCTGCCACGGACCACAGCCTGCCATGGCTCCGGCCTCGAGGTGCGGCTTCTCAGAAGTCGTGGCGGTTGATGACTTCGGCTGCTCGGTCGGGGCGGGTTCGTTCGTAGATGGCGATGCGTTGGGGGCCGGGGACCTCGAGTTCAGTGGCGTCGCCGTCGGGGAAGTCGAACCTCGGGCCGCACACCACACCTCGGGACGTGAGCTCGGCCTCGGCGGCGGCAAGATCGGGGACTCGGTAGACCAGGACCGGTTGGTCGCCGTGGAGGTGCTCGGCGAGGAGGACCTTGGGGCCGTCAGCGGTGAGGCGGAGCATGGCGACGCGGGTGTCGAAGGCTTCGATGGCGAAGAGGATCGTGGCGCCGAGGCCGTCGACGTAGTGGGCCATCTCTGCGGCAACGTCGTTGCTCGGGCAGTAGATGAACTCGAGTTCTTCGAACATCGTCACGGCTCCGAGGCGATCAGCCGACGGGACCGACGATCAGGCAGCCGTTGTGCCCGCCGAGGCCGAAGCTGTTGGACAGCACGGGACCTGGCTCCATCGGTTGGCTCTGGCCGGTGACCAGGGGGAGGTCGAGTTCGGGGTCGGGGTCGACGTCGGTGCCCAGCGATGGCATCACGCCGTGGTGGACGGTGAGGGCGGCGGCCACTGCTTCGAACGCACCCGATGCCCCGGCCGCGTGGCCGAGGACCCGTTTGATCGAGGTGACCGGGGGTGGGCGTGCCGAAGACCTCGTGGAGGGCTTCGGCCTCACGCAGGTCGTTGAGCATGGTGCCGGTGCCGTGGGCGTTGACGTGCTCGATGTCGGCGGGGTCGAGGCCGGCGTCGGCCAGTGCCTCGGTGATGCACTCCACGGCGCCGGCGCCGGAGGGGCTGACCATGGAGCTGGCGTCGTTGGTGTGGCCGGAGCCGAGCACCTCGGCGTAGATCCGGGCTCCTCGGGCCTGGGCGGCGCCGAGTTCCTCGAGCACGAGCACGGCCGCACCTTCGGCGAAGACGAAGCCGTCTCGACGGCGGTCGAACGGGCGGACCCAACCGCTGTTGGAGAGCACCCGCAGGTTCCGGTAGGCGGCCATGAGCAGGGGAGTGATGGCCCCTTGGGTGCCGCCGGCCAGGCACGGTCGTGCAGCGGCCGGAACGGATGAGATCGGCGCCATCGGCCACGGCGTGGGTGCCGCTGGCGCAGGCGCTCACGATGACCTTGGACGGGCCGCGCCAGCCCACGTCGGCCGAGACCATGGCCGGTGCCGCGTTCTCGCAGGACGCGGCGGTGAGGAACGGCGACACGGCCTCGGGGCCCTCGGCGGCCATGACCGCGGCTTCGGCATCGAACGACTCGAGGGCGCCGTAGACCGTGCCGAAGCACGACGCCCGACCGAGTGGGCGAGACGGACCCGGGGGCCAGGTCGGCGTCGGCCAGGGCCAGGCGGGACGCGGCCACGGCGTAGCGGGCGAAGGGGTCCGAACGCCGGACCTCCTTGGCGGTGAGCCAGCGCCGGGGATCGAAGTCGGTGACGGGGGTGGAGACCGGAGCGGGCGGCGCATCGCACAGCCAGGTCCAGAACCGGTCGAGGTCGGTGCCCGACGCGCTCACGGTGCCGAGACCGGTGACGACCACCCGGGTGCGCGTCATGCGACCAGCCCGCCGTCGACCGGGACGAAGGCCCCGGTGATGTGCCCGGCGCGCTCGGAGCAGAGGAAGCCGATCGTGGCGGCCACTTCGTCGGGCGTGCCCATGCGGCCGGCCGGAACCTGGCTGACCCAGCGCTCCTGGAGCGCAGGGGCCATCGCCTCGATGAGCTCGGTGGCGATGACGCCCGGGGCCACCACGTTGACGGTGACGTTGCGGGGTCCGGCCTCACGAGCCAGCGCCCGGGCCATCCCGAGCAGGCCGGTCTTGGACGCGGCGTAGTTGGCCTGGCCGGCGGCGCCGATCCACGCCCCGACCGACGAGACCAGCACGATGCGGCCCCAGCGGGCGGTGGTCATCGTGGCCGAGCGCGGCTCGGGCGACCCGGAAGGTGCCGGTGAGGTTCACGTCGAGCACGGCGCTGAAGTCGTCGTCGGTCATGCGGCTGCTCATCCGGTCCCGCACCAGCGCGGCATTGGCCACCACCACGTCGAACGGGTCGGCCGGCGAAGAGCGCATCGACATCAGACGCGACCGTGGTGTCGCACCGGACCCAGGTGACCCCGTCGAGCGGTTCGGGCTCGGTGGTGTGCCAGGTAGCGGTGACGGCGTGGCCGGTGCTGACCAGGTGGGCGGCGGTGGCGCGCCCGATGCCCCGGGCGGCGCCCACCACCAGCGCACGGCGTGCAGCACCCGCTGACGCCGCGCTCATGGGGGTCAGGCCTGGCTCGACGCCGAGGGGATGGTGAGCAGGTCGACCGCGTCGCCCGCGTGCTCGCGCACCAGGGCCCGCTGCTGCTCGGTGAGCAGATGCCCCTCGGGCGGCTCGACATCGGCCACCTTGCGGAAGCGGAGGATCTGGTAGCCCCGATCGACGCCCTGCAGGTAGTCGTAGAGGCGTGAGCCTTCTTGGCCGACGAACTCGCTCATGGTGCCGGCGTCGCCCGACTCGCTGCATTGGCCACGAACGCCAGCTTCTGGCGCTCGGCCCGGGCATCGCGGGAGGCGCTGACGTTGGCGGTGATGTCTCGCAGCTCGATCAGTTCGAGGCCGAGCGAGTCGAGCACGCCGATGAACGGCTGCAGCAGCTCGTGGTCGATGAGGTCGGTGTAGAGGAAGTGGCCGCCGACCTTGAGCACCCGGGCGACGTTGCGGAAGAACGACTCGATGTTGGGGTAGGTGCAGGAGGTCTCGACGCTGACCACGGCGTCGGCCCACCCGCTGCCCAGCGGTACCTGCTCGGCGTCGCCGTGCACGAAGGCGGCGTCGTCGTCGGGCATGGACTGCCGGCAGAAGACCATGGACTTGTAGGCGATGTCGACGCCGACCACCTGGGCGGTGCCGAAGTAGCGGCGGAGCAGCCAGAGGTTGCCGCCGCGGCCGCAACCGATCTCGGCCACGCGTGCGCCGGTGAGGTCGGTGTCTCCCACCACCTCGAACAGGAGCTGGGCGGAGTCGCGGTTGGGGAACGCCACCGACAGGTGCGGACCGGCGACGGGCTGGTCGGCCAGCGGGCGGTACCCGAAGTTGAAGAAGCGCAGGTGCTTGTCGAACGGCGAGCCGGCGACGACGTCGTTCAGGTTGTCGAAGTTCTCGGCCTGGCCGGCCTTGAGGGCGGCGTCGTCGAGGTCTGCTGCCTTCACGAGCCCGCCGCGGCCCGGTGCCGATCGATGGTGTCGACCAGCTGGCCCACGGTCTCGAGGTCGTACAGCTCTTCTTCGGCGATGGTCACGCCCAGCGACCGCTCGGCGCTGTTGACCACCTCGATGAGGTCGATGCTGTCGGCGTCGAGATCATCGGCGAAGCGGCTGGCCGTGGTGATCTCGGACGGGTCGAGTTCGAGCACCTCAGCGAAGCGGTCTCGCACCCATTCGAACGTTGCTTGCTCCATCAGATCTCCCTATCCAGCCGGCTTGGCGATGCTACCCGCGGGCCGTTCGGGCCTGGTCACCCGATGCCCATGGAGAAGCCGCCGTCGACCGGCAGGACCGTGCCGGTGACGAAGCCGGCCCGGTCCGAGGCCAGGAACGACACCGCGGCGGCGATCTCCTCGGGTGTGCCGGCTCGGCGGAGCGGCGTGGACGCCACCCATCCGGCGGTCACCCGGCTGGCCGGGCGTTGGTCGTCGATGCGGTCGACGGCGTTGTCGAGCAGGCCGGGCGCCACCACGTTGACCGTGATGTTCCGGGACCCGACCTCACGGGCGAGCGATCGGGCCAGGCCGAGCATCCCGGCCTTGGACGCGGCATACGACGACACCCCAGGGACACCCCAGAAGCCGGCGACCGACCCCATGAGGACGATGCGGCCCTGGCGGCGGCGGACCATCGGTCCGAGGGCGGCCTTGGCGGTGAGGAAGGCGCCGGTGAGGTTGGTGTCGATGACCTGGCGGAACACCTCCGGATCAGCCCGGAGCGCCAGGTCGAGATGGGCCCAGCCGGCGTTGGCCACCACCGTGTGGATCGGCCCGTGGACCTCCTCGACCTCGGCGATGCCTGCGGCGACGGCGTCGGCATCGGTCACGTCGAAGCGCACCGATGGCCCGTCGCCGGACGGCGGCGTTTCCCGCCAAGCCGACACTGCGGTGAACCCGTCGGCCGCCAGCCGGGCGACGCAGGCCGCACCGATGGCGCCCGCGGCACCGGTGACCAGCGCCACCGGGTTGCGCGCTGCCGGTCCGTCCACGGCCGCACCCTACCGAACGGCTGCGGATGACCTCTGTGGTTGAATGCGACCATGACCAGCTCGGCGATGTCCCGCCCATGACCGACGCCCGGGCCGGTCGGCGCGTCGTCGTCACCGGCATCGGCGTCCTCACCGGTCCCATGCGTCGGCAAGGACCAGTTCTGGGATGCCCTGGTGGCGCCCGAACCGGGTCCGACGCACCGTCGCATCGTCGGTTTCGATCCCCGCCAGTACCTCGATCGCCGACGGGTGCAGCGCACCGAGCTGTTCGCCCAGCTCGCCATCGCCGCCGCCCGCCTGGCTCACGACGACGCCGGGACCCCGACCGACGAGCCCGAGGGCGTGGCGGTCGTGATGGGCACCGGCAACGGGGGGACCCGCACCACCATCCAGGGCTACCTCGACTTCCAGGAGCACGGCCGCGAGGGCGTCAACCTGCTCTCGGGCGTGCTGTCCATGAGCAACGCCGGGTCGGCCAACGTGGCCTTCGACCTGGGCTCCAAGGGCGTCACCTACAGCGTGGCCAGCGGCTGTGCCTCGGGCACCCATGCGGTGGCCGATGCCTACCGGCTCGTCCGCTACGGCCAGGCCGACGTGGCCTACACCGGTGGCAGCGAGGCCACGCTCATGGCCGACGACCCCCAGCTCGACCCGGTCCCGGCCGGCCTGCTCAACCTTCGGGTCCACACCGAGGAGACGGTCGCTCGTCCGTTCGACCTCAACCGCCAGGGCTTCATCCTCTCGGAGGGCGCGGCCGTGCTGCGGCTGGAGACCCTCGACGCGCGCCCGGCCCGTGGCGCCCACATCTACGCCGAGGTCCTGGGCGGGGCCAACACGGTGGACGGCTACGACCTCATCCAGCCTGCTCCCCGCGGCGAGGGCGTGCGGCGATGCATGTCGCTGGCACTTCGGGAGGCCGGCGTCGACCCGGCCGAGGTGCGCCACATCAACACCCACGGCACCGGGACCAAGCACAACGACCAGGCCGAGTCCGACGCCGCCATCGACCTCTTCGGCGAGCACGGCCCCGCGCTCAACTCCACCAAGGGCGTGACCGGCCATCCCGGTGCGGCCGCCGGTGGCCTCGAGGCGGCGGCGCTGGCGCTCACCATCGACCGACGGCTGATCCCACAGACCCAGTGGTCCCTGGTCCCCGACCCCGAGCTCACCGCCGACATCGTCCGAGGCGCGCCCCGCCCCTGGGACCCGGGCTACGCCATCTCCAACTCGCTCGGCCTCGGCGGCCAGAACGGCTCCGTCGTCATGGGCCAGCCCCCAGTAGATCCCGTCCCGGCCCCGATCCTGGTTGCTGGTGCAACCAGGATCGGCCAATTTCGGGGTGTGGGTCAGTGGGAGGGGGCCCAGCGGCCGCCGAGGTGGCGGGCCAGCGGGGAGCCGAGTTCCCAGTAGTGGTAGTCGGCGGTCCAGTGCCAGCCGCCCATCTGCTCGGTGCAGACGTCGTTGGGGTCGGTGATGACCAGGTCGGCGGGCGGGAAGTCCGACAGTGGCGGGACCACCTCGGACGGGTTGGCGTTGTCGGCTCGGGCCTCGGAGAAGCGCCAGGACCAGGCCACGTAGTCGTGCTCGAGCGCAATCGTGCAGGGGAACGCTCGGCCCCGATCGGGCATGAGGGCTTCCTGCACGGCACGGACCGTGGTCCACTCGTCGTTGAGGAGCGTGTGCGTGAATAGTGAATAGTGAATAGTTCAAAGAATACTTCATTTCCCTGTCTTCCCCCTGGCCTTAGCCTGCCTGTTCTTCGCCCAGTCTTTGATATTCCTCTGTTCTGTTCTGCTGACTGCAAGAGACCCCGGAAGAACGTCCTTTGTGATCGTCGATCCAGCGCCGATATAAGCATCTTTGCCGATCTTCACCGGCGCAACAAACTGCGTATCGCTCCCGACAAAAACACTGTCGCCGATAATGGTCTGATGTTTTTTCTCGCCGTCATAATTGCAGGTTATGGTGCCTGCGCCGATATTCACATCGCTGCCAATGACGGCGTCGCCGAGATAGCTGAGATGGGATGCCTTTGCACCCTTCCCTATGACCGCCTTTTTCAGTTCAACGAAATTCCCTATCTTTGGCATAGGCCCCGATCTCCGAGCCTGGCCGGATATGCGCAAAAGGTCCAACGATTGCACCCTTGCCGATACGTGAATCCTCGATCACCGTCGAGTCCTTGATCACCGCATGGTCATCGATAATGCTGCGGATTATGCGCACATGAGGATAGATGGTCACGTCGCTTCCAATCGTTGTCCCCTCTTCAATGAAAACATTCGGATAGATGATCGTGTCCCTGCCGATCGAGGCATGCGGATGGATAAACACCGAGGCAGGATCAAGGAGGTTCACTCCCCTGGAGATACAGTTTCGGACAACACCCTGCCGCATGACCTCGGATGCCCTGAGAAGTTCTTCCCGCGTATTCACACCCATGAACTCTTTCTCCCCGCCTATGGCAAAGGCAGATGTCCGCAGGCCCTGCTTAAGTGAAAGGGCTACAATATCGGTCAGATAATATTCGCCTTTCTGCCTGTTCATAGCCAAGCCGGTCAAGAAGGGAAAAGGCATCATGATTGATGGCATATACACCGCTGTTCACTTCATGGATCTTCTTTTGGCCGATGTCAGCGTCCTTCTCTTCCACAATAGCAAGGAATTTCCCGGTCTTGTCCCTGACAACCCTGCCATATCCCTTCGGGTCTTCTGCATGGAACGAAAGCACGGAAATGGCATTATTGTTCTTCTGATGAAGCAAAAGGAGTCGTTTGATCGTCTGCGGCTCAATAAGAGGGGTGTCGCCGTTCAAAACGATTACCGTCCCCCTGAAGCCCTTCAAGGCCGGCATGGCGCTCTTCAGCGCGTCACCCGTCCCTTTCGGTTCTTTCTGGAGCATGAACTGAACATCAGGAGAAGCAATCTCTTTTTTGAAAAGATCGATCTGTTTTCCGGCGACAACGATCACGCGTTCAGGTTTCAGCTTCACGGCAGCGTCAATTACCGCCTGCAGCATCGGCATGCCGCAGACCCTGTGGAGTACCTTTGGCAGAGAGGACTTCATTCTCTTGCCCTGACCCGCAGCAAGGATGACACAGGCGATTCTCATTCCCGGGACTCCCCTATCCTGTGAGGCGCTGCTATCCCTCCCGAAAGGATTATCTTCATGCCCTCATCAACCGGGATATCCGTAGCGAATACCTCCCCTTCAGGCACCAGCACGATCTCTCCCATGTACAGGTTGTTCGTCGGCACATACACGGCCCTGAGGTTTAATTCTTTTCCGCTTCGTCAGCCAAAACCGTGCGTTCTTTGGTAAGAAATCCGAAGGCATAGGCTCCCTTCCGCGGATATTCAATGATCACGACCTTCTTGAATGACGACGTTTTGCTCTCCGGCGAAAAGGCATCCACAAGCTGTTTTATTGCGGTATAGAAACTCTTGAAAACAGGGATATTCAGAAATATGCGCTCAAAGAAAGAGAATAATCTTCTTGCCAAAGACATTCGTCGAGACAATGCCGACGATGAAGATAAGAATGATCGCAGAGATGAAACCGAGACCAGGCGTATGGTATCCAAGGATCTGGTAATAGGCCGGCTCAAGCAGACCGTCAACAAACCTGAAGAACCAGGCGATTACGAGGATCGTAATAATAGCGGGGATCGAGATAAAAAGCCCGGCGATAAATTTTCTCTTAAACGTAACCCTGATCGATGTTGCAGTCATGTTACGCCTTACCATGAAGCCCCGAGGAAGCATTACTGCTGATACGAACACTATCCGTTATCCGACCTCACAGGCAACGGCTCACTTATTGATCTTCTCCGCCACATCATCAGGGATGTCGAAATTGGCATACACATTCTGCACATCATCGTTGTCCTCAAGTGCATCAATAAGCCGCAACATCTGCTCTGCCGCCTTTTGATCAAGGACAACATAATTCTTCGGAAGCATCGTTACTTCAGCAGACTCAAGCGGAATGCCTGCCTTCTCAAGCGCCTCTTTCACCGTGACAAGGTCTTCAGGGGCAGTGATGACCTCAAAGTTATCTTCATCCGGGTCGTTCTTCATATCCTCTGCACCGGCGTCAAGTGCAGCATTCATGACCGCATCTTCAGACGCGCCTGATCTTGCTGACCAGGATATAACCCTTCTTGTCAAACATCCAGGCAACACATCCGGACTCGCCGAGACTTCCCCCGTTCTTTGACATGATAAAACGGATCTCCGGAACGGTCCTGTTCTTGTTATCCGTCATCACCTCGACCATGACCGCAACACCTGCAGGGCCATAGCCTTCGTACAGGTACTCCTCATACGACATACCCGGAAGTGCTCCCGTTCCCTTCATGATCGCCTTTTTGATATTATCGTGAGGCATATTCACTTCTTTGGCAGCGTCTATGGCAGTACGCAGGCGAGGGTTACTGTCAGCGTCTCCTCCTCCGAGTCTGGCCGCAGTACATATTTCCTTCACGATCTTGGTGAAGGCCTTCCCTCTCTTGGCGTCGGTGATAGCTTTCTTATGCTTTATTGATGCCCACTTTGAATGTCCTGACACAAATCCCCCTGAAAAGTTACTTTGGTTGTTTCTGCCTCTTCTGCTCTATCTCTACAAGCCGCTGCTTTGCAATTTTGCTTTCCCTGGACTGGGGGAAATTTGCGATGATGATCTTGTAGCCTTTCTCGGCCTCCACGAGATCACCAAGTCTGAACTTTGCCTCTGTGAACATGAAAATATCAAAAATCCTTGTGAATTTTCCGGTTTCAATGGACTGCTTTATGGACGACGCCAGCAGCGACACGAGTTTTTCCCACTTGCTGTCCCTGAAATAACCATCTGCCAATGCCCGGTCAATAAGATCCCGGAGTTTGGAATCAGGATACTTTTTATAGAACTCGCTGCGAAGCCCTTCCGCTTTTTCAAATGCAGGCGGATGATAGTCATTCACGTATATCTGAATCAGCCGCCAGTAGATCTCCTGCGTCAGAGAAGCTTTTGGATAGGATGAGATTACATTGGAATAGGCTGCCTCAAGCTGAGGAAGGACTGTCTGCCGGTCACCGCTTTCAGACAGATCAAGGATCGTCTTAAAAGCCTCAAGCGCTTTCTTGTTCTGTTCTTCAACGCTCAGTTCATCAGCAGCCTTCTTCTCATCTGAACTGCCGGCCGCATGTGACGGTCCTGCCGAAAAGACAGAAATCAGGAGCAGAAGAACAAAAACAAGGGATTTTTTCATGCTTTTTATAATAATGGCAAGCAGTTCAGGCTGTCAAGGAACCGGCAGGAATCTCATGGCCATCTACCAGGATCAGGGATTCTCTATGCCGTAATCCCTGATCTTGGTAAGAAGGGTCTTGTAGCTCACCTGAAGAAGCTCTGCTGCCTTTGTTTTGTTTCCTTTCGTATCCTTCAGGGCCTTTGTAATGCGCTGCGTCTCGACAATACGGGTAGCCTCTTTCATGACCTCTTCGAGGGTGCCGTCAGCGGGCAGGTTCCTCAGAGAACTCTCAAGAGCCATCTGCCTGTTGAGCACAATATGGTCATCAGTAATGGTATCTCCCTCGCAAAGGATAATGCCGCGTTCAATGCAATTCTCAAGTTCCCGCACATTTCCCTTCCAGGGATAACTGATGAGCAGGTCAAGGGCATCCTTGGCAATACGCAGATGCGGTTTTTTCAGTTCACGGCAGTATTTATTCATGAAGAAATCTACAAGAAGCGGGATATCATCTTTCCGGTCTCTCAGAGGCGGTATCACGATCGGGAAGACGTTCAGCCGGTAAAAAAGGTCTTCCCTGAAGAGCTTCTCCTCAACAGCCTTTTCAATGTCCTTGTTGCTTGCAGCAACGATCCTCACATCGATCCTGATGGCCTTGATGCCTCCCACCCGTTCTATCTCACCTTCCTGGATGACCCGCAGGATCTTTGCCTGAAGCAGCAGATCCATCTCTGCGATCTCATCAAGAAAGATCGTCCCCTTGTCAGCCAACTCGAACTTGCCGATCTTCCGCGCATCAGCGCCGGTAAAGGACCCTTTTTCATGGCCAAAAAGCTCTGTTTCAAGAAGTTCCCTCGGTATGGCAGCACAGTTTATAGCGACAAAAGGATGCTCCCTTCTGTTGCTCAAATGGTGAATAGCACGCGCAAAGAGTTCCTTGCCAGTGCCGCTCTCACCAAGGAGCAGCACGGTTGTCTTTGCCGGAGCAACCTTCTGCACCTTCTGGGCAACTTCGGTAATCTCCCGGCTCGTGCCTATGATCTTCGGCATGCCGAGCTTTCCTGTCAGTTCATCCTTAAGCAGGATGTTTTCGGTGACAAGCCGCTGGTTTTCAAGCGCCCGTTTAATGAGAAGAAGAAGATGGTCTGTATCAAAGGGTTTGGTAATAAAATCAAAAGCCCCTTCTTTCATTGCGGCGACAGCGGTCTCTACGGTTCCAAAGGCTGTCATCATGATCACCGGTGTAAACTGACTTTCCGCCCTTGCCGCCTTCAGCACCTCGATACCGTCCTTTCTTGGTAGCTTCAGGTCAGAGAGAATAAGGTCAAAACGGCTGTCCCTGATCTGACGGATGCCGTCCTGGCCATCACCGGCAAGGGCAACGAGATGTATCCCTCTGCTTCCAGGGTTTCCCTGAGCATCTGTGCCATGGAATCTTTGTCTTCAACGATCAGAATGGTCGGCATAGGATTATGTATCTTATCAGGCCTGCATCCTGGCGTTTTTCAGACTGCTGCCGCAGGAGCAGACAGGCTCTCCCGGGTTGAGGCTGAAAAATGCCTTGAGCAGGGCCTTGATCTGTTGCATAGAAGCCTTCATCGCATCAACAACCTCTGTTGTTGTAAGCCTTCCTTCTGTCAATGCCTGCTGCAACGTTCGTGACAACTGCCAGACCGGCAAAGCAGATCTCCAGCTCACGGGCAAGAGCAGCCTCGGGCATGCCGGTCATGCCGACAACGTCAGCGCCAATCAATGAAAATTCCCTGATCTCTGCCGCAGTCTCAAGCCTTGGCCCGTTCACGGCGATATAGGTACCTTTTTCCAGAACGCGGATGCCGCTCTGTGAAGCAGACGCAAGGAGGGTCTTTCTCAGGTCAGGGCAGAAGGGTTCTGTAAAATCAACGTGTACAACCTCGTTCTCATCATAAAAGGTAGCTTCCCTTCCGCTTGTCCTGTCAATGATCTGATCAAGCAGAACCAGAGAGCCCGGCTTCATCTCTCTGCTGATGCCGCCTGTTGCGCCCACGGAGAGGATCCTCTTTACGCCAAGTTCCCGGAAGCCCCAGATGTTTGCCCGGTAATTTATCCTGTGCGGCGGGATATGATGCAAGGATCCATGCCTCGGCAGAAAAGCGATCTCCCTCCCCGATAACCTCCCTATGCGATAATGATCAGAAGGCTCGCCATAGGGTGAACTCACCTTCACTGAGTCAATGATCTCAAGCTCAGGGATATTATAGATACCGCTTCCCGCTATTACGCCAAACTCAGGCATAGGATCTCCTTCTGTTCACAGGGCGTATGCGGCAGCCCTGTAATACAATAGTGCTATAATAACCTACTTGGCAAAAATGGTGAACAGAAAATGATCGAAAAAGAACTGCATCTTGACCTCCTGAAGAAGGTCCTCTCCCGCGGCGGAGAATATGCTGACATCTTCATTGAATCACGAAAAATGACATCCCTTGTCATTGAAGACAGCAGGCTTGAGAAGATCATCTCCGGCACTGAAGCAGGAGCAGGCATTCGCCTTCTGCTTAAAGGCAAGACATCCTATGCATACAGCAATGACCTTTCCCCCCGAGCATTGTTGCAGTCAGCCTCTGATGCAAGCAGAATGGCATCGGATATGCCGGCAAAGACAATAGCATCTCTTGCAGCCAGAAATCCTGCTGTGCAGTTCGGCATACAGCAATGCCGGAGAGCATACCGCTTGAAGAAAAGATCGCTCTTGTCAGAAACGCCGAAAAGATCGCCAGGTCCATTGATCAGCGCATCAGGCAGGTCACGGTCATATACAGAGATTCCGTCCAGGATGTTCAGACAGCAACCTCTGACGGTTTCGTTGCTGATGATAAACGGGTCTATACGCTGCTCATGGTTCAGGTCATTGCAAGCGCCAATGGCATAGTGCAGACAGGATATGAAGCAATCGGCGGCTTTGCCGGTTTTGAACTTTTCGAAAAGGAAAATATCGAAGACCTCAGCAGCAAGGCTGCAGAGCGCGCGATCATGATGCTCACGCACGGAAGGCCCCGGCAGGAAGAATGCCGGTGGTGATCTCATCCCTTGCAGGCGGAACCATGATCCACGAGGCTATCGGCCACGGTCTTGAGGCAGACCTTGCCCAGCAGGGTCTTTCGGTCTTTTCAGGGAAATTGGGGCAGCGGGTTGCATCTGAACTGGTCACGGTCATTGATGACGCAACCCTCCCGGGCAGAAGGGGATCGTTCAGGTTCGATGATGAAGGGACTCCTTCACAGCGCACGGTTCTTGTTGAAAAAGGCGTTCTGAAGAGTTTCATGTATGACAAGCTTACCGCCATGAAGGACAATACCCAGTCAACAGGCAATGGCAGGCGTGAATCGTATGAAAGCAGGCCTATCCCGAGAATGACCAACACCTTCATTGCTCCTGGCAGCGGACGATCCTGAGGATATTGTCCGGTCAGTCGACCAGGGCCTGCTTGTGGTAAAAATGGGAGGCGGCCAGGTAAATACCGTAACTGGTGATTTTGTCTTTGACGTTCAGGAGGGATATCTTATCAGAGAACGGAAAGAAAGACGAACTGGTCAGGGGAGCAACGCTTGCAGGCAATGGACCGGAAGTGCTGAAAGCGATCGATATGGTCGGCAGCGATCTCGGCTTTTCTATCGGGACATGCGGCAAAGATTCGCAGGGAGTACCGGTTACCGATGCAATGCCAACAGTCAGAATACCCGAAATTATTGTTGGCGGGGCTCACGAATAACTGTATTTTCCGTCTAGATACTGATGCAAAAATAAGACACTTATTGTTATTTATCCACGCAACTTATCATCATACCTCTTGAAAACAAACAATATATTTAGTGGCATTCATACTTGCATATATTGACGTGCTATGCGAGCACAGCGAACCATAAAAAATGAGGTATCTTTTGAGGGCATCGGCCTTCATACGGGCAAGCATGTCACGGGTAACCCTCAAACCTGCTTCGCGCGATGCAGGCATAACGTTCATAAGAACTGACAAGCCGGCCGTCATCAAGGCTCATGTCGGAGCAGTCATTGATACTGCATTTGCAACAACCATTGGAATCAATGGCGTAAAGATCAGAACGGTAGAGCATATGCTTGCGGCGCTTGCGGGGCTCGGAATCGACAATCTTATCATTGAAGTGGCTGGTCCCGAGATACCGATTCTTGACGGCAGTTCAACCGAGCTTATCAGTATTATTCTCAAGGCCGGTATTGCGAAACAGGGCAAGAAAAGACCGTATCTGAGGATCAATAAGCCCTTTATTTTTGAAGATGGACATGCGCATATTGCTGCGTTCCCTACTGCGGGTCCAAAATGACCCATAGCATCTTTTTTCATCATAACGGCATTGGCGAACAGAGGATCAGCATTGACATTACCGAGGAAAATTTTGTGACAGAGATTGCTCCGGCAAGAACATTTGGATTCCTGAAAGACATTGAGTATCTTCGCAGCAACGGTCTCGCAAAAGGCGGCTCTCTCGACAATGCTGTCGATAATGGGAGAAAACGGTGTCATCAATGCATCGGGACTCAGGTTCAAGGACGAGTTTGTGCGTCATAAAGTTCTTGATTCTATTGGAGATTTTTCCCTGATCGGATTTCCGATCTATGGTCATATTGTTGCGAGCAAGTCAGGACACTCAAGCAATGTCAAGTTTCTCAGGAAGCTTATGTCCGCCCCGAGACTTGGGATATTATTGTTGAAGAGCAGCTGTCTCCTGTCCATGAAATGCAAATAAGCATTTAAAATCAACTAGTTATCAGCATTAAAAAAACTTTTTCCTAATTTTGCCGGGCTTGTGCTAATATAAACAAAAAAAAGCTGGGGAATTGCTGTTCCCCAGCCATAGTAACCAAGTATCTCTTAACTTATTTCTTCTTCTTTGCTGCTGCCTTCTTCGGAGCTGCCTTCTTTGTTGCTGCCTTCTTTGCTGCGGGCTTCTTTGCTGCTGCCATGTTGGTCACCACCTTTCTTTACCCCACTATTCGGGGGATGTTGAGATTAAAGCTTCCCCATCAGGATGATCTTCTCTCCTGACAGGAGCTTTTCAAGCTCTGGGTCTCCGCTTTCCTTCTTGCTTTTGAACTCGGCCTCATCGATCACAGTCACGCTGATCTTCTTGATGAAGCGCTCTTCGATATCCTTGAGACCCTCAAGCGAGACTGAGCCGACTATCAGGACATTGACAGTGTCCGGCCTCCTCACTTTCTGTATAGGGACCGAATATGAAAGCAATTTTTGCCCCTGTTGTCTTCAGCATCGCCTTAAGCGCACCTGTCACGCCCAAGTGACTTTGCAATGATGCTCTTCAGTTCGGTAAAGAAAGGGGATTTTTTGTCAGCCTGGAAATATTTGAGATTTGCAACTTTCTTGCTTATAAGGATACCCATATTTTCAAGATTGTCGAGTTCTCTCTTGACACCGGAGGGATTTTTTCTCAGAAGCGTGGCAATTTCCCTGACGTAGAACCTTTCGTCAGCATTATTAAGAAGCAGCGCCAGGACATCGGCTCTTATGGCCGATGAAAAAAGACTCTTTAGTGTATCTCGTGCCTGCTTGCTCATGTCTTGTGTATATTTATACAACAGGAGTATCCCACTTGTCAACAAAAAAATCACAAATAATAACAGATTGTTCAAATACTGGAACAGACCATTATCTACAAATAAACGATACTTGTGGCGAGATAAACGATTCTGCTGTTTGTAGACAACGAACGAATATTATTACTATATGGATACTACCAAATAGACAACAGTTAATGCTTGAATAGCTTTCTCTGTTGCACTGAAGTGATGAAAACACGTGACTTAGTGCATTATCTATATCTTGTGGCTTGGGATAGCTGACTACTATTTATAGGATTATCATTTCAACAGCATTAGGGGAAGATCGGAATGCAGAATGGGATAATAAGTAAAGGTAATCTGCCAGGGTAAAAGACCCGGCAGATTACCTTATACCTGAGGCTAAATAAAAAGCGATGTATTCGAATCACGAGCTGCAAGCCTAGACCGGGTCAGAGACGAGAGGGCGCTTGGGAGCTGGACCCATGCGAGGCATTACTTCTCCTTCTTCGCGCCGTAGCGGCTGCGGGCCTGCTTGCGGTTCTTGACACCCTGGGTGTCGAGCGTGCCGCGGATGATCTTGTAGCGGACACCGGGAAGGTCCTTCACACGGCCGCCGCGCACGAGCACGATCGAGTGCTCCTGCAGGTTGTGACCGACACCCGGGATGTAGGCGGTGACCTCGACGCCACTGCTCAGGCGCACGCGGGCGACCTTGCGGAGGGCGGAGTTCGGCTTCTTCGGGGTGGTCGTGTACGCCGGTGCAGACGCCGCGGCGCTGCGGGGATCCCTTCAGGGCGGGCGTCTTCGACTTCGACACCTTGTCCTGGCGGCCCTTGCGGACCAGCTGGTTGATGGTGGGCACCTGGTGGTTCCCTCTCTCTGTCTTCTCATCTCGGTCCGACGCTGTGCCGGACTCGGGTGTGTTGCGTGTGTTGCTGTGCCTGATCGCCGGCTGGCTGGCCCGGCCCAGGGACTGGGCAACGGCGGGAGCGAGCATGCGCCTGGGTCTGGTCGTGCCAGACACAAGGAATGAGGCTACTCGGGCGAGACGACCGGGTCAAAATGCCGCAGGAGCAGCTGCGGGAGCCGCTTCGCCGAGCGTGGCGTCCCGCTCGCGCCGGGCGCGCTCGAGGCGCAGGAACACCGCCGCCGAGACGGCCACACCGGTGATGGTGAGCAGCCCGCCGCCCAGCAGCGTCCAGCGGGCGCCGTACTCCTGTCCGATCCAGCCGATGATGGGTGCGCCGACGGGCGTACCGCCCATGAAGACCATCAGGTAGAGCGCCATCACCCGGCCGCGGACGCCGGCGTCGGTGTTGAGGGCTTGTAGGTGTTGGCGCTGGTGATGAAGGTCAGCGCGGTCAGCCCGGTGATCGGGGTGAGCAGCGCGAAGGTGAGGTAGGTGGGCATCAGCCCGGCCAGCACCACGGTGGCACCGAAGGTGAGCGCGGAGCCCACGACGAGGCGGTGGCGCACGTGCTCGCGGCGCGCGGCGAGTAGGGCGCCCGTGAGAGAGCCGACAGCCAGGAAGCTGCCGAGCAGGCCGAACTCGGTCGGCCCCTTGCCGAAGACCTCGGTGGCCATCAGCGCCGAGGTGATCTGGAAGTTGAGGCCGAACGTGCCGGCGAAGAAGACCAGGCCGAGCACCAGCATCAGGTCGGGCGGGCCCCGGACGTAGGCCACGCCCTCACGGATCGCGCCGGGCCCGCGCTGCGCCAGGGCGGGCGAGTCGATCCGCGCGGCGTCGAGGTGGCGCAGCGACCAGATCGGGGCGGCGTACGACACCGCGTTGAGCAGGATCACCCAGCCGTGCGCGACCGCTCCCCCGCCCATCACCGCGATGAGCAGTCCCGCCAGCCCGGGGCCGACGAGGCGCGCCGCGTTGAAGCTGGCGGAGTTGAGGCCGACGGCGTCGGTCAGGTCGACCGGGTCGACGATCTCGGAGACGAACGACTGGCGCGCCGGGGCGTCGAAGGGCGAGGCGGAGCCGAGAAGGAAGGCCAGGACGTAGACGTGCCAGACCTCAGCGGTGCCGGTCACGGCCAGCACCCCGAGGACGAGGGCCGGCAGGGCCATGCCGAGGTTGGTGAGCTGCAGGAGGCGCTGCTTGGGCATCCGGTCGGCGACGAGGCCGGCGATCGGGGTCAGCAGCAGGAACGGCAGGGAACCCTGCAGGCCGGTGGTGATGCCCAGCGCGGTGGCGCCGGACCCGCCGGCGAGCTCGAGGACGAGCCAGTCCTGGGCGACGCGCTGCATCCAGGTGCCGGTGTTCGACACGACACCGCCGGCGGCGTAGCGGCGGTAGTTGGGGTTGGCCAGGAAGCGGACGTGGGACTCGTGGTGACTCCTCGGGTGGGTCAGGCGGGACGGAGGACAGCGGGTGGGACGATGAGTCGGACGCGGCGAGCCGCGCCAGGATCGGCGCGGCGTCACGCAGCGTCGCGCGCTCTGCGGGGGTGAGGGTGCCGCAGCGCTGGGCGAGCCAGGCGTCACGGCGCTGGCGGTCGGCGAGGACCGCGGCGCGGCCGGAGTCGGTGAGCGAGACGACGACCTGGCGGCCGTCGGACTCGTGGGGGCGGCGTACGACGTAGCCGTCGGACTCGCCGGGCGGATGCGACCGTCCGGGTCACCGACGGCGGCGGACGCGCTCGGCGCGGGCCAGGTCACCGACGGTCTGCTCGCCAGGCGTACGAGCAGGCCCAGCACCGACCATCTGACCGATGCTCAGGTCGTTGTCGGGGTGGCGCTCGTGGGCGAGGCGTCGGCGCATGCGCATG